>JACJXU010000009.1 GCA_020636475.1 Chitinophagales bacterium | reverse complement strand
TGCCCAACGATTTTCAGAAAAAAACCATTTATAAAGATGCAATGACTACACCCGAACTCAATGCTTTTATTGCCGAAGAGCAAATGCGCGGCGGCAAAAGTATTGAAACTTTTCAGGTGGAAAAATATCGGCGTATGGCTATTCCGTTTGCTACATTTATCCTTACGGCAATGGGCTATGCTATTGCTTCGCGCAAGGTGCGTGGCGGTATTGGATTACCGCTTTTTTATGGCATTGCCCTGAGTAGTTTGTTCATTATTTCGCTGCAATTTTCCACTACGTTTTCTATCAATGCCAACTTGCCGCCTTGGTTGGGGGCGTGGATTCCCAACATTATTTTTGGTATTATTACTATTTATCTTATTATTCGCAGTCAAAAATAAATTTTTCCTCAAATTTAAATTCTTGTATGGTAGAAGTTTGTTTAAGCCCCGAACTCATACATCTTTACGAAGTAAAAAGCAAAATTGTTGTTGTAATTGATATTTTGCGCGCCAGCAGTACTATTGTTACTGCCTTAGAAAGTGGCGTAGTTGCTGTGCGTACCGAAGCCGACCTGACCGCATGCAAAGCCTTAGAAACACAGCAGTACGAAGCCGCCGCCGAGCGCAATGGTGAGCCGATAGAAGGTTTTCGCTGGACAAACTCGCCACTACAATATTACCAAAATCCAGAAAGTAATGGCATTAAATTGGCACTAAGCACTACCAACGGTACACGCTGCGTACAACTGTCGCAAGCTGCGGATACGATTCTTATTGGCTCTTTTTTGAATTTGCAAGCTACTGCCGAGTGGCTCAATCGCCAAGAGAAAGATATTTTTCTTTTTTGCGCCGGATGGAAGGGAAAAGTGAGTTTGGAAGATAGTCTTTTTGCCGGAGCACTATTGTGCCAACTTAGTGCAAAACCCAACCCTCAATGCGATGCTTCTACAATGGTAGCACAGTTATGGAATTTACACCGCGATAATGTAACTGAATTTTTAGCCGAATCGGCTCACTACAAACGACTTAATAACAAAGGATTGGCGGAGGATATACAATTTTGTTTTCGGCAAAATCTTTTTACTGAAAATATCGTAATACTACATGAAAAGGATTTTGTGAAACAGGCAATTTAAGCATTAAGTTTAGGATTCTGCTTGTGTCGGTCAGCGTCTCGCTGTGTTTTTTTCTGTAAGTTTTGTTGAAAAGCAGCCGTTAAATCTACGCCTGTCTGATTGGCTAAACATATTAATACAAACAATACATCTGCCATTTCGTCGGCAATATTTTTGGTGGCTTCTTTATTTTTGAACGATTGGTCGCCGTAAGTACGTGCCATAAGTCGCGCTAACTCGCCCACTTCCTCCATTAACACCGCCATATTGGTAAGTTCACTAAAATAACGAACGCCTACCCTTTTTATCCAATTATCTACCATTTGCTGCGCTTGCGAAAGATTTATTTCTTTATCGCCAGTGGGCTGTTCCTTTTTCATTATTATTTTTTCACAATAAAGAAATTATTTCACCCATTTCCAAACAAATTGCTGCTTATTTTCAGGGTTTTGCAATTGCAATAAATACAAGCCGGAAGGTACATTGGACAAAGAAATATTTAACACATTATTTTCTACAATACCTGTTTTAAATTTTTGCCCTTGAACATTGTATATGGCAAAAGTATAGGGTGAACTAAGCACAAGATTTTGAAATTGTACCTGCAAATTGTCCTGCAACATCGCAATATTGGCAGTTACTTCTGTAGTTACCTCATCTATTCCCGTGCAATTATCAACCGCTAAGGTAATAGTTTCGCTTTTTTCACAACCTTGAGAATTTAATACGGTAACGGTATAAGTAGTCGTAATTTCGGGTGAAAGATATACTGCATTGCTATTGGGATTAGATACACCTTCGGCGGGCGACCAACTGAACGCATTTCCTTGCCCGCTACTGGTAGTGTAGGCGACAATACTTTCGCCTTGGCAAATAGTGTTATTACCAATATTGATGAACAAATTCGGTTCGGGCAACACTTCTATGGTAATTTCCTTCGTAACAAAACACCCTTTGCTGCCATATATTTTTACGGTATAGGTGGTTGTTTCTTCAGGACTTGCCAAAGGATTAGCACTGGACGGATTGTTGAGTCCTGTTGTAGGCAACCATTCGTAAGCTATACCTCCCGTTGCAGAAAAGATGGAAAATTCCCCTTTACAAATTTGGATTTTATTACAACTCGCTTGCGCCTCAATTTCAACAGCAGGAACTACAAAGCTCACATTCGCCATACATCCATTTGCATCGGCAATCTGCACTTCGTAAGTATCCGGCAATAGAAACTGTTTTTCGAGCGTATTCGATTGGCTACCATCTTGCCAAGTAATAATATACGGTGGCGTACCACTCATCACTTCAAAAACCACTTCACCGGAGGCTTCTTCGGGGCATGAGGGCTGAATTTCGGCAACAGTTGCATCTAAGGCTGCTTCGGCAGTTATTTCAATGGTATCGGTAATGGTACAATCCATAAAGTTTGTCACACTTACCGAATATATTCCTGCTGCTACGTTTTCAAGGGTAGCTTCGGTGCTGCCATTAGACCACTCGTAGGAAAGTTCACCCACCAAAGGTTTAGGAACTATTTTTGCACTACCTCCTTCACCACAGGTTTCGGGCGTTATGCTTATATCTTCAATAAAAGATTCTGGCTCAGCTATTACTACCTCGCGACTAATAGTACAACCATCGGGATGAATAACGGTGGCGGTATAAGTTCCTGCGGGCAAGTTATCTACTGTATGCAAATTGGAGCCTGTACTCCACGAAAATTGGCATCCACTAAACATACACTCACAGCCTGTACTTGCAATAGTAGCTTTGCCGTTGCTACCGCCATAACAAGTAGCGTTTTGTGAAATTACAGTTACTAAATATTGACTTTCGCAGTCTTCTTGGGCAAATAGCGTAATATTAAAAGGAGAAATTCCTATTAGAATATAAGCAAAAATGAGTAGTATAAATTTACTTTTCATTTGTATTTTTTTAAGCATCATTTATAAGTAAAGCAAATTTCAAGCCAAAATTAAATGAAGTTTTTTAAACGTAATTATTATATAAAAAATTTTGACGAAAAAATCAATTATTAGTCATTGTGCAACAACATAATTGCCTCTACCGCCAAACGATAAGAATCTAAACCAAAGCCTGCAATAATACCTTTTGCCAAAGGAGACAAAAAGGAATGATGGCGATGTGTTTCGCGTGCAAATACATTGCTGATATGCACTTCAATAACCGGAGCAGGAACAGCAGCTACTGCATCGGCAAGTGCCACAGAAGTGTGGGAATATGCCGCAGCATTGAGAATAATTCCCTGTGCCTGATAACCCATTTCCTGCACATTATCTATCAATTTTCCTTCGGAATTGTCCTGAAAACAACTAAACTGCACCAAAGGATATTGTTTTTGCAATTTCGCATAATAATCTTCAAAAGATTGATTGCCATAAATTTGCACTTGCCGTTTTCCCAAAAGATTTAGGTTGGGACCGTTAATAATGTGTATGTGCATACGCTATAAGTTTTTCTTTGCACGAAACGACCACTCAAATTGCATGCGCGCTACTTCTTCTTGCTGTGCATTGACACCTACGGTTTCTACACAAATGCTTTCCCACGCACCAGTTTGCAGCGTTTGGGCTATTGTTGCAGCAATTTCATCGCCTTGGGAGCAAGTAAACACCACGCGCTCCTTTGCTTTTTTGCTAAATTCCGCCGTCAAATTAGTCACCAGCATCGCTACGGAAGGTTTGTTTTGATACGTACCGCAAAGTGCCAAAGTTCCGGTGGATAGCTCGGCAGCCATCGTCAAAACAGCAAAATACGTTGATTGGAAAGGGTTGGTATTCAACCATTTATAAGGAACACTTACGGAGCAAGTCTGTGCATCTATGTGCGTTACACGCAATCCGGCTAAAAATGCCATCGGCAACTTTGCCAACAGGTAGAGCTTGAATTTCCAACTATTGGTTAAAAGTTTCATTACTTTTTTCGCCTGCGGATTTACTGCTAATAAGCTCATTTTTTGTTTTGTATTTTCAGCGTTCATGGTATTTTAGTTGCTACAAATTACTAAATTTTTCTAATGTGGTGGCTATCAACTTGTCCATTGCCTTGTAGGGGTCGGGGCTAAAAGTTCCTTGCGCGCGATTGGCTAAAATAAGATTGAGCGACAAAGCTCTGTGTCCGAGCAAGTGCGACAAGCCATAAATACTTGAGGTTTCCATTTCAAAATTGGTAAAACGCCCTAAAGAAGTTTGCTGTTGCTGAAAGTAATCCAACATATTTTGCCACTTGGCTTGTAGGCGCAGCTGTCGCCCTTGCGGCGCGTAAAACCCTGAACAAGTAAGCGTTATGCCTTGATAAAAGTCTTTGCCAAAATGTTCCAAAAGCATATTGTCGGCAGGAAAAGCATAGGCAGCTTTGGCAATAGGATTTTCCAAGCTATGGAGCATTTCTTGTACTTGCGGCAGTATTTCGTGTGTATAAAAGTGTAGCAAGCCATCTAAACCAAATCCCCAAGCTGAAGCTAAAAAATTATCCACAGGAATATCGGCTTGCAATGCGCCCGAAGTGCCTATACGAATAAAATTCAGGGTGGTTTTTTGTGTTTTTATTTCTTTTTTATCAAAATCAATATTCACCAAAGCATCTATTTCATTTAATACAATGTCAATATTATCTGTGCCAATTCCCGTAGAAATAACACTAATGCGCTTTTCGCCTACATAACCTGTATGCGTAATAAATTCGCGTTTTTGTTTTTTTATTTCAATACGGTCAAAATATTTGCTTACACTATTTACCCGTGCAGGGTCGCCTACTAAAATAACCGTAGAAGCAATATCTTCGGGACAAAGAGCCAAGTGGTAAATACTACCGTCCGGATTGATGATGAGTTCGGAGGCAGCCAGATTAGACGTTTTTTTCATAAAGTTTGTTAAGAAGTTAAAAGGCAAATATACTTCAAAAAAGCGGCATACGGTCTATTTTTTAGATAGTTTTCTTTGCTTTGACAAGTGTAGGCTTCCCGCTCAAAAGAAATATTGCGATAAGCGGCGTAGTGTTGCCTGTATTGGCAAAGCCGCACCAAATATTCTATGGCATACCAAAGGTAAAAAAACACCAACAACAGTTCTATTTGCTGTCGCAGATGAATACGCTCGTGGCGCATCAGCTCGGCATCTTGTATTTGTGTTTTGTTTTTTACAAAAATAAATGGATACAAAGCAATCGCTCCGGCAAAATTGACGGTTATGATTTTTACAAAGCGTTTGGATACTATTATCAAAGTGTTTTTCTGTTTAAAACCAATTAGTGTTGTGCTCAGTTCACCATTTTACATCGCAACTTGCGCTAAAAGTACAAAATTCCAATAAAAAATAGCTTTACTGTGGTTTCTTAGATACCAAAATATAGCCTAAATATACCTACCTTTGCACTCTCAAAAAATGTGCATTTAATTTCAACATTTTTTTATGTGGTATAATCTCACAAATTTTATCATAAATAACCGTATCACACTGTTGGTGGGTTTGTTTATAAGCACTTGCTTTATGGCATGGCAAGCCAAACAAGTGCAACTTACCTACGAATTGGACAAAATAGTTCCCAAAAACCAAGAAGAGTATCAACGATACGAGTGGGTGAAAGAACAATTTGGCGAAGATGGCAATATTTTGGTCATAGGCTTGCAAACCGACCGTACTTTTGAGCAGTCTTTTTTCAATGCGTGGATACAACTTTGCGACAGCCTCAAAAAAATAGAAGGTGTACAAAATGTTTTGGCATTGCCCGAAGTGGCTTTTTTGCAAAAAGATACGACCGCACAAAAATTTGTTTTTGAAAAACTTTTTCCCCAAAAAATCGATAATCAGCCACAATTAGATAGTCTGCACGAAGCGTTTTTACAACTTCCTTTTTACCTTGACCGCCTCTATCGTCCCGACAATAGTGCAACTTTTATGGCTGTTCGCATTGAGCCGAATTTGCTGGACTCGAAAGCGCGGGTGCCTTTTATGAACAATTTGCTAGCAATAACCGAAAATTTTGCCCAAAATCAGCAGGTTGATTTGAAGTATTCGGGCTTGCCATATTTGCGCACTTTTCGCGTAACCAAAATAAAAAGTGAACTCATTTTGTTTGCCATTGCCGCAATGCTGATTTCGGCTTTGTTGTTGTTTATTTTGTTTCGGTCGTTTACTTCTGTGCTGCTGCCGGCTTTGGTAGTGCTTACGGGCGTTACGTGGATGCTGGGTTTGGTGCATCTTTTGGGTTACAAAATAACCTTACTCACGGGTTTGGTGCCGACCTTGCTGGTGGTTATTGCCGTGCCAAACTGCGTGTATATGATAAACAAATACCACGACGAGTACCGCCGCTTGAAAGATAAACGGCAGGCATTGCAAAATACAATTGCTAAAATAGGAACTGCTACCTTGTATTCCAATCTTACAACGGCTATTGGCTTCGGCGTTTTCGCACTAATGAAAAGCGAATTGCTGTTTGAGTTTGGGGTTATTTCGGCAAGCTCTATTGCTTTGTCGTATGTTTTTTCGCTCATTATTATTCCTATTGCCTTTTATTTTTTGCCGCCACCTTCGGTAAAAGAAACAAAGCACCTCGACAATCCGGGCTTTCGGGTTTTGCTGCACCAGTTGGACAAATGGACCTATCGTTTCGGCAACAGAATCTTACTTGGTACGCTTCTTATTTTGTTGGTGGCGAGTGCCGGTCTGTGGCGATTGCAAGCGCAAGGCTTTTTGTTCGACGACATTCCCAAAAATTCGACCGAATACAATGATTTCAAGTTTTTTGAAGACAATTTTGGTATTATGCCCTTGCATATTATTATAGATTCGGGCAAAAAAGGCGGTATTACCAAATTATCTTTTTTAGAAAAAGCCAATGAATTAGAAACAGTTTTTGATGGCGACAGTCTGTTTTTTAAACCACTTTCATTGGTGGAGGGCGTTAAGTTTGCCAATCAGGCGTATTTCAATGGCTTATCCAAGTTTTATCAGCTTCCGGGCAGAGCCGAACAAAATTTTGTTTTTAAATACATTAAAAACAGCGGCGATATGCGCAGCGGAACACAACTCTTGCAAGCGTTTACAGACAGTACGCAACAACTTTTGCGCATAAGCGTACAAATGAAAGATGTGGGTTCGGGCAAAATGAACGAAGTGATAGACAGTTTGCGACAAAAAACTGCCGAAATTTTTGACCCTTCGCGTTACAACACTACCATTAGTGGCACGGGCTTGATTATGATGGAAGGCTATAATTATTTGATAAACGGACTTAGTAATAGTATTCTCATTGCATTTTTGTTGATTGCGATATTGGTGGCGTTTTTGTTTCGTTCGGGGAAAATGCTTGTGGTTACACTATTGCCCAATCTCATTCCTCTGTGGATTACCGCTTCGCTAATGGGCTATTTCAATATTTACCTCAAACCTTCAACGGTTATTATTTTCAGCATTGCTTTTGGTATTTCGGTCGATTTTACGATTCATTTTTTAAGTAAATTCCGACAGGAGTATTTTATCGAAAATCATTCGCTGCTGCGCGCCATCGCCGTAGCTATTCGCGAAACGGGTCACAGTATGATTTACACGGCAATTATCCTGTTGTGTGGATTTATCATCTTTTCGTTTTCCAGCTTCGAAGGGACGCGTTATTTAGGCATACTTACGTCTATTACCTTAGTAGTTTCGCTGTTTACCAATTTGGTGCTGCTTCCGGCACTTATTATTTGGTTCGACCGTTGGTTTGACCTGAGTAGTGGCAAAAATCGCTACCGCACCAAAAAATCATTGAACTAAAACATCTTTAAAAACATTTATCATTTCAGATTTTCAAAAACAATCTCATCAATTATGTCAAATACTTTGGAATATCGCATAGATAAGGAATTTAATTTACCGAAAATAGAAAAAGAAATACTACAATTTTGGCAACAAAACGACATTTTTGAAAAAAGTATTCGCAACCGTCCTGAAGAGAAACCTTTTGTTTTTTACGAAGGTCCTCCTTCTGCCAATGGTTTGCCGGGCATTCATCACGTTATTTCGCGCACCATCAAAGATATTTTTTGCCGCTACAAAAGCCTGAAGGGTTATCGCGTATTGCGCAAAGGTGGCTGGGATACGCACGGACTGCCGATAGAGTTGAGTGTAGAAAAAAAAATGGGTATTACCAAAGAAGATATTGGCAAAAGTATTTCCGTAGCCGACTACAACAAGGCTTGCCGTGAAACCGTAATGCAGTTTCGCGAGCAGTGGAATGAACTGACAACCCAAATGGGTTATTGGTTAGATTTGGACAATCCTTATATTACTTACGAAAACAGCTACATCGAAAGTTTGTGGTATTTGTTGCAACAACTTTATCAAAAAGGCTATTTGTACAAAGGCTATACCATTCAACCTTTTTCGCCTGCCGCAGGTACGGGTTTGAGCTCGCACGAACTTAATCAGCCGGGCTGCTATCGCGAAGTGACGGATACAACGGTAGTGGCACAATTTAAAATAAAAGACCAAGATGTTTACTTTTTGGCGTGGACCACTACGCCTTGGACTTTGCCTTCCAACACCGCTTTAGCCGTAGGCGCAAATATTGACTATGTAAAAGTAAAAACCTACAATCCTTATACGCATTTGCCTGTAAGCGTAATTTTGGCAAAAGACAGGCTCTTGGCTTATTTCAAACCCGAAAACGAACAGCTTGACTTTGAGGCTTACCAAGCTGGCGACAAAAATATTCCTTATCAAATAGTAGATACTTTTAAGGGAAAAGATTTGGAAGGCATTGCTTACGAGCAACTAATGCCTTACGCCCAACCCAAAGACGGCGATGCTTTTCGTGTACTTGTGGGCGACTTTGTAACCACCGAAGATGGTACGGGCATCGTGCATATTGCGCCGAGCTTCGGGTCAGACGACTTGCGCGTAGCACGCCAAAATGGTATCGGCTCGCTGACACTGGTAGATAGACAAGGAAAATTTGTGGACGAAGTGACCGACTTTGCCGGAAGGTATGTAAAAGATTACAAAGACCAAGCCGACTATGTTTCGGTAGATGTGGACATTGCCGTAATGCTTAAAAAAGAAAACAAGGCTTTTAAAATTGAAAAATATCCGCACAACTATCCACACTGCTGGCGTACCGACAAACCTGTTATTTATTATCCCCTCGACTCTTGGTTTATACAAGTTACGAAAGTAAAAGACCGCATGATTGCGCTAAACGAAACCATCAACTGGAAGCCTGCCGCTACCGGAACAGGGCGTTTTGGCAACTGGTTGGAGAATCTGCAAGATTGGAACTTATCGCGCTCGCGCTATTGGGGAACGCCTTTGCCTATTTGGCGCACCGAAGATGGCAGCGAAGAAATTTGCATTGGTTCTATTGCGGAATTGGTAGCCGAAAGTGAAAAAGCCGCTGCCGCCGGATTGATGCCTAACGCCGTGTCGCCGGACGTAGATTTACACAAGCCTTATGTTGATGAAATAGTATTAGTTGCCCCTTCGGGAAAACCGATGTACCGCGAAGCCGATTTGATAGATGTGTGGTTTGATTCGGGCGCGATGCCTTACGCACAATGGCATTATCCGTTTGAAACTAAGGAAATTTTTAATGCCAACTACCCTGCCGATTTCATTGCCGAAGGTGTGGACCAAACGCGCGGCTGGTTTTATACGCTACACGCCATCAGCACTATGATTTCCGATTCGGTCGCATACAAAAACGTGATTTCCAACGGTTTGGTTTTGGATAAATTCGGGCAAAAAATGTCGAAGCGCAAAGGCAATACCGTAGATCCTTTTGAAACCATAGCTACTTATGGCGCAGATACTACGCGCTGGTACATGATTTCTAATGCACAACCTTGGGACAACCTCAAGTTTGATATGGAAACGCTGCAAGACAATAGTCGCAAGTTTTTTGGCACTTTGTTTAATACCTACAACTTTTTTGCCTTGTATGCCAATATTGATGCTTTTCACAACCAGCAAACACAAGTGCCTGTATCAGAAAGACCTGAAATAGACCGTTGGATTATTTCGCGCCTCAATTCGCTGGTACAAGAAGTGGATACACTATTGGCAGATTATGAACCTACGCGCGCTGCCCGTTCGATAGAGAGCTTTTTGGACGAAGACTTGAGTAACTGGTATGTGCGCCTTAACAGAAAACGTTTTTGGAGTCCGTCTAACCTTAGTAAAAGTGATGCGCGCGACAAGTTGGCGGCATACCAAACACTTTATACTTGCTTGGATACGCTGGCTTGTCTTATATCGCCTATCGCGCCGTTTTTTGCCGAATATTTATCGCAAAACCTGAACAATGTAACGGGCTTACATACACAAACTTCGGTGCATTTGCGCGACTTCCCGCAGGCAAATGCAGCTTTGATTGATACAGATTTGGAAACAGAAATGCGCTTGGCACAACAAATTTCTTCGCAAGTATTGGCATTGCGCAAAAGCGAAAAAATAAAAGTACGCCAGCCACTGCAAAAAATACTTATCCCTATTCTTTCCGAAGAAAAACGCCAACAAATTCTCAAAGTGCAAGCACTCATTTTGTCCGAAACAAATGTGAAAGAAATAGAATTTGTGGAAGACACCACTAATTTATTAGTAAAAAATATTAAACCTGATTTTAAAATATTAGGTAAAAAATTAGGCGGCAAAATGAAAGCGGTGAAGCAAGTGTTGGAAGCACTCAATCAGGTAGAAATTGCCCTTTTTGAAAAAGAAGGTTTTATGGATTTAAACATTGACGACGAACCTATACGCATAGGCATTGACGAAGTGGAAATACATACTGCCGATATTCCGGGCTGGTTGGTGAACACACAAAACGATTTGACGGTGGCTTTGGACATAAGCCTTACGCCCGAACTGATAACCGAAGGGAACGCACGCGAGATTGTAAACAAGCTACAAAATCTCCGCAAAGAGAGCGGTTTTGATGTTACGGACAAAATATTTGTACAAGTGGAACGAAATAAGGAACTTTTTAATGCGTTTGAAACTTATAAGCAATACATTAGCCAGGAAACCTTAATAAACCGTTTGGACTTTATTGAATCAATAAATGAAAATGATGACAAAATGCATATTTTAGACATAAATGGTATTACACTTAAAGTAGTTGTAGAAAGGGTTTAATGTAGCACTTTTTACATTAGTTTAACAAACCCTTAATTTGTGAATACGTATTATTCACTTGAAAATATGTAGCTTTGCATCGCGTTTTTTTATAACCTATAAAAAATTTCTACCATGGAAATGACTAGTTTATCAGACCAGGAAAAGAAAAGCTATTCCGACGAAGAACTACAAGAGTTTAAAGAATTAATAATCAAGAAATTACACTCGGCAAGAGAAGAATTAGATTATTTACAGCAGCAAATAAAAAGTTCCAGCGAAGAGTTAGTAGATGGCAAGTTTATGGGCTTAGACGATGGTTCGGTTACATTAGAAAAAGAACATCTGAACAAATTAGCCTCGCGACAAGTGCAGTACATTCAGTATTTGGAAAATGCGCTGATTAGAATTGAAAACAAAACGTATGGCATTTGCCGTGTTACCGGTAAACTTATCAGCAAAGAGCGTCTTAAAGCTGTGCCACATGCTACCTTGAGCATTGAAGCCAAACTTAACGGCAGCAAATAAGGCATCGCCACTTTTGCGATAGTTCTTTTAATGTAAAAAAAACGAAGCGGCGGGCTGAAAATTTTCAGCCCGCCGCTTTTTAGCTATGGGTCTTTACATTAAAGACAGACTATTATTTGATTGTTTATACCAAAATCGAATAGCTATTGCGTATTAAAGAAGGGTAAAATCTTTTTTCGCCGTATAGCAGTTTTGGGGCGTTAAAAATTTTTGAAGCCTTGGAAAAAATTTAGCCCCAAAACTGCGGTTTTGCCCTGCAAGGGCAAAAATACCTTGAAAAAAGTGTCGTATATTTTGCTTCGTTTTCTTTGGACAAGCAAAGAAAATGAAGAAGACCCCAAGCATAGATTTGCCCCCAAAGTTTCGGAGCAGATACTTACCCTTAATAATTCCTAAACCAATACGCAACTTTCATACTGTTTTGGTATAAAATGAAGAATCCCAAAGCATAGATTTACTTCCAAAGTTGCGAGGCGGATACTTACACTTAACAATACCCAAACTGATACGAATAATATAATAGTGAACAAAAATTAAAATGAACATTTTGCAACAAAAACTATCATTCACAAAATCTGCATAATAGTATTTTGTATCAAGATAGGGTTGTGTTCCGCGAGAATGTTCGTTTTTGCCTTCTTTATATCAATTTGTTTAAGTATCTATCCAAAAGAAATTAAGTGTTGGTTGCTATAACTTGCGAAAGAATAGCAATAATTTATACTAGCTTTTTAAATAATACTAAAATCGAATAGCTATTGCGTATTAGAAAAGGTAAAAATCTTTTTTCGTAGTATAGCAGTTTTGGGGCGTTAAAAATTTTTGAAGCCTTGGAAAAAATTTAGCCAAAGAACTGCGGTTTTGCCCGAGTTGGGCAAAAATACCTTGAAAAAACTGTCCTTTCTTTTGCTTCATTTTCTTTGGACAAGCAAAGAAAATGAAGAAGCCCTAAGTATAGATATGTCCCCAAACTTGTATTGCGAGTACTTACCCTTAATAATTCCTAAACCAATACGCAACTTTCATACGGTTTTGGTATTACTTTGTGTGACTTCGTGAAATACTTAGCGCAACTTAGTGTACCAAATAATAGCACAATGTTACACAAAGAATAGCAATAATTTATACTGGTTTTCTTTTGTCCAAGCACTTAAAACAGCGACAAAAAACTAACCTACAGCTTATTTTGCAATAGAAATAGTAGGAGAGGAAGCAAAATTTTTTCGGAAAATATGGACTTGAAAAATTGTTTTAAACATTTGTTTTAAACGAAAAATTAAATTAGTTTTGCGACAAATATTTGTCGATGCCCGAGCAAGATACACCGCAACTAATCAAAGAAACTGCCCGAAAACTTTTCCAAGAAAAAGGATTCTCCGCTACCAAAACCCGCGATATTGCCCAAACTGCTGGCATAAATCTCGCTTTGGTGAATTATTATTTCCGAAGTAAAAAACAACTTTACGATGTAATAATGCTCGAAACTATCGAACACTTTATGGCGGGAATGTTACAAATCCTTAATGACACAAGCACTTCCATACACGAAAAATTAGAAAATTTTGTCTCTTCTTATATCAATTTGCTTAGGCAAAATCCCGAAATCCCGCTTTTTATGCTCAATGAATTTAGCCAACATCCGCAGGAAATAAGTGCGAAAGTTCCTTTTTTTAAAGAAATTAAACAGTCGGTGTTTCTACAACAATTTGAAGCAGAAGTGGCAAAAGGCAATTTTAAAGCCATTAATTCGCTTCATTTTATGTTAAATGTTGCCAGCCTCACCATTTTTCCTTTTATCGCCAAGCCTATTGTGCAAAATGTGTTGCAAGTACCCGCGCCCGATTTTGACGAATTGATGCAAGAACGCAAAAAATATATCCCCCTTTGGATTAAAAACATGCTTTGGGTGAAATAAATACGCTTCAACAATGAAAAACATAAAACCAAAATCCGTACTTCGCGTAAAAATAATGATGCTTGTTTTGTTGATATTTGCTTCTTTTTCAATAAGTTATAGTCAAAATGAAACTATTACGCTCGAAGAATGTCAGCAGTGGGCGCAAGACAATTATCCCTTGGTAAAACAACTGGCTCTTATCGAACAAAGCACCGATTTTACGCTCGAAAACATCAACAAAGCCAAGTTGCCGCAAATTTCCCTCAATGGGCAATTCACTTATCAGTCGGAGGTTACTTCCATTCCGATAAATATTCCGAATATTGAAATTCCCACCATTAATAAGCAACAATATAAATTGTATATCGATGCCTACAAATCGCTTACCAATTACAACGAAATAAGCACCCAAAAGGAATTGGTTTCTGCCAATGCCGCCATTGAACAACAGCAAATTGAAGTAGAACTCCGCCAACTCAAAGAACGTATCAATCAACTCTACTTTGGCGTGCTACTTATTGACGAAACCAAGCAGCAACTCCTTATCTACAAAGAAAATTTACAAAGTACCCACCTAAAAATAAAAGCGGCGGTGCAAAATGGTATCGCCATCGAAGCAAATGCCCAACAAGTGGAAGCAGAAATAATCAATATTGACCAAAAACTCAACGAAAACGCCCTCCAAAAACAAACTTATCTCAACATGTTGGCGGCACTTACACAACAAACTTTTTCCGAAAATATTTCCCTTGCGCTACCGCTGCAAATTCCTTTTGCAGAAGATTTAAATAGAAAAGAACTACAACTTTTTGCCCTGCAAACCAATGCTGTAGCACTACAAGAACAGCGAATAAACAACCGTAAAATTCCGGCAGTAGGGCTTTTCTTGCAAGCAGGTTTTGGCAATCCTGCGCTAAATATGTTTCAAACGGAAATATCGCCTTACTATATTGGCGGCTTGCGCCTAAATTGGAACTTGAGCAGTCTTTATACCAACAAAAATGACCGACAAATAATTGGCATTAACCAACAAAAAATCAATCATCAGCAACAGTTATTCATCCTTAATGCCAAGCTCCAACTCCAACAGCAGGCTACCGAATTGGAAAAATACGAAACCCTTATTCAAAACGACGAAAAACTACTTGCCTTGCGGCAGGATATAAAAAAAACGGCAGCAATACAATTGGAAAATGGTATTATTACTACCACCGATTTTTTGCAATTTAGCAATGACGAAAATACAGCGCGCCTGAATCTTGCTTTGCACAAAATGCAATTACTTATGCAACAATATTTGTACGCCACCACTTCAGGAAATTATTAAACCCCAAAATATGATAAAATATTCGCTAAAATATTCCCTCTTTTTTGCCGGCTTGAGCCTCATTTTGGGCGCGTGTAAGTCCAGCAAACCGGATTTTGACGCTTCCGGCAGTTTTGAAGCCATAGAAAGAATGATTAGCGCGGAGGCTACCGGAAAAATTTTGTCTTTAAACATTGACGAAGGACAAACGCTGAAAGCCGGCGATACTATTGGGAAAATAGATGTCGCCAATTTGGAAATTCAAGCCCAACAAATGGAGGCAAGCATTGACGCTATCGGCAAAAAAACCAATAATGCCACGCCCCAGGTAGCCGTTTTGCAGTCGCAGTACAATACGCAAAAAGACAATATCGCTACCTTGAAACAGCAAATTTTGGTTGTAGAAAAAGAAATCCTCCGCTTCCAAAAATTAGTGATAGCCAACGCTGCTCCTACCAAACAATTAGATGACCTCAGTGGACAAAAATCGGTTTTGGAAAAACAATTAGCTACTGCCCAAAACCAACTTGCTGTAATTGATGCACAAATAGCTGCTGCAAAAGAAAGTGTAGCCATTCAAAACAGGGCCGTACTCAGCGAAGTATCGCCCAACGAAAAAAGGCTCGATTTGATAGAAAAACAAATTTCGGACGGTATCATCGTCAATGAATTTGCGGGAACCGTAACCAACCAATTGGCATACAACGGCGAATTTACAAGCATAGGAAGACCACTCTACAAAATTGCCGACTTATCCGAAATTATCCTCCGCGTCTATATTTCCGGCAATCAGTTGGCACAGGTAAAACTCAACGACGAGGTACGCGTTTTTACCGATGACGGAAACGGCGGCATGAAAGAAACCACCGGAATCATTACATGGATAAGCAACAAAGGCGAATTTACGCCCAAAACCATTCGCACCAAAGACGAGCGCACCAATATGGTGTACGCCATTAAGGTAAAAGTGAAAAATGACGGCTCGTATAAAATTGGGATGTATGGCGAAATAAAATTCAATCCCAATGCCTGATGTAAGCCTCGAAAATATAAGCAAAACCTACAACAAAGGCAAAACCATTGCCCTTCGCGACATTTCTTTTTCCATAGAAAAAGGCGAATTATTCGGTTTAATTGGTCCTGACGGCGCAGGAAAAACCAGTTTGTTTCGCATTCTCACCACCTTATTGTTGCCCGATGCGGGGAAAGCGACCGTAAACGGCTACGATGTAGTGCAGCAATATCGCGAAATTCGCAAAAGAGTAGGCTATATGCCCGGAAAATTCTCATTGTATCAGGATTTGAGTGTAGAAGAAAATTTAAATTTTTTTGCCACCGTTTTTAATACTACGGTAAAGGAAAATTATAACTTGATACAAGATATTTATGTACAAATAGCCCCTTTTAAAAACAGACCTGCCGGAAAACTTTCGGGCGGTATGAAACAAAAATTAGCCCTTTGTTGTGCCCTCATTCATCGTCCCGAAGTGTTGTTTTTAGACGAGCCCACTACCGGCGTAGATACTGTTTCCCGCAAGGATTTTTGGCAAATGTTGCAAAAACTAAAAGCCGAAGGCATTACCATTTTGGTTTCCACGCCTTATATGGACGAAGCCAGCCTTTGCGAGCGCATTGCTCTTATACAAAACGGCAGCATTATGTCTATCGACACGCCCCAGCAGATTATCCAAATGTATCCCGACCCACTCTTTGCCATACGAGCAGAGAATATGAGTACGCTATTGGCGGATTTGCGCCAGTTGCAGCTACTTAAAAGTGTATATTCTTTTGGCGATTATCATCATATTACTTTTGTGCAAAACCAAGAAAATTCGCCCCAAGAGCTTGTACAACAACTTGCGCAAGCACAACACTTGCAGCTCGAAATAAAACCTATTACGCCCGGCATAGAAGATTGTTTTATTTATTTAATGACCCAACAAAATGAGTCCCAAAGAAACGGTAATTAGCGTACAGCATCTCACCAAAAAGTTTGGCGATTTTTTTGCCGTTTACAACATCAGTTTTGAGGTGTATAAAGGCGAAATTTTTGGTTTTTTGGGTGCAAATGGTGCCGGAAAAACAACGGCTATCCGCATGCTCTGTGGATTGTCGGTGCCTACTTCCGGTGTAGCGCAGGTGGCAGGATTTGATGTATATAAAGATACCGAAAAAATAAAAGCCAATATTGGCTATATGAGTCAGAAGTTTTCGTTGTACGAAGACCTGACCGTACTCGAAAATATCCGTTTTTTTGGTGGTATTTATGGCTTGTCGGGAAAAAAATTGCAAGCACAAACGACCAATTTGTTGGAAAAATTAGCCCTTGCGCCACACAAAAACAAATTAGTGGCCTCGCTGCCGCTGGGTTGGAAACAAAAGTTAGCTTTCTCTATCGCCATTATTCACGAACCCGTTATTGTATTTCTCGACGAACCTACGGGCGGTGTCGATCCAATTACGCGCCGTCAGTTTTGGGATTTGATATACGAAGCCGCCGACCGAGGCATTACCGTTTTTGTGACGACACACTACATGGACGAGGCGGAGTATTGCCATCGTGTGTCGATGATGGTGGACGGCAAAATAGCTGCCTTAGACACACCCGCGCATTTAAAAAACCAATACAAAGTAGCCAGTATGGACGATGTATTTTATCAATTAGCGCGCGCAGCGCAAAGAACAGAATAAGCTATGCAACAACTATACTCCTTTGTTCGGAAAGAATTTTACCACGTTTTTCGCGATAGCAAAACATTGCTCATGCTCTTTGGCTTGCCCATTGCGCAGATTTTGCTCTTTGGCTTTGCACTCACCAACGAAATAAAAAACGCCAACATAGTAGTATGCGACTACGCCAACGACAATGTTTCGAATGAATTGATTACCCAAATCGCCCATTCCAATAATTTTACCCTGGCGAAAATAATTCATACCCAAACGGAAATAGAAGCCGCTTTTGAGGAGGGCGATATAAAATTGGTACTGGTTTTTCCCAACAATTTTGCCCAAGACCTCTACCACCAAGGCGAGGCGGCAGTGCAGATTATTGCCGATGCCTCCGACCCCAACACTGCCACCACACTCACCGCCTATGCCCAAAACATTATACGCGACTACCAGCAGCAAATACAGCGCAGCGCGCCACAAGTCCTCAGCATTATACCCCAAGTGCGTATGTTGTACAATCCCGAACTGAAAGGAGCCACCAATTTTGTACCCGGACTCATCGCTTTGGTGATGTTGCTCATCTGCGTACTGATGACCTCCGTGTCTATTGTGCGCGAAAAAGAAATGGGTACTATGGAAATTCTGCTGGTATCGCCAACCAATCCTTTGGTGGTGATTATTGCCAAGGCACTGCCGTATTTTTTCCTTTCCTTGCTCAATCTCACCATTGTATTACTTATGAGCGTTTGGCTGCTGGGTATCAGCATCAACGGCAGTTTGCTGTTGTTGTATTTTGTGAGCAGTATTTTCATTTTGTGCGCCTTGTCTTTGGGCTTGCTTATTTCCAATATTGCGGCTTCGCAGCAGGCGGCAATGCTCATTTCGCTCATGGGCATGTTGTTGCCTACGGTAATGTTTTCGGGCTTTATGTTTCCCATCGAAAATATGCCTGTACCCTTGCAAATTGTTTCCAATATAGTGCCTTCCAAGTGGTTTTATATTATTGTAAAAGATATAATGATAAAAGGAACAGGCTTTGCGGCAATCTGGAAAGAAGTGCTTATTCTTAGCTTCATGACGCTTTTTTTGCTGGCAGTTAGCTTTAAAAAATTTAAAATTCGTTTGTCATGAAAATAATAAAAGTATTGCTGATAAAAGAATTTAAGCAAATTTTTAGAAATAAAAGTTTGTTGCCCATGATTTTTGTCATGCCCATTATTCAACTCTTGGTAATGCCCTTGGCGGCGGATTATACCATAAAAAACATCAACATCGCCGTAGTGGACCACGACCGCTCGGCACAAGCCAAAATGCTGTTGGATAAAATAACCGCTTCGGGCTATTTCCGCTTGGTGGATTATGGAAACAATTACAAACAAGCCTATACGCTCATAGAGTCCGACAAGGCAGACCTTATTATAGAAATTCCGCACAATTTTGAAAAAGACCTCTTGCGCGAAGGGCAGCAGCAGTTGCTTATTGCCGTAAATGCCATAAATGGTATGAAAGCCACCATTGGCGCATCGTATGTAAGTGCCATTATTGCGGCGTACAACCAAAACCTCCTCGCACAGATAAACACCATTGGCGCAAAGCCGAGTTTTATAAATGTAATATCCAACAACTGGTACAATATTTTTATGCGCTACCAAATATTTATGGTGCCGGGCATTCTGGTTATTTTTGTAACCATGGTAGGCGCGTATATGTGCAGCCTCAATATTGTAAAAGAAAAAGAAATAGGCACTATCGAGCAAATAAATGTTACGCCTATTAAGAAATATCACTACATATTGGGCAAGCTCATTCCGTTTTGGATTATTGGGGTCGTTATTTTTTCTATCGGATTTTTTGGCGTAGCCTATTGGGTGTATGGCATTGTACCTTTGGGCAATGTACTGCTGCTGTACGGATATTTGGCGGTTTATTTGGTGGCACTACTGGGTTTTGGCTTGCTTATTTCCACCTACGCCGATACGCAGCAACAAGCCATGTCGGTAGCGTTTTTCTTTATGATGATTTTTATTTTGATGAGCGGCTTGTTTACGCCCATCGAAGCCATGCCCGCTTGGGCAAAAGCCATTGCCCACTTCAATCCTGTAACCTATTTTATAGAAGTAATGCGTATGATAGTGCTAAAAGGCAGTGGTTTTTATAACATTCGCACGCATTTTTTGGTAATCATCGGCTTTGCGTTTTTGTTCAATTTTTGGGCGATATGGAATTATAAAAAAACATCGGGATAGTTGGGCTGCTTTGGAGGGATAAACAGTCCTTTTGATAAGGATTTTTTAGGTTCGTAGCGAGTGTTGGGGATATTTAATTATCTTTGGGGAGGGTTAATTTGAAATGTGGGGGGAATTTGCTTGCTTTGAGGTGAAGGTGTTCTTGTAAGTGAAAAAATAATATATTTGGTTGTTATTTAAAAATATTGATAAGTTTGAAGTTTAAAATAATTTTAATAGGTTTCATTACCTTAATTTCAGGCTGTAGAAATCAAGCTAACTTCCCTTATAATGTCGAATCTATTCATGGAAATGGAAGAGATACCTCTAATAATTCGATAATAAAAACTGATAGTACGATAATGCTGGTGGATTCTTGTGTTAGTACGTTCTATCAAGCAAAGTTGGAAGAATATATAAATTTTGATTTAAATGCTTTTAAACTAACCGTTACTAAAAATAATACAAATCGAATATATAGTTTAGATCTCCCGCCGGATAGAACAAATATTGAGACATGTAATAATGACTACATTGCATTGAGTTCTGCCTGCGGTATGTCTTGTACAGGAAAAGATTTTATTTTTATGAATGGAAATAGACCTAATGAAGGATACATGTATTGCCAAATAGTCGATAATAATAGTAACATTATTACGCATCATGTAAATGAAGAATTTGAAGTAATTTTTATCCGAAATCTTTTAAATAGTAAGGAAATTAAGGCAAATATTGGACCGTGTGAAAGTATGAAATCATATCCCTGTGGGATTAAAAAGCTTTTAACAAAAAAGGACTCTCTTTTAATAACTTTTGACGCACCAGCAGCAAAGCCAAGAGTTAAAGAAATTAATATCAAAGAAATTCTTAATTAAATTCTAAACTTGTATTATTCAATCAAAAGTAATTACTTTGTAATAACAAAAATGCGTTTATGAATTGCCTATCGTTAAACACAATTAAAACTTGTAAATGGAAATCAGAACTGACATAAAATTGGGAGATTGCAAAAAAATCTTAAAAACATTACCGGACAATTCTGTAGATTTAATTTTCACCTCACCGCCTTATGCCGACCAAAGAAAATCTACCTATGGTGGAATTCATCCCGACAAGTATGTAGCATGGTTTTTGCCTATTTCGGAAGAATTGCTTAGAGTTCTAAAACCAAGCGGGACTTTTGTATTGAACATTAAAGAAAAAGTTGTAAAAGGAGAACGAAGTACTTATGTAATGGAGCTAATTATTGCCATGCGAAAACAAGGCTGGCTTTGGACGGAAGAATTTATTTGGCATAAGAAAAACGCATTTCCGGGTAAATGGTCGAATAGATTTAGAGACTCTTGGGAACGGCTGCTACAGTTCAACAAGAATAAAAAATTTAATATGTACCAAGAAGAAGTAATGGTGCCTATGGGCGATTGGGCAAAAACAAGGCTCAAAAATTTAAGCGAAACCGACAAAAAGCGAGATGAGTCTAAAGTAGGTAGCGGCTTTGGCAAGAATATTTCTAACTGGCTCGATAGAAAAATGGCTTATCCTACAAATGTTTTACATTTGGCAACAGAATGTAACAACAAAAACCACAGTGCTGCTTTCCCCGAAGCATTACCCGAATGGTTTATTAAATTGTTCACGAGGCAGGAAGATGTCGTTCTTGACCCTTTTATGGGTTCGGGAACTACGAATTTTGTGGCACAAAGAATGAACAGAAACTCTATTGGAATAGAAATTTTGCCGGAATACTACAATATGGTTAAGGAACAATTAGTACCAACCCAATTAATATTATTAGAATCAGAAGGCGAATATGAAGCAACTGAACATAAGGGACATCACGCAGTACGTTGAACAAAATATAGGAACATTTCATCAAAAAAGAATAGAACGACTTAATGAACTTAAACTAAACACTGTTCTGAAAAAGAAAAATCCTTATTTGTTTAAAGCCAAACATCTATTAACAGCGAATGACATAGTGCAAGAAATTGCCGATGCTTATATTTCCTCTGGGGAAGAAACAATATTTGGCGATTGGTTGGAAAATCTTGCCATTTTTATAAACCAAAAAGTGTATGCTGGCTGGAAATCCGGAATTCCCAATATTGATTTAGAATTTGACAAGAACAATGTGCGTTATATTGTTAATATAAAATCAGGACCCAACTGGGGAAACAGTAGTCAAATTGCTAAAATGAAATCCGATTTTAAAACAGCCCAACGAACATTGAGAACAAGTAATTCCAATCTAATGGTTGTTGCTGTAAACGGATGTTGTTATGGAATAGACAACAAACCGGACAAAGGGGACTATTTTAAATACTGTGGGCAGGAATTTTGGGAATTTATTTCCGGCAATGCTCACCTATATACCGAAATTATAGAACCACTTGGACATAAATCAAAAGAAAGAAACGATGAGTTTATGAAATCCTACGCCAATATGATTAACAAGTTCACGAGAGATTTTATTACAGATTTTTGTAAATCAAATGGAGAAATTGATTGGAATAAATTGGTTGAATTTAACGCCGGAAAAAAGAAGTAAATTCTGTGTAAAATGCTTATCATGCAACCATATACAGCACAACCTCATCTCCTTCAATAAAAAACAAAACTACCCATGAAAACAACCAAATTAATTTTGGCATTATTCCTAATTGCAGGGCTATCCGCTTGTGATAAAGATGGCTTGGGAGGTTATGTAGATATCTCCCCAATTGCCCTATCGGGCGATACCTACAATGAAGTAGAAGAAAACCCATTTGTACAAGTCGCCGAACAGCCCGTTTCTACCTTTTCGATTGATGCAGACGGCGCATCTTATGCCAATGTGCGCCGTTTTATCCAACAAGATAACCAACTGCCGCCTAAGGGTGCTGTAAGAACAGAAGAACTCATAAACTATTTCCAACTGGATTACCCCTACGCCGACCCAACGCACCCTATTGCGCTCAATGGCGAAGTGAGCCAATGCCCTTGGAATACTTCCAACAAACTTATTCGAATTGGCATCAAAGGCAAACCCATTCCGCAAAATGAATTGCCCGCCTCGAATTTTGTTTTCTTAATTGATGTGTCCGGCTCCATGGGCAGCGAAGACAAATTGGAACTGCTAAAAAACGGCTTCAAATATTTTGTCGATGAAATGGAGACTACCGATAAGGTCGCAATAGTAACTTACGCGGGTTCGGCGGGCGTAGTTTTGGAAGCTACCTCCGGCGACAACAAAACCAAGATTAAAAACGCTATTGATGCCTTGGGTTCGGGCGGAAGTACGGCAGGCGCAGAAGGAATTATTACCGCTTATGAAATTGCCCAGCAGAATTTTATAGCCGGCGGCAACAACCGAATTATTATAGGAACAGACGGCGATTTTAATGTAGGTCCGTCGAGCCAAGAAGAATTGATAAGTCTGATAGAAGAAAAAAGAGACTTCGGCATATTTTTAACCGTACTGGGCGTTGGCAGGGGAAATTTGAATGACGCAGCTTTGGAACAAATAGCCAACAACGGCAACGGAACATACGAGTACATCGACAATCTCGAACAACTGCGAAAAGTGTTTATTTACGAATACAGCAAGTTTTACACCGTTGCCAAAGACGTGAAAGTGCAGGTGGAGTTCAACAGTGCCAATGTAGAAGCCTATCGCCTGATTGGCTACGAAAACAGACTATTGAACCAAGAAGATTTTGAAAATGACAGCAAAGATGCCGGAGAAATTGGCGCAAACCAGAACATCACCGCCTTGTACGAAATAGTTCCCGCCAACAATCCGAACTACAAAGCCGTACCCACATTTACGATAGATTTTAGGTATAAAAATCCTGACGCGGACAACAGTATTCCACTGAATATGGAAATTTTTGACGAAGGAAACACCTTCACTACCGCCACCGATTTTATGAAATTTACCGCCGGCGTAGCAGCATTTTCTATGCTAATTACCGACTCGCAATACAAAGGAACGAGCAGCTACGAGGAGGTGTCGAATTGGATAAGTGCCGTAAATTTGAATGATGCCCACAATTTTAAAGCAGAATTTCGCAATATTGTAGAGAAGGCGAAAGGATTGTAGAGGAGCATATTGTCGGAATTGAAAAATAGGAAGATATTCAAAAAAAATTGATTTTCACGTAAATTTTTTGTATTTTTACACGTAAAAAACAATGGACAAGAAATTAACACTTAGCTTAAATGAAAGTGTTATTGAAGACGCTAAATCATATGCTAAGAAAAATCAAATCAGTCTATCTAAGCTGATAGAAACGTACTTGAAATCAATCATTGATAATACAACTAAGAATGTAGCCATAACGCCTTTAGTTGAAAGTCTTAGTGGAGTAATTGAATTGCCAAAAGATGTTGATGTTCGGGAGGAATACACAAAATATCTTATTGAAAAATATCAATGAAAAAACTATTTATTGACACGAATATTGTGATTGATTTGCTTGCGAAGAGAGAACCGTTTTATGAAGATGCAGCCAAATTGTTTTCCTTGGCAGATAAGAAAAAAATTAAACTTATTGTTTCTTCTTTGACCTTTGCAAACACAAATTACATTTTGTCAAAGCTCAGTAATTCTATTTTTGCAAGGGATATTTTAACCAAATTCAAAGTATTGGTAACGGTAGCAGATTTGAATGATAAAATAATTGAATTATCCTTGAACGATAAATTGTTTGCAGATTTTGAAGATGGCTTACAATACTATACTGCCTTGGAAAATGAGGTGGATATTATCATTACGCGCAATGCAAAAGATTTTAAACACTCAACAATACCCGTAATAACAGCGCAATCTTATTTGATACAGTAAAGAAATACACGCGGCGAAGATTTTTCTAAAGCAAGTAGTAAATGTTTGGGATATTTGCTTATTTTTGGGTTATTTAGGCTGTTTTGAAACTTTTATTTATAAATATGAGTTTCGTTCAAATTAGTTAGAATTTTTAAAAAAATAAAAAAATGATAAAATTAAACCAAATAATTGAGGTGCATGAACGACTAGAAAAAACGAGCATGGAAACTATTGTAAATATTAATAATATTCGCAATAATATTCAGAGAGGAGATGGAACAGACATAACATTTCTTAATGAACCAAAAATGACAGTTGTTGAAACAAAAGCAGAAATCAGTAGGCTTATAAACTTGGTGAGAACATAACATTCCCCACACATTTTTACCAATTTCCTTGCTTTAAAGATATTAGTTGTTAATTTTGTGCGTTATTTATAGCCCAAGCTATTTCACTTAGTTAAAAACAATCAACTAATATGCAAAATAATCGCCCAAAGTATTTGTTTTTGTCCGTAGTATGCGCCGCTATTGTGGTAAGTATTTGCTGGTTTTTTTATAATTATTCCGATTACCCGTTCATCAAACGCTTGGCGCAAGTTTTTGGTGGAGCTATGCCTTCGGGAATTATCCAGTTTCTTACCTTCATCTTGTTTTTCTGGGGAATGTTCGAAACCTACGCCCGCCTCAGCCGCATCAAATACGAACGCCAAAGCTTCAGCCTCAATCTACTACCTGAAAAAGAACAATGGGTTCTCTCACCGGACGATGTGAACGAGCTGAAACTAAAAATGATTGCCTACGAAAAAGAGAACAAGTTTTTGATGACAGATATCCTCAAAAAAGCCTCTACAAAATTCCGCTCCAATAAGTCCATCTCCGATGTAATGCAAATTGTAACCACCCAAATAAAAATAAACGCCCAAAAAGCCGAAGGCGGACAGTCCGTAATTCGCTATTTGGTGTGGGCTATTCCTTCTATGGGGTTCATCGGCACTATTTTGGGTATCGCCGAATCGCTCGGAATGGCAGACCAAGCCTCCGACCCCGCCATTCTCAAAGACATCACCAACAGCATGTACGTTGCCTTCGACACCACTTTGGTAGCCCTTATCCTTAGCATTGTTTTAATGTGGTACTACTACAAATTGCAGGAAAACGAAGAACAACTTCATACCGATATGGAAGAATACATTTTAGAGAACTTTGTGAATAGAATTCACGTTGAATAAGAAAAAACAAAAAATTCGCCTTTGACATGCAAAAACTAACGAAGGAAAATGTATTGGCAGCACTGAGTTTGGTAGATGACCCGGACTTGAAAAAAGATTTGGTGAGTTTACACATGATTGAAGACATTGTTATCAACGAAAACTCACTTCAGTTTACACTCATGCTCACCACGCCCGCTTGCCCTTTAAAAGATTATCTGGTAAAAGCCTGTATAGCAGCCATAGAACAACAAATAGGAAGCGATGTAGCGGTGAAAATAAACCTGAGTGCCCGCACCACTACGCAGCGCACGAAAATGGACAATATTTTGCCCGGCGTAAAAAATATTATCGCCGTAGCTTCCGGCAAGGGTGGTGTAGGAAAATCTACCATCGCCGCAAATCTTGCCTTAGGCTTGGCGCAACAAGGCGCAAAAGTAGGACTCATAGATGCCGACATTTACGGACCTTCAGTGCCTATTATGTTTGGTATTAAAGACGAACGCCCCAAAGTAATCCAAAAAGAAGACAAACACTACATTATTCCTATCGAAAAATACGGAGTAAAAGTGCTTTCTATTGGTTTGCTCATTGATGAAAGTCAAGCAGTTGTGTGGCGCGGTCCTATGGTTTCGAGTGCCATTCGACAACTCATTACCGATGCCATTTGGGACGATTTGGACTACCTAATTTTCGATTTGCCGCCGGGAACGGGCGATATTCAACTCACTTTGGTACAAACCGTGCCGCTTACCGCCGCGCTTATTGTTACTACACCGCAAGAAGTTGCCTTAGCCGATGTGCGCAAATCTATTGCCATGTTCCAACTCAACCAAATAGGAGTGTCTATTTTAGGTATTGTCGAAAATATGGCGTATTTTTCTCCTGCAGAAATGCCCGAAAACAAATACTATATTTTTGGAAAAGGTGGCGGACAAAAAATTGCCGACTGGTGCGATGTTCCTTTGCTGGCGCAAATTCCTTTGGTAATGGGTATTTCCGAAGATGGCGATAGTGGCGCGCCCAGTATTTTACAAACACATTCCCCTGTTTCCGCCGAATTACAACACTTGGTTGCCAATGTTGCCAGAAACATCGCCATTCACAACCAACACAATATGTCGGCACACAGCGAAAAAAGTGTGTAGCCTTGGTATTTAGCCTTATGTAATATGATGCCTTCAGATTTGAGTACACATAAAATAAATTTACTTAAAAAAGCAGCAGATGCCCTTTTGCCCATAAAACCATATTTGGAAAAAGATGGCGGCGATATCGAAATTGTAGATATTACAGACGACTTTGTGCTTTTGGTGAGGCTCATGGGAAATTGCAATGAATGTCCTATGAGTCCTATGACCATGCGCGCAGGCGTAGAGCAAGCTATTCGGTCGGCAGTTCCCGAAATTGTAGCAGTGCAAGCAGTGGACTAAGTAAAATTTTTGTAATAAATTAAATGGAAATTAAACAAATATCGGTTATCGGTTCCGGCGCAATGGGAAGCGGTATTGCGCAAGTAGCAGCACAAAACGATTACAAAGTTGCGGTGTATGATGTAAATCCTGTTGCACTACAAAACGCTGCGGCAAAACTAAGTGATACCTTAGAAAAATTACAAGCCAAAGGCAAGTTTTCTCCTGAAAAAGTCGCACAGATTAAGCAAAATATTCTTTGGTCGAATAAACTCAGCGAAGTAGCCAAAGGGCAGTTAATTATTGAAGCCATTGTCGAAGATTTGTCGAGCAAGCAATTATTGTATCGCGAAATAGAACTGCTCGCGCCCGAAAACACCATTTTTGCCAGCAATACTTCCTCTTTGTCTATTGCGGCTTTGGCATCGGTGCTAAAAAATCCTGCCAATTTTGTGGGCTTGCACTTTTTCAATCCGGTTCCTTTAATGAAATTGGTGGAAATAATTCCCGCCCTACAAACCCACCCTTCGCTTATTGCTACTTTACAAAAACTGATGCAAGATTGGGGCAAAGTGCCTGTTTTGGCAAAAGATACGCCCGGATTTATTGTCAATAAAGTAGCGCGTCCTTTCTATGGCGAAGCATTGCGCATTTACGAAGAAGGCATAGCCTCTTTTGCGGAAATTGATTATAGCATGAAAAATTATGGCGGCTTCAGAATGGGCCCTTTCGAGTTGATGGATTTTATTGGCAATGATATAAATTATGCCGTTACAGAGTCGGTTTTTCTCGCATTTTATTTCGACCCGCGCTACAAGCCCGCATTTGCGCAGAAAAAAATGGTAGATGCCAACTGGCTTGGCAGAAAAACAGCAAAAGGTTACTACACATATCCCTTGGAAAATGAAGCAACGCCTGCCATTTTGCCCGACGAAACCAAAGCAAAAGCCATCTTTGAGCGTGTTTTGGCAATGCTCATCAACGAAGCTGCCGATACCTTGTTTTGGCAAATTGCTACTGCCGAAGATATTGATACAGCAATGCGCTATGGCACCAATTATCCCAAAGGATTATTGCAATGGGCAAATGATTGGGGCATTGCAAACGTGGTGAGCTACATGGATAATTTGTATGAAACTTACCGAGAAGACCGTTATCGTTGCTCGCCGCTTTTGCGAAAAATGGCAAGCGAAAATAAGCTGTTTTTTCAGGCGTAAATACTTGCCAAAACCTCGCCTGCTACAAAAATACTTCCACAAACTACTATCAAATCCTCATTTTTCGCCACTTTTTGGGCATCGCTTAAAGCCGCAACAACACTTTCGTAGGCATTGCCTTCCAAGCCAAATTCTTTGGCACTTGCTTGCAGTTGCGTAGCGAACAAAGCGCGTGGAATTTGGGCGTTGCAGAAATAGTAGTGTGCATTTTTGGGGAAAAATGATAAAATTTCTTGTATTTCTTTGTCTTTTACAAAACCAAGTACAAAATGTAATTGGCGGTAATTTATTTGCGCAATTTCATGGAGCATCGCACGGATGCCGCCTTCGTTGTGCGCGCTGTCCACAATACACAAAGGATTTTGCGCAATTATTTGCCATCTTCCCCAAAATTTGGTGCTTTTTCCAATGTGTCGCAAGCCATTTATCATTGCTTTTTCGCTCAGAGAAATATTTTTTTGCAATAAAAATGCTGCGGCGAGGGCAGTGCGGATATTTTCTATCTGATACGTGGCGGTAAGGTCGGTTTTTATAGAAATTTCTTGCGCCGAAGAATTCGTAAATTCAATTTGTTGGTAATTTTTATGTAAAAAACTTTTTTTTACGTGCAACATATCCTCCGCCCAATAGCAATTTGCCTTGTTTGCGGCACTTGTTTGTGCAAAAACGGCATCGGTTTCCGCTTGGTGCCGACCGATTAATACAGGCGTTTGGGCTTTGATAATGCCCGCTTTTTCCGCAGCAATGGCTTGTAGCGTATTGCCCAAAGTGGCGGTGTGGTCATAGCTGATGTGGGTAATAACGCTCAAAATAGCTTGTAAAATATTGGTAGAATCCAATCTGCCGCCCAAGCCTGTTTCTACCACGGCGAAATCTACTTTTTCTTCCGCGAAATACCAAAATGCCATCGCCACACTCCACTCAAAAAAAGAAGCATCTATGGCGCGAAAAGCGTTTTTGTTGTGTTCCACAAAGGCTGTAACACGCGTTTTGGGTATAAATTTGCCGTTTATTTTGATGCGTTCGCGAAAATCGATATAATGTGGCGAAATGTACAAACCCGTTTTGTAACCTTGCGCTTGCAGCATTGCCGCCAAGGCGTGCGAAACACTTCCTTTGCCATTGGTGCCGGCAATATGAACGCTGCGAAACTGTGTTTGCGGATTTCCTAACAGCATACACATTTGGCGAATATTGTGGAGGTCTTTTTTTAAGGCTTTTTCTCCAATTCGCTGATACATAGGCAGTTGTTCAAACAGAAAGTCGAGAGTTTTTGAATAATTTGGCATAAAAAAAGCGGGCAAATGCCCGCGAAATTATTACTTATTGCGATAAAATCATTGTACTTTAAAGGTAAAGCTGATAGTTCCGGTCTGTACTTCGGTTGCGGAAGAGGAACTGTTGAATTTCGCAGCTTTGGCGGCATTGAGTGCAAGTGTTTTAAGGGTGCTGTTGGAAGTGGTAGAACCCGCTGATACATAGTCGGCGGAGATAACGTTTCCGGCTTTATCCACTTTTATACGCACATTAATGATGCCTTCGTACTGCGATTTGTCGTTGATATTGGGTATGGAAAGCAATCTTCGTCCATCTACAAAAGCATTCACCCCTTGTCTGCCGAAGTTGGAGTTGTTGATACTTGGGTCGAGATTGGTGTTTTGGGCTTGGGTTTTGCGTCTGGCTTCTGCATCGTCCGAAGCATTGACTGCCATGTTTTTGTCCAAGCTGTTTTCGCTGTTTACGGCAGTAGTCGATTGGGACTCTCTTTTGGTAAACAAGGCGTTTTTGTTAATTTCCGGTACGGTTTCTTTTGCCAACTGGCTCGAAGCGGGAGCCGATTCGTTGCGTGCATCGTTTTTGCTTTGGTTTTCGTTTGCTACGTTTTTGCTGTTTTTCTGTTGTTTTCGATTGGCTTCGGGTAGTGCCGGAGCATCTTTGTTGTTCGATTTTTGCACTTTGTTGTCCACCAAACCTTTACCTCCACCCGAAGATTGAAGATTTTCTTTTTTAGGATTATCTTTTACCGGATTGTCCTCTTTTGCTGCCGACATCGCTCCTTGCGCTGCATCGGGTAGAGCTTCGCCTTTTCCGCTATCCACTTGGTCGAAGGTTATTAGCAAGCCCTCGTCAGGTGTTTCTAAGGGTATGCTTTGCATTACAATAAAGAAAAACGCAAGCAGCAAAATGGCGTGAACCAAGATAGTTCCCAACAAGCCTTCGCGCGATACATTTTCTCTTAAGTTTAAATAAGAATAAGTTGCCATAATAAATAAATTATGCTTAGTTAATCAATAGGTTTGGTTGCCAATATCATTTTTATGTTCATTTCATTGGCAATGTTCATAATGCGTACTACTTCTTCAATCGGTACATCTTTTTCTGCATTCAAAACGATAGTAGCCTCTTTTTGTTGTTTAAGTTCTTTTTCTAAAGTTGGTTTTATCTGGTCGAAACTCACTTTTTTGCGATTTACGAAATATTCTTTTTGTACATTCACCGAAACCGTCACAATTTTAGATGGTACAGCAGCCGTACTGTTGGAACTGGGCAAAATCAAATTGAGTGCATTGGTTGTTACCAAAGAGGAAGTGAGCATAAAAAATATCAACAAAAGAAAAATAATATCCGTCATAGACGACATATTAAAATTCGGATTGATTTGATTTCTCTTCTTAATAGGCATATATACAAAAGTTTAAGCGACGAGATTATGCCGGTTCTTGTAAAAAATCTAAAAATGCAACGGTAGCAGCTTCCATTTTAAAAATGAGCTTGTCCAGCATACTCACCAAAATATTGAAGGCAATATAAGCTGGAATACCTACAATCAAGCCTGCCGCCGTAGTTAGCATGGCTTCGTAAATACCGCCCGCCAAAAGTGAAGGTTCGATATTATTTCCGGCACTGGCAATATTGAAAAACGCCCGAATCATTCCCGTAACTGTTCCCAAGAAACCCAACATTGGCGCAACTCCCGCAATGGTAGCCAATAAGCTCACGCGATTTTCCAGCGAGGCTACTTCCAACTGTCCTACATTTTCTACCGACATTTTAATGTGTTCCAAAGGTTTTCCGATACGGCGAAGCCCTTTTTCTATCATACGCGAAATGGGCGAGTTTTCCGATTGGCACAGTGCAGTTGCGGCACTAATATTGCCCGCTTTCATATAGTCGCGCACATTGCGCAAAAATTCATCTCTTACCACACTCGCTTTGCGAATGGCTATGTAGCGGTCTATAAATAAATATACAGCAATAATGGATAAAAGTAGGATTGGGTACATAAACCAACCCCCTTTCAGAAATAAATCCCAAAGACTTAGTGATTGTGGTTGCGTAGCTAAACCAATGCTGTCTATCGTTGATTGAAGCAAGATAATATTCATAAAAAGAATTTAGTTAAAAAATGTTTGGTGGCACAAATTGGTTCAAATTTAATGCTTTTTATCAATAATATATTTCTAAACCTAAAATTTCAAAAATTATTCCATTTTTACCTATAAACAAAAATTGCTGGTTTAGATGCTAATTAATGCAATAAGATTAACATAATGTAGCGTAAAATTGTATCTTTGTGGGTATTTTAAAACATAATAAAACGAAAAGGAATATTTGTAGATAATATATGGATGCAGAAAACAGAATAATAAACGTAAACATTGAAGATGAAATGAAAACCGCTTACATAGACTATTCTATGTCGGTTATTGTTTCGCGTGCCTTGCCCGATGTACGCGATGGATTAAAACCCGTTCACAGGCGCGTTTTGTACGGTATGCACGACTTAGGTGTTGCGTATAACAGACCACACAAAAAATCAGCCAGAATAGTAGGAGAAGTGTTGGGAAAGTATCACCCACACGGCGATTCTTCTGTATATGATACCATGGTGCGTATGGCACAAAATTGGTCTTTGCGATATCCTTTGGTAGATGGACAAGGAAACTTTGGCTCGGTGGACGGCGATAGTCCCGCAGCGATGCGTTATACCGAAGCCCGCCTACAACGCTTGTCCGATGAACTACTTAACGATTTGGATAAAGAAACGGTAGATTATTCGCTCAATTTTGACGATACACTGCAAGAACCTACTGTATTGCCTTCCAAATTTCCCAATTTGTTGGTAAATGGCAGTTCGGGAATTGCCGTAGGTATGGCTACCAATATGATGCCGCATAACCTTTCTGAAGTGATAGATGGCACGATTGCCTATATTGACAACGAAGAAATAACGGTTTCGGACTTGCTGCAATATGTAAAAGCTCCCGATTTTCCTACCGGAGGCATTATTTACGGTATGTCGGGCGTTATTGAAGCCTTTAAAACCGGACGCGGCAGGGTAGTAGTGCGCGGAAAAGCAGAAATTGAAGAAAATGAATCGGGCAGAAACAGAATTATTGTTACCGAAATTCCTTTTCAAATCAATAAATCTACCCTTATTCAAAAAACTGCCGAACTCATTAACGATAAAAAAATAGAAGGAATTTCTGACATACGCGATGAGTCTGACCGCGAGGGTATGCGCATTGTATATGACCTCAAACGCGATGCCATTCCCAATGTAGTGTTGAACCAATTGTACAACTATACTTACTTGCAGACATCGTATGGTATTAACAATATTTGTTTGGTAAATGGTCGCCCACGCCAACTAAACTTGCGGGAATTGATTAAATATTTCGTGGAATTTCGCCACGAAGTAGTCGTGCGTCGTACTGAGTACGAATTGCGCGAAGCCGAGCAAAAAGCCCATATTCTCGAAGGTTTGTTGATTGCTTTGGACAACTTAGATGCTGTAATTACGCTTATTCGCAATAGCAAAACGCCCGTTGAAGCGCGAGAAGGTTTGATGACCAATTTTTCTTTGTCCGAAGTTCAGGCAAAGGCAATTTTGGAACTCCGTTTGCAAAAACTTACCGGATTGGAGCGCGACAGCATAAGAGCCGAATACGAAGAACTGATGAAACGCATTGGTGCATTGAAAGAAATATTGGCGCACAAAGAGCTTCGCATGAATATTATTAAAGAAGAACTATTAGATGTAAAAGAACGATACGGCGATGTGCGCAGAACAGAAATTTCTTTTGAAGAAGGCGAAATTTCTATCGAAGATTTGATTCCAAACGAGCAAGTTGTAATTACCATTTCGCATTTGGGCTATGTAAAACGCACGCCACTTGCCGAATTTAAAGAACAAAATCGCGGCGGAAAAGGCTCTAAAGGTGGCAGCACCCGCGATGATGACTTTATCGAGCAAATTTTGGTGGCATCAAACCACAATACTATTATATTATTTACCCAAAAAGGAAAATGTTTTTGGCTGAAAGCCTACCAAATTCCCGAAGGAAGCAGAACTTCTAAAGGGCGCGCCATTCAGAATATGATAAACCTACCCGGCGATGATAAAGTGCTGGCGTACATTAATATCGAAAATCTGAATGATGAAGAATTTGTGAAAAATCATTACCTCGTATTTTGTACAAAACAAGGCGTAATCAAAAAAACGAGTTTGGAAGATTACTCGCGCCCGCGCCAAAATGGTATCAATGCTATCATTATCCGCGAAGATGACGATTTATTGGAATGCAAACTCACAGACGGAAACAATGAAATACTTATCGCATCGTCTATGGGAAAAACCATTCGCTTTAATGAAACTGCCGTTCGCCCAATGGGTCGCAATAGTGCCGGTGTACGCGGAATTACCTTAGATGAAAAAAACAAGGATGTTGCCGTGGGAATGATTTGTATTCCTCAGGAAATGAGAGATATTTTGACGGTGCTGGTTGTTTCGGAAAAAGGTTACGGCAAACGCTCCGAGTTGGAGGAATATCGTATAACCAACAGAGGAGGTAAGGGCGTAAAAACAATGAATATTACCGAAAAAACAGGTCGCCTGATTACCATTAAAGATGTGAACGACGAATATGGTTTGATGATAATTAACAAATCCGGCTTAACTATTCGTATGGCAGTGGATTCCATCAGTGTTTTAGGGCGCGCTACGCAAGGGGTAAGACTTATAAAGTTGAATGAAGGCGATGAAATAGCGTCTATTGCCAAAATTATTGTAAACGAAGAAGAAGCGGAAGATGAAAATGCAAGCCCTGAGAATGAAGCATCGAATAATAGTGTAGAAACAAGTGATACTACACCCGAAAAAGATTAACAATAAACCTTTTAGGTAAATGAAATTCAGATTATATTATTTTTTTGCTAAAAATACTTAAATACAAGCCATGAAAAATTTTTTAATTAGTTTATTTATTTTAACTTCTTTCAACCTAATGGCACAAAAGGAAGTGCAAAATGCTTGGAACTCATACTCCAACTACATGGACTATGGAAGAGAAGTAAAAGATTTATTGAAAGCCTACAACCATATTGAAGCTGCTGTTGCTGACGAAGAAGCCAAAAACTCTTCTAAAACATGGTACTATCGCGGACTCATTTACACACAGTTGGCGGCATACTCCGACTCTTTGGATATCGCCAAAGACGCAATGGATGTAGCCTATGACGCTTTTATAAAAACCATAGATTTAGAAAAAAACGAAAAACGTAAAGCAAAAACCGAAGATGCCTACAAAGAACTATGCCTAATGTACTCTTCTTTGTACAACAATGGTTCTGTTGCCTTTCAGAATAAAGATTACGAAACTGCTTACAATTTGTTTGACAAAGCCAATGAAGTGATGAAGCTAAATGCTTGTAATCCTTCAAAAGAAGCTGTCGTAGATACTGCCGCTATTTTTGCAATGGGCTTATCGGCGTATAGTGCGGAAAAAATGGACAAAGCCATTAACGCTTTCGACCAGTTGGTAGAAATGAACTACAACGAACCGGCGGTGTATATTACTTTGTCGAATATTTATCGTGAAACAGAAAATGTAGCCAAAGCCGACGAGGTGCTCGCAAAAGGAAGGTCGCTTTTTCCCGACAATAAAGAAATTATCATTGCGGAGGTAAATGCACATTTGGCAGGAGGCGATGCAAAAGACGCGATATTGCTCATGCAAGATGCCATACGCTTAGACCCCGAAAATGCAACACTTCACTTTGCATTAGGTACCGCCTACGATGCGCAGAAAGACTTTGTAAGTGCCGAAAAAGCTTACTTGAAAGCTCTTGAATTTGACCCTAATTATTTCAATGCCTACTATAACTTAGGCACTATTTCTTACAACGAAGCAGCACAGCTTACTACCGAAATGAATGAAAAAGACGAAGCCGGAAAACTAAGCGACCAAGAATATACGACCACCAAAGCTAAAATTGATCGTTTATTTGAAAAAGCATTGCCTTATTTTGAGAAAGCACATCAAATTGACCCCGCCGACCGAAGTTCTATGATTGCGCTTAAAGAAATTTATGCCCGTCAAAACAAATTTGACAAAGTGAATGAAATAAAAGCACAAATGAAATAATACTTTTGTTTGAAGATATTATAAAATAAAAATGGCTGCTTGTTTTTCAGGCAGCCATTTTTTTGTAGATGAATAATACCAAGTTTTTTTATTGATTATCCATCAAATACATTTTAAAAGAATCGAAATCCGGGTTCAGATGAATCGCATGTTTGGGCTTGTCCATAATTTCCTGCAATTCTTCGGGGATAGGAATTTCCGTTTCTAAGGTTTGGTTAACCAACGAAGCAAATTTTGCCGGATGAGCGGTGGACAAACAAACTACTTCGTGCTGCGGATAGTGGCGCAAGTGTACTTGTGCTCCCAAAAATCCTACTGCCGTATGCGGACACGCAACATATTGCTGTAAGTCAAAAAGACTCAACATTGCCTGACGCGTTTGCGCATCGGTAAAACCATATGCAGGCATATCGTTTTTTATTTGCGCATAATCATTGCGATACAAATCTAAAATACGGACAAAATTGCTTGGATTTCCCACATCCATCGCCGACGAAAGGGTTCTCACCGAATGGCGCGGTTCAAACACACCCGTTTGTACATAATGCGGTACTACATCGTTGATATTCGTGGCGGCAATACAATGAAAAGCCGGCAAACCGATATGTTTGGCGATAAGTCCTGCGGCGATATTGCCAAAATTACCACTGGGAATAGAAAAAGACCAGTCGGTAGCATTAGGTTTTTGCTGCATAAGCTGCTGCCACGCTCTGAAATAATAAAAAGTTTGCGGAATAAGTCGTGAGATATTAATGGAGTTTGCGGAGGACATTTTTAGCTTTTGCTGCAAATCTTTATCCAAAAACGCCTGTTTTACCATACGCTGGCAATCGTCAAAACTTCCGTCTATTTCGAAGGCTTCAATATTTCCGCCCAGTGTAGTAAGTTGTTTTTCTTGCAATTCGCTTACCCTGCCCGAAGGATACAAAATGCGTACTCTAATGCCGGGTTTGTTCCAAAATCCCATCGCTACAGCACCTCCGGTATCGCCCGAAGTGGCTACCAAAATATTTAACTCCTGCGACTCATCTTTTACAAAATAAGCCATTAGTTGCGCCATAAAACGCGCGCCAAAGTCTTTAAACGCCAGCGAAGGACCATGAAAAAGCTCTAAAATAGAAATATTGCCATTGCCCAAACGAATCAAAGGTGCTTCAAAATTTATCGCTTGTACAACAATTTCCTCCAATGCTTTGGCGGGAATGCTATCTTGCAAAAGATGCTTTGCCAAATTTACCGAAAGTTCCTGAAAAGACCAGTTCAAGGCATCATATAGCCAGTTGTTGGGTAGTTTTTCAATTTTTTGCGGCATATACAATCCGCCGTCATCAGGCATACTTTGCAATACTGCCTCGCGCAGACTTACCGGAGAACTTTTGTGCTGGGTGCTGTAAAATAACATAAAAAATTTTTATAACTAACGCAAAGCTACAAGTTGTGTGGCATTTTATCAAGTGAAATAATAAAATACTTTTTCATGTAAGAGAAAGTTAATTTATGAAAAAAATTGTATTTTGGTGACGCTATGTGTCAATATCGGTCAAATAGACGATTATTTCCAATACTCAAAAAAACAATATGACAAAAAAATCATCAACCTTTTTAATTTTACTACTGATATGGTCTGTAATAAGCTGGTATTGGTATGTTTGTAAGATAAAACATCATTGCGATGAAATAAAAACTACTACAGAAACTACAACGGTAGCCGAAACCACAACACCACAAGTACAAACTACAGGATTTTTTGTGCAAGACGGCAATTATACTGTTGAGGACGAGGAAAATATCAGTTTTTTGCAATCCGACGCGCGTCCGCGTATTCCTTCGGCGATAAACAGCAAACTGCGCGACTTGATAAACTATTTGCAAACCAGCCGCAAGCAAATTCATTTGGAAGGCTTGTATAGTGCCGATGAAACTTATACCGGAAAATTTGAAAATTTGGGCATTGCCCGCGCCGAAGGTCTAAAGGGTCGCCTCATCACTTTAGGCTTAAATCCGGCTTGGATTACCACTTCGGGAAAATTGGATAATAGTTTAAAGTTTAATGAAAATAGCGTAGTTTTGGGTGCTATAAACTATACTTTAAATGCGCTAAATATTACCGAAAACGATGAATACAACAAAGAAGACAGGCTCAGAGCGGTGGAGGCAAATCTTCGCGCCAAGCCGCTTATGCTGTATTTTGATACCGGAGAAGCCAGTTTAGCCTTCGACCCCGAAACGGAAAATTATGTAGGCGAACTAAATTACTACCTTTTGCACAAAGAAAATAGCAAAGTAAATATTACGGGACATACTGATAATGTAGGCAACAAAGATGCAAACTACCAACTGGGTTTGGATAGAGCGAAATTTGTACAAAATTACTTTTTGAGTTTAGGTATTAATGCTGCACAAACCAATGTAAGTTCCAAAGGTCCCGACCAGCCCATAGCCGACAACGCTACCGAAGAGGGTAGAGCCAAAAACAGAAGAGTAGAAATTGCGATACAATAAAATTTTTAGAATCATTAAATCATTAAAATAAAAAGTAAAAAATATGTTTCAATCTTCCTTAGAAATATTATTTATGTTGCTTGTAGCAGCAATATTAGGATTTTTAATTGCGTGGTTTTTGCGTAGAACAAAAGAAGAAGATACCGAATTGCGCGCATTATACGAAGGTAATCTGACGGATTATAATCATTTGAAAACAAAATATCAGTCGTCAGAGCAAAAAATTATTTCACTACAAGAAGAGCTTAAAAATAAGGTAGTACACTCGGAAGAAGAACAGCGCCTGAGACTAAAGATCAACCAATGTGAGCAAAATGCACAAGGATTAGAACTTTCTTTGGATAAAAAAGATGCCCTTATTGCCGAATTGGAAAGAAAAGTTGATGTATTAAGTGCCTACAAACTTCAATACGAAAAAGCCTTGGAGCAAATGGAAGAAAACGATAAATTGGTGGCGGGAATTAGAAGTGATTACAGTAGGCTAAAATCTGAGTCAGAAAAATACAACCACAATTTAGAGCTCCATTTGGCGGAAAAACAACGCCTGAAAACCGATTTTCTACGTGTGAGCAACGACCTAAAATCCTTAAATCAGTCGTATGACGCGCTGAGCAATACCAAAAAAGACCTTTCACAGCAAATAGATACACTGCAAGCAGAAATACGCAAACTTAAACAAACTGCCTCTAACGCTATTGCCAACAATAATACGGGCGATTTGGAAAAAGAAATTACAAACCTTAAAAGTGATTTAGCGAAAAAAGAAAAAGAACTTCAGCGCTTAGGTGGTGAAAAAATACTGTTACAAGCCCAACAGGAACAATTAGCGATGGGTGGCTTATTTACGCACAAGGTTTTGGAAGACGATTTGCAAAAGAAAGAGAAAGAAGTAGATAGCTTAGGTGGTGAAAAAATACTGTTACAAGCCAAAATGGAACAACTCACCATGGGCGGATTGTTTACGCATCAGGTGCTGGAATACGACATTGAAAAAAAACAACACAAAGAAGAACCCGCCGCCAATAAAGAAGATGAAATAATACAACGAATAAAAGCCAAAGCCGCCAATATCAATTTTGAGCGTATTGGAAAAGTAGATGCTTCGCAAAAAGACGACCTCCAGCGCGTAAAAGGTATCGGTCCTTTTATTGAGCGGAAACTCAATGCTTTAGGAATTTATAAGTTTGTACAAATTGCCCGTTTTACTGAAGAAGACGAGGAGAAAGTAAATGAAGCCATAGAGTTTTTTGCGGGCAGAGTAAAAAGAGACGAATGGGCAAAGCAAGCCGCTGTATTTGCCAAAGAAAAAGGCGAAATATAGAAATAGAATAAAAATGTACGCAAAAAATGGTAGCCGTGTGTTACCACTTTTTTATTTCAGCATAAAATAAAATTATAATATTGAACATAAATTGAAATGAACAATATATTCCAAAAATTACACAAAAAATTGATGCAGTCTCAAATAAGACAAAGTCCATTCGACTTCGCACCTGTGTGACTAAGAAGAGTACTTTTTATACAAGCACTTATTGAATACGTGCCGATTTTTTGCTTTATTTGCAACACATTTCATTCATCAAAATCGCGTATCCGTATGGAGTCATCAATTCTTATCGAAAAAAAAGAAGGAGTTGCCTTTATTTTTCTGAACAGACCACAAGTATATAATGCTTTTAATCGAGAAATGGCATTACAACTTCAAACAATACTAACCGACTGCCAAAACGATGAAAGTGTAAGGGCTTTGGTAATAAGTGGAAAGGGTAGGGCGTTTTCTGCCGGACAAGATTTGGCGGAAGTAATAGACCCTAATGGTCCCGAAATAAGCAAGATTATTCAAGAACACTATAATCCATTGGTGCTGCAAATTCGCGAAATGCCCAAGCCCGTAATTGCTGCCGTAAATGGTGTAGCTGCCGGTGCCGGCGCAAATTTAGCCTTGTGTTGCGATATTGTCCTTGCCAAATCCTCCGCGTATTTTTTGCAGGCTTTTAGTAAAATTGGCTTAATTCCCGACACCGGAGGTACGTTTTTTTTACCGCGACTTATCGGTTTTCAAAAAGCCTCCGCAGCAATGATATTAGCCGATAAAATTTCCGCCCCACAAGCCGAAACTTGGGGAATGGTTTATAAGGTGTTTGAAGAAGAAGTTTTTGAAGAAAATGTACAAAAAATAGCCCAACAATTAGCGCAAATGCCCACCAAAGCCTTGTGGTTTACCAAACAAGCCCTTAACCAAAGCCTACAAAATTCGCTCGCAGCGCAATTACAATTAGAAGACAACTTGCAAACTGCTGCCGCACAAACCTACGATTATAACGAAGGAGTAGCCGCATTTATAGAAAAACGCAGCGCAATTTTTAAAGGGAAATAAACATTTACCAATACTTTTGCGGCTCTAAGTACATCTGTACATACGCTCGGACACCATCTTCCAGCGTATAAAAATCCGTAGAAAAGCCTATTTCCTCCAACTTCTTGGTAGTTGCACAAGTGTAATATTGATACTTATCGCGAATATCGGCAGGCGTATCTATAAAATGAATATTAGGTGCTTGGTCTAATGCCGCAAAACAAGCTAATGCCAAATCTAAAAAAGTGCGCGCTTTGCCCGTTCCGGCATTGTAAATTCCCGAAGGAATGTGCTTATGTTGTGCATATATAAACTGGCAAATACGCACAATATCTTTTACGTAAATAAAATCGCGCAACTGCTCTCCATCACGGTAATCTGGGTGATGCGACTTAAATAATTTCACCTCGCCCTTCGTTTTTATTTGCTTGTACGCGTGAAAAATAACGCTTGCCATACGGTTTTTGTGGTACTCATTGGGTCCGTAAACATTAAAAAACTTCAGTCCTGCCCAAAAGGGTGGTGTTTCCTTTTGCGCCAAAGCCCAAATATCGAAATTTTGCTTCGACCAACCATAAGGATTAAGCGGCTGCAATGGCGCAATACTTTTTTGGTCGTCAAATCCAAACTCGCCCATACCGTAAGTGGCAGCACTCGAAGCGTAAATAAGCGGAATTTGTAGCTCCGTTGCGTAATGCCACACTTGTTGGCTGTAGGTAAAATTTAGCTTCCGCAGCAATTCATTATCAAATTCGGTCGTGTCGGTACGCGCACCCAAATGAAAAATCACCTCTGCTTTAATCTTGTGCTTCGCCAAAAAAGCAAACACATTTTCTCTATTCGCCAAAAAAATATATTTTTTATCGTTGAAATTTGGCAATTTACTTTCTATCGAAAAATCATCTACCAAACAAAGTTCATTTACATTTTTTTCATTAAAAGAAGCAGCCAAACAACTGCCAATAAATCCGGCGGCACCCGTAATAATAATCATACTTTGTTTTTATTTAAGTTTTTGATGATACGAAAAAATAGCAGCGGCAATACTTACATTCAGCGACTCCGCCTTACCATAAGCGGGAATCGTTACTTTAGGAAAATTTGTCGCGTCTTTCATCACAGCCGTTCCATTTGCTTCGTTGCCCATGACCAATAAAGAAGGTGACGGGAAAACACAATCTACCAGCGAAATACCGTGCATATCAGCAACAAAAATATTTACATTGGGAATATTTTGCAAAATATCGGCAATTTCTGTGCGAATAATTTTTACAAAACCCAAATTCCCCATACTCGCTTGCACTACTTTAGGATTGTAAATATCGGCGCACTCGGGCGACAAAAAAAGCACTTTGTGTCCAAACCAAACTGCCGTGCGAATAATAGTCCCTAAATTGCCCGGGTCGCGAATATTATCCAAATACAGTGCAAAATTAAAATTGTCAGTATCTTTATCCCAAACGTTTTCTATTTGCGAAAAAATTGCCAGCAAACTGTTGGGCGATTGCAAAGCCGAAATACTTTTTAATTCGTTTTTTTGAATAAATTGAATAAATTTCTCGTATTTTTCAAGCGTTTCTGCCTGTTGCACAAAAAAATTTTCAAGCCCCAATAATTTATGCAAACGAAATTTGTTAGATATTAGTAAGTCAAAAACTACCTTTGGTGTTTCCGCAACAAATAATTGATGTAAATTTCGGTACTTTTTTTGGTGTAATGAACGATAAAATTTTAATTCTTGCTTAGACAACATATTTTTCAATCATTAACAAAACTAAGTGTATTTTGCTCGGTAGTAGCTGTTTTTAGCATTACTGCCTGTAGTCCTACCCGGCATTTGCAAGAAAACCAGCTATTACTCGACAAAGTAACTGTAAATATAGCAGATCCTGAAGAAATACCGAATGCTAATCTACTAAAAGAAAATTTGATAAGCATCCACAATCCGCAACCCAATGCAAGATTAATTGGCTGGCCCTGGCGCGTAGGTTTTTACAATTTAGGTTTTAAAAAAAATCATCACCAACGAAATGGCGGTGTGCTGAAATTGTTGTCTAAAATTGGTCGCCCGCCCGTTGTTTTTATCAGAAATACTGCCGAAAACTACGATTTGTCGCTAACAGATACTTCTATCGGCGACAAAAACGAACAAAAAACCTACGACTACATAGGCGTACAGAGTGTACAAAAAAAAATGGAGCTTTTTTTGTTTAATCAAGGCTATTTCAATGCTGCGGTAGAAGCCGATTCTGTTACCAACGAAAAGAAAAAAAGAATAACGCAAAAGTATTTGGTACAACTGAATCAGGTTTATAACATCGAAAGTATCACACAACCCTCCGCCGACACTTTGGCGCAACTGAAAATAAGTCCCGCCCTTTTCGATAGTTCGCTCTTGGTGGTAAATACGCCATTTACTACTGCAAAATTGGAAAATGAGCAAAATAGGATTCTGCAAAACCTCCGCAACAAAGGATTTTATGAAATAGGCAACGACAATATTCATTTTGACGTGGACAGTACCGACCACAATCATCAAGTACATATTATTGTAAAAATTGTATCGACACCTACGGCACCCGATGCTTTAAAAAAGTTTATCATCAATTCGGTACAAGTGATAGAGGAACAAAAAAATACTTCAAATATGCCTTACGACACAACTTCGATAGGGCAAATTCAATTTATAAACAAAGCCGAAAAATTTAAACCGGAAAAGTTACATCCTTTTATATACTTAAAACCCGAACAAACGTATCAACGCAAATTGCACGAACTCACCCTTAGCCAATTATACGAATTAGGCGTATTTAGGTCTGTAGCACCGGAATTTACCAAAATTAGTCCTAAAACCGGCACTGACAATCCGTTATTAGATGTAAAGCTAAACTTATTACCTTCTCCTCAAAAGTCTTTTACCGTTGATTTTGAAGCGAGTAATCGTTACGGTTCGGGAAGTGCCATTGGGCAAGGCTTTTTAGGTACGGCACTTACTTTCGACTATATCAACAAAAATGTAGCCGGTGGTGCGGAAAAATTTAACAATCAGTTATACGCCGGAACGGAGCTAAATCTTGCTTCCGAAGGAAATATCATCAGCACTTTTGAAATTAGCAACTCCGTAAGCCTTACCATTCCGAAATACGTGGAATTGTTTAAAATAAAACGATTATCGCCTTATTTTAAGCCCAAAACAAGGGTAGATTTTGAGATAAATTTTCTGCGGCGCATCACGTATTTCAATTTACTTTCCGGGAAATTGGGCTTTGGCTACGAGTTTAAAACCAACGACCGAACCAAGTGGCTGCTACAACCCATAAGCATTACTTACCTGCAACTGCTTAGTAAAACTTCGCTTTTCGACGAAGTGTTGGCAGAAAATCCGCGCCTTATCCTATTGTTTGAGCAAACTTTTATTCCGGGCGGTTATGTTTCGCGCCAAACTACCACCCAAAAGAACTCACATCAAAGAAATTACTATAATATTTTAATGGACTTAGATTTAGCGGGAAATAGTTTGTACTTAATAGACAAAGCCACCAAAGCCCTAACCACAAACAACAATACGCTTTTCGATTTCGGAGGGCTTACTTACGCACAATTTGTAAGGCTTCAAGCGGATGTAAGACGCTATCATACACTTAGCAGAAACAGGAATTTTGTGTGGCGCACTTATGCCGGATTTGCTGTTCCTTATGGCAATTCCAACTTCAAAAACTTGCCTTATGTAAAACAATTTTTTGTTGGTGGTGGCAATGATGTGCGAGGATTTAGAATACGCAGCGTAGGACCCGGAAGTTACGGTCAGTTCGAGGAAAATGTCAATGAATTTAACCGTACCGGAAACTTGAAATTAGAAGCCAACTTAGAGTATCGTTTTAATATTTGGGAAAGTTTTTACCTAAAAGGAGCCTTCTTTGTCGATGCGGGAAATGTTTGGGTGGTGAGCAAATTGTACGACAATCGGATAGGTTCACAGTTTCGTTTCAATCGTTTTTATAAAGAAATAGCTTCGAGCATCGGTTTTGGTTTGCGGGTGGACTTGAGCTATTTTATCATTCGTTTGGATATGGCTTCTCCAATAAACAATCCAAATCTTCCGGAAGGTGAGCGTTGGGTGTTCAACAAAATACAACCTTTGAGATTCTCCTGGGTACGCGACAATGTAATTCCTAACTTTGGCATAGGATTGCCTTTTTAAAAACAAAAATATGTCCCAAAAACTTGCCTCCGCCGTAGTACAAAAAATGATGGAAAAAGACTATTTTAGTCGGTGGTTAGGCATAAAGGTACTTAATATTGAAGCCGGAAAATGTCGCTTGGAAATGCAAATACGCCGCGAAATGCTCAATGGTTTTGGTATTGCACACGGTGGCATTGCTTATGCTTTGGCAGATAGTGCGCTGGCTTTTGCTGCCAATAGCCACGGCATACAGGCAGTTTCGATAGAAACCCAAATTTCGCACCTGAAAGCCGTTGCCGAAAACGACCAACTTTTGGCTATTGCCCAAGAAACGCATTTAGGCAAAACTCTTGCCCGCTACGATGTGCATATTTTTAACCAAAAACAAGAAAAAGTAGCCATTTTTAAAGGAACGGTATATCGCACCGGAAAAGTGTGGGAAGTTTAATATCTTTGAACCCCAAAGGCAATTTGTATTATGACGGCATCAAAAACAAACATCTCTCCCCAAATCTTATTAAAAACTTACCAATATTTATTTTCCGCCAAATATTTAACCGAAAAATACGAACAAAACTTTAAGTTAGTTTCAAAATACGTACACGCCACCTCGCGCGGTCACGAAATTATTCAAATAGCCGTAGGGATGCAACTGCAACACTACGACTACGTGTATCCTTACTATCGCGATGATGCAATGCTTCTGTCAATAGGCTGCACGCCTTACGAACTAATGCTGCAATTATTTGCCAAAAAAGACGATATTTTTTCCGGCGGCAGAACATATTATGGTCATCCGAGTTTGAACGACCCCCACAAACCCAAAATTCCCCATCAGTCATCTGCTACGGGTATGCAAGCTATTCCGGCAAGTGGAGCAGCTTTGGGAATGCGTTTTAAAGATATTTTTAAATTAGGCGATAATGTAAAATACAAACCCATTGTAGTTTGCTCCTTGGGCGATGCCAGCGTTACCGAAGGCGAAGTTGCCGAAGCATTTCAGATGGCAGTACTCAAAAAATTGCCTATTATTTATCTGGTACAAGACAATGGTTGGGATATTTCTGCCAATGCTGCCGAAATTCGGGCAATGAATGCCGCCGAATACGCAAAAGGTTTTAAAGGAATGAAAGTGTGGAGTATTGACGGAACAGATTTTCCGACTTCGTACCAAACCGTAGCCGAAGCAATACAATATACGCGCCAGAGAAAAGGACCTGTTCTGTTACACGCAAATGTTCCTTTGCTCAATCACCACACCAGTGGCGTGCGCAAAGAGTGGTATCGCGATGATTTAGAAGAACAAATAAAGCGTGACCCTTTTCCTTTGTTTGTAAATTGTTTATTGGCAAACGGGATTACAAAAAAAGAATTGCAAATAATTGATAATCAATGCATTAAACAAATTGATGAAGATTTTGAGAAAGCGAAAAACGCCGAAGACCCCAAGCCCGAAGATTTGTTTTTGCACGACTATGCACCCACCGAAATAACGCAAGAAAAGGGCAAAAGAGTTGGAAAAGATAAGAAAACCAAAGTAATGGTGGATTGCGCCTTGTTTGGCATTGAAGAACTGATGCGCCAGCACCCCGAATGTTTGCTTTACGGGCAAGATGTAGGCAGAAGGCTGGGCGGTGTTTTTAGAGAAGCTGCTACTTTAGCCGAAAAATTTGGCGATGAGCGCGTTTTTAATACGCCTATCCAAGAAGCGTTTATCATTGGCAGCACCGTAGGAATGTCGGCAGTAGGACTAAAACCCATTGTAGAAGTGCAGTTTGCCGATTACATTTGGCCCGGACTCAATCAATTGTTTACCGAACTGAGCCGCGCCCATTATCTTACCAATGGAAAATGGACGGCGAGTTGCGTTATTCGCGTGCCTATTGGTGCGTATGGCAGCGGCGGTCCGTATCACAGCAGCAGCGTAGAGTCGGTGGTGAGCAATATTCGCGGGGTAAAAATTGCGTATCCGAGTTGTGGCGCAGACTTAAAAGGTTTGCTCAAAGCAGCGTATTACGACCCCAATCCGGTAGTTATTTTTGAACACAAAGGCTTGTATTGGAGTAAAATAAAAGGTACGGAAAATGCCCAAAACATTGAGCCGGACGAAGATTATATCGTGCCATTGGGCAAGGGTAGAGTAGTGCAAACGGTTGATAATGAAATACTTGCAAAAGAAAATGTCGTTTTGGTAGTCACTTACGGAATGGGCGTACATTGGGCGTTGAATGCGAGCAAAAAATTTCCTCGTAGGGTAGGTATTTTCGATTTGCGCAGTTTAAATCCTTTGGATACGACAAGCATTTTCGCGCTGGTAAAGCAATACAATCGTTGTCTTATTGTTACGGAAGAGCCCGTGCAAAATAGTTTTGCGCAAGCCTTAGCAGGTAATATTCAAGGAAATTGTTTTCGCAATTTAGACGCGCCCGTTCAAGTAATTGGTTCGGAAAATCTTCCCGCCATTCCCCTCAATTCTGTACTCGAAGCGCGTATAATTCCATCTATTGAGAAAGTGGCTACTGCCATAGAAAATCTATTAAACTGGTAAAATGAAGCACTTACCGGAAGCGTTTTGTCGGCAAATGCAGGGAAAATTGGGGTCGGATTATCTTGCGTTTATGCAATCGCTCGAAAAAGATATACCCACCAGTATTCGCTTTAATCCCTACAAAAATGCGGCAATTATCGGCGAAAAAACAGCTGTTCCTTGGGAAAAAGAAGGATTTTATTTAGCGGAGCGACCTATTTTTGCAAAAGACCCTTTGTTTCATGCAGGCGCGTATTATGTGCAGGAAGCATCGAGCATGTTGTTGGGAGTGGCTTTTAGTCAAATAAAAAAAAGCATAGATAAACCGCTGAAAATATTAGACTTATGCGCTGCGCCGGGCGGAAAATCTACACACATGCTTTCCTTGATAAAGGAAGATGACTTGCTGATTTCCAATGAAATGGTTCCCAAACGGGCAGATATATTGCTCTACAATTTACAAAAGTGGGGGAGAAGCAATGTTTTTCTCAGTCGCCACGCGCCGGAAAAATTTTTGCCCTTGAAAGGGTATTTCGATGTAGTGTTGGTCGATGCGCCTTGCTCCGGTGAGGGAATGTTTCGCAAAGATGCACAAGCCATAAACGATTGGTCGCCGGAGCATGTGAGGAGTTGCGCTTTGCGGCAAAAGCAAATAATTGATGTGGCAGCAACTTTGGTGGCAGAAGGTGGCTATTTGGTGTACAGCACTTGTACTTACAATGCCGAAGAAAACGAAAACCAGCTTGCGCATATAGCACAAAATTATGATTATCAATCAATTAAACTTAATATATTACCTAAATGGAATATTTCGACAACGGAAACGGATAATTTGTATGCGTATGCTGCAATGCCGCATTTGGTGCAAGGAGAAGGATTTTTTATAGGTGTTTTGCAACAAAAAACGGCTGTAAACAATATAGATAATAAGCAAGCAAAAAATCGAAGACATAATAATATTATGTTAAATAGCGCGGAAAAGAAATTGCTTTCCGAATGGTTTGAAGCGATAGAGGCGTATGCGTATGTTCGTTTTAAGGAAACGATAAAGCAAATTCCGATGCAATTTTGGGAGGATTATCTGTTGTTTGAGGAAATGCAAATTCCGCTCAAAATTATCACTGATTTGGGCGTTATTAAAGGAAAAAGTTTTGTTCCGGCGGCGGCGGCTGCTTTGCGCAGTGATTTGGGGATTTTGGCGAATCGTATTGAACTTGAGGACGAACAGGCAGAAATGTTTTTGCGCAAGGAAACGCATTTTATTACGGCGAATAATTTTGCAAATGGCTGGTACACAGTTTCTTATAAAAAAAATAATGTGGGCTGGATTAAAATTTTATCAGAACGGATAAACAATTATTATCCCAACGAATGGCGGCTTATCCAGCGAAATTTTAGGGATAGCAATTTGTAAAATAATTAATATTATGTTAAATTGAAATTTTTAAGACTCTAATAAATACTTTCATGGCAATTTTTTCTACTTCCCTTCTATGTTATTGAAGCTAATACCAATCTATGTTATATTACCAATCTATGTTAATGAAGCTAATACCAATCTATGTTATTGAAGCTAATACCAATCTATGTTATTGAAGCTAATACCAATCTATGTTATTGAAGCTAATACCAATCTATGTTATTGAAGCTAATACCAATCTATGTTATTGAAGCTAATACCAATCTATGTTATTGAAGCTAATACCAATCTATGTTATTGAAGCTAATACCAATCTATGTTATTGAAGCTAATACCAATCTATGTTATTGAAGCTAATACCAATCTATGTTATTGAAGCTAATACCAAATTTTTAACGAAAAAAACAATATATAAATTTACTCCACATCTCTCACCAATCGAAACCCCAAATGCTGCATGCCAGAGTCGGGACTTAGGCGCATTCTGCGAGAATTTCGATAGCCCGAACACCAACTGTCATTACACAAAAATGAGCCCCCTTTCACGACTTTATTTATGGCATACTGGTCGTATATTTCCATACTTTTTTGCGGTCCTTGTGGATTGATTGTTACAGTATCTTTTTCCGATAAATTTTTGTAGTACAAAGGGCTGTACCAATCGGAGGTCCATTCCCATACATTGCCTGCTATATCGTACAATCCATACGCATTGGGCGGAAATTGCTTTACGGGCGCAATGCCCATAAAACCGTCTTCTGCCGTATTGTTGTAAGGAAAATTGCCCTGCAAAAAATTGCCGTATTGTTTGTCATGCGAAATTTTTTCGTTGCCCCAAGGGTACATGGTATTGTTTTTTCCCGCGCGCATAGCGTACTCAAATTCTGCTTCGGTGGGCAAGCGTTTTCCTACCCATTTGGCATACGCCAAAGCATCGTACCACGAAACTTGTGTAACGGGTTGGCGCAGTATATCGTCTATTTGGGGCTGTGTTCCATCAGGATTTTTCCAGTTTACGCCTGCCGTATAAGTCCACCAGTTGCTCAAAGATTCTTTATCTACACTATCCGGCACATAATGAAACACCATCGCGCCGGCTTTGAGCATATTTTCATCTGGTTTGGGTGTGCCGGGCGGTAGTTGTTTTTTTAGTTCTTCCCAGTTTATATCTTGCTCTGCCACAGTTTTGTAGCCGGTAGCCATTACAAATGTGCGGTACTCCCCTACTGTCACTTCGTGTTCGTCCATATAAAAATCCGAAACCTGAACTTTGTGCTTAGGAAATTCATCGCCTTGTGCCAAAGCGGTTTTGGGCATGTTTTCAAAACCTTCAGCTTGGTCGCCGCCCATAGCAAACGTTCCGCCTTTTATAAGTACCATACCTTCGGTAGATATGGCTTGTTTGGGGTCTGTTTCAATAACTTTTATTTTTGCCAAAAAACTGCTGTCTAACGCCGCCTTACCCATCAAATTATCTGTAATAATACAAGTGTGGTTTTCGCTGGAAGTTGTGTGCTTGTGCGGCACACTATTGTTTGTATTAATGGAATCTCCACTGGCTACGGCTTCTCTTTTAAAGGTAGTACCAATAATGTTTTCGGTAGGTATGCCATAAATTTCTGGTGCCCAAGCCTGCATAAACTCCTGGCTTCCGCCCGATACAATATAGATTTTGAAGTCATTTTTTCGCAGATAATCCAACAATTCCAGCATAGGCTGATAGACCAAATCGGTATATTTTTGGTGTAGTACGGGATGTTTGGCAGTTTGTAACCAATATTGCACTATAAAATTTAGTTACATTATCTATTTCATTTGCCTTGCCTACAATTTTCACTACATTTTCTTTTGTAAAATGAGCTATTGCCGCCATATCGTTATCCACTACGGCTTTGTAAGGCATTTCGTTTGCCAGATCTGGCTCCGTTTTTGCGAGTTCTTTGAGTCTATCAAAAGTAAAATAAATTTGTGAAGGGAGCGGCTGCTCTACCCAAAGTGTTCCATCGTTGTCAAACACAGCAACTCTATCTTCGGGTGCTACATATTCGGTACTGTTTTCGTCTGTTATCATTTGTATAAACGATACAATATTTTGCTTGGCTATGCCGAAATTAAATGATGGCAAGGCATCTTTTTCCGAAATATTATTTTGATTTTGACAAGACATTATGTTTATTAATAACAACGAAATTAATAATATGTTTTCTTGTTTCATACTATGTTGTTAAAAAGATTGTTTTAATTAGCAAAAATACATAAAAAAGTGTTAATAATTGTTTGGGATTTAATTTTTCTCCTTCTCCCCTACTTTTGTCATCGCTCTTTCGGCAAGTGCCGTAATCGTCAAGCTCGGATTTACACCAATATTGGCAGAAATAATACTGCCATCGCATATAAGCATGTTTTGGTAGTTGTACACTCGATGATTTTCGTCTATTACGCCTTCTTGCGCGTTAGCTCCCATACAAGCTCCTCCCAAAATATGTGCCGTTGTAGGAATACCCAGCAGAGTTTCGGTTGCCAGCACCATCGCCTTGCCGTCAATAATGGCTTCCATTTTGTGAGCAATGTTTTGCGCAATAGGATTAAACGCGGTGGGAGCTTCGCCTTCTTCAAGATTCGTTTTTATGTAGCCCAAGCTCGAACGTTTCATCTGCAAGGTAGAGTCGATACTTTCCATGTACAGCAAAATTTGGGTGCGCTTGCTCCAATCATCTACAAAAAATACTTTCAAATTTTTTATAGGCTTAGTTATAAGGTCTTTACACATTAATAAAAAACGCCCAAACATCGTTTTCCCTTGTACCATCGGAGCCATAAGTAGTCGCCAAATTCCGGAACCGGCAGAATATTTTACGGGTTCTACGTGACGGTTTTCATCAATATTTACAATAGAGCCAATGGCAATTCCTTCGGAAATAACGGTTTTTTTATCGAAAGTAGTCACGCCTATCAAACTCTCGGAATTGGTGCGTACGCCTTTTCCCAAAGTATTGGAAAGTTTTGGCAGGGAGGTTTTTTTCAATTTCAGCAACAAGCTCATCGTTCCCAAAACACCGCCCGAAAATACTACGCCGCGCGTTTTTACGCTTTCTTTTTTAGAAAAATAGGCGGTAGATTGCCGGAATTTAACTTCGTAGCCGTCCGTTCCGTCTTCGCTTAGTGGTATTACATCGTACACCAATCGCTCGGCTTTTATTTCGCAGCCGTGCTGCTGGGCTAAGTACAAATAGTTTTTGTCTAAAGTATTTTTTGCATTGTAGCGACAACCGAGCATACAACCGCCACAAAGATTGCAACCTGTGCGGTCAGGACCTTTTCCTTCAAAGTAAGGGTCTGCAACGGTTTCGCCGGGCTTACCAAAATATACCGCCACATCGGTTTTGGCATAAGCATTTTTTTCGCCCAACTCTTCCGCCAGTTTTTGCATCGCTTTTTCACTAATGCTGTTGTAAGGATGCTGTTGCGCGCCCAACATGCGTTTGGCTAAGGCATAAAATGGTTTTAATTCATTTTCCCAATTACAGAGATTTTTCCAACTGCCGGAATTAAAAAAAGCCGATTTGGGAACGGGGAGCGTATTGGCATACACCAAAGAGCCGCCCCCCACGCCCGTGCCGCCCAACACAGCTACGTGGCGAAAAACATTGATTCTGAATAAGCCCTGCAATCCAAATTTTGGCATCCACAGCCATTTGCGCAATTGCCAGTTGGTTTTGGGAAAATGCTCGGGTTTGGTAAACCATTTCCCCTTTTCTACTACCAAAACCTTGTAGCCTTTCTCCGAAAGCCGCAAAGCAGAAACAGAACCGCCGAAACCGCTACCTATAACGACATAGTCGTAATCGTAAATATGTAATGTACTCATAAAACGTAATCTTGCTATAAATTTAGTACATCAACAAACTTAGCAATAAAATTGTTACAGAATAGATTTTGGCAGAAATGTTTTACATTTTTTCCACTTTGCCGATACCATCTTTTTCTATATTCACTACTTCGGGATTGCCTTTGTAGCGTATATTGCCAATGCCGGAGCAATCAATATTTAGATTTTTTTGGGCATAAATTTCAACATTGCCAATACCCGAGCTGTTCACTTTTGTATTTTGTGCAATAAAATCATATGCCCGCAAATTGCCGACACCCGAGTTTTCAATCGTAAAATTAGTTGCTTTTCCTTCAAAATTAATATTTCCTACGGCAGCTACATTGGCGCTCAGGTCGTGGCACACAATATTTAGTTTGGTATTTCCTACGCCTTCCAACTCCAATTTCAAATCGTTTAAATGAAGTGTATTTTGGCAATAAATATTACCAACGCCATCTATATCCAGTTTATCAATTTTTGTAAGCGTAATATATACCTCCATTTTAGTGTATTCATTAATAGTATAGCCATCTTTCCAATGAATATTGAGTTGGTGGTTTTTATTGCTCACCGAAACAATTTCTTGTAGGTTTTCGTCAAAATATATTTCTACCGATTCCTTGTTTCCCTGACTTAAATACACATTGTATATGCCATCAATTTCCAATTCGCTAAAAGTTCCGGTATCAATGTGTTTTTTTACGACATTTCCATTGCCCTTCAGGGTTTTGTTTTGGGCAAAATTAGCTTGAGACATTACAAGCATTAAAATTAGAACTGATAATAAGATTTTTAAGTTTTGCATAAGTGTTTTATTTTATTTTCTTCTATGAAATAGAAAAAAGTTACCGAATATAACACTTATACGTTTATTGCCTATAAAAAGTTTCAGAGAACATTTTTTATTCCTTTCGATAAAATTTATTTTTTTATTTTATTCCGTCAATTTTTTATTTCTTTGCAGAAAAATTTTCTCTTTTCACTAACCATTTAACGACTTATATGCACTATTATAGCAATCTTAATGAAAATGAAAGGCAACAGATTGTAGATGCAATTCCTTTAATTACCTTGTATATTGCCAATGCTGATGGCAATATTGATACAAAAGAAACGGCTTGGTCAGAAAAAGTTGTAAAATTCCGTATGTACGATGGTCCCGCAGAATTAAATGAATATTACAAACAAGTGGGGCTTCATTATGAAGAAAGATTAAACTTTTTTACTGCTTTTTTACTAAAAAACGGTAAAGATGCCTTAGTTTCGGAACTGGAAAAACTAAATTCTATCTTAGCAAAAATGAATCCTGTAATGGCTTTTGAACTGTACACCAGCTTTTTGTCTTTTGCCAAGCATGTGGCAGAATCTGATGGTGGATTTTTAGGTTATTTTGCTACGGGTCCCAAAGAAGAAGAAATGATTGGCTTGCCTATGCTAAACCCTATAAAATAATTTTTTTAGCGTTGTTTCCAGTCTAAAAACATAGATTGAAGTTCTTGTGGAGAATAGGAACTTTCTTGGTACATGCCTTTTTCGTTGCGCTGACGATAGGCTTCGTACAAACTCACAGCACAAGCCACCGAAATATTTAGGCTTTGTATCATTCCCGCCTGTGGTATAACAAAATTTCCATCGGCGAGTTGGCAAGCTTCGTCGCTTACGCCTACCCTTTCGTTGCCAAAAACCAAGGCAATAGATTTCGCTAAGTTTAGTTGGTATAAACTAACGGCGTTTTCGGTAATGTTTGTAGTATAAATCCGCTCAATATGTTGTCGTATTGCTGCAAAAGCAGGAACTACTTCCCGAAAAACATGAATATTTAGCCACTTTTTCGCGCCGGCAGAACTGCGCTTTCCCATTGTGGACAAATCGGCAATATTAAATGTTGGATGTATGATGTAAATGTTGTTTACGCCTACGGCATCGCAACTACGCAAACAAGCAAAAATATTGTGCGGGTCTTGTATGTTTTCTAAAACTACGGCGAGGTTTTTTTGTCTTTTTCGGATAACTTTCCAAAGTTTTTCTTTGCGCTCCGGAGTCATTTTTTTTAGACAAACTTACAATTTTTTTCCAAAAACGAAATTTTCCGCCAAAATGGCATAGCGCAAGTGGTCTTCCCATGTGCCGTTTATTTGCAAATATTTGTGCGAATAGCCTTCTTTTTCAAAACCTATTTTTTCTACCAAAGCAATACTTTTTTCATTGAAAGGAATAATATTTGCTTCTACGCGGTGTAAGCCAATTTGTGTAAAAATGTAGTGGAGGCTTGCACAAAGTGCTTCGTACATAAAGCCTTTTCGCTGAAAAGCTACTGCCGTTTTATAACCTACAAAACAGCTCCGAAAAGCAGAAAAAATGATTTGAGAAAAGCAAATATCGCCTATGATGGCTTGTTCGTTGTCGGCGACAAACAACAACAAATGGAGCATGCGTTTTTGTTTGGCTAAGGAAATGTGTTGTTGTACAAGTTGTTGCTGATAAGCAATGCTCAAAAAATCTGCACTCACCTTGGGCATCGAGGCTTGAAAATCTGCTAAGTTTTCGGTAAAATACTGCTGCATTGCTTGCGTATCGAAATGTTGCAGGCTGCGGAGGTACAAACGCTCCGTTCGGAGGTGAATTTGCAGAAAATCGGGCATATTATTTTCGGGGAATAACTACTACGGTAAGGCGACTTACACAAACTAACTTTTCCGCCTCGTCAGTAATTTTTATGTCCCACACGTGCGAACTTTTGCCAATATGCAAAGGTGTGGCAGTTGCCCAAACGGTTTGTCCTTCTTTTGCCGAGCGAATGTGGTTGGCATTTATTTCCTGCCCCAAACAAATAAACGCCGTATGATCTACACACAAAGCGGAAGCGATGCTGCCCAAGGTTTCTGCCAAAGCTACCGAAGCACCGCCGTGTAAGTAACGATACGGTTGGGCAGTTTTTGCCGTTACGGGCATTTTTGCTTTTATATAGTCATCACCCACTTCGGTTACTTCTATTTCCATAAAACTTGCCATCGTATTGTCCGAAATGGCGTTGATAAAGTCAATATTCGTAGGATTTTTCCAAATTCGCATAGTTTTTTTGTTACAAAGATACTTTCAGTACGCACTTTTTCCAACGGTTAGGCTTGTTTTACGAACTTTTGTTTTCTGTATCAGGCAAAATATCCTTCGATTTTTTGTACAAATCCTGCAAAGTTTCAATCACTTTTACCTTGTCTTCGCCTTTTTGTTTTATACAATCCTCAATATCTGTTTTTTTGCGTTCATAGCTGCGCAATACTTCTTCCGTAATTTTGTTGTTGTCGCTTTTTATTTTTTCTAAATATCCATCAGAAAATCGATGATTCAAGTCGTCCACAATAGGTGTGATAATACACTGGCAAACCGTTTTTGTCTCTTTTCCCGGCGCGCAATGCTTGGCTTGGAGTTCGTCAATACTGTTGTTTTGAAGAATGAGTTTTAAGCCGGGTTTGAAAACTTCTTGTGGTGCTTTCCCTGTTAAAAGAAGATACACAAATATGGAAAGTATGATGATAATGGCAAAACGAAAAATTGTTTTTGCGGCGCGCATAAATATAATTACACCAACAACAATAACGATTGCGTATAATATGAGTTGTGAATTTTCCATTGAATTTATGTAAATGACAATAATTTTTTTATCAAAAATATACTTAATTCTTCAAATCAAAAAACGAACCATATTGCTCATTGCTTGTTGAAAAATCAAATTGTATGCAAAACTATGGTTAAAACAGCACAAACTTCGCCTATTTCGATTGAAAAACACTATTATTCTTATGCAAAAATTGATTTTTTTTCTGCATTAGTAAAAAATTATCACCAAAAAAGTACAGTAGTAGAACCTTTTTACAACTTGCTGCCCGACCCGAATAATGTACCTTCAATGGCTGCCGAAATTGATGCCACTTATAGCCAAAATCGCGACCAACTTGCCGATATTTTAGTCGATTTATACCAAAATTTGCCTCCTGAAAGTGCCGTTCAACAAAATATTGACCGCTTGCGGCATAAAAACACTTATACTATTACCACCGGACACCAATGCAATTTGTTTACGGGTCCTTTGTATATGATGTACAAAATACTGCACGTAATAAAACTAAGCGATACTTACCACGCTAATTTTCCGCATTTGCAATTTGTTCCGGTATTTTGGCTCAATTCCGAAGACCACGATATGGAGGAGTTGAATCATTTTTACTTGTTTGGGCAAAAAATAGAAGGTCCCGCCACTTGGAATGGTGCAATGGGCAAGCAAAACGCACAAGATTTGTCTCCTATTATAGCTTTAATTGATGAAAAATTGGGTACAAATCAGCACGCGGAGGAGGTGAAAAGTATTCTGCACACCGCATACGAGCAAGCTGCAACACATGCCGAAGCGCAAATTCGCTTTCTACATAGCCTTTTCGGACGGTTTGGGCTGGTAATTATCGACCAAAGTCATTCTGCCTTAAAAAAAATGGCGCGTCCACTTTTGCATCACGAACTTACGCACGTGGGCGAAACCGCTCGTTGGGTGGAATTGCAAAACGAAGCCTTGACAAAACAAAATTATCACGCACAAGCCAAAGCCCAAGCCGTAAATTTGTTTTGGTTGGAAGGTAAAGAACGCTTGAAAATAGAGGTCGAAAACGATAAATGGACGATAGCTACAAAGGAAAAACAATTTTCGCTAACAGAAATGCAACATTTGGCAGCGAGCCAGCCCGAAAACTTTAGTTTTAACGTGATAAGTCGCCCTTTGTACCAACAGTGGGTACTGCCAAATATGGTGTATGTAGGCGGCGGCGGTGAAATTGCTTATTGGTTGCAACTGAAACAACTTTTTGGGGCATACAAAATATTTTTCCCTGCCTTACAATTGCGCCAATCGGTTTTGTGGGTGGATAAATATGCGTTTCAAAAAATGGAGAAACTCAATTTTAGCCTCAATGACCTTTGGACGGACGAAGCACATTTGGTAAAAAACTATGTACAAGAACATACGCACAATGAATTGAATTTGACGGAAGAAAAAAAGTTGTTGCAAGACATAACGGAGCAGTTGAAACAAAAAGCGGTACAAATAGATGCAAGTTTGGAAGCCAGTGTACTCAGCGAAAATGCGCGTATTTTAAATGCTTTTGACAATTTGGAAGCAAAACTTATCCGCGCCGAAAAGAGAAAGTACGAACAACAAATTCAGCAAATTCAAAACCTGAAGCAAAAACTCTTTCCCAACAACGGTTTGCAAGAACGCCACGACAACATTATCGAATACTTGTACTTGTACGGCATTTCATTTATTGATTGCCTATACGATGCGCTTCTGCCATTTAACGAGCATTTTTTATTTTTATGTGAAGAATAGAATGTGGCATAAAAACAAAAATATTTACGTTTTAGACATTGGTTTGATAGAATACGGCGAGGCTTGGCAGTTGCAAGAGCAAATTTTAAAGAAAATAGTCGCTATAAAAGTTGCCAATCGCGAAAGGAGTCCCGAAAATCAACAAAAAACGCCCAATTTCCTTTTGCTTTGCGCGCACCCGCACGTTTATACTTTGGGCAAAAGTGGCAAAATGGCGCATCTGTTACTCAACCAACAAGCCTTGGACGATAAAAACATTGCTTTTTTTCATACTAATCGGGGAGGCGACATAACATATCACGGACCCGACCAAATTGTGGGCTACCCTATTTTAGATTTAGAAAATTTTTTTACAGACGTACACAAATACTTGCGTTTTTTGGAAGAAAGTATCATACTAACGCTGCAAGATTATGGTTTGCACGGCGAGCGAAGTCAAGGCGAAACAGGTGTTTGGTTAGAGGTAAATACACCGAAGGCGCGAAAAATCTGTGCAATGGGCATTCGGTGTAGTCGCTGGGTGAGTATGCACGGCTGGGCAATGAATATAAACACCGACCTACGCTATTTTCAGCATATTGTTCCTTGTGGCATCACCGACAAAGCTGTCGCATCTCTACATAAAGAGTTGGGCGTGGAATACATTGATAAAAAAGAAGTTCAAGACCGACTAATTCATCATTTCTTGCATATTTTTGCTGCGGAGGCAGTACCTATTTCTCTCGAAAAATTAAATGCCTTTTTAACAACGAGCGACACGGCTATAACACTTTCGTAAGCGTATTTCTTTCTTTGTTTATCAAACTGAGCATCATCCATAATCCGATGATAAAAAATACCGTGAGTGCTAATGCCGAATGACGCATACTGCCCATTAGTTGGTCGGTAAGTCCAAAAACAAAAGCTCCGATTACCACCGACAATTTTTCGGCAATATCAAAAAACGAAAAATAGGAAGCATGATTGGGCGTATTTTGCGGCATTTTTTTGGCAAAAGTTGAACGGAACAAAGATTGCATTCCGCCCATTACCAAACCTACAACGCACGCCAATATATAAAACTGCTGTCCGTTTTGTACAAAAAATGCACCAATGCCAATACCAATCCAAATTACAGTACCTACGGCAAGGCTTTTTAAATTACCAAATCTTGCCGAACTCCAAGAAAAAAGATACGCGCCTCCAATAGCGACCAACTGAATAAGCAATAGTACTATAATTAGGCTAGTCTTAGGGAGCTCTAATTCCTTGGCACCAAACAAACTCGCTAAACTCATGGTCGTTTGCAAGCCCACGCTTATCATAAAAAATGAAGCTAAATACAGTTTTAGCTTGGGAAGATGTTGTATTTCGTGCCAAACTTTTTGTAATTGTTTAAAACCACTCCACCACAAATGTTTGTGAATGTTTCCCAAAGATTTTTCTTTTGGCAATTTCAAAAGTAATTTGGGCAAAAGAATCCACCACACGCCTACCGACAAAATGCCCAACGCGATGCCATTGCTTCGTAGTACGAAATAGCTTGTTTTAGGCTTTCGGCTTCACTTATGCCCGACTGCATCAGTAGTAATTGTTTTTGTGCTACGGGAAAAAACGTTTGGGGAAACTGGATTACGACCAAATTGAGGATTAACAGCAAAACGCTCCCGAGATAACCCAAAGAAAATCCGGTGGCACTTAGCTTATCGAAACGGTCTTCGGTAGCTATTTCGGGTAAAAAAGCATTATAAAAAACCAAACTCCCGTTCCAGCTAATGGTGGCAATAAGCAATAGCCACAAAGCCAAGCTAATGGTATTTTGGGTAAAAAAATACAATGCCATACAAGCCAGCGAGCCGATTAAACAAAAAATTTGCATCATGAGTTTTTTCTTTCCAGCAAAATCGGCTACGCCCGACAAAATAGGTGTAATGAAACTAACCAAGAGAAACGCCAATGAAGTGTTGTAGGAGTATGCCACAGAATTATCTACTTTCATTCCCAACCAGTGTACCCAGTAAGGTCCGTTTTCGCTGGCTCCTTGCGCAATGGCTGCCGATTTGGTGACGGCATTATAGTAAATCGGGAAAATTGCAGTGCGTATGGTCAGGGCAAAAACGGAGTTCGCCCAGTCGTACATTGCCCAAGCAAACATGACCGATTTTTGGTTTAAGGTGTTTTTTGACATACTTTTTGTCGCTCAAGATAGGTAATTTCATTTACATAGGCTTACCTTTGCGGCTATGATAAAAAAAGTAATGCTTTTTCTTTTCGGGCTTTGTCTGTCGCTGCTCCTACAACAATGCGCCTACGATGAAAAGCCGCACAAAATAACGGTTGGTAACGTTTTTAGCTTGGAAATGCCGGAATACTTAGAACCCGCAACGGATATAAACGCGGAGGCTTTGTTGCAATATCATAGCTATTTTCGGAATTTTTATGTAATGGCAGATACTTTTTCGTTAGATGAATTGCCGGATTTGGACAGTTTGGTGCAGCAGACTACAGTTGCGCTTTTGCCTTTGCTAAAAGATAGCCTTGTTGAAACGGCGAAGGATACGCTTTTGAATGGCTATACGGCAAAGTACCAAACAATTATTGGTGTGGTGGGCGACAGAATTAATCAGCGCATACGCTATGAGCATTTCTACATTCGCTCGAAACGCTACTATCATCTTGTTATTTGGGTGTGGGACGACCGCTTCACATTTCACGAGGAGGCAATTAATGCTATTTTTGCTTCATTTAAAGAGGATTAGTTATAGACACTTCTACCCTATGGAGTTTTTCATTTAAAGAACCAAGTTGGCGCGTGTTTGATTTTATTTTATTAGCATTATGTTCATTTTAATTTGCGTTCAATATTATAATTTTATTTTAAAATGATTTCTATTTGCACGTCTTCTGTATTATCAAAATAAAACGCACAGTCTTCAAATTTTGGTGCGGAAAATATAGGACGATACGCTCTGTAAAATCCGTACTTTTCGACAGGTATTCCCCAAAAATTGGTGTCCAACTTCCCATTTTCGTTTTCATCCTGAAAAGCAGTCAGCGCATACTCCCCTTCCGGTAAGTCATCAAAACCCATTTCTACAAAATATTGCCCCGAAAGTGGTTTTATTTTTTTTGCCCGAAAAATATCTTCAAACGATAAAAACTTATTTTCGGCATTGTACAAAGCGACCCACACGGTAGCTTCATCATTTCGCAAGCCACTAACTTTTAGATGCAACATTTGCGCTGACAATATATTGTTTAGGCAATAAAAAAGGATACAAAACCAGCTAATACGACCATAAATAACTCTCATATTTAAGCAATTCTTCTTTTATACGCTCCGACTCCAACAGCGCATCTCGTCCCGAAGCATATTCGCTGATTCGTTTATCTTGGGGATTTGACTCTTTCATTATGTAGCTCGCAAAAAAGCGCATGTCCAAAATATCTGCCCAAGATAAGTGTAAACTATCATTATACGGATTGTACGAATCGTATTTGGCTAAATATGGGCGAATTTGTGCATAAGGCACCCAAAAAAGCACTTCCTGTCCACGAATAATGTCGGTGTCGGGGTCTATTACGTCACGCACCACCGCCAAGGCAATAATGCGCGGGTCCATAACCGAACGGGCGGAATCGAAAATCCAATCTTCTTTAATGCGCACCTGCCTAACGTCTTCAAAATTAGGCTCATTATTTATTTTTTGCAAGTCTATTTCACCTGTTTCAAAATTGTACACCTCCACCGTGTCGCTTGTTTCGAGGCGTTGGTATAAGGCATTTCGCGTGAGCGGCTCTTTAAAACCATCGTCATAAAAAAGCTGTACATCGGGCTGCTGCGCAACAATATCCAACAGCACCTCCACAAAATTTTTCTCCTCCGCCATAAATTGCCGATTTTGTTTTTCGCGCATATCTATCACGCGCCAAATGCGCTTCGACCACATTACATCGGCTTCTCGAATATGTGGCTGCGGCAATGCAATTCTCTCTTTTTCAATAACTTTGGTGTAGGCTCCGTCTGCTACAATGGGTTGTTTTTTCCAATCAAAATTAAACATATCTTTGATGGAATTTTTGCCGGAATTTGTATTGTTTTCAGGCGAGTTTGGTGCTTGTGTATTGGTTTCTTGGGCAAAAACGGAACTCACTACAAGCCACACTCCTAACAAACAAAAAAGCATTCTTTTGGTCATAAGCTAATTGTTTTGGTGTTAAAAAATGTTGAAAATTGTAGATTTTTGCCATTTTTGCGTCTTAATTGTGCTTAGAATAACGAAACGTTTTAAAGTTTATTTTGTAAAAAATGCTTATTTATACGCCTAATATTCCACTAATTTCCATACACATACCCAAAACAGCGGGTACGAGTTTTAAAAAAATATTAGAAAATTGGTATCCTTCTCAACTTTACAATCATTACAGCCATCGCAGCAAACCTAAAAAAGTTCGCTTGCGTGCTTATTTTAGTAAAAACTACCGCAAAAATATTTGCATTAACGGTCATTTTAACAACAACAAAGGCATTGGTATAAAAGATTATTATCCGGAATGGGAAGAACTCCAATATATTTGTTTTGTGCGAAACCCACTTTCACAAGCTATTTCCAACTATAATTACATTAAAAAAAGAATTGAAACGAATATTCGCGCATCCAATACACAAGAAAAAAAACTTGTTTCGAGCATTGACTACTATCTAAATAATTATCAAGAAGTATTGAAAAATTATTTACCTTTCGCAATAAATCTAAACAATTATAAACAACTGATAGAAAAACATTTTGTCCATCTTGGGTGTGTAGAAAAATTTCCACAAAGTATTCACTACTTGGGCAAAAAGCTAAACAAGCCCATTCCGGAAAATCTGCCCACCTCAAACGCATTGTCGTATGACATAAGTCCTTCGCCGGAAGTAATTGCTGCTTTCAAAGAAAAAATGACATTGGACTATGCAATATGGGAACTGGCAATGCAACTGAACGATTAAAAAACACGCAAAATAAATATTGAAAACTACGCCCCTTTTCCTAATTTCGCAACCTCGTAGTGGTTCTACGCTACTGCAAGCCATTTTATCGAACAACGCACAAATTGCCACACAAAGTGAACCTTGGTTGCTTTTGCCTTTTTTGAGTTGGGAGGACACTAATACGCACAAGGCACTGTATGGTCATCATCTGGCCGTAAAAGGTATTCAAAGTTTTGTACATAATTTGCCCGAGAAACAAGCGGATTTTTCGCAGGAAATGAGTCGGTTTTTTACCAATTTATATACAAAAGCCGCCGATGGAGCAACTTATTTTTTAGATAAAACCCCCCGTTACTACGAAATTTTACCGCAAATACAAACCTATTTTCCGGCAGCAAAAATTATTATTTTAAAACGCAATCCTTTCGCAGTTCTCAATTCAATTATTGATACCTTTTCGGTAAATTCGTACGACAAACTATTTAACTTCAGACGCGACATCTTGCACGCGCCTTTTTTGTTGGAAGATTTCCGTAACAAAAACATGCATAATGCTACTGTACAAGTAGTTCATTACGAAAACTTGGTAAAAAATCCCGAAACTACGGTTGCGCAACTCATGCAATGGCTCGAAGTGCCTTTTTCGCCGCAAATGTTGCACTATCAAGAAAACGAGAGCTACAAAGGAAATTTGGGCGACCCGGTGGGTGTTCATAAACACACTTTCCCCAAAACCGACAGTCTCGGGCAATGGAAAGAAAAATTGCAGACCAGGCAATGGCAGCGTTTTTTTAAGGCATACGCCAATTTTCTGGGCAATGATTTTTTAGAAAAATATGGCAATTATTCCTTTGAAAATCCCCAAAAGTGGAATATTTTTAATCGTTTTGTATGCTACGACCACTTAGATGCCGCATTTACCGATTTCAGCCTAAAATACCAAATTCGCAAACGTATTTACCAAATAAGTGGCGTGGATGTTTTTAAGAAAAAATAACGCTTACCAGTCCTCTTCTGTATAAAAATACTGCCAAACTTCGCGCGTACCTTCTTTTATACGTTCAATTTCTGTAGCTTGTAGTTTGTTTTTCCATTTCGCCACATTTACTTTTGTATCGCGATACTGGTGCGTCCAAGTAGTTTTGGCTTGGGTAGTGTTTTGTATGGTTTTTTTTATTTTCTCCGTAAAATCCAAATCCGCAAAAGCGAATATTTCTTCAAATTTTTTCAATGGGCTCATCGAAATTGCTTCGTGGGTTACAAAAAACCACTCAGGGGCGTATTTTTGCTGAAGCGTATAAATATACGCATGAATAATATTCCACAATAAAATTGCGTGCGCAATAATATCTTCGGAAGTTGTGAGTTGTTGTAATTCCGGGCGATGTTTTTCCAAATATTGACTCATTAACTCATCTTGCGCCAAGAAATGATTAAAATCGTGGAGCCAATTTTTTTCCATAATACTTAAAGCAAAAGCCGCCGGATGGCGAATTAGGACGATATTTTTGGTTTGAAAAGTTTGAAAAATCCACTCAGCAGCAAATAACGCCAACGGGTCTTTAAGCAACTTTACCGGAGCATTTAGTTGCCAAAGATTGTGCTGCAATGGTAGCCAATATTTTTTTATACTGATATAATCTTTAAGATTAAACAGGGCATTCCCGCTTAAATACGCGCCAATATATTCCGAATATTTGCCACTATTTTTAGCATCTTTTTCTTCAGTTACATATTCATACCAGTACTTTATCGGAATTTCCCTGCTACGGGCATTAATATTAAAAGGCTCATAATAATAAAAAACCTTGCGATGTTGTGCCAATATTTTTCCTACCCAAGTTGTTCCCGAACGGTGTGAGCCGCTTATCAAAATAGGTTTAGGTTTGTCCATTTTATTCATTATAAATTTACTCAAAACGAATCGCCTCAATAGGGCGGATATTGCTGACAATAATAGTAGGCAAAATAAGCGAAATAATGGCTACTACAAAAACGCCGACATTGAGCAGAACAAGCGTGAAATAATCAATTTCGATAGGCACTATGCTGATATAATATGACTCTTCGGGTAGTTTCAGCCAATGAAAATGCTGCTGCAAATAGCAAATGGCTAATGCCACCACATTTCCCCAAAACAATCCGGTGAGAATAATATAAGCGGCTTGAGAAAGGAATATTTTCCGAATAAACCAATTATTTGCGCCCAATGCCTTGAGAATACCAATCATGTTGGTGCGTTCCAATATCAAAATCAAGAGTGCCGAAATAATATTGATTACCGCTACAAAAATCATCAGAATGGTAATAATTCGCTCATTGGTTTGTTGCAGTGCCAGCCAATCGAAAATATTGGGCAAAATATCCCGAATGGTGTTTGCATTCAATTCACTGCCAATATACTGATGATAAATACGCTGGTTAGCTTCTTCAAGATGATGGATACTTTTTAGCCAAACCGAAAAACCACCCACTTCGTCATTTTTCCAATTATTGAGCTTTCGGATATGCGCAATGTCAATCAAGGCAAATTGTGCATCATAATCCACCAAACCAGTGTTGTAAATACCCGCTACGCGCAGTTTTCGATAGCGCGACTGCTGCTGCACGAAATAGACCAGCACTTTGTCATCTACCTTTAGCCCAAGGCGTTTGGCGGTGTAAGTAGAAATAAGCATATCGTTGGAAGCACTTGTATCCGAAGGCATAAACGTAGTACCCTCCACCAAATATTGCCGGAAAAACGACCAATCAACGTCCGTACCAATTCCTTTCAACACGATACCTTCTATTTGCTCGCCCGTCATCAAAATAGCCGGCTTAGTCGCAAACACTTGAATACTCGCCACCTCATCGTCCATTTGCGGCAAATTTGGATAAAAGTCTTGCCGAACAGATACCGGACTGCTGTTATCGTAGGCGTATTTATCTTCAAAACTGCTGATGCGAATATGTCCCCAAAAACCAAAAACCTTTTCCTCAATTTCTTTTTTAAAACCATTAATAATGCTGTTGCTCACTATCATTACGCCCAGCGAAAGTGCAATAGCCAACACCGCCACTTTTATAATAAAAGCAGAAAAAGAAGAATTTTTGCTAAAAGCGATACGTTTTGCTATCCAAAAAGGCAGTTTCATACGCCGATTTATAAATTTAATACCTAAGTATAAATGATTTCAGTGCGAAAATAGTATTATTGCAAAGTTTTTTAAGCGAATATTTTTCATGAAACTCTATTTTACACTACTATCCATCGCATTTTGCTTTTTTTTGGGTAAAATTTCTGCCCAAAATCCGGCACAGTCGCCTTACGACAATGCAAAAATCACCCTTGCTGCGGAGCGTTTTGACATGTATCGGCATTTTTTAGTCAATAAAAAAGTGGCTTTAGTGGTAAATCACAGTTCGTATGTAGGCGACGAACATTTGGTGGATTTTTTATTGCACAAAAACGTACACATCAGTAAAATATTCGCCCCCGAGCACGGCTTTCGCGGCACGGCTGATGCAGGCGAAAAAGTATCTTCCACCATTGATGAAGCTACAAAATTACCTGTTATTTCGCTCTATGGCAGCAACAAAAAACCGCAAGCCAAAGATTTGGCAGATGTTGATGTGTTGATTTTTGACATTCAAGATGTGGGCGTGCGTTTTTACACTTACATCTCCACGATGCACTATATTTTGGAGGCTGCCGCCGAAAATCATAAAAAATGTATTGTTTTGGACCGACCGAATCCGAATGGATTTTATGTGGACGGACCTGTTTTGAACAAAGCATATACTTCGTTTGTAGGAATGCACCCAATTCCGGTAGTACACGGACTCACGGTAGGCGAACTCGCGTGTATGATTAACGAAGAAGCATGGTTGAACAATGGCGTAGCCTGCGACTTAGAAGTAATTCCTTGCTTGGGTTACACCCATAGTTCGTATTACGAATTGCCCATTGCGCCCTCGCCCAATCTGCCGAATATGAAAGCGATTTACCTCTACCCTTCGCTGTGCTTTTTTGAAGGAACTAATGTAAGTGTAGGCAGAGGTACCGATTTTCCTTTTCAACTTATCGGTTATCCAAACAATAAAAATGGGAATTATACCTTTACACCCAAGCCAAATTTTGGGTCGAAGCATCCGCCATTTGAAGGAGAAATATGCGAAGGAGATTTGCTTAACAAGCTAAATATTAGTCAATTACAAAACGAAAAAGGACTAATACTTTCGTATATTTTGCAGTATTATCGACAATATGCCAATCAGAATAAGTTTTTTCTGGACAATTTGTTTTTTGATAAATTAGCCGGAACAGATGCTTTGCGCAAGCAAATAATTGCGGGAAAAGATGAAGAAAGCATCCGCCAAACTTGGCAAGACGATTTGACGGTTTATAAAAAATTACGCAAAAAATATTTGATTTATCCCGATTTTGAATAAAAATATGTTACATCCTTCCTTCCAAAAATTGGCTTTTTTTGAGCACAATCTTTCTTCCGATAATTTCTTTTTAATTGCAGGTCCTTGTGTGTTGGAAAGTGCCGACCTAATAGCAGAAGTTGTCGAAACGGTGCAGGCGATTTGTGCGAAACTGGCTATTCCTTATATTTTTAAAACTTCCTACAAAAAAGCCAACCGAACCAGTATTCACTCGTTTACAGGTATTGGCGATGAGAAAGCCTTAGCATTGATGGCAAATTTGCGCAAGAAATATCAAGTGCCGATACTGACGGATGTACACAGCGTAGAAGAAGCGAAAATGGCTGCGGAGGTGGTTGATGTATTACAAATTCCGGCGTTTTTGTGCCGTCAGACTGACCTTTTGGTGGCTGCTGCCGAAACCGGAAAGTTTGTGAATATCAAAAAAGGACAATTTTTATCGCCACAAGCCATGCAACACGCGGCGCAAAAAGTAGCCGACAGCGGCAATGACAAAGTGTGGCTTACAGAACGAGGCACTACCTTTGGCTACAACGATTTGGTAGTAGATTTTCGCGGCATACCTACGATGCAAGCGTTTGGTTTTCCGGTGGTATTGGATTGTACACATTCCTTGCAACAACCCAACCAAGGTGCCGTTACGGGCGGACAACCCAAGATGATTGGCACTATTGCAAAGGCAGGAATTGCCGTAGGCGTGGACGGTTTGTTCATAGAAACACACCCCAAACCCGAAGTGGCGAAGTCCGATGGAGCAAATATGTTGCCTTTGGCGCAGTTGGAAAGTTTATTGGAGCAATTGGTTGCCATAAAAGCCTGCTTAAAAACAAACTAAAAGCAAGCGTTGCACAAAAATACTTTACAGAAAGGAGGAGTTCTTTGCACCATATTCTATAGAAATAATCAAGATTAGTGTTGTAAAATTTTTATTGAAATATTTTACACAAAAAACTAACAAAGTTTAAGAATATTTTTATAAATTTGGGGCATCCAACAACTGGAGGTTTTGGATAACACTATTTTTATTTAAACACTTTAAAAAAAACTTTATTATGGAGAAGAAAAGAGAAAAAATTGTATGGTACTGGGGCGCGTTGCGTTATTGGTTGGTTTTTGGTTTATTGGGAGTTTCTTTCAACCTGTTAGGACAATCATCCAGTCAGAATGATGACAATGATTTCAATCTTTGTTCAACACTTTCTTCTGATGTAAACCCTGCCCAAACAACAACAGCACTTGAAGACCCTTGTATTTGCACACCCATACGTTTTGTGCGCATTGCTTTTCACGTACTAAACCCGCCAGTAGGGCAACCTATGCAGAATTTTGACCCGAATAACCCTGTTCACTTAGAATATTTAAGGAAATTTGTAGAGGAAGATATGAACGAAGCCATCGCAGCACTAACAACTTGGGCTTATTCGCCACCACAACTTGGAAGCAAATTCTTAGGGGCTTCTGCTACCGAATTTGCGACTAATGTTGCGAACCACAAATGTCCAGACTGTGTATCTTGGGATGATTTGACATACCAACAGTTTACTGAGATTATAAATGGAGACGGGGACTTCGACTTTAATTTACTATCCAATGGTTTTGCTTCTTTATACGATAACAGTTGTACCGATGCCCGAGTTCGCTTTGTGTTAGATAATGTGTATTTTTATAATGACCCAAACACTTTCAATTCATCAAATGATGAAAGCGATATAACACAATTATCTACTCCTAACCGTCTGCCAGATGTAGTAGATATACTGCTCTTTTATCCCACTATCTCTGGAGAGCCAGATTTTTATAGTACTTCTTATGATGTTGTTGGAACAACTAATCTATTTGGTTCTTTCAGTTCAAATAAAATTCAAAAGATATATTTTACATTACATGAAGTCGGACATCATTTGGGCTTATTGCATTCGAGAGTTGTAGATGATTACTGTGATGACACACCGGGTTGCGACACAAATATTATTATTCCCATAGAATTTACAAACTGTGGCGTAACTGGAGAATGTCCCGGCGATACAGAATGTCAAGGATGTAGTGAGTGTCCTACAATGATTGGTTTAACTAATAACATTATGGATTCTTATGCTGCATTACCTGCTGCACTTACGGCATGTCAAATAGAACGATATTATAGCGGTGCCGCACCTTATCTTGATAACAATGTGCATGATCCTTATATATGGGCTGAATATCCCATTGCCAATAATCATTTTATGGAAAATAATACCCACTATAATGAAGTGGAAATTTGTGCGGGCGATGCGGTAGAACTTCATTTTACAGACGGAGACCCACTCTACAATATTTATACATGGAGTGCCAATAATGGTTATGTAATCAATAATAGCATAGTACATAACCGAATCATTACTGTTTATCCAAATCAAACAACAACTTTTACACTAAGCTTAGAAAGTAATTGCGCTAATTTGCCCGTACTAAATTTAGATTTAACCGTTATTGTTCCCGATATTGTCTCCGCCAATGAAGACATCACCTCCTGCGAAGCATTTACCGACATTCAACTCACCGCCCAGAGTAATACAGCCATTACCTACACTTGGTCGCCCAGCACGTACTTGAGTGACCCTAACATTGCCAATCCTATTATACAAAACGCACCCAACGGCACTTATACCTACACCGTTACTGTTACAGACGAACACGACTGTCAAGATTCGGATGTGGTGGTAGTAACCATTGCCGATATCGAAGCCGATGCAGGAGAGGATTTGATACTTTGCGATGATATGCAAGCAAGTCTTAGCGGTAGCAGTAATATTAGTGGAGCAACGTATAGTTGGCAAGCGTCCAATGGTGCTCCTGCGCTTAATAACCCTAATACTACAAACCCTACATTTCCTTATATAATAAATTATGGCTCGTATCAAACTTTTAATTACCAACTTACAACAACATATCAGGGCTGTTCGGATAATGATATAGTAAATGTAATAGGTGCGTTTACACCTGACCCAATAATTTCAGGTGGTCCCACTCAAATTTGCTTGGGTGAAAGTGTAAGTTTTACCGTAGCGTCTGTTCCCAAAGCTGATGTATATGAATGGACAGACGATGCCAATAATGTGATAGGAAATGGACTTAGTATTACAACATCTCCTACGGAAAACACGACCTATACCATTACTATTTATGATAGTGGCGTAAACTGTGTAGGCTCTGCTTCTATCAGTGTTCTTGTTATACCAACAGTCTCCGCAGGTGACAATTTAACCATTTCTATATGTCCTGACGATGAAAGTTTTGAACTGAATACTGCATTACAAAACGAAGACTCCGGCGGTACTTGGTACGATGAGAATAATAATAACTTAGGAATAAATATCAATATTTCTCCTAGTACCTATCCTTTCGGCACTTACACCTACGTGGTAGAAAACGAGTGTTTTTACGATGAGTCCACTGTTACTATCGTTTTAGGTGATGACTGTACCGATGCAATGTGTCTTCCTGCTGCTGGTGCCGAAGTAATAAACGATTACAACTTACTTGGGCTCGGCTTGGGAGATGGCTCTGCTATCAATATTATTACTGTCGATTGGAATACTGTAAATAACGCACTTTTTACCGATGCATCTTCTGGAAATGATATCATCAATGCGGACATTATTATACCGCCATACTATAGGTTAAATGTTGTGAATCAAAACCTTGAGTTTGGACCCTTCGGTAGAATGGTCGTACAGGCGGGAGGTGAATTAAATATTGATGCTTCTGATTTGAATAGTGCTACTACCTGTATGTGGCAAGGAATTAGGGTGTTAGGCTCAGGTATGAATGTAAACCCTAAAACCAGTCTCATCGGAAGACTTACTTCAAATAATAATTCCACTGTTAATAACGCACTAATTGGTGTTGCATTGATGAATACGCCCGTGTATGATTTGGTGGACTTGGATATGAATACCATTACGCCTAATCCTGCCAATATTTCACAAAATAATATTTTCTGGGGACTGCAAAACAACAGTATTTGTATTAACTCTGCCAATGGATGGGCAAATATACAACATACCACTTTCAACAACTGTCATCAAGCAGTTAATGCTTCCAATGGTTATTATAACAACCTCAATATTGATCCCACCCAATTCAGTATCTTAAATTTAGGCTGGAATACATACACAAAAAATAACAACCTACTTTTTCCGCTGCAAAATTATCCCGCTCATGGTATTGTAAGCGATTTGTACGGATATATTGCAGACAATTATTCTAATTATACAAACCTCTATGCAGGAATGCAGACCAATATAGTCTCTCATCTTTCGGCACGTCATTGTACTTTTAACTATTGCCGCTGGGGTATGCGCGATGCTTCTGTCAATACTACCTTCACAAACGATGGTATTATTATAAGAAGTTGTACCTTCGACAACTGCCTGTATGGAGCTTTTATACAAAACGAAAGAGGTATTATTTTTGGAAATACCTTCACCCGAACAGACCTTACTGCTTGGGGCAATACGGGACTTTGGCTGCAACAATGTAATATCCACAGCCTCAACTATAACAACTTCCAACGCTACAAAGTGTGCCTCTATAACCAAGGTGCTATGGGTACTACCGGCACTTGGGGAAGCTACAACCGCTTTATGAACACCCTTGTAGGCGTACTCAGCGAAAACCCCAGCTCCGACCAAGAATATTTAGACCTGCGCTGCAACTTCCATAGCAACTACTGGCGCGGCTGGAGTGTAAATGGCTTCCTACAAGACCAAGGAGTATGTGAAGATGGAAACTTACCTAGCAACTACCTCCCGCTCAACCGATTTGAGTGTAGTAACAGCATACTAAACCCCTGCGATGCACAAGATTTGGATATTACAGGTAACGCTGCCTTTATCTATTGGGCACACCCTAACGAAACACAAGAACCCGAAGTGGTGAGCGGGGGTGTGGATGTGGACGATTGTCTTTCTGCTAATAATACACCCAATCCATATTCGGAATGTGGACGTAGAGAAATAGTACCCGACAGCCAAATTTGCAGTGAAACCAACCCCATTCGCAAAGACCAACTGCGCCGCAGCAAAACCCAATACTATATGGAACTACAAAAATGGGAAGCCGCCTTGCAACTTCAACATTGCGCCCAAACCCGCGACAGCCGCCGTGCGCTGGTACAGCACTATACGGCAGTCCGCAAAACCGCACTGGCACAAACAGCACTGAATGCCCTGCCCAATGGCAGCAGCAACAGCACCGATAGTATAAGCATAGAAGATTACCGTTTTAAAGTATTGTACCAAACGCTGATAGACTTGGCTGCGGATACTACTAAAACAATCTATAACCTGAGTACAGCACAAAAAAACAGCCTTAGTCAAATAGCAGAAGGCAGTACCTATAGCGCGCATATTGCGCGACTGCTTTTACAAAGCAGTACCACCAATTTTGCTATGCTGCCAAGCCCTCAGCCCAGTACCTTTGCCGACAGTTTGTTTGCTACAAACTTCAGTTGTACTGGTCTGCCTGATAGCGATAATGATGGTATTTGCGATATATTGGATGCCTGCCCCGGCGAAGATGACAATATGGATAACGATACCGACTGGATACCTGATGCTTGCGATGAATATCCTGATTGCAAAGATTTTGATTATTTGGATCAAACAATAAGCAATATGGTACACGATATAAGTGTACGGCAAAAAATTTGGAGTAGCGAACGCATTAGTCAAAGTAGCCAAGTACTCTATGTAGCAGGTTACTCTATTACATTGTTACCCGATTTTGAAATTCTTGCCGGCAGCGAGCTTCTCGCCAAAATAGATTCAGTTTGTATGCCAATAGCCGCTAAAAATGAACCAACAAATACAGAAATAATAAGCACTTCAAAATTATTACTCAGCCCCAATCCCGCACAGCAAAGTGTACACATTAGTTGTCCTACTTGTCAAGACAATACTCCTCTTGTTCTTATGAATGTAAACGGACAAGTCCTTACCTCTTTAACATTCAATCAATCTTATGTATTGAATTTACAGCACTACCCTACAGGTATGTATTTCATCAAGGCACAAAACGGCAATAATATATTTATACACAAATTGCTCATCATCAAATAATTATGTCATGAACAAAGTAATAGTTATTATTTTTTTCTTTTTTAATTTCAATTATCTTTTTGCCCAAGACTCTTTATATCTTCATACACTTTCTGTAGGTGATATTGACAATGGGTGGGGAATTTTGAAAAAAGATGATAGCAATTTATTGGTTTTTGGTTCTAGTGCTAATTGGACAATTTTTACTAACACCGAATGGAAAGGATTTTTACTTGAGTTAGATACAATCGGTAATATTATTAAAACTGCTACTGCTGTTAATAATAATGGTTGGGAAGGGACACTTAATTCTTTTGCCATTGGTACTGATGGTAGTTATATTTTTACAGGATATTCGTCAAATTACATTATAGAATATTCATCAAGAATAATTGGACTATTCTACAAATTTAATAGTTTCATTTACGAAAAAATTATTAAAGATTATACTGATTTTGAGTGTTCTGCTCATTCTACAATTTCTACCCCTGATAATGGTTTTATCATCGGGGGTAGAATGCGTTACTTTGATGAAATTGATACGCACCTCTACCTCCTCAAAATAGACAAGAACGGCGATATTATTTGGGAAAATATAATTGATGAGTTTTTGTATGATAATAAAGTTATTAGCATCGTTCCCCTGCCCAATGGAAATTTCTTAGCAAGTTGTGCCGTAAATTGGCAGCCGTGGGAGTTCTCTAATCCCGCCGATATTCTTTTCCTTGAGTTTGACACTGATGGAAATATTATTCATAAAAACTTGTTTAACTGGGGGATTAGTGAATCTATCGGTGATATGTCCTTTTGTGATGATGGCACTATCATCGGAAATTATGAATTGGATAACCTTAATTATGTAATACGATTTGACACCAGTTTTAATATTGTATGGATTTCGGAAATGATTTCGGAGTATGGTATCTCTAATCCTACTGAACTTTCTTCAGGAGATATTATTGTTGCTGGCACTATTGCAGGTAATTCTCTCGAAGCACAAGTACACCTCACCAAATTAAGCTCCCAAGGAAATATCATTTGGCAGCGCCTCTACGGTGGCGAAAAAAATGACTACGCTTATGCCCTCGCTACCGACCCGAACGGTACTTTTTGGGTGACAGGACGCTGGGAATCCGGCTTAGAACCCGTACCCCTCTACAATGCAGATTCTTCTGTTGTAATGAACGGTGGCACTGCCGATGTTCTCCTGCTCCACACCAACTGCCTTGGACTGCTCGAAAATCCTAGCCTCAATTTTGACCTAAACATTGACAATCACGCCGTCTATTTTACCGCCGATTCGCTCGGTTTTCGCGGAGAGCCTATCCTCGACCTTCGGTGGGATTTCGGGGACGGCACTTCTGCACCTGCACAGTTCGGACAAACCGTGGTTCACACCTATCCCAACAACGGCACTTACTGGGCTACCCTCAACGCTTACTTTTGCGACACCCTTTCCGTAGGACAGTGTGTGCAAATTAACACCTCCGAAACTTGCCCCGAAGATTGGGTGCTCGGCAACGAGCAAATGCCACCACTACACAACAACTTGCCCATTAGCTATATTGCCCAAGAAAATACGCTACACTTTTGGACGGAACTACAACAAGCACAATTACAAATTGTAGATACGCAAGGACGCGTGATACTACAAAGCCAATGCTCCGGCAGTCAATTTTCTTTACCTCAACAACTCCCTGCGGGCGTGTATCTTTACCAAATTTTTGACCAGCATCGGCAAAATAAATTGGCGTATGGGAAGTTTTTCGTACCTTAAAATAGATTCCGTCTGTATGCCAATAGCCGCCAAAAATGAACCAACAGATACGCAAACAATGGACACTCCACAACTGCTACTCAGCCCCAACCCCGCACAACAAAGTGTAAACATTGCCTGCTCTACTTGTGATGATAATGCCACAATGACACTAATAAATGTAAGTGGCAACGTACTTACAAGCACTAAGTTTAACCAATCTTATGTATTGAATTTACAGCACTACCCCGCCGGTATGTATTTCATTAAAGTACAAAACAGAGATGCTATTTTTGTGCATAAATTACTTATTATTAAATGATTACATTATGCGGAAAGTCTTAATTTTTTGTTACCTCTGTTTGAGTTTATTCAACTTAGTTCATGCTCAAGACTCTTTATTTTTACAAACTAAAGATATTGCTCATATTGATAGTGGACATGGAATTTTTTTGAGTGAAAATAATCTTTACTATTTCGGTAGCGCAGCTAATTGGTTGTTTTTTGATGGTTACTGGCAAGGATTTATAAATAAATCGGATACACTTGGGAATATTATTAATGATTATATTATAGCAGATACATTAGGGCAATCAAATTTAACTTGCTTTGCTATTGGGGAAGATCAAAATTTAATTTTTGCTGGTTTAGTTGGAGATTATTTTCACGGGGATATCTTGTTAGCATTTTACAAATTTGACACTTATTTCTTTGCAAAAAAATTAAGTATTTCTAACACGTTTACATCCGTTGCTAATTCCATTACAGTTTCCCCCGATAATACTTTTATTATCGGGGGAAATATAAATATTCCGGACGAGCCTGACATACCATATAATTTAAGAAAAATTTTACTCCTCAAAATAGACAAGAACGGCGATATTATTTGGGAAAAAATAATTGATGAGTTTTTGTATGATAATAAGGTTATCAGCATCGTTCCCCTACCCAATGGAAATTTCTTAGCAAACTGCCTTGTTAACTGGAGTGCTTGGAACGGTGTAGGGCAAATTGCTTTCATAGAATTAACTACTGATGGTGATATCGTCAATAAAAAAATCATTCCTGTACAAAGCTATTTTGAGGATATTTTCAATCTTATTCCATCAAAAGATAATGGTTTTTTGGGTATGTATAAGGATTATACCATTAATAAGCACAGTACCATCATCAAACTTGACCAAAACTACAACGTCCTCTGGCAAAGCCCCGACCTTTGTAATAATTGTGGCAATGGCGAAGTGGCGGAACTTCCCTCCGGTGATATTATTGTGGCGGGCTGTTACCTTACTGGCGACTCCCTCGAAGCACAAGTACACCTCACTAAGCTAAGTCCACAAGGAAATATCATTTGGCAACGCCTCTACGGTGGCGAAAAAAATGACTACGCTTATGCCCTCGCTACCGACCCGAACGGTACTTTTTGGGTGACTGGTCGCTGGGAATCCGGCTTGGAATCTATACCCCTCTACAATGCAGATTCTTCTGTTGTAATGAATGGCGGTACTGCCGATATTCTCCTGCTCCACACCAACTGCCTCGGACTGCTCGAAAATCCTAGCCTCAATTTTGACCTGAATATCGACAATCACGCCGTCTATTTTACTGCCGATTCGCTTGGTTTTCGCGGAGAGCCGATCCTTGACCTTCGGTGGGATTTTGGTGATGGCACTTCCGCACCCGCACAGTTCGGACAAACCGTAGTTCACACCTATCCCAACAACGGCACTTACTGGGCTACCTCAACGCTTATTTTTGCGATACCCTTTCCGTAGGGCAGTGCGTGCAAAATTAACACCTCGAAACTTGCCCCGAAGATTGGGTGCTCGGCAACGAACAAATGCCGCCACTACACAACAACCTGCCTGTAAGCTATGTTGCCCAAGAAAATACGCTACACTTTTGGACGGAACTACAACAAGCACAAACTCCAAATTGTGGATACACAAGGGCGTGTAATACTACAAAGTCAATGCTCCGCACTCACTTTAGCTTGCCACAACAACTGCCTGCGGGTGTGTATTTTTACCAAATTTTGACCAGCATCGGCAAAATAAATTGGCGTACAGGAAGTTTTCGTACCTTAAAATAGATTCCCGTTTGTATGCCAACAGCCGCCAAAATGAACTAACAGATACGGAAGTAATAAGCACCTCAAAATTATTACTCAGCCCCAACCCGCACAACAAAGTGTAAACATTGCCTGCTCTACTTGTGATGATAATGCCACAATGACACTAATAAATGTAAGGTAGCAACGTGCTTAAGCACTAAGTTTAACCAATCTTATGTATTGAATTTACAGCACTACCCCTGCTGGTATGTATTTCATTAAAGTACAAAACAGAGATGCTGTTTTTGCGCATAAATTACTTATTATTAAATAATTACATTATTCGGAAAGTCTTAATTTCTTGTTACCTCTGTTTGAGTTTATTCAACTTAGTTTATGCGCAAGACTCTTTATTTTTACAAACTAAAGATATTGCTCATATTGATAGTGGACATCGATTTTTTGAGTGAAAATAATCTTTACTATTTCGGTAGCGCAGCTAATTGGTTATTTTTGATGGTTACTGGCAAGGATTTATAAATAAATCGGATACACTTGGGAATATTATTAATGATTATATTATAGCAGATACATTAGGGCAATCAAATTTAACTTGCTTTGCTATTGGGGAAGATCAAAATTTAATTTTTGCTGGTTTAGTTGGAGATTATTTTCACGGGGATATCTTGTTAGCATTTTACAAATTTGACACTTATTTCTTTGCAAAAAAATTAAGTATTTCTAACACGTTTACATCCGTTGCTAATTCCATTACAGTTTCCCCCGATAATACTTTTATTATCGGGGGAAATATAAATATTCCGGACGAGCCTGACATACCATATAATTTAAGAAAAATTTTACTCCTCAAAATAGACAAGAACGGCGATATTATTTGGGAAAAGATAATTGATGAGTTTTTGTATGATAATAAGGTTATCAGCATCGTACCCCTACCCAATGGAAATTTCTTGGCAAACTGCCTTGTTAACTGGAGTGCTTGGGACGGCGTAGGGCAAATCGCTTTTATAGAATTAACCACGAATGGCGATATCGTTAAAAAACAAATTATTCCCGTGCAAAGCTATTTTGAAGCCATCCACAGTTTTAAAAACGCTGCCAACAATACTTTTATCGGCACTTATGTCGATTATGTCGATGGTAAATACAATGCTATCATCAAACTTGACCAAAACTACAACGTCCTTTGGCAAAGTCCCGACCTGTGCAATGATTGTGGCAATGGTGAAGTGGCTGAACTTCCCTCCGGTGATATCATTGTAGCAGGTTGCTACCTTACTGGCGACTCCCTCGAAGCACAAGTACACCTCACCAAGCTAAGTCCACAAGGAAATATCATTTGGCAACGCCTCTACGGTGGCGAAAAAAATGACTACGCCTATGCCCTCGCTACCGACCCGAACGGTACTTTTTGGGTGACTGGTCGCTGGGAATCCGGCTTAGAATCCATACCCCTCTACAATGCAGATTCTTCTGTTGTAATGAATGGCGGTACTGCCGATATTCTCCTGCTCCACACCAACTGCCTCGGACTGCTCGAAAATCCAAGTATTGAGATGCAACAATCCATAGAAAACTACAACGCAACTTTTACCGCCGATACACTCGGCTTTCGCGGCGAACCTTATGTCTTGGTGTGGGACTTCGGCGATGGAAGCATTGCCCCTGCTTTTGCCGGTGGCTCTGTTACACACACTTACGCACAAAGTGGCACTTACTGGGCTACCCTCAACGCTTACTTTTGCGATACCCTTTCCGTAGGACAGTGCGTGCAAATTAACACCTCCGAAACTTGTCCCGAAGATTGGGTGCTCGGCAACGAACAAATGCCGCCACTACACAACAACTTGCCCGTTAGCTATGTGCCGCAAGAAAATGCCCTGCACTTTTGGACGGAACTACAACAAGCACAACTCCAAATTGTCGATACACAAGGGCGCGTGATACTACAAAACCAGTGTACCGGCAATCGTTTTAGCTTGCCACAACAACTCCCTGCGGGCGTGTATCTTTACCAAATTTTTGACCAGCATCGGCAAAATAAATTGGCGTACGGGAAGTTTTTCGTGCATTGATTTTTTCTATTGAGAAATTTTTTGTTTGATAATAATGATACAATGTTGTTCATTTTTAATTTTGTTCACTATTATATTTTACTACAATTATGCACTCATCGTCTTCCGCAGGGTTATACCCATCTTTTTCTCGCAGATGTAATATTTGCTGCAAAATACCTTCGGTAGTTTCGCTATGCACCGCTTGTGCGAATGCTTTTTCTAAACCATCAATACCCCACTCTTCACGACTTTGAGGATGTTTATTTTCTATTAATCCATCGGTAAAAAGCAAGATTATATCCTTGTCTGCCAAAGTGTATTCTACAACCGAAATGCGCGACAAAATACTTTCATTTCGCAAAATCCCTAAGCCTATTCCCTTTGGTTCACAGCGCGTATGTTGTTTTGTAGCCTGTTGAAAATACAACATAGGCGGGTGTCCGGCACGAACCAAATGTAATGTATGCTGCTGTGGTAAAATCTGCACCAACATTAGGGTAATAAAAACATTGTTGGGTACGCTTGCGGCAATGGTTTTGTTCATAAGCTCTATTTTTTCCGATAAACTCAGCGTGCTTTGGCGTACTAAAACACTAAAAATACCTTTCATTTCCGCCATGTAAAATGCCGCCGAAGTTCCCGAACCCGCTACATCTGCAATTACAAAAGTACTGTTGCCATGTTCATCTACAAAATAGTCATAATAATCGCCCCCTACCTCGTCTGCGGTTTGGTTGTACGCCGCAACTTCCAAATAAGGCGAAGAAAATGCTTGGGGCAACAATGCTTGCTGAATATCGCGGGCAAGTTGAAATTGCGCCTCTTTTTGCGCTAATTGCCTACTTTTTTCCATTAGTTTCTGGTTGCTCTTCAAAACGCTGTATTGCTCCACCAACCAACGTACTTTTTCCCGTTGTTTTTGGCTAAATGCGCGTGTGTTTTTTTTACATAACAATATTTGTCCCACCAATTTTTCCTCTTCCCACGCAGGATACAACAAAAGACTTTTATAAGGAATATCTGCCACATTCTCCCAATAAATAGGATATTGCTTTGTATTATGGAGCGCAAGCGTAAATTGCGGATAATACCGAAACACCCAATCTTCAACACTTTCTTGCGAAATATTTTTCACATAAACTTTATCTTCTCCTTCGGGCATATATTCCACCATTACCGCAGCATCGGCTTTGGCGTTTTCCAAACAAATATTCAACAAATGGGCAATTCCATCTTGTACATTGCCGGAACTAAAATGCAGCGCATTCATTTCCCTGAAACTGCGCGCCTCTGTCTGAATTTCCTCAATAGTAGCACTAAGGGGCAAGTTAAAAATAAGCGATATCAGCGCGTTCAAAAAATATAGCGAAGTTCCGCCAATGAGTAAGGAAAAAAATATTTGAAAATATTGATAAAAAGAAGGCGAAGCATTAGCACTGAGCAACCACAAACCAATATTTACTCCCAGAAGAATACTCAAATATAAAACACTAAGCCACTTGTCCTTTCGATTGAGCCAAACAATCCACTGCAACTGCACCGACAAAGGCAAAAAAAGCACTAAACCCAAACCAATTGCATATACGGCAAAACCTTGCGGCAATAATGTTCCCACCAATGGCAACAACAAACTAATTCCCAATATTATTTCCCAATAACGAACAAACAATATTCCTGCATTTGCATTTTGCAAAAGAATTTTTTCGACAAACAAAAGACCATAAATCCAAAATAATATTGCCGCGAAATATGCTATTAGCTGAACAAAGGGCTTAACTGTTTGAAAAAACTGCAAGCCAAAACCAAACAACTCATCGGTTTGGGCAATAAAATTGAGCCACAACACACCAATGCCCAAAGCCACCAACATCACCATCGCCTCTTCTACCTGCTGCATGCCTTGTCGATAAAGACTACGCTTGTGTACTACTCCATTTACTGCAATAGCTATCGCCAACAACAAGTACACTAACTTTATCTGCGGATAAAACCTCAGCACGCACAAACTGCAAAAAAGCAGCAACCAACTTATAGGCAATAAACTTCGATAAGAAAACGACGAAGCCAAAGGCATTTGCATACAATATTCATTTTTTATACAGTAAATGTAACATTCTACGGCAAGTTTTATACCTTATATCACATAAAATACAATTTTTTAGGGTAAAATTTTAGCGAATTTTCGCAAATAGCGAATATTTTTGTTTTTTTGTGCGAAATTTTATACTTTTGTAAGGTAAATGTTTAAATTTTTCATCTTAAAAATATCCTAAAAATTATGTCAGTTGATAGCATTAAAAAAGTACTTCAAGGCGGCGAGTTTTTAATCAAAAACGCTGTTGCAGCAGATGTTTTCACACCGGACGACCTCAATGAAGAACAGCGAATGTTCGGCGCGATGGCGGAAGATTTCGTAAAAACACGCATTTTTCCCAATATAGAAAAAATTGACAAAATGGAACCCGGGCTTATGGAAGAACTCCTCCACGAAGCCGGAACGCTGGGTTTGTTGGGTGCTACGCTGCCGCAAGAATACGACGGTATGGGCGTAAATCTCAACACCGAAACCCTCCTCTCCGAAAAACTGGGACTTAGTCATTCCTTCGGTGTTGCCGTAGCGGCGCATACAGGAATTGGCACACTGCCTATTTTGTATTTCGGCACCGAAGAACAAAAGAAAAAATACCTTCCACATTTAGCCGTAGGAAACCTAAAAGCTGCCTACTGTCTTACCGAACCCGGCTCCGGCTCTGACGCACTGGCAGCAAAAAGCAAGGCAATTCTCTCAGACGATGGCAAGTTTTATCATATTACCGGACAAAAAATGTGGATAACCAACTCCGGTTTTGCCGATATTTTTATCGTTTTTGCCCAAGTAGATGGTGATAAATTTACCGGTTTTGTAATAGATGCAAAATCCGAAGGAATAACTTTGGGTGCTGAAGAAAATAAAATGGGCATCAAGGGTTCTTCTACCCGCCAAGTTTTCTTCGAAAATGTAAAAGTACCTGCCGAAAATGTTTTGGGAGAAATAGGCAAAGGCTACAAAATTGCTTTTAATGTACTCAATATTGGTCGCTACAAACTCTGCGCTATGGTAATGGGTGGTTCTAAAGCCGCCAATACACAATCTATAAAATACGCCAACGAGCGGGTACAATTCAAGCAAACTATTGCACATTTTGGCGCGATAAAACACAAATTAGCCCAACAAGCCATTCTCAGTTTTGCTTGCGAATCGGCAACATATCGCGTTTCCAACCTAATAAAAACCAAAGTAGATGAGCTTAAAGCTGAAGGGAAATCGCCTGAAATTGCCAAACTTCTGGCTGCCGAAGAATATGCCATCGAATGTGCTGCGCTTAAAGTAATGGGCTCCGAAACACTCGACTATTGTGTGGACGAAATGGTACAAGTCTATGGTGGCTACGGTTTTTCGGAAGAATATCCTGCCGCACGCTCGTATCGCGATGCTCGCATTAATCGTATTTTTGAAGGCACCAACGAAATAAACCGCCTTTTGGCTGTAGATATGTTGCTGCGCCGCGCGATGAAAGGACAAATTGACATTATTGGTCCTGCGATGAAAGTACAGCAAGAATTGATGGCAATTCCCGATTTTGGCGGCGAGGAAGACGAAACATTTTTTGCCAAAGAGAAAAAAGCAGTAGTGCAAGCGAAAAAAGCTATTTTGATGATTGCCGGAGCAGCAGTACAAAAATATATGCAGGATTTAGAAAATCAGCAAGAAATAATTATGTGCTTGGCAGATATGTCCTTCGATTTGTTTGCTGCCGAATCTGCTATTTTGCGAGTAGAAAAAAAGGTAAATCGCTCGAGTGAAGCGGCTTGCCAAGAGGAAATTGCCATTGCCCAAGTATTTTTGAATGATGCTTTGGAAAAAATGCACAGCATCGGCAAAACTGCTATCGCTGCCATTGCCGAAGGCGATATGCAACGGATGATGCTCATAGGTTTGAAACGTTTTACCAAATTCGACCGTTGAACACAATTGAATTGCGCCGTAAAATTGCCGACAAGCTAATTAGTGAGAACAAATATTGTTTTTAGTGGTTAAAAATAATTGATTAGCAAGGGGTAGTCTTTTTTAGGAGGCTACCCTTATTTTTTACCCAAACAAGCGTTGAAAACACATTTCGACTTCGCTCAATGTGCAAATCTTGATGCGTGTTGAGTGAATTTTTATGCGCGTTGAGCGAAGCCGAAACGCAATTAAAACACATTTCGACTTCGCTCAATGTGCAGATTTAAAAGGACGATAAGTATTTTTAACTTTAATATTCTGTATTAAACTGTTATTTTCGCTTCTAAAAATTAAATTTATTGAAAAAGAAACATTTAATCGGCATTATACTGCTCATACTTTTCATTGACCAGTGTTTTAAAATATGGATAAAAACGCACTTTTATCTGGGCGAAGAAATTAATGTAATCGGAAATTGGTTTAAACTACATTTTATCGAAAATGAAGGAATGGCTTTTGGTTTATCCCTGAATTTTTCCTACGGCAAGCCTATTCTTACACTTTTTAGAATTATGGCGGTAGTGTTGCTGTTTTTTGTTTTAAATCATTTATACAAAAAAGGAGCGTCCAAATTAGTTTTAATATCCTTCTCTTTTATCATTGCCGGAGCTATCGGCAATATTATTGACAGCCTTTTTTACGGGCTTATTTTCAACGAAAGTTTGTATCACCCTCACAATATCGCGCAATTATTTCCGCCCGAAGGCGGATACGCGCCCTTGCTGTTTGGCAGAGTGGTAGATATGTTGTATTTCCCGCTGTACGAAGGAACTTTACCTTCGTGGATTCCTTTTTGGGGTGGCGAATATGTCATTTTTTTCCGTCCGGTTTTTAATATTGCCGATGCTGCTATTTCGGTAGGTTTTATTTTGCTATTAATAAGTCAAAATTTTGCAACAGCTACTAAAAAAGACAAAGCATTAGCCCATTCGTCCACCATTCAAACCGAAGAAACACTTGATTGAACAAAAAAAAGAAGGATTGAAAATCGCTCCCGAAAAAGCTATTTTGGTGGGCGTTATTTTTCAAAAACAAACAGAAAGCGAGGTTCGGGAGCATTTAGATGAACTGGCTTTTTTGGCAAATACTGCCGGAGCCGAGATAGTCAAAATATTTCAACAAAAATTAGATGCTTACCACAAAGCCACTTTTATAGGAACGGGCAAAGCAGCAGAAATTGCCGAATACATTGAAACTCACGATGTGGACATGGTTATTTTCGATGACGACCTCTCTCCTACGCAACTGCATAATTTGGAAAAAACATTCAAACGAAAAGTTATTGACCGCAGCTACTTGATTTTGGACATTTTTGCGAGCCGCGCACGTACTGCACAGGCGCGTACCCAAGTAGAATTGGCGCAATTTGAGTATCTTTTGCCACGCTTAAGGGGCTTGTGGACGCACCTTGAACGCCAACGCGGGGGTATTGGTTTGCGCGGACCGGGTGAGAAAGAAATTGAAACAGACCGCCGTATTGTAAAAGACAAAATTGCGAAACTAAAGGAGGATTTGGCAAAAATAGAACGCCAAAACCTTACCCAACGCAAGCAGCGCGGACAATTGGTGCGTATTTCGTTGGTAGGCTACACCAATGTTGGAAAATCCACGCTGATGAACTTACTTTCCAAAGCCGATGTATTCGCCGAAGACAAACTTTTTGCTACTTTGGATACGACAACCCGCAAAGTTGTGTACGAAAATACGCCTTTCTTGCTTTCCGATACCGTAGGTTTTATCCGAAAACTGCCACACAGCCTCATCGAAAGTTTTAAGTCCACCTTAGACGAAGTGCGCGAGTCGGATATTTTGCTTATTGTGTCCGACCTTTCGCACCCAAAATGTGAAGAACAACTGACGGTAGTGCGCAAAACGCTTGAAGAGATTGGCGCAAACGACAAGAAAATTATTTATGTTTTCAATAAGTTTGACCGCTATGTGGCAACGCACTTTGATGAATTGGTGCCAGCCGCCGAAAAGGAGATAATTATTGCCGAAATGGAACAAACTTGGCAGGAACGCTTAGGCGAAAACGAGCAGGTTATTTTTATTTCCGCCACCACACACTACAACATAGATGCCCTTAGGCAAATGCTAATTGAAGACGTACAGCAAATGTATGTGGCGCGTTATCCTTTTTCTTAATATTTGAAGGATGATTTCACAATAAAAACTACCTGCCTTTTCGACTGAAAGGGAGAAAACTTAAAGGAGTAATGGGGTTTTTTATATTTTTTTATTGCTTAAATATATTGATAATTACCTAATTTACAAAGACATACAAATACAGTTTATTTTTATTTAAATTGGATATACCCAATGTGTAATGGAAAAATATACACAATGTGTATATTTGGGCGTTGTAAGGCATTCAAAAAAAGAAAATATAAATGAGTTTAAGAATATTACTTGATGACCAGATTGATAAACTTTTTGAGGATAATCCAGAATTAAATTCAGTCAATAAAAATAAATTTGAGATTGCTGTATCGGCATTTTCAAACTTGCAGTACCTCTATGGAATTGAATTTGATGATTTGATTGATGGTATAATGGGAGAAGGCGGAGATGAAGGAATTGACCATTGTTATGTTTTCTGTAACGGTGTTCTTGTCAAAGATGAAAATCACCAAATAAATAAGGAAAGTCATATTAAAGTAAAGTTCTTCCAAACAAAGAAAGAAAACGGATTTTCCACTAATGGATTTAAAAACTTAAAAGAAGGTATTGAAGAGATTTTTAATCTGGAACTGGACTTAGATAAACTTCAAAAAATTGGTGCCAATCAGGATATTATAGATGCTGCGGACTTAATTCGTAAAATATTCAGAAAATCAAGCAGAGAGAGGCTAAATTTAGTTGTGAAGTCTATTATGTTACAGCTGCACCTGAAATTAATATTACAGAAAAATAATCCATTTACAAGAAGAATTAGAAAAGAACCCTTTAAGCATACCATTTGAATTTCACTATTGGGGAGCCCAAAATTGCTGGACTTAACGGAAAGAAAAGATGAAAGTATTGAGTTGAAATTTAGTTCTCAACCTCTTGAAATTAAGGAAAGAGGAATTGATATTAGCGGATTTACAGGATTTATTTCAGGAAACGACTTGATTAAATCTCTAATTGATGATAATGATGATTTTAGAAGCCATTTAACTGAAGGAAATGTTAGATTTTTTTAGGTGAAGATAAAAAAATTAATAGCTCAATTATTGAATCGGCTAAAGACCCACTCAAAGCACAGAATTTTTGGGCAATGAATAACGGTCTAACTATTATAGGAGATTCTATCGATCCTTTAGGTAATAATGAATATAGTATTGTAAACCCTCAGATAGTTAACGGATGCCAAACTGTCCATTGTTTATACTATGCATATGATGAAATAAGCACTTTACCTGAAACATTAAAAGTTTTTGTCAAGCTCGTAAATACTGAAAATTTAGAAGTCCAAACTGATATTATAAGTGCAACAAACTCACAAAATCCAGTAAAGTCTGCAAGTTTAAAAGCTAATGATCATATACAGAGGAATATTGAAAAATATTTGAAGGAAGTAGGTATATATTATGAAAGAAGAGAGAATTATTACAAGCGTCAAGGTTTTACTGGTAATAAAGTAATAGGCCTTTTGAAAATGGCTCAAATAATTCAAACAGTCGTAAATAAAGAATCCGTGGTGGCAATAAATGATACTACTACTCTTTTTGAATCACAAGGGAAATATGACTCAATTTTTCACGATGGTGCAGATTACGATATTTATAAGTTTTCTTCTGTTTTGTATCAAAAAATTTGGACAATTAAAAACTCTGATATACGTCAAAATACTTATACAGATGAAAAGAGGAGTTTAATTTCAAAAGGAGGATTTGTTTTCTTACATATTATGAGTTCATTAATGATGTCAAGAGCCATTTATAAATCTGGAACTACAGATTTAATTTCAGAACAAACTGCCAAAATTGATATAAATGTTCCTATGAGAAAAAATGAGTTTACAAAAGAAAGAAATGGCTTTTTGAAAAATTGGAAGATGATGACTTTTAAGCAACATATATAACGAAGCTAAAGAAATCTTTTTGTAGCAGCTGAAAAGTATTCAATTGCTACAAATAAAGAGAAAATATCGTTATTTAAAAACAGAGGCTTTGATAAGGATTATTTGGTGCCTGAAATAAAAGTTAAAATATGAAACGTTTTATAACACGGTATATGAAATCATAGCCGCCTATCGGCAGGCTACGCTTCATATTCAACGTTGGTCAAAATAGTCGCTCCGCTCCCATTTTGACCAATTAAAAACTCCCACCCAATTTCAATATTCTCCCAAAATGATTGTACATTTGATAGTATCAAATGATAGTATCACAAATGAATACACCTTACAGAATAACTACTTGGACAAAAGAAAACCAGCATAAATTATGAACTGAGCGATGAGCGAAGTCGAAACGCGACCAACACGAGCAAAAGCACACTTCGACTTCGCTCAAGGTACGAGTTTTAAAATTTTAACACCAAAACATATCCTCCTTAAAGAAAAAGCGGGTTTTGCTTCGGAAGCAAAACCCGCTTTTTTATTTCAACATTACAATTATTATCGTCTCAATTCTATCATTCCCGCAACTCTGCGTACTTGTCCTTTATCATTTTCTACATCTAAATAATAGAAATAGGTGCCATCAATCAAGGCTTCGCCGCCTTTGAAAGAACCGTCCCAAGCTAAAAAGTTTCATTAATATTTTCTGCTTGATAAACTATTCTGCTGTAACGGTCGAAGATTACAATGTTTTTGTATTGGTAGCACGTTGTATGCGGCAAAACAAAGTTGTCATTCAAGCCGTCTCCATTTGGTGAAAAGCCGTTGGCAATTTTCAAAGCACAAACATCGCTTGTTACCGGACTAAGTCCGTCCACCTCATCTAATACTTCTATTACTACTTTTGCGCGTTGCAAACCTGCGTGAGGTGAAGTAATGGTATAATAAAATCATCAAAGCCGATAAAATCTGCATTTGGTGTGTAGCGCAAGCCACCATTTTCCATGTACATCAACATACCATTTTTAGGCAGCGTATAAGACACTAAGTACGTATCTTCGGTAATAATATCATTATCATAAATGTTCAAATCCAAGCTGTTGTTTCTATTCACGCTATAAACGTTGTCTTTGGCTTGTGCCATAGTCTCGTCGCAGTTTCCTACGGTAAGATATACAAACACCGAACCACATTCGTTTTGCGCATTACAACTAATCACTTCTACCGTATCTACGCCTGTCACAAATTCAGGCACAGTATAATGCACACAGCCGCCGGACAAAATAGTGTAACTTCCACCCAAAGAAGAAATCACTTGTTGGGCAGTAGCATTTGGCACATCACAACTTACAGGACATATCTCTAAACTTGTACCCGGATCTACACAAATATCGGTTGGCAACTGACATAATTGCGCTTGCGATAAAATTTGAATGGTCACATTCGCCGTTCCACAAATACCATTTGGTGTAAGTACATCATAAGTAAAGTGTGCAAAACCAGTATAACCGGAAGGTGGTGAATAAATAATTTGTTTGCTGTTAATACTCAATGAAACCGAGCCATAGTCAGGTTGGGTTACATTGGTAACATACGAAGTAGCAATATTCACGTTATCATTACCCAAAACATTTACTCCCACAGAAATATTAATAGGAGTTTGTACAAAATCATCTACGGCACAACCATTGTTAGAGCCTTCGCAGTCCCCAATTTGAATATTCAACACGACAGTTTCGGTAAAACCATAATCATCGCTGGCAGTAATGGTTAGTACATCATTGTCGGGAACTGTTACCATAGGTGTATAAACAATGCAATCGCCGGAAACTTGGAAAAATGCCGGTAAATTATAACTCCAATCATCATACGAAGGCGTACCTTTAAGGTCGCAGAAAATATCTACCGGACAGATTACTATACTATTGCCAATTTCTGTACAAAAATCGGTTAATGCATTACAATTTTCTTCTATACACTCAACCATAAATGGAATAGTCAAGCTACAAGCCTCATCTTCATAAATAATGGTAATGCTGTATTCGCCACAAGGAAGTTGGCTGATATAAATATTCTCGCCTTCTTGGTAAAGCGCGCCGGGTCCTTCATAAACGTAGGTGTAAGCACCATTGTCGGGTACGTTCAAGTTGATGGTTGCTGTACTAGCCGTTTCTCCTTCTGCTGCGCCACTTGTGCTAAGGTCGTAGGTTAGTCCACAAGCATTTAAGCAAGGTATTACTATCAAAATTGTCATTTCACAATCATCATCTCCATAAGTAACCGTCAAAGTATAAGAGCCACAAGCCAAACCACTCACCGAAATATTATTTCCGTTGGAAATAACCGTAGCCATTTCGTCATTAAAATCGTAGGTATAATCACTTCCCACACCCGACAACACTACAGAAGCCGAACCGTTGGTACTGCCAACAATCGCTCCTACGGTAGTTACACTGCTATTTGCATTACAGTTGTTCACTTGGTTGCAACCTACATAAAAACTTACATTTTGTTGGCAGCCATCGTACATAATATCAATACTGTTGTTGCCACAGCACAAGCCACTTAATGTAAGCATATTGCCATTTGCACTAACGTTTCCGGTTGAATTTAAGTCATACGTAAAATTAGTTGCCCCACCCATAAGCATTACATTTATTTGGGCAGAACCATTACACGCATCGCTATCCGAATTGCTTACATTGCTCACTTGGTACGTAAAATTGCCGTAAGATGGTGTATCTATTTCAAATGAAACCTCCTCTTCCGAGCCGTCTTGGTAAGTTATAGTAATAGTATAATTTCCGTGACAAAGATTAAACAAAGAAATAGTACTTCCTGAAACCGTTCCTTCTGCATACGGACTCACGGTATAAGTAAAAGTACCCGCAGCAGCATTTACAGTGTAAGAATATGTTCCGGTGCATGATTCACAGAAATCCACGTTCACGTCACCGCGCTTAGGTTTAATTTCTGTACCCATATTGTCGTAGCCAGAAAAGTGAAACCACGTAGAAATACCGTAAGCAGTATTTTGGTCGTTGGCAGCCTGCCCCACTTGCGTAGTATATTTTCCACCGTCAGTATCTTGCGATAGATACAATATCCAATCTTCAAAGTCGCTGCCGTCAACACCTTTAATAGTGCTTTTCTGTCCGTCATCGCCCGAATCAATGGTATAATAATCCCAGTTTAGATAATGTAAACCTACGTCATAAGAATTACCTTTGTAGTGTGGCGGGTTCGACATGGCTTCCCATGTAGCATAATCCATACGGTTTTTGAAGTAAATGTCAATAACCCACATTTTATCGGGATCATCTTTATTGACAATAGTTCCGGTTAAATGAGCTGTTCCGTCGGCAAATGATTCAAACACACCCGAGTTGTTGTAAAAAACATAACGGGCTGTTCCGGGCAAATCCGCCAAATAAATGGAGTGATTATTTATGCCTTCAAATGCTTCTACACACTGCTCGCTTGAACAATTTTCTTGCGCAAAAGCACTTATCGACAAGCCGAAGAACAACATAATCAATAAAAGTAGATTAGATTTCATATAGTATTTTTTTATAAACTTGAATTTTTTATGGACACTATTTTTCACAATTTAGACACACAATATAATTACTGTCACACGAATTATAAGGCATATGATGTCTTTTCCTAACTATTTCTACAAATAGCAGCAATTTTTACGCCAGTTTATAAAATCAATAAAATATTGTAGATTTGTAGCCGAAATTTTTGAGAAAATTAATCTAACTAATACTAAATTATCTTTTATAAAAATGCAAGAAGTTTATATTGTTTCTATGGCGCGCACGCCTATAGGAAGTTTTAATGGCAGTTTATCCGATTTAACTGCCGTAGAGTTAGGCAGTATTGCTATTAGAGCCGCTATTGAACGCGCCGGAATTGATGCCTCAATGGTTGACGAAGTGTTTATGGGCAATGTATTACAAGCCAATAACGGACAAGCTCCTGCCCGTCAGGCAGCATTGGCGGCAGGTGTAGGCAGCAAAACGCCCTGCACTACCGTAAATAAAGTATGTGCTTCGGGTATGAAAGCACTCATGTTCGCTGCACAAGCTATCCGCTTGGGCGATGCCGATACTGTAGTTGCCGGTGGTATGGAAAGTATGACCAACGCTCCTTACTATGTTCCGCAAGGAAGAAATGGCATGCGCTACGGCAATAAAGAATTGGTTGATGCGATTGTCCGTGACGGACTGCAAGACCCTTATCAAGGATTTATGATGGGTATCGCCGCCGAAATGTGTGCCGATTCTTGCCACATTTCCCGAGAAATGCAAGATGCTTATGCCATAGAATCGTACAAAAGAGCCGCCAAAGCTCATGCCGAAGGTCTTTTTAAAGATGAAATAGTTTCGGTAGAAATTCCACAACGCCGCGGCGAACCGATAGTAGTAAGCGATGATGAAGAATACAAACGCTTCAATGAAGCAAAAGTAGGACAAATTTCGCCCGCATTTAAGAAAGATGGTACTGTAACCGCCGTAAATGCTTCGTCTATAAATGACGGTGCAGCCGCTTTGGTATTGATGAGTGGTGACAAAGTGCGCGCTTTGGGCTTAAAACCTATTGCCAAAATACGTAGCTACGCCGATGCCGCACAAACTCCCGAAAACTTTACTACAACACCTGCCAAAGCTATTCCGAAAGCTTTGCACAAAGCCGACATAGACATCAAAAATGTAGATGTTTTTGAAATAAATGAAGCCTTTGCCGTAGTTGCGGTAGCCAATAACCAACTTATGGAACTAAGCCCCGACAAAGTAAACGTATTGGGCGGTGCTGTTTCTTTAGGACACCCCATTGGTGTTTCCGGCGCGCGTATTATTTGCACACTTATTTCCGCTCTTCGCTACAAAAATGGCAAAATAGGAGCCAGCGGTATTTGCAATGGCGGCGGTGGCGCATCTGCTATGGTTATTGAACTGCTGTAAAGCGAAAATATTTTTCCAATATTTACTTTTGTCCTAATTTTGTAGGGCAAATTATTGCTTTGTTTTTATTTATCTAATCAAACTCTCTTTTACCCAAACAAAGCACTAAATCTATTGTTTTGCTTGATATTATTCGCATTATCCTTAAAAAATTAAGTTAGAAATTACGTGCAATTAACCTCCCTCGAAATTAAGGGCTTCAAAAGTTTTGCCGATAAGCAAATCATACACTTCAATCATAATGTTACGGGCATTGTAGGTCCGAATGGTTGTGGAAAATCTAATGTAGTAGATGCTATCCGTTGGGTGTTGGGCGAACAACGCTCCCGCGCATTGCGCTCCGAAAAAATGGACAATCTTATTTTCAATGGAAATAAAATTCGCAAAGCCAGTGGTAGAGCCGAAGTAAATCTCACCTTTGAAAATACACGCAATCTACTGCCCACCGAATACCAAACCGTAACTATTTCGCGCGTACTCTACCGAAACGGCGACAGCGAATATCGCCTCAACAATGTAACGTGCCGCCTTAAAGATATTCAGGCGTTGTTTATGGACACGGGCATTAGTTCCGACTCCTACGCCATCATAGAACTAAATATGATTAGCGAAATTTTAATGACCGCGACAACCTCCGCTGAAAATTGTTTGAGCAGGCTGCCGGAATTTCTAAATATAAAATTCGCAAAAGAAACCTCAGCAAAACTCGAAGGCACCAGCAGCGACTTGAACGTAGAAGATTTGCTTGCCGAAATTGAAAACAACCTCAAAACGCTTGAAAAACAAGCAAAACGCGCCGAAAAGTATAAAAAATTCGTGCTGAATACAAAGACAAAAGCGTAGTTCTGGCTCTTTGAGCGTGCGCGAACACAAAGAACAAGAAAAATACGTTCAACAAAACTACAAATGAAGAAACGGTTTCCATAGAAACACAAACACAAATTGCCCATATCGAAGCAAATATTTCGGAAAAAAAAGACCAATATTATTGCCCAAGAACAAGAACTTGCTCGCGCACAACGCGCACTTAACGAGCATTTTGGACTGATAAAGAACAAGAAAACGCCAAAGGAATTGCCAACGAAAAACTGCGCTATCTCCAAGAACGCAAGCAAAGCATTAGTCAACAACGCCAGCAAGATGTCGAAAATTTGCGCAAAATAGAAGCCGAACTAAGACTCCTTCAACAACGTTTGCAACAAGAACAACACAATTTGAGCGAAATTTCGGAGGAACTAAAGCAGGCAAACGAACAAAACAAAACTTTTCAGGACGATTTAAAACCCACAAAGAAGCCTTCCAGCATCGCGAAAAAACCTGAACCATATAAACCAACAACTCAACCAAATAGGACAAAATCTGGCAATTCAAAAAAACAGTCGCCAAAGTTTTGAACGCGAAGCCTCCGACAACCAAAAGCGCATAACGGAAAAGAAAAGAACTCAACACCCTCGTTGCCGAACAAGAAAAATGGGAAAGAGCATCAGTTGCTGCAACAAAACATTGCGCAAGCACAAACTGCCGAAAACCAGTTGAGCCAAAAACTATCGGATTTGCAGCAACTTATCCAAAACCAAAAAAACACCTTACAGGAAAATCTCCGCCAGTTAGATGCCCGCAAAAATGAGTTTACTCTCACCAAAAGTTTGGTAGATAGCTTAGAAGGCTTCCCTGAATCCATCAAATACCTGAGCAAAACAAAAATACTTGGTCGTCCGGCAACGAGCCTTCACTTTTGTCCGACATCATTTCGTGTCCTGACACCTACAAAGCCGCTTTGGAAACACTTTTTACCTTTTATCTCAACTACTTTGTGGTTGCCAACAAGCAAGAAGCACAAAATGCCATTCAACTTTACTACAACAAGAAAAAAAGGGAAAAGCAGCTTTTTGTATTAGAAAATATCGCCGAAAAAAACACACACCGAAACAAACACACCGCCAAACACGACACCTTTGCTACAAGTAGTGCAGTGCGAAAACAAATACCGCCCCTTGGTAGAAAGTCTGCTGTACAAAACCGCTTTTGCCGAAGATGCCGCACAAGTAGAAACACTCCAAAAAACAATCCCAACTGACACATTTTATCCGCCGATGGGCAAATAATTTGGACAAAAAACAGTATTACGGGCGGTTTTACGGGTTCTTTTGAAGGTAAAAAAATGGACGCGCCTACAATCTCAAAAAATAGCCGCCGACATCGAAAAAATAGAACAACAAGTTCTCGAACAAAAAACACCCTTGCCGAAAACGAAGCAGCCCACAAAGATTTGCAAAATTCTTCGCAAAAAATCAGTTGCAACAATGGCAAAACGAGTTTTATAAAATAGAGAATAAACTCACTTCGGTAAAACTGCCATCAGCAATTTGAGCAACTTTTGCAAGACAACAACGACCGCAATACTGCCTTGATGGAAAAAACAGCCGGCGTAAATACGCAAATAGAAAGTTTGCAAACATCTTTCGACCAGTGGCAGCAAAAACAAAACGATGCGCGCGAAGAATTTGAAAGTTTCCGCCAGTCGTTTTTACAAACCGAAAACCAAGCCAACGCGCAAAACAAATCTTTTAATGAGCTAAATATCAAGCACCTTCACGCCCAAAACCAAGCTAATCAAACGCGCCAAAACATTGAATTTTATCAAAGCCGACAAAGCGAAATTGTAGGAAAAAATACCAGCAACCAGACACTTATTGAACAGTCGGAAATAGAAATAAACAACTTACAGGCACAACTTGGCGACAAAGACACATATATCAAAAATCTTTATGTGCAAAAAGACGAATTTACCAAAGTTTTGCAGCAAAAAGAGCAACATTATTTCGATGAAAAAGGAAAAATTGATGCTTTGGAGCAAAATCTCAAGCAATTTCAGCGCAAAAAAGAACAACACCTTGCCATTATTTCCGAACTGAAAGAGCAACTCAATCAGTTGAAAATAAAAATGCTGTCGGTAAACGAACGCCTTTCGGTAGAGTTTAATATAGACTTGGACAGCCTTCCGCCCATTGACTACATTAGTGCCGAAAATATCCAAAAAATAGGCGAATACGAAGAAACCGTACAAAAACTGCGCAGACAAATAGAAACCTTCGGCGAGGTAAATCCTTTTGCCATTGAAGCGTTTAATGAAATGAAAAAACGCCACGATTTTATTATCGAACAACGCAATGACCTGCTTCAATCGAAAAAATCGCTCTTGGATACAATGCAAGAAATCGAAAATACGGCGGTAAATTTGTTTATGGACGCTTTCAACCAAGTGCGCGATAATTTCCAAAAGGTTTTCCGCAAATTGTTTACCGAAGAAGACCAATGCGACCTTACGCTGACAAATCCTGACGACCCTTTGGAGTCGGCGGTGGAAATTATTGCCAAACCCAAAGGCAAAAAACCCAGCACTATCGACCAACTTTCGGGCGGTGAAAAATCGCTTACGGCAATTTCGCTTATTTTTGGTTTGTACTTGCTAAAACCCGCCCCTTTCTGCATTTTAGATGAAGTAGATGCGCCTTTAGATGATGTAAATGTGGAAAAATTCAGCCAGATGATTCGCGAATTTTCGGACAATTCACAGTTTATTGTCATTACCCACAACAAAAATACGATGGTCTCGGTAGATGTGGTGTACGGAATTGTGGCGCAAGATGGTGTGTCGCGCGCAGTACCCGTAGATTTGCACGAAATAGAATACACCAACGAAAAATCTTAATCCTAAAAACAATAGTCAATGGCAACACAACATTCGGACAAACCAACAAAACTGCCCTCCGCCACAGGATTTCGCTTCGGTATTGTAGTTTCCGATTGGAACGAAACCGTTACCCACGCACTACTGGCGGGAGCCACCGAAACCTTGTGTGTACATGCAGGCGTTCCGCCAAGCGATGTCATTGTAAAACATGTGCCGGGCAGTTTTGAATTGCCCTTGGCGGCGCAGTGGCTTGCCGAAAACAGTTTTGTAGATGCCATTATTTGCTTGGGCTGTGTAGTTACAGGCGAAACTCGCCACGACCATTACATCAATTCGGCAGTAGCGCAAGGTATTATGCAGCTAAATCTCAAATTGGGGATACCGTTTATTTTTGGTGTACTCACACCCCAAACCCAACAACAAGCCCTCGACCGCGCCGGAGGAAAACACGGCAACAAAGGCAGCGAAGCCGCCGAAACTGCTGTGAGAATGTTGGTGTTGAGAAAAGAAATGAGCACATAAATTAAAATAATTTTTTTTAAACTTAAAATATTAAAATGTCAAAAAAAGTAGTTTTTATTACAGGAACCAACAGTGGCTTTGGCTACTTAACCGCAAAAAGTTGTGCAGCAAAAGGATATACCGTTTATGCAACGATTAGAGACATTGCCACAAGAAATGCAGAAAAAGCTAAAGAATTAGCTGCCACAGAGAATATCAATGTTGTGGAACTTGATGTTACTGACAGCAAAGCGGTAAAAAATGTTATTTCGGATATTATTACCAAAGAAGGCCAATTAGATGTAATTATCAACAATGCCGGCTATTTTGGCGGTGGTTTGGCGGAAGCATATACCGAAGAAGATTTGGAAAAAATGCTTGATGTGCATGTAAAAGGAGCCTGGAGAGTAACCAAAGCAAGCCTACCACAAATGAGAAAACAAGGAGAAGGCTTGATAATAAACATTTCCAGTGGATTAGGTCGCTTTTCTGCGCCATTTATGACTATCTATAATAGTGCAAAATTTGCTGTAGAAGGACTTTCTGAGGGCTTACACTACGAGGTAAGACCTTTTGGTGTTGATGTAGCCATTATTCAACCTGGTGCTTTTCCAACGGAAATTTTTGGTAAATCTACTTATGGGTCCGACCATTCTATTCTTCCTTCGTATGGCGATTTGGCAAAAGTACCTGAAAACATAGGAGAAGGTATGGGAAAAATGTTTGAAGCAATGCAGCCAAATCCTCAAATGGTACCTGATGCAATACTAAAATTAATTGAAACACCCAAAGGACAGCGCCCACTAAGAACAGTTGCTGACGGTATGACCGGGGAATTTGTTGAAACGGCAAATAAGCAGGTGAAAGTACAATACGATAACTTCTTAACTGCTTTTGGAATGCAAGAATTATTAAAATAGTTTTTTTAAGAAAATAACGTCCGAAATCTTTTTGATTAAACAAAGAGATTTCGGACTATTATGTCTTGTATCTTTATAACTTAAGTCTTTTACTGCCTATCCCTTAAAAAAAGGTATTTGTTTGCGGTACAATATTAGTGTAATAAGACTACCCACAAAAACAACAACTGCCAAATAAAACAACAATCCATTATCGTCATTCACTTCTATACCCAAATTGTTTAGGTGCATAAAAATTGCACCACTAATAATTCCCAAACTCAACAATGCACCCCAAGCTACGGTACGCGGAATAAGCAACAATATTGCTGCAATTAACTCTAAAATACCAATTCCTATTCTACCATAAGGTTCTAACCCTACTTTAGAAAAAATATAAACGCTATCCGGGTGTGCGGTAAACTTAAAATACAAGGTTTGCAATAGAATAATTGCTACAATAAATCTTATCGCTAAAGAAAGATATTTCATATTACTTCAATTTTAAATTTTAAGTACTTGGACAAAAGAAAACCAGCATAAATTATTAACCGAACGTTGAGCGAAGTCGAAACGCGGCTATACTCAATGCACAAGTTTCAAAGTAAATTATTCAAGAGAATACTTGATTACTTTAGAATAAGTACTTAAAAATAGCACAATTTTCCATCAACTTCATTTTTTAAGAATTTTTAAATGATCTTTTTTTGCAACAATGTTGCAAAAAACAGTACCTTTGCATTCCAAATATATGTATTTTGAAAAAATATTTCTTTTTTGTACTAACTCTTCTCCTACAACAAAACGTATTTTCCCAATGTGATATCCACCTACAAGGGCAAGTTTTAGACGAGCACGACGGCTCTCCTTTAAGCTTTTCCAATATCCAAATTGTGGGCAGTCAACAAGGTATCGCAACGGATAGTCTGGGCTTTTTCTCCTTGCAAAATCTCTGCAAAGGAAAAATAAGCCTGCGCATCTCACACATCGGCTGCGAAACGGTCGAAAAATCTTTTGTACTGAAAAACGACTCTACAATTGTATTTTTTTTAGAACATCACACCGAACATTTGGAAACCATTCAAATTCACGCCAACAAACCCAACGAATTACACGGCGAACACCGCGCCGAATTGAGCAGCAATGCCATAGAACAAATGCTGGGAAAATCTTTGTCGGATGTGCTGGAGCAGTTTGAAGGTATCAGTAGTCTGCAAACGGGTGCCAATATTGCCAAACCCATGATTGACGGCTTACACAGCACGCGCATTGTCATTGTAAATTCGGGCTTGAAGCAAGAAGGACAAGACTGGGGTGCCGAACACGCGCCGGAAATTGATGCCCAAGCTGCGGGAAAAATTGAGGTAATACGAGGTGCCGAAACGGTAAAGTATGGCTTCGGAGTGTTGGGTGGTGTCATTATTATTTCGCCTCCTTCAAAACCTGAATCGAATGAATTAAAAGGTTCGGTGGGGGCAAATTTTCAAAGCAATGGCAAAGGTTTTAGCACACGCCTGAACATAGGACAAAAATGGAAACACTTATCCAATTTCGCTTGGCGATTGCAAAGTAGTTTTGATAAAAGTGGCGACCTCCACGCACCAAATTACAACTTAACGAATACCGGACATCAAAGTATCAGCAACCAAGTTCTGCTCTATTTCACCCCAAAAAATCAGCATTTTTTGTTGCGATTGAGCAATGTAACACAGCAAATTGGCATTTTGGAAGCAGCACACATCGGCAATCTTACCGACTTCTACAACGCCCTCGCCTCAGACCGCCCGCTTATTGTAAAACCATTTTCGTATGCCATCAACAATCCAAAACAAATAAGTTCGCACTACATTACTTCGCTGCAATACAAGTATCTTTTTCCAAAGGGAAATATTTTGCAACTGCAATATGCGTGGCAATACAATCATCGCCAAGAATTTGATGTAAGACGCGGAAATTTCAACACTATTCCCGCCCTCAATATGCAGCTTTTTACACATAGTTTTGAAGCACATTACAGTCATTCGCTGTCAAAAAACTGGAGTGGCAGCGTAGGTGCCGAAACCATTTACCAACAAAATCGCAACGATAGCGACACAGGTATTCGCCCTTTAATTCCTTGGTACAATCAGCTTCAAATTGGCGTATATGCTTGGGAAAAATACGAGAAAAATCGTTTTCTGGCGGAAATGGCGGTGCGTTTTCAAACACAGCAACTCCAAGTAAAAAAATACAATCTCCAAAATGAACTTTTAGATACCTTGCGTCATTTTGAAGGCATTATTTACAGCTTTGGCGCAGCCTACAAACTAAGTGAACACTTGCAGTGCAATCTAAACCTCAATACAGCTTTGCGCCCGCCGCACGTGAGCGAGTTGTACAGCGAAGGCTTGCATCACGCTCTGGCGAGTTACGAACAAGGCAATGATGCTTTGCGCTTGGAAAAAGGCTTGAAAATATTGCAAACTTGGGAGTGGCATTCCGACATTTTTTTCGCCGACATACAATTTCACTGGCAAAATATTCGCGATTTTATTTACCTCTTGCCACAAGACGAACCCGTTTTAAGCATTCGAGGCGCGTTTCCGGTGTTTAATTATGTACAGACCAATGCCCAACTTTGGGGCAGCGATTTTAATGCGCAACTATTATTGGGCAAGCACTGGAAAATTAAAAGTGCATTTACGTTTTTGCGCGCCAAAGATACCAGCAACGACTCTTGGCTTTGGGGATTTCCGCCCAATTCAGGCAATATAGACCTTACTTATAGTTGGCAAAACAATGGAAATGTGAAAGATTGGGAAATAAGTTTTGCCACAAGTCATACAGCAAGTCAAAAGCAATTTCCTGCCAATATCGATTATTTACCGCCGCCACCTGCTTACACCTTGTACAATCTTGCCGCAAATGCACATATTGCTTTAGGAAAAAATATATTGGGCATCGTTTTGGAAATAAATAACCTCTTCAACACGAGCTATCGCTCTTACACCGACCGTTTGCGCTATTACGCTGACAGTATGGGACGCAATATTTCATTTACCTTAAACTATAATTTTTAAAAAATGAAAAACAAATTTTTAGGATTACTTATTTTGAGTAGCATTTTTTTCGTATCGGCATGCAAAAATGAAGACCCCAGCCCTATAAACGAAGAAGAACTCATCACCAATGTCGATTTAGTTTTTACCGATGAAAATGGCAATGAAAGCATCGCCTCCTTTAGCGACAATGACGGCGTGGGCGGCGAAGAACCAACGCTTAGTGGTGCGAGCCTATCGGCAAATACCACCTACCAGCTAAGTATTCAACTCCGCAACGAAAGTGTTTCGCCTGCTATTGACATTACAGCAGAAATTGAAGAAGAAGCTACCGACCATCAGTTTTTTTTCTTGCCCGATGCTTCTTTACAACTTTCGGTGACGTACAATGATGAAGATGCGGAAGGACACCCTATTGGTTTGAAAAATACCGCGCAAACACTAAACAACAGTACAGGAATGCTTACGATTGTACTGCGCCACAAACCCAACAAATCTGCTGCAAATGTTGCCGAAGGTAGTATAGACAACGCCGCTGGCGAAACAGATGTTGAAGTGAGTTTTCCAATTACAATTCAGTAAAAAAATGGACTTCCTTTCACAATAAACTGCGAAGTATTTCAATGTTTTTTTGGTTGTTGTAATGCTGGTTTAATACTTTTTCCCTTTGGGCGAGCATTGTTTCATCAAAAGATTGTGTTGCTAATTCATTTATTTTTTGGATAATCTCATTTTTCGTTTCCACTTGTACGCAAATGTCCTGCAAATGACTTCCTGCCAGCATCAGCGAATTGGCAAGCACAAACCTTCCGGCAAAAAGTGCGTGCAACAGTTTTAGCTTCACACCCGACTGCTGACTCGCCCACAATATATGTGCGTGTGCATTGGCGAGGAGTTCGCCCAATTCGTTTTCGGTAGGATTTGCGACTAAGCGTATATTTTTTTCCGCACAAAGCTGCTGCAAACGTTTTGAAGGATTTTTTCCGGCAATAACCAAAGGCAAACTTGCTTTTTCCGACCATACATCTGACAAAAAAACTGCCGTTGCTTCATTTTCTGCCACCGACAAATTGCCGTGATACAACACAAAATTGCCGCTACCTATTTTTGTGGTAATTTGATTGTATTTATGAAAAACGGGTAAAAAAATGACTTTTTTATCGGGAAATTTCTCTTGGTAATACGCTTGGTCGATAGCGGAAAGAGGGAATAAATAATCGGTAGCAGCAAGACGTTTTTCGTAAGTCTGCAAACGTTTGCTTTCGTAGCGCAGATAATTTTTTTTGATAAAATCAGTTTCTGTTTGTGCCAATTTTTGGTAATAATCCCACTCTATATTGTGCAAACGAACCGCTTGCGGCATTTCGCCCAATTTTTCATTTTCCAAATAAAAAGTAGTGTGCAATCCTTCCATCAGTACAAAAGCCGGCTCTTGCGCCAAATTATACAAAAGTTCCTTGCTGCGGCGGGCTTGCACCATAAGCGGCAGTTGCGTATTTATCACTTGCCAAAGCGGTTTTCGCGGATAAAAAAACACTTGGGTACAATATTTTTGCAATTCTTCTTGATAAAAATCGCGCCCATGGTGAAAACAATGTAAATACACTTGCACCCCGGCAGCGTACAAGGCTTTTATTTTATAAAATACATCTACTACCCCACCATAATCTGGCGGAAATGGCACATCGAAGCTGATTATATGTATTTTTTTAGGCATTTCGCCTTGCTAAATTTATTAGAAATTTTAGGCAAATATGCTACCTTTAAGGCGCAAGTAAAAATTTTTTCATTCTATGAGCAACAGACCCAGTACATCGCAACTAAACAGCCTTCAGGTAGAGGTAGATTGCGCTTATTTGTACAATCTTATGTCAGCCAACGAAAAAGACGAGCAATTAGCGTCTATTTTTCAAAAACTAAGCGAAACCGAGCAGCGACACGCACAGCATTTTTTGGATAAAATAGCCCAAAATGGCAATAAAAAAATGGAGATGCCTCCACCAACTTGGCAAGCAAAAGCGAAAGGAAAATTAGCACAAATATTTGGCAATCAGCTTATTCTGCCTTTGTTGATGAATACCGAAAAAACGCTGGCGCAAAATGTTGCCAAAGCGCGTATGGAAGCCGGATTGGGCAATTCTGTAGAAACTTACGCACACGTAAAAGTGCTTAATGCCATTCAGGAAATGGGCGTAAACAAAGACAATGCTACCCAATATTCAAAATTTGAAGGTCGTCACAACAGCGTTGATGGCAATGCCTTGCGCGCTGCCGTATTGGGCGCAAACGATGGTTTGGTGTCGAATATGAGCTTGGTAATGGGCGTTGCAGGAGCGGCGGTGAGCAACGAAAATATTCTTATTACAGGTTTTGCGGGACTGCTGGCGGGTGCTATTTCTATGGCCTTGGGCGAGTGGCTGTCGGTTCAAAGCTCGCGGGAATTGAATATCCGACAAATTGAAGTGGAAAAAGAAGAGTTGGAGAACAATCCTGAAGAGGAAAAAGCCGAATTGAGTTTGATTTATCAAGCCAAAGGCATGAGCGAAGCGGAAGCCGAAGCAATGGCGCAACGTGTGCTGAATAGTCCCGACACGGCTTTGGACACTTTGGTACGCGAAGAGTTGGGCATTAATCCAGACGATTTGGGCGGCTCGGCTTGGGAGGCGGCGTATTCTTCGTTTTTGCTATTTGCCATTGGTGCTATTATTCCGGTGGCACCGTTTTTGTTGATTTCGGGGCAAACGGCAATCATGGCGAGTTTAGTTGCCAGTGCTTTAGGTTTGTTTGCCATTGGTGCAGCGATTACGCTACTTACGGGCAGAAGTGTTTGGTTTTCGGGTATGCGCCAAGTGGTGTTCGGGCTTTTGGCGGCGGGCGTTACGTATGCTATTGGACATTTTATTGGGGTGAGTATTGGGTAGGAAGGGATTTTGTTTTGCTTGGTTGTGGAATGGGGAGAGTTTGAGGTTTTAGGAGGCTGTAAAAAAATAGCAACCATTATGAATAGTTAATTATTTTAAAAAGTTTATTTATTATTAAATATATGATTTATTATTTATAAATATTACAACATCAATAATTAACAAAAAAAATTATAGCAATAAACCCTGTTTATTTCAGAAGTAAAGAAGAAAAAAGAGCAAGTGCCATTTTGAGTTATTTTTTTGGTGTAGTTATACTTTTTCTTTTCGGAACTGCATTTTACAATTTTGAAACCGCAAAGGAAAGTAAAAAAACATTGAATGTGTTTGTTATAGATAAAACAGAGCAATTTCGTCATAAGAAAAAATATTTAAAACTTGATATTGGCAACCATACAGAGCGATTTCGACCAACAACTAAAGAGTGGAAAAGAATTGAAATAAATGATACAATAAAACTGACTGTAGGACTAGGACAACTCGGCTATGAACACATTTTTAATTTTACACCAAATAAGCCTGATTAAATATAATCCAGACCGAATGGACAGCAAATTTTAAATATTAACAATATTTTTTTATATATTATCTTAAAATATCCATCTTACATCCATTCACCATCATTTTCTTCACCCAACTAAAAAATGAATAAACACACCCTCGCCATATTAACCCTTTTAGGAGCGATGGTATTTTTGGGTGTTTTGCTAATTCCGGCGATGAGGGAAAAATATTTGGAGCTTACATTTGATTTTTCCCACCAAAATACAAGGGTAAATAGTCAGGAAGAAATTGAAAAAATACTGCGCTCATACCCTACTTTGAGTTTTAGCGAACTGAATAATCCATACAAAGAATGGACAAAATCGAATGAAGACAAGTACAAAAACATTTTGAAGAACAGTCAATACAGGCTAATACATCAAGAAGACTTTTTCAAAAAACTTGTCGGAGATTTTCGGATTAAAGATTTTGTATGTAGGGATTCGGTTTACAGAAAATGTTTGTTCAAAAAAGAAAAAGATTACTATTGGCTAATCGACGAAAATCTTCCAATAGCAGTTTTAAAACTTCAACATTCGTTGGAGGAAAAGGGATATAATGCAGATGGTTTTGGAATTCGTTCTGCGCATCGGCATCCAAAAAAGAATGAAGAAGTAAAAGGAGCTGGCTCAAGCAAACACATAAAAGGACAGGCGATAGATATGATTATTGGAGATATTGACAAAGATGGAAAATATACGCAAAAAGATAAGGAAATTGTACTCGAAATATGCGAAAAAGAAGTTATTGGCATTTAGCCAACAATTTATACCAAAATCGAATAGCTATTGCGTATTAAAAAAGGTAAAAATCTTTTTTCGCCGTATAGCAGTTTTGGGGCGTTAAAAATTTTTGAAGCCCTGGAAAAAATTTAGCCCCCAAACTGCGGTTTTGCCCAATAAGGGCAAAAATACCTTGAAAAAAGTGTCGTTTCTTTTGCTTCGTTTTCTTTGGACAAGCAAAGAAAATGAAGAAGCCCAAAGGATAGTTTTGTCCACAAACTTGCAGCGGAGTACTTACCCTTAATAATACCTAAACCAATACGCAACTTCGTGTACCGAATAATAGCACCATATTACACGAAAACAAAAAGCCAACAAAAAACCAAACCGCCCTGCGCCGTTTTAGTCCGAAAAATATAAACTAACTTACCGAGGATAGCTCACATTTGCTTGTGCTGCTGCCAAACGGGCAATAGGTACGCGAAACGGTGAACAACTAACGTAGTTCATACCAAGTCTGTGACAAAATGTAACTGATGAGGGTTCGCCTCCATGCTCGCCACAAATGCCAATCTTCAGATTTGGATTGGTACTTTTTCCTTTTTTGATAGCCATTTCAACTAATTGTCCTACTCCTTCTTGGTCTAAAACTTGAAAAGGGTCATTTTTTAGAATACCTTTTTGGATATAAACAGGCAAAAATTTTCCGGCATCATCGCGAGAGTAACCAAAAGTCATTTGGGTAAGGTCGTTGGTGCCAAAAGAGAAAAATTCGGCTATTTCCGCTATTTCGTCGGCGGTAAGTGCTGCGCGCGGAATTTCTATCATAGTTCCCAGTAAGTAATTGATGGAATCATTTCTTTCTTCAAAAACTTTTTGTATTACCGAACGAACTATGTCTTCCTGCACCTTCAGTTCTTTGCGCGTACCTATAAGCGGAATCATTATTTCGGGAAGGACGATTTTTCCTACTTCCTTGAGGTCTAAGACTGCTTCAATAATGGCTCTGGCTTGCATTTCCGTTATCTCGGGATAGGTATTGCCCAAGCGGCAGCCTCTGTGTCCCAGCATAGGATTTAGCTCGTGCAAGTCTGCCACTTTTTGCTGAATTTTTTCTACCGAAATGCCCATTTCCTTTGCCATTTCCAATTGGTTGGCTTCTTCTTGCGGCACAAACTCGTGTAGCGGCGGGTCGAGTAGCCTCACCGTTACAGGAAGCCCTTCCATCGCTTCGAACACCGATTTAAAATCATTTCGTTGAACGGGCAACAACTTGTCTAAGGCTTTTCTTCTGCCGGCTTCGTCATCTGCCAAAATCATTTCGCGCATAGCAATAATGCGCTCTCCTTCAAAAAACATATGTTCGGTACGACAAAGTCCTATGCCCTCGGCACCAAACTTACGGGCTTGTAGGGCATCGGCTTCGGTTTCGGCATTGGTGCGTATTTTTAGCGAACGATATTTATCGGCAAGTTGCATTACTGTGCCAAAATCGCCGCTGAGTTCAGGAGCTATGGTTGCTATTTTGCCTTCATATACTTCTCCCGTGCTGCCATTCAATGAAATCCAGTCGCCTTCTTTCAATACTTTATTTTTAATGCTCAGGGTTTTGTCTTTATAGTTAATGACAATTTCGCCCGCACCCGAAACACAGCATTTTCCCATACCGCGCGCTACTACTGCTGCATGCGAAGTCATTCCGCCACGTGCCGTTAGTATTCCTTGGGCAATATGCATTCCTTCGAGATCTTCGGGACTGGTTTCTATTCTGACCAAAATAGAATTTTTATAGTTTCCTGCTTCATCGGCATGAAAAACAATTTGACCACTTGCTGCTCCCGGCGATGCAGGCAATCCTTTTGCCAATACATGTGCATGGGCAATAGCCGTTTTGTCAAAAACAGGGTGTAATAATTCGTCTAATTTATTGGGTTCTAAACGCAATAGTGCAGTTTTTTCATCAATTTCTCCCGCTTTCAATAAGTCCATAGCAATCTTCACCATTGCGGCGGCAGTGCGTTTTCCGTTACGGGTTTGCAGCATCCATAGTTTTCCGTTTTGTATCGTAAACTCCAGATCCTGCATATCGCGGTAATGTTTTTCCAATGTTTCTTGGTAGTGATACAGTTCTTTAAAAATATCGGGCATTACTTCTTCGAGCGAAGGGAACTGCGTGGCGCGCTGTGATTCTGATACGCCGGCAAGTATTGCCCAATGTACCGAACCTTTTCGGGTAATTTGCTGAGGAGTACGAATACCTGCAACTACATCTTCTCCTTGTGCATTTACTAAGTATTCGCCATTAAATTCATTTACGCCGGTTGCTGCGTTGCGCGTAAAGGCTACTCCGGTAGCGGAATTATTGCCCATATTTCCAAAAACCATTGCCTGCACATTCACAGCAGTTCCCCATTCTTCGGGAATTTGGTTGAGTAAGCGGTAGTATATTGCCCGCGATCCCATCCAACTATCAAACACAGCGCATATAGCGCCCCATAATTGTTCCCAAGGATTGACCGGAAAATCTTGCTTACATACTTTTTTTATTATTTTTTTGAATTGGACAACTATTTCTTTTAAATCTTCAATACCAAGTTCTGTATCATTGGCTATGCCTTTCGCTTTTTTAATATGTTCTAAAATCGCCTCAAAAGGGTCAATATCTTCCTTCGAGGCGGGTTTCATACCCATTACTACATTTCCGTACATTTGAATAAAACGGCGGTAGGAGTCCCAAGCGAAGCGTTCATTGCCAGACTTTAGGGCTATGCCTTCTACGGCATCGTCATTTAAACCCAAGTTTAGTACTGTATCCATCATGCCGGGCATAGATGCACGAGCACCGGAACGCACGGACAAAAGCAAAGGGTTTGTTTTGTCGCCAAAGGTGGAACCCATATTTTTTTCGATAAAAGCAATGGCTTTTTCTACCTCCGGTTTGAGCAAGGCAATTATTTCATTTTTGCCTAATTTGTTGTAAATGGTGCAGGCTTCGGTGGTGATGGTAAAACCCGAAGGTACCGGAAGACCTATCAGATTCATCTCGGCGAGATTTGCTCCTTTGCCACCCAATAAATTACGCATATCGGCTTTTCCCTCTGCTTTTCCATTGCCAAATGTATAGACGTATTTTACAGACATAAAATAAATTTTAATTATTTTTAAAAAACACCCAAAGGTAGGCAAAGCGAAAGATAAAGTATTGTAAAAATGCGCTTTTTTAGGGTTTATAATAGTGCAAATCTTTATTTTGTTTGTATATCACGGTTTAGTGTTTGTTCCGGTTGTGCTTACTTTTTCATAATTATTAGACTTATGGGTACTTATAATAAACTTTTCATTTGTTTTCACGCGCCTTCACGCAATTTTTATAGTATTTTTAGTTAATTTTTTACAAAAGAAAAAACGAATATAGACTACCCAAAAAATTATAATTTTAACGACTTAATAGTATAAAAAATGGATGTAATAATTGGATTCTTAGCATTTATCGGACTACTTATTATGCTGCCGACAGCGATAGTAGTAATTAAAGCAAAAGCTAATGGCGTAAGCCTGCCGTTTAAGCAGGCACTGCTGATGAATATAAAAAGAAGTCTTAGCCAAGACCTAATAACGCTTATGGACTTGCGCAGAAAAACAATATCGCCCTGACTTTAAATGAGCTTGAAGCACACAAATTGGTTGGTGCTAATCTCACAAAATGTGTAGAAGCATTGCTTTATGCCAAAGACAAAAATGTTGAGATAACTTTTGACGAAATATGTATGGCAGACCTGACTAAAAAAGACATTTTCAAGAGCATTGATTTTGTGAGCAAAAACCTCATAATTGAAATAACTCGCGATGATTTGAGCGATGCAAAACTCAGACGGCTTGCGGTAAATTATATCGGAGAATTTAAAGTACCATTTACGACTGCCTTGTTTGACCCTCCCGACAAAAATCAAATAGAGAAAGACATTCTTCCGCGTATAAGCAAGTATTTTGAAATTTCAGATGTTGACGATTTGATTCAAGCCAATAGAATAATTACGGAAATAATCCTTGATACTACATTTTGGGAATCCAAAAGATTGGCATTAGTCGGACAAGTTTTAACCATTCGCAAAACATAAAAGCGGAGAATCAACAACTAAAATTTAAATAATATGTTATATTAAAAAACATGAAAAATAGTTTATTAATTCTACTTATGCTTTTTGTAAAAATGATTTAATTAGAGACTATTTATAAAAAAATGGATAAAATAATAATCTTTGGCGGAACGGGTTTTATTGGATTAAGCCTTGCCAATCACTTACAAAGCAAAGGATTAAAACCCATTTTAGTTGCCCGAAATGAGCCAGACAAATCTACTCAACATGAATTTAAAAAATGGGACGCAGTATCCATAAGCGATTGGATTGAAGTGCTAAACGACTCCAAAGCCATTGTAAATTTAACCGGAAAAAGTGTCGATTGCATAAAAACACCGACTAACCGCGACTTAATTCTTCGCTCAAGAGTTGATTCTACCAAAGTAATTGGCGAAGCCTTGAGAAAAATTGAACGCCCTCCCAAAGTATGGATTCAAATGTCCACAGCACACATTTATGGAGACCCTCCGGCTCAAATATGTACCGAACACGCCACAACAGGATACGGCTTAGCTCCATTTGTGGGAAAAGCGTGGGAAGAAGCATTTTTAAACGCATTGCCAGTAGAAACAAGAGGCGTTAGACTGCGAACAAGTTTCGTAATAGGAAGAGATGGAGGCGCATTAAAAAGTTTGAAAAGAATTGTAAAATTAGGCTTGGGCGGAACCGTTGCCAAGGGAACACAAGGTATGAGTTGGATACACGAATACGACATGAAAGAGATAATTTTTCGGACAATAACAGATGAAAAACGAAGGAATATACATAGCCACTGCGCCAAATCCGGTCTCGAACAAAGAATTTATGAAACTTCTCAGAAAAAAATGAACATACCAATTGGCTTAGCTTCTTTGAATTTATAATAAGATTTGGTGCAAAAACAATATTTAAAACCGACCCTGAATTGGCAATTTACGGACGATATGTAAAATCGGAAAGATTGGAAAAAGAAGGATTTATTTTTAATTTCCCGAATTTAGAAAAGGCTTTAGACGACATAATAAAATGAATTACCAATTAGTTTGCACTTTACACCCAATTCTATCGTTTATGGTGTAAACTTTTAACAAAAAAATATTTTGAATATGCTCGTAAAAAAACACTTCCTAATAAGTTTTTTCCTATTCAACACTATTACTTTTGCCCAAATAGATAGTATTGGAGAAATACGCCTACCCGATGGTACACTGCAAATGCGCGCCACTTACAAAAATGGTGTAAAAAACGGTCCCGCCACCATTTACAATGCACAAGGGCAAATTGTTTTTGAGGGAAATTTTATCAATGATGTAAAAAGCGGCGAAGGCAAGCAATATTTTGACGGCGGCGACTATTACGAAGGGAATTTTCAAAATAATCAAGCCAATGGTTCGGGAACGTATCATTATGCAGACGGCAGAAAATATGTAGGCGAACACCTCAACGACAAGTTTGAAGGCAAGGGCACTTTTTATCGTGCGGACGGCAGTATTAAATACGAGGGCGATTACACGGACAACGAATTTAACGGAAAAGGTACTTACTACTTCGACGAAGGCGGCAGCTACGAAGGCGATTATGTAATGGGAAAACGACAAGGCAAAGGCATTTATCATTATGCCGATGGTAGCATTTACGAAGGAAACTTAGTAGTGGGCAAACCCGATGGTGAAGGAACTTTTACGTATCCCGATGGCAGAAAATACCAAGGCGAGTGGAAAATGGGCAAACAACATGGCAAAGGCAAAATGTACGATGCCGAAGGCAATGTCAGCAAAGAAGGCACTTGGGAATATGGCAAAATGAAGCAATAACCCTAAACTTTCTCCAACCACTTTATCGCCGCTTCGGCACAACGAATGCCATCAATAGCCGCCGAAACAATACCGCCTGCATAACCCGCACCTTCGCCACAAGGAAACAAACCTCCAATTTGCACATGCATAAGCGTTTGGGCATCGCGCGGAATACGCACGGGCGAAGAGGTGCGCGACTCAGGAGCAACCAGCACTGCTTCGTTGGTGTAATATGCGGGCATAAATTTTTTCAACTGCAATAGTGCTGTGCGCAAAGTCTGGTAAATATTGGCAGTAAGCACTTCTCGCAAATCCACCGCAACAATTCCCGGATAATACGAGCAGTCGGGCAAATGTGCAGAAACTTTTCCTTCCACAAAATCCAACATACGCTGGGCGGGAGCTTTCAAACCATCGCCTACACTTCGATAAGCATTTTGTTCTACCATCGCCTGAAACGCCATTGCCGACAAAGCTCCTTCTTTCGCGAATGTACGCGTGTCGTTGGCACTTACTTCCGTAACAAAACCCGAATTGGCAAAAGGATTATTCCGCCGCGAAGGCGACCAGCCATTGGTAACAATTTCGCCATTTTCCGTAGCACAGGCAGCAATAACGCCGCCCGGACACATACAAAACGAATACACCCCTTTTTCGGCTACTTGTCGTACAATTTTATAAGTCGCCGGCGGCAAATATTCTCCGCGAACCGCACAATGATACTGCATTTGGTCAATAACCGCCTGCGGATGCTCTATCCGAACTCCCAAAGCAAAGTTTTTTGCTTCAATAAGCCATTTTTTCTGCTGAAACAAGCGAAAAATATCCCGTGCAGAATGTCCTGTAGCTAAAATGACCGCATTTACGCTTATTTTTTTACCATTTTGTAATATTATTTTCCGAATATTTTGCCCTGCACATTCAAAATCTATTACCAGCGAATTGAATAATACTTCCCCGCCGCAATCAACAATACTTTGGCGCATCGCACGGATAATTTGAGGCAATTTGTTCGTGCCAATGTGCGGGTGTGCATCAACTGCAATATCGGGCGAAGCCCCAAAATGAATAAAGGTATCCAATATTTGCTGAATACTGCCGCGTTTGTGCGAGCGGGTGTAGAGTTTGCCATCGGAATATGTTCCGGCACCGCCTTCGCCAAAGCAGTAATTGGAATTGGGATTTACAATTTGGGCTTTATTGAGTTGGGCAAGGTCGCGGCGGCGTTCACGCACATCTTTTCCGCGCTCAATAACAATAGGTTTGTAGCCCAAATGAATAAGTTGCAAAGCAGCAAACAATCCTGCGGGTCCCGCACCAATAATGCCAATTTCCGGTGCGTTACGTACATTTTGCAGTTGCGGAATTTGCAAGGAAGCCGCCTGCGCAGAAATTTCATCTGAAGCATATACCGCCACCCGCAACTGAATTTTTACCGGAGCTTTGCGCGCATCAATAGAACGTTTTAATATTCGTATGGAAAAAGTTTCGGCGTTTTCCAAGTGAAGTTTTTCTACACAAATCGACTTAACCACATCTTCCGAAGCAGCTTCTGCGGGCGATACAATCAAGTCAATAATTTCTGCCATATTTTAAGCAATGAAAGGGTAAAATTTGCACCCAATCTGTAAACTATGCTTTTGTTTTTTCGGCATCCGCCAAAAATTTCGACAAGCCAATGTCGGTGAGTGGGTGTTTTAACAAACCTAAAATAGAGTCGAGCGGACAAGTAACCACATCGGCACCGAGTTCAAACGAACGGATAATGTGCAACGGATTGCGAATAGAAGCCGCTAACACTTCGGTAGGTGTGCCGTAATTGGCGTAGATGTTCACAATTTGTTCTATAAGATCCATGCCGTCCCAGTTCGTGTCGTCAATACGTCCGATAAACGGCGAAACATAGGTTGCCCCTGCTTTGGCAGCTAAAATTGCCTGTCCGGCAGAAAAAATAAGCGTACAGTTGGTGCGAATACCTTGATTGGTTAAATAACGAATAGCGCGGATACCTTCTTTAATCATCGGCACTTTCACCACAATATTATCGGCAATGTCAGCCAATAACTCAGCTTCGCGAATAATACCTTCGTAATCCGTAGCAAAAACCTCCGCACTCACATCGCCCGGCACTATTTCGCAAATGGTTTTGTAGTGTTGGTAAATAGCTTTTTCGCCTTTAATATTCTCCTTTGCCATCAAACTCGGATTGGTAGTTACGCCATCTAAAATGCCCAAGTCGTAGGCTTGTTGAATTTGATGTAAGTTTGCGGTGTCAATAAAAAATTTCATTTTGCTGTTGTTTTGGTGTGTAAATTTTTTTGCAAAGATAATTCGCTTTCGGGCATTTGTTGTTTTCTCCTAATAAAATAACAAAATTAATACAGAATAGACTATCATAGAACCATCTAAAATTCCGGTATAATAATAGGGCGAGCGTATGCGAAATCCTTTGATGCAGAAATAGGTACAAAGTACATAAAATGTAAGCATTATTCCAAGAAACGCGCCGTTTTTGTAATAGAGATAAGTACAAATAAGTAAAAGCAATCCGGCAATGATATAAGACAATAGCCGCAATTTTTTTACCGAAAACAAATGTGCAATAGTTTTTATATTTTTCTGTTCGTCACTTGTTTTATCGCGAAAATCGAAGGGAATAGTTATTAAAAAAACAAATAAAAACCTTTCGGCAAATTGCCAAAAATGCCTTGTAGTACACCAATGCCCCGGCAAAAGCAAAATAAGATAAGTAAGAAAAGACCAAACACCGGCAATGATAAATGTTTTGAGATAAGGAATACTCCGCAGGGCGCGTAATTGTCCTATTTGGGGAAAACGAAGCAATACAAACGAATAAGCTAAACTAACAAAAAGTAATCCTACCGCAGCAATTTGTATGGCTAATGGAAGAAAAAGCCACTCGACAACTGCCCAAATACCAAAAATAAACAGCAAAAAATAAGGCAACAACAAGGAAGTATCATGTTTCGGATGCGCCAATCGATGCAACTGATAAATGACCAAAGTGCCGCTAAAAATGTAGCGTATATAGTGCCAGTTGAAGGTAGGAAAATGACACAAAACCATAGTAGAAGCACTTAACAAAGCAGCAGCTAAGGCAATGTGCAGATTACTATCCACCCAAAATGCGACCCATTTGTGAATGATATCGCGCAAAACGATTCTTCTATAAGTATTTAAAGTTATGGTCGTTTTCGATGGATAAAATACTGTGATACATCAGCTTTATCACATTAATAATATCGCTGCGCTGCGCCATTTCTACGGTAGTGTGCATGTATTTTAGCGGCAAACTTATCAATGCCGAAGGAATACCGCCTGCGGCGTAGGCAAAAGCGTCTGTGTCGGTGCCTGTTGCGCGCGAAGCTGCTTCGCGCTGAAAAGGAATATTCTCTTTTTCGGCAACGGCAATTATATGGTTGAGGAGTTTGTTGTGGACTGCCGGTCCGTAGGTTAAAATAGGTCCTTTCCCACAAGCAAAATCACCGTTGTCCTGCTTGTTGATGCGCGGCGTAGTAGTGTCGTGAGAAACATCGGTAATAATAGCAACATTAGGGCGAATCCGCTCGGCAATCATTTGCGCGCCGCGCAAGCCTACTTCTTCTTGCACCGAATTGATAATGTACAAGCCAAATGGCAATTTTTGTTTGTTTTCGTGCAGCAGTCGCGCTACTTGCGCAATCATAAAACCACCAATACCGTTGTCCATTGCCCTGCCGCAAAAATATTTTCCGTTGTTGAGTTCCATCAAATCATGGGTATAAGTAATCACACAACCTACGTGAATACCCAAAGCCTCCACTTCTTCGCGAGAACTACAGCCACAGTCAATAAAAATATGCTTGGGTTGGGGAGCTTCGTCTTTGGCATCGCGGCGCAAATGAATAGCCGTCCAACCGACAACACCATCGACTTTTCCTTTTGCCGTATGAATATACACACGCTTGGAAGGCGCAATCATCGCATCCATACCACCATTGCGCAGTACGTACAAATAGCCGTCATCGCTGATGTAGTGTACCATCCACGAAATTTCATCGGCGTGGGCTTCTATCGCAACTTTGTATTTTGCTTTGGGATTGATAATGCCAAAACAAGTGCCATAAGGATCGCTGTCGGTAGTGTCTACATAATTTTTTAGGTAATCCAACCAAATTTTTTGCCCGCTATACTCGTGGCTGGTAGGGGAAGCATTGTTTAAATATTCGTATAAAAATTGCTGGGATTTTTTATCAAAAATTTTCTTATCCATAAAATGGTATGTAATTGCGTTTACAAAAATAAAACAAGTAAGGAGGAGTACAAAGGTAGTGGCATTTCTGTAAAAAATCAATTTTTATTGACAAGTTGTTGAAAACGAGAGGAAAAACATTTTACCGACAATTGTTTTGTTCACAATCATTGTATCTTCGCGAAATAAACAAATTTTTGCTCGGCAGCAAGGCTTTAGTGGTAAATAAAGAACGCATAGATGTTTTATTTTTCATTTTAATGCTCATCAGTGCTGTTTTAGGCTTTTTGGCGTGGCCCGATATAAATTTTTTTCCTTTGATATTCGTCGCATGGATTCCCTTATTTATGCTCGAAGATATCGCGCGCAATAAAAATCATAGCTTAAAAAAGTATTTTTGTTCTTGTACGTGCAGTTTCTACTCTGGAACTTACTCACTACTTGGTGGGTGAAAAATGCGAGTTTGGCAGGCGGCATTTTGGCATTTGTATTTAATAGCTTGTTTATGACACTGCCTTGGCTGCTATTTGCCTATATGCGCCGAAAATATACACCGCTTACTTCTTATATTGCCTTGCTTTGTTTTTGGATGGCTTTCGAGTACATACACCTCAATTGGGAACTTACCTGGCCCTGGCTTACGCTGGGAAATGTGTTTGCGGGTTTTCCGCAAATAGTGCAGTGGTATAGCTATACAGGCGTTGGTGGCGGCACTTTTTGGGTAATTTTAGTGAATATTGTTTTATTTCGACAAATACAAAAAATACAAACCTACAATTGGCACGAAGCACGCAATATTGTGCAGTTACTTAGAAAAGTGCTGCCGCATAGTTTGCTGGCATTGGGCTTGTTTGTTGTTCCCTATTGTCATTTCGCTTATAATATATAATTATACCGAAAAAAGGCGAAGTAGTAGAGTGTATTGTGCTACAACCCAATATTGACCCTTACAACGAAAAATTTAACGATGCCTATGCAGATGAACAACTTTCGCGTTTTATAGCACTATCTTTGTCGGAAATAAGCCCGCAAACACGCTATGTTTTTTGGCCCGAAACTTCGCTACCCGGCTATGTGTGGAAGCAGCAATTTTGGCAAACATCTTCGATAAAAAAAATAGTGACAGCTTTTAAGGATTATCCGCAGGTGCAACTCATTATTGGTGCTACGGTACTCAATTTGTACCCCAAAGATGAAGCGCGAACTGCCACAGCGCGCCCTTTAAACAAATTTGATGTAGCCAACAGCGATTGGTACGATGTATATAATGCCGCAATAGGTTTGGACAGCACACAGCATTTTCAGTTGTACATAAAATCGCGCTTGGTGCCCGGTGTGGAAAGAATGCCTTATCCGCAGTTGTTTCGTTTTTTGGAGAATTTTGCCATTGACTTGGGCGGCATTTCCGGCAGTATGGGCGTGCAAGACGAGGCAGATGTGATAACATTTGGCAATAATGCCGTTGCGCCTGTTATTTGTTATGAGTCGGTTTTTGGCGAATACGTTACCGAATATGTGCGCAAAGGTGCAAATATTATCGCCATTATTACCAATGACGGCTGGTGGGGAAATACGCCCGGACATCGACAACATTTGCGCTACGCTTCCTTGCGCGCTTTAGAAACCCGCCGCGACATTGCCCGCTCTGCCAATACAGGTATTTCAGCATTTATCAATCAGCGCGGCGATATTCGGCAAGCTACCACCTACGAAACCGAAGCGGTAATAAAAGATACGGTACATGCCAATACGGAGCTTACGTTTTATGTACGCTACGGCGATTATTTGTATCGCTTGGCTTTGTTGGGTGCTATATTTTTCTTGTTGCGCCTTATCATTCGCCGATTTTCAAAACGCTTTAAGCCGGCTTTGTTTGAGCATCGGTATTAAAAAAACATACAACATTCCTCAAAACAATATTTTCCTCCCAATTTCTACTTTTATATTAATTTCACCTTGTTTATTTTTCGCTAAATATCACACGCATGTCTATCAGTATTTTCGATATTATAAAAGTTGGTGTAGGTCCTTCGAGTTCCCACACAATGGGACCTTGGTTGGCAGCGCAACAATGCCTCAAAGATTTTTCCGCCCAGCATGATTTAACAAAAATTGAACAAGTGCGGGTGCTTTTGTACGGCTCGTTGGCAAAAACCGGCAAAGGACACGGTACTGATGTCGCCGTTCAACTTGGTTTGAGTGGCTACGACTACAAAACAATGGACACCCAACTCATTCAGCAAGTGATAAACGAAATTGCGCAAACTAATACCCTGAAACTCCGCCAAAAACAACTCATCACTTTTAATCCTAACATTCATATCGAATTTCATACGGCAATAAGTTTGCCCGGACACCCCAACGGTATGCAATTCGTATTGGAAACGTATGAGAAAGAGATTTTTTCTTTTACCTATTATTCTATCGGCGGCGGATTTATTAGCAGTGATGGAGAACACACTGCCACTTTACCCGACCATAATTTTCCTTACCCTATTCAAAAAGGAGAAGACTTATTGCGTTTTTGTAATGAATATAATTTTGATGTAATTAATCTCATTGAGCGAAACGAACTGAGTTTGCGAAGCAAAGAAGACATTGATGCGCAACTTTTACTTCTGTGGGAAACGATGAAAGACAGCATTTATCGCGGCTGCCACGCGCAGGGAATTTTGCCCGGAGGGCTTAACGTAATGCGCCGCGCTGCCAAACTGCACCATAATCTGATGAAAGGATATTTCTACGAAAACGAAAACCAATGGTTGGTGTATTTGCGTTCACAAAATCCTACTTTCAACGATATTTTGCAATGGGTAAGTTGTTTTGCACTGGCGGTAAACGAAGAAAATGCTGCCTTCGGGCGTATCGTTACTGCTCCCACCAACGGTGCTGCGGGCGTGGTGCCGGCGGTGCTGATGTACTACTACTGTTTTGGCGAAAAAGTAAGCGAGGACAAGGTGAAGGAGTTTTTGATGGTGGCAGGACAAATTGGCAGTATTTTCAAACAAGGAGCTACCATTTCGGCAGCGATGGGTGGCTGTCAGGCGGAAATAGGCGTTTCTTCGGCAATGGCAGCGGCGGCACTTACACACTGCTTGGGCGGCAGCATAGCACATTGCCTTATGGCTGCCGAAATAGCGATGGAACACCACTTGGGTCTCACTTGCGACCCAGTGGGCGGCTTGGTGCAAATTCCTTGTATTGAAAGGAATAGTATGGGTGCCGTAAAAGCGATTACTGCTGCCAGTTTAGCCCTCAACAGCGACCCCAAAGCCGCGAAGGTGAGCCTTGATGCGGTAGTAAAAACTATGTGGGAAACTGCATTGGACATGAACCACAAATACAAAGAAACTTCCGAAGGTGGTTTGGCATTGCATATTCCGGTGAATTTGATTGAGTGTTAAATACCTTAGTCTTCACTACACCGGCAACTGCAATGGTCGCTCGAAACTTTCCTCCAACGAAATAAGCGTTTCGGTGCGTTGGATTCCTTCTATTTTCTGGATTTTGTTGTGCAATAGTTCGTACAAATGCTTGGTATCTTTGCACAATACTTTCAGAAATAAACTGTAAGTTCCCGTTGTATAATGGCACGCCACTACTTCGGGAATTGCTTCTAAGGCGGCGACTACATCTTTGTACATGGCACTTCTGCTTAAAAACAAACCCAAAAAAGTAGTAATGTCGTAACCCAGTTTATGATAATCTACCATAAGTTGCATTTTCTTCACCACGCCCATTTCTTCCAACTTTTTCATCCGAACATGTACGGTTCCGCTCGAAACGAAAATTTTTTTGGCGATTTCGGTGTAAGGAATATTGCCGTCTTCTACCAAAAGTGCTATTATTTGTAAATCGGTATTGTCAATTTGATAATTTGCCTCCATTTTTATGATTTCATTTTTTCATTTTATTAATTAAAATGGTATTTTATTGCAAAATTAGTAAATATTTTTCTTTTTTATTAATAAATTTTTATTAAAATAAAACTTACTTTAACTTTGCATCAACACAGTAATTGAACGTGTTAATCATTATTCCTTGAAATTTTGTAGCGTGATGAAATTTGGAAGCCATGCCCTCTTGTCGCGGGGGTGAGGAGTTCGGAATAAAACCGTAGCGTTTTCTCAAGCAAATATGTGAGAATTTTTGATTGAGAGGGCGTGCGCGTCTAACCGCCTCGTGTAGGTTCGAGTCCTACTGCTACAGCAAAAGCCTAAACGCCTGTTAATGTCGCATCATTTTCGGGCGTTTTATATTTCAGGGAGTTTGTTTTCTGCCGCTAATTTATCGTACAAGTAATGGATAATTCCATCGGAAACCCCAATTTGCGGAACATACATTCGGCGAATACCCGCCCATTTTGACGCATTTTTGTAAATAATACTCGCCGGAACAATCACGTCGGCGCGGTCGGGTTTCAGTCCGAGTTCTATAATGCGCTCGCGGAGCGTAAAACTACTGAGATGCTCATACACCGAATCCAACAAATCGGTTGTAAGAATATCCGATTTATTTTTTAAGTACATTGAACGAATTTTGTTGATATTGCCGCCGGAACCCAAACCCACCAAGCCGGGCTTCTTTTTCGCCCATTCACTCAGCCATGCTTCCATCGCTGCCCAGTCGCTGTCTTCTACTTGTTCGTACAGCAGCCGAATAGTGCCAATATTAAACGACTTATTCGCCTGAATTTTTCCATCGTAAAAAACGACAAACTCCGTACTTCCTCCGCCTACATCAATATTGATAAAAGGTGTTTTGGGATGCAGTTTCAGCAAATCCGAAAAGCCCGCAAAAAGCATTTGCGACTCTTCAATGCCGTCAATAATTTCGATGTCAATTCTACTTTCATGCTGCACACGATTTACTACTTCGCCGCCGTTTTTGGCATCGCGCATTGCCGAAGTGGCGCAGGCTTTGTACGTAAGCACGCCATATACTTCCATCAAATTGCGGAAAGCGTCCATTGTTTTAATGAGTTGCTGAATTTTGTTTTCAAACAAAAAACCTTCGTTAAATACTTGCTCGCCCAAGCGCAAAGGTACGCGCACCAGCACATCTTTTTGGAACGAAACTTCCTCTTGCTGGTTCACTAATTTTCGTGTAATATCTTTTATTAATAAGCGTACGGCATTAGAGCCTATATCTATAGCAGCTAATTTCACCTGATAAAATTCTTTTTAATGGTTATTTATTCTTTTTCATCTACAAAATAATCGTACAAAAGCCATTGTGCTTGTTGAGGTGTTTCACCTTCCTTCATTTTTTTGTACGAATTACTCAATTTTTTATCCAAAATACGCGCCTTTTGGTTGTCGCGCCATTGTATCTCAAAAATATCTAAAAGCGTTTTCTTCACTTTCGGGTCGAAAATCGGCGTTATTACTTCAATGCGATAATCTATGTTTCGGGTCATAAGGTCGGCAGAACCAATAAAAACTTCTGTGTCGTCATTTCCCCAATTAAAGATAAAAATGCGGCTGTGCTCCAAGTATTTATCCACAATGCTGATAGCACTAATGTTTTCGCTGTAAGGCGATTCATCACAAATGAGGGTGCATATTCCTCTTACAATCAATTTTATACGAACACCGGCTTTGGAAGCGGCGTACAATGTTTCTTCCATTTGTACATCTGCCAAGCTGTTCATTTTAAACATCAGTTCTACTTTTTTACCTTGCTTTGCCAAGCGAATCGCTTTTTTAATAAGTGCCGTAATTTTATTGCGCAAAGTAAAGGGTGCTACCCATAAGTGCTTAAATTGTGCATTGAAAATGGAGGTATTGTCTTCAAAAAAGGAAAACAAATTTTTCACATCCGTGCAAATACGTTTGTCGGAAGTAAGCAAAAGATTGTCGGTGTAGAGTTTTGCCGTAGATTCGTTGAAATTTCCGGTGCCGATGCCACAATAGTACGAAGTTTTGTTTTTTTCGTATCGCTCTATGAGTAGCGTTTTGGCGTGTACCTTAAATCCTTTTACGCCATAAATAACTTTCGCACCTTCTTCGCGCAGACGGTCGGTCCAATAAATATTGGATTCTTCGTCAAAACGCGCTTGCAACTCGGCTACTACGGTAACTTTTTTGCCATTTTGTACCGCATTTATCAAAGCTCCCATAATATTCGATTGTGTGGCTACGCGGTAAATGGTCATGCTAATACTTTTTACCCTCGGGTCGATAGCTGCTTCGCGCAACAAATCCAAAAGATGCGTAAACGACTGATACGGGAACGACAACATAATATCGCGCTGGCGCACTACCGATAGCAAACTTTTGTTGGATTTGAGCAAAGGATGCCAAAGAATTGGTGTAGGCGTAAGACTTAGTTCGGGGCGTTTTAGGTTGGGAAAATTGATAAAATCTTTAAAATTGTGGTATCGCCCGCCGGAAATAATGGCATCGCGCTTTTTCAAATTCATTTTTTGTACAATAAAATCCTTGAAGTCTTCGGGCATAGATTTATCGAAAACCAAACGGGTTGGGTCGGAGCGTTTGCGCTTTTTGAGACTTTTTTTAATTGCCTCCAAAATATGCACATTCAAGTCTTCGTCGAGGTCTAACTCGGAGCCGCGCGTCACTTTTATGGTATAGGCTTCGGCATAATCGAAATCGTAAATAGGATAAATGTCTTTCAGATTGTAGCGAATCACATCGTCGAGCAAAATAATGTGTTGCTGGTTGCCGTCTGAGGGCAAAATGATAAAGCGGTCTAAAATATGTGTGGGAATTTCGATTGCCGAGTAGTAGTTGATGTTGCGATTGATGTCAATAATTTTTACCAAGCGAATTGCCAGATAAATAGTTTGGTCTTTGAGCGCGGGAAACTTTTGTATATCGCCCAGCATTATCGGATAAAGTGTAGGGCGCACTTTGGTTTGAAAGTAGTTTTTCACATACTTGCCCTGTCGCTCGTTGAGTTGTTTTTCGTTGATGATAAAAATGTGTTCTTTTTCTAAAGACTGCAAAATTTCGTTGTAGGCTTTTTCAAAGCGGTCGCGGAGTTGTAGCACTATTTCGTGAATTTCATCGAGCAAATCGTGCGGATTGGCAAAAAGTATTTTGCGGGCTTCGACAGCTACTTTCGACAGTTTTTTAAGCGTATCAACCCGCACCCTGAAAAATTCGTCTTGGTTGTTGGAAAAAATTCCTAAAAACTTAATACGCTCCAGTAAAGGATTGCGCACATCTTCGGCTTCTTGCAATACGCGCTCATTGAAAGAAAGCCAGCTTATTTCCCGATTTATTCTTTTTTTTGATTCTTTTGATGCCATCAAAAAATTTTTTTTAACTAAAAAAGTAAACCCTTGTAACTTTTTTCATACGCTGTGCGTAGTAAGAACATTACAATGTTGCTAAGATATTTCGTTTTTTTAGATAATATGTCTCCAGCCGAATATAATAAATGTGTTGAACTTTACGCCGATGCCATTTTCCGATTTATTTATAAACAAATAGGAAACAAGGAAAACGCGCAGGATATCGTACAAGATACTTTTGAAAAGGCTTGGAACAACCGAAACGAATTTCATTTCAGTAGCATAAAATCACTTTTGTTTACCATTGCTTACCGAAAAATGATAGATTTTATTCGCAAAAACAAACCTTATACGTTTATCGAAGAATGGAAAAAAATAGACAAACCTATTGATGATACTTATACTTTCAGTCTTAAAGAACGATTGGAGCAAGCTCTGAAACAACTGCCCGAAATACAAAAAACGGTAGTTCTTTTGCGCGATTACGAAGGTTACTCTTACCAAGAAATAGCCCAAATAACCGAACTAAACGAAACACAGGTAAAGGTATATATTTTCCGCGCACGAAAACAATTAAAACAGCTTATCGGGCAACTTTCCGATGTTATTTAATATAAAATTAAACTACACAAAATCATGAATACACCGCTGACGCTCGAAAATTTTGAAAACAACTGCATCGCCTACTGGGAAAATTTGATGACGAAAGCAGAGAAACAAAGCTTTTTGGCTTGGTTGGAGCAGCACCCGAGCCTAAAAAATGACTGGCAGATGTTTGGTGAAATATATTTGCAGGCAGACGAAAGTGTAAAAATGCCGCAAAAACATCTTTTGCTAAAACCTGAAACGTCTGCGACAAAAGTTGTGTCTATGGCGTGGTATCAAAACAAATATTTTTGGCGTGGTGCAGCAGCGGCTTGTGTGGTATTTTTCTTTGCTTTTCAGCTAATGCGTTTTTATAACATGCCCAATGAAATAGTAAGCGTTGAAAATGAAAGCACACCACTCTCCTCGCCTACCGAAATTGAAAAGCCCGAGCAACAGAGCGAAACAACTTTTGCCACACAAACAGCAGCAAGCCAAAATAACATAGCTGCTACAAGTCCTGCAAAAGCAAATTTGCCCGTGCCTGATACGCACAAGGTAAATATTGCGCCAAAGCAAGTAGCGAGCAATAATTTTTCCGAAAACAAAACCAATATCCAATCAAGCATCGCAGCAAGTCAAGTTGTTGAAAATGAAGTATTTATACACAAAAAAACAACTGCTCTTCAAGCAAAAGCAACGCGCCCAAAAAATATTGCGTTGTTCGCCACTTTGCCTACGCAAAACGCCACAAAACTAAGCGAAACATCTGCAACATTATTGGCTAACAACATTGCGCCAATTCCGACAACAAAACAAATGAATACTGCCCACAAAAGCAAAACTAAAGAAGCCGAGATTTTAACCGAGATAGGCAGTTTTTTAGCCAGTACCGTAGGCGACGAAGTTTTGCCGGAGAATATTTACCACAAAATTCCAAACAAATACACCCAAAATTCTTATACTCTCAGCTTGAATTATCCGACTGATATTTTACCCAAATTTTTTCAAAAACATAAAAACTAACAATGATGATGAACACACAAAATTTAATCCGACTATCGCTTGTAGGCTGTTTGATGATTTTAATGAATGTCAGCAGCTTTGCCCAAGACACTTTAGAATCTGAACCGGACAGTATTAGTATTGAAATTAACAACAAAAACAAGGACAAAAAAGTAATAAAAATTACCATTGAAAACGAAAGCGATGAGGACGAAGTTGAAGAAGCTATTATAGAAACTGAAGAGGAAGTTGAAGAATTGGAACGCGAGATTGAAGAAGAAGTAGTAGCAGTAGCACTCGACCAAGAAAGCTATCGCAAAAAAGTGTTAAAAACCCGTTGGATGATGCTGGATTTGGGCATTAACGGCTTGTTATACGACAATTCGTTTGATATGACAGAAGCCAATGATGGTTTTACGCTGAACTATGGCAAGTCGATTGAAGTGATTATTCATATCGTAAACCAAAGATTGAGCATTTACAAGCACAAACTCAATTTGGATTATGGTATTAACATGGGCATTAACAACTATTTTTTTGACAGCAACGCCATTACGCTCAATAGCGAAGTACACGATGTGGAATTGATACAACTTCCCGACCTTGACACAGAGGGCTACAAAAAATCGAAATTGGTTACGACCAACTTTTATATTCCCGTAATGTTGCAATTGGAAACTGCTCCCAAAGCCCTCAAACGTTCTTTCAGACTTGGGGCGGGAGGCTATTTTGGTATCAATTCGGGCGGACACACTAAAATTAAAACCACCCAAAATACCAAGTTAAAAGCCAAATACGGCAGCCACCTCACCGATTTGGTGTACGGACTACAAGGCGAGATTGGTTATTCCAAACTCACTTTTTACGCACGTTACGGGCTGAACGAGTTATTTGAAGAGAATCGCCGTATTCCGGCTTACGAATTTTATCCGGTTTCGGCGGGTATTCGTATTGTCGGTTTCTAAAAAACAAAGCATATTTTACTATTTCTTCGTACTTGCGAAACACCCCTCCTGCCATGATTAAAAAATTGGTGGGAGAGGGTGTTTTTTTTGGGAAATAGTAAGTTCAATAGGCTATTCGTTTTGTAGCCGTTCTATTTCATCTTTAATTTGGTCGATCACTTGTTTGTTGGCAATTTCACCATCAAAACTGTAAACGATAAAAACATTTCCACTAAAATCATTTTTAAAACTTTCAAAACTTGCTCATTCTTTCAGAAACAGAATAGTTTCCGAAGTTTGATTGTGCTGTTACAGGTTTTATTTGTATTCCAAATGCTTTATCGCCTGTTACATATCCGATATAGTCTATATCTCCTGCGTGGTCTAATTCAGATGGACTTTCTTCAAATTTAACTTCTGGAAACACCTTAGCTAAACCATCATTTACAACTGACTTTTCCCTCGAATATCCGTCAAAAGTTCGGTTGATTGTTAAATTGTAAATGTAATTATAGCAATCTTCTTTTGTTAAAGCATTAAATGCTTCTTGCCATTCAGGAATAACAACTTCTGTAATTTTTTCATAGAGCCTTTCGCCGAGTTCTACTAAATTTTCTCGCGTAATTTTGAATGTGTTTTTTCCTACTGTTCTCGCATTGTCAAAATACCATTGTTCCCATTCTTCAATAGTATTTGGTTGACACTCTCTAATCAAAGCCATAACAGCACCCACTTTGTTGGGTCTTGAAAGTTGGTATGTTTGTGTGGCATAATTCAGCACTTTTTCTTTTTTGCCAAATTCTAAGGAGTATTTTTTGATTTCTTTTTTAGCCATTGATAAACGTGTTAAATTTTGTTTTGTATTTAAAATCAATAGAATTATCTACCAATGCTAAATTTTCTTTTAGTAAATGAGCATTTATGAAAGTCTTGTTTTCGAGATAGAGGTAAGCCAATAAATTATTTTCGCTATCGTGTTTGACTTCATCGTATTTCAAAAAGACTTTTTTACCACGAACTTTATTAATTAAATATTCAGTTGCTTTTCCATTAATAGTTGGATTTTGTTTAATGCCAATCAAACGAATAGTCAAGTCATTACTCAAACGGATAAGTTCAGGACTTATAATTTCTTTTACGGAAAAAAACTCTTCTCTTTTGCCTGTGCTGTTTGCGTCAATTTTAGAACCATACTGAATCTTCTTTACATCAATTTTCTTGTCCAATTTATGTGTGTCCACAAATTGATAAGGTAATTCTTTGATTTGTTTTTCAAAATCTGTTTCGAGTTCAGGTTGTTTAATTAATTCTGTTTCAACTTTTGTAAAAACATCATCTGTACCAATTTTTTCTTTAATTATCGGAATAAAATCAGGATTTATTTCATAACCAATGGAATTTCTATTCAAATTTCTTGCAGCCAAAGCCGTTGTCCCACTTCCCATAAACGGGTCTAAAACGGTTTCTCCCGGAAACGAAAACATTTTGATTAATCGGTGTGGCAATTCCTCTGGAAACATCGCCAAATGTTTGTCTTGTTTTGCTCCTGAGAAATACCAATGTCCGTTAAAAAAAGTATTCCATTCCTCATTAGTCATTGAAGCATTTTCTTTTTGTTCTTTGGTTGGTTTAGGTGCGTTTCCTTGTTTTTTAAATAACAAAATATACTCAAAATCCAATTTTACAATTCCATTTCTCGGATTTGGATAGCTTCCCATAATACTTGCACCTCCCGAAGTATTCATTGTAGTCGCTTTTTGCCAAATAATCTGCCCCATAAAATCGAAACCAATCATTTCGCAAAATTTAATAATTTCTGTATGAATAGGAATGATTTTGTAGCGACCATAATAAGTAGAGCGGGCAAATTGGTCTCCGATATTGATACAAAGACGGCAACCTTTGTGTAAAACTCGAAAGCATTCTTGCCAAGTCAAATTTAGATGATTAATATAAGTTTCATAATCATCGTGAAACCCTATTTGATTTTCCGTTCCGTAATCTTTTAGTTGCCAATATGGCGGTGAAGTAGCTATCAAATGAACACTTTCATCTTTAAGTTCGCTCATTTGCCTGCTGTCGCCATTTATTATGGTGTGTTTAGTCCTATTCAACATTTCTTTCTTTTTGTTAATTCAATTTACAATTACAACATACAAAAATTGCAACACATTTTTAGGACAAGTGCCTGTTCCTGACAGTTTCAAAAATTGTCTCTCATCTCCTACCCAAAACTCACCACCAATTTCTCCACATCAATGGGCACATGTACACTCGGCAATTTCCGCCCTTCAAAAGTATAAGATTTTGCCGAAACATTTTTGCCATTTACCTGCACAGACGCTATTTTTTCTTGCGGCGCGTGAATTACTATGGTATAATGTTTATAGGTTGGTGTAAAATTTCCTGTACGTTTTTGGACAATTTCCATCGTTTTATCATCGCCTGCCGTCATAAACAACACCTGATTATATTCGCCTTGCGTGTAGGCATAACCATCGCCGGCATCTTCGTACAAACAGCTTTTTATTTCATTTTCATTTTTCGTGCGATATACGTGTAATACTAAATCGTCAATCGTTTTTTCGCCCACATATTGCTGCAAAGGATAATATGGAATAACGGCACCTTCATTGACAAACAATGGAATAGTATCTAAAGGCGCATCTGCCCAAATTTCTGTACCGCCGTGAAAAGCCTCATCGCTCCAGAAACTGTACCACGTACCCGCAGGCAAATACAACCACCGCCCATTAGCTCCTTCCGTAACAATAGGACAAATCAACAAATGATCGCCCAAAGCAAATTCTGCCATTCGGTGATGCGATTCGTGGTCTTTTTGGGCAATAAATGCTAAAGGACGCAACATTGGCGAACCTTTGGTGACATATTGCCAAAAAGTAGTGTAGAGATACGGTAGCAAATGATAGCGTAAGTTGATATATTTTCGGGCAATATTGGTTACTTCTTCACCAAACGACCAAGGTTCTTGATTGCCATGGTCGCCGGAAGAATGGGTACGACAAAACGGATGAAATACCGCCAACTGAATCCAGCGCGCATAAAGTTCCGGTGTAGGTTCGCCAATAAATCCGCCAATATCTGTGCCGATAAACGACAAGCCCGAAATGCTGCTACGCTGGCACTGCACATTGCACAACCAAAGGTGTTCCCAAGTAGCTTTGTTGTCGCCCGTCCAAGCGGAAGAATATCGCTGCATACCCGCATAGCCCGAGCGCGTAATTACCAAAGGACGTGTTTCGGGAGCGGCTTTTTTCAATCCTTCATAGGTAGCGCGCGCCATTTGCATACCATACACATTGTGTCCTTTTAAGTGACTACAAGGATGCCCGTCATAATCGTGGCGCACATCGTCGGGAAAAGTTTTGTTAGGGACTTCCATTACGGCAGGTTCGTTCATATCGTTCCACACACCCGCAACACCATTTTGGGCAATAAGCCCTTCAAACAAGCCCGCCCACCACGTACGCACTTCGGGATTGGTAAAATCGGGAAAATAGCAATCGCCGGGCCACACTTTTCCTTTCATGTATTCGCCATCGGCGCGTTTGCAAAAATAACCTTTCTCCAACGCCTGTCTAAATACCCAATAGTTTTCATCAATTTTTATCCCCGGGTCAATAATTACCACAGTTTTTATCCCTTGCGCCCGCAAATCGCTAATCATTTGGGTAGGATTGGGAAATTTGTCCGAATCCCAGGTAAAACAGCGAAATCCGTCCATATAATCAATATCAATATGAATAACATCGCAAGGAATTTGCAAATTGCGGAAAGTAGCCGCAATTTCGCGCACAGTACTTTCGGGATAATAGCTCCATTTACTTTGATGGTAGCCCAATGCCCACAGTGGTGGCAGTTCCGGCGTTCCGGTGAGCATGGCGTATTGCTCGGCAACTTCGGTTAGCAAATGTCCGTAGATAAAATAATAATTTAGCTCGCCTCCGCTAGCCTTAAACGCAGCGATATTTTGCTTGTCCACCCCAAAATCGAAAAAAGTTCTAAACGAGTTGTCCAAGAAAATGCCATACGCTATTTTGTTGTGCAAGCCGTAATAAAAAGGAATATTTTTATACAAGGGGTCGGTACCTTTTTCGAATCCATACACATCAGAACCCCACATTTCCAACTTGTGATTGCGCAGATTTGCCGAAATAGTTTTGTCGCCCAAGCCATAAAAATACTCGCCACTTTGAATGTATTTGTCCACGCCCACTTGCGAAATACCATTGTGTGCATCAGTTTGCCAGTAGTAGCCTTTTTCATCTTCACAAAGTACCGTTCCCGACCAGTTGAGCATTTTTACCCGCATACCTTCTTTATATACCAAACAAATAAGCCTATCGGTGGTAATGCGATAATGGTCGTCTTTTTCTTTATGTTCAATATTTAGGTTTTTAGACTTAAATTTTTCATCAATAGCATACGAAAAATCTTCGGCAAATACGCCAAAAGGCGCATATCTAAACCGAATAATTTTAGCATCTAACACTTCTATTTTCAGCACAACCCCATTTTGTGATTGTACATAAAAAATGTGACCTTCCTGCGTAAATTTATATGCCGTATCAGGGCGATAAATCAAAGTATCAAGGGTTTCCATGTTTTTCAAACGCGCTGTTTTTGGGTGTCTTAAAATAAGTTTTGTCTATTGGCAATGTACTAAGATTAAAAGATGCCAATTTTGAATAAAGGGGACAAATTTACAGGCAAAATGTTATTTTTGATAAAATAATCAATAATTTAACACCACTTTTACAACTATTGAATTAGTTATAAACAAATAAAAGGCTTGACTAAAATTATATATCGAACAAAAAGTGTAGTATTTTCAAGTATATGTACCCCACAAATTCGCATGAAACAAAAAAGAAAATATTTTATTTTAGTAAGCAAAAATTATTCCCGAAATTAGCCCTAAATTGCACACTACAAAAAATCATTGAATGAAACCCCTAAGAATACTCATGCTCGGATGGGAATTTCCGCCCTTAATTAATGGTGGTTTGGGCATTGCTTGCTACGGAATGGCAAAAGCATTGTCAAAACACGCCGAAGTAACGGTAATATTGCCCCGCACAGACCCGGAATTTAGACTACAAAACGTCCAACTCACCGGAATTGGCAATTTGTCGGTAGAAGAAATAAAGCGGAATTTTTCTCAACGCGAGATAGAAATTACCTACGAAGAAGAGTACGAACAAGTAATTCGCTCGTACCGGAAATTTTCCGAAGTACAAACTATTCCCGCCTCCTTGTCGCCCTACGGAGAGCAAGAACGACAGTCGCAGGACATACAACTCAACAAGCTCATTCCCGAAACGAGCGTCCAAAAAGTAAAAGTTCCCAAAACAAAACGCCTCCTCATTAGCGACGAAGCTCCGCCAGATGAGCAAATTGCCAATGATATTCAGGTTTTTAACGAAGGAAAACTCTACGACGAAGACCTGACAAGGCGCGTGTTTAATTTTGCTCAATACGCCTCGCGGATAGCCTTGCAATACGATTTTGATATAATTCACGCCCATGACTGGATGACGGCACTGGCGGGCATTGAAATAAAAAAACTGACGGGCAAACCGCTTGCTTGGCACGCCCACGCACTAATGTACGACCGCGGCGGTCCGTCCAGCAGAGGAATGGTATATGATATTGAAACACATGTGATGCGTACCGCCGATGCCATTATTCCGGTGAGTTTTTATACCGGAAAAATTATTCAAGAGCATTTGGGCGTTCCACAAAACAAAATTTATCCTATTCACAATGGTGCCGACCCGGTGGAAGTTTTTCATGTAAAAAAGCGATTCCCCGAAAAATTGGTCTTGTTTCTCGGCAGAATTACCGGACAAAAAGGTCCCGAAATTTTCTTGGAAATTGCCGACCGTGTGTTGCTGCGCCACAGCAAAGTGCGTTTTGTAATGGCAGGCGATGGCGACAAGCTGAAACGCCTCATTGAAGAAGGTGCTTACAAACAAGTGGGCAACAAATTCCATTTTACCGGATTTTTGGGGCGCGACAATGTGAACAAACTGCTGGCAATGGCGGACATTTATTGTATGCCTTCGGTTTCCGAGCCTTTTGGCTTGTCGGCTTTGGAGGCGGCGCAGTTTGGCGTACCGATGGTTATTTCCAAGCAAAGCGGTGCCGCCGAAGTATTGAGTGGCGCACTCACCGCCGACCACTGGGACGTATATAAAATGGCTGACCAGATTGTAGAACTTTTGGAAAATGAAAAACTTTGCCAAGATTTGGTACAGCAAAACTTTGAAGATATTAAACACCTTACGTGGGACGATACCGCCCAAAAATTGATGAAAGTGTTTGAAAAATTGTGTTATGTTGCCTAAGTTTTTTAGAAAATCTATTGTTCGATTTCAGCATTAATTTATGTTTTATGCAATTTTATTTCGCTTAAAATTCACTATTTTTATTTACTCTTAGCTTAAATTATATTATGCCTTCCATTTGTTTTTATTTTAGAGCACATCAACCTAATCGCTTAAAACAGTTTACTTTTTTTGAAATAGGTACCGACCATTTTTACGAAGATGACGACCTCAACAAACACTACTTAGACCAAGTGTCGGAGTCTTGCTATTTGCCTACCAATGCGCTGATGATGGAACTCATTGAACGCTACGAAGGGAAATTTAAGATTTGTATGTCGCTTACGGGTACATTTATCGAGCAAATGGAACACCACCGTCCCGATGTACTGGAGTCTTTCAAAAAACTCCACCAAACGGGTTGCTTGGAACTTATTGCCGAAACCTATTATCACTCTTTGGCTTCGGAATATTCGGTAGATGAATTTAAGCGGCAGGTAAAACTTTTGGAAGATAAATACCAACAACATTTTGGCGTGAAACCTACGGCATTGCGCAATACCGAAATGATCTACTCCAATCGTGTGGCACAACTTGCACAGGAATTGGATTACGAAGCGGTTTTAGCCGAAGGTGTAGATTGGTACTTAAACGGACGCACACCCAACCAACTGTACCAAGCGCCTTCTTCCGGCATCAAACTCTTGCTGCGCAATCACCGCCTTACCGACGAAATAGCTTTTCGTTTTCCGCAAGGAACCCTTACTGCCGACCAATATGCTTTTTGGCTTAGCCAAGCCGATGGCGACAACATAAACATTTTTATGGATTACGAAACCATTGGCGAACATATAAAAGCTGGTACCGGTATTTTCGATTTTATGCGCTGGCTGCCGCATTATGTACTCATGTACGAAAACTTATCGTTTAAAACCGTTAGAGAAGTAATAGATACCAATCGTGTAAAAGGTATTTATGACGTGCATTTTACGACTTCCTGGGCAGATGCGCAACGCGATATGTCGGCGTGGAATGGCAATGCAATGCAAGATGAAGCCCTTACCAAATTGTATAGCATGGAGTACGATGTAAAAGGCTCAAACGACCCTGACTTTATTCATGTATGGTCGAAACTCCAAACCTCCGACCATTTTTACTACATTAGTACCAAGCCTTGGGGCGATGGCACTATTCATGAGCATTTCAGCCCGTACAACTCGGCTTACGAAGGTTATATTTTTTATATGAACGCTCTGTCCGATCTCGAAATTACGGTGAACGAACTGCGCGAAGCAAAAAAAACAGGTAAACACAAAGCAAAAACTACTACTGCTCCACCGCAACTTTTTTCGCAAGCAGACTTGGAAGAGCCTACTATTAGCAAAAAAGCTACTTTGATTGATATTAAAGGTATTGGTCCCAAATACGTGAAAATTTTAGCACAGGCAGGCATTGATACTTTTGAAAAACTGATAAATCTTTCAAACGAAGACTGGGATGTGCTGGAAAAAGAACATACCGGCATTATAAAACGCTGCCAAAAAGAACAGTGGATTCAGCAAGCGAAAGAACTGGCGGATTGATGTTTTGCTATTCGTTAAAACAAGTTCCTTTTTAATGCCTTAGCAAAAAGCCAAAAAAGAACCGAAGTTGATGGACGGCAAATTTCGAGATACCTATCGCATTGCATCGCACCGAAAACCCTATTGGGATTATTCGGCAGATGCCTTGTATTTTCTGACCATTGTAACACAACACCGGGAATGTAATCTGGGCAAAATTGTAAAAAAGGAATCCGTTGATAGACGCGGTCGTGTGTATCAACGATACGAAATAATTTTAACGGATTTTGGCAAAATAGTGGAGCAGGAATGGTTGAAATCATTTGCAATTCGGGATGAATTGTTTTTGCACGAATTCGTGATAATGCCCAATCATATACACGCCATCGTTGAAATTTATAACAAAAATCGGGACGATGCCAATAATAACAAATTCGGTGGGTCGGCGGACGATGATATCAACGATGCCAACGCCATTGTTTTTCCGGTTGTCGTTGTTGTTGTAGAGACACACGGCCGTGTGTCTCTACAACAACAACAACCGAAACCATCCGATTCACCCAAATTGCCGAAATCCGAATCATTGCCCATAAAACGCAATCCACCCATACGATTACCAAAATCAATTTCATCATTCATTGCAGGTTTTAAATCCGCCGTCAATACAAAAATTGATGACTATATTGATAAACATCAATTAGACACCCCCAAATACAACCGAAACAATCATTTTTTCCAACCTAACTACCACGACCACATCATCCGAAATCAGCAAGAACATATCAGAATTTCCCGCTACATCATTAACAATCCCGCAAATTGGGATAATGATAAATTTCATGGAAAAATATAAAACATACCCAAACACAAAGATAATGGCATTGTTTGGCCGGGAGAACAGACAAAATTGGACAGTCATAATGTCACCCAAATCTGTGAAATTGTTTTGTTGACCATAGCAACATGCTAAACTCTCCTCTAAATGGCTACACCCAAACCTTTGAGCAAATAGGGCAAAAGAAATCGGTTATAAATTCTTGATATTCTTTAGCAAAATATAGAAACCAAGCATTGTTTTTGGGTGGGTACTTAAATAACTCTTGTATCTTTGTGCTCCATCGTTTGTAGCATTTTACATGAAAATTATTGACAAATACATCCTTCGGCAGTTTTTAGGTACTTTCTTTTTCTCGGTTTTGCTTTTTTCGGCGATTACTGTAGTAATAGATGTCTCGGAAAAAATTGACGATTTTATCGAAAAAAAAGCTCCTTTTAAGGAAATAGTCCTCGACTATTACCTCAATTTTGTTCCGCATATTGTTTCTCTCCTCAGTCCGCTGTTCATTTTTATTGCGGTTATATTTTTTACTTCGCGCCTATCCAATCGCTCCGAAATTATTGCCATGACCAATGGTGGCATCAGTTTTTATCGCATTTTGTTTGGTCCTTATTTACTTGGTGCAACGCTGCTTTTTTCGCTGCAAACCATTGCTACCAATTATTATGTACCCAATGCCAATAAAAAACGCATTGCCTTTGAGTTGAAGTATTTTAACAAAAGTGTAAACAATTCGGACAAAAATATTCATTTCAAAATAGACAGCACTACCTACGTTTATGTGAATAGTTTTAATAGCCGCGATAATTCGGGTATAAAATTTGGTATGGAAAAATTAAATGGACTTACGCTGACATACAAGCTGATTGCCGACCGTGTGGTGTATAATGACAGTACCCAAAAATGGACTTTGTACAATTGGTTTGAGCGGCACATTGACGGACTCGACGAAACCATTGCTTCGGGAAAAACCCGCGATACTCTTTTGCGTCTTT
>JACJXU010000008.1 GCA_020636475.1 Chitinophagales bacterium | reverse complement strand
GCATAGTTTTGTAACTAAAGTTGCGAGGCAGATACTTACCTTTAATAATTCCTAAACCAATACGCAACCTTCATACTGTTTTGGTATAAACTATACGAAGTATAACAAAAAAATCAGGTACAAATTATGAATATTTCCCCTTTGCGTGAACTTAGTTTGTATTTCACGCAAAGACGCAAAGACGCAAAGGCGCGAAGATATAAACTTTAAATTTTAGGTCGTTTTTATACCATTTTGGTCTAAGGCTTTTTTCACTTCGTTAATAACATCACCCTTAATTTTGAGCGAGTGCTTGCGATATTCGTACGTATTCACCCAAAAAAACACTTTTATGGTCATTGCGCCACCGCTTATCCCTTCAATCGCCGAAAAAACTTCGTGTTCCTCGTCGTCAATCACGCCATCGGCATTTTTCACCGTTTCCACCATTAGTTTTTCAACCCCATCCATATCTTCACTGTAAGGAATGCCTATGGAAAAATCCATTCGGAAGTAGCCGTCTTCGGTGTAATTGTACACGGGCGTTTTGATAATATCGCTATTGGGTACATACACATCTCTGCCGTCGAAAGTTTTAATTTTGGTATAGCGAAATTCCATCGTTTTCACTTTGCCGAAAATATCACCTATTTTCACCGTATCCTCCACATCAAAAGGGCGATTGAAAGAAAGAATAACCCCCGAAAAAAAGTTTTCGCCAATATCTTTAAACGCAAATCCGATAACAACTGCCGAAGCTCCTGCCGCCGCAAAAATACCCGAAGCTATTCCGTCTAAGCCCGCTATTTTTAACGCAAACAGAAACACTATAAGTAAAAAAATGTAGCGAATTGTATTGGTGAGAAAGTTTGCCACCAAAGGGTCGCGCGAGGTTCTTTGAAAAAGACGACTACTGACTTTGGCAATTTGATACGATAAAAAAACGCCAACTACCATTACCACAATAGCTAAAAGATAGTCGGGAAGGTTAGTGATAAAATGATTCCATGTACTTAAAAATGCATCTTCTAATTTTTGAACAGAATCCATAGGTTTTTGTATTTTGTGCTTGATGAGAAATCTACTCAAATTTAGGAATTTTTCAATTTTTTATATACTAAAAAAAAAAAATTAACTCTTTTGTAAAAGCACTTGTTTTTATTTGCAACAATCTGTCCCTTTTTTTATTATTCAATACATGAAAAAGACCTTTTATTGCTTGTTTTTATGTAGTTTTTTAGGATTTTACCAATGTACTTTCTCGCAAGTATCGCCCGAAACTACTCCCTTATCCCACGAAATATGGAATAGCCTGTTACAGCAACATGTTTCGCCCGATGGGCATGTAAATTACAAAGGCTTTATAAAAGATTCGTTGCAACTAAATCGGTATTTAGCTCTTTTGGAAAAAACCAACGCCCAAAACACCAATTGGAGTGAAAGCGAAAAATTGGCTTATTGGATAAATGCGTACAATGCTTTTACCGTTCGCCTCATTATTCGGCACTACCCTTTGGAAAGCATAAAAGACATTACCAAAATAAACATTCCTTTTATCAATTCGCCTTGGGATATCAAGTTTATACGCATCGAAGAGCAAACTTACGACCTGAATTATATAGAACACAGCGTTTTGCGCAAAAAGTTTGAAGAGCCGCGCATTCATTTTGCCATTAACTGTGCTTCAAAATCTTGCCCCAACTTGCTCAACGAAGCCTATTTGCCCGAAACATTGGAACAACAACTACAAACTGCCGCCATAAAATTTATCAATAACCCGCAAAAAAATAAATTGTCCGGCGATGAAGTTGCCCTTTCGGAAATTTTTTCGTGGTTCAAAGGCGATTTTACTAAAAAAACAAGTTTAATCCAATTTATCCATCAATACGCCAACACTCCTTTATCGGAAAAAGCCAAAATAAACTATTTGGACTACGACTGGTCGCTCAATGAATGATTTGCTTAAAAAGAAGGTTTATTACAATATGGCAAAAATTTAAGACTTTTGCATTTTAATAGCAATAATGTATGGAAAGTAAAAAACAACAACAAACAGCGCGTATTATCCAAATGGCTCTGGGGGAAATTTTTCAAAAAGAAGGTTTCAATTGGTGGAAAAATGCACTGGTAACGATAAGTGGCGTGCGCCTAACGCCGGATTTGCTCACTGCTCGGGTGTATATAAGCATTTTTAATGCCAGCAACAATGCCGAAATTTTGAATACCATTCAACAACATTTGTCGCATATTCGCCATCTTTTGGGGCAAAAAATTCGCCACAAAGTACGCCGCATGCCGGAATTAGAGTTTTTTGAGGACAATTCTTTGGACGAAGTGTTTAAAATGGAGCAACTATTTGATAATTTGAAAAAAGACAATCAGCTTTAGCCTAAATTGGGCCACAAATGCAAAAACTTGTTTTAAAAATTGCCAAGCGGTATCTTTTTGCCAAAAAACGCACCAATGCCATCAATATTATTGCCGGAGTAGCGGCGGCGGGAATGATGGCAGGCACTTTGGCGTTGCTGCTGGTTTTGTCGGTGTTCAATGGATTTGAAGGCGTGGTGATTTCGCTGTACAGCACTTTTAATCCCGATATAAAAATTGAAGCTGCCAACGGCAAAACCTTTGATGCCGATAGTGTGATGCTTCAAAACATACAACAAACCGAAGGCGTAGCGGAAGTGTCGCAGGTGCTGGAAGAACTGGCAATTCTTAAATACAAAGAACAGCGCACCGTAGCCTTGGTAAAAGGTGTAGATGCCAATTTTTCTGCTGTAAACAGAATTGATACCTCTATGCGCGAAGGTATTTTTCAGTTGGAAGCCGAAGGCACTTATTTTGCTGTTCCGGGTTGGGGAATTGCGCACGAACTGGATATTAACCGCTACAATGCATTTGAAAATATTCAGGTATTTATGCCGCGGCACGATGCAAAAGCAAGTCTTAATCCCGACAATATTTTTAATGTACGCAGCATTTTTCCCAATGCAGTATTTACGGTACAAGAAGATTTCGACCGCAAATATATGTTCGTGCCATTGGCTTTTGCCCGAAGCATTATGGACTATTCTCCCGAGCAGCCTATTTGTTCGGCATTGGAAATAAAATTACTGCCTTCTGCCAATAGCGATGCTGTGCAAAAAAATTTACAAACAATTTTGAGCAAAGATTTTTCGATAAAAAACCGTTTTGAGCAGGACGAATTTTTGTACAAAGTAATGCGTACCGAAAAATGGGCAGTGTATCTACTTTTGTCGTTTATTTTGTTGGTTGCTTCGTTCAATATTATCGGCTCGCTGTCCATGCTGGTTATCGAAAAAGCCCAAGATATTCAAACACTCTATGCCTTAGGCGCAACACCGAACTTTATCAAAGCTGTTTTTCTTACCGAAGGTTGTTTGCTGGGGCTGAGTGGCGGAATTATTGGTATGTTATTGGCATTTGTTATTGGCAGTATTCAGCAGCATTTTGGCATTATAAAAATTGGCGGCGACAGTTTGCTCTTAGATTCCTACCCTATTGATATGCAATGGAGCGACTTTTTGCTTGTTTTTGCTACTATTATTGTCATTGCACTATTGGCTTCTTACTATCCGGCACAAAAAGCAGCCGCAAATTTTGGCAAAAACTTACCATAAACGTGTTTCCTTCATTTTTAAAGCATCATTTAACGCTAAAAATATTACTTTTGATTTTTTTGGTCGTAAAATAAATTTCTATGGCAGCAAATAATTTTGAAATACGCGAATCGAATGGATTTAAGTACGTAGAAAAAGGTAAGGGAGAAAAAGTCTTGTTATTACTACACGGTTTGTTTGGCGCGCTCAGCAATTTCGAATCACTTATTGAGCATTTTTCAAAAGACTATACTGTGAGCATTCCACTACTTCCTATTTATGAAATGCCATTGGAAAAAACCAGTGTAAAAAACTTAGCCGAATATGTGCGGAGTTTTGTAGAATACAAAGGCTATGCAGAAGTTATTCCCATCGGAAATTCGTTGGGCGGACACATTGCTTTGCTTTACACGCTGAATTATCCCGAAAGTGTAAAAGCTCTTGTGCTTACGGGCAGTAGCGGGCTTTTTGAAAGTGCGATGGGCGATAGTTTTCCCAAACGTGGGGATTACGATTATATCCGCAAAAAAACCGAAGATACTTTTTACGACCCACAAGTTGCCACAAAAGAATTGGTTGATGAAGTGTTTGATATTGTAAATGACCGCGAAAAAGTGATTCGTGTATTGGCAATGGCAAAGTCGGCTATTCGGCAAAATATGGCGGATTTGATTCCGCAAATAGAAAATCCTACTTTGCTTATTTGGGGAGCAGACGACAAGGTGACACCTGCTTTTGTAGGCGAAGAATTTCACAAATTGCTAAAAAACTCCGAATTAATTTTTATACCATATTGTGGACACGCAGCCATGATGGAACGTCCTGACGAGTTCAATAAACTTTTGGAATCGTATTTGTCTAAACTAATAGTAAGTGTGTAAAAAATATGTTTGCCAAAGAACTCATACAATTCAATTTGCCTACTGCGCGTCCTAAAACTACCATAAAAAATGCTTTGCAACTTATGGAAAAGGCACATGTTCATTTTTTGCCTATAGTAGAAAATAATCAATGTGTAGGAATGCTTAGTGAAACAGCACTAAACGCCGCTGCCAACGACCAGCTAAAGGTAGAAGCATTTGTACAAGGTGGAAAACTGATAAGTATTACAGAAAATGAGCATTTTTATGAAGTATTTCGGCTAATGCTCAAACACAAATTAGCCATATTGCCCGCAAATGATACGAAGGGTAGGTATTTGGGTTGTATTTTGCAAGATACTTTATTGAAAACTTTTTCCGAAATTAGTTCTTTGCAGGAGCCGGGTTCTATTATTGTATTGGAAATACCCATAAGAAGTTATCATTTGTCGGAAATCGCGCAAATTGTGGAATCGCACAATGCAGCTATTATGAGTTTGTATTTACATACGCTTCCCGATTCGGCAATTATTGAAGTTACTTTAAAACTTAATGTGTTAGAAATACACGATGTTCTTGGGAGTTTTGAACGTTACAATTATAAAATTAAGGCATACTTTGCGGAAAACGGCTTAGACCAAGATTTTTACCGCGGCCGATATGATTCTTTGATGCAGTATCTTAATGTTTGATGGTGTGAAGGTTTGTTGAAAATTTATTTTATAAAGCATAAAAAAGAGGCTGTCTGAAAAACCGACAGCCTCTTTATCATTTAAAAAACGGCAAAATAAAGCTAAAGATTAGCCTTCGCCCACTATTTCGCCCAAATCATTGTAAAAAGTAACCGTGCCATTGGAAATATTTATCCTACCTACTGGAATAGGCGTGTTCACATTGTCATTTGCTTGGTCTAGCGATTCGTCTGTGAAATTATCTTGTGTTGTATAAGTAGCATCAAAGAATGTTTGTTTAACACCATTGACAGTAAGTGTATATTCCACACCAATGCCCAAGCCAAACAAAGATGAATTATCCCACAAATAAGCAGTCAAATAATAATCTCCGTCTTCCCAAGTATTATCAACTAATATATGCTCAGGACAAGCACCAGTAGCAGCTTGATAAATTCCGAGATCATTCCCATCTGCATCTTCTATTAATATGTCAATATCTACAAAAGGACAGGTAGTATAATTATCTCCATCGAACGTAAAAGGAACATCCCAATCAAATGTCAAATAAAACTCATCTGGATGTGTTACATCTAATATTACTACTTCGACAACCTTAGTTATGGGCAATCCGTGTGGTTCATTTGAAGATAATTCAATGAAGAAACTTTCATTTCCCTCTGTTAAATAATCCTTAAATAAAGTAACACTAAATTCACCTGCTTTTCCTAAAGCTGCTACATCAAGCTCATGGGTATCCAGCGTAAAGTCCACACCTTCTGTTGCAGATCCTTCTCCCGTAAGTCCAACCAATACATGAACATCTGTAATTTGATTATCATTAAATGTGAATGTTATTGTATGCGTTTCATCTGCCTCGGAAAATTCAATTTTATCCGGAATATCCCCGAATGTATAATCTACAAATTGTGTAATTTGGGAAGTGGGAGGATCTTTTTCACAAGAAGAAAATACCACCACCAACAATATAAAAAACAGTATGTTTGTACTTTTCATAATTTATGTGTTTAATTTTTTTTACGCAATTTTTCATAAAACTCTCTGGGACCACTACCATCAGTAAAATATCCATAAGTAATTGTTATTTCATGCGCGCCATTTGCGGCATTCGGATTATTTGGATCTTTTACTAACATATCGGAACCTGCACAAGGAACATTTGCGAACATTTCCGGTTCTGTATCACAGCCTAAAGCCCTATTACCCGAAAACAATCCATTCACTATTATAGGAACAGTGATTTCATTTGTCTCTAAATCTACTTTAAAGTTAAATGATCCACCTGACCATTCAAAAGGACCCCACCAATCATTGTATGAAAAAGTGTTTTCATCAACAGACCCGATAAATCTTTCTTGACCTGTCCAATCCGCTATACCACTTTGTACACCAACACGCCAATAATCACTTTCAATCACTTCATACAAACCAGCATATGGGCTTAATACGCCTACATTAATAGCACCGCCAAGGTCTTCTTTAGCTCCGCCATTAGTATATACACCAACAAATGTTAAAACCCAACCAGATCCTATTGCTAACAATGACTCATCTTCAGGAAGCGCAGAGCCGCCAACCGTTAGGTTTTCTTTCAATTGAGTATAATTAATCACATCATTTACTTCTGTTTTCAGCGCACCCACAGCATATGATTTCAACAATACTTTATCAGATTTTTGACCGGACGAGGCATCGGTAAATTGTTTGTACACCTCTACATCACTCAAACTTTTTGTTCCATTTAATACGTTAAAACTAATATCGTATGATTCAACACCAGCCTGAAAAGGCACAACTGAAGTAATCACTTGGAGGTAAGGATCAACTATTTTTTGTCCTTCACCTTGTGTATATTGAACATATTCCTCTTTACCACACGAGGCAATTAGAAAAATAAACACCAGCGTTAATAAATATTTACTATATTTCATATTATTTATTTTTAAATTAATTATCCCAAAAAACTTTATCCGTCAATGACCTTGCAGGTGTATTAGGATTATAATCTATTTCATTTTGCGGATATAATCTAATACTTGGAAAAATACCAGCACCTAGTACGGTACGAGTAGGAGTAACAAAAATACCATTCGTAAATATTCTTGCATTAGGTAGGTCGAAACGACGAGATTCTATCCAACCTTCTGTTTCTTGCAATCCATTCATCGAAATCCATTTTTGAACACCAATAGCACTTAACTGTGTTTGTAAATCTCCGGTGGTAGGATAGCTGGCATCGGTAGATAAATACGCCGATGCACTGCCAGCACCTATGTAGCTAAAATGGTCCGAAATTGCTTGGTCGTACATTGCTTTTGCCTTATTCGCGGTTCCAAACTTGGCTTCTGCCTCAGCTAACAAGAAAGCAACTTCCCAGTGAGTCAATAACAAAACATCGTTATTGGTGCCATAAGCTACTCCAGAAGGAAAACTAAAGTCATCTTTAGATGGCGTTATCAAGTCATTCACATTCCCCTGTATCATTCCCACTACTGTTCCGGTATTTACTGCGGGGTCAAAAATAACATCCAATCTGGGATCTCCAAGCATATCCATTACCGTTACTATGGTATTACTTGCTACATAAAACTGACCAACGCCCTGTTCTCTTCTTGCATATTGAGGATTTAAATTGCCAGTTCCCCCATTAAATGGTATTTTGGCAATATCCGCAGCGGTAGTAATAAAATTTCCTTCACTAATTAAATTTTGAACGGCAACTGAAACGTCTTTAACTGTTGACTGACGCATTAGCATACGTAATTTCAAAGAGTTGGCAAATTTTTCCCACTGTCCTAAGTCCCCGCCGTAAATTATATCTTCACTACCAAGAACATCTTCTGTGCCTATCTTAGCAAGTGCATTGTCTAATCTTTCCAACAGCAATGGGTATATATCTTCATCATTGTCGTAGCTTGGAGTCAGTATTCCATTTGCTCCTTGCAGTGCTTCTGAATAGGGTATATCTCCATATAAATCAACCAAATACTGAAAGATAGCAATTGATAAGATTTCCGCGGCTACAGCTTGTGCCCCATTACCGTTATCTATCGCAAATTTCAAATCTGTGAGAGCTTGTTCATAGGAATATCTCCATTCTGTATTATAATCGCCGGGTTCTACTGCATACCTTTCTAAGTCTATGATATTTACTCCGGGCCCACCTGCCCAATATTGGGCCAAAATAGCATTATCTTCATTCATATACCCATCTAGCGCAATTCCAAAGTAGCCCATACCGGCAGTTAACAACTGGTTGGGCAAAGCTGATGGTGAGGTGTTCGGGTCAACATTTAACTCTGCTAAGTCGTCCTTACTACAAGACTGAATCAACAAAAATGTCAACAATAATGTAATTATTTTATTTAACTTCATAGTTTAAACATTTAAAAATTAATATTTAAGTTTATTCCAAAACTTCTAGAAGGAGGTGTTTGAGTTGTTTCAATACCTTGAACATTAGTTTGAGATTCCTGAGGACCATTCACTTCTGGATCGCCAAAAGAATTTTCCTCTGGTAACCAGAATTTTACGTTTTTAGCAAAAAGACCAACAGAAATACCTTCTACTTTCATTTTAGCCACAGTTCTGGCTGGCAAATCATACGTCAATGTAATCTCTCTTAATTTCGCAAAAGAACCATCTAATACATTTCTTGAGTAATTACCATCGAACAAGAAAGCATCTGCAAGAGTTGCTTTAGTGTTTGCTTCATATCCTACCACTTCACCGCTTTCCTCATCAAGTATTTCCTGAACACTATTTGCCAGTACAAAAGGCTTACGGTCTTCTAAGAGCGTAGTGATAGCGGTACCATTGAATTCTGTAGCAGATTTTGTTAAAGAAAATATTTCATTACCTTTTTTGAAATCGAATAAAAATCCTAAAGAAAGGTTTTTATACCCAAAAGAAGTACCCAAGCCGGCAATCCAGTCAGGTTGAACACTTCCCAGTGCTACTGTTTCTTCTGTATATGCTAAGGTACCATTGCTATTCACTATTGGGTTGCCATTTGGATCATACTTTGGTGCCTGCCCTTTGAACACACCAAATGGTTGTCCTTCTTCTGCTACTAAGGTAACACCACGTCCACTTGACCAAATTACCAATTCATCTAAGTCATCAGAAATTTTTACAACCTCATTTTTATTTTTTGAGAAGGTTAAATCTACATTCCATTTAAATCCATTTCTTCTATAAATTGGTTTTAGGAACAGTCCCAATTCGTGTCCTTTATTTGTGATTCTCCCCACATTTTGGGCAGTTTGTCCAAATCCAGAAGTAGAAGCCAAACTAACATTTACTATTTGATCTTTATGATTGGAGTTATAATAAGTGTATTCCAACACTATACGGTCATCAAAAAAGCCAACATCCGCACCAATTTCAAAGGTTTGCGTTAATTCGGGTTTTAAATTAGGGTTTCCTATAGCTCTGCCTGTAGTAGTAGCGGGCTGACCATCCAAAGGAAATTGAATAGAGTAAATATCATTGTATTCAATGGCTACTGGATTGCTAAAATAAACAGACTCTAAAAGATAAGGATCTGCATCTTTTCCTGATGTACCCCAAGAGCCTCTAACCTTAAGATAATTTAATATATTGTCATCCAAGTTTAATGACTCTGTTAGAACAGCTGATGCTCCTATTGCATGATAAAAGAAATCCATGTTTTCTTTAGGTAAGGTAGAAGATCTGTCATTTCTGGCTGAGTACTCAAGGAAAAATGTATTATCCAATCCCAAACTTACATGTCCTAATAATCCTACCATACGGCGACGGAGGTCATTTTGTGTTGCTAGAGAAGGATTAACTGAATTAGCAAGGTTGTACACACCCGGAACAGAAAGTCCGCCTTGTGTTCTCAATTGATCTCTTCTAATGTTAAGATCCCAATAATTAAAACCTAAACTTATACCCAGATTTAATCTTTCATCCTTATCTACAAATCTTTCAAAATCTACTTTAGTTGTCCAATCAATAGTTTTTGAATTTTTGTTAAAACGCTCATAAGCACCCGCAGAACTTTGACGATCACTTCTTGATATAAGCGTCAAGTTATCTCCCCAATAATAATGGTCACTATAAGCATAAATAGGCGTTACTTCCTCAATAACAGTGCCTACTAAATTTGTACCTATGCGCGTATTTAAATTCACGCCTTTAAATAACTCGTAGTTAATAAACATATTAGCCAAAAAGTTATTTATATTACCTTCATTACGATACTCATTTAGTACAAAATAAGGGTTTACAGTATAAGATCCGTAATAACCATCAAAACCATGGAAGGGGTTATTATAGTCTCTTACTTCATTATAAGGGATATTAACCGGTCCCTGTATAGCACTCGCATATGGATTTTGTCCTTCAAAGGCACGTGACCCTTCTTGAGCTGTATTTTGATTAATTGTGGAATACGAAACATTAAAGTTGGAAGACAATCTATCTGATAGTTTCGCTGAGGCTCCCACGCCAAAATTATGTCTATTATAATCTGTATTTTCCAATATACCTCGTTGATAAGTATTTCCATACGAAACGCGATAAGTCAATAGGTCATTACCCCCGGAAATAGATACTGAGTTCACATTAGTACGCCCTAATCTAAAGAAATTAGTCAATTGATCCTCAACTGCACTATAGGGTCTTGATAGATATTCTAAGGTTCCATCGCCATCTGCATCAACCGGAGAAGTCCACGGGCGAACTACGCCATCAAATTCAGGACCCCAAGAAAAATTTTCTCCTGAATCTAAGGAATTACTACCGTCAGGATTAATCAAACCTTGTCCATATTTATCTTGTCTTTTCAATAAAACATAAGCTTGTTCAACCGATGTCGTATGATTAAAGTTCACCTGAGGTTTACCTTTTTTTCCTCTTTTAGTAGTAATCAATACTACACCCGAAGCTCCACGTGAACCGTAAAGAGATGTGGCAGAAGGACCTTTAAGAATAGTAACCGACTCAATATCTTCAGGATTTAAGTCATTAAACCTGTTACCATAATCAGAATAACCACCTTCTCCTTCCTTAGCACCTCCTACGCTGGCATCATTATCAATAGCTATACCATCAACAACGATTAATGCGTTATTATTTCCAGTTAAGGAAGCTTCGCCACGGAGAACTATTCTGCTAGATGCTCCTACAGAACCGGATCCGGTTGTTATTTTCACCCCCGCAGTTTTTCCACGTAAAGCCTCAATAGTATTTTTATTGGGGGTGGTTAATAATTCATCCGAACTCACAGTCTGATTCGCATAAACAACTTCTCTGGCATTACGCTCAGTTCCCAAGGCAGTTATTACTACCTCACTTAAACCTATGGCATCTTCTTCCAATACCACATTTACTTGATTAGAAGCACCTACGGTAACTTCTTGCTCCAAGTATCCTACATAGCTCACCACCAAAGTTGTGTACTTCGATGGAAGAACAAGGGAATAAGAACCATCTAAATCAGTTATCGTTCCGATAGTAGTACCTTTTACTACTACGTTCGCTCCAATTAGTGGTTCTGAGTTTGCATCTGTTACAACACCGCTTATATTGCGGTCTTGCGCGAAACTGCTTAGTGTGCCAAGCAGCAGCAAAATCAATAAATACAATTTCTTCATACGCTTTAAATTTTAAAAATAATAATATAAGAAATAAGAATGTTATAAATTAACAAAAAAAATTTTATCCGCATTAAATTATGAAACTTATATCCATAAGTTTGCTCAAAGATAATATTTTATTAATACTTTTTTAATACTTCAAAGGAAACGGCAACCTTTGGGTTAAGAACGAGTTTTAATAATTAAAAGTCATTAATAAATAATACATTTTTTTTACTATAATGTATTAAACCTTAATAATCAACAATTAAAAAAAGACAATTACTTAAATTTTGTTTCAAAAATCACTATTATTCGTTGTAGTCTTTCCGATAACTTATTTAACAGATAAAAATAGAATGACAAAATTTCACTTTATTTTTATTCTAAAAAAGCAAACTTACTAAAATGTTCTTAGATAAACTACTGTTTTACACGTATTTTAAGCAAAATTTTGTAATTTTATCCCTAAAAATATAAAAAATGCAACCTCAAGAAATTGCCCAAAAATTGTATGAATTCTGTGCTGAAAACAAATTTGAACAAGCACAACGACAACTTTATGCCGAAAATGCTACAAGCATTGAACCTGCCCACTCTCCCGGAATGCAAACCGTACAAGGGTTAGATAATATTATTGCCAAAGGCGATATGTTTCAAAGCATGATAGAAACTTATCATGGTGGATACGTAAACGAACCGCAAGTTTTTGGCAACTATATTTCTATGCAAATGGGAATGGACGTAACTATGAAAGGAGGTCAGCGCATGAATATGGAAGAATTGGCTATTTACGAAGTAAAAGACGGTAAAATTATTAGCGAACAATTTTTGTATTAGCACTACCCTTCCGCTTTTTGCCTTTTTTAAATAAAAATTAAAACATTCCCTACAAAAAATTATGTACAGCAGCTATATTGCCGGTATTGGGCATTTTGTACCCGAGCGCGTGGTTACAAACTTCGATTTAGAAAAACTAATGGATACCTCTGACGAGTGGATTTATGAACGCACCGGCATTAAAGAAAGACGCTGGATTGTTCCCTGCACAGAAACAACGACTTCTATGGGTATCAAAGCTGCGAAAGCTGCCCTGCAAGATGCCGGAAAATCTCCTGACGAAATAGATTTCATTGTTTTTGCTACTATCAGTCCCGATTACTATTTTCCGGGACCCGGCGTGGGCGTACAAGAAGCATTGGGTATTTCCGAAATTGGTGCCTTAGATGTCCGCAATCAATGCTCCGGCTTTATTTATGCGCTTTCGGTTGCCGACCAGTTTATCAAGACGGGAATGTACAAAAATATTTTGGTTATAGGTGCAGAATTGCAAAGTCATGGCTTGGACAAAACTACGCGCGGACGCAATGTAAGTGTTATTTTTGGCGATGGTGCCGGAGCCGTGGTACTTTCTGCTGCCAAGCTGAACAATTCCAGCCAAATTCTTTCTACACATCTTCACTCGCAGGGAAGCAACGCTGCCGAACTAATGGTAAAAGACCCCGGCAACTTAAGCAAAGAGCGTTTTCCTATTGATTTTGCCGAACATGAAATTCCCGAGTCATATTTTCCTTATATGAATGGAAATTTGGTTTTTAAGCACGCCGTAACTCGTTTTCAAGAAGTAATAAATGAAGCTCTTTCAGCAAACAACAAGTCGGTATCGGATTTAAAACTTTTAGTACCGCATCAGGCAAATTACCGTATCACACAATTTGTACAGCGCAAGTTTGCACTTAGTGATGCACAAGTAATGAGCAATATTCACCGCTACGGCAATACTACAGCAGCCTCTATTCCCATCGCACTTAGCGAAGCCAAACAAGAAGGGCGTATTCAGCGTGGAGATTTGGTTTGTCTGGCGGCTTTTGGTAGCGGATTCACTTGGGCTTCGGCATTGATTAGGTGGTAGTAAAAACTATTTTTCTTTTCGTAAGAGAAAAATTTAGCCTTACCTTCTTTCTACATTTTTACAAACTTCTGTAAAATACTGCCTTTATCGTTATTGCGTAACCGCAAAAAATATACGCCTTGCGGCAGTTCCTCAATGTTGATGAAATTATTGGAAGACGCGGCTTGCGCCAATATTTTCTTCCCCGACATATCATATACTTCTATTCGCTCAACCGTAAAATCGTTGCTTAGCGCAAAAAATAATTTTGCTTGTACCGGATTGGGATAAATTGCTAAGTTTTTGTTTTCCACAACCGAAATACCTACAATGTTGTTGTTTTCCATTATACTGTTGCTGTAAAATACAAGACTACTACTTACTATTAAATGTGGATTAAAACCGTCATTGCAATTTGGACAGGTTACGCCTGTAACACAATCGGGATAATTAGGGTGACAAAAATCGACATAGCTTTCATCGAAAACATAGCGCAAACTCATTTCACTACCGCCAAGATAAGGTGTAGCATTGAAGGTAAACCAAGGCGCAATAGCTCCGGGACACCAGCCGGCACGGTCGTAGTACCAAGTTCCGGCTTGCGGATTACAGCCGTCGGGATTGGGATTGCAGTCGAGCCAGTTGTTTTGTGTAAATGCCTGTGTTTCGTTTACCCAAATATGGTGCGTATTTTCGTTAAACTCCGCAGCATTGAGCGTATTGTTTTCGCCCCAGCCGTGTCCTGTTGATACCAACTTTAGCGTGGCTGCCTGCGCTGCGGCAGGAACGGGAATATTCAAAGACTCTACAGGCTGAAGGTTGGCATAATCGCCAAAAGGATACGTAGCGTTCCACAAAGGAACGACTTCGGCATATTTGTAGGGCGCGTCTCCTTTTTGGTAATGCAAATCCAAACTAAATTCATAGCCACTTCCATACGTAACGTAGTCAATTTTAAACTTGGTTTTACCATGTAAAATAGTGGCAAAATCCGTCAAGTCTATGTTGCTTTGGCAAGCAGTGCCATAAGGCGTTACATAACGAATAATCTCGAACCACTCACCTTGATTGTCTTCGGCAAAAATTTTCACTACGCGGTCCCATTCGTCGCAAGCCTCTCCTTCGGGGCAATCTATGGTTAAGGTAGCTTCTATTTGACTAAATGCTCCTGTAAATACGGGCAATTCGGCTTCAGTTTCGTAAGCATTTATATCCAAATTTAATAATGCTTTATCAATAGCTCTTACATCTTTTGTTTCGCTGGAATTGGCGGCAGCAACCAACAACAAACTTTTTGTACCAGAACCACCATAATTATTATACGCCGTAACAGTAAGATTGAACAAGCCATTGTGTGAAGGTGTCCACCACATGGAGAAAAGTCCGTTTCCGCGCGCATGCGCCTCGTAAGCGACTCCGTCTATTTCAAATAATACCTTTTCAACCGAAAAAAGGGATTCGTAAGCAATTTCGCTACGCATTTCCAAGAAAATAGCACTCAAATCGTTTAAATAATAAATTTGTGCATCTTCATACGGCGACAAAAAATCAATGCTCGGAACAGTTGTTTGCGGGTCTAAAACCGGAATAGTAATTGTAATAGGCTCAGCCGGATTAAAATTGGCATTTCCACTTTGGCTGGCTTCTACTACCACCGTGCCTGCATTTCCATTAAGCGTAAGTATATTGCCGCTTACGGTTGCAGGACCACTCAGTACAGTATAGCTCACTGCCAAACCCGAACTTGATGTTGCGTTAAGTGTAATAGCTGAGTTGCTGAGAAGTTGTGGCGCAACTTCGGGAAAACTGATTACTTGTGCATTTTCCGCCAAAGTACCCAAAAAGTTGGACGTTTCTCCCATTAAGCTAAAGTTAAGGAGTTGTGCGTCGCGCTCGCCATCGCCTACGGCACATTTTAAGCTTGTAATACTGGTATTATCGCCGCCGGGCAGCCCTTGATTAAAACCATAATACAACACCAAATCTTCTTCATTGCCTTGCGGTTCGTTCATCATAAGATTTTGAATTTCGGCTTGGGTAAGCCCTTTTCGCCAAAAACTCACTTCATCTACGCCGCCGCCATAGTAAAAGTTATTGCCGGGCAACAAGTTTCGCCCAATGGCAAAATCAATGCTATCGTCTGTAATTGTTCCTGTAGCATTGGCACTTCCCAGTAGGTTTCCGTTTAGATACAGTTTTACACTGCTGCCATCATACACCCAAGCGTAGTGCTGCCACTCATTGGGTACTACCGTATTGGCGGACGCAACGTACTGAAACAATGCTCCGCCGGAATTGAGCAAGCGACATTCTAATACGCCATCGCTAAGTTGAATAATATAAAAACCTTGCTCGCCTCTAAATCCCATCATACCTTGTCCGTAAGCCAGTTGGTCGGTTTTAAACCAGCCGGTCATAGATATTGCATTAGCATTTACAATATACTGCGTGGCGTTTTCTGCCAAAACATAATCATTTTGGCGGTCGAAATGTAAGTATTGCGCGTGTTGGGCTTGGAGAAACAGAATATTGCCCAGAAGGAAGGAAAAAAATAAAACTGATTTCATGAATTTATTGCTTTGGCAACTAAGGTAAGTATAACGATTGTATTCACCAAAGCAAAAATTGGCCAGTTGCAATTTCTATTTGCCAAAACATTCAAAAAGTAGAACAAGTTTAATTTAAGGCTTAGAAAGTTATGTCTGCAACTAATTTTTCCCTTCAAAATCTTGCATAAGCTACTACATCACCAGTTCGTGTCCTTCTTGCGCGTAGTTCATAATAAAATCAATGCAGGCATCGCTGGGTTTGTCGTCTAAAGTAGGCAACGATTCTTGTGCTTCTTTAATAGCCAAAAAATCGGTTAAGGTTTCAGGCTCATTTACCAACTGCTGCAACAACTGGCGCGTTCCGTCTATGTCTGTTTCGTGATAAAGTAATTGGATAAATTGGTTTTCAGTAGTAATCTTTTCCATAGGCTTTTAAATTTTTGCGTTATTTTTTTGATAAACAATTTCTTGATAAACGGCAGTTATTTTCCTTATATTGTGTAAATGTATATTTTTTTGATAAAAACAAGTATTTAACAATAAAGTTTTTGCATACCAATACCATGAAAGAGGCAGAAATGCGTCCAAAAGTTGCACAAAGTGCTGTTTTGTGTCATTTTTTAGTAAATTTATCTTCTTGATAAAAATAATATGAGACACCTTGTTAGGGAACTTTTTTTCACTAAAAAAAATTATACGTTCACTAAGTCGGTAGAAATACATACATTTGTTGTATTGTAGAGCTGCCCACTGCTATTGTAAGCAAAGTTATTGATATGTATAAAACAAAATCAGAACGTTTGGAAAACACATCAGCCGATTGGGTAAAAGATGAATTAGATTATATGTCCCAAAGCGAGCAACAAGAAAAAGACCATTTATTTGAAACGGAGTTTTTGCCCTATGCCGAAGCTCTTTACAACTTTGCGCTTCACCTAACCCACCAAGAGGAAGATGCCAATGACTTGGTACAAGATACTTTTCTAAAGGCATATCGATTCTACAAATCGTATCAGCCCGGCACCAATGCGAAGGCGTGGCTTTTTAAAATACTGAAAAACGCCTTTATTAACAATTATCGCAAGAAAAGCAAAATTCCGGTTCAGGTAGAAGTTGATGATTTAGTAACGTACCACGACAACACTTATCAAGGCTATATTGATGCACGGCAGTCAATTTTTCAGGACATGCTCAACGAAGAAATTGCCGAAGCACTTCAAAGTCTGCCTATTGATTTCAGAACAGTAGTGCTTTTGTGCGATATAGAAGGATTTACTTACGAAGAAATTGCCAAAATTGTAGATATTCCCATTGGCACCGTACGCTCGCGCCTGCACCGAGCGCGAATGATGCTTAAAGAAAAACTTAGTGACTACGCCCGCAAATTAGGTTATCAAAACGACGATACAATATGAAAGGAAGAAAAGTACACAAATGTGACGAATGCGTACAATCTTTTGACGAAATTTTAGACCACGAAGTTTCGACCAAACAACGCAACGAATTTTTACAATCGCTTCAATCTTGCCCGCGTTGTATGGAAAGATTTGAACGAGAAAAAAGTTTCAGAGAGTTTATACAAGCAAAATTTCCTAAAAAACCCCTCTCTGCCAACTTCATGCAAAGTCTTCGCTCGTGTTTACTAAAAGCCTCGCACGAGTAGGCTCATCGTTTTTCCAATACTTAGTTTACAAAATCTACCCCTTTTATTTTACCTTTATAGTGTTTAAAAAACTCTTGCTACCGGCACAAAAAATTGCCAACTAAATCTTACTTTTGCTTATAGCATATTTTTATTCATACTTTGAGTACCATCAACTATAAGCAATTAGCAAGAGAAATTTCGCTGGTAGAAAATAAAATGCCGCAAGCCAAGGCAATATTAGAAAACCTGCCCACTACTGTTTCCGACACGCCTGTTATTGGTTTTACAGGGCCGCCGGGCGCGGGAAAAAGTTCTTTACTCAACGCATTGCTGGAAAACTTGCTCCTCCAAAACAAAAAAGTTGCCGTTTTAGCCATCGACCCAAGCTCGCCCTTCAATTTTGGCGCACTGCTGGGCGACCGCATTCGTTTCAACAGTCTTTTCAATCACCCCGACCTCTATCTTCGTTCCATTGCTACGCGTGGCTCGCTGGGCGGCTTGTCCGAAAATATTATCGAAATTTGCGATGTGGTACGCAGTTATCCTTTCGACTACATTTTTATAGAAACCGTAGGCGTAGGGCAAAGCGAAATTGAAATTGCCGGACTTGCCGATTTGTGTGTACTCGTACTCGTTCCAGAAGCCGGCGATGATGTACAAATGATAAAAGCAGGCATTATGGAAATAGGCGACATCTTCGTTATTAACAAAGCCGACCGCCCCGATGCCGACAAAATGTATCATCGCTTGCGCAAAATATTAGCTCCTGCTACGCTTATTTGCCAAACTATTGCCACCCAAAAAAAAGGCATTGACCACCTCTTCAATTTGATTGAACAAAAACTACACTCCCTACAAAACAACCATCCGCGAAAAATAGCCCTACTCGCCCAAAAAGCATGGCAGCTTATTCAACAAGAACGCATGCAAGACATTCGCCTTAAAGACCTGCAAAACAATTTGCAGACAGCCATTTCCCAAAAAGACTTCAACCTTTACCTTTTTGTAAAAAATTGGTTTTAATGTACGCTCTTTTCGAGCCGTTTTGATATAAATGCTAATTTTGATGTAATTTTGCATCTTTCATGTAAAAAAAATTTCCCTGCAAATCAAAATCAGCCTTGCCAATGACCGCACCCAATGAAATACAGCTTAGTCTCGAAGCCATTATTTTCGCTGCCACCGAGTCGGTAACGGTGCAAGAACTGCAACTTGCCTTGGAAAAAACCAACGAAATAAGCCTCAGCCTCGAAGAAATTGAAAGCCATTTGACAAACATTCAACAAAAATTCCAAACCAACTCTTTTGCTTTTAATTTGGTAAAAATGAGCAATGGTTATCAGTTTCTCACCCATTCGGCATATCACAAAGCTATTTCGGTATATTTAAACCAAAAAATGCGCAAAAGTTTATCCAATGCCACCCTCGAAACGCTTTCTATTATTGCCTACAAACAACCTATTACTAAAGTAATTATTGAAGAAATTCGGGGCGTAAACTGTGATTATGCCATTCAAAAACTTTTGGAAAAAGAACTTATAAGCATCGCCGGACGCAGCAAAAGCATCGGAAAACCCTTGCTTTATGCCACCAGCAAACAATTTATGGACTATTTTGGCTTAGAGTCGATGAACGACCTGCCGCAACTTAAAGAAATACTTCCCGATAAAAACGAAATCGGATTAATAGATGAAAACGCCGAATCCTCGCAAGAAAAAGACTAATGCCGACCCAAAGCTTTCTAAGCAAAAGCCTTCGGCAAATAAACCCCAACCCAAAAAAGAACAAAAATCTTCCACGCCTTTTTACTTAGACGAAAAAGGTGAATCGCGCTTTAGTGTAAAACGCAAAGAACACTACAAACAAAAAGAAGTAGAAAAAAAGGACAAATTTTTAAAAGATGATGCAAAGCAAACTGCTTCGACAAAAAAGCCTGCCGAAACCGAAGAAATTCGCCTCAACAAATACATTTCCAACACCGGATTTTGTGCCCGCCGCAAAGCCGATGAACTTATTGCACAAGGCAAAGTAAATGTAAACGGCAAAACCATTACCGAAATGGGCTTTAAAGTTCGCACTTCGGATAAAATAAGCATTAATGGAAAATTGCTGACACCCACCAAGAAAGTCTATATTTTGCTCAACAAAGCCAAAAATGTATTGAGTACCACCAACGACCCCAACGGCAGAAAAACTGTGCTAGAGTGCCTGAACGGTGTAAATACCGAAGGACTTTTTCCGGTAGGGCGACTTGATAGAAACACTACGGGACTTATTATCATTACCAATGATGGCGAACTGGCAAACCGGCTGATGCACCCACGCCACGAAGTGCGCAAACTCTATTTTGTAGAATTGAACCGAAATCTCGAACCCGAAGATTTGCAACAAATACGCAGAGGAGTACAATTAGAAGAAGGCATTGCCAAAGTAGATGAAATAGAGTATGTACTCAACGGAACACCCAATATGGTGGGTGTGCGTATTCACATTGGCTGGAATCGTGTTATTCGCCGTATTTTTGAAAGTTTAAACTACCAAGTAGAAAAACTCGACCGCGCCGTATATGCCAATCTCACCAAAAAAGGTATTGCCCGCGGCAAGTGGCGATATTTAAGTCCACAAGAAGTAATTTCCCTCAAGCATTTTAATATAAAATAGTACCCTGCCGTGAAATTCTTTGCTTTAAAAATAAGTGTAGTATTGTTTGTTTTAGGACTTATTGCTTGTTGTGATAGTACTTTTTGGGTAATAAGCGATTATTCCTTAGAAGTGCTTGATGCAAAACTTTCTCCTTCGGAAAACAATAGCTTTGAAACCGATACTTTAGTATTACATTTTATTCCCGAAGTAAAATATTTTACGCAAATAGAAAATCCTTTTACTACACCCGCCTACGCCCTTTCGTGTCCCGAACGCGGCGAAAATGGTATTAAAGAACCTTTGGCGTGGATAAAACTCAAAAGCGACCACGACTTCAACAACTACCCTGCCAACCAAAGCCTCAACGATATTGTGCGTATTTATTCTACTATAAGCAATACTTTTATCACACCCGAACAATGGGTTGACGAACTGAACGTACCTTATCAAACAAGCGGTTGGCTTTTCGATTATCAGCCTGTGTATTTTTACATTATCCAAAAACCCGCCGAAACCGAACATACTTTTACACTTATTATGCACTATGAGTCGGGCAGTAGCATTGAGCAATCTACCGAAACCATTTTTTGGCAATAAAGCAATATGAATTATCTCTACACCGAAAATTTAAGCAAAGCCTACGGCGAAAAAATTCTTTTTGAAAACATAAGTTTAAGCATCAACAAAGGACAAAAAGTAGCCCTTATCGCTCGCAATGGTGCAGGCAAAAGTTCGCTTTTGCGCATTGTTGCCGGCATAGACACACCCGATAGCGGCAGTTGTAGCCTTCATCCAAATATTCGCGTTGGATACTTGCCACAAGAGCCGGAATTTGCGCCGCAACTTTCTGTTTGGGATGCTATTTACCAAAGCGACAATCCTATTCTAAGTATTTTGCGCCAGTACGAAAATTGTCTTTTACAACAAAAAATCAATCCGCAGCCACAACTCAACGAACAAATTACCCGCCTGATGACGCAAATTGACAGCCTCAACGCTTGGGACTACGAAAACCGCATCAAGGAAATTCTTTCAAAATTGGAACTCGACCAGCTCCACGAGCAGCGCATTGGCGAACTTTCGGGAGGGCAGCGCAAAAGAGTTGCACTGGCGGCACTGTTGGTACACGAGCCGGATTTGATGATTCTGGACGAACCCACCAACCATTTGGACATTTTGATGATTGAGTGGTTGGAAAAATACTTACAGCAACCCAATCTCACACTTTTGTTAGTAACGCACGACCGTTATTTTTTAGATGCCGTAACCAACGAAATTGTAGAATTGCACAAAGGCGATTTGTATAAATTTAAAGGAAATTATGCCTATTATCTCGAAAAACGCGCCGAACTTGACTACAATCTAAGCAACGAAGTGGACAGCGCGCGCCGCCTGATGCGCAAAGAACTCGACTGGATGCGCCGCCAACCCAAAGCGCGCGGCACCAAAGCCAAAGCACGCATTAGTTCTTTCTACGATTTGCAAGATGTGGCTACCCAAAATCTGCAAAAGCAAGAGGTACAGTTCAGCATTAACATTCCGCGTTTAGGCAGCAAAATTATTGAATTGCACAGTGTGTACAAAAAGTACCCAAGTGCCAATATTTTAGAAAATTTTTCCTACAAATTCAATCGTTTTGACCGCGTGGGCATTGCCGGAAAAAACGGCGTAGGAAAAACTACTTTTATCAATCTTATTACCGGCTTAGAACAAGCAGACAGCGGTACTATTAAGTGGGGCGAAACCTTGAAAATAGGTTATTTTAAACAACACGCCGAATTGGATGAAGACAAGCGCGTTATTGAAACCATACGCGAAATTGCCGAATATATTGAACTCGAAAAAGGACACAAACTTACAGCGGTGCAGTTGCTCAATCATTTTTTGTTTCCTACGCCCTTGCACTATGCGTATGTACACAAACTTTCGGGTGGCGAAAAACGCCGCTTGCACTTGCTTACCGTTTTGATGCAAAATCCGAATTTTTTGATTTTGGACGAACCAACCAACGATTTGGATATTGACACGCTCAATTTGTTGGAGGAGTTTTTGACAGATTTTAAAGGCTGTTTGGTTGTAATAAGTCACGACCGTTATTTTATGGACAAATTGGTGAACCACCTGTTCGTTTTTGAAGGGAATGCCCACGTACGCGATTTTCCCGGCAACTACACCGACTATCGCAATGCTTTGGACGAAGAAGCCGAAGCTGCCGCACAAGCGAAAAACACCCAAACGGTGGAAAAACCCACGCCCAATGTAGAAAAAACACAACGCAGCAAACAAAAACTCAGCTACAAAGAGCAGCAGGAGTTTCAGCAAATAGAAAAAGATCTTCCGGCATTGGAACATGAAAAGGAACAACTTTCCGAGTTACTCCAAAACCCCGAAGCCGACAGCCAACAACTTATGGAATGGGGAAACCGCATTGCCGAAGTGGTGCGCCTTATTGATGAAAAAGAAAGCCGGTGGTTGGAGTTGAGTGAGTATTTGTAGGAAAAAGAACGAAAATGACAATAACATGAAAGTAGTTTCCTGCGTATTGTTTATTGTTGTAGCCATAATTTGGCACCAGTAAAAACAGATAACTTTATGAGAAAAGAAATTTTCTTTTTTATACTAATTGGGATAGTTTCCATTATTTATGCTAAGGCGCAACAAATATTAATTCCTTCAGAATCCCTTGAATCATTACAAGCAAAAAATGCTTTCTACAAAAATATCCAAAATGGCACTATTACTTTTATTGACAGCCTGCTTGTAGAAAATCCCCAAATTACTGATTCGCTAATCAATTTAGCCTTTTTAACGAAGTACGATTCGCTGTTCAACACAAAATTGTATGAACTAATACAAGCATTACAAACAGAAACCGATGAAACAAAACTTGCAGAAATAGCAACAAATATTCTTCCGTATAAATACGATGCGCTAATTGCCTTAGAAAAAATCAACGCACATAACCAAAAAATAGACTATTGGCGTACACTAATACAAACCTTAGTTTTAGGATATGAAGTAAACAACTATAAGGTGGAAGAAACATATTTTCAAGATTTTCGCATTAGACCTTTTCTCGTAGATAAAAAACAAATTTGCTTTTCAGAAAATAGTCAACAACACACTTTCCCATTGCGAAGCTTATTATTAAAATATTTAGTAACCGGAAAAAACGAACAATACCAAAAAGAAGTACACAAAACTGTACTACACGCATTACAAACAGGAAAAATAAACTTTGAATTTAAGCAATTTGCTTTTAGCGTGATAAAAAATGAAGTTGAAAATGAAAAAGATGGCTTTTTGAGTGATTATCTGACGATTATTGAGCGTAATGATGATAATTCGCTTTTTTTAATTAATCTAATAAACAGCCATATGGGGACTAAGTTCTATCCTACAGTATTTTACGAACTACTCAACAGTAAAAATGAGCAAATTGTATTGGACGTTTTAGAGCATAGTTCAAATTGTTGGGATGAAAGAATGGCTCCTTTAGTGCAAGAAAGGGTTTCAAACATTTTCAATGTTGCAAATGAAGGTAGCTTAAAAGATGAAGCAGCTTACGTTTTAATGTATGACTATGGCGACACAACTGCTATCTATTATTTGTCACATAGAATGAAAAATAGTACCGGAAAAGATAGATTTATTTACCTTGCTTGGATTAGTGATACTTACGCATCTGTGGATTTACCCAATGAATTAGATAAAGTTTTACAAAATTTTCTAAAAAGTGATGATACTACGCTACAACAAGCAAGCATTATCTGCTATTTAAATTATAAAGGTGAAAAAGTAATTACAAGAATTATTCCTTACCTAAATTACGATTGGGGAGACATAACTAAGCGAATACAACATAAACTCACTTGTTACAGAAACCGAAAATTTGTGATACAAAGTTTAAAAGACTACATGCAAAAAAATGATACCAAAGAAATTTATACAACCGTATTAAAACAGTTGCAAGATTAAATTTCAAAATTTTCTGCATTTTCCCCTATATCACCTCAAAACCCGTATAAGGTTGCAACACTTTTGGCACAACAATACTGCCATCTGCCTGTTGGTAGTTTTCCAAAATGGCTGCATAAATACGCGGCAATGCCAAGGCACTACCGTTAAGCGTATGAACTAAACGCGTTTTTCCGCTTTCTTCATCACGATAGCGAATTTTCATACGATTGCTTTGGAAAGTTTCAAAATTAGATACAGAACTCACCTCCAACCATTTTTTTTGCGCCGCCGAAAACACCTCAAAATCGTAGGTCATTGCCGAAGTGAAACCCATATCGCCGCTACACAAGCGCAATACACGATACGGAAGTACCAATTTATCCAACAAACTCGCGACATAATCGACCATTTTTTCTAAGGTTTCGTACGATTTTTCGGGCAATTCAAAATGCACAATCTCTACTTTTTCAAACTGATGTACACGATTGAGTCCGCGTACATCTTTGCCATAAGAGCCAGCTTCGCGGCGAAAACAAGGCGAATGTGCCGTCATTTTTACAGGCAAATCGTTTTCATTAAAAATATGGTCGCGGTAAATATTCGTTACAGGCACTTCGGCAGTGGGAATAAGGTAAAAATCGTCGAATGTGGCATGATACATTTGTCCTTCTTTGTCGGGCAATTGTCCTGTTCCATAAGCGGTAGCGGCATTTACCATAAAAGGCGGAATTACTTCTTCATAGCCATTTTCCGTAGCTTGCGCTAAAAAGAAAGCTACCAAAGCACGTTGTAAACGCGCTCCTTTTCCTATAAAAACCGGAAATCCCGCCCCTGTAATTTTATTGCCAAGTTCGAGGCTCACCAAATTTTTTTGCACCAAAATATCCCAATGTTCCAAAGCGTTTTCGGGAAGTTGAGGAATTTCGCCACTGCGGCGCACTTCTACATTGTCGTTGGGCGAAGTGCCTTTGGCAACTTGCTGATGCGGCAAATTGGGCAGTTGTACCAACAAATCGTGAATTTCCGTTTCGAGGGTGTTTTGCTTTTCTTTTAGTTGTTGGCTTTGCTCTTTTAGGTCGGTAGTTTGCTGGCGCAATGCTTCCGCCTCGTCTCGCTTGCCGGACTTAAACAAATCGCCAATTTCTTTAGACAATTTATTGGATTCACTGAGCGTATTATCTAAATCGAACTGCACTTTGCGGCGCGTTTCGTCTAATTGCAAAATAGTATTTACTAAATTTATATCGGAAAAGTTGCGAAATTGCAGGCGTTCTTTAACAAAGTCGGCATTTTCGCGCAGTTGGTAAATTTCGAGCATTTTGGTTCAAAAATTTTTTATTAATACTTATGGGTACAAAGATAAAGTAAGTTTTGCTATGACAAATAATATTGTGGACGCGAATTTGTGTCCTATCTTTGCATATCCGCACCAAAAGTAGCATAGTTTTGGATAAAAGGCATATATTTCTTATTCGGTTGAAAAATTTTCGGACAAATTTGGCATGAGTTTCAGCGATTTCGCATTATTGGTAGGTTATTGGTTTATTTTAATGATAATTGGCATCATTATCAGCCAAGCCTATTACAAAAACTCGTCGAAAGCGCGCTATTTTATGGCGGGTTTGTTTTTAAAACTTTTAGGCTCCATTGCCTTTACGCTTGTATATCAGTTTTATTACACTGCTGGCGACACTTTTGGCTACACCCGCAGCAGCAAAGTATTGGTAGATTTGTTTTGGGAAGACCCCGAACAAGCCGTAGGAATATGGCTGCAAGATGCGGGCGAAAGAAATATGCACACCATAGAATACACCTCCGAAATGAATATGTATCCGTACAAAAACACGTATATGACGGTGCGGATTGCGAGTATTTTGGGTATATTTTCCTTTGGAAATTTTTACGCTTGCTCGTTGCTGTTTGGCTTTTTGTCGTTTACGGGCGGTTGGCTGTTGTTTTTGGTGTTTAGTGGTTTGTATCCAAGCATAGAAAAATGGGCTTTTCTGTCGGTTTTTGCTGTTCCTTCGGCGGTATTTTGGGGCGGCGGAATTATGAAAGACACTATTATTATGGCATCGCTGGGTTGGATTACTTACGGATTTTATCAGTTTTTTATCCTGAAAAACAGAAATTTTTTGTGGCTTTTTGCCGTAGTTCTGTGTTCGTATATTGTATTAGTGGTAAAATTTTATGTTATCATTCCACTGCTTACGGCACTTTTTTGGTGGAAAGGCGTTTTGGTATATCGCCACTGGAAAAGAGACCCTAATTTTTTAAAAATTGCTACTTTCTTTTTATTTGTGGGCATTTTGGGCTTTGTCTATCTCTTTGGCAATTATATCCTCAAAAATTTCAACACTTTCTTGGCTTTTGTTATTCAAAATGCCATTGGCTATCAAACATTTCATGGTGCACTGGCAGAGCAAGGAACTGTAGGTAGCGGCTATACTTTCGGCGAAATAGACTACACACTTTGGGGTGTTTTGTCGAAAATGCCGGCTTCGGTAAATGTTACCTACTATCGTCCGTATGTTTGGGAGTGTACTAGTATTGTAATGCTTTTTTCGTCTTTCGAGAGTATTATTTTTCTGTTGTTGAGCCTTTATACTTTGTTTAAAGTAGGTGTTGTGCGGTGTTTTCGCTTTGTAAAGGAAGATGCTTTTTTGCAAGCCAGTCTTTTGTATATTTTATTTCTGGGTTTTGCCGTAGGCTTCACCTCCTACAATTTCGGTGCATTGGTGCGCTACAAAATTCCGTGCCTACCCTTTTTTGTCTTTTTTTGGTTCGTTTTATTGGAAAAATACAGGCTTTACCGACAAGTTTCTGAAAATAATTTAGCCTTAGAATAAACTTTTTTGCGCAAAATGTTTTATATTTGCAATAATGTTGCAAAAAGAAACATCTCCCAAATCCTCAAAGTGGTCGTTGCAAAGCCGTTTAGGTGCTTTGTTACCTTTGGGCTGTGCCATACATTGTGCAGTTAGTCCACTGTTGGCACTTTTGTCTATCGGCAATGGAATACATAGTAGCGGGTTTTCGCTCACCGACCTGCTTTTTTTAGCCTTTGGTTTAGGCATAGGCTTGGTAGTGCTTGTTCGTTCGTTTCGCCAGCACCAGCAAAAATCGCCATTAATTTGGTTTTCAATAGGCACTATTTTTCTCGTAATTGCCCAATACTTTCACTTACACCTCGTAGCCTTGGTCGCGGCACTTTTTTGCGCGTATGCACTGTGGAATAATCACAAAGTTTCCCAAAAAACTTGTAGCTGCCCGCTTCCTTCCTAAACATTTTGTCATTTAATTTTGCTTAAACTCTGCCATAATGTCATTTTTTTCGATATGGCAATAAATTTGTACACTTCCAATACTATCTTATTTGCATAAGAAACCGTAATTTTTTGTCATTTTTGCAGCTAATTTTGAACTTTAAACATAAATTTTTTAAATATTTTAAGACAATGGACAAGGAAAAAAATAATCCTAATATGGAAAATGAATTGAGCGAAGAGCAACTTATTGAAAATGAAAATTCGGTAACTACCGAAGAAATTATAAATAAAACCGATGATGTAGCAGAAAAACTGCGCCAAGAAGTACAAGAAGCAAAAGATAAATATCTGCGCCTTTTTTCCGATTTTGAAAATATGAAAAGACGCACGGCACGCGAACGCTTGGAACTTACACAAACTGCTTCACAAGATGTGATTAAAGAACTTTTGCCCGTAATTGACGATTTTGAACGCGCCTTTGGTGCAGAAGGCATAGACGCTTCGAAAGAAGAAGGTTTTGGACTTATTTACCACAAATTGTGGCGTACTTTGGAAAACAGAGGATTAAGCAAAATGGACGCTAAAGGGCAAGCGTTTAATCCCGAATTTCACGAAGCTATTACCGAAATTTCTGCTCCTTCTGAGGAAATGATAGGAAAAGTGATTGACGTAATAGAAAACGGATATTTATTAAACAATAAAATAATACGCTACGCAAAAGTAGTAGTAGGAAAATAACATGGCTAATAAAAAAGATTATTACGAAATATTAGGCGTAAGTCGTGATGCTTCGGCAGATGAAATAAAAAAAGCCTATCGCAAAACGGCACTAAAATATCACCCCGACCGAAATCCCGACAACAAGGAAGCAGAAGATAAATTTAAGGAAGCTGCCGAAGCCTACGAAGTACTAAGCGACCCCCAAAAACGCAGTCAATACGACCGATTCGGACATGCCGGAATGGGCAATGGCGGCTTTAGTGGCGGCGGCGGTATGAATATGGAAGATATTTTTTCCAACTTCGGCGATATCTTTGGCGACTTCTTTGATGGCGGATTCGGTGGTGGCTTTGGTGGCGCACGCGCACGTGGAGGCGGAGGTGGCACTCGCGGCAGCAATTTGCGCGTAAAAGTGAAACTTACCTTAGAAGAAATTGCCAACGGCGTACAGAAAAAAATTAGGCTTCGCCGCGATATTCCTTGCAGCACTTGCAACGCTACCGGAGCCAAAGGCAATGCCGTTACTACTTGTACTACCTGCAACGGCACCGGACAAGTTCGGCGCGTAACCAACACCATTTTGGGACCGATGCAAACAGCTTCTACTTGTCCGACTTGTCATGGAGAAGGAAAAATTATTAGTCAAAAATGCGATTCCTGCAAAGGTACGGGCGTACAAAGCAGCGAAGAAAATATAGAACTGAACATTCCCGCAGGCGTGGCAAATGGCATGCAACTTTCCATTAGTGGCAAAGGAAATGCCGGACATCGTGGCGGACGCGCCGGAGATTTGATTATTCTTATTGAAGAAGAAGCGCACGAACATTTTGTACGCGACGGGCAAAATTTGCTTTATACGCTTCACATCAATTTTGCCGATGCAGTTTTGGGTACCAATGTGGAAATTCCTACGCTACAAAACAAAGCCAAAATAAAAATTCCTGCCGGTACACAATCCGGCAAGGTTTTCCGCCTGCGCGACAAAGGCTTGCCCGCCATCAATGCTTATGGCAAAGGCGATTTGCTAGTAGAAGTAAACATTTGGACACCGCAGCATGTAAGCGAAGACGAGCGCAAAATACTGGAAAATATGCGCAATTCTGGCAACTTTAAACCCAACGCAAATGCCAAAAAAGAACGCAGTTTTATGGATAGAATGAAAGATTACTTTCAATAGTTTTTTTAAGGTTTTATGCCAAAATAGAATAATGATTGCGTATTAGAAAAGGGACGCGCATCCTCATTTACGGAATTATCAAGCAGTTTTTGTAAAAGAAAAATGGGTAAAAATCTTTTTTCGCCGTATAGCGGTTTTTTGGCGTTAAAAATTTTTGAAGCCTTGGAAAAAATTTAGCCAAAGAACTGCGGTTTTGCCCGTAAAGGGCAAAAATACCTTGAAAAAAGTGTCGTTTCTTTTGCTTCGTTTTCTTTGAACAAGCAAAGAAAATGAAGAAACCCAGAGTATAGTTTTGCACCCAAAGTTGCGGGAAGGGTACTTACACTTAATTTTCGTGCAATTTTGGGATTATAAAACAAAAAGGAGCTTTTCGATGGTCGAAAAGCTCCTTTTTTCTATTTCTAACGCAAAAAAATTAGGCGTATTCGTGCGGCAATGTAGGATTAATTATTTCTTGCCAAGGCAAACCATATTTTCCTATTTCCGCCAAAAACGGGTCTGGGTCGAGCTGTTCTACATTCCAAACGCCTGCTTTCATCCATTTTCCGGTAAGCATCATTTTCGCGCCCAACATTGCCGGAACACCCGTAGTGTAGCTCACGGCTTGCGCTTGTACATCGGCGTAGGCTTCTTGGTGCTTGCAGTTGTTGTAAATGTAATAGGTTCTTTCTTTGCCATCTTTTATACCTTTTATCTGGCAACCAATAGAAGTTTCGCCGCTATAATTTTCGCCCAAAGAGGAAGGCTCGGGCAAAAGGGCTTTCAAAAATTCCAAAGGCACTATATCCACTCCTTGAAATTTAATGGGTTTTATAGAAGTCATCCCCACATTTTGCAGTACATTAAGGTGCGTAATGTATTGTTGTCCGAAAGTCATCCAAAAACGGGCGCGCTTGAGCGTAGGAAAATTTTTCACCAAGCTTTCCAACTCCTCGTGAAACAGTACATACGATTCGCGTTCACCAATATTGGGATATGCAATAGGTTTGTGAATACTCATTGCCGGAATTTCGCGCCACGCGCCATTTTCCCAATATTTGCCGGGCTGCGTTATTTCGCGGATATTTATTTCGGGATTGAAATTGGTGGCAAAATGCTGTCCGTGGTCTCCTGCATTGCAGTCCACAATATCCAAGTAGTGCATTTCGTCGAAATGGTGTTTTGCAGCATAAGCCGTATAAGCCTGCGTAACGCCGGGGTCGAAACCACAACCCAAAAGTGCCATTATACCTTTGTCTTTAAACCGTTGGTGATATGCCCACTGCCACGAATATTCGAACTTCGCTTCGTCTTTGGGTTCGTAGTTGGCGGTGTCCATATAATGAACGCCCGTAGCCAAGCACGCGTCCATAATAGGCAAATCTTGGTAAGGCAAAGCTACATTTATCACCAATTCGGGCTTAAATTTTTCGATAAGTTGCGCCAATTCGCTTACGTTGTCGGCATCTACGCGCGTGGTTTGAATTTTTTGCTCAGGCGTAGTAGCAGCAATAGCATCGCATTTGGCGAGTGTGCGACTGGCTAACATTATTTCGGAAAAAACATCTTTCTCGCGAGCACACTTTCTAACCACCACATTGCCTACACCTCCGGCTCCGATAATTAAAACTTTAGACATATTCGGTTTTTTATTTGTTTAAAAAAATTGTTCAAATGTTGCTTTTCGTATAAATTTCGGTTGTAACAACCCAAACTTTTTGTTTTGCGTTCCGAAGATAAGGATATTTGTTGGTTGTAAAGAAAATTTAGAATTGGTTTCACATTTGACACTGCACTTGCATTTTAAAAAAGTCCCAAAATAATAAAAAGCATATCTTTGAGAAAACGAGCTTATGCTTGCATAATTTTTGTTAAAATTGCGCGTATTTTACTAATCTTGTATTACTTTTCGTTACTTTGACAGTCCAAACGGACAGGCTTTATTTTTTTAAATATTTTACCATGAAAAATCTTTTAGTTTTAAGCATTATCGGGCTGTTATTTGTTGGAATGAGCGCATTTCGTCCCAATAAATTGGCAGACGGCGATACTGTTGAAAAAATAAACTGGATGAGTATTGAAGATGCGATTGCTGCTTCGCAAAAAAATCCTAAAAAAATTATGATCGACGTATATACCGACTGGTGCGGTTGGTGCAAACGTATGGATGCTACTACTTTTTCGCAAGCGGATATTGTTTCGTATGTGAATGAACACTACTATGCTGTAAAACTAAATGCCGAGCAGCGCGAAACGATTACCTTGGGCGATGAACAATATGAATTTGTAGCAAATGGCAACAGAGGTTATAACCAGTTGGCGGCAGTGCTATTGCAGGGAAAATTGAGTTTTCCTTCTATGGTGTTTTTGGGGGAAGATTTTGCCAATTTGAGTATTGTTCCGGGTTATCAAACGGCACCCAAAATGGATAAAATATTACACTTTTTTGCCGAAAACCACTACAAGACTACCCCTTGGGCGGATTTTGATGCCAGTTTTGTATCGAAAATTGCCGAATAGTAATTTCCCCCTTTTTGAGTAATAAATTAAGGTAGTGCTACCGAAAAGTCGGCATTATCGTAGGTGGCGTATTCTTGCAGCAAATTGGCGATAGTTCGCTGCCATTGCGTTTGCGCTTCTCTGTTTACAGAGTGTTGGGTGGCGGCATCGTATTGTTTTTGCATGGAGTCGAGTTCATCAAAAACCTGATTGTAGCGTATGCTTATTTCGTCGTCATAAAAATAATAGCTAAACGTACTTTCCTGAAGCATTTTGCGCATAATACGTGCGTAGGCTTCGGTCAAATCGAAGTGTCCTTGCTCGTGCTGAAGCAGTTGTGCGGAAGGATTTTTGGTTTTTACCCACGACTCCTGCGGATGAAAAAAACTTTGAATATTGAAGTAGAGACGATTATTTTTCAGGTAATAAGATGTATGAATAGAACTACTGGTGAGCGCAGTGCCTCTGTCGGCGAAGTCGGGCGTTGCGCTAAAATCACTCCACGCCAAGGGGCGATTCAGCGTCCATTCTATTGCTCCGTCATTGTTTATCGCATCGTTTTCGGGCGCGTTTTTATCGTGTAAAAAAACACTGAGCAAAGAAACCAAACCTATCAACAGATAAATTTTCATCGCAATAATTTTACTATTTTCTTAGTTTTTTGCCGTTTTTACGGTTGTATTTTTTGCCGTTGCTGGGCAGCAAACCCGATTTTGTTTTGCTTACTTTAGGCATTTCGCCTTCTTGTAAGTTTGCTTTTTCGATGCCGGGGCAGCCGTACTTGGCACAGCCGCTACTTTGAAAAGACACTCCCGCCAATAGTATTACTACCAGCAATTTTACAACACCAATACTTATTATTTTTTTCATATAAATTGTTTTTGCCAAATAAAAATCCAACTTTTCTTTTATTATAACGATACGATAAGGCAATTTAGTACCATTTTTCCATTTTTTATCATAATAATACCCTATAAAACCACAATAGTTTATATAATTTTGCGGTTTAATTCAAAAAAAATCACCTCTCATGAAATTCAGACAAGAAAAAGACAGCTTAGGCTACGTAGATGTTCCTGCCGATAAATATTGGGGCGCACAAACGCAACGCTCTATCCATAATTTTAAAATTGGCGGCGAAAAAGCACAAATGCCTTTGGAAATAATAAAAGCCTTTGCCATTTTGAAAAAAGCAGCTGCTTTTACCAATACTGAACTTACCGATTTTTCTAAAGAAAAAGCCGAACTCATTGCGCAAGTCTGCGATGAAATATTGGCAGATAAACTCAACGACCAGTTTCCATTGGTAATATGGCAAACCGGTTCCGGTACGCAAAGTAATATGAATGTAAATGAAGTAGTCGCTTATCGGGCGCATGTAATAAAAGGCGGCGCACTCACCGACAGCAACAAATTTCTTCACCCAAACGATGATGTAAACAAATCGCAATCTTCCAACGATACTTTTCCTACGGCAATGCACATTGCTGCGTATATGGCTTTGGTTAACTACACCCTTCCGCGCGTGCAGCAACTGCGCGATACTTTGCACAAAAAGTCGGAAGAATTTATGGATATTGTAAAAATAGGTCGTACGCACTTTATGGACGCTACGCCGCTTACTTTGGGACAAGAGTTTTCGGGCTATGTGTCGCAATTAGACCATGGTATGCGCGCTATTAAAAACAGTTTGCCGCACCTTAGCGAACTGGCTTTGGGTGGAACGGCAGTAGGAACGGGCATTAATACACCCAAGGGCTACACCAAAACTGTAGCTGCCAAAATTGCTGAAATTACGGATTTGCCTTTTGTTTCGGCGGAAAACAAATTTGAAGCCTTAGCTGCACACGATGCCATTGTAGAAGCGCACGGTGCCCTAAAAACTTTAGCGGTGAGCCTAATGAAAATTGGCAACGATATTCGTATGTTGTCGTCTGGTCCGCGCTCGGGTATTGGCGAAATAATTATTCCTTCCAATGAGCCGGGGTCTTCTATTATGCCGGGGAAAGTGAACCCTACACAGTCGGAAGCACTTACTATGGTATGCGCGCAAGTGATGGGCAACGATGTAGCCATAAATATTGGCGGAAGTACAGGACATTTTGAATTGAATGTGTTTAAACCTTTGATAATTGCCAACTTTTTGCAGTCGGCGAGACTTTTAGGCGATGCTGCCGAGTCGTTTGATGAACACTGCGCACAAGGAATAGAACCAAATTTGGCAAGAATCCGTCAAAATCTATACAATTCGCTGATGTTGGTTACGGCATTAAACACTTACATTGGCTACGACAATGCAGCTAAGATAGCGAAGAAAGCGCACCAAGACAATACTACGCTCAAAGAAGCAGCTTTGGCACTAAACTTACTTTCGGAAGAAGATTTCGACCGTATAGTAGTACCCGAAAAAATGGTGGGCAGATAGTTTTTGCAGCAGAATAATTTATTCCGCCTGTATTTTTTTCATCAATTCAGTTACTTTTTTGCTGTTCCGAATTTCGTACGCTTTTTGCGCAAATTCCATTGCTTTGCTTTTATTGCCGCTCATTGTGGAAATAAAAGCCAAGTTGTACCATATCGCTTCTACTTCGGCGGGTTTTAGATTTGCCGTATTTTCGGAAGCTCGCAGCAATATATGATACGCGTTTTCCAAGTTTCCTTTGCGAATATGATTCGCGGCGGTCTTTAGTGGTTCGTGTCTGCCTCTGAAATATTGCCAGGTGCTGTAAATATATTCCGGAAGAAAATCGCGGCTCAGTTCTTTGCCCAATTGGTATGAAAATGTTGCACTATTAATGTTGAGCAAAGTGTCGAGTTTTGCATTAAGTTGGGTTTTGTTCAAATCTTGAGCAATAATTCCATCGCCTACTTTTTGAGGAATTTCTTCCAAAATAATATTATTTCGGGTATCATAAATACGCCAAAAAGTGTTTAGCTCTAAGGTTTTTTCTCCTTCAACGGCATCAAGTATGTAATCTCTTCCATTTTCGTCAAGCTGATGTTTTTTAATATTGCGATAAGTGCGAAACTCTACAAAATCGAACATTTCTAAGGCAATAAGGATATCAAAGTTTTGCCCAAACGCTTGTAGTCGTTGTGTAGAAATTGGCGGAGAGGGTAAGTTTCTTTTATTGTTTTTGTCCACTTGCTGCACAATGGTTGTTTTTTGTGGAAAACTTTTAGCTACATTTGTCAAAAGCTGTCGGCGTACCGACTTATCTACATCGTCACTATTTAAATAATATGCCGGAACAGCTCTGTCCATCAATGCTACCGTTTTCGCATCTTCGGGCAATTGAATTTTAGGCGGGAGTACTACATCTGTTTTTCTGTAATAAGAAGTGCTTACTACACTGCAAGCTGTTACGTTGAGTATTAAAATAGCTAAAAACAAAATATGGAAAGGGCGCATCATTAGAGAAGGTTTTTTGAAGGCTTGAAAAAATATTTGACTTAAAAATAAGACTATCGCTTATTATTCTATAAAAAACATACATACAAACAATACAGTAGCCGTTTTTATCCTAATGGCTACTACATGTTTTTTGCTTTTTGGGGTATATTTTTGTTATTTTACTAAAAAATAACACACATTTCGGCACGATTTTTTGTTGTAGTATGTTCTGTTAAAAATATTGCGTATTATTTCTACTAAAAATATCAAGAAAGCCGAAGTATTTAGTTACTTTTGCGAAAGTTATAATATTATTTATCATTTATACAGTATAGCAAACGTTGTATGTCAGAAAAAGCCACAATACAATTTAAAGATAACAATTACGAATTACCGGTAGTTACAGGTACAGAAAACGAATCGGCAATAGATATTTCCTCCTTGCGCGGTCAGTCGGGCTTGATAACCTTAGATATTGGCTATAAAAATACGGGCTCTACGTATAGTGCCATTACTTACTTAGATGGAGAAAAAGGTATTTTGCAGTATCGCGGATATCCGATAGAACAATTAGCGGAAAAATCGACTTTTTTGGAAGTTGCCTATTTGTTGTTGTTTGGCGATTTGCCTTCAAAAGAAGCATACGACCAATTTACAGAATCTATTTCGCGCCACACGCTGGTACACGAGTCTATCAAGAAATTTCTTGATGCTTATCCTACCAACTCTCACCCAATGGGTCAGTTGTCGTCTTTAATCTGTTCTTTGTCGGCATTTTATCCTGAATCGCTTGACCCCAACCGCAGCCCTGAAGAAGTGGACAAAACCGTTATACGCTTATTGGCAAAATTGCCTACTATGGTTTCGTGGATTTATAAAAAATCTATCGGACATCCGGTGCTTTATCCACAGAACAAGTACGACTACGTTACCAACTTTTTGTACATGTTTTTTGGGCAGCGCACCGAAGAATACGAAGTAGATCCTGTAGTAGTAGATGCAATGGAAAAATTGCTTATCCTTCACGCCGACCACGAACAAAACTGCTCTACTTCTACGGTGCGTTTTGTAGGTTCTTCGCACGCGCCTTTGTACGCTTGTATTTCGGCGGGCATTTCGGCATTGTGGGGTCCACGCCATGGTGGAGCCAACCAAGCCGTGTTGGAAATGTTACAAAACATTCGTCAAGGTGGCGGTTCTATCCAATCTTGGGTAGAAAAAGCCAAAGATAAAGATAGTGGTTTTAGACTAATGGGATTTGGACACCGTGTATACAAGAATTTCGACCCTCGTGCGCGAATTATCAAAAAAGCCAGCGATGATGTTCTAAACAAATTGAATATTAAAGACCCCTTGCTGGATATTGCACGCGAGTTGGAAGAAGCAGCCTTGAAAGATGATTATTTTATTGAAAGAAAATTGTATCCCAATGTAGATTTTTACTCGGGTATTATTTACAAAGCAATTGGTTTTCCGGTAGAAATGTTTACGGTACTTTTTGCTTTGGGTCGCCTTCCGGGCTGGATTGCGCAATGGAAAGAAATGATGTACGATAAGCAACCCATTGGTCGTCCGCGTCAAGTTTATACCGGACACGTAAAACGCGATTACGTATCTATAGAAAACCGTTAATTTTTAAGATTATGTCAACCTTATACTTTTTATATCTTGTGCCGCTTCAATAAGGGTGCAAGATCTTTTTATTTTTTTCTTAATTTATTTTTTTCAAATGAACATTTTTGTAGCGAAGTTGAACTTCAAAACTAAAGAATCGGAGTTGCAGGAACTATTCGAAGCCTATGGCGAAGTTAATTCTGTAAAAATTATTACTGACCAAGCCACTGGAAAATCCAAAGGATTTGGATTTGTAGAAATGAACGACTCTGCCGAAGCCTTAGAGGCAATTAAACAACTTGACGACACCGATTTTGGTGGTTACCGCATTGTAGTAAAAGAGGCGCGCCCAAGAGAAGAGCGTCCTTCTTTTAACAGCCGCCCACCACGTGATCGCAACAATGAGCGTTCTTTCAATCGCCGTGAGGATTTTGGAGAGCGTAAAGACCGTCACAATCGCTTTTAGTAGTCTTTCTGAATTTGTTGTGTAATAAGTTCGCACACTTTCTTAAAAATACTAATTTTATTCTACCTTTTTTATAAAGGTAATTTGTTGAAATAATAAATCCCGCCAAGTCTTGCGACTGGCGGGATTTTTGCATTTTTGCCGATACTTGTTTTGAAATAATACCAAAATCAAATAATGATTGCGTACTAGAAAAGGAAAACGCATCATCATTTACGGAATTTTCGTGCAATTTTGGTATAAGGTAAAATAGGTCTGATTTATTATATTTTTCTGAAAAGAAAGTACAGTATGATTTATCAAGCAAAATCTCTAATGCAGAATTGCGATTTAAGCAATAAAAAACAGCAGTATTACCTTTCCAATACTGCTGCTTTAAATAATCGTTGTCATTTTTAACTTGTAAAACAATGCAAACTAATGCGTAACCACCAACTTTATCACTTCCATATTATTTTTTGTTTGAATTTGTACCAAATAAATTCCCGAAGCTAATTGTGTTGTTGGCAAATCTATCGTATTGGTAGCATTATCAAGCAATGCCTCTTTTTGTAAAACCACTTGTCCACTGTAATTCAGTACATTCACCTGCACTTTCTCAGTGGTATAACCATAAAAATACAAAGTCGTTTCGCTACCGGAAGTGGGATTAGGGCTTACCACAATTTTACTTTTTGCGTTAAAACTACCGATGCTACTAAGTTTGTTGGCAAGAATATTCTCATTATTGCTGTCCGCTACAGGTTTGGCAACAGGTGTACAGGCTTCAATTTTTGCCGTAAAATCCGTTCCAGCATTGCTGTTAAACCCTTTTTGCAACACAATATAATCTTCGGCTTTGAATACAACCGTAGTACCTGTAGCAACACTTCCGGCAGAAAAAATGTACTGCTCTACGCTATATGTATCGGGAGGAATAGGATTGTTGCTTATCGTTAATGAGGTTATACAGTTGCTGGAAGAAAATGTAGGACAAGTTGTCCACGCTCCGGCAGTTGAAGCACCAACAAAGCAAGAGTCGGAACAAATGTTTAAGTAATCAAGGCTTTGATTTTGGTTAGAACCGCAACTAAAAATAACATTCGCGCAAGTTGCTCCGGCAAGCGTATAATCATACCAATCGTCTCCATCTTCGTCCGTCATAAGTACGCCGGGCCAAGCTGCATTTTGTGTACCCGATTGCCCATTCAAATTCCAGGCATACACATAAGGCGTGCTGCAAGTAGCTTGGGTATCCCAATACAAAGTAATTCCTTCGGAAAAAGTATACGTTTCGCTAGCTACTGTTGTAGGCGTTCCATCGCAATACGCTACTGCATTTACCGTAACGCTTGTGTTTTGAATACCATCAATTACAATAGATCCGGTATAAACACTACTATTTTGGTCTGGTGTAGTGCCATCGGTTGTATAATACAAGGTGCAATTATTTCCGCCAACGCTGCCAATACTTACATTCATTAAGGTTGCTTCAAAATTTCCCGAAACGGGTGAAATATATGTCGAAGCAGGAATAGCAGGACAAGTAACCCAAGCATTATCGTAGCAAGCGTTGCCACTTTCCGCCAACAAATTTGCCGTTTGGTTTTGATTAGAACCACAATTAAAAATAACACTGGCAAAACAAGCATCGCCCAACAAATAATCGTACCAACCGTCACTATCGTTGTCCGTCATTGGCACGCCGGGCCAAGGGGCAACTTCTGTATTAGAAACGCCGTCTATGTCCCAAATATACACATACGGTGTGCTACAGCCAGCATTTGCTGCATTCCAGTGGAAGTATATGTAAGGTAAATTTCCTACATTGTACTCCTTCGATACTACTGCCGAGCGTTCATTGCTGGTATTTTGTGCAAAAGCATATACCGTTTCACTTTGCGTAAGTGTAAAAGGAGTTGTATAAATTGTCCAGTCATTTAAATTATTTGGGTCTGCATTGACATCAAACGAATAATATATAGTAGGTGCAACCATAGGATTTCCGCCATCAATAGCACTTATCGTTACTTCTACGGCATTTGGCTCGTAGCAAATATCTGGACTAATTTCAGTAATAATACAAGCCGGAGGATTTACATACTCCAACAACATTACACCTTCGGCACCTACGGTAAATGTGAGATTTCCACCCGTAACGGTAGCAATTTCATTGGTGTAATAATTGCGAATTTGGGTATTATCGGCAAATACTGATGCTACATTTATTGTTTGCGTGCCTGCACTTAATCCTAAGGCTATTACGGCAAAGTCGCAAATACCTTGCGTTACATTTTGATATTCTCTGCTAAACATATAAGGCGAAGACGATTGCAGCAAAGTATGTGTACCGGCACCAATGGCAGGATGTTTTTGTCGGAAAGTGCCTATTTTTTGCCAATGTGTAAGCACTGTATTGTTCGGACTTCCCCAATTCATAAAAGAACGTGTATCTTGGTCGGTTCCGGTATTGTAGCTAAGCAAAGGGCGCGCTGTTTCATCTCCATAAAAAATTTGTACTGCTCCCGGCGCAAGCAACAAAGAAGTTCCGCCATCTACCAAATCATTTCTATCGAAAAGTTGTGTATCGTGCGAAGAAATATAGCTTAAAATATTCCATTCAGGGTCGGGGTTTACAATAGAAGCATAGTTAGCATAAGTAGCTTCCAGGTTTGTAGGCGTTCCGGCTTGTCCCTGAAACTGAAAATTTATCAAGGCATCTGTCAAACCCACATTTACGGCTTCAGCATTTTTTCCGGGTCCGTGCCCGTACCATTCGCCCACCATCCAAAAAGGCGTATCATCTAATTTTTTAGCAGGATTATTGGTTTTCCATTCGTTAAATGCCGCTTGCGATTGTATTTTAAGTTCACCCCAAATAGCTCGCTCTACGTGTTTGTAAGTATCAATTCTAAAACCATCTACGCCATACTCGCGCACCCAATCGGTGAGCCATTTTATAATATAATTGGCAGGCGTTGCCGTAAGTCCGGTATTGGTAAAAAACGTATTTAACTCATTTATTTCTTGCGTTTCTTTGGTTGCATTCCACTTAGTAAGTAGCACATTGGGCAAGTCTATTGAACTTGTATAATCGGTACGAACATCGGGCAAACCCGCAAGTGCCATTGTAAGGTCGTCACCTCCGGCGGCTGGCGAACAATACTCTCCTGCCCCATCTTTGCGAATCCAGGCTGCGCCGTTAGGGTCTGTCCACCAATTACACCAGTTTGGGTCGTTGGGACTGCCTACTGCACCCAAACCAAATTCGTTGGAATCGGCAGTATTGTCGTAGCCTACGTGATTGAGTACAATATCCAACACAATGCGAATACCGTGTGCATGTGCTGTATCTACCAAAGCCTGAAACTCGGCAAAAGTACCAAAGTTGGCATCGGGTTCGGTAAAATCTAAGGCATAATAGCCGTGATAAGCATAATGATCTTGAAAAGCAGGGTCGTTGCCGTAGCCGGTAACATGTCCGTGAATTTGCTCATAAGGCGGCGAAATCCACAAGGCGTTTACGCCCAAATCGTCGAAGTAACCATTGCTAATTTTTTGAGTAAGTCCTACGAAGTCTCCACCAAAAAAACCACCTACGGGGTCTGTTCCGCGTCCATACGATTGATCGTTGCCTGTATTGCCGTTGTTAAAACGGTCGGTGAGTAAAAAATAAACCGTGGCATTGTCCCAAGTAAAATAGTTTTGTGCAAAAACCGAAATTCCTCCCAACCATATAAGTAGTGCGTAAATAAATTTCATAGTTTGTGTGTTTTTAAAATTAATGGCTTAGTGTCATTTGTACGCTAAGTTAGATTTTTATGCTTTTATTTCCTAATTTATTTTCCTAAAATTTGTATCCTTCTTCAATTAATCCTCAAATTAACAAGAGATAGTGCATTTTTGCTTATATTTGTTACGTATTATATTTTATAACCTTTTTACAAAAACTAAATGAAACCTCCTTATACATCTATTGCATTGCGCTATGGTCTTATTGCCGGATTGGCGGGTATTATCCTTTCGACACTATTATATTTTATTAATCCAACTTTTTTATTTAGCTACTGGATACTTTTGTTGAGCATGCTTATCATTATTGGTATAATGGTAATGGCAGTTTCGGAAGGAAAAAAAGCCAATAGAGGAATGATTAGTTTTGGCGATGCTTTTGTTATTGGGCTTATTACTTTTATGGTAGCCGCAGTTGTGGGCAATATTTTCCAATATATCCTTTTCAATTTTATTGACCCTTCTTTGATAGACTTGCAAAAACAAATGGCGATAAATAATACAATAGAAACCATGAAAGCATTTGGTGCAGATGGGGAAACGATTGATAAAACCATTGAAGAAATAGAAAAGCAAGATTTGAGTATGAGTTTTAAAAATGTTATTCTAGGAATTCTCAGCGCTGGTATTTTCGGTGCCATTATTGCTGCTATTGTAGCTGCTATTCTAAAACGCGAGCGCAAAAACACTTATTAATTTTTTATTGTAAAATAATTTTCTGCTACTACTTTGAAAGTTGCCGTTTCTATAATTGTTCCTTTGCTGAACGAAGAAGAATCATTACCCGAACTCCATGATTGGATTGTGCGTGTATGCAATGAAAACAATCTTTCTTACGAAATTATTTGGGTTGATGACGGCAGTAGCGATAATTCTTGGAAAGTGATTCAGGCACTTTCGCAAAAAAATGCCCATAACAAAGGCATTAAGTTTAGGCGCAACTACGGCAAATCCGCTGCGCTAAACGAAGGTTTTGCCCGCGCACAAGGCGAAGTAGTGATTACAATGGACGCAGACCTACAAGATAATCCTGACGAAATTCCCGATTTGTACCAGATGATTCAGCACGAAGGCTTCGACTTGGTTTCGGGTTGGAAAAAACAACGCCACGACCCTTGGTCGAAAACATTTCCTTCTCGTTTTTTTAATGCCGTAACCCGAAAACTCAGCGGCATAAATCTTCACGACTTCAACTGTGGTCTGAAAGCCTACAAAAAAGATGTGATAAAAAGTATCGAAGTCTATGGCGAAATGCACCGCTACATTCCACTTTTAGCCAAATGGGCAGGCTTTCGGAAAATCGGCGAGAAAGTAGTGCAGCACCAAGCAAGAAAATACGGTTACTCCAAGTTTGGCATCGAACGCCTCATCAAAGGATTTTTAGACCTGCTCACTATTTTGTTTATCGGAAAATTTGGCAGAAACCCGATGCACTTGTTTGGAGCTATCGGCACCTTGTCGTTTCTGATGGGCGGCGGCGTAACGATTTGGCTTATTTGCCTGAAACTATGGCGTATCGCTACCAAAACAGCTTACCGCGATGTGGTGGACCAGCCACTTTTTTATATTGCCCTTATGGCGATTATTGTGGGCGTGCAGCTATTTCTGGCGGGTTTTATTGGCGAATTGGTTAATAGAAATGCGCCCGAGCGGAATAAGTATATTATTGCGGCGGAGGTGTAATACTTTTGTTAATTTTTTAACTAATCTACAACCCTACCAAAAAAAATGCTACGCAACACCCTATTCTCCATTTCACCCGTCGATGGTCGCTATTATGCCAAAACCGAAATACTTAGTGCCTATTTTTCCGAATTTGCCTTGATGCAATATCGCGTAAGAATAGAAATTGAGTATTTTATTGCACTTTGCGAAGCAAAAATTCCGCCGCTTTCGCCGCTTTCCGAAGCACAATGTGCGTATTTGCGCAATATTTACCACAACTTTAGCGAAAAAGATGCCGAACAAATTAAAACAATCGAAAACACCACCCAGCACGATGTTAAAGCCGTAGAGTATTTTATCAAAGGTTTTTTCCACAATACCGACTTAGCAAAATACACCGAATTTGTACACTTTGGGCTTACCTCGCAAGATATAAACAATACTGCCGTGCCGCTTTCACTTAAGGAAGGTTTAGAAAATGGCTACTTTCCCTTGCTCAGTACATTTATTACGCGCCTACAAACCCAAAGCGAAACTTGGGCGCAAGTGCCTATGCTGGCACACACGCACGGACAAGCGGCTTCGCCTACTACCGTAGGCAAGGAGTTTTCGGTTTTTGTGTTGCGGCTGCAAGAACAACTTTCGCTGCTGCAACACATTCCTTTTGCCGCAAAATTTGGCGGAGCTACCGGAAATTTTAATGCACATTATGTGGCGTATCCGCAAATAGATTGGCTGACATTTGCCGAAAATTTTGTGGAGAAAAAATTAGGCTTGTATCGTTCAAAAATTACGACCCAAATAGAGCATTACGACCATTTGGCGGCTTTGTTGCACAATTTGGCACGTATCAACACGATTCTGATAGACCTGTGTCGCGACATTTGGACGTATATTTCGATGGATTATTTTAAACAAAAAATAAAAGCCGGAGAAGTGGGTTCTTCGGCAATGCCACACAAAGTAAATCCGATTGATTTTGAAAATGCCGAAGGAAATTTGGGCATTGCCAACGCGCTGATGAATTTTATGGCGGAAAAATTGCCCGTTTCTCGCTTGCAACGCGACCTTACCGACTCTACGGTTTTGCGCAATTTGGGCGTTCCTTTGGCGCATACGCTTATTGCGTTGCAGTCGCTGCAAAAGGGTTTGGACAAACTTTTACTTAACGAAACGGCTATTCGGGAGGATTTGGAAAATAATTGGGTGGTAGTTGCCGAGGCATTGCAAACTATTTTGCGCCGCGAGCAGTATCCGCAAGCCTACGAACTTCTAAAAGACCTCAGCCGCCGAAACAACAAACTGCAAAAAGAAGATTTTGTGGCTTTTATTGATGCGCTTTCGGTGAGTGATGCGGTAAAAGAAGAGATGAAAAAAATTACGCCATTTAATTATACGGGCATTTATCGCTAAAAAAGTTTACCATTTGTACTTGTAGCCCAAAGAAAAAATGTTGTGGTGCTGCCAGCCTTGTTTTTTGGATTTGTTATTTTCAACAATATAACGCAAGTCGAGGGATTGCTTGTGTGGCAAATTTACGCCCACGCCGCCCAACCAACGATAAGTATCCATACTTTTTTGCACAAACAAAGGAAAAAATGTTTCGACTCCTGCGGAAAGTTCTAATTTTTTCTTAAAAACTTTTTTTTCTATCATAAAACGATAGCGAAATGTTTGTTCGTCAGACTTGTCTATCTCGTGGTCGTTCTGAAAACGAAATCTATTTTTAAATTTATCTATCAGTTTCGTCTTAAACTCCAATTCCACATCGGCGTAGAATCTGCGTTTTTTTTCGTTGGCGTACAAGCGATAGCCCACATCGCCGGAGAGAATTTTGTTGTAGCTATGTTTTAGTTCTATATCGGCAAATAGGCTTTTGTAAGAAGAAGTGCCTTCCTCGAAGCGAATTTGCGGCTCTATGCGAAGGGCATAATCTTTAATTCCTTTGGTTTCTGCCGCCACCGACAGCCAGTATTCATTTGCCGACTGAGCTTTTATATTTTGATATACCAAAAAAATAAGCAGACAGAAAAAAACTTTTTTCATAGAAAAACAGCAATAGAGTTTGAGCTTAATATCCTTTAAATTCGGGATTGCGTTTTTCGAGAAATGCGGCTACTCCTTCGCGAAAATCGTGCGTGGCAAAACAACTTCCAAAAGATTCTAATTCTTTGGCGTAACCGTCTTGCTTTTTGTCGTAATATGCGTTTACACACTCAATAATGCGCGTAACCGCCAAAGGAGCAGCGCGTTGAATTATTTTTTGTAGGAGTTCGTTAGCTTTAGGCAATAGTTGGTCGGCTTCTACTACGTGGTTTACCAAGCGAAGGTCTAAGGCTTGTTGGGCGTTTATCATATCGGCGGTGAGCAACATTTCAATAGCTTTGCCCTTGCCTACCAACTGTGCCAGCCGCTGTGTGCCGCCGTAGCCGGGAATGAGTCCGAGTTTTACTTCGGGTTGTCCGAAAAGGGCATTGGGCGATGCAATGCGCAAATGACACGCCATCGCCAATTCGCAACCGCCGCCCAGTGCAAAACCATTTACGGCAGCGAGAACCGGTTTGGGGAAATTTTCAATTTTGGAAAATACTTTTTCTTGTCCTTCTTTGGCTAATTGTATGCCTCCGGCTTTGTTTAAGGCTAAAAACTCGGTAATATCTGCACCTGCCACAAAGGCTTTGTTGCCGGCTCCGGTAATAATAACTGCTTTTACCTTCGTATTAGTTGCGGCTTGGTCTAATGTATTGGATAATTGCTGTATAATAGCCGCAGAAAGGGCGTTGAGTTTTTTTTCTTGGTTAATAGTTACACACAATATACCATTTTCCAAGTGTTGCAATACTAAATTTTCCATCAATTTTCACATATAAAAATCGCCAATTTGCCTTTGAAAGAAGGATTACATTAACGACAAAATTAAACAAAGTTCCAATTTACAGAAAATATTGTATAGTCTTAATTTTTTATGCGTACCTGCGTTAAAATTATTTTCCGACATTTACGCCAAAACGCAAAGTAGCTGAGACAAAGATTTGCTTTCTTTGTGTTGCAACGTTATAAAAAGATAATTTTTAGATGCTATAAACCACTCTGTGAAAGGAAGTACTATAATTAGTTATTGTTTTCGCTGTAGTACTTGTTTTTATATTCCGCTTTAAGCTGTTGTTGCCTTTTTTTCATTGAAGGTTTGGTGAAATATTTGCGCTCTCTAAGTTCCTGAACGAGTTGTGTGCGTCTTTGTTTTTGCTTGTATCTTTTTAAAGCGTAATCTATTTTTTCTTCTGCTTTTACGTGAATTATTAACATAAGTTATTTATAAATGAAGGTGCAAAGCTACAAAATAGTTTCTATAAAAAGTATTTTTTGCCAATTTCCCTAAATTTTAATAAGTTTAGTGGACTCCAAGCCTAAGTCATTAATCACTTGGTCTGTAAAACGGTAGTGTCCGCGTGTAGTGATTATTTTGAAGTAAAAATTTTTCAAATCCGACAACCTGTCTAAAAGCAGCCATTTGGTTTTGAGCAGTTGGGGTTTTTGGGATTTTGTACCCAACTCAAAGTAGTATTTATAGCCGTCTTTTTCCGCAACAATATCCGGCGTGAGGGTTGTTTGGCGTTCGTTGTTTACATACGACTCGGGTTTTTCGTAGCCGTCAAGGTCGGCTTTTATATCGCTGTAGCCCTGTTGTTCGAGATAATCAATTGCCTTTTGAAAAAAATTTACGTGGTTCTGCTTGTCCTCTGGTATCATATTAAAATAAAATGTTTTTATACTATAAGAACGTATTAAAACGCAAAAGGTTTCTATAAAAACTATTTTAGATGAAACTGCCTTCGTCTAAAGGTTCTATTTGCTCTGCATCTAATAGTGCTACTAAGAGGGCAAGATTATTTTTGAGCATCAGTCTTTTTTCGGTGCTTAGTTGCTGAATTTTAAGCGATAATTTTTCTTCTAAGGTTGGAGGAATATTGCGCAATAGTTCCGCTCCTTTTGCCGTAAGGGTAAGTTTGGTAACGCGCTTGTCGGAGGCTTTGGGCAAACGCACGACTAAGGTTTTGTTTTCTAAACGCGCCAAAATGCCCGAAACCGTACTGGCATTGAGTTGCAAATAGGCTTTTATAGCTGCGGCATTGCTTTGGTAGTCGGGCTGGTTTTGCAAAAACTGTAAGCAGAGCAATTGCTGGATACTTATGCCAAAATCTTTTTCAATTTTTTTACTTTCTAAATTAATTGAGCGAATTATTTTGCGCAAGTCAATGAGTATTTCTAAGTAGGTCATTCCTCAAAAAAAGTAATTATTGCAAAATAAGTTTAGGCGCGCATAGCTTCTACAGGGTCTAAGCGCGAGGCTTTGTAGGCAGGAATAATACCCGAAACCACGCCAATAATAACGGAAATAACTAAGCCGTAAATAATATTGTTGGTATCTAAGCTAAACTGTAAGGAAGTGACAAAACGATTGCCTATTGCCAGCACCAATGCTACCAAGGCAATGCCGAACATTCCTCCAAGAAGCGTAAGCAGTATTGATTCGGTTAAAAATTCCATGAGTATGTAAAAACGGCGTGCGCCTAAGGATTTTTTTATGCCAATAAGTCGTGTGCGCTCTTTTACCGAGACAAACATTATATTGGCAATGCCAAAACCACCAACTAGTAAAGCAAAAAGTCCGATAAGAAAACCCGCCCAACCTACAATACTGAAAATACTGTCTAAAAATGCCGTGAGGATACTGAGTTGATTGAGTTCAAAATTGTTTTCTTGAACAGGTTTCAACTGTCGTTGCGCGCGCATTATTTGTGTAATTTCGTCTTTGAGCTGCTCCATCGAAATATTTTCTTTGGCTTTTGCAGCAATAAGTGGCATGTATTGGTCTTGGTTCACATCGTCGAAACGGCGCACAAAATTGTAGGGAAGTATGGCTACTTCGTCGAAGCCGTCGCCGAGCAGACTTTTGCCTTCTTTTTTCAGTACGCCGCATACTTTCACTTTTCTGCCTTTGTACTTAATGATTATTCCCACAGGATTGTTGATGCCGGGAAAGAGTGCTTCGGCAACTTTAGCTCCCAAAAGAATTTGATTTTTGCCGATTTCTGATTCTTCAGGCGTAAAATAGCGTCCTTGTGCAATGTTTAAGTCATAAATAATCCCAAAATCGTAGGTTGCGGTGACAATTAAGGTATTTTCGGAAACATTGTTCAAATATTTCAAATCGGTAGCACCTAAAAAGGCACGAATAGCTACAGCTTCGGCGGCGTAGGACTTATCTTTGATAGCACGAAACTCTTTATAAGAAGGATAGGGACGTTTCAAATACTTCCACCAGTTTTGCGAAGGATCGCCTTCCCACGACTCGCGCATTACATACACTACATCGCTGCCCAGCCGCTCGAATGAGTTTTTAAGACTTTTTTCAAAACTATCTATTACCGAACTTACCGATACTACACAAAAAATACCAATGGCGATACCCAACAATGATAGAAACGTCCGCAACTTGTTCGACCAAATTTCTAGTATTATCAGCCAAAGATCTTCTTCTATAATTTTGAGTAGCTTCAACATATTTTTTTGTGGACATCAAATATAATGTCTCTTGTTATTTTTTTTTCATTAACAAACCCAACTACTCCTTTGTTTTCACACAAGAAAATCATTTTTTTCTTGATTTTATTTTTCCCCCACAAAAAACTAATACACAATACGCATACGCACCGTATGTTTTACTTCGCGCAATTTTTCTTCGGCTTCTTTGGAAATATTTTTGTCCACATCGGTCACAACATAACCGTACGAGCCTTTGGTTTGCAAATACTGTCGGTCAATATTCAGCTTGTATTTGGAGAAAACTTTGTTCAAAGCACTCAACACACCGGCAGTATTAGTATGAAAATGCAGCACACGGTGCGAGCCTTGCGGCGGCAAATTTATTTCGGGAATAGTATGACAAGCTGTGGTTTCGCCTTTTTCTAAGAAATTGATGAGTTTGGTGGAAGCGTCTATGCCAATATTTTCTTGCGCTTCGAGTGTAGAGCCGCCAATATGCGGCGTAAGGATTACATTGGGCAAGTCTTGCAGTACGCTTTTAAAAGGCTGCTGTGCCGACTCTGGTTCGTGGGGAAAAACATCAATAGCGGCACCAGCCAAGTGTTTTGTATGCAATGCCTGTGCAAGTGCATCAATATCTACTACGGTGCCTCTGCTCAAATTTAGCAAATAACTGTCTTTTTGCATAGCGGCTATTTCTTTTGCACCAATCATATTAACGGTTTCGGGCGTTTCCGGTACGTGTAGGCTCACTACTTGCGATTTTGCGAGCAATTCGTCAAGCGAACTTACGCTGCGCGCATTTCCCAAAGGCAATTTAGTTGCAATATCGTAGTACAACACGTGCATACCCATAGCTTCGGCGAGGATAGAAAGTTGCGAGCCAATACGCCCATAACCTACAATGCCAAGTGTTTTGCCGCGCATTTCGTAGCTTTTTTCCGCCGTTTTTAGCCAGCCTCCTTGGTGTGCAAGATTATTGCGTTCGGGAATACGGCGCAGGAGCATTATCATTTCGCCAATCACCAATTCGGCTACCGAGCGGGTGTTGGAGTAAGGAGAGTTGAAAACAGCTATGCCCAAATCTGTGGCGCGTTTTAAATCTACCTGATTTGTGCCGATGCAAAAACAGCCTATGCCCAATAATCTTGGTGTATTTTCTAATATGTTGGCGGTTATTTGGGTTTTGGAGCGAATACCAATCAGGTGCGCATCGGCGATAAGTGGAATAAGTTCGTTTTCGGGGAAAGCTTTTTCGTAGCGGACTACATTGTTGTAGCCGGCGGCTTTCAAATTGTCCACACTGTTGCTATGTACGCCTTCCAAGAGTACAATTTTTATTTTTTCTTTAGGAAAAGAGGTATCTATCATGGGTAATAATTTTGTGGGAAGTGAAAAGGGCAATAATCCATTTTTGACAAAATAAAAAATCTTCTTTCCACAGCTATTTGCTTATGAAAAGAAGATTTCCAGTTTATTTTTTTGCTTAATAAGTTAATACCTCGTAGCGCGTATCTTGTATTTTGGCAGCTTTGCGCAAGGCTTCGTACATACCAAAATCTACTTTTCCGCGCAGGGCATTGTCCTCTTGAATTTGAATACCCGAAATATCTGCTTCGGCTGGGGCGGGTTGGCGTTGAGTAACCGTAATTAAATACACACCTTGTTCGCCGGCTATTGGTGCCGATACTTTGTTTGCCTCTAATGCTTGTGCGGCAGCTTGTACTTTTGCTTCGCGTCCTAAGCCTGCCACGCTAGGTGTATCGAAGGTAACGTCTGTTGCGGACTGAACTTCTTGCCCCATAGCTCCTGCTATTTCTTGTAGCGTACCTTTTTTAGCTTCAAGTTGTTCGCTTATTTTTTTCGCTTTTTTCATTTTTTTCACCTCTATTTCCAAAGGCAAACGAACAGACTCTAAAGTGGCTATTCCGGCTGCTTTTTTATCGGTTTCAACGGCTACTACGTAATTTCCGCCTACTTCAAATACATTGGAAACAGTGCCAATATCGTTTTTAAATGCCCAAATAATAATATTGTCGTTGGCACCTAAATTGGGAATTTGTACATCGCCCATTTTGAGGTCGGTAGCTGTGTTGATGGTCAAACCTTTTTCTTCGGCTGATTTTTTAAATGCTTCTTGCGTGCGATTCATTCCGGCAAACTGATTTGCCTCACTGTATATTTTGCTATTGGTTTCGGAACTGATGCTTATTTCTTTGCTCAATAATGCCGTGCGTACGCCCGGCTCGAAAGTAACGACATCGGTTACTTGAACCAAGTGCCAGCCAAATTGGGTAAGCACTTTTTGTACTGCGCCTTTTCCGGCTCCGTAAAATATTACATCTTCAAAAGGAGCTACCATCATACCTTTTTTCACCCAACCTAAGTCGCCACCTTTGGGTGCATTGGAAGCATCTTGCGAAAACTGGCGCGCTGCTTCATCAAAACTCAAACGATTGGTTTGTATTTCGGTGTAAATGCTGTCAATTTTATTTTTGGCAATATTGGGGTCTTCCTGTGGATTTACACGTACCAAAATATGGCGTACTTTTACAGAATCCGGAATTTCCTTGCGATTAAGTACTTTTGTTGCGTGATAAAAATTGCCGGAGAGTTGGGTAGGCAATATTGTTCCAACAGGTACTTTAAATAGTGTATCGGCATCCGTAAAACCTTGTGCTTTCAATTCTTCGGCGGTGAAATAAGCGCTAGAAATAGGTGTGTCGGAATTGCGATAAATAAAGATAGAGTCGTTGGTGGTTTTTCCAAATTCGTCCAGCAAATTATTTACATAAGAAGCCGCCTTTTGCTTATCCGCCTCAGATGGCTCGATGGGAAATTTCACAAAATCGAAACTTACCGAAGCTTCTTGTTGGTATTTTTCTTTGTTTTCGTTGAGATATTGTTTCAAATCGCTATCCGAAACACTTACATCGCCATCGGGAATGGTGGTATAGGGCACAAAGAAATAGTTAAAAGAGGTTTTGGTATTTTTGTTTTGGTTTAAAAAAGTTGCCTGCCAGCGTGGCACATAAATTGCTTTTTTTACCAAATCGGTATATTTTTGGCGAATTTGGTTTTCTTTTACATTTTGTTCAAACTCTTTCCAAACACGTCTGCGACCTTCTGCTTCTTGTTCGGGGAGTTCGCCGTTGCTAAACGAGTTTACATAATCTTTTACTTTTTGTGGGTCGAATTGTTTGGTTTCGGGGTTTTGAAAAGTAGGCTCATTTTTAATGCCGGGTACTACATTTTTTCCCATCAAAAGATCCATCAGTTCTGTACCTGTAACGGTAATGCCCAATTCTTCAATTTGCGAATCGGCTACTTTGTCGCGCAAAAACTTTTGCCAAGCACTTTCGCGTGTGCGCAGGCGTGTTTGTTCGTCCATATTAGGATTATTGCGCTGGGCGTTTTCTACTGCTTGTCCCGTAACCCTATTATACTCTTCAATGGTAACATCTTCTCCGTTTACGGTAGCAACGATTGGTTGCTGACTTCCTCTTGCGCCGGGTCCGGAAAAAATATCCATTAACAAAAAGGCTATAATTGCCAATGCAATTAAAAATACCAGTAAGCCTATTCGTTTTCTAATTTCACTAATTAATGCCATTGGTTTTATTGTTGAATATTAATTATTATGATTATTAATGTTTTAAAAATAAGTCTGCAAAAATAGGATATTTCAAATACTTATAGAAAATATTTTACGTTTGGTGCTATAATTTGTTGTTTTATACTCCTTGCAATAAGTGTGCTAATTTTTACTTTAGCATCAAGCATCTAATATTTTTAAGCGTACTAATTCTACTTTTGTATTACTTACTTCTATTATTTTTATTTCAAAATTATCAAAAACTAACACTTCATTTTTTTGTGGGATACGTCCTTCGTAGTCGGTTATCCAACCGGAAAGTGTTTCGTAGTCGCCTTCGGGCAGTTTCAAATCAAACGCTTCATTAATATCATCTACTTCCATTCTGCCGGAAAAAAGGTACTCGTTTTCGCTTAGTTTCTGGGCGGTAAACTTGTCGTCATCGTCATCGAACTCGTCATTAATATCGCCCACTACTTCTTCCATAATATCTTCTAAGGTTACTAATCCTTTTGTTCCGCCGGCTTCGTCCACTACAATAGCAATGCTCTTGTGTTCTTTTATAAATGCTTGCAGCAGGTCATTTGCCGACAAGGCTTCGGGTACTTTTATCAAGGCGTAAGGTGCATCGGGCAATTTGCCTTTCAGAATGTCTAAATGATGTACATAACCGATGGGATTGTCAATATTGTCTTCGTAAAGAATAATTTTGGAGTGTTTTGTTTCGATAAAAAGCTGGCGGAGGCTTTCAAAATCTATATCGGCTTCGGCAGCAATAATTTCGTTTCGCGGAATCATACACTCGCGCACGCGCATTTCCGTAAGGTCTAATGCTTTTTCAAACATTTTGGTGTCTATTTCTTCGTCTGCATCGGCATAGCGATTGTTTCTTTTTACATAATCAATGAGTTCCAGGCTGGTAAAAACCGGCTCCGATTCTTTGATAGGAATGCGCAACACCCAAAACAAAAAGCGAGAAATAGCATTGACAATAAACACCGGAATAGCCAACAATACATAAATAATACCAAAGGGCAGTATAAACAGATTTACGGCTTTTAGCGAAAATAAGCGAAAGATATTTTTGGGCAAAAATTCCGCCAAAAACAATATCAGCAGTGTAGAAACCAATGTATTGAGTACCAGCAACAGTACATTATTTACAAGTGTATTGTCTCCAAATATATTGACAAGAATTTTTGAAAAAGGTGGGTCGAAAAGTGTAGAAAATGCAATACCATAAATAACTAAGGCCAAATTATTGCCCATGAGTGTAGTGCTTAGAAAATGGGTGGGTTTATTGTAAAAAAACTCTAAAATTTTATTCACAATTCCGCCTTGCTGTATTTGCAATTCTATGCGCAAACGACTTGCCGTAAAGTATGCCAACTCCAAACCCGAAAACAATGCCGATGCCAGCAGCGTCACAATCAATACCAAAAAGGCAATATTAGCGTCCATAGCTCAATTTTTCTCCTTGCGAAATATCGTTTACGTTTCCCAACTTATCAATAATTGATTTTTTTCTACCGTTTGTCCTTTTTTTACGGCTATTTTTTTTACTGTACCTGCCATCGGCGACTTGAGCGTATTTTCCATTTTCATGGCTTCCAGCACCAACAAGGCATCGCCTTTATTTACTTGCGTGCCTTCGCTCACCAACACATCAAGCACTAAGCCGGGCATTGGTGCTTTCATGTCTTTGGGTTGGTTGTTTTGCATTTGGCTCAGTCCCATTTGCTGCAACAATACATCTAAAGGACTTTGCAAACTCGCCTCAAATGTCTTGCCATTTATGTACAATTTGTAAATATTATCTTGTTGAGACAGTAAAGCTACATCAAACACCTTATCCGCAACGAATACTTGCCATTCTCGTGCATTAAGCTGTGTTATTGTCCAATTTTCGGGCAACGAGTGGGTTATTGGGTGTGTATTTTGTCCAATATTTACTTTATACATATTGTTTTAAACTAAAAATCGGCATAAAAGTAGAAAATTTCTTGCTATATAGTATTTATTCCGCTTCAATATGGTACAAATACTGGCATTTTCACTATCAAAGTGAAACTTAGTTTGACAAATTCATTTTTTTTACAACAATGCTTAACTGTTTGGCGTTTATTTGCCAGTGTTAAAAAAATAGTTTTGTGCCATGACTCCTTCTTTTTCAGAAACTTCCTCTCCCACCCTGCACAATAAAGTAGCCGAAAGTGGGCTAATACTAATAGATTTAGAAAATTTTTTCCCGCCTGAAACACAACTGGCTTCTTTCGATTTTGCAGATTACTTGTTTCGCAATGCTATTTTGCGGGAAAAAGATCTTAGAGAAGCACTAAAAACAATGGACTGGCAAGTGTATGCCCAAAAGTATGTAGGCATTTTTTGCAGTGCAGATGCGCTTATTCCTATGTGGGCGTATATGCTGGTAAGTACGCATTTGTGCCAAGTGGGTGCATATGCTTTTGTGGTGAGCAAGGCGGAAGAAATTGGCGATAAGGCTTTGTTGGTGGCTATTTCGCAGCATCTAAACGCCGCACAGTACGCCAAAGCGAAGGTAATAATTAAGGGTTGCGGGAAAAAAACTGTTCCTGCCGAAGCCTATGTTTTGGCGAGTAACTTACTTCAGCCACACGTTCATTCACTTATGTTTGGCGAAGCCTGCTCTACGGTGCCTGTTTATAAAATTAAGAAACCCGCCAACTGAGAATGTTATACCTTTGCCATTTATATTTTTCATGTAAACATTAAATGTTTTGGAACAAACTTCTTCAAAACTGAAAGGAAAAGATTTACAAAAACTGTGGAGCATTTATGCTTATCTATTGCCGTATAAAGGTGTTTTTGTAATAGGTATGTTGTTTTTATTGCTTTCGAGTGCTACGGCATTGCTTTTTCCGGCTATTATTGGTGTGTTGTTGGATACGGCTACCAGCAAGCAAACCGCCTTTTTAAACGATTATTTTTCTGCCATAAAAAGTTGGGGCATCAATGGCGTAGCTTGGCTACTGTTGGGGGTGCTTGTGTTGCAGGCGGTTTTTTCATTTGTGCGGGTACTCACGTTTGCTTACGTAAGCGAAAATGTGATGGCAGATATTCGCACCGATTTGTACAACAAAATGATTCGCTTGCCGATAAGTTTTTTCGAGAAATCGCGCGTGGGCGAACTCACGAGCCGTATTACCGCCGATGTTACACAACTCCAAGAGGCTATTTCGTGGACATTGGGCGAGTTTTTGCGACAAATATTTACACTTATTGCCGGAGCGGTTTTTATTTTTCTTATTTCTACCAAACTTAGCTTGATAATGCTTTCTACTTTTCCTATTTTAGTAGTAGTGGCTATTTTTTTTGGCAAATACATTAAAAAAATGTCGAAAAAAACACAAGATGCCCTTGCCCAAGCCAATGTAGTGGCAGAAGAAACGCTGCAAAATATTTATGTGGTAAAATCTTTTTCCAACGAAGTTTACGAATCCAATCGCTACCTGAAAGATATGCGCGAAGTGGTGTCTTACGCCATGAAGGCAGCTAACTATCGCGGTATTTTTACTTCATTTTTTATATTCGGAATTTTTGGTGGGATTATTTTGGTACTCTGGTTTGGGGCATCGTTTATTGAGCAAGGTGTAATGACTGCCGGCGAACTTACTACTTTTGTTATTTACACCATTTACATCGGTGCATCTTTAGGCGGACTGAGCGACTTGTACAGCCGACTACAAAAAGCCGTAGGAGCCAGTGAAAGAGTACGCGAAATTTTGCAAGAAACGCCCGAAATAAGCCTTAATAAACACATCGTTCCCGAAGATATTCCCCCTATTCAAGGTAATATTCGCTTTAAAGAGGTGTCTTTTCATTATCCAAGTCGTGCTGATATGCGTGTGCTGAATCGCATTGACATGGATATACAGTCGGGACAAAAAATTGCTTTGGTGGGTAGCAGTGGTGCGGGAAAATCTACCATTGCCCAGCTACTGTTGCGCTTTTATGCTATTAATGAAGGAAGCATCGAAATTGATGGAAAGTCTATTTACGATTATGACCTTGAAGTGTATCGTCAGTTTTTGGGCTTGGTGCCGCAAGAAGTGATATTGTTTGGTGGCAGTATTCGCGAAAATATTGCCTACGGCAAACCTAATGCTTCGTTTGAAGAAATAAAAACGGTAGCAGCGCGCGCCAATGCTTTAGATTTTATTAGGTCATTTCCCGAAGGTTTTGATACAGTTATCGGCGAGCGCGGCGTGAAATTGTCGGGTGGACAGCGGCAACGTTTGGCAATAGCGCGTGCCATGTTGCGCGACCCACGTATTCTCATTTTAGATGAAGCAACGAGTTCTTTAGACTCCGAGTCGGAACAAGCAGTACAGCAGGCATTAGACCAGCTGATGAAAAACCGTACGAGCATTATTATTGCCCATAGGCTTTCTACTATTCGGCACGTAGATAAGATTTATGTGTTGGAAAAAGGAGAAATTTGTGAGAGTGGAACTCATGAAGAACTGCTGGCAAATCCACAAAGTCGTTATAAAACTTTAGTAGCCTTGCAGCAGCAGTATTCTTCTGAGAACAATAACAATGCGAATATCTTATTGAAAGAAAATTCGATACTTTAAGCGGGAGGCCACAAAGGCGTTTCTTCGTCTTTCCACAAAACACCCCATTGAATTTCGCTAAGTTGCTCGTCCAAAAACCACAGATAAAGGCTTTTGGCATCAAAGTACATTAGTTTGTGGTTGGGAAAGTCTTCATTCGAGTAATCTTCGATTACGTAGCTACCCAAATCTGTTTTTTCAACAAATTTTGCTATTTCTTGCATAGACGTTCCCATAAGTGTTTCCCCTAAAAATGCAAGTTCGGCATCGCTACTGGCAATAGAAATTAGTCGCCAGTCGCCATCGCCCAACTCAAAAGTAAACGAAGCATCAATGTCGTCATAATGCCACGACTCCGAGTCGCCTTCGCTTTCTTCATAATCTTCCTCATCTCCTTCAAAAAACTCATCTATTTCATCGTACGAAAAAAAATCAATATCGTCCGGCTCGCCTAATATTTTCTTTAAATCATCGGGCGAAATGCCAAACTTTACTGCACCCAAGCCTTGACCAATGTTTACTTGAGACAAATCATGTTTCATAACTGTAAATTTTATGCTATTTTATAAAAATTTGCTTACTGCGATGTAAGGTAATATTTTATTTTTTGTAGCAATTTACTTTTTGCTAAAATTTATCCAACATCGCTTATTTTTATTTAAAATTAACATTTTTCGTTTTTACACAAACGAAATCATTTTGTCTTTATTCGTGCATTACCAACAGTGGCACGCTCAAATGATGCGATACCAATTTGGTAGTGCTGGTATAAAATATTTTCGAGAAAAAGTCGCGCTGGTGAGCGAGCATACACAATAAACTCGCATCGACCGACTGCACAAAAATATTTATTGCCTTAGCTGTGCTACGGTCTTCTATAAAATGGAAATTGTGCGACAAATGACCTAAAATACTGCTCATTTGTGCTTCAATTTCGGCGGTATTGGGCTGTTCTTCTTTGGGTTCCAATACGTGCAGTACCGTGACATTCGCTTTTTTGTAATCTGCCAAAGATTGGAGACATTCTACCGAAAAAACATTGATATCGCGAGTGAAATCGGAAGCAAAAACGAAGTTGGTATTGAGTTGGTCGAACTTTGCCGTTGGTGGAATTGCCATAAGCGGTACTTTGGTATTGGCAATAACACTACCCGTAGTGCTGCCCAACGTCATTTCCTTCAATCCCGAAGCTCCTGTGGTACCCATTACGATAAGTTCCACATTATTATCTTCTAAGGCTTTTACAATTCCCGGAATGGTGAAGCCCACTTCCAACTGATAGCGGAGTTTCAGGCTGCGATACTTGTCTTTTTGCAAGGCATCGGAAATGTACTCTTTGAGTTTTTCTTCTTTTATTGCCAAAAAATCCTCAATAAAAAAAGCACTATAAGCATTGTTGTCCAAGCCCTGATTGGGAAAAACATTGTGAAACAATACTACTTCAAATTGCATAGCGGCTGCCATATCCAGCGCATACATATAAGCGTTGTGCGAGCAGTCCGAAAAATCTACGGGGACTAAAATGGTTTTCATATAGTAAAATTTTTTTAAATAATCATTCAATCCAAAAACAACAACAAACAAAAGATAATTGCTACAGAGATGACTTAAAAATGCAACCGCCTATTAATCTTGCTCATGATAATCCGGCATTTCCTCATCAGATATTGCCAGTTTGATACTTGCTTTTCCGGTATCGTTTTGTTTTTTCAGCGACCAGTTGTCGGTAGCACTCGTTACCAACCAAAGATTGGTGCTATACCGAAACACTTGTACATGCAAGCCATATTCTTTTTCAAACGATTTTTCGAGCTCCCAAACGGTAGTTTCCGGACTTAAAAAAATAGTGCCTTGTTCTATGTCGGGATTAATTTTTTGCAGCGGCGTTGTCAAATCGGTAATATAGGCACTTATAGGAGAAGCCTCGCTGCGGAAGTGCGATTCGGAAAAAAATTCTAATTTCAAATAAGAAAAAAGTGCATTAAAGGCTCGTTTAATGTCGGCTAAGGTACTTTCGGGCTTGATATTAATTTGCATAATATTGAAAATTTGAAGATAAATGTAGCAGTTTTTATTGGAAAATAATTTCGCTACAAGTATAAAAAATATATCTGTTGCTACGAAGGATAGTCCGAAATATTATTGTCTTTTCGCAAAATAATACGCCGCCAAGCCGCTTGCAAAAATCCGGTTCCATAACCGATAAGTTGTGTAAATGCTGCCCGCACACTTAGCGCGCCAATACGCAAACTATTGGTTTTGGCAGTAGCATCTACAAAAATAATTCCTGCAAAAAACAAAAACGGCAACAAAAAAAGTGCTCCCAACCGCCAGTCAATCAACAGTGTAGCACTAAGCGCGAAGCACAAAGAAGTGAACAAATAAACCGTAAAAAGTGCCGGAAAAAAATGTACTAATTTCAATTCATCGGGGTAAAAATGATAAATATTGATACGCGCCTTGCCAAAAAACTGAAGTTGTTTGTAAAATCGATGAAAATCCGTACGCCGCTTGTGGTACACAAAAGCCTCCTCAATAAGTGCCGTGCGAAAACCCGACCGTATAATGCGAATACTCCACTCAATATCTTCGCCCAGCCGTGTAATGCGATAGCCGCCCGTTTTTGCCCAAACTTCCCGCGACACGCCCATATTAAAACTGCGCGGATGATACGCACCCAAATGTTGCTTTTTGCCCCGAATGCCGCCCGTAGTAATAAACGAAGTCATACTGTAATTTATCGCCTGCTGCACTTCGGTAAAACTCGGCAAAGCTGCATCGGGACCACCGTAGGCATCTACATAGTCCTTGCTCAAAAAATCGTGTACTTTTTCCAAATAAACCGGTGGCACAATTACATCAGAGTCCAGCACAATAAAATAATCGCCTTTTGCCTTAGCAAAACCAAAATTTCGCGCAAAGCCTTGTCCGCTATTTTCAATAAAAAAATATTGCACTTCCAGCAACTTTTCGTATTTTTTACACACCGCCTCACTTCGTTGCTGCGAGCCGTCGTCCACTACCACTACCTCAAAACCCTTGCGTGTTTGTTGCACAAGACTTTCCAATAACTCTGTAAGTTCTTCGGGTCGGTTATACACCGGAACAATAAAACTATACAAGTTTGGCGCAGTTTTGGGTGTAGGCGTTTGCATATTTAGCTAAAAAATTTTCGCACAAAGTTACACAAATAGCATCGCTTTCAAAGCCGTTAGCAAGACTTCCACAGCCCAAAGAGATGCAAGCTAAATAATGCTTTAAAATTGTGCCGAAATTTTACTATTTTGCAAAAGTTTTATTTTTTAAAGTAAAAATACATTTAACAAAAATGGCAATTGACAAATACGGTATCGCAAAACGCATTGCGCGCGAACTCAAAGATGGTTATTATGTAAATTTAGGCATTGGCATTCCCACTTTGGTCGCCAATTATATTCCGCAGGGTATGGACATTATTTTACACTCCGAAAACGGCTTATTGGGAATGGGACCCTTTCCTACCGAAGCAGCCGTAGATGCCGACCTTATAAACGCCGGAAAACAAACCGTAACTTATTTGCCCGGCAGTAGCTTTTTCGATTCGGCTAGCAGTTTTGCCATGATTCGCGGCGGACACATAGACCTTACAGTGCTTGGCGCGATGGAAGTATCCGAAAACGGCGATGTGGCAAACTGGAAAATTCCGGGAAAAATGGTAAAAGGTATGGGCGGCGCAATGGATTTGGTGGCAGGCACCGAAAATATTATTGTAGCTATGATGCACACCAACAAAGCGGGCGAATCGAAACTGTTGCCAACTTGTAGTTTGCCTATTACAGGTTTGGGCTGTGTAAAACGTATTGTTACCGACTTGGCAGTATTAGATGTTTTGCCCAATGGAGGCGGATTTAAATTGCTTGAACGCGCACCCGGCGTAAGTGTAGCAGAAATAAAAGCCAAAACTGCGGGAAAATTGCTGGTAGAAGGCGATATTCCCGAAATGGTTTTTTGAATATGACAAAACCGCTTTTGTGGAATTTTAATGGTAATTTATTATCGCCAAACCAAGTACATATTTCGCCCGAGAACCGCAGTTTTAGGTATGGTGATGGTTTTTTTGAAACTATTTTGTACGCAAAAGAAAAACTGCCGCTTTGGGAATATCATTTGCGGCGGATAGAACAAGCACTGACCGTGTTTTCACTACAATGGAAGCATGCATTTCCTTTGTCGGCACTCAAAGAGCAACTTATTGCTTTGGCGCAAGCCAACAACTATGCTACGGCACGTTTGCGGCTGATGTTTTTTCGGAAAAATGGCGGACTTTATTTACCACAATCAAATGAAGTGCGTTTTTTGATAGCAGCAAGCCCGCTCGAATTTTCTTTAGCCCAAAATATTTTTTTGGGGGTTTCCAAACAGTCCGTTGTATCGTATAGCGCGCATACGCCGTTCAAAACTAATGCCGCTTTGCCGTATGTGCTGGCAGCCATAGAAGGACAAAAAGAAGGAAAAAACGAGATAATTTTGCTTAATCATACCAACAAAGTCGCAGATGCCTTGTATGGAAATGTGTGGATACTTAATAAAAATGTTTGGTACTGCCCGCCTGTAAATGCCGGCGGTGTGGCAGGTGTGATGCGCGCTTTTTTGTTGGAGAACAAGGAGAATTGGTATATGCTTTGTCGCGAAAAACCGCTTCGTTTAGGAGAACTGTACCAAGCCGATGCCATTGTTTTGAGCAATGCCGTAGCGGGTATTAAAATTGTGCAGCAGTTTGAGGATAAAATATTCGCGCCGAATGAAGAGGTTGTTTTTTTGCAAGAAAAAGTTGCCGCATATTTGTACGGTGATAAATGAGATATAGTTTTGACAATCTTATTCGCTCTTTTGATTGGTATTGAGCATGTTTTCAGCCGTCCCTAAACCTGACCTGTTTTCAAAACGTGTCAGGTTTGGAGAAAAATCGGAGGTACTACCTATCAAATGGCAAGCTCAGCCTATCGAAAAGGTAGGTAGTGCTTGGTACAAAAAATAGGCAGCTTAGAAATTCTAAAGCTGCCTATTGAAAGGTGAAATTATTTTTGCGGATAGCGTAGTGGGCACACTAATATTTCAATAATAACTTCCCATTCTTTTATATACAGGAGTGTTCATTTTTTACTCTTTTCTCGCCGTGAAACTACCCTCAAAATGTATTGTGTCTGGGCGGTTGGGGTCGTCCCAACGCTCGTATTCACCATTTAAAAAGGTCTCTACTTCTGTAACGTAGGTACATGAGAATTTGCCTCTCATCATTTTATTATTGGCATATACATCCTCAATAAGTAGCCAGTTATTTGCGATACTATCTTCTACCAAAGTATAAATTTCTGCTGTAGCATCAAGGTTTAATACGAAGTACTTCGCATATAAATTACCAGTATTAATATTAAATGGATATAATTTTATTGTATCACGATTACTTGCATCAACACCTGCAAAAAGTAATTCGTGATGCGGAGTACAAAAACCTTCTACCATGTTTATTGTGTACACACTAATAGAAGTATTGGTAATATCATTACCCCTAAAATTGGCATAAGCATCAAAAGGAGGATAGGAACTTATTACATTTGCTTTTGGGAAACCGGTATAGTAGGCACAACCGTTTCTGTCTTTTTTACAAGAAAAAAATAATAGGCTAAGTAAAAAAAGTAGGTATAAATTTCTCATTCCACATTAGTTTTAATTCGGCAATAGCTTATTCATAATACAAAGTAGAGATAGACTCCCCTTCGAAATTTATTTTCAGCGGATAACCCGCCAAATTGTATTGGTAGTAATACTGGCAAGGGTTACAGTCTAAATCTACTCCTCCTAAATAATCTGCCCAATTATAGCGTAGCATATTGTTTTGCGTTTTACTATATGGATTTACACTTGGATAAATGTATTGGTAGTTTTTTTTGTCATCATACTCCATGCTTTTTTCAAAAGTTAGTTTTCCCTTATTATCATACACCTCATTTTTTATAATATTTCCATTTTCCCAATAATATTTCTCAATACTGCTTGTGTCTTGTTCAGACATTTCATAAGTAATTTTTTCCACCATTTGGTTTTGCTCATCGTAAATAAAATAGTAAATATGCGTTAATGGATTATTGCTGCCATAATAAAAATAATATTGTATTGTAATATTGTTAGTGCCAGCATAATATTCCAATGAGTCTTTTTTGTAAACAGTATTATTTTTATTTTTTACCCAAGTTCGTTCAATGAGGTTTTCACCTTCATAAACATAGAAATACGATAGACCGTTTGAATCAGTGTTCTCTATTTCTACAATTTGTCCTTTTTCATTGTAGTGATAAACGTACTCATAGAAATTACTCGGACCTTCTTCAAATATTCTTTCCGTAGTCATTTTTACAAGTTTTGTGCCGTAAGCATTGGTGTTTTCAGTATCTTTTTTACAAGAAAATACAATCAAACTAACGAAAAGTAATAGGTATAATTTATTCATTGTGCGATTTTTAATATTTCAATAATAACTTACCATTCTTTTACCTCGCAATAAATATACAGGAGTGTTTATTTTTACTCACTACCGTTTTCCCGCTATTACGCTTCCTTCAAAATGTATCGTATCAGGGCGGTTAGGGTCGTCCCAACGCTCGTATTCACCACTAAGGTAATCTTCATATTCTGTAACAAATGTGCAAGAATAGAAAGCCTTTAATAGATTGTTACTTATCTCTTCTATGTACACCCAATTATCTTTATCTTCAGCCACTTCATACCGCTCAACTATTGCATCATAATCCGCAATTGAATATATGCCATAGGGCTGTGAAGGATTAGGAAAATGATCAGGATTATGAATCAATGTTGTATCACCTATAATATTACCAACTATGCCAAAAGTAAACACATGATGTATAAAACAATTACTATCTAAGGTGAAAATATTAATACCTGTACTATGTTCGCTAACATTATAAACAGCGTATGCTTCAAAATCTTTGTAAGATGAAAAGACTTTTACTACTCACCTGAGTTCGATTAATAATTCTACATAAAAAACCGGGGAAAAGCAAGAAATAGCTGTATATTTAATGCTCTGAACAACAAATATTTAACAGCTATTTCTATGATTAATTTCGATAAAATTACGGATATTTTTTGTGTTGTGGATGAATTTTGCACTAATTTTCATCAATCTACCCAAAGTTTTATAATTGGAAACAAACCCAAACGCCCACCAACAATGACAACTTCTGAAGTTGTGACCATTTATCTGCTATTTCATTTAAGCGGTTTTCGGTGTTTCAAGCACTTCTACCTTTATTATGTCCTAAAACATATGAAAAACGAATTTCCTAATACGGTTTCCTACAATCGCTTTGTTGAGTTGATGCAGTCTGCCATTATGCCATTGACTATATTTGCAAAAACTTGTTGTTTAGGGAAATGTAGCGGAATATCATTTATTGACTCTACCCCATTAGGGTTTGTAAAAACAAGCGGATTAAACGCAATAAAGTGTTCAAAGGTTTTGCTACAACCGAAAAATCAACTATGGGATGGTTTCATGGCTTTAAACTGCATATCATTATCAATGACAAAGGTGAAATTATCAGTTTTGCCATCACCCAAGCCAATGTAGATGACCGTGAGCCTTTGAAAAATGAAGGTTTTCTCAAAGCGGTTTTCGGTAAAATCTTCGGCGATAAAGGCTACATCAGCCAAAAACTCCAACAAATCCTATTTGTGGACGGTATCCATTTAATCACAACCATCCGTAACAATATGAAAAACAGCTTAATGACTATGTCTGATAAAATGCTACTCCGTAAACGCTCAGTTATTGAGACTGTGAACGACGAACTCAAAAACATCTGTCAAGTAGAGCATTCCAGACATAGAAGTGTCTGCAACTTCATAACCAACCTGATTGCAGGTATTATTGCCTATCACTTCTTGCCAAAAAAACCTTCCCTGAAATTTGGAACATTCAAATCTAATCAGTTAACTGTGTTTTATTAATCGAACTCAGGTTACTCTTTTATTAGGATAGTCATTACAAGGGTCGTAAGGTTTTTTCTCACAGCCATACATGTAAATACAGGCTATTATTAAGCAAAAATATTTCATATCAATTGCTGTTTTAATATTTTAATAATAACTTAGCCTGCGTTTGTTCTCCATCTTGTATGCGCAACAAATATACACCTTGATTAAGCTCATCTATTACTTGCGTAAGATTATACGTTCCTACAGATTGATGTGTATTGATAAATTCTTTCACTACCCTGCCATATATGTCTGTCAAGTCTATTCGTACATTGCTTGTTTTGTTCACCTTATAGCGTATAGTAATATCCTCCTTAAAAGGATTGGGACTATACGACAACAAACTTACGGCATTCTCTTGTATATCGGTATCTACACGCTTATCATCATAGCAAATGAGTGATTCATCTGCTATAATAGTACGGTAGAGGGTTTCAGACTGCCCGTTGGAGCAATAAATAAAGCCATGACACTAAGTTATGCTTATTTTTTTAATCCGCCAAAAATAAATGTAAAATTATTACAATATTTTTTCCTTCTAAGCTATTTTCCATTCAAAAAAACACTTCCTTTCGCTCCATTTTCACATACAATCAAATTTAGCTATTTTTGGCAAAAAAAATTCCTAATGACACACCAAAACGAATTACGCTATTTCCAAGAACAAATATTAATCGGTATTCCCGACGAACTTCCTCCTGCGCCGACCTACGACACCAGCGTAAACCATGCACCCAAACGCGATATTTCTATCCTTACGCCACAAGATAAAAAATTGGCGGTTCGCAATGCTTTGCGCTATTTTTCGCCAAAACATCATGCCGTATTAGCCAAAGAATTTGCCCAAGAGTTGGAACAATACGGCAGAATTTATATGTATCGCTTTCGCCCTGATTATGCAATAAAAGCACGCCCTTTGCACGAATTTCCGCATCAATCCTTGCAGGCAGCGTCTATTATGCTCATGATTTCCAACAATTTGTCGAAAGCTGTAGCCCAGCACCCACACGAACTGATAACCTATGGCGGCAACGGAACCGTTTTTCAGAATTGGGCGCAGTATCGTTTGTGTATGCAATACTTGGCTACTATGACCAACCACCAAACTTTGGTGATGTATTCCGGTCATCCTTTAGGATTATTTCCTTCGCAGCCGGATTCGCCGCGCGTAATTGTTACTAATGGTATGATGATTCCCAACTTTAGCAAAGACCAAGATTGGAACAAATACAATGCTTTGGGCGTAACACAATACGGACAAATGACGGCTGGCTCGTATATGTATATCGGTCCGCAAGGAATTGTACACGGCACTACCATTACTATTCTAAATGCCGGACGAAAAATAAGCCATGATGCCACTTCTTCGCAAGTAGCAGGCAAGTTGTTTATCAGTTCCGGTTTGGGCGGAATGTCCGGCGCACAAGCCAAAGCTGCCGAGATTTCGGGTGTGGTGGGAATTATTGCCGAAATAAATCCCAAAGCCGTACAACAGCGCGTTGACGATGGTTATGTAAAAGCCGAAAATGTTTATTCCGATTTGGCAAATTTGATGCAGCGAGCCGAAAAAGCACGGCAAGCCAAAGAAGCCGTTGCGCTCATTTATTTGGGAAATATCGTGGATTTGTGGGAATATTTAGCGGAAAAAAATATAAAAGTCGATTTAGGTTCCGACCAAACTTCGCTGCATAACCCTTGGCAAGGTGGTTATTATCCGGCAGGAATAGATTTTGAAGCAGCGCAAACACTTATTTTTCAAAATCCGGCAAAATTTAAAGAAAAAGTAGAAGCCAGTTTAGTACGGCAAGTGGCAGCAATTAATAAACTCACAGCAAATGGCATGTATTTCTTCGATTACGGCAATGCTTTTTTAAAACAAGCTGCCGATGCCAAAGCTGATGTATGTCTGCCTGACGGAAATTTTCGGTATCCTTCGTATGTGCAGGACATTATGGGTCCGATGTGTTTCGATTATGGTTTTGGTCCTTTCCGTTGGGTGTGTTGCTCCAACGACCCCAAAGACTTGGAAACAACCGATTTGTTGGCGGAAGAAGTATTGAAAAAAATGCTGGAAAATGCACCTACCGAAATTCAGCAACAACTGCACGACAATATTCGCTGGATAGCGCAAGCCAAAGCGAATAAATTGGTAGCAGGTTCGCAGGCGCGTATTTTGTATGCCGATGCCGAAGGACGTATTCGCATAGCGCGTGCATTTAACGATGCCATAGCGCAAGGAAAAATAAGTGCGCCCGTAGTTTTGGGGCGCGACCACCACGATGTTTCGGGAACGGATAGTCCTTATCGCGAAACGGCAAATATTTATGACGGCTCGCAGTTTACGGCGGATATGGCAGTACACAATGTGATTGGCGATGCTTTTCGTGGCGCAACTTGGGTGTCGTTGCACAATGGCGGCGGCGTAGGTTGGGGGAATGTAATAAATGGCGGCTTCGGGCTTACACTTGACGGCAGTGCCACGGCAGATAAGCACTTAGAAAATATGCTTTTTTGGGATGTAAACAACGGTATTGCCCGAAGAAGTTGGGCGCGAAACGATGGTGCTATTTTTGCTATTCGGCGGGCAATGGAAATAGAGCCTCAGCTAAAAGTAACTATGCCCAACATAGCCGATGACGCTTTGATTGATGGGCTGTGGTAATTTTTTAAGGCAGAATTTTTTACTAAAGCGGAACTTTAACTTGATACACTTTGCCTTTGTTGGCAGGTACGGAAGTATTTTGCATCCAAGGGTTTAGCAATTTAATATTTTTGTAAGTAGTGCCGTATTTTTTGGCAAAATCAGTGATGCTGGCAATGCTATTTACTTCTACGGTTGTAAAATTGTGGGGCGTATATATTTCATCGCTTTGCAAATAATAACCAAACTTTTCAGGGTAATTGTAAATTTCCTTGAAAGCCAGCACCCGAAAAACATAACGCCAAGTTTCGCTATTGAGATAAAGGTTGTAATAATTTTTTTCGTCTTGTCGCTCCATCGCCGATTTCATATTGGAGCGTCCCGTGTTATAAGCGGCGGCGGCAAGTGTCCAGTTGCCCAATTCGTTATAGGCTTTTTGAAAATACTGACAAGCAGCCTCGGTAGATTTTTCTAAATTGTAGCGTTCGTCCACATAAGTATTTACTTCCAAACCATATTCCTTAGCAGTCGATTCCATAAATTGCCAATAACCTTCTGCTCCGGCAGAGGAAGTTGCGTTTACAAAGCCACTTTCTGCCATCAATAAGTATTTAAAGTCGTCGGGAATACCGTTTTTGGCTAAAATTTGCTCTACTACGGGCAAAAATCTTCCGCTGAGTTTTAGAATATGAATGGTTTTGCTGTGCCAAAAAGCCGTCACCAAAAGTTCGCGCTCCAAGCGTTCCGACACATCGTATTGTTCCAAAGGTACACGCTCTCCGGCAAAAGACATTGCTTCGGGCAGTTTTCCCCAATTAATGTATTGGTCGGGGTCAATGCGCGACTCTTGGGCGTTGAAATTAGCGTTTTTATTTGCCGAAGGCGTATTTTCGCTAGCATTTATGTTGGCAGAAGCTACATTTATATGAGCAATATTCATGCCGCTTCCCAAGAAAAAAGAGAGTAAAGTAATAATGCTTCCAAGTAGCAAGCCTAAGCCAAAAGTTTTCATTTATATTGTAAGTGTATTAAGCGTTTTTAAATAAAAATAGTACCAAATTGTGATGTTGGGACTATTTTTAGAACGCAAAGATACATTGAAATAGTATAGCTAAAACTTTGCGACAATTATTTTATTACCATATTTCTGTGTACAAGAATACTTCATTTCTCACTTTTTGATGCGTACAAAACCTGAATTTATATCAAAATTGCAGGAAAATTAGGCACAATCATATTTATTGTTAAATATAAGTGTCCGTCCCGCAACTTTAGGTGCAAAGCTATGCTTTGGGCTTCTTCATTTTCTTTACTTGTTTAAAGAAAACGAAGCAAAAGAAACGATACTTTTTTAATACGCAATGAGTATTCGATTTTGGTATTATAAAAAAAGCCGCTTTAAAGGCGGCTTTTAACTTATATTATTATGAAAAAATTTTGTTAAAAATTCAATTTTAGCGTAGCGTTCCAAGTTCTGCCAAAACCAAACCAACCTGTAGTAGTATTAATATCGGCAGCAGTACCACCAATAATATTACCTTCGCTATCTTTTGTTGGCGTAATTTTGTCGGTTGCTTCGGAAATATAGGTTACATCAAACAAATTATTTACATTAAAGCGAAGCGTTGATTCTTTGTCGAAGAAACCAAAATTCCACGTTAAGCCCATATCTGTTAAACCATAAGCAGGTAATTTTATAGGTTGAACGCCACTATACGCCGAATTGCTGCGCTGATTTGGTGCGTATTCGGCATACAAATTATTGAAGTAAACATATTGCGCATCAATAGTTATTGCCGGAATAAGTTGATAAGCTGCGCCAATGCCAAAAGAAGTTTGGGCTGCATCGCCTACTTTCAAACCGTCAATGTAATATTCGGCTTTGCCAACCACTTCTTGCGCTTCGTTGGAAACAATACCATTGGGTGTTCCTTGCCATTGCCAGTTGCCGATAGAAGCAAAAGCGGTAAGGTCTAACTGCGATGTTGCGGCTACACTTGCATCAAACTCTACGCCTGTATGCAACGCATCAACACCTAAAAGATTTAAAATATAAACTTCTTTCGTTACAGCATCTTGGAAGGTTATTACTTCCGTTTTGTCGGTCCATTGGGTCATATAGCCGTTAATATTTGCTTTAAAACCTTTGTTGCGATAGCCATAACCCAACTCAAAAGCCAATACATTTTCGTTTACGGCATCATTGTTTGGTTTGTCATTATCGAAAGTAGGAAACAGTGCATCAAAATAAGGCGCACGAGAAATTAAGCCCACATTGGCAAACACATTGTGGTGATTGTTGATATTGTAGTTGGCACCGGCTTTCACGTTTCCGCCCAAGAAATTCAACCAGTCAGTTGTTTGATTAGGGTCGCTGTTTAATTTTGAGAAATAATCAATTCTTCTCATTTTGGTATAATTTAACGCGCCCGAAACAAAAGCAGAAAGCGAGCTTGAGCCATACTCCAATTGTCCGAAAAGACCATACCAGTTAATGTTTTCATCATTGTGATAATCTATCATTTTATCATCATCAACCGAACCCCACAATCTTGTGGCACTATTTGGGGCGGTAATAATATTACCCGATTCTGTTACTTCAAGCGTATCATTGCTGATATAGGTAAAAGAGTCGCTCATTTCATTTAAGTTATCATCGTCAAACCAATAGTCGGCACCCAACAAATCTACTATTTTGCGGTAGTGCGAGCCTGTGTACCAACGCGCATCTAATCCTCCTGAAAGCGTTAATTTATCGTTAAGTTCGGTAGAAACGTTCGACAAAATACCAAACCACTGATGCTCGTTCATAGAAGCTCTTTTTATTGTACCGCCATTTTCATTAGAAATTACTTGTCCTGAACCTTCTACCCCGTTCATAATAAAATTAGTTTCTGCCACAGGAGCCGTAGAACCAAGCGAAGCGTCGCCTCTGTTCCAAGCCGCTATTTCATCAAAATTTACATGACCATAAGAGTCGCGGGCAATGGTATATTCGCGTTTTGAACCTATATCGCCGGTTCCTCCACCTCTACCTATCGAAAGATACGCCGAAGAAGTCCAAGTAGTTTTATCGCTTACTTCAAAAATATGGCTCAAGCCAACTTGTGGTTTGTGATAAAAGTTTTCGCGCCATAAATAAGGATTTCCCTCGTAAGTTCCATAGTCATCGTTCCAGCGAATACCGTGAACATCTCTGAGTTGGCTGATAGAATGTTGGAAATCGCGCTGACCGTGACGCTGTGGCGCACCAAATCCGGTAAGCATTAACAAATTGCGCTTGTTTATTTGTTTTGAAATAGCACCAAAATAACTCCAAGCATCAATGTAAGTGCCTTCTACATAACCATCGCCCGTAGTGCGGCTTCCGCTAAAGGTAAATGCCCAACCATTGTCCAACAAACCTGTGGAAAGTGTTAAACCTGCTTTTTGATAACCATCGTTACCAATGCCCATAAAAACATTGCCGCCTTTTTCTTGGTCGGTCGATTTTGTGATAATATTAATCGTACCACCAACAGAAGCTACGGCAAGTTTGGAAGCACCCAAACCGCGCTGAATTTGGATAGTACGCGTAACATCGCCCAAGCCCGACCAGTTCGACCAGTAAACTTTGTTGTCTTCCATACCATTTACCGGAATACCATTGAGCAATAAGGCAACATCTTCTTGTTTGAAACCACGAATATTAATACGTGAGTCGCCAAAACCACCACTTGATTTGGTGGCATAAATAGACGGTGTATTGCGCAACACCTCCACAAACTCTTGGTTTCCCAACTTAGTTTGAATGGTTTTGGCATCAATGCGCGAAACAGCAACAGGCGTTTGTCGGTCAATCGCCACATCGGCAACTACTTCAATTACTTGTAAACCAATAGCATCGGACGATAAGCCAATAGTGCCTAAATCAATAGTTTCAGCACCTACATTCACACTTAGGGACTTATCTTCGTATCCCAAATAGCGAATAATAAGTGTCTGCTCTCCTTGCGGAACACGACGCAACATAAAATAGCCATCGGCTCCGGCAATAGTTCCCATTGTAGTTCCTTCAACTAAAATAGTTGCGCCATACAATGAAGAGTTGTCGTTAGCATCTTGTACGTAGCCAAAAACTGCTGTTTGTGCATTGGCAGCTACGCTAAAGAATACGGTGAGAATAAAAAGGTAAAAGATTTTTTTCATTTTTAATGATAATTTGTTTCGGCAGCAAAAGTAGCCCTTTGGGCAAAAAGTTAATGCAAAACCAATGTTATCAAATTGTTAAGTATTGCGCTTTGTTTTTTTTATAAGCCTATTTAATTAAGTTAAAACTACATATAATTTATCATTATTAATAAAATTAGGTATTTGGAAAAAAGAAAACCAGTATTATAATAATGTTTAGCAAATGCAAAGCGAGCGTTGAGCGAAGTCGAAACGCAACTATCCGTTATTAAAATCACATTTCGGCTTCGCTCAATGTGCGCGTTTCAAGGTTTTAATAGTAACATAGTTTATTCGTTAAAAATAAATTGTTGGCTAAATTATTGAAGAAAATACATGATTTTTTTGGGTAGGTACTTAAGCACTTGGACAAAAGAAAACCAGTATAAATTACTAATATTCTTTAGCAAATTATAGCGACCGATGCTTGATTTCTTTGTATGGTTGCTTGTTGTTTTCGTGTAACTTTGTGTAACTTTATGCTATTATTTGGTACACTAAGTTGCGCTAAGTATTTCACGAAGTCACACAAAGTAATTTATAAAAGCTAGTATAAATTATTGCTATTCTTTCGCGAGTTATAGTAACCAACACTTGATTTCTTTTGGGTAGGTACTTGAAACAATCTTTTTGGACTTACTCCCAATACATAAAAAAAGACCGTCTTTTCAGACAGTCTTTTTCGTATTTATTTTATAAAAAATTTTAAATCTTATTTCAATCGTACAGTAGTAGATGTTCCTATCCAACAACCCACCTGATAGCTGTCGCCTTGACTAATGCCTTTTAAGAAAGCTTCTTTTTTCTCGGGCAAGTATGCGCTATATTTATTGATAAGTTCTTGAGCTTTTCCGGCTACGTCTGGGTCTCTTTTGGCTTTTGCCCACATATCCATTGCGGGCCAAATAACTACTTGGCTATCCCAGCCTGTGCCAGGACCGCAAAGTGAACCACTTGCAGCATACAGTTCACCAATTAACAAATAAGGTGCGCCACTGTCAGGACAAAGGTCGGCAGCCTCGTTGGCAACACTGCGTGCTTTAGAATAGTCTTTTTGAATTTGATACATACGCGCAATAGTTAGTTTTATATCGGCTTTGTTGCAAGGGTCGCCTTCCAAATCAATAGCTTTGCTGTAAAAACCAATCGCTTGTGAGTAATCGCCTTTAGAAGCATAGGCTTTGGCAATGAAACGTGTAAGACCTACGGTAGGCTCTATATTATTGAGCTTGTTGGCAATTTCCAAGAAAAGCGGGTCGGAATAACACTTGTACTTTTTCATAGCCTTGTACAGAGTAGTCATTGCTTTTATATCGTTGGGGTCTTCGCGATATTTTGCGCCATAGTATTCTTTTGCCGAAGCGCAATCTCTAACAGAGTTTCGGGCATTTGCATCAGAAACAGCATCTGCCAGTTGGGTATAATAATCGTCCATTTTATCCAAAGATTCCTCGTAATACGAAGCGTATTTGCTGTCGCCTTCAATATTATCGCGTGCAATCTCCGCAATCTGTTCGTATTTGGCGGTGAGCTGCTCAAAATTAAGTGCTTTGTCATTATACTTTTTCATTATCATCACAAAATAAGGATACAGAATACCATAAGGTGCATTAGAACCACCTGTTTCTATTGATTTTTCAAAATAATCAAACTGTTGTTTTTCCGTAGTTTCGGGAAAATACTGCATTAAATCCAAACCTTTTTTTCCGGTATAATAATATTCTTTGCCGTAGCACTCTCCGCGTTTGTCGTAAATCATAAAAATAGTATCCAAATACGCTTTTTTCTGCGCTTCGGTAGTGGCGTTATCCAAAAACGAACGGTACATTTTTTCTCCTGCAAAGTACGTAGTCTCGCGTAAGCCCGGAGCTTCTTTATATACAATTTTCCAATAAGGAAGTGCTTCGGTGTAGTTTCCTGTTTTGTAATACTCATTAAACAAGGAGTAGTTTTTCAGGGTTTCGTTTTTGTCGGCACCGTACATAGGACAACCCCTTTCGTTGGTTTCAACAGGCGTATTACTTACAGTAGTTGCTGTTTCTTTGGTGGTAGTTTCTTCGGTTGAAGATTTATCTTTTTTCGATTTTTTGACTTTTTGGGCAGTACAAGCTGTTTGGTTGTAAGCAAAAAACATTACAGCAATCAGCATCCAAAGCCATTTAACTTTTGTGTTCATAGTTTGTATTAAATATTAAGTGTTATGGAAATAATTTTTAGCTTAAAGCTCTATGTTTTTAGATGAAAAACATAAAGTTAGGTTACATTAAAATAGCTTAGTAGGCTACTCATTTAATCAAATTTACGTTTTATAAACCATTTATCATTTAAGTTGATACCAATCGTTGTAAAAAAGTAATTTTCTTGATAGAGACTATTTTCCGTTGTACCTTTTTGACCTAAATCAAAAGAAAGGTTTAACGTTGAAGGCATTTTGCGGCTCAGGGGCAAGCCGAAGCCAAAAGTAAGCCCCAAACGCTGAATTGCCTGTTCGTTTATGTTTAAATATCCCGAATGATAATACAAACCCATTCTGTAACTTACGCGCTGCAACCAAGGACGCGTACTCTCCGTAGAAGGCACAAACATTCCGCCCAAAGCTATGCGTGTATCGTTTTGGGTAAAAGATGAATTGTCCCAAGACACATCGCCCCACTGGTGCATTTGCGCTTCTATGCCCAGCAGCCAATTATTGGTTGCCAAAGAAAAACCTACGCCATATACACTGGGCAAACTTACATCCGTAGTGATATTTTCTTCCAAAAACAAATTACCATCTATTTCATTGCCATAAGCATCTAAGCGATTCCAATAAGTTCGGTTTTTTCGTTTAATCGAACTCTCCCACTCTACAAAAGAACCCACAATAAGCATTAATGGCTTATCGCCCTTGCGCAAAAGCGGATGCCACTGAAAAGAAGCCAATCCCGAAAAACCATTGTAGTTGCTATAATCATTTTTACGAACAGTATAGCCTGTCGCCAGAGAGTCGGCGGCAAAATTTACGGTTTTGTTTATGTGTCCAAAATGATACATCCCTTGCACACCTACGGAAAGAGAGGGCAAAATTTTGAAACCATTTCCCCAATATATGCGATATAACTGCCCTTCGCCGAGATACTCTAAAGATTGATTTCCCAAAGAAGCATTTTCTTGTGTGTCTAATAAGTCGTAGTTCACCCGCGAGTAACTGTTTAGCCCTACGGAAGTTGTCCAGAACTTTGCTACGGGAAAACCCATCGACAAATAAGCAATATTTGCATCGGTAGAGCGTATATTTTGGGCATTGTTGCTAAACGAAGAGCGGTTGAAATCGAAACCGGAGTCGAAGGTAGTAAGCGACATATTGGTCAGTGCCGCCGGATTGTAAAAATTGAGCGTATTCGGCAATCGGTTTGCTGCCGACAAACTTGCCATGCCTCTGGCAGAAGCAGTTGTCAAATCTTGCAAATGTCCGGGAGTAAAGTAAGAATACAAATACGTAGGACGGTCTATGGTGAGGTCCAAATCTTGTGCCGAAAGATTGTTCATTAGGCACAAGAGTATGATAGAGATTTTATAAAAATAATGCTGCATTAAATACTAAAATTTGATTTAAACCGATAAAAACAAGTTCGGGCTGCGCAAATATCTGTTTTTTATGCGTTGTATGCAACAAATGTGCATCTCCGCCGGTAAATACTACGTTAATTTTACCAAAAGATTGCTCATATTGTGTAACAATGCCGTCAATTTCTTGTGCAACGCCATTCATTACACCACTCAAAATAGAAGTTTCGGTAGTGTCGCCAATAAAATAAGGCATTTCTGCTTGCGGCTCAATAAGTGGCAATCTTGCCGTGAAATGTGCCAAAGATTTAAAACGCATGCGTACTCCCAAAGAAATAGCTCCGCCCCAGTAAGTTGCCGATTTATCAATAAAATTGTAGGTAAGACAAGTGCCGCTGTCCAGCACCAGCGAGTGCGTTTCGGGATATAAAAAATAAGCCGCTACGGCACCTGCTATTCTGTCGCGCCCCAACGTTTGCGGTGTAGCATAACGCGAAAAAACAGGCAATGGCGTATCTGTTGTAAAAGGAACATAAAAACTATTGTCGGATAAAAAGGCTTTTATTTCCGGCGCAATTTCATGTCGCACAGACGAACTTATGCTTTTATCTATGGGATATTGGGCAAAAATTTGCTGCAATACAGCTACATCCAGTACTGAAATTGTTTGTTTTTCTATCAATAATGCCTTATCAAAAACAGCCCATTTGCTGCGCGTATTTCCAATATCAATACAAAGATGCATGCAAAAATTTTCTACCTAAAAAATGCTTAACGCCTTTGCCAAAGGTCTTTTACGCCGGATGTAGAAGTAGTAAGCAAGTTATTTCCTTCTATGTAATAAGTACCCATTAGTTGGTTTTCTTTGGCAATAGCCGTTCCGTTGGCAAAGGTAACGTAAATTTTATTGTCGCTGCTATACCAGTTTCCGCTAAGTTCGGGTGCCGACCAACTGCTGCCATCGTAGCTCCACGAACTTCCGCCGCCCATACTGCGCGAAGCTCCATACTCGAAAGTGCCGTTGGCATTAAGTACAAATAATATTTCGGTGGAAAAAGAAGCATAATTGTCGCCGTAACCGCTACTATTGTTTACAGATTTTATCCAAGCACCGCACAAGCGCGAGTCTATATTGCCCGCAGGCGTTGGGGAAGCATTGTATGTATTGGAAGGTGTGCTACTTTGTGCGGGCGAAAGTGCTGACGCGGAAGAACTATTTTGTTTGTATAAAGTAAAAGAAATTTCGGCTAAGCCCCAAACCGATAAAGTGAAAACAGCAGAAGCATCGGCGTTAAAAACCACTTGAAACGGCATTTCTATACCACTACTTTGTACTACGGCATTTCCTTGAGCAATATTGTTGCTTAAAGTGCCATTGAGTATAAAAGTGCCGGAATTATCTTGTAAAGAGCCTCGTAGCACATTATCCGACTGCTGAATTTCCATCGTTACAGGAGAGCCTTCGTATTGTCCGGTATAAGTGCCGACATATTTGCCTTGCGCCCAAGCTGAAATTCCACATAAAAGCAAAAAAAGAAAACCCAGATTTTTCATACGCTATGCTTTTTTTAAAGGTTATAAAAGAATGAATCAAAAATAAGCTATAAATCAAGACTGAAGTGAAAAATATGGCGCAATATGAAAATATTTTTTACATCAAAATATTATTTTTGGCTTGAATGGCAGGCGGCAAATCTTTTTCGTCCAGCATTTCTCGCAAGTCTATTTCTATGGTGCGGCAAAGCGACAACATAGGTATATCATTTGCCATGCCCTGAAAAGGGTTTTCGGAATAATCGCCCACTATTTCCATTACCACATACACCCAGCCAATAAGCACGGTAATAGGAATTGCCAACCACAAACCATAGTTGGCTTTCATGAGTTCGGGAATCATGCTAAAGGGCAGTAGCGCAATAAAAATACCCACAAAATAACGACTCATATTGGCATACTGGCGCGGCAATGGAAACTTTTTTATACGCTCATTTTTTCCCTGCAATTCGTAGAAGCTGCGCAAAATTCCTTCCATTTCCATATGACGAAAATCTTCAATATATCCTTGCTCCCTTATTTTTGTTAAATCGCGCGATTGTTCATTTATAATTTGGGTGGCGGTGTTTATATTGTTTATGAGGCGTTCGTATTCGTTTTGGGGCAAAAAATTGGTCAATTCTCTGCGGGTAACATCGTCATCAATAAGCCCTATGCCAAAGCTATTTTGATACCGTTGGGCGGTGCGCCCCAAGTGCCCGCCTTGACTAATATGCTCCCAAGAAGTAGGCACTAAAAGTTGGCTTCGGTGAGCGTATAACCACGCTATATGCCGATAAATAAGACGTTTTTTGATGGCATGCAATTCTTGCTCGCTTGCTTTTTCATCGGCAAAAAAATTGGAAACAAAGCCATCAACCATCATTCCCCAAGTGCGGCTGTCGTTTACAATACCGCCCCAAATTTTGCGGGCTTCCCACATACGGTCGTAGGCTTGATTGTTTTTAAAACCCACATAAAAAGCTACGGCTGTACCAATAACCGAAATGGGTAGCCAGGGAATACTGAAAGAAATAATATTTTGCTGATACAACAATGCCACCGAACCGGCAAACGCAAACAACCAAAGTAAATGTATGCCGGTAAATTGGAACAAACTCTTAAAGTCTATGCCTTTTGATACAATCATGTTGAAGTATTAACTTTTTGAAAATGGAGCTATGCTTAGTGTGCCAAGATAGCTTCTATTACTTTGTGCAGAGAGTTATAATCCCAAGGTCCGTCGTATTTATAGTTGTTTATATAAAACGAAGGTGTTCCATTTACGCCACTTTCTACACCACTCATAAAATCGGTTTTTACCCGTTGGGCTTTTTCGTTGTTGCGCAGTTTTTCTACAAATTCTTGCGCATCTATTCCCAAATCTTGGGCATATTGCATTAAATGAGGCAAATCCAAGTGCCGTTGGTGTTCGTAGAGGGTGTCGTGCATTTCCCAAAACTTGCCATAATCGTCTGCTACTTCGGCGGCTTCGGCAGCAGCAAAGGCATGTTCATGGATTTGCGAAAGCGGAAAGTTTCTAAACACAAAGCATAGCTTATCGCCAAATGCTTCCTGCATTTTTTTTACAATAGGATACGCTTGTCCGCAATAAGGACATTGGTAGTCGCCGTATTCTACCAAAGTTATTTGGGCATTGGGGCTGCCTTGCAAATGGTCTTGTGCATTTACGGACGCACTTAGGGGGTATTCGTTTGAGAAGTTCATATTAGTTTATTTTTTTTAAGGTTTCGAGAATTTCTTTGGCACCGGGATTAACGCCCATTGGCGATACATAGCTGTATTGTACGTAACCGCTTTTGTCTATTACATAGATGGCTCGTTCGCACACACCTAAGGTTTCGTTGTATGCTCCGTACTGTTTTGACATAGCTCCTTTGGGCTCAAAGTCGCACAGAAGCAGCATTTTTAAATTGTTGTGCTCCTTAAATGCTTTGTGGCAAAAAGCTCCATCAACCGAAATGCCTACTAAAACGGCATCGTATTGGGCAAATACATCAAGGAGTTCGTTGTAGAGTGCCAACTGACTGCCGCACACATCGCTCCAGTCGGCAGGATAAAAGGCTAAGATGAGGTTTTTCCCTTTGAAAGCTGCCAAGTCGGTAAAGTTTTCGGGCTTGTTGTCCAAACTACCGTTGCCTATGTGCAACCTAAAGTCGGGAGCTAATTGTCCTTGGGGAATTAACATGCTTAATGTGGTTTAAGTGAAAAGGAAACCAAATATAGAAAGTTTAGCCTAATAAAAAAATCATTCTTCTTTTTTGTGCAAAAATGTTAATGAATTAAACACCGCCAACTGAAACTGCCCCCTACGACTACCTTCGTATTGTTGGAACATATAGCCCGCTTCAATGCGAAAGTTGTGGTCTATTTTGTAGCCCAATGCGCCATAAGCACGGTTGCGGTCGAACACTGGCGCGTTGAGATTAAGAAATATTTCATCGTAAAAAGATAAATAGACCGTTCGTGGAAGCATGCTACGCTGGTTAAGGGGAATATTGAAACCCATAAAATAGCGAAAGCGCATTTTAAAGTCATTTTCTACAAAGCGTTCTTCGAGACGGTAACGATTTTGTATAAACACCCTCCCAATGCTTTGTAGGTGGATATACTGCTGAAAAATACGATGTTCTTTTGTGCTTGTTTTTTCGTTATTTTGGTAGGGCTTGCTTAGAATAAAACCATAGCCCAACAAAATATTATTGTTGTTGGGGCTAAGATTGTAGCCAATGCCTGTTCTCAATAAAAGCTGTTCTAAGTCGCCTCCCCAGTTGAAGTTGCGGTACTGAATTTCATTGTGCCAGTTGAGTTTTTCACTAATTTTATTGTTGCCAAAATACATATACCAAGCACCGGATTTTGAAGCCGGCTACCATCTTATGCGCTTTGGTTTGGACAATGCCTATTTCAAATTGCGCTTTCGGCACTACCTGCCTTTTGGCTTCATCAATCAGTTGGTGTGTTTCTTTGGCAGCCAACCCGACCAAAAAGAGTTTTGGCGCAATCAGTTGGTATTTACCTTTCAGCAAAAAGCAAAAGTGTTGATAGAATTGGACTTCTGCCTCACGGAAATACGCCTACATTTGGCGTTTGCACCCGAACTAAGCAACGAAGAAAAACAACGCATTCCGCGCTACTTGTTTTATGTGTTGCTGACATTGTATTGGGATAAAGGGACACCATTGCCCTACCACAATTTCCCACCCCAAATGCGGATGATGGAGGAAGCAAAAGACCATGATCCGCCTATCAAAACAGGAAAAAGCACTTATGCATACAGCATGTACGAAGAACTGTTTGCCACTAAACAGCCTATGGAAGATTTTTTGTATGTGGCACTCTCCGACAATGTATATGTAAATTTCAGTACGCTGCAAGCCAAAGACCCTGCCAAAGACCGCAGCATTATCTCTTATGTGGAGGTGGAAGAACAAGCGGAAAAACCTAAAAAAGAGGAAACAGCACAGGAAGAAAGTGAGGTAGCTTCAGAGAAACAAAGTAAAAACACCAAAGGCGAGGAACCGAAACACCTAAAAAAGAAGTTTGTTACAGGCAGAGAAGTGCCGTTGGCACCTTACAATATTTTCACCAACAAAACATTTAAAGCCATGACCCGAATTTTTATTTCCTACTCCAAATCCGACAAGAAATTGGTAGATGAATTTCTAAACCACCTTTCCGCCCTAAAACGCGACAAATTGGTAGAGACGTGGCATTGTACTGAACTCTTGGCAGGTGGCAAGTGGGACAAAGAAATACAAGAGCACTTCGATAAGGCGGATATGATATGCTTTATGGTGAGCCCCAATTTTATGGCAACTAAATACATTCAAGAACATGAATTGAAGAAAGCGATTGTCCGCAAACAAAATGACCCAAATTTTAAAATTGTGCCTATAATCTTAGATTATTGTATCTGGGAAACAAAAGAGTATAATTTGGCGGATTATACCGCATTACCCTACACCGCCAAACCCGTTATGGCTTTTGACAATCGCAATGAAGCATGGTACATTATAGCAGAGTGTTTGCGCCTCAGCATTAATGATGGCACATATCCTAAAGGAGATGATTCTTTTAAAAGTCGTGAAGATATACCCAAAAGGGTAAAGGAAATATTTCTGCGTATCAATGATAGGAATAGTGGTAATTAAAGGTAAATGGGAGTAGAAAAAGTAACAAATCACCTAATAGCTAAAACCTGTCTGTTTTAGCTATTAGGTGATTTGGCAGTAAAAAAGGATTCAACGAGTAACCGTTAAACCCTTTTTATATAAGTCGGGGTGACAGGATTTGAACCTGCGACCACACGCCCCCCAGACGTGTGCGCTACCGGGCTGCGCTACACCCCGAATTTTAGCGGCGACAAAAATACACCGTTTTTCCTTAAAATTATAATATTTGCAGCAAAACATTCTCTTAAAAACGAATACTTACACCCGTTTCTATATGCAAACTACTAATAGTATTGTAGTTTTTGGGAGAAGACAGCTTACGCTTAAAGCGCGCATCGAAAGGTATTTTGGCAAAGCTACGCTTGTAGGTAGTCCCCAATAATATTTGCCATTTTTTATTAATATTATATGCCGTTCCCACACCTAATTGCCATTGCAGCCACGAAGTATTGCTTGTAAAGCCATTCGGTTGGGCAATATCTTCCAGCGAGCTGTTATCTACTACGGTTTCATTAAATACCGCGTAGTCGTTGGTAGTATCGAAACTCAGAATATTTATATCGCCGTTGTTGCGCAATGCGCCTACATTGTAGGTTTTGGGTTGTATGTAATAAGTATATTCGCTTCGGTAAGGAATCATAATATTCACACCCCAATCGGCAGTAAAATCGAATTTCTTATGGCGATTGGTACTAAACTGCAACAATATAGGTACTTCCAACACTGTATTCTCCACTTCCAAGGCTAAGGCTTCTCCGGCAATATATTCCGGTGTTTCGGGATAGGCTATTTTGTAGTATTTATTCGTGCGATTAACGCCCGAAATAATTTCCCAACGTTTGCCAATGTTTCTGCCAATGTACAAGCCTATGCCGGGTTGCCAATAACTAAAACGTTTTTGAGCATCATCTTTAATACTCGGAGTATCTTTTGCTTTAAAACCATTATCGACAAAAGATTTTGACATATCGGCGATAATTTGCACACGCCATTTTCCCGCAGGCTCGTAGGGCGTTATGTAAGGTGACAATACTGCTTGGCGGTCTATCGTTACCGAAATGGGCGATACGGCTAAAGCATCTGTTGGTATGGCATTTAATGGTGCGAATGTGGCAATACTTGCTTTAGATACAAGCACTACATTTTCGGCAACGTAAGAATAATCCTGGTCGTGTTGTGTAGTTGCTATGCCGGAAGCAAGCATTTCGGGCGAAAGATTTGTTTTTGTATTTGCCGCCAATACTTCGTTGGTGTAATTATTGTGTTGCGTGTCGTAGGCATTTACTAAGGGAGAAATGGTTTTGGGAATTGCCCAATATTCAGGTTGCAAGGAGCTTGTTTTTACTTTTTTTGCCTTTTTGTTTAAATGCAAAATGGAGTAGGATAAATGTTGTTTTTGCAATAATCCACTAAGACCTATCAACAAAAAAGTAAGCGAAACCAAGGCGAAAGGCAATAGTTTTACACGATATTTCATGAGCAAACCTATAAAAGTACGCTCATCTAAGGATTGCGAAAGTTTATCCCAATTATCGTCTTTGGGCGAAGTGGAAATATCTTCCAACTTTTTCTTAATCCATGTATCCCATTGTGAATTGCGCATACTACCCTCCTATTTTTTTAATTGCGGCTTGTAATTTCAGGCGCGCCTTTGACAAATTAGATTTTGAAGTACCTTCGCTTATGCCCAGCATTTTGCCAATTTCGCGGTGGCTGTAACCTTCAATAACGTACAGGTTGAAAACAGTTCGGTAAGCATTCGGTAATTCTTGCACCAATGCCAATATTTCTTTAGAATGAATATGCTGCAATACATCATCGCCGTTAGGCAGGTCGTGTACCAGTTCTATGTCAATATGTTTTTTGTGTTTGTTGTGCTTGCGATAATGATCAATGGCATTGTTTATCATTATGCGTCTAATCCAGCTTTCTAAAGAATGATGTGGTTGGAATTTACCGATATTAAGAAAAACTTTCATAAAGCCCTCCAATAGCATGTCGTTTGCTTCATCATAACTATCGGCGTAGCGCAAACATACTTGTAACATTTTTTCGGCATATTGCTCATACAACAACCGCTGACTGGTGCGGTCGTTGGCGCGGCAGCCCTGTAAAATGTCCAGTTCGGTTTCTAATTTAAAGCTTAGATACATAGATGCTGAATGAGGACTAACTTATCTATTAAGCGGTTAAAATTACAAATAAATTATTACATGAACCTAAATTCAACACTTTTTTTAAAGTATTCGTAGTATTTTTACCTGAAAAAAGATTATTCTGTGGAGAAATATAGGTAAAATTTCCACTAAAATAACTTTCTTTAACCTCTATTAAATTTCTATTTTTATGAAAATTATTTTGTACGCATTTATTGTTTATTTTTCCTTGTTTTTTACTAGTAATCCGCCTGCTATAAAACCGGATACACCAGACGACCAAGCACTAAAAGCTATCTACGACGAGGCTTTGAACAAATCTTGGGGATACACCAATTTGGAACATTTGTGCAAAAACATTGGTCCGCGCCTGAGTGGTTCGGAAAGTGCCGCAACAGCCGTTACGTGGAGTAGTGATGTATTGCGCAAACTGTCCGATACTGTGTATTTACAGCAAGTAGAAGTTCCCGTATGGGAGCGCGGCAAAAAAACCGAAGCAGAAGCCCTTTTGGGTAATAATGATATAGTGGAATTAGATGCTTGTGCTTTGGGCGGCTCGGTAGCTACGCTCAATAATCGTAGCCTTACGGCAGAAGTAGTAGAAGTAAAATCATCGAAAGATTTATTGATAAAAGGCAAAGATGCCATAAAAGATAAAATTGTTTTTTATAACTGCGAAATGGATCCCACGCTTATCAACAACTTTGAAGCTTACGACCAAGCAATGGATGAATGTTTCAACGGTACGGGCGATGCAGCACAGTATGGTGCGCAAGCGGTTTTGGTTCGCTCACTTACCCACGCCGAAGATGAGTACCCGCACACGCAAACTATTACGTACAAAGACCCCAACAAAAAAATTCCGGCTTTGGCATTGAGTACCAAGTCGGCGAACTTTTTGCGCAGTGCCATAGCGACTGACGACAAACTCAAAGTAACCATGCAAACCGACTGTACCGCAAAAGGAACCGCCAAATCGCACAATGTTATTGCCGAAATAAAAGGCAGTAAGTACCCTAATGAAGTAATTTTGGTGAGTGCGTACTTAGATAGCTGGGACTTGGGCGAAGGTGCACAAGCCAATGGTGCAGGAGCTATGCACGCTATGGAAGTATTGTATTTGTTCAAAAAATTAAAAATACAGCCGCAGCATACCATTCGTTGCGTATTATATACCAATAGCCTTTTTGGCGGAGCAGGTGCTAAAAAATACGCGGAGGAAATGCGCAAAAATAGAGAAAAACACATTTTGGCAATAGAATCCGACCGTGGCGGTTTTGTACCACAAGGATTTAACATTGGCGGAACTCCTTTGGCTGCCGAAGCAACTATTCAGCAGTTGCGCCGCTACGCATATTTGTTTAAACCCTACAATTTGTTTTATTTTGAAAAAGGAGAAACCGGAGCAGATATTGAAGCCTTGAAAACAGGCGATGTGCCTTTGATTAGTCTTTTCACCGAATCGCAACGCTACTTCGACTACCACAATGCCGCAACCGATGTGTATGAAAACGTAAACAAGCGTGAACTGGAGTTGGGTTCTGCAAGTATTGCCTCTTTGGTGTATTTGATAGATAAATACGGTTTGCCTATGCAAAGTGGCGGTACGCGGAAATAATTTTTTTTAATTCAGCGCATCACCACGCAGTTTACGATAGCGTTTGCGTGCTTCTACGGTATATAAACTACCCGAAAAATCTACAATAATGCGTTGGTAATATTCCATCGCTTTGGCTGTATCGCCAAAATGATTTTGGTATAAATCGGCTAAGAGAAAAAGCGCGTCGTCCGTAAGAATATCCGAAGCATAGTTTTGCAACAAATCTTCCCAATAAGTGGCGGCTTTCTCGTATTGGCGTTGCTGGTACGCTATTTTTCCTTTTCTGAAAATAATATCATCGGCGAGGGCGTGTCCGGGAAATTGTACTGACAGCTTGTCCAACATTGCCAAAGATTCGGTGTATTTGTTTTGAAACAACAATAAATCGGCATCGGCAAACATTTGCAAAGCCGTAGCAGAAGTATCCATTCCCAGATTATCAATAATAAAAACCGACAACTCCAGCGCGTCATTGGCAATGAGTTCGGAAGTGGAGGCTTTTAACACATTCAGTTGCGTTTGCGCCCACTCAAAATCGCCGTTGTAATAAGCTAATTTCGCATTTTTAAACCGCGCCTCTTCACCCAAAATATCATCTTTAAACTCCTTGTCCACTTGCATATAATACAAAGCTGCTTCCCACACATCGCCATCAATAATGTAGTAATCGCCGAGGTCTAATTTACATTTTGCACGAAGTGCGGGCTTAGTGGCAGGCATTTGAATTACTTCTTCCAAAATTTCGATAGATTTGGGTACATCGTGAATGTACAAAGCGTAGAGTTGTGCCAACTCGCGCATGGTGGCGGCAGTATTGGCATTTCTACCCAATTCATTTAACAAAACGGTATAGTTGCTTTCCAATGCCAACAAATCTTCTTGCGTGTAGCTGATGCTGTTTTCAATGCGTTGCATTTGTGCATTGAGCAAACCCGTGCGCGCCGGCTCGTAGAGTGGACTTAGATTTCCTTTGTCTATTACATACTGATACGCTTCGATGGCAGTATCGTACATATTTTCCAAAAGAGCGGTTTGGGCAATTTCAAAAACGCGCTGTCCGTTTTCGTTGAGGCGGCGGTCGAGTGCTTTTACTTGAATAAGTGCTGAGTCGAAGTCTTTGTTTTGGATAAAAAGCCAAGTTAGCAATTCGGTGTAGAGAATTTCATTATCACTTTTTTGAATGCGTTTGTAGAGTTCTGCTTCTATAAAATCGCGTTTGTCTTCATCTTCCAAATATCGTTGAAATTCGTTTTTAATAATTTGCACATTGGCATTGCTGGCTAAGGCAAAAGTGAGGTATTCGCGTACCATCGGCTCAAAATCGCCCAAACGCTTGTAGGCAAGTGCCATTTCGTAAGCGTAGGCAGTAGGGTCGTTGCGAAGGTCGCGGGCGCGCTCATACACTTGTATCATGTAGGACACCATGTCGTAATTACCAAAAGTATTGGCAAGCGAGTACACACGCGCTAAGTTTGCGGCATCTAAGTTGGCAATGGCTTTTTTAAATTCGCCCTCAGCTTTGTCTTCTTCATTTTTTTGAAGGTACAAATAACCCAAATCCACATTTAGATTCGGGTCGTCGCGCCATTTTTTGTCTTTCAGGCGTGCTTTTGCCAAGGCTTCAGCTTGGTTGTAGTCTTTTACAAAAATGAGGGTGCGAAAATAGTTTTGATAATAGTAGGCATTGTCGGGATTTTCCTCAAATATTTTTTTGTAAATAGGCATAGCCTTTTCGTATTCGCCGCGCGCAAAATACTGTTGTGCCAGTTTTAGGTCTTGGTCGGTTTGTGCCCACAAAATGGTGGCAAAAAACAGACTGAGGCAAAGTGCCGTTATTTTTTTTATGTTGTTGGAATAAAACATTTTAAAAACGAATATTTGAGAACAGAACATCAAAACAACAAAAGGGGTTTAAGGTTTCGTATTTTTTATTACAAATCTTACGGACATTCTTGAAGTGTTAGTTTTGCCGGAGGTAAGGATTGGTTGTTGTCAAACTTTATGACGGTAATAGTTGAAGTCGGTTTTTTTAGCGTTACTTCCACTTTCTTTACTAATTGTTTTTCTACGGAGTCATAGCTAAAAGCAGAAAGTGGAGAAATTCGGTTCAAGTTAACTTTTGTATAATAGTTATCTTCAAAAAAATACTCATATACGGTTTCAGGGCAAAATATGTACCGTTCTTCGGTTTTGTCATTTTTGTACTTAGGATTTTCTATTTGCCGCCACTTTGATGACATTGCCCAGCGTTTTGCATCCACAAACTCCACAAACTGAATAGTAGAAGTTTCCTCATTGATAGAAAAGTGGGCATTTGTTTGGTTGTAAATAGTGTCGCGGTAGTTTAGTTCAAAGCAATAATCGTTGTCCAAGAAAAAAATATTGAATTTGTATTCGTCAAAATCTTGCCAATGTTGTTTCATTTCGTTCAGGTGAGAAATTTCTTGCTGGATTTTGGTATAAGTGTTTGCTAAGGCTCTTTGTTTCGGCGGGCTTAGTCCGGCTTCAAGTTGTTTGTTATACACTTCGTTTTTATCGGCTTCCAAAACGTTCAGTTTCTCGTCAAATCGGTTCAGGTAATAGTCTTTTATTCCCGGAAAGAAAATGCTCACATTTTCGGGACCCACAAATACTTCATTTTCCAAGTATTGGGCAAAATACACTTGTGCCTGTACCGGAAAGCAAAATGTGCTTAGTACAAGCAGCAAACAAAGAAGTATGTTTTTCATCGCAAAAAATTTTTAGCGTACAATTTACGAAGTAAAATACGTATTTTTTTGAAAATTATTATAAAAAAGAGGCTGCCTTGGTGGGCAACCTCCTAAAAATCCTTATTGTTCACTAAAAGGATTATGAATGAAAAAGCTATTTTTTTGTTAGAGTGCTTCGGCTACTACTTCGGTTACTTCGGGAATCATGCGTTTCATCATTCCTTCAATGCCGGCTTTGAGCGTTATTTGCGAAGACGGGCAGCCGCTACAAGCTCCTTGCATGCCCAAAATCACCTTTCCGTTGTCGAAGCCGCGAAATACAATAGAGCCGCCATCGCGTTCTACGGCTGGTTGCACATATTTTTGCAATAATTCTTCAATGCGTTTCACTATTTCCGTTTCGTTGGCACCGAGTGTGGGACTTTGTACTATTTTGCGCTCGCGAACCAGTTCGGCATTTACGATACTTTTTTCTTCGGATAAATATTTTTTAAGTAATTCTTTTACCGAAGGGATAATTTCGTACCAGTCGTCCTTGGGATTTTTGCCGATGGTAACAAAGTTGTTGGCAATAAACACCGATTTTACAAAAGGCAGCAAAAACAAAGCATCGGCAAGGTCGGAAGCACCGTTTACCGATTCGGCATCGGGAAAGTCCACACTATTTTGGGCAAAAAGCATTTTGTTGAGTACAAATTTCATTGTCTCGGGATTGGGAGTAGCTTCGGTGTAGATGCTGATAATGGTGCGATAAGTATCTTGCATTTTTTGTGTTGTATTTTTATGTTAAGGCAACAATTTTGCCCCAATAAAAGTTTTGTGCGCCATATTTTAATGGGCTTTTGTGGCACTAAGTGGCTGCATTTGGGCTTCTATCCAACTCAAAAAATCGAAATAAGCAAAGGCTTTGCGCTCAAAAGGGTCTTGCGATAATTCTTGGAGTTCTTGATACAATTGCAAGTACGCTGCTTGTATATCTTCGTTTTGCAGCTTGGAATTTAGCAGATTTTCCAAAAATAAAACAATACAAGCATCAAACTGATACTGAGGATTGCGCATACGGAAATAGTATAAGTTTTGTTGTAGCGCACTGAGCAAAGTTTTGTTGTTGGCAGAACTTTCTAACAACAGCAAAATGTACAATACATGCGAAAATCCATAAATATCATGGCGGTAATCGGGAGTTTCGTTGTCCAATATTTTGCGCAGCCACGCGAGTGCTTCGGCGTAGTTTTTGCGCTGGATACAAATTTTTACTAAATGAAAACGAAGCATTACTTCGCCCATTTTATCAATTTTTCCATTGTAACGTTCCAAACCTTCCACCACTTCTTTCATATACTGCGAACTTTCGGATAAATTGCCACTGTCTTGCAAATAATTGAGTTGATGATAATAGTAGGCTTCAAAGAGTTTTATCATTACCCGCTCCGAGCGCGGAAATTTTTTGTCTTGAAGCAAATTTTTGAGTTGTTGGAGATAATGCGAGGTTTCTTCGTTTTTTTGCAGCGCGCGGCTCATATTCAGCAAATTGCTGATAGCTTGCACATATTGCACCGGACGCACCTGCATCATTTCGGGTTTCGATTCGAGCAAATCCACCACTTTTTTTATGTAGGCGTAACAACTGGAAAAATCGCGTAGCACGAAAAAGTAGGTTGCGTAAATTTTGTTGTACAGGAGTTCGGCTTCAAACGAATCGGCTTTGTTTTCGTTTTTCATCAAATTCGATTGCAGCACGTCTTCAATTTTGTGCAATTCGGTGCGATTGCGAATAACGCCTTCGTGATTGTACTGAAAATACAGTTTCGCCTCAAGTTGCCAGTATTCGTTAATGGTATTTAGCTTTTGGATATACTTTTTCGCCTTGCCGTATATGTCCGCAATATCGTCCAAGCTGTGGCGCGTATAAAATCCGGCTTCCATTATTTTTTTTTGCCAATAAAAAAGTTCGGGCAAAATGCTTAACCTTTCATTGGCGAGCGCGATTTTGTAGGCACTTTTTAGTTTTTTTTGTACTTGCTCTAACAAATTTTTTTCGTATAAAAAACATATTTGTTTCACATCTTCCAGCAACTGCGCATCAATACTGTGCGTAGTAAAATACACGCTCATACTTTTCAAAATCATGTCGTACAAATAGCTTTTTAGCGGCGATAGGCGTTGCGAGAATTTATAGGCTGCAAATTGTTTTTTCAGGGCTTGCTCGTCATACACTTTTTGCTTGTCAATGGCATCAAACAAGAGTAAATACTTGTTGTCGTCACCGAGAATGTGCCGTGACGAAAAAACCTTAAAAAATCGTTTTTCAGCTTTGTTTAGGGATTTTATTAAAACAAAAAGTGCATCGTTTGCAGGCATATTACAAAAAAATATAAGGCAACAAGCTGATTTTTCTCAGCAATTCTGCACAAAGATACGTGTTTTAATTCAATTTAGACTTCTGCTTTTTGTGATTATTTTTTAGATAAAAAAATGAAGTTTTTTTCTAAAACCTCGGACAATGCAGCCGTCCTTCTTTTTGGCGAAAACCGCCAATATGCTGTATCGACAGTTCGCCTCCTCCACGATAATTAGAAGCTATGTTAAGGTTAGAAATATTGATGTCGTAGCTAAATAATGCACGCGTAGTACCCCACGCATAACCGAGTACCGGCGCAATAGCATCTTTGTTTCGGTACCACAGTCCCGCCCAAACTTGCGAGCCTTTTTGGTAAGCGGTTCCGGTTTGCAACACAAACACCGCATTGCTACCCAGCATTAGTTCGCGCGCTTTGCGCTCGCTGCCAAAAAACACGCCCGGCTGTAAGTAAAAGTAGTCGTTTAGGTGATATTCGGCATTGAGGTAACTCACCAAGCGCGTATTTCGCCGATTGTTGCCGTGCAGGTTGTCGGTAAAATAAAAACTTTCGATGGGTTCGTTTACGTGCAAAAGTGCCGAACCTACATTTAGAATAAGGTCTTCGCTCAATTCAAACGTAAGCGCAACCCCTGCAGCTACGTCTAAGTTGCCACGCGTTTCGTAGTCATAGCTTTCGTTGGAAGGTAGTTCTATGTCAAAATAGGTTTCGTTCCACTGGCTGTTGAAACGCAACTTGGAAAAGTCAATGCTTTTCTGTGTATAACCAAAACTTCCGCCCAAAGAAATATAAATACCTGCGCTCAAATCTTTGTGGAAAGCCACATTTCCCGAAGCGTTGAAGGTTTGCAAAATACCATCGCCGGCACGGTCCATACTCACATGCAAGCCCAATCCTATCCAATTATTCGCGTATTCGTCTTGTACAAGCGCAAAATCGGAATAAGCACTTACGGTTTGGTAAGGAACAGTAACACTTGCCCACTGACTTCGCAAAATAGCTCCTACACGATAGCTTCCATTGAAATTGCCTGTATTGGCAGGATTATATTGCAGTGGTGCGGCATAAAACTGTGTATAGTGAAGGTCTTGCGCCGATACTTGCAGCAGCGAAGTGCCTATTATCATTAAAACGAACAAAATTTTTTCAATACGCATGAGTTAAAATCTTATTTTTTGTTGAAAAAATTATTTCAGTAAAGTGATATTTCCTACTTTTTGAATTAAGCCAATACCCACTAAGTCGGCTTCTAAGAAAAAAGTATAAACATCGTTTTCGAGGCTGCTGCCTCTAAGGTCATTGCCGTCCCAGCCTTGTTGTATATCATCTGTTTCAAAAACCAATTCGCCCCAGCGATTAAACACTTTAAAATTCATGGATTGTACCCCAGAGCCTTCTACGAATAAAATGTCATTCAGTTTATCGCCATTGGGTGAAAAAGCATTGGGTACATCAATAACGGCGTTTGAATTTACATACACTTCTTTACAAAGATAATCATTACAGTTGTAAATACTATTGGCATAAAGGCAAATAGAAAATACGCCTTGATTGGAAAAGGCATGGGAAATTGTTGTGCCTACATCGGTAGAGCCATCGCCAAAATCCCAGTTCAAGTCCGCTTCGGGCGTAGTTCCGGTATAAATTACATTTACCACCTCATCTAATTCTAACGTATCCGCCGAAACAGAAAAGTCGGCATGCATAGGCGTATATACTTCTAAGGTATAGCTTACGCTATCGGAAATGTTGCAAGTAGTGTTGTCCGAAACAAGGAGTTGTACATTGTAAGTGCCTGCTTGCGTATATTGATGCGAAGTGGCAGAATCTTGGGCTTGCGTGCCATCGCCGAAATTCCAAAGATAGTTTTGTGCCGAATTATCGGAGTTTACCGTTAAATTGTAAGGCGCGCAATCACCATTGGGCAAACTAAAACTTGCGGCAATGGTTGTAGGCTCAGGAATGATGATGCTAATGGTACTTGTATCCACCACATAGCACGGCAGAGAATCAATGCTTACCAAACTTACTTCGTAAGTGCCGGGCGTGTAATAAGTACTAATGGTATCGTTATCGTTTTCGATAAATAAAGGAAAATTGCCAAAATTCCAGTAATTCTGTTCCGCATCGCCAATAGTTTGATTGTAAAAAGTAACTTCTACTTCGTTGTTTACTGTATTGCAAATATCGCCTATTTGGTAGCCGATATTGCTATTTATTTCCGAGAATCCGGCATTTACATGTACATAGGCGGTGTCGGTAATATTACAAGTGGTGGAATCAACTACCACCAAACGGACATCATATTCGCCGGGGTCGAGATAAGTATAAAGCGGATTTTTGAGATTGGAGGTAGCACCATCAATGCCAAAATCCCAATAGTAGTTGGTAGTAGTGGAGGTGTCGTGTTGTTGATAAAAAAATACCGTAAAAGGCACGCAGCCTTCGTAATAATCCTGCAAAACATCGGCATCTACACTTGGATTGGCATTAACAATACTTTTTTCAAAATCGAATTTAAATACGAATAAATCCCAGCCTGTGTTTAAATCACTATCATACGCGCCAGGTGTTGTATTAAAATTATCAGAATTGGTACAGACTGCTTGATAAACGATACCGCGATTATCAAAACGACTTGTGCCACCATCTACGTGTTCCCAACCATTCCCGCCAAATAGTGTTCCGTAGGCAATATCGGCAGCATCTTTTTCCAATACTATCAGATAAAAATCTTCTCCTTGTGAATCTGCAGCAGTAGTTTGTACGGCATCAGGCGTATAGCTAAATCCACTCGTTCCCTCAAGAATGTATCCGCCCGCATAAATATTTCCACACAAATCAACCCGAAAAGCAGTAGGTGCTATTTTGGGAAAATTATTACCTCCTCCCCCTAAACGTGTTTGCCAGTAAGAGGAAGTAAAGTCTTGGTCTAAGCAATAAACGAACATATGCCCGTTGGCATTGTTATATACGCCGGGAGTTACAGAAATATTGCCTTTAGAAAGGCCAAAAACAAACACGCGTTCATCAGTGTCCAAGTCTATAAAATAAGCTTGGTCAAAACTCGTGGTGCCTAAGTAAGAACAACGTTCTAAAGCGTTACCATTCGCACTTAGTCTTGCTACAAAAGCATCCGTATCACCATTTGCCGATTCACTACCACCCATAAAATTAGGCGCGATAGTATTGTTGTTTGTGGGTATATTATTACTTGATGTAGCTCCGGTAAAATACACGCTACTATTTTCGGCGACTCTTAATGAAAAGGCACTATCATTGTTTCCGCCACCAAAATAAGTTCCCCAAATCATTTGCGAAACATCGCTGTTCATTTTAAATATTACGGCATCACTATTGCCGCTTATTGTAGCTTTGTAAGGATTTTGGGTTGGAAAATTAGAGGAATTTGTAACGCTGGCTACATAAAAATAAGAAGCATTATTTTCCGTAGTAAATATTACCTCTCCTCGATAAGAATCTTCATAAAACAGATTATAAGGATTTTCGCCGTCAGTTCCGCTACCCCCAATATAAGTAGAACCAATAAGTGTATTGCCCGTGCTTTTAAGAATAGTTAGGGTCAAATCTCTTTGACCGTTATAACTCGAATCAAAAGCATTAATGCCGACAGGAAAATTATTGGATTGTGTACTACCCATCACGGCAATTTCATTAAAGTCTGTCACCACCAAACTATGCGGAATATCTGCATTTCCTCCACCAATATAAGTGGCAAAAATAAGTGTAGTAGCATCGGGCGAGTACTTGCTAAGGCAAATATCTACGTCACCACCAAAAGAAGTTTGGAATGCGCCTGTTGTGGTAGGATAAGAAGAACCAAAACAACGTCCACCACCAAAAATATTTCCTTGATTGTCGTAAGTGGCAGTATGTCCATACACTGTGGAGGCAGTACCCGAATAAGTGCTGCCCACCAAGCCCGGGTCAATAATCAAGTCTTGGGAAGTGTTGTAGCCTTGCGGAAAGGCAAAACTAAGCGTACTGCCCGTAAGTGAATAGACACAAGCAACATTATAGCGTTTCCCACCAATTATTTGATAAGCAACAGGACTTTCTTCAATAATTTCGCCTACGGAAGTGCTGATGTACAGTTCATTGTTTTTTATACACAATTCGTCGGCACCATCGTACAAAACTTGTATTTGCTGGGCATCTTGGTTTGCTGCTATGATAAAGTCATATTTGAAACTTCCTTGCTGAAAATACGTGCGCAGGTCTATGCCCTCGTAAAGGTTTTGGTAATTTACTTCTTCAAACAAGGATACATCGCCAGCCCATTTTTTAGGGTCGTTGCCGATAAAGTAGTTGTAATAGGCAGCGAGTTTGTTTTTTCCTACCGGTTTACTATTTGTATTAGCACCAACAAAAGTAGTTTTGAGTGCATGTTGCGGCACCATTACATCGCTTACATCGCCAGTATCGTGTTCTTGTAGGTGCAAATCGTACAAAAACTTGGGTGAATAAAAGACGTAGGTGAAGCCGGTATTCTCCAAAAAAACACTACCGCCACTAAACCCAGACTTATATTGCACATTGACGTGCCATTGTCCTTTATTGAGGATAAAAGATTCTTTAGCAGTATTTGCCCACAAAAAAGTCGGAAAAATTATATAAGCAAGAATAAGTAGAAGTTTTAATTTCATACGCTTGAGTATTTTAGGTAGAATATAAGCCGTTCTTTTTACAAATATACAATTTAGATTAGAAGGACATAGTATTTATTTTCTTGTAAAATCAATATTTTAGGGCAATAGAAGTCCAATTTTGCTAAAAATAGCAATAATGTCCAATATTTGATATTTATGATTTATTTGTTTGTATAAAAATTCGAGTTTTTTTATAAAAGCAGCCTAAAAAGACTTCGATTAGTGTGTTTTGAAGCGAAAAGTATTTACTTTGAGCGATAAAATCTACTTTTGGATAACATTACTGCAACATGGCACGTATAAAACTTTCATTTCCCGAACCGATACTTTTTGCTGCTGAAATTCCGGTGCGCATTACAGATTTGAATTATGGAAATCATGTCGGCAATGATGCTGTTTTGGGTTTATTGCACGAAGCGCGGGTACAGTTTTTGGCACACTATGGCTGGACTGAACTTAATCTGGCAGGCGTATCTTGTATTATGGCAGATGCGGCATTGATTTATAAATCGGAAATATTATATACTTGTACTTTATCTGTCGAAATGAGTGTTGCGGAGGCTTCGCGGGCGGGTTTTGAAGTGTATTATCGTGTGAAAGACCTTGCCGATGGCAGCGTGAAAGTGATTGCCAAAACGGCTATTGTGTGCTACGACTACACCGCACGAAAAGTTTGTCTTTTGCCGGAGGCTGTGCTAAAACAATGGTTTTTATAGTGTAGTTTTGTTTTTCTCCTAAAAATTGTTGAATGTGATGCGCCAAAACAAGTTTTTTTCTGCCAATATGCTAAAAGCCTTAGGTCCGGGCATTTTGTTTGCTTCTACTGCTATTGGTGTTTCGCATTTGGTGCAAAGTACGCGTGCAGGAGCAGAATACGGTTTTGCATTAGTGTGGGCAATAGTGGCGGCAAATGTGTTTAAGTATCCATTTTTTGAATATGGTTCGCGCTATGCCAATGCTACGGGAACGAGCATCATTGACGGTTACGCAAAATTAGGCAAATGGATGCTGGTGCTGTACTTGTTGGTTGTGTTGGGGTCTATGTTTTTTGTAACGGCAGCCGTGAGTTTTGTTACTGCCGGATTTTTGCAGAATTTGTTACACATTCAGTTTTTTCCGCAATATAAATTATTTACCACCTTTTTACTTTTTGTGATTTGTGTAGGCATTTTGCTGTGGGGCAAATACCAGACTTTAGACAAAATGATAAAAGTGATAGGCGGTGTATTGTTGGTTTCTACACTTCTGGCGTTTGTGCTTACGCTTTGGCACGGACCTATTACGCCTGTTGCGGGCTTTTTGCCGCCTTCGGTGTGGTCGGACAAAAGTATCTTGTTCATTATTGCATTAATGGGTTGGATGCCTACGGCTTTAGACCTTTCGGCGTGGAACAGTCTTTGGACAATAGAACGCATTAAGCAAACAAATTACACGCCTACGCTCAAAGAAACGCTGTTCGATTTCAATTTAGGGTACTGGATTTCGGCAATACTGAGTTTGTGTTTTGTCACTTTAGGTGCATTTCTGATGTATGGCAGCGGCATTGTTTTGTCCGATGGTGCGGCGGCGTTTGCCAATCAAGTAGTGTCGTTATATACCACTACCATTGGTTCGTGGAGCTATTTTATCATTTCGGTTTCGGCGTTTAGCATAATGTTTGGAACGGCAATCGCTGTTTTTGATGGCTACGCCCGCTCTTTGGAACGCAGTGTAGAGTTGTTATTTTTTAAGCCCGAAAAGCAAGCATTTTTATTGCAAAATCGCCGATTTTATATTATTTGCCTGTTGGTATTGGCGGGAGGTTCTTTTATTATTATCGCCCAATTTCAACAAAATTTAAAAGGTTTGGTGGACTTGGCTACGAGTATTTCTTTTGTTATTGCACCACTTATTGCCGTAGTAAATTTTATTTTGGTAGGAAAACGTTTTGTGCCGAAGTGGGCGGTGCCGCCGTTTTGGTTGCGCTTGCTTTCTTATGTAGGTATTGTATTTTTAATCGGCTTTAGCGTTGTATATATTTGGGAACTATTGTGAACCAATATGTTTTCAACAGACAGAAATGCTAGTTGATACTAAAATTGCACGAAAATTGCATGTTATTTTTTATATTTTCTGAAGCATTTATACCAAATTTCTTTTGAACGCTTACTAATACTAAAACCGTCTGAAAGTTGCGTATTGGTTTAGGCATTATTAAGGGATAAGTATCTGCCCTGCAAGTTTGGGTACAATACTATACTTAGGACTTCTTCATTGTCTTTGCTTGTCCAAAGAAAACGAAGCAAAAGAAACGACACTTTTTTCAAGGTATTTTTACCTTTTCTAATACGCAATAGCTATTCGATTTTGGTATAAAATGCGAAAAGCAACCTTCTTATACAAAAGGCTGCTTTTCTTTTCAATTATTTGACTAAAAACTAATGTTGAACACTTACTGGAAGTGCGTAAACTTTATCATTATAAATAACTTTAGCAAAATAAGTGCCACTGGGCAGTTGGCTAATGTCTATATCAAAAGTTTGGTTTTCTTGTAGCAACATATCATTTTGGTAAACCGTTTGTCCCAAAACATTTTGTAAAGAAAACTGTACAAATCCGCTATTATTTAGTTTTTCGGCATGTATATACAAATTCGTTTGTGCCGGATTCGGATAAAACTGTAAGATAGTATTGCTTGCAATATCTTCAATTCCTATATAAACACAATCGTCTGGTGCAGTGCTGCTCACTTCTATGGTTTCATTTATTTCTACTTTACAGTTAGAAGAAATATCCGTGTTAAGAATGGTAACAATAACTGTATAAGTTCCTTCAGAAGTATAGGTAGTCACTGGATTTTGTTGGGTAGAAGTACTGCCATTGCCAAATTGCCAAAACCAACCAGTAGCGTTTTGGGTGTTATCTTTAAACTGTACTTGCGTATTGGGTTTTACGGTTTCGCAAATGCCCACCTCGGCAACTAATACATCAATAGTTATACTTTGCGTAACTTCGTCGGAACCGAAACTATTGGAAACGCTTAGGGTTGCATCGTATGTACCGCTTGCATTGTATTGGTGTACAGGCGAAGGATTACTGGAAGTGCTGCCATCGCCAAAGTCCCAACTATACGTACTGCCCAAGAGCGATTGGTTTTGGAAATTAACTAAGCCACTACAAATACTGGTAGGTGCATAACTGAAAGCGGCAGTAGGCGGTTCGCTGGGTTGCGAGCAAGCAAAACTAAGCGCAAAGCCAGATAGAGTACCACTATCGTCGCTTTTTTCTCTAAGCGTAAATGACGGTCCGTCTATTACAATTGTTCCACCATTGGGCAAACTATTACCGGAATAAGCACCCACCAAAGCACTACTTATGGCTTGTGTGCCTTGATATACATACAGAGAATCAAAACCCAATTCGTATTGAAAACTACTAAAGCTTAGCGTCATTTGTGTTGCGCCGGGCGATGTTACCGTAACAGAACCATTGGCAAAATTTGCATAGCTACCATTAGCTCCACCGCTATCATATAAGTTGCCATTACAGCCCGAAATTTGCTGATTGCCAGAAGTAGGAATGGGTTTGTCAATACAGTACAAATCAACCGTAATATAATCTTCTAAGGTGAAAGTATCTTCTCCCAAATCATTGGAAACGGTAAGGGTTATGGTATAAGTACCGTTTTCGGTATAAATATGTGTAGGGTCGCTTTGGGTAGAAGTAGTACCATCGCCAAAATTCCATAACCATTGTGTCGGAACATTTACAGACATATCTGTAAACTGAACCGCTATGCCCGTTCCACAAACCATGGTTGTATTGGCATTGAATGCAGCTTGGGGAAAAGCAATTACATTAAGTGTTACATTAATGGTTAATGTGGGATTTTGTGGGTCGTTGGTGCTAATTATTAAAGTGTAGTTATACACATCAGCACTCAAACCGTCCGCATCAAAATCAAGGACAATAGTTTCCTCGCCACCATTGGCTGCCACCATATTTCCATCGCTACTTACGGCTAAATATCCGGGCAAATTGGTAGGCAAAGTGTATTGTAGTTCGCCTCCTCCATTGTTCGATAGCACAACATTTATAGTACCAGTATCGCCAGCTTGGAGCGTAATACTGATATTGTTGTTGCTTATACCTGCCAAAGGCGCGGGTTGTCCTTCACCTAAAAGGCTTATTTGAATATTTCCTTGTTCGGTATTGGTAAACAAAGTAAGATCTGTATTCCACACGCCCACCATATTGGGGGCAAAAGTAATAGTTACGGTAGCAGTTTCTCCCGGATTTAAGACTAAGTTGGAAGGACTTACCTCGTATTGATTATTGCCCGCAACAATATTTGAAATAACTAAGTCGTCGGTGCCGCCAATGTTATTTACGGTAAATGTTAAAGCATTGTCCGTACCGACAACCAAACTGCCAAAGTCTAATGCACTTTCAGAAACATTTACTTGCGGAATTCCTATGACAGTAAGCGTTACAGGAATGAGATAAACAGGATTGGTAGGGTCGTTTGAAGTAACTACCAAATTGGTTTGATACACACCGCCCAAAAGTGTGGTTGCATCAAAAGTAAGTGTGATAGCTTGACTTCCATCAGGAAAAGGTACCGTACCATCTTGGGGACTTATTTGCAACCAAAGGTCTATGGGATTTTGGGTGGGAGAACTTAACGGAACAGTTACATTATCGCCATCAGAGAAACTGCCGGAAGCAAATACTGTTCCTGTGGTAATATCGGTAAGGCTATAATTTGGTAATGCACCATCTCCGAAGCTATCCAATAATTCTAAGGTATAAGTTTCATCGGCAGATAAGCCTCCTAAAACTATTGTATATTGGGTATTATCACTATAACTTCCATCTGCTCCCTCCGTAGCTATTAAATTGCCATTTGAATCATATAGCTCCCAATAAAATTCATTGCCCCAACTATCGGTAGTAAAGGTAAAAATGAATCCTGTATTTTCACCCGAAATAGTTGAACCAATCGTGTATTCGAGTTCACCTTGTCCGGGATTTAACAAATCGAAATCTAAGGTTTCTATATTCCCGGCATCAATAGTATAGTTTATTGCCGTAGGGTTGCTACCAACCAAAGGAGCTCCTGTAACATTTGCATTTATATACACCACCACATCCCCGGCATTGGTTTGCAGCGTTAAAGGTATATCTGCCAACATTTCAATTACATCGGGCGAGCAACTTACTGTTAAAGTATAAGAAAAGCCCGGAAATATCCAAAAACTATCATCATTTACAGAAAACACTTCATTGTCTATTACAATATTATTGATAAACAAAGTATCTGCCCCAGTATTGGTAATAACCAAAGATTGTGATTCGGTGGTGAATTGTACTACATTCCCAAAATCAAGGTTGTTGGTATCAACTATTATTTGAGGAGAGCCGGTAATAACTATGGTACAAGGAATGGGTATTACGACTACATTTGGGTCGTTGGTTTCTATGTATAGTATTGTGGTATAAGTACCTGCGGGTTTTCCGGTAGCATCAAACAGTATTTCTATTTCTTGGGTACCATTTGGCGACAATGTTCCGCTTTCAGGCGATACTGACAACCATTGGGCATAAGGATTAAGTGCACCCCATTTTATGGCATTTACCATTATTTGTTCCATTTCTGGATTATAAAAATAATAGTTGAAGCTAAATAAAATAGCTTTTCCGCTACCTACTTCGCGGTAGGATAAAACACTTTGTGTTCCTTGATATTGTATAAGCGGATTATTGTCACTATTGGCAATAATATAAGGAATAACTCCCGATTTTCCTTTAAAGGGCAGATCTACATCTTTTGCTAAAGGATGATTGGCATCATTAAAGTTTAGCGTAGGATCGAACAAATATGCGCCTGCTGTGGCATTGAACAAACCAGTATTATTAATACCTTGTGTATTAGATGCTCCGGTAAAAATTACCGTTCCTCCATTTTGGGCAAAAGCGTTTATGGTTGAAGCCAAATTAGCTAATACGCTATAATTGATATTGGTTCCTTCCAAGCCCGGAATAATCAACACTTGTGCATTTTGTAAAATATCTGCCAATTCCGTCGCATTGTCTGTGCCGGTTTCTACAAGGCTTAAATTGCCAAAATTACTTACCAATATTTCTTTAAGATGATTGTATTGTTTTGTATCGTCGTTATTGAGATTAGCACCGTAATTGTACAGCACGACCGGAATTATTCCGGCAAAACTATTTTCTGCGCCTGTTATATTGTAATACAAATCGCCGCCGGGTCCGCTATTGAGTGTGAGGATTTCGGTAGTATTTTGCCCCGACTCTAATTCTACATAAAACGAGGCCGGCGACCATAGCGTAACGCTTGGTGCTGCCAAAACAGTAATGGTTTGTGTTTGTGTTTCGCCACTTCCAGCACAATTGGTTGGTGTGAAGGAAACCGTATATTCGCCGGGTGTGGTATATGCGTGTGCGGGATTTTGCTCCGTGGATGTATTGCCATCGCCAAAATCCCAAAACCATTTTCCGGGTTCGTTGGTAGAGTTGTCTATAAACTGAATAGGCGTACCAAAAGGATAAGGGCTTGTACTTAAAATGCTAAAATCTGTTTCAGGCAATATACCATTACTTACGGCTTGCCAGTTCATTACAAATCCTTCAAATTGGTTGAAATTACCGCCGGTACAAATAAATTCTACGGTAAGAACACCGCTATTGGCAGTAAACGTTTCGCCAACAGGCGGAAGTCCTGTATTATAAAAATCGCCAATGACAGGGCTGAAAGTATTGGGACCGTCATAAACGCGAATACCTGCACCATATATTTGTCCAAATTCGTATAAACCTTCCATTTGCGAAAGCTCAAAACTAAAATTAATTGCCGTAGCAGGTGGTGCAATAGTTACTAAGGAAGTAAATGCTTCGTCAGGATAAGGCTCGTCTCCTCCGGGGTCTAATAATTGTCCTATACAATCTGTTATTGTTATAAAATTATTTTCGGGCATAACGGTTTGAAAACATACGGATGCATTGCTGTTGTAAGAAACATTTTGCGATAAGGTGTCGCAATTTGTTCCCTCGCAAACGATAAGGTTGACTTCATAGTCACCTTCTTGCGTATAAGTATGAGTGGGGTTTTGTTCGGCGGAGGTAGTACCATCGCCAAAACTCCATATCCAAGTATCGCCCACTAAACAAGACTCATCTGTAAAGTTCATATTACCATTGCAACTTACAGGCGTATCTACGCTGAAATATACCTGCGAACCATTTAAATCGCTAGGGCTAAAATTAATAGCGAAGCCCTCGGCTTCTGTTTGTCCGAAACTAAATGTTGAGAAATCTATTCTAACAGATTTAGAGTTTATTATATATTCTTCTCCGATTTGCGGTGGGTCAAAGGCGGAAAAGTAGCCGTAATAAGGGTCAAAACTATTAGCACCTTCGTAAATGGTTATTTGGTCGAAGCCAAAATCTTGCTCTAATGCAAATTCACTAAAATTTAACGTAATGGAATTGCCAATGTCGGTATGTAAAATTATAGTACCGCCGGAAAAAGAATAGTTTTCGTTGGGTCCGCCGTTATCATACAAAATACCCTCTTCACAAACGGTTATTTCCAAAGTTTGATTATCTACTGGAAAGTTGTACTCGTTTTGGGCGAATATTTTTCCTACAACAAAAAAAAGTAGAATTAGCGTAACAGTTATTTTTTTCATATATACAATTTAGATTTTAGAATAATTATAGACGGTTTTAAGTATTACGGCGATGAATTTATGTCCAATATAGAAATTTATTTTGGAAACAAATGATATTTGCGCTTTTTTACTTCTAAAAAAAAACAAAATGCTAATATTTGATAAAATACTTGGAGATTATCGCCTATTCTGCCTCTTTTGTTAGCAGAAACTTACCAATCTTTCCCCGAATTGGGCATTTGCTGTCCATCTTTGCGGTCGGATAATTTTTCTTGTACCCTGCGCTCGTCATTTTTCACTCCCTCTAAAATTTTATCTACTTGTTCGCGACTAAGAGTCATCACTTGCGGCATAGCGTTTAGCGTGTCGCTTTGTTGGTCGGTATTTTGTTGTTCTGCTTCCGAAGCATGCGCGTTTTGTGCTTCTTGTTTTTCTTCCTGTTCCTCCTCTTCTTTTTGTTGCTGAGACTGCTGCTCTTCTTGCTTTTCTTCTTTTTCTTCGCTTTGGTTGTTTTGTTGCTGGTTTTGCTCGTTTTTATCGGCGTTCTCTTGGTTTTGTTGTTGCTGGTCTTGGTTTTGTTGGTTTTGTTCCTGCTGATTTTCTTGATTTTGCTGGTCTTGCTGGTTTTCTTGCTGTTGTTCTTGCTGCTGCTTTTTTAGATTTTTAGCAAAAGTCAAATTATAGCGTGCTTCGTTGTTTTGTGCATTGAGGCGCAAACTTTGCTTGTAAGCATCTATTGCTTCGTCTATTTTACCGCTTTGTAGCAAAGCGTTTCCTTGATTGTACCATACATCGCTCAATTTTTGCGGTTCGCCTGACCATTCTCCCAAACATTGTTGCCAAGTCTTGATGGCTTCATCGTATTTTCCTTGTTGGTATAAGGCATCGCCCAAGTTGAAATTACTTATGGCGAGGTCTTTCCCGTTATCTTCGGCTATAGCATCTCTGTATTGGCTCTCGGCTTTTGTATAATTTTTGGCTTCGTAGTTTTTCGTGCCTTTTTGTAACAACAAGCGTGTGCTTTGTGCATTCGCAGCAAAACTATAAAACAAAAATAAGCTAACAAGGAGAAAAGAAAAATTTTTCATTGTATCACATTTTTACTGCCCCAAATTTCATAAAACTACTTATACCTTGTGTGATTTGCGAATAATTTTAAGTAAAATTTAGCATTTGAGCGTCAACTTGTTTTTCATATTTTTACCTTCAAAATGGAACTTATCGTGTCATTTTTTGTTTTATTGCATAAAAAATTATAACAAATAATATGGTTTTCAGTCCGATTTATATGATCATTATTGCCGTTTCGATGGGCGCAAGTGCTTTAGTAGGCGGCATGCTGCGAAAGCGATTCAAAGAATACTCTCAAATTTCGTTGCGTTCCGGTATGTCCGGCAAAGAAGTAGCCGAAAAAATGTTGCGCGACAATGGTATCGACGATGTGCAGGTTATTTCTGTACAGGGTCAATTAACCGACCATTACAATCCTGCCAACAAAACGGTAAACCTTAGCGAAGGCGTGTATGCCCAACGAAATGTTGCTGCTGCTGCTGTGGCTGCGCACGAGTGTGGGCACGCCGTACAACACGCACAAGCCTACCCTTTTTTACAAATGCGTTCCAAATTAGTACCAATGGTTGGTATTAGTTCCAATTTGGCACAATATGCGATTATGGGCGGTATTATTTTGTACGCAAGTTCCGGTATTCCTTGGGTACTTATGATTGGCGTGGCACTTTTTGCCATGACTACGCTTTTTGCTTTTGTAACCCTACCAGTAGAGTTTGATGCCAGCAACCGTGCCTTGAAATGGATGCAAAGTGCCGGAATAACTACAGGACAGGAGCAAGACAAAGCATTTTCGGCTCTGAAATGGGCAGCAATGACTTACGTAGTGGCTGCTTTGGCTTCTTTGGCGCAGTTGCTGTACTTTGCTTCTTATTTGTTTAGAGGGAATAACGATTAGTATTCCTTTTTAGTTAGCTTATTTGTTTTTCATTTTTTTCGTTTAAGCAATAAATACCTAACTTCGCGCTGTATTAACCGATTTTGATTCCTTTTGGGTAGCTTTTATTCTCGTTAAAGGATGATGAGTCTGTTATATAAGTCACTGACTTATTCCCGTTGGGGTAAGTTATTCATTTAACAAATTCAAACATCCTTTAAACTATGTTATTAAAACATTTAGCACAAAACCGTATTCTTGTTTTAGATGGTGCCATGGGTACCATGATTCAACGCTACAAACTTACAGAGGCAGATTATCGCGGAGAACAATTCAAGCATCATCCAAGCGATTTAAAAGGTAATAATGATCTTTTGTCTTTGACAAAGCTGGAAATTATTACCGAAATTCACGAACAATACTTAGCCGCCGGAGCCGATATTATCGAAACAAATACTTTTAGTGGAACTACGGTTGCTATGGCAGATTACGCCTTAGAAGAATATGTTTACGACCTCAACTTTCAGTCAGCACAATTAGCGCGAAAAGCAGCGGACAAATATTCCCAACTAACGCCCGAAAAACCGCGTTTTGTTGCCGGAGCTATGGGTCCCACTAATCGTACAGCGTCTATTTCGCCGGATGTAAATCGTCCGGGCTTTAGAGCTATTACTTTCGACCAACTCTACGATGCTTATTACCAACAAGCCTGCGCACTTTTAGATGGTGGCGTAGATATTTTACTTATAGAAACCGTTTTTGATACCCTAAATTGCAAAGCTGCTTTGGTTGCTGCTACCGATGCTCTTTCGCATAAGCAAAAAACGGACAAAGTTGCCCTTAGCATTTCCGGCACTATTACCGATGCCAGTGGGCGTACTTTGAGCGGACAAACCATTGAGGCATTTTACTACTCCATAGCCCACGCCAATTTGTTTAGCGTAGGCATTAATTGTGCTTTGGGTGCAAAAGATATGCGCCCTTATTTGCAAACACTTGCCAAAATTGCAGAATGTTATATTAGCTGTTATCCTAATGCGGGTTTGCCAAATGCTTTGGGCGGTTACGACGAAACACCTGACCAAATGTGTGCCGTTATTGATGAATTTGTAGCAAATAATTGGGTAAATATTATTGGCGGTTGTTGCGGAACTTCGCCCGAACATATTGCGCATATGGTAGCGCATGTGCAAAACAAAAAGCCGCGCGCAATTCCTTCCTTGCCGCCGCTACTTCATTTAAGTGGTTTGGAAGCAGTAACAATTACGCCCGAAAGCAATTTTGTAAATATAGGTGAACGAACCAATGTTACAGGCTCGCGCAAATTTGCGCGGCTTATTTTGGAAAATAAATACGAAGAAGCCTTAGCCGTAGCGCGACAGCAAGTAGAAGGTGGCGCACAGATTTTAGACGTAAATATGGACGAAGCCATGTTGGACTCGGAAAATGCCATGCAAACTTTCCTCAACTTGTTGGCGGCTGAACCAGACATTGCCAGATTACCTATTATGATTGACTCTTCCAAATGGTCGGTTATCGAAACTGGTTTGAAGTGTTTACAAGGTAAAGGCATTGTCAATTCTATTTCGCTAAAAGAAGGAGAAGAAATTTTTTTGGCGCAAGCCGATAAAATAAAAAAATACGGTGCTGCCGTAGTGGTTATGGCTTTCGATGAACAAGGGCAAGCCGATTCTTTGTCACGAAAAGTGGCTATTTGTGAACGTTCGTACAAATTACTTACCGAAAAACTCGGCTTTCCTCCTCAAGACATCATTTTCGACCCCAACATTTTTGCCATTGCTACGGGCATTGAAGAACATAATAATTATGCGGTGGACTTTATCGAAGCTACACGCATTATCAAACAAAAAATGCCTTTGGTAAAAGTAAGTGGCGGGGTGAGTAATGTTTCGTTTTCTTTTCGCGGCAACGACCACATTCGCGAGGCTATGCATGCAGTATTTTTGTACCATGCTATCCGTGCCGGAATGGATATGGGCATTGTAAATGCAGGAATGTTGATGCTATATGATGACATTGAACCGACTTTGCTTACGGCAATAGAAGATGTGATACTTAATAGGAAGCCTGATGCTACTGAAACTTTGGTAGAATTGGCAGAGAATTACAGAGGAACAAAGAAAAAGCAGGAAATACAGTTGGAATGGCGCAATGCTTCTGTACAAGAGCGGCTAAAACACGCTTTGGTTCACGGTATTGTCGATTTTATTGATGAAGACACCGAAGAAGCGTTTCAGTTGCTGAAAAGACCCATTGGCGTTATTGAAGGTCCGCTGATGGACGGTATGAACATTGTTGGCGACTTGTTTGGTTCGGGAAAAATGTTTTTGCCGCAAGTGGTAAAAAGTGCACGTGTAATGAAAAAGTCGGTGGCGTATTTGCAACCTTATTTGGAAGCCGAAAAGCAAGACCAAACTATTTCGGTGGGAAAAGTTTTGTTGGCAACCGTAAAAGGTGATGTACACGACATTGGTAAAAATATTGTGGGCGTAGTGTTGGCTTGCAACAATTACGAAGTAATAGATTTGGGCGTAATGGTGCCTGCACAGAAAATTTTGGACGAAGCCGAAAAACACCAAGTAGATATAATTGGTTTGAGTGGTTTGATTACGCCCTCATTAGACGAAATGGTAGATGTGGCAAAAGAAATGGAGCAGCGAAAAATGCACATTCCTTTGCTGATTGGTGGTGCTACAACGAGTCGCTTGCATACTGCCGTAAAAATTGCGCCACAATATGCGCAAGCAGTAATTCACGTATTAGATGCTTCGCGCTCAGTACCCGTAGTAGGAAGTTTGTTAAATGCCGATTTAAAAAAAGACTTTGTGCAACAAATTGAAGCGGATTATGCTCATTTACGTGAAGTAGAAGCCGCCAAAGCATCAAGCAAAAAACTGCTTTCTTTAAGCGAAGCGCGCCAAAATAAAGTACAGATTGATTGGGACAATTTTGAAGCCCAAAAGCCTAATTTTTTAGGTGTAAAAAAATTAGAAAATATTGATTTACAGGATATTGTACCTTTTGTAGATTGGACTCCATTTTTCCAAACATGGCAGTTGGCGGGAAAATTTCCACAAATATTGTCGGATAATATTGTTGGAAAAGAAGCGACAAAACTTTACGATGATGCCCAAGCAATGTTGCAAAGCATTATTTCGGAAAAATGGCTTACATCCAAGGCTGCTTTTGCCCTTTTTGCTGCGCATAGCAATGAAAACGACAGTGTTATTTTGTTTGATATACAAGGAAATGAGGTGGAAAAATTACATTTTTTGCGTCAGCAGAACCAAAAAAGTGCGGAATTGCCCAATTTCTGCCTTGCAGATTTTATTTGCCCTGAAAGTAAATCAAAAGAAGACTACATTGGTTTGTTTGCTGTTACGGCGGGCATTGGCATTGAAAAATACATTGCGGCTTTTGAAGCGAAACACGATGATTATAATGCCATAATACTCAAAGCTTTAGCTGACCGACTGGCGGAAGCACTGGCGGAATATTTGCATCGTGCAATTCGTACGGAATACTGGGGCTACGCCGCGAATGAAAACTTGGACAACAATGCACTTATTGCCGAAAAATATGCGGGCATTCGTCCGGCTCCGGGCTATCCGGCTTGTCCCGAACATACCGAAAAACGTACGATATTTGCTTTGCTAAATGCCGAAAACTTAGGCATGAAACTTACCGAATCTTGCGCAATGTATCCTGCTGCTTCGGTGAGTGGTTACTATTTTGCTCATCCGCAAGCGAAGTATTTTGGCTTGGGAAAAATAACGGAAGAACAAGTTGCCGACTATGCCAACAGAAAAGATTTTTCTTTGGAAGAAGCGAAAAAATGGCTTCAGGCGAATATGTTGTAAAAAAAGACCAGCTATTCTTCTTGTTCCTTCTGCCACAGCATTAGCCAACCAATAAGGGCGGGAATCATAAGATTGAAACACCACATAAGCAAAGATGCCGCTAAAATCGGAACTAATTGTTGGGTATATTGCGCAAAAACAAACATAATTACTTGTCCGCGAACACCCAACTCTACCAAACCAATACTGGGAATAACGGTTTGCATAAAATACACGCTCCCCACCATATTCCAAATCGTGGCGAAGGGAATTTGATAACCCAAGCTATACAACAAAAGGATAAATTGCAAGCTAAAAACGCCATAACGCAACAAGGACAAACCGAGTATTTGACTTAGTTCTCTTGCCGAAAATTTTTCTAAAGGCAAAATGTATGGGCGAATTTTTTTGAGCCACTTTGTGCCATAAACATACGGTTTTATTGCGCCGATATTGTAATAAATGCAAAGCAGTATCAATGCCAAAATACTGCCAATGAGCCAAACGCTCAACCAAATTTTTGTGGGATAGTGTGCTATATTTTTTAGAAAAAAAACAAACGCAATACCACTTACAACACTGGTTGCCAGTATTTGGCTAAAACTCCCCAACAAACTTAGCGCAACACCTTCCCAACGATGGTTTTTTTCCAAGAAAAGCACCCTTGCACCAAATTCGCCTGTTCGGTTGGGTGTGAACATCGCTAAAGTATTTCCCGCCACTATGGCTTTCAGACTTTTTACAAAAGATATACAACTTACTTTCTTTACCAATTTCTGCCATTTTAAGGCTTCGATACTCACATTTAAAAAAGAAAAAACGCCCATAAACAGCAGCCAAAGTCCAAGGGGAATTGTAATTTTTAATTCTGCAATTAATTCTGCAATAGATTGATTAACAAATAGTTGTGTGTATATTACATACAGCAACAAAACGAGCGTTAGGCTTTTTAAGACAAAAATGACATATTTTTTTTTCACAGATTTTTTTGGTTTGCCTGCTCTCTATTTGTGTTTATGGTTTCTTACTATATTTTTCGTGTAAATAATCGACTACTTTTTCGTTAATTTTCTTTCTTATTTCCTTTTCTATTTGTCGGCTGGGTTCTTTTAGTGAAAAACGAAACTTTAGTTTTATGCTATCTTTTTTTATTTCAAAAATTTTAAGATGAACACTATGCATGTCCATAAATTTGTGATAGTCTTTTATATAATCAATAAGCTGTTTTTCTAAAGTTTTAAAAGGACCAAGCGTGTGTGTTTCCAATTCAAATTCGATACTTGTTTTTTTGGTTTCACGTTTTGTATAGTTGGTAATTTCTTGGTTAAAAACAATATTATTGGGAATATAAATAATGTCGTCGTCGTCGTTTAGTAAGCTAACGCCACTTAGTGTCATATCAATTATTTTACCTCTGTGGTCGCCTATTTTTACGGAATCTTCAATAGAAATATTATTAGAAAATATAATAATTATTCCATTGATAGTGTTTGAGATATACTCTTTAAAGATAATTGCTAAGGCTGCCGCTACGATACTGAGGGAGGTAAAGAGTTCTTTTATTTTTATGCCCCAAATAAGGAGCAAAGAAATGATTAAACCCACGCCTATCAACATTTCCACAATGTTGTCCACACCTACTATAACATTGTCGTAGCGGACTAATTTTTTTCTGCGCAAATATATGGTTACAAAAATCCACTCGATAATGCGCAAGCTGGCGTAATACAGCAAAAAATCGGCAAATATTAAAACGTATTTTATATACGCGTCATTGATGTATTGGCACAATAGGTCTTCGTTGTGCAAAATAAGACCTATAACGAGCAAGGCAATCCATTTTATTACTCTAAATGCGTTGAAGGGTTTCATTCTTTTGTCGGTTCGTTAGGTGTAAACAACGGAATTGGGACTTCTGTTTCCCAGTTGGCAAGGATTTGGATTTCTTTGTCGTAGAAGTAGAGTGTTTCGGCAGGTTTTTTTTCCCACCAATTGCCTATGTCTCTTTTTTGGTTGTTATTTCGGTCGTTGTACAAGAAAAGTGAGTACTTGCCGGGTTTTAATCGGTTAATTTTCATTTCACTTTGGGTAATGAGCGTATCAATTTTTTGCGTAGCTCTATTGTTCGATAAAATGAACCGCCAATTATTGTTCACATAATTACTATTTACATTTATATACAAAACACCGTACTCTTCTTCTGCGTAAGTTTTCCACTCGAAAATTTGTAGGGAGTCTAAGGCAGTAGTATTATTTCGCCAAGCGTATAGTGCTTCAGGGAGCAATATTAAAGTGTAAGTTTTGTTGGCTTGCCAAGCATAATCAAGCATCAATTTTTGCGGATTATCTTTTGTAATATACAATTTATCGAACGTTGCCAAGATGCTATCTTGCATCAGCAGCACTTTTTCACCATTAATTTTACCGATAGGTTGATTGGCAAATAGCACAAAGTTTTTGAAATAATCCAAAAAGCCCACTCGTCCTTCAGATATTTCTTTATGAACCACATAAAGACTGTCGTTAAATTCTTTTTTGATGGTTTTATAAACGATTTCTGTGGTGTCAAATAATTGATTATCAGATTGTAGTATAATTTTAAAATCTTCATTTATTGTATCTTTAAACCAAATATTCAAACTGTCTTTCTGTTCATTTAAGTATAGTTTTATGCGGTCATTTTGCTTATTGGTACTAAAGTTGTGAAAATTTTCGGCATTAACAATCGGAATTTGCCACTGGTAATTATTGTGTTTTTGTATGTCGCCGAGATAAGAAGCCGGTTTTTTGTGTTTTGAAGCGATAAGAATCAATGGTTTTGCAGCAAGGCTATCTTTTTGCGCACTTATGCTAATGGGTGTACCACTAAACGCCAAATTGTCTTTTTCGTTGTCGAATACACGGTTGTTGTCGCTATCTTCAAAAGCGAGCAGGTAGTAATCGTTGGGCTTTATAAACGATAGGGTGAAATTTCCTTCTTTATCGCTTTTGGTGAAATAGTCGGGCGCGGAGCGAAGCAAAAGACTGTCTTCTCCTATTGCGTACAAGCCCACCATCGCGTTGGCGAGCGGCTTTCCGTTTTCATCAAATATCACTTTGCCCGAAAGTGTAGTGCTATCTATTTTATCTCCGGTAGAAAATACGAAATTGTAGTTGGATAAAGGGTTTCCTTCGTTGTAGTCTTTCAGCTCTTCACGAAACTGAATATTGTAGGTAGTGTTTTGTACTAAGGAGTCGCTTAGAGTTATTTGAAGTTTTTTGCCGCGCGCCGTAAATGTCCAGGTTTGGGTGGTCGTGGCGTGACAATTATTTCGGACGAATTGCCAATTTGTATGTTTTCGTCCGTTTCAAATTCTATGCGTTTGGGTGTAATATTAGTGCTTCCATTGGCAATACTTTGCTTCAGTATTTTGGGCGGAGTTGTATCTTGGTCGCCACCTTCAGGAGCTACAACTTTAGCACATGCGCTAAGGACAAGTATTAAAACAAAAAGAGTAAAAACAATTCTAAAATAACGCATAAATATTTAATAATCAGCTAAGTATAATTTTTTAAACACGACCCATATACACCAAAAGTATAGAAATATCGCTGGGCGAAACGCCACTTATTCTTCCGGCTTGCCCAATGGTTTCGGGTTGAATTTTATTGAGTTTTTCTCTGCCTTCTGCCGAAAGAGACGTTATTTTACTATAGTCGAAATTCGTGTTTAGTTTTATATTTTCCAATGCTTCCATTTTACGAACCATTTCTTGTTCTTTTTGAATATAGCCTGCATATTTCAACATAATTTCTGCTTGTTCAACACTTTCTTTCCAGTACGTTTTATACATATATTCTATGGCAGAAATTTCTTGAAAATCTTGAATACCAATATTCGGGCGCGTAAGTAAGGTGTGTAGTTTCACTTTTTGTGAAATCAAGGTAGAATCTTTTTCTGCTAATATTTTGTTCGCTTCTTCGGGAGCTATACTTGTAGATTGGATAATTTCGCCGACACGCTCTATTTCCTTTATTTTTTGTTGCAATTTTCTCCATCTTTCTTCGTCAGCAAGTCCTATATTATAGGCTTTTTCGGTAAGGCGCAAATCTGCATTGTCTTGGCGCAGCAAAATTCGATGTTCTGCCCGCGAAGTAAACATTCTATAAGGTTCTTTCGTGCCCTTATTAATTAAATCATCAATCAAAACCCCAATATAGGCTTCGGAGCGGTTTAAAACGAATGGTTCTTTTTCTTGCAGCTTCAAATGCGCATTAATTCCCGCCATTATTCCTTGGCAAGCCGCTTCTTCATAGCCCGTAGTACCGTTTATTTGTCCTGCAAAGTACAAATTTTCAATTAATTTGGTTTCTAAGTTGTGCTTTAACTGCTCCGGCTGAAAAAAATCGTATTCAATGGCGTAGCCGGGGCGAAAAAATTTTACATTTTCAAATCCGGGAACCATTCTCAAGGATTTAAACTGCACATCTTCGGGCAGAGAGGTCGAAAAACCGTTTACATAAATTTCTACTGTATCCCAACCTTCCGGCTCTACAAATAGCTGGTGACGGTCTCTTTCGGCAAAACGCTCTATTTTATCTTCTATAGAAGGGCAATACCTTGGACCCAAGCCTTGAATACGTCCGCTAAACATCGGCGATTTCTCAAAGCCTGTTTTTAGCATTTCGTGTACGTTTTCGTTGGTGTAAGTGATGTAGCAAGGGTGTTGTTTGCTTGGTTTTGGGATGTTTTTGTACGAAAAACCTACAATTTCGCCATCTCCTTCCTGAATTTCCATTTTCGTATAGTCCAAACTACGTCCATCTACTCTTGGAGGTGTTCCGGTTTTCATACGACCACTTTCAAAGCCGAGAGCGACTAACTGTTCCGTAATTCCGGTTGCTTTTGCCTCACCCATACGTCCACCGCCAAAATTCTTTTCGCCAATATGAATTAAACCGTTTAAAAACGTACCATTCGTAAGAATCACCGCTTTTGCGCCTATTTTTATGCCTAAATTGGTTAAAACACCTACAACCCTACTCTTTTCAAGCAATATTTCCTTTACCATATCCTGCCAAAAGTCCACATTGGGCGTATTTTCTAACATTTTTCGCCAAGTTGCCGCAAACAACATTCGGTCGTTTTGCGCACGCGGGCTCCACATCGCAGGACCTTTAGACTTATTGAGCATCCGGAACTGAATCATGCTCACATCACTTACAATTCCCGAATAGCCGCCCAAAGCATCTATTTCACGCACAATCTGTCCTTTGGCAATGCCGCCCATAGCAGGATTACAAGACATTTGCCCTATGGTTTGCATATTCATTGTTACCAATAACACTTTTGAACCCATATTTGCCGCCGCCGCCGCCGCTTCTGCTCCAGCGTGCCCGCCTCCTACCACTATAACATCATAGTTCAAATTCATAAGATTAAATACAATGTTCCACGTGGAACATTTCGTTTTTTTTGTAATAATGTTAAATAAAATGCAATGTTCCACGTGGAACATTGTTGTCGAAAATAAAAAATTGTTCCACGTGGAACAATTTGTGCTGCAAAGTTACGCTATGTAAGAGTAATAAAAAATTACTTTTATGAAATAAAAAAACACCGAGCTGGATAGCTGGTGTTTTTCAAACAAGTTTATGTTTTTTGTTTTTTCTTTTTTGCCGCCGGAAATAACACATTGTTTAATATTAATCGATAACCGGGCGAATTGGGATGTAAATTCAAGTCCGTTGCGGGTTCGCCAACAAAATGTTGGTAGTCTTCGGGGTCGTGACCACCGAAAAATGTCCAAAAGCCATAGCCATATTCTCCGTGAATATAACGCACTTCGTTGTTTAGTTTGTTTTCGCCCATTACCAAAACACTCGATTTTACTTGATTTTTATGAAATGCCGTTGTTTGTCCCATAAATCCTTTAATCACTTTTGTATGACACTGTGTAAGCATTGTAGGGACGGGGTCCCATTTTGCCGAAAAATCGAAAAGAGTGAAAAAATCTAAGTTTTCAGGTATTTTTCTTCCATCACTTACATCAATGGTTGAAAATTCGTAAGCTAATGGGTCCATTACCAATTGGAATTTGTCGAAAGCAAAAGTTTTGTGGTAGTCCAATTTTGAAGAAGCATTGGGTTCTGCCCCGTCGCCGTCAAACATACGGTCGCAAATGTCAATGCCTTCAGCAGAAAGTGCAATATCGTAGGTGTCGGTTGCGGAACACATGGCAAACATAAATCCACCGCCGGCAACATAATCGCGGATTTTGTGTACTACCGCTAATTTCATTTGCGAAACTTTATTAAATCCTAAGGATTTGGCGTGTTCTTCTTCGTATTTTACTTGTGCAATGTACCAGGGTTGGTTGCGATAAGAACGATAAAATTTTCCGTATTGACCTGTAAAATCTTCGTGGTGCAAGTGTAGCCAATCGTATAAAGGTAGTTTTTCGTTGAGTACGTCTTCGTCATAAATCTTATCGTAAGGAATTTCGGCGTAGTCAAGCGCGAGTGTAACGGCATCGTCCCAAGGAAGTTCGGGGTGATGTGGTTTATTGATGGGCGTATAAACAGCAATTTTAGGTGCTTTTTCTAATTTTACCAAATCCATGTTTTTTTCGGGATTGGCGATTTCCATAAGAATAAGCGAATATTTTGCATCGGGCAATACTTCAAAAGAAACGCCGCGAATACGACTTTCTGCCTCTATAAGTTTGTTGTAAGGCATCGCAAAACTTCCACCTTTGTAATTGAGTAACCAGTCTACTTCTACGCCTTTGGCTATGGTCCAGTAGGCAAGTCCGTATGCTTTTAAATGATTGGTTTGATGTTCGTCCATTGGCACCAAAATATACGATGCAGAAGCAATTATAGATTGGAACAACAGAAAAACAATTACAATATATTTCATATTTATTTTATTTATATAAAATTGATTATTAATTAATTAAATGATTTTTTAATAAAAAATTCTCTAAACTAATTATTAATTGTTTTAAAATAATCTTCTACCAAATTTTTATAATATGGCTTTAAATCCGGCGGAACTGTGTGATAAAGTTCGGTTTCAGTACGGCGTTTTTTCAAGTATTCTTCAATAGCCGGCGGCAGTTTTTTAGGCTTGTCCGTAGCCGTTTCGCTTTGGCGTTTGTTGTCCATTTCGCGCTGGCGTTCAGCTTCTTCGGCTTCGAGCAAGCGTGTTAAAATATCTTGCTGACGTTTTATCATTTCCTGTGATATGCGTTTGTTCACCAAATCTTCTTCGGTTTTTTCCATTTCTTCCATCAGTTTGTCCAAGTCGCCCAGCGAGCCTTTGCCGTCTTTGTTTTCTTTGTCGTTTAGTTCGCGCAGTGCATTGCGAATGGCGGCTTGTCGGGCAGCAGCTTGGGCAATTTCTTTGCTCATCCCCTCTCCTTTTTCACCTTTTTTGCCCGATTTTCCTTGTTCGCCTTGCTCGCCTGCCATTTTTTCCATCATTTGCTGCATTTGTTGGTTGAGTTGTTGCTGCATTTTTTTCATTTCGGAAAGCCCTTTGCCCATACCGCCCGGATTATTGCAACTGCCACTGCCGGGCATCATTGCCATCATTTGTTGTTGCATTTGTTGGAGGGCTTCGCTGAGCATAAGGGCAAGATTGTTGAGTCCGGTCATAATATATTGTTGGCTTACTAAGGCTGGCGGCACTTTGCGGTCGCCGAGATTTTCGAGGGTTGTGCCAAAGTTTTGTTTTACTTCCGTAAGTTCTTTGAGTACAAAAGATTGGATTTGGAAAACACGCTTGCTGAGGGCGTTAAGGCTGTCTTCTATTATCTGAAAATCGTCGTAGAGTTTGTATTGCTCTTGTACTAAGCTGTTGTAGTTGGGATTGTTTACGGTGGTGGCGGAGATGTCGTTCATTACTCGCTCTTGGTCGAAAGACATGGTAATGAGGTTTTCCAAGAGTTGGCGAATGGCTTGCATATCTTCGCCGCCTTGTTTTTGTTTCATTTCTTGAAGCTGACTTTTCATATTACCCGCCATTTTTTTCATTTTTTGTGAAGCACTTTGCTGACTTTTGCTCGCGGGTTGATTTTGGCTTTGCTCCATTTCGTCCATACTTTGTTCCATATCTTGCTCAATGTCTTCGGCATCTTCTTGGTTTTGCTCCATTTCTTCAGTGTCTTTGTTCAGTTCTTCTTGTGTTTCCTTAATTTCTTCCAAATCTTTCTGAATTTCATCAAACTCTTTGTTCAATTCTTCTTGCTTTTCTTGTTGTTTGTCGAGATTTCCGGTATTGTTTTGTTCTGTTTCTTCCGACAATTTCTCTTGTTCTTCAGCTAATTGCTCCAACTTTTCGGCAGTTTCTTCAATTTTCTGCTCCATTTCCAATTCTTTCATCAAATCTTTGAGGCGTTCCATTTCGCGTTGAAGTTGTTCATCGTTCAATTCCATATCTTTTAGTTTCTCCATCAGTTCTTCGTTAGAAATTTCCTCCATTTCATCTTTCAGTTTTTCCAACATTTCTTTCATTTCTTCACTCATCATTTGGTCCATCATTTCTTGAAGTTTCTCTTTTTTCTCCTTCATTTCTTCGGAAAGATTTTTAAAAGATTCTTCTTTTTGTTGGTTTTCTTGGAAATTATCCTGAATATTCTCTACCGCTTCCTGAAGTTGTTGGTGTTCGTTGAGCATTTTTTCAATTTGCTCTCGGTCTTCCCAATTCAGGTCTTTTTTCTGCACCAATTTCTCTTTAATATCTTTCATTTCTTCGCGCAGTTCTTCGGCTTTGTCAATAGCTTCTTGCAAATTATCATGAATTTGCTCGTTTTGCTTATCTACCAACTCATCTAACTGGTTTAGGTCGGGCAATTGGAATGTCATCGTACTCGAGCGTGTGTATTTGCTGCCATTTACGGCATCGTTGTCCCAAACCTCGAAGAAATAAATAAGTTTGTCGCCGGGAGTTAGATTGAGGTGTTTTAAATTCCAGTCGTAGGTAAAAGTGGCGTTTTTGTTTGTGCCTTCGCGGGCTACGGCAAAAGTTTGCAATGCGCCAAGGTTTTTTTCGTGTTCTATCTGGTATTTAAATTCAATTTTTGCAATACCATAATCATCGGCGGCTTCGCCCAGGAAGTAAAGTTGCTGATTATCAAGACTATCGGCAATTTGCTGCACGGAAATACTCGGATGCAAGTCGGGTGTTACACTTATCATATAACTGATAGAGTCGGCATTTTTTACATTTTTATTTGCTACAAAAATGCTGTACGGGCTGTCTTTTAGCAGTTTTTCGGAAAAAGAGAACTGGTTTTCGCCCATACGTTTCGTTGTTTGTTTTTCTTTTCCTTTTATGCGAAAAAGAAGTTCGTCTGTATGCTCGGCTTCAAAATTCCACGTAATTTTTGTTCCGGCAGGTACTTGTATATCGCCACTGTTGCGCAATGTTTGGTCTTTTAGTTCGGTATAAGCCGGATAATCTATTTCGGCGGTAAAATTGAGCAACATCGGACGCGGCAATACTTCCAAAGTGTAAGAGTCGCTGTTGAAACCGCCCGATTCTACGAAAAAGTCGATGTTTTTTTGTACTTTATTAAAGGTATATTCAAAATGACTATCGTCAATCTTTTTGAGTTTGTACGGAAAATTATTGACATGAATAAAGGCTTCGGCGGGTAAAATGTCGCCTTGTGCATTAATTTTTACAGTAAAATTTTCGTTTTGCAATGTTTGCAGCGATTCGTTTTCGATGGAGAACATAAACGGAGCTTCGCGTTCATACACGCGCTCATTGTTGATGATGCGCTCTGTGCCGGAACGAATAATATTGGGTGCGGCAAAAAGAATAGCCGCCAGCACAAACAAAGGGATAAGGGCGTATTTGGCGTATTTTTTATTTTTTGATAAATCAATCGCCGACTTGAAAGGCACTAATTTTATATTGTCAATTTTTTGGTCGATGCTGGCGAGCAACAAATCAGATTGTTGTTGGTCGGACTGCTGTTTTAGTTGCAGAATGTTGAGTAGTTTGTCTTTTACATTACCAAAGTATTTGCCAATAATATTAGCGGCTTGCTCGTGCGAAATAATTTTTCCCAGACGAAAATAGTGCATCAACGGAAGCAAAATCCAGTAGCCAACACTAGCTAGCATGGTAAGAATAAATCCCCAAAAAAGAATTTTCCGAACACTGGTGGAAAAATAAAACTGATACTCCAAAAGGTTGGCGAGCAGAAAAAACGCCAAAAGTAGTCCCGAAGCGTACAAAACTCCTCGAATGAGCTGATTGAGGTAGTACTTTCGTATGAAGCTGTCTAACTTCTGGATGAGTTGCTGGTAATTTGTATTGCTTATATCCATAAAATATGATTCTTTTTCAAAGCGGAAATTTTACAAAAATATAGACATTTCCACAAAACATTAACGCAAATCTGCGAAATATCGTTTAATACCGAATGTTAAAAATACAAAATACAAGCCAAAAGCAAATAGAGCAGAGAATGTGATGAGAAATACGTCTTTGGCAATCTTTATTATTTGAGCCCTAATTGCTCAATTCGATTTCCGATAGTGATATCTTTCATGGTTGCCTCTAAATGCGAAAATTCATCACGTGCTAAATTTTTGTCAATTTTACCTGCTTTGAGTAAAAAAATTTCATCGCAAGTAGCTGATAATGTAGCAAATATATGCGATGTTATAATTATTGTTTTTTGTAGTGTTTTCAGTTTTTTAATTAATTCGGTTATTAGCAAATTGCTTTGAATATCTACACCATTAAAAGGCTCGTCCAAAATAAAAACCTCATTTTTTTGCAATAGAATGGCTGTTAACGCCAATTTCTTTTTCATTCCTGTAGAATAGGTTGCTGCATATTGGTTTAGTGGTAAATCGAAGATGTTTTTCGCTTCAATACTGCCAAGCTTCACCCGTCTTGCGTTGGCGAGCAATCGGATATACTCTTTGCCCGTTATTTTGGAAAAAAAGAATGGTTCGGTTGGCAAAAGTCCCAAAAAATCCTTTAGCTTATCAAAGTCCGAAATTATTTGACCCGAGTAATTTTCAATACCGGCAATACATCTAAAAAGCGTAGTTTTTCCGGCACCATTTTCACCCACAATTCCGTAAACTTTTCCTTTTTCAAATGTTATATTTATAGCGTCAAGTGCTTTTTTTTGCCCATATTCTTTTGATAAGTTCTCAATGCTAATCATTTAAAATTGGCTTTAGGTTTTTAACAGATTTTGTATAAAAAAAAGGAATTATTCCGATAAGAGTTGGCGGAAACATTAAGCTAATTGCCAATAAAATACCTTGTAAAAAATTTATTTCGTATGGATAAGCCGCATATTTTGCCAAAATAATAGTTGTTAAATAAATCTGACACAAAAAGAAAAAACCAAACAATATTAGCGTATTTTCAAAGAAAAATATAGGCAACAAAACGAGTATAGGCAAGCTCAAAAGTGTGAAATAAGCGAAACAGATTTTTATTTTTTCAAACAAAAACATTTTGGGCGTTGTGCTAAAATTCCAAATATAATATTTGTTTTCCGGATTTGAGTAATAAAACAAACAAATCAAAGCAATGAATATCATAGAAAAAATGCCAAGATTGAAGTTTCCGGCGTATATTGACATAATGGTGAAAAAATACGCTATTGGAAACACAAAAAATGTTTTTCTAAACCCTACGGCAAATTCAAACGGTTTTTTACCAAAAGGTGTGGGTATCGTAAAGTTGGTGTTTGTATTGAAATTGAACAAAGCCATAAAAATAGCCAACAAACCCAAAACCAATACAAATAAAAACAAGCCCTTGTACGCCAAAAAAAGCAAAAAGGGGAAACTCAAAAAAAGGTTTTCCAGCATTCTTACTATGGCATAATCGCTTGAACCGAACATAGATTTGAGAAAGTCGTTTCGTTTGGGTTCGCTCAATTCTGCAACAAAACTAAGTGCCGTAAACACATAAATATAAGCTGCAAACTCCGTTTTGAAAAAAAGATAGTAGGACAGTAGCACAAACGCTATCGGAACTATGGCATACGCCGCCCAAAGAGGAATACCTACATCAAGCAATTTGCGATGTAGCATTTTTTGTTGAAGTAAGAAATATTCTTTCATTAACAATAAGGACAAATTTTATGTAGTTTTTATTACTTCAACTCCTCCAAAATAACGGTTGTCATCTTCATCTCGTTAGCGCTAAACAGATTTTTGTCCGATAATCAAATTTTCTGATATACATCCTCAAACGGCACGCGAAATCGCTCTCCCCAAATACCTTCATTTCCTTTGCGGATACCACAAGAAACAATCATATTCACTTCTGCGCCAGCGGGTAAGTTCAACAATTTTTTTATTTGTTTACTGTCAAAACCCTCCAACGGACAAGTATCATAACCTTCGTTTGCCATAGCAATCATAAAAGTTTGGGCTGCAAGTGCGCAAGATTTGTGTACAACCACACGCATATCACATTCAGAAACTTCGCGTACAATGGGACGAAAAAGACCAATACTTTTGGTAGCTAAAACACGCAAAAAACCTACTATTCCCAAAAATCGTGCATAAATAAACGGCATTAGTTTTCCGTAATACGTTTCTCGGTCTTTTATGCGTTTTTCTTGTCGCTCTTTTGGACTATTCCGTTGAATATTTCCTTTTTCAAACTCGAGAACAGCTTTAGCTCTTTTCTTATACAGATCTTGTCGGGTGGTAAAAACAACAATTTGCGAAGCGGTAGCAGTGGCAGTTTGGTCAAGGCAGGCGGTTGAAATTTTCGCCATCAGTTCGGGCTGTGTAATGTGGTAAAACGCCCACAACTGCATATTCGAACTATTCGGAGCCAAGGTTGCCAATTGGAGGCAATGTTTTACTTTTTCGGTATCAATAGATTTTTCTTTATCGTACACGCGCACCGAGCGGCGATGCTGCAAAACTTCTTCTAAGTTCATTTTTGGGTGGAATTTAAGGCAATTTTTACGTTGAAAATCTTGAAGTCGTTTTTTTGGGTAAAAAGCGATACAAAATATACAACAAAACTCATTTAGCAACAAATACGCTATGTTTTGGTTTTGAGAAAGGCAAAACATACGATTTAACTTTATCAGAAAGAAATGTAAAATGTTTCCTTATAATTCAACTTTTTTAATTAAATTTGTTTTCAAATTTTGATATTCGGACTGAATGAATAAAAACTTTGAAGTAATATTTCTTGAACAAGCCCTTGACTTTTTAGAGAGATTAGACTTAAAAACAAGAGGGGAAATATGTTATAATATTGATAAAGCCAAACTCGGACTTGACCCAAAAATTTTCAAAAAACTAACTGATAATATTTGGGAATTTAGAATAAAATATAATGGAATGCAGTATAGACTTTTTGCGTTTTGGGACAAGACCGATAAATTTGAAACTTTGGTATTTTCAACACACGGTATGGTAAAAAAGACGAATAAAATACCTAAAACGGAAATTGAAAAAGCAGAAAAAATTAGAAATGAATACTTTGAAAATAATAAGTTATGACAATAAAAAATAAAAAAATGATGACCCTTGATGAACTAAAAGATAGGGACATCGGCAAAATTGGAACACCTGAAAGAGACAAATATGAATTTGACTTGCGGATGGAATTACTCGGAGAAATAATTAAGTCTATTCGCAAAGAAAGAAATATGACCCAAGAACAGCTTGGTGCATTGATTGGTGTTCAGAAATCTCAAATTTCTAAATTGGAGCGGAACGCAAAAAATGTTACCATCGAAACTATTTTAAAAGTTTTCCGCGCACTGAAAGCAAAGGTGAAATTTAGTGTAGAAATGAAAGAAACAGAGTTTACTGTTGCCTGAATGTACCACATTTTGCTCATTTACACCTTTCTGTTTTGACAAATATTCATTCAACATAATCGCCCAAATAAGCAAACTTTTTGGTGAGAACACCATCGTTTGCAATGGTAGCATCTGCCAAAATAGCACTATCGTCTGGTAAAAATTCGGGGATAATTTTTTCGATAAGCATTTCGCCAAAACCCTGCGAAGCGTCGCGCGGAAGTTCGTTGGGCAAGTTGTCAATGGTCATCATATCAATACTGTTCTTTTGATAGGGCGCAGTTTCTTTTTCCCAAAACGGATCATAACCAAAAACGGGATCACCAATAATAGTTTCCCTTAAAGTGGCCGGAATAGAGGCAGCAGGCGCAATATCACACGTAACATCAGCAATAACTTTTATATTAAAATCAGGGCGGCGCATTTCGTTTTTAGTAAAAAATACAGGAATGCCTTCTTTCCAAAAAATCCCATTAATAAACAAATCGGCTACTTGTGTAAACGGAGCAAAACGACAATAATAATTTTCTGGATTGGTGTAAAAGTCACTTTTCCCTTCGTAATGGTGCGTGGATCTGTGGCAATACATATCGCTGTAATGCAAAACCGTATAACAAAGTTCCGGACAATTATCCGCCAAAAATTGCGTTGGAGACACTTCGGGAATATTGGCTACATCTAAAGTAGCTTTGGCTCCCCTGGGAACTTTACCATTACCTGTAAGCACAATGCGACAAGGCGAAAATTTCGTTTTATCGTAAATGTCCTTAATCGCCGCAAAATCTTTGCAATTATACGCCGCCGGCAAATCGAACGTATGAGTACGCTTTCCCCAAACCTGCAAACCATTGTGCGCACCAACAATGCCTGCATAATAACCAAACCCAATCAGACGCGAACCCGTTTGTGTATCGCGCAAACATTCGTAGTCTATCAGGCGAATTTTTTGCTGCAAAATAGCTTGTAGCAGTTTTTTATTCTGAAGCTGTTTTTTAATAGTATGCGAGAAAAAAAGATAGGTTTTTTCGGGAATAAGTTGCGCCACAGGCACTTCTTTCACGCCCATCAAAATAGTACAATCTTCGAGGTTTTCGCTTACCAAAATACCTTCCGCAAGGTAGGCTTCATCTGAAAAACAACGATTGGGTGAAGGCTGCACCACAAACGAAAACTGGGGATATTTTTGTTGAAGAAATGAAATTTGTTTGGGCGTTAGTGGAGTTCTGGTGTCTGGAGGAGTTTTGCCTTCGCGTATTATTCCGAAACTAAGTTTTTGCATAGAAATTGATAAAGTACAACTAATGCAACAAAGTTATTAAAAGAACCGAAAATAAAAAAGAAAAACGACCTGCTTAATCGATAAAACAAGTCGTTTTTGTACCTAAAAAATTATAAAAAGCCACTTAGCTATCGTAAATCTATTACGTCAAATCCTCTGTAATTATTTGCATTAAAGGAAAAGATACTCGCCGAACTTTGGGTATTGGGTGTAAATTTTTGTAACTCGTACGTAACCTGCGTACCGTTTTTACTGAAAAAATTGGCACTGGTTATCACCTTCGTTTTTTCGTTGATGGTTATTCTTATTTTAAAATAAGCAACGCTTCGGTCTTCGGGCGTGAGGTCTATTTCTACAAACGAAAAACCATCTTTTGTATAGCGATTGTTGATAACGTATTTATAACCTTCTTGGTAAATACTGAAAAGTTGTGCCGGCGTAAGTTCGTTGTCTTCATCGTCGTAAGCAGTAACTTGCACTTCCTCATCATTTTTAAAAATAGTCCAAATAGCGTTACCGTCCGAAATACGGTCAATCTCTTTGGTTTCAATACGATATTTTTTACCACTCAAATACAATTTTCCGCTTTGTTTATCGCTAATACCTGCATCTGGATTGGAAATTTCCATCACAAAATCGGCTTCTATACTCGAAAAACCCTCGTATTTTTCGCTAACGCCGTCTAAAATTTTACGTGCTTCGGGGTCATATTGTGCATAAATGGCAGGCATATTTATACCCAAAAATGCAATCGCTAATACAAACAAATGTAGTTTCATAAAAATAATACTTCTTGTTATTAAATCAAAAAAAGCAGTATCGGGAAACTGCTCAAGCTAAAAATGTCATTTGGATAAATAATCAAATGAAAAGTTTAAACACACATTTCAATTGGCTTGCAAAGATAAAAAAGACGGCGCAAAGAGCCTATTTTTTATTTTCTTCGTAAATGTGTTGCAAAATAAGTTTGATAAAACGCTTGCCATATTTTTGTAGTTTGTACTCTCCTACTCCCGACAATTCGCTCATTTCTTCTTCGCTAAGTGGTCGCGTGGCAGCCATTTGTTCTAAAGTTTTATCGTTAAAAATAATATATGGTGGCACATTGTTTTCGTCGGCAATATCTTTGCGCAACAGTCGCAGTTTTTCAAAAAGCGCATCGCGTACGCCAGTTGTTTCCTGGCGCAGGCGTTGGCTGGGCGTAGCGGTAGTTTCTTGTTCCACACTTTTACCTACTTCTGCCGACACTAAGGGCATTTGTTGTTTTTCTTGCAAAAAAGCAATAGATTTAGGCGTAAGTTTTAGGTTATTATGCTCTTGGTAAGCAATATCCAAAAATCCTTTTTGCAAAAGTTGTTCGATATACCAAAACCAATCGGCAGTAGCAATGTCGCGCCCTACGCCATAAGTTTTTAGCGTATGAAAATTGCGGGCAATAAGTTCTTTTTTCGCCGAAGCGCGCAATATATCTACCACCATTTGAATATTTGCCGTTTGGTTGGTGCGCGCCACTGCCGATAAAATTTTTTGAGCTAAAATAGTGCCGTCAAAAATTTCAGGCGGATTTTTACAGACATCGCAGTTATTGCAAGGCTCGGCTAAGGTTTCATTAAAATATTGTAACAAAATCTGCCTTCTGCAAATAGCCGCTTCGGCGTAATGTTGCATACGCTCCAAACGCGTGAGTTGTACTTCGGGCTGCGCGCTGGTGTTGTTTATCATTTCGCGCCATTGTACTACATCGGCGTAGCTGTAAAAAAGAAGTGTATCCGAAGGAAGTCCATCGCGTCCGGCGCGTCCTATTTCTTGGTAAAAACTTTCAATATTCTTGGGTAAATTGTAGTGTACCACCCAGCGTACATTCGATTTGTCGATGCCCATACCAAACGCTACTGTGGCGCAAATAATTGGAATTTGGTCGCGAATAAAATTGTTTTGAATGAGTTCGCGCTCTTGTGCCGACATGCCCGCGTGATAAAACGCTGCCGCAATGCCTTTTTTATCTAATTTGGCAGCCAAAGACTCGCAAGTTTTGCGGCTAAGACAATAGACAATTCCCGACTGCTTGGGGTGTTTTTGAATAAATTGAAGCAATTTTTGAAAGCGATTGCGTCCTTGCTCTACTTGCAGCGAAAGGTTTGCACGATTAAACGAATCAATAAAAATTCGGGCGTTTTCTAAGTCGAGTTGCTGTAAAATGTCGGCACGTGTGAGCTTATCGGCAGTCGCGGTCAATGCCAAAAGAGGTGCTTCGGGATATTGTTTTTTAATGAATTGAAGTTGGGCATATTCGGGTCGGAAGTCGTGTCCCCAAGCCGAAATACAATGCGCTTCGTCAATGGCAAACAGAGAAACATTAATGTGTGATAAAAACTGAAAAAAAGCTTCGCTCACTGCCCTTTCGGGCGAAACATAGAGTATTTTTATGGCTCCTGCAAGCACTTTTTGTTCAATGACGTATTGTTCTTCTAAGGCTTGAGAACTGTTTAGAAAAGCTGCTGCAATACCATTTTGCAAAAGACTGTCCACTTGGTCTTTCATGAGTGAAATTAGCGGCGAAACAACTATGGCTGTGCCTTCTTTTACTAAAGCAGGAATTTGAAAACACAAGGATTTTCCACCACCCGTAGGCATTAGCACTAAGGCATCGTTTCCTGCCAAAACAACAGAAATTACTTCCGCCTGCAACGGGCGAAAAGTGTCGTAACCGAAATACTGTTTGAGGAGTTTGTTCGCTTCTTGAAGCATAGTGCTGCTAAAATAACGGCATTTTTTTGAAAAATAAAAAAAGTATTGCTCCGAAGAACAATACTTTTGCTAAAATAATACGATAATTTTATAATCTCAACGGAATTAATCCCAATTTTGATTTTGTAAATCTTTTTTGAGTTGTTGCCGTTTGCTTTTGTAGGATTTGTCGGTGTGTTTGTACTTGAAATCGGAACCCGTAAAAACTTTAATAGGCTTGCCCCTTTCGAGTTCGCTGTGGTTTTGCCAATTATTGCGGGCTTCTTCTTTTTTTATTTCCCAGTCTCTAACTTTCAATGCCTGAATGAGTCGCTCTTTGGCTTTCTTTTTGTTTTGTAACTGCGAGCGACTGTCGGAACACGTAACGGAAACGCCCGTTGGCAAATGAATAAGCCTCACGGCGGTTTCCACTTTGTTTACGTGTTGTCCTCCGGCACCACTTGCGCGCGAGGTTTCGTATTTCAAGTCATTGTCTTGGATATCGGCAATAATTTCGGCGAGATGAATTTCGTTTATTCCCACAAACCAATTTTTTCTTTTGTGAAATTTCCTAAAGCTACTTTGCCCAATCCATTGAATAGTTCCGAGCCAATCTTGTAAAAAAACTTCCGGCTGCTGTCCGTCAATAGCCAAAATAGCAGAAACCAACGTGCCGTTTTCTATGCCTTCTTCGCGATGAATAACATTAGCCGAGAATCCATTTTCGCGAGCAGCGGCCAAAAAGTATTTCAATACTTGCGCTACTACCCAGCAACATTCTGCGGGACCTCTACCCGAGGTGATTTGTATTGTTTTGGTTGTGTTCATTTTGTTAAAATTTTAGCTATCCATTCTTACAATTTTGGGAACAAATTTCCCTACAATTTCTACTAACTCCTGTTGGTTTTTCATTACTTTTTCTATGTCTTTGTACGCCATAGGAGCTTCATCTACATTTCCACCAATAAGCGATACATCGTGCAATTTTAGTTGCTTTTTTATATCGCTTTGGGTAAAAGAGTCCTTGCATTGTCTTCGGGAAAAAACGCGCCCTGCACCATGCGAAGCCGACTGTAAACTGTCGGCATTGCCCAAGCCGCGCACAATAAATCCGGGAGCCGTCATAGAGCCGGGAATAATGCCTAATTCGCCTTTTGCGGCGGGTGTAGCACCTTTGCGATGTACAATACATTCATGCCCGTTTAGCTGTACTTTCCAAGCAAAATTGTGGTGGTTTTCTATTTTTATCACCGCTTTTGTTGCTAAAAGTTTGGCTATTCTTTGGTGAATATCGTCGTGGCAGGCTTTGGCGTAATCGCCGGCTAAGTTCATTGCTTGCCAGTATTCTTGTCCATCGTGCGTAGCCAAATCCAGCCAAGCTAAATGCTGCACTTGCTTGGGAAGTGGTGTTTGTTTCATGGCTAAGTGGGTGTAATGTTTTGCAATATTAGCACCCAAACCACGCGAACCACTATGCGACAAAAGTCCTAAATATTCGCCCGGTGGCAGTTTCCATTCGTTTTGGGCATCGGCAATAGTTACACTACCAAATTCCACAAAATGATTGCCACCACCCGAAGTGCCGAGTTGTTTGTAGGCTTTGTCTTTGAGCGGTCGTAGAAAAAGTATTTCATTAAACTCAGGTCTCGAAAAAATCTCGTGGTCGCTTTTGGATTTATGCGTTTCGCTCATACCAAATTTGGTATGTTCTTTCAAGATATTTTCTAATTTTTGTTGCTGGGCTTTTATAAAACTACTTTCTATCGGAAAAACCGAAAGACTCATTCTACAACCAATATCCACGCCTACGCCATAAGGTATCACCGCATTGTTGGTAGCCAAAACGCCGCCAATAGGCAAGCCGTAGCCAGTATGTGCGTCTGGCATTAAGGCACCTTGTACCGAAATAGGCAATTTTAGGGCATCGTACAGTTGAAATTTCGCTTGCTCGTCTATTTCGTTTTCACCGTAAATACTGAACGGAGCACGTGTATTCATTAGTTTGTGCATTTGTACTTCTACGGGTTTGGTCAGTGCTTCTGCCACTTTGCCCCAAAGCGTATCTTCGAGAAACTTTTGTGGCTCCGACAATACCGCTTTTACTTCTGCCAGTACGCGTTCTTTGCTTTCTTTTTTGCGATAGCGATTAATGTAGCCCAAAGCTATGTTTACGCTATTGTTTTGTGGAAAACCTATTTTTATCAGGTCTTTACCTCTTATTTTATTTTTCATTTTAGTTTAATTTGAATTTTTGCGCCAAAACATTTTCCTTACGCTTGGGTAAGTTTTTATGCCTTGTGTACATTTAAATTTTGGTCTAATTTTTATACTTACCATATTCGGTTTAGTGTTAAAAACCAAATGCGGACATGTTTTTCCTAAAGACATAGATATGCCTTAGGCAAAAATATTTCTCCTCGCCTTTTTGTGTTGTGAAAAAGGCAAAGCCTGCCGAAGTAACTAAAGGCTACTTTGAGCTATCTTAGAAAATAAAAATGAGATTTATTTGTCGTTGCAGATGCTACGAAGCAATGCCACAATAGTTAATTGTGCTCCTGACAGCTTGATGTTATTTTGATAAATCAACATTGTGCTTCGTTTTAAAAAGGGTAAAATGCAAAATTGCGCTGCAAAGGTAGTACATCTTTTTGAAATATGCAAATTTTTGCGTTGATTTTTTCGTAAAGAAGATAATATCACTTTTACAAGTGACACGGTACACGCACATATTATATTGTGTATTAAACGAAAATGAGTTTTTAAGAAAAAGTAGCTTTTTTATCTCAAACGCAAAATGTAGTAAAGACGAGAAAATTATAATTCTTTGCGTAAGCGTGCCACCGGAAAATTGAGTTGTTCTCGGTATTTGGCAACCGTGCGGCGAGCAATATTGTAGCCGCGTTTGAGCAAACTTTCGGTAAGCTTTTGGTCGGAAAGAGGTTTGCGCTTATTTTCTTTGCTAATAAGATTTTGGAGAATTTCTTTTACTTCTAAAGTCGATACTTCGTCGCCAGCTTCGGTAGAAAGCGATTCGGAGAAAAATGATTTGAGTTTGAATGTACCGTATTCCGTTTGCACATATTTGCTGTTTACCACACGCGAAATAGTAGAAATATCTAAGCCGGTAATATCCGAAATATCTTTTAAAATCATCGGTTTGAGGCGCGTTTGGTCGCCCGTAAAAAAGTAGGCATATTGATAATCCAAAATAGCTTTCATGGTATGATACAAGGTTTGTTGCCGTTGGCGAATAGCGTCAATAAACCATTTTGCGGCATCTATTTTTTGTTTTATAAACATCAAAGCCTCGCGTTGTTTGCGGTCTTTTTCGCGGCTGCGTTCATACGCGCGCATAAGATCGATATAGTACGAACTAATGCGTAAATCCGGTGCATTTTTAGCATTAAGCGTTAGTTTTAGTTCGCCATTATCATTAAAAATGATAAAATCTGGAATGATATAATACTCCACTTGTGCGCCGCCCGAATAACCACTTCCCGGTTTGGGGTTAAGTTTTAATATTTCATCTAAAACCAAACGAAGTTCGTCTTCGTCAATTTGTAGTGCGCGCTCTAATTTGGCGTAATGTTTTTTAGAAAACTCCTCAAAATTATTTTCCAAAATAGAAATGGCTAAATCAATGTATTTATTGCAGCCGTTTTGTTTGCGGCGGAGTTGTAAAATAAGGCACTCTGCCAAGCTACGCGCACCTACGCCGGAAGGCTCAAAACGATTTTGGATAATGTGTAATACTCTATCCAATTCACTTTCGGGTACTTCAATACCTTGTGTAAATGCCAAGTCGTCCTCAATAGCAGTAAGCGAACGGCGAATGTATCCGTCGTCGTCAATACTGCCCACCAATTGGCGTGCAATTTTCAGATCATCATCGCTTAGGTGTAAAAGATAGAGTTGCTGTGAAAGGTATTCGTGAAAACTTTCGTTCACCTCAATAGGCAAAAAACGGTTTTGTTCTTCTTCCTCTTCCTGCGAACGTAGTCGTCCGGTATGGAGTTTATAGGAATCTTCGAGAATATTGACATTATCCAAATACTCGCTAAAGTCCGGCTCGGCATTGGCATCATCAGTTCTGGCTTCGGCTTCAAACAAATCATCTTCTTCGGCATGTGTTTCTCCTTCTTCTAAGGCAGGATTCACCTCCAACTCTTCTTTTATACGTTGTTCTAAAGAAGTAGTCGGAATTTGCAACAATTTCATAAGCTGAATCTGCTGCGGTGATAGTTTTTGAACTAACTTTTGACCAAGTTTTTGTTTAAGCATAGTCTTATTATTGAGGTGTGATGTCTATCAATCAAACATCAGTCAATCAAATTAAGTGCCAAAAAAAATAAATCTTTGCTAAAAAGCATAAATTATTTGTCTAAATTAGCCACTTTTTTTAAGAATTTTTTCAAAAAAAGCTAAAAACAATTCGCCATAAAGGCGTAAAACAGAATAAGAGATTATGATTACAAATATCAAAGATTTGGAACAATACGAAGGCAAAACAGTACGCCTTCAGGGCTGGGTAGCCAACAAACGTACAGGCAAAGGACTTGTGTTTTTGGTGTTGCGCGATGGCAGCGGATACTGCCAATGTGTAGTGAGCGAAGAACAAGTATCGAATGAAACCTTTGAAACGGCTAAAAGAGCGACCCAAGAAAGTTCGCTTCAACTAAGTGGCGCAGTAATAAAAGACGAACGCCAAGTAGGGGGCTATGAAATACAAGTACAGGAAATAAATATTTTGCAAGAAACAGTTGATTATCCTATTTCTAACAAAGAACATGGCGTTGATTTTTTAATAGAAAACAGGCATTTATGGCTGCGCTCGCGCAAGCAGTGGGCAATTATGCGCATTCGCAATAGTGTGAAATACGCCATTTATACTTTTTTCCACGAGCGCGGCTTTATTCAAATAGACTCGCCTATTTTTACCGGAAATGCTGCCGAAGGCACTACTACCCTTTTTGAAACGGATTATTACGGGCAACCTGCATATTTGGCACAAACCGGACAACTCTACGGCGAAGCAGCAGCAATGGCACACGGAAAGGTTTATACTTTCGGTCCCACTTTCAGAGCCGAAAAATCGAAAACCCGCCGACACTTATCGGAGTTTTGGATGATAGAACCCGAAATGGCTTTTTACGACTTGGATATGGACATGGATTTAATCGAAGATTTTATTCGATACATTGTTACAGATACTTATAAAAACTGTAAGCAGGAATTAGAAATATTAGAAAGAGATACCGCACTTTTTGAAAATATTGGTAAAAAATTTCCGCGTATCACCTACGACGAAGCCGTGCAAATACTGCGTGGCGAGCGCGATGTAAACGGCAAAAACTCTATCGAAACACTGCGGGACGACCTCAACGAAATAGCACAGCGCATTGGCGATATTAAGGAAGAAATAAGTACACGCGAAGCTACTATTCAGCAAGCGGGTGTAAAAGCTGGCGTTAAAAACTTCAATCAGGCAAAAGTTGATAATTTGAAAAACGAGTTGCGCGATTTGGAAGAAAAGCAGCGCAATATTCCGCAATGGATTGACTCGGCACTCAATTTTACACACGGAGATGACTTCGGCGGTTCGGACGAAACTGTAATTACCCGTTTGTTCAATACGCCCATAATGGTTTACAAGTGGCCCGCCGCCATAAAAGCATTTTACATGAAACGCGACGAACAGGACTCGGAATATGTAAAAGGCGTGGATTGCTTGGCACCCGAAGGTTTCGGCGAAATTGTGGGCGGTTCGCAGCGCGAAGAAGATATAGACCTTTTGCTGGCACGTATAAAAGAACACCAACTTCCCGAAGAAGTATTTAATTGGTACATAGACTTGCGCCGCTACGGTTCGGTGCCACATTCGGGTTTTGGTTTGGGTTTTGAACGCCTCATTATGTGGCTTACCAATGTGCCGCACATTCGCGAAACCATACCTTTCCCGCGCTACTACGGAAGGTTGTTTCCTTAGTAGTTTCTAAACATCTCTTGTACAAAAGATGTTTCTTTCAGAAAAAAACAAAACGTGAAAGCCGCTATTTTTAGAAAAGAACACTTCAATGCCGCACATCGTTTGTATTTGCCGCAATGGAGTGATGCACAAAACTATGCCGTTTTTGGTCTGTGTAGCAATCCGCGCTACCATGGACACAACTACGAGCTAGAAGTAAAGCTTGTTGGCGAGGTAAATCCACAAACAGGAATTTTAATGGATTTGAAAGACCTCAAAAAAATAATTTCGGAAAAAATTTTGCTTGAATTTGACCACAAAAACTTAAACGAAGAAGTTGCAGAATTTGCACAAATGAACCCTACTGCCGAAAACATAGCATATGTAATTTGGCATCGGCTGCGCCCCTGTATAAGCACCGAAATAGAACTTTGGGTACGCCTTTATGAAACACCCCGAAATTTTGTAGAGTATTGGGGCGAATAATTACAACCTATTGCGTGGCAGGTACGTCGGCTATTTTTGTAGATAAATGAATTATTTCGGATAGTCTTTCTCTATTCAAAGAATAGTAAATATACTTGCCATCACGATTGGTAAATACCACTCCGGCTTTGCGCAAAATAGAAAGGTGCTGCGAGGCTACAGATTGCTCCACACGCAACTTAATATAAATTTGTTTTACCGTAAGTTGGGTATCTTCTGCCAACATTTCAATAATTTGCTGACGCAAAGAATGATTTAATGCACGCAATACCAAAGCCGCTTTTCGAAGTATTTTATATTCCGGTTTTTGGGTACTAATTGCTTTGTTCATGATCTAAATTTTTTTAAAAAAATAAAAAAAAAAAAAAAAAGTAAGCTTCAAAAAAGATTGAAGTGTTATGCAAAATTAATAAAAACTTTTAATAAATAAAATATTTATTATTGTTTCATTAAAATATTAAAAAATAACAAATAATTACTTGAGAACCAGCCATTTAAAAGGTCAAAAGAAGTAACGCTATGTTACCAAATGATACAAAAAGAGAGAAAATTTTGTGAGAATAATAGGTTTTAAATAAGAAAATTAGGCAATTTTAGGTTTTAAAATAAGCATTGGAAATTGATTGTTGGCATCTAAAAGTTTTTCGGTAAAACTTCCCAACACTAATCGAGAAAAGGCATTTTTTCCCTGAGAACCAGCGATAATTAGTTGTACATTTTTGGCAGTAGCAGTTGCTTCGGACAGAAAGGCTCCTGCATAGCTTTCGTTAAGAGTGAAGATAGGCGAAATGCTAACATTTTTGGTATCAATGTCTTCCATAAATTCATTGTACATATCGGTATTGGTGTTTTCAACCAAAGGTAAAACTTTATCTTGTGCGTATCGAATATAGCTGCCCATTTGTGGCATGGTGTAGATGTGTTCTACAAAAATTTCGGTATTTTTTAATTTTTCGGCAATAAATATACCGTATTCTAAGGCATTCTGCGATATTTTAGAAAAATCGGTAGGTACTAAAATCCGTTCTATCTGCGTAGTAGCTTTTTCGGGAACAAACCAAATAGAACATTTACTGTTGCGGGCAATTTGTTTTATCACTACGCCACTACCTTTAATCTCTGGTTTTCTGCCGGCTATTAGTAAGTCTATTTGCTTCACTTCTATTCTATGCAAAAGTTCTTGCGTAGGCGAACCTTCAATAACTTCACATTCTATATTAAAATACTGGTAATGCGGAAAAAGGCGTTTTACCTTTTCGGACATTTCATACTTTAGCCTTTCGTCTATAGGAACAGTATTGTCTATTATTACATTTTCAATGCTGGCGGGCAAGGACAAATCCTTGCGGATGTGGATAAAATATATTTTATCCACCCGACATAAATTTGCTACAAAAGCCGCATATTCAATAAGACTGGAATCAAGCGGCGAAAAATCTAAGCCCACCATAATTCTTTTAAATTCTTGCATATTTTTCAGGATGTTTTTATTGTTTAAAGTTACAATAAAATATCAATATTAAGAGAATAAAAGTATAAAATTACGCAAAAAATATATGGCAAATATAATACTTTTTTTTAAATGTTATAACATTTATTTTTTAGTGTTTATTATATTCAAACAATTGCTCAAAGGCGACAAGTTGTGTCTTTTGTCCTAAAACAATAATTTCTAAGCCCGGCAACAATGGCGTTTCGGCAGCCGGATTTACTACATAATCGCCTTGTGGCGTTTTTATGCCAATAACATTTGCGCCGGTTTTGCTGCGAATATCCAAGTCCCGAATTGTTTTATTAATTAAATGGTGCGGAAAATCCTTGTTGGGCAACACCACAAAACTCACACTTACGCCCGTATCTTGGGTAAGTATTCTAAAAAACTCTACCACATCGGGCTTGCCTACCAGCGTAGCCATATAAAATCCGCCAATGCGTTCGGGCATTATCACATGATTGGCACCTGCCTGCAAAAGTTTGCGCTCCGACTTAGCATCTATCCCTCGGCTAATAATATTCAATGTAGGATTGATTTGTCTTGCCGTAAGCACTACATACACGTTTTCGATATCCTCGCTCACGGTTGTCACTAAGGCGCGCGCGTACTCAATACCCGCCTGCAATAGTGTTTCGTCTTGCGTAACATCGCCATCAATGTAATTGAAGTTGGGAATATTGCGCATCTTTTCTACTGCTTCCGGCTTGTTGTCTATTACCACAAAATCCATATTGTGCAAGCGAAATTGTGCAGAAATTTCACTGCCATATCTGCCATAGCCACACACGATTATATGATTTTTCATTTTTTCAATTTTACGAAACATAAAAAAATCTTGAAACAATACTTTTAAATTCCCATTGGTAATAAAGTAGGTTATAGACGAAACAGCATAGGCAAAAATAATAAGATTCGCCAAAATATAAAATGAAGTAAAAATACGCCCCGCTTCGCTCAATGTTTCTACCTCAGTAAATCCTACAGTTGATACGGTTATAATTGCCATATAAAAGGAATTAATCAAACTGTAGTTTTCCAACCAATAGTAACCCAATACGCCCGTAACCAACGATAATATAAACAACAACACCGAAATAATAAAGTGGCGCGCGAGTTTCCAAAAAATATAATAACTATGCGAAGTTTGGCTCATATTTTCTGTGCTGCTTAATTTTTGCGAATGGGTACAATTCCCAAAATGTCTTGTTTATACATTATTGCCATTGCGCGATAAATATCGGGGCTTTGTTGCCGCAAACCCCAAGGGTCTTGGTAAAACGCTTCAGTGCAAGCAGTAAACAAATACAGCAAACTCGCCTCTAAATAGGCTTCATTTTCCGAAGGAAAATATAATTTATCTTGCTTAATGCGTCCTTTGGCTAAGTTTTTCCAGCGCAATAAATCGCGCGGCGCAAAGCCCAAAAAATCTTGCGAAAAAAGCGAATTTTCGTACAAAAGTGCCGTAGCCCACGCATGAATACAATGACTGTACACCATTTTAGGATATTTCAATGCTTCTAAAGTATTATGCCAATTCAATACAACAATGCCATCGTTGCGCACTTCTTGCTGATGCACATGTCCGGTAGAAGTTGCATAAAACATATTGCCGTGAATAACAATGGTATGGAAATTCGGGTAAAGGTAAAAATCTAAACCCATCGTCAGTTGTATGGCAATAGCCGAAACAAGTATCTTCACCTCCAACGACTCACCAACGTCCCTAAAGCGAAAGTGTTTTATGTGCTTAAACTGTGCCAAACGATGCTCAAAAATTATTTTGTGTGTATCGTCCAGCAAATTATAATACAAAAAATAGTTTTTTAGGATTATTTTTTCATTTTCATCTAACAAATGTAGCATAATCAAGAAAAATAGGAAATAAAATATTTTACCAAAAATAACTAATTTAACCAAAAAATTGTACCCTAAGCGTACGCAATTAAATGATAAACAAATAAGTAATGAAAACCTTTCAAATTCTAAAAACAACGCTAACCGCCTGTTTTGTATTATTGGGTAGCCTATCTATCGCTGCAAAAAACGATGCCATGCTGTTTTCTTTGATAAATATGATGACCGGCTCGTACAACTCAAGCAGACAAGCAGCACAAGATAGTGTAAATTTTTATGATATAAGTTTGCTCATTCAGCCTGTAAATGCCGCACAAACCGACACCGACAATGCTTGGCTTTATGTAGAACAATGGTACAGCCAAAATTCGGAAATAACACCTCGCCAGTACATTTATCATTTACAACAAAAAAGCAACGACACTATCGTCAATTATATTTACGAAATACAAAAAAATATTGCCGCTCCTCACGCCAACGACTGGTTGTCCTACGCTTCGCTAAATAATATTGCGCTCGACAGCCTGCAAATTCGCAAAGGCTGCGAAGTATATATTACTGCCACCGACTGGGGTTTTAAAGGAAGCACCCGCCAAGGCACTTGCCCCAGCAACTACAACGGAGCCATTTTTGCCACTTCCGAAATAATGATTATGCCCGATAAAATACTGCGCATCGACAAAGGCATAAACGCCGATGGTTTTCAAGTGTGGGGCATAGAAAAAGGACCGTATATTTTTGAAAAAACACAGCAATACAACTATCCTTTTTCTCGGCGCGATACCAAGTATTTCGACACTTATTTCGGAAAAAAAATAGCCGACCCTTACCATTGGTTGCAGGACGAAAATGCTGCCGAAACCCAACAATGGGTAAATGCCCAAAATACTTTTACAGAACAATACTTTGCCGAATTTCCTTTTCGCGAACAAATGCGCAACGCGCTTACTAAAGTATGGAATTTTCCCAAACAATCGGTGCCAAAACAAGAAGGAGCATTTTTGTACTTTACAAAAAATGACGGTTTGCAGGCGCAAAGCATACTCTACCGACAAAAAAATATCGCCACACCGGAAGTAGTATTAGACCCCAACACTTTTTCCGCCGATGGTACGGTTTCGTTAAATGGCTACCGTTTTTCGCACGATGGTCGCTATATGGCTTACACTATTGCCAAAGGCGGCTCCGATTGGCGCGAAATTTTTGTGTTGGATACCCAGACCGGAAAACGCTTGGACGACCATCTTAGCAAGATAAAATTTTCGGGCATTGCATGGCATAAAGATGGTTTTTTTTACAGCCGCTATGAAAATGTGAACGATAAAAACCTGTACTCCGAAAAAAACCAACAGCTAAAACTATACTATCATCAGTTGGGTGATGCGATGGAAAAAGACAAACTCATTTATGAAGATGCCAAGCCACTTCGCTCACCTTATGGCTACACCTTAGATAATGAGCGATTCTTGTTTTTGTCGCTGTCCGAATCTACCGACAACAATATGTTGTACGTGCGTCCAATGGAAAACAGTGAAAAAACATTTTTGCCTATTGTAGAAGATTTGCAAAGCAATGTAGATGCCATTGGCAGTTGGGGCGACACTATTTTGCTTCATACAGACCGCGATGCGCCAAACTGGCGATTGTGTTTTGTAACGGCACAGCAACCAAATATTGCAACGGCAAAAAATATTATTCCCGAATCGGAATTGCCTATGTCGGAAATACATTTGGTGCAAGACAAAATTTTGGTAAAATATAAAAAAGACGTTGCAGACGTGCTTTGGCTCTATGATAAAAACGGAAAAAAAATAAGCGAAATTCCACTGCCAGGCTTTGGTACGGTTTCGAATATTGAAACAAACCCTAAATCGTCCGACATCTATTATTCTTTTACATCTTATATTTATCCGCCTAATATTTATCGCTACAATATTAATACAAATGAAAATAAATTGCTCATTGCTTCCCAATCTTCTTTCAATCCGGCCGAGTATGTAAGCCGACAAGTATTTTATACATCAAAAGACGGCACTAAAATTCCGATGACTATTACGCACAAAAAAGATGTGGCATACGATGGAAACAATCCTTGCTTGCTCTATGGCTATGGTGGTTTTAATATTAGTATCAATCCGCAGTTTGATGTATCAAAGCAAGTTTTTTTGGAAAATGGCGGCATTTATGCCGTAGCCAATTTGCGCGGCGGTAGCGAATATGGCGAAACTTGGCATCAGGCGGGAATGTTGCACCAAAAACAAAATGTATTTGACGATATGATTGCCGCTGCCGAATATTTATGCTCCAACAGTTTTACCAATCCGCAAAAATTGGCAATTTCGGGACGCAGCAACGGTGGCTTATTGGTTGGTGCCGTTATTACCCAACGCCCTGATTTGTTTAAAGTAGCACTGCCCGCCGTAGGCGTAATGGATATGTTAAAATTTCAGCAATTTACCATTGGCTGGGCGTGGGTTGGCGAGTATGGTTCGAGCGACAATGCCGAAGATTTTGCGTATTTGTATCAATATTCGCCGTATCACAATCTCAAAGAAAATACCCAATATCCCGCAACACTTATTACTACTGCCGACCACGACGACCGCGTAGTACCTGCACATTCGTACAAATTTGCGGCGCAAATGCAGCACTGCCAAGCAGCAGACTCGCCTGTACTTATTCGCATTGATACTAAAGCAGGACATGGTTACGGAAAATCCACGCAACAATACATTGACGAAAACACCGACATTATGTGTTTTTTGTTTTATAATTTGGGAATGAACTTACATTGAGTTTATTTTTACGAACAATATCCCTATTTTTGTTCCATATCAAATGATTTTACAGTATTGAAATATGTAAAAATTATTGGTGCAATTATTTTAATAGCCACCGTACTTGTGTTAGGTTATTGGTTTGCCAATGAGCCAACGCCCGAAGTAATGGCAGATTTGCCGACAAAACCCTTTGTAGAAAAAATTTTTAAGGCAATAGATAAGCCTGCTTGGGATACTACTTGGGTAGTACAGTGGACAAGCAACGAGCGATATAACTATTTGTGGGATAGAAAAAGAAAAATGGTGCAAGTGCGTTGGGGCGATAACAAAGTTCAATTTTATACCACATCGCAAAGCGGAGTTGCATGGAACAAGGATAAAATACTGGCAGAAAACGAACAAGCTCCAATGGTGCAAAAAGCCTACAAACAGTGGCGAAATGATTCGTTTTGGTTGAATTTACCCGCCAAAATTCAGGATGATGGCATATTGCTGCAAATGGCGGAATACAAAAAGCAAAATGTATTGCTTGTAACGCACACCGTTGGCGGACTGTCGCCCGGCGATATTTATTGCTGGCAAATAGACAGTAATTCCGGTTTGCCGCTGAGTGCGAGTTTTTGGATAAAAAGTATTCCGATGGGTGGAACAAATTTTGCTTGGGAAAACTGGACACAATTAGATACCGGAGCCAATATCGCCACAAAAATGTATAGCTCTTACAAAACCATCAACATCAGCGAGTTGGCGGGAGAAACTTCTTGGGA
>JACJXU010000007.1 GCA_020636475.1 Chitinophagales bacterium | reverse complement strand
TTCGTATTTTTAGTGCCTATTTTGTTCAATTTCTTATATTTGTACAGTACCGATTTCTTCTAACTCATTTTTTTGTTACCATTTTCCTAAAAATTACCCTATGCGCAGCATCAGCACTTGGCTCAACGAATATGGCGAAAGTCATCAAAACGCTACCAACAAACTTATTCACTGGATTTGTGTTCCGCTTATAATGTTTAGCATTGTCGGTCTTATTGGGCAAATTCCATTTCCTTTCCATGCTCCCGTTTGGCTTAATTGGGCAACTATCAGCATTGTATTTGTTTTGTTGTTTTATTTGCGGCTTTCGTTTCCTATTTTCTTAGGGTTTGTATTGATTGCTTATCTGCTTTTGTGGGGAAATTATGTATTAGACCAACGCACCGAACATACAGCTCTTATTCTTGTTGTTGTGTTTGTACTCGCTTGGATTGGGCAATTTATCGGACACAAAATAGAAGGTAAAAAACCCTCTTTTTTTAAAGATTTACAATTTTTGCTTATCGGTCCGGCTTGGCTTTTATCATTTATTTACCGAAGTTTAGGTATAAAATACTAATCTCTACTACAATGCTGACATCAGCCATTTCAACCACAGAAATACAAAATACTTTAGCCGCGCAAAAAAACTTTTTTGACTCGGGAGCTACGCAAAGTCTGTCCTTCCGCCGCGAGCAATTACAAAAATTGTACGATGCTATTGTACAAAACGAAAACGAAATTTTTGCTGCGTTACACGCCGATTTACACAAAAGCAAGTTTGAATCTTTTGGTACAGAAATAGGCTTGGTGTTGGGCGAAATAAAACACACCTTGCGCAAACTCGCCACTTGGATGCGCCCACAAAAAGTAGGGACTTCTTTGTTCCATTTTCCGGCAAGCAGCTACACCCAAGCTGAAGCACTTGGGCAAGTACTCATTATTGCACCTTGGAACTATCCTTTTCAACTGTTGTTTTCGCCATTAGTGGGAGCTATTGCGGCAGGAAATACGGTAGTTCTAAAACCTTCCGAAATTGCCGAAAATTGTAGTCGTTTATTTACCCGCATCGTACGCGAAACTTTTTCGAGCGAGTATATGGCTATTTTTGAAGGCGGCGTTGAAGTTTCACAATCGCTTTTGGCAGAAAAATACGACATGATTTTTTTTACAGGCAGCACGCCCGTAGGAAAAGTTGTGTATCAAGCTGCGGCTAAACACCTTACGCCCGTAGTGCTGGAATTAGGCGGCAAAAGTCCTTGTATTGTTGCTGCCGATGCGCCGCTTGCTACTACGGCAAAACGCATTGTTTGGGGAAAATTTGTAAATGCAGGACAAACTTGCATTGCGCCGGATTATATTTTTGCCCACAAAAGTATTGTCCAAGAACTTATTGCCGAGCTTGCCAAAGCTATAGAAGCGTTTTATGGCAGCAATATAGAAGCATCTCCCGACTATCCGCGCATTATAAACGAAAAAAATTTTAATCGTTTGGTGCAATTAATTTCGGATGAAAAAATTGTTTATGGCGGAAAAGCCGATAAGGCTGCATTATACATTTCGCCAACTATTTTGTATCCGGCTGATGCAAAAGATGCGGCAATGCAGGAAGAAATTTTTGGGCCTATTTTGCCTATTTTACCTTACGAAAACTTGGAAAGTATAGTACATTTTATTCGCCAGCGTCCCAAACCATTGGCTTTGTATGTTTTTAGTAAAAACAACAAAACCATCGACTATATTATGCAAAATACTTCTGCCGGAGGTTGCACCATTAACGATACACTTATTCATCTTGCCAACGATAATATGCACTTTGGCGGCGTAGGAGAAAGTGGTATTGGCGGTTATCACGGCAAGTCGAGTTTTGAAGCGTTTTCGCACCAAAAAGCAATTACGCGGCGTGGACTTTGGTTAGATGTGCCTTTGCGCTATCCGCCTTACAATCGTATTTCTTTAAATAGCTTAAAATGGTTGTTCAAAAATGTGATGTAAGTCGCAAAACTTACGAGCGTTTTACTTTTTCTAATACGGCAATATAACTGGCAATGAGTTTGTCCCAGTTGTAGTTTTCTACGATACGCGCGCGCGCCTTTTTTCCTAAATCGGCTATTTTTTCGGGATTATTCAATAAATCAAGTAGTGTTTTTCGGAGCAAATCCGTATTGTCCGGCGCAATGGTTATTCCGGCATCGGCAACTGTTTCAGGGCAACCGGCTACATTGGAAGTGATTACGGCACAACCCGCCGACATTGCTTCTAAAAGTGCTTTGCTGGCATTTTCTTTTTCCGAAACCAATACATAAACGGCTGCTTTCGATAATAATTGGCGATATGTGTCGGAAGCGTTGTCCAACCAACCATGAAAAACTACCGGAGTAGTGCTATTTTGGGCTAATTGTTGTAGTTCCGGCATCATTGGTCCATCGCCGCAGATATGAATTTGATACGCCGTTTTTTCTTCCCGAAGTGCCTGAATAAGGAATTGAAAACCTTTTCGTGGCAGCAATCTTCCGCTGGAGAGGATTATTTTTTCTTTGGGAGCAGGGGTAATATTTTCAGCATAAAAACCTTCGCGAATTACTTGGTATGGAATGGGCGGATGCAGTTGTGTATTCGCCAAGTTTGCCAAATAATTAGAACCCGCAAAATTTCCTTTCGATTGTGCGAGTACGCGTTTTAAAATCGGTTTGGTGAACAAGTGTAAAAAAGTAAACCTATCGTTGTTGTACTTCGGAATATCGCTGCCGTGACTGGTAATAATGTAGGGAATTTTGTAGTGTTGATACACAAAGCGTGCTAAAATTCCGGTGGGAATGGCAAAATGACAATGACATACATCGTATTGATGGGTTTGTAAATGTTTTTGTAAAAATTTTCTCGCCGCAACGACAAAATGAAGCATTTCGGGTGGGGTACAAATTTCCTTTTTTTTGCGAATACTTTTTATCCGCCAAATATTGATGCCTTCACGGGTTTCAAAAGGGGGCAAATCTTCAAAACCCATTGTAATCACATCTACCTGATGCTTTTGCCGAGCATAGCCTTGGGCTATTTCAAAACTAATAGGACTTGCACCACCACCAAGAGGAGGGAATTCGTAGTTTAAGAACAGTATTTTCATTATTTTTTAACAAAATGGTGTATCGGACCAAATTTTTGTCCATTGGCATCTATTAAAAATACTTCGGTGGTAATTTCGCCATTGTTGTAAATAGCCGCAACTTGTTCGGGCGTAAGTGCCTTATCGTAAATGCGCATATCCTGTGTGTCGCCAAAAAATTTCAGCAATTTGAAATCTGTTTGTGTCTGTTTGCTGGTAATAATATAGTTGTAGTTTATCACTTTTCCATCAACATATACACCGTACTCGCTACCCGAAGTGCCGTCTTTTTGGTAAAAAACCAAATGGTGAAAAGTGGCATCGTTGATGTAGCCAGTACTTACACCGCCGCCTTCTTGCACATCGTAGTGAAAATACAAGCCCCCTAAGCCAAAGTCTTGGCGCGACTCAAGCGAAATGCCTCGGTCTAAGTAGTTGCCCAAACTGATGGGTGAGCCGGGCGTTTCTTGGTAGGCTACATACCAGAAGGCTATAGAAAAAGGCTTGGTTAAATCTAATTTTACTTGCGGGTCGAATAGTATTTTTTCTTTGTTGTTTGTTACTTTTTTGTTGCTCGTTTTTGGATAAAAAAGCGGAACTTCCAAATCGGTCAGAACATCTTCATTGCGCCACTCATAATAAGCAAGGTCTTCATCTTCTTTTACTAAGGCTACGGTTTTTCCGTAAACCCTAAAATTATCCATTTGCGGAAAACCAAATTCATCAATTTTAGTGATTCTTTTAGGTAAGATAATCCAACCATGGTAGGTATTTCTCATCGCCGATTCTACGCTTTCAAAAGTGGTATTTTTCGTAAAATAGCGCACCCGAGCGTTGGGAATAAGTATTTTGGCGACATCTAAATACTCCGAACTTATCACAAAACCATCTTTGTTGGCAGTTCCCTGTTTTATTACATTCTTAATAAAAGCCGAAATATTCTCTTTTTTAAAGTACAACTCGCCTGTGTGCATAAATACGCGGCTATTTTTTTTGTCGTAGGTAATAAGTACGCGCGCAAGTGAATTGTAATTGAAAATAAATAGAAAAACGACCGCTACGCCAATACTCACTGCCGTGCGATATCCTCTGAAACTAACTTTCTGATGGACATATTGCAAAAAAGATACAGGTACGTAAGCAATAAGTATTGAAAAAATGGGCAACAAATAATAGATGTACCGCATTTGTGGAAAGAAGGGGAAAAAAGGTACAAATATTGCCAAGACAAAACCAAAAATTAAAAAGAACAACAGCGCATTTTTATTCTTGTAAATAAGTGCCATCACCATAGCCATAAGCAAAAGCACCAATACCAGCATACTGTTTATATTGCTTACAAACCACCACATAGCTTGTGTGCGCATAGGTTTTAGGTAATAAAAAAGCCATTGATAGGAAATGTGCTGTAAAAAGTTTTTTCTCAGTAAATATAAATTCACATTTTGGGCCACAAAAAACACACCCACAACGGCTATCAACACAATAAGTATTTTTTGCCAGTTGGCTAATTTTTTATAATATACTAATAGCCACGAAAAACCTGTTATTCCCACAAATAATGCTCCTAACTTAATGGTGGATAATTTATCGTAAAAAGCAAACTGATACAAACAAAATGCCAAGGCAACTAAGCTCAATACAAAAGGAAGCCACTTTTTCCGAAGCTGTGCGAAAGATTCGAGCAGTTGGATACAAAGCCAGACCGCAATTAAAATTAAGGGAAGATACAGAGCATACTCCCGCGCTATGCGCGACATTCCGATAGACCAAGGCGATACAGCCCAAAGTATCGATGCCGTTAAACCCGTCAAAATAGAAACGCGTTTTCCCAATAAAAATACAAAAATAACGGTAATTGCACCTAATACAGTAAAAGGGAATCGTGCCCAATATTTGTAATCGTCATAAGAAACAGCATTGCCCCAGTCGGCGGCACGGGCAGCTAATTCTATTACCAAAGGACTTCTGTTATAGTTTACTATTTTATCTTCTAAGGTATATTTTGCGCCATAAATAGCAAAACGTTCATCGAAAGTAGTATCCAAAGGTGATAGCCCATACGCTCGTATAAAAAATGCAATACCCATTATTATTAGCACTGCCAACCAAGCAATCCATTGTCTTTTTTCTAAAAAACGTTCTAATCTTAATGGTTTTGGCGTTGGTGTGGATTGCTTGATTTGATGATAAATAAGTAAGGAACTCCAGAATAACAGCACAAAAAACGACAGCCAACTTAGGTAATAATAATTTCTAAAATCGGGTAGGAGAGCGATGATTAAGTTGGCAATAGTAAGTCCTATCCAAATATGTGCGGCTCTTTCTTTTTTTTGTAGCGGTATAATATTTTTTATGGCATTAAACAAATACACTATGCCTAAGAAAATACAAAATCCCAATTTTAAGGTATCAATCGACTGCTTGTCGTTGAAATCCATTATAAAAACAACAAAACTAAACAGCGCAAATACCAATGCACCGGCAATAGTAGCTTTAAAATGTTTAGTAAAAAATTTTTGCATAATTTATATAAAAGGGATAAGACTAAAACTCTTCTGTGCTATCAATGGCATAATAGACATCTTTTGTTGTTTCAAAATAATTTTTGATGAGAATATCGGCAATTAAACCGGATATAAACAACTGAATACCTGCCAGAAACAAAAAAGTGGTGAGCAGCGGCCAAGCAGATTCGGACATTCCTTTTCCTTCGATAAACTCTTTGATGGTAATAACAGCAGAGATAAATGCCAAAAATAGAATAAACAAGCCTATGCCTCCCAGCAAATGGAGTGGGCGCGCGGCAAATTTATTCCAAAACCACACCGAAACCATATCGATAAAGCCTTTTACGGTACGGCGCCAATTATACTTGGTTTTTCCGGCTGTACGCGGGCGATGATTTACGGGAATTTCGCCAATCCGAAAGCCTTTTATTTTTAGCAATGCCGGAATAAATCGGTGCATTTCGCCATATAGCGAAATATTGTCGAAGCACTTGTGTTTGTAAATTTTTAGGGTACAACCACTGTCATGAATGCCATCGTTTATAAGCATTTTACGCAAAAAATGTGCCCCACGCGATACAAATTTTTTAAGAAAAGTATCTTTTCTGTTCACGCGCCAGCCCGACACAACGTCTAAGCGATTGGCTTCGAGGTGGTGAATAAGGTTGGGAATTTCTTTAGGGTCGTTTTGTCCATCGCCGTCCATTGTAATAATGTAGGCGTGTTTGGCGGACTTTATGCCTGCATCTAAGGCGGCGGTTTGTCCAAAATTTCTTCTAAACCGAACGTAACGCAAAGGACTTAGCGTTTTTACTATTTCCGGAGTTTTGTCTTGCGAGCCATCATCTACTACTATAATTTCGTATAGCAGTTTTTCGTTTTCACATACGGTTTTAATTTCGTTATAAAGACTAATAATGTTTTCTTCTTCATTATAAACGGGAACTACTACCGAAATACTTTGACTCATAATTGTATTTTTAAAATTTTATCGTTGAGAGCTATACGTGTACTTGGTAGTATGCCAAGTACCAATCGACAAACTCCGATACGCCTTCTTTTAGCGAAACTGTGGGAGAAATGCCTACTTCTTCGCGGAGTAAGTTCACATCTGCCCAGGTTTTTTCCATTTCGCCGGGTTGCATGGGCAAATAGTTGATGATTGCTTTTTGTTGTAGCTTTTCTTCAATCGTTTTTATAAAATCTAATAAACTTATGGGGCTATTGCAACCAATGTTATAGATTTTGTAAAAATTATTGTCTTGCTGAAAATTGGGAAGTTCTTCTTTAATGCCTTTTTGTAGGATAGCTTCTATTCCTTTTACTATATCACTTATGTGAGTAAAGTCCCGAAACATTTTTCCGTAATTATAAAGGTCTATTTTTTTTCCTTGCAATATGGCATTAATAAATTTGAAAAGTGCCATATCCGGGCGACCCCAAGAACCATATACGGTAAAAAAGCGCAAACCAATAGTTGGCAGTTTATACAAAGAAGAAGCCGTATAAGCCAAAAGTTCGTTGCTTATCTTGGTAGCGGCGTAGATGTTGGTGGGCGAATTGGTAGGTAGTGTTTCGTTGAAAGGAATTTGCCTATTGTTTCCATATACGCTGGAACTGCTGGCATACAAAAATAGCTTGGGAGGATGAATTTGGGCTTGCTCCAGTATGTTATAAAATCCTTCGATGTTTGATTTTAAATAGGCGCGTGGTTCTTTAAAGCTGTATCTTACACCTGCTTGGGCTGCCAGATGACATATTATATCGAAAGAGTATTGATTAAAGAGTCCGGCTAAGGATTGTAAATCGCATATATCGGTTTTTATAAAGCGAAAATTGGGATACTTATCACTTTTTGTCAAACTTATTTCACTGATAGCGTGAATACCTAATTCTTCTAATCTATTCTCTTTTAGTGAAACATCGTAATAATTGTTTAGATTATCTATTCCTACTATTTCCCAATGGGGGAAATTTTTGGATAAATGTTTTGCTAAATGAAACCCTATAAAGCCTGCTGCACCCGTAATTAATATTTTCATAGTCATGTTGCTTTATTCGGTAAAGATATAATATACGGTAGAAAAATTATTTATTTTTTTTACCTTTATTTTTGCCGCCGCCTAATTGTTGGCGACCATTTCTGTCCCATTGCATAGAAACACCGCGCTGAATACCGTTTGCGTATTGTGTTTCACTCTGTACCATGCCGTTGTCGTGCCAGTAAGTTTCAGTTCCTTCTTTTCGTCCATGTACGTAGTTTATTTCCATTTTCTTCGAGCCATTAACGTGCAATTCTTTTATAAACTCCTTCCATTTTCCGTCAATAATATTCACCTCTTTGGCTTTTTATACCATTGGGGTGCCACTCTATTAATGTTCCATTGATAATACCATTATTATAGGGTGTTTCCAACTTCTGCTTTCCATCGGGAAACCATTCTTTGTAGATGCCGTCAATTTTTCCATTTATATAGTTTGCTTCCGATTGCATTTGTCCGTTCTCGTACCATTCAACTCGCAAGCTATCTAAAACACCGTTTTTATAGAATTCTTCTACTTTCTTTTTTACCACTAAGATACCATTCTGTTTTTTGCCATTTATATTTCCGGTTATTTCACTTTTTGGCGTACCATTAGAGTAGTATTCTTTTCGCACACCTGTTTCACGACCGTCTTGGTATTCGCGAATTTGTTTCAATTCTCGGTATCATAGAACGTTTTTTGCTCTCCGTTAAGTACGCCGTTTGAGTATTCTTCTTCGAGCGATACTTTCCCATTTCGATGCCACTTTATCTGTTTGCCATTCATAACACCATTTTCAAAAGACAATAATTCTTTTTTTTCACGCCCTTAGCTCGTAGAAGGAATAGGTTTTGCCTGTGTATAATTCTTCGCCATTATACATCACATTAGCCTTATTCGTAAGGTTAGCTAACGGAATACCTTCAAGTTCGACATCTTCAACGCTTACGTTATCCGAAGAAGTTTTGGGTGTATCTTTTGTTTCCTTACAGGCAAACATTGATAATCCGACTATTATTATAGTTACAAATTTCCACATTGCAATTCTTATTTTTTATTGTTATTTTTTGAATTTGCTTTACCTTTTCCCTTTTTCTTATTAGGATTTACTTTTTTGCCATTTCGATACGTCTCGCGTTTTTTTCACTTTACCATCTTGTCCATAATATATTGCTTGCCCATTTTTCTTACCAAGTTTATACGTCTCAATTTTTTAATCTTTCCATTTGTATAATAAGTCTTTACTTTTACCTTCCATTTTTCCTTTTTTGGTTAAAAGGTATTTCTTTTGCCAATTTATTAATACTATTAAAAGTCTTGCGATTCTTAATTTTTCCATTAGGATAAAAAGTATCTTTTATAGTATAATTAGTTTTAGGATTTTTAAAGGGACCTTGTTACTTTTTTTTTTTCCATCTTTATATTCTAAAATTTCATTGGTTTTTTTTTTCTGAATCTGCGCCTCTTGCCTTTCCGGTAAAAGGTGTTCCATTGTACTTAACAATGCCATCTGCCACTTCTAACTGACTAAAAGCACCGTTTTGCCTCCGGTTCCATTTGAAGTAGCCTTATCGCCACCACAAGCAGCGAGCAAGATTATTACAAAAATTATAGAAAGATAATTAATTAATTTCATTTTTAATTTTTTTTTATTTAAATTTTATTTAACTACAAAAAGTTATTCAATAGATTTTGCTTATTGTATCGCAGAGGCGTATTAGCACCAAATTCCATAACTTGCTTACCCGCTATTTGTGCAATCGCTTGCCCTGCGGCAGTATCCCACTCCATTGTAGGTCCCAAGCGCGGATACTCGTTTGCAATGCCTTCGGCAACTAAACATATCTTTAGAGAGCTACCCTTTGAAACCAAAGAAACCGCACCATATTTTTCTTCAAGCGATTGGATATAACGTTGCGTATCTTCGTTATTATGCGAGCGACTGGCTACTACGGTATAGTTCTCAAGTTCAATATTCATTGGTAATTTCGTAGCATTTACATAAATATTCGCTAAAACATCGTCTGTGTCTTGTTCGGCGGGTATTGAATATTTGAAAGCTCCTTTTTGGGTATCTGCAAAATAAATTTCGCGAAGCACCGGCGCATACACTACGCCCATTATTGGAATACCGCCTTGCACTAATGCAATATTAACCGTAAACTCGCCATTGCGCTTGATAAACTCCTTTGTACCATCTAAAGGATCTACGAGCCAGAAATTTTTCCACTGTTGGCGTTCCGAATACGGGATATCCTTTCCTTCTTCGCTAAGAACAGGCAATGCGGAAGATTCCAGATAACGAATAATTACATCGTGCGAGGCTTTATCGGCAGCAGTAAGCGGACTATTGTCGGCTTTGTATTCTACATCTGTATCTGCGTCTTCATAAATACGCAATATTTCTTTTCCGGCAGCCAGAGCTGCCTTAATAGCTTGGTTTAACAGCACCTATTTTATGTACTTTTGTTTTATAAGTTTTCGGTGCAAAGTTAGTAAGAATTTTCAAACATGTCAAATATTATATTATTTTGTATAGCTAAGATTTTTTGACTCCTACCTAAGTTTATACAAGAGCCAATTTGTATATTTTTGCGCAGCATAAAACATTTCATAGTAGCTTTGTTTTTAGAATGATAGCAGAATTTATTTACTATTTAACAAAACATTGTCGGGTTAACTCGCGGCGCAGCATTATTGTAGCCGTAAGCGGTGGCATCGATTCTGTAGTGCTGGCACACTTATTTAGGCAAGCAAACTGGCATTTTGGCATTGCGCACTGTAATTTTATGCTGCGCGGCAATGAGTCGGACGAAGATGCTCTTTTTGTACAACAACTTGCCCAAGCATATAAAGTACCTTTCTGGCAGAAAAATTTTCCCACCGCCGAAATAGCCGCTTCGCACAAAGGTTCTGTTCAAATGATAGCCCGCGAACTCCGCTACCAGTGGTTCGAGGAAATTAGGCAACAAGAAAACTATCACTTTATCGCTACGGCACACCACGCCAACGACCAAATAGAAACACTTTTGCTGAACTTGTGCAAAGGTACGGGTATCAACGGTTTACAAGCAATGCTCCCCAAACAAAACTACCTTGTTCGCCCTTTGTTGGAATGGAGCAAAGAGCAAATAGAAACCTATGCTCAAGAAAATAAACTCCTTTGGCGCACCGACAGCAGCAACGCCTCCGACAAATATCAGCGAAATTTGCTTCGTCATCAGGTAATTCCAGTACTCGAAACTATCAACCCATCGCTGAACGATACCTTTATTGCCAATATTCGCCATTTTCAGGATACGGCTAAAATTTACCAGCAGGCGATTGACACATTTTCGCAAAAACTCCTCAAAAAACAAGGCGATATTTACAAAATTGCTATCCGGCAACTCTTGCAATACGAAGGTGCTGCCAGTATTTTGTTCGAAATTGTAAAAAAATTTGATTTTAATGCTACCCAATGCCACGAAATAATGCAGAGTTTTGAAGGTATTTCCGGCAAAATATTTCTTTCGTCCAGCCATCGTCTCATCAAAGACCGAAATTTTCTTCTCATTCACGCCCTTGATATGCCGCAAAGTACGTGGCATTTTATTACCGAAAAGGAGCGAAAAATAAAAACACCTTACTTCGATATTAAGATAAATTGCAAAAAAATAGCCAAATACGCGCCCGAAAACAACGCCAAAATAGCTGCATTAGATTGCGATAAGCTTGTTTTTCCACTCAAACTCCGCCCTTGGCAGCAAGGCGATTATTTTTATCCTTTGGGCTTAAAAAAGGCTTCGGGCAAAGCTGCCAAAAAGAAACTCAGTAAATTTTTTATAAACGAAAAAATGAGTTTATTGGACAAAGAGCAATGTTTGGTATTAGAAGATGCCCAACAGCGAATTGTTTGGGTAGTGGGCAGGCGCATCGACCAGCGATTTTGCGTGACACCGCAAACCCAAAAAGTTTTTCATTTGCGCTTGTGGCATCAAAAAAGCTAAATCTCGAAAAGTAAAACACACTTATTTTCTCGGATAATTTTTTTATTTCTAAACCTTATCCTTATTTTTGTAAATAATAAACAAAAAAATTAAAATATTATGAATTTTGAAATTGAAGGACGAATTATCTCATTAGGTGAAATTCAACAAAAAACAGACACTTTTCGCATAAGAGAATTTGTAGTACAAAACGACCGTAATGTAAACGGTAGCATTTTTACCGATTATATAAAATTCCAACTCACTCAAGACCGAGTGGAACTACTCAACAACTATCAATTAGATGAAAACGTGAAGGTTCATTTTAATATTAGGGGTAGAAAATGGGAAAAAAACGGCGAGGATATTTATTTTAATTCTTTAGATGCGTGGAAAGTAGAAAAACTGATTGACGCAAATGCGAGCTTTTCTAATACGCCCGCCAATGTGCAAAACAATGCCGTTCCCAACACAAATCCGATGACAACACCGACAGCCGCACCTATGTCGCAAAACTTAGATGCTATAGAGGACGATTTGCCGTTTTAATTTTTTAATTTAAAGGGAAAACGTACTTATTCGTACACTTTTATTACTTCGGTTTTTGTCAAACTGGTAAAAATGCCGATGCCATCACCTTGAATATTGGAAATAATAGATGAAGGTATGGCAAACGGATTTCCGTTGGAAGATACCGCACTTTGCATGGTGCGGAAATAGTCGTAATAGTCTTGGGTAATGTGATACAGTATGTTAATAGCCGTGTCGTTGGGCGCGTAGTTATAGGCTGTACCAAATACTATTTGGTTTTTTTCGCCCACTACGGCATCGTCTGTTACAAAATCTTGCTCTAAACTGTCCATATTATTGAAATAAGCCATACGGCGATAAAAATTCGCTTCATTGACGGGGTCGCTCACGTATGTAAGCACTAAAGCCATACTGTCGGCATTTTTTCTGAATGTAACAGAATCTATGGATATAGCAGGCAAAAGTTGCGTACTTGCCCACATTTTTTTGCCATCGGCTGTTTCTATATTCAAATCGAAAGGCGTATTGTATAGCTCGGGAACCATATTTTCGCTGCCGTAATTGAATAGTTTATCGTCTTCAATATACAAAGGAAAACCTCCGTTTGGGTGTAGCGTATCAACGGTTTCGCCGTAGGAAATAGTTACCAGCGCATCGTTTACCAATACATCGTCTATTACACTTTCGGTAATAGCATCGAAGTAGCCACTACTGTGTGTAAGCAGCAAGCGAAATGGCTTATTGGCTTCTAAATACCCTTCAACTATATATTGTTTTTCATATTCGGGCAAATCCACCGTAATTTCTTTTTCCAAACTACCGCAAGCCGACAAGAAAAACATAAATAGCACACTCCAAAATATAGCTTGTTTAAACATTTTTGTACGATTTTAAAATTTGAAATTCCATGTAATAGAAGGAATAATGGGAAATAAAGACACTTGTTTGGCAGAAAATCCGGTGGTTATTTCTTCGGGTTCGCCATTTATATTTACTGTTTCGGTTTTTTCTTCAAAATAAATAAAATAAGCGTTGCGGCGATTGTAAGCGTTGTACACGCTAAACGACAAGTCGGACTCGCCCCACTGCGGTGTAAATTTCCACACCATACTCAAATCCAAACGATGGTAAGCGGGCATTCTGAACGAATTGCGGTCGGGATAAATGGGAACTATTTGCGCAGGTGCGCCACTTATATCTTGCAAATAATATCTGCCCACCGGCAAACTATACGCAATGCCTGTATTATATACCCAAGCTGCGGAAATAGATAACTTTGGTTTTAGTTGGTGCATTATTACAATGCTAATGTCGTGGCGACGGTCGTTGCGGGCAGGAAATTTTCTTCCTTGTGAAATGGCATCAAACTGTCGCCATGTTTTCGACCAAGTGTAGCCAATCCAACCCGTAGTGCGCCCTTCGGTTTTTTCGATATAAAATTCATTACCATAGCTCCAGCCTTTGCCAAAAACAAACTCTTCTGCCAAATTATCGCTGGTAAACAACTCCGCTCCATCTTTGAAATCAATTTGTCGTTGCGTCCATTTGTAATATACTTCATTACTTAGCAAAAATTTGTCGCCGAGCAAAAAACTCACGCCACCGGCTACTTGGTCAGAAATTTCGGGCTGCACTATTTTGGTAGAAGGATACCACACGTCCGTAGGCAACGAAGCTCCCGAACTGGAGGCTAAATGCACATATTGAAACATACGCGCATAGCTTATTTTTGCCGAAACTTTTTCATTGAAAGCATAACGCGCCGAAAAACGGGGCTCCAAACCGTGGTAAAATTTACCATCATTGGCAAAACCCGACCAGCGCAAACCTGTATTTATTTTTAAGGCATCGCTTATCTCAATGTCGTCCGAAATATATACACCTGTTTCTACGCCGTTTAAAGTCGAACCTAAATGTATATCAAACGAGCCATCTTCGCTGTTGGTGTTTATTCTGTTTACATCAAAAGTGTGATGAATACCGCTTCCGCCAAATTTGATGTTATGTTTTGCCGAAGGCGCATATAGAAAATCAACTTTTAGCGTATAATCTTCGATGCCGGAGCCTAAGTCAAAACTAAAAATGTCGATGGAGTTGCTTATTTTATAATCGTATTGCGAAAAAGTAAAGGTAGTATTTAGGAATAAGCGAGGATTGAAAATGTGATTCCAGCGCGCCGTAGCGGCTCTATTTCCCCAACCGAAGTCAATAGAAAAATCGTCCACATCGAAACTAAAAATATCGCGGCTGAGAAAACCACTAATAAAAATCTTGTCTTTGTCGCTCAGAATATAGTTGGCTTTGAGGTTTAGGTCATAAAAATAGTAATTGGGAATAGGCGAGTAGTCTTCTTTATCTTCGCTGGCTTTGTTGATAGCGCGGGTAAAAATGTCCACATACGTTCTTCGTGCCGAAATGATAAAAGAGGACTTTTCTTTTACAATAGGAGCTTCTAAAGTAAGTCGCGAAGCGATGAGTCCTAAGCCGCCTGTACCGGAAAATTTTTTGTTATTGCCGTCGTTCAGTTTCACATCAATCACCGAACTGAGTTTTCCGCCATATTCGGCAGGAAAACCACCTTTGTACAAGTCCACACTTTTTACGGCATCGGAATTGAAGGAGCTGAAAAAACCAAACAAATGCGAAGGATTATACACAGGAGCTTCGTCCAAGAGTACCAAGTTTTGGTCGGCACCGCCGCCGCGTACAAAAATACCACTCGAACCTTCGCCGCCGCTTGTCACGCCGGGCTTTAGTTGCAGCGTTTTTATAATATCCACCTCGCCAAAAAGTGCGGGCAGTAGTTTTGCTTCTTTCATACTTAGCTGTTCTACACTCATTTGGGTAGTCGCTATTTTTTCCTGAAACGAATTTGCTTTTATCACCACTTCTTGCAGTTCTTCCTGCGCCGCTTGCAAATTGAGGTTGAATGTAATGTTCTGGTTTAGCGTAATACTTTCGGTATGCGTTTCGTAGCCCACATACGAAAACACCAACTCGTGCGTACCTTGCGGCAGTGTAAGTGAGAAAAAGCCATAAGCATTGGTAACGGTTCCCTGCTTCAGCATGTTGTTGTAAATGCTCACGCCAATAAGACTTTCGCCATTATCGGCATCGTTTACATAGCCGCTTATGGTAAAACGCGTATTGTTTTGAGCTTGTAAGTAAAACGTAGTATTTACCAATATGAGCAAAAGAAAAATTTGTAGTATTTTTTTCATAGCAAAATTTTAACTGTCGAAAGTAAAAACGGTTATTTCAGGCAAAAAGCCGACTCTTCCCGGAAAGCCCAAAACGCCAAATCCGGTGTTCACGTAAATTTGTTGTTGTTTTTGTTGATAAAGTCCCGCCCATTGTTTGTACACATACTGAATAGGGCTCCACTTAAAGCTGCCCCAGTTAATGCCAAATTGCATGCCGTGCGTGTGTCCCGAAAGCGTGAGGGCAATGTCGGGATAATTGAGTACTTCTGCTTCCCAATGCGAAGGGTCGTGCGAGAGAAGAATTTTGCAGTCGGCTTCGCAGCCATCGCAAGCAGCCTTGAGGTTGCCGTAGCGTGGAAAGTGGGCTTTGTTGCTCCAGTTTTCTACGCCAATAAGTGCGAGCGTTTTGCCATTTTCTTCAAAAACTTGGTGTTCGTTGCGCAAAAGCCGCCAACCCATTTGCTTGTGCGTATCAACTAATTGTTGAAAATTGGCTTTTTTGGCTTCTACGCTACTCCAGCGCACATAGTCGCCATAATCGTGATTTCCTAAAATAGAAAAAACACCTTTTTTAGCTTTTATTTGGCTAAAAATTTCCTTCCACTCATCCATTTCTTGCGCTTGCGTATTCACCAAATCGCCTGTGAATAATACCAAATCGGCATTTTCTTTATTAATCATATCAATACCTCGTTGCACAGCTTTTTGGTCGGTAAGGCTGCCAATGTGTATGTCCGAAATTTGAATTATTTTCCATTTTTTAAAACTCTCCGGCAGATTGGGCAAGGATAATTTTACTTTTTTTAGCTGATAATTATACGTATTCATTACCGCACCATACAACAGCGATATTGCCGGAAGTGCTGCGACTGCAATGCCAAGCCTGCTGAGAAACACCGAACGCGAAATAGCATTTTGGGCAGTAGTAGTAGAAGGAGCAGGGTTGGTGAAAAGCCGTCCAATCCAGCGCACTATACGCACAGCATCTTCGGATAGCAGAAACACAGCGATAATAATTTTAGGGAAAGTGAGTACTACCCACAAAGGAGCTATGTATTTTCTAAACCAGTATGTCTCGCGAGTTACGGAGCCATTTTCAATGAGAAGAGCGATGATAAAATAAAAAACCGTTACAGAAAAGTATAAAATGGTAATGCCCATTCGCGCGGAAGGCGACCAATCTTGCGTAGCGGTGCGTATTGCCTGAAAAGCATAAATATCTAAAGCTAATAAAATAGCTATCATGAAAATCATGGAAGGAAAATCTGTTTATTTTTCAAAAGTTAAAGACAAATAAGCCCATAAAAAGGTTCATTTTTACCTTAATTTCTGACATAAAAAACGAAAGAATTGTTGTGAATGATGTAGCTTCGCGCTGTATTTTGTACAATAAGGTATGTTGTTCCTAAATTTACTGTGTTTTTGTACAAATTAGTTTTTACAAAACATCCAAATTATAAAAAATAAATGAAAATAGTTATTGCCGGAGCAGGTGAAATGGGATTCCATTTGGCGAATTTACTTTCCAAAGAGGCACACGATATCGTGATTATTGATGACAGCCAAGAAATATTGAACCATGTAGCGAATAAATTGGATGTGGAAACTATTCGCGGAGACTCTTCTTCGATTGATATACTTAACCAAGCTAATGTAGGCAACGCAGATTTGTTGTTGAGTCTTACTTCTTCGGAGCAAAATAATATTATCACTTCGATTGTAGGCAAAAAAATGGGCGTAAAACGTACTATTGCCCGCGACAACGACAACAAGTATTCTATTCACCCCGAACAGGTGGCTTTTTTTAAGCAATTGGGTATTGATACGCTGTTTTCGCCGCGTCTGCTGGCAGCCAAAGAAGTAGTACGCTTAGTAAGTGATGCCGCCCTCACAGATTTGTTTGAATTTGAAGGAGGAAAACTTTGTGTGGTGGGTATTCATATTGTAGATAACAATGCATTTTTATTGAACAAAACTTTAGCCGAAACCTCGCAAAAGTTTCCCACTACGGGCTTGCGCCTCATTGCTATATTGCGCGATGGCGAAACCATTATTCCGCGCGGCAGCGACAAGGTGCTGTTCAACGACAATGTTTATTTTATTGCCCAAAAAGATAAAATAGATGCCATTTTGCGCCTTACCGGCAAAAAGCGTATCAACATTAAAAACATTATGATTTTGGGTGGTAGTACCGTTGGAAAGTTGGCAGCCGAGCGACTACAAAAAAGTTATAACGTAAAGTTGATTGAAATTGACCAAGCCAAGAGCATTGCTTTGGCAGAATACCTTACCGACACCTTGGTTATCAATGCAGACGGGCGCGATTCTGATGTTTTGCTGGAAGAGGATTTGCCCAATATTGATGTGTTTTTGGCAGTAACCAACAATACCGAAACCAATATTCTAAGTTCGCTTATTGCAAAAAAACACGGCGTTGCCAAAACTATCGCAATGGTGGAAGGCAGAGATTATATTACCGTTTCGCAAAATATTGGTGTGGATACACTTATCAACAAAAAACTTATTACCGCCAACAATATTTTTCGCCATATCCGAAAGGGTTATGTGCAAGCCATAACGAGTCTGCACGGCGTGGATGCCGAAGTGATAGAGTTTCAGGTGCATGCCAACAGCAAAATTACCCAGCATGTTATTAAAGACTTGCGTTTTCCCAAAAATGCGCTTATTGGCGGCGTAATTCGCGGCAACGAAAGTTTTATTCCTACTGCCGACCAGCAAATTCTCAATGGCGACAAGGTGGTGGTTTTTGTTCGACCGGAGACGATTGGAGAAGTAGAAGCTTTTTTTGAATAAAATTTCCCCAAAACATGAATTTAAATATACGTTTTTTATTCAATTTTATTGGTGTAGTACAGCTTTTGTTGGCGGCTGCAATGTTGCTTTGTGTGCCTGTAAGCCTCATTTATGGCGAGCATCAGGTAGCGTGGGAAATGACCGCTTGTAGTATGGGCTTGCTATTGTTGGGTTTGTTTTTGTGGAAAGCACTAAAAGCACCAAATTCTAATATTCGCAAGCGTGAAGGGTATCTAATTGTAAGCGTGGGTTGGCTGAGCATGTCTATTTTTGGTGCAATTCCTTATATTGTAAGCGGCGCAATTCCTTCCTTTGCCGATGCTGTTTTTGAAACGGTGTCGGGATTTACCACTACCGGAGCTTCTATTTTAAACGATATTGAAGCCTTGCCCAAAGGTATTTTGTTTTGGCGAAGCCTCACGCAATGGCTTGGCGGAATGGGAATTATTGTACTGACGGTAGCTATTTTGCCGATTTTGGGTATTGGTGGTATGGAACTGTTTGTTGCCGAATCGCCGGGACCCACGTCCGACAAACTCACGCCGCGTATTCAGGAAACGGCAAAAAGACTTTGGGCGGCGTATGTGCTTATTACCGGCGTAGAATGTTTATTGTTGTGGCTTGCCGGAATGAATTTTTTCGATGCTATAAATCACTCATTTACTACTATGGCAACGGGCGGATTTTCCACCAAACAAGCCAGTGCGGGTTTTTACAGTCCGCTTATTCAATACATTCTCACCTTTTTTATGTTTGTAGCGGGTACCAACTTTGCTTTGGTTTATTGGGGATTGAAAGGAAAACTGAATAAATTTTGGAAAAACGAAGAATTTATTTGGTACACGCGTATTACGCTTATTTTTACCTTCATTTATACTTTTGTACTCTACTTGCGGCAAGGAGGCGAAAGTTTGGAAAAAATATTTCGCGATAGTATTTTTCAGGTGGTTTCCCTTATTACCACTACGGGTTTTGCTACGGCAGACTTTTTGTTGTGGGGAAATTTTTTGATTATGATTTCGCTGGGCTTAATGTTTTGCGGCGGCTCGGCGGGTTCTACCAGCGGAAGTGTAAAGATTATCCGACATATTGTTACCTTCAAAGCATGTTTGTTAGAGTTTAAGCGTCTTTTGCACCAACGCGCCGTAATTCCGGTGCTGCTCAACAAAAAAGCAATTCCTTCGGGCATTGTTGCCAATGTGTTGGTTTTTGTATTGGTGTATGTAATGATTTATGTGGTGGGCTTGCTGTCACTTTCGGCATTAGGTATTGATTTTGCCACCGCAGCGGGTTCGGTAGCTACTTCTTTGGGAAATGTAGGTCCGGGCTTGGGTAGTACAGGACCTTCTGCCAATTTCTTTCACCTTTCGGATACCGCCAAGTACATACTTTCGGTTTTGATGCTCATCGGTCGATTGGAGTTGTTTACCATCTTAATTATTTTCACACCGGCTTTTTGGCGGTCTTATTAACGTGTTTTTATAGTTCAGTCTTAAAGATTATTTGTATCTTGGCTTTGAAAAATATATCTATGACAAAATCCCAAAATTATCAGCCCGAAAAATACTGGTCGGAGGTAGGACAAAGAATAAAAGCCAGAGAAAATGGCAAAAACGTCATTGCCGGAGACGACGAACCCTACTACCGCTACAAACGTGAGAAGTTTTTGACAATGCTCAAAAGTGTTGATTTTAGCAACAAATCTGTTTTGGAAATAGGCTGCGGACCCGGCGGAAATTTGTTAGAAGTAGCTGCGCTTCAACCTAAAACATTGGTAGGTGCCGATATTTCGAGCGAAATGGTGGCTCTGGCAAGAAACAAAGTACCCAAAGCCGTAGAAGTGATAAAAATTGACGGACAAACTTTGCCTTTTCCCGACCAATCGTTCGATATAGTTTTCACGGCTACCGTACTCCAACACAATACCAACGAAACGATGCTCAAAAATATTATGGCAGAAATTGCCCGCGTAGCGAAAGAACAAGTGCTGCTATTCGAGCGCATCGAAAACGAAGTAAAAGGCGATGAACTCTGTCTGGGTCGTCCGGTGCAATACTACGCAAACATTATGCAACAACACGGTTTTTCGCTCCAATCCGAGGCATTTATCAACATTCGTACAAGCTACTACGTGTCGGGCGCAATTCGGAAAGGCTTAAATTCCGGCAGCCGACAAGAAGGCGAACCCCTCAACACACTTTCTACCATTTTACAACAACTAAGTTTGCCTATAACCCGCCAGTTAGACAAAATTTTTCCCTCTCCAAAAGATATTGCCAGACTCACTTTTGTAAGAAAATAATATAAATTACTTGTCTTTTGCCAACAACTTTGCACCACTTCGTGAAATACTTTGCGAAACTTAGTGCAGTAATAGTAGCACAATGCTATGCAAAAGAATGTTGTTTGCTTTTTCACAGAAAAAAATTCCCCACTAAGTTTTCGGTAAAATACGCTACGGTTATACAATAAGGCTAAAGTTGGCTGTTATAGCCAAATACACAGCCATAAAATTTACAGTATTCGTAAAAAAAACTATCTTTGTGCCGATTTTTTGAAAACAAACTTCACTTTTAGTAAATAAAATATTATGTCTGTATTAGTTGGAAATAACTCAAAAGTATTGGTACAAGGATTTACAGGTTCGGAAGGAACATTTCATGCCGAGCAAATGATTGCATACGGAACCAATGTAGTAGGCGGCGTAACGCCCGGAAAAGGTGGACAAACGCACTTAGGTAAGCCCGTTTTTAATACCGTAACCGAAGCAGTAGCAGCTACACAAGCTAATACCAGTATAATTTTTGTTCCGCCCGCCTTTGCTGCCGATGCTATTATGGAAGCCGCCGCAGCGGGTATTGGTCTTGTTATTTGCATTACCGAAGGTATTCCGGTACAAGATATGGTAAAAGTGAAATCTTTTATCAGCGACTACAAATGTCGCCTTATCGGTCCCAACTGTCCTGGTGTAATAACTCCCGGCGAAGCAAAAGTAGGCATTATGCCCGGCTTTATTCACCAAAAAGGTACTATCGGAATTGTTTCGCGCTCGGGTACACTTACCTACGAAGCGGTTGACCAAGTAACCAAAGCCGGTTTAGGACAATCTACTTGCATTGGGATTGGTGGCGACCCTATTATTGGCACAACAACCAAAGAAGCCGTAAAATTATTAATGGAAGACCCCGGCACAGAAGCAATTATTATGATTGGCGAAATTGGTGGCACTATGGAAGCCGAAGCCGCTTATTATGTAAAAGAACACGGAACCAAACCTGTGGTAGGTTTTATTGCGGGACAAACTGCTCCTAAAGGTCGTAGAATGGGACATGCAGGAGCTATTGTAGGCGGAAAAGAAGATACGGCTGCCGCAAAAATGGAAATAATGCGCCAATGTGGTATCTACGTTGTGGAGTCACCGGCATTTATTGGGCAAACCGTACTAAAAGCATTGGGAAAAGACTAATGGCTTTATTGATGAACTATATTCTGGCATTGTGATAGCTTATATTCAAGGAAAACTGACGTACAAGTCGCCTGCCCAAGTGGTGATAGAAACCAATGGCATAGGCTATACTTTGCAAATAAGCCTACACACTTATTCCCAAATAGAAGCTGCTGAAAATTGCAAACTTTTTACACACTACTATTTGAGCGGCGGCGCAAAAAGTACCGAATATATTCCCACCTTGTACGGATTTGCCGATGAGCAGGAGAAAATAATCTTTACGGAGCTTATTTCTGTTTCCGGCATCGGCACCAATACCGCTCGACTGATGCTTTCGGCAATGTCGCCACAAGATATTCAGCGCGCTATTCTGGGCAATAATATCAAAATGTTGCAAGCCATCAAGGGTGTGGGACCCAAGTCGGCACAGCGATTGGTCTTAGAACTTAAAGATAAATTACACAAAATAGCACTTCCCGAAGCAAATTCGGCGCATGTACACAATAGCTTCGACGAAGATGCGTTACAAGCATTGTTAGCTTTAGGTATATCCAAAAATTTAGCACTACGGTCTATCAATAAAGTACATCAGGATAATAAAGAAATTAATTCCGTTGAAATTTTGTTGAAAGAAGCACTAAAAAACTTACAACAATAACCGAAAAAAGCTAAATTACTCCGCACTATGGACAATGCTATGTCTTTTAAGTGCGTTTTTATTTTTTAATTTTCATTTGAACATAAACACTATAACGACAAAAATACGTGGTGAGTTTAGGAAAAAAAACCTTATTGGCATTGCCAATAACATTTATTGCAGTTGCGGGCGCCGTTATTACGTGGGGACTTGATGCGAATCATTTTTCCAGTGAACCAACACGAGCCGCTACAACGTCTTCGCCTCAATGGCTTTTGGCACAGGCAGATTCTTCCGATTTGGTTTATCCTATTGAAGATTCTTACTACAATTTCTATGAGCAAAACAATGAAAATTACAATAACTTAGACTTAGCTCCGCCCCAAGCGGTAGAACAAAATGTGGAGTACAATCCCGAAACCAACGAATATACGATTACCGAAACCGTTGGCGGGCAGCCGATTCGTCCGGCAACAACTATGTCGTTTGAGGAGTTTTTGGAGTATTCCCAGCAACGTTCTCTTTCCGACTATTGGAAAAACCCTTCTTCCTCACTTATTGAAGGCACTACCGGATTTTCGCCAGAACTATCCAACTTAGGTCCTTTGGGGAAAATATTTGGAAATTGTACCAATATTGACATAAAACCCGCCGGAGGTATTGATATTGAAATGGGTTTTCAAAAACAACGCATCGAAAATCCTACACTGCCCGAGCGTGTACAAAATCAACGCCCACAGTTTTTGTTCGACATGAACATTAACATGAGCATTTCGGGAAGTATTTGCGATAAGCTTAAAATAAGCACCGACTATAACACCAAAGCACAATTCAACTTTAACAAAAACTTTAACCTCGGATACACCGGAGACGAAGACGATATTATCCAAAAAATAGAAGCCGGCTACGTAGCTTTTCCATTGCCTACCACCCTTATTCAAGGAAGCCAAAGCCTTTTTGGTATTAAAACAGAACTAAAGTTTGGGCGATTATCCATAAAAAACGTCATTTCTCAACAAAAATCCAAGCCCGAAAGTATTACCATTCAAAATGGAGCGCAAACCCGCGAGTTTGAAGTTTCGGCATACGACTACGACGAAGACCGCAACTTTTTCCTTACCCAATACCATCGCAGTGTATATAACGATGCCTTGTCGTTTTTGCCTTTTATCAATAATCGGGTAGAAATTATTCCCGAATCGGTGGAGGTGTGGATTACCAACCGTACAGGTGTTACCGAAGGAAATCGCGACGTGGTAGCCTTTATGGAACTCGGCGAAAGTGATGTGCGTCCATTGTCCAATAGTAGTATTAATGCTACGCCGGGGCGCATTATTCCCGGCAATGATGCCAACGACTTGTATGCGCGCCTTGTTGACCCAAGTATATCGGCAGATATTCGGCAAGTGGACAAAGCTACCAACATATTATTGGGAATGGGACTTAAAGATGGCGACGATTTCAAGATTTCGGAAATGCGCAAATTGGCAGCTACCGACTACGAAATTGATCCCAAACTGGGTTTTATTGCTCTAAATATTCGCCCCCAGCAAAATGATATTGTGGGGGTATCTTTTCGTTTCCGCGACCTACTTACCGACAAAATATACCAAGTGGGCGACCTTAGCAGCGATATTCCGCCTCTTGCCAATGAAAACCAAGCGAATCAAGATGGAAAATCGCAATTATTATTTGTAAAAATGCTCAAAACCAATCAGCAAAAACCCAGCCTGCCGCTGTGGGATTTGATGATGAAAAATATCTACTCTTTGGGCGCATTTGGCATTACCAAAGACGATTTTCGCCTTGATGTGTATTACGATAATCCCGGAAAAGGTGTTTCCCGTTTTATTCCCGAAGGAGCTATCTCCAAAGAATTGCTTATTCGCGTACTGAATTTAGACCGCCTAAATTTGCAAAATGACCCTTATCCTGATGGTATTTTTGATTATATCGAAGGGGTTACTATTTTAACCAGAGGTGGCAAACTTATTTTTCCCGTATTAGAGCCTTTCGGCGATGATTTACGCAAAAAATTTAGCGAAAATGAAGGCGAAATTGCCGACAAATACGTTTTTGACGAACTCTATGACGATACCAAAGTTCGTGCTCTACAGGTTCCTGAGAAAAATCGTTTTATTGTAAAAGGAGCTTATCGCAGCTCCAAATCTAATGAATATTCGCTGGGTACTTTTAATATTCCGCCCGGCTCGGTAAAAGTAACTTCCGGTGGTTTAGAACTTATTGAAGGTGTGGATTATACGGTAAATTATAGTATCGGGCGTGTTACCATTATCAACGAAGCTATTTTAAACTCGGCAGCTCCCATTAATATTGATTTTGAAGACCCTGCACTGTTTGGCTTACAGGTAAAAACCTTTTTGGGAACGCGCTTAGATTATTGGATAAACGACAACTTTACTTTAGGAGCTACACACACTTGGCTGAGTGAACGACCCTTTACGCCAAAAGTAAATTACGGCGATGACCCTATTTCCAACCAAATGATTGGTGCCGATGGTAGTTATTACGCTGAAGCTCCTTTTCTCACGCGTTTTATTGACAGATTGCCTTTTATTGAAACAAAAGAGCCTTCCAGCATTTCCGTATCGGGCGAGGTAGCCAAGTTTATTCCCGGACACGCGCGCGCCATTGGCAAAGAAGGAACCGTTTTTATTGATGATTTTGAAGGCTCGCAAAACGAAATAAACCTCGATTTTCAGGTAGCGCGCTGGTCTTTGGCTTCAACTCCTGTTACCAGCGACAACCGCTTTCCCGAAGCATTTCGGGTAAATGACCTTTCGTATGGATTTAATCGCGCGCGTATCAACTGGTTCCAACCCGAATTTGCCGTTTACAGCAACACCCGCATTCCTGCCGAAGATTTTTCCAATCCTTATACCCGCCAAATTTATATAAAAGATATTTTCCCTAACCGACAAGTAACGCCACAACAAGGAAGAGGTTTATTGCGTACCTTCAACTTAGCTTATTTTCCCGAAGAACGCGGGCAGTACAATTTTGACACTACGCCAAGTGATGTGTCGGCAGGGATAGCCAACGATGGAAAACTTCGTGACCCTGAAACGCGCTGGGGTGGAATTCAACGCGGCTTGGACATTACCGACTTTGAACAATCGAATGTGGAATTTATAGAGTTTTGGATGCTCGACCCATTTATCTACAATACCAATAACAGTGGTGAAATGTACATCAACTTGGGAAATATTTCGGAAGATATTTTAAAAGATGCTGGTCGTCCTTTTGCAGAAAATGCCCTACCACGCCCCGGACAAATTGGTTATGTGGATACCACCGCTTGGGCGCGCCGCAATACCATTAATCCTATCAACGATTTTTTTGATGAAAGCACCGACAATATTCGCGAAGCACAAGACTTGGGTTTCGACGGTTTTACGGACGAAGGCGAGCGCAGTCATTTTACCGAATACTTGAATACTATTCAATCTCTGGTTAGTTCTGATGTGTTTAATACCATTCAAAGCGACCCTTCCGCCGACAACTTTGTTTTCCATTCCGACAACAATGTTTTTCCAACTACTTATCCGCTATTAGAAAGATACCGTTACTTTAACGGTACACAAGGAAATTCCAAAGCATCAAGCGGGCAAATAGTGCAAGCTGCCAGCAATTTGCCGGATACCGAAGATAGAAATGGTGACAATGCATTGGAGCAATCGGAAGAATATTTTGAATACAAAATTGACTTGAGTAAACAAGCTCTTGAAAATGGTGAAATGCTGGGTACCAACTATATTATTGGTAAACAAGAAGTAGTAAACGAGGCTGCGGGTGTTACCGAAAATTGGTATCAGTTTAGAGTGCCTATCCAACAGTTTACGGGAAAAGTTGGGGGTATCGAAAATTTTCGAGGCATACAGTTTATGCGTGTTTATTTTGCGGGTTTTGAAGAACCTATTGTCTGCCGTTTGGTTGAGTTTAACTTAATACGAAATCAATGGCGCAAATATGTAGGCGATTTAATTGAAGAAGGCGAATATTTACCCAATGATAATGGCGAGTTTGCTGAATTTAACCTCGGCTCCGTAAGCATCGAAGACAATTCCGACCGTGTTCCTATCAATTATGTATTGCCTCCGGGCGTAGAGCGCGAAGAATACTACGCCCAAAGTAGTGTTTTGCTCCAACAAAACGAACAGTCGCTGTCTATTCAGGTGTGCGACTTGGAAGACGGACACGGACGCGCTGCTTTTAAAACCGAAACCTACGATATGCGCCAATTCAAGCGACTGCGTATGTTTATTCACGCCGAAGAAAGAAACGGGCAAAGTTTAGACAACGGCGACCTTACCGCTTTTATCCGCATCGGTAGCGATTTTACCAATAATTACTACGAATACGAAGTGCCGCTTACCTTTACACGCAATATTGCAGATAGTATTGGTGGAAATTTAATTCGGGAATTGGTGTGGCCCGAAGCTAATAATGTGGACATACAGTTGGACGAACTTGTAGATGTGAAAAAACGCCGGAACTATGAAGAACTCATAGACCGCGACCTTTGGCAAAGACCGTATGTAGAATATGACGAAAAAGGCAATAAAATTACGGTGGTGGGAAGTCCCGACTTAGGGCGTGCCAAAATTGTAATGTTGGGGGTACGCAATCCAAAACGCAAAGAACTGAACAGCGATGACGATGGTTTGTCGAAATGTGCCGAAGTGTGGTTCAACGAATTGCGCCTCAGCGATTTTAACGAAGAAGGCGGCTGGGCAGCTATTGCGCGCGCCGATATGAAACTCGCCGATTTTGGTAGCATTGGCATTTCCGGCGAAATGCACACACCTGGTTTTGGACAAATAGACCAGAAAGTTACGGAACGCACACAAGACGATTTCTTGCAATACAATGCCACTGCACAGTTGAATATGGACAAACTTTTGCCCAAATCTGCCGGATTGGTAATCCCTGTATATGCCGGTGTTTCCGAATCCATTAGCAATCCTAAATACGACCCTTACGATACAGACGTAAAAATGGACGATAAGCTATATTTAGTAGAAAAAAATATCAGCCCCGAAGCCGCCGATTCTGTAAAAAAGGTATCGCAAACGTATGAAGGTATAAAAAGTGTGAACCTCACCAATGTACGAAAATTGCGTACCGGAAAAGATGCCAAACAGCATTTTTATGATATCGAAAATTTTAATGCTACCTACGCTTACACCAATACCGAACGCAGAACGCCCATTATTGAATCGGAAAATGAGAAAAAACATACCGTAGAGTTGGGTTATACGTACAGTGCTCGCCAAAAATATATCACACCCTTCAAAAATCTTATCAAATCAAAAAGCGGTTATTTAAGTCTTATCAAAGATTTTAACTTCAATTTTGTACCCTCCAGTGTATCTTTCCGAACCAAAGTAGATAGAGATATTTTGCGCATAAAACTGCGGAATTTGGAAAATGACGGCTACGATACAGAGGCTTCTTACAGCAAAAACTTTATTTGGGGTCGCCAGTATGGTTTTAAATACAACCTTGCCCGCTCTATTCAAATAGACTACACCGCATCTATGAGTACGCGTATTGACGAACCTTTGGACGATGATGGTCGCATTATTTTTGAACCCAATAAAGAAGAGAAACAACAATACATCGAAAATTTTAAAAAATTAGGTCGTGACTTAGAATACAATCAATCCGTAGGCGTAAGCTACAATGTGCCTATCAATAAAATTCCGCTATTCGACTGGACAACCCTGCGCGCCCGCTACGATGCCATGTACACTTGGACAACGGCTCCGCGCCCGCCGCGCCGCTTGGTGTCTCCTTACGATGTTATTGACAGCCTTACCGTAGGTAATATTATCGAAAACGATGAAAATAGACAATTAAATGCCGAACTTAATTTCGGAAAATTATACGCAAAATCTAAATTTATCAGCCGCGTTTTAGGTGGAAATACCAAACTAAAACCCACCAACAACAAAGATAAAAATAACAAGGATAACAAAGATGATAAAGATAAAACCGAAACAAAACCTGCTCGTACAGGCAAAGGAATCTCTTTGTTACGCCCACTCTTTAGTTTAACGCGTGCCTCTTTTACCTACAACCGACATCGCGGAACCTCCATTACGGGTTTAGGGTATATTGGCGACAACAATCCCGACTTTTTCGGGCAAAACTTCTCGCAGGATATGCCCGGCTTCGATTTTATCTTTGGTATGCAACCCGACACTACTTGGCTCAGTGAAGCTGCCGCCAAAAACTGGATTATTCGTAGTGAGCAATACCGCAACGAATTTGTGCAAATAGACGAACGCCGCTTGGATGTAAGAGTTACCTTAGAGCCTATTCGCGATTTGAAAATAGACCTTATTGCCAACAGACGCTACAACGAATCGTACAACGAAAAATTCCGCGTAAACAATGATGATATCTTTGCACATTCCACAATTCCTGTTACCAACGGAAGCCTTACCATTTCGTTTTTGCCTATCAAAACAGCCTTCGACCAGTTAGACAGCCTCCAAATTTCCGATGCGTACAAGCAATTTGAATCTAATAGGGTTATCATTTCCCAAAGGTTGCAAGAAATAAATCAAAACTCTAACGGAACATACTACAATCCCTTAGACAGTTTGCCCCAAACCCAATACACCGAAGGCTACGGACCATTTTCACAAGAAGTCCTTATTCCTTCATTTGTTGCGGCATACACGGCACAAGATGCCAACAGCATCAATTTGCACAATACACTTTCTATGCGCCCGCGTCCCAACTGGAACATTTCTTACAATGGTTTAGTGCGTTTGCCAAAAGTGCAGAAAATATTTACCACCATTAATATTACGCACGGATACAATTCTACCCTTACGGTAAATAGTTTCAAATCGAATGAATTTTTTGTAGGAGAACCTTCCATTTACGACCTTTCATATTTAGCCCCTGTGGTAATTAATGACAAAAATGGAAACTTTTATGTGCAGTATGCCATACCCAATATTTCCGTTACCGAACAATTCGCGCCGCTTTTGGGGATTGATTTTGCTTTAAAAAATGGTTTTTCAGGTAAATTTGATTACAAAAAAGCGCGGAATTTATCTTTGCTTATCGAAATGGCACAATTTAGCGAAATGCGCAGCAAAGAATACACTTTTGGCTTGGGCTACAAAATAAGTGATATTACTTTACCGTTCAAAAATAAGCGCGGCGATAATATTACCCTCAAAAACGATATGAATTTTGTGTGCGAAGTATCTATGCGCGAAAATATTACCCGCAGCTATCGTCTCAACCAAGAAGGCAATCAGCCAACTGCCGGAGAAAAAACCATACGCATAGCCCCTTCTATCGATTATGTGGTAAACGACCGTATAAAACTCGCACTCTTTTACGAGCGTACGCGTAGAATCCCTTATACTTCGGCAGGATTTCCTACCACTAATTCCCGCGGTGGATTACGCCTGAGCTTTAATTTGGCAAAATAACGTATGTCGGAAAAAGAGCAAACACACACACCCATTAGCAACTTAGGCGAATTTGGACTTATTGACCAACTTACGCGCAATTTTTCTTTGCACCATCCACAAAGTATTTTGGGCATCGGCGATGATGCAGCCGTTTTGGATTTTGGGCAGCAAAAAACTGTTGTAAGTACCGATTTGTTGATGGAAGGCGTACATTTCGACCTAATGTACAGTCCTTTCAAACATTTGGGCTACAAAGCTGTAATCGTCAATCTTTCCGACATTTACGCCATGAACGCGCAGCCTTTGCAGTTCACTTTTTCTATTGCAATTTCCAGCAAATTTACCCTTGAAGCCCTCGAAGCATTGTACGATGGTGTAGCTACTGCTTGCAAACATTACGGTGTAGATTTAATTGGTGGCGATACTTCCAACTCGCTTTCGGGTATGGCAATAAGCGTTACTGCCATAGGCATTACCCAAAACTATGTGTGCCGTAGCACCGCCCAAGTAGGCGACTATATTGTGGTAAGCGGCGACTTAGGCGCGGCGTATTTGGGACTCCAACTTTTGGAGCGCGAAAAACGTATTTTTTTAGAAAATCCCGCCATTCAGCCTGCGCTGCAAGAACATACTTACCTTATTGAACGCCAACTTAAGCCCGAAGCGCGCCGCGATTTATACGAGTGGTTCAAAGCGCAAAATATTACGCCCACGGCTATGATTGATATTTCCGATGGCTTGTCGTCCGATATTTTACATATTTGCAAGCAATCGAAAGTAGGCTGCGTACTTTTTGAAGATAATATTCCCCTTCATCCGCAAACCATAGAAGTAGCGCGGCAGTTTAATATTTCGCCCACCACTTGCGCCCTTAACGGCGGCGAGGACTATGAGCTTCTTTTTTGTATAAATCCCAAAGATTTGTCGGCAGTAGAAAATGTGGAAGGCTTGCATATTATCGGAAAAATTGTAGATGCTTCGGAAGATTGTCATTTAGTAAGCCGCGATGGACGCGCGCATAAACTCATTGCTCAAGGTTGGAACGCACTACACACTAAATAAAAGGTTTTTTATCTTCATATTTTTGAAAAGCACAATTTTGCCGTAAATTTGAAGCAATTCAAACGTATCTATAATTTTTTTACAATGATAAAAATCGGTGTAGCCGGAGCTGGGCATTTAGGCAAAATTCATATAAAACTTCTACAAACTATTCCACAATTTGAGCTTTGCGGTTTTTATGACGCTAATGCTGCAACAGCCAAAGAAGTTGTCGAAAAATTTCAGCTAAAAGCATTTCCCACCTACGAAGCTATGCTGGAAGTTTGCGAAGCAGTAGATATTGTAACGCCAACTGTGCTTCACTACGACTTAGCCATTCAAGCCATTGAAGCAGGCAAACATGTTTTTGTGGAAAAACCTATCACCGACCGTTTGGATAGCGCGCAAGCCTTGATAAAAGCAGCTAAAGCAAAAAATGTAAAAGCACAAGTTGGGCATGTAGAACGTTTTAATCCGGCGTTTTTGTCGCTCAAGGCACAATATTCCGACATCAATCCGCTATTTATAGAATCGCATCGTTTGGCAATTTTCAATCCGCGCGGAACAGATGTTTCGGTAGTGATGGACTTGATGATTCACGACATTGATATTATTTGCCACTTGGTGAATGCGCCCTTAGAAAGTTTGCACGCAACGGGCGTTTCTTTGGTTTCTTCCGAGCCGGATATTGCCAATGTACGTTTGGCATTTGCCAATAATTGTATTGCCAATCTTACGGCAAGTCGCCTTTCGGCAAAAAATATGCGAAAAATGCGTATTTTTAGTCCTAACGCCTACTATGGCGTGGATTTTTTAAGTAAACAAACGGAGGTTTTTACGCTCTCGGATATGCCGCAAGACAATACTTTTACACAAGAAATAGACTTGGGCGATGCCGGAAAACGCTATTTGCGTATGGAAATGCCGCCCGTAGAAGAGGTGAATGCCATTCAATATGAGCTACAACATTTCGCCAATAGTATTGAAAAAAATACGCCTACGGCTGTGAGTTTTGAAGAAGCAACACGCGCCTTAGCGATTGCCTTACAAATTAATAAAGCGATGGACGAACATCGACAAAATGTATTAAAAAATGGTACTTATGCCCAAAAATAAAATGCTTTTTGCGTACTTTTTGCTGTTGGCATTTTGTTTTCAAGCCTGCGATTTGGGCGGTGGCGATAAAGCTATTCCCGCCTATTTGTCTGTCAATAGTTTCGATTTTCAAACCCAAGAAGATACACAAGGCAGTAATTCGTCCAAGTTTACGGATGTGCAGGTGTATATAAACAACCAAAATATTGGCATTTATCCGTTGCCTGCCAGTATTCCTGTTCTCAGCGAAGGGCTTACCAAGATAGATTTGAAGCCCGTATTTTGGAAAAATGGCATTTCGGCATTGCGAACGGTTTCGTTGCTGCATACTTTTTATACCGAAAATATTTCGCTTTCGCCAGACCAAACATACACTATCGAACCAACTGTAACTTATGTGGACGATGCGGAGTTTCCGCTTATCAGTGATTTTGAATTGGGCAATCCTTTTGTGGCAACCGAAAATAGTGTGAGTCTGCAAACTACCGCCGATGCTGAAATTGTTTTTGCAGGAGAACGCTCGTTTTGGACTACTTTGCAAAGCGGCGCAGCCAAAGACAAAATTGAAATGTTTACGGGCAATACTTATGCGGTAGATTTGACACAAAAGCGCGCTTATATAGAAATGGATTATCGCTGTGATGCCGTATTTGAGGTTTTTATGAATAGTTTAAAATTTAACGGTAGCGGCTGGGATATTACGCCAGTGCATTTGCTGTATCTCAATACGCGCTCCGACTGGAACCATGTGTACTTCGACCTCACTGACGCAATGGCTTCGGTGCAGGGCGATGCTTACAATTTTGGCTTGTCGATGGAACTACCGGATTCGCTTCAAACGGCAAGTTTGGGCTTAGATAATTTCAAAATTGTGTTTATTAATCGATGATTTTATAGCAAAGAGTATAGTTTGTTGCCGTTTTTTGTAGCTATAGTGTAGCAAATGAAGCATTATTTTTGTAGAGCTACCCGGTAAAAATACTCCTGACAGAAGTGGTAGTATCAGAAACTGCTTTCCCCAACATACCTCCATCTATTAAAAAGCAAATCCCAACAAATTTACTTTTTTGCGCAAAACAAAATTTGTAACTTTGTTTTATTCTTCAAGAGTAGAAAAAATATTGATTATGAAAAACGAAAACATTTTTGTCAATTCGGAAATAGGCACGCTCAAGCGTATTCTTATTCACAGTCCCGATGGTGGTATTGGAAAAGTTATTCCCGCCAAAGCTGTGGACTGGCTCTATGAAGATATTGTGGACTTAAAACGCATGCAAGCTGAGTACGATGTATATCGCAAACTGCTTTTGGCTTACCTTGACCCCGAAACCCTCAAAAAATGGTTTGCACGCGAAGTGGACGAAGACCACGACGAATTTTATTTCAACGACGAAACGCGCCCTTCCTTCGTTAATCCCGAAAGTTCCGACTACCTCGACTCCGATGCCGTAGTAGATATTCAACGACTATTGGGAAAAATTTTGGAATCCGAGCAAGTGCGCCAACAAATGGTAGCTATTGTTTGTGGTGCCGAGCGTATCGAATTTACCATTCACCAGCGTCTGCTCAACCAAGACAAGGAGTGGCTCAAGTACTTTACGCCCATTACACCCAACCAACTCGCGCGCGTACTCATTACCGGTTTTATTAAATGGATTCCCAACGAAGAAGGCAAACGCAATGGAAAACGCGAAATGCTCCGACAACTTTTTCCGCCTATTCCCAATTTCATTTTCACCCGCGACATTTGTATTGTAGTAAACGACCACCTGCTACTCAGCAAACTCAGCAACAACATTCGCCAGCGCGAAAGTATTATCATAAAATACATTGCCTATTACCACTTTTTTAGCGATAATTGGGATAAAGTAATAGAACTTCCCGAAGATAATCGCTTCTTTTTGTACGATGAAGAAGAATTGCAGCAAAATATTGTAACGATAGAAGGCGGCGATGTGATGATGATTCATCAAAATCACCTTTTGGTAGGTTGCAGTGAACGCACTACCTACAATGCTGTGAATAAATTGGTAAAAAAATTATTAAACAACAAAATTGTAAAAAAAGTAACCGCTATCATCATTCCCGAGCAGCGCGAAACTATGCATATTGATACCGTATTTACCCAAATAAAACGCAATTCTTGGGTTATTTATGGTCCTTTTTCCAGCAAATACAGCGACAGTTTTGCGGGTTCATTAGTGCCTACCTTGCTTGATGAAGCCGAGCGCAAAGTATACGAAGACGATGATGTACGTTTAGTGCATTTTTGGTATGATGAAGAAACGAATGAAATAAAAAGTCACGAAGATTTTGAATACATCGAAGACCTCTTTGAATATATTTCAAAAGAAGATTTCGGCTGTAATGAGCCTATGGAATATATTTATTGTGGCGATTTGAAATATCCGGCAAGCCTGCGCGAGCAGTGGACAGATGCTTGTAATGTAGTAGCGATAAAAGAAGGTGTAGTAATAGGTTACGACCGCAACCGCGAAACGGCAAAGGTATTTCAAAAAAACAACTACGATGTTATCCACGCCAGCGAGCTAATTGACCGCCTGAAAACGGCTTATGTCGAAAATCCTGATATAAATATCAGCGAAAAACTACAACAATTAGTCCCCAAACAAACTTTACTCTTGTTGCCATCGTCCGAATTGTCGCGGGCACGAGGAGGGTCGCACTGTATGAGCATGCCTTTGTTGCGTGTGCAGCCATAGCAAACGTTCCTAAACCGGATGCACTTTTCGGCGTTTCATTACTTTAAGGGCGGCTTCTACAATATTGTTTGCAGTAAGTCCGTACTTTTCCATCAGTTGTTCGGGTACGCCGCTTTCGCCAAAACTGTCGTTCATCGCCACTATTTCTAAAGGCGCGGGAGCGTTTGTACTCAGCACTTGTGCAATACTGTCGCCTAAGCCGCCATTTTTTTGGTGTTCTTCTGCCGATACTACGCAGCCGGTTTTGTTTACACTTTGTAAAATAGCTGCTTCGTCCAAAGGTTTAATGGTGTGCATATTTATCACTTCGGCACTAATTCCCTGCGCGGCAAGTGTGCGGGCTGCTTCTATACTTTGCCACACCAAATGCCCGCAAGCAATAATACTTACGTCAGTACCTTCTACCAATACTTGTGCTTTGCCAATGGTAAAATCTTGGTCTTCGGTGGTAAAAATAGGTACTTTGGGCCTGCCAAAACGCAAATAACAGGCCCCGTCCCATTTTGCAACAGCTAAAGTAGCCAATTTGGTTTGGGTATAGTCGCAAGGAACTACTACCGTCATTTCGGGCAGCATTTTCATCATACCTACATCTTCCAGAATTTGGTGTGTAGCACCGTCTTCGCCTAAGGTAAGTCCTGCGTGCGAAGCGCAAATTTTTACATTTTTACCTGAATAGGCGATACTTTGGCGAATTTGGTCGTAAACCCTACCCGTCGAAAAATTGGCAAAAGTTCCGGTAAAAGGAACATAGCCACCAATAGTAAGTCCGGCAGCAATACTCATCATATTTGCTTCGGCAATGCCACACTGAAAAAAACGCTCAGGGAAATCGGCAATAAACTTATTCATTTTCAAAGAACCGATAAGGTCGGCGCAGAGAGCAACTACTTTGTCGTTTTGTTTGCCCAGCAAATGAAGTCCATCGCCAAAGCCGGAGCGCGTGTCGTTGGTGCCTAATACAGGAAAATCGGTAGCTTGTATCATAAGGGTATTTTTTGTAATTTTAAATACTGCGCTAAGGGCAGTTTGTGTAACAAAAGTACATTTTTTTACGAAAAATATAGCAAAGTAAAACAGAAAAATCCTCTATTTAAAACTAAACGCATAACGCGAAAGTTGGGCATTTCCCGGATAAACGCCTTCGATAAGAACGGAAGTACCCGGAGGCACTTTACTGAAAAACGACAACAAATCGGCTTCGGATTTTACCGCTTCTCCATTAACGCGAATAATAATAAAGCCGGAGCGAATGGTAGTATTGCGTTGCAAAATACCTGAACTAATACGTTGTACTTTCACGCCGTTGCGCAAATTGTAGCGGCTGAGTTCCGTAGGTGCGATATCTTCAAAGTCTGTCCCCAGCAGTTTTTCAATTTCCGCCGAAGTATCGTGTACTATGCCAATTTTGTTGTTTATGTTGCGCAGCACCACATCGGTAATATACTCGTAAGTATTGCGCAAAAATACAATACGCAACACATCGCCCGGACGGTAGCGCGCCATTTTTTCCTGATAATCGTTTGCATTGGCAATAGCATAACCGTTAATCTCCACAATTACATCGCCTTTGCGCAATCCGCCTAAAGCGGCAGTACTGTTGGGTGTTACATCATTGATATACACGCCTTTTAGTGGTTTCACCACGCCAATTATACTGTCGTCAATATTTTGTACGTTTACGCCCAAATTGGCGCGTTGCACCAAGCCGTATTGTTTAATATCTTCTACTACTTTTAGGGCAATATTGCTCGGAATAGCAAACGAAAATCCGGTGAAATTACCGTTGGAAGTAGCAATAGCTGTATTAATTCCTACTAATTCTCCTTTTAGATTCACTAATGCACCACCGCTGTTGCCTTGATTTACTACGGCATCGGTTTGGATAAAAGATTCCAATGCCGCATCATCATCTAACACGCCAATGTTTCGCCCTTTGGCGCAAACAATACCCGCACTTACCGTAGAAGTGAGCTTAAAAGGATTGCCAATTGCCAAAACCCATTCGCCAACACTTAGTTCATCGCTGTTTCCTACAAACAAATAAGGCAAGTTGTTTTGATTTATTTTCAGCAAGGCAATATCGCTCGCTTTGTCTGTACCTATTAAAGTTGCTTTGTATTTTTGTTCATTCCACAACGTTACTTCAATGTCATCGCCTTGCTCCACTACGTGTGTATTGGTAATAATGTAGCCATCGGTAGAAATAATCACACCCGAACCGGTTGCATAATGCGAGTATTCGAGCAAATCTTTGTATTGCTGCTGATTTTTGTAACTGTCGAAATACTTGGGATAAGTGTAAGGATTGCGTTTTTGGATAGAGATATACACTACTGCTGGCATGGCGCGTTCGGCAGATTTGCTAAAATCGCTAAGGGCATAGTTGTTGGCAATATTTCCTAAGGCAGCGAGTTTGTAGTCATAATTATTATCGCTTGAGGAGGCAGTAAAAGGAACAATAGTCGGATTGGAAAAATAATTTTTATACAATAAAATAGACAAAATGCTACTTATTACTGCGATAAACACAGCAATAGCCATAAGCCCAAGAAGTTGTTTGGGCGAAATAAACAAAGTTTTCGTCTTTTTCTGCTTCAATTATTATTTATGTGTATAAACCTTGTTTTTTACAGCAAAATTCACGCTAAAGTGTAATTTTAAGCTTAAAAAATAAACCTTTGATGTCATAAAATAAAATAAAGGCAATTATAAAAACTAATTTTGCCTTAAAAAATGTTGTGTGTCAGCTAAAGGTAAGCTATTTTATGGAAAGAAAATTTTATAAATACGAAGGTACGGGCAATGATTTTGTAATGATAGATAATCGTTCTGCGTGGTTTGATGCAAAAGATAATAAACTTATTGCCGGTTTATGTCATCGCCGCACAGGTATTGGTGCAGACGGGCTTATTTTGTTAGAAAACGATACACAGTCGGACTTTGGCATGTTGTATTTCAATGCTGATGGCTTTGAAGGTAGCATGTGTGGCAATGGCGGGCGATGTATTATTGCTTTTGCGCATTTTTTGCAGGTTTTTGATGGCACAACCTGTACTTTTATGGCGTATGACGGTTTGCACGAAGGAAAACTTCGCTCAGACGGGCTTATTGAATTGAAAATGAGCGATGTGGCAAATGTGCAACATTGGCAAAATGAGGACTTTTATGTGTTGGATACGGGTTCTCCGCATGTAGTGTGTAATGTAAGAAATTTGGCAAATATAGATGTATACGCACAAGGAAAAAAAATACGAAATGCAGTACCTTTTGCTAAAAAAGGTATAAATGTAAACTTTGTAGAAGAAACAAATGACAAGCATTTGCGAGTACGCACCTATGAGCGTGGCGTAGAGGATGTAACACTTGCTTGCGGCACGGGTGTAACGGCGGCAACTATTGCTTATTTGGAAAAAAATACGGTAATTGCGGGAAATTACACTGTTTATTGCACGGTAGATGGCGGCGAACTACAAGTAAACTTGACTAAAAATGAGAAAGGATACACCAACATATTTTTGATTGGTCCTGCGCGGCAAAGCTTTCGCGGTGAGTTTTGATTTAATGAATTACCACACGCTAAATCAAAGATTATAGCGCGGGTTTTGCTATCTACGCACAGGCTAATGCCTAACATTCACGATAGCAGGAGAGACCTCTCCCAAGTATGTTTTTCGCGGCGTTGTAATCCGCATTTTCACTATGTCCACAACGCGCGCAACTAAATTCTGATTGACTTTTTCGATTTTCTTTTGCTACATAGCCGCAATTACTACAAGTCTGTGATGTGTAGGCGGGATTTACTTTTATCAACTCGCGCCCATACCACCTTGATTTGTACTCCAACTGCCGCACAAACTCATTCACTGACAAATCTAACAGCACACGGTTCAGTCCTGACTTTTGTTTCACATTTTTGCCGGGCTGTTCCACCGTTCCCTTCGCCGATTTCGTCATATTTTTTAACTGTAAATTCTCTACCAAAATTATCGAATTTTCCGCAATAATCTTATGCGTGAGTTTGTGCAGGTAATCGCTCCGCTTGCGCCGCAACTTTTGATAAATTTTTTGCAAAGATATTTTGGTCTTTTCTCTGCGGTTTGAACCCTTTTTTTGCCGTGCCGATTTTCGGTTTAGTTTGCCTATTTTACGCGCAAATGTTTGTAGAAAACTCGGATTTTCGGCATATTCGCCCTTGCTACTCACGTAGTAATGTTTCACGAATTGTAAAAACTCCGCTTGGCGAATTTGGGAAAGCGCGCCCCACGCTTGAAAAAGTTGTCGTAGGTTTGCAGCATACGGTGAATGATGTTTTGCCGTACTTGGTGTGTACCGATTTTATCCAGTCGTAGGCTTCTGCCAGTTCTTTTACTTCTTTTTGTAGGGCGGTTTTGCCCATAATCGCGATACAGCATTTTGCGATACTCCAAACATAAGTTGTATATCATTCTACAAACGCCTACTGTTTCATTGAATTTTTGCGCCACACTTTCGGACGGGCGCAACTGATATTTGTATGTTTTGAGTATCTTCATTACTTTTGTGCAATTTACAAAAAATATTATCAAAAAGTAGCCTTCACAGGCTGTAATTTTTCATCCCACACCAAATCAGAGATTTTGGAATGGGAATTTAAATTACGGATTGGTTAAATAAAAAATTAATACTAAAAATAAACCGCTATGAGCGATATAAAATTTGGAACCGACGGCTGGCGCGCCATTATTGCGCAAGATTATACCACCCAAAATGTAGCCCGTATTACCGAAGCTACTGCCATTTGGCTGAAACAACAACATCCCAATCCCAGTATTGTGGTAGGGCACGATTGTCGTTTTGCGGGCGCGCTTTTTACCGATGTAGTATGCAAGGTAATGGCAAAACACCACATTAAAGTTTTTCGCGCCAACGGCATTGCCTCTACGCCTATGGTTTCTTTGGGTACCAACAGATTGGGCGCACAACAAGGAATTGTAATTACGGCAAGCCACAATCCGCCGAGTTATAACGGTTACAAACTAAAATCGGCGGCGGGAGGACCAACTCCTCCGGCGCAAATTACTGCCGTAGAAAACTTAATACCAGAAACTGCTTCTATTCCCGCCACCTCGCTGGAAGAACTTGCTGCACAAGGCTTGTTGGAGTGGGTGGACTTGGAAAATATGTACTACGATGAAGTACAACAAAAATTTGACCTGAGCTTGATGCGCAATGCGGGTTTGCGTATTGCCTACGATGCTATGTATGGCGCAGGACAACAAATATTTCCGCGCCTTTTTCCCGAGGCGTATTTGCTTCATTGCGATTACAATCCTTCGTTTATGGGGCGTGCGCCGGAACCATTACACAAAAATTTGCCCGAATTAGCCGCATTAGTACCCGAAAAAGGTTGTCACGCCGGATTAGCCAACGATGGCGATGCCGACCGTATTGGTATGTACGATGAAAACGGCAAATTTTTAGATGCGCATCACATTATTTTATTGGTGATTTACTATTTGTGTCATTATAAAAAAATGAACGGAAAGGTAGTCATTGCTTTTTCGGTAACTGACCGTGTGAAAAAATTGTGTACGCATTTTGATTTGGATTATGTGGTAACAAAAATCGGTTTCAAATACATTTGCGAATATATGGTGAACGAAGATGTATTGCTGGGCGGCGAAGAGTCGGGCGGAATTGCCGTGAAAGGACATATTCCCGAACGCGACGGTATTTGGATTGGCTTGCTTATTTTTGAACTAATGGCAAAAACAGGTAAAAGCATCAGCCAACTTATTGACGAAATTTACCAGATAACCGGACGCTTTGTGTTTGAACGCAACGATTTGCATTTACAAATGGATAAAAAAGAAGCTATTGTAGCAAATTGTAAAAACAACGTCTATACCGAATTTGGCAGCTACAAAGTGGAGCGTTTGGAAGATATTGATGGTTACAAATACCATTTGGGCAATGAGCGTTGGGTAATGATTCGTCCTTCGGGAACAGAGCCGGTATTGCGCATTTATGCCGAAGCCGAAAACGAACAAGTGGTATTGGATATTTTAGCCCAAACCAAGCAAGCTATTTTAGCCTAAATTCTCGTTTTTTTTAATGAAAATAAGCGGCTTTACCATTGTAAAAAATGCAGTACGCTACGATTTTCCCGTTGTAGAGGCTATACGTTCTATTTTACCTATTTGCGATGAAGTGATAGTTCTTATTGGCGATGGTGATGACGACACGGAAAACCTAATACGCAGCATTGATTCGCCTAAAGTGAAAATTCGCCATTCGGTGTGGAACGAAAACCTGCGCAAAGGCGGCGAAGTATTAGCCGATGAAACCAATAAAGCTTTTGCCTTGATTGATTCCGAAGCGGATTGGGCATTTTATATTCAGGCAGATGAGGTTATTCACGAAAAATATTTGCCCGAAATAAAGCAAGAAATGCAAAACTACTTGCACGCGCCCGAAGTGGAGGGACTTTTGTTTAACTACAAACATTTTTACGGCTCGTATGCGTATGTGGGCAATTCGCGCCGCTGGTATCGGCGGGAAATAAGAATTGTGCGGAATTTGCCACAAATTCGCTCATACAAAGACGCGCAGGGTTTTAGGATAGACAACCGCAAGCTAAAAGTACGGTATATTGCGCCATATGTGTATCATTATGGTTGGGTGAAAGACCCAATTTTGCAAAGCGAAAAAATTGCCAACTCCAGCCGCTACTGGAAGTCGGATAGCTGGATAACACAGCACCTCAGCAAAGAAAAACCTTACAATTATTTGGAGAATATCGACACGCTGGAGCTGTTTACAGAAACGCACCCGCAGGTGATGCAAGCGCGCGTGAACCGACAAGATTGGTATTTCGATTTTGAGCCGTCTATGATACGATTAAGCCTGAAAGAACGCTTGTCGCGCTGGTCGGAAAAATGGTTTCACTGGCGACCGGGAGAGTATCGGAATTATGAAATTGTGGCGTAGGACTTTCTTTTGTTTTTAAATAAAAAGCGGTAAGTTTATGTGTTACTGGTCATTCTGTGAACGGAAGTTATATATCAGCCGACAGAAAGAAACGAACAAACCAATCGCACTTGATAATAGGGCTATTATCACTACTATATTATATCTTTGCAAATTCAAATCTTTATGACACGGAAAATAGATGAAATTAAGAATACACGGGGACAACATAATTGAATGTGAAAGAGCTTTATCACTTATAGCACTTGCCTACAAAGGGACGGTTGTTGCGAAAAGCAAAAATGTTTTTATGCCGTCTTACAGCGTTCAAACCAAAGACAATGAAATTTTTGAAGTTGAATTACTTGGCGGACACGACCGTTGGAATGTAAATTTTAATACTGAACTTACAAAATACGGTGCTCCTTTGAGAGAAGCAACAGACGCATATATTACCAAAGTTTCAAAAGACAGTAAAACCGAAGAACTTTTATTGGCGATTGAATTTTGTAACGCATTGCCAGCAGGAAACAACGCTTGGCAAAGAAACGGCAGAGCCGTTACTTGTGCAGAAATTGGTATTCCATATTTCTATTTTGCAGAAATCGGAGGCGTTGAGTTGGATAGCGACAGAAAAGTAAAAGCACCACGTTTCCCAAATCCGATTGTTCCGTTTTCTTATCTAACTTCTTCAAAATCTTTGAACGTGATTTGTGTTCCGATTTACGAAGCACACCCTGAAATTACTGACGAGTTACGCAAAAAGTTTACTCATATTTTCGGCAAGGAAGCAAGTTTGGATTTGTTGAAATCGCTCATTGAACAAAGTCATACAAACGATGCAATGGACGTGCTGATTGAAAAAGGAACGACACTTGTAAAAATTCTTTCGGGCGACAGAAAACGAGTTGATACATTCCGAGCGTTGGAATGGGAAGAATTTTTGAAATTATCATCGGGACAGAAAAAAGCGGAATGGATTAAAAACCACCCAGACAAACAAGTTTGGCGTAAAAAATCATCGGACAAAGTGAATGTTACCAAAACATTCAAAACGCTTTTAACGAAAACGCAAGAACTCAATTTACTTTCAATCGGAGCAAAAGAAATTCCTATTTGCCTTGTTGCAAATGGCAACGTCAAAAAGTTTACTTCGCTTCTGAAAGAAATTTATCCTGCGGATAAAATCAACGAATTAGCCAACACGATTGAAAAGAAAAACAAACCATTGATTGTGGTTTGGGTTACAGGTTTCAAACCGAGAGGCGATGATTCTCGTCCCGACAGAGGACTTGTGCCACTTGCAAGAATGTTGTTTGGTAATGACATTGATATTTTGACGATTGTTTTTGGTCCTGCGGGAAAACAAACTTGGAAAACGTTTAAAGACAACACGCCAAAACTTGCAACGGATAACGGTCTTTGGCAAGCGGTTTTGAATTTGAGCAATTACGTTTTAGCCGATAGTGCAACTTCTGAACACGGAGTTTTGACAAACATTATAACTCGTGATTTAGAACGAAAAAGTGTAAAAGTTGTTTTCAATTCAGCAACACCAAGTGGCAATTATGGCGAACACGATGTGGACACGGCAATTCATACATTGTTTTCAAGACAAACGAAGTCTAATATTTTTGAATCAATGTGTAATCCGCCCGGTGGCGATTGGAGCGGAATTTCGTATTTTGATTTTTCGGACAAAACAGAATATCGTTGGACTTCGTTGCCAAGAGTTTCGGCAACAAAAGCAAAACGACCTGACCACATTATTCAAATTCACACCAAGAAAGAAGAAATCTTTTTGGTAATTGAATCCAAAAACAACGCAAGAGATTTGGACGAAAATATCGGTAATCGTTTGATTGAATATGTAAAGGCACTTTTCAAAATTGCACCGACAGCATACAAACCAAACAAAGAAGATTGGAAATCTTTCACAGGAAAGAAATCACCGCTTATCAATTTTTCAGCGTACTCGGGCGGTGCATTTGTTTACAAAAGTTTAGACGAAATGAAAACCGAAATACAAGACGGAAATTTGGATTTTGTTCTTGCGTTTGAGTTCAAAAATGACGGCACACAAACAATCGGACATCTTTTGCTTTCAGACAAAAGCCAATTCTTGAACCGCATTTTTACTGATATTGTTTCGCAATTTAACAGCAGTTTCAAAATTAAAATATACTGATTCATAAACTGCATCAATACTTGTTTTCATCGCCTTGGTAAAAGGCGAATTTCCAGTTTTAATTTCGGTTTTGTGCTTATATAATTCTTGTGGTAATTGGTAATCGTATTCACGATTGCCAGCAGTTCCGTCAAAAGTCAAAATCCATTTTGCACCAACAGAATTTAGCCGTTCCAATTCGTTGTAAAAATCATCAAGGTTAAATTCTGTTTTCGTGTAACGGTCTTTTGTTCCACCATACGGAGGGTCAAGAAAAACAAAATCATTTTTATCTGCATCAGCCAAAGTTTGGCGATAATCGCAATTCCGAAAATCCACATCACGAATAAAATAACTCCATTTTAAAATAACTTCCCTTAATCTATTTGGATTTATTCCCGGACGGTTTTTGTGCATTGAATTATTAAACTCTCCGTTTGTATTGTAGCGTATCAAACCGTTTACGCAAGTCCGAGTAAGAAACAAAAAATCAAATTCATTCTTTGTTTCATTGAAGTTGTCTCGAACTTTGTAATAAATATCGTGTCCTTCTTCTTGTAATCTTTCCCAACGATTTTGGTATTCTTCGGCAACTTGTTCGGGATTGTTTTTTATTTGCTTCCAAAGATTAACCAATTCGGGAATTATATCGCTTGCAACAGCATTTGAAATTTGACGAAAAGGCAACATTGCACCGCCACCAATAAACGGCTCAATATATCGTTTTTGTATTGCAATATGTTTGCTCAATTCGGGTGCAACATATCTTTTGCTACCCGACCATTTAATAACAGGCTCAACTATGTTTTTCGGTTTTGGTATCATACAAATAATTGGCTTTTGATTTTACTTTCTTCAAACAACAATCTTTCTTTTGCAAGGTCAAAATATTCTTCACTCGTTTCAAACCCAACGGCTTGCATTCCGTATTTCATTCCTGCAATCATTTCCGTTCCCGAACCTGCAAACGGTACAAGTAATTTTCCGCCTTTAACACCCGAAATCATCAATAATCTTTCCGAAACTCTTAACGGTTTTTGCGTTGGGTGTGTGCCAAAACTTAATTCATCTTTGCTTTTATTGTTCGGAATATCCCAAACGGTTCTAAGCTGTTTATCGGCTTCTTTCATATTGTCGCCTTCAAACTTTGCTCTTTTTACATCATCGTAATTGAAATTATATTTACGTTGTTTTTCACCGCCTGTATGCACCCACAAAATTGTTTCGTGGCTTGCTGTCAATCGCCTTGCTGACAAATTCGGAAACGCATTGCGTTTATACCAAGTAACCTCATTGATAATTTCCAAACCCAACAACTGACAAAGCACATTAACAAAACCCGAATTGTGATAAGTTGCGTGAATCCAAATTGAACCTGTTGGCTTTACTAACCTTTTCAGTTGCGTAAGCCATTGATGTGTGCTTTTGAAAATATCGTTTCCTGTAAGCAAATCCCATTCTTCGCTGTTCAATTTCCAATTTCCACCAAAACCGTTTATTTTTTTATCGCTGTCGTAATTCCATTTTGCAGAAGTTGCCGCACCATACGGAGGGTCGCAAATTGCCAAATCAAAAGAGTTGTCAGGCAAAGCAGACAAACCTTGTATAGCATCTTGCAAGTGCAATTCAAAATTATCTGTAATCAGTTGTTTCATTTTTTAATGTATGGGGTTATTTGTTCCATTACCAAATTGACAGCTTCGTAAGTTGTGTCATTTACTCCGTATTCTTTGATAATTCTTTCGGCAGTTGCTTTGACTTTTAAATCCGCTTCGGCAACTTTGTAATACTTTGCTAACTTTTTTATTTGTTCGTCAGTCGGTAATCGTTCGCCTCTTTCCAACTTGCTTAATAAAGGCGAATCAATATCCGTTCCGACAGAAACTTGGTGCAAGGTTTGCCCTTTATTCTTTCGGAGTTCCCTTAAATACTGACCTAATTCGGAGTTTAAAACTTTCATTTTGCAAATTTACGGCTTGTCAATTTTTGACAAAATTAAACAGATATTCCGAACTGACAAAGAAAAATCAGAATAAAATTTTCAACAACTATCACGACAAACAAAACAACGACTGAAAGAAGAACGACCGATAACAAGGGATTGCCAAAAGCGGGGCTAACGGAATTTCAATGAACTTTTTACTATATTTAAACTAAGGTATTTCTATTGAAGTTCGGTGCTAAAAATCCGTTCTCTCGCAAAGCTGCAATCCATCAGTATCTACCGCCTTGATATTTAGGCACTTTTTATTTTCTACAAAAACGACACCTCGCCTGTTTCTGTTTCGTAAAAGGCAGCGACTATTTTTATATTTCTTTCCTTCACCTCATTGGCTATATAAGTGCTGTTTTCGAGGATATCATCAATAGAAAATTGTACATTTTTTTCGCCAATAGTCTTGTTGTAATCTTTGGCAAAAGTATCAATGGCAAGATGCTGACAGGCTTCAACAGAGCGATTTATTTTGTCGGTAATAGTATGAATGTGTCCCGAATTTTCTTGCGAAATAGCCGTAGCAATAGCTCCACATTGCGAGTGTCCCAAAATAACGACTAATTTGGTTCCAATTTTTTTGCAAGCCAGTTCTATGCTTCCTAAAACTTCCTCGTTAATCACATTTCCGGCAATACGTATAGATAAAATATCGCCCAAACCCAAGTCAAAAATTATTTCGGGCGTAGTGCGCGAGTCAATACAACTTACAATTACGGCAATAGGATTTTGCCCAAAAGAGGTAGCATTCACTTGGTGTGTGAAATACTTTTCGGTCCATTTTCCTTTTACAAATCGTTCATTGCCCCGTTTCAAAATTTCCAAGACATCATCAGGCGTAAGTTCTGCCTGACGCTCTTTGTCTAATACATTTAAAAACTGAATATGGTCTTTCAATTTGTATTTTTCCTTTAAACCAATAAGATTTAGCTGAATATTTTTATCCTTCGAGCGTGTGTCTTTAAAATCTTGCAGAATTTCCAATACATCTTGGTCAATAAAATCGCTGTAAGAGGCATCAATAATTACCTTTGAGTTTTCGGGAATATCCCACAAAGTTTCTTTGATAGACGCTTTGTTTAAAAAAGAAACCTGATTTGCCAATTCTATGCGCAGCGTTTCGCCAATGTTCAGTTGCTCGTTTTCCATTACGAAAGGATTTTTGTAATTACTTTTCAATAAATAAAAAATACTTACGCCTAACCCAATAAAAATACCGACAAGCAAATCGGTAAACACAATTGCCAAAATAGTTACTACAAAAGGGATAAACTGGTTGAGTCCCTTTTTGTACATCTCTACAAAAAGTGGAATGCGCGCCAATTTGTAACCCGTAACCAATAAAATGGCTGCCAAAGATGCCAAAGGAATAAGATTGAGCCACCTGCTTATTAATAATACACTAAATAGCAGGAAAAATCCATGCATTATTGCCGAAAGCTTGGTAGCTCCTCCCGAATTGATATTTACCGAACTGCGAATAATAACCGATGTAACCGGAATTCCGCCCGCCAAACCGGAAGCAATATTACCCACACCTTGCGCTATCAGTTCGCGGTTGGGTGATGCTTTGCGTTTGTAGGGGTCTATGTTTTCTACGGCTTCCAAGTTCAGGAGTGTTTCCAAAGAAGCAACAAGCGCAATGGTAAGAGCAATTAACCACACTTGCGGATTGGCAATACTGCCAAAATCCGGTAGGGTAATTAATTCTCCCAAACTATTAATTTCGGGAATTTTTACCAAATGTTCTTCGCTTACTACAAAGTGGGGGAAATACATTTTGAACAATGCATTTAGCGCAACACCCAACAATACGACAAAAAGAGACGCGGGAAAAAAACTTACTTTTCTGAAAGGTGTTTTATGCCAATAAATTAAAACGAACAGTGATAACAACGAAATAATGACCGGACCCCAACTGAAGTAAGCAAAAATATTAAATAATTCGGAAAAAGTTGTTTCGCCATCAGGCTGAAAAAACGAAAACTCTCCCTCTGCATCTTTATCCAAGCCAACTGCGTGGGGAATTTGCTTGAGAATGAGTATAATACCAATCGCCGCCAATAAACCTTTGATAACATTATTAGGGACATAATCTGCAATTAATCCCGCTTTGGCAATGCCGGCAATAAGCTGAAATATGCCCGCCAAAACTACTGCCATCAAAAATATTTCAAAAACTTGTAGCTGATTGATAGCAGACAATACTACTGCTGCCAAACCCGCCGCCGGACCACTCACACTTACATGCGACTGACTCAAAATACCGACAATTATACCGCCGACAATACCTGAAATTAAACCCGAAATAAGCGGTGTACCACTTGCAAGTGCAATACCTAAACAAAGTGGCAAGGCTACCAAAAAGACCACTATACTTGCAGGAATATCTTTGTGTAATGTTGAAATCATACAATAAGTTTTTGGGAATTTTTTAAATTAAAAAGAAATGACTTTTGCAGCCTTAACAAAACTAATCCAAAAAATGTTTATAAATGTCGTAACAATAATATGTTAAAATCCTTTAAAGGATTTTTTTATTTTTGCGCATCATTTATTAAATAAAAATCATTTTATCAATTAAAAAATATATGGAATCTTCCAAGCAATCCGGCACCTATAATCCAATAGAAATAGAAAAAAAATATTACGACTATTGGTTAAAACAAGGTTTTTTTCGCTCTATTCCCGACCAGCGCAAGGCTTATACCATTGTAATGCCCCCGCCCAATGTAACGGGCGTATTGCACATGGGACACATTTTGAACAACACCATACAAGATGTGCTGATACGCAAAGCGCGAATGAGTGGTTTTAATGCTTGCTGGGTGCCCGGCACCGACCATGCTTCCATTGCTACCGAAGCCAAAGTAGTAAACCAGCTACGCGAACAAGGTATTAGTAAATGGGATATTGGTAGAGACGCTTTTTTGGAACACGCTTTTGCTTGGAAGGAAAAATATGGCGGAACTATTTTGCACCAACTGCGCCGCTTGGGAGCTTCTTGCGATTGGGAGCGCACGCGTTTTACTATGGAACCGGAACTCAGTGATGCCGTAACCAAAGTTTTTGTGGACTTGTACAACAAAGGACTTATTTACAAAGGTCTTCGTATGACGAATTGGGACCCCGCCGCTAAAACAGCTGTTTCGGACGAAGAAGTATATCACAAGGAAACCAACTCTAAGTTGTATTTTGTTCGCTATGTACTTGCCGATAATTCAAATGAGTGGATAACGGTAGCTACTACGCGTCCCGAAACTATTTTGGGCGATACCGCACTTTGCTTTCACCCCGAAGATGAACGTTATCAGCATTTGCGCGGCAAAGAATTTATGGTGCCTGTTGCCAAACGGAAAATCCCTGCCATTTTTGATGAATATGTGGACAGAGAATTTGGTACGGGAGCGTTAAAAATTACACCCGCTCACGACCCAAACGATTATATTTTGGGTGAAAAACACCAACTTCCTATCATTGATATTTTTGATGAAACTGCAAAACTCAATGAAAATGCCGGAATGTGGCTCGGTGCCGACAGGTTTGAAGCCCGCAAAAAAATGATTGCTGCTTTGGAAGAAGCACAACTTTTGGAAAAGGTAGAAGAGTTTCACAACAAAGTAGGTTATTCCGAGCGCACCCATGTAATTATAGAACCGCGTCTTACCGAACAATGGTTTGTAGATATGGCTGCCTTAGCAAAGCCGGCTTTGGACAATGTTCTCAATGACAACATCAAATTTTTTCCACCTCATTTTAAAAATACGTACAAATACTGGATGGAAAATATCAAAGATTGGTGTATTTCGCGCCAACTTTGGTGGGGACAACGCATTCCTGCGTATTATTTGTCCGATGGTTCTTATGTAGTTGCCGAAACAGCCGAAGCAGCCTTAATTTTGGCACAACAAAAAAATCCGCAACTTACCCTCGCCGACTTGCGTCAAGATGAAGATGTAGTGGATACATGGTTTTCTTCTTGGCTGTGGCCTATTTCTGTTTTCAATGGCTTTGAATCGGACAGCGAACTAAAATATTATTATCCCACGCAAGTATTGGTAACGGGTTTCGACATTATATTTTTCTGGGTAGCGCGCATGATTATGGCAGGCTACGAATGGGAAAATGAAAAACCTTTTGAGGCAGTTTATTTTACCGGAATGGTACGCGACAAGCAAGGACGGAAAATGTCCAAATCTTTGGGCAATTCGCCCGACCCGCTTGATTTGATTGATACTTATGGTGCCGATGGTGTACGCGTAGGAATGTTGCTTGCTTCGCCTGCGGGCGGCGATTTGCTGTTCGATGAAAAACTGTGCGAGCAAGGGCGCAATTTTGCCAACAAGATATGGAACGCGCTTCGTTTGGTTTCTTCTTGGCAGCCCGTAGAAAATATTGCTTCTACGCAGCAAAATGCCGCAACCATCGACTGGTTTGAGAACAAATTGCAACAAATACTACACAATATTGAGCAGGATTTTGCCAATTTTAGAATTTCGGAAATTTTAAAAACCCTTTATACTTTTATTTGGGACGACTTTTGCTCCGGCTATTTGGAAATGGTAAAACCGCCTTATGGCGAACCTATTGACACACCAACTTACGAAAAAACAATTTTCTTTTTCGAGCAATTAATGAAAATGCTGCATCCTATTATGCCTTTTATTTCCGAAGAAGTATTTCAGCAATTAAAGCCGCGCCAAGCATCGGAAAGTATTATGGTGGCATCTTGGTCCCAACGGGATACATCGTGGAACAATACGGCTATTGAAAATGGCGAAATTGTCCGTGAATTTATTAGCGCAATACGCGACCTGCGCAACAAACAGGGACTAAAACAAAGCGATATGCTACCTGTTTGGATAAAAACCACAGCACCGCAACGATATGAAGGATTTTTGCATACTTTGCAGAAATGCGCTCGTTTGGCGGAAATTAGTTTTGACGACCACGCACCTGCCGATACAGTTTCTATGCGCATTGGCAAAGACGAAATTTTGGTACAAACCGGAAAGTTGATTGATGTAGTTGCCGAAAAGCAAAAAATTGAAGAGGAAATAAATTACCTGCAAGGATTTAAGGCTGCGGTTGCCAAAAAGTTGTCGAATGAGCGATTTGTACAGAATGCACCACAAGATGTAATAGCAAAAGAGCAACAAAAAATGGAAGATGCCGACAACAAGCTGAAAGTATTACAAGAACGCTTGGCGCAACTATAAAAATTATACACGTATTTGCACGAAATAGCCTGTGTGGCTGCGCACGTTTAGTACGTTTCCTTCTTCAAAAATGAGGTACTGACCTTTTATGCCTACAAGGGTAGATTCCAAGTGAAAGTTTTTGGTTAGTTTGAGCGACTGTACTTTTTGCGGATATTCGATTACCGGATATTCCAACAATTTTATGGTACTATTTTTCAAGGCATATTGTGCCAGCGCAGCAGAGAGGTATTGTAGCAAATTTGTTTTTGCCTGTTGTAAATCTAAGTTTTCTTCGCTAAAATTGGTAAGCATTTTTCGCCAGTTGGTTTTATCGGCAACATATTGTTTCAGTGCCACTTCTATATCTCCGGCAAGTTTTCGATAAGGTGTTTCAGCAACAACAATTGCTTGCGAAGCTCCTTGGTCAATCCAGCGATAGGGAATTTGTATATTTCGCGTAACGCCTATTTTTAGTGTACCCGTATAACTCAAATATACGATGTGCGGCTGATTATGGTGCGATTCTTCCCAAGCTACATCGCGCCCTTCGCCTAAGTGTGCCTTGCAAAGTTCGGGGTGAATAATGCAAGGAGAACTTTCGGGAACGGAAATGTAACAAGGATAGCAAAATCCTTCGCCATAGGTTTTTGGAATTTTTTTCCCACAACTTACGCAATGAATAATATCGCCAAAACTTACAGTTATTTTATTTCCCACCCAACGATTCAAGTCAATTTTTTCATTTTCTACCGTAGTTGTATAAAAAACCGAAGTTTCTTCTAAATGGCTTTGCAGTTTTCTTAAAGATAAAGAGTAAATCATGTTATATATTTTTTTTGCGTAAAATTAAAAGTTGAACTTAAAAATTTTACATAAATATTGTAAAAGATAAAAAATTAATAAAATAAATAGTGTTTTGTATTTTATGTGATAAATAACTAATAATCAATTGCTTATTAATAAACTAAAAGCTTTTTTATAGGTTTTAAAAATTTGGCATTTTATTTGATTGATAGACATTTATTATAAAATTGGTTTGCAATTTAAAAATTGATTTAAAATAAAAAGTAATAGCAATTAGATAATTATAAATGCCAAGTTATGAAATATCACTTAACAACTCTCTTGTTTATTTTATTAGCCAGCTTAAATATCCATGCAACTTCGGGAGGAGTTTGCATCACGGATTTGAGAGGTAGTACTTCCGAAGGAATACCCAACTTCGATTATTTGGTGCCTTGTGGGGCTGCGGATACTTTAGCATTGCAAATTAATGCTGCCGCCGATGCAAATTTAATTAGTCCAAGCTTAAAACTTGCTCTACCGGAAGGCATGAAGTATGCTAATTTTGTAGGAAGCAACTCAGGTGCAAATATAACCCAAAGTATTGTATCTACTACCAATACGCCGGTATTCAACTTGCCCAACATTGCTGCCGGAGACAGCCTTATACTTTTTGTATTGGTAGAAGGTAGTTGTCCGGTGGTAGATTCCTGGATTAATCTTGAGCCGATTAATATAACTTATACGCTCAATTATCAAGGAGGAAGTTTTGTTTATACGCCGCCTTTGGAGTATAATACTTCTATTTATATTCCTTTTTTAAATTTATTGGAAATTGCACCCAATTATCCTGTTTTAAATGTGGGCGATACTTATACGCGGCAGATTAAAATATCGCAAGATGGTATTAATGCTTTTGTAGATGATTTCACCTACGAAAGCATTCATCATGGAGGCGTAGAAATGCAGAGTATGCAAATAGCAAACCTTAGTACTGGAATTACGCAGAACCTAAGTTTCGTCGATACCGATAGTAGTTCTATTGCACAAATTTCTACCAGTATGTTAAATAGTGTAGGGTTAAATGGCATTTTTTACGAATCGGAAGAACTTGTCATTATAGAAACCGTAAAAGTACTAACGTGCGAACCCGACAATAGACTAACCGATTTTGAAGTATATTGGGGTTGCGAAAATGAAACTTGCCAGCGCAGTATGCTTACCAATGGATACAATATTGGGCAAGGCTTGCCGAGAATGAATATTGCGGTAAGCGACCAGTCCGAATCAACTTTGTGTGAGGAAAATTACTTTACTTATACCGTAACCAATAACGGAAGTGAAGTTACGCCCGGCGCAGGGTACGCCCGCGATATTTGGGTAGAAATAAAAACAAACTGTGACGATAGCCCGTTTTTAGATGCTTACAATGTAAATACTTTTTATATAAATAACGTTCCGGTGGTGCCGACATTAAGCACTACCAGCAACGGATACATTGTTAATATAAGTGACTTAGGTATTTTGGAAGATATTGATGATGATGGTTTTGCCGGAGAAATGGCAATAGGCGATTCTTTTTCCTTCACGCTTACCTACGAGCGCAACTGCTTTGGCGTAGAATGTGGTCAATTAAATTTAAATTCTTGTACCAGCGATTTAATTTTTGCGGTAAACTACGAAGACCAATGTGGCAATCCTAAAGACCCTAAATCGCGTACTATTTTCAATGTTCGTTCATCGCCTTCAGCTTTTGCTTATATCGAAGGAGATGCAGTTATTACACAACCAACCCAAACCGTTAGCTACGAGTATTGTTATTCTTACTTATTCCAAAATGTTACCTGCCCAGATGCACAAGTGCGCTTGAGAGTAAGTACCAGCAGTTCGGATTTTTCACCGCTATCAGCACTTATCAATCACGAAGGACAAACTTCACCTGCTAATATTATTGTTGAAAATGATTCCACTTTTTATTTAAGCGGTGGTACGATAAGTGCTGATGACGAAAGTTTTACTGATTGTTGGACATTTACCCTACAGTTTGATGATAGCAGAGGTTGCGGACCTATTATTCAGGAAAATATAGATTTTCAGGTAGTATATAGTTGTGCTTGTGCCAACTGTTATTCTTCGCGCGCTTGCGACTCTTATGTGATACTAATAGACAATGAGTGTGGTGTAGGAAATTGTACGGGAGTAGTAACTGAAGCTATCAATGTCGAAAGAACAACTTTTGGCTGGATTGATAATAGCATGACTACTTTAGCCAATGCCAATATGCAAGGTATCGAATTAGACAGAGCCTACACCTGCGACCATATAGAAGTTACTGTTAATGGAACGGTAGATCAGTTGGTAGGCATAGATAGTTTGAGTGGTGCCGGAGCACGTTTGGCAATTTATACGCCCAATAATGAATTGCCTTTGGAGTATTTAAATGCAACTTTTATTGTAAATGGATTACCGCTTACGTGTGCTATTCCTTCACCAACGCAAACTGTTACGCAAGATATATTAGGCAATGATGTAATTTATTTGGATTTTGATTTCAGTAATTGTTTAGCTAATAACGAAATGTTTTTATATGAAACAGATCAACTTCAAGCAATTATCAACTTCAAAGTTACCGAAGCTAATGGTTATGGTAGTGATATGACGCTTACGCAATTTGTAGGAGGCATTTTTGGAAAAGAGAATGGTCAGAATTATGGCTGTAAATCAAAAATAGCGGACTTCTATATCGCCAATCCTGCCGTAATGCCGCTTAGCAGAGTTACACAAGAACAATATGGTTGTAGTGGCGAAATAATGGTAGATGGTTTTCTGGAAATTCCCGCAACAGGCGGTGATGATTTTCTATTAGAATATCGTCCTTGGTTTGGTAATCTAAATGCAACGGTATTCGGCTTGCCCGAAGGTTTTTCATACATTCAAAGCAGTGGCTTGGTAGAAGCGAAAGTGGGCGACCAATGGATTAGTTTTCCTACCGATCCGCTTATTCAAGCCAATGGTACTATTCTGCGTTTTGAAAATATTGAAGCGCAGTGGCCTATACCCGATAAAACGGAAGGAGGACTTGTATATAGATTTCATTTTGAATTACGCCCCTCTTGTCAGGCAAATGGTAATGGACTCATTACGTATCAATACAGCATTGACGACAACTACTACGCCAATGCCTTCGACCCAAGTTGTGTAACGCAAATGGAAGCCGAATCTTCTGCGATTGTATTGTATCGTCCGCCACAATTTGTGTTAAATAATCTTACGCCAGTAGTGCAAGGTATCAATAAAGAAGCCTCATGGTTAATTGAAGTATGTAATGTCGCAGAATACGATGCTGGTTTCAGTTGGTTAGCTTTTGAATCGGAAAGCGGAGCTATTAATTTTACAGAAATTGAAGAAGTAACCGATACGCAAAATCCTATTAATTATACTTTAAGCAGCTACAATAACAATCAAAACGTTTGGGTAAATATGGGACCATTTGATGGAGATAATTGTCGAGTTTTCAAACTTACAGCCACTTACTCTACTTGCGAAGTGGACGAAATAAAGGTAAGAATGGGTTGGAATTGTCTCGGAAATTTCATCAACCCGAATCTTAGTAATGCTTGTCCCAACAAAGAAGTAAAAACTTTACTTTTATTGCAACCCGAGCCGGCTTCTATGCAAGCGAATCTTTTAGATAGTTCAGGGCCTATTGACCTTTGTAGTGATGCGTTTTTTGAATTAGAATTTAAAAATGTAAGTTTAGGAACTATTTATGATATAAAATTTGACATTATTTTACCGCTTCAAGGAGCAGAGTTTGTAGAAAACAGTTTCTCTTTTGCTTATCCTTTTGATGCACCTTATATTCCTATCAGCGTAATTCCCGAACCCATTGACACCAATATTTTGGGTATTGTGTATCGCTTTGATGCTACGGAATTTAATACTATTTTAGCAGAAAATGGTTTAGTAGGTATTCCTACGCCCGATGATTTACTCAATCGGTTTAAAATTCGTTTTGAGGTAAAAACAAATTGTGATTTCCGCAGCGGTGATATTTTTAGGTTCAGAGCTTTTGGTATAAATGCCTGCGGCAAATTCTCTAATGGAGCTTTGCAAGGAGCCGAACAAATAATTGAAGGAGCCGAGCCTCCCTACAATACACAGTTGGTGCTTACTGCCGACCCTATTCAACCTTGTAATCCCGAACCGGTTAATTTTTCGGCGATAGCCCAAAACTTTGGTCCGGCACCTATCGGAGCTTACGATTTCATTCGCGTGCGTATGCCACAAGGACTTTCGTATGTTCCCGGAACAAGTGTTGCTGTGTCGCCTGCCAACTGGGCTTTGGAAGAACCGTCTATTGTAGAAATAGCCGATGGTTTTCAAGAACTAAACTGGCAACTTCCGCCCAATATGCCTGTAAATGCTATTGCTCAGGTGGACTTTAAGGTAGATGCCACCAATTATGCTGAAAGTTGTGGCTCGCAAGGGTTTGGTATTGAAACTTACACCTTTGGATTCTTAGGTTGCGGTGATATTGCCGAGCCGGGTTATCAGGTTTGTTTCGTAGAAATTCTCACCGGAAATTCTATCTTCAATTTAACGGTAGAAAAGCCTAACTTACAGTTTTTACAAAACCAAACCGACATATATGCTACTTGTTCAGGCGGTCCGTTTGAACAGCTCAATACCAATATTGCTTTGCAAAATTATGGTATTGCTACGCTTCCCGGCGATTATTTAACCATAAAATATATCCACGATGCGAATGCCAATGGTGTGTACGATGCAGCCGACGCGTTGTTGGACACTTATGTTTACACCGATGTAATTAATGCCGGACAAATTATAAATATTGAACGGTCTATTTTGGTATCAGGCGGACAGGCTTGTCCCTTATTACTCTATGTTGATGATAGTGAAAACTGTGTTTGTTTGCCTAGCAATTTATTTTTCCCCGAAGTACAATACGACAATGTATCGGACGATGTAAGTGTGTGTTCCGGTGCTTCTATTGAACTGGGTTGTGTCGCTGTGCCAGGCTATCATTATACTTGGATTTATAATGACAATTATGGCAATCATTTAAGTTGTACAGATTGTGCCAATCCGATATTTAGTTTAGAAAACAATACCAATCAACCTATTACGCAGACTTATACGCTTATAACACAGCGCGGCAATTTATCTACGTCTTGTACTTCGTCGCAGTCTGTAACCATTACTATTACTCCTTCCAACAATATAACGGCAAATGCCCAAAGTGTTTGTGAAGGTCAGAGTATTCAACTTAATGGACCTGCGGGTGGGTCGCAGTATAGCTGGTTGCCACTTAATGGTTTTGGCAATCCTTATGTTTCAAATCCAATTATTACACCACCAGTAGGTACTACTACTTATATTTTATCGTATTTAGATGCATATGGTTGTGATGCTACCTATAGTATAACAATAGAAACAGAGCCATTGCCTGAGCCAGAAGTAATTGTAAGCGGTGATTTGAGTACGTGTGCCGGAGCAGGAGAAATTGTATTAGATGCAGGAGCAGGATATTATTCCTACGCTTGGTTTGATGCGTCAAATCCTACAGCACCTATTCCGGTGGGTAGCAACCAACTTTTTGCCCCAACGGTTTCGGGCGATTATTATGTAGTAGTAGTTTCTAATACTGCCAATCAATGTGAAGGCGTTTCATCGCCACCTATTCCTGTAACAATTAATGAGTATGTAAAACCTACTATTCTTGCCAATGGAGAAACTGAAGTTTGTGGCGGCGAAAGCGTTACGCTTTTTATTGCCGGAAATTATACCAATGTGCAATGGTACACAGAAAATAATCCACCTCCGGCACAGCCAGTTCATACGGGTCTGTCTTTCACAACTAGTACCTCCGGCAACTATTTTGTAACTGCCACAGATGAAAACGGTTGTAATGGCTCGTCAGAACCGATTATTGTAACGGTACATTCCCTACAAGCTATTAACATTACCGTAGCCAATAATGATACAGATTTGTGTACAGGAGAAAGTGTAGTATTAAGTGTTCCCAATATTTTTGATGAATATATGTGGACGCTCAACGGCAACGTTATTTCCGCAGCGGGAAATACTTTAACTGTTTCTCAATCGGGAACTTACGCGATAAAAGCAATAGATTTAAATGGTTGCGAAGTTATTTCCGACCCAGTAACCATTACTGTCCATCAATTTACGCCACCACAAATTAGTGCTGTTGGTTCTACCACCGTCTGTGAAGGACAAAGTGTTACTTTTGCCGTATTTGGCAATTATGCGCAAATTCAGTGGTACAATGCCAATAATCCTCCACCAAGTGGTATCGTATTGGGTACAGGAAATGTATTTACTACCACTGTTTCCGGAAATTACTTGGTTTATGTAAGCGATAACAATGGTTGTAGTGGAACATCAACTCCTGCAACAGCCAATATTTTACCGCCTAATGCGACTTTAAGTTTACTAACTAATCCTATCCAAGATATTTGCGAAGGCGAAACAGCCAATTTACAAGTAGCATCAGGATTTTTCAATTATACATGGTATCACAATGGAGCCATAGTAAGCGGCTCGCTCAATAGTTTCGTTGCTTCTACCGGCGGCACTTATTTTGTAACTGCTCAAACTTTCGATGGTTGCGAAGTAATGTCTGAAACATTTACCATTACCGTTTATCCAATTCCACAACCCGGCATTGAAGTAGATGGCGAACAACAATTCTGTGAAGGAGAAAATATTATACTCACGCTTACAGAACCGCACGAAACCTACCAATGGTATAGAAACGGTACGGCTATTCCTAATGCTACTAACGAAGAGTTAATTGTGAGCCAAAACGGTAATTATTATGCCGTAGTAAGCGACAATAATTGTCCGGGACAAACTTTTGAAATTCCAATTACCGTATATCCACTTCCGCAGGTGAGCATCACCGCAGGAACAAATCCTGTATGCGAGGGTGAAACAGTATCGCTTACATCATCTGCTGGAAACTATGCGACTCGTCAGTGGTTGCGCAATGGTTTACTTATTTATCAGGCAAATCAAAGTACAATAACTGTTTCCGAACCCGGTATTTACAGTTTAGAAGTAACAGATGCCAATGGTTGTAGCAATATTTCCAACGATATAGAAATTGAATTTAATCCAACACCGGAAGTTGCCATAATGTTAGGGGGCGACAATACTTTCTGCGAAGGCGGAAGTGTTACGGCTATTGCTACGGCGGGTTACGTTAGTTACCAATGGTTTGTAAATGGTGTAGCCACTCAAAACGGTGCTTCCAACCAAATAACAATAGCCCAAACGACTGAAGTATCCGTAGTAGCAACCGATGTAAACGCTTGTCAGGGAACGGCTGTTCCGGTACAAATAATTACAACACCTTTGCCACAGCCACAAATTATTGCACCTATCACCGAAATATGTGCTGGCGAAACAGCAACTTTAGCCGTTCAAGGTGCATATCCTTTTGTACAGTGGTACTTAAATGACCAACTTATTCCTACGGCAACTTCTTCAATTATCGAAGTAAGTCAGGCAGGAAATTATACCGTTTATGTAAATAATTTAAATGGATGCGAAGGTACTTCTGCACCTGTGAGCATAAGCGTAAATCCATTGCCCCAACCACAATTCCTCGAAACAGAATTTTTGGTTTGTGGAAATGACCAATTACCTATTACCTTGGTAGTTGCCGGAAACTACAATTATTATACTTGGTATAAAAATGGTGTACAAGTAGTTGCACAAGGCAATACCACTTCTACTTATCAGGCTTACGATGCAGGAATTTATACCGTAGAAGTAACCAATGCCAATGGTTGTAAAGGCATCACGGGCGATGCAGCAGAAATAACTGTTGTTCCCGATATGCCGGTGAACTTAACGGCAGATAAATATGAAATTTGTCCGGGCGAGGTAGTAGAATTTGATGCGAATGCCAATGCCGAAATTTTCGCTTGGACACCAAATGACGGTAGCTTGAGTTGTTTAACTTGCGCAAGACCTGTTGCTACACCAACACAAACTACCACTTATACACTAACTATAACCGATGATTTTGGTTGTCAAAAAACCGAGTCTGTAACCATTATAGTTCATCCGGAACCTAATGTTAATTTAACGATTACAGATCCGGAAATATGCGAAGGTCAGATTTCTTCGATGGTGGCTACTGCCGGATTCCAAAACTACGATTTCTATCGCAATGGTATTACCTTAGTACAATCAGGCACTAACAATGTGTTAGTTACTTCCGAAGCAGGTGTTTATACGGTAATCGCTACCAACCAATATGGTTGTAGTAAACCATCTTCGCCTCAATCATTAATTGTACACGATTTGCCAACACCAAGCCTTAATATTGCCGGCAATATCAACTTATGTGAAGGTGGTTCTGTAAGTATTAATACAGAAGTTTACAGCGCGTACGTTTGGTATTTGAATGATAATGTAATTAACGGAGCTAATAACAATGTTGTAACTATTTCGCAAAGTGGAAATGTATATGTAAAAGTTACCGATGAAAATGGTTGTGAAGGAACATCTTCCGTAGTGTATATAGACGTAAATTCTAATCCTCAACCTAGTGTTTTAGCGGAGCAAACAGAAATTTGTCAAGGCGAAACAGCAGAATTAGCCGTTTTAGGTGGCTACGCCAGTGTACAATGGTACTTAAACGGAAGTATTATTCCAACCGGAACTTCCAACAATTATTTTGCTGTACAATCGGGCGCATACACTGTAAGTGTTACCGATTTTGAAGGATGTTCTGCTACTTCATCTGCCATCAATATCGTTGTAAATCCACTACCGCAAGTAGCCGTAGTACCTGTAAATACAGAAATTTGCCAAGAAGATGGCGAAACCGTACTGCTTACGGCAACGCCGGGCTATAGTACATACAATTGGTATTTAAATGGTGGAGCATTGGTTCAATCCAGTTCATCGAATACGTATAATGCGGGTCAAAGTGGAACATATACCGTTAAGGTTATCAATGAAAATGGTTGTGAAGGGCAGTCAAACGGTGCAAATATTTTATTAAAATCAATCCCACCGGTAAATGCGGGAGCTACGGATACACAAATTTGTTTGGGCGAGAGCACACAACTGTTTGTAAATTCAAATGCAAGCAATATTAGTTGGTCTCCGGTACAAAGTTTAAATTGCTTAAATTGTCCTAATCCTGTGGCGACACCAACTCAGACTACCACTTATACGGTAAGTATCACAGATGAAGAAGGTTGTACAGCAACTGACCAAGTTACGGTTCAGGTACTCAATACCGTTGCGCCATCAATTAGCGTTTTGGGTGATATAGCTGTTTGCCAAGGGGAATCTATAAGTTTGCAAGCCAGTGGTGGATATGTGCAATACACATGGTACAAAGAAAATGGCGTAATTGTACAAAACGGTGCTTCGTCCGTATTTACAACACAAGTCGGTGGCTCGTACTATGTTACGGCTATCGGCGCGACGGGTTGCCCTGCAACGTCGAATATGGTAGCTATTTCGTTCTATGAGCAACCAACGGTTAGTATTGAGTTTTTGAGTCAAAATACTTTCTGCGAAGGCGGCTCCGTAATGTTAGAGGCAAATAATAACTTTAGCAATTATCAGTGGTATGCCAATGGTATATTGTTGCAAAGTGGTGCCAACAATCAGTTTGAAGTGAGTAATTCTGCCAACGTATATGTTGTAGCAACGAACAGCAACGGCTGTGTAGCACAATCAAGTACTGTAGTAGTAAATACCAATCCATTACCCAATCCGGTAATTATTGCTCCGGTTACAGAAATATGCGTTGGCGAAACAACAACATTAGCCGTTCAGGGCGTATATGGAGAAATTCAATGGTATAGAAACAATGTTGCTATTCCTACGGGTACAGACAACAATCTTGAAGTGAGTCAATCCGGTGCTTATACGGTATATGTAAATGATTTGGCGGGTTGTGAAGGAACATCGCCTGTGGTACAAATAATTGTAAATCCGTTGCCGACACCTCATTTGGTGGAAACTTCTTTCTTAGTTTGTGGCGAGACAGACCTTCCGGTTGTTTTAGCCGTTCAGGAATCCTACGCATACTACACTTGGTACTACAATGGAGTGGAAATAGTAGGGCAGGGTGCAGCATTACAAACATTTGAAGCCTACAGTACAGGCATTTACTCTGTAGAAGTAACTAACGACAAAGGTTGTAAAGCAATGTCCGGCGAAACCGTAAATGTATTGGTACCGCCTTCATTACCTGTGAATTTAACGGCAGATAAATACGAAATTTGTCCGGGCGAGGTAGTAGAATTTGATGCGAATGCCAATGCGGAAACCTTTTCGTGGATGCCAAACAATGGTAGCTTGAATTGCTTAACGTGTGCAAGACCAGTAGCTACCCCAACCCAGACTACTACATATACCCTTACCATTACCGACAGCTATGGTTGCGAAAAATCAGAATCAGTAACCATAGTGGTAAAACCTACACCGAATATTGTTTTAAATATAGGCGAAGAAAGTGTTTGCGCAGGTGAGACTACGTTAATAACTGCAACGCAAGGTTTCGACAACTATAAATTCTACTTAAACGGCATCACTTTAGTGCAAGCCGGAAGTAGCAATACCTTAACTACGGGAATTGCCGGAACATATAGTGTAGAAGTAAGCGATGCGGAACAATGCCCTGCACAGTCAAATACAGTAAGTTTATCTATCAATGAAAATCCGGAGCCTACTATTAGTTTATTAGGAGAACTAAACTTATGTGAAGGCGGTAATGTTTCTTTACAAACAACCTCTGACTATGCTGCTTACCAATGGTATATAAACGGACAAGCCGCTGCCGGACAAACCAGTCCGAGTATTGTGCTTTCCAATACCGCAATGGTATTTGTAGAAGTAACGGATTATAATGGTTGTGTTGGAGCATCGGCAAGTGTGTTTGTAAATGTAAGCGATAATCCCGAACCAACTGTATTGGTAGGTGATATCGAATTCTGTCAGGGAGAATCTACCACACTTGCAGTATTAGGCAATTTTGCCAATATTCAGTGGTTTAGAAACGGAGCAGCGATTTCGACTGCTGTTGACAATACACTTACCGTTACGCAAAGTGGCAACTATACCGTAGCTGTTACTGACCTGAATAATTGTAGTGCCGTATCTTCTGCAATTCAAATTGAAGTATTACCGCTACCGCAAGTAGCTTTAACACCTGTTTACACAGAAATTTGCCAAAATAATAACCAACCTGTAACACTAACGGCTACTTTTGGTTATAGTCAATACAACTGGTATCGCAATGGCAATGCGTTAGTACAAACCGGAACTTCTAATACTTACAACGCTATCCTAAACGGAACCTATGTAGTAGAAGCAATCAATGCTAATGGTTGCAGCAATACTTCTAATGGTGTACAAGTAGAAATAAAAGAAATTCCTCCGGTAAATATTGGTGCTACCGATACACAAATTTGTGTGGGCGAAAGCAGTATTTTATTTATCAATAGCAATGCAAGCCAAATAACTTGGTCGCCGGCTACAGGATTAAGTTGTACTACTTGTGCCAATCCTATTGCCACACCAAATGCAACGACTACCTACACCGCTACTATTGTAAGTGAAGAAGGTTGTACTGCCAGCGAATCCATTACTATTAATGTAAATAGTGCGGCAATTCCTCAAATAAGCGTATCAAATCCTGAAATATGTGGCAATGGCGGCATATTACTGACGGCTACTGCGGGTTACAATCAATATACTTGGCAAAATGAGCAAGGTGTTATTGTACAGCAAAGTAGTGCAAATACTTATACCGCATACGCCAGTGGAACCTATACCGTAAGTGTACAAACCATTGGTGGCTGTAATGCTGTTTCAGCACCTACCGAAATTACTATTCATAGTAATCCTACCGTAAATATCAGCGTAAGTAGCGAAGGCAATTTCTGTGATGGAAATGTGTTTACACTTACCGCCGATGCTGGTTTTGTAAATTATGTTTGGTATCTAAATAATACCATTGTAAATGGTAATAATACGAACAGTATTCTTTTGCAAACCAGTGCCAATGTATATGTAACTGTAACCGACAACAACGGTTGTACGGCAAGTTCGCCAATTTTAGTACTATCTACCAATAGTACCCCTACACCGGAAATAGTAATAAGTTCTGGCGACTTCTGCGAAGGAGGAAGTACACTTCTTTCTATACCCGGAAATTATTCTAACTATAAATGGTATAAAGATGGAGCACTTATTCCTACGGCAACTACTGCGAGCCTTGCAGTAACAGAAGCTGGAAGTTATGCTGTATATGTAAACAATGGCGCAGGTTGTGAAGGAATATCTAATCCGGTACAAATACAAACTATCGGTTTGCCGGAAGTGAGTATTACACCTGCAAATACTGAACTGTTTATTTGTGCTGATTCGGACGAACTAAACCTTACCGCAACACCGGGATTTGATTTTTACACTTGGTACAGAAATGGCGTAACGCTTGTTCAAGCAGGACCGTCAAATCAACTTATGGTAAGCATTCCGGGCGAATACTCGGTAATGGTAAGCAACGAACAAGGCTGTTCGGCTATGTCTAATTCAACAAGTATTTACCTTTATCCCAATCCGCCTGTGAATCTATATGCATCAGATACGCATATTTGCGCCGGAGAATCCGTACAATTATCGGTAAACCAAGATGCAGTTTCGTATCAATGGCTACCTAACAACAATACAATTAGCTGTGCCGACTGTTTTAATCCTGTTGTAACTCCGTTGGTTTCAACCGACTATTACATTACAATAGTGGATTATAATGGTTGTACTTCTTCCGATACCGTACACATTGAAGTAGAGAGTGCCGCCAGTATTCAAATTACTGGGAATGAAAGCCTTTGTATAGGACAAGGAAGCGCAACGCTTTCAGCAACAGCAGGCTTAAACAACTATCAGTGGTACTTCAATGGTGATGCTATTTACCAAGCAACGCAAGCTACTTATACTACCAATATGGCAGGTGACTATCAAGTAGAAGCACAAGTAGGTGAGTGTATTATTTTATCGCAAGTATTTACCGTAAACGACTTAGCATTACCTTCACCGGAAATAAGCATTAGTGGCTACAATTTCTGCGAAAATAATAACAGTATTACTTTAGATGCCGGAAATGGCTACGACACCTACGAGTGGATTAATGCCGATACCGAAGCAGTATTAGGCACCACACAGACACTTACTATTACGCAAGATGGTAATTATTATGTGTCAGTAAGTAAAAATACTTGTTTGGGTACATCTACAGTAATTTCTATCGAATCGTCTAATTTTGAAAATCCGCTAATTTATACGGAAAATAATAATGCATGTGATGGCGAACCGGTAAGTTTGATAGTTCCCGGTGTTTATAGTTCGGTAACGTGGTATAACGCTGCAAATCCAAGCCAAGCATTAAACGAATACACGACCAATGTATATGAAACAATGCTTCCGGGTAATTATTACGCCGAAGTAACTGCGCAAGATGGTTGTAGTGGCACTACGCCGATTGTTGAAGTAAATATTCATACAATTCCTACAACTACTATTACACCTGAATTATCGTATCTCTGCGAAGGAAGTACAGTAACATTACAACCAACTTCTTTAGAAGGAATTACTGCCTTCCAGTGGTATCACAATGGTTTTGAAATACCAAATGCTACCCAACCTCAACTTATTACGGATTTGACAGGTACATTTGCCTTAGAAGTAATCAATACAATAACGGGTTGTAGCAGTATGACCGATGCCGTAGAAGTAATTCCGGCACAGGTACAAGCACTTGCTTGCGATATTCCGGCGATGGCTTGTATGAACGAGGAAGTTCCATTATTCTTACTCGGCAATCCCGCAAATCCACAAAGTATTACTTGGAATTTTGATAATGCAACGATTGTAAGTAGCCAAAACAATACACAATTTGTATTACAATGGGAAACTTTCGGTCTCAAAACAATAAGTTACACTTATACTTTAGCAAACGGATGTCTCCAATCAGGAAGTTGTACCATACTTATTACAGAACCGCCTGTAGAGGTGGATCCTATTGTAGAAAATGCGACTGATTGTCAGGACAATGGTTCTATTATATTATCCGTAACCAATAAAGATGCAATAAGTGTAAGTTGGTCAGGACCAAATGGCTTTACTTCCAATGAAACGAGCATTTACAATCTTGCTCCCGGCACTTATGTTGCCCACATCAGTTATAACGGTGCTTGTCCTTTAGACGATATCGTTGTAGTAATTGAAAATGAAAGTGTGGCACCAAATCCGATTGCGCTTGACGACTATGCCACCTTAACAAACGGTGAAACTACCTACATTAATGTATTACAAAACGATTTGGGCGAAAATATCCAACTTAGTGGTATCATCCAATATCCAAATGTAGGAACTGCTCAAATAGTGTCTAATACTACAATTTCGTATATTGCTCCTCTTGGTTTTACCGGACAAGTAGAATTGCAATATACCATAACGAGCTTGTGCGAAACCTCTGCCACGGCTACCGTGTATATTACAGTAACATCAGCTGTAAATGCAAATAACGACTTGGCAATACTTTGTGACGGAAATAGCATAGCTATAAATGTATTGGCGAATGATGAAGGAGAGGGAATTTATGTGAGTAGCATTTCTGGAAATACTGACTTTGGTAGTATTATAATTGATGAAAATTTCAACCTCATTTATGTTCCTAATGGTAATTTTAATGGTTCGGACGAATTTACTTACAACGTTAGTGATCCTTACGGAAATACTGACCAAGCCATTGTTAATATTCTCTGTAACGAAGTAAACAGTCCGCCGCTTACAGATACTATTGAAGTATGTACCCAACCTGTGACACCTGTTGTATTCTGTTTCGATTTAGAAGACCCTGACGGAGATAATGTAATGATTACAGAAGGGCATACTACTTATCATTGTAGTTTGGTTATTCTTAATGATTCTTGTGTACGCTACACACCACTACCTGGCTTAACCGGAATTGATACCGTATTCTTAGAAGTATGCGATACACACATTCCGACAGCTTGTAACGAAGTAGTGGCAATAGTAAACATTGGTTGTAGTCAACCAGATGCTGTGGACGATTATATGTACTTTACTTGTAATGAAACCAGCAATACCATAAATGTATTAGACAATGATATGCTAAACTATGTTTGTGATGAGGAATATAATATGACCATTGTAAGTGGTCCACTTCATGGTAGTGCATCTAACTTAGGTGGCGGCTTATTTAGCTATACGCCACAACAAGACTACAGTGGAACCGACGAAATAGAATATGTATTGTGCAATTCTTGTGGAAAATGTGATACTGCTTTTGTACACATTAATATTCCTACTTGCGGTGGCTCTTGTAATGACGGTTTTGAGACAATTTGTGTAGCTCCGCAGCAAAATATTAATATTTGTCCGCAGTTTTGTACTCTAAACAACGACCCGACTGCCTTTATTTCTTCTGCCATAACAGATATTCCTTGCTATTTAGACTTAGATGATATGTGTATCAACTATCAGTCGCAAGCAGGATTTGAAGGAATACAGCAAATAAAAGTTACGGCTTGTAATACAAGTGGATACTGCGAAACGGTATTTATAAATATCACCGTAAGTTACGACTGTATTAGTACGCCTATTGATGCGATTAAAGATTACTATACTACCTACCAAAGTACTTCTATTCAGTTTAATCCATTAATTAATGACAGTGGTAGTCCTTTCAACGTATCCAATTACGGACAACCATTACACGGAACACTAAATACTTACAATGGTGTTTGGGATTATACGCCAGCCAATGGATTTACAGGTGTGGATACTTTGTACTATACCATTTGCAATGCGCAAGGAAACTGCGATACGGCACCGGTTTGCATCGAAGTATTACCGACTTGTAGTCAATACACTTTCACTTGTGCCGAACCGGGAACAATGGTTTCTATTTGTCCAGAGTTCTGCAATCTGCCGGACAATGCGCAAATTAGCAATATTCAAACACTATTCTTGTGTAGCATCGACTATACCGGAGGCAACTGTTTCACTTATCAGCCAATGCCTTATTACAGTTATGGTCAGAAAGATACCTTAAAAGTCACTGCATGCGCAGGAACTCAGTGCGAAACAGCTTATATTGTGTTACAAATTGGCTGTGCAGTACAAGTGTATGACGATTACCTCACAACTACGCCGGAAGCAACTATCACTATAGATGCTACCGAAAACGACATCGTTCCTTGTGATGGCGCACCTATTATTAGCATTATCGAAAATGGTTTGCATGGTATTGCCAGCATTGACGAAGATGGATTGATTGTTTACCAACCCGCCAACGATGGCTATTTGGGCAATGACATTATTACGTATCAGTCTTGCAGTGCCTGCGATGATACAATGTGCGATACAGGCTACATTATATTTACTATTGCCGATACCGATGCCATTGCGCAAAACGATGCTTCGCAAACCTATATCAACAGTTCTGTAAGCATTGATGTAATGGAAAATGACGTACAGCCGGGCAACAATCCTTTGGAAATGTTCACTTGGTCGCAGCCGCAAAACGGAACAGTTGCTTGGGTAAATGGTATATTTATTTACACACCAAACGACAACTTCTTGGGCACAGATACTTTTGAATACCAAGTTTGTGCCGATGCAGCTTGTGCTACGGCGCAGGTAAACATTGAAGTAGTAGATAATATTTTGGCGATGAATGATATTTATACCATTCCTGCTAATACTGCCGCTACGCTAAATGTGCTTGATAACGACTACGGCAATAGTGTACAAATTACTACCGTAAGTGCCAATGCTAATGCCAACATCAGTATTGACAGCGACAATACGAGTATTACCATTATTCCTAACGCGAATTTTGAAGGCGTACTCAGTTTTGAATATACAATATGCAGCAACAACATCTGCGATGAAGCTACTGTAAATGTTCTCGTGAACAACAACACGGCTGCTCCCGTTGCCTTAAACGATGCGTATGTTACGTATGTAAATGAAGCGATTAATCTGGACATTTTGGCAAATGATATAAATGTTGATGAGTTTACCACACTTACTATTATTGAAAATACCAATCATGGTCAAATAGAGATATTGGAAAACAATCAGCTACTATACACGCCAAATCAAAACTATATTGGAAACGACGTGATGTTGTACCAAATCTGCGATTTCAACGACAACTGTCACTTGGCTTATGTGAACATCACCGTATTGCCAACCGGCAATTTGGCCGCCTTAAACGATTGGGTAACTACACCACAAAACACAGCCGTTACGGTTTCGGTAAGCCAAAACGATATAAACGTTGCCGACAACGCCACCATTACTATTGCTACAGCACCACAAAATGGTATTGCAGTAGTAAACCAAGATGGTAGTATTTTCTATCAACCCGATGCTGACTTTGCCGGAATTGATAACCTGATATACGAAATATGCAATGGCTCCGACTGTGTACAAGCGTCATTGAGCATAGAAGTAATTGCTTCCGAAGCTATTACTGCTGCGGATGACACCGCCGAAACTTCGATGAATACCAATGTAAACATTGATGTACTGGCAAACGACAATTACCCAGTCGAAAATTTCACGCTTATCATTAGCAGCATACCACAAAACGGTACTGCCATTGTAAATGCCGATGGAAGTGTAGATTATCTGCCAAATACAGGCTTTGTGGGCGAAGATACATTTAGCTACGAACTTTGTTCGGGTGGCGAATGTGTAACTGCCGAAGTGACGGTGACAGTACTAAGCATTGAGGCAAAACCGGTTGCCCAAAACGACTTTGTTACTACTAACGTAAATACGGAAATTAATATTTTTGTACTACAAAATGACACCGACCCCGACAATTTATCGCTAAGTATTACCGAAGTGAGCAATGCCGAACACGGTACAGTAAATATCAACGCAGGACACACTATTACGTACATGCCTGATGCTGATTTTGTAGGTAGCGATTATTTTGAATATACTATTTGCAACACGAACAACGAATGTGCTATTGCAACGGTATTTGTAGAAGTAGTGGATTGCAAAATAAGTATTCCAAACGGATTCTCGCCCAATGGTGACAGCACTAACGACCGTTTTGAAGTAGCCAATGTTGATTGTATTTCCGATGCTACTTTGCAAGTATTCAACCGTTGGGGTGATGAAGTATTTTACACCGAAGATGTGAACGCGCGCACTTGGGACGGTACTTGGCAGAAAAACAATGAACCGCTTCCGGTGGGTACGTATTTCTACATTCTCAGTGGAAATCTTAACGGCAATCCTGTAAAATACACCGGATATATTATGTTACGAAGATAAAATAAATCCTATAAAAAGGGGCATAAAAAGAATTAGTTGAAAACACCGATTTCTGAACCAAATCAATAAGAAAACTAATTGCCCCTTTTTCTTTCTTTATAAAAATTAAATTATTGCTAACTTAAAAAATAAATTTTAATTATGAAAAAGATACTATTAAGCCTGTTTATATGTTTGTTTTTTCTGCCTGAAGTAAAGGCGCAACAAGACGCACAATATACACAATATATGTTCAATAGTTTGCTGTACAATCCCGCCTACGCCGGAAGTCGCGATGCCTTGAGTGCAACGGCTTTTTACCGCAAGCAGTGGTTGGATATTGAAGGTGCGCCGCGCACGATTTCGCTGGCGGTACACAGTCCGGTGTTCAACGACAAGGTGGGCTTGGGCTTTAGTCTCGAAAACGACCAAATAGGTGTTATCAACCAAAACCGTATTTTCACCGACTATTCTTACACCATTGCTATGTCGAATGGCGGTAAATTGGCGATGGGACTTAAAGCAGGCATAACACTTTATGATGCGCGCTGGAGTACGGTGATAACAAGTACTGAGGGCGATCCTGTTTATGGGAATGATGTAAATTTGGTATTGCCGAATTTCGGGGCGGGCTTGTATTATTATTCCGACCGCTTTTACGCCGGATTTTCCGTGCCGCATTTGCTCAAAAACAAATTGGAAAGTGAAGAATCGAACGATGTAGAAAAAATATCGCGCGAGGAGCTGCACGTATTTACTACTGCCGGATTTATGATTCCGCTGTCGGAAAATTTGAAGTTAAAACCTTCTTTCTTGGTAAAATATGTCCCCAACGCGCCCGTAGCTACTGATGTGAACGTAAACTTTTTGCTAAAAGACATGCTTTGGTTGGGTACTGCCGTGCGCAGCAATATGTCCAATAGTTTTGAGGTGAGTTCCATCAACTTCAATGTAATGGTACAAGCCACGCCAATGTTCCGTTTGGGCTACGCCTACGACTACGCTACTTCGGCACTTTCTTCTTACACCCGAGGCACGCACGAAGTGATGATTGGTTACGACCTTATTCGCGAAAAAGGAAAAGTTATTACGCCGCGTTATTTTTAAGAATAGGCACTAATTTTTACCTCATAAATGAAGATATTCCTAAAGTTTTTGCGCATTTGCATTAATTCTTGTTTTATAATGCGTAAAAACTTTTGTATGTACATTTTATTTTTTAAAATATAAAAAAATCACAAGGGTTCCACTCTCAAAGTTTCAGTAAACGTTTACACAACTCTCCTTATCTTATTTTACTAAATTCTCTTCATAGCTTGGCGGCACAAATAGTATTTTAGTAATCCCAAACGTACTGCAAACCGGAACCCTTGTTTTTTCTTTTTTTGCTGCCGCCTTTTTCCAAGCAAATTATCTAATAAGGTCAATAAAATTTATTACTGTACTCAAAGCTCTTTAAAATTTGCATATTGAGCGAAGCCGAAATGATTTTTTTAGTAGTGTTAGCCGCGTTTCGACGGCACTCAACGCTCGGTCCGATTAAGCAATATCGCCGCTCATAGGGCGCAGCAGAATTTCCTCTATTATGGTTTGCGGTGCTAACGAATACGCTGCCCACACGGCTTCTGCAATATGTGCCGACTGCATAAACCGTTCCGGCGGCAATGTGGTGCCTTCCCACGAAGCGGTAAGCGTAGCTCCCGGCAGTACCGAACTCACAGCTATTTTGTAGGGCTGCATTTCTACCCGCAATACTTTGGAAAAACCCAGCAACGCAAACTTGCTGATGCAATACGAACCACCATTGGGATAGGCTACCAAACTCGCGGTGGAGCAGATATTAAAAATATGTCGTTTTTCGGCGGTACTGCTTTGCAGCGCGGGCAGGAGTGCGCGCGTGAGGTAGTAGGCACTGAACAAATTGGTGTGCATTTGTTGCTCAAAAATGCCCGAATCTTCCGTATGGATTTGCCCCGGAATGAATACGCCGGCATTGTTTACCAGCACCGATACGCTGCCGAAAGTGTTTTTTACCGCTTCGGCAAAGGCAAGGACTTGTGCTTTGTCGGCGACATCTGCCGGAAAAAAGAGGAACTTTTGTTGGGGGAATTTTTCGGAGAAAGATTTTTGCATAGCGGCAAGTGCTTGTGTGTTGCGGGCGCATACGGCTACATTAAAACCTTGTGCGGCGAAGTGTTCGGCAATGGCTCTGCCAATACCTTTGGTAGCTCCTGATACTACGATTGTTTTGTGGTGTTGCGACATAAAAAATGCTGTTTTCTACGCGCAAAAGTAGGGATTTTTGTGGGGAATAAATGTTTTGGTGGGTTGGTATTTCCAATCTTTTTGTTTTGTCTTTCCGAGTAAAACCGAATGTTGTACATTGAGCGAAGCCGAAATGTGTTTTTTGGTTGCGTTTCGACTGCGCTCAACGCTCGGTGGGTCGGTTTTCTTTTGTCCAAGTACTTATTATTTAAGAAATTTGGTATTTGCCGCATTTTCTTATCCGGCTTTTTTTAAGAAAAAAAATATCCTATCGGTTACTGTTCGCCGTCTTGTTCTCTTTTATCAATTTTTTATTTTTATTTAATCACTTGGCACTTATTGGCTATTAAAGTATCTTTGGTGTCCATATAAACAATATAGCTTCTACAATATGCCACTACACCATCAAAGTCTCGGCGCATTTGTGTCCGCCAAAACCAATGACAAAGGTTTGTTTATTCAAGCCGAAAATGCGCAATTGGAAATTACTGTGTATGCCGAGCATACGCTGCGTATTCGCTGCAACAAAACACTCGAAAAAAGTGTATCGTACGCCATAGAAGCTGCGCCGCAAAAAACAAAATTTACGCTAAAGGAAACCGACAAATTTTTTGAAATTGAGCTGAAAAATTATAGTGTTCTCATTCAAAAAAATCCTTTGCGTATCGCTTTTTTTGCAAAAGACGGAACACTCCTAAACGCCGATGACCCTGCTTTTGGCATTTCGTTTTTGGGTGATAGCACCAGCAATTACAAATCATTGCAACAAGGAGAACGCTTCATTGGCTTAGGCGAAAAAACAGGAAATTTTGATAGGAGAGGTGCTGCTTACACGCTTTGGAACACCGACCATTTTGGTTATGGCGAAAATGCCGATCCTATTTACAGTTCTACGCCCTTTTATGTGGGTATTTTGCCGGAGCAAGAAAAGTTGTACGGCATTTTTCTCAACAATTCCTACAAATCGGTTTTCAATTTTGGTGCTTCCAACGACCGTTTCAGCTATTTTACTGTACAAGGCGGCGACTTGGATTATTTCTTCTTTCACGCCGATACTTTGTCCGAAATTGTAAATGCTTACACCACTCTTAGTGGACAAATGCCCTTGCCGCCCAAATGGTCGCTCGGTTATCAGCAGTGCCGATACAGTTATTATCCGCAAGCCGAAATAATGAGTGTAGCCCGTACTTTTCGCGAAAAAAATATTCCCGCCGATGTCATTTACTTCGACATTCATTATATGCAGGACTACAAAGTATTTACATGGAATGAAACACGTTTTCCACAAGCCAAAAAAATGTTGTCGCAATTAGATAAAATGGGGTTTAAAGGAGTCGTTATTTTAGACCCCGGCATTAAAGTAGAACCCGACTATCCGCCGTATGAAACAGGTTTGGCGCAAGATGTTTTTGTAAAATATCCTGATGGCGAAAACTATACTGCCCAAGTGTGGCCCGGCGACTGTCATTTTCCCGATTTTACCAATCCTAAAACACGAGAGTGGTGGGCATCTTATTTCAAACAGATGGTTGCCGATGGTTTGCACGGCTTTTGGAACGATATGAACGAACCCGCTTCTTGGGGACAGTTTATGCCCGACCTCTTGCAGTTTGATTACGAAGGCGAAGGAGCTTGCCACATCAAGGCGCGCAATGTGTATGGCATGCAAATGACGCGCGCTTCGTACGAAGGAGCGGTGGCGGCACTGAAAAACAAGCGTCCTTTTATTCTTACCCGCGCTGCTTTCTCCGGCGCACAACGCTATACTGCTAAGTGGACAGGCGACAATGTTGCGTCCGACAGTCATATGTTGCTGGGCGTGCGTTTGGTAAATAGTCTCGGCATTAGCGGTTTTGCTTTTTCGGGCTACGATTGTGGTGGTTTTGTAGGCGATGCCTCGCCCGACTTGTATGCGCGCTGGGTTTCTATTGGTGCGTTTTCGCCTTTTTTTAGAGGACATACAATGATAAACAGCCACGACTCCGAACCTTGGAGCTACGGCGAAGCAGCCGAAGATATTGCCCGCAACTATATTAGTTTGCGCTATCAAATGCTGCCTTATTTGTACAGTTCATTTTACGAAGCAAGCCAAAATGGTATGCCCGTACAGCGCAGTATGGCTTTTGCGTATCCTTTTGATGCGAATATTTACAGCGGTGACTTTCAAAATCAATATTTTTTCGGAAAAGATTTGCTGGTTGCGCCTTGCGATAGCGTACAAAAAATAAATAAAGTGTATTTGCCTACCGGAAAATGGTATGACTTTTTTAATGACCAAGTTTTCGAGGGCGGCAAAGTTCATTTTGTAGAAACGCCTATCGAAAAATTGCCTGTTTTTGTAAAAGAATCGGCAATTATTCCTGTGCAATCGTTGGTACAACACACGCGCGAGCTTCCCGAAAAAACCTTAACTATACATCTTTACAATGGCAGTACGAACAATATTTTTGTGTATTATGAAGATGATGGTGAGAGTTTTGACTACCAAAAAAAGGTATATTTCCAACGCGAATTACATTGGAATGCAAGCGAAAAAACATTTACGTTGGCTAAAGCAGCAGGTTCTTTTGTTTCGCATTTTGATACCATAAAACTTTGTTTGCATCATTTTTCGCGGAAAACAAAAGTGTTGGTACATAAAAAAGAAATGGATTTGCATTTTGAAGATTATTATTTTGTAAAGCCTATTTCCAGTTTCGACCCTTTGGGAAATATGGCAGACCAATCTAAAATGATTTCGCAACTTCCTTTTGTTATGTTTGAAAATAGCAACCAAGAGGTGCGTATTGTTATACAAGAAAAATAGGATTTCGGGTTTGGATAAAATAAAAAATGTTATCATTCTTCACGGTCCCGGGCGCAGTGGTTCTACGTTACTCAACGATATTTTGTCGCTGCATCCATTGCTGTATTGGATTTCTACGTATTTAAATAAATTTCCTAAATTTTCGGCTATCAGTACGCTCAATCGCTTGCAAGATATTGGGTGGTTTGAGCGTTTTTCGCGCTATAAGCAAGATTTTCCGCGTGCGGGAGAAGCCTATGGTTTTTGGCATTATTTTTTTCCTGATTTTGACAATCCGCAAGGAGTGAATTTTTCGACTGATGCGCTCGAAAAGTGTAGGGAAAGTATTTTGCGAATTAAGTATTTTACGGGAAAAGAAAGATTTATTTTTAAACTCACGGGCTACGCGCGCTACGAAGTGTTGGACGCTTTGTTTGAAAATCCTAAACTTATTTGGATTGACCGCGACCCGCGCGCCGTAGTGATGTCGTATTACAAATTACGATGGGGATACGAGGATAACTTGGAAACATTTTCGCAAAAAACTACTGCTTCGCTCATCCGCGAGTACGTAGATATGTTTGCTGCGTTTCAGCGAGATAAAGAAAAATTGAAGCAATTTGATTTTTTACAGGTGTATTACGAAGATTTTGTGCAGAACAGAAATGATTTTATGCAGCAAATTCTTGACTTTGTACATTTGCCACCGAGCGAAACATTTGCACAAAAACTACATTCGTGGGAAATATATTCCGGTTCTAATAAAAACTACACAAAATCGCTTACGGAAGAGGAGTTGGCTTTGTTAAATAATTTGTTGGAGCCGTATTTGCAAAAATTGGATTACCGCTAAACTTTGTATTGCAGCATCAGTTGGCTGAACTGCTGAAATAAGTAGCGCGAATCATGTGTACCCGGCGATGCTTCGGGATGATATTGTACGGAAAAAGCAGGTTTCTGACGCACGCTTATACCTTCTACACTTTGGTCGTTGAGATTTCGATGCGTAATTTCTACCCATTCGTTTTGTGCTTCAACCGATGCCGTATCTACTACAAAACCATGATTTTGGCTGGTAATTTCGCCGCGCCCCGTTTTCAGGTTTAAAACGGGTTGATTGATACCTCTGTGTCCATGGTGCATTTTGTAGGTGCTGCAACCATTGGCTAATGCTAAAAGCTGATGCCCCAAACAAATACCAAATAAGGGTTTTTCGGCGGCGAGAATATTTTGTACCGTTGCAACAGCATAATCCATACTGGCAGGGTCGCCGGGACCGTTGGAAACAAAATAACCATCGGGTTGCCAAGTTGCCATTTCTTTAAAAGTTGTTTTTGCCGGAAAAACTTGTACATAACAATCGTTTTCCGCCAAACAGCGCAACATATTGCGTTTTACGCCAAAATCTAATACCGCTACTTTGAATTGTGCCGCCGGATTGCCGAAAAAGTATGGCTGTGGGGTAGAAACCATCGAAGCCAGTTCTAAGCCTTGCATAGACGGTGCTTGCAGGAGTTGTTGGCGCAGTTGGTCAATGTCGCTTGTTTCGGTTGATAAAATGGCATTCATCACCCCTCTATCGCGAATGTAGCGAACGATGCTGCGTGTGTCTATGTTGTAGATTACAGGTTTTTGGTAGCGTTCAAAATACTTTTGTAGGGAAAAGCTGTCTTTTTGGCGGGAAAAATTATCGTTAAAATCTTTGCATACTAATCCGGCGATTTGCATTTTGTCGGACTCTACTTCTTCTGCTATGGCACCGTAGTTGCCAATATGCACGTGGGTATTTACCAAAATTTGCCCAAAATACGAAGGGTCGGAAAAAAGTTCTTGGTAGCCGGTCATTCCGGTATTAAAACAAAGTTCGCCTATTGCCGTAGTTGCGACACCGGCAGCTTTTCCTTCAAAAAAGGTACCATCTTCCAAAAGTAGCACTGCTTGAGAAGCCATTGATTTGAACATTAAAATCTTACAAAAAAGGTATAAAAAAAAGGGCATAAAGCCCTTTTCCTATTTTAATTGCGTTTGTACAAACGGTCGAACAAATTGATAAACTGGAGCATCTTAGGCAAATTACTAATTTTTATTTTTCCCATAAAAACTGCCATTTGCGCGTTTCGTTTTCCCAGTTCTACTTCTTCGTACACATCGTCTTGCGCTTTTATCATACATTCCGCTTCACCTTCAAGACCATCTACTACACGACATTCGTTTTCATCTACATAAACGGTGAATTGTCCGCCATTTTTACCCGAAATATCGAAGTGAAAAACACTTTGTGTGCCGGGATCTACTTCATTTTTTTTAAATCTTTGCGGCAAAGACCTAATAATATCTGCTGCTTTAGTTGGTGTTTCTGTCATTTTTTAGGTTCAAATTTACGATTTTCTTTTATTCTATATGTTTTTTAAGCATTTTTTTGACAGACTTACCATCTGTTGTTCGTCGTTTTTTACTCGAAGCGAGTTTATTTATTAATTATGTTCGTATATTGTGGGCGATGCCGCCAAAATTTCGGCAGGGGTTTCCGCTTCAAATTTTTTGAAATTATCAATAAATTTTTGGGCTAATTTATTAGCTATTTCATAATAAGTTGCTTCATTTTCCCAAGTTTGTACCGGATGCAACAATGCCGATTTTACATCAGGGCATTTGGCAGGAATACGCAAACCAAATACAGGGTCGTCTTCATACACTACATTATCCAATACGCCATCTAAAGCAGCTTTGATAATAGCGCGCGTATCTTTTAGTTTAATACGTGTACCCGTTCCGTAAGGTCCGCCCGTCCAGCCTGTATTTACCAACCATACATTGGCATTGGTTTCACGAATTTTTTCGCCCAACATAGAGGCATAGCGCGAAGGGTGAAGTGGCAAAAACGGTGAGCCAAAACCTGCCGAAAAAGTAGTTTGCGGTTCGGTAATACCCATTTCGGTTCCGGCAACTTTGGCGGTATAGCCCGACATAAAATGATACATAGCCTGCGCCGGCGTTAGTTTAGAAATAGGCGGCAATACACCAAAAGCATCGCAAGTAAGGAAAAATATGTTGCGCGGATTTCCGCCCATTTGCGAACGCACGGTATTTGGCACAAGTTCGATGGGATAACTTACGCGCGTATTTTCGGTTTTTTCTATATTGGTATAATCGACAGTGCGTGTGCCGGGGAAAAAGTTGATATTTTCCAACAAAGCACCGAAAGTAATGGCTTTGTAAATTTGTGGCTCTTTTTCGGGGTCTAAGTTGATACATTTTGCATAACAACCGCCTTCAAAGTTAAATACGCGTCCTGACGACCAGCCGTGCTCATCATCTCCAATCAAGCGGCGATTTACATCGGCAGAAAGGGTTGTTTTTCCGGTGCCGGACAAGCCGAAAAAGATGGCAGTATCTTCTTTTTTGCCTACATTGGCAGAGCAGTGCATCGGCAAAACTTGGTAAAGCGTAGGCAACAAGAAATTGAGTGCCGAGAAAATTCCTTTTTTAATTTCTCCGGTGTAGCCTGTTCCGCCGATAATGATGGTTTTGCGGGTGAAATTCAGAATTGCGAAATTACCTTGGCGCGTGCCATCTCTTTCAGGCTCGGCAAGAAACCCCGGCGCGGAAATTACATGCCAATGTGGTACAAAACTGGCTAAGGAATCTAATTCAGGACGAATGAACATATTGTCGGCAAAAAGATTTTGCCAAGGATATTCTGTAATTACACGAATATTCATACGATATTTCGAATAAGAACAGGCTTGTGCATCGCGTACATAAATTTCTTTATCCGACAAATATTGACATACTCTGTCGTACAGTGCATCAAATTTTTCGGGCGAAAAAGCAATGTTCACTTTCCCCCAATCTACATCATTTTCGCTGATAGCGTCTTTTACAATAAATCTGTCTTGTGGCGAACGTCCGGTAAATTTTCCGGTATCAATAGCCAGCGCGCCAGTGTCGCTGAGATGTCCCATTTTCTTTAAAATGGTGTGTTCTACCAATTCGGCAGGCGTAAGATTCCAGTATTGCATGGCTGCAACAATACCTAAGTGGGATAAATCTGCTTCAGCATTTTTGTGACCAATAATTTTCATGAAATATTTTTTTTGTATGTGAGATATATTTGGCTGCAAAAATAATAATTTTTTATCAGGCAAGTTAGTTTTTGCTTGCTTGCGTGGGGTATAAATGATAAAAAATAGGATATTATTGTGTCTAAAACTCGCCCAAAGCAACTTGTAGCGCAAAAAGGTGCGTAGCTGCTGCTTGATGGTAAGGTGCAAAAGTGTAGTCAAACTTGAATTGCCGAACTTTAATACCAAAACCAAAGGTGTAGCCATTGAGATAGCGAACATTATTAAGGCTGAGTTCTTTGCGGCGGAGGTGGTTGTAGCCAAAGCGCAAGTTGAAAGCCTTGTCGGGGAAAAGTTCGCCCCCAAAGGTAAAATGCCGCATGAGTTTATCGCCAAAATAATTTTTGTTGGTATTGTTATCGTCAATAAAAATAAGGTCGGTTTCGTCTTCCGGCGGTGCAAAGCGTATGTCCCATTTGTGTAGATGATGTACCGTTATGGCATAGCGAAAAGGTAAGTGTTCTAAGGTTTTGCTCAAGGAAAATGCGAGGTCGAAAGGTAGTGTTTCGCGCGAAGTGGCGTAAGGGTCTATTACAAAACCTACATTTTTTACCACCAAACCCAAAGAAAGTGCTGTGCTGGTATCGCTGTACATAATGCCCCAGTCGGTTGCCAAAATAGATGAGGTGTAGGTATCAATATTGGAGAAAAGAGCTTTTAGTTGTACGCCAAAATGATAGTTTTTCCAGCTACGACTCCCAAAAATACTGAGCATTTTGTCGCTGCCCGAAAATTCTCCCGCCGATTCGCCATTGTCTAAGGTGCGTTCAAATTTTCCGTAATTCAGATAACTCAAACCACCTGCAATTTGCCAAAGGCTGTCAATATTGCGGGCATAGAGCAAATTTCCGTGTGTAATATCTGCCAAATAATTGATGGCATTTACATATAAGTTGTGGTGTTGGCTGGCTTGTAACGCAGCAGGATTATCGTAGATATTGGCAAGCGAACCATTCGCTAAGGCATATTGCTTGCCGCCCATAGCGGCTGTTTGTGCGGAGCGTTCCAACTGCAAAAAAGCATAGCTTGCCTGCGTGTATTGTGCTTGCAAAGTAGCAAAAAATGTACTTGACAATAAACCTAAAACGAGTAATATTCCTTTTTTCAACTATGAAATTTTGTGTTTAATGGTCTTGTTTAAAAATAGTAGCTGTTTTATGAAAAAAAACTTTTCAGTATAGACCAGAGGTTTCTATTATTATCTTCTGTTTCGACAGTATCATCGCCATTATTTCTATATTTTGTTGGGCGTAGTAAATCTTCTTCAATTCCGTCAATACAACTTTTTGCCCATTCTGCATAATCTTTGCTTTTCGCCTTTTCCGGTTTGAAGTAAAAACTTAAAAAGTCATCACTTTCTACTGGAAACTCTTCATAATTCCAAGCACCGTCAGTTGAAGAAAGGAGTCCAGAAGTTAGCTCAGCAACAGAAGCACTTATTAGTCCGTAACTAATGTTTATTATTCCAGGTTGTCCTGCGGAACGTCTGAAATACCACATTCTGTCTAATTTCTTTACTTTTTCTAATTTATCTTCAATATTCCTAATTTCCTTATTATTCTCTATAAGTTCATCTAATTGCCACCAAGGGTTTTTAGGATCAATTTGTGGGTCATATATTTTTTTGCAATGTGCATCTGTTCCTCCAGCGATTCCCTTAATTGTGAACCACGCATATTCATTGTCTTTCCATTCAAACTTATCCGATAATTTAATATCAAATTTATACTTCTCATTATTGTCGTGAATATTTACCGTAAGTTGTATGTTTTGTTCAATTCCTACAGATTTTAAAAAAGAATTAATGTGTTTTTCTGATAGATGGATTACTTGCCCAAAGGTTATTTCGGTTGTTTTAACTGGCATTATGTCTATCGTAGTACTCATTTTTTTTATTTCGCTTAATAATAAGCTTAGTCGCTTGTAAAGAGGACACCACTTTTGTCGGTAAAGTTGTATCCTCTTTTGCCAAAAGTATTAATTATTTCACAATTTGAACGGGAATGTTTATTTCTTGGGCGAAATTGTTGCGGAGATTTATAATATAATTGCCTGCCGGAAAACTATTTACATTTAGCCGTATGCCAAAAATTCCGCTGCTTAGGTTTTGATTTTTTTGCTGTAATAAAACCTTGCCTTGCATATCTATCAGTTGTAGTTGTAAGGTTTGCGGGCGGTCGAGCGCGATATTTAGCGTCAGGGTTTGATTTGCCGTAGGATTGGGATAAGCGTTGAGGAGGAGCATGTTTTGCGGTAGCACTTCGTTTGCTTCTAAGCCTACTTCTATAATAGTAGGGTCGTTGGTGGGCGGCGGAATTTCGCCAACGGGTTTGCCGGAAGCCTCGCTTTCACTTTCAATAAGGTGCGGGGCATTGTTGTTGGCATACACGCTTCCTACATAATTTTCTATATCATTGTGTATCAGTCGATTACTATCGAAATACCAGTCGCCTTGTACTTTTTCGGGCGTTATATCTAATACATAATAGCCGTGTTCTACAAAATTTATTTTTTTGATATTATTGTTATAAAATTCCAAAACTCCTTGTAAAATACTGGCATTACTCGCGCCTAAGTACTCATCAAAGTTGTCGGAGCTAATGCTGGGTGTCACCATTTCTACGGCTACGCTGCCTTCGCCGGTTTCGGGATTGTAGGCAGTTGCGGTACTGTCGGTGTCGTAAATATCGAAGGCAAAAGTAGCGTGGATATCGCCTGTAAGAAACACTACGTTTGCGATGTCATTGTTTTTAATAAATTGGATGAGATTATTGCGCTCGGCGGGATAACCTTCCCAAATGTCTGCCAAGATAGTAAGTGCGCCAGCATTTACAGGAATGAGTTGTGCCAGATTTAAGGGAGAAAAAATTACCTGATTGCCAATCAATTTCCATTGGGCAGAGGAATTGGTTATTTGCTCTCTAAACCAAGCATCTTGCTCATCGCCCATTATAGTACGGTTCGGGTCGGTGTAGGCTGGTTCGTCAATACTTTCAATCTGTTTTTCTCTTCCTTCTAAGCGCGTATCAAGCATAATCAATTCGGCTAAGTTTCCGTAAGAAATAGTGCGATAAATACGTTTGTCGGCGTTGTCGCGAATGGGCATCCACTCGAAATAAGCGGTTTTGCCATTGTTTTTGCGCGTTTCCCAGTCGCCTTCGGTGGCAGGGTCGTGATTTTCCGCGCCGTCTTTGTAGCTGTCGTTGGCGGTTTCGTGGTCGTCCCAAATAGTAATAAAAGGATACATTTGGTGCAATGCTTGCAGGTCGGGGTCGAGTTTGTAGTACGAGTGGCGCATGCGATAATCGCCCAATGCTATAATTTCGTTTTGGGGTAATAAATCAGGGCGCGTTGCATCGGCAAATTCTTCATATTCATAAATATAATCGCCCAAATGAATGATGGCATCTAAGTCGTTGCGCTCGGCAAGGCGTTTGTACGAATTGAAATAGCCGTGTTGGTAGTTGGCGCAAGATACAATACCAAAGCGCAGATGCTCGCTGTCGGTGGCGGCGGTGCGTGTGCGACCTACGGGCGAATATTTGCCGTTGGCGAGAAATACATAAAAATACGTGTTTTGCGGTTCGAGTCCGCTTACATCAACTTTTACGGTATAGTCGCGGGAAGCATCGGTAGTGAAAGTGCCGGAGGCGACCATGTTTAGAAAACTGGTGTCGGTAGCTATATACCATTTCACATCAATGCTTTCCTCGTTTAGTTCCGGCGTAACACGCGTCCAAATGATAACGCTGTTTTGTGTAGGGTCGCCCGAGGCTACGCCGTGATAAAAAGGAGCTTGCGCTTGTTTAAAAGCAGGGCGTGTGTCTTCGCTGCGGGATAGTTTTTTCCAAACAATATTGTTTTGTGCAAAAGAAAACTGCCCCATAAAGCAAATTAAGAAAATCCAGAGGTTTGTAAATATAAAACGTTTCATAAGTTAGGTAAAAATTGTGATTAAGATGAATGCTTAATTGGGTGACAAAATTATAGCGAATAAACCGGACGAATATTAAGACAATTTTACAAGTTTATAAACTTTGTGTGTTTTTTTATCGCTGATTATCAAATAATAAACACCGGAAGGTAATTTGGCAAGTTCGGCAGAATCAAAAGAATACTGTTGCGCTCCGGCAGTCTGTTTAGGAATATTCACCTGCTGTATCGTTTTCCCCGAAGGGGTAATTAATTGCAATTGTATTTCGGAGGCTTGTTGTAAATGATAGCTCACGCTAAAATTATCTTCAAAAGGATTGGGAAAAATGCTGCTACTGCTAATGTTTTGTTTGTCGGAAATCGCAATGTCGGGAAGTCCTACTATTTCCGTAGTATCGTTTGAAAACATGCCGTTTCCGTGTGTAGCTACTACTACTTTGTGGTCGTAGAGGCGTGTTTTTATCATACTTACAGGCACCGCGCCTATTACATTATCGCCTTCGCGCTGCCAAACAGTAGCATTTCCGTCCATATTTTGGGTAGAAAACAAACCAATAGAAGTACCAACGTAATAAGTTGGATTTTCGACATCGGGCATAATGGCAGCCCAAGTTACGGAAGGTCCGTTGCCCGTTCCGTCCGCATTTTCTTCTAAGTTTCCGCCAATATTTTCCCAGGTTTCGCCCGCATCAAGGCTGCGGAAAATACTGAGTACATTGTAGTTGGAAAAAGTGACGATTATCTCGTTGGGGTTGTTGTCGTTTAGTGCAATAGAACTTGTCCATGCATTAGAAGGAAACGTCGGGTCGCTAAGATTTACTTTGCTTATGTTTCCATCGCTCAATCCTTTCAGTGCCAGCAAACGACCTTTGGAGGTGCCGTAGTACAGCACATCTTGGTTGGCAATGCTTTTGGCTAAAATAGTAATGCTACCTTCGGTAAATGTATTGGTAACGGAAGCATTTAATTTTTCCCAGTTGGTAAGAGCATCATATTCATTGTTGTTTAGTACGACTGTGTCTAAGGCTGTATGCCGCCAAATTAAGTTATTGGCAAAAAGATACATCGTATTTTCATCGGAAGGGTCTAAAATAAAGGGTTGGATAAATAAAAAGTTAAAATCAGGGTCAATGCGCCGATAGGCTTGTATTTCTCCTACATCATTTATCGACAATTTAAAAATTTTGCCACCCTGCCACGATAAATAATAGGCATCTCTGCCCGAACTAATTTCACAAAAAGCCCCATCACCGTAAAAAACTTTTTTCCAAGGAACCTCACTTTCGGTAGTATTGGTCATATACGTACCGTTGTCTTGCATTCCGCCTACCACAATATCATTATCCGTTTCGCCGGGCTCTATGGCTACCGTGTAAAACTGGGTAGTATTGTACGCATTATTTATGCTGGTCCAGCTAACGGTATCTGCCATTACATCATCGGTGTAGTGCAATCCGCCATCGCTGGCAGTGTAGAGTTTACTAAAACTATAAGGATGAAAAAGTAAATAATGAATATCAGGGTGGTGATTTGGATAAACATAATTGGAAGGTTGTAGCGTATCGCAAAAATAACCTCCAATCCAATCGTAATTAGGCGTAGTAAAACCATCTTCAGAGCGATAAACATTGGTTCCGCCCAAGAAAATAACATCGCAGTTATCGGGTTTTACGAGCAAGCACATATCATAAGAGTCCTGCGAAGAATACGACTCAAACTCAAAGTCGTAAAATCCGCCGCAGCTACCTTCGGGCAAGTTGTCACTAAGGTCTGCCCACGCGCCGCCTATACCACTACCATCGCCGGTTTTGTAGGTATATTTCCAAAATTTATGACCACCATTGTTATTGGTGTTCGATAAAAAATACACTTCGTTTACATTACAAGGATTGGTTGCCATTACCGTGCGCCTAACCCCCGAATTAAGGTTTGTGGGAGAAATATTGGTCCAAGAAATGCCATCAGTTGAGCGGAAAAAACCACCAACATTCGCATTGGGCTTACTCAAAGTAGCATAAAATACGCCATTGGAAGCTTGAATAATATCCGAAAACTGTGATATGAAACCATTTCCCGCAAAGCCCAAAACAGCTTGCCACGATTGTCCGCCATCTGTGCTGCGCATAATGCCATCTTGCACTGCCGCATATACAATATCTTCAAAAGTGCTAAAAGTGCTAAGATTGTCGGTTATAATGCGCCATACAATATCAAAAGTGCCGTCATCATATTCTTGGGGCGTGTTTGTAGTGGTACTGGTCAGAACTTGCCATGTTTCGCCATTGTCGGTACTTTTAAAAATACCATCTCCGCTGGTCTGGTTAGAAAAAGAAGCTATGCTTATGATGCCATAAGATTCACCCGAACCGGCGTACCAAACATTGGTTTTTCCGGTTCTTTTGTCTTGTGCAAGTGCAGTAAGGCTATGCAACTGTTCCGGTGTTGTTACTTTTCTGAAAGATTGTCCGCTATCGGTGCTTTTAAAAATGCCGCCAGTAACGCCGCCCGAAATAATAGTATTGGCATCGGCAACGTCAAAAGCAAAAGCTCGGGTACGTCCGCCTACATTAATAGGTCCGCGATAACGCCAAACAGAAGATTCCCCGTCTTTTTTTGTTTTAGTAGGAAAATTTTCCGCCAAAAATGCTAATTCTTTTTCCCGAATATTAGCCGGAATATTGTTGGTAACAGGGTCTTTAAAACGCTCAAAATCATACAACAAACGCGCGGCGCGCTCTTCGCCTTCATCTATACCGTCAGGTGCAGATATATTTTTTTTAAGCGTAGGAGAAAGTGTGTTTGGGCATTCATTTTCATGCGTAGCATATTGGCGAAAAATAATAATTCCCAATACCAAAATAGCGACAAAAGTGCCGAATAATTTTTTCATAAAGTATAAATAAAAATGCTTGATGAATAGATAAAAATCAAGAACCACCAAATATACAAACTTATTTCCGCTAAATAATACTCCGCAAACAGATTATCCGAAACTTAGGGCTATACTTTTACAAAAAGCATCGGCGGCAGTAGCTAAAATTTCGGGTGTGTGTGCGGCAGAAACAAAGCCAACTTCGTAGGCGGAAGGTCCGATATAAACACCGTGCGCCAAAAGATGGTGAAACAAAGGTTTGAAATAGTTTATTTTTTCTGTAGCAATATCGCTTGCGGCATGTGCTTCCTGCGAAGCATCGCTGAAGTTGAGCCAGAAAATAGACCCCATTTGCACCAAATGCAACGGAAACTTATTTTTCGCCGTAAAATCATTAATTTGCTGTACGAAATGAGTAGTTTTTGCGGCTAATTGTATATAAAAATCATTTTGAAGACACTTGCGCAAGCAAGCGGCTCCCGCAGCCATAGCCACAGGATTGCCGGAAAGTGTTCCCGCCTGATATACTGCACCCAAAGGAGCCAGCATATCCATAATTTCGGCACGCGCACCAAAAGCTCCTACCGGAAATCCGCCGCCAATAATTTTACCGAAGGTACAAATGTCTGGCGTAATATTGTACAGTCCCGCCGCCCCTTCAAAACCTACCCGAAAACCGCTTATTACTTCGTCGAAAATGAGCAAAATGCCATATTCGTTGCATTTGTCGCGCAGCAGTTGCAAAAACTGGCGGTCTTGTAGCAACAAGCCATTGTTAGCGGGAATGGGTTCAATCAAAACGGCGGCAATTTCGTTGCCGTGTGCAGCGAGTGTTTTTTCAAAAGTTTCGGCATCATTTAGCGGCAATACCAAAGTTTGCTCGGCAAAACTTTGCGGCACACCTGCCGAACTACTTTCGCCGAAAGTTGCCAAACCCGAGCCTGCTTTTACCAGCAAATAATCTACGTGTCCGTGATAGCAGCCTTCGAACTTAATAATTTTGTCGCGTTGGGTAAATCCTCGCGCCAAGCGCACCGCCGACATCACCGCCTCGGTGCCGGAACTTACAAAACGTATTTTTTCGATAAACCGATGATTTTCAACCACCAACTGCGCAAGTGCTACTTCGTAATGATTTACGGTGCCAAAAGTAGCTCCTTTGGCAAGTGCTTCGGTAGCAGCCGCAACAATTTCGGGCGCATTGTGTCCCAAAATAAGCGGTCCCCACGAAGCGCAAAAATCAATGTATTGGTTGCCGTCTGCGTCCCACAAATATGCGCCTTCGCCTTTTTCCATATAAATAGGATTTCCGCCAACGGCTTTGAATGCGCGCACGGGCGAGTTTACACCTGCGGGAATGTAGCGCACGGCTTCTTTGTACAATGCTTCCGATTTTTTGAATTGCATAGGTTGTTTTGTTTTTGTTGCAAAGATGATATTATTTTGCCGAGAATGGAAAAAATGGCTATAATACCGTCCGAATCCAACCATATCTTATCAATATCTTATATATGCAGTAAAAAAATTATTATTTCTTTACCACATTATTTTTCTTCGATGCAAGGAAATTATTTTTATCGCGTTTAGAAAAAATTGTTTCGGCAAAAAATGGACTTTACTAGTCTGAAATTTAGTGAAATAAGACAGGCTTAAAACAAAAATTAGATTTTTACGTTTACTAAGTGTTGGTAAAGTAACTTAAAAACATATAAAATAACTGACTGAATAGTTAGTGGTTTTTTGAAAATATTTAAAAACTTTTACAAAATTCAAAGATAGTTGTAGATTTGCACTCGCAAAAGCTACTAATAGAAAGTAAAATTAAGTGATATGGAAAGTATCGTAGAAAAATTGAAGAAGTATTTTGAAACTACTTCAGACGAGCAAGTTTTGAAAGATTGGGAAAAAACTAAAGAGTTTGACGAAGTTGGTCCAATAATGGACGATTTTCTAAATCAGACTAATTGGTATTTTAAGATTAAAATAGATGACCCAATGATGGGGTATAATCATATAATCAATAACTATAGCCCGAAGTTTTCTTCGGGCTTTTTTTTAATAAATCTGAAAAAATATGCAACAAGCAGCATTTTCAATTGTAAACTATCAGTTTGATAAAGTCAATATAGACTTAGAATACCAGAAGACAAACGAATTAAATTTAGCTTTTGAAACAAAAGGAGTTTTCATAAAAAATACAAAAAATTTTGAACTCATTTTTATTGTCCAAGTAGAAAATGACAATGAACCTAATCCATTCATCAAAATTAGGTGCAAAGGTTTATTTAAGTTTGAAAACATTAATTTATTCGAGGAAATACCAGACTTCTTTTATCGAAATGCCATTGCAATATTGTTTCCTTATGTAAGAGCATATCTAAGCCTTGTTACAACACAAGCAAATGTTCCAGGAATAATACTACCAACAATGAATTTATCAAATCTTGAAGGTGAGTTAAGAAAAAATACTATTCAAGAGTGAACTTATGCCTATTCGTAAAGCCTATCAAACTTTAGAGGATAGAGATATTCATAAAATAGAAAGCGATGGACCTTTTCCTTGTTTTTGGAAAAATGCTTGGCTTGGCAAAGGGTACTATTTTTGGGAATCATTCATAGAAAATGCTCATTGGTGGGGAGTAGAGGGTGCTTGTTACAAGAATGGTTATGTTATTTGTGAAACCAACTTCGACTTAGACGATAATAAGTGTTTCAATTTGGTAGACAATCCAAACCATTTAGACCAATTCAATAAGACAAAGAACATTTTAAAAGAAAAAAAACTTTACACCGAAGGGGTAACTACAGTTGCAAGAGTAATCAGCTACATTAAAGAAATTGATATTTTCGATTTTGAAGCAATACGAGTTTTTGGAATTAACAGTGTTGGATTTAACTCAATTTTTAGTAATAGGACAGTATTTATTTTTAAGGAAGGAAAAAGGTCTTTCCAATATTTAGACTCAACACCTGCTATTCAGATAAATTTTTTCACCAAAAACAGTTTAAGCCGAAAAGGATTTAAAATAATTTATCCCCCTGAATATACTGACGATTATCTAGTCTAAAATAATGCTAGCATACAAGAGCTAACGTTGTTTTTGCAAAAAATACATGAAAAGAAGGAAATTTATCAAAAATACCCTTTTAGCCGGATTGGGTATAGGGCTTGTAAATGGCTTGTATGCTTGGCAAGTAGAGCCTTTTTGCTTGGAGTTCGTATCAATGCAAATGCCCTTGGCGCATTTACCCGAAAAATTGGTGGGAAAAACGCTCATGCAAATAAGTGACATGCACGTAGGCAATCGTTTCGATTATCAATACATTATTGATTCTTTCAAAAAAGCGCAAATTTTTCAGCCGGATATGGTGGTTTATACGGGCGACTATGTTACCTACGAAAATACGCAACAGTTTCAGCAATTAGCCGAAGTATTAGAACATGCCGTGAAGGGAAAAATAACTACTTTGGCAATTTTGGGCAATCACGATTATGGCAAAAACTGGCGCGAGCAAAAAGTTGCCGATACCATTACTCATTTGCTGGAAAACGCGGGCATAAGCGTGCTGCAAAATGAAGTAGTAGATGTAGAAGGTTTGAAAATTACAGGTTTTGATGATTTTTGGGGGCGGAATTTCAATCCAAGAACTGCCTTGCAAAACTATGACGACACCAAAGCCAATATTGTACTTTGTCATAATCCCGATGTGTGCGACTTGGACGTTTGGCAGCATTTTCAAGGTTGGATTTTGTCGGGACATACGCACGGAGGACAGTTTAAACCACCATTTTTGCCGCCGCCCGTACTTCCGGTGAAAAACAGACGCTACACCGCCGGAAAGTTCGATTTGATTGACGAGCGAACACTCTACATCAATCGCGCTTTGGGTCATTCGTGGCAAATGCGCTGGAATGTACGACCCGAAATTACACTTTTTACCTTAGCGAAAAAGGCATAATTTTAGAATAAAAACAATTTATGTATAATTAGTTATGAAAAAAGGTGTTATTTTAGTGAAAAATTACAAGTATTTACCAAAATAAAAAATTGATGAAAAAATACGTTCCTTTTACCATAACAAAAATTTCCCTTTGGACGTGGGTGCTTTGTATGTTTTGTAGCGCGCCCGTTATTGCGCAGGGAAATACGCCAAGTGATGATGACTATGGAATAGTTTTGGCGTTAGAGCCAATGCCGGAATTTCCCGGCGGCGTATCTGAAATGTTTGCACACCTTTATAAGAATATAAATTATCCTAAAGAAGCAATCGAAAAAAAGATAGAGGGATTAGTGATAGTTTCTTTTATGGTAAACGAAGACGGCAGCCTTAGCGATTATAAAATAGTAAAAGACATAGGCGGAGGTTGTGGTGAAGAAATGCTGAGGGTGGTAAAAACATTTCCCCATTTTATTCCGGCAAAAGAAGGGGAGAATCCCATAAAAAAGGAATTTAATTTGCCTTTTCGCTTGAAATTGCCGGAAGATCATACCACAACGGACAAAACCACTCCTGCCAACGAAACTTTAACTAAGGAAGAACCGAAAGACTTTGTACCGTTAAACCAACGCCCCAAAACTAAAAAAGAGCAGCCCCAAGACACAACAGAGCCGAAGGAAATGTTTGTTGTGGTGGAAAAAATGCCCGAATTCCCGGGAGGACAGACAGCAATGATGGATTATGTGTATGAAAATATAAAATATCCTACACTTGCGGAACAAAACCATATAGAAGGCTTAGTATTAATTACTTTTGTTGTAAACGAAGATGGCAGCCTCAGCGATTTTGTGATAAAAAAAGACATTGGCTTTGGTTGCGGCGAGGAGGCTTTGCGCGTAATAAAAACATTGCCCAAGTTTACACCCGGTATGCAAAGAGGCAAGCCCGTAAAAGTGCAATACAATCTGCCCATTCGGTTTAAAGAAGGTATGAAGTAGAAAAGTGTTGAAGCAAATTTTTCTGTTAAAAAATGATAAGTAAAAGATAAACCAATGAAAAACAAAAGTATAATTCTTAAAATTTCTTTTTGGGTTTGCATGCTTTTTGCTACATCTGTTTTTGCACAATTCAATACACAAGATGATGATGTCGGTGCAACGTATTGTTTTTCGCAAGAAACACCTGCTGAATTTCCCGGTGGTATAGTAGAAATGATGAAGTATCTTTATGGAAACTTTAATTACCCCGAAGAGGCAATAGAAAAAGAGATAGAAGGGATAGTCGTAGTTTCTTTTATGGTAAATGAAGACGGCAGCCTCGGCGATTATGTGATAAAAAAAGACATAGGCGGCGGTTGCGGCGAAGAAGTGGTGCGTGTGCTAAGGACTATGCCCAAGTTTAAACCCGCTACCAAATTACAAAAGCCCGTAAAGCAGTTGTACAACGTACCTGTACGCCTTAGATTACCGGAAAAACAAATGATACAAGCTGACACTACTATTACATCTGAATCACCGCAAAGTGATATTCCTGAAGAAATATTCGTGAGAGAAATTTCATCAATAGAAGAAAATGTACCAGTAGAGGAAGGTCCCGAATTTCCGGGCGGACAGACGGCTCTTATGCGGTATGTGTACGAAAATTATAAATATCCTGCGGAAGCCTTGGAACAAAATATACAAGGCTTAGTAGTAATTTCGTTTACGGTAAATGAAGATGGTAGCCTTAGTAACTTTGAAATAAAAAAAGATATAGGTGGTGGTTGTGGAGAGGAGGCTTTGAGAGTCGCAAAAACATTGCCCAATTTTAGTAAACCCGGCATGCAAAATGGGAAACCTGTAAAAGTGCAATACAATTTGCCTATTCGATTGAAAATAGAGACAGAAGTAGTTGAGCCGCAAAAAAAGAAAACAAGGAAGAAAAAACACTAAGGAAATTCCTTCTTCACTTCATTCCAGAGTGTGTCCATTTCCGCCAAGTTCATGTCGGTTAGGGATTTTTCTTGGTTTTGCGCCAACTGCTCCATCGCCTGAAAACGGTTGATAAATTTTGTGTTGGTTTTGCTGAGAGCCGTTTCGGGGTCAACGCCGATAAAGCGGGCGTAATTTACCAGCGCAAACAATACATCGCCAAATTCACTTTCGATGTGTTGTGGCGAACTTTTTTCTTGAATAGCTTCCTGCAACTCGCCCAGTTCTTCTTGTACTTTTGCCCACACTTGCTCGGTATAGTCCCACTCGAAGCCTACTTTTTTGGCTTTTTCCTGAATTCTAAATGCCTTTGGCAGTGCCGGCATCGCTTTGGGAACACCTTGCAGGGCAGATTTTTTCCCTTTTTCCTGCAATTTTATTTTTTCCCAGTTTTGCAACACTTCTTCTACATCTTTCACTTTTGTATCGCCGTAAATGTGTGGGTGGCGGCGAATCAGTTTTTCGTTTAAAGCCTCAATCACATCGCTTATATCAAAATCTCCGCTTTCGGAGGCTATTTTGGCATAAAAAACAATGTGCAACAGCAAATCGCCGAGTTCTTCCTTGATGTGTTGCATGTTTCGGTTTTGAATAGCATCGGTAAGCTCGTAGGTTTCTTCAATACTAAGGGTACTCAAACTCTCCAGCGTTTGCTCCTTATCCCAAGGGCATTGTTCCCGCAGTTCGTCCATTATTTGTAATAATTGCCCAAAAAGAGTTAGTCTTTTATCCATAAAAATAATTTATTTGTCAATAATTTGTTCTGTTTTGCCACTCAGCATGGGTACAAACCGAAAAGTACCATGTTCTTCCGTAACAAAGTCGGTTTCACTCTTTTTCACAATGCGCAACATTTTTTGTTGGGTTTCAAAATTGCCCAGCGGAATAACCAACACGCCACCTACGGCTAACTGTTGTAGCAAGGCATTGGGAATTTCGGGTGCGGCGGCAGTAATAAGAATACGGTCGTAAGGAGCGTAGGCAGCATTGCCGGCAAAACCATCGCCATAGAGACATTTTATGCGAAAAATGCCTAATTTCTCTTTCAAAAATTTTTCGGTAGCGAGATGCAGTGTTTTTATGCGTTCAATAGTGTAAACCCGCGCGCCCATTACATATAAAATACTCGCCTGATAGCCCGAGCCGGTACCAATTTCTAAGACTTTATGCCCCGGCTTTACTTCCAAAAGTTGCGACTGAAAAGCTACGGTATAAGGTTGGGAAATAGTTTGTTTTTGTGCAATAGGCATGGCTTTATCTTCGTAGGCATCTTGGTAAAATACCGATTCTAAAAACAAATGACGCGGCACTGTTCCAATCGCCCGCAGCACATTCTGGTCGGATATACCCTTGTTGGCTAAGGTTTTTACCAACATATTGCGCCTTCCTACCAACCATGCTTCTTCTTTTATGGAAAACGAAAACATACGCTTTTCTTTTTCAAAATAATAAATGCTAAATAAAAAATGGCAAAACTTGTGGCGGCAGTAGCAAAGTAAGCGCAATTATTTATAATCTTACAACTTTCTTATAATTTTTGTTACTAAATAATACCTGCTTTGTCTTAAATTTGTACAGAAAAGATAAGAAAAATTAGGTATAGCTGCCATGCGAAACGACTATTTACAAAATAAACCCAACATAAACGAAGCCGAACAGGAAATAGAGCGTGCCTTGCGACCGCGTAAGTTTGAAGAATTTACCGGACAGGAGAGTATGGTAGAAAACCTGAAAATTTTTATAGAAGCCGCTAAAAGAAGAAACGAATCGCTCGACCATGTGTTGCTGCACGGACCGCCGGGCTTGGGCAAAACCACCTTGGCGCATATTATTGCCCAAGAGTTGGCAGTGAACATAAAAATAAGCTCGGGACCTGTTTTGGAAAAACCCGGCGACTTGGCAGGCTTGCTTACCAACTTAGAAACCAACGATGTGTTGTTTATTGACGAAATTCACCGATTGGGCAAAGTGGTAGAAGAGTATTTGTACGCCGCGATGGAAGATTACACCATTGATATAATGATAGACAGCGGACCAAATGCGCGCTCCATTCAAATAGAAATAAGTCCATTTACTTTGGTTGGAGCTACTACACGCTCGGGCTTGTTGTCGTCGCCGATGCGCTCGCGCTTTGGCATCAACTGTCGTATGGAATACTACGATGTACCCACAATGGAAAAAATAGTAAAACGCTCGGCGAGTTTGTTGCAAACGCCCATACGCGATGAAGGAGCTTATGAAATAGCGCGCCGCAGCAGAGGCACGCCGCGTATTGCCAATGCGCTATTGCGGCGTGTGCGCGACTTTGCCCAAATAAAAGGCGACGGCACTATTGATTTGGAAATTGCCCGTTTTTCGCTCAATGCGCTTAATGTGGATGAACACGGCTTAGATGAAATGGACAACCGTATATTGGCGGGAATTATAGAAAAATTTGGCGGCGGACCCGTAGGCATTACCACTATTGCTACGGCAGTAGCCGAAGAAGCAGGCACTATTGAAGAAGTATATGAACCCTACTTAATAAAAGAAGGTTACATAAAAAGAACGCCGCGCGGCAGAGAAGCTACCGAAAAAGCGTATAAGCACTTGGGAAAAGATATGCCGACAACAAAACTTTCTTCCCAAATGGATATGTTTGATGAATAAATTTTTGAAAATAAAGTAAATTTGCAAAACCGATAGGTATAGGACGTATAAAACAAGAATGGAAAAACCCAATTTGAACGGTTTAAATGATGCAGAGATTATTAAACTGATTGTAGAAAAGAATAAAGTTGATTATTTTGAAGAATTATATATTAGATACAGCGAAAAGGTTTATCGCAAAAGTTATTCGATGACACAAAATGAAGAAGATGCCCGAGACCTTACGCACGATATTTTTATAAAAGCGTTTACTAATCTCAAAAACTTTCGCGGCGATGCAAATTTTTCAACATGGATTTTTAAAATTACCTACAACGAATGTATTAATTTCTTAAAATCGCGAAGCCGGAAAAACACCCAAAGTATTGAAAATGAAAATACTTTTTTTGAAGTGCCGGATATGAGTGACCGCGAAATTGAAGATAGAATAATGTATGATATAAAATTGCATAAGTTATCTGAGTTATTGACGAAATTGCCGCCCGAAGAAAATGCTCTTTTATTGATGAAGTACCAAGATGATTTGAGTATAAATGATATTGCGACCTTAATGGAGGTAAGCTCCAGTGCCGTGAAAATGCGCCTGTTGCGCGCACGCAATCATTTATACAACTTATTTGTAGAACAAGACACTATTTAATGCTCAAAATTTAATATATTATGTTAGACCCTCGAGAAAATGTTTTTAAACAATTAGGTGCCGACAAAAAACCACCCGAAAACCTAAAAAGTGAAGTGATGGGAACCATAGGAATGCTCCGCCATATTTTTGAGATAATAAACCTGTTTACTTTTAATCAGGCAAATTCTTACGGCAAATTATTACAAGATTATAGTAAGATTAATAAGCGAAAAAAAGATGAATAACCCCCCTGTTTGTATTTTTGTATAAGTGTGACTTATTTGTTATTACGTGTCAATACAATAAATTTTTTTACTAAAACTTTAATCTCGCGTATGAAAAAGTATCTGATTTTAATTCTTTCCGTAGTGTTAATAGGAAACAAACTAAATGCCCAATATGAAACTGCCGTGTACGACAAAGAGAAAAAATTTTTTAATCAAGGACAAGTTCTTCCTACCGAAAAAAACTTCATCATTAACGGAGAAATAGCCAAAGATATTGATTTTGTGAGTGTAGAGCTGTTCCGTTCAGGAAAACATAAAAACCCCCTTTATTATAATACGTGGAAACGTGCTGAGAATAATAAAAGCAATAAATATGAACTACCCATCAATTATTGGTTGCGCGATGGCTCTAAATACGATTTGGTGCTGAGAGAATACAATACACCTTCCGAAAAAGATAAAAATGGTACGCGCCAAACTATTGAAAATGCTTTAGAAAATTATTTAGAGTCAGTTTTTGTAGCGAAAAATGGCAAATTGCAAATGAACAAGTCCGTGAGTACCGTAATGAAGGATATGAACAAACTTACCAATTACCACTTGCGCTACTACAACAATACTTACGAAGGTGCATTTACAGGTTACAGCGATATGGTGCGCCACAAATTGAAACAAATATGCAAAGGAGAGCAGGATATGAGTTTTTATATCAAAAACCAGAACAAACCTAAAGATGAAGATAAAAAAGATAGACAAGTAGAAAAAGAGCAAACCATTAAGAATGCCGACAAACAAATCGGTGCTTTGGGTCAGCAACTCAACTCCGAATTGGCGGCATACTTAAACAGCAACGACATCTTTTTACTAAAAAGCACCGACCATATTGTAAATTATCCGGTAGAAAAAACGCGCAACATCTTGTCCGTTAATGTAGGTTATGGTGGTGTATATCTAAACTCCGAAGGAACAGACATCTCTACCTTGTCGGGCGTTTATGCAGGAATTTCCTTGCCTTTTGCAAGTTCTGCCTTAGCTCCGGCATTTTTCCAGAATATGTCTATTTCTACCGGCGTATTTATCAAAAATTTGAAAGAAGAAAGCAGCGGAACAGAGTGGAGCGGTCCTTTTGTAAATCGCCCCGTTTATGTAGCTTTGGGCTACAAAGTGTTGCAGTTTATTCGCATCAATGCTGGAACAGCTATTTTGGAAGACCGCAGCCTACATTCCAACAGCACTTCCGATATCAACTTTAAGCCTTTTGTAGGCGTTAGTGCCGAAATCAACCTTTGGGCGGCATTAGGTCATCGTTAGAAAAAATACGATAATTTATAGTCAGCGACTGTTTTTAATTTTCTAAAGGCAGTCGCTTTTTTATTCTACAAAATTTAAACATTACGCGAATAAAACAATTAATAATAATGATTAAAACGACCGAGCAATAAATTGTAAAGCTAAAATACAAGCCGATTAAAAATAGAAAAAATAGTAAAATTTAATAATTTTGCCCCCTGTTACAGCAAGGTTGTTTATATAAACCATAAAAAAATGTCCCAAAACTTACTCATAGTCGAATCGCCCGCCAAAGCCAAAACCATCGAAAAAATATTAGGAAAAGACTTTAAAGTTACTTCCTGCTTCGGGCATATTCGCGATTTAAGCAAAGAAAACTTAGGTATTGATATCGAAAACAACTTCGCTCCTCACTACGAAGTATCGAAAGATAAAAAAGAAGTTGTTGCCAATTTAAAAAAAATGAAACAAGATGCCACTAAGGTATGGCTCGCAACGGATGAAGACCGCGAAGGAGAAGCCATTTCTTGGCATTTGTGTGAAGTGCTGGACTTAGACCCTGCCACCACCAATCGCATTGTTTTTCACGAAATTACGCCGCCAGCTATTCGCAAAGCTGTGGCACACCCGCGCCACGTAAACATAGACTTGGTAAACGCCCAGCAAGCCCGCCGTTTGCTCGACCGTTTGGTGGGTTTCGAGTTGTCGCCCGTACTATGGCGTAAAATTAGCAATAGTGCCTCCCTTTCTGCCGGAAGAGTACAATCCGTAGCCCTGCGCCTTATTGTAGAGCGCGAAAAAGATATTCTCAATTTCGAGCCGCAAGCCTATTTCAAGGTAAGTGCTATTTTTATAGTGAAAGACAGCAACGGAAACCCCGTACAGTTAAAAGCGAGCAGCGAGCATCGTTTTGCAGACGAAAAAGCCGCACAAGCGTTTTTGGAACAATGTAAAAAATCTACCTTTTCTGTTGCCGACCTACAAGTAAAACCACTAAAACGCAAACCCGCCGCACCTTTTACCACTTCTACGCTTCAGCAAGACGCTTCGCGCAAATACGGATTTTCGGTAAGCAAAACCATGACCCTTGCACAAAGACTGTACGAAGCCGGGAAAATAACCTATATGCGTACCGACTCCGTGACACTTTCCGATACCGCACTTGCCCAAGCCGCCGAAACTGTTACCGCCCGCTACGGCAAACAATATGTAGAAAACAGACAATACATTACCAAATCTAAAGAAGCGCAAGAAGCCCACGAAGCCATTCGCCCTACCGACTTTTCGCAAGAAGATGCGGGTGCCTCAACAGATGAAAAGAAACTCTATTCGCTGATATGGAAACGTGCCTTAGCCTCGCAAATGAAAGATGCTTTGTTGGAAAAAACAACTGTTAAAATAGCTATTTCCGAAGTAAATGATACAAGTTTGCTTGCCGAAGGCGAAGTGATAAAATTTGATGGTTTTTTGAAACTCTATCGCGAGTCGATTGATGAAGATGAAGACAACCAAGAAGAACAAAGTTTGTTGCCGCCTTTACATATTGGGCAAGCACTAAGTCTTTCGGAAATGAATGCCCGCCAGCGATTTACGCGCCCTGCTGCACGCTACAACGAAGCTACTTTGGTAAAACAGCTTGAAGAATTAGGCATAGGTCGCCCTTCAACCTACGCGCCAACCATCAACACCATTACCAAAAGAAAATACGTAGTGCGCGAGTCACGCACAGGCGAAACGCGCGAATACATAAACCTGCAACTCGCCGACAACCATATTGCGCGAAGCGTAGGCGCAGAAACGGTGGGCAACGAAAAAAATAAACTTTTCCCCACCGACATGGGTATTTTGGTAAACGATTTTTTGGTAGAATATTTCGCCAATATTGTAGATTACGATTTTACCGCAAAAATGGAAGAAGAATTCGACCAAATAGCTCTTGGAAAAAGTAATTGGGTAGGTATGTTGCGCGATTTTTATTATCCGTTTAAACAAGATATTTCCCAAATTTCGCAAGATGTAGGAAGAGTAACTGGCGAGCGTATTTTAGGTATAGACCCCAAAACAGGCAAAGACGTAATAGCCAAAATGGGAAAATATGGACCCATTATTCAGATAGGAAAAGCCGGAGAAGAAGAAAAACCGCAGTTCGCCAAATTACTTTCCAACCAATCTATCAATTCCATTAGTTTAGAAGAAGCCTTACCACTTTTTAAATTGCCGCGCTTGTTGGGTACTTATGATGGTAAACCCGTGCAAGCCAATGAAGGCAAGTACGGACCCTATGTAGTACACGAAGGAACATTTGCTTCTATTCCCGCCGAGATTTCGGTGATGGATATCAATTTGCAGCAAGCAGTGGAATTGATAAAAGCAAAGCGCACGCAGGCAGCCAATCAGACTATTAAAGAATTTTCGCAAGATGCCGAAATAAAAGTGCTGAACGGACGCTACGGACCCTACATAAAAGCCGGAAAAAAGAATGTGCGTATTCCTAAAGATGTGGTGCCGGAAGAACTGACCTACCAAGAAGTGGTAGATATTATTCAGCAAGCACCGCCCCCCAAGGCGAAGTTTTCGAAGAGCAAAAAATAGTTTTTCGCAAAATAGACGATTTCTGTCCTAAAAACAGTAACCATTATTGCAACTTTTTCGTTTTTAAAGAGTCTAATTAGCTATTTCTGTAATAAAACCATGATTCACATTTCTGCAAACGCCGCTAATCGCATACGGAATATTCGGGAAACGCAACAACAGCCCGAACAGGCTTTTTTGCGTGTTTCTGTTATACAAGGAGGATGTTCCGGCTTAACCTATAAGCTTGATTTTGATACCATTATTAACGAGGATGACGAAATTTTTGTAGAAAATGGCGAAAAAATTGTAACAAGTGCCAAAAATATTTTATATTTGTTTGATACTGTTTTGGATTTTTCAGAAGGTTTAAACGGCAAAGGCTTTCATTTTTTGAACCCAAATGCCAGCAGAACATGCAGTTGTGGTGAAAGTTTTGCCGTATAGTTTGTATATTTGCCGCAAAATGTAGTTGTTCTATAATTTTTTTTTAAAAATGTAGTGTATTTTAGAGTGAAGTTAAAAACCATTCTTATATTTACACCTTAATTTTCGATTTATATTGATTGAATGTATATTTATTAAACAGATTTTTAAACTTATTTAAAAAAAGTTACTTATGCTTAAAGGTAAACTTTTAATTATTCCACTTCTTATAGCGCTTTTTGTTGCTTCTCCTGCTTTTGCTCAGGATAAAAAAGAAAAAAAGGAAAAAGAGAAAAAAGAAAAGGTAGTTAAAGAAAAGAAGGAAAAGGAAGCAAAACCGGAAAAACCGGCTAAAGAAAAATCATCTGCGGGTGCTTGGGACGACTATCCGTACCCTCAAGTAGATGAACAAGAGTACACAGATTTTGTGAAACCAAAGTACCAAGACCAACAAGAGAAATTCTTAGATGGCAAATACAATTATCCTGCAAAGCCCAGAAACAAAACCGAATTGGGTATTGATATAGGCTCTCTTTATGTGAGCGGTGATATCAAAGCCAGAAGTTGGTTTCCCGGCTTGGGAATTGGCGGACACATTCGCCGTTCTTTAGGCTATGTGTTCTCCGTTCGCGGAAGCATCATGGCAGGAACTACCTACGGTATGAACTGGGAAGGCTCGCAAGGCTGGAGCGGTGATGGCAACTTAGGTGGTCATTTCGCAGGGCCTGGTGAATGGGTGCCCAATCCCGCTTTAGGTGGTGATGATGGACGTTATTATGCACAATTTAACGACCAAGGTACACCTGACTATCGTGGATTAAACAACAATGTTGTATTCTATAACTATAAAACCCAAATTCGTGAAGCGGTTATTTCCGGTATCGTGAATTTGAATAACATTAAATTCCACAAAAGAAGAAATCGTTGGAACTTATATGGTATTTTCGGTATCGGTGGTTTCTTGTACAACACTACCATGGATCAATTAAATGCTAACGGCGAAGAATACGATTATTCTGGAATAGCCTATGGTATTGATGAACAACGTAAAGATGCTAAACAAAAACTTAAAGACCTTTGGGATGGCGATTACGAATCTCAAGCAGAAAAACATCGTGATGACTACTGGATTTTAGGTGTTGTAAACAAAGATGACAACAAATGGTCTTATCGTCCAACTGCACACGTAGGTATTGGTGTTGCTGTAAAATTAAGCAATACGGTAAACTTGGGCTTAGAGTCAAAAGTTACTTACACCAATGACGACCTTGTAGATGGTCAGCGTTGGCAAGAGTGGGGCGCATTAACCCGCGAGTACGATACATACGTATTCACCAATGCAAGCCTTAACTTTAACTTAGGTAGAAAAAATTCTGTTGAACCACTTTGGTGGATGAACCCAATTGACTACACAGCTTCTAAAGATGACTGCTGCGATGATTTCAAATTGGCTGATGCTGATGGTGACGGCGTGCCTGACATGTTTGACGAAGAGCCAGATTCTCGCAAAGATTGTCCGGTAGATACACGTGGTCGTATGCTTGACTCTGACGGTGACGGCGTATTGGATTGCGATGATTGCCAACCACACACACCACGCCACTTAATTGACAAAATCAATGACTGTGGTGCTGCTTTTGAAGCATGTTGCCGTGATACCTTAATTATTGAGCGCGTAATAGAAGCTCCTCGAGCTTATAAAGCTCCTTGTGATGCAATGGGGCTACCTAACGTATTGTTCGATTTGAACCACTACGGTCTTCGTCCTGAATTTGATGCACAGTTGCAAGCAGTAGCCAGCTATATGAACGCTAATCCTGATGTACGTCTTTGTGTTGTAGGTCACACCGACAACCGTTCTGGCGATGCTTACAACAACGTATTATCTTGGAAACGTGCCAATGAAGTTGCCAACAAACTTTCAAGTCAGTTTGGTATTCCACGTAATCGTTTAGTAGTTCAGTACTCAGGTGAAGGAAATCCGGTAGTAGCTGGTTTGGCAGATTCTGCGGCTAAAAAAGGTATTGATGCACAACACGCATTGAACCGCCGTGTGGACTTCAAATGTTGCATGGAAGGTCAGTACGATATGCCAATGCCTGATGGACCTAGAGATGCAGGTGTAAAATAATGTAAAATTTTATATTGTTTTCGATTATACAAAAAAAGCCACTATTCAATAGTGGCTTTTTTTGTATAAATAATTTTCAACTTAGACTAAAGTACATTAAAAATAAATAGTACAAATGCACAATAAAATCGGCATACTGGGCGCAGGACAATTAGGAAGAATGTTGTGTCAGGCGGCGATAAACTATGACACTTATTTGATGTTGATGGACAGAAACGAAGATGCTCCGGCAGCCTCTTTTTGCGATAGTTTTGTAGTAGGAGATTTGCTGAATTTTGAAGATGTATATGCTTTTGGAAAAAAAGTAGATTGTATTAGCATAGAAATAGAGCATGTAAATGTTCAGGCATTAGCGCAGTTGGAAAAAGAAGGAGTTGAGGTTATTCCTCGAGCGGCTGCTTTGCAAATTTTACAAGATAAATGTTTGCAAAAACAATTTTATGAACAACACAACATACCCACCGCCGCATTTACTATTACGCAAAATCGAGAGGAAATTCGCCTGCATCAATCACTTTTACCTGCCTATCACAAATTGGCTACTTTGGGCTACGATGGTAGAGGCGTGCAATATATCGAAAGCGAAAATGACTGGAAAAAGGGTTTTGAAGCCAAAGCAGTATTGGAAAAAGCAGCATCTATAGAAAAGGAAATTGCTGTGATAGTGCTTGCCTCGCGCGATGGGAAACAAGTTGTATATGAGCCTGTCGAGTTAGTGTTTAATCCGCAATACAATCAGTTGGATTACTTGTTGTCGCCCGCTTCGTTGGGAGAAACACAGATCTTGCAAGCAAAACTTCTTGCGGAAAAAGTAGTAAAAGCCTTAGCTTCGCCGGGTATTTTTGCGGTAGAAATGTTCGTACTCAACAATGGTGAAATTTGGGTAAACGAAACCGCTCCACGCGTACACAACAGTGGTCATGCAAGTATAGAAGCTAATTTCAGTTCGCAATTCGACCAACTAATACGGCTTATGTTAGACATTCCGTTGGGTTCTACGCAGGCGCGTTCTCCGTCTTTGATGATAAATTTAATAGGAGAAAAAAAATATATAGGCAAGGTAAAATACGAAGGTTTAGACGAAGTAGCGAATATGGAAGGAGTGTATATTCATCTATATGGCAAAAAAGAAACTCGCCCGGGGCGAAAAATGGGACATATTACCATTATTGATAATGATACTGATAGTTTAATAAAAAAAGCAAAAATTATTAAAAACACCCTAAAAGTAGTAAGCCAATGAAAACACCGGAAGTGGGCATTGTAATGGGAAGTGAATCCGATTTAGGCGTAATGGAAACTGCTGCCAATATGCTGCAACAATTTGAAGTGCCTTTTGAATTAACCATTGTTTCGGCACACAGAACACCCCAACGATTGTACGATTATGCCCAAACCAGCCGTAAGCGCGGCTTAAAAGTAATTATTGCCGGAGCAGGTGGTGCTGCACATTTGCCCGGAATGCTCGCTGCTATCACAACATTACCCGTAATAGGCGTACCGATTAAATCAAGCAATTCCATAGACGGTTGGGATTCGGTTCTGTCTATTTTGCAAATGCCTGCGGGTGTACCCGTAGCAACTGTGGCACTTAATAATGCACAAAACGCAGCATTGCTGTCTGTACAAATTTTGGCGACCCACAACAAAGACTTAGCCCAAAAATTGGACGATTATAAACGTACACTAACCCAAAAAGTAACTGAAAGTATTGAGCGAGTACAAACAAATTACTCATTTCCTAATCATTTTGATGAACGATAATATGTTTTTTAAATTTTTAAACATTATTTCAACGAAAAAATACTAAAAAATAAGAACAGAACGTTTAAAACAATAAAAATTCGATGAGAAAAAATTTAATATTGTTAGTGATAATATTTATTACTAATGTAATTGCCCTAACGGCACAAGAATGGCAAACAGACTTCGACAAAGCCAAAGAATTGGCCGCTTCGGAAAATAAACCAATAGTTTTGGTGTTTCAGGGAAGCGATTGGTGCGCACCTTGTATAAAATTGGATAGGGAAATTTGGCGTACCGATACGTTTCAAAATTATGCAAATGAACATTTAGTGATGCTAAAGGCGGATTTTCCGAGAAGCAAAAAAAATAAATTAGATGAGGCGCAAGCAACCGCCAATGCAAAACTTGCAGAAATGTACGATAAAAGTGGGATTTTCCCTTTTGTAGTGATATTGGATGCCGAAGGAAATGTTTTGGGAGAAACCGGATACAAGAAAATGTCGCCACAAGAGTATATCGAACACCTTGAATCTTTTCTTTAAAATATAAACAGTGCGGATAATTCTGTTATTCATCGCAGCTGTTGTTAGTTTGAGTTGCTCGGCACAGCAATCGTATAAGCGTACACTTTTGTTGATGGGGAGTCGCTTCGAAATAACCGTAGTTGCCAATAATGAACAAGAGGGCGAAGAATGTATTGATTTGGCTGTTGCAGAGATTTCAAGAATTGAAAAACTAATATCCTCTTGGGACGAAACAACCCAAACCGCCGAAATAAATAGAAATGCGGGAATAAAACCGGTAAAAGTTGCGGTAGAATTATTTCAACTGATAGAGCGGGCAATTGGAATTTCAAAAATTACTGATGGAGCTTTTGATATTTCCTACGCCTCAATGGATAAAATATGGAAATTTGATGGCTCAATGCAGGAAATGCCTTCGGAAGAAGCGATAATGGCTTCGGTTTCAAAAGTTGGCTACGAAAATATTGTGCTGGATAAAGAAGCAAGTACTGTTTTCTTGAAAAAAGAAGGCATGAAAATAGGTTTTGGTGCAATAGGAAAAGGATATGCCGCAGATAAAGCAAAAGCATTGCTCGTAGCAAAAGGAGTTTCTGCCGGAATTATTAATGCCTCCGGCGATATGAATATTTGGGGAAAACAACCCAATGGTAGCGAATGGAAAGTCGCCATCACCAATCCATTTGACAAAAAAAAATCTTACGGACTTTTATCTATAACAGATGGCGCGATAGTTACTTCTGGAGACTACGAAAAATACGTTACCTTTAACGGCAAGCGATATGCACATATCATCGACCCAAGAACTGGTTTTCCTGCATCGGATATTGTAAGCGTAACGGTAAAAGCCCCCAAAGCCGAATTGGCAGATGCCTTAGCAACTGCGGTTTTTGTGCTGGGAGTGGAAATTGGATTAGATAGAATAAACCAATTGCCCAACATTGAATGTATTATTGTAGCCGAAAATGGAAAAATATACACATCCAACAACATAATAATAGAAAATGAATAAAAAAGTAGTGCTAATTTTGTTGATAATGTTTTTTTTTATTTCTTGTACCGTTGTAAAAGAGTACGAAAAAGTAAATATTAATGACCCTGATATGGGCTTGCTGGATAAAAAATGTGATAGAAATCTATTGACCGCCCATTCGTATAGAGAAGCAGCCTCCGGTGCAAACGGAGGAAAAACAGGTGGCGGCTGCGGATGTAATTAAAAAAGAAATAAATTAAAAAAATAACGCTAGTCTTGATATTATTGGTTGGTGTATCATCGCTTTTTGCACAGCAAGATGATGCGAATATTACTACCTATAAAAAACGTGTGTTGGAAACAACCGAAATAGATTTTTTAAATAGTATTTACATACAAAATGGCGAAAATGCGGCGGTAAGTGGCGGCATAGGAACTGAAAAACTGACAGATGCAACGGCAGCTGTTGTCGTTTCTATTCCATTAAATGACGACGATGTATTGTCGATAGATGCAGGTGTTTCGGCTTATACTTCTGCTTCGTCAAGCAATATCAATCCCTTTGACGGAAAAAACGTACCGGACCCTTTTGTGGCAAGTTCGGGTGCTTCGGCTTCCGATGTGTGGTCTAATTTTACAGGAACATACAGTCATAGTTCTGACGACCGAAACCAAATTTGGCATGCAAAACTTTCCATTTCCGCCGAATTTGATTATTTTTCTGCGGGAATTGGTGGCGGATATGCGCATTTATTCAACGAAAAAAATACAGAACTCAGCCTTAATGCAAACGTGTATATTGACACGTGGAATCCTATTTATCCGGCGGAGTTGCGCCCTTTTGCAAGTGGTGGAAACGGCATAAACAATACACTTTTTAAGCATAATACCATTATTGGAAATACAAACTATAATCCAATTTTGAACGATTTTACCTCAAAAGGACGCAATTCTTATTCTGTGGGTTTGGGCTTTGCGCAAATATTGTCCAAGCGTTTGCAAAGCTCTTTGGCAGCAGATTTTGTGTGGCAAAGCGGATTGCTATCTACACCGTTTCAGCGCGTTTATTTTAGCGACATAGCGGATTCTTTTATAGGCAATTTTCAACTCGCAGATGCCAATGAAAAATTGCCCAATACAAGATTTAAAATTGCTTTAGGCGGACGACTCAATTATTTTGTAAATGAATACATTGTGGTGCGAACCTTTTATCGCTATTATTTTGATAACTGGAAAATAAACGCTCATACCGCCAGTATAGAAGTTCCTATTAAAATTTCGGAAAAATTCACGCTTTATCCATCTTTTAGATATTATAATCAAACGGCTGCAAAATACTTCAAACCATATAATGAACTGCTATCTACAGCAGAGTTTTATACTTCCGACTACGATTTGTCGGCATATTCGGCTAATCAATATGGATTGGGAATAAGTTATACAGACATTTTTGCCAAAGCCCATATCTGGAAATTTGGCTTAAAAAGCATCGACTTAAAATTCTATCATTACGACCGCAATACGGGTTTTTATTCAAATATTATCACTACCGGTTTGAAATTTGTAATGGAATAAACGTGTTTTAAGTCTTAGTCTTCGTGTTCGCGTCCTTTAATTTTTCCGGTGCTGTACAAATTATCCAACTCTTTTTGCTCCTCCATATCTTCTTCCGTAGGAATATACTCACCCAAATTAGAAATATCGGGTTTTCCGGCATCTACCCAAGCGGTGTACCAAAGGCTTCCCACCGACAAAATAGCGCGGCGCATACGGCGTTCTACCATATCGTCCAGCATTTGATGGTATTCCGAAGAATATTCTGCCGAATAAGTGCGTGTAGTGATGTTGTTGCGTTCTTCAAAGCCGTATTTTTGGTCGGAAGGATACAGTTTGTTCAGTTTTGCTTCTAAATAAAGCACCGAATCGGTTGCCGCAGCACTTTCCAATACTCTATCCCAAACAAATTCGTTCACATTTTTTATGTACTCGGCTTTGCCTACAAAATAGTCGTAGTTATCGGCAAAAAGTTCGGGCAGGCGCGATTCCCAAAATCCATGGATTCCCTTTTGGTTGGTTAGCTGTCCGTTGTAGTTGTGTGTAGTGTGCAAAGGCACATGCGAATCGGCAATGTAGTGACCAAAATCTGCCGAAACACGCAATATTTCTTGTGGATTTCCTTTTTCAAAAGCGGAAGTAAGTCGTTTTAGCATCACTTCTATGTGCCAAGGCACTATACCATAAGCCACCAAAGTATCTTCTGTGTATTTGGCTACAGCATCGTTCCATCGGTGCGGAACAGCAGTAAAAGGATAAGTATCGTAGTGGTCGATGTCTATGTAGTGGCGGGGAGCTTCGTTGTCGGAAGCGTAGCGGCGTTTGTCGGGATCTACGGCGTGTTCGGTAATGTATTCGATATTGTATTTGTAAAAAACAATCATTTCGGGCGGAAGCGTAAACACTGCCAGCCGATTAATACGCTGGTGTGCCCAAAATCCCCAAGCATTACTTTGAGTGCGATTATAAACAAAAAATACAACGCCCAATGCAAAGGCTATAACAATTAGCAGCTTTTTTTTCACAGTAATTTAATTTTTATTCGTTGTTCAAATGTAGGCAATAGTTTTTATAAATAAGTACAATGCCATTATTAAACGAAAATAAACAAAAAAATCCTTTGAACGAGACTTATTTTTTGCACATTCAAAGGATTTTTTGAAAAATGAGATTTATGGAAAAAAATTACATCAACAAGTGTTCTTGCAATATGTACACAAGGCAGCCTGCAATATAACCTACCAAAGCCAGCCAAGATATTTTTTTCAGATACCAAATAAAATCAATACGTTCAATGCCCATTACGGCTACACCAGCTGCCGAGCCAATAACTAAAAGACTACCGCCCGTTCCGGCACAAAACGCCAAAAATTCCCAAAATTTACCGTCTTGTACAAAATACGAAAGAGCCTCTATTTGCTCGGGCGAAGTAGCTGCCTGCAAGCTTTGCGGCGATACTACATCGTACATTCCCATCGAAGCCGCAACCAAGGGTACGTTATCTACAATAGACGACAACACACCAATAGCCATTACAATAATGTCGTAATTGCCGATGCTATTGTCTAAAAATTCTGCCAAATTGCGCAATACGCCAATAGATTGCAAGCAACTTACTGCCATTAGAATACCCAAGAAAAACAACACACTCGGCGCATCAACGCGCGTAAGTGCGTGAATAACCGACATATTTTTTCTTACCACAATATCTTTAGAACTGTGAATAACTTCCGTAGCAATCCACAAAACGCCCAATCCAAAAAGCATTCCCATAAAAGGAGGCAAGTGTGTAAGTGTTTTGAAAACAGGTACATTTAGCAAGGCTCCAACACCCAGAATAAGTACTATTTGTCTTTCAAAAGCCGTTGTTTTTAAGGTTTCGGTGGTCTTGCGCGGTTCAAAATTGCCACGCATTGATTTGTCGCGGCTTACTATAAGCAAGGGTACAACCATACATACAAAACTCGGAAGAATTAAGTATTGAATAATATTTGCCGTAGTAATTTGTCCGCCAATCCACAACATTGTGGTTGTAATATCGCCAATAGGACTCCACGCACCGCCGGCATTGGCAGCAATTATAACCATACTGGAGTACAACAAACGTGTTTTTCGGTCGGGAATAAGTTTTATAAGCAGCGACACCATTACAATAGAAGTAGTAAGATTGTCTAACACTGCGGACAAAAAGAAGGTTATAATACAGATAATCCACAAGAGTTTTACCTTATTGGTGGTGGTTATTCGGCTGGTAATAATATGAAATCCATCGTGAATATCTATGGTTTCGACAATCGTCATTGCGCCCAACAGAAAAAACAAAATGTTGGAAATGTCGAACAAGTGATGCATCAGTTCATGGTCGATAAAGTGATGCAAGCCATGTTCCTGAATATAGCTGATTGCAGAGGTTTCAAAAGTAGTGATACTATCTCCCCAAAGTGCATAAATAGCCCAAACTACCATTCCGGTAAATAGGGCAGAAGCGGTTTTATCAATTTTTAGCGGATGCTCTAAGGCTATCATCAAATAGCCAATGATAAAAATGATAACAATAATAGCAGTAATCATAAGAAATAAAAAACTTCTTTTTTAGCCGATAAAATCAGCCGCAAAGGTATAACTTAATATTGGTTAATGCTATAAAAGGGTAAATGATAACAAGAATTTTGCCACTTTTTCGCCACTTTTTCATCATTTTTGTATAAAAAATAGAAATTTAGCAAAAAAATTGTTGGACGATATCGCTAATTTTAAAAATATGGAATATATTTGCACCGCAATTTTTTACTGGCCTATGGTGTAACGGTAGCACAACAGATTTTGGTTCTGTTTGTCTAGGTTCGAATCCTGGTAGGCCAACTTCCTCGAAGCCCTTTTGGTATTGCCGAAAGGGCTTTATTCTTTTTGTTGGCTGTCAATCCATATAGTTACAGGTCCGTCGTTTGTGAGTTGCACCTGCATATCCGCGCCAAAAATACCTTGTGCTACTTTTTTTACGTCTGCTTGTTGCATTTTCGCAATAAACAACTCGTACAATGGAATAGCTACTGCCGGAGGCGCAGCTTTAATGAATGAAGGGCGATTTCCTTTTTTGGTTTGTGCGTGTAAGGTAAATTGACTTATAATCAATACCTCACCGCCAACGTCTTGTAGAGACAAATTCATTTTCCCTTCGGCATCGCTGAAGATACGCATTTGTACAATTTTTTGCACCAACCATTCCACGTCGCCGGGAGTGTCGGCATTTTCTATGCCTACCAGCAATAACAAGCCTTTGTTAATGCTGCCCACTGCTTCTCCTTCCACTTGTACTGCTGCTTGCGAAACCCTTTGAATAATAATCCGCATGTTTTTAGTTATAATTTTTCAATTGTTTCACGGCTCAGTTGGGTATAAGCCATAATTTTTTCAATAGCTTCATTATTTAACTTCATTTTTCTGGCAAACTCAAGTGTTTTTTCTTCTTTTCCTTCTTCTCGCCCTTCAATTAGTCCTTCTTCTCTTCCTTCAATTCTTCCCTCTTCCCGTCCTTCAACCCAGCCTTCTTCTTTTGAGGTATCCACCACATTTTTAAGGTCGCGGTAATACTTTAAACTTTCCTCGTAGGCTTCTCTTTCCATAGGGCTAAACTTTGCTATTTCGGCTGCTTCAAACAGTTTTTTAAAACCAAAGTCGGTCAGCGGGTTGATATATTTTTCATCAAATCTATACATGTGTGCAATTTTCTGATAAAAAGTTTTAAAATTGTTTTAACAAAAATAAAGTTTTTATTTTTTCCTTCGCAAGCCTTTATCTTTGAGCAAAAAATAAATGAGCAAAAATAAAAGCACCAAATTTGCTGAAATTGCCAATTTTTCTAATGTTTTTCAAGATATAGGCAAATCATCGCCTCAACTGCAAGGAATTGATGGCGAAGTGGATTACAAAGGCAAATGGCACACCTATTTTCAGAACGAAAATCCGTTGGTATTAGAACTGGCTTGCGGGCACGGCGACTATGCGCGAAACTTGGCACAACTGTACCCGCAAAAAAATTACATAGGCGTTGATATTAAAGGAAATCGTATTTGGAGCGGTGCTACACGCGCGCAAAAAGCGGAACTCGCGCAGGTGGCATTTATCCGTACACAAATAGAACATCTTCCATCTTTTTTTGCGCCGCAAGAAGTGTCCGAAATTTGGATAACTTTTCCCGACCCGCAACCCAAGCGCGCAAGAAAACGGCTTACGCACCCCAAGTTTTTAGCAAAATATCGTCAAATATTGGCAAAAAATGGCGTAGTACATTTAAAAACCGACAGCGAATTGCTCTACAATTTTACTATGGAAGTAACGGAAAATGAGCCTAATATTGAAGTATTGCAGGCGCACAATGATATTTATCAATTAGCTACTTTGCCCGACACCTTGACCATTCAAACCAAGTACGAAAAACAGCATTTAGCCAATGGTTTGCACATCAAATATATCCAAATGCGCTTAGTGTGAATCTAATTTCTCCAGCAAAATATCAATCGCTTCAAAGTCCTGCATTCCGGTCGAAAGTTCTTCGCCACTTTCTACACTTATGCCAATAATCGGAAGATTTTTCAATGCCACAGCAATATCTTCATACAAAGGTTTTATGCCCAAAATAACCGGATATTTCGCACAAATTTCAACAAGTGCGCGGGCAATTTCAGGCGCAGCATGTTTTACTTGTTCCCAATGCAAATGACCTGCATCTATAAAAAATTGGGCAATGCCCGATTCGCTTTCTACTATTTGATGCAAATCTTCGGCTTGGAGAGACAACAAATCTAAGGGAATACGCCGAATAACGGCTTCGACGGTAGGCGATAAAGCATTTTTTTCTAAATAGATATTCGTTTGTATTACACCAAGTTGCAGTTCGTCGGCAAGCGTATTGATGGTTTCGAGTGGCAAATCGCCCATTTCTCCTACAAAACGCGGACCAGATAACCAAGTCATCAGTTCAAAAGCTATTTGCGTATCAATAGCACGCGCATATTTTGCATCGAAGTTAAAACCAATCCATTCTGCGCCTATTGCGGCAAAATAACGCGCCGTAGTAAGATTGTTTACCGCAGTAGCTTTTATCAAAATAGTAGGTAATGAAGTCAAAGTATCAAAAATTAGCTAAAAAATACAAAAAAATGGTTAATCTTTTTAGGTTTATAATAACTTATTTATGTTTTTTATCACCGCCCACCGCCAAATCCCACGAAATAGCATTGGCAGTTAGGAAAGCCGAGCGCAAAGCACCGTTTATGGAAGGGTCGTGTGTGTGGTCGCCACACATATACACATGTGGCGCAAGCGTTTTAATATCGTTTTTGTGCGGCAATGCCAAATGTTGTTTGTAAGGCAATGCTTGCGGAATATGATATGTTTTGAGGTGTTGCCAATCTTTTACTTGTGCGCCAAACCAATCTGATAATTCTTCTTTTACTTGCTCAATAAGCAAATCTTCGGGAAGGGGGTTTTTTTTGATAATACTTACCGAAATTAAATTTTTATTGGCAGGGGCATAATTGGGCTGAATTAAATTGGGAATGGCAAGATTATTCACCAAACCTCCTGTATTGCCATTGAGTACAATGTACGGCGATTTTAGCGGCGATTTGTCGGCAGAAAAATACATACATTGCACACCCAAACTTTGGGTGGGGAGTTCTAAGAAAGGCAATAGTTTTGCGGCATTGTATTGGTCGGTAGCAACTAAAATAGCATCGGCTTCGAGTACTTCGCCCGACTCCAAAACAACGGTTTTCCCTTTAATTTCGCGCACTTTGGTATTGTAGCTAATACATTCGCTGGGAATTTTATCCGCCAGTTGTTGCGAAAGAGCTTCCATACCTTGTTCGGGCAAAGCGGCATAACCTTCGGAAAACATTTTGAAACAAAAACCAAACATTCGATTGGAAACGCTTAATTGTGGGTCTAAAAAAATACCACCAAAAAAAGGGCGGAAAAAAGACCGAATAATACGCGGTGAAAAATTCCATTCTTTCAGATAATGCTCGGTATCTGTTTCGGCAATGGCAAAAATATCGTTGATATCGTATCGTGTAAAACGATTGCGCAGGGCGAGCATTTTAAACTTATCGCCAATATTGCTGATGGTACTGTTTAACGATTTTAGCGCATCTATCCATTCGCGAAAAGGGTCGGCAAGACGATACATTTTTCCTTGAAAATGAATAAGTGCGCCCGGATAAAAGTTTTTGAGAGCTAATTGTTCGTAGTTGAAAATTCGCTGGGCTTCGGGATAGGCAGTAAGCAACACTTGAAAGCCACGGTCCAGCAAAAAACCGTCTATTTTATCGGTTTTAATACGTCCGCCAGCTCGCTCCGAAGCCTCCAAGACCTGAACCTTTAAACCTTCTTGGTGCAAATGATAAGCAGCCGCCAAACCGGAAATACCGGCACCAATAACAATAACATTTGTGTTTGAGCCCATTTTTTTTAATATATTGACCGCAAATATACAGAAAAGCAAGCGACAAATATTACGTTATGTTTTACAGTGAACCCAAAAAATTATCGTAGTCGGGTTTGTCGGCGATATTGGCGTGGATATAACTTTTTACGACTTGTTTTTTTTGCAGCAGAAAAAATCCGGGCATTTGGTAAGGGTCGCCGCTAATGCCTTCGGTGGCAATATTGTAGTAAAATTTTAAGTAGAGACTACGCATCAACACATTAAACCCGAAAAGCTGAAAGAAACGTCCGCGTTTTAGTTTGAACTTTTTGTACAAAATACTTTCAGGGTCGCTTATGTGAGCCACATCGCGCATATCGTACTTGGCGAGTGTGTTTTCGGCAGCCTCTTCGTCCTCCATATGCACCAATACAATAGGAATGTCTTTAAGCAAAAGTTTATTCTTTATTTTTGAAAGGTCTTTAAGTGTTTCTTTGCAGAAAATACAGCCAAAATGCCGCAAAAAAACCAACAGTACCGTATGATTTTCGCAAATGTGTGCTAAACTTTCGCCTTCATTTGTCAGAAAATCATTTAAGGTAAAAGTATCGTTTGAAAAAAGTTCTATGAGTTCATTGTCTTTGCTATACGCTTTTTCGTAGGCTTGTTGTAGTACATAAAACAAAAGCAAAGCAAAAATGCCGGCATTAATTGCCATTAGAATAAGGAACTGGTCGCCGGTTTTTTGGGTAATGTACAGTACAATCGCCAATATAAACAGCAACAGATTGATAAAAAAACCGATAGCCGGAAAAATCCAGTATTGGTAAGGTTTGGAAGAGCTGATAAGATAGCCCACGCCCAAAGACATATATACAATAGACAGATTGTAATTGAGCAAATAATTACTCGAAATAGGAAAATGAAATACCTGCCGAAGTACATTGGGCAGCAGCACCACCAAAAGCGAAAGTACTATGTGGTGTATGGCAATGCCGGTTAGTATAAGCGAACTGCGATTTTGTATGGCTGCCGACATGGTTTTGGTATAAGTAGAATAAAAAATATTTGTAGCTTTCTTGTAATTAAAATTAGTATCAAAAAATACAAAAAAATATTCATTTTGTTCATGACAATGTGCTATAAGCGTTAGATTATTGGATTAATTGCGCTTTGTTTAATAAAAAATAACTAATATTTTGTAACTTTGCCCGCCAGAATTTAAAACATTAAGTTCCGACAAGCTGTTAGCTTACTATTTGTGAGCATTTACTTCTTATAATAAAATGCCTCCCTTTAGATAAGTATAAAATTACCAATGACAATAAATAAAATATGGACAATAGACTAAAAGTACTTGTAGCCACTCAAGAGATGGATCCTTATGTGTTGGAAACCGAAATGGCAAACATTGTTACGGAATGGGCTAAATACGCCAATGGAAAAGAAATTGAAGTGAGAATATTGATGCCGCGTTTTGGACAAATAAACGAGCGTCGTCATCGCCTGCACGAAGTAGTGCGCTTGTCGGGAATAAACATAATTATTGAAGAAGACGATTATCCGCTTATCATTAAAGTAGCTTCGCTGCCCGATACGCGCATGCAAGTATATTTTTTAGACAATGAAGAGTTTTTTAAACGCAAAGAAATTTTTGCCGATGAAGAAGGCGCACAGTTTGACGATAACGTGGAACGCGCCGTATTTTTCTGTCGCGGTGTATTAGAAACTATCAAAAAATTTGGCTGGCCCCCCGACATTATTCACTGCCATGGCTGGATAACGAGCCTTATTCCGTTGTATATCCGCACGGCGTATAAAAAAGAACCCGTATTTACCAACTGCAAAATTATTTACTCTGTATATAGCAACACTATTAGCGAAGTGCTGGAGTCCGATTTTTACAAAAAAGCCCTGATAAGCAGAGTAGAAGCCGCCGACTTAGAACCGTATCCTGATGCAACGCCTACGGGTTTAGATATTGGTGCGATGAATTACTCCGATGCCGTTATTGTAAGCACCGATGTAGCCAATCCTTTGTCGGTAGCGTATTTGCACAAGCACAAAACCGATCTTCCCAGCCTTGAGCCAAATGGTGCGCCATTATCCGTAGAAGATTATATGAACTTTTACAACCTTTTGGTAGCAGATACCATCAAATAATACGAAACTACTTATTTTTCGTGCATATATGAAAAACCCCTTAATCGCTTTTAAGCAAATGCCATGGCAAAAAATTCGGAAAGGAATGAAGCAAAAAATGCTGGTAAGCGATAATAAGTGCCTTCGTTTGATAAAGGTAAATGACAAATTTGTGGAAACGGAATGGTGTTTCAAAGGACATATTGGCTATGTATTGAAAGGAGAAATGACTATAAATTTTGATGGAGAACTAAAAAACTTTTCCAAAGGCGATGGTTTGTGGATTGACAAAGGCGAAAACTCCCAACATAAACTCATTATGCCCAAAAACAAAAAAGTAAAACTATTGCTAATAGATGAGGAGGTGTAAGTTTGAAACGGTTAGACAAATTATTGGCTGTAATGATGAACGTTCAGCGTGTATGTTTTTTTATTTTGGCAAAAATATTTGCACAAACGCGACATAAAATTTTGTAATCAAATAAAATGTATGAATAAGCTACATAAGGCTTTGGTATTTCTGCTGCTGAGTATGGCAGCATTTTTTTCATGCAACGAACCTTCGGAAATAGGTGCAGACTTGATTGACGACGAGGCTGCGGCGCAGTTTCAAACGCTTTTTACCGATACCTTGCAGATGAATATAAAAATGGTTGTACCCGACAGTGTTAAAACCCAAGGCGGCGACATATTTTTGTTGGGACGCATGGAACAAGCCAGTTTTGGTACTTCTAAGGCAAGTATTTACGGTCGTTTGAGTTTGCCCCTGAATGACATAAATTTAGGTACCAGCCCACAAATAGATTCTGCGGTACTCATATTGCGTTACAGCACCTCTCAGAGCATTTATGGCGACTCCAGCGCAGTGCAAAACCTCGAAGTTTATACCATTGAAGATGACTTGTACAACGAAGATAGTATAACCTATTACGCCAATACTGCATTTCAACTAAGTGCTAATGCTGTGGGCAGTTTGCAAAATTTCTATTTCAATGACGAAGACAGTCTTTTGGTAGAAGGAGACACCGTTCCCGAAGTGCCGCAATTACGCATACGCCTAAACAATAGTTTCGGGCAAACGCTTTTGGATAAGGCACAAGGCACGGATTCTATTTTTTATGATAATGATAAATTGCACGAATACCTCAAAGGCTTGTATATTAGTGTAGATAATAGTCAAAGTGGTGCGGCTATTGCCAGTTTCAATCTCACTAATGGCACTTCGCGCCTCAAACTATATTACACCGACACCGAAACAGGCGCGCAAAACGACTTCAGCTTGTATTTTTATACCCCAAAATGCTTCAATAGCTACCAACAAGACTATACCGAAACCGAAATTCAGACCATTTTGGAGCAAAATGATGGTTATACACAAGGAGAATGGCTTTATCTACAAGGTATGAAAAATCTGCGTTGGCAAATGAAATTTCCTACGATTGAAAATTTAGGAAAAATAATTATAAACGATGCAATACTTGAGTTGCAAAGCCCTTATGTTCTTGCCGAAATGGACACCCTTTTTGCACCGCCAAATTATTTAGCATGCGTCACCAGCGACCAATCTTCTTCGGCGTATCAATCGGCAGCGAATAATTTTTTAGTATCAAAAAGTGACACTTTATACACTTACAACGTTTCTTTAAAAAGGTATTTGCAAGATTTTGTTTCAGACCCCGACACAAGTCGCGTATATAATGTGCTGTTGCAAAGCAATTCTTCATCGCCTAATATTTTAAAAATAGCCAGTCCGAATAATGCAGATTATCCGTTAAAACTCAAATTATTTTACACCAAAATCGACTAAACTATGTGTGGTATCGTTGCTTACATTGGAAAAAAACAAGCCTATCCTATATTGGTAAAAGGACTCCAACGCTTGGAGTATCGTGGGTACGATAGTGCCGGAATTGCTTTGCTTAACGGCGATTTGCATATATACAAAAAGCAAGGCAAAGTAGATCAGTTGGTAAACCTTATGCACGAAAAAGACCAAACCGGTAAAATGGGAATTGGGCATACTCGCTGGGCTACACACGGCTTGCCCAACGATATAAACGCACATCCACATACTTCGCAAAGTGGCAGAATTGTGCTGGTACACAATGGTATTATTGAAAACTACGCCTCCATCAAGCAAGAATTGGTAAAAGCCGGACATCAGTTTTCTTCCGAAACCGATACCGAAGTGCTGGCACACTTGATAGAAGAAGTAATGGATGCCGAAAACGTAGATCTTGCCGAAGCTGTGCGTTTGGCATTGCATAGCGTGGTCGGTGCGTATGCTATTGTGGTAATGGATAGAGAGCAACCGCAGCAGTTGGTTGGTGCGCGCAAAAGTAGTCCTTTGGTAGTAGGTTTGGGCGAAAATGAATACTTTTTGGCTTCCGATGCAACACCTATTGTAGAACACACCAAAAATGTTGTCTATCTGAATGATGAAGAAATTGTGGTGTTGGATAGAAATTCCGGCATCGAAATACGCAATATCCGCAATGAAGTGATTACGCCTTATATCCAAGCCTTAGAAATAAAATTAGAAAAAATAGAAAAAAGCGGATACGACCATTTTATGCTCAAAGAAATTTATGAGCAAACCGAATCCGTACGCGATAGCTTGCGCGGCAGACTAAACGCCAACGAGGGCATTATTGCCTTAGGCGGTATAAAAGAATACGAACAAAAGTTGCTCAATGCCAATCGTATTATTATTGTAGCTTGTGGTACTTCGTGGCATGCGGCTTTGGTAGGTGAGTATATGTTTGAAGATATTGCGCGCATTCCGGTAGAAGTAGAATACGCTTCGGAATTCCGTTATCGCAATCCTGTTATTCGTCCCGAAACCGATTTGGTGATAGCTATTTCACAGTCGGGAGAAACCGCCGACACACTGGCAGCGATTGAGTTGGCAAAATCTAAAGGAGCTACTGTATTTGGTATTTGCAATGTAGTGGGCAGTAGTATCGCGCGCACTACGCACGCAGGAGCTTATACGCACGCAGGTCCTGAAATTGGCGTAGCCTCTACCAAAGCATTTACTTCGCAGCTGAGTATTTTGGCACTTATGGCATTAACGGTGGCGCAGCATAACGGTACGATGCCAAAGTCGCGCTTGCGCCAGTTGTTGGTAGAATTGGAGAATATTCCCCAACTGATAAAAGAGGTACTCAAAACCGATAAAATTGTCCAAAAAATTGCCCAAGAATTTAAAGATGCACGCAATTTCTTGTACTTGGGGCGCGGCTACAATTTTCCCGTAGCATTAGAAGGTGCTTTGAAACTCAAAGAAATAAGCTACATTCATGCCGAAGGTTATCCTGCCGCAGAAATGAAACACGGACCTATTGCACTGATTGACGAAGAAATGCCCGTAGTGTTTTTGGCGACCAACGAAAGTGCTTACGACAAAATACTGAGCAACATTCAGGAAGTGAAAGCGCGCAAGGGCAGGGTAATTGTGATAAGCACACGCCGCAATGTAGGCGATTTGGAAGATTTGGCAGAATACATTATTCAAATTCCCGAAACAGAAGAACCGTTTACGCCCATTTTATCTTCCATTCCGTTGCAACTGCTGGCATATCATATCGCTTTGTTGCGCAACTGCAATGTAGATCAGCCCCGCAATTTGGCAAAGTCGGTTACGGTAGAGTAGGGCAGAAGCCTTATTTTGCCTCGAATTCCACTACCCAAATACCGCGCAATTCGTTTTCGCCGTATCCGGTAGCTTTGTCTTGCGGGTACAGTTGCTGAATGGTTTGTTGCGTAGCAGGCAAAATATCCGAACCGATGTTTCCATGACATTGTAAGCACATTTTGTTGGTGGTAATAGGGTAGTAGCCAATCATTTTTCCATTTTCTTCGCGTATGCTACCTTTTGGTTCCTCGCCTTTTTGCAACGCCAATTTTGTTGCGGTAATATACTGCAACTCCGCTTCATTCGCTTTGTTTTGTGGGTTTCTGTTTTTGTCCGAAACACGTTTTATGTGTGCATTGAGCGCAACCGCCATGCTGTCGGTGAGCGGATAGGCTTTGGTAGAGCAGAATTTAAGGGCATTTTCGGTGCCTTGCGTATTAATTGCTTCCAACAAATTTTTGCCCAATACAGCTTTGGTTTTCATTGCCAGCGATTGTCCGTACGCAAGTGGATTTTCTTTGGCTTCGGCACCATTATCGCTTGCATTTTGCAATAAAGCAGCATTTTTATACCAGTCGGAATTTTCTATTGGTGTTTGATAAATATATTCGGCGATAAGATTGAGTTGTTCTTCCGAATAAGTCATGGCAGGCATTAAGCCGTATTTTTGCACCGCATCGGTCATTTTTGCATTTTCTTTGTCGGGCTTACGCAGAAATGTGACAAATTGCTGTTTAAATGCATCTAAATCTGAACTGGCAGACAAATAGGCTTTTTTTACAGCAGCCATATTCGGCGCAATACGAGATTCCGCTTCAGGATTGGGGCTGTGACAACTAAAACAGTTTGTTTTTAAAATATCGTAAGCTGCTGCATCGTTGGCATTTTGCTTGACAGAGGTATTTTCCGTAGGTGTCGGAGCATTTTCGGTGCTTTTTTGTTGCTGACAACCTATTATTAGAACACTAAAAAGTAAGATGCTGAATGCTATTTTTTTCATTATTTTTATTTGTAAAAAGAAAACAAAATTTTTATTGGCGAATAAAAAAATATTTACTCACTTTTAAGGTAACAAACATTACACAAAAATTAGCGACAATTTATTAGAAATAACTTTTGTGCTAAAATAATTTGTAAAGAATAGACGATATTAGCTTATTTTGTAACCGATAACTATGAAATTGAAATATATGGTATTAATTGATTTTTTGAAAAGATATTTAGTAGCGTTGAGCGTTATTGTACTGTTGTGGAATAACCTACAGGCACAAAACGATTGCTTAACCATGTCGGTAAGCAACAGCCAAAGTGCTTGTGTTGGCGACTCGGTGCAGTTAAGTGGCGCATTGCTTACGGGTACTGCGTTGGGTTTTTATTGGCAACCCGAATCAGGATTGAACGACCCGAATAGCCTGCATCCTAAAGCCGTTGTAGGCATCAGTACTGTAAATTACATCCTTACATTTGATGGTACTTCGGGCAATGAATTGATTACCAACGGTGATTTTTCCGATGGTTCGGTGGGTTTTACAAGCCAATATGCAAAAGTAGATACTGCCCTTATTGCACAAGGTGTGTATAGAATTGAAGCAAATGGAAAAGCGGCAAATCCGTCTTGGCAAGACTGTACCGACCATACGCAAGGCGATGCCTCAGGTGCAATGCTTTGTGTAAATGGCTCTACGGAGGTAAATGTACAAGTGTGGTGTCAAACGGTAAACGTAAGCACACAAACATCTTATGCTTTTTCGGCTTGGCTGCAAACAATGGTAAATATAAATCCGGCAATTTTGCAGTTTAGTGTAAACGGTGAAGTGATAGACCAGCCGTTTCAGGCATCGGCTACGGCTTGCGAATGGGCGCAGTTTTATGCTGTTTGGGAATCGGGCAGCAATACTACGGCAGAAATTTGTATTGTCAACCAGAATACTGTTTCTTTTGGCAACGACTTTGCCTTGGATGATATTTCTTTCAGAGAACTGTGCTCCGTGTCCGATAGTGTACGAGTTTCACCGGAAACAGCAAACTTGAGCTTGGGCGATGATTTTTATCTATGCGATGGCGATGTGGAAATTTTAAACGGCGGCACAGCAAGTGCTTATTTGTGGTCGGATGGTTCTACGGGTGCTAGTTTGAGCATTTCACAGCCCGGAACGTATTGGGTGGAAATAACAAGTGCTTCGGGTTGTATGGCTTCCGATACAGTTGAAGTGTTTAATCAAAACTGTTGTATAGTGCAAATTCCTACTGCTTTTACGCCCAATGGCGATGGACTAAACGACCTTTTGCGTCCGGCACATTTTTGCAATTTGGAAAACTTTAACCTAAAAGTTTTTAACCGTTGGGGCGAAAAAATATTTGAAACTTCTGATGGAAGTAGTGGTTGGGATGGTTTTGTTGGCGGTTTGTCGGCACCTGTGGGCGTGTATATGTGGTTGGTGCAGTACAATATAGAAGAAGATGGCACAAACAAAACTATAAATCTACAAGGAAATACTACACTTTTGCGCTGATAAAAAACAGTTGTTTCGTCAGGTAATATTCTTTTTCAAAGATTTTAAAAAATCGCTGGCAAAAATAAAATTTTCGAGTTCGGCATTGTGGCTGTTCAATACTTCTTTGCTATTGCCCTCCCAGTTTTTGTAGCCTTGATGTAAAAAAATTATTTTTTCGCCAATACTCATCACCGAGTTCATGTCGTGGGTATTGATGAGTGTGGTAATATTAAAGTCGTGGGTAATTTCCGAAATGAGGGCATCAATGGTAATAGAAGTTTTGGGGTCGAGTCCCGAGTTAGGTTCGTCGCAAAAGAGGTACTTGGGTTTCAACACTATTGCTCTGGCAATGCCCACGCGTTTCATCATACCGCCGCTTATTTCTGAGGGGAACTTTTGGTTGGCATCCGTAAGATGAACCCGGTCCAGCACAAAATTAACTCGGTCTAATTTTTCTTTTCGGGTAAAATTAGTGAACATATCCAGCGGAAATCGCACATTTTCTTCTACCGTCATAGAGTCGAAAAGCGCGGAACTTTGAAACAACATGCCTATTTCTTGGCGGAGTAGTTTCCGTTTCTTGTTGTTCAAATCTCCTAAAACTCTATCATCATAAATAATTTCACCTTTCTCGGGCGTAAGAAAACCCAGCACACATTTCATAAAAACAGTTTTTCCCGAACCACTTGTCCCTATTATCAAACTCGTTTTCCCCGTTTCAAAAGTAGCACTAATACCGTTTAAAACGCGCTTTTCGCCAAATGATTTATAAATATCAACAACTTCAATCATGTAATTTCAGTAATTATAACAAAATAGAGGCAATGAGGTAATCGAAAACCAAAATGAGTATAGAGCTGTAAACTACCGCACGCGTGCTTGCTGCGCCAATATCCAGCGCACCACCATTGGCATAATAGCCCTGATAACAAGAAACAGAAGTAAGAATAAAACCAAAAATAATGGATTTTATGATCATCATCGTTACATTAAAAGGGTCAAACCAAGCGTGGAGTCCTTTTATATACGTTTCGGTAGCAATACCTCTGGAAGCAGAAGCGATTAAGCCACCCACAATGCCAAAAGACGCTGAATAAATAACCAAAACAGGCACAATTATAACCGAAGCCAGTATTTTGGGTCCCACCAAATACGAAATCGTATTCACACCCATAATTTCTAAGGCATCAATTTGTTCAGAAATACGCATACTTCCCAATTCCGAAGCCATATTAGAACCCACTTTGCCCGCTAAAACCAAGCACGAAAAGGTAGGTGCCAACTCTATAATCATGGAGTCGCGCACAATATAGCCCACGTAGTAGAGCGGAATAAACGAATTTCCCAACTGGTACGCAAACTGTACCGCCGTAACAGCACCAATAAACAATGAAATAATGGCAATGATTACCAAAGAACCTACACCAATATTGGTCATCTGCCGAAAAAGCTCCTTATTGTACATATACATTTTTTCCGGAATGGTAAACATTTTTTTCAGCATTATCACATAAGCACCAAAATGCGAAATAGTTTTTATCATTTTTGTTTTTTGTTTGATGAAGCGAATACTTAATCAAGTCGAAAGATACAATCTTTGTTTTGCTTAGTCGTACTTTTAAAGGTATATAATTTTTTTCTCCGAAAATATACGCCTATTTGTTTTGTTTGTGAAAATTTCAAATAATAGCTAAAAATATGATAATGAAATAACTATGCTTAAAAAATTGTCGAAAACTAAAAGTGTGGCAAGATAATTGATTAAACCCTTTTTGTTTTAATACATGCATACAAATCCTTATTCAAAGCGTATGACTAAGATTATACTTTACATATCTCTTATATTTTGCTCCGTCACCTCACTTTTCTCTTTTAAAGCCGCCGCACAATGCAATATACAAGCTTTGCCACTCTCTTTGCGCGCGCAGCAAGCCGAATTAGTAATACAGGCAAGCATTTCCGATAAAAAATGCCATTGGAGCAAAACTACCACCGAAATCTTTACACAAAATACCCTTCAAATTCAAAAAATTTTTAAAGGAAATACTACACTCGCAAAAATAGATGTAGCTACTCTTGGAGGAAGTATTGGTTCATATACCGAAATCGTATCGCCCAATGTTTCGTGGCAAATTGGCGATGGCGGTATTTTTTTCTTGCAAAAAAATAAAATAAACGGCAAATGGGAACTACTTGCCGGTGTACAAGGATTTTTGCCATACAATGTCGCAAACGATGTGTTTTATGATATTTTTGAAACATATTCCGATAAAAAACTCCTTTTTCAGCAATTAGCCGCTTGGGGAAATGGCACCATCACAACCGTATCCGAAGCGATACAAAATACAAGTCCTGCAAGCAAAGAAGACGTACAAATAAGCAATTTTTATCCTACAACTATCAATGCCGGAAACAAAGAAATACTTACCATCAATGGTTTTGGTTTTGGTAACAGTAGCAATGGCGCGCAAGTATATTTTCGCGACCCCAATGCCGCTACAAGTTTGCAATATCAACCCACTCCTGCCGATCACATTATAAGTTGGAGCGATACCCAAATAAAATTGTATGTGCCCGGCGCACTTACTACCAACAATGCACACGGAGCAGCAACAGGAAAAATACTTTTATATAAAAACGGACAAACAATAGAGTCTGCTCAGAACTTAATCGTGTCTTTCAATAAACGCGAAATAGGCTTGCAAGAAGTTGATCTCGTCAATTTAAACAATGCGGGAGGCATTACTTTTACGCTTAACCAAAATGTGGCGAACAATACATCGGCAAAAAATGCTTTCCAACACGCCCTAAGTTCTTGGCAGTGCGAAACGCATATCAATATGATTGTGGCAACCACTTCTACAAATTTGCTTAGCTCCTTGAATGACGGAACAAATATTATTGCTTTTGATGCGAATAATACTTTGCCGTTGGGTTATTTGGCGCGTACGCGTAGCTACTACAATAATTGTGGCGAAAATATGATTCTCTTGGGAATGGATATGTTGCTTTCGAATAATACAAACTGGAATTTTTCCGCTCAAGAACCTAATACAAATCAAGTGGACTTTGAATCAATGGCACTACATGAAATTGGTCACGTAGTGGGTTTGGGACATTCCCTAAATACCAATGATGTTATGTTCCCCGTTTTATCAATGGGAACTGAAAAACGAGAACTTGATGATGCTTCTTTAACTTGCGCACAACTCATTTTACAACACAGTATTATAGACAATAATTGTGGCGCATCTCCCATGCAGATTTATGAAAATCCGAACTGTGCAAACACCGTCATTATTCCGTCTTGCAGCATCAGTAATGTTTTAACTGTAAACCAAACAGCCTGTAACAGTTCAAGCAATACTTATACACAAAGTTTAGTTTTGTATTACACTAATGCGCCGACAAGCGGCAATTTGGTGGTAAACGGACAAAATTTTGGGATAAGTAGCAGTCCGCAAGTAGTGACTTTAACGAATTTGCCCGCGAATGGCGGAAGTGTAAATGTCCAAGCGTATTTCAGCAGCGAACCAAGCTGTATTTATCAAGCGAATAATGTATTTACCGCGCCACAAAGTTGTGAAGTGCAGCCTTGTAGCATAAGCAATGTCGTGGTAATGAGCCAAACGCCGTGCAACAGTTCAAGCAATACTTATACACAAAGTTTAGTTTTGTATTACACTAATGCGCCGACAAGTGGCAATTTGGTGGTAAACGGACAAAATTTTGGGATAAGTAGCAGTCCGCAAGTAGTGACATTAACGAATTTGCCCGCGAATGGCGGAAGTGTAAATGTCCAAGCGTATTTCAGCAGCGAACCAAGCTGTATTTATCAAGCCAATAATGTATTTACGGCGGCGCAAAGTTGCGAAGTGCAGCCTTGCAGCATAAGCAATGTTGCGGCAATGAGCCAAACAGCCTGCAACAGTTCAAGCAATACTTATACGCAAACTTTAGTTTTGTATTACGCCAACGCGCCGACAAGCGGCAATTTGGTGGTAAACGGACAAAGTTTTGGCATAAGCGGCAGTCCGCAAGTAGTGACATTAACGAATTTGCCCGCGAATGGCGGAAGTGTAAATATACAAGCGTATTTCAGCAGCGAACCAAGTTGTATTTACCAAGCGAATAATGTATTTACCGCGCCACAAAGTTGTGAAGTGCAGCCTTGCAGCATCAGTAATGTTTTAACTGTAAACCAAACAGCCTGTAACAGTTCAAGCAATACTTATACACAAAGTTTAGTTTTGTATTACACTAATGCACCGACAAGCGGAAATTTGGTGGTAAACGGACAAAGTTTTGGCATAAGCGGCAGTCCGCAAGTAGTGACATTAACGAATTTGCCCGCGAATGGCGGAAGTGTAAATGTACAAGCGTATTTCAGCAGCGAACCAAGTTGTATTTATCAAGCGAATAATGTATTTACGGCGGCGCAAAGTTGTGAACCTCCGGTCACAGAAATTATTTGTACAGAAGATGGTATTTGCGTAGCTCCTGCGGTGAATACTTCTATTTGTCCTAATTTTTGCGAAGCATTTGAAGGCGACTTTTTGATTAATCAAGCCAGCAGCCAGCAAGGTGGAATTATTAATATTTCCGGCTCCTGCCTCAATTATTTAACTAATGGAACTTATGCTTTTGATACTTTGGCAATAAGTGCTTGCAGTGGCAATTTTTGCCAAGAAATGAAGCTGCGCATAGACATTGCTTTTGAAAATGCACCTCCGACCGCTAATGACGATGTTTTTGAAGTAGCCATAGACACGCCGGAATTTTTGCCCGTTTTAACCAATGATTTTGATATAGACGGCAACGATATAGAAATTTGTTTTGTCACCGCTCCGCAACATGGTACAGTAACGCTTGTTTCGGGACAGTTGTACTACCAGCCGGATTTGGGCTATGTAGGAACGGACAATTTTATGTACAATGTCTGCGACCTTAATCCTTGTGGAAGTATGCTGGACGTAGGCGCGGTGAGTGTGTATATTGGTGAAAACTGTACCCCACAGGCAGAAGAAGTTTGTATTAGTATAAACAACAATCCTTTGGTGTTGTGTCCGAATTTTTGCTTTAGCGATACTTACAATATTGTGAATATGCAGTCGCAGAATAATGCTATGGTATATCAGTTGAATAATCAATGTTTGCGTTATACGATGCCGAGTGGTTTTAGCGGTATAGATACGCTTAGTGTGGAGGCTTGCAATGGTGACGGTATTTGTGAAACGGCATATTATTGGGTAAATGCACAGGGCGATTGTGAAGAAACTATCGGAAAAACAGCCGAATCTGTTGCGCCGCCTGATATGGAAGATGAACTGCTATATTTGTCGGGAGGATTTACGCCCAATGGCGACGGCATAAACGATGTGTATGAAGTGCATATTCCCGAAACGAAAAATATCAGCGTTGCCATTTTTGATTTGCAGGGAAGACAAGTGTTTTCGCAAGTGATAAAAAATAGTTTCTGGCAATGGCGCGGCAAAGACACCAACGGAAATTTATTGCCCAGCGGACATTATATTATTGTATTAGATTATCAGAACGCCGCAGGTATTTCCCAAAGTGCGCATAAATTGATTGGGATGTATTATTAAGAGAAATATGGTAGCATTTCCTTCTTAGAAAAGATTATACTAAAATCGAATATTTATACCAAAACAGTAAGAAAGTTGCGTATTGGTTTAGATATTATTAAGCGTAAGTATCTGCCCTGCAAGTTTGGGTACAGAAGTATGCTTTGGGTTTCTTCATTTTCTTTGCTTGTCCAAAGAAAACGAAGCAAAAGAAACGACACTTTTTTCAAGGTATTTTTGCCCTATTCGGGCAAAACCGCAGCTTTTGGGCTAAATTTTTTCCAGGGATTCAAAAATTTCTAACGCCCAAAAACCGCTATACGGCGAAAAAAGACTTTTACCTTTTTTAATACGCAATAGCTATTCGGTTTTAGTATTATGGTATGCCTTTTCGACCGAAAGGGAGAAATTTTAAGGAGTTACCTCACGCTGTTTCGGCAATACAAAATGAGATAATTATTAGAAAAATGTCAGTATTTTGTAAAAAAGTGCTGACATTTTTACTTTTGGATAATAAAATGTGTTATTTTAGCGTATTAGAAAGTAACAACAGGAAAATTATTTCTGTAATATTTATTTTATCATCTTAAAAAGTAACATTATGAGATTTTACCCCCCCCCCCCGCAAAACAAACTGGAAAGTAATTAGTTTGATGAGCTTATTTTGTTTTATGCTGGCATACAGCAGTTGCCGCGAAGACGACTTTGAACAACAAAACACTACCTTCGATGAAAATCTTCGATTGGACAATGGAGACGCTTGCTGTGAGTACCAAGCCTTAGAAAAAGCGTTTTGCTTTAACGCCGGCTTGCATAACATAGCTTCTCTTTCTCCATCCGAATTTACTTGTTTTACGCCAATAAATCCCATTCATATAAGAGTAGATGCGCAATGTTGCGCGGATAATCCGGGTACAGCTTGCTGTATAGGCGTAGGCGGCTTGGGTGCGGAGTTTGAACCGATTGAAGGAACATTTCGCCACACTGATTTCAAAGCCACGCGCGCCGATGGTTCGGTATTTTTTGTATCGGACAACGATTATTGGTACCAAACCCAATACGCCGATGCCGAACCTGTAACGCCCGAACTGGCACTCTTGTACAAAGTGTCGGATTTGCTGGCAGCAAATGTAACAGACCTGAGCCAATACCGCTTGCGCTTGGATGGTTTGGCGAATGTAAGTATGAGCAATGGCACTTTGGCAATAGAGCCTTTGGAAGGCATTCATGTGAATACCGAAGGAATTTATACCTACGGTTTGTTTAGTAAGCATTCTTGTGAGTATATTTTGGCGAATATGGTGGGCAGGTACCACGACAAACTGAAAGTGTTGGGCATAGAAGGACCGCCGGAAGGAACTGGTTATCCGTACGACATAGAAAATATTTTGGAGCGAGCTATTGTCCATTGTGGTTGGGACTGTACAGAACTTACCGACACCTACACCCGCGGCTGTGCCGATCCTTTGTGTGTGTTCGAGTATTTGTTTACTAACCAATCTGGTACAGGCGGATACTATATAAATTTTGATGGTCAAGGCAACCGAATGGATGCGATACGTGTATTGCTGGCGACTGCTTTGGGAATAGACATAACGGAAACGGAGTTTTTGGTGGAGAATGAGACGTTGGCGGATATACTGTTGAACCAAATATTGGCGAGCAACAATGGTGCTTGTAGCGGTATGAGCCGAGATGAGGGCTTGTGTAGTACTTTTGGATTAGTGGATTATATTACCACTAATATTATAAACTCGGCACACCAAGATTTTGAAGCGAATTATTTTACGAGTATTTTCAACGCCTACGGCAATCCGGTGTGCGATGCGAACGATTTTCAAAATGCACTTACCGCTTTTATCCAAACACTACCGGACGGCACTTATAGCGGGCAAGCCATTAGTGACGACTGCCAACTAAACCCGCTTATTCTCAAGCCAGCTATTGACCCTGGTCTTGACCCAGATAATTGTACGCCTGCAATGTTCATCGGATTGAAAAATTTGAGTTTTGAAATTGATGGCATAAATTGTACGATTGCGAACTTGGTTGTTAGGTTAGATAGAGACTATTATTGTCCTTATGATGACGCGTATGCGAGAGCCCAAATGGCAGAAGATGTTGCTTCGGCTATTAATTGTGCCTATCTTCTAACTAAGGATATAATAAATTCACCGGAAAATAATATAACAATACAAGATTGTGATGAAAGCGTATTTCAATATGACTTTACGGGTCCTCTAAATGGTAGCATTAATAAAAATTTTACTCCTGATGGAAAACCGGAAGAATATACATTGAAGCCATTACTCAATAGGGCGATTGAGAAGTGTTTGAATGATAGGGTTAAAATATATATAGACGATAGTTGGTGTCAGGGAATAAACTATAATTGTATAAGATACCGCTATAAGCCCACGGTGTATTTCGATGGCGCAAATTTTGAAGAATCTCCTATTTATGCTTTTATGGAATGGGTAAATTTCCAAACCTCCTCAAACTGTCCATAATCATGAAAACTTACTTGAAGGTAGTCTTAGTTTTTTTTATGGTTGTTTTTGCTTTTAGTGCTTGCAAAACAACGAAGGTAAAAATTAATATAGATGAACTTCCTAATTTAGGAATTAGACTATTGGTGAACATCCCCCGAGATTTAGATGGACGAAGAGTAATATTACAGAGCATTTTAGATAATGTAATACAGTTGCCGGGTTTTATCAAACGTCCCGACACTATTTCTCCTAAAAAGTTGGATTCTATTTTGAGGAAGTATAAATTGGTTTTAGTGCCTGATACACTTGTACAGCGTGCTTACAAAGTAAAAATAGATACCAATGTTTTGTACAATAACAGATTGTACCCCTATGACCCTACTTATAATATGTATTGTAACTTAGATGGGTTTGCCTTTAATGGACATTTATATGAAGTACTGGACAGAATTGAAGTGGCATACAATTATACCTATGGGCTTCAGGTTGATGCTATAAAGCTAATTATAGAAGACGAGACTATCTACGAAATAGCCAATCAATACCGATATGATATTCGTATTGATTATCAGTACTTAGAGAGAAACGGTGGTCGTGATGTTTTTGTATCAAGCTGTTTTTTTGATAAATATGGTATTCGTCTTATGGGTGCACCAGACCAAGATGAAAAAATACCAGTGTATTACCTAATGTATAAATTTGAAGCGGAAAGATTGCATCCCAAAAAGAAGCGAAAACCTTCGCCCAAGACACCGTAGTTTCAAAACCAGCGCGGGCAAAACGTTCGTGCTGGATTTTATTTAAATCATAAATCTTTTACCCAATGGCACTAAGAATCGTATATTTGCCCCAAAATACGAAAAGTGTCCACGCAAACCATCGCAAACAAAAACGAATCACCCGCACCGCCTTTGTTTAAAAACTGGCGCACTTGGTATTGGCTTTGCATTGCAGGATTGGCAGCAATGATACTATTTTTGTATATTTTGGGAAAAATGTATGCATGAGTAATTTAGATTGGCTGGTACTTGGCGGCAGTTTGTTGTTTATAATAGTATATGGCGTGTGGAAATCGCGCGGTAGCCGCAATGTATCCGATTTTTTGTTGGGAAACAACCAAGCCGCTTGGTGGACAATAGGACTGTCGGTAATGGCAACCCAAGCCAGTGCCATAACTTTTCTTTCCACACCCGGACAAGCCTTCAGCGATGGTTTGGGTTTCATTCAGTTTTATTTTGGCTTGCCTTTGGCAGTTATTGTCATTTGCGTCAGTTTCATTCCTATTTTTTACAAACTAAAAGTTTTTACCGCTTACGAATACTTGTCGCACCGTTTTGATATGCGCACGCGTGTGTTTACGGCAGTGTTGTTTTTGTTGCAAAGAGGCTTGGCGGCAGGTATTACCATTTACGCGCCGGCAATTATTCTGTCCACTATTTTGGGTTGGGAGTTAAAGTGGTTGGTGGTCATTATTGGTGTTTTGGTTATTGTTTATACCGTTTCGGGCGGAACGCGCGCCGTACAGCAAACCCAAAAGCTGCAAATGGCAGTAATGATGGGCGGAATGTTGTTGGCGTTGGGCTATATTTTATACAAATTACCCATCAATTTACCACAATCTTTGGCGGTAGCCGGAAAAATGGGCAAACTCAATGGGCTTAATTTCAACTTTGACCTGCAAGACCGTTACAATTTTTGGTCGGGCATTACCGGAGGATTTTTCTTGGCATTGTCGTATTTTGGTACAGACCAGTCGCAAGTGGCGCGTTACTTGGGCGGACGTTCGGTAAGCGAAAGTCGTATGGGGCTTATTTTTAATGCCTTGCTAAAACTCCCGATGCAATTTGTTATTTTGTTTACGGGCGTTATGGTTTTTGTGTTTTATCAGTTTGAAGCACCGCCTGTTTTTTTCAATCCTGTAGTGCAGCAGCAAGTAATGGAAAGCACCCAAGCCGAAGAATTTAAATACGCACAGGACAATTATTTGGTAATGTTTAAAGAAAAAAAGCAACATTTGGGTAATTATTTGGAAGCTTTGCGCCGTGACGATGCGAAAGGGCAGGAGATTTATGCTTTTGCCATGCACGCCGCCAACCAGCGTATGGATACTTTAAAAAAAGATGCCAAGCAAATTATTGCACAAGCCTTGCCGCAAGCCGAACTCAACGACAAGGACTATGTGTTCATTTCTTTTATTCTAAAATATTTCCCCCACGGACTCATCGGCTTGTTGCTGGCAGTATTTCTGTGTGCCGCTATGTCGTCCACGGCTTCGGAACTCAATGCACTTGCGGCTACTTCCTTGTTAGATGTGTTTGGGCGGTTTTTCCCCGAAACCACAAATACCTTATGGCTTTCCCGCTTATTCACCGTATTTTGGGGTGTTTTGGCAATCGCTTTCGCCTTGGCAGCCTCCTTGTTCGACAATTTGATACAGTTGGTAAATATTCTGGGCTCCTTGTTCTACGGCACTATTTTGGGTGTTTTTTTAGTAGCTTTTTATTTGCCGCGCATCGGCGCAAAAGAAGTGCTTATCGCCGCCATTTTATCCGAAATGCTTACTCTGTGTTTATTTTTCCTACCTAAATTCTTTCCGGAATTACTGCCCAATATTGGCTATTTGTGGTACAATGTTATTGCGTGTGCTATTGTTGTAGCGGTGGCATATTTATTGCGAGTTACTAATAAATTTAGTCAAGAGGAATTGTAAGAGAAAAATTATGCGAAAAATAATTGTTTCGGACGTTCATGGCAACTACCACACATTGCAGCGACTGTTGTTTCACAAAGTGAAATTACAGCCCCAAGACGAATTGTATTTTCTCGGAGATTTGATAGACCGTGGTCCGCATAGCAAGGCAGTAATAGATTTTGTGTTGGAAGAACAAGCCAAAGGGCGAAAAGTAGTCTGTTTGCGCGGTAATCACGAACAAATGTTGTTAGATGCCCACACGCATATAGCCGATGCCGAAATTTGGAAAAACACCGCCGGAGGCTTGGAAACCTTGCAAAGTTTTTCGGTAAACTCCGTGGCACTTATCCCGGCTAATTATTGGCATTTTTGGGAAAATATGCCCTATTACCTCGAACTAAAAGATGCGTGGTTAGTACACGCCGGATTTAATTTTGCTGCCAAAAAACCACTCGAAGATACTACGGCAATGCTGTGGATTCGCAAGTGGTACAAGCAACTTAATTTCGATAAACTAAAGAAAAAACTCATCATTCACGGGCATACGCCCAATACCAAAAAGGAAATAAAACAGAGTCTGCGCGACAGCAAAAATTTTCCGGTACTCAATATTGACGCAGGCTGCTACGCTGTGTGGAAAGAAGGAATGGGACGCTTGTGCGCTTTCGACCTCACCAATCGCTGCTTGTACTTTCAGCGAAATATTGATGCCAACTGGTTTTGGTAGTTATTGATAAAGAACAAGGATACGGCACTTTTTACTTTTATGAAATAATATTTTATTCATAGAGAGGGATGCTTCTTCTAAAAAAATAAGTATCTTACAACAAATTTAAAAAAAGAAACTAAAACTATGAAACACTTACTATTAAAATGCTGTATAGTTCTATGCTTTGTAGGCTTTACCAACTACAGCTTACTTCATGCGCAAAGCGGCGCATGGTTACAACTCGGCTTAGATATAGACGGAGAAGCCGCAGGTGACCAATTTGGCTCATCGGTAGCTTTTTCCTCCGACGGCAACCGCGTAGCCATAGGCGCGCCTCATGCTAATACCAACAATTCGGGTCATGTGCGCGTGTATGATTGGGACGGCGCGGCTTGGACACAAGTAGGTGCAGATATAGACGGCGAAAACCCGAACGATGCTTCAGGCTGGGCGGTAGCTCTTTCGGCTGCCGGCAGCCGCCTTGCCATAGGCGCAATAAATAATGAGGGCAATGGTGGGATTTTTTCTTATTCGGGTCATGTACGCGTATATGATTGGAACGGTAGTGCTTGGACACAAGTAGGTGCCGATATAAATGGTGAAGCGTCTGACTCCTCCGGCTCATCGGTAGCCTTATCGGACAATGGCAGCCGCGTAGCCATAGGCGCACCGTATAATGACGACAATGGCAATAATGTAGGTCAAGTGCGCGTATTTGATTGGGACGGTAGCACCTGGACACAAGTAGGTGCCGATATAAACGGCGAAGCGACAACAAACGACCTATCAGGCTACGCTATAGACCTCTCGGCTAGTGGCAACCGCCTTGCCGTAGGTGCTATTCACAACGACGGCACTAGTAATAATACCGGTTCTGTGCGCGTATATGATTGGGACGGCGCGGCTTGGGTACAAGTGGGTACAGACATAGACGGCAAAGCGGAGTTTGATAATTCGGGCTGGTCGGTAGCTCTTTCGTCCAATGGCAACCGCCTTGCCATAGGCGCACCGCCTAATGATGATAATGGACAAGACTCCGGTCATGTGCGCGTGTATGATTGGGACGGTAGCACTTGGATACAAGTAGGCACTGATATAGCCGGCGAAGCGGCAGGCGACCATTCAGGCTGGTCGGTATCCCTTTCGGCTGATGGCAGCCGCCTCGCCATAGGCGCAAGGAATAACGACGGTAATGGTGCTGATGCCGGACAGGTACGTGTATATATTTGGAATGGCAGCACTTGGGTGCAAATAGGTGCAGACATAGACGGCGAAGCTACAGGCGATTGGTCGGGCTATGCCGTAGCTCTTTCGGCAGCCGGCAGCCGTGTAGCCATAGGCGCAAAGTTTAACGACGGTAATGGTGCTGATGCCGGTCAGGTACGTGTGTTTGAGTTTCAACCCGCCTGTGAGGCTAACAAAGGAACTTGGGGAAATTAAGTACTTGGACAAAAGAAACCCCGCATAAATTATTTACCGAGCGTTGAGCGAAGTCGAAACGCGGCTATACTCAATACACAAGTTTCAAAGTAAATTATTGAAGAAAATACTTGATTACTTTTGGGCAGATACTTAATGCCAAAATATATTGCTTAGGTGTGTTTTAAGGGACGTGGTGAAATATTTTTATTTTTTATGGGATAATGAATAAAACATACCGCAGGTATTTTATATATTTGTTTTTTTGTTCGTAGTTCTTAAGAATAAGCATTTGTGTATGAAAATTTTGAACCTAATTTTTATTTTCTGTCTGTCAGGCTTTTGTTTCAGTTCTTGCCAAAAAGCAGCTGAAAAGCAAGTATATATCGACTATTGCTACCAGCTAAACCAAAGCCTGTTGCATTGTGCGCAAGGCGATAAAGAGGCAGCTACCGAAAATTTGTGGGAAGCCCAAAAACTATTCGACCAGCAAACAAGTATTCCGCAGCCGTATTGGTTGAATATAGCTCTGCTGAATAGTTTTGCTTCGCCACAAGACGAAGCATTATTAGCGTTCGCCAGAGAAGTGAAAATACGCCCGAGCGAAAAGGAAAAATACCTTCAGAAACTGAAAAAAGATAGGGTAGAGGTAATGGCAAATTTTCAGGAAGTTGCTGAAGAAGTGTATTTTGTAAAAAATTACGAAGCCCTCGAAAAAACGATAGATACCCTTATGGCTGTGGACCAAGCATTGCGCGGCAATGTTTCGGACGAAGATGCCGCCTTGCTGAACGACCAACTTTGGGCATTGGCGAACGATACGGATTTGGGGCATCGTTATTTGCGCGACAAAGTATTGGAAATACACCAAAGCTATGGCTACGTTGGGAGTTTTTCGTGTGCAAATTGTGGCTTGCTGGTTGCGCCGTACTTGCATCTTGCCGATAGTCACTATTTTGAAGATATAGCCGCGTACTTACATCAAGCCTTGCTGAAAGGATATTTAGATGCAAATACTTACGCCCTAACGATAGACCGCGCTACGTATCGCGAAAGAGGAAAAGATGAATTTTATTACTACTTCAATTTTTACGAGAACATAGCGACAGAAGAAAAACCCAACTTTAAGACACTGGCAAAACTAAGCGAAGCGGAGCAGGCGGAAGTGAATGAGCGCAGACGCAGTATAGGTATTCCCGATTTGCCATTTGTATTTATCAATTTTGTTAAAATAATGGATTGTTATAAAGAGTAATAATTTAATTCATTTCATTTCATTTAAGTTCTGCACTTCCTCCCCAAATTCCGTACCTTTACCGTCCTTTTTCATTCACCCAAAAATACTGTATGAAAAACAAAGATTACACGCACTTGCGCATAGTGTATATGGGTACGCCCGAGTTTGCGGTAGCACCTTTGGCGCATTTATTGGAAAATGGCTGCCAAGTAGTTGGCGTTGTCACTTCGCCGGATAGACCTGCCGGACGCGGCTACCACTTACAACCATCGCCTGTAAAAAAATACGCCGAACAGCACCAAATTCTCGTACTCCAACCCGAAAAACTGCGCGATGAAGCATTTTTGGCAACACTGCAAGCTCTCGCTGCTGATGTTTTTGTGGTGGTGGCATTTAGAATGTTGCCCGCACTTGTGTTTGAAATGCCGCCTTTGGGTACATTCAATCTACACGCTTCGCTTTTGCCGAAATATCGCGGCGCAGCACCCATTAATTGGGCAGTTATCAATGGCGAAACCGAAACAGGGCTCACCACTTTTTTTATTGAAAAAGAAATTGATACGGGAAAAATAATTCTCCAAGAAAGCGTGCCTATTGGCAAAGATACTACCGCCGGAGAGCTACACGATACGCTAATGCAAAAAGGAGCGGACTTAGTGCTGCAAACCGTCAAAGCTATTGCCACAGGAAATGTGCAAGTACGCGTGCAAGATTTGCAAGGCGATTATCCTAAAGCACCCAAAATTTTTCGCGAAGATTGCCGTATTGACTTCTTCCGCGAGGCGGAGCAAGTGTATAATTTTATTCGTGGTTTGAGTCCTTATCCCGGTGCTTTTACCGAATTTCAGGATAAAGCACTCAAAATTTTTAAAGCAAAATATACCTTAGAAAGTCACCGAATATTGCCCGGAAAGTGGGTGACAGACTACAAAACTCACCTTAGTTTTGCTTGCGAAGATGGCTTTATTCACTGCCAAGAAGTGCAAGCCGAAAACAAAAAACGTATGTCGGTAGTCGATTTTTTGAATGGAATATCGCCGGATTAAGTTATATCGCGCCCAAAACAATTTCTGGCGGAAGATTGTTAATCCGTACGGTAATATTTCTTGTTTTTAAATAAATTTAAACCCAAAAAATTCTTTTTATCCTTTAAATGCTTTTAATTTGGATAATGGTAAAATAATACTGACAAAAAGAAATGCCTTTTTGCCTATGTGAAGTTTTGCCTTGTCTATAAATTTTGTTTACTAACTTTGCCCTAATAAAAAAAACTGAATGGCATATAACGATGACCGTGACGATTGGATGGACGAAGGTCTCCAAGAACTCATTGACATGTATGAAAGAATGGTGGCGGAAAACAGCCATCAATATTTCGACCACAGTAACTTAGAACACATTTTAGAATATTACTTAGAATGTTTTGATTTTGATAAAGCCGTCCAACTCATTGCTTTAGCCTTAGACTTATTTCCGCAGTCGGCATATTTTAAGCTGAAAAACATAGAAATAAGCTACGAGCAAGGTAGTTTGGTGTTTTCGCAGGCTTTGTTGCAAATAGACCAGTTGATTGAAGAAATTCCCTACGATACAGAGCTTTATTTTGTAAAATTGGAATTTCTCCTCAACGAATCGCACAGCCAAATGGCAATAGACACTACCGACATTGCTTTGCAATACGCGGACGAAGAAGAAAGATTGGAGCTATATCTTTTGCGTGCCGAAGCCTATCAGCAAATGGAGGAATATCGCCGCGCTTATGCTTCTTTGGAAGATGCCCTGCGCATAGAACCCAACTATAACGATGCTTTGGAGCAATACGAATTTATGTTGGAAGAAACCGACTGGAATGATGAAGGAAACATAGATTTTTTAACAGAATATCTTATTCAAAACGACAAAAATGCCCGCGCATGGCTTATTTTGGGCAATATTTATAAGGCACAACAAAACTATCCCGCAGCACTTCATGCTTTTTATCAAGCTGCCGACCTTACCGAAAACTGGGCAATGCCTTGTGCTTGTATTGGCGACACTTATTTCGACCAGCAGGACTACGAAAAAGCATTGTATTGGTATTTGCAAGTAATGTACAATCAAGGTCCCGATGCCGAAATATTGCACATTATTGGCGTTTGTCATTTCAATCTTAACCATTTTATCAAAGCCCAATACTATTTCAAACGCGCTACCCAGCAAGATGCCAATCATGCCGAAGCCTGGTTTCGCTTGGGCGTAGCGGAGTTTGAACTGAAGCAAAATGAAAAAGCACTGGCAGCTTTCAAGCGAACCCTTCAACTCAACGACAACAACAGAGAGGTGATTTTTGCATTGGCAATGCTCAATAATTTGATGGAACGCCCCGCCGAAGCCATCAAATATTGTTTGCAATACTTACAACAAGACCCTCAAAACAAAAAAATTTGGTTGCTACTTTCCTGTATTTATTTCGAGGAAGCATACTACGAAGAAGCCGTTACG
>JACJXU010000006.1 GCA_020636475.1 Chitinophagales bacterium | reverse complement strand
AACAATTCGTTCACGCTTACCCCCGTAGCCATATCTGGGCCTTCGTTACTTACACTTATTGTATAAGTAAACGTTTCGCCTACATTCATCACCAATTTTGATGCTGTTTTGTTCAATTCCAAATCTATCATCGGTTCACCCGGTACGGTGATTGTTACTACTGCATCGTCTTGGTCGTCTTCTGCTCCTACATTGTTGTTTGGTGTACTGTCTATGTCTTGCTCGTTGGCACTCAATACTTGCGCTACGTTTGTTACACTGCCTTCTCCTGTGGCTTCAACATCTATGGTTAAAGTGGCTACGCTACCTGCATTAATAGTTCCGATTGTCCACGTTGCCGTGCCGGGAACATACGTTCCTGTGCTACTATCATGGCTTACGTACGATACACCACTTGGCAATACATCATTTACACTTACGCCTGTTGCCGCATCGGGACCTTGGTTCGTAACGGTAATAGTATAGGTGAAGGTTTCTCCTAAATCCACATTCAATCTTGAAGCCGTTTTGTTCAACTCTAAGTCTATCATTGGCGTACCTTCTTCTTGCGCAGTTACTGTTGCTGCATCTTCGTCATCTTCACTTTGGTCGCCATTGTCGTTGTTTGGTGTTGAGTCAATATCAGTTTGATCAGCAGTATAAACTTGTGCTACGTTTTTAATAGTACCAGCACTTACTACCGTAACTGTTATTTGTAAAGTTTCAATACTTCCTGCATCGGCATTTCCAATATTCCAAACAGCAGTATTTGGATTATAAGTACCCGTTGAAGCTGTACTGCTTACATATTCAACACCATTTGGCAATAGGTCGTAAATGCTAACACCTGTTGCATTTGCAGGACCTTGATTTACCAAAGTAATGGTATAAGTAAACTCGTCTCCAACAGTTACTAATGCTTTAGAAGCTGTTTTATCTAATTCCAAATCAACCATTTGTTCGCCAATATTAAAGGTTACGCTATCTTCGTCATCTTCACTTTGGTCGCCATTGTCGTTGTTTGGTGTTGAGTCAATATCCGGTTGGTCTGCTGAGTAAACTTGTGCTACGTTCTTGTAATCACCAGATTCAAGAATTTCGGCAGTAATAAACAAATTGGCTTCTGCACCATTGGCTAAATCACCAACATTCCAGATTCCTGTATTAGGATTGTAAGAACCTGCACTTGCTGTACTCGTTACATAATCCAAACCTGAAGGCAAGATATCAATAACAGATACGCCTGTTGCATTTGCAGGACCTTCATTGGTCAATGTTAGTTTATAGGTTACTTCATCGCCAATTTCTAAAGCTAAGATATTGCCTGCTGCAAAAGATTTATCTAATTCTAAATCAATTAATAAACCACTTACCATTGCATCATCTTGATCATCCTCTGTTGCGTTGTTGTTACCTGGTGTACTATCTGGGTCTGGTTCGTTTGCCGAAGCTACTTGTGCAACGTTTGTATAAGGACCTACGCCTGTTACTGTTGCCGTAATCATCAAGGTTTCGTCATCACCTGCGTCAATCGTTCCTATTGTCCAGATACCATTGCTGTAAGAACCTTTGCTTTCATCTGCAGAAACAAAAGTTAATCCGGCAGGAAGTGCGTCGCTTACCGTTACGCCTGTGGCATCGGCAGAGCCGTTATTTTCTACCACAATAGTAAAGGTTACGTTTTCGCCAACATTTACTACTGACTGATTTACTGATTTGCTCAATGATAAATCTGCTCCAATACCATTTATTGTAACGCAGTCATCATCGTCTTCGCAATCGCAGCTATCGCCTTCAGGAGAAGAATCCACATCAGGTTGGTCGGAAGCTACTACTTCTGCACAGTTTGTAATTGGTCCTTCTTCCGTAACAATACATTGAATGTCTATTGATTTACAAGTTCCCGCAGGTACTGTACCAACATTCCATTCGCCTGTAGTAATATCGAAAGTTGCAGATGCACTTACAAATTCGCATTGTGGCGGTAAGTAATCTACTACTAGCACACCTGTTGCGTCAGATGGTCCGTCATTACAAACTTCTACCGTGAAGGTAACTGTTTCACCCAAACCTGCTGTCATTGTAGAAGCTGTTTTGGTCAAACTCAAGTCAATTTGCTGACCAATTATAGCCACTTGGTCTTGGTCGTCTTCACTTGGTATATTATTAGCTGGTGTAGAATCAATATCCGGCTCATTTGCTGCTGCAACTTGCACAACATTGATAATTTCACCTGCCTCTTCTACTTTTACGGTAATGTTTAAAGTAGCAGTTTGATTTACACTAAGTGTACCCACAAACCATTGACTTGTTTCATCGCTGAATAAGCCTTTGTTTGTTGCATGAGAAACATAGCTAACGCCCGTAGGAAGATCCTCGAATAAGGTTACTCCTGTTGCAATAGAAGGTCCTTCATTCTTAACCGTAACGGTATAAGTGAAAGTATCTCCTACATTTACAACCGTTGCGTTAGCGGTTTTAGTTACTTCCAAGTCAATTAATTTTCCTGAAACGGTTGCATTGTCTTGGTCGTCTTCTGAAGGAACATTGTTATTTGGTGTAGAGTCTGGGTCGGACTGGTCAACGGCTGTTACTTGTGCAACGTTGTTGTATGGTCCTGTTCCGTTTACTACTACTGTTATATACAATGCTTCTTGTTCTCCGGCATAAATTTCACCAACATTCCAAACACCTGAGGCATTGTTGTACGTACCTACTGTTGCGTGTGCTTCTACAAATGTTAAGCCCGCAGGAAGTTGGTCTGTTACTTGAACGCCTGTTGCGTTTGCACCACCATTGTTTTCAACGACAATGGTGAAGGTTACTTCATCGCCAACATTTACTATTTCTTCACTTACGAATTTATCTAACTCAAGGTCAGCGGCAATACCACCAATGGTAATTTCGTCCTGATCATCTTCGTAAGGGATATGATTATCCGGCGTAGAATCTACATCATTTTGGTCGGTGGCGGTTACTTCGGCTACGTTTGTAATACCCTCTGTTTCTTGGGTAACGATAGCCGTAATATGCAAGGCTGTTGTTGAACCAGCTGCTAAAGAACCTACTGTCCAAAGTCCGGTTGCTGCATTGTAGTTTCCATCGGAAGTTACAAATTGTAATCCGGCAGGTAACATATCTGTTACTTCAACACCCGTAGCATCATTCGGTCCTTTATTTTCTAAAGTTAAAGTAAATATGATATTTTCACCTACACCAACTTGTGTATTATCCGCGGTTTTGCTTAATTCCAAATCTACTTGCAAACCAGTAATGGTTACATCATCTTGGTCGTCTTCGGTTGGAATATTATTGGCTGGTGTTGAATCAATATCCGGCTCATTGGCATCGCTTACTTGCGCGATGTTGGTAATTGCTCCTTGTGCAAGTACCTGAACGGTAATATCAATAGAAGCAGAAGCACCTACTGCCAAGTTTCCTATTGTCCAAGTGCTATTGCCCGGTGAGTAAAGACCATTTGAAGATACAAATGTTACGCCCGCAGGTAATTGGTCGAATACCTTAACGCCTGTGGCATCACTTGGACCTTCGTTGGTAACGGTAATAGTATAAGTAACCAAATCGTTTACGTTTGCAGCAGTAACATTAGCTGTTTTTTGCAATTCTAAATCAATTTGTTTCGCTGTAATAACTACTGCATCTTGGTCATCTTCAGCCGGATTATTATTATCTGGTGTAGAATCTGGGTCGTATTGATCGACAGCTGTAACTTCGGCAGTATTGGTAACAGAGCCAGCCGTCATAACGGTAGCCGTAATTTCCAATTTCACTGTTTTATTTACCGTTACATCGCCTATTGTCCACAAACCAGTAGCAGCATTGTAGCTACCTTGTGTTGCATCAGCACTTACAAATGTTAATCCTGAAGGCAATTGGTCTGTAACTTCCACATTGGTTGCGGTATTAGGTCCGTAATTTACCAAAGCTACCGTGTAAGTAATTTGCTCACCTACTCCAACTACTTGCGTATCTGTTTCTTTAGTTAATTCCAAATCAGCCAAACCTGTAGAAGAAACGATAACACTGTCTTCATCATCTTCGCTTTGGTCTCCATTATCGTTGTTCGGTGTTGAGTCTATATCTGTTTGGTCGGCTGTATATACTTGTGCTATATTTTCAAATACACCGCTTTGCTCAATTTTCACCACAATATCTAAGGTGTATGATTGATTAGCAGGAATTGAACCTATATTCCAAATATTAGTACCTGAGTTATACGAACCTAAAGAAGCAGTACTTGATACATAACTAACCTGGGCAGGAAGTTCGTCGAGTACTTGAACGCCAGTTGCATCGCCAGGACCTTCGTTGGTAATTGTTAGGGTATAAGTAAATGTATCGCCTATCAATAAACCTTCCGTAGCATTGGCTGTTTTTTGCAATTCTAAGTCTATCAATTCTCCAGTAAATCCGAAATCAGCATCTACATAGTTTTCGCCCGCACCTAAATTCACATTATCGGTTGCAGGAGTAGAAAGTGTTGTACCGTCTGGTCCTTCACCTACTGTTACTACATAGTTTCCGGCAGGAAGATTATCGAAAATATAATGACCTGTATCGTCTGTGGTGGTAGTTACGGTTGTTCCGTCTGGATATGTCAAAGTTACTGTTACATTTGGAATACCTTGCTCGCCCGGATCTTGAATACCATCGCCGTTCTCATCAAACCATACATAGTCGCCTATGCTGCCTAAAGGTTGAACAGAGATAATCGCAGCAGATTCATCGTCTTCACTTTGGTCGCCATTGTCGTTGTTTGGCGTAGAGTCGATATCCGGCTCATTCGCTTCTACTACTTGTGCAATGTTAATGATGTTATTACCATCTAATGTTGCTTCTACGGTAATGATTAATGTTTGCACTTCGCCTACAGCTAAATCACCGACTGTCCAATAGCTTGAAACAGGATTGTAATAACCAGTGGATTGACCGTGTGAAACATAGGTAACTTCTGAAGGCAAATTATCGCCCACTACAACACCTGTTGCATCTGAAGGTCCTTCATTGGTAATAGTAATAGTATAAACGAACTGGTCGCCTAATACGCCACTTATTTTATCTACCGTTTTATTCAACTCCAAATCAATCAATTTAGCACCTACTGTTTCTTCGTCTTGGTCGTCTTCAGTTGGGTCATTATTGCCCGGCGTGCTATCTGGATCCGGTTGATCTACGGTTTCTATTTGTGCAACATTAGTAATATTCGTTACGCTATTTACAATTGCTTGGATATGCAATATTTCATTTTCTCCGGCATAAATTTCACCGATAGTCCAAATACCTGTTGTTGGATTATATGTTCCAATCGTAGAATCATAGGATACGTACACTAATCCGGCAGGCAACTGGTCAAGTACCGTTACACCTGTTGCATTTGCGCCACCATTGTTTTCAACTAAAATAGTGAAAGTAACGGTGTCACCTAAATTTACAAGATTTTTATCAACGTCTTTATCTAATTCCAAATCTGCTGCAATACCGCCAATCGTAACTTCGTCGTCATCATCTTCGCTGTCACTATTGTTACCCGGCTCGGAATCTATATCCGGCTGGTCGGCTGATTGTACTTGTGCATAGTTGGTCACTTCGTCTTCTACATTTAGTGTTACTGTAATATCAAGTTGCGCAGTAGCTCCTGCTGCCAAACTTCCCACATTCCAAATACCTGTGGTAGCATTGTAGCTTGAAGGACTTGCACTCACGAAAGTAACGCCTTGTGGTAGTTGGTCGCTTACCGTAACGTTGGTTGCATTGCTTGGACCTTTATTTACCAAAGTTAAAGTGTAAGTAAACTGCTGACCAATACCAACTTCTTGTGCGCTGGCAGTTTTTTGCAATTCCAAATCAATTTGTTCGCCCATTACCTCAACGGCATCTTCGTCATCTTCACTTTGGTCGCCATTGTCGTTGTTTGGTGTAGAATCTATATCCGGCTCATTCGCGCCACTTACTTGCGCCACGTTTTCAAACATACCTGCTTCTATTACTTTTACCGTAATATTTAAGCTAACTTCTTGTCCTACCGCTAAGTCGCCAATTGTCCAAGTGCTCGTGTTTTCGTTGTATGCGCCTAATGTAGCTGTACTGCTGATAAACTCTACCTGTGATGGCAAATCATCTAATACCGTTACGCCCGTTGCATCGCTTGGACCTTCATTGGAAAGCGTGATAGTGTAAGTGAAGGTATCGCCCACATTTACTGAAGTGGCATCTGCCGTTTTGGCAAGTTCTAAATCAATCAATTTAGCACTTACTGTCTCTTCATCTTGGTCATCTTCTGTTGGTACATCATTACCCGGCGTGCTATCCGGATCTGCCTGATCTGATGTTTCTATTTGCGCTATATTGGTAATTGGGCCTAAAGCATTTACAACTACAGTAATGTATAGTTTCTCTTCTTCTCCGGCATAAATTTCACCGATAGTCCAAATACCGGTAGCTGGGTCGTATGTTCCTAAAGTTGAATCGTATGAAACATACTCTAATCCCGCAGGAAGTTGGTCAGAAACAGTAACACCCGTGGCATTTGCTCCACCATTGTTTTCTACTGTAATGGTAAATACTACTTCCTCTCCTAAGTTCACTACAGATGTACTTACATCTTTATCCAATTCTAAATCTGCTGCAATTCCGCCAACTGCTATTTCGTCTTGGTCGTCTTCTGTCGGATTGTCGTTATCTGGTTCACTATCTATATCCGGTTGGTCCGCAGTATTTACTTCTGCTACGTTCAATACTCCTTCGGCTTCTACCAACATTGTTACAGTTATGTTTAAGGTTTGGATTTCACCTGCGGCTATAGAACCTACTGTCCATATTCCCGTAGTAGCATTGTAATTGCCGTCCGAACTTACATACGCTACTTGCGCAGGAAGGTTATCCCTTACTGTTACGCCTGTTGCATCTGAAGGTCCTTCATTGCTTAGCGTAATGGTATAAACGAAGTTTTCGCCTACTCCTACTGTAGTTACAGAAGCTGTTTTTTGCAATTCCAAATCAATTTGTTCGCCTACTACATCTACGCCGTCTTCGTCATCTTCGCTTTGGTCGCCATTGTCGTTGTTTGGTGTAGAATCTATATCCGGCTCATTCGCGCCGCTTACTTGCGATACGTTTCTGAAAGTACCCGATTGTACTACTTTTACCAAAATAGATAAAGTAGCTGAACCGTCGGCTGCTAAATCGCCCACTGTCCAAGTGCTAGTGTTTTCGTTGTATGCGCCTAAAGTAGCAGAACTACTTACGTATTCTACTTGAGAAGGTAAGTCTTCCAATACCGTTACGCCGGTAGCATCACTTGGACCTTCATTGGAAAGGGTGATTGTGTATGTAAAGGTATCGCCTACATTTACTGAAGTTACATTCGCCGTTTTGGTTAATTCTAAATCAATTAATTTTCCGGTGATGGTTGTATCGTCTTGGTCATCTTCATTCGGGTCATTATTGTCTGGCGTAGAGTCTACATCTTCTTCATTTGCGTCAGTTACTTGTGCAATATTGGTAATGCTACCTGCTTGCAGTACAGTTGCGGTAATGTCTAATGTAACTGTTTTACCCACTTCAATAGTGCCGATAGTCCAAGTATCGCCAGCATAACTACCTTGTGAAGCATCGCTGCTTACGTATTGTAATTGCGCAGGAAGTTGGTCGCCAACTGTTACACCAGTAGCTACACTTGGGCCTAAGTTTGTTACGGTAATGGTGTAAACAATATCGTCACCCACACCAGCTTCGGTAACATTTGTTGTTTTGTTTAATTCTAAATCTATTAAGCCTACACCTGTTAATGGATAGTCGTCTTCATCGTCTTCTGCTGGTGTATCGCCTAAGTTACCCGGCTCAGAATCTACATCCGGCTGGTCAGCTTCGCTTACTTGAGCAAGGTTGTAAATTTCGCCACTATCAATCACTTTTACGGTAAGATTAATTGTTTTTGTTTGGTTTACATTCAATGTTCCTACCGTCCATTCTCCGGTTCCGGGTGAGTATGCACCGCCCGAAGCACTGATAAATTGTAGCTGACTTGGTAAATTATCTAAAACAACTACACCTGTAGCCTGTGCAGGACCTTTGTTGATGACACTTAGCGTATAAGTAAAGGTGTCGCCAATAGTTACATTTGAACCGGCAGGAACACTGGCAGTTTTGGTTAATTCCAAATCAATTTCGCAAGGTTCGATGGTAAAGGTTGGACCTTGTACCAACAGCGCGGCACAAATTGTTCCCCCACCTTGAATTAATGTACTATTTATTTGAGAAATAGTAGTAGAGTTAGGAATAATACTTGCTGTATTGAATGATGCACTATTGTAAACTAATGAGTGAATCATATAATCGCCAGGAGGAAGACCTGGTCCAAATTGCGGAACAGCACTAACAGCCACTACCACATTATTTTGTGATAATAAATACAAGGCTTGGAAACCTGCCGGAATAGAAGGAGGTGTTGCCGTTAGAGCCGTTACTTTATTGTTAGAACAAAACATTCCATTAATCGGGTCTTGTACTACCAAAGTTCCGGGTGTTGGTGCCACACCTTGCTCAATTTGGATATTGGCTGTTTCCTTACATCCTTTGCTGTCGGTTACTTCTACTAAATAGAAGCCCGGTTTCAAATCGGTAACCGATAAACCTTGCGCTACTGTTTGTCCATTTAATTTCCAGACAATCGTATAATTTGGTGAACCGCCCGATACTTCAATCGTAGCAGTACCGTCATTTTCACCAAAACAAGTTTCATGTGTTATGGCAGTAATATCGATATTAATTGGTGTATTAGGAATTAAGGTAGCACCACCTACTGCTTCACAATTATTATCATCACGCACAGTAACTGAGTATGAGCCAGACAATAAATTATTTATCGAAGAAGTATAAGGTGCAGCACTTACTGTTTGCACAAAACCATTACTCCAAATAAACATATACGGAGGTGTTCCGCCAGTAGCTGTTGCTGTCATACTACCACCTTGATTGTAGCAATCTACTTCGTTGTTAATTGCTACGGTTACAGAAGGTGAATCGGGTCCGGAAACGTTAATTCCACTTACAACACCTTCACAGCCTTCTTCAGATGTTACGGTAACAGAGTAAGTTCCACCTGAAAGATTTTCAAAAATATGACTCGCTCCGGTAGTTGCAGTAATATTACCCGGATTTAAAACGTAGGTAAATGTTCCGGCAGAACCTGCAAAAACAGTAATAGAACCATTGTTTTTGTCACAATCGGCTGCCTCTACTTGTATGGTAGGAGAAACTTCTAATCCTTCCAATATTTCAACATTTGCTAAGCCTGTACAACCTTCGCTATCCGTTACAATAACTGTGTAATACCCTGCGGCTAATCCGCTTACAGAGTTTCCGGTTTTTACGGTTGTGCCATTTAGTTGCCACTGAATACTGCTGTACGTTCCACTTCCGCCACTTATAGCTACGGAAGCAGTTCCATCGGCAGCACCTGAACATATTTCATCAGTTTTAGAAATTATGGTTACATCTACCGGATATTTTTGCGGCAAATTGTACGCGCCTATCGCCTCACAGTCTTCTGCATCTGTTACGGTTAGCATATATGTTCCGGGAGCTAAGTTATCAATCGTAGATACGCCTGATGTAGTTTCAACTGTTCCATCGCTCCAAACAAAGGTATAAGGAGACTGTCCTCCGCTTACAGTTGCAGTAATCGAACCACCTTGGTTATCACAATCTACAGGATTCGCTGTAAATACGATTGCCGGCTGACCAGGACCCGAAACATTGATATTGGGAACGGTAGTTGTGCAACTTCCCACATTAGAGGCAATGCTTATTGAATAAGTTCCACCACTCAAATTCTCAAAAGTATAAGATGAGCCACTGGTTGCGGTTATATTTCCGGGAGTTAAGGTATAACTATATGTTCCGGCACTACCTACAGAAACAGTAATTGAGCCATTACTTTTACCACAGTCTGCATCATTTACACTAACAGAAGGTGCTAAAATTACCCCTTGTCCAATTTCAACACTTGTATAAGCTTTACAACCTTTGCTATCGGTTACTTCTACAGAGTAGAAACCATCTGCCAAACCTGTTACAGACAATCCGGTTTTTACCACAGAGCCATTTAATTTCCACTGAACCGTATAAGCCGGTGTACCACCAGAAACAGTTACGGTTGCAGAACCATTGTTACTACCATCGCAAGTTTCATCGGTTTTTGCTGTAACGCTTGCTTCCATTGGCGCAGGAGCATTAATTGTATATGCAGCTTCGGCAGTACAGTTATTAGCATCTGTTACGGTTACAAAATAGGTGCCTTCTCCTACATTACTAATAGTTTGTGTAGTAGTACCTGTACTCCATAAATAAGTATAAGGGCTTTTTCCTCCACTAGCATTCGCTGTTAAATTCACGCCCCCTTCTCCATCGCAACTCACATTGCCGGAGGTAGAAATAGAAACTGTTGGTGCTGCAGGGTCAGTTAACGTATATAAAGCCAACGATGTACATCCTTTGCTATCTGTAACGGTTACAGAATAAGTACCTGAAGGTACATTGCTAATACTCTTAGTAGTGGCTCCGTTACTCCATACATAGGTATAAGGCGAAGAACCACCGCTCGGATTAGCTGTAAGCTGCGCATTACCAGCACCGTTACAGCCCGGCGTACCTGTGGTAGAAATAGTTACAGTCGGTGGAATAGGTGCTGTTACGGTATAATTTGCTTGTGCGACACAACCTTGTGAATCGGTCATCACAACGGTATAAGCTCCTGCTTGTACGTTATTTATAGTTTTAGTAGTAGCTCCATTACTCCATACATAAGTATATGGCGACACTCCACCTGATGGATTGGCTGTAAGGCTTGCTCCACTCGTACCGTTACAAGTAGCACTACCAGAAGCAGTAATTGATACGCTAGGAATATTGGCACCTTGTAAGGAAAAAGATTTAGAAGATTCACAACCATTGGCATCTTTTACCATTACTGAATAAGTACCGCCCGTTAAATTGGAAATAGACGAACCAGTTTGTCCATTGCTCCATGAGAAAGTATAAGGTGCAACACCTCCACTTGGGCTTAAACTGATAGAACCTTGTGGATTAGTGCAAGTTGGTTGAGTCACGGTTTCATTTAGTGCAATTACCGGACAAGGCTTATCACATACTAAATCTCTACAACCAAAAGCCAAGCCTTTTGCCCATTCATTTGTATAATGAATGAAAGTAGTTTGTTGACAGGTATTCCTATCAATCTTATAGACCTCAGAGTTTTGCATTGAGGTAACATAGATGTTATTGTCCGGACCGATAGCAATATCCCAAAAACTACTTCCTGTGAGTTTACATTGATTTATTACACTTCCATTAGAGGAATAATGTACTACATAATCATCTAATCCTATCAAGTTATTTCTAACCGCCCACAAAGTACCGTCGTAATCCGCTACAATTCCCACAAACCCCCATGGATAATTGCCCGCTGTTGAAGCTGTGGCAAACTGATTAACTACTTGACAGTTGGCAGGGTTTACGACTAAAATTCCGGTAGTACTTGATTGATTCCAACCGTAAGTAATGTAAAGATATCCATTAAGTGGCGATTCGGTTACACCCCATAATCCACCAGTTCCATTATAAGCACTTAAATCACAATTACTTATTATTGCTCCGGTAGTTGAGTTCAATATACGCAATACATCATAAGACACCACATAAAGCTTAGTATAATCTATGGACAAAGCCACATCTAACAATCCTCCGCTAATAGGCCATGTGGCAAGCAGTGTTTGCGTTGGACCATCCCACACTTCAACAGTACTATTGTCGCTGTTACCAATATAAATTGTACCATTTTGCGGGTTGATAGCAATACCCTCTCCCCCACCTGGATCTGTACCCAAACATTCATTGTATAATTGCTGGCCTGGATTAGCAAAATCATACACAGTTGTATTAGGGTTAGATTGTAATTCACTCAGAAAAACCACCCATTCCTGACAATCAGAAGGAGGCGGTGGACAGGGAGCCTCTGGCACTACAATATTGGTGATTGTTTGCGAACAGCCATTTATGGCACCAGCTTTCCCCGTTACTTTTACACTATAAGTACCGGGACAAAGTTGGTCAAATTGTTCGGGCGGGAAAAAAGTAGCATTTATTTTTGCTACCGGCGCAGTTGCCGTTCCGTTTTCAAAAAATTCAAAATACCATTGATTTTGACCATTTATCAAATTATCAGGCGCATCTAAAACGATTACGCCATCACACTGCCCGCATGATGCCGGCTGTACTGTGTAAGTCACTTCGCAGCCACAGCCTGAAGGAGGGTTGATTGTTCTATTGCGCACAATTTCACAGCCCGATGCATCTGTAATTGTTACGGAATAATTACCGGCACTTAATCCATTAATAGTGCTTCCGCCAGAAGACGACTGGTTTGTACCATTACTCCAAGCATAAGAGTAAGGAGGCGTTCCTCCTGACGCAGTTGCTGTAATGGAACCATCATTAAACGAACAAGTTTCGTCCTGAGATTGAATTTGAGCGGAAAGAGACAAGCAAGTTGAACAAGCGTCAGAACCATCTACAACAACACCAAAAGGCATAAATGATTGTCCATTATCTGCGGCTACAGAACATATATCCACATCTAAAGAAGAACAAGTTGCAGGAACATTATTTAATGTGAATGAATAAGATCCTGTTTCGTCTCCTAAGTTGGGGTCTATATCTATTGCTTGATGATAATGCACGCCACAAGCAGTAAAATCAAATGTTATGGTTCGCGGGTCGTTAGCTTCAACATCGCCGACAATAACATCTATAACAATATTTTTTGTAGAAGTTAGGTCATCTACTGCTAAAGGAATTGTTTGTGAAAAACAATCCACACCCCCGTTGTGATAATACACATGATTGGGACTTATAATCGTAGTAATACCACCCACCGCTTCTGGTGGAGAATAATAAACGAATACAACAAATGAAGACGCACTACAAGCCACATGTCCGCTATTAGTTTTTATACAAGCGGATGTGCCAAAATTATTAGTAACAGTTCGTCTCCAAACTAACCCACCATATTCAACCGTAGTTGCATTGGCTTGGGTATATGTTTGACTGTTTGAGCCTGTTGATAAAGTTACTGATGTAGGATGACAATCTATGCCATTAATATCAGAGTAATAAACAAGCTCTACCTTATCAATATAGGAAGGATTAATTCCTAAGCTAGCATAAGTGATACAATATTGCTGACTACCTCCGTCAACACCAAGACCACCTACTTCAACTAATGTTCCACCCCCTGTAGGCTCACAAGGAAATTGGTCAATTTGCCCAAACAAACCCATAGGTATTGCCTGAGCAAAAAAGAGCAGTAAAAATAAGAAATAATTTTTTTTCATATATAAGAAATTTTTAAGATTTATTTTTTTGGCACGATTATTGATAACATTAAGATTTTAAATATCACTTTGAATATCAAAAAACATTTACAACAACAGTAAAAACAAAGCACATATAATTATTCGTCAAATGCTTATCTTTTAAACAGCAAATTTATGTTTAAGTATTTAAACTATTTAGGCGAAAAGTGTCTATTCTTAATATAGTTCTGTTATATATTTTAAGAAATAAACGCTTATCTGGGTTTACATCGAAATCATGACGAACCCTTTTTAAGAAGTAACTTCTTTTATCCCTTTTTCCTTATTCTTTCAGACATTTTATGTCCTTTTTACTTTTTTCTAAAGTAAAATGTTACCGGAACTCCCGTAAAATCCCAGTTGGCTCTGAACTTATTTTGCAAATAATTTTTATACGGTTCTTTTATATATTGCGGCAAATTGCAGAAAAATGCAAAACTCGGATACGCCAATGGTAGTTGGGTAAGGTATTTTATTTTAGGTTTCTTTCCTTTTATAATGGGTGGTTGATAGGCTTGTGTTACTTCTGCCAACCAGTTGTTTAGCTCGGAGGTAGTAACACGTTTTTTTCTTTTTTCATTTATCGCCAGTGCCATTTCCATTGCTTTATAAATACGTGTTTTTTCTAAAGCCGAAATAAACAAAATCGGTACATCATTAAAAGGTGCTAAACGCTTTTTGATAAATGCTTCGTAGTCGCGTGCAGTATTGGTTTCTTTGTCTGTAACGAGATCCCATTTGTTTACCAATACTATAATCCCTTTGTGTTTTTTTTCGACTAATCGATACAAAGAAAGGTCTTGTGCTTCCAAGCCGTTCTCTGCATCTATTACGAGCATTACCACATCGGCTTCGTCAATGGCTTTGAAGGCACGGATAATGGAATAAAACTCCAAATTTTCCATGGTACGCGTTTTTTTGCGTATGCCCGCTGTATCAATAAGCATTGCTTCCATGCCAAAGTTGTTGTACATACTATGAATGGTGTCGCGCGTAGTGCCGGCAATAGGCGTTACAATGTTGCGTGTTTCACCAAGCAAAGCATTGGTCAAAGACGATTTTCCTACATTGGGCTGCCCAATAATGGCTATTTTTGCAATATGGTCTGTATTGTCTAATACCGCATCTTCTTCGCTAATATATTCTGTAAGTTTATCAAGCATTTCGCCCGAGCCGCTTCCTGTTATAGACGATACAAAAAAGGTATTTTCAAAACCAAACCGCCAAAACTCTTGGGCTTCCAGAAGTCGATTGGCATTGTCCACTTTGTTTACAAGGAGCAATACAGGCTTGGTAGTTTGGCGTAGCATGTTTGCCATTTCATCGTCCAAATCGGTAATTCCCGTTGTAACATCGGTCATAAATACAATCAAATTGGACTCTTGGATAGCAATTTCCACTTGTTCTCTTATCGCAGCTTCAAAAACATCTTCACTGCGCGGTACAAATCCACCCGTGTCTATTACATTAAATTCCTTGCCATTCCAATAAGAAATTCCGTATTGTCGGTCGCGCGTTACGCCACTTAAATTGTCCACAATAGAATCGCGGCTTCCTACCATTCTGTTAAAAAGCGTAGATTTTCCAACATTGGGCCTTCCTATTATTGCTACCGTAAAACTCATACTATTTATATATTTTTTAATAGTTTATTTTTTGCTGTATATAATACTATTCAATAAATGCACACTATTCTATACAATACTATATTATATATCGTAACCTAACTTTTTAAGACTTTGTGCATTTTCACGCCATTTGGGTGCTACTTTTACAAATAATTCTAAAAAAACCTTTGTATCTAAAAACTTTTCAATGTCTTTTCGCGCTTCAATGCCTAATTTTTTGATTGATTCGCCTCCTTTTCCTATAATAATGGCTTTTTGAGAGTTTCTATTCACCAATATTTCGGCACGGATGCTCGTTAGTTCTTCTTTTTCTTTAAAAGCGTCAATCACTACCTCTACCGAATAAGGTATTTCTTGCGCGTATTGCAACAGTATTTTTTCCCGTATAATCTCGGACACGAAAAATCGTTCGGTTCGGTCGGTAAGCGCGTCTTCCTGAAAATAGGGCGGATGCAAAGGAAGCAAACTTACGATATGTTTTTTAACGATATCAATACCCTTATTTTGCAGCGCAGATACAGGTACATAATGTGCTGCCGTCACTTTTTCTTGCCAAAACTGCAACTGCTGCGCCAAGGCTTCGGGCATAAGTAGGTCTGTTTTATTGAATACAAGAATAATCTCTCCTTTTATCTTTTTTGCTATTTCTACAATTGCTTCACTATCTTTCTGGTCGGCAGGACTTACCACTAATAAGAGTACGTCGGTGTCGTCAATGCAACTCATTACAGCTTTCATCATTGCCGACTGAAGTTGGTATTTAGGTTGGATAATGCCTGGCGTATCGGAAAAAATGATTTGGCAGTCGGGTTCGTTTACAATTCCTACAATGCGATGACGGGTAGTTTGTGCTTTTTGGGTAACGATTGCCAAGCGTTCGCCCACCAAAAGATTAAGTAAGGTAGATTTTCCGGCATTGGGTTTTCCTAAAATGTTTACAAAACCGGCTTTAAAGTTTTCGTGTGCCATCTTTAATTATGCAGTATTCCAAACAAGCAAGTTTACTTGCCCGATACATTTTTATAAAAAAAGTCGGCTGCAAAAACAATACAGCCGACTTTATATTTAGTTGCGGGGACAGGACTCGAACCTATGACCTTCGGGTTATGAGCCCGACGAGCTACCAACTGCTCCACCCCGCGGTGTTATCAATTTGGTCTGCAAAGTTACATGTTTTTTTCAACTTCAGGTGTTTTTTTATTTTTTCGTAAAATTTTTTATTTTTTCTAAAAAAATTTGGATTATCCCACAATAATTTATACCTTTGCAGCCGTTTTTATATATAATATATAATCTTGCCTATAGCATAACTTTACTTTTATTCATTTTAATGCAATCTTACAAGTAACTTTTGTATGACAATCAGTTGCTTAGTGATGCGTCAATTATTTGATTAATAATTAAATTCAATAAAAAGTAAATTTATGAAAAATCCATTCTTTTTTTTATTCGTTTGTGCATTTTTAGTAAATGCCAATTTATTTGCACAGCAAGCAGACGATGCAGCACACATTGGTGCAGCGTGTAAACACAGTTTTGCCAAAAATCGTATGCTTATCAATGTTCAGCCTATGTTGCTACACAACCAAAGTGGTGACAGTAATGAAAAAGGCTATGGCTACGATGTGGAATTTGCCTTAGAGCATTTTGTTGCCGGAAAAAATCTTTTGGTTGGTGCAGGCGCGGGTTATACCGTTTACCAACAAAGTAGCATCGAACAAACTGTTTTCGATGGAGCACACGGCGAATACGTTGAAGAAAGCCAATTTTCACAGAGCATGAATTATGTGAACTTGCCTTTATATATAAAAGGTAGAAGTAATATTCTTGGAAAACGCACTAAATTGTATGCACAAGCGGGCGTTTCTCCACAGTATTTAATCAATGCCGATATAACAAGCGTAGAAGAAAATACCGGTTTGAAAATAAGAACCAATACAGCTGTAAATAATTGGTATGTGCCTTTTAAAGTTCAGGTAGGTGCCGAAATTAATTTAGCAGGTTGTAGCACAATGGCTGTGGGTGTTGGATATCAAAATGCGCTAAGTACACAATATGCGCCATCTGATAGCTTTGGCTTGCGCGGATATTTTGCCAATTTTTCTTTCATATTATAAATTTTGGCAAAGTATTTGTTGGTTTTTAACCGTAAATGTTTTCATAGTTAATAAGGTGTAAAGTAAAAGGAGGCTACTGAATTGGGTAGTCTCCTTTCTTATTTTAAACACAATATATATAAATGAAAATTGAATTAAGTCCTATCGGATACGTAAAAAACAATCGATTTTCGATGGAAGATGATTTTTGGGGCGAAGTGCTTTCGGAAATTGTATTAGCCGAAAATATTTCTACTAACGCATTGGAAGGCATCGAAAATTTTTCCCATTTGGAGGTGATTTTTTACATGGACAAGGTGGAAGACAGCAAAGCTGTTGCCCAATGTCGTCACCCCAGAAATGACCTGAAACTACCGAAAGTAGGGACATTTGCCCAACGAAACAAAAACCGCCCCAATAAGCTGGGACTTACTACGGCAGTCCTACTTGCCCGAAACCATAGAACACTCTTGGTGAAAAACTTAGATGCTATAAACGGTACGCCTGTTTTGGATATAAAACCCGTGATGAAAGAATTTCAGGTACAAGGAGAAATAAAACAGCCGCTATGGACGCAAACCGTTATGAAAAACTATTGGGAGTCCAAAAAATAAACCCATTTGCCGTTTAATATGCGTAAGATTGTATTGTTTCCACAAAACATTTTACATTATCTAAGGGCAAATCGGGATACAAACCGTGTCCTAAATTGGCGACATATTTTGTTTTGCCAAAATCTTGCAACATTTTACGAGTCGCTTTTTCTATTTCCGCCACGGGTGCGTACAACTGTGCCGGGTCTAAATTTCCTTGTAAACATTTGCCGTTTGTCCTGCGCTTGGCGTAATCGGCACTTACCGTCCAGTCCAGTCCAACGGTAGCGCAGTGTTGGATGGAAGCAATTTTTTCTAAGGCAAAAAAAGCATCTTTGGCAAAAATAGTGAGTGGCACTTTGTCGCCAACGGCTACACTTATTTGCTGTAGATACGGAATAGAAAAAGTATTGTAGATGTATTCGCCGGAAATACCCGCCCACGAGTCAAAAATTTGCAAAATATCTACGCCTGCTTGTATTTGGTCTTGCAAATAATTGATGGTACTTTGGGTAATAGCTTGTAAAATTTGATGCGCCAAAGCCGGATTTTGGTACATCATTGCACGCGCTTTGCTAAAAGTTTTGGAACCTCCGCCTTCTACCATATAGCAAAAAATAGTAAAAGGAGCTCCGGCAAAACCGATAAGTGGCACGCGCGCATTCAAGGCTGCTTTGGTTAGTTTTATTGCCGCTATGGTATAATCAATACTACCACTTGGCGCGATTTGTAGCTGGGCGACATCGGCTTCGCTTTGTAGCGTTTTTTTAAATGTCGGACCTTTTTTTTCAATCATATCATAGCCAAAACCCATCGCTTCGGGTACTACCAGAATATCCGAAAAAATAATGGCGGCATCAACGCCCAAAATATCCACCGGCTGAATGCTCACTTCACACGCCAATTCAGGATTTTTAAGCAAATCTTTAAATCCCGCAACACTGTTTCTCACCGCTCTGTATTGCGGCAACACTCTTCCCGCTTGGCGCATTATCCACACGGGCGGGCGTTCTACGTTTTCGCCGCGCATGGCGCGTAAAATCAAATCGTTTTTCATATCAACACAAAAATTATTTTTTTTAATACAAGAAAGATTTTTCGGCTTAGTTTAAGCAACAGCTATTGCATTGCGGTAATAATCGGCATTTTTTTGACGGATTTTCAATACACCCAAAACTGCTTCTTTAAAAATACCTTTCGAGAGTTTCGACTGTCCTTCGGTGCGGTCGGTAAACACAATAGGAATTTCTTTCAAGCCATAACCCAATTTCCAGACAGCGTATTTCATTTCAATCTGAAAAGCATAGCCGATAAATGCAATATTATCTAAATTGATGTTTTCTAAAACACTGCGTTTGTAGCACACAAAACCCGCCGTAGTATCTTTTACGGGCAAGCCTGTAACAATACGCACATATACCGAAGCAAAGAAAGACAAGAGAATACGATTGAGTGGCCAGTTTTTCACTTTTCCGCCTTTTATGTAGCGCGAGCCTACCGACATACCCACTTGCGGTTCGCTGCAAGCTGCCAAAAGTTGCGGCAAACTGGCGGGCGGATGCGAAAAGTCGGCATCCATTTCTATAATATATTGGTACGAACGCGCCAAAGCCCACTTAAATCCGTGAATATAGGCAGTACCTAAACCCAATTTTCCGCTGCGTTTCTCTAAGAAAAGTTTTTGAGGATATTTAGTTTGTAGTTCTGCCACTACCTCTGCTGTGCCGTCGGGCGAACCGTCATCAATTACCAAAATATCGAAGGCTGTTGGCAAAGCAAAAACTGCTTCTATAATACGCTGAATATTTTCGTATTCGTTGTAGGTGGGAATAATAACTAAATTAGGGCTTTGCAAAAAATTTACGAAAGTTTTATAGGTACGCCAAAATAAATTTTATATCAATTTTTTAAGCTCTCTTTAATTTTGGTTAATTTTTCTTTTGTATCGTGGGCAAAATCGCTACGCATCATCCAGTCGTAATATTGTGGCTCGTTTTTAAGCACTACGGCTACCTCCTGACCTTTATATTTTCCAAAATTAAACAAAATTTTATCATTTTCCTTAATCATACGCCCTGCGCTGTCCACGTAATCGGCTTCTTTAGAAAACTCGTGCAAAAACTGCACATTATTTTCCAAATCGTTGTAATGTGCCATCTGCGCCAGCAACACTTCGTAAGTAGCCTCTACATCGCTGGAAGCCGAATGGGCGTTTTCCATTGTTTTTCCGCAATAAAAATTGTAAGCTGCCTGCAAATCGCGGCGTTCTTTTTTCTGAAAAATTTTAAACACATCTACGCAAGCTCTGTTTTCCACATCAAATTTTATACCCAGACGGTAAAATTCTTCCATTAAAATAGGAATATCAAATTTGTTGGAGTTAAATCCTGCTAAATCGCAATCTTTTAAAAAATCTTCCAACTTAAACGCTATTTTGAAAAAAGTAGGCTGGTCTTTCACTTTTTCGTCTGTAATGCCATGAATTTCGGTAGCTGCCGCCGGAATGGGTACAGTAGGATTTACCAACGAATAAAACACATCGCTGCTGCCATCGGGCATTATTTTTTTTACATAAATCTCTACTATGCGGTCGTTCTGAAAACTGACACCTGTTGTTTCTACATCGAATATGGCTAAAGGGCGTGTTAGTTGTAAATTCATAAATTGTGTTGTGATATGTTTAATTCAAAATGCTTGAACAACATAAAAAAAATAATGTTTAGGATGCTCAAAGATACATTTTAGGCTTATTTTTATTGCAATTATTATTTGTATTTTTTGTTTTTGGCGGCGAATTTAGGTATTTCCGATATATTTAAACCCGCAAAACTTCCCGAACTCATCAATAGTAATACGCTATTTTCGGTAAAATGTTGTACAATGAAATGTTCCAAGGCTTCTTTGCTGCTTACATAAGTGGTACTTGCACCAAAGTTTTCATGAATAAGCGCGGACGGAATTGCTTGCTTATTTTTTTGTATCAAGGTATGCGCATCAACAAACACACACTTCGCCTCAGCTCCGTCTAAACTATGGCGGTACTCGGGCAAAAAGTTGGTTTGCAAACTGCTGAAAGTGTGTAACTCTAAGCAGGCTATCAGTTTTTTGTGGGGATACAACTCTCTCAAAGCGCGCAAAGTGGCTTTTACCTTAGAAGGCGCGTGTGCAAAATCGCGAAAAATGTGCTGTGTTTCGCTTTGGTACAATAGTTCCATGCGCCTTGCTGCACCTGTAAAATTCGCGGCGGCTTGTAAAAAAGATGTTTCGGAAATGCCCATACTTTTAGCCAATGCCATTGCGCCGGCAATATTTTGCATATTGTGTTTGCCCAACAAACTTACAGGATTTTTTTGCTGCTGGTGAACGATAAAATACTGGCTGTTTTCGATTACATACTCCGGCGTTTGATAGGCAACAAATTGCACATCGGCGGTACATTCTTGCACTATTTCGGCAAGACTTTCGTCTTCGGCATTCCAAGCAACTACGGCTTTGGAAGGCAATGTATCCAAAAAAAGCGCGAATTGCTGTTTGTAATTTTCAAAAGTTGGGAAAACATTGATGTGGTCCCAAGCAATTCCTGTGAGCAGGGCATATTGTGGTTTGTAGAAAAACAGTTTCGGCACGGGCTGCAAGCAAGAAGTAAGGTACTCATCGCCTTCTATAATAATGTTGGGCGCATTTTCCGAAAGGATAACGGAACGCTCGTAGCCTGCCGGAATAGCTCCTGCCAAGAAATCGGTAGAAATTTTTAGCTGTTGAAATACATGAAACAACAAGCAAGTGAGGGTGGTTTTTCCGTGACTTCCGCCTACCAAAATACGCGTTTTTTCGCGGGTATATTGAAAAATAAACTCGGGAAATGAAAGCACTTTTAATTTCAGTTCCAAAGCTCTTAGCAATTCGGGATTATCGCTGTGGGCGTGCATACCCAAAAGTACAATATTGATATCGGGCGTAATTTTTTCGGGAAACCATCCCATTTTTTTGGGCAATAAGTTGTAACTTTGCAAATTGCTGTGTGACGGTTCAAAAATCAGGTCGTCAGAACCCACAACGTGCCAGTTTTTTAGATGTAAGTCTATTGCCAGTTGGTGCATTACGCTGCCGCCAATAGCGATGAAATGAATTTTTTTAGCCATAAATGAACCAATAATTACAAAAAAGTATTTAGCAAGTTGTTGTTTTTTCGGAATTTAGCATGATTTTTGTTATTATTAAAATAAAGCAGTTAAAAACGCGTTTTAAAAAAAATTATCACTAAAAATAGAATTATACAGTCTTATGAAAATTATCCAAAAAGTTACAGTTTTGGCAACATTATTTCTGGTATTAGGGTTTTCGGCTTGTCATAAAGACGGCTGTCCGGGAAAAATAACGTACGAAGATACAGAACTTACGCAAAACTGTTAGAACTAAGTATCTCCCCACCTCATGAAGTACGCTTTTTGGAGGTGTGGTGGTAAATACAACAAGCTTTTATCAGAAACAAGGGTAGTACAAAAATTGAAAGTGGGGTAGATTTTGTACTATCCTTTTTCTTTTTGTGAAAAATGAAGTTGTACCTTTTGCTGCAAGTCAGGGTGCAGACTTCTTCCTACAGGGCAAGACTTCGCAGCGACTTCCAAAATGGCTTTTTGCTTTGGGGTGTATAAACTTTCAGTAAGGTAAATATTGATAATCACCTCCCCCACTCTTCTCGGATTTTCTATCATTATTTTTTGCACCGTAGTATTACATTCTTCCAACTCAAAGCCATGATTTTGCGCGGCGATGCCCATAATGGTAAGGTAGCACGAAGCCAGTGCCGTTGCCAGCAAATCGGTGGGCGAAAAGTTTTCGCCTTTGCCTTGATTATCAACGGGTGCATCGGTGAAAATACTGTTGCCGGAGCGCAAATGCGTAGCTTTGGTGCGCAAGTTTCCCAAATAGATTATTTCTGATGTCATATTGTGTTTTTTTAGGCGAAATTTAAGTAATTTTAGGCTGAATTTTGCATTAAAATTAAATTCTCTATGAAAAAAGAGTTAGTGTTCAAAAAAGCCGATAAAGTATTCTATTTTTTCACTCTGCCGCTTGTTTTCTTCCTGTTTTGCTACCTTGCTTTGTTGGCAGTTGGTATTTTAGGCTTCCAAAAATAAAAATAAAAATAAAAATAAAAATAATCATTAAATTTTATTTTTATATATCTTAAAAACTATCTAAATTTATGCCAATTTTTCAACTAATTTTACCCTAAAAAACATTTGACATACTTTTTGTGTAATATTACAGTTGATACATTAATCACAAACAAGATGAAAGCATTTTTTCTGCTACTATTGGTTATTTTTCTTGTTCCGGCTCGCTTATCTGCCCAAAATATTGACAAGTCGCTGGACGATGAAATTGTGTATTACTCCGAAAAAAGTTTGGGGCTAAAGTTGCATACGCAAGGCTATGGCATCAATTACAATATAGGCAAAATAAAAGATATTTACGAAAAAACCTTTTGGCAAATAGAGTTTCAGGAAATAAAACACCCCAAAGAAGGTCGCCGCCAAAGCAATATTTTCAGCCAAAACCAAACGCTGCGAAATTATATTTTCGGAAAAAAAAATAACTTTTACAACCTCAATCTCGTCCGCGCCAAATACAAAACCATTAGCGGCAGAGGCAGAAAAAGTCCGGTTGCTATTTCCTACACCTACAAAGGCGGCTTATCGCTGGGCTTGCTAAAACCTTACTACCTGCGCCTGCGCTACGGACCCAACGATTTTAGAGATGAAAAATACAGCGACAGCAATGCCGATATTTTTCTCAACGAAAATTATATTTATAGCCACGCCGGCTTGAGTCGTGGACTCTCGGAAATAAAACTTTATCCCGGACTTGTCGGCAAAGCGGGTTTTATGTTCGATTGGGGCAGCGAACCCGACGAAGTAAAAGCCATAGAAGTAGGCGTAATGCTTAATGTTTATCCGCAAAAAGTGTCTTTAATGGCAAACAATCCCGACCAAAGAATTTTCACTAATTTTTACCTTTGTTTACTATTGGGCAGCCGAAAATAAGACTTCCCTCCACTCACGACAATTTGTAATCCAAACTTAGCAAAGCATCTAAGGCTTTGAACACTTGTGGTGTATTTGCCAGCGAAAAGTTCGAGTCAAAATCTACTTTATACCCATTTTTACGCACTTCAAAATGCAGTTTCAAATTGCCCGGATTTTGTGTAGCCAACTGATGTAGCTGCTGAATAAACTGATTGGTTATTTCGTGCAAATGCACCGAAACAGTAAGGTGTTGCAAAGATTTTTGGGCATCTTCCAACAACTGCACTTGCAATACTTTGAGTTCGTAGGTGTCGTTGTCGCGCCAACGGGATTTCTGGTAATTGGCTTTAATAAACAACAAATTTCCCTCTTCAAAAAAGTGCTTGAACTTGAGATAATCCTCGCCAAAAAGAGTTAAGGGTATGCTTCCGTTCAAGTCTTCTACCACAAAAGAGCCGAACTTGTTTCCGGCATTGGAAATACGATGATTGGCTTGTGTAACCATTACCGCCAAGCGCAACTCACGGTTTTGGAAATTGGCTAAATTATCTAAGTTCGTATTGGTAAGCACTTGCATTTCGCGCTTATATTTATCCAAAGGATGTCCCGAAAGATAAATTCCAACCACTTCCTTTTCGCGATTAAGTTTTTCCATCATCGAAAAAGGAGGAACATTGGGCAAATTCGGTTTTTCTATCATTTCGGTACTATCGCTTCCAAAAAGTGAAATCTGGTTGGAGGATTTGTCTTCTTGCAATTTGTTGCCGTATTTTATCGCCAGTTCCACGCCAGAAGTACCAATTCGCTCGTCGGTTACGAGATATTGCGCCCGATAAGTATTTTTAAAATTGTCGAAAGCTCCGGCAGCCGCCATGTTTTCCAAACTCTTTTTGTTTACCGTGCGCAAATTCACGCGCGCACATACATCAAAAATATCTTCAAACTTTCCATTGGCGGCACGCTCTTCCATAATGGTTTCTACGGCAGCCCCTCCTACTCCTTTTATGGCTTCCAGCCCAAAGCGAATTTCGTTGTTTTGGTTTACGGTAAATTTTTTGCCACTTTCGTTAATATCCGGCACCAATACTTTGATATTCATAACATTACACTCATTCAAAAACAGATTGAGGTCTTTAATGCTGCTCATATTGTGCGTAAGCACCGCCGCCATAAAAGCCGCCGGATAATGCGCTTTTAAATAGGCAGTTTGGTATGCCAAAATAGCATACGCCGCCGAATGTGAGCGATTGAATCCGTAGGCGGCAAAACGCTCCATCATATCAAAAATCTCAGAAGCTGTTTTTTCTTCCACTCCTTTTTCGGCAGCACCTTTCAAAAAAACCTGCCGTTGTTTTGCCATTTCTTCGGGTTTCTTTTTTCCCATTGCGCGGCGCAAAATATCCGCAGCACCTAAGGTGTAGCCCGCCATGATTTGTGCCGATTGCATTATTTGCTCCTGATACACCATTATGCCATAAGTTGGTTTCAATAATTCTTCCAACCAAGGGTGCGGATAACTCACTTCTTCGCGCCCGTGCTTGCGGGCAACGTAGTTGGGAATAAACTGCATTGGTCCCGGACGATACAAAGCGTTCATGGCAATGAGGTCTTCGATATTGGTGGGTTTTAATTCTTTGAGATTTTTTTGCATCCCCACAGACTCGTACTGGAACAAGCCGATGGTTTCGCCGCGTTGAAAAAGTCCGTAAGTTTCTTCGTCATCAAATGGAATTTCATCGGGATTTATGGTAATGCCATGTTTTTCTTTAATAATTTCTATGGCATCTTTCAGGATAGTGAGGGTTTTTAAACCCAAAAAGTCCATTTTCAGCAAACCTGTATTTTCTACCACATTGCTCTCAAACTGGGTAACAATGAGGTCAGAATCTTTGGATGCCATTACAGGGACAAAATCGGTTATTTCTTCGCGGGAAATAATTACGCCACAAGCATGTAGCCCCGTATTGCGTACCGAACCTTCCAAAGATTTCGCTTGGCGCAACACTTCACCATCTTGTCCTTCGGAATTGTAAGCCGTGCGTAGTTTTTCGATAGTGGCAATATCTTCTGCGGTAAACTTTTCTTTAAATCCTTGCGTATCTTTTGCCGAAAACATCTCATTGAGCGAAATGTTATTGGGGATCATTTTCGCTAATCGGTCGGTTTCGGGCAAAGGCAAATCCAATACTCTCCCCACATCTCTGATTGCCATTTTCGCCGCCATCGTACCATAAGTGGCTATTTGCGCCACATGCGTTTTGCCATATTTTTGCACTACATAATCAATAATTTTTTGTCGTCCTTCGTCATCAAAATCAATATCGATATCGGGCATTGAAATGCGCTCGGGATTTAGAAATCGCTCGAAAAGGAGATTGTAGCGAATAGGATCTACATTGGTAATACCCACCGCGTACGCTACTGCCGAACCTGCCGCCGAACCGCGCCCCGGACCTACCCAAACGCCCATTTGGCGCGCCACCGTAGTAAAATCTTGCACAATGAGAAAGTAGCCGGGAAAATCCATGTCTTTTATCACTTTCAACTCGAAATTGAGTCGCTCCTCAATTTCGGCAGTAATTTCTCCATAACGCTTGCGCGCACCTTCAAAGGTAAGATGACGCAAATAATCGTTTTGGTCGGCAAATCCTTGCGGCAATACATAGTTGGGGAGCATAATGTTGCGCGTGAGGGAAGGCGGCGTTATTTTATCCACAATCAATTGCGTATTCTCCACGGCATGTTTCACATCGTGAAAAAGCTCCAACATTTGCGCCTGCGTTTTGAAATAAAACTCGTTGTTGGGAAAACCAAACCGAAAACCCTTGCCATCACCTTTGGGTGTACTTACTTTGTCGCCGGTATTGATACAAAGTAAAATATCGTGTGCATACCAATCATTGTCTTCCACATAATGTGAATCGTTGGTGGCTATAAGTGGCACGCCATATTTTTTGCTCCATTTTATCAGTACCTGATTAATATCTTCTTGGCTGATGCCTGTGTTGTCTATGTTTTCTAAATAATGGCGTTGAAGTTCCAAATAAAAATCATCGCCAAACATATCCAACCACTCCAAAAAAAGTTTTTCGGCAGCTTCTTCGCCTTTAAACAAAATAGCTTGTGGAATTTCCGCGCCAATACAGCAGGAAGTGGCAATAAGTCCTTCTTTGTATTGTTTCAACAATTCTTTGTCTATTCGGGGAAATTTGCCATAAAGTCCATCAATAAAACCGAGCGAACATAATTTCGACAAATTGCGATAGCCTACTTGATTTTTCGCCAAAAGCAACTGGTGATAGCGTTGGTCTTTTTGCCCGCGCACAAATTGTTTTTTAAAACGGTCTTCTACCAAATAAAACTCACAACCTACAATAGGCGTAATACCTTGCTTATTGGCTTCGTTCACAAATTCGTATGCGCCGAACATATTTCCGTGGTCGGTTATTGCTACGGCGCGCATATTATCATTTTTTGCTTTTTGCATCATCGATTTAATGCCCGCTGCGCCGTCTAACAAGGAAAATTGGGTGTGGCAATGCAAATGACAAAATACAGACATGTTAATATTTTTTTTAAACTTCGGAAGAAAATTTGGACAATGCAAATGTACTTTTTTTAGCGTTAGCACAGACATTTTTAGCAGATATTCCTACAAAAGAACACTAAAAAAAAGCTACAACATCGCCCTTATCTTTTCAAAAAGCAAAAAAAAAGTTCTAAAGTTTTTATAAAAAGAAAAAATCTCCTATCTTTGCGGAGCTTTTTTGAAAGCAATGGTGCAGATTCCGTAGCTCAGTTGGTAGAGCAACGCCCTTTTAAGGCGTGGGTCCTGGGTTCGAGCCCCAGCGGGATCACTAAAAAGGAGTGTAATTTTTTGCGCTCCTTTTTTTATTATAAATCTTTGGAGGAGACATTCTGTTTATTTAATGCTATTTAACACCCGAAATCTATCGAAAGTATTAACTTTGTCCTGTTACTTTTTTTCCAGAAAAATGCACTAATTTTATATTTGTATCGTAAATATTTTCTCGTATGCCGACTATTTCCAAAAGGCTTTTTTTTACCTTCTGTTGCTTATTTTTTTATTGCCTATCGCCCGTAGGAGCGCAAGAAATATTTTTTACCAAACCACAAAAAATTGATAATAAAGTAGGTGGTTTTGATATTTTAGGAGCATCGAATGAAGGAATTTTGGTGTACAAATTTGGCGAAAGGTATCATCAGTTTGAAGCGTATAATCGCGATAATTTGCAATTGGAGTGGTCGCGCACTTTCAATTTGCCCGACAAAAAAGCACGGGTAATAGAAGTTTTGGCTTCGTGGGACAAATTTTATATGTTTTATTATATAAAAAAAGGAAATTTGGTGCAGGTATTTTTGAAATATATGAACCTGAAGCTGAAACCTTTGAACGAGGATTTGCTTATTACCGAGTTTTCGCAAACTATTGGTGACAAGGCATACGAATGGAAAGTGGAAAGTAATGCTGAAACCAATTTTTTTGCCCTGATGAAATTTAACAAAGGAAACAACGACTACCGCAGTATGGATTATTGGCTTTTCAATGCGGACGGGCAGCTTTTGTTACAAAAGGGCATTGATATTGCCGATAACTGGAAAATACAACAAACGTTGGTGAGCAGCAAGGGCAACTTGTACTTTTTGGCACTACAAAAAAAACGCAATACGTGGAGTAGTGGCGAGTACGATGCTGCGCAACTTATTTGCCAAAAACCGGACGCTGAAACTTCGGTGATATTGCAAAACATCGGACTGATAAGCAGTGATTTTCCTTGGGGCGAAATGTATATGGACGAAGACCGGCGCAATAATCGCATTATTTTGGGCGGAATGTACTCCGAAAAACAAAACTATATTCACAATGGCTACATTTATGCCACTTTCGATGCGGACGACTTGCAAACCATTCGCTTGGAAAAAGTAGCTTTTTCGCCTGAAATGATTGCAGGACTGAACAATAACAATTATGTGGTGAACAATGTGCTGGGCATTCGGGATTTGGAACTTGTGGCACTGCTGGCACGAAACGATGGCGGAATAATTTTGATAAACGAGGCAACGGAAATAAGCAATCGCACGATTTATAATTCGATGAGTGTATTGAATGACTTTGGGCAGCGCGACCGTCAAATTAAAACCTATAGCTTTAATGATGTTTTGGTGCTGTCTATTGACCCTGACGGCAAGTTGCTTTGGGATACTATGCTCAGCAAAAGCCAATATTCGGAGGGAGACAATGGCTACTACGCTTCTTTTGGCTTGATGAATAGCAAAGATAAATTGCAGTTATTGTTTAATGACGAAACAAACTACAAGGCAAATGTGTTAGCTTATGAAATTGATGCCTTGGGAAAATATACCATCAAAACAATGTTTAATGCACAAGAATATAATATACTGCTGGCAAATCGCCATGCCCGACAAATTTCTAACGAAGAAATTATTATTCCTGCATTTAATTACCGCAACGAATTTGTATTAACCAAAATTAAATTTTGATGTCGGAACAATTTTTAAAACACTTTGCGCTTTTTGATAGTTGTAGCTTAAACGTTTTATCTTAAATCTTGTCGCGAAGTTTATACATAAGCCCAAACCAACCAAATGGTATTTTTTTCAATCTACACAATTTAACGGTGGCTTATTCAAAAATCGAAAAAAGCATTCCACATTAACATTTTTTATGAGCGAACACAATCCAATTGACAACAGCAAAGAAGTGTTAGAATCTTTGCGCCCCAATAAAATTATCATTCCAATTTTGTTGGGTGTGGGCGTAGTTGTGTGGATGCTTGCGGTAAACTTTGATATGGAAAGTGTAAATGCCATCAACTGGAAAAAATCTTCCTCCTTGTTGGTAGCACTGGCGGTACTTATGGCTGGCGTTCGACAATTTGCCTATATGTGGCGTATTCGTAGCCTTACGGATAAAACTCTCAGTTGGAAACAGGCGTTTCAGGTAATTTCGGTGTGGGAATTTTCTTCGGCAATAACGCCCACTATGGTTGGCGGCACGGCGGTAGGTTTGTTTTTGCTTACCAAAGAAAAAATAAATGCCGGAAAAGCTACAGCACTTATTTTGTTTACCATTTTCTTGGATAGTGTATTTTTCTTGGGACTTACCATTATTTTCTGGCTCGCCTACGGCAATGTTTTGCTGTCGCCAAAGTTCAAAGACCTCACTTCTTACACTATTTTTAGCGGAGATGTTACGGTTTATGGCTTTTTTATCGCCTTTCTGTTTATGTGTGCTTATACGCTCATTATCACTTACGGCTTGTTTGTAAATCCGCGCATGATAAAATGGGTGCTGCTAAAACTAACCAGTAATCCCTTGCTGAGACGCTGGAAAAAATCGGCAGCAAAACTCGGCGACGACATTAGCATAGCCTCTGCTGCGCTCAAAAAAGAACCCACTTCTTTTTGGCTCAAAGGATTGGGAACCACGGCATTAGCTTGGTCTTCGCGCTTTATGGTGGTGGTGTTTTTGGTAATGGCAGTAGTACAGGTACAAGATATTTTTTTGGTTTTTGGCAGACAAATGGCACTGTATTTTATGTTGCTCATTACGCCCACTCCCGGCGGTGCCGGCGTAGCCGAAGGTGTTTTTACCACTTTTTACAATGATTTTTTGCCCGACAAAGGATTGGCTATTGCTGTGGGCGGTATGTGGCGATTGCTTACGTATTGGCCCTACCTCATTTTGGGCGCGCTTATTTTACCTTCTTGGATAAAACGCGTATATTCATTGGATAAAAACAACGATTCCGATTACAACAATCCTGACGATGCGCTAAAAAACACTTCTAACGCATCGCCCGATACTAATATTTCGGCAGCTGCAAGCCAAAATTTAGTAGATTCTAAATAATTTTTCATACCGTGCTGATTGGATGAATTGAGGCGTTATTTTAAAGGAAAATATCATTTTTTACGTAATATTAACAACAAGGAAATATGCAATTAGACAAAATTTTTGAAAACAACAAACAGTGGATTATCGACAAATTGAGCGTAGATGCGGACTATTTTTCCAATCTTGGCAAAGGGCAAAATCCCGAACTTTTGTACATAGGCTGCTCCGATAGTCGTGTTACTGCCGAAGACTTGATGGGTTTGCAGCCAGGCGAAGTATTTGTACATCGCAACATTGCCAATATGGTCATCAGCATCGACCTCAACGTAATGTCGGTGGTGAATTATGCCATCAACCACCTAAAAGTAAACCACGTAGTAGTGTGCGGACACTATGCCTGCGGTGGTGTAAAAGCGGCTATGCAGGCTGCCGATTTGGGCATTCTCAATCCGTGGCTGCGCAATATTCGCGATGTGTATCGCATTCATAAAAACGAATTGAAAGCCATAGAAAACGAAGAACGCCGCTACGACCGTTTGGTAGAACTAAATGTGCAGGAACAGTGTATCAATTTGATAAAAACCGCAGCCGTACAACAGGCGTATCGCGAACGCGGACTACAAGTTCACGGTTGGGTGTTCGACATTCATTCGGGGAAATTGATTGATTTGAAAATAGATTTCAATAAACTATTGGAAAATATTATGGAAATTTATCGTTTATCCTAAAAGCATTAAACACTACCTAAAAAATTTCGCTTATCCAACAGTCTCCCAAAGTAAAATTCGCGCTTGTAGGTTGCGGTTTAGTGGCACAACGCCACGCACAACACATAAACGCCCAGCCCGAAGCAAGCTTAGTAGGTGTGTATGATATTGATATCGCCAAAGGAAAATCTTTTGCCCAACAATATAAGTGTGTAGCCTTTGACAGTTACGCCGAACTGTTGGGCAAAAACTTGGACATGGTAAATATTTGCACGCCCAACGGCACGCACGCCGCCTTGAGCATAGAAGCCTTAGAACAAGGCAAAAATGTTTTGGTAGAAAAACCGATGGCAATACACAAAACAGATGCCGAAGCCATGTTGCATACCGCTTTACGCTGCGAAAAAAAACTATATGTCGTAAAACAAAACCGCTACAATCCGCCCGTGCAGGCAGTAAAACAACTTCTCCGCACAAAACAATTGGGCAAAATAGGTTCGGTAGTGGTAAACTGCTTTTGGAATCGCAATGACGCTTACTATCAGTCCTCATCATGGCGAGGTACACGCGCTTTAGACGGCGGCACACTGTTCACACAATTTAGTCACTTTATTGATATTCTGTATTACCTCTTTGGCGATGTGGTGCCACAGCAGGGCATTATCCGCAATTTCAATCATCAACACACCATAGAATTTGAAGATACAGGAAATTTTACCTTTTGGCTACCCAACGTACAAGCAATTGGCAGCCTCAATTATACCACTGCCGCCTATCGGCAAAATATGGAAGGCTCTCTCAGTATTTTTGCTGAAAATGCTACGATAAAAATTGGGGGGAAATACCTCAACACTATCGATTATCAGGCTACGGCGGGTTTCGATTTGGAAAATATTCCTACTTCTTTGCCTGCCAACAACTATGGCTACTACGAAGGTTCTATGTCCAATCATCACCAAATAATTGACAATGTAGTACAAACGCTCAGAGGCAATCAACACATTATGACCAATGCCTACGAAGGTTTGAAAGTTGTGGAGATAATCGAAAATTTTTACGCTTGTGCCAAAGATTTTTCTACCAAAAACTAATTAACGTGCTTGATAAGGAACGGGGCTTTCGCCTTTTTCATTCGCGGGGACTAATTTTTGTTGGAGTTGGTTAATTATTTGCCGTATTTCCTCTTTTACATGCAGTACATTTATGCGATGAACGATACACCAGTTTTCGAGAAATTCCACATGGAGCCTCACACTCATCGCAAAACTAACATCAAAGTCGTGCGCCAACTCAAAAAGCATTTGTGGTGTGTGTCTCGTTACTACATTTAAGTATTCAATCAATGCTCCAATGCACATTTCCTGTGTAATTCTGTCGGGCAACTGCATTTGTAGTTGCAAACCTAAAGAATGTGTACAACAATTTAGCTCGGCATTTAGCTGGTATGCCGCTTGAAAATAATCCGGCAAAAGCTGTAAATATTTTTTTACAATATTGCTTTTATCTTTTTTTACGGCAAGCAACAGACTGTACGAGCTTGTTTTTTCCGTAAATTGGCAGTCGGGATTGAGTAAGGCATAAAGTTTGGCAAAAATATTTTTATCATTCGCCTCCAATAAGTTTGATGGCAATGGATTTTCCTGATAACCGAACTTATTTAAATGTAATAAGTGTGTAAGTTGAAGCGGCAAATTGCGTAATTTGTTGTTATTAACTACAAGTTCTTTTAGCTGCTCCAACGAACCAATGCTTGCGGGCAAGTGTTCCAACTCATTATCTTTGGCAATAAGTGTTTGCAGTTGTCGGAGTTCGGCAATTTCATCCGGTAAATGTTGCATCTTATTATTAGCAACATTCAAAAACCGCAATTGGGGCAAATAACACAGCACCTCTGGAAATTCGTGTAATTGATTGCCCGATACATTGAGCGAGACAAGGTTTTTCGCATTTGCCAAACTGCTGGGCAAACCCAAAAGTTTGTTTTCGGCGACATTAAACACCTTCAAATGCACTAAATTTCCCACATTTGCCGGCAAAAAATAGAGTTGGTTTTTTTTAATTTCTAAGGACTCCAAGTGTCGCAGTTGCGTTATGCCATGTGGAATTTTTTTCAACAGATTGCCGTTCAAAGTAAGGCATTGCAAATTTTCTAATTTTTCGATAGTTTCGGGAATTTGCGCAATTTGATTTCCTTCCAAATCTATCACCTCCAACAATGGCAAGGACAAAAGTTCTTGGGGAAACTCCTTAAACTGATTAAACTCCAATCGGATAACACGCAAATTCTGGAGTGCCATTATTTCTTTTGGCAAACGGCTGAGTTGATTTTCGCTTAAATCCAACTCTTCTATATCTTTCAGCAAAGCTATTTCTGCGGGTACTTCACGCAAGCTTTTGCCGTAGAGCTGCAAGCTCGGTTCGCCCGAAATATGTGTTTGATGAATGGTTTCTAAAACTTCTCGCGAATACATCATAAAAATTTGCACTTTATAATATGCGAAATTCACACAATTAAAGAGAAATCAATGGCTTTTTGTGTCTTTTTCTTATATAAACCCCAGATTTAGAAATACCATGTCCTTTCACAGCGTAAATGGTTGATTGGGCAAAAATATTTATTTTATTTTACAATTTACATTGCAAATATCGTTAATCTTGCTTTTTCTCAAAAAAGTCAAAAGAACTTCCATACAAAAAGAATACTCAAAGCAAAAAAACTGTATCTCTTTTTTATTCTTTTCAATTTATGTTTCTTTGTATCCAAAAATACGAAAACAGTAATGGATTATAATTTTAAAGAAATAGAAGCGAAGTTTTTGCAACGCTGGGAAAACGAAAAAACCTACCAAGTAAGCAACCATAGCAACAAGCCCAAATATTATGTCTTAGACATGTTTCCCTACCCTTCCGGCGCAGGCTTGCACGTTGGGCATCCTTTGGGCTACATAGCTTCCGATATATACGCACGCTTCAAACGAATGAGCGGCTTCAATGTGCTTCACCCAATGGGTTTCGATGCATTTGGCTTGCCCGCCGAACAGTACGCTATCCAAACCGGACAGCATCCTGCCATAACAACTGCCAAAAATATTGCCACCTTCAAATCCCAACTGCGCAACATTGGTTTCGACTACGACTGGGACCGCGAAGTGAATACCTCCGACCCAAAATATTACCACTGGACGCAATGGATTTTTGTGCAACTTTTCCATCATTATTACTGCAACGATAGCCAACAAGCACGCCCGATGCAAGAATTGGTTGATGTTTTTGAAAAAGAAGGAAATAAGCGCATTCACGCGGCTACTTCGCAAGAAACCGTTTTTTCGGCAAACGAATGGAAAGCGATGTCCCCTCGCCAACAAGCCGATGTATTGATGAACTACCGCTTGGCATTTCGGCAAGAAAGCGAAGTGTGGTGGTGCGAAGGTTTGGGCACGGTATTGGCAAATGATGAAGTAAAAGATGGTTTTTCGGAACGCGGCGGATTTCCGGTTCTCAAACGCAAGCTCGCCCAATGGTTTTTGCGCATTACTGCCTACTCGGAGCGTTTACTTTCCGGCTTAGACAAGCTCGAATGGTCCGAAGCCTTGAAAGAACAACAACGCCACTGGATTGGCAAATCGAAAGGAGCTACCGTATTTTTTCCGATTGAAAATTTTTCCGAAAAATTAGAAATTTTCACCACCCGCCCCGACACCATTTTCGGCGCGACTTTTATGGTATTGGCTCCCGAACATCCTTGGGTAAACGAAATTTGCTCGCCCGAACAGCAAAACGCAGTAGCAGCGTATGTCGATTATGTAAATCGCCGCTCGGAGCGTGAACGCCAAGCCGAGAAAAAAATAAGTGGTGTGTTTACGGGTGCTTATTGTATTCATCCTTTTACCGGAAAAAAATTGCCAATTTGGTTGAGCGAATATGTGTTGGCGGGTTATGGCACAGGCGCAATTATGGCTGTTCCCGCCGATGATGAACGCGACTTGGCTTTTGCCGAACATTTTGACTTGGAAATAATAGACGTAGTAGATAAAAGCAAATATCCGGGTGCCAGCAAACAAGACAAATTGGGCATTATGATAAATTCGGACTTTTTGAATGGTATGGAAGTACCCGAAGCCATTGAAAAAGCCATTGCTGTTTTAGAAGAAAAAGAAATTGGTTGGGGAAAAATAAATTATCGTCAGCGCGATGCGGGCTTTAGTCGGCAACGTTACTGGGGCGAGCCGTTTCCTATTATTTACAACCGTCAAGGCATTGCCACTACCTTGCCATTAAACGAACTTCCGCTTACGCTTCCCGAAGTGAGTTCCTACTTGCCCAGCAAAGACGGACGCTCGCCCTTAGCCAACTTAAACGACTGGGTGCGCTACGACGAAAATCACCTCCGCGAAACCGATACTATGCCGGGTTATGCCGGTTCCAGTTGGTATTTTTTGCGTTATATGGACGCACACAACGACCAAGCATTTGCTTCGAAACAGGCTTTGCACTACTGGAAAAGTGTGGATTTGTACTTAGGTGGCTCCGAACACGCCGTAGGACACTTGTTGTACGCACGCTTTTGGCACAAATTCCTGTTCGATTTGGGGTATGTGCCTACCGAAGAACCTTTCCAAAAACTCATCAATCAAGGAATGATTCAGGGACGGTCAAATTTGGTTTATCGGATAAAAGAAACCAATCAGTTTGTATCAGCAGGACTAAAAGACCAACACGATACGATTGCACTCCATATTCCTATTAGTTTTGTGGATAAAAATGATGTTTTAGACCTTGACAAATTGCGCAACTGGCATGAAGATTTTCGCGAAGCGGAATTTTTGTTGGAAAATGGCAAATATGTTTGCGGCGTAGAGGTTGAAAAAATGTCGAAAAGAATGTACAATACTGTTGACCCCAATGAAATTGTAGCCGAATACGGTGCCGACACTTTCCGCATGTTTGAAATGTTTTTGGGACCCATAGAGCAACACAAACCCTGGGACACCAAAGGAATTGAAGGCGTGGCGAAGTTTATCCGCAAGTTTTGGCGATTGTTTCACAACGAGCAAAATGCGTTTGAGTTATCCGCCGAAGTTGCCAACGAAAACGAGTTGAAAATTTTGCATAAAACCATTAAAAAAGTAAGTGAAGATATTGAGCGTTTTTCGTTTAATACTGCCGTAAGTAGTTTTATGGTTTGCGCCAATGAGCTGAGTAGTTTGCAGTGCAACAAACGCGCCGTATTAGAGCCACTTTGCTTACTTATTGCGCCCTTTGCCCCTTTTATTGCTGAAGAACTTTGGGCGTTGATGGGCAATACGTTTAGTATTCATCAGGCAGATTACCCGCAGGCGGAAGAAAAATATTTGATAGAATCGACATTTGAGTATCCGATAATGATAAACGGCAAATTGCGCCACAAAATAACGTTAGATAAATCGCTGCCGGAAGCCGAAGTAAAAAACATTGTTTTGGCAGAAGAGCGCGTACAGCAATGGACGAATGGCAATGCCCCCAAACGCTTTATTTATGTGGCGAGCAAGATTATTAATATTGTGGTGTAAACCTCTGAACATAAGCGGAAACTTTAAAATATTAGTTTTGGGCATTCTCATTTGTTGGCTGACGATTTATTTACAAATATTTCCTGTTTCGCTAATAGTCATCATTGCAACCACTTACAAATTGCTGCAACGAAAACCCAATCCGATAAAATATATTATTCTCTTGCTAAGTCTATTTTTTATCGTGCCTGCGGCAAATGTTGGAATGGGTTTGCGCGACTATATACAAGGAACTGCGCACTTGAAACTAATTGGTTATCCTGCTCCCGAATTTGCTAATATTGATTACAAATACAGGGTAAACAACAAGAGTTTGGGCTGTATTCCTTCAGGATTTGAGTACTTAAACTCAAGTATGTACAACCAAACTGTAAAATATTTGATTACAAATTTCGGTTATCAAAAAAATTCCTACACAGGCGTTTATCCAACAAGAGTAGAAGCTATTTCGCTTATAAACAGCGACAAATCTACCATAGGGAAAGTGGCAGTAGAAGATGTTGAAAAAATTAACATTTTAGTCGATGAAATAAGCTGTACACTTGAGCTGAATAAGCAACATGGCTTAATTCGCAAGACCATTACCGATTCGCCCATCAACAAAACCCCACGCCTCTGTATTAAGGACGGATGCTTAATTTGCCAGTTGAATGAACATTGGATTTATTTGATTGAAGTGAATAATAGTGGTGTAATTGCGCAATACCGCATTTAAAAACGTGAGGGAAAACGTTATTTTCTTGTAAAAAATTACGTGAGATGTGAATTGTTTTAGTCTTAACATTGTCTAAAGACTTGTGTGCGAATGTTATTTATTTTTATTTCAAATTTTCCGACATTTCATATATTAAAACCAAAAATCGTTATGAGAAGAAAAGACTTTTTAAAAGGTGCCAGTTTAGCAAGTTTAGGATTGGTACTCCCTACATCTTCTTTTGCGCAAAACAGCAAAACCGCAACAGGTGATGCTTGTGTATTAATTCCCTCTGAAACTGCGGGACCTTTCCCCTTAGATTTGACTGAAAACAACACTTTTTTCCGCCAAGACGTGCGCGAAGACAGAACGGGCGTGCAGCTAAATGTAAAAATAAAAGTACTGGGCTTAGACAACTGTGAACCCATGCAAAACGTGCGTGTGAATATTTGGCACTGCGATAAAGACGGCGTATATTCGGGTTACAACTCCAACAACAATCCCGGCAGCACTACCTCCACTTATTTGCGCGGCTACCAGTTTAGCGATGCCAATGGCGAAGTAGAGTTTATTACTATTTTACCCGGTTGGTACAATGGTCGTATTGCACACATTCATTTTCAAGTACACGTAAGTTCGGCTTATTCGGCTATTTCGCAATTTACCTTTGATATAGCGACCAAAAACGCTATTTATGCAGCAAATTCCAGTCTTTACACCAAAGGTGCCGACCCGATGACTTTTGCTTCAGACAATATTTTTTCTGATGGTGTACAGTATCAACTTACCAGCTTGACAGAAAACGCAGACACTGGCGGCTGGGATGCAACCATAGAAGTGAGCGTACAAGGCAGTGGCACTACTACAGGCTTGGGGCACATTGAAAAAGAAATCGGCAAAGTATTTAGTTTGGGGCAAAATTTTCCTAATCCTTACCAAAGTCAAACGAGCATTCCTTTTACTTTGAAACAAAATGCCGAAGTGAAGTTAGAATTATGGGACTTATCGGGCAAAAAAGTAGCTGTAGTGCTGGACGAATCGAAAATGACGGGTGACTATATAATAGATATTAATCCTAAAAAACTTGGATTAGCTAACGGCAGTTACATTTACCAGTTGGAAGCCAAAAACAGAAACGGTGTATTCCGTCTGCCTAAAATGATGACTTATATAGCATAATTTTCTATATTGAATTTTTTATAAAAAGCCGATGTTGTTTTGTTTGCAACATCGGCTTTTTGGTTTTTTATTTGCTGCACCAAAACTTGAAAGCCCCACTCTCCTAAATCGCAAAATCCACCAAAAACGCAATACACTATGTAGAGGCGTACAAAATTTGTACCTTTGCCCGAATATACTGATGTTCCTAATTTAAGCCCGAGATTGACTAAATTTTTACGCAAAATATACCAACAAATTTACAATTACCTTTCACTCATCAAGTATCGGGGAGTGTCGGTAACGGATATTCTGCATTTCATTTTCAACGAGTCGGCAAAAGAATCTTTACAAACACGCGCTGCCGCCATTTCTTTCAACATTTTTTTTTCCATATTTCCGCTTATTCTGGTAATGTCGCAACTCTTGGCATTTTTGCCCATCGGCACCATCGAAACCACTATTTACGAACTCCTGCGCGATAGTATGCCGCCCAGTGCTTATTTTTTGCTGATGGATATTATTGACAGCATTACCAGCGTGGAAAACAACAGTAGCGGAATTATTTCACTGGGCTCTATTTTGGCACTTATTTTCGCCTCCAATGGCGTACATTCGCTCATTACCGAGTTTGGCAAAAACGAAATTAGCACCACCCAAGTTGTAAAAAAACAAAACTATTTTCAACAACGCTGGATAGCTATGCAAATAACGCTACTGTTGGTGTTGATTCTTTTACTTACGGTTGCCGTACTGATTATTGGCGAAATTTATTTAGACCGCTTTTTGGAAACAATTTATGTCATTTCGCAATTTAGCTACTATATTTTGGCATTGTTCAAGTGGCTGATGGTGCTTTTGCTGGTACTCAATTTAGTGTCGTCTATTTATTTTTGGGCTCCGCAGGTAAAACACAAATGGAGTTATTTTTCGGTAGGTTCTATGACGGCAACTTTGCTCATTATCCTCAGCTCTTATTTGTTTACCTATTATACGGTGCATTTTTCGAGCTATAACTTGTTGTATGGTTCTATTGGCGCACTCATGATTTTTATGTTTTGGATTTACCTCAACTCGCTGATGTTGCTCATTGGTTTTGAAATGAATATTGCCATAGAACAAGGAAACAATTTGCTGTTGCAAGAAAACAAACAAGCCGCAGAAGTTTAGTTCCTGCGGCTTGCGCGCTATGTTTTTTAGCTACATTCTACTCTTTCACGCGTATCCACGTTTGGGAACGCCCTATAAAAGAAAATCCCAAATATCCGCGCACATCTAATTCGTTGTCATTTTTTAAGGTTAATTGACAAGAATACACTTTGCCGTTTTTAGGATCTACAATGGTGCCATCGTCCCAGTAGTCGCCGTGGTTTTTCATATCGCGAATAATTTGCATGCCTATAATTCGCTGATTTTTTCTATCATCGGTACATTTGGTACAATCCGGGTCTTGGTCTTCGTCCGGACCGCGGAAAAGTTTTAGTATTTTACCATAAACTTTACCATTTTCTTCATACACCTCTACAATCGATTTTGGTTTGTTGGTTTCATCGTCAATAGTTTTCCATTTTCCCAATACGGAACTTTGTGCTTGCACACCAAGCGTAAAAAAGGCTGCTATCAGAAGCAAATAAATTCTCATAAACTGTGGTATTTTTTTGTAAGTTAAAAAATCGTTAATTGGACTTGCAATATAATATTTTGTTTAAATTAAAGCATGTATTCGCGTATTTTTCTTTACATTTTATTTTTACAACATCATGAACATCGCCTTTTTCATTACACAATTAGCTGCCAATGCTGCCGTATTTCGCAGTTTGCTGGAGAATACCACACCCGAAATGCAACGCTTAAAACCACAAGCCGACCACTGGTGTTTGTTGGAAGTGGTTTGCCATCTTTTAGACGAAGAAAACGAAGATTTTCGGGCGCGGATGCAGCATATTTGGACTGCGCCACAAGCAGCAATGCCGCGCATTAGTCCTACAACTTGGGTGCAAGCGCGAAATTATCTTCAACAAAATTTTGAGGATACTTTACACAATTTTTTGCAGGCGCGTAGCGAATCTATACGTTGGCTGCAATCGCTGGACTATCCCAATTGGGAAATTTCTTTTTCGCATCCGGCACTGGGAGAAGTTACGCCTTTGTTTTTTCTCCAAAACTGGCTCGCCCACGATTATCTGCACCAGCGGCAAATCATTAAGCTGAAATACTTGTTTTTGCAACAAAACATTTCTTCCGACTTAGCCTATGCCGGAACTTGGTAAGTTTTCCTCATTTTTCTAACTGATACGCCACCGTACTTTCATTTTCCGACACAAAAATATCCTTGGCTACTTGTACTATATCGGCGGTGCTTATTTGGCGATAGCGCGCAATTTCGGTGTTAATGTCTTGGGCGTTGCCCGAAATTTTATAGTTTGCCAAATTGATGCTTCGGTGCAAAATTTGCGCATCGGAAAAGCAAATATCGGCTTCGTTTTTGCGAATAACTTTTGCCAGTGCTTCCGGCGATGTTCCTTTGACTTTAAAATCGCTGAGTTGCTGCCAAATAGCCTCGCGGGCTTGTACCAAAGTAGTAGTAGCTTGCAATTTTGCCTCAATTACCAACAAGCCTTCGCCCATTTCGTCGGTAGTAAAAACGTCAATATTAGAAAAAACGGACTTTTCTTCTACTAATTTTTGCACCAAAAGTGCCGATTTTGAACCCGCCAGCAAATCGGAAATAATATCGGGTACTAAGTATTGCGGATGCGCGTGCGGATAAATTTTGAATGCCATATACAACATTTCTACCGACACGGGACTTTCCAATATTTTCGGCACGTTCTTTTTTCTTTTTCCTTTAGGAAATTTCAACTTGGGTATTTTTTCTCCGCGCGCTATTTCACCAAACCATTTTTTGGTAAGGCTTTTCGTTTTCGATAAAGAAATAGCTCCTACTACAACCAAAATTGCATTGTTGGGGACATAATATGTATGATAAAACGATTCTATATCTTCCAGCGTAATAGCTTTTACATGCTGTGGGCTTTTGCCCAAAACTGGCCACGAATACGGATGATTTTCGGGAAATGCCAAAGCGCGCAAATGATGCCACACATCGCCGAAGGGTTCGTCGGTGCAAGTTTCAATAAACTCTTCGAGTACCACTTTTTGCTGCACTTTAAATTTTTTTTGGTTTAGGCGCAGTCCTAACATTCGGTCGCTTTCCAACCAAAAAGCCGTTTCAATATTTTCGGCGGGGAGTATATTGTAGTAGCAGGCAACATCGCTGTTGGTAAAAGCATTGTTTTCGCCGCCCGCATTTTGTAGCGGAATATCAAAATTGGGAATATGTTGCGAGCCTTCAAACATCAAATGCTCCAAAAGATGCGCCGTGCCGGATTTATCTTTGGCATCGAATTTTGCTCCGGCATAATACAACACACACACCACCGTCAGTGGCGTGTTGAAGTCGGCTTGGTGGATTACCCTTAAGCCATTTTTCAATTTAAATTCCGAAAATTGAATCATGTAATTATAAAAAACGCCAAAAATAGGTATTTTGAACAGATTTTTTAGAAAATGCGCTAAAGATAAAAGGTGTAGTAAATAGCACCAAATTTGAATCAACATGGTACATGCCCAAGAACTATTTTTCTGAAACACTCAACTTCAGCGTAGGCTACATCCTTCATTAAACCACATTAGTCTTGCAAAAAAACCGGCTGCAAAGACTTCGACATTTCCGCGCTGTAACGGTAGTTTTCTGCGTTGAATGCTTGCAAATCGGCGATGTTTTTTAGTTCGTTTTCCAAGATAAATCTTGCCATCAAACCCCTTGCGCGTTTCGCCGAAAAACTGATAATTTTGTACACGCCATTTTTGTATTGCTTAAATACAGGAGAAACAAATGGCTGCTTAATTTGCTTAAAATCAAGGACTTTTGCATATTCTTGCGAAGCCAAATTTACGCCAAAAGTAGCGTTTTGTACATTCATTTCTTCCTGCAATCGCTTCGTAATTTTTGCCTGCCAAAACTGATACAAGTTCTTCGCTTTGCCTACCGAAATTGTTGTGCCCATTTCCAAACGATAGGCTTTCATTGCATCGAAAGGGCGCATTATTCCGTACAAACCCGACAAAATACGCAAGTTAGTTGCAGCATAGTTTAGCTGTTTTTCATTGAGTGTTTCCGCGTCCAAACCTTGATACACATCGCCTTTAAAATAAAACAAAGCCGGACAAGCTATATTTTCGGTATTCCACTGCTGATAGCGTTGATAATTGAGCTGCGTTAAAGCATCACTCAGTTGCATCAATTCCTTCAAAGTCGGCGGCTTTAGTTTTTGCATTTTTTTTACAATTTGTGCTGTTTCTTGCTCAAAAAATGGCATCTGCTGCGGTGCAAACGCAATATCTTGAGGATTTGCCAATGATTTTGCCGGAGAAATGAGTATCATGGATAAAAATGATAGGTGCTTAAATTACAAATAGCAAATTCTTTACAAAATTTGCGGCAGATTGTTGCGTAAAAAATGTAAAATTCATTAGCTCAAGCCCGAAATAACGCCTTCGGGACTAATGTCCATTCTTTCGTTGGCAGGCGATGAAGGCAAACCGGGCATACGCATCATATCTCCCAAAATTGGAATTACAAAACCCGCGCCGGCAGCAAACTCAAACTCGCGTACCGTTACCACAAAATCTTGGGGTCTGCCAACCAACTTTTCGTTATCACTCAACGATTTTTGGGTCTTTGCCATACAAATCGGCAATTCGTTGTAGCCCAAATCATTTATCGTTTTTAATTGTCGTTTAGCCAATGGTGCATATTCTACATCGCGCGCACCATAAATTTGCGTGGCAATGGTATGAATTTTTTGTTCAATACTTATTTTCCAGTTGTATAATGCTTGAAAATTATTTTGTCCACTGGCAATATTATCTATTACGGCTTGCGCCAAATCTTTGGCACCTTCGCCTCCTTGTACAAAACTTTTGGTAACAACTGCTTTTATGCCCATTTTTGCACAAGCATTTTGCACAAATTGTATTTCTTCCTCGCTATCGTGGGGAAAATGATTGATGGCAACTACAGGTTTTAAATGATATTTTTGGGCATTTTCTATGTGTTTCGCCAAATTTTCAAAGCCCTTTTCCACTTTTTCTAAGGAAGGTATTTCATACTCGCTACGTTTTGCACCGCCATGGTGGCGCAATGCGCGAATAGTGGCTACTAATACCATTGCATCCGGTTTTAGTTTGGCATAACCACATTTTATATCCATAAATTTTTCCGCACCTAAATCTGCACCAAAACCAGCTTCTGTAACCACATAATCGGCAAGACTGAGTCCCATTTTGGTTGCCAAAATAGTATTGGTTCCTTGCGCAATATTGGCAAAAGGACCGCCATGTATAAAAGCCGGATTTCCTTCTAAAGTTTGCACCAAATTAGGTTTTATGGCATCTTTGAGCAAAATAGTCATGGCAGTTTCCGCTTTCAGGTCGCGGGCAAAAACAGGTTTTTTGTCGTAAGTATAACCGATAAAAATATCGCCCAAACGCTTTTTCAAATCTTCAAGGCTGCTGGACATACACAAAATAGCCATTACTTCCGAAGCAGGAGTAATATTAAAACCATCTTCGCGCAAAACGCCGTTGCTGGAACCACCAAGTCCTATTATTATGTGTCGCAGAGCGCGGTCATTGAGGTCAATTACCCGTTTCCACACAATCGTGCGCGGGTCTATATCTAAGTCGGTTTTATTGTGAAGTCTGTTGTCGATAATAGCACTAAGCAAATTATTGGCTTTTTCAATCGCCGAAAAATCGCCGGTAAAATGCAGATTAATGTCTTCCATAGGAATAAGTTGCGAATATCCGCCTCCTGCGGCACCGCCTTTTATGCCAAATACGGGACCCAGCGAAGGCTCGCGCAATACTACTATAGATTTTTTCCCCAACAAATTCAGTCCATCATTCAAACCAACAGAAACCATTGTTTTGCCTTCACCCGAAGGCGTAGGATTGATAGCCGAAACCAAAATAAGTTTCGATTTTTTGAGTTTTTCTTCATCAATTAAATGAAGGGGCAATTTCGCTTTGTGCTTGCCATAATAATACAAATCATTGGCATCTACGCCAATTTTTGCGGCAATTTCTTTTATATGAATAATTTTCGCCTGTTGGGCTATTTCTATGTCGCTAAGCATTGGGTTTTTATATTTTATGGTTAAAAATTATTTTTTGGATAATAAAATTACCTTCACTGTTGGTAGTATCAAACAGAAAACTACGCATATTGTCCTACCAAATCTACTACTGCCTGCGCCCATTCGTCTTGGGCGTTTAGGCTGGGTACCAATGTCAATTTTTCGCCGCCATGTTCTTCAAAAAGTTCGGCATATTCTTCCCCGATTTCAAAAATGGTTTCCAAACAATCTGCCACAAAAGCCGGACAAAAAACCATCACTTTTTTAATACCTTTTTTAGCCAGTTCTTCAATTTTATCGCTGGTATAGGGCTGTATCCAAGGGTCGCGCCCAAGCCTTGACTGAAAAGTTGTAACATATTTATTTTCAGCGAGTTGCAAATAGGTAGCAATCGCTTTTGTAGTAGCAAAACACTGCGCCCGATAACAAAACTGATTGTGGGTATCTATTTTTTCGCAACAATTTTGCTGTTGTAAACAATGTCCCTGACGGTCAGCTTTTTTTATTTGTCTTTCCGGCAAGCCGTGATAACTGAACACAAAATAATCGTAATCTGCCAAGCCCATTTTTTTAGCATTTTCGCCAAAAATACGCACCATTGGCGCATAGTCGTAAAAGTTATTTATAAACCGAATGTCGGGAATTTCCCACCATTTTTGCAGCGTTTGCATCACTTTTTCGTGAATAGAACCTGTAGTAGCACTCGCATATTGCGGAAAAAGTGGCAATACAAGCACCTTTTTTACATTGTGCTGCTGCAAATGTGCTAAGGCTGAAGCAATAGAAGGCGACTGATAGCGCATTGCCAGACTTACTATAAAAGTTTTGGGGGCAATTTTATCAAAGATAGCTTGTACTTTCTGCTGCAAATTTTGGCTGTAATACAAAAGTGGCGAGCCATTTTCGGTCCAAATAGCCTGATAGGTTTTGGCAGATTTTGGTGCTCTGAAAGGCGCGATGATACCGCGTACCAAAAGCTGGCGTTGCAGATACGGAATGTCTATAACACGCCTGTCGGTTAGAAATTCTATCAAGTATTTGCGTACATCGGCAGTATGTGGGCTGTCGGGCGTACCTAAATTAACCAATAAAATTCCGGTTTTGTCGGACATTAAATTTTAATTGAATGCTTTTAAACTGAGGTCTAAACTTTTTACAGAATGTGTTAAAGCCCCGACCGAAATAAAATCGACACCCGTTTCGGCATAAGCGCGAATATTGTCGATAGTAATGCCGCCTGAGGCTTCGGTTTCGTAGCGACGCTGAATAAGTGGCAGTACTTCGCATATTTTTTCGGGTGTAAAATTATCCAGCATAATGCGTTGCACCTTGCCACAAGCCAGTACTTCTTGGAGCTCGCTGAGATTGCGCACTTCTATTTCTATGGGAATGTGTAATTTATTTTCCTGTAAAAAAGCGTTCGATTTTTCGATAGCTTGTCGAATGCCTCCGGCAAAATCAATATGATTGTCTTTGAGCATTATCATATCGTACAAGCCAAAACGATGATTATAGCCTCCACCAATGCGCACTGCCCATTTCTCGAAATAACGCAAAGTGGGCGTAGTTTTGCGCGTATCCAAAAGTTTGGCGTTTGTTCCTTGTATGGCTTCTACATAGCGATGCGTAGTAGTAGCAATTCCGCTCATGCGCTGCATTAGGTTCAGCACCAAACGCTCTGTTTTGAGAATAGATTGTTTTGAACCTTCAACAATAAAAGCAATATCGCCAAATTTTACTGCCGCGCCATCTTGCAGCAAAGGCGTAAAAATTAGTTGTTCGTCGGCATAGGCAAAAATTTGTCGTGCCAGTTCTACGCCAGCCAAAATGCCAGTATCTTTTACCAAAAGGCGGGCTTTGCCTATTGCCGTAGCCGGAATACACGCCAGCGAAGAATAATCGCCATCGCCTACATCTTCGGCGAAAGCGCGTTGGAGAAAATCGTTTAGGTCAAAATTCATTACGCCGTATTTATTTTTTATTTTCTGAGATTATATTTTACAACAAGGCAAAAGTAAAAATTATCTTGCTTATCGGTTAATGTTGATTGGATTTTGCAAGGGTTCCTGCGCTTCGGTAATACCCAAGGCGGCATAAATTACTTCCTGAATACGGGTGCGGATGTTGTTTCTTGCGAGCAGATTATTTTTCATATCGGGATAAACTCTGTTTGATAAAAAAATGTAAATCAACTCATTATCTGGATCTACCCAAGCGCAAGTTCCCGTAAATCCGGTGTGTCCAAAAGTACTTATGGGTGCGCAAACTGCTGTGGGTCCGGCACTTCCCACACTTGGTTCGGGCTTATCGAAGCCCAAACCGCGCCGACATTCTTCGCTTTGGCGTTGGGTAAACAAAGAAATGGTTTCGGTATTGACAAAACGATTTCCGCCGTAGTCGCCTTTGTTGAGATACATTTGCATCAATTTTGCCAAATCGTTGGCATTGGAAAAAAGCCCTGCGTGTCCGCCAACACCGCCCATCATAGCTGCGCCCATATCGTGTACATAACCTTGCAACTGCTGTATACGAAAATAAGTATCCTTTTCCGTAGGAGCGATTTCGTCTTTGGGAAAACAGTTTAGTGGATTAAAAGATGTTCTGTCCATTCCCAGCACATCGTAAAACATTAGCTGGCAGTAATTATCTAAGGATTGATGCCTTGTTTGTTCAATTAATTTTTGAAAAATATAAAAGCCCACATCGCTGTACTTGTATTTTTTTTCCTGCAAAGGCGAATCAATAATTTTTTGCCACATTTCATGTTGATAGGCACTTTCCATATACAATTTGTCGGCTACATGTATGGTGTGTTGCGCATCTGCATGCGTACTAAAAATAGGATTTACTTTTCCTTTTACAGGTTTCACTTCTTCATAAAAAGGAATCCAATCTACCAATCCTGCTTCGTGGGTAAGAATTTCTCTTACTTTCACATTGGCTTTGTTCGATGCCTGCATTTCGGGCAGCAGTTCGCCCAAAGTTTCATCTAAAGAAATAGTGTGCTCGTCGTAGAGTTGCATCAGGGCAGGCAAAGTTGCTGCAATTTTGGTAATAGAAGCAAGGTCGTACAAATCGTTTACATTTACGGGCTGTTTGCGGTTGTAGGTGTAGTAACCAAATGCTTTTTCATAGACTACCGCACCATTTTTGGCAATCAAAATCTGGCAGCCGGGCATCGCTTTGTCTTTTATGCCTTCTTCTACAATTTTTTCTAATTGATATAAAATATCTGTATTAAAACCCACATCTTGCGGAATGGTGTAACGCAAACGCATATTGCCACTCAACACTTCTCCGGCACCATAAGGAAATGCGGGCGAAGCCGTAATGGGCAAGCGACCTTTGGCGGGAAGTGCGCCGAACAAAATTTGGGCAGTAATATCTTGCGTGAGCGGCGTATCTTGATAAGCACACACAACCACTTTTTGCATGTCGAAATACTTTAAACTATACGGACTGCCAAAAACTACGGTAACGGTCTGGTTTTGGTTTTGGTTTTGTACTTTTTGGAGAAAATCTATTACTGCATCGCTAATGCCGTAATTTTTATCCGCGAAGCGCGACATATCGTGTAGGCTTACTATTACCACACTGTATTTTTTCAGGTTTGCCAACATTTCATTTATTTGCACATTCGTTGGATTGGCGGGCAAATTGTAGTGCGCTACTTTGGTGTATTTTGAAAGTGTATTTTGAAACGTATTTACGCCGGACGCACCAATAGTTATAGCTGCAAAGGTATTGAATTGTAAGTTTCTGAAAGGTAGAAGTTGATTGTTGTTTTTGGCTACTGTAATTGCTTCGGCAATGAGCTTGCGGTGCAGTATTTCGGCTTCGGGCGTGTTCAGGTCTGCGAGCAGGTTTTCGGCGGCTACAAATTTTGTTTCTGCCAAACCCATTTTATATTTTGCTTTTAATATTTTATTTACGCGGCGGTCTATTTCTGCTTCGCTTATTTCATTGTTTTTCACTGCTTCGCTAATAAGCCGAATAGCCCGAGGCACATCTTCCGAAAACAATAAGATGTCGTTTCCTGCCAAGCAGGCTTTTAAGTCCACTTCGCCGGGAGCAAAATAATTGCTTACACCTTTCATGTTTAAGGCATCGGTTATTTTCAATCCATCATACCCAAGTTCATCTTGGAGTAGTTCGGTCACAATTTTGTGCGATAAAGAAGCGGGAATAATAGGACTATCGGCGCGTTGGCTGAGAGCTTGATTATCTAAGGCGGGAATGGACAAATGTGCGTTCATTACTGCGGCAACTTGTCGTTTGACGAGCTGGCGAAAAGGATAAAGTTCAATGGAATCCAAATGCGACCGACTGTGTGCAATGAGCGGCAATGAATGATGCGAGTCGGCATCTGTGTCCCCGTGACCCGGAAAATGCTTAGCACAAGCCAAAATTCCATTGTATTCCATTCCTTGCATGTAGGCAATTCCTTTGGCACTTACGTTGTATATATCTTCGCCAAAGGAGCGGTCATTGATAACCGGATTGTTGGGATTGTTGTTTACATCTACTACCGGTGCAAAATTCATATGTACACCCAAGCGGCGACATTCGCGGGCTATTTCTTTGCCAAAATCATAAATAAGTCCATCGTCTTGTATTGCTCCGAGCATAAGTTGTCGTGGAAATATGGGTACATCTTGCAGGCGCATACTAAGTCCCCATTCTGCATCTTGGGCAATGAGTAATGGCACGGCACTAAGGTCTTGGTAGTAATTGGTGAGTTTTAACTGCGTAAGCGGGTCGCCTTGAAAAAATATCAATCCGCCTATTTTCTGATTTTTCACCAAATCGGCAATAGCAGTAGTATGGTTTACATCTTTGTTGGAATACGCCGCCACCATTATCATTTGTGCTATCTTTTCCTCAATGCTCATATTTTGCAAAGTATGCTGCACCCAAAGTGCTTCCCGCTCAAAATAGGCACTATTTTGTACTTGCTGCGCGAATAATGCTACCGACTGAACGGACAAAAGTATTAGCATTAAAAATAATTGATGTTTTTTTCTCATATTTACACTATAAATTACATTTATATAAATGTAAAACTTCTATTTAGTTAGACTTAATCACTTTCACAAAGGTACAATTATAGAATAAAAATTAAAAATATACAAGACACTGTCAGGCAGTAAGCCGATACCTATAAAAAACAACTATTGTTAAACTATTTTATTCCTATAAATGTTGCAACATATTATAACTGTTTTTCAACTTTTTCCCAACTTTTGAAATAAAAATTGAAGTATGGACATTGCTTCCGCCATAAAACAAAAGAGTTTTCGCAACGAAAAAGCCAAAGCTATCGTTAATATTTTATATACCCACAGTTGGTTGATTTATCAAATAAAGTCTTTGCTTGCCCCTTATGACATTACGGTACAACAATACAATATTCTCCGTATTATAAATGGTTCGCCGAAAGGAATAGGCATTAAGGAAATTAGAAAACGTATGCTTGATAGAAGTTCCGATGTTTCTCGCCTTGTAGAAAGACTTATTGCTAAAAAATTGGTGAAAAAAATACCTTACGAATCCGACCTTCGGCATACCTACGTAGTGCTTAGTGATGAGGGGAATAAAATTATTGGTGATTTGATTGCTATTAATATAGACATAGAGTCTATTTTAGTACAGATTTCTGAATCTGAAGCCGAGCAACTTAATGATATTTTAGATAAAATTCGCTCTGCCTTCGACTTCGACAAAACCTAACTACTGCGCACCAACAAAGCTTTGTAAAAACCATCGCAATTATGGCTTTGGGGCAAAAGCGTTGTTTGCTCCACTAAGCTAAAGTTTTTGCCTTGCTCCGAATCCAAAAAGTTATTTATTTGCTGCTCGTTTTCCTTTGCCAAAATACTACAAGTAGCATACACCATTTTTCCGCCCACTTTCAGCATTTTACTGTATTGTTGTAAAATTTGCTGTTGAAGTGTCATCAATTCGGGCAAAGCCGATTCCTGCAACTTCCACTTGGTGTCGGGATTGCGGCGCAACACACCCAAACCCGAACAAGGTACATCTAACAACAAGTAATCGGCGGATTGATGCAACCTTTTGATGGTTTTGGCAGAATTGCCCAAAGGACGCGTTTCTACAATGTCTATGGCAGCACGTGTAGCGCGTTTGCGCAAAGCCTGCAATTTTTTTTCCGAAACGTCTAAGGCAATAATGGTTCCTTTGTTGTGCATCAAGTCGGCTAAGTGGAGGGTTTTTCCGCCGCCGCCGGCACAGGCATCAATAACACGCGCACCCGCGCTTACGCCCAATAGCGGTGCTATTTGCTGTGAGCCATAGTCTTGCACTTCAAACCAACCTTGCTGAAAAGCTTTGGTCTGAAACAAGTTTTTGCGTTTTGTTACGCGCAAGCAATTTTGGTGGACAATTTCGGTAGCAATATGTTCTTTTGCCAATGATGCTTGTAGTTCGGCGGCGGTAGTTTTGAGCAAATTTGCCCGCAACCACACTTCGGCAGGTTTGTTCAAAAAAGCCAAAGTTTCCTCCCAAAGCGGCGTACCCAAACTCTGTTCTCCTTCGCGGTCTATCCATTCGGGAATAGATTCGCGCAGGCTTCTTATTGCATCAAAATCTTTTTTTCGCTGTAAAATTGCCGCTTCTGTACTATTTGTCGCAAAGCCTTCGGGCAAAATATTTCCTTGCAAAATCCAATGAATTGCCCAAATTTGCTTCCAATCTTCGAGCGTTTGGGCTTGTTTTTCGGCAATTTCCTGCAAAAGACGCGCATAACGCACACATTCATACACATTTTCGGCAATAAACGCACGGTCGCGACTTCCCCAGTTTCGGTGTTGTTTCAACTGATAAGCTACGGCTTTGTCGGCATAACGATTTTCTTGAAAAATTTCCTGTAAAATATGTGCCACCGCTTCAATCCATACGGCATGTACTCTTGTAGCCACTTAGGTAGTTTTTTGTGCGAAAAATGGAATCCGTTTAAAAAGCTCTTTTAGCCTGCGCTGATAAGAATCAATATTAAATACTGCCGAATCGTTGGCAGCTTTTATAATAAGATATACTGCCAAAGGCAGCAAAATGATTACCGCCAACCACGCACCTTCCCAAGCGTTTAGAATATTGTCTTGTGCCAGTTTTTTTCCAATGGTATCAATAATATGAAAAAGCATAAAAAAGATAATTGCCATGAGCATAGGCATTCCCAAACCACCTTTGCGGATAATAGCTCCCAAAGGCGCGCCGATAAGAAACAGTACGAAGCACGAAAATGCCAAAGATATTTTTTTATGTAGTGTATAATCGTAAGTGGCTTCGCGATTTACCAAATATTTTTGTTGACTGATATTCCAATCGACATAGTTTTTGGCGCGGCGCGTATCGTCATTTGCCATTTTGGCAACTTTTGCCCAGTCAAGTTGAATAGGTAAATGAATAAACTCCTTCAAATCATTTCCTTTGGATGCAGCGGCGGCGACAGGCGAAAAAGTAGAATCGCGCAGACAAGCATAAAAAGGTTTTAGGCGGCTAAGTAGCTGATTGTCTAAGGTATTCATTTGCTGTTGGAGGGAGTCGGAGTAATATTTAAGTTGCTTTACGCTCATCATTTGCTGATTGGTTTTAAAAAGGTCTTCATCTTTTTTTTCAAAACCCAAAGAAGAAAGGTCTATCACCATTTCGTGTTTGTCAAAATGATAACGCATCAATTCGCGCTCGGGTACTTTGGCGCGCGGCGTACCTTGCGATTCGGAAAGTTCTTCGTATTTGTTGCCATTGGTTAGATTAAAAAACAAATAGTTCCCGTCTTCGGAAGTGAACATTTGTCCGCTTTGGGCAAGCAAAATATTGTTATTGTAGCTGCCATTGTGGTGGTCGTATATCATCACATTGCGTATGGTTACATTATCTTCGTCTTTTTCGCCTACAAAAATGCTGTAACCTTCTATGCCATCAAAAAATACGCCGGGCTTCAGGTTTAAGGTAGGGCGTTTTTGAATGACAGAGTACATCATGGAGTGAAACTTCAGATTGGCTACGGGCAACATATAATTGGCGAATAAAAACGCTACTCCCGACAACAGCAACGCCAATACTGCTGCGGGCAACATAAATCGTTGTAGCGAAATACCTGCCGCTTTGAGCGCAACGAGTTCGTACTGCTCGCCCATTTTGCCAAAAGTAAGAATAGAAGATAGTAGCACCGCCAAAGGAATAGCCAGCGGCACCATACTCGCCGAAAGATAGAACATCAACTCAACAAGAATAAGCGGCTCCAAGCCTTTGCCCACGAGGTCGTCAATGTATTTCCACAAAAATTGCATTATCAGCACAAATAATGCAATACAAAAGGTAAGAATAAAAGGTCCCCAAAAAGATTTGAGAATTAAGCGGTCTATTATTTTCAAGTCGAAAAAAATATTAAAACATTACGCATCAAAAACGCCAATTTTGCCGGAAGGTTTAATTTTTGCCGCCAATACTACCCGTCAGTTTATCAACCAACGAATCCCAAAACAAAGCTTCGGCTTCTTCGTCTTCTTCATCCAAAAACTGCGTAATATGCAAAGTTGTATCATTACTTATTTCTTCTTTTTCAATCCTAAACTCTAAATATTCCTCATCTTCGTTGTCTTCCATAAAAAAACGCACGTACTCATTTTCCAGCGATGCCAACAAATCGGCGGTTTCTTCGCTACCATCCCACCAAAAATAGTACGTATTTCCCTTTATGTCCACCTTGTCGGCAAACCACTGCGAAAGCCCTTCGGGCGTAGTTAAAAAATTGTACAAAATCGCAGGCGACGAGCGAATATAAAAAACCCATTTACACTTTTTTCTTGCCATGTTCCTCATTTTTAGTTTTATGTCTCATAGAAATTTGCAATGATAAAAAAAAATTTCTTTTAATACAATTTATACAAAATAAAGCGGCAAATAAACACAATAATCTGATTTTGTTTTAAATTTTTCTGCTTTTCAACAGATATTTTTCTCTAAAAAATCATTTTGCCTTATCTTTGCAGATTGTATTCATTACTTTATTGTTTTAAACAATTTACATTCGATTTCGGTTATCATTGTTACAAAAAGATGACTAAGTCCGATGCTTGTTGTCTATATGCTATAAAAAACCAATCGAAAAACTTCAACATTTTTATTTAGAAAGAATTTATGCGTCAGTTAAAAATCACCAAATCCATTACCAATCGCGAAAGTCAATCGCTGGAGAAATATTTGCAAGAAATAGGGAAGGTAGATTTGCTTACTCCCGAAGAAGAAGTTGATTTAGCCAAACGCATCAAGGATAACGACCAAGACGCTTTAGAAAGACTTACCAAAGCCAATCTGCGTTTCGTAGTATCGGTTGCCAAGCAATACCAAAATCAAGGACTTTCGCTCAGCGATTTGATAAATGAAGGTAATTTGGGCTTGATAAAAGCTGCCCAACGCTTTGATGAAACACGCGGTTTTAAGTTCATATCGTATGCCGTGTGGTGGATTCGCCAGTCAATTTTGCAGGCACTTGCCGAGCAGTCGCGTATTGTGCGCCTTCCGCTCAACAAAGTGGGTTCGCTCAACAAAATAAACAAAGCTTTTTCCCAATTGGAACAAGAGTTTGAGCGCGAGCCTTCGCCCGAAGAATTAGCCGCATTGTTGAGCATAGAATCGTCCGAAGTAGAAACTACTATGGGCGTGGCGGCGCGTCACGTAAGTGTAGATGCTCCCTTTGTAGAAGGCGAAGACAATTCACTCTTAGATGTATTGGAAAATACCGGCACCGACCGCACCGACCGTATGCTCGAATATTACGAATCGTTGCGCTTGGAAATAGAACGCTCCCTGAGTACGCTTTCCGACCGCCAAAAAGATGTGATAAAACTGTACTACGGCATTGGCGTAGAACACAGCATGTCTTTGGAAGATATTGGCGATAAATTTGGTCTTACCCGCGAGCGCGTGCGCCAGATTAAGGACAAAGCTATTAACAAACTGCGCGCTACTACGCGCAGCAAATTGCTTAAAGCGTATTTGGGCAATTAATTTTTTTTGAAACAATCATTTATTTTATAAAAAAACATTTCAGTACATTAGCGCAATATCTGATGTACTGATTTTTTTACTTACTATCGCGCTATAAATATGTTTAATAATCTTCAAGAAAGTTTGGAAGGTGCTTTTAAGGTACTGAAAGGACAAAACAAAATAACCGAACTGAATATTGCTGCGTCTATCAAAGAAATAAGACGCGCCTTAGTGGCTTCCGATGTAAACTACAAAATTGCCAAAGAATTTACCGATAAGGTGAAAGAAGAAGCAATGGGCAAGGAAGTGCTTACCGCCGTTTCGCCCGGACAACTGATGGTGAAAATAGTGTCGGACGAGCTTACAGAATTGATGGGCGGAAAAGCAGCAGATTTTAAACTGAACGGCAATCCTTCCGTTGTGTTGATGAGCGGTCTGCAAGGTTCTGGAAAAACTACTTTCACGGCAAAACTCGCCAATTTTCTCAAAACCAAACGCAATAAAAAAGTATTGATGGTGGCTTGTGACGTGTATCGTCCTGCCGCGATAGAACAGTTGCAAGTGCTGGGCAAGCAGATTGAAGTGGAAGTATATGCCGAGCCGGAGCAAAAAAATCCGGTGACTATTGCGCAAAATGGTATTGCTTATGCGCGCAAAAATGGTTTTAATGTGGTGATTGTGGATACTGCCGGACGCTTGGCGATAGATGAGCAAATGATGCGCGAAATTGAGCAGATAAAACAAAGTATTCAGCCGGACGAAACGCTTTTTGTGGTGGATTCGATGACGGGACAAGATGCAGTAAATACTGCCAAAACCTTTAACGACCGCATTAACTTTGATGGTGTGGTACTCTCGAAATTAGACGGCGATACACGCGGTGGTGCGGCACTTTCTATCAAATATACGGTGAACAAACCCATTAAGTTTATCAGTACGGGCGAGAAGTTGGATAAAATTGATGTTTTTCATCCCGACCGTATGGCGCAACGGATTTTGGGTATGGGTGATGTGATTTCGTTGGTGGAGCGCGCGCAGGAGCAATTTGATGAAAAAGAAGCTGCCCGCATCCAAAAGAAATTGGATAAGAACAAGTTCGACTTTGACGATTTTATTTCGCAAATGGGGCAAATACGCAAAATGGGCAATATAAAAGACCTTTTGGGTATGATTCCGGGAATGGGAAAAGCCTTGAAAGATGTGGACATAAACGACAAAGATTTCAACAAAATAGAGTCTATTATCCAATCGATGACACCGTATGAGCGCGCCAATCCGCAGCTTTTTAGCGAGTCATCGCGCCGCAGACGCATTGCTTACGGAAGCGGACACAGCGTACAAGAGATAAACAACTTTTTGCGCCAGTTTGAAGATATGCGCAAGATGATGGGACAAATGAACAAACTTTCTAAAACAGGCATGCCGTTTTCGATGAAGATGCCGTTTGGGAAGTAAAGGAAAACCCAAATATACTAAAAAAGAGCCTGCGGTATTGTACAATATTGGCGGGCTTTTTTTTACCTTTTCATCTGAAAAACATCCCTTTTTCCATTCTCAATAAACGCCGTTTTTTACTTTCTTATACCAAAACAGTATGAAAGTTGTGTATTGGTTTAGGTATTATTAAGGGTAAGTACTCCCCTGCAAGTTTGTGGACAAAGCTATACTTTGGGTTTCTTCATTTTCTTTGCTTGTCCAAAGAAAATGAAGCAAAAGAAACGACACTTTTTTCAAGGTATTTTTGCCCCGTTGGGGCAAAACCGCAGTTTTGGGGCTAAATTTTTTACAAGGCTTCAAAAATTTTTAACGCCCAAAAACTGCTATACTGCGAAAAAAGATTTTTACCTTTTTAATACACAACAGATATTCAATTTTAGTATTATCTACACGGCAAAATACTTGCTTAGCCTGTATTTTTTTGGAAAAAACTTATGCTTGCGAAGCCTGTGCCAAGGCTCTTTGCGCTTGTGCAAGGTGTCGCATATTGTGGTAAATGTTAAAACGAAAAGTATCGCCTAATTTTAAACGAATCCATTTCGAAAGGGTAATAGGAATACGAATTTTGTTGAGATTGTACTTTTGCGCCGTTTGCAGCAGTTGCAACATTTTTTCCTGTTGGGCTAAAAATTCGCCTATCACCGACTTATCCAACGCACTTCCCGCCGGATTTTTGTCTTTTGGCGACTGCATTTTCATCATGTTTTCCTTGGGTAGCATCGAATTGGCAAAATAATTTCCCAACCAACCGCTTTGAAACATTTCGATAGACTGTGACTTGGCGTTTTTTAAGGCATTTTCTATTGCCGGAAGGTAGTATTCGCCATATAGATTTAGATGTTGCAAACATTCTAAGGCACTCCAACTTTCGGGCGTGTGTTTGTAATTGAGCGAAGCCGGGGGCAATTTTTGAAAGTTTTGCGCTATTTGTTTAATTTTTGCTGTTTCGGTCTGCAGCTCTTGCAAGAGCTCGCTTGATTTTATTTTCATCTAAAAATTTTTTATTTCAAATCAAATTTCTTTAGCCTTTTTTTCTTCAAAACTTTCCAACTCTTTGTTTACTTCGTCTAATAATTGCTTTTCGGTGGGTAAGTAAAGATTGTATTGACTGGCTACGATTTGCTTTTGCCCTTCGGGCAAGGTAAATTTCACTACCGAATCGTTCTTGTCCGTACAAAGCAAAATACCAATACTTGGGTTTTCGTTTGGTAGCTTTTCTATTCTGTCGTAATAATTGACGTACATTTGCAACTGTCCAAGATCTTGGTGCGTGAGTTTATGGGTTTTTATTTCAATAATAACAAAACATTGCAACAGCCGATTGTAACATACCAAATCTACAAAAAACTCGTCGCCTTCAATATGAATTCGTTTTTGCCTTGCAACAAATGAAAAACCATTGCCCAATTCTAAGAGAAAATCTTGCAAATGGGTGATAATGGCACTTTCTAAATCTTTTTCGTAATAAGATGCTTCTCGTTGTAAGCCCAAAAACTCCAAATACATCGGGTCTTTGATAATTTCTTTGGCATCAGAAGGTTGTTTTTCGTTTTTGGCAACTGCCAACACACTTTCTTTATCGTTGCTCAATAAAAGGCGTTCGTATAAATTGCTGTTTATTTGTCTTTCAAGTTGTCGCGAAGTCCAGTTGTTTTTAATGGATTCTGCCATATAAAATGTCCTTTGGTCGTTATTATCCAATTTCAAAAGCAGTTTATATTGTGTCCAACTTAATTGTGTCCGCAGTGCGGACACAATCGGAAAAATACGGTAAAACTGTCGATACCAATTCAGTTGCCGATAAGAAAATCCACTTCCAAACTCGGGTTGCAATTGCTCCGAAAGATATTTTATAAGATAAGTACCATAATCGGCTCTATCTTTCCCGTCTTGTTCTTCTTCAAAAATACGCTTGCCAATATAAGGTTCGTTGGTGGTCAACGGCACGAATGGCATTTTCCCGAGATTGGGAGATAATGGATTTTATATCGGAAATAATGGTCTGATTCATAAATTTTCTTATCCGTTAATCAAAATCATACACTATCGTTTCAATTTCGTGTGCAGTTAAGTTGTCATTTATAATTTTTTCTATTTCTGCCCAATGTCCGCCTGCAAGCCCACAGCCAATTCTCGGCATATGAACACTTGCATTTTGTCGTTTGGCAAAGTGTCTAACTCTTTCTAAACACTCCGAAACAAACGAATAGCGAATTGGCGGAACTCCGTTTTTGTCGGGTCTGATGTCTCGTTGAGCAATCATATTTGCCACCCAAATGTCGTCCGTTGCTTTAACAAACTGAACATTTCCCAACTCAAATTTCTTTTCGCTTGAGTCTTTGTCTCTATTTTCAAGTCGTTCAAATTGCACTGTGTCGGTTTGCTCCAACGCTTTGCTTTTATGCCAATTTCTGTATTCGGCTTCCGGTTGTTTCCATCTTTTAGAAATTGCCAGTACAAAACCTTTTCCCCAACCGCCAATATCGTTGCAGATATGAACAATAATTTTTGTTCCATGCTCATTTGGGTTTGTGGCATCTCCTTTGATAAATTTTATGGGTGTCATTTTTATTTGCTTAAAGTTCTTAATGATTTTGTGTTAATGGATGAACTGAAACTGTTATTTATAACGTAACAATAAAGATAATAAATTTAACCAACTTACACTATAATTTCATGTTGTCAAATAGCTGCAATTTGCTTAATACCAAAACTGCACGAAAATTGCGTATCGGTTTAGGTATTATTAAGTTTAAGCATCCTCTCAACAACTTTGGGTGCATAACTTAGCTTCGGGTTTCTTCATTTTCTTTGCTTGTCCAAAGAAAACGAAGCAAAAGAAAGGACACTTTTTTCAAGGTATTTTTGCCCTCTACGGGCAAAACCGCAGTTTTTTGGCTAAATTTTTTCCAAGGCTTCAAAAATTTTTAACGCCAAAAAACTGCTATACAGCGAAAAAAGATTTTTTACCCCTTTTTCTTTTACTAAAACTGTACGAAAATTGCGTAAATGAGGATATGCTTCCCTTTTCTAATACGCAATTATTATTCGATTTTGGTACAAAATAAACATTTTTCAAAAAACAATTTGCACCTCCGGCTCCAAACCAACCCCAAAATTTTCTTGTACCGATGCGATAATCTGTTGGGCAAAATCCCAAATTTCCGCGCCTGTAGCACCTCCTTTGTTTACAATAATCAATGCTTGATTTGGATAAACGCCTACTTTATCGGTAGCTTTGTTTTTCCAGCCGCACTGTTCTATCAGCCAAGCAGCTGGTATTTTTACGCCATTTTCTACCGAAAAATGTGGCATTTGGGGAAAATTTGCTTGTAAAGTGTGTGCATCAGCTAAAGAAATAACCGGATTTTTGAAAAAACTACCGGCATTGCCCCATTTTTTTACATCGGGAAGTTTGGCACTACGAATGGCACAAACTGCTTCAAAAACGTGCGTTAAGTCGTGTTTTTGTTGGGGAAACATTTTTTCCATCGTTTCGCGCACCATAGGATAATTCGGCTGAATTTCTGCATTTTTATACAGCTTTATACCAATAGCCGTTATAAAATAGCGATTTTTCCAAATGGTTTTAAAATTACTCTGGCGATAGCCCAAGCCTAAGTCCTTTTTTTGCCAAATTATTTTTTCGCCCGAAGCAATATCAACCGCTTCCACAAATTCCAGTACATCGGCGACTTCCGTGCCGTAAGCACCAATGTTTTGAACCGGAGCCGCGCCTGCTGTTCCGGGAATAAGGGCTAAATTTTCGATGCCGCCCCACTTTTTTTGCACACAAAAACGCACCAAACGATGCCAGTTTTCGCCGGAGGCTACTTTTAATAAGACTTCGTTTTCGTTTTCGGCGAGTATTGTTTTGCCTTTCAGCTTATTTACAAAAACATTTCCCGCAAAATCATTTACAAACAAAACATTACTTCCTTGCCCCAACACCAAAAAATTTCCCTCCAAAAGGTGTTTATTTTCCGTCAAGTTTTTTTGCCGAAAAACGGGAATAATGTTTTTTGCCTTTACCGCCACCCCAAAGGTGTGCAAGTACATCAAACTGCGTGTATCAGAATTTTGTGGGGTCAAATCTGCGGATTTTCATTAAAATTTAGTACGCCCAAAGCTCTTTTACGGCATTGGCAAAACGGTCTTCGGGCAAAAAATTGCGCTCCAAAGCTGAAGCAAACGGCACGGGCGTATCCAAAGAAGCAACTCTTACCACAGGCGCATCTAAGGCATCAAAACAATGCTGGCCAATGAGTGCCGCTATTTCCGCACCAATGCCGCCCGTTAGCGTATCTTCGTGCAAAATAAGCACTTTCCCGGTTTTGCGCACGCTGGCAAAAATAGCTTCGGTATCCAAAGGAAGCAAGGTACGCAAATCTACTATGTCGGCAGCGATTTCGGGATTTTCGGCAAAAAACTGCTTCGCCCACAAAACACCTGTTCCGTAGGTAATAATGCTCAAGTCATCGCCAGTTTGTACTAAATTTGCTTTACCAATAGGCAAAGTGTAAGCCTCATCGGGAATTTCCATCGTTACCTCTTTGTTGCGATAGAGGGCTTTATGTTCAAAAAACATGACCGGATTGGGGTCGTCCAAAGCCGCCAACAAAAGTCCTTTGGCATCGTAAGGATTGGAAGGGTAAACAATTTTGAGTCCGGGTACGTGAAAAAACCACGCTTCGTTGCTTTGCGAGTGAAACGGACCCGCACCCGTTCCTGCGCCCGTAGGCATACGCACTACTACATCAGCATTTTGTCCCCAACGATAATATATTTTAGCCAAATTATTGACAATTTGATTGAAACCAACACTTACAAAATCGGCAAATTGCATTTCTACCATTGCCTTGTAGCCTTTTACAGACAAACCTAAACCAATACCCAAAATAGCACTTTCACAAATAGGCGTATTTCGCACGCGCTCTTTGCCGTACTTTTCGATAAAACCTTGCGTTATTTTAAAAACACCGCCATATTCGGCAATATCTTGCCCCATTAAAACCAAATTGGGAAAAAGGCGCATTCCTTCATCTAAGGCATCGCTGATGGCATCAATAAATCTTTTTTCGGACTTAGTGGCATTTTCGGCAGATAGTTGCAAAGGCGTATGCGGGCAATAAATGTCAGTAATTTCCATATCCGTTAGTTGGTTGCTAAGTGCAATGACTTCGTTGGCAGCAGCTATTTCCAAACCATTGTCTATCAATGCTTTACATTCTTTTTTTAAGTCTGCTACTTTGGCTTCGGCAAGTATTTTTTCTTGGAGCAAAAAGCGTTCATAGTTTTCGAGCGGGTCTTTGCGTTGCCATTTATCTTGCAAGCCTTCGGGATAATATTTGGTGCCGGAGGCTTCTTCGTGTCCGCGCATACGAAAAGTCATGCATTCCAACAAAACGGGGCGCGGTTTTTTAAGCATTGACGCTTTGAGGCGTTTTACGGTATCATATACTTCCAAAATATTGTTACCGTCTATGGTAAGCGATTCCATTCCGTAACCTATTCCCTTATCTGCTACTTGCTTGCAGGCAAATTGCTCCACCGTTGGTGTAGAAAGTCCCCAAGCATTATTTTCCACCACAAAAATAATAGGCAACTGCCAAACAGCAGCTACATTAAGTGCTTCGTGAAAATCGCCTTCGCTGGTGCCGCCTTCGCCACTAAAAGCTGCGGTAATTTTGGCGTTTTGGGCTAATTTATTCGCCAAAGCAATTCCATCGCCTACGGCAAGTTGCGGACCTAAGTGCGAAATCATTCCTACAATATGATGCTCATTTGTACCAAAGTGAAACGAACGCTCGCGCCCTTTGCTGTAACCGCCGCGCTTGCCTTGCCATTGCATAAACAATTTTTCCAAAGGCAAATGACGACCCGTAAAAATGCCTAAATTTCGGTGTAAAGGCAAAATATATTCGTCAGTGTCTAATGCTTGCGTGACACCTACGGAAATGGCTTCTTGTCCGATGCCGGAAAACCATTTGCTCACTTTTCCCTGCCGAAGCAGAAGGAGCATTTTTTCTTCAATCATACGCGGAAGCAATAAGGACTCGTATAAGGAAAGCAGTACTTTATCGGAATATTTTTTACGGTTGAATTGCATAGTTATAGTGAAATTAAAATTTTGGGCAAAATTAGGCAGGAAAAATAATTTGCACGCAGGCTGGGCAGTATTTTTTTACAAACTGATATAAAACACCAATTCTTTGATAATATCGGCATCGTTTTTGGCTCCGGTTTCTACGCCTTTCGATTGTGCATCGTACTTGAGCAAGTAGCGCAAAATACGCTCAATTCTTTGACTTGAAAACACACTTGCGGCTTGTCTGAACTCGCCCAGCGCAAATTTTTGAGAAGGCTTCATTTCCATAAGTTCCAAAAGGCGGCTATCATTTTGCTGGCGGTTTTGCTGATAAACCAATAAGCGGCTGAAAAACGAAAACAGATTGGCGATAAACAAAGGAATAGGCATGGATTTTGGATTGGCGGCAAAAAAGTTGGCAATGTGCATTACCTTTTCCCACTGACCGTACGCCATAGCGCGCTGCATTTCAAAAAAGTTGTATTCTCGGCTTATGCCTGTATATTTTTCAACCAGTTCGGCATCAATGTTTTTGGTTTCGGCGGCGTTTAAAAACAATTTATTCAATTCGTTTTCCAATACATTGAGGTCGGTGCCAATATTGTTGCAAAGCATACTCACGGCGGCGTGGTCAATGCTAAAACTTTTTTCTTTGACATATTGCACTAACCAATCGGGCAATTGATTTTCGTAAATGGGCTTGCTTTCAAAATAGCAGCCTTTGCTTTCTACCGCTTTGCGCAATTTGTGTGTTGTGGGATGTGCTTTTTGATGCTGCTCCATTACGAGAATTGTATGTGGAACAGGATTTTCGTAATAAGCCAACAGCGCATCGCTTTGGGTAAGAGTTTGTGCTTCTTTTACAATAATTACTTGATAAGGAGCCATCATCGGAAAACGGCGCAAGGTGGTAAGCAACTGTTGGCTTTCTAATTCGCGCCCGTAAAAAATCATTAAGTTGAAGGCTTGTTCGCTTTCGTTTAGTACATTTTGGGCAATGTATCCCGAAATTTTATCAATAAAAAATGCTTCTTCCCCTGCCAAAAAATATACTGGTAGATATTGTTTTGCCTGTAGTTGCTGCATTATCTGCGCAAAAGAAACCGCCATGAGGTATTAAAATTTGAGGTGGCGAATGGAAGTACCTTCAAACTGAATTTCGCGCAACGACTCTATACCAATACGCAAGTGCAAATCCATAAACTCCTGACTTACATATTTGTCGCTGTCGCCAGTTTTTACACCATCGGGAGTCATGGGTTTGTCGGTGATGAGCAACAAGGCTCCGCAAGGAATTTTATTGTAAAATCCGGTCGTAAAAAGGGTAGCTGTTTCCATATCAATCGCCATAGCGCGGGTAGTTTTTAGTTTCACTTTAAAGTCGTCGTCCCATTCCCACACGCGGCGATTGGTAGTATAAACAGTACCTGTCCAATAATCGGTGCTAAACTTGCGGTTCATGGTAGAAGATATTGCTTTTTGCAATGAAAACGCCGGCAGCGCAGGAATTTCCGGCGCAAAATAATCGTTGGAAGTACCTTCCCCGCGAATAGCGGCTATGGGTAATACAAAATCGCCTAAGCTGTTTTTGGCGCGCAAGCCGCCTGCTTTTCCCAAAAAAAGTGCCGCTTTGGGGCGAATAGCGGACAACAAATCCATAATAAGTGCTGCATTGGGACTTCCTATCCCAAAATTGATGATACTTATATCTTCAAAGGTCGCCGAGAGCATGGGTTTATCGGTGCCTTGTACTTCTACGCCTGTTTTTTTGGCAAACATATACACGTATTGGTCAAAATTTACCAACAAAATGTATTTCCCAAAACTTTCTAATGCGCAACCCGTATAACGCGGCAGCCAGTTGGCGACAATGTCTTCTCTTGTTTTCATATATGTTTTGTGTTTTATTTTTAAAATTATTGGGCTTACAAATTACTATTTTTTAATGATACCTTGTAATTTTGTAAATTTGGGGCGGTAAATTTAGCATGAAAAATATTGAAAACCTAAACTTTCCTCCGGCGGAGATTCCACAAAAAGTAGTAAACAACAAAACTTATTTGTACGATATTGTTCGCCGAAAATATGTTGTGAGCGGACCTGAAGAGTGGGTTCGGCAGCATTTGTTGCATTTTCTCATTTTCCATAAAAATTATCCCAAAAACTTAATTAGTGTAGAAAAAGGCGTAAAAGTGTTGGCGCAACATCGCCGCTATGACATTGTAGTATATAACAGCAATGGTGTGCCTTGTTTGTTGGCTGAGTGTAAATCGTATAAAATTGCGCTGAACCAAAAAACTTTTAATCAAGCCACTTTGTACAATCTCAATCAAAAAGTTCCTTATTTATTGATTACCAATGGTTTACAACATTTTTGCTGCAAGATTGATTTTGCAACGAAAACCTTTTCTTACTTGCAAGATATTCCTGAATATAGCACTTTAGATGCTTCTTTTTTGAACAAATGAAATGCAAATACTGTTTTCAGTTGAATTTTAAAATTTTCAAATATTATATAAAGTATTCTTCATGGAAAAAATTAAATGTCTTATCATCGGCTCGGGACCTGCCGGCTATACTGCTGCTATTTATGCTTCGCGAGCAAATTTAAATCCCGTTATTTATACCGGAATTGAGGTAGGCGGACAGTTGATGCAAACTACCGAAGTAGAAAATTATCCGGGCTACCCCAAAGGTATTCAAGGTCCGGAAATGATGAAAGATTTTCACCAGCAAGCCGAACGTTTTGGCACAGATATTCGCTTTGGCTATGTTACCAAAGTAGATTTTGCTAAGCATCCTTTCGTTGTTACGATTGATGAAGTAAAAGACGTGGAAGCAGAAACGGTGATTATTGCTACCGGAGCTTCGGCAAAATGGTTGGGTATTCCTTCGGAAAAAAGGCTCAACGGCAATGGCGTTTCGGCTTGTGCAGTTTGTGACGGTTTTTTCTTTAAGAATCAGGAAGTAGCTATTGTAGGTGCTGGCGATACTGCCTGCGAGGAGGCTTTGTACTTGTCGAAACTTTGTAGCAAAGTGCATATGCTGGTGCGCCGCGATGAAATGCGCGCTTCTAAGATAATGCAGGAACGCGTGAAAAGTACGCCTAATATTGAAGTTTATTGGAATACCGAAACCGATGAAATTTTGGGAGAGCATACGGTAGAAGCGGTGCGCGTAGTGAATACAAGTAGTGGCGAAAAAACGATTATTCCCATTCAGGGATTTTTTGTTGCTATCGGACACAAGCCCAATACCGATATTTTTAAAGGTTTTCTGGATATGGACAAGGAAGGCTACCTTATAACCAAAGCAGGCACTACGCAAACCAATATCGAAGGTGTATTTGCCAGCGGCGATGCGCAAGACAAGATTTATCGACAAGCCGTAACGGCAGCCGGAACAGGTTGTATGGCTGCCTTAGAGGTAGAACGCTACTTGGCTGCTAAAGAATATGAAATGAGCCAGCAGGGGTGAAAATATGGCATAAAATGATATAGCGTTAAAGCGGAGATTTTAAACTAAAAAGGCATAGCTTATAGGCTATTTGTTGCACTTTTACTTAAAGAATAATGAATCCTACAAAAAGATTTTGGAGCTTACTAAAGCTATACAAAAAAGATGTTAGATATATTTATATTTATGCTTTATTTATTGGCTTTATAAATTTAACCCTACCGTTGGGTATTCAAGCGATAGTAAATTTCTTACAAACGGGAGAATATACTTTTACCTGGCTGATGCTGGTTGGATTTGTGTTGTTCGGAATTTTAGTTAGTGGTGTATTACAAATTTTTCAACTTAGGGTATTAGAAAATAGTCAGCAAGACCTTTTTGCACGCTCGGCTTTGGAATTTGCTTATCGATTACCCAAAATAGCATATATACAACTGGATAAAATTCACGCGCCAGAATTGGTAAATCGTTTTTTTGATACACTTACGATTCAAAAAGGGGTACCTAAGATTTTAATAGATTTTTCACTTGCGATATTTCAAATTTTTTTTGGAATAATATTGCTCACTATTTACAGTCCTTATTTTATAATTTTAGGAATGGTTTGGGCATTCATTCTTTGGTTGATTTTTAGAATATCTGGGCCAAGAGGCTTATCCACAAGTCTCCAAGAAAGTAAATACAAGTACCAACTGGTTCATTGGCTTGAGGAAACTGCACGCGTTAATAGAAGTTTTAAAATTTACAGCGACTATAAGTTTCATTTAAACAAAACCGATACTATAACTAGTAAATATATTCAGGCAAGAGAGCATCATTTTTGGGTATTACTCAGCCAATTTAGACTCTTTGTTGGGTTCAAGGTAATCGTTGCGGCGAGCTTATTGCTTTTGGGAGGATGGCTGGTTTTTAAAGACCAAATGAACATAGGACAATTTGTGGCTGCAGAAATAGTAATACTATTGATTATTAGCTCTACCGAAAAACTTCTCTCTACCATAGATATTATTTACGATGTATTAACTGCCTTAGACAAAATTGGTTTTGTTGTAGATTTAGCTTTAGATGAAGATACAGGAATTGCATCATTAAATACCGAGCAGGGCTTATCCATAAAAGCTACCGAAATAGTTTTGGGGTTTCCGGAAGAAAAGAAAAAATTTTTCAATTATTTATCATTTGAGATATTAGCAAACGAAAAAGTGGTACTATCGGGCAAAAGTGGTAGCGGAAAATCATTATTGCTTCAAGTATTAGCGGGTATTTATCAGATAGAAGATGGCGAGCTATATATTAATGAAATCCCTGTCGCAAATTATAAAAAGTCAGAAATTTATAATTCCATTGGCGTTTCATTCGCTGTAAATCAATTATTTGAAGGCACAATAAAAGAGAACATTTTGATGGGTAGAGACTACGATGAAAAGAAAATGTCTAATATTCTTCAACTTTTACAGCTAAATGATTACATTATACATCAATCAAAAGGCATAGATAGTTCAATAGAAAGCGGTGGACGCAGAATGCCTAGAAGTATAATTCAAAAAATTCTTATTGCAAGACTAATAATTAATGAACCAAAATTATTACTAATGGAAGATCCGTTACAATTTATAGAACACGAAGAGAAGAAAAAAATAATTGATTATATTATGGATAAAAATCGCAATTGGACAGTATTGGTTGTTTCCGATTTTTACTATTGGACAGAAAAGTGTGATCGTGTTATAAATTTATCTAAAATATAGAAAATTTATGCTAAATATCTCAAAAAATAGCATTGATAAATATATTAAATTAAATGATTTTAATTCTTATCATTATTTGAGGAAAAACCATGTTTCTCGCTTACTGATAAGGCTTGGTGGGTTTTTATTTGCTGCTATGTTGGTCTCATTATTTTTACCTTGGACCCAGAATATAAGCTCCAAAGGCTATGTAACGACTCGTTATCCACAACAAAGACCTCAGGCAATACAAGCCATTATTGCAGGAAGAATAGATAAATGGTACGTAAAAGAAGGAGATTTTGTACACATGGGCGACACAATCGTATATATTTCCGAAATAAAAAGTGAATACTTCGACCCAGATATTTTGGAGAGAACTACGGAACAACTTTCAGCAAAAACGCTAAGTGTAAAGGCTTACGAGGAAAAAATAGATGCGCTCAAAAAACAATATAGTACTCTACAAGATGCACTAAATTTGAAAAAAGAACAAATTCAAAATAAAATAGCTCAGGCTCATAATAAAATACGAATTGACAGCATTGACTTGATGGCTTTTAAAAATAATTTCGAGATTACTAAAAACCAGTTTGACAGAACAAAGCAACTCTATGAAAAAGGACTAAAATCTTTGTCGGAACTTCAGGAAAAAGAATACAAAACACAAGAACAAATAGCAAAGATAAATGTGCAAGAAAACAAATTGGGTAATCAAAAAAACGAATTGAGCAACTTATACCTTGAACTTTCAGCAGCAGAAAGGGAATACTCCGAAAAATTATTAAAATCAATTTCAGACCAACAATCTGCAGTTTCGGAGAAAATGGAAAGTATTGCAGCAACTGCAAAACTCCAAAATCAACTTAGCAATTATACGGAGCGTCAGAAATTTTACTATATAACGGCACCGCAATCGGGTTTTATTACCAAAACTATAAAAAAAGGCTTAGGCGAAACGGTTAAAGAAGGAATGGATGTTGCAACTATTGTTCCCGACCAATACGACTTGGCAGTAGAACTGTACGTAAAACCACAAGATATACCACTATTACGTATTAACAGCAAGGCACAACTACGATTCGATGGCTGGCCTGCCATAGTAATTAGTGGATGGCCAAAATCATCAACTGGCGTTTTCCATGGCAATATTGTTGCTATAGAAAAATACATTAGCGATAACGGAAAATACCGCGTAATAATAAGCCCTAATAATGATAAAAAACATTGGCCCCAGCATTTGAGTATTGGTACTGGTGTTCAGGCATTTTTATTGCTAAATGAAGTGCCAATATGGTATGAAATTTGGCGACTTTTAAACGGTTTTCCAGCAAATTATTACCAAAAAAATGACCTTAATGAAGATGAGATTAAACGAAAATCCCCTATTAAATCAATTAAATAAATGAAATTTCAATTTTTTATATTTTTCATTATAGGATTACATTCTACATACATATTATTTTCTCAAATAACTACTCCTACTATTTTCACTTATAATGAATTTATTGAAAATATTATTAAATATCACCCTATTTCAAAGCAAACTGAATTGCGCCTTGTTTTAGGGCAAACCCAATTTCTTAAAGCGCAAGGAAATTTTGACCCCTTACTTTATGCTGAATGGAGTGAAAAGAATTTTAACGAAAAACTATATTACCAACAATACGCAGCTAATCTTAGAATACCAACATTAATGGGTATTGATATTGTGGGCGGATATGAAAATTCTAGAGGAGATTACCTAAATCCTGAAAATAGCACAAGTTCCAACGGCTTATGGCATCTAGGCATTGAAATTGATGTTTTGCAAGGTTTGATTATTAATGAAAGAAAAACAACACTTCAACAAGCCAAGCTATTCCGTAATCTAACAAATAATGAGCAACAGATACTCTTAAACGAACTTATTTTCAATGCCTCCTATGCTTACCTACAATGGCAACTATACTATAACTTTGATGAAGTATTGAAAGAAAATGTAACACTGGCAAACAACTATCTTTACAACACAAAACAATCCTTTTTGGGCGGTGAAAAAACTGCTGTGGACACTTTGGAGGCTTATATTTTATATCAAGATGCAAGCATAGAACAGCAGAAAAATTATATGCAACTAATTCAGGCAAAGTTGTTCTTAGAAAACTTCCTTTGGTACAACGATAAAGCCATTGGACTTTCTGATAATACTCAACCTGAGGACTTTCAGAATACTTTACTAAATAATCCCCCACAGTTTGTAGACTCGCTATCGTTGAATAATAATCCAAGCATATTAAGCACCATAAATAAGCTTTCTATGCTAGAAATAGAACAAAAACTAAAACGCGAAAAACTAAAACCAAAATTAAAACTAAAATATAACCCTTTGCTTTCACCTTCTACTAACGATATTACGCCCACCTATTCCCTCAATAATTATACTTGGGGTTTTGTATTTTCAATGCCCCTTTTTTTACGAAAAGAAAGAGCCGATGTTCGAGAAGGAAACGTCAAAATAGAGGCATTAACGTTAGAATTAGCCAATAAACAAAATGAATTATTGAACAAAATTGAAAATACTGTTCAACAACAATTACTTTTAAAAAAACAACAAAGTTTGTTTAATCTAAATGTTGTCAATTACAAAAGTCTTTTAGATGCCGAAAACGAAAAGTTCTTGTTTGGTGAGAGTTCTGTTTTTTTACTCAACAAACGACAAGAAAAGTATATAAACGCTCGCCTAAAACTGATAGAAAATCAAATAAAGCTAAATATTGAATACATAAAATATTTATACTATACAAATACACTTGTGAACTAAATATTAATTTTCTATTAAGGCACTGCACATCCCTCTATAAATACCCGAACATCCGAAGCCTGCTCCGCCACAAAGCCTTCTTTTAGCGTAATTGCCGTTGCGGCATCAAGCGAAAGCGTAGCTTGTGCCTGCACTTGGCTGTAGGCTGTAATACTGTCTTTTGCCGAAAAAAACTCCGCTTGATTGGCAAAAAGTGTGTCGGTTGCGGCTAAGACATACGCATCAAAACAATCGCAAGCATCGCCTTGTCCATTGCCGTTGGTATCGAATTGCCAACTATTGGGTGTGTAAGGACAATTATCACTTACATCTGCCAAACCGTCATTATCGTTGTCGGTATCTTCCCAAATACACAAACCATCGTTGTCTGCATCATTGCAACCCAAGTTTTCTTTGCGGGCAATAATAATGGTGGCATCGCGGTTGAAGATAATACTTTGGTCGGCGGCATCGGTTTGAAGCATAGTATTTGCGGCAGAAGGGTGCATAATAGACATAAATAAAAACTGGAAATCGGGCGAAAAAGTGATGCCCGTAGGTTCGCAGCCCGCCGGTGTTCGGGCAAATATTTTTACCTTAGGATTGGCTTGCGTGTGGTCTGCGCCTACAACCCAAATGTAGTTGTTGCCGCCGTCTTGTAGTACCCACAAATTTCCTGCCTCATCAAAAGCAAGATTGTCGTTGCCTAATCCCCAAGACACATTCATTTGCGCACCGCCATAGTTTACCAAATAAGATTGTCCGCCCACAAAAGTTTCAAAATTATTTATGGGCGCGCCTCCACTCAGTATGTCTGTATCATCAAAGCGAAAAACTTTGCCAAATCCTTTTGAGGCGAAATAAATTTTTCCGTCGGGACCTATTTCCACATCTTCTACACCATTGTAGTTTGATGCTCCTAAGGCTACGGCATTGCTTTGCACCTCATTACATTCTTGGGGCGTAGTGTTGGGCAACTGCACCCATTCGGCAGTATTTGAAGTGATTTGTTTGAGTACGAACAAATTTCCCGAAGATAAATTTCCCACCGAATCGGCTACGTATTTATACACAAAACCAAAAGACGAATCATCGGCACCTAAATAAACGCTACGTCCGTTGGCGTTGCAGGCGGCGTTTTCGTGTTTGAATCGTCCCATTCGCCATAGCTTATCGGGCAAGCCGTCTGTATCATAATCCATCAATTCGCGGGTGTAAGGGTTTACTTCTATTACCCAACCAAAATCTTGGTAGCCATCGGCGTTGCAGTCGCCGGTATCGTAGCTTTCTTCGCAGGAAAGTACGGTAAGCCAAGGCGTAATTCCTCCCGAACAGTTGCGGCGCGCGCCACAAAAAAGGCTCATATCCATTTTTTCGGAATTGAAATGTGTCCAGACTCTTTGCAAAGAATCGTAGCTGAGTTCCAATACGTGTACACCACCAAAATAACGTTCTTCGTTTACGCACAAATGTCCCACACGGCTGCTTCCATTAATGGGCATGTAGGCTGTAAAATCGGGCAAATCGGGCATAGTATTGCCATCGCTAAAGGCATCGTTTTTTTGTATCAATACCTGAAAGGTGTGCGTTGCAGGAAGGTGTAGTTGTTGGTCTTGTGCGCCAGCTTGTAAGGAAACAAAGTCGCCGATATTTTGGGCAAATGTCCAACTATTTCCCCCAAAACAGCTTAGGAGTACACCAACGCGAAAAAGTAATTTTAGGTTCATGAGGATATTTTTTACTTTTTTTATAAATATTTGATTTACAGTAAATTAGCAACTATTTTTTGCGCATGTATTTTTTTGGCAAGATATTTGGTATTACCGTTTACATACTATTTTGATTTTCTATTTCGTTTAGAAAAAGCCGCTAAATTTATACAGTTATGAAAAAAATGAAAAACGCAAGTTTACTTTTATTGTTTTTGTTGATGGCTACGGTGCAGTTTTCTTGTAAAAAAGATAGCAGTTTCAGTCCATCGCAAGACTTTGATTTGTACCTGAATTACTGGAATCCTACGGGCACTACGCCTTCAATTAGTTTTGATGCCGAAAAGACATCGCCGGAGATTGTGATTGATTTCTCGAAGGAATTTGATAGTGAGATAATTCCGCCGAGTTTGGTAAATGTGAACATTGACAATATGCGTATTGTAGATGACAATGGGCGGAATTACAGCATTAACGATATTACTGCCTACGAGTTTGTGAATGGCGACTGGGAAGAAGATGTGGAGTTTACGATGGATTATGAACCATTAGATGATGTTGCAGTTTTTTTAGTGCTGGATGCGAGTAAATCCTTGGGCAGCGACTTTGAAAATGTAATTCGTTTTAGCAACAATTTTGTGAATGCTATTTTTGAAGAGTCGCCACAAGCACGCATTGGTATTATTAGTTTTTCCGACCAAGTAACGTACTACGAGCCGAGCAGCGACCGTGTGAAGGTGTTGCAGAACATACAAAGTATTACTACCGGAACTTCTACAGCTTTGTACCAAGCGGTGGATTTGGCGATAGATAAGTTGGAAGCTCTTGAAGCTGCCTCGAAGGCAATGGTTATTTTTACCGATGGTAAGGACAATTTGGCTCCGCCGCAACTCACGGCTTCGTATCTTTCCAATCGTTTGCAAAATGGTTATACAGGAGTACGTATTATGAGTTATGTTATTGGCTTTAAGGGTGATAATCGCCAGTTGGACGAAGCGGATTTGGAGAGCCTTTCGGCAAATGGAGGGGTAGCGAGTTTTGCCAATTCATCGAAGGAAGTGGAGAGTAGTTTTAATGATTTTTCTAAATCTATTGCTACGGTTTACAGCCTTATATATACGCGCAATCAGCAGATTATAAGTGAAGATAATAAGCGTGTACTCAAATTTGTGTTGCATACGGAGCGTAAATAGCAAATAATTAAGTAGTTTTTATTCATATATTTTTAAAAATCGCCTTCTTTAACACGGGGCGATTTTTTTTGTTTGAATGGTTTGACCTCCCCGTCCTTCGGACATTCCTACTTGAAAGGAGGGGTGCTTTTGTGGTGGTAAGGTATCTCCCCCAAAATACACTATAAATTGCTGGAAAAACAAACTTGCCAAGTAATTTCTTGCGTAATCTATGAACGTATTTTTTTTAAAAACAGGTTAATACATGATTAAAATTTGAAGGAAAAGAAAAGAAAAATGGTTATGCGTATTGTGAGGTGGATGTTTTTTTTACAAAACTATTTCCTCTACTTTGTTGTTTTGCTACGATAAATACTTTTTATTAGCCTAATTTCGCTAAATTTGCCGTCTATTTAAGGAACACCTATTTTCTTATACAAAACCAATGGATAAAAATACACTCACGGCATTTACGCTCATTGCCCTAATTTTCTTTGTTTTTACGTATATAAATCGCCCCAAAGAAGACCCCAATGCGCCCAAAAATGCCACCAACACCGAAGCAGTTTCCGGCGACTCTACTGCCACCAATGCTGCTGCGGAGCCAATAAGCAATGTACCGCAAAGTTCGGCAGGACTATTACAACAAATAGGTACACAAACACCTCTTAGTACTGCCAGCTTGGAAAATGAATATTTTACCATAAAATTTACCAATAAAGGCGCGCAAATAGACGAAGTAATACTCAAAAAATACAAAGACTACACCAAAGCTCCGCTCCAACTTATCGCGCCTGACGACAATCAGTTCTACTACGAATTTTTTATCAATAACCAAAAATTTGTCACCAAAGATTTTAACTTTGAACTGCAAGCAAGCGATGCCCAAAAAGTAGTCTATCGCCTCTACGCCGATTCTACCCGCCAAAGCTACATAGAACAAACCTATACCCTGAGCGATGATAGCTACGGACTGGATTATGCTTTTAGTCTGGTGGGCTTAGGTGATAAAATGAGCAACAACTCCCGCATTAACTTGGTGTGGAACAGCCAACTGAAACAGCAAGAACAAAACATTAGCAATGAACGCTTGGCTTCGGCTATCAACTACTACGATATGGGCGATGAAATGCAATCTTTTTCCAAAGATGGCACCGAAGAAGTAAATGCACAAGTGCAGTGGATTGCCCACAAACAACGTTTTTTCAACCAAACACTTATTGTAGCAAAAGATAGCCCCACTACCCTATTTGCCGTAAACAACGAAAGCACTACGCCCACCGCGCCGCAAGACAGCAGTATTGTAAAGACTTTCCAAAGCAATATGGTACTTACCTACGACAACAAGCCGGAATTTGCAACCAAAATGGAGATGCTCTTTGCTCCCAACGACTACAACTTGCTCAAGAGTAAAAAAATAGGCTTGGAAAATCAGATTTACCTTGGTTGGGCAATTTTTGGTTGGGTAAACAAATGGTTGATAATCCCTATTTTCAACTTTTTGCAAAAATATATCGGCAGTTATGGCATAATCATAGCACTGCTCACCTTAATCATAAAAATACTCATTACACCTATGACGTACCGCTCGTATTTGTCAATGGCAAAAATGCGTGTATTGCGTCCCGAATTAGACGAACTAAAGGAGAAATACGGCAGCGATATGCAACGTCTGCAACAAGAGCAAATGAAACTATACAGCAAAGCGGGCGTAAGTCCCTTTGGCGGCTGCTTGCCCCAACTGTTACAGTTTCCGGTACTCATTGCCATGTACAATTTTTTCCCTTCGTCCATCAATCTGCGCCAGCAATCTTTCTTGTGGGCAACCGACCTTTCTACTTACGACTCCATTATGCAACTGCCCTTCAAAATCCCTTTTTATGGCGACCACGTAAGTTTGTTTACCCTGCTAATGGCTGGCGTTACCTTTTTGTCTATGCGTTTCAACAACCAAAGCACCAGCATGGGCAATCCTGCCGCCGAAGCTCAGATGAAAATAATGCAATGGATAATGCCTGTTTTTCTCATTTTTATTTTCAATAATTTTTCTTCGGCACTTACCTATTATTACACACTTTACAATGTACTAAATTTAATTCAGCAATGGATTATGAACAAATATTTCATTGATGAAGATAAAATACACCGCCAAATTCAAGAAAACAAGAAAAAACCTGCCAAACAATCTTCCTTTGCCAAAAAATTGGAAGACATGATGAAACAACAACAGGCACAACAAAACAACGCGGATAAAAAAAGTAAGCGTTGATACAAATTGTCATGTTATTGTAATAAAATGACAAAAGTATTTTTTATTTCCCTAAAAAATACGTGTATTATGTGGCAACGTAATAGAATATTGGCTATATTTACGCAATATTAATATCACACATATAAAAAATAAACACAACTATTTCATTTTACTTTACAAAATATTAAATCGAACGTTTATGAAAAAAACATTATTTACCCTTGCAATGATGGGAATAGGTTTTGGCGCGTATGCACAACAAGCACAGCAAAACTTAAATCCCCACCATAAAGCTGTAAAAGAAAAACCCGCCATAGACAATGTATTGGTAAGCAGCAATGCAAAGCCGTATGTTGCTACGAATACCAAAGTTGCGGCCCCGGGTGTAAAAATTGGCGAAACTACTTACGACCTTCAAACAAACCAATCGGTGGACAACCGTATCGTTAATCCGGGCGATGGACGCATTTTAGCTGCTTGGACTTACGACTTTAACTTTAGTGATGCTGCACCCGACAGAGGTACAGGCTTTAACGAAAGAGATGCCGCAGGCAACTGGGGATCTATACCCACAGGACGACTTGAAGACCAACGCGTGGGCTGGCCCTCTATTGGCGAAACTGCTTCGGGACGTGTATTCTCTATTACACATACCGGCGGGGCAGGTTTATTGTTTACTTACCGTGACGCAGGCGAAACTGCTTGGAGCAGCAAACCACTTACCGATGCCGATGGCAATAACTTAGATGCAACGGCTGTGTGGTCGCGTGCTGCGGTGGTTGGCAATACTATTCACGTAATGTGTAGCCGCTTAGGTGATGTAATTTATGGCGTGGACGGCGGTTTAAATTATTTCCGCTCTGATGATGCAGGCGAAACTTGGATTTCTATGCAATTACCCAATATGGACGACCAGCACTTCAGCTTCTTTGGTGGTGATGCTTATGCAATTGCTGCAAATGGCGATGACGTAGCTATTGTAGCCAATACGTATGGTCCGGTTATTTGGCGTTCTACCGATGGTGGCGAAAACTGGACATTTACTATTTTAGTTGAAAATAGCAATTTATTGTACAATCCTGCCGGTGGTGATATTTTGTTAGACCCCGTACTTACTACAGACGGAGCGTTCGATGCCTTGATAGATAACAATGGCGTATTGCACGTATGGTACGGTAGCCGCGTATGGATGGATGATGACGGTGCTGGTGCAAGTTATTACCCTTCAACCGGACAAGGTATTATGTATTGGAACGAAAATATGATGGGACAACCAGACATTATTGCTAATACCATCTTAGAAGACTATACCGGCGACTGTCAACCAACTTACGAGGCTACGCCACAACACAGAAATGGTTTAGTATCTATGCCAAGTGCCGGTATAGATGCCGATGGCAATTTGTACTTAACTTACTCTGCCGTGGTAGATGGTGCTATTGACGAAGAAAGTGAACCTTACAGAGATGTTTTTGCGGTAAAATCTATGGATGGTGGCAATACTTGGATTGGTCCTATCAATCTTACCAATTCACCTACCCAAGACTGTATTTATGCTTCTTTGGCGCGCAATGTAGATGACAATCTCCACTTGGTATATCAAGCAGATGATTTAACGGGAAGTTTGTTATTCACTACACAAGCACAAGCTACTGTAAATGATATAATGTACTTAGAAGTTCCCGTTGGCGATATTGTTACTCCAGACCCTACTTCTAATACTTGTCCGCAACTTTTCCGTTTGTACAATTTAAATGCGAAAGTTGATTGTGCTGTTGATTTAGAAAATGCAATCATATTTAATGTGGACTATCCTGATGGAAACTTAAATGAACAATACTTAGAAAATGCCGGAAATATTTTATACACCACACCAAATAGTACCGAAGAAGTGTATGTAACAGTAACCGATTCAGACGGAAATAGCGCAATAGACACTGTAACTATCAATGTATTGGCAGCAGACGTAGAACCACCGGTAATGGAGTTAATCGGTTCTGACAACATGGCTATCCTTGTAAATACCCCTTGGAATGACCCGGGTGTACTTGTAGCAGATGCTTATGATGGTTTGGGTTGCCCAGCCAGCGATTATTTAACCATAGATGGTATGGTAGATAATACCACCATTGGCGTTTATACACTAACGTACAATGCTAGTGATAATGCAGGCAATATGGCAACTTCATTAAGCAGAACCGTAAATGTAATTGCAGAAGACAGCGAAGGTCCGCAAATTATCTTGGCAGACGGTGACAATGTTACCGTTAATGGTCAATTTGGTGTAGCTTTCCCTGCGCCCGAATTCCAAGTAATTGACAATATTGATGGCGACATTACCAATACCGACCAAGTAACTGTTACAGGTGTGGAAGATGTAAACTTAGAAGTTTTGGGTTCTTACACCATTACTTATACTGCTACCGATAGTTTTGGCAATACAACTACGGTTATTCAAACTATTAATGTAGTAGATACTACGCCTCCTGTTATTGTGCTTTCTGGTGGTGGTACACTAATTCATACTTGTGACACCGAGTTTACAGAGCCGGGCTATTCTGCTATAGACGAATTTGATGGCAACTTAACTTCATTGGTTGAGATTGCAGGCTTTGTATGTATTACTGACCCTGCAACCTACACACTAACCTATACCGTTTCCGACAATAGCGGCAATCAAGGTGTAGCTACGAGAACTGTTGTAGTTACGGGTCCTAATGGTATGGACGAACTTTGTAGCAACAATAGTACTTGTATGGTAGGTTTACACGATTATTTACTAAACAATAACATTCAAGTATCACCAAATCCTACACAAGGCAACTTAACTATTTCTGTAAATGATGTAGAAACACGCGATGTACGTGTAGAAGTATATAATGTTGCGGGTGAGCAATTAAATACTTTTGTAAAATCTGAAGTGTATAATAATGCTACTTTCGATATTAACCTTAGCGACTTGGCAAGTGGTATGTATATGATTCATATCATTACTGATGCTGGTACTGTGGTTCGCAATGTAGTATTGAAATAAACTTTTCCAAACATAATACTGTTAAAAAGGCGGACTATAGATATAGTCCGCCTTTTTCGTATTATATTTGAACCCAATGCAAAAAGACCTTAAAAAAGTAAAAAAAGCATTGAGCTTCTCCATTGTATTTGTGCTAATACTGTGGATTGTAAAGCTCTTCGAGACATTTACACAAATAGATTTAGGTATTTATGGTGTGTATCCGCGTGATATTACGGGTTTGCGGGGTATTGTCTTTTATCCTTTCCTCCATGCCGACTTCACCCACTTAATTTCCAATACTGCCCCCATTTTTGTGCTGAGTTTTATTTTATTTCTCACTTATCAAAAAATAGCTTGGCGAGTATTCCTGTACATATACATTTTGTCGGGCTTAGGCATTTGGATTTTTGCACGTCCTTCCATTCACTTAGGTGCCAGCGGATTAATCTACGGCTTGGCTTCTTTTGTATTTTTTAGCGGTGTATTTCGGCGTGATATTCGTTCCGTTGCTTTATCTTTTTTAATTATTTTTCTTTATGGCGGAATGATATGGGGCGTACTTCCCTTACAGCAAGGCGTATCTTGGGAAGGACACTTATTCGGCGCATTGGCTGGTGCTTACTGCGCGTATTATTATCGCGATATAAACAAACCAACGGTTCCCGATTGGATGAAAGATAAGGAAGATGACATGAACTATGAACCGCCATTTTGGCTTTCCAATAATTCTTAACTATTAAAAAAATTTCATGAAAAAACTACCCCTACCCCTGTTACTTTGTTTTTTATTCGCAAGCCCTTTATTGTTTGCACAAAACAATGCCGCCAATTACTGGCTTCCGGTAGATGAGGCACAAATTGTAAACAAAGGCGAAAGACGCATTATTCCCGAACGCTACAAAACCTATGCCTTAGACATAGAAAACCTACAAATTGCACTTATTGGCGCACCTGAGCGGTTTAGCGAAAATGCAAACAACAATGCATTTGAAGTGAGCCTACCTGCGCCCGATGGCTCTTTTGCCACTTTCAAAATAGTAGAATCTGCTGTAATGCCGGATAAATTGGCAAAGCAATTTGACGAAATAAAAACCTATTCCGGTTGGGGCGTTACAGACCCTTATGCTAGCATCAAATTGGATATAACTCCGCATGGTTTTCATGCAATGATTTTAACCATCGACAAGGGTTCTTATTTTATAGACCCTTATCAAACCAATGACCGAGAAAATTACCTTGTTTATTATAAAAAAGATTTTTTGTACAAAATAGACGGAAATGATTTTACATGCGAATTTGAAGATAATATTCACGGAAAAGTAAAAGATGTAAATAATGACCCTAATTTCACCTTAAAAATTCCCAGTGATTGCAACTTGCGCACTTACGACTTAGCATTGGCTTGTACGGGCGAGTATGCTGCATTTCACGGCGGAACGGTTGCCTTGGCATTGGCGGCAATGAATACTACGCTGAATCGTGTGAATGGCGTTTATGAAAAAGATTTGGGGATAACTTTGGTGTTAGTAGCTAATAATTCTTCTTTAGTTTATATCAACTCCAGCACAGACCCTTATACCAACAACAATGGTAGCACCATGTTGGGACAAAACCAAACTACCTGCGATAATGTAATTGGAAATGCCAATTATGATATCGGACACGTATTTAGTACTGGCGGCGGCGGTGTTGCTTATTTAGGTTGCATCTGTAACAGTTCTAACAAAGCCGGTGGCGTTACGGGTTCTTCGAGTCCGGTGGGAGATCCTTTTGATATTGATTATGTAGCGCACGAAATGGGACATCAGTTTGGCGGAAGTCATACTTTTAATGCTACCGATGGTAGTTGCGGCGGCGGTAACAGAACTGCCAGTGCAGCTTACGAGCCGGGCAGTGCTTCTACCATTATGGGGTATGCCGGAATTTGTGGGGCGGCAGATATTCAACCTCATTCCGATGATTATTATCACGCATATAGTTTATCACAAATCAACACCGAGCTTTTGAGTAGTAGTTGTTTTGTTTTATCGTCTAACGGCAACAATGCACCTACCGTAAATGCAGGCAACAACTATACTATTCCTGCTTCTACTCCTTTTGTATTAACCGCTACCGCTTCCGATACTGACGGCGACCCCATAAGCTACTGCTGGGAGGAAATGGATTTGGGAAGTGCCATCACTTCGCCTACGGCTACGCAAACCAGCGGTCCTAATTTCAGAAGTTTTTCGCCAACCGCATCGCCGAGCAGATATTTTCCGCGCTTAGACGATTTGGTAAACAATGTAAGCCCTACTTGGGAAGTGTTGCCTTCGGCAAACCGTACCTTAAATTTCAGGGTAAATGCACGCGACAATCACGCCGGATTGGGTTGTACTGATTCTGATAATATGACAGTAAGTGTGAATAATAGTGCAGGACCTTTCTTGGTAACTGCTCCTAATACTGCCGTAAGTTGGGCGGCGGGTTCTTCACAAACTGTAACTTGGGACGTAGCGGGAACTACGGCATCGCCTATTAGTTGTGCCAATGTGGACATTCTGCTTTCGATTGATGGCGGATTTACTTATCCAATAACATTGGCGACTAATGTACCTAATGATGGCTCGGAAACTATTACGGTACCCAATAATCCGAGTACTACTTGTCGTGTATTTGTGCGTTGCTCCAACAACATATTTTTCGATATTTCAAATCAAAACTTTACGATTACTGCCCCTACTACTCCCGACTTCGCGCTTTCTGCTAACCCAACTGCCGTAGCAATTTGTGCAGGAGGAACGGCTACTTATAACATTACTATCTCATCTTTGGCAGGCTTTTCGGGAAATGTTACTTTATCGAATAGTAGTTTGCCGACAGGCGTAAATGGTAGTTTTAGTCCTAATCCTGCTACCAGCAATAGTGTTTTCACCCTTGTAAGTACAGGTTCAACACCCGAAGGTGTTTATACCATTACTATTACAGGTACTTCGGGTGCATTGGCACATACAACCGACATAATTTATGAAGTAGTGGCAGCAGTAACGGCAACTACACTTAGTAGCCCGAGCAATGGCGCAACGAATCAAGCTATTGGAACTACATTAAGCTGGAGCAGTATTGCCAATGCAGCTACTTATACCCTCGAAATTGCGACCGATGCTGCTTTTACAAATATTATTGAAACGCAAAGTGGATTAACGAACAATAGTACAACTGCCAACAATTTAGCCCCTAACACCCAATATTATTGGCGCGTAACGGCTATAAATGCTTGTGGTTCTGCTGTATCAAGCGTGTTTAATTTTACTACCAGCGCGGCTACGTATTGTTATCCAACCGGCAATACGCAAGATGAATACATTGACAATGTAACTTTTGCCAGTATTAATAATACCAGCGGAAATAATAATGGATATGCAGACTTTACTAATATTAGTGCGAATGTTGTTATAGGAGATACTTATAATTTTAGTTTAACACCTGCTTTTACCGGACAGACTTGGAATGAATACTGGGCAATTTATATTGATTTTAACGGTGATGGTGATTTTGATGATAGTGGTGAAAATATTTTTACTTTGACTACCAGTTCAAATACTACCGTTTCGGGAGCTTATACTATTCCCACTGTTGCGCCCATAAGTACGCGCATGCGTGTAAAAATGTCGTATTACAGCAATGAGTTAGGGGCTTGTACCAATATGCAGTATGGCGAATATGAAGACTATACCGTTGTCATTACGCAAGCCGGCAGCTGTAATGAATTTAGTACCGAAACTACTACTTACACCAGTGGCAGCGGTGTAGTGCTTGTTGAAACCTGGAATTATATTACCGCCAACAATACCGTTGATGTAGGTGCTACGGTAACGTATAGTGCGGGCGAATACATTGATTTATTGCCTAACTTTAATGCAGTGAGTGGTGCCGATTTCTTGGCAAAAATTGAAGGTTGTAGTGCTGCCAAAACAGACCTTGCAGCCAAAGAAATACCTGCCCAAAACCAACTGACCATTGTACCTAATCCGACATCTGATGGTGAAATAAATCTTCTTTTACACATTCAGCAGACCGATTATTTCCTTATTAATTTGTATGATATACAAGGAAAACTCTTACAAAACATTTACCAAGGAGATTTAACATCCTCGAAACAAACACTTGCTGTGAGTTTGGGACATTTGCAAAAAGGTATTTACCTTATTCAACTGCAAGACAATAAAGGAAATTCTCAAATAGAAAAATTGATTATTCTCTAAGGTTTTTTCATAGTCTGAAAGATTCTACACAAGCATGTGTAGATACAAAAAGTCCCTTTGGTAACTTCAAAGGGACTTTTTTCAACTATGATATTGTTTCTAAAGATGCTTAGGTTTAGTCTTTGATAAACTTGGTGCTTGTCTGCTCGCTGCCATCACTTAGTATTAAAAAATAAGTCCCCGAAGGAAATTGTTTCATGTCTATTTCTACTTTATTTATTGCCACTTTGGTCTGTAATTCTTGCTCGTACACCATTCTGCCGAGTATGTCGTATATTTTCAGGTTTATTTCTCCGGCAATTTTGCTGGTATAGTTCAGGTGCAACATATCGTTGATGGGTATCGGATATACGGCAATTATGTTGGTGTTTTGTCCGTTTCGGTGCAATAATACGGTACTCGGATGTTTATGGCGTGTGCCGCTTTGCTCCGTCCACGACAAACGATAGTAAGTTGTGCCTGCTCCGGCATTTGCATCCAAAAACTGATATTGTTTGGCACTACTGCTTGTACCTGCTCCGGCTATTTGTGCAATGTCGGTAAAGTTTTGCCCATCGCGCGAGCTTTCTACGGTATAATAGGCATTGTCTTTTTCGCTTGCCGATACCCAACTCAAAAGATTGCCATTATCTTTTACTTCGCCACTAAAGCGCAGTAAATCTACCGCCGTTGGGTCGGTGCAGTTTACTATTTCCGCTATAGTTTGCGCCGCGCCGGTACAGTTGTTAGTTATAGTTATGTTGTATGTTTCATTGTCGGTCAATGATTGGTTGGGCAATACAATAACGGCGGTGCCTGTACTGTCGGGCAATGCTTCGCCGCTTTCGCTGGAATTATTGTTGTTTTGCCAAGTGTAGCCCGCTTGGCAAGTGCCGTTGAGCGTTAGCGTCAAATCGTACAGACCATTGGAAACTTCCTGACCGTCTATTATTTCCGTTTGGCAGTCGGGCGAAACGGCTACAATAGGGTCTGCGGCAATAAATGATACCACTACATTGGCAGTAGCCGTTGAAGTGCCGCTTGCATTTACTACGGTATAAGTAAAAATATCGGTGGTGCTGGTAACAGTAGCGGGCGGGTAATAAGTAAATGTGCCATCGCCGTTGTTTACAATAGTGCCGCCTTGCGCCGAAGTGTTGTCGATGGAGGAAATACTGAGATTGTAGTAGCTATCATTTGCCAAAAGTGTATCGGCAGAGAAGGTGACAGGGCTATAATTGATAGAAAATAGCTGGTCGTAGTTGGCGGTTATGCCCGCGTAGCAGTTGGCACTAATATCTGTTTCGGCAATGGTAACACTTTCGCCCGTGCAGTTGTTGGTGAAGGTGAGGTTGTAGCCTTCGGATTCATCAATTTTCAATAGTATATCTTCGCTATAATATGTGTTGGATGTGTATATTTCTTCTATTTCGGTTAAAGTATTATTTACCCATGTATAACCTTCTTCACACACACCTTTTACCAAAACTTTAAGATAAACACCGCCATAATAACAACAGAGTAAATTTGTTTCAATTTGCGGGTCTTGCATATTCGCAAATACCAATTCTAAATATACTTCATATGTATAAAATTCGCTGTAGATACTTAAACAGATTCTATCCGACAAAAGAGAATCTACACCTAATGGCGCTGTGTAAAGATACGTTCCATCACCATTATCTGTAAATGTGCCACCATTTTCTGAAGCAGTACAATATTCTTCTATAATTGGATACCAAATACCCATATTCATTAATACATCGTTCAGATATTCTTCACTAATTACAATCTCTGCTGCATAATCTACCACCATTGTAATAAAGTCAGACCAAGAAAATGAACTTGGACAGTTCACCATACTTGCCACAGTAGCTGTTTCTCCAGTACATTTGTTGCTCACAGTTATGTCATAACCATTCTCTGATGACATATTAGTTAAATAAATAGCACCTACACCCGCATCATAATTTACCTCTCCTCCATCATCTGGATTTAGATTGTTCACCCAAGTATAACCTTCTTCACATGAACCTATCACCGTTATATATAAATTAAATGTACCAAAGAAGCTATCGTCACAATTGATACATACCGCCATTACATCAATTATTGGGTCTTGTCCATTATTATTATAAAAATACAAAATTACATTGGCAGTAGCTGTATAACCATACGCGTCTATAATAGTATAGCAAAAGCTATCGGTAGCAAGGAAATTTACGCCCGCAGGAGGGTAATAAGTATAAGTGCCATCATTGTTAGTTACAATAGTACCTCCATTTACGGATTCTGTACATACGCTTTGCACTTGTATGTTATCCCCAAAATCATTCAACAATAGGTTTTCGCTTACTACCGTGACAGGATTGCCGTATTCTACTGCATCTTGTGGGTCGTCTATGGCATCTATAATATACGCTGTTATTTCACAGTCTGGGGCTTCACCGGAAATGGTGACAACTTCGCCTGTGCAGTTGTTGGTGAAAGTGTAGTTGTAGCCTTGCGATTCTTCTACAAAAAAACTTAAATCCGTTAAATTTGAAATATAGGAATATATTAGCCCACCTTGTGTTGTATCATTGTTATTTACCCAAGTATAGCCTTCCCCACAAACCCCTTTTACTTTAATATTAATATAGGCATCGTCATTTTCACCACAACAGAATAGACCCGTTTCTAATTGTGGATCTTGGATATCTACAAAGATTAATTCCAAATAGGTTTCCTCCGTATAACCACTCTCCTCATCATATATACTCACACAAATTATATCCGAAAAAAGCGAATCTACACCTAATGGTGCTGTGTAAAGATACGTTCCATCACCATTATCTGTAAACGTGCCGCCATTTTCTGAAACGGTACAAAATTCTGCATTTTCATAACTGTATGAAAATCCGAAAAAATAACCGGAATACTCATCAAACATTTCTTGTGTAATAAGAATTTGTGTTGCATAATCTACCGTTACAGGAATATAACCTAATCCTGGTCCTGTAGCTATTATACAATCTACCGAACTTGACACAGTAGTCATTTCTCCGGTACATTCATTGGTTACGGTTATATTATAATCACCATTACTATAATTATAACCCTCAGCCTGTAGATTCGGCAAAAAAACATATCCTACACCTGCCTCATACATCACTTCTCCTTGTTCGTTGGGATTTAGGTTATTCACCCAAGTGTAGCCTTCTTCGCACGAGCCTATTACTATAATGGTGAGATTGAATAAAGCAATTGGAATTTGATAATCGCCACAATAAATACATTCCGTTGATACTGAAAGCGTTGGGTCTTGCTGACTTTCATAAAAATACAAAATCACATTGGCGGTGGCTGTATAACCATACGCGTCTATAATAGTATAGCAAAAGCTATCGGTAGCAAGGAAATCTACGCCCGCCGGAGTGTAATAGGTGTATGTGCCATCGCCGTTGTTTACAATAGTACCTCCATTTACGGATTCTGTACATACGCTTTGCACTTGTATGTTATCCCCAAAATCATTCAACAATAGGTTTTCGCTTACTACCGTGACTGGATTGCCGTATTCTACTGCATCTTGTGGGTCGTCTATGGCATCTATATTATACGCTGTTATTTCGCAGTCTGGGGCTTCACCGGAAATACTCACAACTTCGCCTGTGCAGTTGTTGGTGAAGGTGTAGTTGTAGCCTTCTTCCTGTGGAAAAATGACTGGCAAATAATTAAAATAATCGTAAAATGAGTATATATTACCGTTTTGTGCGGGATTATTATTATTCACCCAATAATAACCTTCTTCACAAGCTCCCTTTAAATAATAAACTACTTTTACTTCATTTTCTAATTGATGACAACAATTTATTTCAATATCAAATTGAGGGTCTTGGATATTAGTAAAAACCATTTCTACATAAGTATCAATTGTGGTTCCATCGCTAAATACCAATGTTACACATATTTTGTCTAAGAGCAAAGAATCTACGCCAACTGGTGCCTCATATAGAAAAGTGCCATCGCCATTATCTGTGAAATTTCCACCATTTTCCGAAGTTTCACAAAAAACTAATGATTCATATTCATACAAAAAATAATACCCATACGAATTATTTTCGTATAACATAGCCTCTGTTATTTCAATTTGTTGCGCATAATTTAGGTATAGTTCATAATAGTTAAAAGCAAAAAAATCCCATTCTTTACAAGATACTACCTCTGATGTAACAGTAGTTATTTCCCCTGTACAATTATTCGTAATGGAAATATCATAGCCGTTCACATAAGCCAATATATCGTAAATTTGGAAGTATCCCATATTTGTAATACCGGAATAGATTACGTCACCATTTTCACTTGGATTCAAATTATTTATCCAAGTATAGCCTTCGTCACAATAGCCAACCAATTCAATAGCTATATCAAAATAACCTGTCGCATTTCCATTATCACATGACTGACAACTTACGTATGTAAAAATTATTGGGTCTTGTCCATTATTATTATTATAAAAATACAAAATCACATTGGCGGTAGCTGTATAACCATACGCGTCTATAATAGTATAGCAAAAGCTATCGGTAGCAAGGAAATCTACGCCCGCAGGAGGATAATAAGTATAAGTGCCATCATTGTTAGTTACAATAGTACCTCCATTTACGGATTCTGTACATACGCTTTGCACTTGTATGTTATCCCCAAAATCATTCAACAATAAGTTTTCGCTTACTATCGTGACAGGATTGCCGTATTCTACTGCATCTTGTGGGTCGTCTATGGCATCTATATTATACGCTGTTATTTCGCAGTCTGGGGCTTCACCGGAAATGGTGACAACTTCGCCCGTGCAGTTGTTGGTGAAGGTGTAGTTGTAGTCTGTGGCGTTGGGGAGTACGAATTGCAAAGGATTGCTTACTGTGCCGTTTTCGCCACTATTATTGTTGTTCACCCAAGCATAGCCATCTTCGCATTGCCCCAAAACCATCATATTTAATACAAAATAGTTCATATTTTCCGCCAGACAGTCGGTGCTTACGCTTACTTGTGGGTCTTGTAGATTGACGAACAGGAGGTCGATGTAGGTTTCTGTGGTAGTATTATCCTCATAAAAACCTGTTACACATACTTGGTCGGATAGTATATTTACCGCTGCGGGCGGCGTATAGATAAATGTACCATCGCCGTTATTGATAAAGCTGCCGCCATTCTCCGAAGTTTCGCAAAAGCTAATATCCACAAAATTTGCCCATTGTGACAGGGCATATTCGTTGGTGTAAATCATATCTTCGGGAATGATTACGGTGGTGTCGTAATTTACAAAAATAGGCACGTAGCCTAAGTCTGTGCCTGTATGTTTAGCACATTCTACAACATTCCATATAACATTTGATGCACCCGTACAATTGTTTATCACCTCTACAGAATATCCCACTCCAATATCAGATTCCAAGCCCTCTAAGTATATTATACCCATATTCAGCGATGTATCATACATAACATTCCCCATATCACCATTCACAAAATTTATCCAACTGTATCCTTCATCACAAGTGCCTTGCACGGTTATGGTTAATTCAAAAAATCCTAAGGGTGTTTGTCCATACTCATCTTCATACAAACAAACAGCTTCGGCGGTTAGTTGTGGGTCGTTGGTGTTGGTAAAATACAAAAATACTGTGGCACTTGCCGTATAGCCTTCCAAGTTGGCAATAGTATAGCAAAAGCTATCGCTTTCTAAAAAACTTACACCTGCGGGTGGCAAATAAGTAAAAGTACCATCGCCATTGTCGGTAATGGTGCCACCTTCTGCGGAAATAGTACAGACTGATTGTACAAACTCACCCAAGTCATTTGCCAATAATTCTTCTGCCATGATGCTTACAGGTTCGCCATAAAACAGGGCAGAAAATATATCATCTTGCGCAAATAAAAGAAAGTCAAAACTAAAAGTGAATATCACATTGGCGGTAGCTGTTTCGCCATTTGTGTCTATTATGGTATAGCAAAAACTATCACTACCCAAAACAGGCCCGGACGAAGGTGGTGTGTAGGTAATAGTACCGTTGCCGTTGTTTACAATAGTGCCGCCACCTTGCGAAGTGGTACATACGCTTTGTAGTTGTAAGCCCGTGCCCACATCGTTGCTGAGTAGTACCGAAATGGGAACAGTTGCCTCATCACCGAAATACACATCGGGTAAGTAGTCGTCTGTGGCGATGACGAGCATTTTTTTGGCGTTTGCCTCTTTAAAAGTAGTTGCATTAATAGATTGGGCTATTATTGTACTTATAATAATAAGTAGTAGCCAGTAGCTGCTTTTTGGTAGGTAAATGTGTTTTTTCATACAATTCTCTGTTTAAGTTGTTGTTTAAAATTTCTATTTGCTCCCTTTTATGTATAAATATTTCGCGTCCCTGCGAAACGTTGTTGTTATAGCCTGCCTTTAATAAATTCGTATTTCCTTGCTAAAGCTTTGTTACGGCTTTTCTCTTTGTTTGCCAAATTTATCATTTATTATTTATTTATCAAAATTTATTTTAAAAATTGTTTACTATATCCCTTGCGTTTTCTCGCTTCTGCTTTAAACCAAACCTTAAACCTGTCAGGTTTGACGAAACACTTTTGTCTTCCCGATACATAGTGAGGTAACTCCTGCTAAACGCACTTTTGAGTTTCCTCCCTCGCGGTCGGAAAGGCACGGGCTTTCTTGTTTTATTATTACGAAAATATTTTTGGTATAGGTTCACAACCTATTTGGTATAGGTTCACCAACCTATTTGGTATAGGTTCTAAACCTATTTGATATAGGTTCACCAACCTATTTGGTATAGGTTCTAAACCTATTTGGTATAGGTTCCCAACCTATTTGATATAGGTTCCCTAACCTATTTGATATAGGTTCCCTAACCTATTTGATATAGGTTCCCTAACCTATTTGATATAGGTTCGCAACCTATTTGATATAGGTTCACAACCTATTTGATATAGGTTCACAACCTATTTGATATAGGTTCACCAACCTATTTGATATAGGTTCACAACCTATTTGATATAGGTTCCCTAACCTATTTGGTATAGGTTCCCTAACCTATTTGATATACGCTTCCAAGCTATTCATAGGAAAGATAAATCTTTAAACCTTACAGGTTTTAAAAGCCTATCAGGTTTGACGAAACACTTTTGTCTTCCCGATACGTACTAAGGGAACTTGCGCTATGCATACTTTTGAGTTTCCTCCCTCGCGGTCGGAAAGACACTTTCATCCCTAAAAACAAAAACCTGACATGTTTTCAACACATGTCAGATTTAACTTTGATATAGATTCAAAACCTATTGAATATATGCTTCCAAGCTATTCATACCCTTTTAAAGGATTTTTGTTTTTTAAGTATTTATCAAAAAAAATCAAGTATTTTCTTCAATAATTTACCCAACAATTTATTTTTAATGCATAATATATATTACTGTTAAAACCTTGAAACTCGCACATTTCGACTTCGCTCAATGTGCTCTTGGTCGCGTTAGTTGCGTTTCGACTTCGCTCAACGCTCGTTTGCATTTGCTAAACAGTATTATAATTTATACTGCTTTTCTTTTGTCCAAGTACTTAATCCCTTCGTCCTGCGGAAACTCCTTCTTAAAAGAAAGGGAAGACTATATGCAATAAAGAAAGCCTATGTATGCTTACAGACAACTTTTACCCTAACTATGTAGCACATCTTTGCCTATATCGCGGCGGAAGTATTTGTTGGAAAAATGGATATTGTTCTGTTGGCGATACACGGTTTCTACGGCTTGGGCTAATGTGGGTGCGGTAGCCGTAAGTGCCAATACGCGTCCGCCATTGGTGTAGTGTTGTTGGTTTTCCTTTTTTACACCAGCCATAAATAGCAGCGTGTTGGCGTTTGGTGCATCGAAAGTGATGGCTTGGTTGGTTTGGTAGGCTTCGGGGTAGCCTTCTGCGGCAAGCACTAAAGTTGCCGCGTGCAGGTGACTTATTTGCCAGTCAATTTTATGGAGATTGAGGGTGCAAGTAGCCACTAAGGCTTCAAGTAGGTCGAAATGTAGTAGTGGGAAAACGGCTTGTGTTTCGGGGTCGCCCATACGGCAGTTGTATTCTATTACATAGGGTTCGTTTCCTACTTTTATTAAGCCGAAATAAATAAAACCTTGATAGATAATTTTCTCTTTTTGCAAACCTTTTAAAGTAGGTTCGATAATTTTCTTTTCTACTTTGTACATCAATTCTTTATCGACAAAAGGAACTGGTGCTATGGCTCCCATTCCGCCAGTATTAAGTCCTGTATCGCCCTCGCCTATTCTTTTATAATCTTTGGCGGTAGGCAAAATGCGATGTGTTTGAGTATCGGTAAGCACAAATACCGAAAATTCTATGCCTTTGAGGAAGGATTCTATCACCACTTTTTTTCCGGCTACGCCAAATTTTCCATCGAATAGGGCATTAAGATGCTCGTGTGCTTCTTGGTGCGTACTGCAAATAATTACGCCTTTGCCGGCAGCGAGTCCATCGGCTTTGAGTACAATAGGAAGGCTGTGTTGTAGCAAATAGGCTTCGGCTTGCGCACGCTCAGTGGCGGTAAAGGTTTTGTAGGCGGCGGTAGGAATTTGGTGTCGCTGCATAAAATCTTTGGCGAAGTCTTTGCTTCCTTCAAGCAATGCCCCATTGTGCGAGGGTCCGGCAAGCATTACCTGATGAAGCAGCGGATGCATGGCAAAGAAGTCGTAGATGCCTTTTACGAGGGGTTCTTCGGCGCAAGGTACTACCAACTGTATGCGGTGGCGCACCACAAAGTCGGCAATGGCATCGAAGTCTAAGGGATTGAGGGCTACATTTTCGCCAATACTTTCGGTTCCGGCATTACCGGGGGCAATAAATAGTTTTTCGAGGCGGGAACTCTGGGCTATTTTCCATGCAAAGGCGTGTTCGCGCCCGCCACTTCCTAATAGTAGTACTCTCATTTTTTTTGCATAAAGATAACATGTAAGGGGCTTAGTTTCCTTATTCCTTTAAATTTTTATTGGAACACAAAGTGGCGCAAAATTTGGCATAAAGTAACACCAAAACTAATAGCGTTTGCAATGTATTGGGCAGAATTACCCATATGTTACCTAATACCGAAAGTGCAAATTGAATTTATGGTACGGGGTCGTAGCCGGAGCCGCCCCAAGGATGACAAGATAGTATGCGCTTAATGCCGAGATAGCCGCCTTTAAGGAAACCGTGTTTTTGGAGTGCCTCAAGGGTGTAGTGCGAGCAAGTGGGCGTGTAGCGACAACTGCGCGGCGTGTAGGGCGATATGGCGTTTTGGTAGAATTTTACAAGCCATACACTAAGTGTTACGAGTATTTTATTCAGCATGGGCGTTATTTTCTTTGATAATGTAATGAAGGCATTTGGTCATTTGGGCATAGATGCTTGCGTAGTTTGCTTTTTCTCTGGCTATATACAAAAACATGAGACTAATGGTTTGCTGGGGAGCTATTTTTGGGTATAAAAGATGTTTTTGGAGGCGATATGCCTCGCGCATGCGGCGTTTGAGAAGGTTGCGGTCGGTGGCGTGAGGGAAGTTTTTTTTGGAAACAGAGAAGGCAACTTGCACGGGCGCGGATGGCGTGGAGGTTTCTGCCGATAGCCATACACAGCGAAGCGGGAAAAACGCTCTGCTTTTGCCGCTTTCAAAGAGTTCTTTGATGCGCTTGCGGCTTTTGAGGCGTTCGTGTGGGCGAAAGGTGGCGGTTGGGGTATTCATTGAGGGCAAAAATAGGAAATGTGGGGGATATTTGTTTGGGTTTGTTGCTTAGCTTTTTGAATAAAATATTAACATATTGTGGATAACTTTTTTTGTGGAGTGAAGTAAGTGTTGAGGTATTTGGTTATTTTTGTGGAATTAGTTTTTAAGTAACAAATGAAAGTGACACCCTAAATATGAAAAAGCTAAAGAAAATTAGAATTTTACCATTAACTGACTTAAACAGCCTAAATCTAAATGTTGTTGAAAGCAAGAATTATGACTTAACAAACATAAATAATGAAGCAGCAAAAAAAGATTAACAGACTATACTCTATGTTAGGAGCATCCCCCGTTAGCTAAAACAAAAAATAAATGAAAATATTAGTAAATAAAGGAAGGAATAATTCCAGTAGTTCTTACCTCAATTATTATGCAGTTGAGGAGAATATTCACATCATGGATAATCATCTTGGAGCTATTAGTCCTCTATATGAATTTGGAAATACTTTCGATGAGATAATATTTTATCATATTGATAGACATTATGATCTAGGCGGCTTAAATGAATATCATTACGAGTATATTCTAAATAAAAAATCAATTCCAAATATAAAAGATTTAGATTCTGAAAAATCTTTAAGTGGCTGTAATATTTTTTTATGGGACAACTACATACATTTATTTTATGAAAAATATCATAGAAAAATAAAAGAAACTTACTTTATAACTCACCAAACTACTCAATTTAACTATAAATGGAGAATTTTTAATGAACTAACGATATTTGGATTAATAAAACACCATTTAATTGAAAAAAACGTAATATTAAATATTGACATTGATTTCTTTTTTTTTGAAAATAATAAAGGGGAAATCTATGAAGCATTTAGTGACATACTCATAACTGAGTTCAGTAAATGGTTTACAAATAACAAGAAAAAATTCAAATTAGTAATTATTGCTTTAAGTCCTGAATGTTGTGGGGGATGGACCCAAGCAAATAAAATGTTTAAAAAAATATTCCCTAATTTAGCACTCAATATATAGTATCAATGAGCATTTGTAAATGCTATATAATAAAAGTTCCTAACCGACTCTAAAAAACAAAAAAAACCTAAAACACAAAAATGTCTTAGGTTTCTTTTAAAATAGTGTAATGAATGTCCTTACTTATTTCAAACGTTTGTTGTTTTCGTCCGAAACGGTAAGTTTGTGTCTTCCTTTTGCACGACGACGCGCCAATACTTTGCGACCGTTCTTGCTGTTCATACGCTTTCTGAAGCCGTGCTTATTCGTTCTCTTTCTGCGAGAGGGTTGATACGTCCTTTTCATTTATATACAGTTTTTATTTTTTACGTACAATGTCGTTTTGCCTAAAAGGCAGGCAAAGATAGTATTTTTTTCTTTTTCAATAGGCTTATTTCATTTTTTTTTACACTTTTTGTATTCATTTCCACGATTTGCGCTGCCACGCGCCTTTAAGAATTTGCCAATGCTGTGCCAGTGTAGCCTTCGTGCCAAAGTGCGTTTGTAGAATAGTGTAGCGTTCTTTCCAAGATGCGTACCGCTTTTGGGCAGAAAATCCGCCTTCTTCGTAGGAACACATTATATCGTGATATTGATAAAAATGCTGCGCCTGCTGCAAGCAACGAATAGTCCAGTCGAGGTCGGCACTAATGTGATAGCGCAGTTTATACACCGTAGCAATGTTGCGGCGCATAAGCATTGCCTGATGACACACCACCATACCATTGATAAAACTTTTCCACGACATTTCATCATCGGGCGGCGGTGTTTTATACCAAAGTCGTGTTGTACCATTTGCGGGATTATACATTTGGGCATTGCCGTAAATAAAATCGGCTTGCTGCGCTTTGGGGTCGGCAAATATTTTTTGCAAAGTATCGGGCGCGAAAATAGCATCGCCGGCATTCAAAAACCAAACAAAAGTGCCATTGGCTTTGCCCAAACCTTTGTTCATCGCGTGGTAAATGCCCCTGTCTTGCTCCGAAACCAAGGTATGAATATTGGTGCGGTATTTTGCTATTATTTGCAGCGTATTGTCCGTAGAAGCACCGTCAATAACAATATATTCAATGGCGGCGTATTGCTGCTCCGCTACACTTTGCAGGGTGCATTCGATATTCTTTTCGGCATTGTAGCACACCGTGATGATGCTTATAAGGGGAAATTCTGCCATAGATTGGGCGAATATTTTGCTATAAAAGCGTAAATAATCTTACTTTTGGGTTTTTACTTCCGTACAAAAGTATAATTTAAACCATGAATATAGGTAATAAACTGCGCAAATTGCTTCCACATTTAGCGGCAACGGCGATATTTTTGCTTGTCACCTTGTTTTATTTCTACCCCGTAATGATGGGAAAAGTACTCGACCAACACGATGTAGTATCGGCAAAAGGCTGGCAAAGTGAAGTGAAACATTATATTGAAACCGAAGGCTACGCGCCTTATTGGACCAATACCATGTTTTCGGGAATGCCTACCACCCAAATTTGGGCACATAATCCGGGCAATTTGCTTACACCTGTGTATCGTTTTTCTACCTTATCTCTCTTCCATCTCAACAATCCGGTGGGGGTTATATTTTTGTGTATGCTGTGCATGTATATTTTCCTGCTGGTACTCAATATTTCGCCCATTCCGGCAGGCATTGGGTCTATTGTTTTCGGACTTTCTACCATCAATGCTATTTTGGTTAATGCAGGACATATCAATAAAATTACCGCATTAGCCTACATTCCTTTGTTTATTGCAGGGCTTTTGTTATTGGTGCGAAAAAAATACTGGTCGGGCATTACGCTTACAGCCTTGGCATTTTGCTTAGAAATATTAGCCAATCACTACCAAATGACGCTTTATTTGCTTCTTGCGACCTTAATGGTGCTGGGTTTTGAGAAAATATATTCCTTTCAGGACAAACGTTTTCCGGCGTTTATACAATCTTTTTTATTGATAAGCGCAGCAGTGGTCATTGGTTTTTTGCCCAACTTAGCCAATCTCTGGGCAAATTATGATTATGCCAAAGAAACCATACGCGGCAAAAGTATTTTGCAAACCGATAAGACAGAAAATGCAAATGGTTTAGACAAAGAATATGCTTTTAGCTGGAGTTATGGCATTGGCGAGAGTTTGGATTTGCTTATTCCCAATCTTTATGGCGGCGGCAGCACCGAAACCTTGAGTGAAGATTCGGAAACATACCAAGCCTTGAAACAACGCAGTCCTCAGCAGGCAAAATCGTTCATCAAACAAGCTCCCACTTATTGGGGCGACCAACCATTTGTGGTAGGACCGTACTACTTTGGCGCAGGAGTTTTGTTCTTGGCGTTTTTGGGCTTGCTCATTAGTCGCAACAAGGCAAAATGGTGGCTACTGGCGTGTACTGTTTTGTTTATTGTCATTGCTTGGGGAAAAAATTTCGCCGGATTCAACTATTTCTTATTCGACTATTTCCCGATGTTCAATAAGTTCCGCGCCTTCACTTCTGCCCTATCGGTAGCGCATTGGTCGGCGATAGGTTTGGCAATGCTGGGCGTTATGGCTTGGCTGAAAAACGAAACACCTGCCAGCAATATGCGCAGTTTGTACATCAGTGCCGGCGTTTTGGGTGGTTTAAGTTTGCTAATAGCTTTATTCGGAAAAAATATATACAGTTTTAGCGGTCCGGTGGACGAAAACTTTGGCAATGCACCTTGGCTTTTGGAAGCCCTCCACGCCGACCGTGCGTCTATGCTCCAATCCGATGCTTTTCGCTCGGCGTTTATCATTTTTGGCTTGGCAGCAGTGCTGTGGTTGTACAGTCGCAAAGTGCTGCAACTTACGTATTTGTGGATTTTGTTGGGAATTATTGTTTTGGGTGATGTAATATTGGTAAGCCAACGCTACCAAAATTCGAGTGATTTTATTACCCAATCAGAATTAAAGCGCAAAATGGCACCGGATGAAGCCGATTTAGAAATAATGGAAGATAAAAGCCCACATTATCGCGTATTAGACTTAACCACCAGCACCTTCAACGATTCCAAAGCCGCCATTTATCACCAACTTATCGGCGGCTATCACGCGGCAAAATTGCGCCGTTATCAGGATATTATAGAACGATATTTGTCGCAAAACAAAGAAAGTGTATTGAATATGCTCAATGCCAAATACATAAAAGTACCGCAAAACAACAAGCTCGTTGCCGTACCCAATCCCAATGCTTTGGGCAATGCTTGGTTTGTCCGCGAAGTAAAATGGGTAGAAACGCCCGATACCGAATTTGCTGCCTTAGAAAATATCGACCCTGCAACGACTGCTGCAGTTGCTTCGTCTTTCAAAGACCAATTAAAAGACATTAACCTCAGCAATGCAGACACTACTGCCCAAATAAGTTTGAGCAAATACAATCCCGACCGAATGGAATATACCTACAACAGCACTACGCCTCAATTAGCCGTATTTTCCGAAATATGGTATCAACCCAACGTATCGTGGAAGGTATTTGTAGATGGCAATGAAGTATCGCAAATACGCGCCAACTACTTATTGCGCGCCTTGCCTATGCCTGCCGGAAAGCACGACATTGTATTTACCTTTATGCCGCAGGCGGTGAAAACCTTTAAGCCTGTTTCTTTGGCAGGTTCGGTTTTGTTTATTCTATTGTTGTTGGCAGCTTTGTGGCATTTTCTAAAATCGGATGATGAGGAAATAGTGGTGGCAGAGCGTTAGGGTGAAATGGTGAGCTAACTACACCTAATCCCAAAACTAATTTTGCCATTAATGTTAATTAATTGTTAATTTTGTCCGCTGTTTTTTCAAACAATTAGCCTATAATTTGTGTTTGTGGTGAAGCAGCTAATATTTTTTACTGCCGTTTTTAGCTTAATTAAACCAGTATGCCAATAAAAATAGAAGCCGGAGACTTACTCAAAAGTATTCAATATCCTGATGATTTACGCAAACTTCCGAAGGATAAACTTTTTCAAGTATGTAAAGAACTGCGCGAATTTCTTATACATACCGTGTCGGTAAATGGCGGACATTTTGCTGCCAGTTTGGGCGTAGTAGAACTCACCGTTGCCTTGCATTATGTGTTTAACACACCGCAAGACCAAATAGTTTGGGACGTAGGACACCAAGCCTACGGACACAAGATATTAACGGGTAGAAGAGACGATTTTCACACCAACAGAGTGTATAAAGGCATAAGCGGTTTTCCCAAAAGAAAAGAAAGCCCCTACGATACTTTTGGCGTAGGACATTCCTCTACTTCTATTTCGGCGGCATTGGGAATGGCAGAAGCATTAAAATACCAACATGACAAGCGAAAAGTAGTTGCCGTTATCGGCGATGGTTCGCTTACGGGCGGTATTGCTTTCGAAGCCTTGAATAATATGGGCGTAAGCGATGCAAACGCGCTGGTAATTCTCAATGACAACTGCATGAGCATCGACCCCAACGTAGGCGGACTGAAGGAATATTTAACCGACATTACTACCTCGCCTACTTACAACCGCTTTCGCGATGAAATATGGAATTTGCTCGGCAATTTCAGCAAATTAGGCAAAAGCGCACAAGACTTGGCATCTAAGGTAGAAGGTGCGCTGAAAGGTGCGCTACTCAAAGAAAGCAACCTTTTCGAGTCATTGGGTATTCGCTACTTTGGTCCCGTAGATGGACACGACATCAACCACTTGGTGGAAGTGCTTACCGATTTGAAAAATATTTCGGGTCCTAAAATTTTACACATTGTTACGGTAAAAGGAAAAGGTTTTGCCCTTGCGGAAAAAGACCAGACCAAATGGCACGCACCCGGCTTGTTTGATAAAGTGACAGGCGAAATTTACAAATCGCCTTCTTCTACCCCAAAACCGCCTAAGTACCAAGACGTTTTTGGCAAAACGATTATTGAATTAGCCGAAAAAAATGAAAAAATAATGGGCATTACGCCCGCAATGCCGAGTGGTTGTTCGCTCAAGTTTATGATGGAATCTATGACCGAGCGCGCATTTGATGTGGGCATTTGTGAGCAACATGCCGTAACTTTCGCAGCAGGATTGGCTACACAAGGTTTGGTGCCGTTTTGCAATATTTACTCTTCTTTTATGCAGCGCGCCTACGACCAAGTTATTCACGATGTAGCCCTGCAAAATCTGCACGTTGTTTTTTGCTTAGACCGCGGCGGACTTGCCGGAGCCGATGGCGCAACGCATCACGGCACATTCGATTTGGCATATTTTCGCTGTATTCCCAATATGGTAGTAGCCGCGCCAATGGACGAGCCGGAATTGCGCAATATGATGTACACTTTCCAGTTGGCAAAAAATGCTTTCCCTTCGTCTATTCGCTATCCGCGCGGAGAAGGTGTAACCATTGACTGGCAAACGCCTTTTGTAGAAATTCCTATCGGAAAAGGAAGAAAAATCGCCGATGGCAAAGAAGTTGCGATTCTTACCATTGGGCATGTAGGCAATTTTGTGACAGAAGCACGCCATATTCTATCGAAGCAAAACATTGTTCCCGCACACTACGACCTGCGCTTTGTAAAACCTTTAGACGAAGCACTACTGCGAGAGGTTTTTACCAATTATGACAAGGTGATTACGGTTGAAGATGGTTGTTTGATGGGCGGAATGGGTAGTGCGGTGTTAGAATTTATGACTGACAACGGATTTCAAGCACAAGTGAAACGTTTGGGCGTTCCCGACCGTTTTATCGACCACGGCTCGCAAGAACAACTATGGGCAGAATGCAATTATGATGCACAAGCAATAGTGCAAGCGGTAATGGCTTTTAGCAAAGAGAAGGCGGTTGTTTAGACCGGACTTTATTTTTACTTCAGCAAACTTTCATAAAGAATTTCTACCGGATGTTGGGCGGTTTTTTGTGTTCCATCTAATATTTGATGGCGGCAACTCGTTCCCGAAGCAGCGATAATTGTTTCGTTGGTAGCTTTTTTTACGGCAGGAAATAAACTCATATTGCCTATTTTCATCGACATTTCGTAGTTCTCTTTTTCATAACCAAACGAACCCGCCATGCCACAACAAGCACTTGCAATTACTTCTACGTGATAATTTTGGGGTATAGACAAAGTTGCTACCGAATAATGCACCGAAGAAAGTGCCTTTTGGTGGCAGTGAACATGTAATAAAATGTGTTTCGCTTCGGTCGAAAACTGCTCTTTGCCTATCAATCCTTTCTCCTGCAACTGCGCCAAATATTCTTCTACCGTCAGTACAAAATCGCTCATCCGGTGGGCTTTTTCCTGCAATTCACCATGCAATAGTCGAGGGTACTCGTGCCGAAAACCCAATATCGCCGAAGGTTCAACGCCTATGAGCACCTTGTTTTTATTGAGTAATGGAAACAATTTTTCCACATTTTCTTTCGCCAAATCTCTCGCTTCGTCCAATAATCCTTTAGAAATTTGCGCGCGTCCGCTTTGGGTATGCACCGGCAACAACACATCAATTTGCAAGGCAGCCAACAGTTTTATGGCACTAATTCCCGTTGCAGCGTCCAAATAATTGGTAAATTCATCATTGAAAAAATATACACTTGCTTTAGGATTTTTAGGCTGAATACGTGCATAATTATTGCGATACCATTTTTCTACCGTAGTTTCTGCCAGTAGGGGCAAATGTCTTTGCGAAGCAATACCTGCCATTTTTTTCACCAAACCTGCCGACAACTTTTGCAACAGATTAAAACCTGATGGAAATTTTGATGCCGTTGCGTAGAAATCCGTTTGTTGAGCAAATAAGTTATTGCGAAATTTTTTTCCTTTAATTTTTTGATATTGATACAAAAATTCCGATTTGAGCAAACTCATATCCACTTTTGACGGACACTCCGACAAGCAGGCTTTGCAGGCGATACAACTATCCAAAATTGCTTTCAAATCTTCGTTGCTAAAGGCTTCGGGAGCTTTATTTTGCGTAAGCACTTCGCGCAGCAAATTGGCGCGGGCGCGGGTAGTTTGCTTTTCTTCCAAACTTGCCATATATGTAGGACACATATTTGCACCGGCTTGTTGCGAACGCCGACAGTCGCCACTACCATTGCATTTTTCGGCTAATTGCAGCATACTATTTTCCGGCGAAAAATCGAATTTGCTTTCAAAAACCGCCGGATATTGGTCTGTTTCATAGCGCAAATGTTTATCCATTGGCGGCGTGTCCACAATTTTTCCGGGATTAAAAATATGCTGCGGATCCCAAGTATTTTTGATGGATTTGAAAAGGCTATAATTGTGTTCGCCAACCAAAATGGGCAAAAACTCACCGCGCAATCTGCCATCGCCGTGTTCGCCACTATTAGAGCCTTCATATTTTTTTACCAACTGCGCCGTTTGGGTGGCTATTTCACGGAAAATTTTGACATCTTCTGCTTTTTTTAAGTTCAAAATAGGGCGCAAATGCAATTCTCCCGCACCAGCGTGCCCATAATGTACCGAAGATTTGCCGTATTGTGCCAAAATATGGTTAAAATCTGCAATAAACTGCGGTAAATCTTCTAAGGCAACAGCCGTATCTTCCACTACGGCTACGGCTTTGGCATCGCCGGCAATATTTGCCAACAAACCCAAACCTGCGCTACGCAATTCCCACACTTTGGCAATATCGCTACCCGACAAAATGGGAAAAGCATAGCCTAAATCACGTTTTTGCCACACAGCAATTAATTGTTGTGCCTTTTCTGCCACCTCATCTGTCGAATCTGCCGACAATTCCACACAAATTAAAGCGGCAGGATTTCCTTTCACAAAAAAGCGATATTTTTCGTACTTCAAATGATTGCGCGTACTTTCTAATATCAAATGGTCGAGCATTTCTACGGCATCGGGCTGAAAAGCAAGTGTATGTGTACTGGCTTGCAAGGCAGTATGAATATCGGAAAAATGCCCACAAACCAACAGTTTATGAGGCGGCGGCAATGGACTTAGTTGTAGCTTTATCGCTGTAAAAAGTGCCAAAGTACCTTCGGAGCCAGCCAAAAGGGAGCAAAAATTGAAAGGCTTGGGGTCTTCTTTGGGCGAAAAAATTTCTGAGAATAACAAACTGTCTAAAGCGTAGCCTGTATTGCGCCGATGAACACTTTCTTTGGGGAATTCGGTAATTATTTCTATCTGGTTGGTTTCATCGGAAAGCAAATCGTTGATATGGCGGTACAAATTTCCTTCGGTGGTAGATAAATTACATTTTTCGGCAAATTCATCACAATCCAAGGCTGCAAAAGTCACTTCGGAACCATCGTGAAGCATCGCATTTACTGCCAAAAGATGGTCGCGGGTGCTGCCGTATTTTACCGAAGTAGAACCGCAAGAATTATTGCCAACCATTCCGCCTATCATACAGCGATTGGACGTAGAAGTGTTGGGCGAAAACCACAAATTATGCGCTTTGAGCAATTGGTTGAGGTCGTCTCGAATAATGCCGGGCTGCACCCAAACCCATTTTTCTGCAGGATTAATTTCCAGCACTTGGTTCATATAGCGCGACACATCTAACACAATGCCGCTGCCCACACATTGTCCGGCAAGCGATGTTCCGGCAGTGCGCGGAATAAGTGAAGTGTGGTGCGCTTGGGCAAAATGAATAAGTTTTTGCAAGTCTGTGCTGTCTTTGGGATAAGCTACCGCAAGCGGCAGTTCTCTATACACCGAAGCATCAGTAGCATACAGCGTACGCATTGTTTTATCATAAAAAAAATCACCCTTGAGGGTACTCGCCAAATTTGCTAATTCTTCAGGCTTAATATTTGCTTGCGTACGCGTTGTCATTTATACAAACTAAAAAGCTATATTTTATTTAAATGATACCCACACCCTATAAAAATTAAATAGCGGAAAGAGTGTTCTTTCCGCTACCTTAGCTGTGGTACAATATTTTGTTTTATTCGATTTCTTTAATAGTCATCTTAATATCTCTGAGCGGTCGGTCGCTGCGATTTTTAGGTTCTAAGGCTATTTTATCTACTACTTCCATTCCGTCAATTACTTCACCAAAAACAGTATATTGGTCATCTAAGAAAGGCGTTCCGCCCACTGTTTCATATACTTTGCGGCGGTCTGGCGAAATCTTTTTTCCGGTACTCTGCTCCATTTGGGCAATTTCGGGCGTGTTGTAAGGTCGTCCTTGTACAATATAAAACTGCGAACCGGAAGAAGCGCGCTGTGGATTTACTTGGTCGCCTTGACGCGCTGCTGCTAAAGCTCCGCGTTTGTGGAAATATTCGGGTACAAATTCGGCTGGAACTGTATAGCCGGGACCACCACTACCTAAGTTTTGTCCTGCTTTGGCGTTTTTAGAATCCGGGTCGCCGCCCTGAATCATAAATTGACTGATTATACGGTGAAAAAGTGTACCATCATAAAAACCATCCTGCACTAATTTTAAAAAATTATCCCGATGTTTTGGTGTTTTGTTGTACAGCACCAAGGTAATATCGCCCAAATCGGTACTGAGTAAAAGTTTGTGCAGTTTTTCGATTGCAACAGTTACAGTAGCGGTGTCGCATTTTACAGGTTGCGGTTCGCCATTGTCGCAAATAACATAGGTAAAAGTATCGTTTCCGCTAAAATCGTTTTTGGGTGTGTATTGTATTTTGCCTTCTACTACTTCCGAAACACCGTTGGCGGGTTTAGCTACAATTTTTAAACTCGCAGGGTCCAACATTCCCAAACTGTCGGTGTCATTCGCTAATACATCAATGCGCACGGCGGCATTCTGGTCGGTGCTTGCGTTGTCGTCTTTTGCGGTGGGACTTGGGTTTTCTTTACACGCAAAAATACTTACACTCAAAATAAGTGTTAATACTACGTATTTTTTCATTTTACTGTTATTTTATGAATAATTCTTGCCTTAAAAATTACAAAGGTATAATATTTACCATTTAATCCTAACTTTCACCGCATAAATTTAAGGGTTTCACCCTTGATTTCATGAAAATTTTCTCAATTTAGTATGCTTTGTTTTACCTTTGCAACAACAGCAAGAAACCGATGCAAGCACTTTTTAAACACGTAAAAATCTGCGATAAAACATCGCCACACCATTTCCAAACAGTTGATTTATTGGTAGAAAATGGTACAATAAGTCAAATTTCACCCAATATTATTCCTCCCGAAAATGCAAAAATTTATGCCTCAGACCGCGAGTGGTTTGTTTCTTATGGCTGGTGTGATGCTTTTGTAGATTTTGCCGAGCCAGGGTTTGAACATCGTGAAACCTTAGAGACAGGGCTTACAGCTGCTACACACGGCGGCTTTACTGCCGTAGGCTTATTGCCCAATACACAACCTGTGGGCGACCACTTGGCACAAATTGATTTTATCCGCCAAAAAACTGCCGACAATTTGGTTGAGGTGTTTCCCATTGCTGCTTTGACCAAAGATTTTAAGGGAAAAGACCTCGTTGATTTTTTTGAATTATGGCAAAAAGGCGGTATAAAACTTTTTAGTGATGCACTACAAAGCATTGAAGATGAAGGACTTTTGTTGCGCTGTTTGCAGTATGTAAAAATGTTTGGTGCGGGCGTTGCTACGCAAGTACTATCGAAATCGCTGGCGTTGGACGGACATATAAACGAAGGCATAATGAGTGCAAAATTAGGCTTGTCGGGTATTTCGCACATTGCCGAAGAGGTGCAACTTGCCCGCAATATTTATTTGGCTGCGTATAGTGGCACGGCGTATCATGCGGCTTTGGTGAGTACTGCCAATAGTGTTGCACTCATTCGCGAAGCAAAACAAAAAGGTATTAATATTTCGGCTTCGGTAAGTGTGTATCATTTGCTGTGGACGGACGAAAAAGTGCAAAATTTTGATACCAATTACAAATTATTGCCGCCACTGCGTACGCCGGAAGATACTAAAGCACTTTGGGAAGCCGTGTTGGATGGCACGATTGATGTAGTTTGCAGCGCACACAGCCCGCAGCATGAAGACGATAAAAAAACGAGTTTTGCAGAAGCTGCTTGGGGAATTGGCGGTATTGAAACGGCTTTTAGTTTATTGAATACCGAAAAAAACTTGCATCCTATTATTGCCGATATCGCGCATATTTTTTCGCACAATAGCCGAAAAATTTTTCAAGAAAACACGACACCCATAAGCGAAGGAGTTAAGGCAAATTTGTGCTTTTTCGATTTAACAAGCACTTGGAAAGTGGAAAAACAGCAACTTTTTTCTAAAGCATACAACAATCCTTTGCTTGGCGAAACCTTAACGGGCAAGATTTGGGGTGTTGTAAATAAGGGGCAGTTGCAGTGGTTTGATTAGTTTATTTTTATCGGAAAATGTGAACTTTTAGCAATCTGCTGCGCCAAGGCATTGTTTTTTGCTTCGGCACTTCCCATCAAATCGGCATAAACCAATAAAGGCGGCACAATAACTTCTTTGTGCGGGTAACTTTGACCTTTTATTATTTCATCATCCCAAAACTTTGCTACTATTTCTACATCGCCATCTTTGTCGGGAATGAGGGCATATTTTTTGGCAATATCCTGCCAGCGTAGCGGCGTGTAAATACTAAATCGCTGCGGAATTTCGCCACCTGCCAACAAAAACGCTGCTGCCTCGCCGCCCCAAAGTGTATCCACTTCTTTGAGATTGAGCGATTGCCATTTTTCATAATAATGCGGCAAGCTAAAGCGAAATCTTCCTTTAATTATTTTGGGATAAAATATTTCCTTATAATACGAAACCCATCGTTCCAGCAATTCGGGAAATTGGGTAAGTTTTTTTTCTTTTTCCTGAATTTCCAACAAAAAACCGCCGGCTTTCAAATCATTCATCACATAAGTAACAGAACCCAAAGCTACTCCGGCAATGGGCGCGATGTCGCGGTAAGGCATGTTCAAGAGTTCGGGCTGGTGCAAAAGGGCAAAAAGCAAGCGAATGCCTGCATCTTGAAACGCGCGCGAAGGTTGGCGTTTTTCAAGCGGTGTGTTACGTTTTTGTCCGCTTATCAGTACAAATATTTGCTCGGTACGCAAGTGTGCATTGCCCGAAGCATCGGCAAACGAAATGCCTCCTTGTGTGAGAATATCCGATACGGCAGAACTGACAAAAGGTGATATGAGCAGCACTTTTCGGTCGGGTGAAACGGGTGTTTCGGTAATTTTGTTGAGAATATAACCAATAGTACCTTTGTTTACAAACTTTTCTATCTGCACCTCAAACTTATGCCAAATGCCTTCAATTTCGATATCCAAAAAGTCGCGAATTTTTTCTTTTCGCTGCATTTTTCTAAACTGCAAGCGACAAGTGCAACCCAAGCGTTTTTGTAAACTTTCGGCAGTCTCAGTCAGAATTTCTCTAGATTCAATTACATAAAAATCTTCCATAATAATAAATAAGGTCGTAGTGCAAAAATACACAAAAACAAAAAAGGGAAGCATTGAATACTTCCCTTACTACTAAAAACCAATGAAATTATTTTTTTACTACTACAATTAGTGTTTTTGGCGTTTTACGATATTGCTGCCTATTTTCAACAAATCTTTTGCTTCTTGCGCTCCTTCTACGGCACGCAATACTTTTCCTTCGCTATTTAGAAAAAACATGGTTGGCACCATACGCACGCCATATTCGTTGGCAAATCTTTTTCCTTCGCGATCCACATCCAAGCGAATGGCAATATAATAATCTTGCATCAACTGCGTCAATTCTTCATCTTTAAAAGTGTTTTTTTCCATCCATTTACAAGGTTTGCACCAAGTGGCATAGGTTTCCACAAAAATAGGTTTTCCGGTTTCCGCCGCCAAGTTCAGGGCTTGTTCAAAACTCATTTCCTGAAACATTTCGGGAGTTTTGTCGCGCTGGGCAAAAACAAATGTGGTATATAACAAGGCTACTAATAATAAACTAAGACGCATAGGCGGTTTTTATTTGTTTTTGAGAAATACGGTATATGAGATAAGGGTTCCACGTAAAAGTTTAACGGGCAATGTAAATATTCTTGGCGTAAGTTAGGTTGTTTTGTGTAATCTGCACTACATACACGCCATTTTGCCAATTATTGGCATCAATTTGCATCGGAAAAGTGGCTTCTTTGTTTTGCCACACATTTTGTCCTTGTATATTGTAAATGTTTATGTCGAAAGGTGTGAATGAAGGTACTGTCGAAAAATAAATACGCTGATTGTCATAAAAAACGCTACCATCCAACATTTCCGTAAACGCATCGTCTATGCCTACTTCGCAATCTACTTTTAGGCAATACACATACGCATCATCGACGATATCCAAGCAAACATTGATACCTATTTGTGGCAAAATACTATCTAATACATTATCAAAAACCAATTCAATAGTAGGCGGGTTTTCGGAAACGCCACTTTTATAAAAACAGTCAATAATTTCAGGGAAATCTTCTCCACCGTCCAAACATGATAAATAGTATGTATTTACCAATACGTTATTTGTTACAACATCTAGCTCTTCTTTGCTATACGCAACACCCGTAAAACAATACTCGCCTTGCGGAAAGGGCATATTGAGCGAATCTTTACTAAAATCGAAAATACCATTGTGGGTCGCTCCTTTTATATAACCGGTTTCTTTTTCGGTAATGATAAAAATATAATCGGTGGTGTTGGTATTGGCCGTAAACGACAAGTCCACCGCCATCGCTTGAAGATTTGTACCATCATTGCAAAAGTGTTCTTCGGTGGGAGGCGTAGGTTGTCCGGCATCTGCATTGCAGTCCGTTTGGGCAAAAACATGGCTAAAACCGAAGCAACACAGGCAAGCAAAAACTGCTTTTAGGATAAAAAAATTTTTCATAATTTATGATATTGGCTTTAAAAAAAATTGATTGTATTCAAATTATTAAAAAAACTTAGATAAATTAGCACGCATTTTTGCTAAAATTACACCTTTTACAAAAAATTATACTGTGAAAATTATTTACTTTTTCTTTTTCTTAGCCTTAGGTTTTCATCTCTCGGCGCAAAAAACAAGCATTTCTGGTACAATTTATCAACAAACTGACGGCTCTGTGCTGCCATTTGTAAATGTGGCTGCCAAAAATAAACAAAATGATGCATTTTTAGGTACACAAAGTGATGAAAATGGTTATTATTCGCTTGCTTTGCCTGCCGGTGACTATAAAGTCGAATTTACTTACATTGGTTTTGCCACCCAAACCAAACATATTAAAGTTTCTGCAAACGAAACCCAAACCATCAATATTGATTTGGAAGAGGAAAGCACTTTGCTGAATACCGTAGTAATAAGTGAAAGCAAATACGAGAAGCCGCTTACAGAAGTGACGGTGTCGATGGAAGTGCTGAAGCCGCGCTTGGTGGAAAGTGCCAATGCACAAAGTATTGACCAATCGTTAGAGAAAGTGCCGGGCGTGAATATTATTGATGGGCAAGCCAATATTCGGGGCGGAAGTGGTTATTCGTATGGTTCGGGCAGCAGGGTTTTGCTGATGATGGACGATTTGCCTTTGCTTTCGGGCGATGCGGGCTATACCGACTGGAGTTTTTTGCCTGTAGAAAATGTTTCGCAGGTAGAAATAATAAAGGGAGCGGCTTCGGCTTTGTATGGTTCGGCTGCGCTAAACGGGATTATAAACTTGCGGACAGAATATGCTACTTCTACACCCAAAACCAATTTTGCTGCTTACACGGGCATTTATACCAAACCTAAAAATAAAGACAATGCGTGGTGGGATTACAAGGGTTTTCCACTTATTAGCGGCAGCGTAGATGAACCCGAAAAACGCGTTCCTTCGTATGCGGGCGCAAGCTTTTCGCACAGCCAACGCTCCGGAAAACTCGACTGGGTGCTGGGAAGCAATATTTCATTGCAAGACTCGTGGCGTTTGGAAGATTTTTACCGCCGATTTCGCATAAATCTCAACACGCGCTATCGCCTGAATGATAAAATGAGTGCCGGTATTAACCTAAATGTACAATTTCGTCGCAGTGCTTCTATGTTTATTTGGGGAGGAAATAGTGCGTTAGGATTTCCTAATGCTACTATTCCAGAATACAATTATTATAAACCATTAATGGCTTCACGCACCCCACAAACCAAAACTTTTATTTATACCATTGACCCCTATTTTACTTATATGCCCAATCAGCGTGTTACGCACAAAATTCGTACACGCTACTTTTTCAGGGGTTCGTACAATGATACTAACCAAGATGTAGTAGGTTCAATGTTATATGGTGAGTACCAGTTTCAGCAAAGATTTGCCAATGAACTAACTTTTACGGCAGGCATTACCCATAGTTCCAATTTTACCGATTCAGAAATCTACGTGTCGGGCAATACGCTTCGGTCTAAAAACACGGCTATTTACGCGCAAGCGGATAGAAAGTTCAATAGATTAAATCTTTCTTTGGGCGCACGCTATGAAGCAAATGCTATAACGGCAGTAGATAGTTTGGGCGACCCAGATACTAATTTAAAATTAGAAACAGAAGCAAAACCTGTTTTTCGTTTTGGTGCCAATTATCAGGTGTTTGACTTTACCTTTTTGCGTGCTTCCTTTGGACAAGGTTATCGTTTTCCTACTATTGCAGAGAAGTTTGTTACAACGAGTATAGGGCCTATCAATATCTACAGCAATCCTTATTTATCGTCTGAAACGGGTTTTAGTTGGGAAATTGGTATTAAACAAGGCATAAAAATTGCAAAATGGCAAGGTTTGGTAGATGTTTCGTTTTTTAACATGCGCTACAGCGATATGTTGGAATTTATTTTCGTCGAAATTCCACCTGGATTTCAATCAAGAAACGTGGGTGATACCAAAATAGTAGGGTCTGAAATAAGTATTGCAGGGCAAGGTAAGATAGGCAATGTTATTCTCTCAACTTTGATGGGCTATACCTACATTAATCCCAGATATCAAAATTTTAGTCAGGAACAAATCGAAGACTCCTCTATCGATAAAAATGTATTAAAATATCGCTTCAAACATACTGCCAAAGCAGATGTTGAAGTAGGCTACAAAAGAGTAAGTTTTGCGGTATCAAGCAGATACTTTAGTTTTATGGAGGCTATTGATAAGTCTTTTGAAGATATTTTGCCGGGTTTAAAAACTTACAGACAAATCCACAATGAGGGAGATGTTGTATTTGATGTGCGCTGTGCGTACTTGCTCAATGAGAGGTCGAAGTTAACTTTTTTAGTGGACAATGTTTTGAACCGACTTTATGCCATGCGTCCGGCACTTATTGACGCGCCCCGCGCATTTGCATTGCGCTACGATGTTAATTTTTAATATTTAAAACAAAAAAATTATGCACATTATTCGTGGAATTATCGGAATAATATTTTTGATATTTGTTTGCTATCTTTTAAGTTCAAACCGAAAGGCGATTGACTGGAAATTGGTAGGTATTGGTATTTTGTTGCAATTTGTATTTGCCGTATCTATTACCAAAATTCCTTTGGTAAAGTCTTTTTTCTCCTTTATCTCCAGTTTTTTTGTCGCTATTTTAAAATTTTCCTCTACGGGCGCACAGTTTTTGTTTGGTAACTTAATTACCGACACGACTACATTCGGCTATATTTTTGCCTTTCAAGTGTTGCCTACGGTAGTTTTTTTCTCGGCACTTTCTTCTTTACTCTATTACTTGGGCATTTTGCAGCGCATTGTGTATGCCTTTGCGTGGGTAATGAGTCGCACAATGCGTATTTCCGGTGCGGAGAGTTTGGCGGCGGCAAGTAATATTTTTATCGGGCAAACGGAAGCTCCTTTAGTGGTGAAGCCTTATTTGGAAAATATGACCCGCTCCGAAATAATGTGTCTGATGTGCGGCGGTATGGCAACTATTGCCGGCGGTGTATTTGCAGCGTACGTAGGTTTTCTGGGCGGCACGGACGAAACCCAACAACTCATGTTTGCCACGCATTTGCTTTCGGCATCTATTATGTCGGCTCCGGCGGCTATTGTGGCGGCAAAATTATTAATGCCCGAAGATCATCAGGAATCTATTAACCGAAATGTGGAAGTGCCGCAACACAAAATTGGTAGCAATGTGTTAGATGCTATTGCCAATGGAACTACTGACGGGCTGAAACTCGCCGTAAATGTAGGGGCGATGCTGTTGGTTTTTATTGCTTTGATGGCTTTGGTAAATGGGATTTTGTTCGACCTTATTGGTGCAAAAACAGGACTGAACGAGTATATCAGTGAAGTTAGCAACGGTAGATTTAACGGTTTGCGATTAGAATATGTAATGGGAATTTTGTTTTCGCCTGTGGCGTGGCTCATTGGTGTATCTTCGCACGATATTATTGCCGTGGGGCAGTTGTTGGGCGAAAAAACAATTATCAATGAATTTGTTGCCTATGCTTCTTTAGGCAATATGAAAGCCAATTCGCTTATTACCGACCCTCGCTCTATTATTATTGCCACTTATGCTTTGTGTGGCTTCTCGAACTTTTCGTCTATCGGCATACAAATTGGCGGTATTGGCACTTTAGCACCTTCGCAGCGCAAAACCTTGGCAGAGTTGGGCATTGCTTCGCTTATTGGCGGAACGGTAGCTTGCTTGCTTACGGCAACTATTGCGGGAATGTTGATGTAAGAACTACAAAAAAGCAGTTTGTAATTCTATGCGTTACAAACTGCTTTTATTTTCTTTATAAAGTATAAAAATTGGGAGAAAAAAAACATTAATCATCTCCCATATCTATTTCATCATACCCCAGCGAGTCGTCATCGTCATAAAGGCTGTCATCTGCATCCGTAGAATCATCTACTTCATCAATCACCTCATCGCCCAAGTCATCGTCTTCTTGGTGAGGCAAATCATCGTCTTCAATATTTCCCTTCGATTTATTGTACTTAATGTTATTCAAAATATTGCCTTCTGCGTCCATTTTCAACTCCACATCTCGGTCTTTCAAACTAATGAGTATCTCATAAAAACGCATACCGTCTTTATTGATAATGGTCTGAAAGTCGCCCAACTTAAAGCCTTTGGGGTACTCTTTGTCCAAAACTTCCTGCACCAAGGGCGGCAACTGTTTTGATATCGAAAAAATAATGGTTTCCAACCACTGTGCGTCCGCATCAAACTTGGCGTATTTTGTCCAAATTTTCTGTTGAAAAAAAACGCCGAAGGTGTTTTGTTTTTCACGAACCCAGCCGTCTATTTTTCCGTCAGGATACTTCGCATAAAAAGCATCTATAATTGGCTTTTTTATTTTTTCTTCATCGAATCGCTCTTTTTCATTGCGGCTTAAAAATTCTCTAAAGGTAAGCTGCTGCATAAAAAGTTTGTTTTTGCTGTTTTGGGTAATAAATGATGAACTTATTTAGTTCGGGGGCAAATTTGTAAAACCTTTGTTAAACTCACAATACTTGTAATTTTTTTTTCTTAATTTTTTGCTAAAATTTTTACTTTCCTACAAATAATTTTGGTGTTAGTTAGCCATACTAAGCTCATTTCGCACTTTCACGGCGGTTAATACACTCCACGAATCAATATCATCGCCACTTGTACCAATCCTACTATTACGCCAATAACCAAGCCAATAAGTTCTATAAACTTAAATTCTTTGCTTAAAATTCCCTGCAAAATTCCTTCCATTTTATCTACCGAAAAACTCAACACCTTGTCGTGTACTATTTTTTTGATATTGATGTGTTCGTGAATGTTTTCAACATAATTATTGACCATTTCGGGCGTAAGGATACTAATTTTTTCTACCATTTCATTGCGCAGCGAGTCTTTGGTTTTCTTGGAAGTAAGAAAATTGATAAACGGATGCTTTTCCGGTAGCTCTACGTCCAAATAATGGTCTAATCGCTCCGTTAAACCCACTACAATTTTTTCGATAGAATCGGCATCTGCCAAATGTTTTTTCAAATCGGCTACCGAAAATAGTTCTACCGAAACCACGTCAGCCAATTTTTCTGCCAGTTCGTGATGACGCTTAGGAAAAATTCCCTGAATTTCCCAAAACAACACCTTTACAGGATTTTGTGGATAAAACAACATTTTTACCGCAATAAAATTCGTAAACCAGCCTATAGCACCCGCTATAATCGGAAAACTCAAAAAGAAAATCAGATTTGTCAATGGCTTGTGTTTTTTGTTTCCTAATAAATCCTATTTGTCCTTCAAAAGTTCAAAAAATTATGCTTGTTGCCACAAATCCGGTGCTTCGCGCCACTGCAATAAGGTATTTATTTCATCGGCAGAAATATAGTTGTTTGCGCGCGCCATTTCTAACAGATGTACGTAATCGCTCAAAGTATAAAAAGGGCAATTTGCCGCTGCAAAGGCGCGCTCGGCTTGCGGAAACTGGTACGAAAAAATAGCTACTGCGCCCAAAACTTCGGCTCCGGCTTGGCGCAGTGCTCCTACCGCTGCCAAAGTGCTGCCTCCGGTCGAAATCAAATCTTCTACCACTACATAAGGCGTTTTTGTATCCAAAACACCCTCAACAGCATTTTGCAAACCGTGCCCTTTGGCAGTTGCGCGTACGTAAACCATAGGCAGTTGCAAGCGGTCGGCAAGCAGACAAGCGTGCGCAATGCCCGCCGTGGCTACGCCGGCTATCGCTTTGGCTGTGGGGAATTTGTTTTTTACCAACTCGGCAAACTGCTCCGCTACAAGATTGCGGCTTTCGGGAAAAGACAGTAACTTGCGATTGTCGCAGTAAATAGGCGACTTCCAGCCCGAAGCCCACGTAAATGGTGATTGGGTTTGTAGCACTACTGCCTTTTTTGCTAACAGTTCTTGTGCTATTTTTACAGCTGTTTTTTGTTCAAAAATCATTATTTTATATGAATTGTGTGTATATAAATGAGCATAAAGTTTTTTTACTCAATCAAGGAATTACGCCTCCCAAAGGTACAATAATTGTACACTACGACCAGCATTTTGAAACATTTTTGCAAGACATAGAAAACAACAAAAGTGCGCAAGATTTTGCGGTTGTTTTTGCCGAAAACGTGTCGCCGTTAGTTGCATTGAAGCAACATTGCCACGATATTTTTGCCGCAGGGGGCGTAGTTTCCAATCGTTTGGGGGAAATTCTTATTATTTATCGCTTACAAAAATGGGATTTGCCCAAAGGAAAAATCGAAGCCAACGAGGGTATTAGAGAAACTGCTTTGCGCGAAGTGCGCGAAGAAACGAGTATTGAACAACTGGCATTGATAAGAAGTATGGCAGTTTATCCGCGTTTTCAGCCTTATACTTTGCACAGCTATTGGCACAAAAACAAACGGCTACTCAAAACCACTTACTGGTTTGAAATGTATGCCGCAGGAAACGAAAGCCCAAAGCCACAAACAGAGGAAGGTATTGAATGGGCAAAATGGATACCGAAAAAAGAGATACATGCCGCACGCGCGCAAATGTGGCGGTCGGTTGCCGATGTTTTGGAAAATGTCTAAGCGAAATTTCTATGTATTTTAAAAAAAACACTTTGTGTAGTGAATTTTAGATATATTACATTATTTTTGAACGTAAAATAATATTTAATTCATCAAAAATTTTGACTCATTATGAAAAAAATTCTTACGTACTTGGTTTGTGTGTTGTTCATGGCGACAAGTGTTTCTTATGCCCAAGAAATTATAGTACAGAAGTCAGGCGGAAAATATAAATTTATTCAAAACAACACAATTCTAAAAAATAACGAATTAGCAAGAATATTAGCTTCGAATCCAGAATCTTCGGATTTATTTTATGAAGCAAAAACTGCTAAAGGTGCCGGATTATTTTTAGGCGTACCGGGAGGGTTTATTGTTGGATATGAAGTCGTAAATTTGTTCCGAAATAACGCTAATAGAGATATGCTTGCAATTGGTCTATGCCTATCCGTTGTTAGTATGATGTTCACGACATCAAGTAATAAAAAATTTTTAAAAGCCGTAGATGCCTATAATGACTCGCTGTCTTCGAGTTCTTTTTACAAACCAAAGCCTGTGTTTAAGGTGTTTGCTGGTGTAAACAGCCTTGGACTTTCGATGACTTTTTGAAAAATGGAGAACTATCTATGGAGGTGTAAAATATAGATAGTTACGTTGTTTGTAAATAGTTAAACCATTGTGATTTATACACAGTAAAATGAACCCCAAAACATTTAGACCCAATGGCGCAATAGGCGCGCTATTAGATGAATACGAAAAAGCATTGCGCGAACTCATAGAAGTGATACGTGCGCTATCGCCGGAGGAATTGCAGCAAGTGGTAGATAGCACAACAAAAGATACTGACTGCCAATCGATACAAAGTATTTTGACGCACGTGGTGCAAAGTGGCTACACCTACGTCATTATCATACGAAAACACTTGGGCGAAACTATCGAATACAAAGAAAAAATTTTCCTAAATAGTGCCAGCGATTACCAAACTGCACTGCAAGAAATGTTTGCTTTTAATGAAGCCTTGTTCGAGGATTATCCGAACTTGCGTTTGGTGGAGCATCTGCCCGAGAAAAAAATAACTGCACGCTGGGGACAACAGTACGATGTGGACCAACTTTTTGAACATGCGATAGTGCACGTACTGCGGCACAGGCGGCAAATTGAGCGATTTAAACTTACAATATTGTCTTAAAAATAATTTCTTATTCCGACAGAGCAAAGCTACGAGAAATCTTGTAAGCCAATATGTTGCAATGAATTTGCGGGATTTAAATTTTTAATTTTACAACATATAAATAGCAATACCGTTTTTCAACTATTCAATAAAACTCTCCAATTATGTTATCAAACTCAAAAAACAATTCATCAACTGTTCAACGCGGCAGTATTTTGGCTTATTTTTTCAATACTTTGTTTGTATTGTTTGTTTTTTTGGGTGCATTGAGTTCTTGCACCAAAGAAACCACTCCGCCCACCCATAATAACAATACCAACGACACTACCGCTACCAGCGATTTGACCGACACTACGCTACTAAATGTTAGTTATGGTACTGACGAAGAGCAAAAATACGACATTTATCTACCGGAAGGCAGAAGCGATAGCACACCTGTCATTTTGATGATACACGGCGGCGCGTGGAAAGCCGGACAAAAGGAGGATTTTAACCCATATATCCAACTAATACAAAACAAATGGAAAAACGTAGCCATTGTGAATCTGAACTATCGCTTGGCAAGCAATGCCAACAATATTCACCACGCCGAAATAATGCAGGATATAAAAGCTGCTATCGGCGATGTTTTGGCTAAAAAAGATACTTACCATATTTCGGAAAAAATGGGTATTGTAGGAGCCAGTGCCGGCGGACAGTTGGCGATGATTTATGCTTATAAATACAACGACTACCATAATATTGAATGTGTAGGTAATATTTTTGGGCCCAGCATTATCAACGATTGGGCTTGGTATAGTAGTTTTAATCTTTGGTTGGGAGCCAATGTGAGCGATATTATTACCGAATATGTTGGACAGCCTTGGGACTCTACCGCTTATGCCAATGTAAGTCCTTATTTGCAAGTAAGCGAAAGCAGTCAGCCAACTATTATTTTTCATGGAAGTTTAGACCCTATAGTACCTGTTTATCAAAGCCAATGGTTTCGCAACAAGCTCAATGGGCTAAACGTTACCAACGAATACTACGAATATTTCGCCTTTCATGGTTTTGATGCGACACAATCGACAGATGCGGTGCAAAAAATGGTAGCGTTTTTTCAACCATTTTTGGAGTAGCCTTGTTAGCGAATATTGTTGCTGTTTAATGCATTATCACCAATTTGCTTACATACTCCCGAGCTGTTTGGTCATAGGCTTTTACAAGGTATATTCCTTCGGCGAGGTGAGTAGTGCTTGTTTTGTTAGTATGGTATCTGTTTAGTAGTTTGCCTTGTAGATCGTATAATTCCCAATAAGCCAGTATTTCGCTGCTTAGACTTATACGCACTTCGTCTTGTGCCGGATTGGGACTTACTAATACGGCTGATACCTCCGCCAAACCGGACGGTTCTTCCAAGCCTACTATCTCTACATACGTACTATCGCAACCCGTTTGCCAGCAGGTGTTGCCCAAACTGTCTATTTTTATCTCCCACGCATACGGTCCCTCATACGATAAGCCTGTGAGCAAGTAGCCGCCATCGCTGGTAGATAACAGCCCTCTTATATATTGTCTTTCACTTGCCTCTATATCATAATCCTTTGTCCATAGCGTATCGCCCTCTGCCGTAAACCTAAATAATTTTACCACCGTTTTACTATTTTCATTGTATTGATGACCTCCTATTACAAAACCTTCATCACTCGTAAATTGGGGGGGGGTATGAAAACCTGCTGTTGGTGGAATAAATTTATAAGATTTTTCCCACAATAGCTCTCCTGTATCGTCCATTTTTGATACCATTATATAAGGTGTCGTATTAATATCATCTATGTACGAAAAAAATAAATAGTTTTGACTGTTAGGATATGGCACAACTACTCCTACAGAACTGATATTATTAAGTTCCGTGTAATATACCTTATCCCACAGCACATTCCCTGCGCTATCTACGCGTGTTACATAAGGATTATAATAAGGCGCAAACGAATTTCCTTTACCGCGATAGCCTGAAAAGATATAGCCCCCATCGTAGGTGGGATATACATACAAAGCCGCTCCTATTATCTCTGTAGGATATACTCGCTCCCATTCTATATTGCCTATACTGTCTAATTTTATTAAGTATGGATTAGTTCCTTCTCCATAAGTAAATTTCCTACCTCCTATTATATACCCGCCTTCTAATGTTTTGCTTAGCTGATTGGGAAGTTCCGCTATATCTCCATCTTCTCCATATTCTTTTTCCCATAAAACTTCCATTACTGAATTATATTTTGTTAAATGTATATTTTCAAAATGATTGAAATCATCATAGTAATTTGTTTTTCGATAACAGAGTAAATAATCATTATTATTCTTTATAAATAACTTGTCATAATATGACGCAAGTGGCAATACAGAACTATACAATAATTTCATATCCTTCTCTTCTCCCGTATTTTTATCTATCATTCTTGCAATTATTTTGTTAATTTCCAACTCGTTATCCGATACATGCGTAATTATTATGTAGTTATTTTCGTTTTCCTGACTACCTCCATCGAATGTTATCGCATTTGCGAGAGTATATTTTTTTTTAAAATAACTCACCGTATCATTTTGTCCAAATAGCGTAGAGGCAAATGATATTATTGCTATCAGCGTAAATATTATTCCTTTTTTCATATCCTATTTTTTAAGAAATACAGACATTCACAAATTTTGCAAATGCCTGTATTTCAGCCTTATAATTATTTTATAATCATCATCTTTTCAACATACTCATTACCTTCTGTATCGTATATTTTCACAATGTATATTCCATTAAGGTAGTCTGCTACTGAAACTTTGCTCGTTCGATAGTTGCCTAATCGTTTCCCTTCTATATTATATACTTCCCAATAATTCAGTGTTTTACCTTGTATATTCACACGCAACTCGTCTTGTGCCGGATTGGGACTTACTAATACAGTTGTCTCCGCCAAGCCGGGCAATTCTTCTAAACCCACTACTTCTACATACGTACTATCGCAACCCGTTTGCCAGCAGGTGTTACCTAAACTGTCTGTTTACTCACCCAGCCTTTATCGAAGATAAGCCTGTGAGTAATAGCTGCCGCCGCTGGTAGATAATACATAATTGCTTGTTTCTATATCATAACTTCTTTGTCTATAAGGATGCCCTCTGTAAACCTAAATAGTTTTACCACCGTTTTACTATTTTCATTGTATTGATGACCTCCTATTACAAAACCTCCATCACTGTAATTGAGGGGGAGTATGAAAATCTGTTGTAACTGGAATGGCTCTTTTCTAATATATTTCCTGTATCATCCATTTTTGACACAACCAAGTATGCTCCTGTTAATGCTCCTATATACGAAAAAAACAGATACTCTTGGCTATTCGGATAAGGTACTACAAATCCTCCCGAATTAATATTATTAAATTCTGTGTAATATACTTTATCCCATAGCACATTGCCTATACTATCTATTCGCGTTATATATGGTTTGTAATACGGCGCAAACGGATTTCCTTTACCGCGATAACCTGAAAAGATATAGCCTCCATCGTAGGTGGGATATACATACAAGGCGGCTCCTATTACTTCCGTAGGATAGACGCGCTCCCATTCTACATTGCCTATACTGTCCAATTTTAGTAGGTATGGGTCGGTACCTTCCCCATACGCAAAATGTGTTCCTCCTATTATATATCCTCCATCAGACGTTTTACTTAACTGACGACTTTGCACTGACTCGCCATCTGCTCCATACTCTTTTTCCCATAGTATTTCACCCTCGCCATCTGTTTCTATTACTTTTATTTTTTTCATACAGTTTGTTCCATCATATTCGTAGCATTTTATAAGGCTCACTACTATGCTTTCTCCGTCTTTCAACACTTCTTTATCCGTAAAGCATACATATTCTCCTATTTCATTTGTCCCTAAACTCTTGGCATTTATTGTTGTTCCTGTATGCTTATCTATGCTTCTTAGTATTACTTCACGTTTATTATCCAAATAAAGCTCATTTGTTACTATTACATAACTCTTATCCAATTCCACCGCTCCACCATTAAATGTACCTATAGTATCTATGATATAGGTTTGTTTAAAATAACTCACCGTATCATTTTGTGATAATACTACCATTGCATTTCTTATCAATAAAATAATTAACACTATTTTTTTCATTTCTTGATTTTTTAAAAAAGACTTGCTCTCGTCGAATGAGGAGAACAAGTCTTTCGTTATTTAATCTATTTTATCGTGCTATGATTATTTTTTCTACATACAATTCATTTTCTGTCGTATATACTTTTATAATATAAACGCCTGATACTAATGATTCTGTGACTATTTCACCTTCATTGCCACTCAAAACTATATGACCCTGTATATTTGCAATTTCCCATCTGTCTATGACTTGCTTGGGTAGACTGATGGTAATATTGTCTTGTGCCGGATTGGGGCTTACTAATACGGTTGCTGTCTCCGCCAAGCCGGACGGTTCTTCTAAGCCTACTACCTCCACATACGTACTGTCGCAGCCCGTTTGCCAGCAGGTGTTGCCCAAACTGTCTATTTTTACCTCCCACGCGTAGCCTTTATCGAAAGATAAACCTGTGAGTAAGTAGCCGCCGTCACTCGTGGATAAAAAACCACGTATGTATTGGTTTTCGCTCGGTTCTATCGCTATCCGCTTTGTCCATAGGGTATCGCCTTCGCTGTTGAAGCGCATGATGAATGGCTCTGTACGATTGGGATTATTTTCATTTGCTTGATGACCTGCCGATATGAATCCACCGTCTGACTGAAAATATAATTCTGTGAAATACGAAGTAGTATAGGCGGTATATTGATAATCTTTTCCCCACAATACTGTACCTGTATCATCTATCGCTCCTACAAATTGATAGCGTTTTTCATCCTTTCCATACTTGTAACTTAACAAATAGTTGTTCGTATTTGGTATCGGTATAGCTCTCCCTCCTGTATTTAATATATCTTCTGTATCTTCCTGATACACCTTATCCCATACCACATTCCCCACACTATCTACTCGTGTTACATAACAGTTTTGATAAGGTGCGAACGGATTTCCTTTACCGCGATAACCTGAAAATATATAGCCTCCATCGTAGGTGGGATATACATACAAGGCCGCTCCCTGTATCTCTGTAGGATAGACGCGCTCCCATTCTACATTGCCTACGCTGTCTATTTTTATGAGATAGGGAGAATTGGTTTCTTGATTTGTTTTGAAGCCGCCTATTATATATCCTCCTTCTTTTGTTCTACTTAAGTCGAAACTTCCTTCATCACTATTTTTTTCTCCATATTTCTTATTCCATTCTATTTCTCCATCGTTATTAAATTCTAATACATTAATGTCTCTCATTATCGTACCTGCATCTGTCAACTGATTCTCCACAAAAGATAATACTACACTATTCCCCTTGTCTATTATCTCACTACCATGGTAATTCGCTACTCCCAGTTGGGTTGTCTTTACTCTTATATCTTCTATGGTTTCTCCTGTATCTTTTGCTATTTTTCTCCACCATATACCTTTTTCATTATCTACTACATTTGACTCATTTGTTATTATTCCATAATAATTCTCCCTTTCCACTCCTCCGCTATTAAATACATAAATATTATCGCCTACTAAATCATATTTCTGTTTAAAATAATATATTGTATCACTCTGACCAAATAGTATATTGGCAAATAATATACTTAACATTACTATAAAAGTTTTTCTATTTTTCATACGCTTTTTTTTATAACACAGGCACTACAAATGCTAGTGCCTGTGTTTAACTTATTTCTTTTAATTCATTATTAATATTTTTCCTATATACTCTTTTCCTTCTGTATCATATACTTTGACAATATAAACTCCTGAAACTAAATGACTAATATCAGTAACTGCAGCCGTATAACTGCTTAATTTCCGCCCCTCTAAATTATATATTTCCCAATAGTTAAGTGTTTTACCTTCTATATTTACGCGCAACTCATCTTGCGCCGGATTGGGACTTACTAATACGGTTGCTGCTTCTGCCAAGCCGGACAATTCTTCTAAGCCCACTACCTCTACATACGTGCTATCGCAACCCGTTTGCCAACAGGTGTTGCCTAAACTATCTATTTTTATCTCCCACGCATACGGTCCTTCATACGATAAGCCTGTGAGTAAGTAGCCGCCATCGCTCGTGGCTAAAAAACCGCGTATGTATTGGTTTTCGCTTGGTTCTATCGCTATTCGCTTTGTCCATAGGGTATCGCCTTCGCTGTTGAAGCGCATGATGAATGGTTCTGTACGATTGGGATTATTTTCATTTGCTTGATGTGCTACTGAGATAAAGCCCCCTTCTGAATCAAAATATACTTCGGTGAAATATGGTGTCGTAAATTGTGGATATTGATAATCCTTACTCCATATTATCTCTCCATCATCATTTATCTCCCCCACAAATTGGTGACGTTTCTCATCTTTTCCATAATCGTATGTTAATAAATAATGCGTAGTATTTGGTACAGGAGTAATTCCTCCTCCTGAATTTAGAATTGACTCCGTATCTTCCTGATATACTTTGTCCCATACCACATTCCCCACACTATCTACCCGTGTTACATAGCAGTTCTGATAAGGTGCAAACGGATTTCCTTTACCGCGATAACCTGAAAAGATATAGCCCCCATCGTAGGTGGGATATACATACAAAGCCGCTCCTATTATCTCTGTAGGATATATTCGCTCCCATTCTACATTGCCTATACTGTCTAATTTTAGTAAGTATGGGTTAGCACCATCATTGTATGTGAATTTCCAACCACCTATTATATATCCCTCATCTTGCGTCTTATTTATCTGTACACATACCGTCTCTGCACCTTCTTCTCCGTATTCTTTATCGTCTTCTATTTCTCCGTATTTGTTTACCTTAACTAATCTTAGTTTCCTTAAACAATTCATTCCATCATTCTCATAACACCTTTCCATAGCAATTATCATTCCTTCCTTATTTTTTATAATTGACTTGTCATAGTAAGATGCCATCCTCTCTTCGTTGTTTCCCAGACTTTTCGCATCCAATGTTTCTCCATTTATTCGGTTTATATAACGTAAAAAAACTTCACTTTTTAACGTATATAAATTCAATGTATTTGTTATTACCACATAACTATTGTCTATTTCTAATGCTCCGCCATTAAATACTTCCATACTATCCTGCGCATAAATCTTTTTAAAATAACTTAATGTATCATTTTGTGCCATTATATTATTTAATGCAACACCATGCAATACTATTATTAGTAATATTTTATACTTTCTCATAAATGCTTACTTTAAAATGAGACTGTCCAAAAAAGGGCAGTCTCATTTGATTACATAATGTTGTTTATCGCGTTATTATTAATTTTTCCATATAATTTTGTTCTCCTTGAGTGTATGCTTTAACGATATAAACACCCGAAGTAAATAAGCTTAAATCTATCTTTGTTTCATTTCCTTCTAAAATCTTGCGCCCTTGTATATTGTATATTTCCCATCTATCTATCATTTCACTACCCAGTGTAATTGTAATATTGTCTTGTGCCGGATTGGGAACTATTTCCAATTTTGTCAGTACTACCACTGATTCTATAACGGTTTTAGCTGCAACAGGTGGTGGATTGCGGCGGTAGCTACTTTGTTGTAAGCTCGCCCAGTTGGCTTGGGCGGTAATATTGTCTTGGGTATCGGTATAGCGCGCGCTGTGTTCTTGGCTAAGCGTTTTTATGGCGGCTAATGCTGCCGCTTGCTTGCCACTGCCCAAGGTGTCCGTTACTTCAAAAGCCGACCAGCCACCTAAGTCTATCAGCCATTGGTAGAAGGATTTGAAGGCGGTGTTTTCTTCGGTATCGGCAGGTATCATATCCAAATAGGCTTGGGCATTTACCAAATCATCTTCATCTACATAGGTAGCCGTAAGGCTTTTGTAGCTGCGGATATCGTCTTTGTCTATCAGTATTTGTTTCATCTCGGTATAGGCGGTATCGCGCAGTTGGGTACTGAGTGCCTCTCTATACAGGCGTTGGCGCACAGGGTCTATATTCGTTGCATCAATAAGTGCGTGCATACAATCCCACCAGTTTTCGGCATCGTGGCAAGGGTCTTCGTCTTCAATATTGGATACCGCACAATTTAATGTGGAAGGACTTGAACAATTAATATCTACTCCCGCAAAATTTTGTGGTACAAACATCTGGTTGGTATTTTCTGCCGCATAATACGCCAATGCCCCTTCTATATGGCTCCCACTAAAACTGGCTGGATGGAAAGCATTGCGATAAGTTCGGTCAGGTAACGGATTATCACAAGACCCCAAAGTATTGTCTATGCCTTGGTAGCCATCGCTTAGATTTTCGTCTATCAGCCAGTCACGGGTATTGGCTTCGGTATAGGAGTTGTAGTCGGGTATAAGCAGGGCATTGTCGCCTTCAAAAAAAGTAGCCACATCAAAGCGTCCGGTAAAGTCGTTACAGCTTACTACATTATGGCTTTGTCGCCCACTGCGGCGCACCCAAAAGCCATAGCGGTGGGTGTAGCCCTCATCGCTGCTATCGAATATGTTGTTGCTTACACTTAGCTGCCCACACTCTAAGGCGGCAGCTCCATAAGCTATAGCAGTTTGTTCGCCGGCAGGTATTTGCAAAAACTGGTTGTCGGTAATATTGCACAACTCACAGCCTTCCATTATTAGCCCTCTAAAGGTATTGGTAAAAGTATTGGTGCTAATGGTAGCATTGTGTTGCACCGATTGGTCGGTAAGGATATGAATACCCTCTTCAAGTTCGTCAAAACTACAAGCATCGGTAACGGTTATTTGCGAACGCCACAACTGAATACCTACCCCAAAGCGGGTGGGGAGTTCATTGGGAGAAGGCGGCGCGAAACCGGAAGGATTTTTATCGAAACTACAGTCTCTTACAAAAATGCGTCCATTGCCTTGTTCTACCGCTATGCCTACGTATCCTTGTGGCAAAATGTAGAGCCCTGTTCCACCCAGAAAATGGCGGTTAGTTATAAACTGGCAATTTTGTACCGTTAAGATAGGTGATTTTGCTAATGGTAATGTTTTTCTTTCGTTTACTTCTATGCCTACGGCACAGTTTATAAACTGTGTACCATTTGCCCGTAAAAGTCCACCGGACTGTGCATAGGCATACCAAGTGCCATTTACATATCCTCCATCGCCAATTTGTACCCCTTTTTTGGCATCCGTTAGCGTACAATTATTCAAATCTAAAGCCCCATGATAAAATTGTGGATTATTCGTCTGGCTCACATTCTCATTGGGAACTCCCCGCAATACAAATCCTCTCCAATATCGGTTCTGGCAGGGGTTTCCGCCAAAAGTACAATTATTGGCGACTATTCCGGACCTGCGCAATATAGTAATACCGGCTGTTTCGCTTGTAAATATCAGTTCTACATTGTCCAACACCCAAGGGCCCGTAATGCTATTGTTGGCTACGGCGGTATTCCAAGCGGCAGTACTCGTAATATTTTCATTGAAACGCATACTTGCCACCCCTGTTACGCAAATGCGTTGATTGGGATGGGTTTGGAAAGGAATAGTAAAGTATGGTCCGCCCGCAAGAGTTCTGGCTATGTTATCAATATCCGGCTGTGCTATTACTATTTCCTGCGAAGTGCCTATACAGCTATTGTCGGCAGCTTGTGCTTGTACACGATAGGTGCCAGGGGCGTTTATGTGTAGTAGGGTTAAATAGCCGTCATCTCCCGTACCACCATCAACATTTGCATCGTAGGCATGCACCCAATTGCTTCCATCAAATACCTGCCATTCTATGGTGTTATCGTTTATAGGCATATTGCTTTCCATACTCAATATTACATAATTACAATTGCAATCGTTTTTAGTAGGTCCGCTAATAGTGAGTTGAGGAACATCTAATACCGTTATCATTACCTCATCACTATCCGTACAGCCATTTTCATCGGTTACACTTACGGTATAAGTGGTGGTGCTTGTAGGGGAGGCGGTGGGGTTGGCGATGTTGGGATTATCTAAACCCGTAGCCGGACTCCACGCATAACTGATGCCGCCCGTAGCCGTGAGTTGGGTGCTTTCGCCTTGGCAGATGCTTTGGTCGGTGCCGGCAGAGGCGGTGGGAGTTGGGTGGACGGTGATGGTAACTTGCTCTGCAACAGCACAATTATCATTCGCAATATTGACAGTATAGGTAGTAGTAACAGCAGGCGAAGCAGTAGGGTTTGAAATAGTAGCATTATTTAAGCCTTCGCTCGGCGACCAAGCATACGTTGCTCCGCCCGTTGCTTCTAATTGGGTACTTTCTCCGGCACAAATAGATTGATTGGCAGAAATACCCGTTGCAGGTAAATCATATACTATAATTTCAACACTTTGTGTGAAAGTACAAGCATTATCATCTATAATAGTTACTTCATAAACAGTCGTTTCTGTTGGAGCGGCGATAGGATTAGCCACATTTGTACTATTTAAACCAATACCGGGCGACCAACTGTACGATACACCACCTGAGGCTAAAAGTTGTACACTTTCTCCCATACAAATTTGTTGTGGCGGAGAAACACTTGTGTTATTTTCATAAAAGGTAAAACTCAAAATATTTGTTTGCCAAGCAGGACAATCCGCCTCTTTTACTACTTCCAAATAATAATCACCGCTTTCGGTTATGCTAATATTATCAGTATTTGCGCCTGAAATTGGTGTTCCGTCTTTGTACCACTGATATGAGAAATATACAAAATCGGTATTGTCATGAATAGAAATACTTTCTCCTTCGCAAAATACGGTATTTTCTGCTTCTAATACAGGTATGGCATTAGTAATAGTAACTTCATCGGACATAAAATAAGTATCACAGTTTTCGTTAAAAATCCCTACAGTATAGGCACCATTTCTATAAAACCAAATACTATTAGCAGCCGCGTTATAATAAGAGTCGGGATAATAAATAATATTCCCATTAGGTAGTGGCTCATTCTCACCTGATAAACTTACCTCCGAACCATATGATGTAACCGACATATAATACCTATCAAAACAATTTAGGTCATTCTCATTAACCAACATTATGGTTAAATCTTGACTAATAACAAGCATATTATCTATTTCGTAGTCTTGTTGAAAGGTATTATTCTTACTATCCGTTACTATTACGGTATAAGTAACTGCTCCTTCCTGCGCAAGGTACAAATTGGGAACCGGATCGGGGAGTAATAGAAAATTATCTTGCAATGTGCCAGACCCATCATCAAATTGTTCATAAAAATTACTTGGTAAGTCCTCAATACTTAGTAAGTCCAAAGTAGTATTATTAATCATGAGCTGAACCATATAAGGAGGACAACCACCAAAAGGAAATACCTGTATTACATCGGGAAAATGACAAGCACTACCAAAAATAAAACTATTGAGATCCACCAAACAAATATCCGCATTTAGGCTAGTAGTATTAACACCAAAGTTTTCACCAATAGAGATATAATCGGAATTAATATTAATCTGATTAGTTGTTCCATTTTGAGGTGGCGATACGCCTGATTGATCTGCCCAGTTTGAGTTTGGATAAGTAACAATCATGTTTATATTCCAAAGATAACCGCAGCCATTACCTCCATTAATGTAGTCAAGGGGTGTTTCCATTTGGGCAGCTATTTTTAAAAATTCGATATTATTTATAATATTGCAATCAGGCGTAATTAAGTACCGATACTTTAGATTTGATATTACATCTCCTTTATAACCATAGTCCGTACTAGATTGGAATATTACAACATTGTTGTTATCTTCCGTTAGTTCAAGTGTTTCTAATGGAATCTGATTTGCATCATATAACTTTAACTGAAGTTGAAAATTTATTCCACAAACATAATCCTGACCTGAAAAAATAGGTGTTAATTTTACTTCAAAAGCATTTTGTGAAACACCATCTACTTCATAGGGTTGAATCTCACAAATTAAATTAAAATAATTTGAACCAGTTTGACCATACAAAGTGGTAAAACCAAAAATAATAGAAAAAACTAAAAATATCTTTTTCATAATTATTAAAGTTTAAATTTAAAAAATAAATCCCATCTAAAGGGTGTAAATAAGGTATTTATCTTTTACGCTAAGGTGGCTGTCGCGTATTGCGCAGCAAGTGTTTCCAGTGTTGTTGGCGTTGTTGCTCCTCCATTATTTATATTGTTTTAAGGTACTCCTACCTTCCTTTTCAAAGGAGTTTCGCTATAAAATTAAACAATATTTTGATATTTTCAAACTCTTGGGTTGCTTTTTTATGAAAATATTACATTTTCTTTACAATAGTTTCTTTTTGTCATACCGATACACAGTGAGGTATCTCTCAAAACTCGCACCACACGCACTTTTGGGTTTCCTCCCTTCGGTCGGAAAGACACAAAACGTATGGATTTAAACCTGACATGTTTTAAAAACATGTCAGGTTTTGTCCGTATCAAAGACCGTTGTTTTTTATTTGCATACTTACCAAAATAGTGTTGGTATAGGTTTGCAACCTATTTGATATAGGTTCGCAACCTATTTGGTATAGGTTCACAACCTATTTGATATACGTTCACTAACCTATTTGATATAGGTTCCCAACCTATTTGATATACGTTCTCAACCTATTTGGTATAGGTTCCCAACCTATTTGATATAGGTTCTCAACCTATTTGATATACGTTCTCAACCTATTTGATATACGTTCTCAACCTATTTGATATACGTTCCCTAACCTATTTGATATAGGTTCCCAACCTATTTGATATACGTTACCTAACCTATTTGATATAGGCTCCCAACCTATTTGATATACGTTACCTAACCTATTTGATATACGTTCCAGACCTATTTGATATACGTTACCTACCCTATTTGATATACGTTCCAGACCTATTTGATATAGGTTCCCTAACCTATTGAATATATGCTTCCAAGCTATTCATAGGAAAGATAAACCTTTAAACCTGTCAGGTTTGTTTTCTTCAAAGGCAAAAAAGAATAACATCAATCAAAATAATACAGCACATTACAGGTTTCATTTTCAGCCGCTACAATTTTAAAAAGCTATTTCCCTAATTTCACTATCTTTGCCCTCTATGGATATACGCAACAATATTTTGGAAACCATTGGCAATACACCATTGGTTCGCCTCAACCGTGTAGTAGCCGATATTCCGGCTTTGGTAGCGGCAAAGGTAGAAACATTCAATCCGGGCAATTCTATCAAAGACCGGATGGCGCTCAATATGATTGAAACTGCCGAAAAAGCGGGTTTGCTTCAGCCGGGCGGCACTATTGTAGAAGGTACTTCGGGCAATACGGGTATGGGCTTGGCACTCGCCGCTATTATAAAAGGCTATAAGTGTATTTTTACCACTACCGACAAGCAATCGAAAGAAAAAACGGATATTTTGCGCGCTATGGGTGCCGAAGTAATTGTTTGTCCTACCAATGTAGAAGCCTCCGACCCACGCTCCTACTACTCGGTAGCACGCCGCTTGGGAGAAGAAATTCCCAACGCCTTTTATGTAAACCAATACGACAACCTTGCCAACCGCGAAGCACACTACAAAAGTACCGGACCCGAAATATGGCAACAAACCGATGGCAAAATAACCCACTTGGTAGTAGGTGCAGGCACGGGCGGCACTATTTGTGGTACGGCAAAATACTTGAAAGAGCAAAATCCCAACATTCAAATAATTGGTATTGATACCTACGGCTCTACGCTAAAGGCATTTCACGAAACCGGAAAAATAGACCCCGACAGTATTCACAGCTATATTACCGAAGGGATTGGCGAAGATATTATTCCGCAAAACTATGATTTTAGCCTTATCGACCGCTTTATAAAAGTAAGCGATAAAGATGGTGCACTTATGGCGCGCCGGCTGGCACGCGAGGAAGGCTTGTTTTTGGGATATTCTGCCGGCTCGGCAGTAGCGGGCATTCACGAATTAAAAGACGAACTAAAGCCTACCGACTTGGTGGTGGTTATTTTCCATGACCATGGCAGCCGCTATGTCGGAAAAATTTATAATGACGATTGGATGCGCGCACAAGGCTGGATAGCATAGTTTTGGACTAACCCCTTACAACTTGTGTAGCTTTTTCATTAAATAACGAAACAAGCTCGGTGTATAAAAATTGACCCAACGAAAGTAAGTTTCTACTCCACCAACATATACTTTTTTCTTTTCTTTCCTGATAGCACTTACAATTTTACGGGCGCATTTGTCGGGCGGCATGCCCTTTTCTTGGGCTTTGCTGTTCTTTTGATATGCCTTTCCGTTTTTATCCAACGAATTGAGGGTAATGTCGGTATTGATGAATCCCGGCGCAATGAGCAACACTTGCACCTTATCTGCTGCCAATTCGTAGCGCAGCGATTCGTAGTAGCCATTCAGGGCATGTTTCGAAGCGCAATACGCTCCAACATTGGGCAAGCCAAAATCGCCTAACAAACTACTTATACCCACCAGCATACCACTTTTTTGTTGCTGCATTTGCTTGGCTACCGCTTTAGTCAATGCTGCCAATCCGAAAAAATTTATCTCCATCACTTTTCTTTCTACAGCGGCTTGAGTTTCTACCACCCTACTTTTGTGCGCAATCCCTGCATTATTTATCAATACATCTATGCGACCAAATTTTTCCAACACAGCTTGTGTCCACTGTTCGGCTTCTTCCTCAGCTTTTTCCATATCGGCGGGTACTATTAAGTATTGGTCGGTGCTTATTGATAAATGTTGCACCAATGCTTCTAAACGCGCTACCCGCCGCGCCGACAGCACTATTTTGCAGTTTTGTGCATACATTGCTTTTACCAATGCCGCGCCAATGCCCGACGATGCGCCCGTAATCCATACTACTTTATGCTGTAATTCCATTTTATTTTTGCATGTTTTTGCCAGCAAGATACTCAAATCAACATTTTTTATTGTACATTAGCCCTATCTTTTTTACCAAAAAAACGCTTGCATTTATTATGCTAAAACAAATAATGAAAGCCATAGCCGGCATTTTTTTAATGATATTTATTAGCGCAATGCTACAATTATTTTTGCCTTGGTGGTCTATTGTAATCGTGGGTGTGGTAATAGGATTTGCTTTAGGTACACTTCCTTGGCTCAGTTTTGTGTACGCATTTTTGGCTATAGCTATGTTGTGGGGTTTTTATGCACAATACCAAAGCAAGGCAGGCAACTATATTCTCGCCGAGCGAATGGGCGAACTGTTGGGAAATATTAGCCCTACTATGCTGCTTATCATCACTATTCTTATCGGCGGCATTACAGGCGGCTTGGCTACTTATTGCGGCGCGCTGGCGCGTAGTATTTTTCAAAAACAAAGTCCGGTCTAAATCCATTTTATGCAAACCAATTGGATTATTATTGCCAACCCAACTGCCGGAGGAGGCAAAGGTAAGCAACAAGCTACGGCTTTGAGCAGTCTGCTCAGCACACGTGCCATTAATCACCAAGTATTTTTTACCGAAGCACCCAAGCAACTCACCGAAATTGCACATCAGCAAATAAAAGAAGGACATCAATATTTTATTGTAGTAGGCGGCGATGGCTCGCTACACGAATGGATTAATGCTGCCCTGAACCAGAGTATTATTTCGCCCAAAGCACTTCATGTTGGTTTTTTGCCCTCCGGTACGGGCAACGATTTTGCGCGCACCCTCAATCTTGGCAATTATCCCGAATACTTGCTACCTCTCATTGAAAAGGGACAGTATCGCTATTTAGATGCCGGAAAAGCTACTGTTACCCAGCAACAAAAAGTAATTTCGCAGTATTACGCCAATGTAGCCGGTATGGGTTTCGATGCTTTTGTGGCAGAAAATTATCTGTCGAAAAACAAAAGCATGGGGCAAGTATCGTATTTATTTTCTTTGTTGCAAGGATTATTTGCCTACCGCAATCAAGAAGTGAGCGTACAAGTAAATGACGAAGTGATAAAAAGCAAAATTTTTGTGCTGGCTGCCGGCATAGGTAAGTATTTTGGCGGAGGAATGAAAATTTGTCCCAATGCCTCGCCCGACAACGCACTGCTGGACATAACCTTAGTGCAGAATATGAGCAAATTGGCTATTGTGCGGGAACTGAGCAATATTTATAGTGGTAATTTTATTAAAAACAAACAAATCCGCACTTTGCGCACTACCCAAATAACTATTGATGCTCCCAAACCTGTGTACATTCAGTTAGATGGCGAATTAGTGGGACACACACCTGCAAGTTTTAGCGTTTTACCCCAATATTGGCGTATATTAGCTCCCTAAAAACATTAGCACACCATTTATGCGCCTTTTTAGCTACCTTCCACTTTCCCTCTTTTTCTTTTTATTGCCGCTATTTTCACCAAATATATTTTCACAAAATATTCAAATTAACGAGTATTGTTTGAAAAACACGCACCTCATTGCCGACCGCAATGGCGATTATCCGACCTGGATAGAATTGTACAATGCAGGAATCTCTGCCAAAAACTTGGAAGGTTTGTACCTAAGCGATAATGGAAAAAAACTACACAAATGGATGATTCCCAACGTAATATTGCCTCCTAACGGTACTATTTTAATCTTTACTTCGGGTAAAAACAAACTCGACCAGCAAAAAGTAACAGGCTCATCACAAATGAACAAATACCTGCACACCAATTTTAAAATAAAAAAAGGAGAAACGCTCTATCTCACCGATTATAACAATGTTATTGATTCGGTAAAGATACAAAGCCATCACTTCAATCAATCTCGCGGCTTGTTCAACAATCAGCGTGCCGATACGTGGCTACTATTTCCCAATCCCACACCCGATGCACCAAACAGCTTGCAGCAAACCGCCCAATGCTACAACGAATCGCCCGAAATTCTCACTACTTCGGGTTTTTACAATGGCAGCCTTTGGGTAATAATAGACGCTGCAACTTATGGTAGCGAAATACACTATACCACCGATGGCAACGAACCTACGCGCTACTCCAAAACCTACACCGAACCTATTGAAATAAGTAAAAATACCTTGCTCAAAGCCATTTGTACCAACAACGATTGTTTGCCCAGCAAAACCGTCAGCCGTACCTACATTATGGAAGATACGCCACAAACACATTATTTAGCCAGCGTATTTTTGAGTCTCGACCCTGTTGATTTGTGGAGCGATGCACACGGAATTTATGTAAAAGGAACCAATGCCCAAACCGAATTTCCTTTTCATGGCGCAAATTTCTGGAAAAAATGGACGGTTCCTGCTTATTTCGAGTTTATAGACCAGTACGCGGGCAACATTTACCAACAAAACATTGGCGTGCGTATTCACGGTGCGGGCTCGCGTTCTTTCGATTTGAAAAGCCTGCAACTCATTGCCGATGATAAATACGGAAAAAAGGAATTTGACAATCGTTTTTTTTATGAAGCTCCTGCTACCAAAATGAAAAAACTATTGCTCAAAAACGCCGGACAGAGTTTCAACAAAACTTATTTTAATGATGCGCTGCTACACTATATTATGCAAAACGGCTTTTGCGATGTAGCGGCATACAAACCCGTAGAGGTATATATCAATGCGCGCTATTGGGGCATACAGAATCTTCGCGAAAAATTAGACAAATATTACCTCGCCAACAAATATTTTATCAAAGCCTCCGATATCGAAATAGTGGAAGGTTTTGGCATTAGTGCCCAAAGTGGCGGTATTGAGAACTTTATGCAAGTGCGCGAATTTATTATCAATAATTCAATGCAAAATGAGGCAAATTATGCCAAAGTGCAAAAAATGTGGGACATCAATGGCTTCTGCGATTTTATGATTACCAATATTTTTGCGGTAAACAAAGACTGGAAACAAGCCGGCAACCAAAAGTGTTGGCACGCACCTACTTTCGACAATGGTCGCTGGCATTTTTTTCTGGGCGATATGGATTTGACGATGGGCAATGGTGGCAAAGCCGGCGAAAATATTATCGGCGATGTACTCCGCGATGGCGCAACACATTTTATTATTTTTAGAAAATTGTTGGAAAATCCGTCTTTTAAGGCAACTTTTTGTTTGCGCTACACCGACCTGCTCAATACCAACTTCACCACCGAAAACCTGCAACAGCAAATCAGTTTTTTTGCACAAGGTATTGAAGCGTCTTTGCCGCATCATTATACGCGCTGGGGCGGCAATGTGGAAACATGGAAAGAGAAGCATCTGCAAGAAATGTACGATTTTGCCGAGCAACGTCCTGCTTATGCGCGGCGTTATCTGAAAGAGCAAATGAGCTTGGGTGCAGAAGTACCGCTGACGATTGAAAACGCGCTGCCCGAAGGAGGTACCGTAAAACTCAATGCCGTTTATTTGCGGCAATTTCCTTTTGAGGGCACTTACTACTACGAGCAAAACGTAGAACTTCGTGCCTTAGCTGCCAAAGGCTATAAGTTTGCGTATTTTTTGCTAAACGACCAACAGGTAATTTCCAATGCCGAAATAGCACTTACGCTTTATTCGCCGATGAAGATAAAGGTGGTTTTTGAGCCGGAATAATGATTATTTTCAAACAATAGGAAAACGGTATTCTCCGAAACAAAAAATAGTCATATATTTGAAAGCAATTTTACAAAACAATTTCTCCTACTATGAAAAATATCTCTCTTTTGCTTTTTTCGCTACTACTAAGCATTTCGTCATTTTGTTTTGCCCAAAAGCTTGAATTAGTGGGCGAGCAAGTGAAAATTGATGGAAATGAGGTGCTGAAATACGAAAAAATACAGTTTTATAATTTTTCCTTGTACGACCGCGAGGAACATGAGATTTTGTATTTCACCATGAACAGCAATGATGCCTTTGAAAACATAGCTGAAAATTATATGATTCTAAACTTTGTGAACAACGATGTGATAGTAGAAACAACCGACTTCAGTCATATTCCGTTTGCCCTAAGTGCCAAAAAGGTTTCACAAGGCGTTATTCAATGGTTGGTGAAGGAGAAAGTAATAGATACCGAAGGGCATATCAATGAAGAAAAATTAACTATTTTTTTCAGGAAATACGACCAGCAACTCACCGAAAAAGCCAATAAAACAGAACCGACTATCATTATATTAGACGGCAATTAAGTCTTGCAGGCTTTTGAAACCACTTTTATTTCAAAGCTCAAAAATAGGCTTTTTAGCTTTGAAATTTCCATTTGAACGGAAAATTGATGTACGTACAATAATATTTTCATCAAATTTTTTCCTCTACTATTCCACAAATAAAAAATATTATTTAGCTTTGCAGTCCGCGCATAACCTATTAGGTTTTTGTTTATATGCACGCATTTTATCTTTAACACACATCTTTGGAATAGCATATCGCTTTGTCTCGTAGTTTCTATCTTTTGGAAGAGTTATAAAAAATCCTTTTTTACATTTTTGATTTTACTGAAATAGCCTTGTTTTATAAGGTTGTTTTGTAGCAAAAAATAACGTTTTACCTTTTTTTGTTTAACCCAATTTATATTTTTATGAAATCAATTTTAAGCCTAATCTTAACAGCCTTAGCGTTTGTTCCGGCATTTTCCCAAAGAAACTGCGGCACAATGGATGTGCAAGACCGTTTGTTGAAAGAAGACCCTACTTACCAACAACGGATGAATGAAATCGAAGATTTTACCGAGCAATTTACTGCCTACCAAGAAACGCACGGCAATGTCAGAACGGTTTACAATATTCCGGTTGTAGTACACGTAGTGTATCGTACTACCAGCGAAAATGTGAGCGATGCACAAATTCAGTCGCAAATAGATGTATTGAATGACGACTTTCGCAAACTTAACAGCGATGTAAGCAATACACCTTCTGCCTTTGCATCTTTGGCTGCCGATGCGGAAATAAACTTTTGTTTGGCGCAAACCGACCCCAGCGGCGCAGCTACTACGGGCATTAACCGTAAGTATGTAAACAAAACCTCTTGGGGAACCAACGACAATGTGAAAAAATCATCTGCCGGAGGCGTAAATCCTTGGGACGCTACCAAATACCTCAACATTTGGGTGTGCAATATCGGCGGTGGTATTTTGGGCTATGCACAGTTTCCCGGCGGCTCTACTGCTACCGACGGTGTAGTAATTGATTACCGCTATTTTGGTACTATTGGCACAACTACTGCTCCCTACAACTTAGGACGCACCGCCACGCACGAAGTGGGTCACTATTTCAACCTTCGCCATATTTGGGGCGATGCTTCTTGCGGCAACGACTTAGTGAGCGACACGCCAACCCAACAAACCTCAAACTATAGTTGCCCATCTTATCCGCACGTTACTTGCAGCAATGGTCCTTACGGCGATATGTTTATGAACTATATGGACTATGTGGACGATGCTTGCATGTATATGTTTAGCAACGGACAAAAAACTCGTATGCAAGCTGTATTGGCTCCGGGCGGAGCGCGCGCTTCTTTGTCAAGCTCTACCGCTTGTAATAGCAGTGGTGGCGGCGGCGGCGGAACAAGTTGCGGCACACCCGGCAGTTTGAGTTCTTCTGCGCTTACTTCTTCTTCTGCTACGGTAAGTTGGGCGGCAGTTAGCGGTGCTTCTTCTTATACTTTGCAGTACAAAACTTCTTCATCAAGCACTTGGACTACTGTTTCCGGCATTACAACTACTTCCAAAAGCCTGAGCGGATTGGCGGCATCTACTACCTATAATTTCCAAGTTATGGCAGTTTGTTCCGGCACCTCAGGTAGTTATTCTGCTGCTGCAAGTTTCACTACTACGGCAGCGAGTGGTGGCGGCACAGGCACTTGTTCCGACAATTACGAAAACAATAATACACGCTCTAAAGCCAAAACCATTGCTGTAAATACCGAAATTACCGCAAAAATAAGTACTAGCACTGATGTAGATTACTTCAAATTCAGCAACACATCTTCGGCTAAAAACATTTACGTAGAATTGTACAACTTGCCTTTTGACTATGACCTACAACTGCTAAAAAGCAATGGTAGTGTATTAGCTACTTCCCAAAATAGTGGCACTACCGCCGAAGGTATTATTTACAACAATGCGCCTGTGGCTACTTACTACGTAAAAGTGTATGGTTATGGTGGTGCTTATAGCAACTCATCTTGTTATAATCTTCGCGCCAATACCAGCAGTTCTGCTTATCGTGGTACTGAAAATGTGGCTACTGCTTTGGACGAAGCCGACCAAGCTATATTAGAAAAAGCGGTTATTTATCCTAATCCTACGCAAGGTGCGCTAAGTGTAGAATTTAATACATTTGAAAGCAAAGAAACTAACATCAAAATTATTGACCTTACCGGAAAAGAATTGATGAATATGCCGATGAATTTGGAGAAAGGAAACCATACAATTGAATTGGATTTGTCGAGCTTAGCCAATGGGGTTTACTTCATTAATATCCAACAAAATGGCAGTGTACAAACTGAAAAATTAGTGATTACACGCTAAGCAATACACCTTATTTTATGTATAAAAAGCGTTTGCCATTTTCACGGCAAACGCTTTTTTTATGCTTCACTCACCCGAAAATCACTTTCGGTAAGTGCTGCAAACTCGGTGAGTAAATTTTGCGCTAAACTTATTATCGGCGCGAAAGAACCGCCGCCAAAATCGAAAAATACCCACAAAAAATCCTGTGTTTGTGCATCAATGCTGGTAAGCACACTATCCGAAGTAGGAGAACCGAAAGCACGTCCTTCGGTATTGCGCAAAACGGGCAGATACTCAATATTCAGCAAGCCGCGCCCTAAGGCTTCATAGACATCATCGGCAGTGCCAATGCTCAGAAAAATATTGTTTCCTTCTATTTTTGCCACATCGTAGCCGCCGATGGAAAATCCGCTGTGGGCAGAAATTGCGTTTAAAATATCTACTACATTGTTGATACTGTACAGACTTTGCCCTTTGGCAATTCTTCGGCGCAATGCCTCCGCCGAAGGACGATAGCGGCTTGGGTCTTTGCCCAACAATTTGTAGGCTTTGCGGGTAGCATCTACTACGGCATCGGCAGTTTCCGCTTCATCGGACAACAATTTGGCTATGTTTTCCCTACACGGCTCACTTACGGGCAATACTTTTCCCGAAAACCGGAAGATGCCCAAGCGTATGAAGGGGAGTTTTTGTTTTATTTCCGCGTGGATGTGTGGGTGAATGATTTTTTGCATAATTTTATTGTCAGACTACTTCACTACTACGCAATACCCACCAAAACGAGAAAAGTTACTTTTAAACCAATTTCGCCAATATTCATCGGGTACGGTGTTTAATAGATAAATGTTATTATCTGCACCGGCGTTCATTTCATAGTAGCATGTTAATTCTGAGCGACACTCGTTTTCATAGGTGTTTCCTACCAAAGAGACATCGTTCACACCCGAACCAACTTTTATAAAATAAATGCCGGGCTGCGTAAAGATACAAGTTGTTTCGTTTTCATATTTATGATTGGCTTCGTTGAAATATAAGAAATAGGCATTATCCGTTTCGCTTATGGAAGGGTCGAAGTATTCTAAGCCGCCTATTGCGCTCTTACAAATTACGGTCGAGTCGTGATTGCTTATAAAACCAGCTTCAGCGTAATTTTCCAAATTGCCTACTGTTAAAATTCCGGTAAATAGCAAATCTTTTGTTATTAGCACATCATTTTCATCGGTAATTAAAGTGTCGCTGGCTTCGAGCCGAAGTACTATTGAATCGTTCACCTTTATAGTATCGGGCATTGTTAAAGTGTAGGCGGGTAATTTTACATAGTGATGGGTAAATTCACAAGGGTTTATCGAAAACCAATTACAACTTAGCAAAAACGAGGATAATAGCATTATGCCTATAAAAAAAACATCTTTAGTACTCATAATTCCTACTCTTTCACTACAAAACAAAAGCCGCCTTCGGGCTTAAAACTTCCCTTTATGATATTGGCTAACTGACCTTCCGGTAATTCTTCCAATAAATACGCATTATTATCATATCCTTCATTCATACTATAGTGCAAACTTGTAAATTCCTTACATTCTTCCGTAAAATTCATCAACTCTACCCCTATGGGTGCATCAACCGGATATAAACTTAGTCCATAAGTCCCAGCTTTAGTGAAATAGCATTTTATAACTATACTATATACGCCATCCTTGAGAGAATAATAAAAACTATACCCATAAGAATATCTATCCAAATAGTCAGTCCATACTCCTATAAATTGTATGGGATTTCTTTCTGATATACATTTAATAGTAGTATCCTGAGCATTTCCAGCAGTTTCTATGTCTTCTATATTGTATATTGATAAAATAGTGTAAATATACTCCATATCCACAGGAGTAATTAATTCTTGCGTATTGGTATCTCTTAATGTAACAAACGAGGAGGAAATAATAAGTGTATCTTTCAAACTAAGGGTGTCTTTCAAAGAATTTGTTTCTACGGGTATTTCTAAATAATACCGCTCCACGCATCTTTTATTTTTACCGCAAGATGTCATAATCATTATGCCTAATAAGCAAAGTATGGATAAAAGGGGTTGCATTGTACGCATTATTTATATGCTTGGTAAAGTATGTTTATTGCCGATGAATTATAGGTGGGGTCTGAAAGCAAAGCATTAATTACATCATCAACCGATGTTGCTGATTCCATAATGGTAAATATTTGTGCTTCATTTATTCCCGAAACATTATCTTTTCCTACAATTTTGGAATACTCTCCCACATCTCCAACAGGATTCATATCTTTTAAGTCGTAATACAATCCGTATGGTATAAATTTGTAACCCGTATATGACTGTTCTAAATCTGAAAGAATATTATTGTTTTGATATTTCTCATGACCAAAAATACGTTCTATATGGTGCGCCCAACTTTCACCCAAGGCTACATGACCTATGTGGTTACAGGCGTGTTCGCTAAAAGGAGCCTCGCCATAACCGAAATAATGAATAACATGCTCCCTGTATGGTTTCCAGTAGGATTCTCCCACCACACCATAATGGCTGGCATGTGTGAACTCATGGTAACAAGTTTTTTGAATTTCTAACGAAGCCTTAACACTTAGGTCTGTACTAAATGTAATGTCCGGTAAGGGTAATAGCACCAAAGCTACTTCAACCACAATACCAGGACTACTTGGTGTATAAACATAAAATTCTAATACTTTTATCCAACCATTGCCCGAAAAACATGGCAATAAGCCGGGTTCTACTAAGCCACCTTTGTTCAGCATAGGAGCCGCACCATCATCATCTGTTGCCGCATTATTCACCGACACATTAATTTCGCCCGGCATATCGGCTATACCCAACTGCGCGCTATACACCCCAAACTCGTAGGCAGAATTGAGTACGTGCGCTCCTACATAGTTTTTGTCCGAACTTGGCTGTATGTGAAAACTCAGGTTATTGAACGGCTTGCTCGCATCGCCCAGCGGAAACTCTGCTATTTGGGGGTTGGTGTTGTTGCGCACGTGTACATCGTCGTTTTTGTATTTGGCATAAAAACGGAACTCGCCTTTGTGCTTTTTGCTAAACATAAAACAGCCCTCCTCGTTGGTCATTACCGTTTCTCGCTTAATGCCCATGATAAAATAACCGTTCATTTGTACATACATTTTGCTGCTAAATATTTTGGAATGGATAACACCTTCGTCCGTATTAGTGGTGGTGTTTTCAAAAGTAAAGCAGCCTGAAGGAACGCGTTTGTCGCCACTAAGGGCACAGGCACATTTTCCGGCGGAGGGTCCGGCATTGTTGTTGGGGTCGTAGTAGTCGTCCGGGTTATAGACATACTCATTAAAAATTTCGTTGTACCAATCCGTACACCATTCATTTGACTCGCTGTCTTGCAGACATTCTGGCCACTCAGGACATTCGGGATTGCAAGGGTCTTTGTCATCGTCCTCAAATTCGGGTATCACACTACCCGGGTCGCCATTGCCAAAGCCCGCCACCCGCAGGGCTTCTTTCTCCAAGCGGTACGGCAAATTGTCCGGCGCGTACCATTGGTCTATTATCTGGTGCGGCACATTGGGCATTGGTTCATCTACCTGTACGGTGGCGTACCACTTGCCCATTTCTTGGCTACTGTAGTCGTGGCGGTATTCGCCTTCTTGAATGATGATATAATCCAAAGGAAAAGGAAAAATAAGCAAATCGGTAGTATCTATGGCTTTGAGTTCGCTTATATTCCTCGGCGAAAACTCTACATAATAATGCGTTGGGGCAAGTTGGGTGCTAAAGTCGTGCGAGAGGTTTTGGTACGCCTGCTGCATCACTGCCAGCGATAGCGGGTGCGTAATATGGTCGCCCAAAATGGTTTGTTTATCGTCCGTGCCTTGCACTATTATTTCGGTTAGCGGACTATCGGTATCTTCTCTTGCGGCGGGGTTGGCGGTAGTTAGTAGTTCTTCGTGTTTGTTGCACGATAGGCTAAACAGTATTGTCATAAATACTAAAATGGTTACGGTTTGTAGGTTTGTAGGTTTGTAGGTTTGTAGGTTTGTAGGTTTGTACCTGATTGATTTTTCTGTAATTTTTTCATAGCAAAATATTTTATTTGGCTAATTTAATCTATTTTTTCGATAGACAGAATATTATTTTACTTTCTGCCGATAAAATATAATAGTAAGCACTGCTGCAAAAACTACATTCCCCTATTTTTCACGCCAAGCCGCAAAGCCGCTAAGAAAATGTTACTTCCTTACGATTTGGTGCCACACGTTCGCGGAATGCTCAGACACGTGTGCGAATTGGTCAGACACGTGCGCGGAATGCTCAGACACGTGCGCGAATTGGTCAGACACGTGTGCGGAATGCTCAGACACGTGCGCGGAATGCTCAGACACGTGTGCGAATTGGTCAGACACGGGCGCGAATTGTTCAGACACGGGCGCGAATTGTTCAGACACGTGTGCGGAATGCTCAGACACGTGCGCGGAATGCTCAGACAACACAATCCCACCAACCCAGCGCAGCCGCAATTTCTCCGCCAAAGCAAATTCCCCTCAGTTGCCCGAATAATACCAATATAGTATGAAAGTTGCGTATTGGTTTAGGAATTATTAAGGGTAAGTATCTACTCCGAAACTTTGAGGGCAAAACTATGCTTGGGGACTTCTTCATTTTCTTTGCTTGTCCAAAGAAAACGAAGCAAAAAAAACGACACTTTTTTTTTCAAGGTATTTTTGCCCTTGCAGGGCAAAACCGCAGTTCTTTGGCTAAATTTTTTCCAAGGCTTCAAAAATTTTTAACGCCTAAAAACTGCTATACGGCGAAAAAAGATTTTTCCCTTTTTAATACGCAATAGCTATTCGATTTTAGTATAAACCAACACTTTCTACAAAATAAACACTACCTTTGCACTTATTTTTTTCATCATAGGATAATCTACTTCTTTGCGTAGCTTTTTTACCACCTCAAACGAATAGGTTAAATGCTTTAACAGCCAGCGTTTTTTAAACACCAAAACCCTCAAAGCAATACTGCCTTAAACAATAAACAACAACCATATATGCAAAATTTTTCGGAACTTGGTCTTAGTCCCGCCCTACTGCGCGCTATCGGCGATTTGGGATTTGAAAATCCTACGCCCATTCAGGAAAAAGCCATTCCCGCCATTCTCAGCGAATCACAAGATATCATTGCCTTAGCCCAAACGGGTACCGGAAAAACCGCCGCCTTTGGCTTGCCCATCATTGAGCAGATAGATGCCCAAAACGACAACGTTCAGGCTATTATTCTCTGCCCCACCCGCGAATTGGGTGTACAAATTGCCAAAGATTTGGAGAGTTTCGCCAAATACATCGCCCCGCTCAAAATTACTGCCGTGTATGGCGGTGCCGATATCACAAAGCAAATAAAAGCCCTCAAAAGTGGCACTCACATTGTAGTAGGCACGCCAGGACGCGTTATTGACCTACTAAAAAGAGGCGTATTAAAAATAAACAACATTCAGTGGTTGGTACTCGACGAAGCCGACGAAATGCTGAATATGGGTTTTAAAGACGACATCGATACCATTTTGGCAGCTACGCCCGCCGAACGCCAAACGCTGCTCTTTTCGGCTACCCTACCGCAGGAAATTATGCGCATTGCCGAAGAATACATGCACCAGCCCCTCGAAATTTCGGTGGGCAAACGCAACGAAGGTGCCGCCAATGTGGAGCACGAGTACTATATGGTACACGCCAAAGACCGCTACGAAGCCCTGAAGCGTATTGCCGATATAAATCCGAAAATTTATGGTATCGTATTTTGCCGCACGCGCCAAGAAACCAAAGACATTGCCGAAAAACTCATTCAGGACGGCTACAATGCCGATGCCCTGCACGGCGATTTGTCGCAAGCCCAGCGCGACTATGTGATGAACCGTTTCCGCACACGGCTACTACAGATTTTGGTAGCTACCGATGTGGCGGCGCGCGGATTAGATGTAAACGACCTCACCCACGTAATAAACTACAACCTGCCCGACGAATTGGAAGTGTATATTCACCGCTCGGGCAGAACGGGGCGCGCCGGAAAAAGCGGCACTTCTATTGCCATTATTCACATGCGCGAGTTGCACAAAATTCAGCGTTTGGAAAAATTGCTGCGCAAAAACTTTAGCCGCGAGCGCGTGCCTACCGGAAAAGAAATCTGCGAAAAACAACTTTTCAACCTTGTGGATAAAGTGGAGAATATTGAAGTAAACCAAACACAAATTGAACAGTTTTTGCCCGCTATCTACAAAAAATTGTCGTGGCTGAGTCGCGAAGAACTTATCCAACATTTTGTCTCGGTAGAATTTAACCGCTTTTTGGATTATTATAAAAATGCTACAGACCTAAACGTAAATACCGACCGCAAATCATCCAGATTTGAAGAAGACCGATTTGAAAACAAAAGCGGCAAAAAAGATATACAGCGCGAGCGCGGACGCAGAGGCAAAATGGCTTACACCCGTTTCTATATTAATGTAGGACACAAAAACAACCTGAGTGTGCCTAAACTCATTGGCTTGATAAACGACCGCACCCAAAATCGCGATATCAATATTGGCAAGATTGACATTATGAAAAAGTTTGCTTTTTTTGAGATAGACAGTCGCTATGAGTCGGAGGTGAACCGTGCCTTTAAAAATGCGCGCTTTGAGGGCGTAGATTTGATGGTAGAAATTTCAAAACCCGAACCTACTACGCCCTCTTATGCCAAAACAAAAAAAATGGTAGAAGGCAATTTCGATGATTTTGAGTGGGATAAATACAGTTCTTCCGATAACAAAAAGAAGCGAAGCAAAAAGAAAAAACGTTAGGATTATTTAGTTGGACTGCCATTTTGGGGATTGGTTTTGCCTAATTTGCAATTTCATATTCGTTAATTAATTTTAATTTTATCATGTAAAAGCAAGATTAATTACCTTTGAGACTTTAATAAGAAAGCCTTGTCTTCTATTTTATCGGGAGCGTTGTGGCGGTTTTATCTAAAAATCTAACATATTTCCGTATTACCCCAAAAGGTAAACTATGAGCAATTTCAAAAAACTAAACAATATCGGCGGCATCATCGCCCTTATTTTCGGAACAGCTGTTTATACCATGACGATGGAGGCATCGGCGAGTTTGTGGGACTGTGGCGAGTTTATTGCTGCCTGCTACAAACAATTAGTAGTACACCCTCCCGGCGCAGCTTTATTCTTAATGATTGGGCGTGTGTTCACACTTTTTGCCCCTTCGCCCCAATCCGTTGCGCTTAGCATCAACTTTATGTCGGCTTTGTGTAGCGGCTTGGCAATGATGTTTTTGTTTTGGATTACCACTTATTTAGCCCGAAAAATATTAACCAAAAACGGACAAGAACTTTCCGGCAGCAATATGTGGATTGTACTGGCAAGCGGTCTTATTGCAGCGATGACGGGTACTTTTTGCGATACCATTTGGTTTTCCGCAGTAGAGGGCGAAGTATATTCGATGTCGCTGATGTTCACGGCATTGGTTTTTTGGCTGATGACCAAGTGGGAGCAGCACGCCGACGAGCCGTACGCCGACCGTTACCTGTTGCTCATTGCCTTTCTGATGGGTTGCTCTATTTTCGTACACTGGCTGAATTTGCTTACCATTCCCGCTATTGCGCTGATGTATTATTTCCATCGCTACCAACCTACTACCAAAGGAGCTATTATTAGCTTAGGTATCGGATTTGTCATTTTGCTGCTCTTTATGTTAGTGGTGATTACGGGCGCGGTGGACTTTATTGCAGCAATAGAATTACTGTTTGTCAATAGTTTTGGGCTTCCGTTCAATTCCGGCGTATGGTTTGCTTTGCTGATAATTATTGCCGCTTTTGTGGGCAGTCTGTTTTATACCTACAAAAAGTCTTATGTAACCCTCCACAATATCATTTTGGGTTTTATGTTCATTCTTATCGGTTATTCTACGGTTACTACCATTGTTATCCGCTCCATTTCCGAGCCGAGTATTAATATGAACGACCCCAGCGACCCTATTTCTTTGGCGGCTTATCTGCACCGCGAGCAGTATGGTTCGCGTCCTTTGTTTTTAGGTTATTTTTATAATGATAATCCTACCGACATTGTTTACACAGGCGTTCGCTACCAAAAAGGCGAAACCAAATATGACGAAGTAGGTAAAAAATTTGATTATGCCTACGAAAAATCTTCCAAAAAACTTTTCCCGCGCATTCACGATAATAAAAGCAAAGACCTATACGAAAGATGGTTGGGCTTGCGCAAAAACCAAGACCCAAGCTATTTCGACAACATAAAGTACTTTTTTATTTACCAGCTCAACTACATGTATGTTCGCTATTTTATGTGGAACTTTGTAGGGCGGCAAAACGATGAACAAGGCGTTGGCTTAGGCGATGACGGCTTGCGCTACGGCAACTGGCTGAGTGGTATTCCTTTTTTGGATAATATTCTGAATGGTTTTTTAGAACCGCAAAACGGAAGTCTGCCCGAATATGTAAAAAACAACCCTTCGCGGGCAACTTTCTTTTTCCTGCCTTTGTTGTTGGGATTGTTGGGACTTGTCTATCAAGCCGTAAACGACCGCCGCCGTTTTTATATCATTCTGATATTGTTTTTGATGACGGGCGTAGTATTTATTCTTTACGGCAATGCACCGCCGCTTGAGCCGCGCGAACGCGATTATATTTATGCCGGTTCGTTTTTCACTTTCTCTATGTGGGTGGGCTTAGGCTGTATGGCACTTTTTGATATGTTGCGAAAATATATAAAAGGAAATGCCGGCGTAGCCTTGAGTTTTGCCCTTTGCTTGATAGTGCCATTTTTGATGGGAAGTCAAGGTTGGGTAAGTCACGACCGTTCCGGACGCACTGCCGCCCGCGACTTTGCCGCCGACTACCTCAACTCTTGCGCACCCAACGCCATTATTTTCACACAAGGCGACAACGACACTTATCCACTGTGGTATGCCCAAGAAGTAGAAGGCATACGCCGCGATGTTCGGGTGGTAAATCTAAGTTTGTTGGGCGTAGATTGGTATATCAATCAATGTCGGAAAAAACTGAACGATGCCGATGGCGTGAAAATGACTTTACAAGCCAATCAGATTGCCGGAAGCAAACGCGATGTTACTTATTATGTAGAAGATACGCGCATTGCGCCAGCCGACCGATACATTGACCTGAAACAAATCATCAGCTTCATTGGTGACGACAAAGCTGCCCAACTCACTTCTTCGGGGGAAAGAATGAATTATTATCCCACCAAAAAAATGCAAATTCCGGTAGATAGCCTAAAAGTAATTGCCAACGGAACCGTTCAGCCGGAAGATATGGGCTTAATTGTGCCGCAACTTACCTTTGAATTGAAGAAAAACTCGCTCCTCAAAAACGACTTAGCCGTTTTGGACATCATCGCTTCCAACAACTGGGAACGCCCTGTTTATTTTGCCATTTCGGTAGAGCGCGGAGCCTATATGGGCTTGGAAAAATATTTTCAGTTGGAAGGTTTGGCATATCGCTTGGTGCCTATTGAAGCAAAATCTGAAGGCAACTCGCCCTACTTGGGTCGTGTACAAACCAAAATAATGGCAGATAACCTGCTGAATAAATTTAGCTTTGGCAATTTGGAAAAACCGGACGTATATGCCAACAACGATATGCGCCGTATGCTCTACAACTTCCGCAACAATTATGTGCGTTTGGCAGATGCGTTTATCGAAGAAGGTAAGCCCGAAAAAGCCAAAGAAGTACTCGACCGCAGCTTAGAATTTATTCCCGAGCGTACCGTTCCGTTCGATTTGTATGCTTATTCGATGGTAGCCTCGTATTACGATGTAAAAGATTACGAAAAAGGCAATGAAATAATTGACAAAATTACCGACCGACTCATCGAAGACCTCAATTATTATAAATCACTATCGCCGAGTATGCAAAAAGTATTTGAGCGCGACCAACAAATGGCGGAATCTTTCTTAATGCAATTTGCCCGCTCGGTACAACAAGCAGGACAAACGGAATTTTACGAAAAATTAGAAAACAAGATAAAGGGAATGTAAATCGCTAAAGATAATTTGTGACTGCGGCAGAATAAAGCTACGAGAAATTTCAGACACCAGTAGTTGATAAAGGGATTTCTCCCTTGCGGTCGAAATGACAAAGTGCGTTTAAATGTTAAATAAACAATGAAACCAAAGTTTAATTTATTTGAAGAATTGCGCTGGCGTGGCATGCTCCACGATGCTATGCCGGACACCGAAGAACTCTTAAACAACGAATGCGTTGCCGGATACATTGGCATAGACCCAAGTTCCGACTCACTCCATATAGGCAATTTGGCTTCTTTAATGATATTGGTGCATTTCCAACGCGCCGGACACTACCCTATTGCCTTAGTTGGCGGTGCTACCGGAATGATTGGCGACCCTTCGGGAAAAAGTGAAGAACGCAACTTGCTTTCGGAAGATATTTTAGCCCAAAACGTAGAAGGTATAAAGCGCGATTTGCAAAAAGTTTTGGATTTTGACAATGACATAAATCCCGCCAAATTGGTGAACAACTACGATTGGTTCAAGGAAATTTCACTCTTAGATTTCCTGCGCAATGTGGGCAAACACCTAACTATCAGCTACATGATTGCCAAAGATTCGGTACAAAATCGCTTGGAAAAAGGAATTTCGTTCACCGAATTTAGCTACCAACTCATTCAAGGCTACGATTTTTACTGGCTGTGGAAAAACCATCAGTGCCGCGTTCAGTTTGGCGGCTCCGACCAATGGGGAAACATTACTGCCGGCACCGAACTCATTCGCCGGATGGAAGGTGGCGAGGCTTTTGCTTTTACCTGCCCGCTTATTACCAAAGCAGACGGCACAAAATTTGGCAAAACCGAAAAAGGGGCTGTTTTTCTCAATCCCGAGCGCACTTCGCCTTACGAACTCTACCAGTTTTGGATAAACGCAAGCGATGATGATGCCAAACGCTACATTCGTGTATTCACTTTATTGCCGCAAGCGGAAATACTGCAACTCGAACAGGCGCATGAAGAAGCTCCACACTTGCGTATTTTACAAAAAACGACTGCCGCCGAAGTCTGCCGGATGGTTCACGGGCAGGCGGTTTTGGACAAAGTATTGCTCACCACCGAAATTCTGTTTGGCAAGCCCACCCGCGAAATTCTGCAACAACTCAGCGATGCGGAAATACTATCAGTTTTTGAAGGCGTACCTACGCACGAAGTAGCGATGTTGGCAAAAAACAGTAGCTTACCCGTTGTCGATTTTTTGAGTGAAAGCGGTATCTTCCCTTCGCGCAATGAAGCCCGCCGCAGTCTGGCACAAAACGCCGTGAGCATCAATATGGAAAAAGTGGACGAAAACTACAGCCTTTCGCACGAAGACTTGTTACACCAAAAATATGTGTTGGTACAAAAAGGGAAAAAGCATAAGTTTTTGGCGATTTTTGTGTAGTGTAGTATAGCCGAATTTAGCGAAGCAATAAAATGCTGCCGCTTTGGGCTTGAATATCTAAATCGGGCGTGCTGTATTGAAAAACATAGGCATAATTCCCCATAGGCATTTTTTTACCCTTAAAAGTACCGTCCCAAGCAATAAGCGGGTTGGTGGTGGAAAATATCTTTTCGCCATAGCGGTCATACACGGCTAGCGAAAAACTCGAAAAATCTATGTTGGGGTCGTATAAAGCTCTGAAAGTATCATTCATGCTATCGCCATTAGGACTAAAAGCATTGGGAAAGTAGAGCGTAAGATTGGTATAAGTATAAGGCGGATTGGTTGTGTTGGAATCTTCGCAAATTTCCCAAGCAATTTCTAAGGTGTTTACAATATCGCAATCCGATGCACGGCGCAGGGTATCATAATGCAAGCCTTCGGCAGAATAGTAGGTACTGTTGTACCACAGCACACTATCGCCCTCACAAATAGTGAAACTATCGAATTTATCGTATTCGAAAATGTTGGTGTATTCTATAGAGTCGATAATAATGTATGCCAAATCGGACCAAGTTTGAAAACCAAAACTACCTTCATAGAACCAACTATCTTCGGCGAGGTCTATGTAGCTAATGTTATTGAGTGAAACCTGAATATGCTTGTCGCAGGTACGGCGTACTTCTACATTTTGAAATTCATTGTTTAGCAGCGGAATATGCGTAGCTTGCAGCAGCGTAGAATCGCCTTGTTGTAGCTTCCATAGCTCTAAGTTTTCGGCATCGGGTGGCGTACCATCTACAAAATATTTAAAGCGCAGATAAAACATATTATCCCAATCCTGAAACTGAAACATAAATTTAGTGTTTTTATCTGCTATCAATTCTCGAGATAAAAGCTGAAAACGATAAATACCGAAATTGGCTTTGGCTTTGCTGATAATATAACCCATTTGATTGAGAGGCGTTATACTTGGCAAACGGGCTGTTACATAAAATCTATCAGGGTAGTATCCTCCAACATAGTTATGATTCACAAATACTTCCCAAAAATCATCTGAAGTATATTCTAACAAATAGTTGTCATCTAAATACCAAGTAGGATAGGTGTAATCGTTTACATAGTCATAATGAATTTGGCTATGGGCAAAAAATGAAATGCCCATAGCGAACAATGCGCTAAAAAATAGGCGTATTTTCATCATTTTAGCATAAATTTTTGGGTATAAATATGATTGTTTTCGTCCATAACCTTAGCAATATACAAACCTGCCGCAAAAGATGCCGTATTTATCTTGATAATTTGGATAGCAGGCAAATTTTCTAAGGTAGTGAGTAACTTTCCTTGTGTATTGTAGAGATAAATATGCTTGAGATTTGTGTGGCTGCTGTAAATGGTAATACCTTCTGAACTGAGAGAAGGATTGGGAAAAATACTAAAAACATTGTTTTCGGAGGCGATTTGAGGAAGATTAGAGAATGGCTTTTTAAAGTTTTTATCTTTGTTAAAATCTATTATTTCCTCACTGCAAGGATCAGCGTCTCCATAGTCATAAGTTCCGCCACAATCACCATATGATACATAGCCAATATAAACGGGGTTATTACTATTTTGATCAAGATTATATTTTTCCCAATCGTTAGTGTCATATACAGAACAATATGAAATTGAAATAACGGTACAAACATCTACCATCTCATCATTCTCTTCGTCGTAATAATCAAATTTTTCATCTTCTTGATAATAACAACTCGTAGTATTACAAGGTATTTTCAAAATTGTTTCATTGGTATATTCCGTACACTTAACTACAACCTCCTGATTTACCAAATTACCAACTGGTTCGCAATCCAATGAACATTCAAAGTCATAAGTATGCGTGCCGGGTAAATATGGGTCGTATAGAATAGTATGAGTAACTTTTTTAATAATACCGTCATCTGTTATATCCTTGTAGTCAGTATCGTCAGCATTACGACAAGAACCGTTAACTTCAAAACCATCAGCGCACTTTATACAATAATACGGGCTGTAGCAAGGATCATCAAAGTCTGGTATTGGTGTGCCATGATTTATAGTTAGTTGCGGAATTTCTTGATTATTATCTGGACAAATAAAGTCTTCTTTACAGCCATTTTGGCTTGAAATAAGTGCATTAAGTGCCAATTCCGTTACAGTAAAAGTAGCTGTTTTCGTACAGTTCTTGTTATCCGTAACACTTACCGAATACGTTCCCGGACTCAGGTCACTCAAGACACTGGTAGAAGGATTATTATACAGCGTAAAATTGGCACCCGTACTCCACTGCACTTGGTAAGGTGGCTCGCCATCACTTACGGTTAAGCTAATATTGCCGGTACTCATATACGGACAACTTTTGTCTATAAGTCCGCTCAGTTTCAAGGCATCATAAGATTTTACGGCTTTTTCAAAATAAAAGTTACAATTATTATCATCAACAAGGTGCAAAGTAATGGTACCTGTGTAATTAGCTTGTATTGTTTGACTTGTGCTAATCACTTGCCCATTAAAAATCCATTCATAATCAAAATCAGGATTACCGCCAGTAATTTGTGGGGTAAGCGTATAACCGCCAGTACAATTATATTGGGTACTAAAATTCACTTCTGGAATCGTACTGATGTTTACAATTTCAACCGTTAGCAAGTCCTTATCTTCAAACTGGCAGCCGTAATTAATATTGCTTTGGGCAATAAGGGTATATTTTCCTTTAGGTAAATGGTTTGCATTCAAGTTGTTCGAAATTAAAGCTCCAGTTTCGGCATTGGTCCAATGGAAATAAAAGACATCTAACCAATCCATATCGCCTTCGTTGGTAGGGGAGACAAGTGTCTGAATAGCTCCGGTATTTTCTAACGGACAAGTGTGGGTAATATTAGCATCAAAAGTAAAAATGTCGTGCAGGGAACTCATAGCAGGAACGGTAAACTGTAAAAGTTCCTGACAAGCGGCAGATTCTCCGGCAATGGGTCCGCTGCCAGTTTGTTGGGTAAACTCCACCAAAAAGTTGTAAGTACCCGCATCTAAATGGTCAAAAATTATTGCTCCATCTTGGATATTTCCGTTGCCAATAGGCAGTAAATCTTCATTCACCATTACAAGCGTAGTACCATCTTCCAAAGGAGGAGAAATATTATCGAACACTATTGCGCCCACATTTTCACCATCGGTACAATCAGGATAAATGAGTTTGCTATAACCCAAATTGGTGGGCACTGTCGCATCAATTACAATGGTTTCCGTATTGCTACACCCTTTGCCAAAATCTACCGTTACCTCATAAACTCCGGCAGTGGTAATTTCTATATTATAGTCGTCAATAATTTTGAAATCGTTGCCCGTAGAAGAAGCCCATGTAATTTGTGGTGTGCCCGATAAACTTGTTTGATAATTCAAATGTATTTCGCCATATCCTTGCGTACAATCACCTTTAAAGTTTGTACTTAGGTCAATATCAATTCCGGGGCAAAAGTAAATATCAAAACATTTTTTGGTAGGTTTGTTACAGAGGTAGTCTGTTTTTATTTCATAGCAACACTCAAATTCATATTTTTTATCGTTATTGGGGTCATTATCCAATAAGCCCAAAGCCGCCAACTGTTCTTTATCAATGGGTACTTCTATCAAGGCGATATTGCCGGCTGGCGCATTTTCGGTGGAAAGAACACAATCTTCGCCCAATATTTCGATGTGTATGTTTTCTTCGCTTAAATAGCACAGATTGGCTAAAGAGGAAACAGTAATACTGCCTGTACTCACTTCGGGCGGGTCGAAATTGGTAATGGCAGGTTGTACAATATCTATTTGCCATTTGGGTTCGCTTACAAAGCAATCGGGAACTTGTACATTGTAAGCAATAGTACAGTCACCTTGTGTAATATACGCAACATAGGTACCGGGCTTTTCCGCCTGCACCGGATTGCCGTCTCCGACATATACTTCCTGCCCACTTTTTATAAAATACCACACTACTTTTATAGGCTCGGTATTATCCAAAATAGGAGTAATATCCATGGATAGTTCGGTAGGGGCAGGCGTAATACAAGTGGGACTTACTTGTGGAGCGGGCTTGTTTTCGAGGGTGTAGTAATACAAGGCACGGCAGCCTTCCGGCGAATAGGCAGCGAGCGTATAAGTGCCTGCGTCCAAATTATCCAGCGTGAATTTATAATCAGCATATTGTTCGGCAGTAGTGAGGGCAGTAGCAAAAGGATTGGTTACGGTAATACTTACTTCGCCACTGCCCGGATGCGTATAAGTAGTGGTGGCAGCCTCGTACCACTGAAAGGTAAAAAAATCTTGCATACCTGCGTATTCCAGGCTAAGGTCAAGACTACCATTTTCCTGCCCGCCGCAAGGGTGATGTAGCTGTACGTCTATTTGGGCGGTGAGGGGGAGATATATTAAAAAACAACCTACATACAGTAGGTGCTTCAAAAAATTAATATAATATTTCATAGTTAGGGTGATTTTTAAGCCAGTTACGCATAAAAGCTAATTTTTCTTCATCAGTTTGTGATCTATCTTGTCGTATATTGGGAAAACCCTTTAAATGATTGGCTAAAAAGTACATAGCACCTATGGCAGTTTTTTGAATTTTGGGTGGTTTAGGGGATGAGACATATTGATTAAGGTAATCGCTGAACCATAATCCTCGGTCATGAATAACACTCATTATGGTATCATTAAAAATAATATCTTCAATAATTTGCAGACTTTCGGGTGTGCCTACTTCTAAGACGTACTCATAATTCAATTCCGATTTATTCACCCAAATATTGCCGTACTCTTCCATTTTTACGGGTGGTTTCTGGCAGTTGCGCAAGGAGTCTGTCCATTCCTTGTTGGCAGCTTCGTTGCCCATTTTGGCTAAGGCAAGTTTTTCCCACATGGCTACTATGTTCCATATATTTCTTCTTATACTGGCATCTAAGTCGTATTCTACTTTATCCCAATAATCGGCATTGGGGTATGTTACGGTTCTGAAATAATAATCGGCATCTTCGACTTTTTTCACCTCTTCCAGTAGCCAAGGAATAGCTTGGGTAACTTGTGCTTTGCCAATAATATAGGCTTTTTGCCCATCGAAACCCGGATAAACAGGTTTTTCAATTATAAGCCGATAGATATTTGCTTTGGCTTTGTCGGTAAAATGCTTGGTTTGCAGAAATCTATTTTCATAAATAAAATAGACTAATCCCAAATCGGTCAAAAATTCTACATCTTTTCGAATAAGTTCTATATTATCAGTCCTTTCAGTTTCCCTGAGAAGTTTAAGAGGGATACGACTTTTGGTACGCTCTGGTCTTTTTTGGAGTACGGCATAAAAACAATCTCTATCAGTTGTAAGTATCTGCTCCCAGTTGGTTTCCTTGGCTGGGTCGGTATAAGGCAACTTGCCATCAACATAAGCAAAGTAGGTATCAATAAGCTGATTGATATGGCTGGTATCACATTGGGTAGTTTGACTATACACTAAAGAGTTACATAAACTCAATGTGAAGAGCAACAAAAACAAAAAATTAGGTATAGATTTCATATTAGACTAAACAATAGGCTTTATTCCAAATATAAAAAATCACTCCTCTCCCCTCAAAATGCCCGCCAAAGAAGTAGGGCGCAAACTTTCTTTCCAGTTAAAGCCGGGCAATAAAAACTCACTCGGGTTTATTTGACTAATAGGGAAAAAACCTGCTTTGGGTTCTTCGTAAAAATAGACTTTGTCCACCTTGTTGTTTTGCAGCAGTATTTTCATAGATTGTGCCTGCGCCTGATTTACGCCTAAGTAAGCATTTTGGTCGTCTTTGGCAAAAAATACACTTTCTGCCTGCCCTTTCACTTCAATACGCTTTAGGCTGTCGGCTTCAAAAAAACCGTCTATGTAAAATCCTTTCAGTTGGTCGTACATATTTCCGCCACTTTTGCTCATCACCGTAGCGCGCTTTATCAAATTGAAATGATGCGGACTATTGTCCAATACTTTCAGCAAAATGGTATCGGCTTCCAACTGTGTGCTATCCAACCAAACAATAGGCTTTTTCAAAAACTTAAACTCTTCCTCCGCTTCGTTGTAAATAAGCGAATCGCAAATGGCTTGCATATCTTGCTTGTATATTTTCACATGGTGAAATGCTTTTATTTCGCGCATATCGGCACTATCCAATGTGGCAGTAACGAGTGTATCGGCAACTAAATGTAGCGTGTCTTGCGGGGCAGTTTCTTTTTGCAATAATACCTGCTCGGTTGCCAAAATATCCTTTCCGTCATTGAGCAGTTGCAAATACGCGCAGCGCAGTGTCATTTGTTGCGTGGTGTCGGCATAATACACATTGCCAAATGCTTTTCCGATTTGTTTCTCATTTTCAAAAAAGAGACTATCGGCAATTATTTGTTGGTTTTGCTGCACAATTTTGGCATTTTGCCATACCGAATAGGTTTTTTCTTCACTTAAATACCAGCCCTTCTGACAAAAAACGGTCGTACTATCATTCACAATTTGTGTTTCGCCCGAAAAATCTGCCCTGCCCGTTTGCGTATTGTATTTTAGTTGATGCGTAAACAAATCGTAGTCGGGATTATTCACCACCACCTCCTTTTCAAAATACATCAAACCATCGTCAGGTTGGTAATTTCCCTTAATGCTGCTGAGTTTGGTATCGCCTTGCAGCAACTCGCCGCCTTTGTCAAAACTGCCCGCGCCATTGAGGTAGTTGTATTGCATGTAAGGAGCTTTTAGCGTATAATCGGGCGATTTGAGGAAGGCATTTCCGTACAAAAAGGCATTTTTTTCGCGGGTAAAATATTTGAGGGTGTCAGCAGTTATTTGGGTTTGGGTGTCGGTTATTTTCACGCCTTTGTACAAAATAGCCTTGCGCTGCGGCAGCCAATATTCTAAAGTATCAGATGTAATGTTTGTCACCATATCTGTCAGGCGCACATCGCCGTACAAATCCGCTTTGCCCTTGGCGTGGGTGTATTTTAGTTGCTTGGCGTAAATATTTATGGAATCGGCTTGTACAATATGCACTTTGCCAAAGGCTTCAAAGTTGTTTTGGGTTTCGTCTAAAAGGGCAGTATCGCAAGTAAATTTCACATCTGACTGGCGCAAAATAACATTGCCAATAAGTTTTCGCAGCGATTTTCCGCTTTTTTCGATATACTCCAACGATTCGGTATTTTCAATAATTACCTGCGTCCCTTCTTCCAAAATAGTATCTTGTGCCATACTTTTTTGTCCCCAAAACAGCAACGCAAACAAAAAAATTATTTCTACAAGATATTTCTTCAAAAACATAATCGGTTTTTATTTCTTTTATAGGGCTTCAACAATAAAATAGCCCACTACCCTATCGTTTACGGCATTAAAATCGCGATGGTACAGCAAAATGGTATAACTATTGGCAACATTGCGCGGACTCGCCTCAAAAACTTGGGCGGAGCAGTTGTTTTCCTCATCGCAAACCATATACTGGTAAGAATACAGACCTTGTTTTAGGTACAAAGTTGCTTCGTAAGTGCCTTTGCGTTCGTTGTAAGTCAATTCGTTTTCTTGTTCTGCTTTCCATTGGGTAAATTCGCCCCAAAGATAAACGCCTGCATCGGCGAAAGTAGTATCGGTACGCAGGGAAAAATGCACCTGAAAATAGTCGGTATCGAAGCGCGCGTCATTGCTGAACACCCAACCATCGTAAAACGCACCTTTCAGCGAATTCATGCGATAAGGGTAATTTTCTTTTCCTTGTGGATAATCGGTGTCCAACCAAATTTGCTTCGGTTCTGTTTGCTCATTTATTTCATACACACGCGCAGGCGCGCTCAATGTTCTGCTATCGAAATAGCGAAATCCGGCATTGTTGTCGAACATATTTCTATCCACAATGCTAAACTCCAACTCGTTGCCAAAATAAGTACGCGGCTGCACTTCGCTAATACTATTGTCCCATCGTCCATTTTGAAAAATGCTAACCGTTAAATCTGTCAGCGGATTAAAAATGATATCGGGGCGATATTTTACCAAAAATTCAATGCGTTGCTGCTGGTCTATTATCGCACCAAAATTATCGACAAAACCTTTGGGCTGAATCGGAAAAATATTTTCGACTACTACAAATCGCTTGCACAAAATAGGTTGGTTTTTATCGAAATTTTTATACACCCAAATACAGTAGTTTCCCGACTGACTGGGCTGCATATTATTTTCGGGAAATGAGAGTTGGTAGTGCGTGTAGTCTTGGTAAGTATTGTAGGAAAAATTGTATTGGCGAATATCTCCTTCGGTAAATCCGCTCAAGTAATCGAAAGCCTGCTGACTAACGGGAGTCCAGTCGCTGCGATACTGCACCAAAGTATAAGTGTATTGGCTAAAACCGCCCGCCAAATCATCGAAAGAGAGTAGTAAAGTATTGGTTTGCCCCAGTGCTACCAAAGGAATGTCGGTACTGCCTTTTAGCGAAACGGCTTGTATGTTTTCATCAAAAACCTGCTCGTATTGCAACTGCGCACGCATAAAAATGCTGCAAAACAAAACCCACAACACCAGCCAATATTTCATGAAATTTAGGCAGATTTATTTAAAAATCCGATGGAGCCGCCTACCCAAGTTTTGTCTTTGTTGTAGCGCACGCCTATCATTTCTCCGCGACTAAGACGCGCCAAATTGACAACGGGTTCGGGACGAAGTGCGCCTTCTTTCCACCAGTAAAGTACCCGTACTTCCACTTTTATCAGTCCATCGGGAGCTTCCACAACGGGTTTGTAGGCTATTTTTTTCTGCAACATATAATTGCTATATTCGCTGAGTGGAACTGCGGCAATATCTTCGGGTGTTACATTATACACTACGCCTTGACCCGAAAACGAAAACAAGGGTTTTAATACATATTCCGACAAATTCTCGGGAAAGGTTTCAAATTGACTCAAATATTTGCTTTCCGGCACAAAACTGCTGTGCAAATGCGGCATCGTATATTTGCTTATTTTAAAAAACCAGTTCGGATGTCCCGCCCATTCAATATCAACGGGTTCGGTAAGATTAAATTGGCGTGGCAAATCGTCTCGGCGCAATAATTCGTCAAAAATCACGCGATTGTAAATGCGTCTGATGCGAATTTTCTTGCCTTTGCGCATGTAATATAGTTTTTTGCCTTCGCGTATTATCTCCGAAATACAAACTGCCCTAATGCCCGCGTAATGCTCGGTTACATAAAAATCGATGGCAGTATTTTGTTTGTGAGGCTCTATTTCCAGCAATATCACATTTTCGGCAGCATAGCCATTGAGCAAAATGTCGTTTAGCTGCTGCAAATAATTTTCTTCCGAAAGATTACTAAACAAGTAAGTGGTGTTGTCGGGAATTTTCTGAAATTTTCGGTAGGCATTTGCCAAAAGTACCTGATAATAATACAAAGATGGAAACCCTTGCAACTCAATGAGTTTGGGCGTTAAGGCTCCGTTTTCATCTTCACAAATGGCGTAGTCGAATGCCAGAAAAGTAGTGTGTTTGTCTTCGTTGGGTACGCGCAAATTTGGCGGAATAGCTCCGTCCATTTTTTGCGCAAAATCGGGCTGCACCAAAGTATCAATGATTTCTTCTCCGGCTTGTAGCAATTTTTGCACAAAATCATCGGGCAAAAAAACGGGTGTTTCGGAAACACGAAACTTAACGGGCGACTTGTGTGCCGCATCTAAATAAGCGATAAACTGACGATATTTTGCATCGGAAAATGCTTCGTTATAGGCTTTGCGATAAGAAGGAATCATGGCATTAAAAATTCTATATTCTGTTTAAACTTTTGCTTAGGGTAATTGATAAGTTTGTTGCATTTCGCTATAATCCGGTAAATGATTGTAATGCCATTTGTGTAATACCACCCCATTTTTTATCAATGTAACGCCCGGATTGGCGCGATTCATGGTTTTGATGGGCACTGCGTCTAAGTTGTAAAATACATAGTCGCCTTGGGCTAATTTATTGGCATTTTCAATTGAAGAGCTGGTAAGTCCTATCACATTTATTCCTTTGGCTTTTGCCGCTTTTACCAAAGCATTTACTTTTGCAAAACCGTCTTTCGACGATTTGCTGATATCATAGGCATTTATCCAAAGTTGCGTGCCTTCATCGTAGAGCAAATCTTCCTGCACTTCTTCGCCATTTTCATTATATACCAAAAAGTCTTTACAAGGCGGCAGTTGCGGCTCGCGGATTACGTTGCGCTCTTGTTCTACAAATTCCCATCCGGCACTTTTCAATTCAACATATTGGGCTGTTTCTACTATACGCGTCTCGCCCGACTGAGGGTTTTTCATTTTGAATTTTATAATAATTTCGCCGGGGTCTAAGCCTTCGTTGGAAGTACATTTGCGCAAATCGGTACCTGCTTTGTACGCTCTGAAATCAATAATAGGCAAATCGTAATAATTGCGCATCGTAAAATATATGCTAAAAATGGAAAACAATGCCAATATGCCATAGCGTACATTAAAATTCATGTGATAGCGATGCACCCACGCATAAAACAAGCTCGAAAGTAAGCCAATACCTATTATCACCAATTTTCCGGTCATTCCGTAGGAAGTGTAAAATGCCAAGGCAATAAACACAAGGTTTGCCAGCACCAAAAACACAATATGCTCGTTTTGTACAAAGTCTTTAAAGCGTTTGCGGTACGCCCATATCAAAGCAATGAGTGCCGTCAGCAGCAAATCTTTCGAGAAAGTTTGAATGGGTTTTAGCTTCATAAAATCGCCAAAACAGCCGCAATCCGTTACTTTGTTGGTAACAACCGTAAAACCTGTGAGAAAAGTAAAAAAGACAATGATAATGATGTACAGAATGAGTGTTGTAGTAGGAAAAGTACCCAAAAGCAGCGAAATTCCTATAATCATCTCCAAAATAATCATTATAATAGAAATCAAGACGGCACCTTCACTAAACAAATGAAACAAGCCTTCTAAAGAAGGTAAATATTCGGAAAATACGGTAAAATATTCTTCCATTTTAATTCCCGTACCAATGGGGTCTATCGCTTTTACTGTTCCCGAGAATATAAAAAATACGCCTACCAGATAGCGCATCAAGTGCATAAATTGCTTCATTATAAAATGATTAATTAAGTAAAATTAGAGAAAATATAGCGTAATTGATAATGTCCTTATAATTGGCATCAACTCCTTCCGAAACAAGTGTTTTGCCCTTATTGTTTTCAATTTGTTTAATTCGCAACAGTTTTGTCAGGATAATATCGGTAATAGACGACACGCGCATATCGCGCCAAGCCTCGCCGTAGTCGTGGTTTTTGCGCAACATCAA
>JACJXU010000005.1 GCA_020636475.1 Chitinophagales bacterium | reverse complement strand
GGTTAATTGCAGGAGCAGTAACAATGATTGTATTAGAGTAGCAATCTTGGTTTGCATCAGTGAAGATAATTGAAGTTTGAACGCCAACAGGAATTGCCACAACATTATTCACAACTGGCAACCAAGTGTTACCATTATCAATTGAAGAGTAGTAAGGAGCACCAACACCACCTGTTACAGAAACAGATACGTTAGTATCGCCACAACCCGGAGTGCTTGCTGTAGCAGAAATGTTACCATATACTGGAACACTTACAGAACCTAAGCAGAATCCTTCTTGAACACTGATATCTACTGCATCGTAATCGTTAGCATTAACTGTGAATGTGTTACCAGAAACTGGGATATTATTCGGACCCCAAGTTAATGTACCTTCACCGTTGTAGTTAACAGTTACTTGAACGTTACCATTTGCATCAGCACAAGAAGTAGTAGCTGTAACAGCACCTACTGCATCGTTAGATACGTGGATCAAGTTTGTGCTTGGAGGAGTATTTGCACATACAACACCACAACCTACAGCGTAAGTAATTTCAATGTTGTTGAACAATTCTAAACCACCGTTAGCAGAAGGATTGAAAGTATAAACACCATTACCTAAGTAATCAACACCTAAGCCAGAGAAGCCACCTTGAACGTAGTCAATTTCAACGATCAATTGGATGCTCCAAGGGAATGAAGCTGAAGTTAAGTTGAATGTCCAGTTTCCTAACAATGAAGTCCAGTCACCAATACCACCTGGGTAAGTTACTGTTTCGAAGTCAGTACCATTCCATACTTGTTTAGACCAAGTAAAGTCTGAGTATGAAGCAGTTCCAGAAGAGTTGTCATTTGTACCAACACCAGCACTAGCAGCTACCTGACCGATTGCAGCAGGACCGTTTACTTCGAAGAATGCAGCATCACCAAACGCACCACCAGTATAAATCCAGTGTACACGTACTTCAGAGATTTCAGCACCACAAGGTATGTCGGCTTCTGTTACATTTACAGATACAGTACCACTTGTAGTGAATACACCTGCAGGTACAGAGAAGGTATCAGATAAAGTAGTTGTTCCAATTACAGAAGAACCACTAATATTAGTAATGTTATCACCTGTTGGGCTACCAGATAAGTAGTAAACGCCATTGTTGTTACATACAGTAGCAGCAATACCATCAACCATAATCTCATCTACAAATTCCCATTCTGTGCTTTGAGGCTCAGTGAAGGTTACCATAATAGTATCTCTGTCTTCGCACAATCCACTACCAGAAACAACGTGCTCAATACCGTAAGTACCTACACACTCAGGATAGAAGATATAACCAGACAAAGTGAAACAATCAGCAGATGGAGCACTAATTACGTGGAACACACCATTAGCAGGAGTATAAGTTTCTAAGTATTCTGTCAAGTCAATACCATCACCCCACAAGCCATCTTGAGGATCGCTTAAGCAGTAAGTTTGGTCTTCAATCAAGTCAGCTACGTTAGCAGATACAACCGCAATGTTTTGAGTTCTCATTAATTCGTTATCATCATCTAAACATGCTAAGTCATCCGTTGCATTATCATCTTGGATTGCGTGAGCGTTAGTTGTGTTATAAGTTACTTGGATTGGGCTACAATCTGACAAACCTACACCAGAACCAGGACCGCCGCCAGTACCAGGACCAAAGCATTCTTCTGCTCCCGGATCAAACACCCAAGCACAGTTTGCATCAGGACCATCACCGTCAAGGTCAATTAAGCTAACACCTTTACCACTCCAGTTACCGATAGGCTGACATTGAGCAGCATCTACAGTTACGGTTAAGGTAGCTGTGTAGTTTTCATTACCACCAGTTGGGTGACCAACAATACAGAATTTGTAAACACGCTCTGCGGCAGGAGTACACTCATCAACAAAGAAGTCATTTGCATTATCAATGAAGTAAACATCAGCACCAGTAGCAGGATCTACAAATGGGAAGTGTTCGCCAGGGAAGCAATTTTCATTGTTACCATCTACACAACCATCTGTGCTTTCACAGTAGTATGTCCAGTTGTCATACCATCCGTGATAAATTCCATCATCTGTTTGGTTAGGGATGTTATTATCACCTAAAGTACAACCGTTTTGAATTGCATCAAATACAGCATTAGAAGTTAAGTTATTTAAGAATGCAGGAGCACTTGTAGTACCGGCACTATTAACAACCAAGTTAGGACAATCCCAGTTATAAGTTAATGGGAACGAAGTAGGTGTATCATTATGACCAACAATCCATTGGTAGTTAGCAGCATTAGCTACAGACAATCCAACAGTATGACCTGTAATGATAAAGCCTTCCGGCAAATCACCTCTTAAGTCAACTTCAACACAAGAAGGAGTTGGGAATGCAACTTCTGGTTGTAACAAACAGTTGTAGTAACCGATTGTGTTAGAAATTGGTTGCGAGTCAGCACCTTCACCATTGTACTCACCATTTGGACCTGGTGCGTGTGCATCAATGTAAGTAGTTTGACCGTCAGCAATCATCCAAAGACCACCTTCAGGAATATCTTGGAAACAACCAGGATGAGATTGTGTAGCAATCAACTGAACTGATTGTAAGTCACCAGAGTTTTGACCAGTGCCAGCTATATCTTCGTCAACAACAACACCAGTTTCCACGTCAATAGCAGGGGTAGGACGCATATCAGCAAATGGACCAGCCAAGCTGAAATCAGAAGCAGAACCTACTAAGAAATCACCTTCGTAAGGGCCGTAGCTAATGAAGTCTAACAACTCACAGTTACAAGTATTTACCAAACCGATTGCACCAGCAAAGTCTTTAATGTCAGCTATTGGGAACCAACGAGAACCCACATATTGACGACCAGGGCTTTGACAAGTAGCACAGTTCAAGTAAGCATAGCTATCAGATGTTGGTGCATCTTCGCATTGTTCCCAAGGGAAGAAATCATCTAAGTAAGTACAACCATCACCACCATCAATAGCAGTAAAGTCATCTATACCATCACCATCCATATCAAATGGTGTTAATAAAATATCAACAGCAGGATCTACTAAACCGTTACCGTTAGCATCTTCCCAAAGTGCAGAAAATGCAGCTTCAGTACCATTCAAATCCCAGCTACCTGTAGCGTTAGTGAAATCAGGAACTACACCGCCAATAGCCAAAATAGGACCATTGAAGTTAGTAATCCAATTGTCGCCAGGGAATGCACTATAAGGGTATCCACCTGTTAAAGGAGCTGTCATTAAAGCACCAGAAGGTTGGTAATAAGTAGGATCTGTTAAGAAGTCTAAGTCATAATCAATATCACACTCATCTGTGTCAATGTTACCATACAAGTGCATCAAGTTGTTACCAGCCCAAGTACATCCCAAAATATCATCACCCGCATTTTGTACGGCAGTTGATACTGGCAATCCATCAGGACCGATATAAGTTACATCATATAATAATGCAAACTCATTCTCGTCTATAATTGGATCTTCTGCATTAATTTCATCAAAGCTATAGAACGCCAAAGCATAACAAGATAAGTCTGTTCCTGTCAAACCAGAAATCTCAACACCTTCGCAGAAACGTTGCGTACCACGAGCAAGTGTAGGACTTGTGTTTGAGTTTAATAAATCTAAATCAATGTAGTTATAAATTACACAGTGATCATCAATACTTGCACTTGCAGCACCATAGTCATTATAAATGAACTCAGAAATGAAAGGTGCAGGATAGTTGTTCAAATCTAAAGAAGCTGTTTCAGTAATAGTCACTTCTTTATGAACTGGTTGAATCCATTGTACATCATCACTAATAAAGTGTGTCAAGTTCATTGGGTCAGCGTTTTCACAAACTACCATTGGAGACATCCAATCTTCTTCGATATCCATCAAGATAGTAAGGTCAAATTCACCGCTCAATGCAGCAACATCTACACAAGGAACTGTAGCCAATACGCCATAGTTAAATGGCAATGTAATGGTAGGATTAGCACAAGTAAACTCTACTAAATTGTTATCAGCAGGGTCTCCGGTTACAGGATCATACTCTTCTACTACTACTGTTTGACCACCTACAAATAAAGTGCGGTCTAAACGCCATAATTGAAGAATGTCACCTTGCGGTGCAATATAGTCGTAGTAGAACATATCTTCACCACCATCGCCTTCTGCAAAAGTATCACCAGTCATACCCCAGTTCAACAAACCTGGAGTCCATCTTTCACCTAAGTAACCAGGATAAACTTGGAATGGAGGGTTAGAGTATGGGTCTGGCATTACAGGGTAGTTCAATTCTGGATCATCAACATTAGGAACAACCCAACCTGCATTAGTGAATTGTAGTGAATATCCACGACCACCATTAGCAGTTTCAGTTACGTTAATATCAGTTGATATTAAACCACGAGCAGGACCATCACAAGCAGTGAAGATACCTAAGTTGGTAGAGTTGTCATCAAAACCATAACCAATGAATTGCAATACATCATCTGGACCACCAGGATTAGCAGTTGTTGCTATATCATAGTCACCGATATATACTAAAGCAATACCAGCAGGACCAGGGGCGATATTTGTGAAACTAAACGCAATTGACTCGTATGCAATACCGTTAGAAGCCACTACACTTTCGAAGTTAGGATTCAAAATAGGTAATGTATTTAAAGGATATACGAAATCGTCTGGATCAGGTTTTGTAGTTGGTTGGTATAATTTTCCAGAAGTATTACCCAATGTAATTGGCACATTACCTGGTGTATTATAGTTTACATCGCTATTCACGTCTGTGCTGAATACTGTACGAGTGTAGAAATACAAAGCATAATCAGCTAAGTTAGTACCTACTGGCATTGTAATTTCAACAAAATCTTGCTCGTTTGGAGACTCAGCAGCGTAGTCAATCTCAGTAATAATCGGATGGAAAGCACCCATTGTTAAAGTACCACCATTAACGTTGGTAGAACCTGGTTGTAAATAATCTGTCAAATCAATTGAGAAATCATTTTCAGATTGACAAACAAAATTATCGGTTTTCATAAACACACCCGTGTTTTCACCATCTATTATTACAAATGAAGCAGTTGCATCTTCAGCAGTATCACAGCTTACATCTGGATCTAAAGTTACACTTACTTGGTAAGTACCTGGAGCCAAAGTAGCAGGATCTATATTCGTTGTAGTAGATACAAAACCGTTAGGACCAGTTATTACATAAGTAGCTGATGCAGGTCCCCAAGTAATAGCAAATGGATCATTTGTAGAACAAATAACACCACCAGGAGGAATACCACCAATAAATGCACTAGTATTATCTAATACGGTTACTGTATAGGTATCAGCCAACAAACAGTTTGCAGTACCGGTAGCACCATCATAAATTAAGGTATAATTCACGGTATAAACACCGGGAACTGTTGGCGTTAAAGTAGAAGTAGCACCAGAAGCATTGAACATGTCTGTACCCACAGCACCACCACTAAAAATAGGAGTCCAAGTACCATTCGCAGGATTTGGAACAGGCACTGGCTCTAATAAGCTATTAGAAGTAATAGTAGCATCATACGTTACAGTTGGAATGTCTGTTTCACAAACTACCAAATCATCAGGAAAACCTGATAAAGTGTAAGTGCCACACTCTTCTTCATCAACTGCTGTAGCTGGATCATCAGTAACAAACAAGCCGCTAACAGTAAACAATTGAGGCTCGTTCATAATAAAACCCCAACCCCAGTTGCCAAAATCAGTATATTCAACTAAAAAACTGAAATTTTCCAACTGATTTTGCGTCCAACCAGTAATATCCAATTCAAAATAAATTGGAACCGCATTGGCTGGGTTCAAAAATGCCAAGGCGTTACCTGTAGGGAAGTCGTTTGTTAAAACGCCATCACCATCTTGTACAGGAGTTGTTGTTTGCGCAGCAGTATTTACATTATAAAATGCCGTAGGGAATATTTCGTAAGTTCCCGCATCAGCATCCCAATATAAAACACCGAAAGCCTCCCCTGCAAAGAACTGAAAGTTCAAGTTAAAGGCAACTACCACTGTTGTTTGCCCTGCTGCTGCTGCAGCAGACAAATCTATTGTTTGCGATACAACGTCGATATACATACCTGAGCAAGTAGACCCAGCGTTGTCGTCATCATATCCCAAGTAAGCATCCCCGAGAGTGGGATCTTCAAAAACGTTATTTTGACTACACGCGTCCGTCAAGCCCGAATAATCGAGCGTGTAATCACTCCACTCATCAGCAGCGGGGTTTGCACCTCCCATTGTCGTGATGTTGGTAGTGATTTGCGACCATGCAGTACCCATAACAAAGCAAATAAGGAGCAAGCTCATCAATGCTTTTTTAATGTTGTACATTGTTGTTTTCATGGACAAATTTAATTTACTCTGTTTTAAAAAGTTTATTTTATTGATTTTCTAAAGTATTTCTAATTTCATCTATCTCATTCTGAATAGAAGCAATTTCCGAAGGTGTCAGAACCCCGTCATTAGAATGTAATTCTAATTTCATTTCAAGGTCCTCAAGTTTCGACTCTAAGAACGATGTTGTACCTTGTGCCGCAGCAATTTGGCCTTGTGCTACTTGCTTAAGATGCAATCTTGCAGCAGCTAATGGGTCGTCTTGTGCACCAATTCCCGAAGTCAGGAATAAAGCGCATGCGCCCACTACTGTGAATTTGAGCATTTTTTTCATGATTCTCAATTTTTTAATCAATTTGGTTAAGTAAAAGGGTAAAAAAATATTTTAAATTAACATAATATAACACACTTATCCCACTCAAAAGGGGATTTTACGCACAAAGTAAAAGAATATATCTGAAATAAGTGCACTTTTTTTTATTTTTTTTAAAAAAACGGTAATTATTTCTACTTTTTCAATAATTATTCATCTCTTCTCATGACATTTAAAGGCACAAAAATAGTAATTTTCCTTCAAATACTAAAATTATTTTTATGCCATCTCAAAGATAAGTTTTCTTTTTATACGACTTTAACGCTTTCCTTTCATATCTTTGCACTTTATTTTTCATTATTGGTACTCTTTAATATCAACTTTTGCGCCAAGAGTATCTCTTTATTTTATTTATAGCAAATTATTTATAGCAAAAAATAATGACAAATCTTATTCTTTTTGGACCTCCGGGTAGTGGAAAAGGGACGCAAGCACTCATTTTGGCAGAACATTATGCCCTCAAACATCTTTCTACCGGCGATATGCTCCGCTCTGAAATAAAAAACAATACCGATTTAGGCATCGCCGCCCAAACGTATATTACACAAGGTAAGCTCGTTCCCGATGAAGTAGTGATTGGTATGATTCGCTCCGTACTCGAACAACTCCCTCCTACCATCAATGGTATTATTTTTGATGGTTTTCCCCGCACACAAAAACAAGCGCAGGAACTAGACCAACTTTTAGCCGAAAAAAATACTGCTATATCTTCTGTTTTATCTTTGGAAGTGGGTGACGAAGAAATTGTAAACCGAATTTTATTGCGCGGAAAAACTTCCGGCAGGACTGACGATACCAATGAAGAAACCATCCGCGCACGAATGAACGTTTACCGTGAACAAACCGAGCCACTCCTTGAGTATTTCAACCAACAAAAAAAATTGGTAGGAATTGAAGGCGAAGGTTCTATAGAAGATATACAGCATCGTTTGCGTACTATTATTGATGCTTTGGCTTCTTAGTTTTTCTCTATATAATATAATGGTGTGCCATTTTGTGTCCAATCTGCCAAAATCTTAATTGTGAGCCACCTATTTTAACCAAATTATTCTTACGTGGAAAATAAAAACTTCGTTGATTATGTAAAAATATGCATGCGTTCCGGCAAAGGCGGAAGTGGTTCTGTGCATTTTTATCGCGGAAAATATCAACCCAAAGGCGGACCTGACGGTGGTGACGGTGGCAGAGGCGGGCACATTATATTGCGCGGAAATAGAAACTATTGGACGCTCCTTCACCTTAAATACCGAAAACACGTTATTGCCGAAAACGGACAACCCGGACACAAAAGTAGTCGCACCGGTGCAAATGGCAAAGATGTTATTTTAGATGTGCCGCTGGGAACAGTTGCCCGCAATGCCGATACAGATGAAATTATTTTGGAAATTCTGGAACACGGCGAAGAAAAAATTATTGCTCCCGGCGGACGAGGCGGCTTGGGCAACGAACATTTTAAAAGTGCGACCAATCAAGCACCTACTTATGCGCAGCCCGGCGAACCCGGCGTGGAAGAATGGGTGATTTTAGAACTCAAAATTTTGGCAGATGTGGGCTTGGTGGGTTTTCCCAATGCCGGAAAATCTACCCTTCTCGCTTCGCTCTCTGCTGCAAAGCCCGAAATTGCCGATTATCCGTTTACTACCTTGCAACCCAACCTGGGCATTGTAGGCTATCGCGACCACAAATCGTTTATCATGGCAGATATTCCGGGTATTATTGAAGGTGCGTCTGAAGGTAAGGGACTTGGCTTGCGTTTTTTGCGACATATCGAACGCAACGCTATTTTGCTTTTTACGGTTCCTGCCGATGCGCCCGACATTGTAACGCAATACAATATTCTGTTGAACGAATGTGAACGCTATAATCCTGAATTGCTATACAAAAAACGGGTATTGGCTATAACCAAAGCCGATTTGGTGGACGACGAATTGCAGTACCTTATTAGTCAGCAATTACCGGAAGATGTGCCTTTTTTGTTTATTTCGGCTATTGCCGGCAAAAACTTACAAAAACTGAAAGACATTTTGTGGGAAACACTCAATCAAGACGATAACATTTTGCCACAATAGAAAATACTTCACTTTTTTATCACGCTCCTAAAATACGCGCTCAAAACGTATGCAGTGGTTTTTGCTTATTTTACTTTCGGTTATTTGGGGAAGTTCTTTTATTCTTATCAAAAAAGCATTGGTAGTATTTCCGCCTGAGCAAGTAGCGGCATTGCGCATTTTTTTGGCATTTGCAGCCTTGCTACCCGTAGCAGGCAGAGGTTTGCGCCATTTGCAGCGCAGCAATATTAAATATGCTTTTGTGGTAGGTGCCGTAGGAAGCGGCATTCCTGCTTTTTTGTTTGCTACTGCCCAAACGCACATCAATAGTGGTACCTCAGGCGTTTTAAATTCACTTACCCCACTTTCTACTTTTGTGATAGGCGTACTTCTTTTTAATACTGTTTTCAAATGGCAAAAACTGTTGGGTGTTCTTATAGGATTGAGTGGTGCTTTGACACTTATACTTTTTTCTGCCCGAAGTTTTGGTGAACAGAATCTTTTTTACAGCAGTCTTATTGTATTGGCTACTATATGCTACGCCATTAGTGTAAATGTGGTAAAAAAATATTGCCAAAATATTCCATCGGCTACACTCACTATGGCTTCTTTTAGCCTTGTTATGCCATTTGCGGTAATTTATCTTTTATTTTTCTCCAATTTTAGTAGTATTATCCAGCAACCCAATGCGCCTTTGGCTTTGGGGTACATTGCTATTTTGGCAGGTGTGGGTACGGCTTTAGCCAATTCGCTGTTTTTTTATCTTACCCAGCAAACCAATGCCTTGTTTGCATCAAGCGTTACTTACGGAATGCCCTTGGTCGCGCTGTCGTGGGGATTCTTAGATGGCGAGCCTTTGAGTATTATCCATTTTGTAGCTTTTGCCCTTATTATATCCGGCGTATATCTTATTTATCAATCGTGAACATAAGCCAAAGGGACTTTCAGACGCTATATTTCGTATTTTTTTTGGAGAAACTTATTTTCTGCTAAATAGTTGTTAATTTTGCGACTTGTTTTAATTTATCTTGAACGAATTTTATAAAAGGAGACAACGCACCCTCATTTTACTCGTCAGCATCGTAATGTTGGTGCTTTTGGGACGCTTGTTTTATATACAAGTATGGGATACGTCTTACCAAAACTTAGCCGACAACAATGCTGTTCGGCGCGAAATTATTTATCCTACGCGCGGCATCATTTACGACCGCAACAATGCACTATTGGTAAACAATGTTCCGGTGTACGATATTAATGTAATTCCTGCCAAAACTACGGCGATAGATACTGCCAAGTTCTGCAATTTGCTGGACATACGCGTAGAGGATTTCAGGGAAAAACTAAAAAAAGCCATTCAATACTCTCGCTACAAATCTTCTATTTTTTTGAGCAATGTTCCGCCCGACCAATATGCACAAATTCAAGAGTATTTGTATCAGTTTCCGGGCTTTTTCTCGCGGGTGCGTACAGTGCGCAGCTATCCGTTTGAAAGTGCCGCCAACATTCTGGGCTACATGAGCGAGGTAGATCCAAATATTTTGGATACAACTACTTATTATCAAAGTGGTGATTATATTGGCATTACAGGTGTAGAACGTTCGTATGAAAATATTTTGCGCGGTATAAAAGGTGAGCAGTTTTTGATAGTAGATGTACTAAATCGCGAAAAAGGTGTTTTTAAAAATGGCTCTTTCAACAAAGCGGTGCAGGCTGGCAAAGATTTGCAACTTACCTTAGATATAGACTTGCAGCAATACGGCGAAAAGTTGATGAAAAACAAAAAAGGAGCTATTGTGGTATTGGACCCCCGAAACGGCGAAATTTTGGCAATGGTAAGCAGTCCTTCGTACAATCCCAATCTTTTGAGTGGGCGCGAGCGCAGCAACTACTATGCTATGTTGCAGCGCGACCCGCAAAAACCGCTTTTCAACCGAGCCACTATGGCACAATATCCGCCCGGCTCTACCGTAAAACCCTTAGTAGGACTTATTGCATTAGAAGAAAATATTATTCCCGAAAATTTTTATTATCCCTGTAACCGAACATACCGCATCAACAAACTTACGTTACATTGTTCGCACTCGCACTATTCGGCACGTAATATTCAAGAAGGCATAAAAGAATCCTGCAATCCTTATTTTTGGCAAATATTTAGAAACACAATTGACAACTTGGACGATACGCCGGCAAAGTCTTTGGACAAATGGATTAGCTATTTCAGAGAAGTAGGCTTCGGGCATTTGTCGGTAGATTTGCCGCATGTAGATGGTTTTTTGCCCAGTGCTGCCTATTACGATAAAATATACAAAAACAACCGTTGGGGTTCTACCACCATTATCTCTTTGGGCATAGGGCAGGGCGAATTTGCTTTCACGCCTTTGGAATTAGCCAATTATGTGTCTGTATTAGCCAATCGTGGGTTTTATTATCCGCCGCATATTGTAAAAAATCATGAAACTATTTATGGCAAAAAAGATATTTATGACCAAAAAATGCGTTTGGATTTTAATATTATGAATATGATTCCTATTATTGACGGAATGGAAAAAGTAGTACGGGAAAATTATTTAGGCATTTACGAACAAAGTTTAAATATCTGTGGTAAAACCGGAACTGCCCAAAATCCGGGCGGCAAAGACCATTCTTTGTTTATTGGCTTTGCGCCCAAAGACAATCCGAAAGTGGCAGTAGTAGCGGTAGTCGAAAATGCAGGATTTGGTTATGAATACGCTGCCCCGATTGCCGATTTGATGATAGAAAAATGTCTGAACGATTCTATAAATATTGGGCGCACTTGGGTAGAAGAACGATTATTGCGGACAAACTTGAATGATAAAGATGAATAGAACAAGAAATATTGCCCAAAGTCGTGATACCGACTGGACTTTGGTACTGCTCTATTTTATATTTGTGGGTATTGGGCTGATGAGTATTTTTTCTGCCAATTACGATGCCAATGTATTTGCGCATATACAGTTTTCAGACCTATGGCAAACGCATTTTGGCAAACAAATTATTTGGATTGGCATTGCCGTAGTAGTAGCATTTGTGATTCAACTCCTCGACAGTCGTTTTTTTACGCTCTCTGCTTTTGCGCTGTACGGCACAATGATTGCAATACTGGTCTTGGTATTTTTTTTAGGAAAAGAAATTGCCGGCTCCCGCTCCTGGTTTCAATTAGGAGGATTTAGGTTTCAACCTTCGGAATTAGCCAAGTCGGCGACTGTTTTGGCTTTAGCCAAATACTTGAGCAGTTTGCACGTAAATATTCGGCAATTTACACCAAAATTAATCACCGCCGGTATTATTTTGTTGCCAATGCTGCTCACCACACTTCAGGGCGATGCCGGAACAGCTTTGGTATATTCTTCCTTAGTATTGGTGCTATATCGCGAAGGATTGGCAGGTATTTTTCTTATTGTAACGGGTGTTTTATTGTTGCTACTATTGCTTACACTTATGTATGGCGTACTCAATTTGGGTACTTTTTTAAGTATTGCAGGAATCATTGTATCCTTCGTTTTTTTTAATCAAAATAAAAAAGATTTTATCTTGCTTTTTGGTGGTAGTCTTGCGCTGTTGCTGGGCAATATTTTTTTCCCGCCGGCTTACGCTTGGATATGGTTTATTGTTGTTGTGCTAATTGCTTTAGGCAATTCATTTTTTTACTTCCAATACAAATTTAATGCTGCGGGTATGCTCACGCTGCTTACGGTTGCTTTTTTGTACATTCAACTCATCAATTACGGCTACGAAAATATGCTAAAACCCCACCAAAAAGCGCGTATTGCCGTAATGTTGGGAAAAGTAGAAGACATCAGAGGCGTTGGCTATAACCTCCACCAGTCGAAAATTGCCATCGGTTCGGGCGGACTGTGGGGCAAAGGCTACTTGCACGGACTGCAAACCAAAGGAAACTTTGTGCCGGAACTCCACACCGACTTTATTTTTTGTACCATAGGCGAAGAATTTGGTTTTTGGGGTAGCTTAGTGCTTTTGGGGCTATTTACTTGGTTTTTTATCAAACTCATTCTGGTTGCCGAACGCCAACACGCTGCATTCAGTCGTATTTATGCGTATGGTACTTTAGCCATTTTCTTTTTTCACGTAGTGGTAAATATTGGCATGACTATTGGTCTGCTGCCCATTATTGGTATTCCTTTACCTTTTGTAAGTTACGGAGGCTCTTCGCTTATATCGTTTACGGTGCTACTGTTTATTCTTATCCGCTTAGATGCCAACAGGCGATACGCTTTGCGCTAAAAAAAAAATTTTATCTATGAGTACCGCCTACGAAAAAATACAAGCCAATCTGCCCGAACTGCCGGGCGTATATCGTTTTTACAACACACAATCGAAAATAATCTACATTGGCAAAGCCAAAAACCTAAAAAAACGGGTTGCCAGCTATTTTACCAAAACTCACCCTCTTGGCAAAACACGCAATATGGTTGCGCTGATAAATCACATAGAATTTACGGTAGTTCCTACGGAAAAAGACGCTCTGCTACTCGAAAATACTTTGATAAAAGAATATCAGCCACGCTACAATATTCTGCTCAAAGATGACAAATCGTACCCCTATTTGTGTATTAAAAATGAGCGTTTTCCGCGCGTGATGATGCTGCGCAATCCTGTAAAAGACGGCTCCGAATACATTGGACCTTTTGCTTCCATCCGCCAGCTAAAACAACTCCTCGAACTCATCAAGGCTTCATTTCCTTTGCGCACTTGCTCTTACAATCTTTCAGAGCAAAATATTGCACAAAAAAAATACAAACGATGCCTCGAATATCATTTGGGCAACTGCCTTGCTCCTTGCGAAGACTTGCAATCCGAAGCCGATTATATGACAAATATTGCACGCGTACGCAGTATTTTAAAAGGAAATTTGAACGAAACCATTAGCGAGCTAAAAACAGAAATGCAAGCCGCTGCCCAAGATTTCCGCTACGAGCATGCCGAAAACATTAAACAAAAAATATTGCTTTTGGAGCAGTACCAAGCAAAATCGGTAGTTGCCAATCCAAACTTAGGTGCTTTAGATATAATAGCACACGCACAAAACAACGACACCAGCTATTTTTCTTACGTAAAAGTGGTAGAAGGTGCGGTAGTGAATAATGGTTTTTTGGAAATAAAAAGTCGTATGGACGAAACACCTGCCGAAATATTGGCTTTTGCCATTTACGAATTTCGCAGCCGATACGCCAGCAATGCTACCGAAATTATTGTGCCTTTTGAAACCGATTTGTTAGATGCACAACTCAGTGTTCATGTGCCACAGCGCGGCGACAAAAAGAAATTGTTGGATTTGGCGGTAAAAAACCTTTTGCTCTATCGCCGCCAAAAAATGCTGAAAGCACAGCCGCAACACAACGCACCCAATTTGCGAAAAATGGAAACCTTAGACCAGCTAAAACAAGACCTTCGTATGCCGCAGTTACCTTTGCATATTGAGTGCTTCGACAATTCCAACTTTCAGGGAACAAATCCTGTGGCTTCGATGGTGGTTTTCAAAAACGGACAAGCGGCGAAAAAAGATTACCGACATTTTAATATCAAAACGGTGGAAGGTCCCAACGACTTTGCCTCTATGCACGAAGTGGTTTTTCGCCGATACAAACGGCTTCTGGAAGAAAAAGAGCCGCTACCACAATTAGTGCTCATTGACGGTGGCAAAGGACAACTCAACGCTGCCTTGGAAGCACTGCAAGAACTAAACATTAGTTCGCAACTTTCGGTGGCGGGCATTGCCAAACGCTTAGAGGAAATTTATGTACCCAACGACCCTATTCCACTTTACATCAACAAAAAATCGAGTAGTTTGCGGCTTTTACAGCAAATTCGCAACGAGGCGCACCGATTTGCGATTACTTTTCACCGCCACCAACGCAAAAGAAGTACGCTGCAAACCGAACTTACCCAAATTGACGGAATTGGCAAAGTGTCTGCCCAAAAACTCCTCAAAACTTTTAAATCTATCGAAAATATAAAAAATGCGGACGAACAAGCATTAGCGAAGGTTCTCAACGCCCGACAAATTTCCGCCTTAAAAACCTATTTTTCCGAAAAAGAAAAGAAGCAACACTAAGGCAGTTTTTCATCTTGCAACACATAGCCCACTTTTCGCGGCGACAAATCCACGCCAATAATTACGCCATCGGCATTGAGCAAATAAGAGGTAGGCAGTTGCGTGAACTTATACTTTTTCCCCCAAGGTGCATCAACCAATCCGCGCTCGTCTATGAGCAAAAAAGGCAAGTCTAACGAATCTTGTGCTACGGCACGCTGCCACGCGCCACGATACTCGTCCAAGCTCACGCTAAATATTTCAAAACCATCGGCTTGTTTAAAGCGCGCCTCATGGTATTTTTCGTACAGTTTTTGCCAGTCGGGATTAGCTTTTCGGCAAGGTTTGCACCAAGTCGCCCAAAAGTCCACCAGCACTATTTTGTTTTTAATACTATCCAAATAAATTGTTTCTCCGGCTTTATTTTGTGCATACAAATGTTTGTCAAACACATCGCCATTGCGCAGTTTTTCGGACGAAAAATATTGGCAGCTTTGCAACAAAAAGAAGGAGATGAATAAGGAAACGAAGAAAAATTTATTGGAAAAATGCACGATAAATCCGGTAAAAATATTGAAAAAATAGCTTCGGCAAATTTAGCATTATTCTGCAAACTCTTCCTTATTTCATCACAGCATTACAGCAAAATGGTTCGTTATCCATAGTATAATATCCCTTACCATTGTAGCGATGCTTCTTAGACCAACTACCTCTATGAAATTCATAGGAAAGTAATCTATCGAACTCAACTATTTCCTTACTAAACAAAAGAGACCGCTCTTTTGAAGCAGCCTCTTTGTTTAAACAGTTTATGAATCAAGCCGTTTCTTTATAAATATTACATGAAACAAACATAAAAATAAAATAGCAAATACCAATAAAAACAGGCTAAAACCCAACACACCTAAGTCAGCGTAAATTTCTCTGCCAAAATATTCGCTCTTATCTCTAATCTGAAAAGCTCCAATTGTAACCAACAAAAAAAAGCCAATAAATAAGATTGACAAAAACTTTTCTTTTTGTTTTATGCTTCCATAAGGTAGATAAAAAATTATTGCATAATAAATGGGATATATAATAAAGTACGCCGCGCTCATATTTATGAAATATATAAAAAAATTCCAACTTATAATATTTTGCATACAAGCACAATAGTCATGAAACTCTAAGCATCTTAGAAAAATATAACTAAAATAACTAAGAACTCCTAAGATGCCCCAAAGTATGAAGAACTTTATGATATTATTTCTTAGTCGCATGGAATGGAGTTTATAGGAAATTGACTTTGTAGCAGCCCTTGTATAGTACTCCAACTTGGGCGATGTGTTTCAACTGGTTTATCTCGGTGCGTACCCATATAGCTCATATAAAGGAAAAATGCCAGATACATAATTAGCAAAAAGCCCATTACATATAAGGTATCAGATAATATTTTGACCATTTCTTATTAAAATTGACCGCTGATGGTTGCGGTGATATAAACTTTGGTGATGAAAAAGTCGCAAGCATCGGCTTGCGACTTTTTCTTATCTCAATTATAATTTATTATCTTCAATACTCTATAGACTCAACCTTTTCAAAGTTTACTCCACTTATGTTATAATTTTCCATTGTATTCTTTAAGTATTCGCTTATAATAAAATCGTAACCAAAGGCTATTGGGAAACGAAACAAATCATCAAATTCGATGTCTTTCTTCAATACTAACTCTTTCAACTTAAATACCTTTTTTTGTTGGTTATAATAGCCTCGTTTTTCTTTAAGGTCTATTTCATTTTCTACCATCACTATTTTTTCGTTATATTTCTTAAAAGTTACGTTATCAAATTCATATACTTCCCATATTGTTTTTTGCCAATTAATATACTCTTCTACTCTTGTATAGCGCAACCTAAAAGCGTTATATATCCTTCGTTCCTGCCCGCCTATAATATTACTCGCAACACCAAAATTTATATCACTCGCATATTCATTATAATAACTATTATCTATTTTTATGGGATAACTATCCCAATAAGCTACTTTTGATTGAATAATTATTTCTTTTAAGTGATTGGATAAAATCATAAAAAACGGTTGAATACTATGGCAAATCATATAGTCTGCCCAATGTGTATTTTCATCGCTAAATCTGAAATCTGGAAAGACAAGTGGAAAATTTATTTCACCCTCGGTCGAAACTTTTGTCAAAGATTCCGTAGTATTATACTTTCTTGGGTGAGGCACTTTAGAGAAAGTGATAAAAGAATTTCTATTTTCCCCTGTCGTTCCATGTTTTAATTTAAATAAAGATATCATAATCTTATAGATTTATGGAATATATGTGCTAATAACAGATGCAAGGTTATTTAATGGTGTATTAGGATTTTGCTCCAACAAATTTCTCAACCAGTCTTGAAATTTTACTACTTCTGCTTGTACCACTTCTGCTGGTGCAGCATCTATACTTCCGTAAATATCACTCATTTTTTTTGCAATAGTACCATCTGCATAAGCTATGTCTCCTAATTTTTCACTAACAGCATTTATATAATCATAATGAGGAGCATCATGTATTGATTTAAGAATTCCAAGTCCGTTTTTTGGGTGGTGTATATGATAAGGAATTTCAATTGATTGAGAGGCTTTCTGTATTAAAACGTTATCATACAAAGATTTAGGAATTAAATGATGTGCTTCTTTTGCAACATCTGTTACTCCTACCATTGATCTAAATGTAGCATTCCACCAATCTGGGAGTTCATGTACAATATAGCCCGTAACCTCGTCATACCTTAAGGTTAACTCTACAAAACCTGTTGCTGTCTCTACTCCTATCTTTGCGTATTTTCCTACAGTAGCCACCCAACCAGCTATTGGAATAGTAGCCGCAAAACTCAAAGATGCACTTACCCCATCTCCTTGTATAACATACAGAACTCCATTTGTAAAATCGCACGGCTCTCCAAACCCAGGTACTAATCCGCAAATATCCAAACTCGTATGTAAATATCCATTAAGCACATTCCAAGCCGCATTTAAAGCAATGCGATCATCGCTCCAGCTGGGATTTTTATCTCTCAATATAGCACATTGTGTTTGGTATTCTACATATGCATCAACTACAAATAATCCTACTGGCACATAAGAAATAAAAACAGGGGGTCCGTCATAAAGTCCTGTTTCAAACGAGGCTGTTAATCCATTACTTGAACTTAATAGATTCAATACCATTTGACTAGCCTGTGTTGCCTCCAAAGAATATTCTTTTTCAAGCATAAAGGCAAGAATTTCACTTATATTAGTTGTCGTGTTTGTTGAATTTACACTTATATACCCTGATAAAAAGCTAACAAGAGATTTTACATTTAATGCTCTTTCACAAAAGATAGATTCATTGCTTAAATTGTTATATAATTCCGCTACAATAAAATCATTGACTCCACTTGAAATATTATTAACCTCACTCTCACTCAAGCCCAACCCATACGCTAAAAAAGCCACACGCACCTTCTCTTGGTCGCTGGGGTTGCCTGCCAAGTCGCTGTGCAATTCATTAAATACACATATCGGGTCTATACAAGCATTACAGCTAAAACCACCGCAGGCAGTCATTGCATCTTCTATTGCCCATTCGTAGGCTGTCACGGTCGCAAATCCTATCTGCTCCATGTACAAACTCACCGTTTCGCGCTCCTTATAAGCACAAATATCCGATGCAGAAAACAAGCCCAGACCGCCTTCTCCAGTATAAGTGCTACTTACATCTATGTTCCAGCCGCCGCCACTTTGGGTACTTACGGTACCTGCACTACCCAAGCGTGCAGCAACATCCGACTGTGTGGCATTATGGTCCAACAACACATCGCCCAAGCGATACAATATCTCAAACTTTTGGTTAGGTGCTTGGCTGTTTGCCAGCTCGCGCTTGTACCAGTACGTACTTCTACTTACAACATATTCTTTTCCCAAATAATTATCCGTCACCCTAAAATCCAATTCTCCTTTGGGCGTGGGTAAAGGCACTATATCGCAATCTCTACACCAGTTTTCGGCAATATGTATCGGGACTGCTTCTGTTTCCTCAAACTGCCCATAACAAAAAGCATCTTTAAAATTTTGATACAAACTACATTCACTGCCATTACTAGTGTCTTCTTTCGCATCGGCAAAACCCACCGCAGGGGTAGGTTCACCTAAATCATCTTTCTGGCAGGTACTGAGCAGCAACATACTGCCTACTAAAAAATACGTCCATACACGCAAAACGCTTTTCACGCTAAGGTAAGGTAAGATAAGGTAATACGAAATCCCTTTTTCATGATTAAAGTTTTTAAGTGTTAAAAAAATATTACTGTGTAACATTACACATATTATCATTAACAACCAATTATTCCATAGAAATATTGTATGCCCTCCATTATTTTTTTACTTTTTCATGACATTTTTGGGAAAATTCCTTGTTATTGAAAAAATAGCAAAAGAAAAAGGAGACAAGCCTTTTACAAAACCTGCCTCCTTTCTCCTGACTTCCGCAAATTAACACCCAAAATCAAATAATTTGGAAAGAATTTTTTGTTCCTCAGTTAGGATTAATGTTTTCTTTATCTTTTTCTTGAGTTTTGGAGTTGTTAATTCTATTTCGTGTATGATTTGAACAATTTCAATGACCTTTTCAGGGGATAAGTTTGATTTTTTTCTTTAAGTTGTCTTTTCAAGTTCTTTTGTAAATTTTGTATGCCGCAAAATTTAAGCAAATGTGTGCTTGATTCTTCGTTGTTTGTAATGAAACACTGGTCTGATTTTTTAAGTCTGTTTTGGTTATCCTGAATGCTTTTTCTATTTGCCATAATTGATTATAGTTACTCAATATCTTCTCTTTGGGTAGTGTGGAATTGGTGATGTATCCTTTTAGTCTGTCCCATTGTTGATCATACAATATTTTGTTTTGGTTAATCTTAAGTTGCAATTCGCCATCTATTTCCAAAAATTTATTGTAGCCTCGATTATTGATGCCTGACTTGGTGAGTTTACCTGTTTTAATGCTCTTTTCAAGACGTTTTAAGCCTTTTTCACGCTTGGATTTATCTTTTTGGGCTCTTTTATCTGAATAAGTAATGATTAGTTTTAAATCGCCTTTTTTGATTATTACACTATCACCATTTTTTAAACTACAGGCTAAGATTTTTGCTTTGATTTTTTCGTTTTCGTTTTTTATCCTTGCTCCTATAATAAATTCATATTGATTCGCTATCAATTCATTTATGTTGACTTGTGAGAGTAAACCTGAATCTGCTACTACAACTAATTTTTCTATCTTGTATTTTTCTGTAAAACCATTAATTATTGGCAGCATCGTATGACCTTCGTATCGTTTTCCTTCAAAAATTTCATAGGCGAGTGGATAACCACTCTCGCTTACCAAAAGTCCTAATACGATTTGAGGGTTTTGATGTTTTCCCTCCTTTGAAAATCCTGTTTTGCGTAAATCATCTTCATAATCGGTCTCAAAATATATCGTAGTTACATCATAAAATACCACGCTGATGCCACCCGGCAACACTTTTAAGCTGTGTTCATAACTAATTTGTTGTACTTGTTCTTTTTGTGTGCGATATAATTTGTCCATATACCGATAAATGGCATCTTCGGTATAACTCTTTTGGGCAAAACGATACAAATACTCCGTAGTTTTTAGCTTGCTCTTTGGATATACCACTCGATATAAGACTGAGTCTTTAAACAACTCCTCCTTGATTTGATTAAAACCAATTTCATTGAATAGCTTACCCAATACCAGCTCTATGCCTACCAATTTGTGCGAGGATATAGATGCCAGAAATTCTGTGTAGATTAAACTTTCATTTTCAAAGTCTAACTCTTGTATTCCTTTATACTTTTGTATCCACCGCCCAGCCTTTGAAAACAATAAATTTATTTCATCTTCTGTGACCCCAGAGCCAAAACTTTGTTTTACAAGGTATTTTTTATTTACCTTTTCTACTACTTGTATCTATGTCTTTCCACTTTTGTGCTTAAGTTTTCTTATGAACATAGCACAAATATACTATTGCACTTAAAATTAACACCCAAATTTACAATTCACAAAATTGTAAATAAATTATATTCAATGTGTTATAAATTGTTTAATCCCACATTTGTTAATTGCGCGGAAGTCAGGAAAAAGGAGACAAGCCTTTTACAAAACCTGCCTCCTTTCTTTGTTATTGTGAAACGATATTTTTGTATTTAACGAATAGCTTCGGCAAATTCCGATGTATCGGCAGCATATATTCCTTTTGCCAACTTTTCTTTTACTTCGGCAAAAGCGTCTAAGGTTACATCAATGTCGTCAAGCGTATGTGCGGCGGTAGGAATTAGGCGCAGCAAAATTTGCCCTTTGGGAATTACCGGATAAATTACCACCGAACAGAAAATATTATAATTTTCGCGAAGGTCGTACACCAATTTCACGGCTTCGGGCACACTTCCGTGCAAATACACGGGCGTTACACAACTATTGGTTTCGCCCAAATCAAAACCTTTGGCACGCAAGCCACTTTGCAAGGCATTTACATTTTCCCACAATTTGGTTTTTAGTTCGGGCATATTGCGCAACATTTCCAAGCGTTTCAGGTTTCCTTCTACAAAAGGCATCGGCAGCGATTTGGCAAAAATTTGCGAGCGGCAAGTATAGCGCAAATGCGTAATAATATTTTTATCGCCCGACATAAATGCACCAATGCTCGCCATAGATTTTGCAAAAGTAGAAAAATACAAATCTATCTTATCTTGCACACCTTGCTCTTCGCCCGCGCCGGCTCCTGTTTTTCCCAAAGTGCCAAATCCGTGCGCATCATCCACCATCATTCTAAAATTGTATTTCTTTTTGAGGGCAACTATTTCGCGCAATTTTCCTTGGTCGCCGCCCATACCAAATACACCTTCGGTAATGAGCAAAATACCACCTTTACTTTCTTGCGTAATGGCTTGTGCGCGTTGCAATGATTTTTCGCAAGAGGCAATATCGTTGTGTACAAAAGCAAAACGTTTTCCTTGATGCAAGCGCACGCCGTCCACAATACATGCATGACTTTCGGCATCATACACAATCACATCGTGGCGATCTACCAACGCTTCAATGGCAGACATAATGCCTTGATAGCCATAATTGAGCAAAATAGTATCCTCTTTTTGTACAAAAGCCGAAAGTTCCGCCTCCAAGCGATTGTGCAAATCCGAATTTCCCGACATCATGCGGCTTCCCATCGGATACGCCAATCCCCACTTTTGGGCGGCTTCGGTATCTATTTTTCGCACTTCGGGATGATTTGCCAAGCCCAAATAATTATTTAAGCTCCACAGCACACGCTCTTTGCCTTGAAAAATCATTCTATTACCCAATTCCCCTTCTAATTTTGGGAAAAAGTAATACTCGTGCATATAATGCGAATATTGTCCCAAAGGACTTTTTTCATGTTGAATCTTCTCAAACAGATCCATAATGCTTAATTCTAATGATGAAATAAAGTTAAAAAATACGGCTAAATACGCCGTTTTTATAAAAAAACGCACAAAGGTATTATTTTTTTGGCGATTTATTAAGTGCGTGGGAGACTAAGTGTAGTAGGTTTTTTGATTAAAATAGTAATTTTTACACAATAAAAACTAAAATTCGTCATTTTAGCTACAAACAATCCTACCATTTTTGTTTTACATGTATTTTAAACAAAAAATCCATAAAAAAATATTATCTTTGCAGGCATTTTTTTCGCCTATGTTGAAGCACATTCTATTTTGTTTATGCTTGTTGTGGGGTTTTAGCGCGTGCAATACCTACCAAAAAGTACTAAAAAGTTCGGATTACGACTACAAGCTCGAAAAAGCCAAAGAGTACTACAATGCTGGTGCTTACGAAAAGGCTATTCCTTTGTTTGAAGAACTGATTGGTGTCTATAAGGGTACACGCAGCGTGGAAGACCTTTATTATTATTATCCTTATTGCTACTACGGCAAAGGCGACTACATTTTGGCATCTTTTTATTTTAAAAACTTTTTGGAATACTATCCGCGAAGCGACAAAGCCGAAGATGCGCGTTATATGGTAGCTTATTGTTACTACAAAATGTCGCCTTCCATAGACTTGGAACAAACCAATACCCAAAAAGCGATGGAGGCTTTTCAGCTTTTTGTAAATACTTATCCGCAAAGCGACAGAGTGGAAAAATGCAATGCACTGATGGACGAGCTTCGCCGAAAATTGGAAGAAAAAGCCTTTGTGGGTGCGCAACTTTACTACGACCTCAAGGATTACCGCGCTGCCGTAACGGCTTACAACAATCTGCTCTTGGACTTTCCCGAAACACCCGAACGCGAAAAGGTACATTTTTTGATTGTAAAATCGTATTACTTACTCGCCAGCAATAGTATTTATTCCAAACAGTTGGAACGATTTGAATTGGCAGAAAGTGCTTACCTCGATTTTTTGAACAAGTTTCCCGACAGTAAATATTTGCGCGAAGCCGAAAAAATGTACACCACCAGTCTTAATAAAATTGATGAATTGAAATCTAATAATTAAAAATATGAACGCTTCTAAAAAAAATAAATACGCCAACATACATCATAGTTTGCAGCCGCGTAGTTTAGCCGAAATTAGCCATAAAACGGGCAATATTTACGAATCTATTGCTGTAATTTCCCGCCGCGCCAACCAAATTTCGTCAGAATTGCGCAGAGAAATTCAAGACAAAATTCAGGAATTTAGCAGCAGCAACGATGGCAACTTACAAGAAGTACACGAAAACCGTGAGCAAATAGAAATTTCAAAATACTACGAAAGACTGCCCCACCCTGCCCTTTTGGCTTTAAAAGAGTTTTTGGACGATGATTTGGAATTTAGATTTAGAGAGGTAGAGGAAAAAGACAAATAATTTTGGACACTTCTGCCATATCTTCCCAAAAATTTCCGAAATACGAAGTCGCAGCACTTTCAGGAAAAAAAATTCTTGTGGGTGTGTGTGGAAGTATCGCCGCTTACAAAACAGCACTCTTGGTGCGCCTACTCGTAAAAACAGGCGCGCAAGTACAAGTAATAATGACCCCTTCGGCTACGTCATTTATTACACCTCTCACTTTAGCCACCCTTTCCCAAAATCCTGCTTTGTCACATTTTGAAAAAAATGAAGACGGTCTTTGGAACAATCACGTTCATTTGGGTTTAGAACACGATTTGTTCGTTATTGCGCCAGCTACTGCTAATACTTTGGCAAAAATGGCATACGGCATGTGCGACAATCTGCTAATGGCAACGTATCTTTCGGCAAAATGCCCTGTAATGATTGCTCCGGCAATGGACTTAGATATGTGGAAACATCCTGCTACGCAAAACAATCTGCAAATTTTACAAAACCACAAAGTACAACTCATTCCCGTAACTACCGGCGAGTTGGCGAGTGGCTTGTACGGCGAAGGGCGCATGGCAGAACCCGAAGATATTGTAACCCATATACAACAACATTTTGCACAGCCGCAGCCGCTAAAAGGAAAAAAAGTGTTGATTACGGCAGGTCCTACTTACGAAAACATCGACCCTGTTCGGTTTATCGGCAATCATTCAAGCGGAAAAATGGGCATTGCCTTAGCAGAAGTAGCACACGAGGCTGGCGCAGAAGTGCATTTGGTGTTAGGTCCAACCGATTTTCGCCCCGAATTTCCGCAAATACACGTCTATAGTGTGCGCCCGGCGGCACAAATGTTGGCGGCTTGTTTGGAATATTTTTCCCAATCCGACCTCATTATTATGGCGGCTGCCGTAAGCGACTACACGCCCGTAACTGTAGCTGACCAAAAGATTAAGAAGAAAGAAGAAACTTTCGAGATAAAACTGCGCAAAACACCCGACATTGCACAAACTTTAGGTACGCAGAAAAAAGCAAATCAGCTACTCATTGGCTTTGCGCTTGAAACGCAAAATGAAGTGGAAAACGCACAATTAAAAATTAAAAAGAAAAACCTTGATGCCATTGTGCTTAATTCCTTGCAAGACAAAGGAGCCGGATTTCGCCACGATACCAACAAAGTGAGCATCATCAATGCACAAAACGAAATAACCGATTTTCCGCTAAAATCGAAAAAAGAAGTTGCAAAGGATATAATTCACTATTGTTTGCATAATTTTCCAACGCACTTTACCCCTTCTTTGAAATAAGCGTTTTCAAAAAAGTTTTCGGATAAAATATTATGAAAAAAAATCACCTCCATTTTCCTAAGGCATCATTATTGTTTTTTTTACTGCTGCTGAGCATAGCTTATTTTCAAGCATGTAAAAACAACGAAACCGAAACAAAAAAACCGTCCACGCCTTCTGCCACTACTCCTGCTCCCGACATAAAAGTTCCCACCTTCAATGCCGACTCTGCCTACCAGTTTGTGGCAAAACAAGTTAGTTTTGGCTCACGAGTACCCGGCACAACGGCACACGACCAATGCGGACAATGGTTGCAAACAAAACTTGGCTCTTATGCCGACAGCATTTTTATACAAGAAGCTCCCGTAAGTTTTTTCGATAAAAAAACTACTATGAAAAACATTATCGGCACTTTTAATACTACCGCTACCAGACGTATTTTACTCTTGGCGCACTGGGACAGCCGCCTTTATGCCGACCAAGATACAGACGAAAAAAATCACAATCAGCCTGTAATGGGTGCCAATGACGGAGCCAGCGGCGTAGGCGTACTGCTGGAGATAGCCCGCCAATTACAGCAATCGCCTATTAGCAAAAATCTTGGAGTGGATATTTTATTGGTTGATGCCGAAGACAATGGCAATAACGGCGGGAATTGGTGCTTAGGCAGCCAACATTGGGCAAAAAATCCACATGTGCCAAATTACAAAGCCGAATTTGGCATACTCTTAGATATGGTTGGTGCCAAAGATGCTGTTTTTAATGTAGAAGGTTATTCGGCTTATTTTGCGCCGCGTGTGGTACAAAAAGTGTGGAGTACTGCCAACAAAATTGGTTACAGCAGCTATTTTCAGCTTAAACAAGTAAATGAAATTATTGACGACCATTTTTACATAAACGACATCGCCAAAATTCCTACCATTGATATTATACAATACGACCCAAGTGTACGCGAAAAAGGCTTTCCCGAACATTGGCATACTGTACATGATACAATGGAAAATATTGATAAAAACACCCTCAAAGCCGTTGGGCAAACTGTTTTGACTGTATTATACAATCCTTAAAAAAATCGAACTTTTATATGAAATTCGCTACTAAAGCCATTCACGCAGGTATTTCTCCCGACCCTTCAACGGGCGCGATAATGACCCCTATTTTTCAAACTTCTACTTATGTGCAGGAGTCGCCCGGCGTACACAAAGGCTACGAATACGCACGTACCCAAAATCCTACCCGCCACGTATTGCAGGAAAATATTGCCGCACTCGAAAATGGCAAGTTTGGCTTTTGTTTCAGTACCGGAATGGGTGCCATTGATGCTATTGTAAAAACCTTAAAGCCCGGCGACGAAGTAATTTCTACCAACGACCTCTACGGTGGCACTTATCGATTGTTTACAAAAGTTTTTCAACAATATGGCATTCGTTTTCATTTCACCGATTTGAGCAATTCTGCTAATCTTACGGCTTTGTTGAACGACAAAACGCGTATGTTGTGGATTGAAACGCCGACCAACCCAATGTTGAACATTGTAGATATTGAAGTCTTGGCGAATATTGCGCACAATTACAGCCCGAATATTAATGTAGTGGTGGACAATACTTTTGCTACGCCGTACCTGCAAAATCCGCTTAATTTAGGTGCCAATACCGTAACACATTCGGCTACCAAATATTTGGGAGGACACTCCGACGTAGTATTGGGCGTAGTAGTTTGTAATGATGCAGCACTTGCCGAAAAATTGGGCTTTATCCAAAACAGCACAGGTGCAACGCCGGGTCCTTTCGATTGTTTTTTGGTATTGCGCGGGATAAAAACTTTGCATATTCGCATGGAAGCACATTGCAAAAATGCCGCAGAAATAGCTAATTTTTTGGCTTCGCATAAGGCAGTAAAAAAAGTAAATTACCCCGGCTTTGCATCGCATCCTATGCATGCTGTTGCAGCAAAGCAAATGCGTGGTTTTGGTGGTATGGTTTCTTTTTCTCTAAAAGAAGATTCGATACAAGCTGCCAACAAAGTGTTGAGTGCTACGCATCTTTTTTCGCTGGCGGAGTCTTTGGGTGGCGTGGAATCACTTATAGGACATCCGGCAACAATGACGCACGCTTCTATTCCTTTGGAAGAACGCCTGAAAACGGGTGTTACGGATTCGCTTATTCGCTTGAGTGTGGGTATTGAAGACGTAAGCGATTTGATTGAAGATTTGGCGCGGGCTTTGGGGTAAATTACCTAAAAAATCAAGCGTTGGTTTCGATAATTTGACGAAAGAATATCAATAATTTATAATTCTCGCGCCTTTGCGTCTTGGCGTGATAATACAAAACTAAGCTCACGCAAAGTCGCAGAGACGCAAAGTAATTTATGCTTGATTTGAGGAGATGCTTCCTTAATAAAATCCAATTTTTTGTAATACGCTCACCGCCTCCGCCAACATTTCATCGGTAAAGTTGAGGTGACATACAAAACGAATCCACTGCGGACCAAAAGCAATGGCTTTGATGTTATTTTCTGCCAAGCGGTTTACAAACTTTTCTCCCGACAATTTATCGTCTAAGCGAAAAATGACAATATTGGTTTCCGTGGGCAGCACTTCCACAACATAATCTTGCTGTTGCAGTGTTTCTGCTAAAACACGCGCTCGGCGATGGTCTTCCGCCAATCGGTCTATGTTATTTTCGAGGGCATAAATGCCTGCTGCTGCCAAAAATCCTGCTTGCCGCATACCGCCACCAAAAACTTTCCGCACTTTTCGGGCTTTAGCTATAAATTGCTTATTTCCCAATAAAACCGAACCTACGGGCGCACCCAAACCTTTGGACAAACACACCGAAATACTGTCGAACATTCCCTGCAACTGCGCCGCTTCCATATTTTGCGCTACTAAGGCATTGAAAATGCGCGCACCGTCTAAATGTAGCAACAACTTGTGCTGCTTACAAACTTCCGCCACCTGCCGCATTTGCGCCAAACTATAAACTGTGCCTCCACCTTTGTTCACCGTATTTTCTATCAAAACTAAGCGTGTATTGGGCTCCCAATCGTTTTTTCCTTGTATAAGCGGCGCAATATCCTTGGCGTTTATTCGACCATTGTCCCCTTCCAACAAACGAACCGCCACACCCGAATGAAAAGCATAACCACTCACTTCGTAATTGTACACATGCGAGAGTCGGTGCATTATCACTTCGTCTAAGGGTTGTGTGTGTACTTTTAGCGCAATTTGGTTGGTCATTGTTCCCGAAGGACAAAATAAGCCTGCCTCAAAACCAAACATTTGGGCAGACTTTTGCTCCAAAGCATTTACTGTAGGGTCTTCACCAAAAACATCATCTCCCACTTGAGCAGACATCATGGTAACAAGCATTGCCTCGGTAGGTTTTGTTACCGTATCACTGCGTAAATCTATTTGCATGCCGGAAAATTAAGATGTTTTAAGGCAATTTTCAAACCATTTTTCCACAATATTTGCTTCTGAAATAGTTTCCTCCATTTTTCCATTAAAAAAATAACTATTTTGCTTCGGCTTGTAAGTATAATCTTTTGCCCATTCGTTGCCGTAAATACTTATCATTTCTATGGCATCAATAAGAAAATCTAATTCTGCGTTGCTCATAGTAGGATGAAGTGAAGCGCGTACCCAGCCGGGCTTGGTTCGAAAATCGCCGGCATGTATTTTATCCAAAATAGAATACGAAATTTGCTCATCAATATTCAACAAATAATGCCCATACGTGCCTGCGCAAGCACAACCGCCACGCATTTGTACACCAAAACGGTCATTGAGCAATTTTACTACTAAATTGAAGTGCATATTTTCGATATAAAAAGAAACAACGCCTAAGCGATTTTGATGATTGGCAGCCAACACTTGAACGCTCGGCATTTTCTGGAGTGCGGTAATAAATTTTTGTACTAAATAATGCTCTCGCTGTCGAATATTTTCCGTACCCATCGCTTCTTTGAGTTTTATAGCCATAGCCGTTTTTATACTTTGCAAAAATGGTGGTGTTCCGCCATCTTCACGCGCTTCTATATCGGCTATGTATTCGTGATAACGCCATGGATTGGTATAAGTTACGGTGCCGCCGCCGGGACAGTCCGGCGCGCGATTTTGGTACAAATCGGAATTAAAAATAACCAAACCTGCTGTGCCGGGACCACCGAGAAACTTGTGCGGCGATATAAAAATAGCATCTAAACTCGCTTCGGGACGATTGGCAGGGTGCATGTCTATGTCCACATAAGGTGCAGAACAAGCAAAATCGACAAAACAATAACCGCCATAGGTATGTATTTTTTCGGCAATATCGAAATACGGTGTTTCAATACCTGTTACATTAGAACAAGCCGTAACCGAAGCTATTTTCCATTTTCGGTCTTGATACTGTTCCAGCAATGTATCGAAATGCGCTAAATCTACCAATCCTTGCTCATCGGCATTTATCATTTCTACATCGGCAATAGTTTCGAGCCAAGAGGTGTGGTTGGAGTGATGCTCCATATGCGTAATGAAAACAATGGGGCGATTTTGTGCAGGAATATCAAAAGGAGCATCACGGTTTTCCTCTGTATGTGCCCACGATTGTTCTGTTGTGGCGTACAAAGCAGGCGTGTCAAGATAAGATTTGAGCCGCTCGGGTACTTTTAAGCCTAAGATACGCTGGAGTTTGTTAATTGCTCCCGTCATTCCCGAACCCGCGAAAATAAGGACATCTTTGGCGTTTGCATTTACATGTTTTTTAATAATTTTTCTTGACTGGTCGTAGGCGAGTGTCATACTGGTGCCTGTAACAGAAGTTTCGGTGTGGGTATTTCCCACAAAAGGCAACACTTTTTTGCGCAGAAAATCTTCAATAGGTGCGTACATTCTTCCGCTGGCAATCCAGTCGGCATAAAGCAATGGCATTTTGCCGTAAGGCGTATGAAAAAACTGATATTGACCTACAATATTTCGGGCAAAGGACTGAAAGTGTTTTTCCAACATATTCGGGCTTTTTGAAAAAGCAAAAAATTATCTAAACAAAATACCGCAACAGCAAAAATACCATTACGGAAGGCATTTAAGTTGGGTAAATGTAAGAAAAATTTAGCAATTTTTTTGCCGAAAATATACCTTAAAGCGGCGTTTTGTGGCGAGAAAATGAATTGGACTTTTACTCTATTTCGTTTTCGAGTACTTGGCGTGTAATAACGATAGGAATACTGGTGTATTTTTTTTCCAAATAGGATACCACTTTCTCTAAAGTTTCGCGCCCTTGTGCGTCCATTGCGGCTAAGTCTTTTTCAAAAACAGACTCGAATGCGCGCGTACGTATTCCTTTCAGTTGGCGGGGAATTTCGGTCATAGCACGCTCTATTTTTCTACGTTTTATGTTTTGCGAAAAGATTTGGGTATGTTTTACTATAATTTCGTGGGCACGCGTTACTTCAGACTTGCGTTTTTGGTGGTTTTCGTTTGCCTTCAGGCGCAATTTTTCCACATCAATATACTTGGCAGAAGTATTTGGCGGAATAACTAAGTTATTGGGAACTGCCAAATCAATAATGATAGGATTGATACTTGCATGTTGGAGTAAATCTTGGGTTTGGTTTTCATTTAAGAGTTGCGCTACGCCGCCTACACAACTAATAAGCACATCGAAATTTTTGGTGTAGGCAGTTAAATTTTGCAGCGGAAGTACTTCGGCTTGCAATGTGCGCGCTAAGGGTTTTGCATTGGCAATGGTGCGGTTGAAAATCACAAAGTTTTGGTATCCTTTTTTGCGCAATAATTTTCCGGCAGTAAGCATAGTTTTTCCTGCGCCCACAAGCAATATTCGCGCATCGCGCTTGGGATGATGCTGCAACATTTTTTCGATAGCCAAAGAAACTACCGATAGGGAATTTTCGCCAATGCGTGTATGTGTATAAACCTCTTTGGCTACCGTTACGGCGTGGTCTAACAAAAGGCGAAGTTTGTCGTTGAGGAGTTGGTGCTGGCGGCAGAAGTCGAAACTTTCGCGTATTTGGCGCAATATTTCCCGCTCGCCAACTACCAAAGAATCGACCGAAGCGGCTACTTCAAATAAGTGTTGGCTGGCTTCTTGTCCTTTAAATACAAGCGCATTTTGGGCAAAGTAGCGTATATCTTCTTCGCTGAGTTGCTCATTAAACTGCTTAAACAAAAAAGGCAAATGCACCATATCCAAAGGCATAGCTCCCGAAACAACCAACAACAATCGGTTGCAGGTAGCCAAATAAAACAAGCCGTTTGCCGACAGTTTATTTTTTATCGTCTCAAGATGTGTTGCTAAGTCATTGGTAAGCACATTGCGCTCGCCAATAAGCATGCCTATCTTATGTAGCGGCGTGTTTTTGTGTGTTACGCTTACAGCCCAAATAGAATCCAAAATTTAAAGAATAATTTTTTGTGCAAAATTACGGACTCTTGTCATAGAATTGTCATTATTTTGTCATAATCGGTCATGACAATGTAAAAAAGTAGCGTTTTAGGGCTGAATGTTAATATTTGCACTTTGCACAATATTGCTCCAATTGCCGCTTCTGTCTTTGAGTTGTATTTGAAAATAAGTCTGCTCCGTCTCTTCGCTAAGTTTGGCAATATCTTTCAGCACAATATGGACTTCCCCACGAATACTTACGGAAGTATTACTTGGATTTAAGAGCGGCACATAGAAGGAAGTTGTTTCGCCTTGCGGGCGCATATCCCGAATGAAGAGTGAACTTGAGTCTTTGTTTTCGTATCCCAAATCGCCGTCACCATCGTAATAAGCAACGATGAAATGCAAAGAATCTTGCTGCGACAGACTGATTTCGGCTGGAAAAATATCTAAAAGCTCTATTACAGGCTTGGTACTCAGCCCTTCTGCTTCTACATCAATTACTTCTTTGGTATTACAACTCATTACGCTAATAGCGAACAAACAGAACAATACGTATGCAAAATATTTAGAATACATAATTTATAAAAACTTATCGTTTGGTGTGCAAAATTAATACGCATAAAGCAAGTAATACGTTGCTTTGTGTTATAATTATTGTGAGAATACGTGAATTTTGCCCAAGCTGTTATTAGTTTTTACAATTCCCGAATATTTCGCTTATTGGAGCTGATATACTGCTTAATATTCATCCAAAATGCGATAATTAGATACAAAATAATAGGCGACCAAGTGGCAATAAATGTTGCATAGATAAAAAACAGTTGAATATGCGCCTTGGCTATTCCTAATTTTTCGCCTAAATAATTGCATACACCAAATATGCGCAATTCTACAAAATCACGGAGTTTTTCGCTTATATTTTCGGTAAAATTATATTTTGGTAACAAATGTGCCATATTCATCAGTATTACAAAACTTTTAGCTCTAAAAAAATAATCTATTTCCAAAGATATTATTTTTTTCCTAAAAAACAAACAAATCAAGCACTTTCTTATTTTTAGCGGAAAAACAAATATAGTCGCAATTCGTCGAAAATTTTTTGATTCGTGCAGAGGCAAGAAGTAAAAAAGTGACATTATCCTTTTTTATTTGCAAAAGACTAATTCGCGGAATTGTCTTTGTTTTTTTAGAAAAAATTTTATTTAAAATGAATAAATTATTAGTTTAGCACTCAATGTTTATCAATATTTGACATTTATATATAAAAAATATATTTTCATCAAAAAACAAAATTCCACAAACCATGAAATTTGACGTATTAATAATCGGCGGGGGAACGGCTGGCATTATGACAGCTACCCAACTATTAAAACGCAACCCAAAGCTAAATATTGGTGTAATTGAACCTTCGGATACGCATTGGTATCAACCTGCTTGGACTTTAGTAGGCGCAGGTGCGTACGATATGCAGAAAACCAAACGAACTATGCGTAGTGTAATGCCTAAAGAGGTTAATTGGATTAAGGATTACGCAACGGGTATTCACGCGGATAAGAATGAAGTAAGCCTAAAAAGTGGTAAACTTTTGTCGTACGACTTTCTTGTTGTTGCGCCCGGACTTATTATGGACACTTCGCTTATTGAAGGTCTTACCGAAGCCCTTGACAAAGGCGTGGTGTGCAGCAATTATACTAATCCCGAACACACTTGGAACGTACTCAAAAATTTTAAGGGAGGCAATGCCGTTTTTACGCAACCCACTACACCCATAAAATGTGGCGGTGCTCCACAAAAAATTGCTTATTTGGCTGCCGATTATTTTAGAAAAAATGGCTTAAGCGACAAAACTAATGTTGTATTTGCTACGCCGGGGTCGGTTATTTTTGGCGTAAAACCTATTGCCGATACACTTATGCAAGTTATTCATCGATATAATATTCACTTTAAACCATTTTATGCTCCTATAAAAATTGATGGAAAAAATAATGTAGTTACGTTTAAAAGTGTTGCGCCGGAAGAAAATATGTGTATCGTAAATGAAGGTAATGTACTCCAAGAAACCATGACGGGCGAAAGTGTAATTGAGATGCCTTTTGATATGTTACATCTTGCACCACCCCAAACGGCTCCAAAATTTATAAAAGAATCTGATTTGGTGAACGGCGCGGGCTGGTTAGATGTAGATACAGGCACATTACAACACAAAAAATACGCAAATGTATTTGGATTGGGTGATGTAGCAGCACTTCCTACGGCTAAAACCGGTGCGGCGGTTCGCAAACAAGTGCCCGTTGTAGTTGAAAATTTGATGCGATTGATGGATAATAAAGCCATTTCCGATAAAATATACAATGGTTATTCCTCTTGTCCTTTGGTTACGGGTTATGGAAAAATGGTATTGGCAGAATTTGATTATAAGTCGAATTTTACTCCAGACCCCAAACTAAAACGCATGTTGGTTTTTAACTCAGACAAGGAACACTGGCGACTATGGATGTTGAAAAAATATCTTTTACCTTATTTGTACTGGAACAAAATGATGAAAGGGGAAAATGTTTAATTTTTTATAATACACCAAAAATTCATATCCTCCCTCATTCAAACTAATACCTTTGCAATTAAGGGTATTTTGGATGAGGGATTTTTTATTGCTGCCGCCACGAAACCATATTTGCCAACAAACGATACGCTCCGGGTACGCCAGCCGGAAGTTCTCTAAACAAAGATAAGCCTGTGTAAATAAAACAACCTTTTCCGTAAGTTGCCACCAACAAACTACCTGGTTTCGCATCTTCGTTCGGGTCGTTCATTTGCAATAGTGGCGTGTAGTGTTCGTCCCACTCATTGGGAAAATACAAGCCGCGCTCTTGCACCCAATTCGTAAAATCGGCTTCCGAAATTTTATTCGGCGTGTTTAAAATTTTGTGTTCGGGTGCTAAAAAAGTAATTGGCGCATTTTCTACCGTAACCCTGTCGCGGGAAATTTTTAAAGGATAGGGACCTATTTTTTCGCTCAAAAGTGCGTAAGTAGTGTTGTATTGCACCAACATAGTGCCTCCATTAAATACATAATCCAACAAAACGGGCATCAAAAATTCAATACGCTCGCGGGTATTAAAAATACGCACGCCCAGCACTACGGCATCGTATTGTTTTAGGTTGGCGGCAGTTACTTGCTCGTCTTGCAGCACATCTACCTGATACCCAATTTGTTGCAAAGCCGCCGGAATTTCATCGCCTGCACCTTTCAAATAAGCAACGCGCTCGCCTACTTTTTCAATGTCCAATTTTATCATTTTTGCACTTGCATTCGGCATGTACATTTGCGTAGGAATGTGTGCATAGCTAATAGTTTTGTTACTGAGTACGTAGTCTTTGCCGTTTATTGTAGCAATGGCTGTGGCTTGTGCCTCAGCACTTTCGGTTGGCGGAATTAGTTGAAAGGCAATATTTTGTTCGGCATCTTTTTTTGTTAGCGAAAAAGTTATCTCAGTAGGCTCTGTTTTCCAGTTTTTAGGCAAATCAATGTGCAAAGTTCCCGCCACATTATCTTTGTTGGCTTTGAGCAAAACATTGAGGGTTTGTGGTTTTTCATTGGCAAAAACACACACTTCTTGGTCTAAATTTACAAAAACTGGCGGCACAATCGCAAACGGACGATAGCGTTCGCCATCAGCTTCGTCGTTCCATTTATACACCACAGGTTTTTCTATTACAAAATCCTTTTCATTTATTTTTAAATGCCAGCGAATATTTACCGCCGGAAGATTTTCGGGCAAGCCGCGCAACATTTGCTCATCTACCCGAAACATACCCAAACTTGAAGGCTGTTGCAACCAATACGGCTGCGAAAAATCCATATTGGTCGGAATTTGCCAACTGTCGGAAAAGTTTTGTCGTTTATTTTTTTCAAGTGAAAAATTAGCAACGCTTGCCGAATGCTCGTTAATACTCATTTTCTCCAACTTAACCTTTATCGGCGAACGATTTACTGCTTCAAAATTAATACGAATACTATCATTAGTACAAGCCGTAGGCGCATCGGCAACGGCTTCTACATACAATCCCAAACAATAGTAAATCAAATTGTCAAGCTGTGTTGTTTTTTCTTTTTTCCAAAACTCATTTTGCAAAGCAGAAATCAATTCGCGCGCCGCAAACAAATCATCTACTATTTCCCAAGGCGTATCGGGCGTAAATTCGGTTTGTATTTTTTGGATAATTTGCTGAATTGCTTGGGTATTTTCAAGCCTGTTCCAGCTTATATCAATGTCGTCCAGCAAGTCGGTAGTAGCTTTTTTTCCTTTTTGAGCTAAAAAATACTCTATTTCTTCGCCGCGCGTACCCGTAGTGCCAAAAGCCTGACATTTGTGCATACTCCGCGATTCGGCAGCTATTTCGTTGTACGATTTTCCTAAAAGTGCATTGTACAAACCAACATCAATGGGCAACATTTCCGAAAATTCCGAGCTTGCTTTCAATTTGTCCAAACCGCCATACGCCCAAGTGGAAGTGTTGTAAATAAGGCGTTTTGCTTGCCAAGTGCTTACATATTGCAGTTGTTCGGGAAACATAGCAGGGTTGGCGGCGGCATCAAATGCTTCTGCTGCCAAAATTGCCGAAGCCGTATGGTGTCCGTGCGTAATGCCGGGCGTAGTAGAAAAGCGCGTAATTATCACATCGGGCTTGAACTGGCGAATAACCCACACCATATCAGCAAGCACCTCTTGCTTATCCCAAATAGTAAATGTTTCATCGGGCGTTTTGGAATAGCCGAAATCATTGGCGCGAGAAAAATACTGTTGTCCGCCATCCATGCGGCGCGCTGCCAGTAGCTCTTGGGTGCGCAGTATTCCCAAAGCATCGCGAATTTCCGAACCTATCAGATTTTGTCCGCCATCGCCGCGCGTAAGGGATAAGTAGGCAGTATTTACACATTTTTCATTTGCCAAATAAGCGATAAGGCGTGTATTTTCATCGTCAGGGTGTGCAGCTACATACAAAACTCGTCCCAGCGTATTTAGTTTTTTCAGCATCAACTGTATTTCGGCAGCCGATGGTTTTTTCGGTGTTTGGGCTTTCAGCAAAACTGTATTTACCGAAAGGAAAAGCAAAATAAATCCCAAAAAATAATTGATAGCCGGGCGCATATAGTTAGTTTTTCTCTGCTAAAATAATATTTTAGCATAACACACACTTGGCTATAAAGTTTTTCGCTTTAGCGTAAAATAAACTCTGTCCGGCGATTCTGTGCTTTGCCTTCGGCGGTGTTGTTGTCGGCAATGGGCTCGCTTTCGCCTTTGCCTTTGTATTGTAAGCGCGCCATAGCTATGCCTTTGCTCACCAAGTAGTCGTAAACAGATTTTGCGCGTTGTTCGGATAGTTTTAGGTTAAAATCTTCTGCACCCACATTGTCTGTGTGACCTATTATTTCTACTTGTAATTTCGGATTTTCTGTAAGTAAACCTACCATTTTGTCTAATTCGTAAGAAGAACTTGACAACAGTTGATACGAATTTGTCTCAAAAAAGATATTGTGTAAAGTGAGATGTGTTTCGGTAGGTGGATTTTGGGTTTGTGCTACGCTTGTTTGTGGGAGCGGCTCTAAGGGAATATGTAATTCGTAAGGTTGCGTGAAATTTACTGTATCCAAAGCAAAGTTGGCGGAGTAAAAAGCAAAACCTTCTTTGTTTACAGTACATGCATAGTTTTTGCCGACAGGCATTGTTACTAAAAATTTGCCTTGCTCGTCGGTTTTTTGCCGAAGCATCATTTTGTCGTTTTGCGTATCTACAAACTCTACTATCGCTTCTAAAGATTCGCCCGTTTGCGCATGTACTACATCGGCTTGCACATAAGTAACAAATTCGGGACGCAAAGGTGGCGGCAGTTCAAAAGCAAACAAATCAATGCCTGCCGAGTCGGTCATAGCGGCGTAGTATGCCGTAAGTCCATCGGGTGAGATGACTAAGCTGTTTTCGTTGGCGTTGGTGTTGATGGGATAACCCAAATTCACCGCTTCGCCCCATTCGCCTTTTTCGTTGCGTTTCACCATAAACAAATCTGCATCGCCCATTCCGAGATGACCTTTGGAGGAAAAGTAGAGTGTTTTCCCGTCAGGGTGCAGAAAAGGGCATTGTTCATCTTCTTTACTGTTTATTTTATCGCCTAAATTTTCGGGACGTTGCCAAGTATTGTTCACGAGTTTGCTCACCCAAATATCGCGTCCGCCAATAGTGCCGGGGCAGTTGGACGAAAAAAACAATTCTTTGCCATCGGCAGAAATACATGGCTGCGATTCCCAAGCCGGAGAATTGATGGGCGGACCAATATTGATGGGACGAATCCAAGTGCCATTGGATTTGTAGGAGTAGTAAATATCAAAATTCCCTTCGCTTCCGGCACGTCCGGCGGCGGCAAAAAACAAGCGTCTGCCATCGGGCGAAATACTTAGCGCGCCTTCTTGTGTATCCGTATTAATAGTTTCGCCTAAATCTTGCGCTTTTTGCCAAAGACTATCTTCTTTGAATGCGATGAAAAAGTTTTCGTCGGCGCGCATATCTTTGCCATTGCGGCGGGTAAAAAGTATGGTTTTGCCATCGGCGGTGAAATTGGGCAAATATTCGTCGTACATACTATTCAGCGCATCGCCCATATTGTAAGGTGCAAAATCCACCGGATGTTTCATCGCATTTATTCTAAATTGGCAAACTTCTATTTTTTGTTCAATGTCGGGACGCATAGCCGGCGGTGCTTTTTCTAAAGCCTGCTTGAACGATGTAATGGCTGCGGGATAATCCAATTGTTCCATATCCAATTTTCCCAAGTGCATATACACGTAGGCAGCGTCTTGAGGTTTTAGTGCCAACACTTTCAGGGCTGCTTCGCGCGATGCGTCCCAGTTGCCGATTTCGGCTTGTACTTTTACTAATTGCAGCCAAGCATCGTAGTAGTTGGGGTATGCCTCTACGGCTTTTTGCCATTTGTCGATGGCTCCGGCTTTGTCTTGATAGACGTACAAACCGTTGGCTTCTTCAAAAAGTTTGAGGGCTTTTTTGGGAATTTCGCTTTGAGAGAAAGCATTTTGCCCTAAGCCCAAAAGTAGTAGCAGTAAGCAGAGATATTTGTACATGGGTGGTTTTTTGTTTCAAAAAAACGAAAAAATGAGGAATGGAGTATGTGTTGGAGGGAAAATTGTGGTTCTATTTGTCATTTTTCAGTAAAAAAAATATAAATTTTTTTGGTATTTTGAATATTATGATTTACGTTTGCTTAGAAGAATTTTACAAACAGGAAAAAAGATAATAACTCAAATTTTATAATACATTAATTATGAAGAATTTACCCCCCCCCCGCTAATTTTTCCATGAAACATTTGGTTGAAAATTTTTTATTACTAAGTGTTCTTCTTGTAACGCTATTTATTGGAGGCTGCCAGAAAGATTTAACAATAGAACCCGACCTAAGTACTGCACGGGAAGATACCGACAGTTTAAGTACCCAATCCTATTGTGCATTTGAAGGGGACAATCACTATAGTGCCCTGAGATATTTGTACATGGACCTAAAGTATAGAGACTTTAGATATGATTTTATACAGTCTATTCCCAAAAGTACGGGTACACCGATTTGGGATTTAACCGTAATAGACTATAAGAAAGAAGGCATGTTTGGCTTACTTCCTTTTGTTAATGAGCAGAATGAGGTAAGTGCTATTATGACCTTTAGGAGCTACAAAGATGAGCCTATCGCATATACACTGATAAGCACGGAGCAGATGAAAGCAGTAATGGATAAGGCAACGGAAAGTTATCAGGATTTCGATCTCGTTTATACCTATTATATATGGATGAATGCGTATAACTTTGGCATGAATGGTAAACTTGACAAAGATGCAGAATATTATGTAAATCTATACAAACAAATAAGTGGTAGTGGCAAAACCGATGACTTCTTTCCCTTATTAGATGAACTCATAGATCTTCTTAAAAGACTCTTAGGCGGCGGCGGCGGTGGTGGACCTACTGAAGACGTTCATGATCCATCTGACAAGTGTCCTAAATTTGGACAATATCAAAGCACGCATGGTAGTGGTAGCGGAGGTAATAACGGAAATAGCGGTAGTGGCAGCGGAGACACTTACCTATACATTGGCGGATTAGGTTTTATAAGCTATTCCTTTGGTAGTAGTGATAATGGAACAGGTACTTCTGGCGGCGGAGGCAGTAGCAGCACCAACAGCAGTGACCAGACTACAGAGTGGCTAGTATGGCAAATAATAAACTATTATGTAGGTACGGGCGAATATACTTACCAAGACGTGCTAAATCCTATGTATCAAGACCCTAATTCGCCACACTTATATTACAACGATAATGATTATACTACCGACCCTACATTTAATATAGAACTTATAGCCGAAGCATATGATCCTTGTTTCTTTTTTGTCTGTGAGGAAGATAATGAAGAAGAAGTTTCTATATCACAAAACTTCTGGAGTAGCTTTGACGAGTACATATTTTTTGAAGCCCAAAAATACGTGCTACAAAAATACGGACTGGATTTGCCGCCTTATTTATTGTTTCAGATTGTAGATGACATTGATTGCATTGGTGTATCGGAAGCAAATGGAGAAATAGATACAGCCTGTATTGATGCCGCGATGCAGGGATTTTTGTTACAGCAGATAGGAATTAGTGGAGAAACAAACTGTTTTTATAGCAAGCCCCAAGTCTGGGAAAGTCTAAGAGTTTACCTCAAGCAAAATGTATTGGATATAGACATTCCGGAAAATACGAGCAGTGCTTATGCTTTATCTTTCTTCTCGGAAGACATACAACTTATTGGGCGGTTTTATTTGGAAGGAATATGCGACAGTCATTATAATAAAGATATTGGCATGTTTTATGCGGATATGTTGGCATTTTATGATACCGAATTTGACTGGATAAACAATCCCTCCGAATTAGGAGATGTGATAGCAGTAATAGATAATAATGGTTGCTTTAATGGAGAATATTTGGACGAAGAGTGTTTTTGGGGACCTTATGCCACGCAGGTATATGACGAGCTACTGGTTTTGTATCCAGAGCTTAGCGGAATAGATATTAGCAGTTATACGGCTACAGTTGAATCTTCAAAGCAACTTATAACGGCTACAAAACTCTATGATGCGCAGCATTTGTATGGAAATTGGAATGTTCCTGACGAAGAAACCATGCTTTTTTATATGGAAATGCTAAAGGTTGCCGTAAAAGAAGTATTTGGCATTGTAATACCGTTTATACCTTATATTGGAGATGCTGCCGATATTTATTTGAGTTGCCAAAATGGACTTAATTTTGAATGTACATTTGCGGTAGCCGGATTGTTTTTTACAGATGAATTTACCAACTTTTTTAAGCCTTCTACCTACAATAAAATAAAGACCGTTTGGAAACTTTCCATTCAGTTTGAGGTATTGAAGCAGGCGTGGAAGGCTTTAAAAAATACCGGACTAAGAACTGATATACACCTATGGTTGCCGAGAGTTTCACAATGGATTGATGAAGGAATTGAATTTGTGGAAAGTGGGGCAAAAGTGATAATTAAAAAAGGGGGTGATGATGTGGCTGAAATAGTGAATGATATTCTTCATGTAAAATACACGGGCTTTGGCGGTGATGTTGTTTGTCATTCATCAAAAACGACATCAGTAATAGGAAAATGGAATCCTCCCGGAGGAACTGGGACAAAAGATTTAATTGAATCAGGACTTACTAAATCAGGCGATAATCCGGCAGGTGTTAATGTATTAAATGACCTTACCAATACGCAAGGCTGGTCTCCTCAGCAAGTTTGGGATAATATTAATCAACCATGGTTAGATGATGCTATTGGGAGAGGTGATGTTATAAGAGCTGTGTCCAATCCTTTGAGCATAAATAATGTTTTTAGTGATATAACTGACATTCCCACAAGTGTGTTTTCTTCTCCTCAGAGTCTATCTAACTATCTCAAAAATTTGTCTAACCCTGAAACAATTAACAAGTTATCATTTTATGGTAGAGAGATAAGGCATCTATCCCAAAGCGATTATATATTTGATACCACGACTAATTTATTTTTAAAATGATTAAGCATACTGGATATTATATTTTGGATCCAATATATTTTGAAGATGCTATTGCAAACTATTCTGTTAATGGATATTACCACAATGCATACCTTTTTTTAAAGAATGGTACTTATTTGAGAGCTTCAAAGAAAACCGATAATAAGACGAATGCTATTTTTTATAGAGAGGATTTTAATTGTGATTACCCCAATAGATATAGGATAAGTAATGGAGACTTAATTTTAACTTTCTACACAGGCGAAGAATGGGAATTCAATGAAATATATAAAAAGAAGTCGGTAGATTGGTTCGAAAAAGAAGGCAAAATCTTAAAGTTTGTTAGTTGGGAATCTCTCACCTAATATAAGTTTTTTTGGCAGAGAAGTGGAAAGGTTGGGGCAATTAAATTATACTTATAATCCATCAACTTTTACATTTATTAAATAGATGAAATTTATGTTTGAAGTAATTTATAAATATCAAAGATGGGAAGGGTTTGAATCTTATATAAAAGTTGATGATGAAAAATGGATAAGATTAGATTTCTTGCTAGAGTACTTTCTAACAAATGATGTGAAAATCACAAAAGAATTTAAGGGTAATTTTAAATCGTATTTAGGCAATGTAAAATATGCCTCCATTTTTTTAAAAGAGTTTGGAGATTTAATTCTTGATGAGTCACATTTTAACTATGAAAAATATATAAGATTATACATTGATAAATCTAAAATTGATATGGTGTTAGAAAAAATGAAAAATGGTTAAGACACCCCAACAAATTAAGGATTATTTAGCATTACCCGAAGTACCAGATAAAATTGTTTCAGTTAGTATTCCTAATGACATTCGATTAAAAACAGGTAAAGCCAAAGACAACTTTGGATCACCGGGAGGGGCAATTCAAATAGAGGTTCCTTATCCTGACAATGTGAATCCATCATGGTTTGGAATACCACAAAATTTGTAAACATGAGCGAAAAATCAATAATTAATATAGGTGGAAAAACGTTGAATTTTTATAATAAGTACCTACCCAAAAGAAATGGCGTAATGATTTCCATAGTTTTGGAGTATATTGATAATGGACTCGTGGAGGCTATCCATAGAGCAATAGTGTTTGGGTTGTAGCCAAAAATGCTTCATCATTTTCCACAGTATTTCAATTAAGTTAAGTTCGGGCGAATAGGCGGGAATAAATTGTAAGTACATACCTTTGTGCCGCCACTGCTTCATTTTTTTCTTGCACTATTTTTGCTTTGTGGATAGAGGCATTGTCAAGAATGATAATGGTCTTTTTTTGTATTTTGTGGGCATAGTCGTCCAATGTTTGGATGACACATTGGGCATTGGCAGATCCTTAGTAGATATTGCCATAAAATTCATTTTGTAAATATTTAACAAGCCCAGTACCGTATAGCCTTTTGAACGCAAGGCAGGGAGCAAGACTGTCTCTCCTTTTTTGACCAACAATAGGGAACACCAGGATTCATATCAAAGCCACATCCATCAAAATATACTAAATCTATATCCTCCTTAATTGCCTCTTGTTTAAGCAGTTGTACTTCTTTTTCAAAGAACCTGAAAAGACTTTCATCTCTTTTGTTTTGCAAAGATTTACGCATGCGTTTCAAACAAAATTTGCCCTTTTCAATATCTCTCTTTATCGTCTTGCAACTGGCGGCTTTTCCATAAATATTGTTTTGAACTGCCGTAAATACACTGATGCGCTGAATAGTCTCACTTGACGCACTCTCCACTATTTTTTTTCCTCTTCTGCGCTGAATTTCCTCGGTCGCCCTGATTTCGCCTTATCCAACAAGCCTTCCTCTCCCGCTCTTTCCCAATTGGAAAACCACACACTTATCGTGTCGCGATATACTCCAAAAATATTGGACAAGGTTGCTATGTCAAAGCCTTTGTCACTTAATAAAAGTGCTTGTGCTCTATGGCGCACTCTTTCACTTGTACTTCCTTTTTTTAGCCCTTCCAACAAGGCTATTTCTGCTTCCTTTAATTTTATATATCTTTTACTCATATGGCAAAGATAAGTACTTTTTTTTATGCTGGCTTTCTTTTGTCCAAGTACTTAAAAAAATAAGAAAAGCTGAAACATTAGGTGAAATTACAATCATAATATTTCAGGAAGATTATCCACCGACAAATAAAGAGTACAATAATGCTTTAGCTATAAATAATTCGGACGGGACGATTATTTGGGAAATAGAGAGAGACAAAGAAATTGACTTTGGAAATCCTTATGAATCAGTAGTTGACTCTGGGGCTTATTTGATTTTTTTTAAAGCGAAGGGACACAAAATTGCTGTTTGTAGGTATAATGGAAAAATATTGAAAAATATAGACTTAATGACAGGACAACGACCTTGGTAAAAAAATATAAACCCATATGTTGCAGTTCATTTTGGGTTAAGTAGTAACTACTTTATTTTTAGTCGATTATTGTAGTTTATCTTGAAAGGTTTTCTATAGTGAATAAATAGAAAATCTCAAAAATAAGATATTCACAATCACTTAAATGTAAAACTAAGCAATTTTTAATAAATGTAAAATTTAGATACATATAAACTATTGTCCCATGCAAAGCAGTAGGACAAATAAAGACCGTTTGGAAACTTTCCATTCAGTTTGAGGTATTGAAGCAGGCGTGGAAGGCTTTAAAGAATACCGGATTAAGAACTGATATACACCTTGGTTGCCGAGAGTTTCACAATGGATTGATGAAGGAATTGAATTTGTGGAAAGTGGAGCAAAAGTGATAATTAAAAAAGGGGGTGATGATGTGGCTGAAATAGTGAATGATATTCTTCATGTAAAATACACGGGCTTTGGCGGTGATGTTGTTTGTCATTCATCAAAAACGACTACTGTAATTGGCAGATTCTTCGATGATGTTAATCAAGGAGGGGTTAGCGTAATCAAGGATAGTAAATTGTGGAAATATGGAGAAAACCCCGCTGGCGTTAATATATTGAATGACCCAAATTGGAATTGGCAAATTAATAGTGAGTGGCTCACAAATGCAGCTAACAGAGGCGATGTAATAAGAGTAGTTTCAGATCCAACTAATATTAATCATATTTGGGTTGATGGGGTCGTGAACGGAACAAGAACAACTTTCGGACGTGAAGTAGAACTATTAGAAGATGTTTTGGGTTACACATATAATCCATCAACTTTTGAATTTATAAAGTAGAAAATGTGTTTATTCTCTTGGAAAAGAAAAAATATACCTAACCCAATAATGGAAGAAATGGAAAATGAAATTAGAAAATCATTTGGTAAATCAAGTGATGAAGTTATCAGGAAGTTTAAAGATTACTCTAATGGCGACGAATGGGTATCTCATGAGAAAGTACTAAAGGCGATACTAAAGCTGTCACAAGGAAATATTGAAAAAGTGGATAAGTATTTGAAGATGGCAAGGCTGGATCCCCGAGATGTCGTGATGATCGCAGATGAGAGTTAATTCACAATGGATAGATGATGCCGTTGGAAGAGGAGATGTAGTTCGCGTTATATCTGATCCAACAAATCCAACAAATATTTACAAGAATGGAGATCCATTACAAGGATTATCGTTTTTTGGAAAAGAAATAGACCGTTTAGAAAATGTACACGGTTATATTTGGAATGCAAGTTTATTTCAATATGTTAAATAACTCATTCGAAACTGTTTCAAAAATATTTAAATTTAAAATGAAGAAAGAAGAACAAATTAATGTTTGGGATGGCTTAGATGAAGTTTTACATCCATCCATAGAGAGTTTAGGAAATATTATTAATATTACTAAATCAGAATGGCAATGTCAATATCAATTAGACAATTGCTATCTATACTTTAGTTTTCAGAAGTATGATAATCATATTGAGGTTGTAATAGGTGATTTAAGTCAAGAATATGGACAAGACCATAGAGTAGTTTTAAGTCCAGCACTTGAACTTTATTTTACTGACGAATTAAAAAATTATATTGAATACTCAAATAAAGGTCCCGAATTTATAACTCTTCTAAACGGAAAAAAACAACCAATGGGTTATATTGCGAGAATGCTCGAATCTAAGGAATTAAGAGCATTGGCAAATAATAAATTTAAAAAATTACCTGAATTTAATCGCTGGTATAGGAGAAATGCAAAATCTGCAATTGAAAAAATGAAGAATGCACTAGCCTAGTCTATTATGAAAAAAAATCAGGAAAATGGAATCCTCCCGGAGGAACTGGGACAAAAGATTTAATTGAATCAGGACTTACTAAATCAGGCGATAATCCGGCAGGTGTTAATGTATTAAATGACCTTACCAATACGCAAGGCTGGTCAGATCAACAAGTTTGGGATCAAATAAATAAACCTTGGTTGGATGCTGCTGCAAGTCGTGGAGATATTATTAGAGTTGTTTCTGATCCATTAAACTTTGACAATATTTATAAAGGCGGAAACCCTACAAATGGATTATCCTTCTTTGGCAGAGAAGTGGAAAGGTTGGGGCAACTAGGATATACTTGGAATTCGACATTATTTCAATTTGTAAAATAAATTTATGTATAATACACCTATTATAGACTGGTCGGGAATGGTTGAGTACTTAAGCCCATTGCTATTTAGAATTGAAGAATTTAATTTTTTAGAAATTAAATCTTCTACAGCCATTCTACATTTTGAATATTGTAACCTCTTATTTCATTATGAAGTACAAGATAGATTTTTATCGGCTTATATATTGGATTTAACAGGAATTATTAATGCTGAACATATGATCCAGTTAACTCCTACTTTTGATTACTTCTTGAATGGAAATTTTAAAAAATACGTAGAAACACTCCATAAAAACAATTACAAATACTATTATACTAGTAATCAATACATAATTTTTGACTACTTAATAACAATTCTCAATTCTGATGGACTAGTAAACTATATCAATAATGGATTGAAAATTGATGAATACTTATATTGGTTGAAAAAGAAAGGGGAAGCTATTAATAAAGAACTACTAAAACTTTATAATAATAATTGCTAATATATTATACTACTTTCCCTTTTAAATTATGCATAATAAAGAACAATACAAACTTGATAACGGATGGATTGTATGGACGGATGGCTCGGAATATTTCTTAGATACCAAGCCACTTGAAAATACAATATTTACAAAAGAACAAACGGTTAAAATAACCGAACAAATATTCAAAGCAGTGAAAAACGGCGAATGTAAAATATTAACACTATTCAAAGAGTATAATCTGCTAAACTTTCTTATAAAATGGACTAAACCAACCGATATAACACTGACCAGGAGAGAGAGTGTTAATACAGAAAATACATTTTATGGCAGAGAATTTATAGTCAGCAAAGAAAGAGCAAAATATTTCTTAGAGTATCAGCTTGATACACAAGGTGGTGGAAGTCGTAAATTTGAAATTAGCCAAGAAGTATATGAGGATGCTCGCAAAGGCAATAAAACTGCTTCTGATTTATTTAAAAAATTCAATTTATATCATTTAGACACACCTGCAAATGATGTGTAATCCACCAATTAAGTACTTAACTACCCAAAGAAATCAGGTATTGATTTCCATAATTTGCTAAGGAATATCAATAATTTACACTGGTTTTCTTTTGTCCAAGTACTTAAAAGCAACAAGTATATAAAAATTCCCCCAACACACTCCGACAAAACCCGAAGCATATTGGGGAACTAAATTTTCACACAATTTTTTTTACTTTTCTACTCTTCGTCTCGCATTTGCGGAAAGAAAATAACATCTTGTATAGAAGGCGCGTTGGTGATAATCATTGCCAAACGGTCTATACCAATGCCAATTCCGCTGGTGGGCGGCATTCCGTATTCGAGTGCACGCAAAAAATCTTCGTCCATCGCCATCGCCTCTTCGTCTCCACGCGCTGCCAGTTCCAACTGTTCCTCAAAACGCGCCCGTTGGTCAATAGGGTCATTTAGCTCCGAATACGCATTCATTATTTCTTTGGCATTGCAAATTGCCTCAAAACGCTCCACCAAACCTTCTTTGCTGCGGTGTTTTTTGGTTAGCGGCGACATTTCCACCGGATAATCGGTAATAAAAGTAGGCTGAATGAGTTTCGGCTCTACCTCCGCACCAAATATTTCGTCAATGAGTTTGGCTTTGCCCATCGTATTGTCCACGTGAATATGCAGTTTTTTCGCCAATGCGCGCAATTCATCTTCGCCGTAACTGCTGATATCCACGCCTGTATAATGTTCAATCGCTTCGTACATAGTGAAGCGTTTCCAAGGGCGTTTGAAACTAATTATATTTTCTCCCACTTGTATTTCGGTGCTACCCGTTACATCAATGGCGGCTTTTTCAATCATTGCCTCCGCAAAATCCATCATCCAAAAATAGTCTTTATAGGCAACATAGAGTTCCATCAAGGTAAATTCGGGATTGTGAAAACGGCTCATTCCTTCATTTCTAAAATCTTTGGCAAACTCAAAAACACCATCAAAACCACCCACAATAAGTCTTTTGAGGTACAATTCGTTGGCAATACGCAAATAATATGTGCGGTCGAGTGTGTTGTGGTGCGTTTTAAACGGACGCGCCGCCGCACCACCGTGAATCGGTTGCAAAACGGGCGTTTCTACTTCCAAATAATGGTGCTGCATCATAAACTCGCGCATAGACTGAATGAGTTTTGAACGCTTAATAAAAGTTTCGCGCACCTGCGGATTTACCACCAAATCGACATATCGCTGCCGATAGCGCAATTCCGGGTTCACAAAAGCATCGTGGGTTTTGCCGTCAGCATCTACTTTTACAATAGGCAAAGGGCGCAAAGATTTGCTCAAGAGCGTAAGGCTTTGCACATGAATAGACGTTTCGCCCACTTTGGTTTTAAACACATAACCTTTTACGCCAATAAAATCGCCAATGTCCAAAAGTTTTTTAAATACACGATTGTAAAGCGTTTTATCTTCGCCGGGACATATTTCATCGCGATTGACGTACAACTGAATACGCCCCGAAGTATCTTGCAACTCGGCAAAAGAGGCTTTTCCCATGTCGCGTATCATCATCAACCTTCCGGCTAAACACACGTCCGAAAGCGGATTTTTTTCAGCATCATAAGTTTCCAAAACCGTTTTTGCATCAATATTCACCGGATAAAGTGGTGCCGGATAAGGGTCAATGCCTAACTCGTGTAAACTTTTTAGTTTTTCGCGTCTGGTTATTTCCTGTTCGCTTAAAGCCATAGGAGTATCTTTTTTTTTATCGTTTTAAAATTTTGGGGTAAAATTAGGGCTATTTCGTAGGAAAATAAGCCAATTTGTTGCTTATTTTTGAATTATTTTATGAATATTCTCCTTAAAAATGTGAAAATGGGGCGATAGATGAAGAAAATGAGCCTCTAATGGGACTCGAACCCACGACCTACGCATTACGAATGCGTCGCTCTACCAACTGAGCTAAAGAGGCGATTTTGTTTCTCAAATGTAGTGCTTTTTGTTGATAAATTCCTTTTCTTGATTTTTATTTTTTGCTTCGCCTTTTCCGTTAAAAAAATTTAATTCTCTCCTTCTTTTTAGCTTATTTTATGGATAAAATGTTCAAAAAAATATAATGTGCTAATTTTGCCCTATATGCAATTTACTTTTTTTAAAAAAATAGGCTTCATTGTTTTTTTACTAAGCGTTTTTAGTACCATCAACCGAGCCGAAAACACAGCTGAACGTTTTTCTGCGGCAAATGCTGCTTATCAAGAAAAAAACTATCCGCAAGCCATTGCTACTTACACAAGTTTGTTGGATTCTATTGGCGATACTAATGCACTTTTGCATTACAATCTGGCAAACTGCTACTACAAAACCGACAGCCTTCCGCAGGCGATTTTGCACTATGAAAAAGCCTTGAAAATTTCGCCCAATTTTGATGCAGCAAAACAAAATTTGGCACTTTGTTTAGATAAGGCGGACTTACACAATTCTCCAAATTTTGACCATAATAGGCTTCGTATTTTACAGACATTCTGGCAAATGGGAACACCGCTACTTTGGGCAATATTGTTGCTGATTGGCTTGTACGTGGCAGCCTATGCTTTGTGGCGATATTGGACGGCAATTAGCATAAAAACACAGCAAAAATACTTGCTTGGTGCTATCATAAGTTTGTTGTTGGCGGGTGTTTTTGCGTGGAGTTCGTACAGCCGCGCCAATGCCTTGTTTTCACAAAAAGAAGCTATTATTTTGGCTGCCAATGTATCCTTGCACGATGGTCCGGCAGAAAACAGTATTGTTATAGGTGCTGTTGCGGCGGGCGAAAAGGTACATTTTTTACAAAAAACTGCCGATTGGGCGTTGATACAAACCAATTCGGGAAAAACGGCTTGGGTACAACAAAAAAGTATCGGAATTATCTAAATTTTATGCCGATAAGCTACGCTTTTGCAATTTTATTCTTTGCTTTTTTTGAAATGTAACAAAAAAGTAATTACTTAGGCTATCATTTGTTATATTTTCAATAATCTAAAGGTGCTCTATGCGAGAATTTATGGTTGAAATGGACTTGCCTTCGGTGCTTACGCATACATTTATGACGCTTATCCCGCAACAACGGCAATGGGTAAGCGATATGTTTTCCCAACAAAAATTGGTCAGCTACGCCTTGGCGGAAAACAGACGAAAAATTTGGGCAAGTTTTTCTATTGAAAATGAACAAGCTCTTCGCGAGGAACTGAAAGAAATGCCTTTGGCGCAGTTTCTGCACTTCAGGTTTTATAGTTTGGAGTTTAATGAACACATTGCTTACAACCAGCTACCTTTTATATCGCTCAACTAAACATCAGCCTTACAAAAAAGTAAGTTCTTTGTATTGGTCGAGCATCCAGCCGGTAATGCTATAACGATGCGCATGTGCCATAAGCACTTCGTGTTCTATTTCGCTGCGAAAACAAATAAAATTTCCGGCTTGCGGATTTATTCGCTGCGTACTGCCATCGGGCAAGTAGAGCTGCAACTGTCCGCCTTGATTTTCCTGCCAGTCTGGGTTTAAATAACACACAAACGACAACATTCTGTGCTGCTGCAACTTAAAACGGTCGGAATGCCGTTTGTAAAAAGTATTGGGTGGATATATGGCAAAATGTGTTTCGTAATCCTTAATCGCCAAAAAACAATATCGCCGTACAAGCATAATAAGCACATCTATTTTGGCAAAAAAATATTGTAGTTCCGGCAATTCTTCCGACTTGTTGTCAATCCAATGTACCCAATCGCCGCGCACCGCACTATTTACTTGATGCAAGTGCATTTTTCCCACGCCGGCACGGTGCATTTCGCCATTCTGGAAATATTGAAGTGCTAAGGCTCGAATAGTATTGACGGCAGTTTCGGGTAAAAAATTTGGTTGAAAATAATAGCCTTTTTCGGCAAGGTCGGTGGCAATTTGTAAAGCATCTTTTTCTTCAAAGAAAAACTCCATAAAGTATCAAATTAGCCGACAAATATAGTTCGATTTTGCAGCAAAAACGCCTGTATAAAAAAATAAAAAATCTGGAAACTTTTCACCCCAAATTACTCCTGCAAACTATGCATGCTGTGGCGTTGATTGAGTGTAACATTATGAAAATTCCACAACAGCGTTTGCTCGAAAGGATAGCGGCGTTCTGCACAGTTTGCCAGCTTACAAATTTTGCAAGACTGCGGCAAACAAGGATCTACATGGATAAACAACTCTACATTTGAAGCCCCGTGTGCATTCACCAATTCGCCACAATTATCTACTTCGTGGTGTGCCTGCTCTACGGAATAATACCAAGGCAGTGTTAAATGACAATCTATGTGTATGGTGTTGCCGTATTTTATTACCCGCAAATTATGAATATCTACCCATTGCTCAAGTCGGTTTGCTTGTAATACGTCTATCAATTCGTCAATAAGTCGCTTATCGGCTTCGTCCATTATTCCGGCGATAGAGCTTCGCATAATTTTATAACCCGTATAAATAATCATTGCGCCCAGTGCCAATGCCAAAATATTATCGATAATTGTGTAGCCTGTAATCCAAATAAGGGCTAATCCTACTATAAGTACCAAAGAAGTATAAGCATCGGTAAGCAAGTGTTTGCCGCCGGCTTCTAAGGGTAAAGAGCGTTGTTGCCTACCTTTTTGTAACAGGTAATAACCTAAAGCAAAATTTATTCCTCCCGCCAAAACCGTCAGCCACAAACCCGCATCTATTTCTTGTAATTGATTGGGTACCCAAAAGTTATAAATGGCTTTGGCAAAAATGAGCGTTCCGGCAGTAAATATAAGTGCGCCTTCAAAGCCTGCGGAAATAAATTCAATTTTTCCATGACCGTAAGGGTGGTCGTGGTCGCGAGGCTTCGCCGAAATGATAAGACTGTACAAAGTGAATACACCCGCTACTACATTTACAATGCCTTCAAGTGCATCGGTTAATATTGCATTGGAAAAAGTAAGAAAATATGCCCAAATTTTAATGAGCCACAAGACAACACCAATAACAACTGCCCAAATTTGGACTTTAATTTGTTCATTGATAACCATCTGGAAAAGCTAAGAAGTTATTCAATAACAATTTCGTAGGGCAAACGCATTTGTATGCCGGAATTTTGGGTTAATTGCTGCATTTCTTTTACATATTTGTAATATGCACCCAATTCTTTTTTCAGCAATGCTTTTGCTTGGTCGCCGTCATTTCCGGTAAGTTTGTTTACGATACGCGTAAAAGGGTCTTCTTGGCGTGGATAAGCACTAATGCGATATTCGGAAATATTTGCCATACGCGCGGCGCAGTCCACTGCATCTTGTATATTGCCAATTTTGTCCACCAAACCATTGGCAAGTGCTTGCGTACCTGTCCACACACGTCCTTGCGCTATTTGGTGCACGCTGTCGGCACTCATACGGCGACCTTTTGATACATTAGTCAAAAATTGGTCGTAAACATTGTCCACATTGTTTTGAATAATTACCCGCTCAGGGTCGGTTAGCGGACGACTGATAGTACTCATGAAGTCGGCGTAGGGTCCTGTTTTTACACGGTCGGTGGTAATACCCAATTTATTATCTAAAAATTTATCTATTATCGGAAAAATACCAAAAACGCCAATAGAGCCGGTAATAGTATTGGCTTGTGCAAAAATAGAATCGGCTTGGCAAGAAATATAATATCCGCCCGAAGCAGCCACATCGCCCATAGAAACCACTACAGGTTTTCCGGTTTGTTTTATTAATTGCAATTCGCGCAAAATAATTTCGGAAGCTAAAGCACTACCGCCGGGAGAGTTTACGCGCAATACTACTGCTTTTACTTTATCGTCTTCGCGCACTTTTTCCAATGCCTTACGAAATCTCTCCGAGCCTATTTGAGTTTCTTCGCCTTCGCCGGAAACAATATCGCCTTCGGCATATACCATCGCTATTTTGTCTGCCTTGTAAGCTATAGCATCGCTTAAAGTGGTACGATATTTTTCGATAGAAACAAGCGATAGTTTTTCATCTTTGCTTAAACCTATGTTTTGTTTTATGGCATCGGTTACTTCATCATAATATTTCAGTCCGGTAACAATTTTTAGTGCTAAGGCTGCTTGCGCATCATCTACTTTCAGGTTGTCCACCACACTTTTAAGGCTGTCTTTGTCATAATTGAGCGAAATGGAGAGAGAGTCCAAAAAGTGATTGTACACATCATTGAGCAAGGAAGTTCTTTGCTCGCGATTGGGTTCGCTCATTTCGGTAAATCTGTACGGCTCGGTAAAACTTTTGTATTTTCCTACATAGAAAAATTCGGGTGTTACTTCGAGGCGGTCAATGAGTTTTTTGTAAAAAGTAATTTCGCTGCTAAAGCCTTTGAGTTCTACATTTCCTACAGGATTGAGGTAAAATTCATCGGCAACCGAAGCAAGATAAAGGGCTTTTTGGTTCAGAATTTCGCCGTAGGCAATGATAAATTTACCGGAACTTTTGAAATTTTCTAAGGCGTGGCGAATTTCGTCAATACTTGCCATACCGCCATTCACTATCATTAGGTTCAGAAAAATACCTTTGATATTGTTATCTGTTTCGGCTTTTTCAATTGAGGCAAGTATATCATTCAATCCTATTGCTTCCACTTCATCACCTTCTAAGGCGGCAAAAGGGTCTTGTTGGGTACGCTCGCCAAAAGGAGTACTCAAATTAATTTCCATTACCGAATTTGCGGCAATACTTACTTTTTCTTCCGATAAACCTTTCATGATTAAGCCACTTCCAATCATGAATAAAATAAAGCAACACAGCATTATGCCTACAATAGTAGCTAATACATATTTTAAAAAACTCCACATAGATTTGTTCTATTTCTATTATTAAATATTTTTAGGGAATAAGTCGCCACAAAATTACACATAAGTCTGTAAAAATAAGCATTTTATGTGTAATAATAACTTTGCGAAAGGATTGTCTCTGTATTTTAGCAATTTTTGACAAAAAATTACAATGCCACAAGCACTTTATTCTTTTAGCTTATCTTTATATTTCTCTCTAAACTTAAGCACTTTCGGTGCAATTACTGCCGCACAATACGGCTGGTTAGGATTTTCGTTGAAATAGTTTTGATGGTAATCTTCGGCTGAATAAAAATTAGTAAACGGTTCTATTTCTGTAACAAAATAGCCGTCCCACAAGCCGCTGTTTTGTGCAGCAATTTTACTCCGTTCAGCAATGTCTCGTTGTTGTTCGTTGTGGTAAAAAATAACCGAACGATATTGTGTTCCCACATCTGCTCCTTGTTGATTGAGGGTAGTAGGATTGTGTATATGCCAAAAGATGTCTAAAATTTCTTCATAAGAAATTTCTTCCGGATTAAAAGTAATTTGAATTACTTCAGCGTGTCCGGTTTTTCCGCTACATACTTCCCGATAAGTAGGGTTTTTAATATTGCCGCCGGCATAGCCGGAACTTACTTTATAAACGCCTTTCAGATCAAGGTAAATGGCTTCAACACACCAAAAACAACCGCCGCCCAAGGTGGCTATTTCGGTAGGACTTGTCGTGGTGGGTGCTATTTGATTGGCAACAGGATTGTTTTCCATAGGTACGAGAGAATTTTTAGTAGTACAACCAAAAATGGAGAAAAGGATAAGCAAAAAAGTTAATAACATCTTTATTACAGAGATTTGATGATACTGCTATTAACACACATACTTTGTGGATTGTTGCAAAAAATAAGCCGTCTTATTAAGATAAGACGGCTTATTTTTGAAATATATCAATATTTTAAGCGGTTAATTTATACATCAACTCTAAAATTTGAGTAAAGATGCTATTCTTTAACGAATAAAAAGAATTACTTCCTTCTCTGCTTAAAGATACAACGCCTCTGTCCTTTAAAATGCGTAAGTGATGAGAGGCTACAGCTTGCTCAATAGATAATGCTGTATAAATTTCCGTAACTGACATTGCTTTGTTGGTAGATAATAATTCTACAACAGCCAAACGGATAGGGTGAGCCAAAGCTCTTAAAATTTCGGTTGATTTTTCCAATTTTTCGCTGGAAATGTCGATAACATTCTTGTTCATAACAAATATTTTTAGGGTGTAAATGAGTGAAAAAACAGAACAATTCTTTAGCAAAAGTTAAATAAACATAGGATTGTCGCCCAAATATCTAACTAATTGGCACAAAGATACATCTTTTTTCTAATATTTTTATATAAAAAATATAAAAAATGTTAAAAATATGACAAAAGGGTGTATATGATTATAATAGTGAACCCGGCAGGACTCGAACCTGCAACCTTCTGATCCGTAGTCAGAAACTCTATCCAATTAAGCTACGGGTCCTTATTTTTTATTTTGAAAATAACATTTTAGAACAATGGGCGCAAATTTACTACTTTTTTTTATTTTACAAATTTTTTTTTACTTCGGAATACTTTAATTTATCACTTTTAAGTAAATATTATTCTACACAAGTTTATTTAAGAATTTACAAATGTTAATCTAAATAAATTTTAGCTTAGTTTTTACTTTTTCTCGCTTATAGAAATATTTTCGTACTATACTTTAAAGCATTTTTTTGTAAATTCTTCCACCTATCAACAAAGCATTATTTTTACTGTCAATACCTATGTTTTCAAACTTTCGGTAAAAAGCTTCTCCTTCTTTATACACAATCTCAAGTTTTAAAAGGCTTTCCTCCTCTCCTACAATACTGTATTTGCCGTCTGCAAAAAAATGCGGACTTCCTTCCATACGCACTTCTTTTTTGTGAAAAGTATAGCTAAAATACCAAGGCGTGCCATCTTCGGGATTTACGCCCTGCGTGCGCCAAGTTCCTTCCAAAAAGTTGCGATACCGTATCACACCACTTCGATTTATCAGGCTCAGATAGTATCCTATTATCACCACAATTAACAAAAGTGTGGCACTGGCAATAAAAGTATTTGTAACCTCCAACAGCAACAGTTTGCCCAAACTTACATAAATTATATTTAACAATATTAGTCGGTTTTGCGTACATTACTCGGCTGCGCCAATCATTTTTCTAATCTTTGCTATATTTTGCTGTGCAATGGCGCGCGCAGCCTTAGACGATTCGTGAATTGTTTTCTCTAAAACAGTTTTGTTTTCCAAAAGTTCGGCTTTGCGCTGGCGCATGCCTTGCGTAAGAGCTACTAAGGCTTCGGCTACGGCTTCTTTGAGCTTGCCGTACATCAGCGTTCCATTGTGATAGTCGTTCATCAGACTGTCGTGGTCTTGTTGATGTTCACAGGCTTTTAGCAATTGGAACAAGTTTTTTACGCCTGCCGACATTTCTTCGCTGGTTTCGCCAGTATCGGTTACGGCGCGTTTCACTTTTTTGCGCACACTATCTTCCGCTTCAAAAAGCCCTATGTAATGTTTTTCGCCCAAACTTTTACTCATTTTTTTAGTAGGGTCTGCCAAGGACAAAAGTTTAGGTGTAGGCGTGAATAAGCCTTCCGGCAAATTGAAAAAATTACCAAAACGATGATTAAAACGTTCGGCAATATTTCGGCTGAGTTCTAAATGCTGCTGTTGGTCTTGTCCTACGGGTACGTAGCGCGCATTGTACACCAGAATATCGGCGGCTTGCAAAACGGGATAAGTAAATAAGCCGGAAGAAATAAATTCGTTGCCATCTTCGGTTTGTTTTTCCGATTTATCTTTAAACTGTGTCTGGCGGCTCAGTTCGCCAAATGAAGTCAGACAATTGAAATACCACGTAAGTTCGGTGTGTTCCGGCACTAAAGATTGAATAAAAAGAATACATTTTTCGGGATTAACACCTGCCGCCATAATGCCTACCAACATATCCAAAGTATTTTCTTTGAGTGTTTTGGGGTCGTAAGGAACAGTCATTGCATGCAAATCCACTACGCCATATACACAGCGATATTTTTCTTGCAAATCTACCCAGTTTTTTATCGCGCCAAAATAATTTCCCAAATGAATTTCTCCCGTTGGCTGAATGGCGGAGAGTACATCGCAGGTGGTGAAAGATGGTGTCATTGTTTTTATGAATTATTCTTTTTTTCTAAAATATTTATTCTTTTTTCAAGTTCCGGCAAACGCTTTAGCTGGGCTAATGTACGATAATTTTCACGCAAAGGTCGTGCAGGTGAGCCGCTCCAAGTGCCGCCGCCTTCTTCAATACTTTTGCTTACGCCTGCCTGCGCGCCAAAATTGGTGTTATCGGCAATTTCCAAGTGTCCGGCAAAGCCCACTTGTCCGCCCACAATACAATTCGCGCCTATTTTGGTACTTCCGGCAATGCCCGTTTGGGCAGCGATAACGGTATTTTTGCCAATAGAAACATTGTGTGCTACCTGAATAAGATTGTCCAACTTGCAACCTTCGGCGATAAAAGTACTGCCCAAAGTAGCACGGTCAATGGTACAATTTGCGCCTATTTCTACCAAATCTTCTATCACCACATTGCCGAGTTGGGGCATTTTTTCGTACGTGCCGTCACTAAGTTTGTTAAAACCAAAACCGTCACTGCCAATAACCGTTCCGGCATGAAGGATACAATTTTTGCCAATAATGCAACCGTTGTAAATACGCACGCCTGCGTGAATAACGGTATTTTCGCCAATTTGTACCTTGTCGCCAATAAAAGTTTGGGGGTGAATTTCTACTTTATCGCTAATATTACAATTCGCGCCAATTACCGAAAAAGCTCCTACATATACCTTTTCGCCCAAAACTGCCGAAGATGCAATGCTGCTCAAAGGCGAAATTCCTTCCAGAGCAGGTTTTTGCAGCATTTCGTAATAACGCAACAAACGCGAAAATGCAGTACGCGGCTCTGCCACGCGAATGATGCTTGCCTCAATGGTTTCTTTTAGCTCCAAACTTTGGGGAACGAGTACTAAAGTGGCTTTGGTGGTGTATAAAAACGGTTCGTATTTGAGGTTGTCCAAAAAAGCAAGGTCGCCGTTTTGGGCAGTTTCCAAACCCGAAAAGTTCCATACTTCGACAGTTGCATTGCCTTCTAAAACGCCTTGTACTTGGGTGCAAATTTGTTGTGCGGTAAATTTCATTTTTTATTAGGTTAATACGAGTTGTTCACAAAGGTACGCCTGATAAGTTTTAATAAAAAAAATCTGCCCAATTTATGGAAAAAAGAATTTAAAATGTAAATTTTGCTTTGCGTGCCTAATATATCTAACTTTTACAGCTTTGTGATTTGCGCTTTATTTTTTATTTATATATTTCTCTGAGATATAACTCTTTTTTATTCATTCTCTCGTCATATAAGTTTCCGAGTGTGATTATTTCCGTCTCTGACAAATTATATTCAATTATCTTTTCTGGGGGTAGTGGTGGAAGTCTATCCGAAACAGAAATCATATACTTAACCAAATACTCTCCAATTAACATTGGAAATCCAACACATCCTGCTTCATAATGTAAAAATGTCGTTGTATCATTCAATGCTTCGCTTATTAGCTTATAGTTATCCGAATTATTTTTTCTAATTAATCCTTCGTACGCAGTTGCCTTTACTGTTCCGTTTGGATAATCAATTAGTTTTGTCAATTCACTTTCCGTAGCATTTTTCATCAACCATTTTCTTCTATGCCATTGTTGGGGCGTTTTTCCGTTATTTCCAACTGTTTCGCCTGTTATACATCCATATTTTTCAATTAATTTAACAGTATCTTTAATTTCAGGTCTAATATCTTGCCAATTATAAAGCCAACTTGGCTCGTATGCACTTGACAGAAAAAAGATAAATCCAACAACCGCTAAAGTTACAAAGGGAAGAACGATTGCTTGATTTAAGATTTTCGAATTTCTATTTATTCTGTTGTTTTTCATTTCTCTTTTTTATAACTGCCTAATCTCATCTACCAATCACAGCCCCTTAGGCTGACAAACATAGTGTTTTACTACCGGAGCGGCTAAAGCCTGAATGTTGAGATAATCGGAAGCCTCCGCAATATCTACTACTTTTCCGTTTTTAAATGCTATCAAAATTTTATCGTTTTGCAGCGAATATGCATTGTTCGTAACATTTCCGCTAAACACAAAATAGGCTGCATCTGCTTCGGAAATACCATATTCTTTCATAGCGCGCAGGCGTTGCTGTACCATGTAGTCTTGTTCCGGTGCTTCTTTGTAAAAATGCAGTTGAAACAATTTTCGCTGCACAATAGCTTCACTCAATACGGCAAGCACTTTGTCGGAATGTTGCTGCCACACCTTAATTGCCGAAAGCAAATCGGTATCGTCTAAAAGCGTATAATAGTGTACAAACTCATCGTTTAGGGTAAAATTTTCCGAAGGATAGTTCAAAAAATAACGCAAAGCAGGTGCGGCGAAAAGTTGCTCGCCTTGCAACGTAAGAAACTTGGCGCGCTTCAGCAAATTTACCAATATCATTTCGGCACTGAGTACCGTTTTGTGCAAATACACTTGCCAATACATCAGGCGGCGCGAAATAATAAATTTTTCGATAGAATAAATCCCTTTTTCTTCAATCACCAATCGGTCATCTACCACATTCATCATTTTAATAATGCGGTCGTAGCCAATAATACCTTCCTGCACGCCGCTAAAAAAACTGTCGCGGGTGAGATAATCCAAACGGTCGGCATCCAACTGGCTCGAAACCAACTGATGTAAAAAATGGCGCGGACAGTTGTTTTCAAAAATATCAATCGCCAATTGCAATTTGCCCTCAAACTCTACATTGAGGCGTTTCATAAGTTCCAGCGAAATAGCTTCGTGTTCTATTGCTGTTACCAGCGTATTTTCGAGGGCGTGCGAAAAAGGTCCGTGTCCAATATCGTGTAGCAATATGGCAATACTCAAAGCTTTGGCTTCGTCTTTAGAAATTTTTTGTTTCTTTGCACGTAGTTCTACCATAGCACGCTGCATAAGGTGCATGGCACCCAAAGCGTGGTGAAATCGGCTGTGTACCGCCCCCGGATATACATACGAACTAAGCCCGAGTTGCTGGATACGCCGCAGCCTTTGAAACCAAGGGTGTTCCATCAAATCGAAAATAATGCTGTGTGGAATTTTTATAAATCCATAAACAGGGTCGTTAATTATTTTTTTCTTGTTCAAGTGTTTTTTAATAAAAAAATGAAAAATTGGGGACTTGGAAAATAATTTTTAATAATGAACAGTTATAGCTACTAATTAATTATATATTAAAGCAAAATAAGATAAAAAATATGGCATTAGCAAAGATTTTATGGGTGGACGATGAAATAGAACACTTACGCCCGCAAATTATGTTTTTGGAACAAAGAGGCTACGAGTTAGTAACCGTAAGCAACGGCTACGATGCTTTGGACAAGTGCGACCAAGAACAATTTGATGTGGTGTTTTTGGACGAAACCATGCCCGGACTCACCGGAATAGAAACACTTATTCGCATTAAAGAAAAAAATCAGCGTATTCCCATCGTAATGATTACCAAAAACGAAGAAGAAAACCTGATGGAAGATGCGATTGGCAAACAAATAGCCGATTATCTGATAAAACCCGTAAAACCTCAGCAAATACTCCTTACCCTCAAGCGACTGTTGGAAAACAAGCGTTTGGTTAGTGAAGCTACTAATTCTGCTTATCAACAGGAGTTTTCGCGTATTTTTATGTCTATGCAAATGAATCCCGACTACAAAGGTTGGATGGATATTTACAAAAAACTTACCTACTGGGAGTTGGAATTGGACAATGCCCGCAGCCGCGAAATGAATGAAGTAATGAGTATGCAAAAAAACGAAGCCAACCGCGAATTTGTCCGTTTTGTAATGGAAAACTACGCCGATTGGGTACACGAAAAAAACCGTGAATTTGCACCCGTAATGTCGCATACGCTGATGAAAGAAATGATAATGCCTTACTTAGATGACGAGCGGACTACTTTTTTGGTGGTTATCGACAATTTGCGCTACGACCAGTGGCGGGTTATTCAGCCTTTGCTGGGCGAGTTTTTCCGCACCGAGCAGGAAGATATGTTTTTCAGCATTTTGCCTACGGCAACACAGTATAGCCGCAATGCTATTTTTGCGGGATTATTGCCTTCCGAAATTGAAAAAAGAATGCCCAAGTATTGGCTCAATGACGCGGATGAAGGCGGAAAAAACCAGTTTGAGGAAGAGTTTTTTACCGATTTCTTGGCAAGAAATAAAGTAAATGCACGCTTTTCGTACAACAAAGTGACGAATCACCAAAGCGGGAAACAACTAATGGACAATGCACACAATTTGCTCAATTACAAGCTCAATGTAATTGTGTACAACTTTGTGGATATGCTCTCGCACGCACGCACCGAAATGGAAGTGCTCAAAGAACTCGCCAGCGACGAAACTGCCTATCGCTCGCTTACAATGTCGTGGTTTGAACACTCTCCTTTGTTTGAAATTTTGAAAAAACTGTCGGACAAAAATATTCGTTTGCTTATTACTACCGACCACGGCACTATTCGTGTACAGTCGCCTGTAAAAGTAGTTGGCGACCGCAATACAACCACCAATTTGCGTTATAAGTTGGGAAAAAATCTTAGTTATGAGGCTTCGGAGGTATTTGAAGTTCGCGACCCGCAGAAAGTGGGACTTCCGGCACCCAATCTTAGTTCCAGTTTTATTTTCGCCCGCGCCAATGATTTTTTTGTGTATCCCAACAATTACAATTATTACGTAAACTACTTCAAAGATACTTTCCAGCATGGCGGTATTTCGATGGAAGAAGTGATGGTACCTTTTGTGGCGTTGAAGAGCAAGTAGTTTTGGGGAAAAACATCATTTGTCATCCCGAAACGCAGTGAGGGGTCTCTACACATACACAGCGTGAGATTCCTCCCTTTGGTCGGAATGACACAAGCTGAATATTTTTCCGCACAAGATAATCATTCTTACCGCGACAGAACATATTTCTCTCGCTGCAATGCCTTGCCTGCTGCTTCGTATTCTACAATATAAATACCCTGCGGAAAATTGACGGTATTGAATTGGAGCGTGGTAGTACCCAAAGGCAATGACTCGCGCGCTACGCGCTGACCGTTTAGGTTATACACATTCAAATACGAACTTTCTCGGTACACCGCATTGTAAAAACGTGCTTCCATTGCTCCACCAGACAACTGCGGAAGGAAAAAGTGTTTCTGCTCCAACTGTGGCACAAAACCCACGCCACCCACTGTATCTACATAATTGGCGATGCTGTCGGTGTAGCCCAATATGATGTATCTGTCCTCACAGCCGGGCGTAATGCAGCCGTCAAGGTCGGTCTTGACTAACCATAAATTATGGTGTAGGTTTGTGTAATAATCCGTTGTATCATCAGGAGTATCTATAAAAACCATGCCCGTTGCTGCTATTTGTCCTTGAGGAGTTAGTGCAATGTTTTTGAAATGCTCTAAGTTGAGGCTTTTGTACATCATATATTGCCGTTCCCACAGCAAATTGCCCGATGAATCTAATTTTGCGATAAATCCACTCTCAGACCTTACATCGTTATTCGGGAAAAAGTCGTAGCGAATAGAATCCGGAATATTACTATCTTTTCCGCACACATACACATTGCCCGCCTCATCGTGTTCTACATCCCAAGTTCCCTTAAAATAATCGGCTGTAAAGAAATACTGCCATTTAATGTTGCCCAAAGTATCCGCACGCGCTACATAAGGGGTTGTATTGTAAGGACTACTATAAGGCGTGGCGGGCGCAGTCGAAGTAAGTGTATCATATGCACTCCTTATTAAAATATCATCTTCAATATAATCACTAATCAGCAAATACCCATGTTCTTTATCGCCGCCAAATATTTTCTCATACAGAATATTACCATCTGAATCTATCTTAGCGAAATAACCATCAAATTCTAAATCTTCATCAAACTTATAACCTCCTCCCCCAATAAGGATGTTTCCACTTGGGAGCAATAAGGCGGAACGCAATTGGTCTCTTTCCTCTTGTGAATGTAGTATTTTATGCCATAATTCATTTCCTAATGAATCTGTTTTGAGCAACAGCATATCGAAAGACTGATTTTCCGCATTCCCAAAACCGCCTACCATCATTATGTCTCCTTCCTTCGTCTTTATTGCCCTGTCAATAAAATCGCTATCATCTCCTATCGTATATAATTTCGTCCACTCTACTTCGCCATTATCGGGGTTTATCTTCTGCAACATCGCATCATATTTGTGTAAGTCTGTACCCTCATAACCCACTACAAATAGCGATTCATTAAAACGCAAAAAGCCTTTGTATGCCGAAGTAGCTCCATGTGGATAGGGGTCGTATATACTCTCCCATACCTCTTCGTTCTCCGCATTTATCCTAATAAATCCATTACAATCATTAAGTCCGTCGGGGTGGCTACACAATTCACCACTAAGAATAATTAGGCTTCCATCATTCCAAACACTTATATCCCATCCTTCCTCTTTTTTGCTGCATAATATCATAAGCTCCGTAGAATGTATTTTGCGCCGAAACAGAAAGGGTACATAACAGCAGCCATAAAAATAATTTTTTCATTTACTATCATTTTGTGGTTAAAGAATAAATAGAGCTTGTGCAGGGAAAACATCATTTGTCATCCCGAAACGCAGTGAGGGGGCTCTACACATACACAGCGTGAGATTCCTCCCTTTGGTCGGAATGACACAAGCTGAATATTTTTCCGCACAAGATAATCATTCTTACCGCGACAGAACATATTTCTCTCGCTGCAATGCCTTGCCTGCTGCTTCGTATTCTACAATATAAATACCCTGCGGAAAATTGACGGTATTGAATTGGAGCGTGGTAGTACCCAAAGGCAATGACTCGCGCGCTACGCGCTGACCGTTTAGGTTATACACATTCAAATACGAACTTTCTCGGTACACCGCATTGTAAAAAACGTGCTTCCATTGCTCCACCAGACAACTGCGGAAGGAAAAAAGTGTTTCTGCTCCAACTGTGGCACAAAACCCACGCCACCCACTGTATCTACATAATTGGCGATGCTGTCGGTGTAGCCCAATATGATGTATCTGTCCTCACAGCCGGGCGTAATGCAGCCGTCAAGGTCGGTCTTGACTAACCATAAATTATGGTGTAGGTTTGTGTAATAATCCGTTGTATCATCAGAGTATCTATAAAAACCATGCCCGTTGCTGCTATTTGTCCTTGAGGAGTTAGTGCAATGTTTTGAAATGCTCTAAGTTGAGGCTTTTGTACATCATATATTGCCGTTCCCACAGCAAATTGCCCGATGAATCTAATTTTGCGATAAATCCACTCTCAGACCTTACATCGTTATTCGGGAAAAAGTCGTAGCGAATAGAATCCGGAATATTACTATCTTTTCCCGCACATACACATTGCCCGCCTCATCGTGTTCTACATCCCAAGTTCCCTTAAAATAATCGGCTGTAAAAAGAAATACTGCCATTTAATGTTGCCCAAAGTATCCGCACGCGCTACATAAGGGGTTGTATTATAGGGACTACTATAAGGCGTGGCGGGCGCAGTCGAAGTAAGTGTATCATATGCACTCCTTATTAAAATATCATCTTCAATATAATCACTAATCAGCAAATACCCATGTTCTTTATCGCCGCCAAATATTTTCTCATACAGAATATTACCATCTGAATCTATCTTAGCGAAATAACCATCAAATTCTAAATCTTCATCAAACTTATATCCTCCTCCCCCAATAAGGATGTTTCCACTTGGGAGTAATAAGGCGGAACGCAATTGGTCTCTTTCCTCTTGTGAATGTAGTATTTTATGCCATAATTCATTTCCCAATGAATCTGTTTTGAGCAACAGCATATCGAAAGACTGATTTTCCGCATTCCCAAAACCGCCTACCATCATTATGTCTCCTTCCTTCGTCTTTATTGCCCTGTCAATAAAATCGCTATCATCTCCTATCGTATATAATTTCGTCCACTCTACTTCGCCATTATCGGGGTTTATCTTCTGCAACATCGCATCATATTTGTGTAAGTCTGTACCCTCATAACCCACTACAAATAGCGATTCATTAAAACGCAAAAAGCCTTTGTATGCCGAAGTAGCTCCATGTGGATAGGGGTCGTATATACTCTCCCATACCTCTTCGTTCTCCGCATTTATCCTAATAAATCCATTACAGTAATTAAGTCCATCAGGGTGGCTACACAATTCACCACTCAGGATTATAAGACTTCCATCATTCAGCACCGTAATATCCAAGCCTTCTTCTTTTTGTTGCATAATATCATAGGCTCCGTAGAATGTATTTTGCGCCGAAACAGAAAGGGTACATAACAGCAGCCATAAAAATAATTTTTTCATATATTATCAGTTTGTGGTTTAAGAATAAATATCCCCAAGTACACTTGGGGACTACGGCACCAAAACATATTTCTCTCGCTGCAATGCCTTGCCTGCTGCTTCGTATTCTACAATATAAACGCCCTGCGGGAAATTTACGGTATTGAATTGGAGTGTGGTAGTACCCAAAGGCAATACCTCGCGCGCTACGCGCTGACCGTTTAGGTTATACACATTCAAATACGAACTTTCTCGGTACACCGCATTGTAAAAGCGCGCTTCCATTGCTCCACCAGACAAGTGCGGAAGGAAAAAGTGTTTCTGCTCCAACTGTGGCACAAAACCCACGCCACCCACTGTATCTACATAATTGGCGATGCTGTCCGTGTAGCCCAATATGATGTATCTGTCCTCACAGCCGGGCGTAATGCAGCCGTCAAGGTCGGTCTTGACTAACCATAAATTATGGTGTAGGTTTGTGTAATAATCCGTTGTATCGTCAGGAGTATCTATAAAAACCATTCCCGTTGCTGCTATTTGTCCTTGAGGAGTTAGTGCAATGTTTTTGAAATGCTCTAAGTTGAGACTTTTGTACATCATATATTGCCGCTCCCACAGCAAATTGCCCGAAGAGTCTAATTTTGCAATAAATCCACTCTCAGACCTTACATCGTTATTCGGGAAAAAATCGTAGCGAATAGAATCCGGAATATTACTATCTTTTCCGCACACATACACATTGCCCGCCTCATCGTGTTCTACATCCCAAGGAGTTTTAAAGTAATCGGCTGTAAAGAAATATTGCCATTTAATGTTGCCCAAAGTATCCGCACGCGCTACATAAGGGGTTGTATTGTAAGGACTACTATAAGGCGTGACGGGCGCAGTCGAAGTAAGTGTATCATATGCACTCCTTATTAAAATATCATCTTCAATATAATCACTAATCAGCAAATACCCATGTTCTTTATCGCCGCCAAATATTTTCTCATACAGAATATTACCATCTGAATCTATCTTAGCGAAATAACCATCAAATTCTAAATCTTCATCAAACTTATAACCTCCTCCCCCAATAAGGATGTTTCCACTTGGGAGCAATAAGGCGGAGCGCAATTGGTCTCTTTCCTCTTGTGAATGTAGTATTTTATGCCATAATTCATTTCCTAATGAATCTGTTTTTGAGCAACAGCATATCGAAAAAGACTGATTTTCCGCATTCCCAAAACCGCCTACCATCATTATGTCTCCTTCCTTCGTCTTTATTGCCCTGTCAATAAAATCGCTATCATCTCCTATCGTATATAATTTCGTCCACTCTACTTCGCCATTATCGGGGTTTATCTTCTGCAACATCGCATCATATTTGTGTAAGTCTGTACCCTCATAACCCACTACAAATAGCGATTCATTAAAACGCAAAAAGCCTTTGTATGCCGAAGTAGCTCCATGTGGATAGGGGTCGTATATACTCTCCCATACCTCTTCGTTCTCCGCATTTATCCTAATAAATCCATTACAATCATTAAGTCCGTCGGGGTGGCTACACAATTCACCACTAAGAATAATTAGGCTTCCATCATTCCAAACACTTATATCCCATCCTTCCTCTTTTTGCTGCATAATATCATAAGCTCCGTAGAATGTATTTTGCGCCGAAACAGAAAGGGTACATAACAGCAGCCATAAAAATAATTTTTTCATTTACTATCATTTTGTGGTTAAAGAATAAATAGAGCTTGTGCAGGGAAAACATCATTTGTCATCCCGAAACGCAGTGAGGGGGCTCTACACATACACAGCGTGAGATTCCTCCCTTTGGTCGGAATGACACAAGCTGAATATTTTTCCGCACAAGCTCTATCATTGTCAATTATATATTTTAGTTAAAGTTAGTTAAAATTATTTACTATCAATGCACAATCAATACTTTATCGTACGATATTTTATTATTATTTTGACTACTAATAGCAATAATATACAATCCCTGTTGCCAATCGGTAGTTTGCAAATCAATGCTTTTTTCTCCGCGTAAATTCTGCTGCCATACCAAAGCCCCTAACGCATCGTAAATCTGAATTCGCTCAACTTCTTCCGACATATCTTGCATATCAATACGCAAGGAATGATTCGCCGGATTGGGGATTAACTGTAAACGATTAGACTTATTTGGTGCAACAAAAGTTTCAGTTTTAGCAGTTTTTGAATATATTACTCTGGGGAACGGGCGATTAGGTCTTTCTTTTCCTAAAAGTGTCAGCAAGGCTGCTGCCATTCCGGCATTGTTACTTTGCCCGACTGCTATGTTCTGCAATAATTTTATATCCGTTTTCGAGAGTATCACATCTTGCCAGTTTTGGGCTTTCATCATTTGGGCATTTATTTTTTGCAAATAGGCAAATTCACCTAATTCACCACCCATATTTATCAAATCCCCAATTTGGGTATCGAAGACATCCCAGTCTTGCAGGTATTTGAGATAGAGCGTACTGCTTTGTTTTGCTGCCGTCAGCTTATCAGCATACTTGAGTAGGTCTAATGCTTTCTTGTAATCTTTTTCTTTTATGTAATAATCCAATCCCGCTTGTATCGTTGCATCTAAGAAATATTTTTGTATATTAATTTGCGCGCTTACTTTACTGGCAGGACTTATTTTTCCGTCAGGCATACCGCCTTGTGTGATGAGTGCATCAAATTTCTCGGAAGATAGGTTTTCCTTTGCCGAATCGAAGACAGACTTGGTTAAAGGTACGTTTAACAATAATATTTCTACTTTTTTATCTTCCGGCAAATTTGATTTCAACATCGTTGTGAGTACTTCTTCCGACAACCAAGGCGATGTTTCCTCTAAGGTAGTGAATGTCGCTTCGGCATCATCTTTAACACTTGCCAATAATCCGGCAGTATTTCCTCCATCTAATTGTCCTTGCAAATTGTTAATATTTCCGGTATATATGATGGCATTATCAATGTAATTATTATCATCGGGATTGATTGACATGGGCGGGTCTGTTATGGCTACACCACAAAACAATGCAAACTCGTCCTTATAATCATAAAGATCTTGTAGTTTTACATTTGTAAAATTACTAAAACCTCCGGGCAAAAGACATTCGGGCGTGTAAATTTGATTACCAATGTATTCTTTTGGATGATAATAGTTAAATGGCTTAGAAAGTGCTGTAACAATATCTGGCCAACCATTGATACATTCTTGCGGGAAACGATTTCCGGCGGGAGTGCCTAATGGATTAAAAGGAGTCATATCCATTCCTTGCTCCGGAAAGATAGAAGAAAGGTTTTCAGGCGATAGCGATACTACCATAATAGGTTGGTCTGTAGTAAGCAAACAGTTATTGCTTAGAATGAGATTATCGTTTTTGTAAGCAACTGCAATACCATACAGTGAATGGTCTCCCGGATCTACCCACTCTTCATCATCTTCGTTTATGTAATGGTCAAATACATTATGGTCTATTAAGCCGGGCATATTATCGGCATCTGTTACGGCAACGCCCACACTAAGGTCGTAAAAAGTATTCCCTGAAATTTCAAAACCATGTTGTCCGATAACAGTAACACCCCATGTGAAAAAATCAGGCATCCACGGAGAATTTTCATCATCCTGCCCTATTTGGGTAAATTCTCCTTGGCGGAAAGTATTGTTTATTATTTTGCAAAAACCACTACCGCCGGGTACTTTTACACCATCTTTATTGGTAGAAAATTCACATCCTTTTACTTCTAAAGAATATGTGCTTAAGGGGTCGGTACTGTTAAACAATACGCCGGCTTCGAGTTTTTTAAAGCTGCTATACTTCGCTACTATTTCGGAATTTGTGGCTGTAATACCATAACCTTTGGTAGTGCCTTTTCCTCCACCATTGTCAAAGCTAGAACCTACTACCGTTACATTATCGGAAAAACTGATGTTCATACCATCGGTAAATTGTTGGAACCAGCCGGGAGACATGTTGAAATGTGTATCTTCAATATAAATAGTGGCGTGATTAACTTCACCAAATTTACTGGCTGTGCTGTAAACACCAATGCCATTACCATATAAGCCTGTATGTTTTTGGGTGTAAATGTGTCCGCCGTAAGAGGCAATACCTATTTTTTGATTTAAAAGATTCGTAAGCGTAGTAGAATTTTATGCGAATAATGTACTGCTCATAACACTAAGCAATAAAAAAAGACCCCATGAACTGAACAAACTCCTTGTTCTTTGTTCAAAATACTTAAATTTTTTCATTAGTACTTGATTTAATAATTAATAAAATATAACTCCCCCTATCTTTGTTAGATGCCTAACAATAGTTAAAAAAATAAATCTGCGCAGGTGTGTATTTTTATTACTAAGAAAGAGATGTTTCAAGTGTAAACTAAATTTTTATAAAAAAGAATACTTAGCATATAAAATATACTTAAAATTTATAATTTATGGACATCAGATGTCATCATTACTGCAAGAATACGCTACGCGCCATTTTTCACTATTTTCCACCGAATGCGTACCTTTATCCCAAAATATCACCTCATCGTCTATGCAACTGATCGAAGTAACCAATGTACAACAGGCACGGGCTTTTAATGATATGGCGCGCGATATTTATGCCAACGACAAAAATTGGATACAACCCCTACGCCAAGACATAGAAGCTGTGTTCGACCGCAACAAAAATCCCTTTTTCCAACAGGGCGATGCTATTCGCTGGCTGTTGTACAATCCGCAGGGAAATGTTATTGGCAGAGTGGCGGCTTTTTATCGCAACGCCCCTGTTTCAGATGAAGAAATTGCTGCCGGAGGTATGGGTTTTTTTGAGTGCATCAACGACACCGAAGCGGCTTTTCTCCTCTTTGACGCTTGCAAAAACTGGCTCGAAAAGTACGGTTTCAACGCAATGGACGGTCCCATCAACTTTGGCGAACGCGACCGCTGGTGGGGCTTGTTGGTCGATGGATTTTTGCCGCCTGTTTACGGTATGTTTTATCACCCAGCCTACTACCAAAATCTCTTCGAAAGCTACGGATTTCAGATGTATTTCAAGCAATTTACCTTCGGCAGAAAAGTTGATACGCCTATGCAGGAACGCTTTGAACGCTATGCCCAAAGAATATTGGACAACCAAGACTTTCATTTCACCACCGCTACCGAAAAATCTTTGTCCGATTATGCCGAAGATTTTAGAATAATTTACAATGCTGCTTGGGGACATTCGTTTGAAAATTTTAAGCCTATAACGGCAGAAAAAGCACAATCGCTTTTTAAAAAAATGAAACCTATTATTGATACATCGTGCATCGTTTTTGGCTATCATCAGCAAAAACCGATTGCCTTTTATATTTCGCTACCGGAAATAAACCAAATAGTGACACACTTGCACGGTAATCTCAACTGGTGGGGAAAACTCAAGTTTTGGTGGTTGCAGCGAAATGGTACTGTAAATCGCCTGCTGGGACTTATTTTTGGCGTTGTACCTGAGTTTCAAAAAAAAGGTATTGAAGGTGCATTAATAAAAACAATGGGGAACTCTATTCAATATAAAGGAAAATATCTTTACACAGAGCTAAATTGGATAGGCGATTTTAATCCAAAAATGATAACGGTGACACGCTTATTGGAAGCCGAAAAAATAAAAACCCACCATACCTATCGTTTTCTTTTCGACCGCAATCGTCCTTTTGAGCGTTTGGCTATTCATAATTCATAATTCATAATTGTACATTTTGTCTTCGCCACCTTTTTCTTCCGAAACCGATGCTATTTCACACAAAAAGCCCTTGCTGCCGGTACAAGATTTTTTGCTAAAATACCTCAGCGACCACAATCGCGTAGTACATTTTGACATTCACTACCGCGACCTGCTACATTTCGAGTATGCACGACCGCTTTACGACCGCAATGGCGTGGATACCTTGTGGGAAACCGTACAATACAAGCCTTCGGATTTAACGGAAATTTATCCCGAACTCACGCGTATTTACGCCGACCTGCGCACGGAAGGTGACACCCGTTTTCACCACCACTTGCGCGTAGATAGAGTGGATTTTTGCACTTTTGGCAATACCAAACCTTTTCGGGTGCGCATTGTGAACAAGTTCAACGACAATTACGATTATTTTTATATAAAAATTGCCGATGCTTCGCGTATTTATGGCTTGGAGTTGGAACACATCTTGTCGCCCAACCGCATCAACTATATGTTTTATGCCGATACGCTTATCGAAGAGCATATTCCGGGCATTCCGGGCGATGCTTTTGTGCAAAACTATATTCATCACGCGGGCGCAAATCCGGTGCGTATTGCCAAGGAGTTTGTAAAGTTTAATGAGCGTTGTATGTTACGTCTGCTGGGCGATATGCGCGCCTACAATTTTGTGGTGGATATTACGCCCGACTTTGATGATGTGCAATATCGCATTCGCGCCATAGACTTCGACCAGCAATGCTATGAAGGGCGCAAAAGTGTGTATATGCCTTATACCTTCAAAGAAAATCGCGCTTTCTTGGAATTGGTGCGTTCCTGCCTGAATGAAACCACTATCAGCCAATACCAACGCGAAGAGCAAGCCATGATGGCAATGCGCGTCAAAACTTCCGAACACCGATTGCATCTGTTGGAAAAATGCGCTTTGCAAGACCAACTTTCCACGCCGTCAAAAACGAAACAACTGCGCGAAGAATTGGCAAAACATTATCACTATCCTGCTTTTTTAGCGTGCAACAACATGGCAGATATCTTGACGAACAGTTTGGGCATCTTACTCACCAAAGCTCCTAAAAATATTAAGTAAATGATTAATAAAAAAATGGGCTGCGGACTTTTCCACAACCCATTCGAATTATTATTAAAATTATTACGCGTAATTTAAAATCTATTTTTTAGCATATTTATCCAAAATTCCTGCCGCCCAGTCTTTGCCACCTAAACCAAAAGCCAATGCCAATGCCAAACCCATCGCTCCCAACAATATTTGGGTAATGGTTTTGATAATTTCCTCACCAATATTTAACTGCGTTAGTACAATAGCAACGGTAAAAAACATAATGGCATATTGCGCAATACGCGCAACCGTATCGGCAGCGGAAAAATCGGCATTTTTTAAGGATACACTCACCAAATTTTTAACAAAATCGGCGGCGTACATACCCACTACCAACAAAATGCACGATACTATGATATTCGGAATAAATAAAATTACTTGATTCATCAAACCAGAAACAGCCTCCAAGCCCAAGCTATTGAAAAACGTGATAAGCACAACCAGCATAATTGTCCAATACACCAAAGAGGCAAAAATATCGGTTGACGTAAGTTTAACGCCTCCCTTACGCAAAAACTCGTCAATCTCTAACTTATCAGCAATTTTTTCAAAATTGATAGCAGTAAGCAACTTTTTTACTGCCCACTTAATGGAACGCGCAATAATCCAACCAATAAGTAAAATAAGCAATGCGCCCAATAGTCTTGGAATAAAAATGGCAAATTGATTGAAAAATCCTTGTAAAGACCTTTGAAAAACTTCACCCGTTTCGAATAGTCCTACTTTCATAGTTTGTTTTTTTAATAATTAATTTAATGGAATAATTTTAAAGTTGGGACGCAAAATTCTTATTAAGTTACTTTACATTCATTGACTGTCTTAAAATGAGCAGCAAAATTGTCCACGAAAAAAACATTTCTTTTGTATTTTTGAAAACAATTTTTCTTCTTTTATACCTAAAAAAATATGTCTACTTCTGCTATCTCACACCAAAAAAAAATCCAACATTTGCTTTGGCGAGCGGGTTTTGGTCCTTCACCCGGCAATGTCGGGCAATACTACGCTTTAAACATTAATCAAGCGGTTGAAAAACTGATGACAGAATCGACAGAAAGTGTCGATATAAACAGCGTTCCGCCAAAAATTACTGCAAAACTCCCTCCCAAACAATACCAAGAAACTTTAGCTTCACGAAAAGAGTATGGACTTTTGCTAAAAGATGAAAAAACAAAACTGAACGTAGCTTGGTTGGAGCAAATGGCAAACACGCCCGCACAATTACGCGAGAAAATGTGTTTCTTTTGGCACGACCATTTCGCCTGCAACATAAAAAATCCTTTGCTGATGCAAGTGCAACTAAACAAATTGCGCAAGCACGCGCTGTCGTATTTTGGCGATATGCTCTTGGATATTATTTATGACCCTGCCATGATTACGTACCTAAACAGCAACGAAAACAGCAAAAAACATCCCAACGAAAACTTTGCCCGCGAGCTGCTGGAACTTTTTACCATTGGCATTGGCAACTACACCGAACACGACATTAAGGAAGCCGCGCGCGTGTTTACAGGTTGGGATTTCAATAACAAAGGTGAATTCGCACTCAACAAAGAAGAACATGACGATGGAATAAAACAATTTTTGGGCAATAGCGGCTACTTAACTGCCGAAGAAATTTTACAAATCATTTTGGCACAAAAACAAACTGCGGTACATCTCGTAAGCAAAATTTCGTTTTTTCTCTGTGGCAAATATTTGCCCAAAGACATTATTACCGAACTCGCCGACTATTACTACGCGCAGCAATATCACACCGGAAAATTATTGCAAAAAATACTCACCGCGCCTTGGTTTTACGATGCCGCGTATGTAGGCACGCGCATCAAATCGCCGATAGAACTGCTGGTAGGGCTGATGCGTTTGTTGAAAGTTGATTTTCATAATCCCAACACCGCTTTAGTGTTTCAAAAAGTAATGGGACAAGCCTTGTTGCAGCCGCCAAATGTGTCGGGTTGGGGTACGGGAAAAGACTGGATAAATGGTTTTACGCTCAGTTATCGCCTCAATATTCCGCGCAATTTGATACAAAAAGACAAACTACCGTACAAACTTCCCAAAAAATTAAGCACCGAAGAAGACGAATTTGATGGCGATGCAGAAACATTAAGTACGATGCTGGACATTGATATAGAAAACTGTATGGAATTTTTCCGACAAATGCCGCGTGAGCAAGCTGTTTTTCAAATGGCAGATTTTCTGTATCAAACAGATTTAACACATTTGCAAACATTTTTACAAAACAAACAAAACGCCTTTGAAAGCCAGAAACTAAACCGAAAACAAATTCTTGTACAATTATTAAGCCTTCCCGAATACCAACTGAACTAAAACACTATGGCAACTATTTCTTCTGAAAATACTTTTTTCAATTCGCCCCAAAACACTGCTCCGGCTTTTTTAAAACAAAAAATGCAGCCGCTTCGCGAAAACGAGCGCGTGTTGGTGGTAATACAACTCAATGGTGGCAATGACGGACTCAATACCATTGTACCGTTTCAAGACGATTTGTACTACAAAAACCGCCCGAATCTATCGCTTGCCAAAAAAGAATTAATAGCTTTAGATACTTACAATGCCCTACACCCTGCCCTAAGCAATTTGCAAAAATACTACCACGAAGGAGAACTTTCGGTAATACACAGCGTAGGTTATCCGAATCCAAATCGCTCCCACTTTCGCTCGATGGATATTTATCATTCGGCAGCACCCCAAAGCTACGAAAACACAGGTTGGGTGGGAAGATATATCGACAATTTTTGTATGCCTGAGCCAATTCCTACTGCCATAGAAATGAGCAATGTACCTTCGTTGGTAATGAAAGGCAACGAACAAAACGGCATTAGTTTTGAAGACCCGCGCCTGCTCGAAAAGTTTTTTGAATCGCCTGCCAGTCAAAATTTATTGCAAAAAGCAGAGCGTTTCGATCATTTGGACAATCAAAATCTGGCATTTTTGTATAAGACACTTAATGTAGGCGCGGAGTCCGGCAACTATATCAACGAAAAGTTAAATGCCAAAAAATTGGCTTGCCCTTTTCCGAGTACCGAATTAGGAAAAGACCTGAAAACCATTGCCGAAATGATGGCTTCGGGCTTGGAAACCAAAATTTATTACACGTCCTTAGGTTCGTTCGATACGCACGCACTGCAACTGAACACGCACCAAAAACTTTTACAACAATTTGCCGAAGGCGTAGATGCTTTTATACAATGCCTTAAAAAACAAGCCCTTTGGGGCAAAACGAGTATTTTAGTTTTTTCGGAATTTGGCAGACGTGTTGCCGAAAATGCCGGAAAAGGAACCGACCACGGCGTAGGAAATTTTATGTTGGTGTTTTCCAAACATTTGGCGAAAGCCGGATTTTACAACGCACAGCCCAGCCTGCAAAATTTGCTGGGGGGCGATTTGATGTGGAAAATTGATTTCAGGCAAGTTTATACAGCTATTTTGGAAGATTGGTTAGGCGTTTCTTCCGAAAAAATAATTGTTCCGGCGGTTGGCAAAATTCCTTTGTTTGCCGGAAAACAAGTCGTTTGAGTTGTTTAGTATTGAATGCTGCGCAAATACGTTATCTGCAATAGCCACAACAGCAACATTAGTATAAATGCCGGCACCGCAAACCAACGAAAATACTCGGTGTAACGGCTGATGGTAGTGCTTTCTATTTTTGTTTTTTCTAAAGAGTCTATCTCGTCGTAAATCTGCGTGAGGCTTTTGTTGTCGGTGGCTCTAAAATATTTGCCTCCGGTAATTCGGGCTATTTCGCGCAGCAGGTCTTCGTCGATATTTACTTCTTGGTACTGCATAATGGTACGCCCGAAAATATCTTGCGTAGGATACGGAGCTTTGCCGCGTGTACCTACGCCAATGGTATAAACCTTTATGCCATAAGTTTGGGCAATATTGGCGGCAGTAACGGGATCTACATTTCCTTTGTTGTTTTCGCCATCGGTAAGCAAAATAATAATCTTGCTTTTGGCATCGCTTTCGCGCAAGCGATTTACGGAAGTAGCCAATCCCAAACCAATAGCAGTGCCTTCTTCTACCAAACCACTCCGCAACTCGCTACACAGTTTTTTTAGCACTTGGTGGTCGGTGGTGAGCGGACATTGGGTGAAACTTTCTCCGGCAAATACTACCAAACCTATTCGGTCTGATTCGCGCTCGTCAATAAAATTTTCTACCGTAGCTTTGGCAGCTTCCAAACGGTCGGGCTCAAAGTCGCGGGCGAGCATACTGCCCGAAATATCCAATGCCATTACAATATCAATACCTTCGGAAAATATTTTTTGTTCTTCGTATCGTTTTTGCGGACGCGCCAAAGCAATAATGAGCAATGCCAATGCCGCGAGCCAGCAATACGGCAATATGCGCAACAAGTATTTTTTTAGACTGTTTGAAAAAGAAATACCTTTTAAACTTGGTACCGAAAAAGAAGCGGTTTGTGGCTTTTTGCGCTTTTTTTGCCAAAAAAAATACAACGGTATCGCCAACAAAAGCAGCAAAAAATACGGTTGTTCAAAACTCAAGTTTTTAAAAATACTCAACATCTAATTTATAGGTCTATCAATTTTTTTTTACAAATATTTCAAGGTTCTATTTATTTTATTTCCTCATCATTTTCTTCTTTTTCCGTTAGCGGCGTAGTTTTTTCTACTAAGTCCTGCACAAAATCAAATGCCTGCGCATGGTTTTCGGTAGGCGGACTTGCTTTCGCAAATTTCACCATATCGCTTTGATACAAATTATTGCGCAAAGGCGTAATATATTCTTGTGGAAAATCGGTTTTTTCCAAATCGCTCATAATTTCGGACGTAGTCGATTCCAAAGCATTTGTATTGTATCGCCGCTCTATATAACGGCGCGTTATTTCGCTGAGGCGGCTGTAATATTCTTTCAACAAACCCTGCTGCCACAACTGGTCGGAGCGGAGTTTTTGAAGCGCAGTTAATGCTTCTTCATTTGGCGGAACAGGCGGCGCATCTTGTTTTATTGCTTGTTGTTTTTGGTAGTATTTTCGCCAAATCCACCACGCTAAAAAGAGCATCGCCACTACTGCCAATACACCCAAAAAATAGTACAAATAATATTGGTAATCGCGCCAAGTAAGCGGCAATTTGTACGGGTCGGTTATCGGCTGAATACCTTTGGTGGTATCAATGGCAAAGGTTCTCACTTGAATAAGTGCGGGCTTAGATTGTGTGCGCAAGGTGTCGTTGTTGGGCATTAGCACTTCCAACGGAATAGGGCTAATAACCAAAAAACCAGTATCCCAAGCCGTGAGTTGTAGTTTTTGGGTAAGTGTTATCCAATCGCCGCGCATTTGTTGTTCGGGCTGTTGTTTTTGCAATATTTCAAAAGTATCCAATTGGTTGCTATTCCACTGCGGTTGCAATATTTTTCCTTCTTTGGGAAATATGGTCTTTACACTTATCGTAAGCGGCGCACCTACCAAAATGGCGTTGGTATCTATTTGTAAGGTAGCAGAAAGTTGCTGGGCTTGTGTATTGGTATAAAAAACAAACAAGATTCCCCAAAAATATAGTGCGCAAATCTTTATTTTCATCATCTCCTTTTTTGAAAAAATCGGATAAGTTCGTTGGTATAAGGTTTTCGGTGCTGGTCGGTGCTGATGTTTATCAAATCGGCAGCCGATTGGACAAAAGCAGTAGTACAATATTGCAAATACGTTTGGTAATATTGGTGCCAAGCCTTTCGTTCGGCAGCGTTGTTGGTATCTAACCAGCGATGTTGGTCAGTTTCGGTGTCGCTTACTTGCAGCATCCCCACTTGCGGAAGTTGTTGCTCTATCGGGTCATAAATACGCAAGCCTATGAGGTCGTGTTTGCGTGCAGCGAGTCCCAAATCTTTTTGGTAGCCGGCGGCAATAAAATCGGACAGCAAAAAAACAATACTTCTTTTTTTTATCAGATTGTTATAATGTTTTAGGGCAAACGCAATGTCGGTTTGTGTTTTGCTTTGCGGTTTGTAGGCAACTATTTCGCGAATGAGGCGCAAAATATGCGATTTGCCTTTTTTGGGCGGAATAAATAGTTCTATTTTATCGCTAAAAAAAAGCAGACCCACTTTGTCGTTGTTTTTGGTTGCCGAAAATGCCAGCACGGCGCAAATTTCTGCCATCAGTTCGTTTTTCAACTGCCCCAAAGTGCCAAAATACGCCGAAGGACTCACATCAACTAATAACATTAGGGTAAGTTCGCGCTCTTCTTCAAATACTTTTACATACGGCGCATTAAAACGTGCCGTAACGTTCCAATCGATATTGCGGATATCGTCGCCAAAATGGTATTCGCGCACTTCGCTGAACGACATTCCGCGCCCTTTGAAAGTGCTGTGATATTCGCCCGAAAAAATATGATTGCTTAGACCTTTGGTTTTTATTTCTATTTTCCTGACTTTTTTGAGTAACTCGGCAGTTTCCATATTTTATTGCGTTTTTAAGCCTAAGGAACTATCACGCCATTCAAAATTTCGGCAATAATTTTATCGGAAGTAATATTCTCGGCTTCGGCTTCGTAGGTAACGCCTATGCGATGGCGCAACACATCTTTGCTTATGGCACGCACATCTTCGGGAATTACGTAAGCGCGTTTTTGCAAGAACGCATACGCCTTGGCGGCTAACGCCAAATTGATGCTGGCGCGTGGCGAACCGCCATAACTAATAAGGTCTGTCAGTTTTTTAAGCGCGTATTTTTCGGGATAGCGCGAAGCAAACACGATGTCCAAAATGTAGCGTTCTATCTTTTCGTCCATATACACCGACTTCACGGCTTTGCGAATTTGGAGTAATTGCTGCGGCGAAATTACTGCCTGCGGCTTGGATTGCGATTGTTGCACATTTTGGCGCATAATGCGTATTTCGTCTTCCTGCGAAGGGTACGAAATAACCGCCTTGAGCATAAACCTATCCAACTGCGCTTCGGGCAGCGGGTAAGTGCCTTCTTGCTCCAAAGGATTTTGCGTAGCCAGTACCAAAAAAGGTTCGGGCAAGGCAAAACTTTCTTCGCCAATGGTAACTTGGTGTTCCTGCATAGCTTCGAGCAAGGCACTTTGCACTTTTGCGGGAGCGCGATTTATTTCATCGGCTAAGACAAAGTTGGCAAAAACAGGTCCTTTTTTTACCGAAAAATTATGCTCTTTCGGATTGTACACCATCGTGCCGATAAGGTCGGCGGGAAGAAGGTCGGGCGTGAACTGAATGCGACTAAACTTGGCAGCTACGGCTTGGGAAAGAGTTTTGATAGCCAATGTTTTCGCCAAACCGGGAACTCCTTCGAGCAGAATATGCCCGTTGGAAAAGAGCGCAACCAAAAGGCGCGAAATCATGTAGTCCTGCCCGATGACGGTTTTGCCAATTTCGGCGCGCAAAGTTTCTACCACAGCACTTTCCTGTTGAATGAGTTCATTGAGCTGTACAATGTCAAAGGTGGGTTGTTGAAACGAACTGTCCATAACTTACATTTGAAATTTTTAAGTATTACAAGTGCAAAAGTATAAAAAGCCTTATTATTTAGCACAAAGTGGAGCGTTAAAGAAATTTAAATGTGGGGGGAGAGGTGTCGAAAACTATAAACAAAAGAAAATAGGAACCAAGTCTCTTCAATAGAACTTTTTTGTTTTCAATTTAACAAGAAAGACTATTAAAAAATATATCATTATTTCAATTATAAACATGCCAATTATTACGTTTATTAAAGAGTTTATTAATGCTGATACACTATAAAACTTCAACGAAATTACAAATGCTTTATAAAAGAGTAAAAGAAGTAAACATAAATGAAAACACTCAATACGATAACGATAGTTTGGCTGAAACTTATTAAAATTTTCTGAATCGTTTTTTTATAAAAAAACATGCCATTTCTATTTCCTATTTGATTTTGATTTTTTGTCTCCATATCAGGTTCTACATAACCTCCTAACGGAAACCAGCCTAAGATGAAATCTGAGTCACCAATTTTTTCTTTCCATAGTGAAAAACCAAGATTATAAAAAATAACTACCTTAACTACTTTAATTTTAAATCGCCTATAAAAAAGATAATATAGCAGCGTTGTTAAGAAACTTACTATTCCTATTAACACCCCAAAAGTGAACGAATTTATATCAAAAAAATGCATTATATTTTATTTAAAATGTTTTAATATTATTTAATCCTAAAAAAACCTACCTTAAAGAACTAAAGATAGAAAAAATAAATTATACAACTTAAAATCTTGTATTTTTACATATTATATTAACACATATTTTGTAAAATCTGGCATATACAGAATAAAATGCAAATTAAATTTCAAAAAATAAGCTATAGTGCAGAAGGCTTAGAGCCTATCTATCAATATGGGGTAGATTTAGATTCACTCTTGGACAAAGAGCTATCATTACAGCATTTAGAATCCTACTTGTGGACACCTGAAAAAATACAAGACCTAATTGATGAAAGTTTGGCATTACAAGAAGATGAGGAAATAGAATATCAAGTGGACGGTGGACATTTATTTATGATAATTGACAAAAATGAAGTCTTTTTTTATAATTCTTTAGAAAATAAAAAGGAGGAAGATTTTATTTGGCCGCTTGCCCAGTTCATTGAGTTTCTCCAAGACTTCAAGAAATTTGTAGAAGAAAATAGTTAAAATCAAGTTGTTGTATTTATTTTTGATTCCTGCGTATGCAATACAACTTTAAAATACACAAATCAATCGTAAATACAATTTGGTATTATGTGGAGGTAGAGGAAAAGGAATATTATACACTAAATAACTTTACCTCTCACGGTTGGACAACTTCAAAAATTCAAGAAATAATAAACGGTATTGAACAAAGTGAAACCAAACCGAAAGGAGAAGAATATGTTTGGGGAAATGAAGACCTAAATCTTTATGCCAATGAGAACGGTGTATTATTGGTAGATATGGCAGTACAAAGAGCTAAACAACACGACCCAATTACGCTCCGGCTAACGCACGAAGAAATTATATCCTTCCTCCAAGACTTCAAGAAATTTGTAGAAGAAAATAGTTAAAATCAAATTGCTTGAAGATGGAATTTATTTGTTCGCAATAATGTATTTTATAAATGCTAAAGTATAATTTTAATAAGTGGCAACCATTTAGTGATTATCGAGAAATTTTGCAGGTTTCTGTAGAAGAGCCATACTCATTTTTAGGTGATTTTAGTATCGGCTACCAAAACTCCGCCAAAATCCAACTGGTCATAGACGGCATCACGCGTGTAATGAACAACGAAGAGGAAGATTTTTTCTTTCGGAACGATGCCGGCTTTTTTGCGGAAATAGATACTTCGGAGCCGAACGTGTATATTTTCGATGAGTTTTCGGAAGACCCTACAAAGGAACTTTTTACTGTTCCCTACCAAGAAATGTTACAACTTTTGGAAGATTTTAAGGCTTTTTTAATAGAAAATGGGCGGTAAGTGTAGGGAAAATGATGAACTTTTATAAAATGAATATAGTTGAGAAAATAGGTAAAAATGATGCATTTGTAATTTCTTTTGAAAATTACTATGGGTCTGGTTGGGTTAATTATTTTTTTAATGCAATAAAGTCAAAAATTAACCCTACCAATATCACAAAAAATGATATAGATGTAGGGTGGAATTATTCGGAATATGAATTTTTTTTTACTAAAGAAGATTTGGAATTAAAATTGGAAATTGATGATTTTGGTCCGGTAGCTATAATACTTCAAAAAAATATCACCGAACCCAACAAAAACAAACTCCGAGAATGGGCAAATATAATCGCTACGGAAGTAGAAAATTTAAAAAATACTTGATTTTGCGATTCGAATCTTATGCATAAAACATTAAATTAATTAGCTTTCGCGATAATTTGTTCTGTTGGAGGGATTTTTGCTCGAACATTATCATTACCAAAACATTATTCCAAAGACTTCACAAGCGTATCTATTTTTGCAGGCATTTGCGAAGACATTTTTGCTAATTTTTCCATTACCAAATCGTACACTACCAAAAAATCGTCAGGGTGTTGGGTGTAATATTGCATGGTTTTTTCAAAATCTTGCGCCTGAATATGGTGTTTTTCAAAAATAAAGGCATAAGCCTCCGGCAAAGTCGTTTGAAGGGTGCTATCTTTGCTGCTTATAGGTGCGCCACGCAATGCTGCTTCTGCCAGATGCGCCTCTACCAGCACCGACACAAATGTTTCTTTGGGTAGAATATCGCTTGGCGAAATAGTGTTTTGCCCTTGCCGATTGCTTTGACAAGCCGCTATGCCCAGCATGATAATGATTACAAAGATTGAAACATATTTTTTTTCCATACGGGTAAATTTACAAAGTATTTAACCGAAAAGTATTTTTTAGCGAAAAATGATTAATACCAAAAACTTTAATGCCATTACACAAAAAGTAAAACAACAGCATGCGCAATTGGTTGCGGTATCGAAAACCAAACCCGCGAGTGATGTTATAGCTCTGTACGAAGCAGGGCAGCGTATTTTTGGGGAAAACAAGGTACAAGAAATGGTGGAAAAGAAAGCTCTTTGTCCCGCCGATATTGCATGGCATTTGATAGGACATTTGCAAAGCAATAAGGTGAAGTATATTGTGGAATTTGTATCGATGATTCATTCTATTGACAGCCTGAAACTATTGGAAGAAGTGAACAGACGGGCGGCAAAATGTCAGCGCGTTGTTGATTGTTTGTTGCAGTTTCATATTGCCACCGAAGAGACAAAGTTTGGTTTAGACCTTGCCCAAGCCAAAAAACTTTTAAGTAGTAATACTTTTGCCAATATGCAACATGTGCGTATTTGCGGGGTAATGGGTATGGCTTCGTTTAGTAATGATACGGCATTAGTGCGAAGCGAATTTCGGCAGTTGAAAAACTATTTTGATGTCTTGAAAAAAGATTTTTTTGCCGATAAGCCCTTTTTTAAAGAAATATCAATGGGTATGAGCGGCGATTATGCTATTGCTTTGGAAGAAGGCAGTACGCTTGTACGCGTAGGGAGTTTGCTTTTTGGCGAGCGGAATTATTATACCAAAATCGAATAGCTATTGCATATTAAAGAAGGGAAAAATCTTTTTTCGCCGTATAGCAGTTTTGGGGCGTTAAAAATTTTTGAAGCCTTGTAAAAAATTTAGCCCAAAAACTGCGGTTTTGCCCTGCAACGGCAAAAATACCTTGAAAAAAGTGTCGTTTCTTTTGCTTCGTTTTCTTTGGACAAGCAAAGAAAATGAAGAAGTCCCCAAGCATAGATTTGCCCCCAAAGTTTCGGAGCAGATACTTACCCTTAATAATTCCTAAACCAATACGCAACTTTCATACTGTTTTGGTATTAATTCTTTGGCGCAATAAGTAGCTGTTTGTTGTACTGAAAATTGAGAAATAACATACAACTGAGCAATGCCAAACCACAAAGCTGATGCAGCGAACCCCACAATAAGGGCACGTAGTCGCCGCTGGATTGTAGTATAGTGCTAATGCCTAAGGTGACTTGTGCTATTAACAAAACCAAAAGTAATCTGCTGGCGAAAGCGAAGTAAGGATTGGGCTTTAATTGCCAAATTTTGCGGATATACCACAAGAGTAGCAAACTCAACACAAAAGCAATGTTGCGGTGCATAAACTGTATGGTGGCGCGGTTTTCGCTGAAATTTTCCCACCAAGGCAAATTACCATCAAACATATTGTCGGGTAGCCATTGTCCGTTCATCAGGGGCCAAGTAGCGTACCAGCCTGCAGCTTTAAGACCTGCCATAAATCCGCCATAAATAATTTGTACCACCAGCAAGGCGGTAATCCACCAAGCTTTGTTGCGCAAGTCAGGGCGATAGAGTTTTTGTTCGGGCGTAATGCGTACTTGTACCATAAACCAAATTACGTAGGCAATGAGCAACAATGCCAGCAGCAAGTGCGCCGTTAGCCGATAATGACTCACGTAGGGCTTGTCCACCAAACCACTTTTTACCATAATCCAACCGAGCAAACCTTGCGACAGATATAAAAGAATAAGCCAAATGAAATTCTTTTTGTATTTGGGCGGCAATTTGTACGAAAATATAAAATAGAAAAACATACCCATCAGCCACAGAAATCCCAAACGTCCCCACAAACGATGAAGCCATTCCCAAAAGTAAATAAACTTAAAATCGCGCAAGGACATGCCGTGATTTAGCAATTTGTACTGGGGGCTTTGTTTGTAAGCATCGAAAGCAGCCTGCCACGCATCGCCACTAAGCGGCGGTAGTGTACCTGTAACAATATCCCAACGGGTGATAGACAAGCCCGAACCTGTAAGGCGCGTGATGCCGCCAATAGCAACTTGCACCAGTAGCATTAACAGCAAAATAAACAAGCCCGTACTTAGTAGTTTATTGATTTTATTTTTCATTTATAGCAAAAAAATACACCGCAAAACTACTACAATAGTGTAAAAGTATGGTGGTAAGAAAAGAATAATTTGCGGATTGGCAAACAATAATTGGGAAAATACTTTTGAGGCTTGTTTTACAAAATATGTATGAATACTGAAAAAATTTTGTTGCTTTGTGTTTTCTGTTTTTTATACAATCATTCATTTTATGCCCATATTATCGGAAATTTCCAACTTACCACCTCTCGAAATTGCCCAAAACAAAAAGAATATTAAAGCCGCAACTAAAATTCTTTCCAAAGAATTGGAAGAACTACAACTAAAAATGTTTGCCGAGCGAAAGCGCAGTTTGTTGGTAATATTGCAAGGAATGGATGCCAGCGGCAAAGGCGGCACTATCCGAAAAGTTTTTAAACACGTAAATCCGGCGGGCTGTAGCGTAAGGTCTTTTAAAAAACCCAGTGACGAGGAAATGGCGCACGATTTTTTGTGGCGTATTCACCAACACGCGCCGCCCAAAGGAATTATTCAACTATTCGACCGCTCGCACTACGAAGACGTGCTTATTCAACGGGTGAATAAATGGATTGACGAAGAAACGGTGTATAATCGTTTTGAGCAAATTAATAATTTTGAGAAATTGCTGCAAGATACGGGCTGCACGGTACTGAAATTTTATCTTCATGTTTCGTATGACGAGCAGTTGGTTCGCTTGGAAGAACGCATGACAAATCCACAAAAATATTGGAAACACAATGCCGGCGATTTTGAAGAACGCCAAAAATGGACGCAATATATGCAAGCCTACGAAGATGTTTTTGCCCATTGCAATAAACCCGAATGGCATATTATTCCTTCCGACAAAAATTGGTACAAAGAATATCTTATTGCGCAAACGATGGTTCATACGCTCAAAAGTTTTGACATGCAATGGCCCTCGCTCAAAAAGTAATTGGCAAAAAGTAGTATTTTTGAGGGCTTAAATGTACTTTTTATTCCGAACAAAATTTTAATGCCTCGCCTCCTCAAAGAAATTGTATGGCTAATCCGCAAGGATTTGTTGCTCGAATGGCGGCAACGCTACGCTCTTAATGGCTTGCTGCTCTATGTAAGTGCTACGATTATGGTGGTGTATATGTCGGTGTTGCAGCTAAAACCCGCTACTTGGATGGCAATGCTTTGGATTATTTTGCTCTTTGTATCGGTCAATGCTATTGCCAAAAGTTTTTTGCAAGAGTCCGCCGCACGGCAGTTGTATTACTACACGCTGGTACAAGCAGAAGCCGTTATTTTGTCAAAAATATTATATAATACGGTATTATTGTTGGTTATTTCTTTGTTGGCAGTACTGGCATATTCCATTGTTCTGGGCAATCCTGTTCAGCACAAAGGTTTGTTTTTTTGGGCAATCGTATTAGGTGCAGTGAGTTTTTCCAACACATTTACCTTAGTAGCTTCTATTGCAGCAAAGGCTGGTAGCAACCAAAGTATGCTCATGCCTATTCTCAGTTTTCCTATCATTATTCCTATTATTGCGCTATTGTTAAGTATTTCTACGGCTTCAATAACAGGCAAGGACAGCAATTTTAACAATAATTTGCAGGTATTGCTCACAATTAATATTATTCTGCCTGCATTATCCTATATATTATTTCCGTATCTTTGGCGCGAATAAATGTTTGTGGGCATACCCAAAGTAGCAAATTTGAAAAAGCAAACAGTATTATGGTAAAATTAATGCAACAATCTTGGTGGAAGTTATTAGCAATATTTTTGTTGTGCTACACCGTTGTAGGAGGTTTGCTTTTTGCCGTACCACGCCTCAATATTCTCAACGAAACTATCCGCAATTTGTATTACCACGTGCCTATGTGGTTTGGAATGATTATTTTGTTTACTGTTTCGTTGGTGTATAGCATTTTGTATTTGTACAGAGGAAAACTATCGGACGACCTTATGGCAGTAGAGACGGCGAATGTAGGCTTGTTGCTTGGGGTGTTGGGTTTATTGACGGGTATGATTTGGGCAAATTATACTTGGGGTTCACCTTGGAACGGCGACCCTAAGCAAAACATGTCCGCCATTGCTTTGCTTATTTATTTTGCGTATAGCATTTTGCGCGCTTCTATTCCCGACCCTACCAAACGCGCCCGTATTTCGGCAGTATATAACATTTTTGCATTTTTTAGCATGATTCCACTCTTGTTTGTAGTGCCTCGCCTCACCGACTCACTCCATCCTTCCAATGGCGGAAACAATGGCTTTGTGGTATATGACTTGGACAACCAAATGCGTTTGGTATTTTATCCGGCGGTAATGGGATTTACGCTTTTGGGCCTATGGATAAGTAGCTTACGCATACGGCTGCGCCTCATTTTTGACCCTAACTATAATCATTCTTCCTTATAAATATTCGCATTATGCTTTGGAATAGTCTTTTATGGATTTTATGGCAAACAAGCAACACGCCCGAAATGGCTGATGCACTTAGGCAATCGGGGAAAATATATGTAGTGGTAGCAGTAATATTGGTAATTTTTGCCGGAATTATTTTTTATCTTTTTCGCATAGAAAATCAATTAAAAAAATACGAAAGGCACTCGCAACATTTGAATTAAACAAAATTTTTATACTTTTATAAGAAATACTTTTTTCATCAATCAAAAAATTCTCACTTCTAATCCAAATTTTATATGGCAACTCAACGATCAAAGTACACATTTTTTGAAAATGTAGAGTTAAATTTCGACAGAGCAGCTTCTACGCTCCCGCTATCAAAAGGACTTTTAGACCAAATTAAGGCATGTAACAGTGTGTATCAAATGCGCTTTCCGATACGTGTAGGCAACGACATTGAAGTTATTGAAGCCTATCGTGTACAGCACAGCCATCACCGTGTACCGTGCAAAGGAGGTATTCGCTTCAGCAGTTATGTAAACCAAGACGAGGTAATGGCTTTGGCAGCACTTATGACCTATAAATGTGCAATAGTAGATGTTCCCTTTGGCGGAGCAAAAGGTGGTGTAAAAATAAGTCCTTCAAAATGCTCTACCGATTTGTTGGAACGTATTACCCGCCGCTATACTACCGAACTTATCAAAAAGAATTTTATCGGACCAGCTATTGACGTACCTGCTCCCGACTACGGAACAGGTGAGCGCGAAATGGCGTGGATTTTAGATACCTACGCCACCTTTAATGCAGGAGAAATTGATGCCTATGGGTGTGTAACCGGAAAACCGATTTCTTCAGGCGGCGTAAATGGTCGTACGGAAGCTACCGGACGCGGCTTGTGCTACGGACTAAAAGAAATATGCAGCATTGCCGAAGATATGAATGCCATTGGACTTACGCCCGGACTTGCCGGAAAACGTGTAATTGTGCAAGGTTTGGGAAATGTGGGTTATCATGCCGCTAAGTTTTTACAAGAAGAAGGGGCTATTATTATTGCCATAGCAGAGTACAATGGCTCTATTTACAACAAAGACGGTATTGATGTAGAAGCGGCGTATCAGCACAGAAAAGCTACCGGAGAAATTCTTAACTGTCCGGGTGCCGAAAACTTAGATGCGCGCAATGATGCTTTAACCTTAGATTGCGACATTTTAGTACCCGCAGCTTTAGAATCACAAATTCATGAAGGAAATGCCCCACACATTAAAGCAAAAATTGTTGCCGAAGGAGCAAATGGTCCTGTAACCGCCGAAGCCGAAGATATTCTAAATGAGCGCGGCATAATGATTGTTCCCGATATTTATTTAAATGCCGGAGGTGTAACGGTTTCTTATTTCGAGTGGTTGAAAAACCTTTCGCATGTAAACTTTGGGCGTATGGACAAACGATTCAATCAAGGTGCTTTCTCTAATATTATCCGCACCATAGAATCTATGACCGGAAGAAATGTACAAGCCGAGCAACGCGCTTTGCTAAAAGGTGCCGACGAAATTGATATTGTAAACTCAGGCTTAGAAGAAACCATGATTTCTTCGTATTATCCTTTGCGCGAGGCGTTAAAACAAAACCCTAAAGATGTTCCAAACCTGCGTACAGCAGCTTTCCGCGTAGCGATTGAGCGTGTAGCGGTTGCTTACCAATCAATGGGTATTTTCCCTTAGTAGAAGTATTTTATCTGAAATAATTTTTTTTCTCTCAAAAGACCACTGCGATTTTCTTAGTGGTCTTTTTTGTTTGGTTTCTCTATGAAATACGACCTAATAATTGTTGGACAAGGTATTGCCGGAACTGCCATAGCCGCCAAAGCTTTGGAGTACAACAAAAAAATAATTCTCATTGACGAACGACACAAGCCCGTCGCTTCGGAAGTAGCGGCAGGCGTAATTAATCCGCTTACCGGAAAAAATTGGGGCTTGGCGTGGGAATTTGAGAATGCTTTTGCAGAAGCACAACATTTTTACCAGTATTGGGAAACATTTTTTCATACAAAATTTTTACGCCAAAAACCCATAAAGCGCTATCTTGCACATATTGGCGACCAAAACACCTTAGCTGCTTTTGCCCAAGAAAATCCTTACCAAAAATACGTACAGGCTTTACATTTGTCCGCATCGGAACGACACACTTCTGCTTGGAAAAACACTTTTGGCAGTGTTGATATTTTTCCCGCTGCACATATTAATACCCAACATCTTTTGGCAACTTTTCGGCAATTTTTTAGCGAAAAAAATATGCTGTGCGAAGAGCAATTTTGCCACGAACAACTTACTATTTTTTCCGACAAAGTAATTTACAAAGACATGGAAGCCTCTTTTGTGGTGTTTTGCGAGGGCTACAAGGTGCTTTCCAATCCTTTGTTTGCACGTTTGCCTATCAATGCTTGCAAAGGAGAGGTTTTACTTGCGGAAATTGACGAATTAGACAGGCATTTTATGTACAAATGTGGTGTAATGGCGGCGCCACAATCGGAAAAAATATGGTGGATAGGAAGCACATACCATTGGAATGAGCTTTCGGAAACGCCCAATCTTGCTATGCTGGAGGAACTGCGTAAATTGTTACAGGAAAATTTATTGGTACCTTACAAAATACAAAATATGCAGGCGGGAATTCGTCCGGGCAGCCCCGACCGCCGACCAATTGTAGGCAATTTGAAAGAATATCCGCCAGTAACCATACTCAATGGCTTGGGAACCAAGGCATATTTGTACGCACCGCTCATGGCGCATTTTTTAGCAAAATATCTTTTTCAACAGGAAAATCTGCCTCCAACTATTGCTTTGAGCCGATTTAAGGCTTTTCGCTAAGAGCGTTTTCTTGTTGCTGCGCGATTTGGTGGAGGAGTTTTTGCATATCGGAACTCAGCGTATCGGCGAGCGGCAATGTAGTATTTTGAAGCAAGTCCAACAGCGTATTGATACGCGCCTCCGTTTCGTAAAATTTATTGATAACAATGATATTTTTTTCTTGCAAAATACAAAATCCGCTTTGAAAATTGCCCTTTCCATAGCGGATTTGTACACCCGAAAGTTGAAACAATTGCTCCAATTTTTTGAGAGTAGTTTCTGTATATTTTAACATTTCGACCGTAAAAGTTTAGGCACAAAGTAAGCAATAATTACTTCTGCATCCATTCTTTAATAGATTTTTCATTGTTGCGTACATAATCTTTGTTGCCAGCCTCTTGCGCCATAGCCATCGATTGTTTTGCCGCTTCAATCGCTTCTTTGTAGCGTCCCATATCAGCAAGAATAAGTGCCTTGCGGCGCACAATATAAAACTTAGGCTCCAGCGCAATAGACTTATTTACCCACTCCAAAGCTTGGTCGAGGTCTTTGCCTTCGTCATGATAAAACGCTGCCGCCTGATAATAATCGTTGTAGTCGGGCCCGGCAAGTACTTTTTCAATGTTTTTCTGTACGCGTTCTGCTACTTCAAAAGCCATGTTCGCTTTTACTTGCGTATTTTCCCATAAAAACTCCAAATTGGCATTATCGTTTTCAATATCGCTTACATTAATGGTAAACGTTTCTACTTTTGTCGGATAAGCGTGTGTAGGAACACTTAGGCGCAAAGATTCGTCTTCGGTTTTATATTCTTCCGGCAAGCCCCATTGTGTTATATCTTTGTAAAAAATAATATCCCAACTTTTAGCATTGGGTACAATGTAAATTGCGTATTCGCCTTTCGGCAAATCTTTTCCCTCAATTTTCACATCGTCCGAAAACTTAATTTTAGTGGAAGCATTTGCGCCGGCACGCCACATTTCGCCCAAAGGAACCAAATCACCAAAAATAACACGGTCTTTAACGCCGGGACGAGAGTATGTAACTTCTACATCACTCAAACCTACTTTTTGCGAAAGCGTACTAAGCGGACTGGGGCGCGGTGTCTGAATTTGCGCTTGCAAACCTACCGAAAGCCACAAAAACATCGCTAATACGTTAAAAAGGATAATTTTCTTCATACAATTAAAATTTTTGCGTAAAAATAACTTTTCCTCTAAACAAGCTAACGCCTTAATAGTTTATATTTTGGATTACAAAAGAGCGAATACTATGAAAGTTGTAACTTTACAAAATATTATTTCATCCATAGCTTTTTAGGTATGAAAACATTTTCCCAATACGACAAACTATTGGCATATATTCCCGAAATATTACGCAATAAATATGCGGCGGCGATTGCTATTTTTTTACTATTTGTAGGATTTATAGACAGCGATAATTTTATAAGACGATTTAAACTAAACCGCGAAATAAGCTATTTGGAACATCAACAAACACAACTTCAGGCGCAGATAGACGAAGCCCGTGCATTTAACAAACAACTCAATGTTACAAGGGATTTTGAGCTTTCGGAAAAATTGGCGCGGGAGAAATATTTTATGAAACGCGACAATGAAGTGATTTTTTATATAAATGACGAAGACTAAATTTTAATTTTTTTATATGCAAAGAAACTGGAAAACCATTCAAGAATTTAGCGAAATAAAGTTTGATTTTTTTGAAGGAATAGCCAAAATAACCATCAATCGCCCGCGCTTTTACAATGCTTTTACGCCCGAAACGGTAAAAGAAATGATTGCTGCCGTAGACATTTGCCGCGAACGAAACGATATTAGCGTAGTGGTGCTTACCGGCGAAGGCGACAAGGCTTTTTGCTCCGGCGGCGACCAAAATGTGAAAGGTGTAGGCGGCTATGTAGGCAAAGACGGCGTGCCGCGCCTCAATGTATTAGACCTCCACAAACGCATTCGCTCGCTGCCCAAACCTGTAGTAGCCATGGTGAACGGCTATGCTATTGGCGGCGGACACGTATTGCATGTAGTGTGCGACCTTACCATCGCTTCGGACAATGCCCGCTTCGGACAAACAGGACCCAAAGTAGGCAGTTTTGACGGCGGCTTCGGTTCTTCGTATTTGGCGCGCCACGTAGGGCAAAAACGCGCCCGCGAGATTTGGTTTTTGTGCCGGCAATACACCGCCCAAGAGGCTTACGAAATGGGAATGGTAAACAAAGTTGTTCCTTTGCCACAATTGGAAGATGAAGTAGTAGATTGGTGCTACACAATGATGCAACGCAGTCCTTTGGCTTTGCGTATGATAAAAATGTGCCTCAATGCAGAATTGGATGGGCAGCACGGCATTATGGAACTCGCCGGAAACGCTACTTTGCTGTATTACCTTACCGAAGAAGCACAAGAAGGGAAAAACGCATTCTTAGAAAAACGCGCTCCCGACTTTCAGCAGTTTCCTAAGTTTCCTTAGTATTGGCGCGTATCGGCTCCCCACATGAGTTTGTTGCGCAAGGTTTGCAAAAAACTGTAATTTTTGGGGCGTACGAAATTGGTACTAAAACTTTGTCGGCTTACTTTTAGCGTTTCTTCGGGATTTATGTGTGCAGTGCGCGAGTCGAGGGTACAAAGAAAATCGGGCGAGCGACCTTGCACCGTAAATTTTAGCGTATGCGCATCGGAAAGTACAATAGGGCGAACGGTAAGATTGTGTGGTGAAACGGGTGTAATGACAAAATTTCCCGACTGCGGAATAATAATAGGTCCGCCACAACTAAGCGAATAGCCCGTAGAGCCTGTGGGCGTTGCTACAATAATTCCATCTGCCCAATACGAAGTGAGAAACTCATCGTTTAAATAAGTATGAACGGTAATAAGGGTACTGTTGTCGTTGCGGCGAATGGTAAAATCGTTGAGGGCATAATTATTTTTGCCAAAAATGCCACTACTACTTTCCAAACGTAACAGCGTGCGACTATCTATTATAAAATTGTCGTGTTTCAAGGCATTTATTACCAAGTCTATTTCGTTTTTGTTGTAACTGGTTAAAAAACCCAAACGACCTGTATTAATTCCCAAAATGGGAATTTGCGAATCTTTTACCAACAGTACTGCATCTAAAATAGTCCCGTCGCCGCCAAAGGTGAGCAGATAATCAATTTGTGCCGCTAAATCTTGCTGCGGGTCGATAAATTCGATATTTTCAAAAACGCGCTGTTCTTGCGGCAATTCTTTTAGATGATGATGAAATAGAATTTGAAATTTGTGTTCTTGTAGTGTTTCCACAAATCGCAAAAAGTAGGGAATATCTATTTCTTTTATACCTCGTGTATATAAACCTATTTTAATCATAAGCGGCGGAATAGGTGTTTTTTTAACAAAGAAAAAGAAATTTTGTAAGAATATTTGTCTCAAAAAATATTTTCCTGCAAAAATGTATTGGAGTTTGTTGCAAGAAAGTGTTCATTTATCGTACTTGGGCTGCACTACCAAGTGCGCTTTTTCTTCCGAAACGCCAATTGTAACGCTTGCGCCGCTATTAAAACGCAAAAAATCTGTTTCAATTCCATCGCTAAAAATAACACCGTTGGTGGGCATAAGGGATTGAATGATAAGTTTGTTTTGGGAATTGATGCGTCCTATACTCAAATCTGTTTGTGTGCGTACACTTTTAAAGGGCTCGCGCACAGCAAATAGCAATTCATCTTGGCGGATAGCAGGTCTTTTGAGGCGAATATTTTTCTCGAATAGTGCTGTAACGCCATAAGCCATATTGAATACGGAACTGAGCCAACCCGTAGCACCCGCCGAAGTGGCAACAATTATTCCACTGGACGAATGTTCTTCGCTGCGCCGATTGTACGATATTTTGTAACGGGCAGAAACGTGCGACGCTGCGCCAATAAACAAGTCGTTGAATGCCAAAAGGCGTTGTCCGTCATTTAGTTTTGCTTCGGCAAAGCGTACTGTTTTTATTTGTTGTTTGTGTTCCAGTACATTTTCCACCGCTTGTATAAAATTAGAAACATCGAAAGGGAGTAACACGCCATCATAGCGTTGTTTGTCGGGATTTACGGCTACAATCGGACAAGCGTTGGCGTATTTGGCAGTATTGGCAACTAAGCCATCTTGCCCGATAACTACAATGAGATTTTGCGGTGAAAAAATATATGAGGGTAAAAACACACGTTCTACCATCTTATTTTTTATTACTTTGGATAGCTGTGTTTGTAGCGAAATAAGTGCGTGGTAAAACGTTTCGTGCTCTAATTCATAGTCTTCAAAATTTCCGCCTAAGTGTTCGATATAAAACTTCGCTTGCGCTTTGGTATTGAAGCGTTCGATGAGTGTTTCGAGCCTTGTTTTATTTTTTACAACAATGGCATATTCGTAGTTCATGCTTTGTTTCCGCGCTTTTCATTGAGGATAGTGTCTAAGAGTTCGGGGCTAATATTTAGCGTTCCTATTTTTCCGGCATTTTCGGCGAGTTCGCGAAACGCCAGCGAAATATTTAGTTTGGGGTCGGCATTATTTGTCAAAGCGGTGAGCGTTTTCCAGTCAATGTCTTTGTAAGGTTGTAGGGTTGTTTGTATAACATAACCTTTGGTTTCGGCTTCTTGCTTATCGTTGGCGGTTTTTTGGTCAATTAGTTGTTTTCTTTGTTGCTCAATGGCTATGTCTGCCGCTAATTTCATTTCCCGCAATTTGCGGTTGTTTTCGGCATTCATTACCTCCGACTCCATTTTTTTCTCGGCAATCTGCTTTTGCTTTTCTTCTACGGCTATTTCTGTATTCAATTCCGATTCTTTTATTTTTCGCTCTTGCTCTACGGCAAAATTGCGGCGTTCATACACAGCTTGGTCGGCTTCTTGTTGCAGTTTTTCGCGCGTAACCGTTTCCAAAGCTCGCGACATTTCGGGCGTTGCTTGTATAGCAAGAATATTTACCCCTAAAATTTCTATACCAAACAGATTTAGCAAAGAAGAAGACAACAAACCGTTTGAGATACGTTCTTCAATATTTTTTGCCGAGCGGAGTGCCTCTTTTAGTTTTATTTCGTGAATAAAGGACGAAGTGGCAGTTTGGGCTTCTATAATAATGCGCTGATTGAGTTTTTCGATGTCATTTTTTTTGTAAATACCTGCTTCATCTACTGTAAAATCAAGTACATCGGCTAATACTTTAGGTTGTTCTATTTTATAGCTTATCTGTCCCTGAATACTTACTGTTTGGTAATCGTTGGTACTTTCGCTAAAAATAAACGGCAAATCATTGCTGCCCAACGGAATGGCTACAATAGAACTATTGGGCGCAAAATAAAAGAACGAAAGTCCTCTGCCTTCCTGTCTAATATGTCCATTTTTGTAGTAAATAACGTACGTCATGGCATCAAAATTAACGTGTTTTATTCCGAGCATACGCAGTGTATTTATTTGTTTTAAAAATTTTTATAAAAGAAACGCTCTTGAACAATCATTTCATTTGCTACTTCCCTCCCAATCGCTTTTGCTCTACCATTACGTATTGTGTAACGGCTTCGGCATCTTGGGGCGTTAGTTTTGCTTTGCGCGTCATTGGCGGCAATACCTTCGACCATTCGGCGGCGGTACGACTTTGCGGCAAATGGAGCTTGTGGCAGTTGCCACAGTTTTGGGTGAATAAATTGTAGCCGTGTTGCAAATTTTGTGGGTCGGCATTGGGATAAAGTTCTTGTAGAATTTGTACCGACTCATCGTTGGTTACGGTAGGTGCCATTTTAGGACTACACGCTGTAACCCAGCACAAAGAAACAAATATAATACTGCCCAATTTCAACGATTTTGTCATACATTTTGGTTTAGTGCTTCTACAAATTGTTGTTTGGGCATTGCGCCGGACTTGCGCCATACTTGTTTGCCATTTTTATACATAATAAAAGTAGGAATACCCTGAATGTGCAAACTCTGCGCCAAAGCGGGATTTTTATCTACATCTATTTTTACAAAAGTTGCCTTGCCTTTAAAGTCTTTTGCCAACTCTTGAATAATTGGTGACATCATTTTGCAAGGTCCGCACCAGTCGGCGTAAAAATCTATTAATACAGGTTCGTCTTTGTTGATAAGTTCTCCGAAATTCATATTTTATATATTATTTTTGGTATTAAACAACAATATTTATGGAAGGGTTCGCTGGCTGCGAATTTATTTTTGGGTTAATGTTTTTTTTTCTTGCAAAAAAATAACTTTTCCGGGAAAATCGTCAAATGCTTGTGTGTGTGCAGCATCGGCGACAATACACCAAAGCAAGGGATAATTTATTTTTATGAGCGGTGCAGCAGCTTTTCCATCGGTAAAATAAATGACAGTGGGCGTATTTTTTGTTTGTATATATTGTAGTGCTGGGCTAAAATCGGTGCTTCCTTTTCCTACAAAAATCTGTGGCGACTGCCTTGCACGAAATTTTTGCACCTGATGTACGCGATAATCGCTGCTTACAAGCCAAATTTGGGTGTCTTTTTGCAAGGAAATTTGGCGTATTTCGTGCCAAAACACTTGTAACATTGCATCGCTGATACTGGCGGAAGTATCTACCACTATCCACAACACCAAGTTTCGTTTATGCGACAAGCCCGGCACCGTGCCGTATCGCTTTGAGGGACGGCGCAAACTGTATTTCATGACGTTGGCGCGTTCGTTTTTTACAAAATTGCGGAGTATTTTTTTCCAAGAAATAGTTGTCACATTTTTTGATGGCGCGTTTGGCAGCAAGGATACAAGTCGTTCTAATTCGGGTGAGGTGTTTTTTGTGTAGCAGGTTTGCCATAATTTTTCGGTTTGGTTTTGCAATAAGCTATCGGACGACGCTTGTCGGAAAATATTTTCCCAACTTGCCCAAATGAGAAATTCTTTTTGTTCGGTACTAAATTTTGTACACAATTCTTGCATTAGCGCAGCATTTTCTGTGGCTATTTTTAACAATAAGTCGTAATAAAACCCGACATCGCGGTAGGCTAAATTTCTGTATTTGGGCGGGAGTTTTTGTAATGAAAAATCTTGTTCGTGGAACTGTGCGGGCAATAAAAACTGATTTACCACCAAATCGGCAGCCATATTAAAGTACAAGGCATCGGCAAAATGGGACATACTTTGCGGATGGCGAAACAACAAGTGAAGGAGTTGGTGCTTTATAAGTCCTTGCTGCTGGGTTTCTGAGCGTTTTGTAGTTTGCCAAAAATGCGGATTTATGCTTAGTGTCCACCGAAAATCATCGCTAATATCCAAACTTAGGGCTGTAATATTTTCGTCTAATTTTTTGTGCAACATACTTGCCATACTGCCCCAAAAAGGTTCTTGGATAAGTAAATTTCGGATGCAGGCTTGTATAAGGTGTAGCGCATTTTTGGCGTTCATAAATATAATTTACCCCACATAGTTAGCATTTTTTGGGCAATAAAAAAAGGCAAAGTTCCTTGATTTTGAACTTTACCTTTTGGGTTTTTATGACAAAAAAGTTTTATGCTAAAACATTCCTTCGGCAATTTGAAGTTGCTGTCCTATTTTTATATCGTTGGAAGGAAGATTATTCAATCTTTTAATAGCATCAACGCTGGTATTCATTCTTTTAGAAATATTGTACAAGGTATCTCCTTTTTGCACCACATAGCTTATTTGCTTATAGTTCTTTACCGTAGAAACGGTGGTGGTGCTTGTAGCAGGAAGTTCGCTGGTAGTGCTACTGTATGTGTTGTAGCCCGGACTTAGCGGCGTAGCCGGCGGATAAGTTGTAGTTGCATTGCTGGTGGAATTTATATACGTGGTGCTGGTGCCAGTGTTGTTGTAATTTGTGTTACTCGTGCTACTGCCATAAGTGGTAGAAGACGAAGGATTGCTACTATAAGTTGTTGTAGTGTTTTGGTAAGTGGTAGTACTGCCGGGATAGTTATTGGAGCTACTGCTGTTGTACGAAGGATTGCTGCTACTGCTACCGTAGGTAGTTGTTGCGGAAGAAGGTGTTGTTGTGTTGTAGTAATTGTTGTTGCTTATATTTCCGGTGTTGCTGTTTCCGTAGCTGGTGGTATTTGCTTGTGTAGAAGAACCATTGTTTTGGTAGTACGTATTATTATTGTTTTGGTAAGTATTGGTATTGTACGAAGAAGTTGCAGTCCTTGTGGGTGTGTTGCTACTTTGCGTGGTGTAAGTAGTAGTGTTTTGAGACGAATAAGTACCACCATTATTGGAATACGTTGTATTATTGTTGCGTAGCGTGTAGTCATTGTTGTTGGTTGGATATGAAGAAGGTGTGTTGTAATCTTCGGGAACGTCGTCTGTAGTAAGTGGTGTTTTAGGAGCTTTGGAGCGCAAATAAATAATTTCTCCTTCTAAAGGTTCTGCACCGATGGCAAGAATATTAAGTTTATACAATTTCTCCAACTTTATACCATAACGCTGCGAAATTTCGTGCATCGTTTCCCCTTCTAATACTTTATGGGTACGCACATCTACAGGACCTTTATTTCTTTTTGCTTCTAAATAAACCTTCGTATTTGCCGGAAATAGTTCATCTGCCTCAATATCGTTATAGGTACAAAGTTTATTTACATCCACATCGTAGGCGCGTGCTACTTGACGCGGCGTAATGTCGGTATTTACCGTTACAGTTTTTATGTGATTGTAATAAAAAACTTCGCTGGCGTTATATTTTGTCCCAGCAGAAGCCGGTGCACGGGGATCGCTTTTACGAATACCCTTTTTTGGTGAAGAATGATAAGTCTGCTTCGTCTTTTTATGCGATTTTTCATCTTTGGTATAATAATTTTGATTAGAAGAAACTGCGTTAAAACTACTATTATCGGCTAAGAGCAAGTCGTTATCCAAAGCATACAATTTATAACGCTCAATAATATCAATAAGTTGTTCGGCATAACGGCTATCCGTAGCATAACCACTTTTTTTCAATCCATACGCCCAATTTACATAATCATCGGGCGAAATGCTAAACAGTTCTTGGTAGCGCGGATTTTCCAGAAACTCGCTATGGTCTTGGTACGAATCTTCCACGCTACTATATTTTCTAAAACACTCATTTGGATGTTCATCATCGCGAAAAATGGTGGGTCCATTCCAGTTGTGGCATTTTATTCCAAAATGATTATTGCCATTGGTAGCCAAATAACTATATCCGGCATTCGACTCTAAAATAGCTTGCGCCAAAGTAATACTGGCGGGAATACGACTACGCTGCATTTCTTTTAATGCCAAGTGCTTGTACGTATTTATGTACATTACATTTTTACTATCGTCGGGCAAAAACTGATTACTTGCATTAGCAAGTTGTATAAAACTTATATTAAGCAAAAATACACTTAAAACTAAGAGCGGATTTCGTAAATAAGAACACATGGTTGAAAACATTTTATACGTTAATAATTTTTTAGATTTCTGAACGAATTAGTGTACACCAACAAGTATGCCAAAAAAAATATTAAAGATTTTTCGACTAAAATTTTTGCTTTCAATACTTATGCAAAATCATAAAACAATCGCCCCAAAGTGCTTATTTTGCATAGGATAAGGGCTAATCAGCCTTTTTTTTTACTTTTTTTAAAAAATAATTACTTTTTTTTCAATAAAAGCCGTTACCAAATTCAAAAGCGGTTGTCTATATCAAAAAGTAATTGTTCTAAGAAAGCATTAGTAAAAATGACAAAGCGGTATGCACGTTTTAATCACTTTGCGGAAAATATATCTCATCAATACACACAATCATCAATACCTTCAACGCTTAAAACTTGCTTTTCTGTATGATAAAAAAATGCCTCTTGTTTGCTTTCTTATTTTTAGTTGTATTTTCTGCTAAAAGTCAATCGGCATTCGATAAAATGCTGTGCGATTTCGTGACAACAGACCCAACTTTTTGTAATGATAGTACACCTACCCCACTGATATTAGACGAAAGTCTTTTTTTCCGGATAGTATTGTTTTTATTCTATCGGGAAGCCCAATGCAAAGCGGTATGGTTTGATGGTACTACGCTAACAGATGCCGGACATCAAATAATTTCCATTATTTCAGATGCGCCCGCACAAGGATTAGACGCGCGTTATTATCATACCGCTTTGCTTAATAAATTAGATAATTTATTTATAGCTTACCTTTCTGCGCACCAAGACGAAATGCTTGCTTATGAGTTGCTTATAACCGATGCTGCGTATAAGTATGCCCGCGATATTCGTTTTGGTTGTATTAATCCCACAAGTCTGCCTTTTCGTTGGGAAATTAGTCGCGATAATCCCTTTTTAATAAAGCCTTTGGTGGAGGAAGCGACCAATGAAATAATTCCTGCTTTTTGAAAAATTAGAGCCCCCGATAAACGATTATGCTATATTAAAAAACAATTTGGCTTATTTTCGCGAACTGCTGCAAAATACGCCCGAAGAAATTATTTTGCCCAAAGAACTAAAATTAGCCGTAGGCGACAGCAGCGAATGGGTGCCTGAATTGCGAAAACGCTTGACACAGCTTCAATATTATACCCACGATTATCCCGACAAAGACGACTCTACGCAATACATTTACGGTGGAATATTGTCAGACCAACTTGCTGTATTTCAACGCGCTTTTGGTTTGGAAGCAGATAGTGTTGTGGGCGAGCAAACCATCAAAAAACTCAATATTACCTTTGCCGAAAAAATAAAAACCATCAAAATAAATATGGAACGGTGGCGATGGCTTCCACGCAATTTTATGGCAGACACGTATTAGTAAACATTGCCAATTTTACTATGTACATGCTGGAAGATAATAAACTTATTTTTCAGAAAAGGGTATGTGTGGGCAAGCCCTTTAGCCAAACGCCTGTTTTTAGCGACCAAATTGAATACTTGGAATTTAATCCTTACTGGACGGTGCCGTATAGTATTGCCAGCAATGAAATACTGCCCAAACTGCGAAAAAAATGCTTATTATTTGGAAAGCCAAAATATGGAATTGCTGTCAGGTGGAAAAAGCGGTCAATCCTCAACACGTAGATTGGTCGGGTGTAAGTGCCCGCAACTTTCGCTACACCGTTCGGCAAAAGCCCGGCACTAATAATGCTTTGGGCGTTGTGAAGTTTCTCTTTCCCAACGAATACGATGTGTATCTGCACGATACGCCGTCCAAAAGCCTGTTTAATAAGGCATCGCGTGCTTTTAGCCATGGCTGTGTGCGCTTAGAAAAACCCTTAGAATTAGCCGAATATTTGCTACAAGATACTAAATGGGACGTAGAAAAAATAGCCCAAACTATTGACAAAAGGCAAAAATACCCGTGTAAACTTGGAAAAGCCTGTTCCGATAGATTTGCTTTATTTTACGGCCTGGGTAAATGACAAGGAGCTTTGATTTTTTCAGGAAGATATTTACAAACGAGACCCTGTTATTATAAACGCTTTGCCGGGTATTAATAAAAATTAGTTTTTCTACGCTAAATTCCACGCCAAACGCGTTTTTTTAGGCAATCCATCTACAACCAAATCGTAAGAATGGTCAATGAGCGATTTTATAAGTTCTACGGGAGGCTTGTCGTCAAGTTGTAGGGTGTTCCAATGTTTTTTGTTCATATGATAGCCCGGCAGAATAAAATAATACTTTTCGCGCAAGGCTAATGCTTTTTCCGGTTCGCATTTTAGATTTATGGAATAAGGGACTTCTAAACTCAACAAAGCAAACATCTTATCGGCAACTTTGAATACTAATGTAGTTTCGTCGAAAGGAAAACTTTCGGTGGTAGCAGCTTTTTGTAAGCAGTAGAAACGTATTTCTTCTATGTTCATAACTCCAAATCATTTTTGCCAGCAATTTACGCACTTTATATTTTTATCCATTATTTTTATACCAAAACCGTATGAAGGTTGCGTATAGCTTTAGGTATCTGCCCTGCAAGTTTGGGTACAGAAGTATGCTTTGGGTTTCTTCATTTTCTTTGCTTGTCCAAAGAAAACGAAGCAAAAGAAACGACACTTTTTTCAAGGTATTTTTGCCCTATTGGGGCAAAACCGCAGCTTTGGGGCTAAATTTTTTCCAAGGCTTCAAAAATTTCTAACGCCCAAATGCTGCTATACGGCGAAAAAAGATTTTCCCCTTTTTAATACGCAATAGCTATTCGATTTTAGTATTATCTATTATTTTTATACTCCCTCTTGACATTTATTTCTTTTTTAATTATTTTTACTATTGCAAAAAATAAATAGCAAGCAAATTTTTAATTTTTTGTATCATCTTTAATTTTATTACTCTATGAAAACAAAATTACTTTCATTGGGTATTTGTATGTTTTTAGTTCATTTTACTGCAAATACCCAGTGTTCCCTCACTACAAATGACTACGGCTCCAATCCTGCTCCGCCAGTAGCGGGTTGGTGGGAAGATATTAGCTATGATGGTGGCATTTTTTCATTGGACTGTAACTGGGCAGGCGAGTACGCCACTATGACAGGCGGTGCTGCAAATACAGATTATGCTATTGCTTCTGACGCAGGAACTTCTCCTACTACTTATGTCACAGTTTACAATCCCAGCAATGTTTTGGTAAGTGGCGCGTATGGCAATGTACACAATAGTGGCATTGTAAATTTCACTTCTAATACTGCCGGAGATTACAAAGTACAAGTAACTACGGGTTATCCTTCTTGTGGAACAGATGCTACTTGTCGGCATATTTTTGCCATAGGCGTATCTTCTGCCTGTGATGCATTAGCAAGCCTCAGAGATGGAAGTTTCGAGCAATCGGCTGGGTCTATTTGGTCGGAAACGGTTATCACGAGTGGTACTACTTACGCTATTGTTGATACGCAATTACCACTAACTGGTAGCCAATCTGCTTGGTTGGGTGGTTATGGACAAACTTCTGATACCTATGTACAACAAACACTTACTTTTCCGAATGGTGGCACGCTAAAATTATATCTGTGGCTATTACTAGGTATTTGCGATAGTGCCAGCGATGTTTTTACGGTTGAAGTAGATGGAAATGTTGTTTATACACAATATGCTACAGGCACTAACTGTGGAGATGACACATGGCATCTAAAAAGTATTGATTTGAGTAGCTATGCCAATGGTGCATCGCATACTGTAAGAATTAGAGGAAAAGAATTTGCCGTTAATGGCGGTAATACCAACTTTTTTGTAGATGACGTAACTTTAGAACATTGCAGTACTCCGCCTACTTACGATTGCCCTGCCTTGATGCTGAATATCGGCGACCCTTGCAATGACGGCAACCCTAACACTAACAACGACACCGTTAATGCCAGTTGCCAATGTGTAGGGACTCCCGTTACATACGATTGCCCTGCACTTTCTTTGAACATTGGCGATCCTTGCGATGACGGCAATGCCAATACTGTAAACGATATGGTAAATGCCAGCTGCCAGTGTGTAGGAACTTTTACAGGTACTTGTGAGCCAGATTACACACTTATCGGCACAGAAACAGCCACCGCCGACTACGAAACGAATGGTCAAATTCTTACGCTTCAAGTAATTGAAACAACCGCAACAGTAGATTATGACTCAGGCACTAAAATCGACTTATTATCCGGTTTTTGGGCAAAAGCAGGTTGTACCTTGGCGGCATTTATTGATGGTTGTAACGGTAGTGGCGGCGTGCTTTCGGAAAAACCCGAAACCGTAAACCAATCGCCGGATGCATTCAAAGCCGGAACCGACAAAACAAGCCGACCTGCAAAATACAGCGGCAGCAATCTAAGCAAAACAAACGCAAACACTTCCTCTAAAATTTCTACCGATGAGGAAATGCTTGATGCCAGAAAATTGCGTGCATTGGGCAACTTAGAATTATTACCTAACCCTGCTGCCAACGAGACTACGCTACAATACGAATTACCACAAACGGGCAATGTAGAACTTAAAGTAATAGATGTTCAAGGACGTATTCTAAAACAAATAAATTTGGGCAATGTAGAAGCAAAAGGGCTTCAACAATACAAATTGGAAACAAACGATTTGCCAAATGGCGTTTACAATGTAATTATCAATACAGAATACAATCAGCTTCAGAAAAGATTAGTTATTAGCAAATAATCATTGCTAATAAAATTCGATAATTTTCAAAACCAACGAAGCATATAGTTTCGTTGGTTTTTTTATTTCCAATTAATAGGTAATACCAAAACTGTATGAAAGTTGCGTATTGGTTTAGGTATTATTAAGGGTAAGTACTCGCCCTACAAGTTTGGGGACATATCTATACTTAGGGCTTCTTCATTTTCTTTACTTGTCCAAAGAAAACGAAGCAAAAGAAACGACACTTTTTTCAAGGTATTTTTGCCCTACTCGGGCAAAACCGCAGTTTTGGGGCTAAATTTTTTCCAAGGCTTCAAAAATTTTTAACGCCCAAAAACTGCTATACTACGAAAAAAGATTTTTACCTTTTCTAATACGCAATAGCTATTCGATTTTAGTATAAAATAGAGAAATGTAAAGACAAAATGCTTATTTTGGACAAAATTGTCCAATTTTCTAAAACAACTGCCCTATCTTTACAGTTATAAGTAAATGTAAAACGAATATGTACAATTCGTGCTTTAAATCAGCTAAAATATTTTACCTAACTTATGACTACCCTCCACGACATTTCAAGTATTGATGATATAAAAAAAATGGTTGATTCCTTTTATGGAAAAGTACGTCAAGACGACTTACTTGCACCAATATTTGATGGAGTTATTGGCGATAAATGGCCTATACATTTGGAAAAAATGTATCGATTTTGGCAAACGATTCTTTTAAGCGACCATACTTATTATGGCAGCCCTTTTCCGCCACACGCAAAGTTGCCTATCAACAAAAATCATTTTGAGCGTTGGTTGCAACTATTTTATGCTACCATTGACACATATTTTGAAGGCGAAAAAGCTGATGAAGCGAAATGGCGAGCGCAAAAAATGGCGGAAATGTTTTCGTTTAAAATAGCGTATATCCAAAACAATCCTTCCAAAACAATTCTTTGATTTATGTATAAGTACTTTATCGCTATTGCAAGTGTTTTTGTTTGGATTGGTTTTGTGGGTGCCATCAGTTTTATGGAAGCATGGCTGAAATTTCAAGCTCCGGGCATTACTCTTTCGTTGGGTTTGGGCATTGGGCGATTGGTTTTTGCGGCTTTAAACAAAGTAGAATGGGTGCTACTGTTGCTGATTATTGGAAATATTTTAATTGCCGATAGCAGTATTTTTACATGGAAAAACCTTTTTCTACTTGTGCCTATCCTTATTCTTATTGTGCAAACATTTTATTTGCTTCCCGCCTTAGATGCGCGCGCGGCAATACACATTGCAGGACAATCGCCGCCGGCTTCCAATCTGCATTTTTATTATGTAGTCACAGAATTGATTAAAGTGATTTCGCTTTTTGTTTTTGGAATTAGTTTTTTTAAAAATACTTAATTAAATAATTTATGTTAAATATCACAAAAGAAAATACCGTAGGAGAAATTGTTGCCCAAAACTATCATACGGCTTCGGTGTTCAAAGCGCAAGGCATAGATTTTTGTTGCAAAGGAAATACGAGTATTGCTGCTGCTTGCGCAAATGCACAAGTAGATGCCGATTTATTGATAGACGAACTCAATAACTTTGCTACTACGCCATCGGTTGAAGGAATAAATTTTGGGGCTTGGGACTTGGATTTACTTTCGGAGTACATAGAAAAAAAGCATCATCGGTATGTAGCGAAAAAAACGCCCGAAATTCTTGCTTATTTGAACAAAATCGCCAATGTTCACGGCAATCGGCATCCAGAATTAATTGAAATTTTGGAAATTTTTACTGCTTCTGCCCAAGATTTGAGCAAACACATGAAAAAAGAAGAGTTGATATTATTTCCTTATATCAAAAAATTAGCTATTTCCACACAAAAACAAAGCCCGAACTTTGGCACGGTTCAAAATCCTATTGCAATGATGCAAGAAGAGCATGAACTGGAAGGAGTGCGTTTTGCTAAAATAGCCGCTTTGAGCAATAACTATACGCCGCCCGAAGATGCTTGCAATACGTACAAAGTGGCGTATGCTATGCTCCAAGAATTTGAAAACGACCTCCATTTGCATATTCATTTGGAGAATAATATCCTTTTCCCCAAAGCCATTGCTATCGAAACACAACTGAACTAAGCGTTTGTACTGTTTCATTTCTTTTGCGTAGGTACTTATTGTTGCGCGAAGTAATTTAAGGATTAAAAAAATAATTTTGTTATTGCTATTTTTAGGATTAAAAAAAAGCGGCGGCGCAAATGCGCCGCCGCAGCCAAACCACATTTTTCAAAAATCTATTTCTCCAATTTTAATCTTATTGGTAATTTGTAACGTACACGCACAGCTTTTCCTCCTTGTTTGCCGGGTTTCCATTTAGGCATTGTCTTCACTACACGCATTGCTTCGTCACCACAGCCGGCACCAATATCTTTCATCAGTTCAACATTACTTATACTTCCATCGGTATTCACTACAAACCATACTACTATCAGTCCTTCAATATTTGATTCTTTGGCAAGTGCAGGATATTTGTAGTTTTTGTACACAAATCGCAACATTTCTACCTCGCCGCCGGGAAACTCGGGCATTTCCTCTGCAATATCAATTACTTCAGGTTCTACTGGCGGGGTGTCTTCAATTATTAACGGAATTGCTATCACTTCATTTTTTAGTTTTTCAATATCTACAGTTGGCTGCGTTGGCTCTATGCTAACAGGGTCTTTAAAAAGATCGACTATCTCAATTGTATTAAGAATTTTATTGTCGGGCACTACATCTATTACAATAGCTTGGCTAATTTTTGGAGGTGGAGTTGTTTCAGGTTTATGAAAATGATCTATTACCGGCGGCACAACTTCTATGCCCTGATACGCTACAAATTCGGGATCTGAATCAACCATTACCAGTTGTTCTTCTTTCACCCAGTGGAAAGCAGAAATTACCGTTGCTAAAGAAATTCCCAGACTCGCCAGCAAAATACTTTGGCGCATTTTTGCTACATCTGCTTCTGCATATTTTTTTAGAAAAGGCATTAAGTTTTTGCCCTTTTTTTGGTTGGCTGCTATAATTTTAGCCCGACTTTGCGCCGCAAAAATCATCTTAAAAAATAGCATAGACAGTAATATTCCGCCGCAGAGTATGGCTAAAGGAAAAATTTGTTGATACCAACCATACACAGCCATCAACAGCAGAAAACTCCCGAACATTAGTTCGTGCAAATTTAGATTTTTCATTGTTTTACATTTTAGGAAACAAAAAATACGTTCTATAAAATGTACGTTCAATGTGTAATCTTTAGTATAAACAATTTATATTTTTACATAAAAATGACATTTCTGTCTTTCTATAAAAATACCTGCTTTCAGCATAAAAAAAGCCCGATTGTTTTTCACAATCGGGCTTTTTTAAAAGTTTATTCTTATTCTATTCAAGTTTCAAGCGGATAGGCAAGTTGTATTGTACTTTTACTGCTTTTCCACGTTGCTTGCCTGGTTTAAATTTTGGCAAAGTTTTTACCACACGAATGGCTTCTTCTCCGCAACCACCACCGATATCTTTTTTTACTACGGGGCTAGTTACATTTCCATTTTCATCCACTACAAACGATACAACCACTAATCCTTCAATATTATTTTCTTTGGCAATAGCAGGATATTTGAAGTTACTGTACACATAACTCATCAGTTCGGTTTGTCCGCCCGGAAACTCGGGCATTTCTTCTACCACTACAAATATTTCCGGCTCTTCCGGCTCCGGTTCTGGTTCGGGAGCTGCGGCAGGAGCTACTTCTTTAGGTTCTTCGGGAATTTCTGCTATTGGCTCTACTTCCGTATCTTCGTCTGCTTCGGTATCAATAATTTCGGGTTCTTCTTCTATCACCTTATCGTCTTCCACTACCTCAATAACGGGCGGCGGTGGTGGCGGTGGCGGTGGCGGTGGCGGTTTTTGGTCGCTGGGAGGTGGCACTTGTTCTATATCGTCATCTACAAATATAGGTCCCAAATCTTTTACCACAACTTCTTTTTTTGCCCAATTAAAAGCAGAAGTAGTAGTAGCCATTGCAATACCCAAACCTGCCAATAATACCGCATTGCGCATTTTGGAAGTATCGGCTTGAAGGTATTTTTTAACGTATGATTTCAGGTAATTACCGTTTTCGTGGTTTTCGGCGATAATTTTATCCTGACTATTTATTTTGTATAGCAAATTGAACAACAAAATGGCTAACAATATACCTCCGCAGAGTATTGTTATCGGTATAAGGCCACTTATTAAGCCATAAATTGCTGCTATCAAAAGTATGCCGCCAAAAATCCAATCAATCAAATTTACATTTTTCATAAAGCGTTTTTATCTATTTATTATTTATGTAATTTTATTTTGCTCGTCGCGTAAAGCAAATATAACTTATTCTTTGCTTTATTAACGCAAATTTTTTCTTTTTTTGTATATTATTTGTCAATCTTAGTTTTTGGGGACACATTTTTTTTAGCAAAAAAACTCTTATATCGCTATAAAACACTAATTATCAATAGTTTATAAAAATAATTTATCGATAAAACAAAAGATAATTTGCCTAAGTAAAAATAAATTATGACATTTTTTTTACAAAAGAAATAAGTTTTTTAGCTCAACAATGCCTCGTATGCTGCGGCATCTAAGAGATTTTCGGCTTCTTCTAATGAGCTCAGACTCACTTTTATCATCCAGCCCTTTTCATAAGGGTCTTCGTTTACCCACTCGGGGTGGTTTTCTAATTCGGAATTGATGGCTGTAATTTTTCCGCTCATGGGCATAAACAAATCCGAAACGGTTTTTACGGCTTCTACGGAGCCAAATACTTCGTTTTGTGCAAAGGTGTCGGTGCTTTGGTTAATGTCCACATACACAATGTCGCCAAGTTCGCGCTGTGCAAAGTCGGTAATACCAATGGTTGCGGTATCGCCTTCAATAAGTACCCATTCGTGGTCGGGCGTAAATTTTAAATGAGAGGGAATATTCATTTTGTGTATTATTAGGTAAAAGTGTTGCTCAAAAATATTGCTTTTAAATTAAAATCCAATGTAGAAACCATTATTTTCCTTTGCTAATTTTTTCATAAACTGCACTTCGGCTTTTACACTGGCACGGTCGCGATACGCTGCGCCCACACCAATGGTATTTATTTTGCGTCTATTGCCGTTCAAGTCTTTGATGTGTTCTATGAGCGCAGTAGTGTTGTCTTCGGGGCAGTCAGTTCCTTTGCGCACGGTGGGCAAACCATCGGAAAGGAAAATAATAGTGCCGGCATCTTTATAGGCTGGCTCGTTGAGTACATAATCGAATACGGCGCGGGTGGGCGTACAGTTGCGCGCGTAGAGTTTACTTACTTCGTTGTAAATAATGTATTTGGTGTCGGAATCTACTTTGCGCAAGCTCCCAAAAAACGGCTGAAAGTCTTGCCCTTCGTTTGGACCTTGTGGAAAAATTACTATTTCTACTTTGTTGCTTTCGTTGAGGGTGGCAATGAGCATTTTCAAGCCTGCTTTCACTTGGTCGAGTTTGTCGGGTTCGGGTTCGTCGTCCATACTTCCCGACACGTCCAGCATTATCACAATGTTTTTGTCTAATTCTAAACCCGTTTTCGAGCCTTTGCTGGGTTTGTCATCGTCTTCCTCCATAGCCTTGAGGCGTTTTTTGAGGGCAGAGTTTTCCATTTCTAATTTGGCAACTTCTTCGGCAGAAACACTACCGCTTTGAAGTTTTTCTATGGCATCTTTCAAGGCATCGTTTTTGCGCTGCAAGTCGGTGTTTTCTTTTTGAAGTACCGTAAGAGCATCTTCTGCCGATTTGTTATTGGTGCAGTTTTTCAGTTGGTCAATGGTTTGATTGAGCTTGTCGCGCAGGTCTTTTATTTCCTGCTCCAATTGCACCTTATCTTTGTTGATGTCGGCAATTTTATCGTTTAGCACATTTTCTTTGTCGGTATTCGTATTTACTTTCGATTTCAATTGTTCCAACTGCTCTACCAATTCCTCTCTATTTTTGTCGCTTTCGCGCAATTTTTCTTCTATTTCTTTCGTCTCTTTTCGGTCTTGCTCAATGCGTTTTTGAAGACTTCGGCGTTCATCTTCACTTTTTACCAACTGTATTTGTAAGTTTTTCACCAACTGTTCCAAATCGTCAATGGTTTTGGTAAGATTTTCGGTATTTGTCTGCAAATTATTGAGCCTGCTCTGTACTTCTGCATAAGTTTCTACCGATACCGAATTTTTTACTTTTTCTAAACTTTGATTTAGTTGTTGTTTAAGAATATCAACTTTCTCTATTTGTTTTTTCAAAGACTCAATTTCTTCGTTTTGATTAACTACCTCAGAACGAACAGTGCTATCCATTTTAGGAATAATTACAAACAAAATAAGTATTGCACCCAATGCTCCCGACAACAAATCCAAAAAGGAGGTATTAAAAACATTTATTTCTTTACTTGCCATAAAAATTTTCTGCTATAAATAAAAAACTAAACCATGCAAACGCATAATGTATAATGCGCGAAATTAATTGATTATTGCATCGTTTTCTAATGAAAACAAATATTTTCAAAGCATTAATGTATTTTTGCAACATTCCTCGAAATAAAATTGCTTTTTTTATTAAGATTAAGCTAAAATACCCACAATACTATGGCAATACACATTCTGTCTCCTTTGTATTTGAGCGAAAAAGGTAAACGTTCTAACAACGAAGATGCTATTTTTCCCGATAATGCTACTACCCAAACGCGTTTATTTGTTGTATGCGATGGTGTGGGTGGCAGCGAAAAAGGCGAAGTAGCTTCGCACTTGGCAGCTACTTCTTTTTACCAATACTGTACAGAAAACGACCTTAACTCGCCCAAAGAAAGTACTTTGCACGAAGCACTGATTTATGCCGAGCAAAAATTTAGTGAACATATTGCCCAACACAGCGAAACCAAAGGTATGGGGACAACTTTGGTATGCCTATGGCTCGGCAACGAACAAGCCTTAGTAGCTTGGTGCGGCGACAGTCGTTTGTATCAGTTTAGAAATGGTAATATTATTTTTAAAACCGATGACCATTCTTTGGTAAATCAACTACTGAAAAACGGCGACCTGACGGAAGAAGAAGCAGAAAATTTTCCCCAAAAAAATGTCATTTTGCGGGCTATTGCCGGCAGCGAAAAACCTACGCAACTGCAAGTAAGTACCTTAACAGACCTTGCCGCCAACGATATTTTTCTCCTTTGCACCGATGGCGTTACCGAAAAACTTTCTGATGCTGCTTTGGAGATGATTGTAAGCCAATCGAATGATAATTTGGTAGAAATAAAACAACTTATTCAGCAGTATTGCCTGCAACATAGCAACGACAATTATTCTTTTCACCTTATTGGAATTGAGCAGGTGGGCAGTGAAAAAGAAGCTACTATTGAAACAGAAAAAACAACAGTTTCTACCTCTACAACGCATAGCGAACAACCTACTCCTGCCCAAAATGTGTTGCCGGAGCGTCGTGCTAAATCCAATAGTTTATTGTTCACCCTTTTGGGCGTATTTCTTCTTTTGGCGGCCATTGGTGGCTGGTATGCTTGGCAGCAGCAGCAAAAAAATGTTCAGGCGGAAGTATTTTACAAAAAAGCATTGGGCTTTGAAACCGAAGGAAGTTTGGACTCCGCTTTAGTGTATTATCAGCGTGCCAATACTATTTCTCCGCAAGCCGAGTACGAAAAAGCAGCAACTCATATTGGCGAAAAACTAACGACTTATCATCAATACAACGATAAAATAACGAATATAAAAAAGGATATTGCCCAAAACTTAGACCAAATGACTTCTATTTTGAGCCTTTTGGGCGATTCTTCATTAAGTAAGAGAAAAGATAGCTTGATGTTGGAATTGAAAAAGGCAAAAGCAGGTTTAGATATAACTCGTGCATTGTTGGTAGTTTCGGATACTACAAGCTACGACGGCGATAGCCTAAAACAAGAGAGAGTTTTAGAAAAAAGGCTGTTAGGAAAAGATACTTTGGCTTTTGCCGATGCTATTCTAAATGGCGATACGTGGCTCTTAACCGCCCAAACTTACATTCATTTATTGGGCAAAAACGACACAATTTATGCGCTGAGCGATTCATTGGTGCGCCAACACGCACTATATTGTTTGCAAAAAGCCGATTCTTTAGGCATAAGCAAAGCCCGCGATTTGTTGCAAGTGATTCAGTAGCGCACTTCCTTTACTAATCTAATATTTTACAGCACTATTTTATCATTGTCCAACTTTTAAGCAGAGTTATTGTTATTACTCCAAATTATTTTTTAATTACAAATTTAATTTATGGAAAATACCGAAAAAACATACAGCATGCCGCGTATTGGAGACATGGCTCCTGATTTTAACGCACAAACCACTATTGGCAATATTAAGTTTAGCGATTATGCCAAAGATAAATGGGTAGTAATGTTTTCACATCCTGCCGATTTTACACCTGTTTGTACAACTGAAATGAGCGGTTTTGCACAGCGTCAAGCCGAATTTACTGAACTAAACACCGAATTAATTGGGTTGAGTATTGACAGTATTCATTCACATTTGGCTTGGGTGAATAACGTAAAAGAGAAAACAGGAGTTTATCTCAACTTTCCTATTATTGCCGATTTGGATATGAAAGTGGCAAAAGCCTACGGAATGTTGCAGCCCAATGAAAGTGAAACTGCTGCGGTTAGAGCTGTATTTTTTATTGATCCCAGTAAAAAAATTCGCTTGATTATGTATTATCCACTAAATGTGGGTAGGAATATGGACGAAATATTGCGTTCGCTAAAAGCACTTCAGTTTTCAGACAAACACAAGGTAGCAATGCCCTTGAATTGGAAGCCTGGTGATAAAGTGATTGTTCCACCGCCTAAAACATTGCAGGAAATGGAAAATCGTATTGCCGATACCAGTTGCGAAAAAGTTGATTTTTATTTAGCCAAAAAGTCTATTGAGGTATAATATTTTAGCAAAAAATACTCGACTTATTTTAATAAAAAAGCCGATTTCTATTGTAGAAATCGGCTTTTTAAATTCATATAGAATACTTTTATTCTTCCCAAAGACTTTGCTCTTTGTTCTGAATTTCTTTGTTGATTCTGCGCGATTCCATCAAAGCGTCTTTTCCTGTTGCATAGTCAGAAATACGACGGTCGGAAGCATTAGATTCTTTCATCACGTAGCTATCGAAGTAGCGCATTTCAAAAATATCTTCCCACGTCATTTTTATAGCATCGTTATCGTTCATATTTGCTTCGTATTTGCAAAGGTAAGGACGAAGACTTGGATAGTAAATCCAAAACAAGGCTTCCTGACCACGCACACTTCCATCTTCATTAATTACATCGCGGATAGGTGAAATTGCCATAACACGTGTCACCATAGTGGAAGTTTCTTCATCGAACAGCCAATCTTCTTTTAGACGGAACTTGCTATATGAAACGGGATTAAAACTATTTACTACTACTTTTTGAATATAATCATCTAACTCAAAATCGTAAACCATGCTTGTATCCACACTACTCAAGCGGGATTTAAGGTCTCCTACGGGCTGACGCTCGGTAAATGTATCGTCCGTAAAAATTTCCACATCAGGGTGTTCTTCCAAAATACGCATCAACACCGTAATAAACGGTTGATTAGGATTTATAAAAGCCTGATTTTTCTTTGCACGGGTATCAATTACGCGCCAAACACGCTTAGACCAAAACACATCAGCTTCGCGAATGTGGTCGTAGGGAAGAGCTATTTTTTCTTTCGCCATTACTTTTTCATAAGCAGCATCTTGTACCAATGGTTCTTTGAAAAAATCATCAATTCCAAACGATATTTGTTCGTTTTCTTCCGTTGTCGGTTTTGGTTTATTGGGCGTTTCGTTGCTTTCATTACTTTCTCCTTGTGCCGCCAGCGTAAAACTAACACACACCAGTAAGAGCGGGAGAAAAGAATACTTTAGAATTTTCATACGTTTACGAAGTTTTTATTTATCGGTTAATTATTGCATTAAAGTAGTATAACGTTGCACGCCAAAAAATATTATTGAATTTTAAAAGTAATAGATGGCAAAGTACGCGGTGTACCGTCAGGACCTACTGCTTTTATTTTATCGAAATAGAATAAGTCGCCCGGACTTGCTTTGTCAATCAGGCCTCTTGAGCGACCATCAAACATTGCTCCTTGGTTTACAGCAATTTCCAAATCTTGTCCTTTTGCAGCGCGAGTCATTTCAAAACTTTTCACTTCAAATTTTGCATCGAACACAAAGTCATCCAAAGCGGCACGAACCCCTTGTTGTGCTTTAAATTCGCCCGTTTTAATACTACCACCAGACTGTTTTCCAATCATTGGTACAGGGTCGGGTATACGTTTTACCCTAAACTCAACTGCTTTGCTGATAGGCGAGCCATCTTTTTTCTTACCGGAAATATTTATTGTAGCTGTTCCGGGACTTGTTACACGCACTACATAGCTACCTGCACCTTGTTTGTTAATTGTTCCACCGCTCATAGACACGTTAGTTTGGTCTTCGCGGATACCGGTAATAGAAGCTGCAACCGGATTGTCCACACCAATATAAAACACGTTCATTTTGGTAGGCGATACTACGGCTACGTGGTCAGGAGGAGAAACAACGCTATACTCCATTTTTCCGGTAGAGGTTTTTTTCTGTCCAAAACCGTCGGTGTAACCAATCGTTACATTTACAGATTGTTTTCCTAAACTATTGGCTGCGGCTGTATATTTAGCACGACCGCCCGCATTTGCAGGATAACCTCTTCCATTGATGGAAATACTAGGCTTACTTTGTGAGCTGGAAGCCGTTAAAAATACATCTGCCTCAAAAGTTTCTCCTTGAATAAGGTTACGACTATTGGGTACAATCGCCACGTCAAATGAGTCGAATAATATCTCCTCTTCTGATACTTTATTTTTTAAGATATCTAAAGCGGCAGCCGTTGTGTTCTTGGTATCGTTTTTAAATTTATCTAAAAGCGTAATTACCGATACCAAAGGCATTTGGTAAAAAGTATAAGTACCCCAACTCGCATCTTTTATTTTTGAATCGGCAGGAACTGGATCTGTTTTCAACAAGCAGGCTTGTTCAAATCTTTGACGGTCTGTATCTGTAAACTTATCCCCATTAAACACGTCTAAGTATTTTTGGCGATATTCCATAATTTTCTCGCCGAGTTCGTCCCCTTTCTTCTGCTCCACCATCAATACGGTAGGTACTTCTTGGTCATCTAATTTTTTTACCCAACCAGTTGTGTCAGTACCACCTGCTCTTGTGTTAATAGTATCTCTCAATCCATTTAAATATTTTAGAAATTCATCTTGATATTTCAACACTATTTCCGCTTGGTCTAAATAGTATTGACCACTCGGATTCTTTTCTACTGCCTTTGCAAAAGCTTTTTGGGTATTATCAATTTTTTTATCAATTGATGTGCTTGAATCGTTGATACCTTTATCTAACATTTTAAAGGCATTTACAATTTCGTTTGATACGTTTAGTGCCAACAGTGCTATAAGTACGAGGTACATTATATTAATCATCTGCTGGCGCGGTTCCTTAGGAATTGACATTTATAAAGTCTGTTTTTTCGTTAGCAAATTTATTTCCAATTAAAAATCTTTGATTATCCTTTAATACCTTGTGCCATTGCAGACAACATGCTGCCGTACACATTATTTAAAGAAGTAAGATTTTTAGACAATTTTGATAACTGTTCTTTATAAACTTTAGTATCTTCAACAGATTCGTTCAAATTATTGATGGCACCGGTTAAGTTTCCATAAAACTTGTTCATCGCTTTAAGGTGATTGTTTGTATCCTGAAGCTCAAGTTCATATACTGCATTGAGAGCAGCTAAGTTTTTAGATACCAATTGTACTTGTTCGTGATACGCACGTGTACCTTCAGTAGCTGCTGTTAAGTCATTGGCAATATTAGCGGCATGAGAGTAGGCTGTTTTCACATCAGAAAGTGCTGCTGCTGCTGCTTTTGCATTAGCGGCATATTCTTGTGTTGCTCCGGCGGTATCCGCTACGGAAGTTAATTTACCGATATTATCGCCCAAAGTTCTTAGGTTCGCTCCTAAACTGTTAATCAAATCATCGCCAATTTTTGCAGAGGCAAGTGATTGATCTAATTTTTGGGTTAAGCCTCCAGAAGAAGCTCTGCTGATGGCTTCGCCACCTTCTAATTCGGGATAAACACGCTCCCAACGATAATCAATCGGCTGGAAAATAGCTTGCATAAGGAAAATGGAAGCCTCTCCAATCATTGCATAAGTTAATATTTCATTAGCGTAGGGCCAGTGAAGAATTTTGAATAATGCTCCAATAATAATGAACGCAGCACCAACGCCAATTAAAAAGTTTTTTGCATAAACAAATGTAGTTGAATGAGTGAAATTAGACATAGTCTTGCTGTTTTATTTAAGTGTGATTAAATAATATGGTTTAAAAAATAATATTTATCTAAAATTAATTTGCAAAGTCGCCCATTGAACGTCCTAAGAATGTAAGTGTACAACGGAAACCAATATAAGATTTAGCGGTATCTTGATATTCCCAGTGGCGAGTTCCTGTTTGAAGGTAATATCCTATATCTTTCCAAGAGCCTCCACGAATTACTTTACGGCGAAGCGTTATAGGGTCATCTTCTTGTGCATCCCAACGAATATCTGGGTTCATATCATGAATAAAAGAATAAGCATTTTCAAAGTAAGCCGAAGAAGTCCACTCGGAAACATTGCCGGACATATCGTACAATCCATAGTCGTTGGCATTGTAAGAGCCTACTTTTACAGTATAAAAACCTCCATCTTCGGGGTAATCTCCACGACCGGGCTTAAAATTAGCTAACAAACAACCTTTGCTATTGCGAATATACGGACCACCCCAAGGATAAGGAGCTCCTTCCAAACCACCTCTCGAAGCGTATTCCCACTCGTGCTCGAATGGCAAACGGAAGTCTTCCCCCATTGTTTCGCCATACTCGTTGGCATAGTCATTCCACAATTTGGTACGCCAGCCACAAAAAGCATTCGCTTGGTTCCAGTTTACCCCAACTACCGGATAATCGTCAAAGGCAGGGTGCCAGAAATAATTACGCGTCATTGGCTCATTGTAAGAATACGAGAAGTCGGCTATCCACACCAAAGTGTCGGGATAAATAGGCACTTCTTCTCTGTGAATGTAGGCTTTACGCGAAGCTACATCGGTATAGGTTTTATGATTTTTGGCAGCTTCTTTCCAGTCGTACCATTCAAAGGCAAACGTCAACTGACGTGGGTCTAACTCTTGTCTGCCCCAAAACTGGTCATCGCCAGAGTAGTACATACTTTTGAGAGCACTTGCATCTTCCGATTCAGCACTCCAGTCAATAGGATAAGACCAATCCAATCGCTGAGAACCGTCTTCACTGTCAATGAAAGCATCTAATTTTGTTAAAGCAATGGAGTCGCGTACCCAATCTACAAACTGACGATATTCGTTGTTCGTAATTTCGGTATCATCCATATAAAACCCTTGAATAGAAATAGCTTTGCTCCTTTGGGTGAGCGTAGCATTTACATCTTGGTCTGCCTGACCAATGTGTAAAGTTCCCGAGGGAATATAAACCATACCAAAAGGATTAATGCTTCGCCACTCATCTTGAGTTTCTACTCCTGTTAGCTGTCCTTGCATTTGATCACTACCGGAACAACCGGCAAACATAAAGGCAACATACAAAACGCCACAAAGAAATACATTCTTCATACTACTTATTTTCATCTTTATTGTTTAATGATTTAATCATTTTATTTTAGGGTGCGTAAAAATAGACTTTTTTTTCTATGAAACAACACTAATTTATTCGTTTCCTTATTTTCTATGCTTAATTTATTATTTTTTCTATAAAAACCTTGGATTATACATAATCTTTGGTTGGGAATTAGGCAAAATATGTAAGTTATATACAAGATTTACCTCATGCGAACCGCTGTTGTAATTTTTCAACTTCGATATTCCCAAATCATACGCATATCCGAGCTTTAATTTATCGAAAACTTGCCAACTGAGCATAGCCGATGCGGCATCTAAACTTTGCTGGCTGTACCCGCGCAAAGCCATACCCACTTGCAAGGCATCGAAAACCAACACGCCGCCAATCTGGGTTTGCATAATAGCACCATCGCTTACTACTACGGCAAACAAATCCACATCAAATGGCAAGCGCGTTTCCCACTGATAGCGTGTTTGCACTATTGCATGCATTTGCGTACGCAGTAGTGATTGGCTGTTCTCGCCCAACTTCACTTGGCTTGCATTTATTGGTCGCAGCGCGGCACCTATTTGCCAACCACTTTCGTTTTTCCAATGCAAGCCCACGCCAATTTCTGCCAACATTACTTGCTGTGTTTGCGAAGCCAGCAGAGCATCTTGGTGGTCTATTACGCCTTCGTACAATCCGTCCGGAGTAATGAGTTGATTCGATAATAAAGCATACTGAACAATTCCGGCATCTACGCCTGCCGTAAGCGTTTGTTTTCCAAAGGAAAACTTTTTATTTAAAGCCAACTTTGCATTGGTAATGCGCAAAGCCCCGACTCTATCGTTTTTCATATAAACAGCTGCACCACTTCTAATTTTTGGCAAAGGCAATTCAAATCCTACATACTGTGTATAAGGCGACTTGTCGATTCCCAACCACTGAAAACGCGCACCAGCGGTAAAACGCGCATCGTTTTGCTGTGCCATTGCGGCGGGATTATCTTGCCAAATAGTAAACCAACTTTGGCTCCATTGTGCTAATTGTTGTGATTGTGCGGGTAATATGCTCAATAAAAACAACAGCGAGGCAAAAATTGGTTTTTCAAACATCTGTTTCGTTATTTATAACTCAATTATTTTTAAAATATTGGCTCGTAGTATGATTTTTTTGTAAAAAAAAGCATTTTTTTTCAAAATCAATGCAACTTAAGCATTTTTTTTATCGTCATAGCATTTTTTTCAACACAAATTGCGCCAAAACGACAAATTTTACTTTAGCGTTTGCACGCAAAATATTTGAAACAACGCTTAAAAATTGTTTTTATTTCACACCTCTTCCTTTATATTTACTTTTTGCACGTAGTCTTCTAAAGCCATTGTCATAGAGGGAAGTTCGGGCGATGGCGCATGTATGTCTATACGCAAGCCATGATCCAACAAAGCTTGGGCTGCCGATTGTCCCCAACAAGCAATGCGCGTATTTTTTTGTTCAAAGTCGGGAAAATTATCGTAAAGCGATTTTATTTCTAGTGGCGTAAAGAATACAATTATATCGTAGTAAATGTCTTTTAAATCGGACAAATCGCTGCTTACAATATGATAAATTACCGCTTCGGAGTAGTTGAAATTGTTTTCTTGTAAAAAATCGGGGACATCGTTGCTGCGAATATCGGCACAAGGGTACAAAAATTTTTCTTTGGCTTTGTGCTTTTCTAATAGTGAGTACAAGTCGCTTTTATTGTTTTTGTTGTAAAAAACCTTACGTTTGCGGTAGTCAATAAATTTTTGCAAATACAATGCGATAGCTTCCGAAGAACAAAAGTATTTCATATCGGGCGATATGGTTGCGCGCATTTCGCCACATAATCTAAAAAAGTGTTCTATTGCCGTTCTGCTATTAAAAATAATAGCCGTAAAATCGGCAGGGTTGGCTTTTTCGCGTCTAAATTCTTTAGCCGTTACACCTTCTACTTGGATAAACTGGTAAAAATCTATTTTGAGATTATACTTTTCCGACAAATCCAAATAAGGGCTTTTCCCTGATGGTTGCGGCTGTGAAATTAGTATAGTTTTTACCTCTCTATGAACATTCAAAGGTTGGGTTTCACTCATTTTTTTATATTTTCTAATGGTTTAAAGCGTTTGTAGTATTTCTTTGAAAAATTTTAGACTTATTAAAACAGGTCCTATTTCAACGCTGCAAAGGTACAAAAAAATGTAGAATTTATTTTGCAATATTATTGCCGCACTTATTTGCCAAGCTCGCCGCAATCTGTAAACAATCCATGCTATGAGCATTGCTATTGCCAAATAATGAATCCATTGGTACAACTCATCGTGCCAAAAGACAAACAATACTAAGAACGGAAAAAATACCTGCACCAATACACTTTCTATTACATTTACATGATAAAAATTGAATAAGAGCGTTTCGCCTTGCGGTAAAATTCTTGCCATTAGCCGAAAACTATAAAAGCGAAAAAGAAGGAATACGATTACAAATGCCCAACACAATATTAAATAGTATAGCGTGTTCTCCAAGTTATTTATTATGTGCTTTATGGCTACTATTTCGTATAATAATATGGCTACAAAAACGCTATTTAGCAGCATTAATAGCCAAAAGCCTGTAGGAAAACGCCTTTTATAATCGGCAAAAAATATTTTGGAGGAGTTGTAATTGAAAAATGCTTTGTAAATACTGCGAATATACTCTTTGTGATTGATGCGCACCAAGGCTAACAACAAGACCGTCCATATAATAAGATAAAAAAGAATGGTGTGGTATTCGGTTCGTTTTATGTGGCGCAATTTTGCAGCAGTTGGCGAAACTTCTTCTTCACATTGTGACAAGGAATCTTCAAGCCAAAGGGAATCGTTTGTTATGACTGTTGTCGCAAGTGTGGTATCTGCTTGGTATTGCTGCGGACCATCGGTTTGTGGCACATTTTCGGAAATTTTTATTTCTTGCCAAATAGGTCCCACAAACAAATCGTCGGGCGAAAGGGGTGGCAGAATTTTGTTGGGAACATTGTAAGTAGTATCTACATTTTCAGGAATCCATACATTTTGCGCTGTGAGCATTTGCACAATGCTACACTGCATACATACAGCCAATATTCCTCCCCAAATTTTCCAAACAAAATGTGTACGCACTTTAAAACATATTAACATAGGCAATATGAATCCTACTATTTTGCAAAGATACATTAAATTGTTGTGCCTGCGATGCGCCCAAGGCGTAGATAAGCGTAAATATGCCGCCCTCCGTAGCAATGCGAATGCCCGTTCCTACACCTACGGCTTGGTTTATGTTTTTTAGCTGAATATTTTGCATCAGTGCCGCATCGGCAAAAGCAAACCAATAGTTGTATTTTTCCCAGAGATAACGATATTCCACACTAAGTAATTGATAGCTTTCTATCCTAAACTGGTCTTCATTAAAACCGCGCAGCAATCGGTTGCCGCCGAGTCTGAACTTGTCATTGGTACTTATTTGTTGTTTTGTATTGGTGTTTTTTTGCACATATTGCATCATTGCCACAGCCACAGTAAAGTGCCAGGTAGCTTGCTTGGCAGCCGGAAAATATTGTTGATAGTTTGCCTGAATTTGCCAAAAGTTTTGCGATAAAGCAATACTGTCGTACAAAGTAGCAAAATTGGGAACCTCGGGTGTACTTAGTTGTGAAATGAGTTCATTGGGCAATATTTTTTGTTTGTTCCAAGCTATTTCCACGCGATATTCTTTTCCTTTTCGGGGATTAAAAAAATTGTCGCATTGCTGCGAGAAGGCACTAAGGCTGTAATTTTGCGTTTTTGCGTCTAAGTTTTCGGGCAAAGTTTGGCTTGTCAAAAGACTTACGGTATCAATTTGGGTGAGGTTTCTGTTTTTTTGCTGAAACGCTACTTGCACATTTTGCGCTATTCCAATGCGTTGCCTCAGTGCCGCAAGTGTGGCGGTTTCCCTAAAATTGGTTTGTATCCACGCATTAAATTTCATTTCTATTCCCAAAGGAACATAGGGCAAATACGGAAATATTGCCTGCGAAGTAAAAATTGTTTCGCCGCGCCCCAAACTTCGATAATTCAAGACAAAGGTTTCGGCAAAATGCAGACGGTTGGCTAAGTGCAATGCCACATCGCCACTGAGTTTGTATTTGTCCGAAGCATTGACGGGTGCTTGTAGCCCCAACACTGCCGACCAACTACTCATAGGCAAATTTTCCAAGAAAAAATCTATTTGTGTATGTCCTTCTACAATATTTACAGTGGGAATTTTTTTCATTTTTAGCATACTCACTTGTTGTAGGCGCGCAGGCAAAGCTGCTATCAGCGATTCGTTGTAAGGATGGTGGGGACGAATTCCCACAATTTGCTGCAAGCACCAGTCCTGAAGCACTTCATTTCCTTGCTGCACCAGTGTATCAATCTGTACTTTGTTGTGTGGCTGCATCGCCAAATATGCCCGTACTGTATCACTCGTGGCGAGATAGCGAACATTGCTCAACGATACTTGCGCAAATGGGTATCCGTTATTTTCGGCGTATCGCAATAGTTTTTCTTGTAGCTGCGTACTTTCTTTCCAAGAATACACGCTTGAGCGCAAAAACCAATGAGATAAGTCGGCAACATTCAACCAATACTGCGCGCTACTGTCCACACCATCGAGTAAAATTCCTTTGTATTTTTTTCCGGTATACAATTGTAGAAAAAGGCTATCTCCTACTCTACTTGTATCAAAACTCGCTGCCCAGTAGCCATTTTGGCGTAAAGCATTAAGACATGTTTCTAATGAAGCATTTTTGGAGTTTATATCAGAACAATAATCCGTAAGTTCAGGAAAAGTATTTTTGTACGAAATAGCCAAACTGTCGTTTTGTGATTTTGCCACGAAACTAAGTGTGCATATTATTAAGGATGTACAAGCAAATTTTTGGGTAAAAAAAAGTTTGTTCGCAAAACGCGCGTAAATATGCTTTCGGAATGAAAATATCATGCTGTAGCCAAAAATAAATGAGCTTCGGAGAGTAAAATTTATTGTTTTCCACAAAGTTATCCACTTTTCCACATTGGGCGGAGATTGTTTTATACCAAAATCGAATAATCATTGCGTATTAGAAAAGGGAATCCCGCCATCATTTAAGCGATTTTCATACAGTTTTTGTATTAAAAAAGGTAAAAATCTTTTTTCGCAGTATAGCAGTTTTGCCCGAATAGGGCAAAAATACCTTGAAAAAAGTGTCGTTTCTTTTGCTTCGTTTTCTTTGGACAAGCAAAGAAAATGAAGATGCCCAAAGCGTAGTATTGTACCTAAACTTGTAGAGCGAGTACTTACCCTTAATATTCCTAAACCAATACGCAACTTTCATACGGTTTTGGTTTTAATATTTCCTGCCGGATAAGAATTATACTGCTGCGCTACAAATTTTGCCACACTATTTTTACCATATAGTATCAAAAACGACGATACACAAAGTCTATAAAAGCAAAAAGTCCGATGCTGATATCGGACTTTTTTTGCTTCTTCTAAAACGGGACTGACTTTTAGAAATGCTTAAACAGAGTTAACTTACCAAATTGATTAAATGTACATAAATTACCCAATGACTTCAATTTGGGTTCAATATTACACATAATTTTTTAAATCACCAAATTTTTTTTAAAATCTCGGACATGCAGCCGGTGGAAATGTGCGTCTTCCTTGTGGTTCACACTTCATTTCGTAGGTTATAGACAATTCTACACCTCCTTGACCCAAGGTTGCTGTCTTCAACTCGGATACATTTACATCGTAGGAAAGACCAAAACGGAAGTCTTCGTACTCTAAACCTATTAAAGGAATAAACGCATCTTTGACTCTATACTGTAAGCCTAAGAAAAAGGTTGAACCATTGTTGCGGGAACTATAAGAGTTGCCGCCACCTGCAAACTGATATCCAAACAAAGCTCCCACATTAATTTCGGAAGCAGGACCTTGTTTCATATAAATAAAGTTAGGCACCAAACTGATATCGCGCGAAAGACTTAGGTTCGCACCGCCGTGCAATACCACACGTCTGTCAAGCGTATTGGCTCCACCATTGTCGTTTGTCAAAAACTGCTCGGTAGGCTCTGACAAGTGAAACATTGCTGCGCCTAAATAAAGGGAAACTTGTTTATTTACTACCGAAGATATCAAACCTCCGGCACGAAAATCGAAATAACCGAAGCTATAATCTTCAATTGATTCTCCATTAGGCAGCAAGGTATTAAAGCCCGTACCATCAAACTGATTTTCAAAGGTTAGTTTAGAGAAATCAATGCTTTTTTGCACATATCCGCCCTGAAAGCCTAAGGAAAGACGATGCTTACCCTGCGTATCGAAAGCAAAATGATATGCCACCGAACCCATTACCGAAAAGTTGTTGAGCAATCCGTAGCCGGCACGGTCATTAAATAGCATAATTCCTACGCCTAAATAATCGGCTCTGCGCCCAATGAGTCCACGCAAAACGGCAGCATCAAACGAGCCGGAAACCGTATTGTAAGGAGCTAAATCTGCATATTGATTGCGATAATTCACGGCACCACGATAACAGCCTTGCATCATACCTGTCATGGCAGGATTCAGCGTTAAAGGTGAGGCGTAAAACTGCGAGAAGTGTATGTCTTGCGCTTGTGTATCATTCACAAAAAACAGCACGCAGCAAAGAAGGAGTAGTTTTTTAAGTAAATTTTTCACCATATATCTTTTATTTTATTTGTTTAACTTTTACGGTATTATTTTGCAAATACGCAAGCAAGTAAACATTTTTTTTCAACACTTACAAATATTTGTTTAAAAACTGACTTTTTTAGTCCAAAAAACTTTATTATTTGTCGTTTTTTATCTACTTTTTAATTGATAAATAAATTTTCGCCAGCCCTTGAGATTATTTCGCCGAATACTCCAATATGCTTGGTTCTGTGCACCCCACGACTGGTAAAAGCGCGCTACGGAAGCGACCATAGAACCTTCAAAGTCGAGAAATTGGTCTGTTTGGGCTTGCTGGGTAATAATTTCGTTTATTAGCACAAACATTGCGCCAGAACTCCGCCCGTAAGCCGAACTCGCCGGAAATAAATTAATAATTTGTTTTCCGTAGTACAAAAAAAATCCGCCTGCCTCTATATCGTTGTATTTATTGTACACACCATACAACACGCCTTGCTTGTGATGTCGGCTCTGGTACATTAGTTTTTCCAACAAGCTATAATAGCTTTCGCTATGTTGCAGCGTTTTTCCTTTTGTGTCTTGATACATTTTTATTAATTGCGATGGCGTGGCATCGTGTATATAAAAATCGTTTTGCTGTGCTTTTTTTAAATTTCTTTTTACATTACTGTTGAATTTTTGGTACAGTGTGGCATATTTTTTTTGCAGCGGCAATTTGTAATTGGTGCGCTGCTCTTGCGAAAATCCTTGCCATACAAAATCGTTGGACGCATTTAATTGTTGATGAATATACACATTGGCGCATTGCTGCAAAGCGTGGGCAAATTCATTAATAAGCGATTGCTGTAGCAGATACGGCGAAAAAATGCCTAATTGTTGCGCAAAAAAAGGAGGAAAATACTGCTTAATATGCCATTTTTTAGTTATCGGCAAAGGCATTACGGCTTCGTAGTCATCATACACCAATGCGTCCCATTCGGGCGATACAATGTCTAAGTACCACGACTGTGCATACGGCAATGCCAACAGACTTTGGGCAATACAAGTATCCCAACGCAAAAAATCGATTTCATTATTTGGAATATATTTTATCGGCATATTTTTGCTGTGGCAAATATGATATGGTTTGTAGCAAAAAAATTTAAATGTACACCAATTCCGTACATTTGTGAAAAATATCGCTTTTATTTCTCAAACTCAATGATTGAAAACTATAGTGTAGTTGTAATAATGCCAGCGTACAATGCTGCCCGCACTTTGGAAAAAACTTGGCGCGAAATTCCACACGATATAGTAGATGCCGTTATTTTAACGGATGACAATAGTCGGGATAATACCCGCGAAATTGCGCGAAATTTGCATATTCCCTATATTCTTTCGCACGAAAAAAACAAAGGTTATGGCGGCAACCAAAAAACTTGCTACCTGAAAGCCTTAGAACTAAAGGCAGATATTATTGTAATGCTACACCCCGACTATCAATACACGCCCTTGCTTATAAAACCTATGGCATATTTGCTGGCTTCGGGACTATACGATGTAGTAATAGGTTCGCGTATTTTGGGAAATGGTGCGCTAAAAGGTGGAATGCCGCTGTATAAATATTTTGCCAACCGATGTCTTACTTTTGTCCAAAACATTGCATTGGGGCAAAAACTCTCCGAATATCATACCGGCTACCGAGCTTACAAGCGAGAAGTCTTAACGGCGATAGATTTTGAAAAAAATAGCGATGATTTTATTTTTGATAATGAGCTATTGGCACAAATTGTTTTTGCCGATAAAAATATAGCCGAAATAAGCTGCCCTACCAAGTATTTTGAAGAAGCTTCTTCCATTAATCTAAAACGAAGTATTGTTTATGGTTTTGGTGTTTTGCGGGTATGTTGGCTGTTTATTTTGCAAAAATATTTTCACTGGCACACCTCGCTATTCGATAGGGTAAAAAGAAAATAGGAGCTGCTATTGCTAACAACCCCTATCTTTTGTATATGATTAAATTAAAACGTTAATCTCTTTTGCGCGATTTTTCATTAGATGAGCCGCTACTTTTACCCGAACCACTGCTGCTGTTGGAAGGACGAGAGTATGAAGGTGATGAAGAACGGCTTGGGCTACTGTAAGAACGAGAGTTTCCGCTACTTTTATTTTCTTTCGTATTACTTGGTTTTTCGTAAGAACGAGAAGGTGCCGATTCTTTTTTAGACGGACGGCTATAACTTGGTTTTGACTCTTGTTGTTTTCTGTCAATACGAGATGGTTCGCTGTTGCTTGGACGACTGTAACTTGAGTTGTTATCCGGCGTGATGCTGCGAGATGGTTCGCTCGGACGACTGTAAGTTGAGTTGTTGTCCGGCGTAATGCTGCGAGATGGTTCGCTCGGACGACTGTAACTTGAGTTGTTGTCCGGTGTGATGCTACGTGATGGTTCACTTGGACGACTGTAAGTTGAGTTGTTGTCCGGCGTAATGCTGCGAGATGGTTCGCTCGGACGACTGTAACTTGAGTTGTTATCCGGCGTAATGCTGCGAGATGGTTCGCTTGGACGACTGTAACTTGAGTTGTTGTCTGGGGTGATGCTGCGTGATGGTTCGCTGTTGCTTGGACGACTGTACGTTGGTTTTTCGTCTGTTCTTTCAATACGTGATGGTGTGTCCGTTGTTTTATCACCAACTCTTACTCTACCACCATCGGTATTAATACTTTCGCCTTGTCTTGGAGGTGTTATTGTATGTCCTGAAGCATCGTCTCTGTTGTTTATTACGGTACGTCCACCTGTTCCTGCATTTTCTACTTGTCCGCCAGTATTATTTACCCCAGAAGTGCTGTGTCCTGAAATTCCACCACTATTATTGCTGCTCCTTCCTGCTCCGCGTGGTCCGTATTGTACTTCAGGAACACCATCATTATAATTATAATCGGAAGTGGTGTAATAATTATTGCTATAATAGTTATTATAATAGCTGTTGTAATAACTGTTGTAGTATGAGCCACCATAGTAACCACCGTAATAGCCACCAGCATTACAAGCATAATAATTATTAGGTGCATAGTACCAAGGACTATTGTACCAACTATTCACCCCCCACCAAGGATTGTAACTAACTACTACATTAGGGCCATACCAGCCCCAAGAATTATGAAAATGGCGACGGTACGGACGATATGCCCAAACAGGTGTAAAGTAAATAGTAGTTCCCCAGTAAAAAGGGTCGTAATCATACCAATAGTAATCTACGTAGCAGGGATTCCAGTAAGAAAATCCGGCATAAGAACGATGAAAGCGTCTGATACGAGAGCTATAGTAATACTCATAGTCATCATCTTCATCGTAATAATAGTTGTTATTGGTAACGTATGTATCGCCCGAAGCATCTGTATAAGTTTCGGTAGTGCTATAGTCGGGTGTATAATATACATCGTCCCATTGCGCAAATGCAGTATCTGTTCCCATCAGTATGATGGCAAACAGCAAGGCAAGCGAAGCAAAGTGTTGTTTTATAATATCTTTCATGGCTATATTTTTGCAGTTATGACAAGTGATTTTATTAAAAGTTTAAGAATACATTATTAATTATAAGACCGGGTGAAAGTTATTTAGACGCACAATATAAAAAAAATGTAATAGAAAACTTATACTTTAACAAAAATGCTATTATCTAAGCATAAGCAAAACAATTTACTACGGATAACGTTTGTTTTTGCCGGATAGTTTCTTTTGCACACCCAAGTTTTTAAGTTTTATCGTAACTTTGAAGCATTTTTTAACTAAAAGCTTTTAGTTAAGAAATCATCGCACAAAGCCTTTATATTAAAACCAACACTTATTTGCACCCGATGGTACCAGCAGAAGCAATAACGCGAGAGCTTATTATAAAAAATACCCATGCACAAGTAGAGATTGCCCTTTTGGAGGAAGGCAAATTAGTAGAGTTACATCATGAAAAAAAAGAAACCCGTTTTACGGTAGGCGATTTGTTTTTGGTGAAAGTGAAACGCGTAGTAAGTGGTTTAAATGCTGCCTTTTTGGATATGGGAAAACAAGTGGAAGGTTTTTTGCACTACACCGACTTGGGTCCACAGTTCAATTCGTTGCGCAAATTGGTACAGGCTACGGTTCAGGGAAAGCAGCAGAATTATCTGTTAAAAAATTTTGAACTCGAACCCGATATCAATAAAAACGACAATATTAATAATGTAGTAAAAAAAGGAGATTTTTTATTGGTGCAAGTGCTTAAAGAGCCTATATCTACCAAAGGTCCGCGCCTAAGTTGTGAAATTTCCTTTGCCGGACGCTACTTGGTGTTACTGCCTTTTTCGCGAAGCGTTACTATTTCAAAAAAAATTACTGCCAAAAATGAGCGCAAACGGCTTGAGAGCTTGGCGACAAAACTTCAACTTGACGGATTTGGCATTATTGTACGCACCGCTGCCGAAAACACTGCCGACGAACTTATCACTGCCGACTTGCAAGAGCTTCTCAGTCGCTGGAAAAGCATTATGCAAAAACTTCCTGCCGAACTGCCTCCTACCAAAATAATGAGCGAACAAAGCAAAACCACAACCCTTTTGCGCGACCTCCTCAATGCATCTTTTAGCCGTATCGTTACAGACGACCAAGATTTGGCAAACGATTTGAAGAATTATATCCAAAACATCGCCCCCAAACAAGAAAATCTGGTGCAATATTACCAAGGTAAAAAACCTATTTTCGATTTTTTTGGCGTAAACAAGCAAATAAAAGCCTCTTTTGGCAAAACCGTAAATCTAAGTGGCGGCGTATATATTGTAATAGAACACACCGAAGCCATGCACGTTATTGACGTGAACAGCGGACACAAAGTAGCCATAAATACCGACCACGAAACCAACGCCATGCAAGTAAATACGCTGGCTGCCGAAGAAGTAGCACGACAGTTGCGCCTGCGCGATATTGGCGGAATTATTGTGATTGATTTTATAGACCTTAAACAAACCGACAACAAGAAAAATCTGTACAATATTTTGCGCGATAGTATGGAACACGACCGCGCGCGACACACCATACTGCCTTTGAGCAAATTTGGCTTAATTCAAATTACACGCCAGCGGGTGCGCCCCGAAGTACAAATTATTACCACCGAAGTTTGTCCTACCTGCAACGGACAAGGTGTAGTAGAACCTACTGCCTTGCTGATTGACCATATCGAAGAAGACCTTTCGTATTTGTTTAAAGAACTCAACTACAAAAAACTTCACCTCAAAGTGCATCCGTTTGTAGAAAGCCACTTGAAAAAAGGCTGGAAATCCTTGCGATGGCAGTGGATTTGGAAATACAAACGCTGGCTCAGTATCGAAAGTGACAGCAATATTCCTATTCCCGACTATCATTTTTACGATGAAAACATGTCGGAAATAGAACTTTGAAAAACAACCGCCCTTATTTCTTCAAAGCAGCCAAGTCGTACTTCAAACCTTTATAGTCAATTAAGTATGCTTTTATTTTTCCTACGCGCAAAGGCGACTCCACATACAAAGGCACTTTGTTGTCATCATCGGTAGCCCAAATAACCATACCTTCTTCTTCTTTAAAAATATCGCCAACAATAAGTTGCGGGCTTATTTTTATACAATTAAACTTACCAAAATCGGTTTTTATCTGGTCTTTGCCCAAATATTTTATCGAAATATCATACGGCTCACCATCTACAAATACTTGCATCGGAATGAGTGCACCTTTGTCGTAGCTATCAAAATCTATACAGCGCGCATAGTACAAAGCCGACACCATATCTTGGATACAAGGCTCCACCGCAATGGTTTCATTGGAACGTTTTAGCTCACCGAGTTTGTATTCGTGGTCTATTTTTACATTATTTTTTGCTGCATTAAAAGTGTATTGCTGTTGAATGGTAAAACCGTTTTCATCTACATTGCGCACAAAACGGAATGGTTGATGGTTGGTAGGGTCTAAGTACGACTCATACACATCATATACCTTAAAAAACCAGTCGTAAGAAGACAAAGAGCGTCCTTCGCTTACAATGTGCAACAAGTTTTTATTTTCCAAATTATTATTTTTCACCTGAAAAGTAGCAATGCCCGCCGGCACCCAAAAAGCCGTCCAGTTATAATATACCTTGTATTTCAAAAATTCTCCACTGTCGTAAGCCAACTTATACAAACCGCAGTTGTTTTCAAACATTTGCGCATTTTCTTCGGGCAAATACGTTTGGGGCGGAAAAAAATGTGTGGCTCCCGCAAATTGTCCCCACGCACACAACAGAAATATCGCTAAAAATTTTCTGAATATCATAGCCGTTTTTGTTTTATTTAACGTATTATTTTTTGATTTGTTATGATAAAAAAAAGTAGAAAAAGATTAACCTTTGCACAATATTTGGCAAACATGACGATAAACTTGCTAAATTATGATTACAAAAATATTCCTATTTTGCCTAAGTTTTAGGTTAATATCGTAGAAAAATGATTTTTTTGGAAGCAAATGGCGTTGTAGCATTAGACCACAGCCTTTTTCATTGGGTAAATTCGGAACTGAGCAATCGTTTTTTCGATTATTTTATGCCGATAGCCCGCGAAAAAACAACTTGGATTCCCTTGTATGCTTTTTTGTTGTGGTATATTTTCAAAACTTTGGGCTGGCGCAAGGGTTTGATAGTTGTTTTGGGTAGTCTGGCTGTTTTTGGACTTGGCGATTATTTAAGCAGTTCGGTTATCAAGCCATTTTTCGGGCGGCTGCGTCCTTGTCAAAATCCTGATGTTATTTCCAACATGCACTTGCTTATTTCTTGTGGCACAGGCAAAAGTTTCACCTCATCGCACGCTACCAATCATTTCGGACTGGCGGTGTTTTGGAGTTTGTTTTTAGCCAAAGGCAAATACAAAACTTACATTGCGGCTGCTTTGCTTTTGTGGGCGAGTTTGGTATCGTTTGCACAAATATACGTAGGCGTTCATTTTCCGTTCGATGTTTTGGGCGGAGCTATTTTAGGCACTTGTATTGCCTTGTGCGTGTATTTCCTTTGTCGTTATATTATTTCCCGATGGCTTACAAGCTAAAGGAATATTTTTTTACACCTTTTTCACTTTTCAAATGATAAAATTTATTCTCAAATTACTGTTCAAATTAAAAGGCTGGAAAGTAGATCGCAATGTTCCTCCCGAAGTGAATCGCTGCGTAATGCTGGGCGTGCCGCACACTTCAAATTGGGATTTTGTCATTACCGTAGCAGCGATGGACATAATGAATGTGCCACTGCGATTTACTATTAAAAAAGAGTGGATGCGTTTTCCATTTAATCTTATTGTAAAACCCGTTGGCGGATTAGCTATTGACCGAACACCCAGAAAAGTCGGTGAAGAACGCCCAAGTATGACGCAAGTAATGGCAGAATTATTTGAAAAATATCCGAAATTGGCTTTGGTAGTAACGCCTGAAGGCACACGCAAAAAAGTGACAAAGTGGAAAACGGGCTTTTACTACACTGCGGCACAGGCCAAAGTGCCGATTGCTTGCGCGTATGTAGATTATGCCCGAAAAATATGTGGTGTGGGCAAAATTGTTGATTCTGCCTTGTCTTTAGAAGAAGCGATGGACGAGGTTTGTTTGTTTTATCTCAAAAAAGGTGTAGCTGCTCACCCAGAACTGTTTAGCGTAGATGTCGATGCTTTGGCAAGATTAAAAGCTAAAAATTTGGCATAAGTTCCAAGTTCCGCACATGTATATACGCCGAAATATTTACCTTTACGGCGCAAATCCAAAAAAATCCAAATTTTGAATCAAAGCGAGGCTTCGGTATTTTTTGCATCAGACTTACACTTGGGCACTCCCAACTACGAAGATAGTCGGCAGCGCGAGGATAAGTTTATTCGTTGGTTAGATAGCATAACGCCACAACTGAAAGTGCTGTACCTTATGGGCGATGTTTTTGATTATTGGTTTGAGTACAAAACGGTAGTGCCTAAGGGTTATGTTCGGTTGTTGGGGAAAATGGCTTTTTTGAGCGATGCGGGTGTTGCTATTCACATTTTTACCGGAAATCACGACCTTTGGATGCGGGATTATTTTGAAAAAGAAATGAATATTCGGGTGTACAAAACACCACAAGTACATAAAATTTTGGGCAAAACCTTTTTTTTGGCGCACGGCGACGGCTTAGGTCCTAAAGATTATGGTTATAAATGGCTCAAAAAAGTATTTATCAATCCGTTTTGCCAATGGGCATATCGCCAAGTTCATCCTGATTTGAGTACGCGCGTAGCGACTTTTTTTTCAAAAAGCAGCCGCAATGCGCAAACGCCACTAACCGATTTGGGCGAAAATTTAGACCCAAACAACGAATGGTTGTATCTTTATGCCCAAAAAAAATTGACCATACAACATTACGACTATTTTATTTTCGGACACCGACATTTACCAATAAACTTATCACTTTCCAATGAGTCAAGGTATATAAACTTAGGCGATTGGATAAACTTTTTTACTTATGCAAAATTTGATGGCGAAAACTTGGAACTATGCCGCTTTGACGAGCATTAGTTGCCTTATATTTGGGCTATTTGCCTTTTCTCAACTTACCAACTTCACTTTAATAAAAACCGTACCCGTAGAAGGGCAGTTTTTAACCAGCGATTTTTTACAAAACGCGTATGTGGTAAATACGCAAAACCAACTTTTGCGCTACGACTCTATGGGCAATCCGATGGGAAAATACAGCAATCCCGAATTGGGAAAACTTTCTTTTGTAGATGCTACCAGTCCTTTTAATATATTGCTGATGTACCGCGACAAAAATACCGTGATGATGTTAGACAATACTTTGACGGTGAAACAGATGTACAAATTTACCAGCATACAAGGCATTGGCAAAGTGTCGGTGAGTTGCTTGTCGTCCGACAATTTTGTGTGGTTTTTTGACCAAGATGCACAAAAACTCAAGAAAATAAATAAAACCTACGAAATAATACAAGAAAGCCTTGACCTTGGCAGTTTGTTAGGCGAAAAAATTGAACCTAATTTTTTAATTGAACGCGATGGTTTTGTGTTTATGAACGTACCGGAAATGGGCGTAATGACTTTCGATAAATACGGCAATTACTACAACTCTTTGCCACTTCCTACCTTAGAACGCTTTCAGATAATTAACAACAAATTGGTTTATTTTGCCGACGGCATCCTAAATATACTCGACTTGGGGCGCGATTTGAGCCTAAAATCTATTGAAATTCCCGAAGCAGACAAACTCCAACAAGTGGAATTGGGCAGCAGTCGTTTGTTTTTATTAGATAAATCCGAATTACAGGTTTTTGCTACGAATTTGTAAATAGTTTTTTAGAGAATTGCAGTAGTATATTTTTTACTACCTTTGCAATATTTATAAAAAAACTATCAATACCCACCAATGACGCAGCTATTCGTATTGATTTTTTGTTGGGCAATAGGCAGTTTGCTTATTATTGCATTGCGCAAGCGCGAAGCTACGGTTTGGGTAGCATCTCCCGAAACACATCAAGGCTTGGTGCGTTGGTCCACAGCGGCAAAACCACGTATTGGGGGGTTTATTTTCTTTTCCGTTTTTTTACTCACAATAGGAATTAGCTATTATTTTTTTCCACAATTTTTTCCCCAAGATAAATCGCTGTGGTTTTTGCTTGCTGCCACTACTTTGGCGTTTGTGCTGGGTTGGTGGGACGATGTAAAAAATGTTCCTCCGATTGTAAAAAGTATCGGGCAGTTTTTTTGCGCACAATTACTCTATTCCGGCGGTTTTGAGTTGGTACTAAGTCCTTGGAACGAACTCAATTATATTTTTACCATTCTTTGGGTGGTGGGCATTATGAACTCGCTAAATATGCTGGACAATATGGACGGCATTGCTGCTTCGGTAGCTTTGTTTATTGTACTTATTATGCTCTACGCCAATTATATGCAAGGCAATAACAGCTTAATATTGTTTTTGTGTCTGCCTGTAATAGGAAGTCTATTAGCATTTTTGCAATATAATTGGCATCCGTCCAAAATATATATGGGCGATGCCGGCAGTCAGTTTTTGGGCGTTTTTTTGGCGGCTATTGCCTTAAAAACCCTCATTCCCCAACAAAGTAGCGAAGCACTGGCAACACAAGGCGCAATATTTCATTGGGGCGCATTGATTTTGCCGTTTGTGGTATTTAGTTTAATGATTATTGACACCGCAACTGTTACTGTGCGCCGTATTCGCCGAGGGCAATCGCCTTTTGTAGGTGGCAAAGACCACACTACCCACAACTTAGCTTTTTTAGGCTTGAAAGATGCCCAAGTGGCTTGGAGTTTTGTATTTTTTTCGGTAATAAATTTTGTTTGGGTTGTATTGTATTATCATTTTTCGCTGCAAAATGTGTTGTGGTTCAAGCTGCTAATGGTAGCGTATGTACTGCTTTTGGCAATAAGCATACAGTGGGTATATTATTACAACCAAAAAGAAAAAAACGCCTACAAAAAGCGCGATAAAACTTCCATTATTCTAACGCACTAAGGAGCGACAAATTTCATTTCTATTTTTTTTACCAAATTGCCATAGAGTTTTTCATATTCCGGCACAATACGCTCGGTGGAAAACTGCTGTGCTTGTGCCAAAGCATTGGTTTTGAATTGTTCGAGCAAATCATTGTTTTCTAATAAGCGCAAAGCATTTGCAGCCATTTCATTTACATTGCCTACTTCGCTCAAAAAACCCGTTACGCCTTGAATATTCACTTCGGGAATACCGCCGGCATTGGAAGAAATAACCGGAACGCCACAAGCCATCGCCTCTAAGGCTGCCAAACCAAAACTTTCGGCGGCAGACGGCAGAATAAACAAATCGCTTATTGCCAAAAGTTCGTTAATAGCATCTTGTTTGCCCAAAAATCGCGTATCACTACAAGTGCCGAGTTGTCGGCAGAGTTGTTCGGCTTTTTGGCGTTCGGGGCCATCACCCACCAACAATAGTTTTGCGTCAATATTTTTGCGCAGTTCATAAAAAACATAAATCACATCTTCTATACGCTTCACTTCTCGAAAATTGGAGGTGTGTATAATTATTTTTTCGCCATGAGGTGCTATGGCTTTTTTAAAATGACTTTTGTTGTCGGGACGATAAATGTGCGTGTTGATAAAATTGGGAATTACTTCAATTTCTTTGCTAATATCGAAAGTATCGTAAGTTTGGCGGCGCAAATCTGCCGATACTGCCGTAACGGCATCGCTGTTGTTGATGGAATACGTAACTACCGGCGCGTAAGTTGGGTCTTTGCCTACCAAAGTGATGTCGGTGCCGTGCAAGGTGGTGATAACGGGAATATGAATATTTTGCGCAGCCAAAATTTGCTTGGCTAAAAGAGCCGCCGAAGCGTGCGGAATAGCATAATGTACGTGGATCACTTCGAGTTTGCTGAACTTTACCGCATCGACCAATTTGCTGGCTAAAGCTGTTTCGTAAGGCGGATACTCGAAAAGTGGATAATCGGCGAAGGTGACTTCGTGAAAACTGATGTTTTCATGGAAGTAAGACAAGCGAAAAGGTTGTTTGTAGGCAATAAAATGAACTTCGTGTCCTGTATTGGCTAAAGCAATGCCTAATTCTGTTGCGACTACGCCGCTTCCACCGTAGGTGGGATAACAAACGATGCCAATTTTCATGCTAAAAAAGTTTGTTTTTGCATTATAAAAAGTGTATTTGTCAAACAAGTGTATAGCATTTTGGTTCGGCAGGCGTTTGGGTTTTTGTATTTTTAGGGCTTCAAATATATGCCGTGCATTATTCTATTTTAGCGAAAAAAAAAGGATTAATTGGTTTGTGCCTGCTGTGCATTTTGCTTGGGGTGAGCATTATTGTGAGTACGTATTTTGTTTCTCGCACACAAACATTATTTTTCCCCCAAAACAACTTTGCTTGGTTTTTGACATGTATGACGATAGCGTCTTTGGCGTATTGGCGGCTGGCGAATTTGGCAAAAACACATTTCTCTTTTCAACAGATAATCATTTTTGCTGTGGTAATTCGCTTATTACTTTTGGTTGTTTTTCCCAATTTGTCGGACGATTTTTGGCGGTATTTGTGGGACGGGCAACTAATGAACGAAGGCAGGAACGCTTTTGCGCATACACCTTTGGAGCTTTTTAAGAAGAAGGAACTTTCGGCATATTTGGCAGAGATTTATCCACAACTAAATTCCAAAACGTACTTTTCGGTTTATCCGCCTGTGGCGCAATATTTATTTGGTATTGCCAATTTTTTGGGTGGAGGGCATATTTTATACAATATTATTTTCTTGCGAATTGGGGTAATACTTGCGGAAATTTTGTTGTTTTTCGGGTTAAAAAAACTACTGCTTCGGCAGCAACTTCCTTCCCAACTTGTCGCTTGGTACGCGCTAAACCCAATGGTAATATTAGCGTTTACGGTAAATTTACATTTGGAAGTGTTTATGATTGCGGCTTTGCTTTGGGGCACAGTTTTTTTGCAAAAAAATAGCTTGTTACCTGCCGCTTTTTGCTGGACAATGGCTATTGGGGTAAAAATATTGCCGCTTATGTTTTTGCCGCTTTTAGTTCGGCGTATGAAATGGCAACACTTTCTTGCTTTTGTAGCACTTATTTTGTTGGGATTGGTGCTTTTGTTTGTTCCTTTTGGCAATAAAAGTGCGAATATTTTGCAGAGCCTGCGCTTGTACTATGGTTATTTCGAGTTTAATGCAAGTATTTTCTATCTTGTTCGTTATGTAGGGTATCAAGTTTTTTCGCACGATATAGTTCGTTGGGCGGCACCGCTTTTGGCATTGCTCACGGCATTGGGAATTGTGGTTTATGCTTTGAAGGAAAAAAATCCTGAGATAAAAAATTTTCCTGCGGCGGTATTATTTGCAGCAATTTTACATTTGCTCTTGTCGCCTTTGGTACATCCTTGGTATGTAGTTGGGTGGGTAGCTTTTGCTGCGCTTACGCAAAAATACTGTGTGATACTTTGGTCGCTTGTGGTAGTTTTGTCGTATAGTGCTTATACGTATGCTCCCGTTTATCAGGAAAGTTATTTGGCTATTGCCTTAGAATATGGCTTGGTGGCAGTTTGTGTTTGGAGGAGTATTACAAGAAAAAATATTTTGATATAAAAAACAGGCTGCCTGTAAAAGGCAGCCTGTTTCTACATTTTATTTTCAATATTTAAATAAATATTCTTACTTTTTAGCCACAACTAATTTTCTTATTCTTTAACAAATTTGCGGGTTTGCACAATGTCGCCGTAGCTGATATTAAGGAAATACATTCCCTGACTTAGTTGTTCCACCGGAACGTCCAAATCTACTTGCCCTATCTTATTTTCATACACATGCGAGCTTACCTCTTTGCCCGTAAGGTCGTACACATATACAAAAATGGGCGTATCGCTGTCTGTTATAAATACTTGTACATTCAGCACATCGCAAGCCGGAACAGGTGAAATGCTCACTAATTCAAAGCTGGGATTTCGCGCCAAACTTATGGTATTGCTCAACTGGAAATTGCCGTCTTGGTCGGTAGTACGCAAGCGGTAATACAGCAAGCCATTAGGTACATTTTTATCTTTAAGCTGATATTTTTTATTACTATTACTATTTCCCGCAGCGTTTATACGTCCTACGGTTTCAAAAGCGTAAGCATTTTTAGAACGTTCTACTTCAAAGAATGCGGTATTTTGTTCGGAAGCAGTTTCCCACAATAATATATTATCTTGTTGCTGCATTTGTCCGGTAAATTTGAGTAAATCTACTTGCAAAGTTGTAGGTTTACACGGAATGGCTTCGCTTATATAGCTGTAAGTACAACCTTCATCGTCGGTAATGTACAAAGTGTAGCTGGAGCCGCCCACAAATGGACCCATTGTGAAGTCGCCCATTACTACATCTTCAATAGTACCTTCTACCAAATAAGGAGGATTTCCGCCGTCTATGCTTACATGTACCACGTATTCGCCTACATCTGTATTACATTCTTCTACCTGAGATACTACTAACGTACTGCAATTGGCAGGTTTACAAGAAACAGGACCACCTTCCAACAAAAATGATTGCCCCGAAGTATCTTCGATACTCAAGGTATAACTACTTCCTGCAACTAAGGCATCGGTAGTAACCAAGTTGTCGTAAATATCATTTATTACAAAAGTGCCGTCCAAAGCGTAAGGAGCCGCGCCGCCTTCAATATTTATTTCCAAAATAAAAGCACTGTTATCGTCATTGCATATCGCTATTGCTGTTGCCGAAAGAGGCTGTATCGTAACACATTCTACCACTTCTCCACTATTATAATTTGCCGTACAACCATTGCCATCTGTTACACTTATGGTAAATGAGGTATTATTCGGTAAAATAATGCTTGCCTCCGCTTCATTGGTTTCTTCGGAATAAGAGACTAAAGTTTCGCCTTCGGCTTCTACGGTGTAGTTGTAAGGTGACACGCCACCACTAAAACTAAAGCTAAGTGTGTATTGTGTATCGTCAATACATTCGTAAGCGGCGCTAATTTGGAACAAAGAACAATCGGCACAAGCGTCTTGTGCAATCGTTCCGCTAATACTGGCAAAACAGTTGTTTTCGTCCGTAATTTCTACGCTATAATTGCTGCCATTGCTCAGTAAAGCTCCGTTGGCTGTACCGCTACTCTGATAATCTCCTGTTGCGCCGATTACTTCGTAAGTAAAAGTAATGTTGCCGTTGTTGTCGCAACTAAAATCGGGAATTATCTCTAAGTTTTCACACAAATTGGGACAAAGTTCGGTATTTCCCGTAAGGGTAGCATTACATGCTTCCGCATCGGTGACAATAATGGTATAAGTATTTCCTGCTTCAATAATTGTTCCTGACGCTAGGCCCATTACTTCGTAAGGTTCTACACCGCCACCAATAGTATATTGCAAGGTTAAAGAGCCGTCGGGGTTACAAATATTGTCGGTAACAATACTTAGGTCGGAATTTTCACAAATATTGGGACAATCAATTACACCTTCCAAAATAGTCATACAGCCTAAGGAGTCGGTAACGGTAACGGCATAATAGTCGCCATTTACCAAAAGTACGCTATTATCTGTTCCTGCAAGGTCATAAGGAGGCGCGCCTCCGCTAACTTCATAGGCAAATATTGCGGTGCCGTTGTTGTTGCAACTAATGCTGGGAATAATACTCAAATCTGTAGTCAAACAAGGGTCGTTTACATCTTCAGGGCAGTCTATTACGCCGGAAATAGTGCCTCCGCAACCAAATTCCAACAACACACTTACGCTATAAGTGCTTTCGTGTGGCAATACATCGCCGGTGAGGTTGCTTCCGGCTAAAAAGATTACGCCCATATCTTGCGGCACATTAATAAATATTGTACCGTAACCGTTCAAAAATCCATTGGCATTGGTATTGCATACTACATCTACAAAAAAGTCCGGGTCGCTGTTTTCGCAAGGGTCGGGGCAAGTATTTTGTCCGCTATAAACCACTTCGCAACCTAAGGAGTCCGTAGCGGTGATAGTATAGGTTTCGTTGTGTGTTAAAATTGCAGTGAAAACGCCTTCATTTTCCGATACCAAATTTTGATAATTAAAATTGTAGGTCAAGTTCACTTCACCTATCCCGCCTGTTGCATAAAAACTAATCATTCCACCGTAGTTGCAATCAGGAGCTTCGGTGACAATTATGGCTAAGTCGGAATTATTACAATCGTTGGGACAATCTTCTCCGGCATTTAAAATTACTTCTATCGTATTGTTGCTCAAGGCAAAACAATCAGCTGCAAAGTCGGTGATGTTTTCGGCAGATGTAAACGTACCATTGTATGCCAAAGCATATACTTGGTAAACGCCCGCCGTACTCCCGTCTAAATCAAAAGTGCCTGATGTGCTTATTTCGCCAATCACATTTCCTTGTGCGTCTGCCATAAAATACACTACATTTTCGGCATCGCTTGTTCCATTCACCTGCACATTTAAAGTATCGGCTATGCCGTCGTCTATGCAAAAACTAATGCTTTCACTGCCATCGGCAAGTTGTACGTTGCCTGCCACAACTTGTGTGTTGGCAATTTCTATGCTATTTGCCGACAGGCTAAAACAAAAGCCGCTAATATCGTTCAAGGTTTCGTTTTCATTTACACTTACAGCATTTTCGTAGGCAATTCCATAAATTTGGTACATTCCGGTAGCAAAGCCGTTAAAATTGAAAATGCCGTCATTATTTAAAGATGTAACAATATTTCCTTCGCTGTCGGTAGCAAAAAAGCCGTAATTTGTCCCTGTGTTATTTTCCGCCAAAACGGATACAAAAGTATTTTCGTCATTGGCACAAGTAGCCAAAGCAATATCACCATTTTCCAAAGCTATATTGCCACCTTCAACATTTATTTTAGTTACCTCAACAAAATTTTGCGATAAACTGGGGCAATTTCCGAAAAGTTCGGTTGCAAAATCACCCAACACCAAATTTCCATCGTAGGCTACGCCATAAATACGACAAGTACCGGCAGGTATGTCCGCAGCTAATTCTATGGGAGAAGTGAGTATTTCAGAAATGATGCTGTCTTGTTCGTTTGTAATAAAATAGGCGTAATTCATTCCCGCGTTTTCGCTTACATTTAGCGAAATAATGTTTGGCACTTCATTGCCGGCACAAATGCTAAGTGTAGTATCGCCATTATCCAAACTAATATTTCCACCCGCAGTTTCGCACACTACGCAACCTTCGCCGGGCGCAATAGGCTCCGCAAAAGAAACATAAGGATAACTGCCGTCTGTCTGAATATCGCCCAAGCAAACGGGTTCGAGTTGTGTTTGGGTAGAACCCTCAACAGGAACTAACATTGGCACGATAACGTAAGGTGTATTGTAAGCAAAAATGCCTGCTCCCACCAATCCGGTAAGGTTTACCAATCCTTCATCAAAAATAAGGTCGCCATTGGCATTTCCCAAAGCAATTTGGGTAAATGAGGGATCATAATTGGCAAAAGGATTGTCGGTAATGGGTTGGTCGAGGTACATGGTAAAAACAACTGCTCCGGCAGGCATATTTTCGTCGGGTGTGAAATATGTGCTGGGGTCTATTATTTCGGAAGTGAGGTACAAACCATCTTCGGCACAGAATACAAAGGGGTCGGTTTCGGTGCCGCTACCTTGTAGTGCCGCACTTGCCAAATCGGTGGTGATATTGGCGATGCACTGCGCCGTAGTAATGGGACATTCTGCGCTTGGGTCGGTAGTGTTGTTGTACAAATAAATGCGTCCGTTGCTGCCATTGGTGTTGCTTTGGCAGTTAGGCATTGCCGTTATAAAAGTATAACTTCCGGCATCGGTGGTTTGGAAAGTGATAAGTGCGCCATTTCCACAGCCGGAAGTAGTGCCGTCATCGTAAGCGAGCAAATTTCCCGAAGGGTCATATACGCTAATGGTGAGATTCCAAGAACCCGCTGCCGAGCAATTTCCTACTACGTAGGTCTGATTGGCTTCGAGCATTGCTGTGTAGCCTACGCCACTCACAATATTGGAAGGCGTTTGCCAGCGATTGGTACAGTCGGGCAAGAGTGCATCGGTTTGCTCAAAGGCAATGTACTGACTTACGCCGCCCAAAGGACACTGCGCCGTTGCGAAATTATACGCAAAAAAGAAGAAAAATAAATATAAAAAATAAGTATTGATTTTGTGCATATATACTTTCTTTCAAAAACTTTACAATTTGGTACATATCAAATCATCTGTAAAAAATCAATTCAAAAATCAAACCAAGACTGGCGAATTTTGTACTATATGGGTTTAATATTTTTGATAGTCCTGCAAGTGAACTATGTTAAAATATTAAGACAATTTGAGATATTACAAAATTACTACTATTAATTGAGTAATTCGGTATTTTTTTCAACAAATCATTATTTTGACAAAAAATAAACACTTGCGCTTAACTTTGCAGCCGCGTTGTTATTGCACATTCACAATTTATGAATTCACCTATTAACGATTTTAAGGATATGTCGTTTCTCGACCACATTGAGGAACTTCGCTGGCATATTATCCGCTCGCTTATAGCGGTGGGCGTTTTTACTTGTGTTGCTTTTTTGGCAAAAGGTCTTATTTTCGATGAGCTTATTTTTGGTCCTATGCACGAGAATTTTCTCACTTATGTTTTGTCGTGCAAATTGGGCGAGATATTTAGTTTTTTGGCGAGTCTTTGTATGCACGCGCCTGCGTTTGAGATTAAGAATTTTGAAATGGCTTCGCAGTTTTTGGTGCATATAAAAGTGTCGGCAATTCTAGGTGTAATTATTGCTTTTCCTTATATTGTATGGGAGTTGTGGCGATTTATAAAACCTGCGCTGTACGAAAACGAGCGAAAGTTTGCGCGCGGTATTGTGTTTTATGCTTCGTTGCTTTTTTTTATGGGCATTGCTTTTGGTTATTATATTCTCACGCCTTTTTCTATCAATTTTTTGTCGGGATACACGGTAAGTAATTCGGTAGAAAACTTAATTGGCTTGAGTTCGTACATTGGCATGCTGTCGAGTATTGTAATGGCTACGGGCTTGATATTCGAGTTGCCGATGGCGGTGTATTTACTCTCGAAAATAGGTTTGCTTACGCCGGATTTTATGCGCACCTATCGCCGACACGCCGTAGTAGTATTGTTGTTGCTTTCGGCTATTGTTACGCCGCCGGATGTGGTATCGCAGGTGTTGGTTTTTATGCCGATTTACTTTTTGTATGAAGTAGGGATTCTTATTTCGGCGCGGGTAGAAAAACAGCGTATTAAGGAGTTGGGGTACTAATACAAAAACTGCACGAAAATTGCGTAAATGATGATAAAATTCCGTTTTTTAATACGCAATGATTATTCGGTTTTGGTATTATTAGGTGTGGGTATCTGTCTCGCAACTTTGGGGGCAAATTTATGTTTGGGGATTCTTCATTTTCTTTGCTTGTCCAAAGAAAACGAAGCAAAAGAAACGACACTTTTTTCAAGGTATTTTTGCCCTTGCAGGGCAAAACCGCAGTTCTTTGGCTAAATTTTTTCCAAGGCTTCAAAAATTTTTAACGCCAAAAAACTGCTATACGGCGAAAAAAGATTTTTTAACCCCTTTTCTTATACGAAAATTGCGTAAATGATGATAAAATTCCGTTTTTTAATACGCAATGATTATTCGGTTTTGTATAAGTTTTGTGTGTTTAGGGAGGTTTTAAGGGCGACTTTTGTAAAAGAATTGTCATTTTTTATAGCCATACTTGTATTTGTTGAAAAAATAAGGTAATTTTAATACGTAGTTAGTGATAATTTCTCTATGCTTTGCTAAAATTTCTCCTTATGCAAAAATTCTACCTAAGCCTCCTCTGCTGTTTTTTCTTTAGTTTTTGTGCCAGTGCGCAAGAGTTTGAGGCTGCGTTTCAGCCTACGGAAATTGATAAATTGTACAAGATATATCCTTTGGACAATGGCGAAATTATGGTGGCGGCGTATGGGACACAATTTGAATATGTCGTATTGAATACTTATAACCGTATTTACAAAGCAAACGGTATAGAAAAAACTTTAAACCCATTAGCTACCTTTGACCCTGAACATTATGAAGAACATAAAGCTGCTGTAGGTAATTTTTTCAATTTTGCAACATTTTCTGATGCAGGCAATGCATACCTTTCTATGGATTATTTCGATTGTGATATATATTGGGGAATAGGAATCATACAGCTAAACCAACAGGGAGAAGTCAATACTTACAATAATTTAGATAAAAATATAATTTCTATAAACGACACACTTTATGATGTGAAGGGTTCTACTTTAAAGCTGTTTGATGAAAACTTTAACCTACTAAAATCAATTACACTCCCTATTAGTTTTTCTGTTAGAGACATTATAAAAGCAAACCAGCACGATTTAATTCTTTTGGGGAATGGCACTATTTTGAAAACATCAAATTACCTTACTGATGCCACATATATAACGCAAACTATTGAAAACGGCTTATACCAAATTGATACCTTATCTGCTCAATTTTCTATCGTCAAATTCAAAGAAGGGTCATTATATGGTTTTTATAAATTAGAGAATAGTACACTTGAAATTACAGACACTACCTACTTAGCTTCGGACGAAACGAATGGCGATTTTGTTTGTCACAATAATCAAATTTATCTTTTGGGTAGTAATCAAGAAAACGTTTTCATTCGCGTTTATAATGAAAATTTAGATGTAGAGCAAACACACATTATAGGCAACCGAAATCTTATTCCGACAAATATGATACAGAAAAATGGAATATTATACCTTGGCGGAACAAGTATTGACAATAATATTGATAATTATGGTGACTTAATAGGTTCTCTTTGGCTAAAAGCCACTCCCGCAGATAATATCAGCAACTTGGTGCGACCCGATGCAGGCGTTATTGCGCTTTCTTATAACAATTTTAAACTTACAAATGGCGGAAATTGCTACCCATTTATTGAAAACTATTCTTTCGACTATCCACATTCTATTGCTTTTGCTACGCTTGAAAATGTACAAGTTATCGTCAAAAACTTTGGAAATGATACCATTAATTCGCTTAATATTCAAACCCTTTTTCCCGCGTGTTATCCTCATTGCGATGCAAGAAGTAAAGGTTTTTCGGTTAAATACGACAGTTTAGCTTTAGCTCCCAACGAAGAACGCGAAATTTCTTTGGGCGATATTGAAATACAAAACCTCATTTTGAAAAGTGACAGCACTTACAACCTCTGCTTCTGGACCAGCATTCCCAACAATACCATTGATGCCGACTACAGCAACAACCAAACTTGCATCACCATCGACAATATTAATGTGGGCTTGGAAAACCTTAACGCCGAAGCCGAGACGTACTGCATTTTTCCTAATCCTGCCAAAGATTTGTTGTACATAAACATTCCTTCGGAAAATGCCGCCCAGACAACGCTCGAAATCTTCGACCTTAGCGGCAAAACCCAAAACCTGCGCTGCACCCGTGAAAACCAACAAATCCGCTTGGACACAAGTGCCTTGCCCGAAGGTGTTTTTATTGCCAAAATAACCGACCCGCAAGGAAATGTGTTTGTGCGCAAGTTTGTGAAATAACATTTTTTATACCCAAAAATGCTTACATTTACCTAAAACATCTACTCTTTCAAAGCATTTTCTATGAAAAAATACATTTTCGGCATTTTATACTGCTTTGGCATACAAATAAGTTTTGCCCAAACCACCGTACACACGCTACAACACAATGCTATAGAACGAAGTTATCGTTTGCATTTGCCGCCCAATTACAGCAACACACAAACGTATCCTTTGGTAATAAATATGCACGGCTATGGCTCTAATGCCTGGCAACAAGAGTTTTACTCCAACATGAATGTAGTTGCCGATACGGCGAATTTTGTGGTAGTTTATCCTGACGGAACGTACGACACCACTTTCGCCAGCACTTACTGGAACATCGGTATTTTGCCAAATGGTGCCGATGATTTGGGATTTATATCTGCATTAATCGATACGTTGGCGGAAAATTATACCATCGACCAAAATCGTGTGTATGCCTGCGGCATGTCCAACGGTGGATTTATGAGTTATTACTTATCGCTGTACGCCAGCGACAAAATTGCCGCCATGGCTTCTGTAACGGGTACGATGCTCACAACTTGGCTCAATATTCCTACGGCTACCGTTGCGCCGAAACCTGTTTTGGAAATTCACGGCACCAACGACCCCACAGTACCTTACAGCGACAATGCGCCGCTTAGTGGCTTTGGCGATACGGAAGATGTGTTGGCTTTTTGGGCAGCAGTAAACGGCTGTAACGCCACACCTACAACCACAATGTTGCCCAACACGAATACGACCGACAATGCCACCGCCGATTTTATAGACTACGCCCCTTGTAGCGAAAATACTGCCGTAGAGCATTATCGCATTAATGGCGGCGCACATACGTGGCCCGGCGCACCCATTAATCTTAGCACTACCTGCTACGATTTTGATGCCAGTGAAGCGATTTGGCTGTTTTTTAAGCGTTTTTCCGTAGAAGAAAATGTGGATACTACAACAGCGATTACTAACTTTTCACCAGTTCAAAACATTGTATTTTCCACGCTTTTTGCAGAAAAATTACCCATTCAAAACAATAGTAGTGATTCCCAAAAGATTATTTTATTGAATATACAAGGAAAAGTACTTGTACAAAAAAATATACTACCTCATGCTGCAACAGAAATTAATACTGCTCATTTTCCCGAAGGCGTTTATCTGCTGCAAGTGGCGGGCGAAAACAAAGTATTTAAATTACAAAAAATCACTTTTTAATTCCACAAAAACGACCGAACTACTTTATTCTCAGAGTTTTCGATTTCTGTTATGCGCATAAAATAAATGCCTTGTGGTACATCGCCCAATGAAAAGTTGTATTCATTTGTGCCTGCGCCCACTTTTTGCGGAGTAGTGTATATTTTTCTGCCATAAATATCAAAGCAATCTATTTGTACGTCCATCGCATTTGCCGAGGATAAATATACACGCACGTCTTGCGACTGTGCTACAACTTGTGCCGAAAATGTGGCAGCAATGTTTTCTAAACCTACGGCACAAGATACTTGCCCTACGTGTACATAATTGGTGCAAGGCGGTGCTATATTTTCGTTGTCAAAAATATCAAATTCGTAGTTTGTAGTGCCATTTCCTGCCAAAGGTCCTATTTCTATCGGCAAATCGGCGTAGCTGAAAGAACCATAATTTGCGCCATTACCCACAATAGAAAAACTGCCGCCTTCATTGTTATATTCGGCATTGATGTTTACAAAAAACATGCCCGCATCGTCACAATCCGATACTTCGGCACTTACGTTGTAAATCTGGCAAGCTCCTTCTTCGCAATTTACCGGCGAAATGCTGATGTAATTATAACAAGCCGACAAATCCATGTCTATTATTTCAAAACCATGCTCGGTTTCGCCATCACCAAGCAAATTGGCAATGGTAATAGGCAAATCGCTGTAATTGTACACACCGTATTGCATATTAATACCGTTTGTCACGCGAAACTGCCCCGAACTGCCTGTATTATTGTGACTAAAATCTAATATTACGGAAAATGTACCATCGTCTTCGCAGGCTTGTGTAGTGACAGTAACATTGGTAATTTCACAATCTATGGGACAAAAAACCGCACCTAAATCCATCGAAATATGACAATCGCTGTTTTGGAGGTCAGTTACACCAAATTCGTATATCACATTTCCATCGCCCACCAAGTTTTCTATAATTATGGGCAAATTTCCATACGCAAAATTGCCATAATTCACACCATTGCCATGCAGCGAAAACAAATCGCCTATCATGGTTTGGTCATAATCAAAATTTATCATTACCGAAAATGTACCATCGTCATTACAAGGCAAGGCTTCTACATTTAGGTTCGTTAGGCAATCGGTTATGTTTACTTCACAATCTATCGCGCCAATACTTGTGGCGATGCTACAATCTTGGTTTTGTATATCATTTATACCAAATTCATAATTGATATTTCCATTTCCTGTTAAATTTTCTATAATTATGGGCAAGTTCCCATAAACAAAATTGCCATAATTCACGCCATTGCCATGCACCGAAAACAAATCGCCTATCATAGTTTGGTCATAATCAAAATTTATTGCTACGGAAAATGTACCATCGTCATTACAAGGCAAGGCTTCTACATTTAGGTTCGTAAAACAGTTGTCTGTAGCTGGTGTAAACAAATATACTGTTCCGGCATAAGGCACATAACCAAAATCGGAGAAAATATCAGATGCTTCTGTATTAACATATACAAAAAAAGGATCAACAATATTACCCGTTAGTATATAGGCTTCTGTATCGTAAGAAACTCCGGTAATATAAGTTCCTGAAAAATCTTGAAAAAACAAATCGAAAGCGGAGTCGGTAAGATTATTTTCGCCAAAATGAAAAGCAATTTGGTTGGTTCCTTCGTACAGCCAAATCTGAAAATTGAGAAAAAAACCTTCCGTATCATCATAAAATCCGGCATTTTGCCAGTCAATGATTAAAATTCTGTTGCCCGGCTGCCCGTCCAAAAAGTAGCGAATAGTAGAAGACCCATCACTTAATCCCGCCAAATCGGCAATGCTCGCAAATGCGCCTAAATAACTACCAACTATTTCGGGATTTTGGAACAGTAGTGCACCATTGGTATCAACAAAAACAGAGGAATAAGTTTGTCCGTCAAATTCAAACGAAAAACCGATGGGCATTTCATAAATTTCATCGTCCCAGTAGGGCGTGTTGTTGAGAATTAAGCCGTTGTTAAGCGCGTTGTAGTTAGCTTCGTAATAACCAACACTATAGGGTGCTTGTGCTTGTAAGGATAGGCTTATTGCGCCAAACAAGACGATGAAAAGCAAGTGAATTTTTTTCATGAGAATATTTTTCTGTTATTTGGACAATGACTATGCCAAAATTTCACATTTATCGCAAGTACCTTTTATCAAATACTGGCTTTCTTCGGCATAAAATCCTTCGGGTAATTTTACAAAGGGAATTGTTATTTTGTGCAAGCATACCGTTTTGCCACATTGTGTACACTGAAAATGCACATGACTGTCGGCGTGTTTGTGAGGCGCGTGGCAGTTGTCTTCGCAAAAAGCAAACTTAGCAGCACCGGAATCATCTACAACTTTATGAATAATTCCTTTGTTTTCAAAAGTTTCTAAGGTTCGATAAAGCGTAACACGGTCGAAAGTGTCGAAATGCTGCTCCAAATCGCTGTGAGAAATCGCCGCATTAGTCCGAATAAAGTAACGCAACACTTGTTCGCGGCAATCGGTGCGCCGCAGTTGATGCTGTTGCAAAATAGGTACTACGTCAAACATAACGTTTACAATTTTAACTTATCAAAGATAATACATTTTTTACACAAACACAACTAAATACATCAATTATTTTTCGCCATATCAAACCACCATAACGTTTACAATTTTAACTTATCAAAGATAATACATTTTTTACACAAACACAACTAAATACCTCAATTATTTTTCGCCATATCAAACCACTCCAAATTAGTATCCGTTGGTTCCATTTTTATATCATTGCCCAGTGTATCCATCGACACCCAACGGCAAATATTCGGAATATCGTCTGTATATTCAAAACCCACCGCCCAGCGTGTTTGATGCAAATACATGCGCGCGCCATAAGCCGAATCGAACAAAGTATTTTGTCGTATTTTTAGTATTCCGTCCTTATCGCTGGCAAATTCATTTTCTTCTAATTTAAAATCTTTGAATGATAAATTTGTTTTGCGGTTTGTATAAGCCTGTTCTTTTACAAATGTTTCCGCCAATTTTTTGGCTTCTTCCGCAGAAATTTTTGCTTTAGTTTTTACAGCAGTTTCGTTTGGTGTGCAGGCTGACAGAAAAAATATTACCATAAAAAAAGGTAAGGGAAAAAACTTAATCATAAATTTATATTTTTACTATTAATAAAAAAGAACGGTCACAATTGTTTAGAAAGTGACCGTTTAGCTATTATAAAAAAAATATATTAAAACTTAACTTCGGGAGCTTTTTCGGCACCTTCTTGTGCTTTGAAGTAGGCTTTCTCGTGAAAACCCAACATACCTGCACTTAGCGATTGAGGCAGTTTTTTGATGTAAGTATTGTATTCTTTTACCGTATCATTAAATTTCTGCCGCTCCACCGCAATACGATTTTCGGTGCCTTCCAACTGTGCTTGCAGTTCGCGGAAATTATTGTTCGCTTTCAGGTCGGGATACTGCTCTGCCACTACCAACAAACGCGAAAGTGCAGAACTCAAACCTGACTGCGCACTTTGGAATGCCTCCAACTGTTCGGGTGTAATATTAGTGGGGTCTATATTGATGCTCGTTGCTTTGGCGCGTGCATTTACCACACTTTCCAAGGTGCTTTTTTCAAAATCGGCATAGCCCTTTACCACATTCACCAAGTTGGGAATCAAGTCCGCTCTTCGCTGGTAGGAGTTTTCCACCTGCGACCACTGTCCTGTTATGGCTTCTTGCAATTCTACCATTTTGTTGTAGCCGCAAGAACTCAAACTAAACAGCAGGAATAAAATAAAACTTAATTGTAATGCTTGTTTCATTGTATTTAAAAAATTAGATTGAATTTATTTATTTCAAGTATCATGCAAAAACCTAAAATTAGTAAAAAAGTTTCCAAACTTGTATTTTTAATGGTTTTAGCGAATTATTTGTTTCAAATAAGTTGTCGCCGCCTATTATTTTCATCTTTTTTTACAAAATAATCGTACAAGTTTAAAAAAAAGATATTACCTTTGAGCCGCTTTTTTAGCTTCCTTTTCAGGAACTATTATAAAGCAATTTTTGGTGCGGTAGCTCAGTTGGTAGAGCAAAGGACTGAAAATCCTTGTGTCGGGGGTTCGATTCCCTCCCACACCACACTAACAAAACGCCTGTAAATCAATGATTTATGGGCGTTTTTATTTTACTACTTTTGCTAACACTTAGTCGCAACAAAACAGCTGCTTCATGCTTCATTTTCCTTCTATACATAAAAAATGGACGCTTTTTCTCGACCGAGATGGTGTGATTAACCAACGCTTACCCAATGCTTATGTGCAGCATTATAGCGCGTTCGTTTTTTTGCCGCAAGTGCCGCAAGCAATAGCATTGCTCAATCGTTTTTTTGGAAAATGTATTGTAGTTACCAATCAGCAAGGAATAGGAAAAAAACTAATGACAGAAGAAGATTTGATGCTTATTAACCAAAAAATGCGAGAAGATTTGCAAAAGCACAATGCCACTATTGATGCTGTTTATTTCGCGCCGGATTTGGCAAACAGCCATTCGCTTATGCGCAAGCCACAAATTGGTATGGCTCTTCAGGCAAAAAAAGATTTTCCCGATATTAATTTTGCGCAATCTATTATGGTAGGCGACAGTCTTTCGGACTTACAGTTTGCCCGCAATGCGGGAATGTATAGTGTGTGGATTAATGAAGATGTCTTGGCGACATCGCCCTTGGCGGATAAGGTTTTTTCTTCGCTGATGGCATTTGCCGAATGGCTGAAAGGAGATAGCCATAATTGCTGGTAGAAAATCTTCCTGCCACTAAAACTTAAACCTAATTTGGGCTTTTATTTCACTTTGCTTATTGCCTATTATTTCGTTGTAGCCGGAACTTATTACATCGCGGTCGTCGTAAGTGGTTTGGGCGTAGCGCAACCACAAATCTATTGACCGTGCCAAGGTATAGCGTACCAAAATGTAATATCGGCTTCCGCGTCCGTTGTAAGCGGGAATACTGTAACTATACAATACATCATTTTCAAACGCAAACTGGCGCACATCGTAGGTTTCGGTATCGAACAAAGCATAGCGCAGTGTAAAATCGTAGGGTTTTCCCAAAGGCTGATAAGCAATATCTTGAAATACCAAATATCCCGTTTGTGTTGGTGCTGTTGGCGTAAGTAGATTTGTACCCGAAGCACGCGCGCGCAAACTCCAGTTTTTGTCGGGCTTGTAGCGTACTTGCAAACGCCAATGATTGTTGGTTTCTTCTTGTACAAATGGCTGGAGAATATCATTATTGTCTTCTTCCTGAAGTGTCTGAAGCACGGCACTACTTACATTGGCTTGCTTGGTTTCACTTTTGTAGCGCAAGTATATTTCCAACTGTCGCGAAGGCGTATAAGTAAGCTGAACAAATCTATCGTGCCCGCGCGAAGGAGCATTTACGCCGTAACGCAACCAGCTGTATTGATACAAGTCGTAGTACGCATTTATTTTCCATTGTGGAAATGGACGCGCCGCAATGCCCAAAAACAAACCGGATTCTCCGGCAGGATTAGAATTAGATTCGGCAAAAACGGCTCCATAAAAACTATTATAGGTTTTGTCGAAATGACGATGTAAAAGAGAAATATCCAAATTTGGATGCAAACTCATCATTACACCATTGGTAAAAGCATACGCATTGTCGGATTGTAGTGTCCACTCACCGAATAAGTTAAAATTGCGCCACACCCGCCGATAATCGAACGAAGCCGCCGACCAAGATTTTCCCTGAAAACGATATTGGGTATAAAGCGCATCTGTTCGAAGATTAATATTTTCGTCGAAAGCAGTATATACGCCATTAACAGCCAATTCGAGATTGCGTTTGTTGTACGCCAATCGCAATCCGGCATCGGTTTGGTGCAAAGCATGGCGGCGTTCTATTTTGGTTAAAGTATTGTGCAATCCATCTTGCGTATAGCCGTAAAATGTTACATTATCGCCGCTATCATCTATTATTACCTCACCGTCAATTTCTCCTGCATCATCTATCGCCAATGTATCCACCGTAGCACTTCGGTCAATGGGTTTGTAGGAAGCAAAAAGCGTAGCTTCCCAATTATTTTTTTTCAACGTAGCTGCCGCGCCGCGCATAAACTGCGACTCCGCAACAGAAGTATAAGGGCGCAAGGTCTGTCCTTGATGCGCAATTTGTATGGTTTCTACCGATTTTCCAAAAGCCAGCCCGCCCCACATAATCAATCCTTGTCCAAAACGCACTTCATAGTCTCCCAAAGCTAAGGTTTGCAGCAAACCATCGCCTTTTTTGAAAAAATGTGCCGAATAAAAGTCGAAGCCGCGTTTTTCTGTTCCTTTAAAAAATTCTTCGCCCGGGTCTTTTTCGGCAGTAATGCCATAGCTCAGGCGTGTACCATATTTGTAGCGATAACGCGCATATATTTTATCCGGCGAGCCTAAATAATACGGCTCACTTTCGTCATTATATTTATACCCGTCTCGCACTTGTAGCAAGTGTGTATATCGCACAAAAAACTGATGGTCGCCTTTGTACAATTGGTCTTTGAATGGAATATGAAAGTCGGTAAGCGAACCTTTCACTTTTACAAAAGGTAAAATGCGCCGAATGGCTTCCAAATCCAACTCGGGTACTGCCTGTAGTTCGTAGATATTGTAAAAACCACCCACATAATCACGGTAATACAACACACCATTTACCTGCTGGTCGGAAAGCAACCGCATTTCAATAAGTTCGTCGTAATTGGCAGCATTAAGGTCTATCGGGTCTTGCTGCAAAGCACTCAAATATTCAAACCAAGCATCATAGTCCAAATTTTCATCTTCGGGAGCAAGGTCTTCGAGCAGTTGCTCAAATTTGTCGTACGTAAGTGGCACCTGCTGCGCAGCAACACGATTAACTAAACACAGCAAGCAAATGCAAACGAGAACAAATAATTTTTTATTTAGCATGATACTGAATGCTTATTTGAGGTGAGCTGCCCAAAACAGGGTGAAAATCGTTGGCAATGGCAAAATCGAAGCGTCCTACATAAAAACCCACACCTGCGGTAAAATGAGAAGGATTGTCGGTGTAGCCCACACGTAAGGAGAGTGCAGGAATTATCCGATAAGCAATTCCTGCCTTAAAAGTAAGGTCGAAGTCGGTTGTTTTTTCTACTTCAATCAACAACTTTGCCTTTTCGGAAGGCGAATACGCTGCGCCCAAAGCTATTACTGCCGGAGCTTGGTCGCCCGTGAAATCACTAAACGCGATTTTGAAAGGATTGAACAAGCGCATTCCTACATAAATTTCGTCGGTGGGTTGATATTGCAAGCCCACACCTGCGGTAAACGCATTCACACCTTCGGCTTCTGTAATCTGAAATTGCACGTAGTCGAAAGAAAGACCTACGCTAAAGTTGGGTAGCAATTTTTTGGCATAACCGAAGCTAAATCGCTGCTGGTTATAGTCGGTATTGCCAAACTGTGTAACACCCAAGCCAAATGCGCCAAAATGAACCGGCAAAGTAGCCGCTACCGCAAAAGTATTCACACCTTCTAATAAAAATTTATTCTCGCCAAAAATGGCAACCGTCAGCGTAGAGTCGTGCTGCATACCTGCGGGATTATTCATCAGCGAAAAAGCTCCCGTTTGTATGCTGGTGCAGTATCCCAATGCTGTAGTTTCTGCATCGGGAACATTCGTCCACGGCTGTGCAAACAAATAAGTGGAGAAAAATAAGCTCAGAAAACCCGCCCACCGTAATTTTTTCATAAGTTGTTATATTGTATTCATTGTAAATGATGTTCAAATAAACTAAAAACTTGGCAATTATTTTCTCTCTCGGAAATAATTTCATTTTTTTTGCTAAAAAATTTGCACAATCCAAAAGATGCTTTTAAATTTGCAGCACTTTTTTGGGAAGGCATTAAAAACTACCAAAAAATTGTTTTTTAACACGATTAATAACAAGGGCGATTAGCTCAGCTGGTTCAGAGCACCTGCCTTACAAGCAGGGGGTCAATGGTTCGAATCCATTATCGCCCACTCCATAGTTTTCAAAAGGTTAAATATTAATTTAATATTTAACCTTTTTTATTTTTATTAATTACGCCATCCTTTCGCCCAAGTTTTCCATCCAATTTTTTAGCAGATACGTTTTATATCACAAATTGTGCAAAATAGATGTTTTTTCAAACATCTAAATATCATTTATAGTTATCGTTATTTTTTTAGCTTTTTTTGTCAAAAAATAGAACTAATTGCAATAAAACTACTATGAATTAAACTATTCGCACTAACTTAGTGAAAACTTTTTATTTTAAGAATTTAGTAAAAAAACAGTGTTTGCATAGCTATTGCACAAAACAAACCCTTTTCGCGTATGAAAAAATTTTACCTTATCCTTCTTTTTAGCATATTCAACTTTTACAACTTATTTTCACAAGGAACAAACTGTGCTTCGGCGGGTCCTTTTTGCGGCGATGTGGGCGTAACTTATCCTGCCGGTGTAAACAATGGAAGTTCCCAGCCTTCAGGAAATAATTATTCCTGTGGTAGTGGCGCATGGCAAACAGTGTTCACCCAACCTAATGCTGCTTGGTTTTATTTTACTATCTCCGAATCCGGCAGTATTAACATAGACCTTACCAATACCAACAATGTGGATGTGGACTTTGTTTGCTGGGGTCCTTTTTCGGATTTGCCCACAGCTTTATCTAATTGTGGGGCTTTATCGAATTCGGTGGATTGTAGCTATAATCCACAGGCTACCGAGTATTTAAACCTTTCCAGTGCTGTTGTAGGACAGGTTTATTTATTAATGATTACCAACTTCTCCAACCAACCCACGCAAATTATCGCCGAGCAAACAAGTGGTACGGGTGCTACGGATTGTAGTATCGTTTTTTGTGATATAGAAATAGTGGATTTACCCGACCTTCAGGCTTGTTCCGGGCAGACACTTAGTATTGGGGCTTCTAATATTTTTACCGGAACGCCCGATGGAATTGTAGATATAATTTGGATGGGCGGTAGTGCTGCTGCTACCCAAGCTATTGGCGGCAACGTGAATGTAAGCAATCCGAGCATTAACATTCCGGCGGGTTTTTCAGGACAATTAAATTATACCGTTACCATTAGCGATGATTCCTGCCCGCCAATGTCAGACGATGTGACGATAGATGTAAATGAAGCACCAAGTCCTGTTCCAGCTTCTATTTCTGCATGTTCTACCCAACCCGGCGGCAATACAGCTACGTTTAATTTACTTTCTGTAGCTGGCGAAATTCTCAATGGAGGACCCGGAACTACTATCAACTGGTTTACAGGTCCCGGCACTACCGGACCTATTAGCAACTTTACAAATTATACTTCATCAGGAGGTACGGTTGTGGCGCAAATTTCCACCGCAAATGGTTGTTCTGCTACCACCACTGTTACCCTAACGGTGTTGCCTACGCCTACGGCAAGTAATATTATTATTAATGGCTGTGAAACAGATTTCGGTACAGGGCAAGCAATTTTTAACCTAAGTTCTTACAATTTAGATGTTTCGGCGGGCAGCGGTACGGTTACTTGGTATTCCGGTCCCGGCGCGAGTAATCCTATCGGAAATCCGAGCAACTTTAGCAGCGGTCCTACTACTGTTACTGCCGTAGTGAGTTCGGGCGGCAGCCCTCCTTGTACGTCAATGGCAAATGTTACGCTACAAATGAACCCCGCGGCGCAATGTACTACCGACCCTTGTATTGATGGAGAAGATTATTGGGACCCTAATATCTGTAATTGTGTGGACGGACCATTCCCGCCAATAGAACAATGCCAAGATTGTCCACAGGTAAATGCGCTTCTTAGTGGCTCCTATAGTATTTGTGAAGGTGACTTATACAACACTATTAGTGGAATTGCCAATCCTTCTGTAAATTATTCCGACCCCAATGGTACTTTCAATGGTTATGCTTGGTACACAGATAATGCGCTTACACAAGGTGTAAATCCTGCCAACGTAGCTGCGGCAACCGATGAAGTATGTAGTCCGCAAAGTATCACGCTTTATTTAGGTATTTTATGTACGCTTACTTCTACGGCAATCAAAGCCGGTTCTATTCAGTTGATGATTTATCCCGAATACCATGCAGAGCTAATGCAACTTACGGAAGATGAATGTGTAGCTCCTACTTTGGTTTCTAATTGTCCGAATTATCAAATTACACCGGCTCCAAGCAATCCACCTGCTGGTTCAACCATTGAATCTGGAACACAAGGAAGTTCCTCGTGGACGATAGAACCTATTAACGGACCTTGTAACTGGTCGGCGAGTTACGGACCTACCGATTGGTCTTGTCCGGGTTGTCCTATTATTAATGGACCACTAAGTGCTAGCGTTTCAGCTTGTGCAGGAGATTTTATTCCTTTAAACACTTATGCTAATCAAGTCTCTTTTAGCGACCCTTTTGATGTTTTTCAAAGTTTTCAGTGGTATTCTGATGCCGAATTAACTCAGCCCGTTGCGCTTAATGCTTTTATTTATAATGGAGATTATTGTAATGTGGACAATTTTGACATTTATGTAGGTCTTATCTGTGATGTGCAAGCAGAACCAATTCCTGCCGGAACGCTAAATATTAGTATTTTCCCTAATTTTATTCCGCAGGCACAAATTCCCACGCTTATTTCTACCACATCAGAAGAATGTATGCCTCCTACACTAACCATCAACTGTGCCGGAGCTTTGGCAGCTACGCCTGTGCCGGGAACTGTTCCTTTCGTGGTAGGTTCGGGTGAAAATGGTACCGCGCAATGGACACTTTCTTATTATGGTTTTGATTGTTTAAATCAAATTGTTGAAGTGCCTTATATGTGTCCGCAACAACCAGAATGTCCTATTTTTGCAACGGGTTTTGAAACACAGGTAGAAAATTGTAGCGGCAATGAACTGGATTTGAGCGAGTACGAAGCACAAGTGTTTTTTATAGGTGGCTACCAAGCCCAAATAACGGGTTTTGCTTGGTTCGAAAACGAAGCCTTAAGCATTCCGCTTTCTGCACAAAGTTGGTTGCATAATGGAGCCGACCCTTGTACACCCGAATTTAAACATTTCTATTTAGGATACTATTGTACCTTTGATGATGGTATAACCATTCCTCCTAATATTGTTGCGGGTATTTTGGAAGTAATTACTTATCCCGACTATGATGCTGGCTTAATATTTATTTCGGATGAAGGCGATGCTTGTAACAATATTCCGCCAACAGTGGCTTACGCTTGTCCTGAGTTTGAAATTTCCCTCAACGATACAACAGCTATTAATCCTATTATTCCGGGCGATGTAGGTAATTGGTCGTACAATATTAGCCTATACAATCCTTTAGGACAATTATGTGTAGAAGAAACCTATTCAGTTCCTTTCGAGTGCCCTGTAGTCTGCGAAGCCGTCGATGTAGTTTCTACAGCACCCGCTACTGCATGCAACAACGACCAAATTCACTTGGAAGTAAGTGTAAGTACACCCGAAAACGCTTCTTTGCATGCCATTCCGGGCATAGACTATACTTTACAGTGGTACAGAAACGGCGTTTTAGTGCCTTCGGCAAATAACCAAACGTCTTACAATCCTACACTTATCGCTACAGGCTGCGACCCTGCAACCTATTATTTTGAAGTAGTGTATAATTGTCTCAATCCGGGCGACAGTACCATTACGCACAACATGGATACCGTAGTGGTTTATCCAGACTTTGACGCTTCTTTTTTATCGACTGACAGTTATTATTTGTGCGAACAACCGGAAATTACTGTAAATTGTGACAATTACACGGCAACTTTGGTACAAATTCCACAATCGTCTGGTGCGGGAAGTGTGGTGTGGGACATTACTTACAATATTCCCGAAGGACAAGCCTGCTGGAGCGGTGATGAGCAAATTTCTACTTTTTACACTTGTACCTGCCCTACGGTAAGCGGTATTTCCAATGGCAATATTTCTTTTTGCTACGATGAAGCAATAGATTTTAGCACCTTAGAAAATCAGATAGTTCTAAATGGAGGCGATACTGGCACAAATGGCGGTTTTGGCTGGTTTACAGATGCTGCATTTACACAAGCTGTTCCGGCAGATTTTGGCTACCAGGGCGATAGCTGTACTATATTTACCCAAACGGTTTATGTGGCGTTTTTCTGCACCGGCTTAGATACAACTGTTCTTGCTGCGGGAAATGCTCAAGTAAATATTTACCCACCTTATAATCCTGATTTTGTACAAGAAAATATTATTGACGACTGCACACCGCCGCAACTTATTGTAAACTGCGATACTTATACGCTTACGCCGGTGAACGTTCCGGCACAAATAAATATGGGCGACAACGGCACGGCTACTTGGAATATTTCGGTAAGCGATTGTTGGATGCAGCCTTATGAAATTGATTATTACTGCCCATCTTGTCCAGACATTAGCACACCTTTAGCCCAAAATATTTCCATTTGTACAGACGATGCCATAGATTTTGCTTCTTTCGAAAATATGGTAGTCATCAATGATGTTGATACAACTTTTGATGGTTATGATTGGTACGAAGATGCGGGTTTAACAATCCTGGCTAACAGTAGTTACACACATAGCGGCAATGATAATTGTGTAGTGGAAAGTATTAGTTTATACTTGGGCTTGCATTGCACACTTATTTCGGAACCTATCGCGGCAGGGACACTCAATATTGACATTTATCCGGCTTATGATGTAAGTTTAATACAAATTCCGGCTACCGTAGCCGAGTGCGAAGTGCCAACAGTAAGCACTACTTGTACAAATTACGTTATTACGCCTTCGGCAAATAATATAAACATGCTCAATCCGGGCGATACGGGAAATAATAATTGGACTATTACCTACAACACAAATGCAGTAAGCTGTTTTAGCGAAAACATTAGTATTCCCTACAACTGTCCGCCTTGTCCAACAGTTACTACTCCTTTAAGCGCGAGTACCAGCATTTGCTCCGGCGACAATATTAATATTGCCTCGTACGAAAACGACATCGTTTTAAGCACCACACTTACCTTTACCAACTACACTTGGTACAGCGATGCCGCGCTCACGCAAATAATCAACAATTTACCCAACAGTATCCAACATTCGGGCGGAAATACTTGCAGTAGTGAATCCCTCACGTATTATGTTGCCGCCAACTGTACTTTAGATAGCAATCCAATTCCGGCGGGTATTTTAACGGTAAATGTTTATCCGCCTTACGATGCAACACTTATTACAATAAACGATGGCGTTGATTGCGTAGCACCTACGGTTACTACAACTTGTAATAATTACAACATTTCGGCAGATGCCAACAATGTAAGCAGTATTCCTGCCAATCAAACGGGAAATAACAACTTTACCATCACTTTCAACGATGGCACGGGCTATAATTGTTTTACAACGCCAATAAGTTTGCCTTACGCCTGCCCAACTTGTCCGCAGATTACAACTCCGCTCAATGAAACCATAGACTTATGTCCTGACGACAGTTTCACTTTTGCAACGTACCAAACCCAGATAAGTATGCAATACAATGAAACTTTCGATGGTTTTTCGTGGTACGAAGATGCTGCTTTGAGTATTCCGGCAGGAAGTCCTTTGAGTTATCAACATTCGGGAAATGATAATTGTGCCGTAGAAACTGTTACACTCTATGTTGCTGCAAGTTGTACTTTCGACCCGACACTTATTTCGGCAGGACAACTCACGCTCAATCTCTATCCTGCTTACGATGCGAGTTTGCTGTACGATGCCACACCCGCAGGCGACTGCGAAGCTCCGGTACTAATGAGCACTTGTGCTAATTATCAACTTACGCCTTCGGCAAATAATGTTTCAAACCTTACGCCGGGGCAAACAGGCTCCAATAGCTGGACTGTAACTTATGGCAATACAAATTGTTTTTCCGAAACATATAGCTTACCTTACTCTTGCCAAGCCTGTCCCGTTGCTGCAACTGTAAATATTCCTGCCAACGTTTGCAACAACGATGCAATTAATTTACAAGCAAATATTTCTCCAGCTTCGGCAGTAATTAACATAGATTATAGCTTGCAATGGTTGGAAGATGGAAATCCTATTGCAGGAGCAACTAATACATCTTTTGTTGTCAATGCTTCTAATAATTCCAATTGCGATGCTTTGCAACACACTTATACCTTAGCGTTTACTTGCTTAATTCCGGGAGACGCACCACAAAACATTTCCGTAGGTACAGTAAACATTTATCCTGACTATGATGCAAATCTCATAAACGTAACCAACAACGAATGTGAAGTGCCGAGTATTAGCAGCACTTGTGCCAATTATGTTATAAGTGCCGTAAATGTTCCGGCAAACTTACAGCCCGGCGACAATGGAACAGCTACTTGGCAAATTGATTTTAATGCAGGAAATTGCTGGTCGGAAAACTTTACGGTAAATTATAATTGCCCTTATATTCCTTCTTGTCCAAGCGTTACAACTGCCTTAAATGCGAATACCGACATTTGCAATGGCGGAACACCAAATTTCAGCAGTTTTGAAAGTCAGGTGCAAATTAGTGATATTGACAACTTAGCCGATGGTTTCGCGTGGTACAGCGATGCCGCATTGAGCCAAACACTTACGCCAAGCGACTACGCCCACAGCGGCAACAACAACTGTGTTACCGAAACCAAAACACTTTACCTTGCCCTAATATGCAATAACAATGGTAATATAAGTGAAATTTCGGCGGGAACACTTGCTGTAACGGTATTTCCTGCTTACGATGCAAATTTAGTACAACTTAACGAAGGCGATTGCGCCAGCCCAACCATTAATTTATTGTGTAATAATTATATTGCTACTGCCAACAGCAACAACAATCCAAACATTAATCCGGGCGACTCAGGCTTTTATGAATGGACAATTACTTACAACGATGGCGTAAGCGGACAAAGTTGTTTTAGTCAAAACGTGCAAGCCGCTTACACTTGCGGAGAGGTTTGCCCCGTAGCCAATATTTCGGTGGCGGCTCCTGCGAGTGCCTGCAACGGCGATGTGATAAATCTTAGTTTGAGCGTTTCACCAGCTTCGGCAGTGATAAATGTGGATTATTCCGTACAATGGATGCTCAATAACAGCCCGATACCTTTGGCGACAGGCTTAAACTACGCCAGCAGCATTAGCAACATAGATTGTAATGTTTCGCAAAGCAATTTTAGCGTACAATTCACTTGCTTAGTGCCAGGCGATGCGCCACAGTTTTTAGATGCGGGTACAGTTACTATTTATCCCGACTACAACGATACTTTTATCACATTTACCAATCCGGATTGTAACGTACCACAAATTTCGAGTACTTGTGTTGAATATATTATTACACCCATAAATGTTCCCGCAAATGTAAATGCCGGAGAAAGTGGCATAGCTTCGTGGAATATTTCGTATGATGGTGGAAATTGCTGGGCGGATGACATTTTGTACGAAGTACCTTATAATTGTCCCGAAGGTCCTGTTTGTCCGCAGGTTACCCAAGCACTTAGTGCCAGCGAAAATCTTTGTGTGGGTGATGTGCCGAATTTAAGTTCTTACGAAAATCAAATTACTATTAGCGACCCCGACCAACTTTCGGGCGGAATAGAATGGTTTGCCGATGCTGCCATGACTATTCCTGCCAGCAGTCTAAATTACGACCACAGTGGAGCCGACAAGTGCGAACCGGAGCAAATACAAGTATTTGCCGGACTCATTTGCACCAACAATCCGCAGCCGATAAGTGCGGGAAGTTTGACACTTACGCTTTATCCTAATTATGATGCCTCATTTATCCAAACCACCGAAGGAGATTGTGTAGCTTCTACTATTAACACTACTTGTGCTAATTATGTACTCACAGCTGCGACGAGCAACATTAGCGGAGCCGTAGCTGCGGGCGATTCGGGTTACAACGAATGGACAATTACTTACAACGGCATAGATTGTATTAGCGAAAACATATCGGTGTATTATGCGTGCGGACCCGTTTGTCCGAGTGCTATTATTGTCCAAAATGCTCCTTCCGAAGTTTGTAATGGTGAAAGCGTAAGTATTTCGCTACAAGTTTCGCCACAATCTGCTCTTATCAATACAGACTATACTATAAGTTGGTTGCAAAACGGGAATGTAGTAAATGGGCAAAATGGAACCAGTTTTAGCTACAACGCTACCGCCAATTCCTGCGACCCAGTAGTTTACAACATTCAGGCAGTTTTTACTTGCCTAATTCCGGGCGACAATCCCGAAACAATTAGTTTTACACCTACTACGGTTTATCCTTCTATAGACTTGAACTTTATACAAGCT
>JACJXU010000004.1 GCA_020636475.1 Chitinophagales bacterium | reverse complement strand
TGATATACGTTCCCTAACCTATTTGATATACGTTCTCAACCTATTTGATATAGGTTCAGAGCCTATTTGATATAGGTTCAGAGCCTATTTGATATACGTTCCCAACCTATTTGATATACGTTCTCAACCTATTTGATATACGTTCTTTTGGACACAGGTTTTGTCCCCCAACAATTTTATTTATCCGGCGAAACCAAAAACTGCTCGTATGGTCGGCGGGTAGCCATAGCGCGGGCAAGGGTGAGTTCATCAACGTACTCCAACTCGCCACCAAAAGCTACACCCCGCGCCAATGCCGAAATTTTTACCGAAGGGTTTATTTCATGCAATTTTCGCGACAGATAAAAAATAGTCGTATCGCCTTCCATAGTAGGACTAAGTGCCATTATTATTTCGTCAATAGGTTCTTTTTGTAGGCGATTCAGCAGTGCCTGAACATTCAGTTGGTCGGGACCGATGCCGTCCACAGGCGAAATAACGCCACCCAACACATGGTACACGCCTTGGTATTGCTGGGTACTTTCAATAGCAATTACATCGCGGAGGTTTTCTACTACACAAATGGTTTCGTGCTTGCGGTGTGTGTTGGCACAAATATTACACAGTACATCATCGGAAATATTGCAGCATTTTTGACAATATTTTATTTGATGCCGCATATCGCTGATGCGTTGGGTGAATATATCTACCGTTTCGGTGGACTGTTTCAATAAATGTAAAACTAAACGCAAAGCAGTTTTTTTGCCTATACCGGGCAAGCGCGAAAACTCTGCCACAGCTTGTTCTATAAGTTTTGAAGAAAAATTCATGGATTATCAATTAATATTTTGCTGCGAAAGGACACATTTTTAGTCGCCGAGCGTTGCAATACATTTTAGTTCTATGGCAATAGGCGTAGGCAAACTGCTGATGGCAACTGTTGTGCGGCAGGGTCCGTTTTCGGGGAAATATTCGGCATAAATTGTATTAAATGTATTAAAGTCGCGCTGCATGTTCACCAAAAAAACGGTAATGTCCACCAAGTTTTCCCAGCGACTTCCGGCGGCTTCCAATACGGTGCGTACATTGGCAAAAACGGCATGCACTTGTGCGGCAAAGTCGAATTGCACAAAATTGCCACGTGCGTCTATTTCCAAACCGGGAATAATATTGGTTTGCTTGCCGGCGGCTCTGGGACCAATACCCGATAAAAATAACAAATTGCCCACTTTGCGCGCATGCGGGTACGCGCCTACAGGAGCCGGGGCTTGGGTGGTGTCAATGCTTTGAGGTGTGTTTTTTGTTGTCATTTTGTACTATAATACTTACTTTTTACAAAGATAGTGTTTCTTTGCTAAAGCGATATTGAATAGCCAATGAAAACGAAAATACCTGTAACTTTGTTTTTCTTTTCTAAATAAGATAATTTTTTATTGTGGAAATACAATATATTACCAAAGCCTTTGCCGATTCGATACAAGTAAAACAAAATGTACTTGCCGATGCAGCTTTGCAGCATAGAATTGTAGCGGCAGCAAAACTGATGCGGACAAGTTTTGAACAAGCGGGGAAGGTGCTTTTTTGTGGCAATGGCGGCTCGGCGGCTGATGCACAGCACTTGGCGGCGGAGCTTTCGGGGCGATTTTATAAAAACAGAAAAGCTCTTTTTGCGGAGGCTTTGCATGTAAATGGGTCGTTTCTTACAGCAGTTGCCAACGATTTTGGCTACGATTATGCTTTTGCACGTATGGTAGAAGCAGCAGGAAAACCCAATGATGTATTGGTAGCTATTTCTACTTCGGGCAATTCGCCGTCCATATTACAGGCGGCACAAGTGGCAAAGGCTCAAGGGATGCACGTAATTGGACTGACAGGCAGCAGTGGCGGAAAACTGCACGATTACTGCGATGTGCTGGTAAATGTTCCCGCAGGCGATACGCCACGTATTCAGGAGTGTCATATTCTTATTGGGCATATTTGGTGTGCATGGTTGGAAGAGGTACTTTTTCCCGAAGCTAATTAAATGAGACAATTGGGGTCTCCGAAGTTTTTCGCAATGAAAAAATCCTTTTTTATTGGCAACTTAGGTTTTGTGGTTTTACTCAATATTTTGGTAAAATCAGTTTGGATATTTGGCATTGACCGAAATGTACAAAATATCTGCGGAGCCACATCGTATGGAAGTTATTTTGCTTTGCTAAATCTGTGCATTTTGTTCCAAATATTGCTGGATATGGGTTTGTATTATCACAATACTAAGGTAGTGGCAGGCAATAATCATCTTTTGGCATTGTATTTTCCTAATATTTTAGCACTCAAAGTCTTGTTGTCGGGTGTGTTTGCGGCATTGGTGTTTGCGGCGGGCTGGTTGTTGGGGTATCATTATGAACAAATGGTATTGTTGGGGATTTTAATTTTCAATCAGGTATTGTTGGGTTTTATCAGTTATTTTCGCTCTAATCTTGGTGCCTTGCACATGTTCAAGCGCGATGGCGTTATTTCTGTATTAGACCGATTGTTGGTTATTATTGCCGGAGGAATTATTATTTACTTTTTTTCCGATTGGCTCACCATCAATTTGTTTGCGCTACTACAAACGGCGGCGTATTTGCTTACCGTAGGAATTGCGTTTTATTTTTTATATCAATCGTTCAATTTTTCGGGCGTAAAGTTTAAGCCCCGCTTGTTTTTGCCCTTATTAAAACGCGGCTTGCCGTATGCCGCTTTGGTGTTGTTAATGAGTGTGTATATGCGCTCTGATGCAGTGGTGTTGGAACGCATAAGTGGCAAAGAAGCGGCAGGTATTTACGCCAGTGCGTATCGTTTGCAAGATGCTGTAAATCAACTACTTTTGCTGGTGGGTACTATGCTGTTGCCTATGTATGCGCGCTTGCTGCAAAAGAAGGAAAATGTACTTTCGTTGGCAGGTTTTTCGGGAAAAATGATGTTTGTGTTGTGTAGCTCGCTGGCGATAGGGAGTGTTTTTTATAGTTCTAAAATAATGCCTTTTCTATATCCGCAAGCTACTGCCTATTCTGCGGCGGTATGTACGGCTATAATGTGTGCGTTGCCGGGCTGGGGCTTGTGCTATGTGTATGGTGTGCTGCTTACTGCCGATAAAAAGTTGCGTTTTTTGCTATACATAAGTCTCGCCGCGGCTTTGTTAAATGTAGGCTTGAACCTTTTGCTTATTCCGCTTTATGGCGCATTAGCGGCTGCTTGGATTTCGGTACTTACCATGAGTAGTGTAGGATTGGTAGAGTTGGGCGCGTGTATGTATTATTATGGCTGGAAAATAAATTATCGCTTGGGGCTAAAGTTGTTGTTGTGGATTTTGGGTAGCGTGGGTATTTTTTACCTGAGTATTTTTGCGCCTTGGCATTGGATAATTGCGCTGTGTTTTGCAACCATTGCGACTATTGTATTATCTTTTGTTTTTAGAATTATTTCTGTAACGCAACTAAAAGCCATTTATTAGAGGGCTAAATTTGTATCTTTGCTCCCTTTAAAAAAGCTAATTCATTGTATTTTTTATTCTGCATAAATTATGTTTGAACTATTAGATATTTTATTAAAATATGCCAAAATAATTTTGGGCGCAAGTTTTATCGTAGCTCTTGCGGCGGCAGGTATTTCGCTGTTTATGCCCAATTATTATAAATCGGTGTGTTCTTTCAAGCCCGCCAATCCTTTGATGTTGGACCGAAATTCGGTTTTTCCCAAAGAAGGGATAAAGTCCGATTTTTATATGTTCGGCGGCAAAGAAGATATTGACCGTGTTATTTCTTTGGGCACTTCGGGAATGATGTATGGCTACTTGATTGATAAATTTGATTTGTACAAGCATTACGACATAGACACTACTTCCGCGCTGAAACAGTTTAAAGTGGTGAAAAAACTCCAAAGCAATTATGAAATTAGTAAAAATGCTTTGGGTGCAGTAGATGTGGCCGTGTTGGACAAAGACCCGCAGTTTGCCGCAGCGATGAGCAATGCCATTGCTTATAAGATTGATTCCTTGAACATTGCACTCATTTTTGATAAAAAAAGAGAACTGTTGCCCATTTTGCAAACAGAATACAATAAAATTGAAACAACTATTAATACTTTGCGCGACAGCGTACAAAATATTGTGCGCAATAATCCCAAAGATACTTTAAGCACCAATTTGCTTAGCTCGTTGATTGGAAGCAATATGGAAACCCTAAACAGTTTGCAACAAAACCTTACCGAAACGCAAGCCTTGTTGAGCAAACCTCTTTCGAGTTTATACTTTATAGAAATGGCGAGTCCGGCGGTGCGCAAAGACAAACCTGTGCGTTCGCTTATTGTTATTGGGGCGGCATTGTTTACGTTTATCGTAATGTGTGTGGCGGCGGTTTTTGTGGAAAAATTTGCTGCTTATCGCAAGTCGCAAGGCAAATAATTATTGTATTAAAACCGCAAATCCTTGCTATTTTCTGCCACAAAACAACCGCTTAATGCTTTTGCCGTAAAACTTTTGTACGGTATAGGAGTTTTGTGTTTGCTGGCGGTTTTGCTGAGCATCGGCTTCGATACGCCGTACTTTTTGGCATTGCCGGTGCTGGCAGTTGGTGTAATGGCGGTTTTTTCGGAGCTGAAATACTTGTACTTTTTGTTGGTAGCCTCTTTGCCTTTGTCTATCGATTTAGATTTTGGGGGAATGGGCTTGGCTTTTCCTTCCGAAGGCTTGATGATATTGCTGAGTGCTTGTTTTTTCCTGCTTTTATTGGTAAAAACAAATATTGCAAGGCAAAAATTTTGGCGGCAGCCTATTTTTTATTTGCTTATACTGCATTGGTTGTGGATTCTTTTTGCCGCAATAATGTCTCAAAACTGGGAAATTTCGTTTAAGTTTCTGATTGCCAAAACTTGGTTTTTAGTTCCTTTTGGGTTTATGACGGCACTCTATGTAAAAAATGACGAGCATTTTAAACCCTTGCTGTGGGGCTTGTTGTTGGCTACGGTATTGGTGGATATGCAGGCATTACTCAGACAAATGGCATTGAATTTCGATTTTGAATTTGTAAACAAATCCGTTACGCCGTTTTTTGCCAATCATGTGGATTATGCTACTTTTCAGGTGCTTATTTTCCCTTACGCACTTCTTTTGCGCAGCAGTTTTAAAAAAAATAGCTTGGCGCGTTTGTTTATAGATGCGTCCATGCTGATAATGGTGCTGGCAATTGCTTTGTCTTATACACGCGCGGCGTATGTGGCATTGGCAATTATTCCGGTGGCTATTTGGCTGATAAAAAACAAACTTATTCCTGCCGTTTTGCTGTTGGTAAGTGTAGGGGCAGTAGTCGGAGTTTTGTATTTGAGTACCAATAATCGGTTTGTGGATTATGCGCCGAATTACGATACGACTTTGCACCACAAAAACTTTTCCGACCATTTGGAAGCTACTATAGAACTTACGGATATGTCGGCGATGGAACGTGTGTATCGCTGGATTGCCGGATTTCGGATGAGTGCCGTGTATCCCTTGCATGGTTTTGGTCCGGCTACTTTTGCTTCGTATTACAAATCATATACCTCAAGTATGTTTGAAACTTATGTGAGTGATAACGAAGAACAATCGACAGTACACTTGTACTACTTATTGGTGTTGCTGGAACAAGGTGTGCCGGGATTTCTTATTTTTATGGCATTAATTTTTGCCGGATTATTATATGCGCAAAAAGCGTATCATCGAAAAAATATTAGTAGTGGGCAGCAAAAATTATTGTTGGCAGCGACTGTTTCGCTTATGATAATGTGCGTAGTATTGTTGGTTGGCGATTTGGTGGAAGCCGATGCCTTGGGTCCGTTTTTGTTTATGTCGCTGGCAATTATTGCGCGCATTGAGAGAGAACTTGCTTAGGAGAAGTTTTTGAATATATATTGTATTGTCTGTTTTTTGTAAAAAAATATTTTTTTTATAGAAAAACCATATAATACAGGATATTTTGTTATCTTTGTGAAGGTGACACGAAAATTTTTTCGTACCACTTTTTATTAAAAACTCTATGAGTAAAACTTATACTATGAAAACAAAACTTATAGTTATCTTATTGTCGTTAAATTTAATAGGATTAAGAGCACAATTACAAGTAACCAACCAATCAAACGCTACTACGCTTGCCGAATCATTGGTAGGAAACGGCGTAAGTATTTCCAACGCTTTTCTAAATTGCCCAAGCGGAGCTTCCGGTACTTTCGATGGTACTGCCTCCAATATTGGTATGGACTCAGGAATTGTACTTTGTACCGGTCTGGTTGCCGACTTAGTAGGTCCCAATATTGACGGTGGTACCAGTTCCGATTTAGGCGGCAGCGGCGATGCTAACTTGTCTGCCTTGTCAGGCGAAACCACTAATGATGCCTGTGTGCTGGAGTTTGATGTTACGCCTTATGGCAATGTACTTACTTTCAACTACGTTTTTGGGTCGGAAGAGTACTTGGAGTTTGTAGATCAGTTCAATGATGCATTTGGATTATTTATCAGCGGACCCAATCCCGGCGGAGGAAACTACAACAGTATGAATATTGCGCTCATTCCCGGAACAAACATCCCTGTAACCATTAATAATTTGAATAATGTGGACAATAGTCAGTATTACATAGATAACACTGGCGGCGTAACAGTAGGATTAGATGGTTTTACGGCAGTACTACAAGCTGCCATTGCGGTTGTACCTTGTCAAACTTATCATTTAAAACTCGGTGTTGCCGATGCGATTGATTCTGCATTAGATACGGCTACATTCATTGAAGCAGAAAGTTTGGAAACACCAATTATCAATGTTACCGCAAGTCCGGTGCCTTCTTCTTACAATAGTTCTATGGAGTCTTGCATCAATGCTGAATTTACCTTTACGCGTGGCGATGCTAATACAGCAAGCGATTTGCCCATTGTTTATACCTTTGGCGGAACAGCTACCGAAGGAGCCGATTTCATCAATCCTTTTCCTACACCCTTAGTTATTCCTGCCGGACAAATGTCCGTTACCTACCAAGTATCTTTTATAGATGACGGCATTGCCGAAGGCTCGGAAATATTGAGCATTACGGTAGAAAGTGGCATAATTTGTGGCGGCGTACCTGTTGTATCAACTGCCGAAGTAGAAATATTAGACCAGCTGCCCATCGTTGCCTCACCGGATGTCACAATAGATTTAGGACAAAGTACTACCATTAGTGCTACAGGCGTTGCATTTACCTATAGTTGGAGTCCTACAACGGGCTTATCCAATCCCAATGCACCTAATCCAGTCGCAACGCCCACCGAAACAACCACTTATACTTGCACCGCAACTATTGGTACTTGTGTTTATCAGGATAGCGTAACCGTTTTTGTCAATGCGGGTGGCTGTCCGGGTACTGCTTCGCCAATTCCTGCATTTTGTAGCAGCAATAGCGGATTGAGTGTAATTGATTTATTTGGAAATCTTACCGATGAAACAGACGATGGTTCGTGGACGGCAGCAGCTGCCAATCCTTCGGGTGGAACTTTTAATGCACTCGCCGGAACTTTCGACCCCAACGGAGCCACTGCCGGAAATTATACTTTTACTTATACCATTCCGCCACCTTCTTCTTGCGGGGCTTTGTCGGAAAATGTGATATTTACCATTCACAACTGCCAAATTTCGGTGCAAAAATCTGCCGATGAAACCCATACCACAGACACACAAGCTGTTGCGCCCGGCGGCACTGCCGGATTTTGGATAAGTGTTAGTAATACAGGCGATGCCGATTTGAATAATATTATACTTAATGACCCGCTAAGTGCGGATTGTAATAACACAATTCCTACTTTAGCCGTTGGCGAAACCGTAAACTATTATTGCAGCCAATCGAATGTTACGGCGGCATTTATAAATACTATCAATGTTTCGGCAACACCTGTGGTTTTAGGTAGTGCTGTTTCAGATAGTGACGATACTTGGATTACATTGGCAAATCCGGCAATTAGTATAGAAAAAACTGCCGCCGACCAAAGCGACAGCCAAACAATTTCGCCCGGAGCTACTGCACAATTCGCAATAACTGTTACAAATACAGGAGATATTGCCTTGGAAAATATTACCGTAAGCGATGCTCTCTCACCAAATTGTAATAACACGACCATTGCTTTGCTGGGTGTTGGAGAAAGCACTTCTTACACTTGTAGTGCAAACAATATATTGAGTCCGTTTACCAATGTAGCTTCTGTACAAGCCACGCCTCAAGGTGGTGGATTTGCCGTTTCTGATAGCGACAATACCCAAATTTTATTAAATAATCCTGCCGTAGATATTGAAATAAATAATCTTAACGGAACGGATATTTTATACACGGTTCCCGGAGCCACAGTTTATTTTGTAATAACTGTTACCAATACGGGAGATGTGGATTTGAATAACGTATATGTATCGGATATTCTGGATAATACCGATTGCGACCAAAATATAGGAAATTTGTCCGTTGGCGAATCGTATTCTTTTAATTGTCTAACCACCAATGTAATGGACGGATTTACCAATGTAGCAACTGTTACAGCCTACGCGCCCGGAAGCACACTTGCCGTAAACGATACAGACGATACACAAGTAATTTTAGCTACATCTCCGGCTATTCAAGTGGAAAAAACGGCTTTAGATGGAAGCGAAAACCAAAACATAGCTCCCGGAGGAACAGCACATTTCAAAATAGAAGTAACCAATACTGGCAATGTAAGTTTGTTTAATATTTATGTGCAAGATACATTATCCATTGATTGCTACGCTGCCTTCAGTTCGCTGGCAGTAGGGCAAACGGTAAGCTATATTTGTACACAGGAAAATGTAGAAGCATCTTACACCAATATTGCTTTGGCTACGGCAATGCCGTTTGGCGGCGGTGATGCCGTAATGGATATGGACGCAACAGAAGTTACGGTACTTCAGCCAAGCATTAATATAGAAAAAACAGCCACAGACGGCAGCGACAACCAAAACGTATTAGCCGGCGGAACTGCACAATTTTTGATTACACTCACCAATTCCGGCAATATGAATTTGTCCAATATTGTAGTATCCGACCCAAGTTGTAGCAGTTGCGATTTTACCTTAGCAAGTTTGGCAGTAGGGCAAACCTACAGTTACACTTGTAATAAAAATGCCGTAAATGCCAATTTTATTAATACCGCGTATGTTTCCGCCGAACCTGCTTCGGGAGGGAATGCCGTAAATGATAACGATGAAACTGCCGTTACGGTAGTTCATCCGGCTATTGCTATCAGCAAAACAGCTGCCGATGGCACCGACACACAAACTATTGATTATGGCGGTACAGCTAATTTTATGATAACTATTACCAACAATGGTGACGTTGATTTGCAAAATGTAAATGTAACCGACCCTCAATGCGAAGGCTGCGCGCAATTTGTTGGAAACTTAGCCGCAGGCGAAACAGTTAGTTACACTTGCGCACAAACAAATGTAACCAACGATTTTGCCAACATAGCTACCGTAAGTGCTACTTATGGTACAAACAAAACGCTTACTGCTTCTGACGATACTTGGGTAGAAGTCTTACAAGCGGCTATTTCCATTAACAAAACAGCCGTTTCGGGAAGCGATATACAGTTTATTGATAATGGTGAAACTGCCAACTTTAGCATTACCGTAACGAATACAGGCGAAACACCTTTGGAAAACATTGAAGTTAGCGACCCACTAAGCCCCAACTGCAACCAAAGCATTGCTACGCTGGCAGTAGGTGAGTCGTATGCTTACGAGTGTGCGCTTGAGAACGTAACGCAAAGTTTTGTAAATATGGCTTCGGTAGAAGCAAATTCGCCAAGTGCTATACAAACTGTTGGCGATGAGGATTTTACACAAGTAATTGTAAACGATATTCCGCCGCCTAATTGCAATTTGACGGTAAGTTATGAAGTTTCTTGTAATGTAGATGCGCAGCAATTTACAGTTACTTTTACCCTTAACAAGGATAACGAAACAGAATTTGCCATCAGTTCGGACAATGGCTACAATGGTTTGTCGGGCAACTTCCTCATTGACGGACCTTATGCTGTGGGAACAGATATTCACTATACAATTAGCAGTATTGTTGATGCTACTTGCACCGAAAAAATAACTGTTGCGGGCGTTAGTTGCGAAGGACCTACGGCGGTTGAGTTTTTATCGTTTAAAGGAGAAAAAACGCCCGAAGGAAATATTTTAACGTGGACTACGGCTTCCGAAACCAACAGCGATTATTTTGCTTTGATGCGTGCCTACGACGGCATAAACTTTAGCGAGATAAATCGCCAAAAAGCAAAAGGCAATTCCCAAAGTTTACAACAGTATGCCTACGCGGACAAAAATTTTGTTGCAGGAAAAAATTATTATCGGGTAGATGAGTATGATGCGAATGGCAAAATACAATCAACACAAGTAGTGATGATACACAATACAAATATATCCGACCAACTGCTACAAATAGTACCTGTTCCTGCCCGCGAAAACATTATAAGTTATTTTACCAGTGCCAATGCCCAGCAAGTAACTATTTCGGTCTTTGATGTAAGCGGACGACAACAGTCCACCCAGACTACAAGCGCGCAAATTGGCAATAATTCTTTCTCAATATCCATCAGCGATTTGCCGACAGGCGTATATCTGTTACAAATTAAAACTGCACAAAATATTTTCACCCGAAAATTTATAAAAGAATAAAGAACCACTATTTTTTGTCATAATTAAAATAGCCAAACACAAGCCTCCGAGATACCACTACTTGGAGGCTTGTTATTTTTGGAGACATACAAAGTGGCTTTGTCAAGCCAAAATTTTCACTAATAAATTCTTGTAACTTTTTTTATTACTATAAAATTAATAATTTAGCAAAACCTATAAAAAAGATTGCTACCGTATGAAGAATTTCACCCGTTTATTTGACATTCCCTACTACCAGTTGGAAAAATATCCGCAGGAAGATGCCTTAGCTGCTAAGGAAAACAATGTTTGGCGCAAGTACAGCACCGCCGAAGTGGTAAAACTCATCAATCAGACAAGTTTAGGATTGTTGAAGTTTGGGCTAAAACAAGGCGATACTATTGCTATTATTGCCAATAACCGCCCCGAATGGAATATTGTGGACCAGGCTGCCTTGCAAATTGGCGTAATTGTAGTGCCAATATATCCTACCATTTCCATCGAAGAGTTTCGGTTTATTTTCAATGACGCTTCGGTAAAAGTAGCCTTTGTGTCCGACAAAACTTTGCTGGATAAAGTGCGCTCTTTCAAGGAAGATGTACCTTCTTTAGGAAAAATTTTGACCTTCGACACCATAGAAGGAGCTACGAATTGGGACGAAATAAAAAAATTGGGTCTAAACGGACCTTTCGATGACGTTGATAAGATAAAGAAAAACATTGACCCTAAAAATGTTGCCACTATCATATACACTTCCGGCACTACGGGCTTGCCCAAGGGCGTAATGCTTTCCCACAACAATATTGTGAGCAATATTCATTCTGTAATGCCCGTAATTCCCTTAAACAAAGACGTGCGTACCCTTAGCTTTTTACCGCTGTGTCATATTTTTGAACGCATGGTTTCTTATACCTATATGGCTACGGGCTGTTCTATTTATTACGCCCAAAACATGGACACTATTGGCGAAGACCTCAAAGACGTGAAGCCGCACTTTTTTACTACTGTGCCGCGCTTGCTGGAAAAAGTGTATGATAAAATAATGGCAAAAGGCGAAGAATTGACCGGAATTAAGAAAAAGTTGTTCTATTGGGCAATTGATTTAGGCTTGGAGTACGACCACAAAGGCAAAAGCCCTTTCTATTATGCCCAACTCAATATTGCCCGAAAATTAGTGTTTAGCAAATGGAAAGAAGCCTTAGGTGGTGAAATTAAAGGAATTTGTACCGGAGCTGCCGCGCTGCAATTTCGCCTCGAAAAAATATTCAATGCCGCAGGTATTCCCGTAAGACAAGGTTATGGACTTACCGAAACTTCACCCGCCCTTTGTATCAATCGTTTTGATGAAATAAATACCAAAATGGGAACTGTAGGAATGGCAGTACCGGACGTAACCATAAAAATTAATCCAGAAAACGGCGAAATCCTTGCCAAAGGCGACAATATAATGATGGGCTACTACAATCGTCCTGATGCTACAGCAGAAGTAATAGATGCAGATGGCTGGTTTCATACAGGCGATGTGGGCGAATTAGTCGATGGAAAATACCTTAAAATTACCGACCGCATAAAACAACTTTTCAAAACTTCCGGCGGAAAATACGTAGCACCGCAACCCATCGAAAACAAGTTCGTGGAATCTACTTTTATTGAGCAAATAATGATTACCGGAAACGACGAAAAATTTGTGGGCGCGCTGATAGTGCCAAGTTTTGAAGCACTCAAGGTTTATTGCAAGGAAAAGGGCATACCCAACGATTCGCCCGAAACAATGATTAAGCAAGAAGCGGTAAAAGCCCTTTACCAAAGCATTTGCGATGAATACAATCCACATTTTGGCAAAATAGAACAAGTAAAACGATTCAAACTACTGCCCAAAGAGTGGACGATAGACGGCGGCGAACTCACCCCTACGCTCAAAGTAAAACGCAAAAAAGTATTAGATAAATACGCCGCCGAAATCGCCGAGATTTATAATGTATAGCAGATAGTATTAAACACAATTAATCCTACTAAATGAAATGAAGCATCTCCGAGTTTCGCACAGCAATGACGTTCTCGTTCGCATCATTTTTGGGCTTTTATTTTGTTTCAAGGCAAAGTATCTGTACTACTCTTGTCGTACGCCGTGCATATAAACTCTTACATCACGTCAATTTCTCTCCAACACGATTTATTTCTTCCAAAAAATAGCTTTTCGATGGTGAAAAATCTATTTCGGGAAAATGTAAAGCCGCTTCATGTACTTGTAGCAACTGTGCTTGCAAAAAAGACATATACGCCGCACTGTTCTGTTGCCTTGGGCGGTGCGTTTTTGCTCTGTTAATTTTTTCCATCAAATTCACCAAGTTTTTTGCCCGTTCATCAAAATAAGTATTTACAAAATGTTGCCAAATGTATTGTACCGCCTCGGCAGAAGGATGCAACATGTCGGCAGCATAAAAACGATAGTCGCGCAAGTCATCTAACAGCAACTCATACGCCGGAAAATAAAAACACTGCTGCCCAAAGCGTTTTTGTAGCGCATCAACCGCCAAAAGCAAAGCCGCCTTACTCAGTTGGTTTTGGTGATAGCCACTACGCCAGTGCCTTATAGGACTTACGGTAAGGAGTATTTTTAAGGAAGGATTTATTTCCCAACAATCGGCAAATGCATTGGCCAAACTATCACTTATTTGTTCCGGCGAAAGGCGAAAAGTTTCAAAGTCTCGGGCAGGCAATTTATGACAGTTGGCAACAATAGTTTCAGTTGCTACGTGTTTATAAACAATAGAAGTACCCAAACTAAGAATTAGTAGTTGCGCTTTTTGTAAAAATTGCCGTGTTTGCTCTGTTTTTTGTGTTAATACGCTTTGCATTTCGGCTAAATTATTGCGCGAAAGCTCACTATGATGTGCCAAACTGAGGTATTGTCCTTCAAAAAACAAGACATCTTGCTCAGAAAATTGCTTATTACGGCAGGCTTGTTGCAACAAATGAGCAATGGAAACCGGATTGAAAACGATGCCCGAAGGATTTTGTAATGTTTCAAAGTGGTGCTGACGCAGCAATGCGCCAATATTTTCGGCGAAGCAAGAGCCTGCTAATAATATTGGCGCATTGACACTTATAGACAAACCTTCGTGGGAAGGCGTTATTTTGGTGCGAAAATCCGACATTTATTTTGCCAATGGATAGCCCGCACGTTTCCATGCTTCTATACCGCCGCGAAGATTATATACATCGCCACGACCAGTGCCACTAAGCATAGCACAAGCGCGCGCACTACGTCCACCTACGGCGCAATACATTATTACTTTTTTGCCTTCGGGGAGTTGTTTTATTTGGTCGCCAAAGTCGGAAGAAGAAAAATCAATAACTTTTGCGCCGTCAATAATGCCTTGCGCCACTTCTTCGGGTGTACGAACATCCACTAAAATTATATTGTCGCTGTTGTTATCCAAAACCTGTTTCAATTCGGCAACCTCCATAGTATTAAAATCTCGGTTTAATACTTCACCGCTTTTGGTTTCGGTAGTGTGTTCCGGCGACTCGCTCTTTTTGGTTTCAGTAGGTTCGCTCTGGCAACTCATAAATGAAATAGTTGCCAATACGCAAAGGAAAAATAATTGTTTCATAAGAATTTATTAAATTTAAAAAATTTTGTTGTGAAATAATTTTTAAGAATTCACTTTTTAATAAAGAAAAATGAGTGAAAAATGTTTTTGCAAAGATAATGCAACACCTGTAAATGAAAGATATTCAAGCAAGTTTAAATAATTTTTTAACGATTGATTTAACAGAAATTAATCGTGTGGCATTGCTCAATAGGGTAGATACCAAATATTTGTTGCACACCGAAGAGTTTATGCAGTTGTTGCCCACACTAAGTGAAGCGTATAATGTTTTGGCAGTAAATAAGCGAAATATTATTCCTTATCAAAACTTGTACTTCGATACGCCCGACTACGAAAACTACCTACAACACCACAACAAAAACGGCAATAGGTATAAAGTAAGATATCGCCAATATACGGACACAGGTGTGTGTTTTTTGGAAAGCAAATACAAAACCAATACCGGGCGAACCCAAAAAAAACGACTTGCCGTACAAGAAATAAGCAAGCATTTGCCCGAAAAAAATGCCTTATTGCAGTTGCCACACGCCTCCAATAGCTACAAACCAATGCTGTATGTAAATTTTTATAGAATTACTATGGCGGATAAAGCATTTAGCGAGCGTGCTACTTTCGATATGTTTTTGGAATATGCAACACCGCAAATGGCGCATTTGCCTTTAGTAATATTAAAAAAATGGGTTATTGTGGAGCTAAAGCAAGATAAAATCGCTTCGAATTCGATACTTTTGCGCCACTTAAAGCAACAACATATTCGCCCGCAGACGTTTAGCAAGTATTGTGTAGGTATGGCACTAACGAATACAGCCCTAAAACGCAATCGCTTTAAGGCACTTTTACAAAAAATAGTTTAAAGTTTAGTTATTTCACCCAATGGAATGGATAGAAAGCATCAAGTTTTTTGATATAAAACTAATAGACGTACAAGATTTACTGAATCTGGTATTTCGCTTGTTGTTGGATTTGACGGTTACATACATCATTGTCCGCAAAATATATTATCCGGCACGCAAAGACAAAGAGTATCTTTTTACTTTTTTTATTTTTAATATATTGGTGTTTTTTGTGTGCAATCTGCTGGGCGAAATGAAATTGGAACTCGGCTTTGCCTTTGGTATTTTTGCCTTGTTTTCCATTTTGCGCTATCGCACCATTACCTTGCCGGTTATGGAAATGACGTATCTTTTTTGCATCATCGCCTTGGCGGTAATTCATGCCATCAGCAACAAAAAAGTATCTTATGCCGAGTTGTTATTTACCGATTTGTTTATCATTGGCATTATTTATTACCTCCAACGCATTTGGATTCGCAAAAAACTGTCGGTGCAAGTTATTTTATACGAAAAAATTGAAAATATTGTGCCGGAAAACAAGCACATTTTGTTAAACGATTTGAAAAAACGCACCGGATTAGATATCCGGCAAGTAGAAATAAGTAAAATTAATTTTCTGAACGATACCGCCCGAATAAAAATTTATTACCAAGCCGATGAGCATAATCTCATTTCGCAAACACTACACGATGGCTTCGAATAAAATGGCATTATTTTAGCTGCAAAATATTTGTGCTTTGGGCATATAAAAATTATTTTTTAGACAAATGATACCCTTTTTGTCTGCAGATAAAGCCGTATCTTTGTTGTTCGTTTTTTTTCTTAAAAAGGATAATTATTAAAAATTAGGCAAAATTTTATGAAGTTTGTTGTATCACGTGATGTTATTTTAAGCGAGTTGAATACGCTCTCGGGCGCAATTAGTACCAACTCTGTGCTACCTATTTTAGAAGACTTTTTGTTCGATATTCAAGGAAATGATTTGATGATTTCGGCGAGCGACCTTGAAACGGCTATGACAAGTCGTATAAAAATAGACTCGACCGATAGCGGAAAAGTAGCTATTCCGGCGCGCATTTTATTGGATACACTAAAAGCATTGCCCGACCAGCCCTTGGAATTTAACATTAATGACAATAATCTCGCCATAGAAATTATTACCCAAAACGGTCATTACAAACTTACAGGCGAAGATGGCGACGAGTTTCCACAAACGCCTTCTGCCGAAGATACGATGGAAATAAGCGTTGAACCTGCACTTTTGCATCGAGCTATTACCAATACGCTTTTTGCGGTGGGCACAGACGACTTGCGCCCCGCTATGAGTGGTGTGTTTTTCTCTACCGACCAAAACGGCACCAACTTTGTCGCTACCGATGCACACAAATTGGTGAAATTTTCTTCGGGAAATGTTACTTCCTCCCAATTTTCGAGTTTCATTTTGCCCAAAAAAGCCTTGGGATTGGTAAAAAATGCCCTTGCAAAAACCAACGAAGAGGTACATATTTCGTTTAATGAAAAAAATGCTTTTTTCCGCTTCGGGCAATTGCAACTCAGTTGCCGCCTCATTGATGCGCGTTTTCCCGACTACAACAATGTAATTCCCCGCAACAATGAATTAGACCTCACCATTAATCGCAGCAATTTTTATAATGCCTTGCGCCGTATTGCCATTTATTCCAGCAAAAGCACGTATCAGGTGGTGTTGAAACTCAGCCAAGATACTTTAGAACTTTCTGCCGAAGACATTGATTTTTCTAATGCTGCCAGCGAAACACTTTTCTGCGAATACCAAGGCGAGCCGATGGATATTGCTTTTAATGCAAAATTTTTGTTGGAAATTTTAAGCGTATTGGATTCCGAAGAAATTACCTTAAAATTATCTACGCCTACCCGCGCCGGCATTATTGTTCCTACGGAAATGAATGAAAATGAGGACATTTTAATGCTTATTATGCCAATAATGATGAATGTGTAAGTGGTGAAAAATTATTCGTCATCTGTATTTTCATCGTCACCGGAAATGAGGTGATTAGGTATTTTTTTGCTGTTGCGCGCACCCAACAAACGTAGCGTTTCGGCTTTGCGCAAAATATTTCCTTTTCCCATACTCAGTTTTCGCATAGCAGTTTGGTATGTGTTTTGGGTAGTGTCCAATTGCTTGCCTATTTTTTCCATATCTTCTACAAAAGCAGCCATTTTATCGTACAACTCGCCACCTTTGCGGGCTATTTCTATGGCATTTTGGGTAAGTTGCTCTTGCCGCCATATATTGGCGATGGTGCGCATAGTTGCCAGCAAGGTAGTAGGACTCACAATGACAATATTCTGCTCGAAAGCTTTATTAAACAAATTGGGGTCGTGCTGAACGGCTACCGAAAACGCCGCTTCGATAGGCACAAAAAGCAAGATAAAATCAAGGCTTTGGAGTTGGTAAATTTGTTGGTACTGCTTGGCAGCAAGGCGAGTGATGTGTTGGTGCAAAGACGCTACATGGGCTTTAATGTCGGCGGCGGCATCGGCGGGATTACTGTGGTTTGTGCTACGCTCGTAGGCAGTAAGCGATACTTTGGCATCAATTATCAGGTGGCGGTTTTCGGGCAAATGAATAATCACATCGGGGCGTTGGCGTTGGGCATTTTCGTTGGTAAAATTCGACTGTATCGTGTATTCGCGGTTGTTTACCAAACCCGATTTTTCTAAAATACTTTCCAAAATCATTTCGCCCCAGTTTCCTTGTACGCGACTGTCGCCTTTCAAAGCGGCACTAAGATTTTGGGCTTCGGTACTCATTTGTTTGTTAAGGTCGGAGAGTTGTTTTATTTGCTCCAACAAACTCGCGTGGCGGCGGGTTTCGTCGAGGTTGGTTTGTAGTATTTTTTCCTCAAAATGCTTAATTCTTTCTGCCAAAGGTTGCAGCAAGTGTCCCATTTGTTCGCGATTGAGTTGGGTAAATTTCTGACTTTTGTCTTCCAACAACTGGTTGGCAACCCGCTCGAAAGAAAGGGAAAATTGCTCGTAGAGTTGGTCGGCATTGTTTTTTTGCTCGGTGTAGGCGCGTTGTATTTGTCCCAACTCGGCATCAAGGCGGCTGTTTTGTTGTTGAAGTTGCTCTACGCGGGTTTGTTGTTGTTGGAGTTGCTCGTATTTTTGGGTAGCATCGTTTTGAAGCAACTTATATTTTTCTTCGGCGAGTGCCTGCAATTTTTCGGCTTGTGTTTTCTCGGCAAAATAAATTTGGACTTGGTTTTTTAGTTGTTTTTCTGCGTTTGCGCTGTTTTTGTTTTTAATAAAAAAATACAAAATTAGCAGTGCGCAAATGGCAATAATGAGCAGGTAAATCTCTTCGGTCATTTTGTTGCTGGCGGCTGTTTTAGTTTTGTAAAAACGAATTAATAGGCTTAAAAGTTAAAAGAAATTGAGCGGACGGCATTTTTTATAAGCCAAAGCTATGTTTTTTGAATATTTTTACGCTTCATTTCATCGCTTAAATTAGTACTTAAAATGCAAATACTGTATTATTTATGGACAATATGGAGTTTTTTTATTGCATTTGTTTTATTGATAATACTTTTTCCCATTTTGTTCGTAGGCGTTTTGGTAATACCTAAGTCGCGACGAAATATGTTGTATGTATTGCCGCATTTGTACAGTCGTGTGTGTTTGTTTTGCTTGGGTGTGCGCTTAGAAGAGCGTGAGCGCGAAAAAATTGACTTTTCGCAGCAGCACATTTATATTTTCAATCACACTTCAAACCTCGACCCGCTTATTTCAGCAAAAGTAGTGGGTACAAAAGCAAAGTTTTTGGGGAAAGCAGAAATTCTGGCGTATCCGGTTTTTGGTTTTACGCTGCGACATTTGTATGTACCCGTTCGCCGACAAGATGCCAATGATCGTTTGCGAAGTTTGGAAGACCTGACCAACGCCATCGAAAAAGGCGATTCGCTGATTATTTATCCCGAAGGTACGCGCAATAATGGGCCGGAACTGTTGGCAGATTTTCACAAAGGCGCGTTTCAGTTGTCGCTGGAAACGGGCGTTCCTATTGCAATGTTTACTTGCCCTAATTCGTATGCGCTGATGCGCGGCAACAGTTGGGTGCTGCGTCCCGGAAAGTTGCTTGGTGTTTGGGACGGACCGTATTTTCCCAACGATTTTTTGCCTGATAGAATTGAAGATTACAAGGCTTTTTTAAAAGAAAAAATGTACCGCCGAATGTTGGAGCAATATCCTTCGGGTGTTTTGGGGAAAGAGGCATAAGCCAAAATTATACTAAAATCGAATAGCTATTGCATATTAAAGAAGGGTAAAATCTTTTTTCGCCGTATAGCAGTTTTTTGGCGTTAAAAATTTTTGAAGCCTTGGAAAAAATTTAGCCAAAGAACTGCGGTTTTGCCCTGCAAGGGCAAAAATACCTTGAAAAAAGTGTCGTTTCTTTTGCTTCGTTTTCTTTGGACAAGCAAAGAAAATGAAGAAGTCCCCAAGCATAGTTTTGCTCCCAAAGTTTCGGAGCAGATACTTACCCTTAATAATACCTAAACCAATACGCAACTTTCATACTATTTTGGTATTAGTAGGCTGTTCTGTGGTGAGTTTTGTTATTTCGATTTTGGTATAATTTTAAAAATTCACCCTTAATTTTAGATTAATTCTTCTTGCCGTAAGGCGATTAGGTACAGCAAAAATTCTTCCTTGATAATCATCTACCCAACTATACGAAATAGTATTGGGATTTCCCAAAAGATTAAAAACTTCGAGGTCTAACCAAGTAGAGGAAATATTGTGCAGCAAACTCTGTTCCCGAAGTTCGCGCTTGCCACGCTCGAAAAGCATCACCGAAAAGCCAATATCTGTCCGCGCGTAAATGGGCGTGCGAAAAGCATTGCGATAACGTGCTGCATTCGGAGGACTTTGCGGCAACGGACCACCCACTAAAAGGCTTAGATTTACTTTAAAGTTTTCGTTGTTGGGCAAATAATCTTGGAAAAAGATGCTGAAACTAAATCGCTGGTCGGTTGGACGCGGCACGTAACCAATGTTTACCAAAGTAGTATCGGCAAATTCGTCCGGCGAGTTGTAATTTACAAAAACTTCCTCCCCTGCCTCATTAAAATAGCGGTAATAAAAATCATTGTTCAAATTTTCTTCGGTTTTAAGCAAAGAAAAACTCACCCAAGATTCTGCTCCCGGCACAAATTCTCCATTCAGGCGAAAATCTATACCTGTGGCGTATGCTTTGGCGTTATTTTCGCCCGCGTAGCGAATAAGTACATTATCCAAATCGTACGTTACTACGTCCCAGAAATATTTGTAATAAATTTCGGTAGTAAACTTAAAAGGACTTCCCCATGCCAAAAATTCGTAATCGCTACCCAATACAAAATGCGCCGATTTTTGTGCGCGAAGTTGTGTGTTCAATTCACCTTGCGGGTTGCGCATTTCTCTAAAAAATGGCGACTGATAATACAAACCTGCCGAAAAACGCAAATCTAAACCCTTGTCTTGTGGCGAAATGCGCTCATTTACTTTGTAAGCAAACTGAAAACGCGGACTCACAAAAAAGTCTTGGTTCAGGTCCCAGTAATGAAAACGCAAACCACTGGTAAAGTAGGCGCGCTTGCTTATTTCCCAACCATCTTGCACAAATGCAGTATAGCGCATGCTGTTCAAATCGGCTTTGGCTTTAAGCACTTTTTTCAGCGTAATAGTAGATTCCGAAAAAGGTAAGTTGTAGCCTGCCGAATCCACGCGTTGCCATTCGTTTAGCTTGTCGTCAATGCGCTCGTTTTGTATATTGAATCCCCACGAAAACAAATGATTGTTGTAGTTGTACCAGCCTCTGTGTCCTATTTGGGCAATATTGGCATTCAACTCATTGCGGGCAAAATCGTGGTAAGTTCCTACGCCAAATTCACTCACTACATCGCCAAATTCTTCTTTGCCCAAATCATTTTCTATTTCGCCAATATAATAACTGCCAATCAGGTCAAAGTTTTCATTTTCGCGCGCGCGGTAGTAACTGCTTAAAAATTTTAGCACCAATTTGTTGTTGGGTGCGGCGTAAATAGCCGAAATACCGCCCATACCCGAAAGATAACGGTCTTCTTCTTGTCCGTCAAATGCGATGCGAAGTTGTTTGGCATCGGTAACAGTTCCGAAAGCTATTTCCACTTTGTCGGGCAAAAAACGATATTTATTGATGGCGAGGTTGCCAATTCCTTGTAATTGCCACTGTTTGTTAAGGCGGTGCGTTACAAAAGTCTGAAAATCCCAGAAAACAGGTTGATAATTTCCTTGTGTAGGAAGCGCATCTAACAAATAACGATTTGATTTTTGGCGTACACCTACTATAAAAGTAGTGCTGGTGTCGGCGCGTGCACCTTCGAGATGTGCCGAAAAACCAAGTAGTCCCACCGAAACAGAACCGGCGCGTTTTTGCGGAACTTTGTAGGTAACATCTAAAACCGAAGCCATTTTGTCGCCGTATTTCGCTTCAAAGCCGCCCGAAGAAAACGACAAAGCACCAATCATATCAGGATTGATGAAACTCAGTCCTTCCTGCTGACCGGAACGCACCAAAAAGGGACGGGTTATTTCAAAATCGTTTACATAAATAAGGTTTTCATCAAAACTACCGCCCCTTACCGAATACTGGGCACTTAGTTCATTGTTGCTAAAAACGCCGGGTTGGGTAATAACCAATATTTTTTCGATATTGCCGGAAGGGTTGGGCAATTTGGACAACAGTTTTGGGTCAATTTTTACCATATTGCCCGTATTGAGTCTGTTGCCTTTTATTTCGAGTTCGGGAATAAGGGTAACGCCTGCGGCTAATTGAATATCTTGTTTTGTTTTTTCTCCTTTTTTAAGTAAAAACTCTTTTTTTTGGGTTTCGTAGCCAACGTATTTGTACAAAATAGTGGTTTCGATGTTGGCAGGAATTTCTAAAGAATAAAATCCGCGCGCATCGGAAATACTTACTTTTTGCTGAATACTATCAATTATTTGCACAGCCTCTAAGGGAGTGCCATTTTCGTCAAAAATATGACCCGAAATGGTTCCTGTTTGGGCAAAAGCAGTTGTAGTATAAAATACAAATGTTAGAAAAACAACGGTAAGTTGTTGTAAAAACTGTTTCGGTTTATGCTTGTACATGTAATTTGCTTTTGTTTATTGAAAAACACTATAATATAATATAGCGGACTATATATTGACGAGAAGGCAGGGCATTTGAAATACATTAGCGTTAAATTTATACACTTCCGGCACCATTTTGCCAAATGTTTGTTCTCGTTATATGCAGTGCTTTTTTTGTTATCCATATTTTTCTGTTGGTTCAAATAATGTCAGTTGTTGCTGTTCTGGCAGAACTTCTAAATAATTTGAAATAAACAATTCTTTTCCTTTTTGGTCTGCACCTGCTGTTACATTTCGCATTCCATACATCAATTCCCAAGGGATAATGTTTGCAAAAGAAAATAACTCTCTGATATATTCGCTGTCGTCATAAGTTATGAGCCATTTATGCTTACAGTTCTTCATATTGTCTGCAAACTTTACGTGGTCAAACGATTTGTGCATATTTCCATTTTTACCATACAATGCTGATTTTGTAGCAGAATAATAAGGTGGGTCCAAAAAAATAAAAACTTTTTCTCCGTCTTTTTTAACTAATTCTTCATAATCCAGATTTGTAATTTTTGAACCATTAATTATTTTGGCAAATTGGTTTAGTCGCTGAATACTACTTTCTGTAAAACGACCAGTAAATGCAGCTTCACTAAATCCACCGCTTAAACTTGTACCTGAAAAGGTAATGCGATTGTAAATAAAAAATGCCGCCCCTCTTTCTAAATCGTTGAATGAAGCCAAATTTTCATTTAGAAATTTATGCAATTCTTTTCCAACCGAAAATTGATTACGCCATTCATAAATTTTCTCAATAAGTGCATCAACATCTTTTTGGGTCATTTCCCAAAACTTGTAGAGTTCGTAATAAAGGTCGTTAACCCAAAATGTTTTATTTGGAAAACGTTGTTTTGTATAAATAAATATTGAACCGCCTCCTAAAAATGGCTCTCTAAATTCCTCAAATTCAGGAATGATAGTAGCAATCAATTTGACAGATCTGCTTTTTCCGCCCGGGTATCTTAATGGACTTTTTATCATTTTGAAAACCGTATTTGAATGATAAAATTGTTTTGTTCGGCTTCCGCAAAAATGGTTTCAACTAATTTTATTTGTTGGGTTGAAAAATTATTTTCGGTAAAGAAGTTTGCAATATCTTTTTTTGTACTTGAAGAAGTAATTGCACCTTTGAGTTTTGAAGAAGTTAAATTAAGTACTGCTTCACTTTTTGTTTTCTTTCCATTGGCAGTAACTTCCGAAAGATTGCTATACAAAATCAATTTCAAAAGTCCATCTTTAATGTCGCCTTTGCTTGGCAATAAAGCATTTTTACTATGTTTTCCTTCAATTAAACTTACTTTGATTGGTGTGATTTTTATTTCATCAACGGTCAAAAAATACTGTCCCCCTAAATAATTGGTTATAGTAACTTTTGTTTTTGAAAGTGTTGATAAACTCTCTTTTCGTTGTTGTGTAACAAACTCTCTGGATTGTGCTTTTTGTGCTTTATCCCTTGAAAAAGCCATAAAAAGTGAAACATCTCTACCAATTTTTTCTTTAAAATTGTCTAAACCATTTGGGTTATGTAGTTTCACCTTTGTAGTTTGTTCAATGATTAAGTATGAAGATTTTACTTTGTCTATAATTTTGTGTAGATTAGTATTCAATTCGTTCAAATTCCAATGTAAAGCAGAACTATGATATTGTTCAATTTCTTTTATTTTAGACAATATGTATTTGTTGTTAAATTCTTGGTTGGTTATTTTATTGTCTGCTTTTTCAGCATTATCGTAGTATGCAAAAATTACAAAAACATCTAACAAAGACATCAACGAAACAGTGTCCCATTGTATAAAATCTCTATCGCCTCTTACTCCTTCGTCTTTCACGACAGGAATTACCGTAATTTTCTTTGAAATGTGTAAAGTGTTATACACTCGCTCAAACGGATAAGAGCGTGTTCTTTTTGGCGAAACCCATTTTGAAATGGCAAATGTATGTTTATTGCTCGTTAGCAAACAAGACGAAGGCATTTGGTTAATATCAAAATTTTTGATTTTAATTTCTTTCAAATCCTCTTTAAGTAGCACTTGATATTTTATACCTGTTATTTTGCCAACAATGTCCATTCGCTACGAAATATTATTTTGTTAAAGGTACAAATTTATGCGTTGATTTTTTGAAATTGGGTGTCTTTTAGCATTTCACACAAGTAGGAAATACTACCGCAACTTGTACATTTTTCCAATGCCATATTTACCAAACATCGCGTCCATTTTGTCGGTAGCGGAAATATTATACTCAAACGGATTAAGTGCATTGGCTTTGTGGGTAAATAGTTCTAAACTTTGTCCCAAAGCATCGCGGGCAATAACCCGATAAAAATACACACCATTTGCCAATTCGTTTCCGAAAGCATCTTTGCCGTCCCAAGCGTAGTCGGTAATATTGCGCCCAATGTGCAAATTGCCCAACTCGGCACTACTTATTTCGCGAACTACACGCCCCGAAACGGTCATGATTTGAATAAGCAGTTTGTCGGGAACTTCGCTGCCTGTAAGGGTAAATACAAATTTGGTGGAAGTGGTAAACGGATTGGGATAATTCAGCACATTAGAAATCATTGGCTTATTTATTACCACAAACCTAATGGCAAAGTCTATATCCGACACCTTGTTGCCGCTTATATCGCTGGCTTCTACACGCAAACGATACGTGCCATCGGCTAAAAGTGTTGGCGTGAAAAAGATATGCGCTTCGTTTTTATCTTGTGCAGACGGGTTGGCGGGCGAAAAACTCAGCCGCGAATCGCTGAAATAAATGCGTTGTTCTACTTCGTTGGGGTCGGCAAGATAAATGCGCGCAATGGAAGTATCGTTTAGTGCCAATAAAAGATTTTCATCGAAAATGCCGACATCAATATTTGGTTTCGCCGAAACAATATCGCCATCTAAAATATGCTGCCCATCGAAAGTTACGTCCAACAAAGGATTTCCTTTATCGCCCAAAACATAGAAAGGTAGCTGTAATAAGTTGTTGTAAAGAATTTTTTCCGGACGCGTGCCATTAGGATTCAGTTCTATTTGCAACGAATATTCACCTGACTGGCTCGGCGTTTCAAAACTATTTGCCAAATTGGTGTAAGCGTGCGCTTTGAGCGGCAGCAGTTTTTGATTTTTTTCGGTAATTAACTGATTGCCGGAATTATAAATTCGCAAAGTATAGGGAATACTGTCGGGCGAAGCAGTATCGGAAATATTGCCAACGGCTATTTCAATGTTTGCTGCTTGTCCTACATACAAAGTATCATCAAAAACAAAGTGGCGACTGTGGTCGAAAACCCATTCGGGAACTTTGTCGTGATATACACGCCAATATTGCAACTGTGTAGGCGTAAGAAAATGATTGTCTTCGGTAGCCAATTTTAGTTTTAGAAAAGGATAGTTCTGCGCATTTACAAAACTCAAATCCCAGTTTTTAATATTATTGGTGTTAAATAAAAAGGTTTCATTTCCATTATTTCCCACGCCAAAAACATTTACATTGGCTGTTTCCAACGAAGTATCTGCATCTACCGAACTGCTGTTCCATTGCAAGCTACGCCACTTTGATGATGGACCGATGAGTGTACTAATTACATTACCGGAACTTTGGTTGCTATATACTTCTATATCGTATTCTATAAATTCGCTGCTTTGTGTAGTTTGTTGCCACACTACCGGATAATTTACCACATTTTTTTGGGTAAAAAACATAAAAGGAGAACTGGCTGAAACGCTGGAAATAAGATTGATGCCCATATTTTCCAAGCGATTATATACTTGCTCCAAATCGGCAGTAGGGGCTGCGCCTTGTTGTAATCGGTGATTCCCCACACTGTAGCCCAACACAAAGTACCCGTTGGGAATCCAATCCAAGAACGCAGCAATTTTGCTATAAGCATCGGCATCTATGGTACTAAATTCAAACAAATTTGCACCGCCGCACTGCACATTTCCCAAAAGACCTTTTCTTTCGCAACCTTGCAAAGATGCCGTGGCCGGGTCTAATGGAGAAGTTACAATTTCCAAAGGTGTGCTGTTTTTAAACACCGCAAAAACAACTCCGCCATTACAGGCACCACCCAGACAAGTTCCGCTCGAAAACTGCGTATCGTTGAGGTAAGTGGCATAGCTATTGGCATTTACAGAACCTTTCAAAGTATTGAGGCTTTTGTCGAATTCAAACTCGTGGGTAGCATTGTTGGCAAGGTACATGTTTTCGTAGCTATCGTTTTGAAACTGCCCGTAATGCGATTGATTCCAGCCTTCGGGTTGGCTAGGGATATAAATAAACGAACTACTTATCCAATTGTACGAAGCTCCGGCTTCGGGAACAGCACTAACGCGCCAGTAATACACTATTTCGGGAATAAATGCAACATTGGGTTGCCACGACAAAACGCCGCCATTGTTTGCCAGTTCGGTAGCTTGCAAAATATTGCTGTTAAATGAAGGCGTTGTATCCAATTCCATGCGATAATAATTGGTTTCTTCCAATATCGCCTGCGCCGTAAGTGCTGTAAGGGCAATGTCTTGTTTATTTATAATAGAATAATTGCAAGGGTAAATGGGAGAAGCATAACTTGGCAAAATATAGGCTTCTGAAGTAGCAGTATTATTGTCGGTGCAGTATTCGGAAATACTGGCATCGGTTGCAATATTTACCGAAAAAGTATTATTTCCCAAAGCTTCTACGGACAATACAGGCAAGCGAAATACAAGTGTATCGCTGTATTTTATGCCCGGATAGCGATTGGTAAAAGTTGTGAATTCGCCATTGGGAAGTGTACGTGTAACGCTCAAATTGAAAGAATCGGCAACCGCTTTTCCCAAATTATTTACCACCACTTGTAGGTCAAAAGAATCTATGGCAGTAGTAAGCACTGAAGGGAAAAAGTTAATATCTTCCGGCTCAACAGTATATTCGGGCTTGTCCCATTGCAACAATCGAATGGCGGGGTCGCCGGAAAGCGTAAATTCCTGACAAGTAAGTTTTACACCATCATAAAAACTTTCGCTTGGATTTTTATAAATATCGAAAATAGTCTGTTGCAGCATTTTGCCAATAGATTGTCCATACATTTTTTGGCTCATATTAATATGAAGCTGCGTAGCATAAATGTCTAAGTAAAAAGGAAATCCAAAACCCACCGTAGCCAAGAAAGCGATAGAGCCACGCTCTTGTGCTAATGTATAGCGTTTGGACATTATGTCATCGGCAGTAGAGTGCAAATCGCCCACAAAACAAGAATTGGAAAAAATGAACGGATATTTCCCTTTGTTTTCATACGAGTCGGGCTCGCGAATATCAAATTCCCACAAAGAGCCGCCCGAGTGACCGATATAAGTAATGAGCGAAAGTCCTTCATTCATATAATCGGCAAATTGTTGCGGCGCAGCAATAACACCACCCTGCCCTTTTGAAAAAGTGGAAAGTACGCGCGCACCCCAAAGGGTATCTTCTACAATTTCTTTGTAGTCGTTAAGCGAAAGCGTGTAATTTCCGGCTTCGGTAGCGTTTTTTCCTCCGGCAATATGAATTATATTTTTGCTCCAGCCTACTGTTTCTTTGTCGCACGGCTGCGGATTCGCCAAAAAAGACTCATATTCTATTACTTTATCCAAGTAATTTTTTACATCATCAGGCGTTGTAGCACTTACTCTGCCTACGGCTAATTGGTTTCGGTAAGTAAAAATATTCGCGGTAGTAAGCATTACATCGGAACCGGATTCGCCGTAAGTTGGTACGTAGTTTAGATTCCAATATTCCGGAATTGTAGTTTTATTATAGCGAATAGAACGACCCAAGAGAAATAAATATTCCGGCGTATCTGCCCACAGCCCAAGGTTGTGATTATTGATAACAGCATTTACAAAATTGCGAATAGATAAAGGATGTTGCAAAATTCCCCAACTAAATTGGTCGTACAGTTCTTGCATATCTACCGTTAGCACTTTGTAATTGCCGCCTGCTGCCGATTTGCGGTAGTCTTCGTAGCGTTGTATTTGGTCAGTATCGCCTTCGCGCAATTTGTTTGCGGTGAGGATAATATAATTTGCCGAAAGAGCCGGATTGCTGTAATCAACGAAGTTTTTTGCTTCTAAATCACTAATTAATTTCACACCATTCACATCATCAGGTGTGTTATTGCTTAGCACCAAAGTTTTGTTACTGCTGGAACTGGTATTAAATTCCGGCAATAAAATCTTATACGAATTATTGTTCTGTGAAGCTACCATACGTACACCATTTTGATAATCGTACAAAACGGGCGATGCGCCGCCATCGAAGTTCTGAATTTCTAAGTAGTGGTCTTTATTATCTAAAAGCTCAAACCAGAATACTTTTTGATTATTAAAATCGAAATTGCGCGGATAGTTAATAAAAAAATATGCCATAGAAGACCTATCTACTTCTACATCATCTACGCCCAAACTTTTTAGCGTAAGTGTATTCGTTGCGTTCAAATCGCCCAATGGAAGATTGATATTGTACTTTTGAATACTATAACCTTCGTAAATATCGTCCACGATTACTTGGTTGTTCCACAAAACTTGGATATGGTGGTCGTTTAGCACTACAGCTTCGTTGGAGCGTCCTACTATTTTCATTTCTATAGCAACTTGCCCGTTGTTGTTGTAAATATTGGGTAACGAAACAGTATAAGACTGGGGCGTACTTTCGGAAGCTACGGCACCTACCCAGCCTTCGCCTTTACCAAAGTCAGCATAATTGTTGTTCACGCCCGAAAGATTGCTAAAAGGCTCTCCGGCAAAGTGCGCGGTAGCGAAGAAATTTTTATTGGTGTAATAATAAAAAGCATCGGCTTCAGGCGGATTGTTCAGGTTGTTTGTCAAAGTGGTGTAGCGTTGATGGGCGGCACTATTGTCCCAAGCCAAAAAATAAGCTGCTTTGGAAGTAAAAAGGCTTCTTTCTACGGCAAGTTGCCAGCTGTTTTGCTGAAAAAGTTGGGTATCAAATTCGCCGTCATTCGCTTTTCCCACAAATTCGATGTAATCGTTGTTGCCTAAAGTGCCGTTGGTGCTTATGTAAATAGGAATTTCGCGCCCTTTGTTGTACAAGGCAAAGCCACTGCTTTCCAAAGGCAAGCCCGCCGCAACTAAAGCACTGTAAGGAATACGATATACACCATCAGCCTCTACATAAAATTTATAATATGTCTGGTTGTAATCAATCCAACTATTTGCTGCTTCTTGCGCCCAAAGGGAATTGCCAACAACAAAAAGGAAAATAAATATTGAAAAACAATTTTTCATGTGTAAAAAAGATTGTTGTGTTAAAATGCGGGCGTGTAAACTTCATCGCCGCCCCCAAAAGTTACTTTTAGCGAAAACACATGCGAAAAAACGCCTGTTCCCACTCGGTTCAAACCGGTAAGGGCATAATCCACACTTACTTTGTTTATTACCAAACCAATGCCTGCATTTGGCTGCATGTTCCATTGTGCGGACTTGGCAGCATCGCGGGTGTATTTTTGTACATTATTAATACCCAAACGCAAAAAAACCAAGTTTTTGTATCCTGCCTCAACGCCCAAGCGTGGGTCAGCATTTACAACCGAAGAACTGAGAAGGTTGTTGCGTTTTCCATCGAAGGTTAAAGAAAGGTCTAATACTGAACGCAGTTGCCAAGTATCATTTTCTATAAGCGCATAGGCTGCTCCTATGGTAAAATCTTGTCCTGTAAGTTCTACCGATTTTTCGGGAATAAGATTGTCGGTGGCGGCAAGTTGCTGTTTTTCTTCTTCGGTAAAATTAAATTTCCACGAATTATAGGTAGTCGTTACGTTTTTCAGGTTTGCGCCGAGTGTCAGGCGTTCGCTTAGTTTGTATTGTAGCGCAGCATCAAGCCCAAAACCCCAAGCATTGGCAAAACTGCCAACTTTGCGATAAATAACTTTAAAATTCGCCCCGAAAAGTAATCGCTCCGAAAAAGCACGTGCATAACTCACCAAAAAAGCATAATCTGCTGCCGAAAAACTGCTAAGATTGTTGTAATTGATAGTTCCATCGGCTTCTACCAATGCTAAAGTATTGGGAATATCGTCCACACCAAAACGTATTACGCTAAGAGCTAAAGTTTGTTTTTCTGCCAGCGGGAAAGCCATTGCCAAATAATCGTACTGAGCAATTCCGGCAAACCATTCGGCATGCATTGCCGCAAGTTGTGTGTTGGCAACATTGGTAAGTCCTGCCGGATTCCAATAAGCCGCCATTACGTCATCGCTTAGTGCGTTTTGTGCATTGCCCATTGCCAAGGCACGCGCGCCTACGCCTAAGGACAAAAATTCGTTGCTGTACGTACGCACCTGCGCCCAAGCACTTGATACGCCTAAGCATATTATACAGAAAACAAGGAATGCCTTTTTGGCTATGGAAAAACTAAACATTTGAATTTGCATAAAAATAAAAGACAAATTTACCCAAGATTGTTGGTCTTAACAACAAAATCTCCGAACTTATAGGTGGATTAAACGAAATTAACTGCTTCTTTTTCCTATTATAGTCGAAAAAAAACTTTTTATCGTTGCAATGTCTAAGGAGAATTTGTATTTATTTTATAAAAAGAAAAACAGCCACAATGGGCTGTTTAACAGTTTTTTTAGGATAAATAACGGTTTGGGTATTGGCGTAGTGGCGGTTTTTAGCACAGAAGTTCAATAGAGTTACTGCTGTCCAACTATGCACAAATGTTCAATCGAAGCCGTTCTGCCGTAATTACGCCAATACCTTGTTATCGGTAGTGGTTCTGTCAGTCGTGTCGTTTTTCGTGTTGTTGTGCGTTGGCTTGGTAGCTCTTTTGCATTTTTAGCGTTGATTTGTGTAATAACAAAAATGCAAATGTGCTACCAAAAGCGTTGGGATTACACTAATTTTTATACCATTTCTTTTTGTTCAATTTTTTCTTGTACTAATAATTTTGCTAAAGCCTTTATCACATTCCACATTAAAACAGGCGGAACTGCGTTACCGATTGCTCTGTATTGTCTGTTGTCGGAAACGCTGTCTAATTTAAAAGTTGTAGGGAACGATTGAATACTTGCAGCTTCCCTTGGTGTAAATCTTCTATATCGTTCATTAACCATTAAAACTGGGTCTGTTCCATTCAGACTTACTTTTGCTAAATGCGAACTAATTGTGTTGCAAGGTTGGTTCAAGTCTTGAACTCTGCCTTTGTTCATTTTTTCACGAACTCGCAACATTCCCTCAACGGCTCTCTGACTGAAAAACCATTTTTCGTCTTTGTCTGCTTTTTTGTCAATAACTTGTTTAAGAGCAATTTTAGAACCGTTTAATGTATTTGGTGGTGGAAATTTGAAATTAAAATAATCGTCAAAATCTCTAAAACCTACTATAAAAACACGTTCACGTTTTTGCGGAACGCCAAATTCGGAAGCGTTTAAAAGTTTGTAATGAATGTGATAACCTGCTTTTTCAAACTCCTTTACAATCATTGGAAATGCTTTGCCTTTATTTGCTGAAAGCAAACCTTTTACATTTTCGCCAATAAAAAAACGAGGTTGTTTTTCTTTCAAAACTTTAACCATTTCAAAAAATAGCTTTCCTCTATCGTCTTTGTAACCTAATCTTGGTGGATTTTGGGCACTGATAGAAAAGGATTGACAAGGGAAACCGCCTAATAAAATATCGTGGTTGGGAACTTCGCTCGGTACAATATCTCGAACATCTTTTGTTTCGCATTTATGCGAAAAATTATCGTTGTAAATCTTCTTTCTATTTCTTCTTGTTCATTTCTTGATTTTTTTTAACGTCTTTCAATATCTTTTTTTCTTCACTCTCTAATCGTCTTTCTACTTTTTTAACATCTTCGGCAGGTGGAAGTTGTTCTGGTTTTACACCTCTGTCGTGAAGCATTTTTCTAACTGCCAAATTGTTCTCAATATGTTCTTTTGTAATTTGATTATCACCTTTCAAATCTTTATCTACAACATTATGACTTGTTAATTCGGTTGCAAAATCTTTTGCTTTAATTGTTAGAGTTGGAAGAAAATCAGCTAACGGACGATTTGCAGGAACTTCCAAAATTCTCTTCATATCATTAGTTGTTCTACCTCCAAATAGTGCTTGGTCTCCTTTAGAACGAATAATCGAAAAACTTTTATTATCAACTCCTCTTTCAAAAATAATTCCCGAAAGTTTCTTTTCAGACTGTGAGAGTTTTTCACGTGCCGTAACTCTTGCAACATCCAACAATCTTTTTTCTATTATTTCTTGTTTCCTCGTTTGAACTGCAAAATATGTCTGAGCAAAGGCAATTTCTGATTTTGTAGTTGCGTCTCCATTTTGTGCAATTAGATAACAAGCGTACCTTGTCAAAGCAATATCTTCAACAGGTTTTTGTGCACCACTTCCTATTTCAACCATTTTGCTGAATTCGGCAAAATGGTTTTTGGCATCTTCTCCTGCCTGCTCACAAGACTTTTGAGCTTTGTCAATTACATTCTTGAAGTTTCGCCATTGAGAATAACCAAGAATATCTTGTAAATCTCTTGCACTCCAACATTCTATTCCTTCGTAATCGTAACAGGCATCTTCAAATTTTTTGAAAAGTTCGGCAATATATTCCTTTTTCATAATCTTTTATTTTTGAAACACAACATCAAAATGATATTGTAAAAACTCCTCATTAGGCAAAAATTTTATTGGCAAATTCATTCGTAAACTTTCAAATCGTTCAAACTCATTTTTAAAGAAATCTTCTTTTAAATACTTCTTAAATTTGCTTGAAAACATCACTTTGAAATCATTATCAATCGTAATCAAACCTTTATCAAATGCTTTGTCAAATGTTGCAGATAAACAAATTCCGTTACTTGGGTTTAGCCTGTTCTTCTCATCTTTTGACCAAGGCTTAATATGTGAAGCAACTAAAAGTTCGGGAATTGAAATACCTGTTATTCCACAACCGTTTGTATAGTTTGACATTACAATTGTTCTGAAATAATCTTGATTAACTCTTACTTTGGTTTCTCTAATTTTATATTCTCCTTTTTTATTTTCGTCAATTAGTTTTTTAATATCATTTTTTGGTTTGTTTTCTTCAATTTTTGATAAGAGCAAATCTTCACTTTCGTAAAATAAATCGTCAAAATTTTCTGTAAATTCTTGGAATACTTCTTTATCTAATTTTCCAACATTTGTTGCACCTTTCCTTCCTAAAAGTTTTTGTTTGGGATCAAGACTTACAAAGTTTACCAATTTATAAGCAATAGCACCGGGCGTTCTTCCTATTAAATCGGCAAGATTTTTTACCTCTAAATTTCTATTGTTGAACTGTCCGTAAGGCAATTTGCAATACAAATTAAAAGCTAAAATCAATTCTTCTCTTGTCCAATTATTTCTCATTGACAAATTCTTCTTTGTAAATATCCAAATAGTATTTTGCTTCGTTGTTGCACCCCGAAACTCCACAAATCAAATTGATTGGAATTTTTTCCAAATGTCCTAATTCAGAATAGCTTTCAGCACATTCTTCACAAACTTGTGTCCAAGTGCTTGTTTCTTCTAATACAATATCATCAAAAATTTCTTTGCTCATAATTATCAAATTTAATTTGCCAAAATTGGCGGAACGGCATTACCAACTTGTTTATACTGGCTTGTTTTACTTCCTAAAAAAATAAACGTGTCGGGAAAAGATTGTATTCTCGCACTTTCTCTAACAGTCGGTACACGATTGTATTTGTAATGAAAATGATGTCTGTGTCCTGTGTCAATTGTAAAGCTCGGTTTTTTGCTGTTTAGTCTTGTCCAAGCAATGTTTACGTTTCTTGTTTTTCGTAATTCTTCGGGTAAATCCTTATAGTTTCCACCGTCAGGAACTAACGAAATTATATTTGTCGTTTTTTCGCTGTGGTTTGTAATTTCGTGGTTGTAAATACCCTCAGATTTTCCTCTTATTAGTTTTTGGTAATCAGATTTTGGTTCTGTTTTGTATTTCGTTCCGTCAGTCAAAGATTTTTCTGGTAAATCCGAAATTGCGTCTTTTGCACTTATTGGCATCTCGGTTGTCGGTTGGGGAAAAACAAATTCTTTATTATTTTTTGTGCCAACAAAAAACGTTCTTCTTCTGTTTTGTGGAACGCCATATTCAGAAGCTAATAAAACTTTATAAACAACAGCATAACCAAGTTTTTCAAAGTCTTCTATGATACTATCCTTCACAACTCCTTTTCCCATTGAAACAATGTTAGGTACATTTTCCATCAAGAAAACTTTTGGCTGATAATGTTTTACAAATCTTACAAACGATTTGTAAAGCTGGTTACGTTCGTCATCAATTATTCTTTTTCCTGCAATGGAAAAACCTTGACAAGGTGGTCCTCCAATGATAACATCAACTTCTTTTATCTTCGTCTGTTTTGAAATTTCTTTAGGTGTTTCATTAAATAAATCTGCAACAATTCCTTTTGCGTTTTTATGCGTATTTTCAAAAGTTACAATCGCATCTTTCCAATGGTCAATGCCCAAAAGCACGTCATATCCTGCTTCGATGAACCCATAAGAAAGTCCACCGCAACCGCAAAACAAGTCTATTACCGTTGGTTTATTTTTCATTGTCGAATTTTATTTCTCCTTGTTTTACGTTTATGCTTTTCAAATAATTTACCTTTTCTTCTGCCACAATCAGTGTTTCGGGAGAACAATTATACTGATACATTTTCTTAGCGAACTGGTCGCCAAAATATTCAGTTTTCAGTTTTTCAAGGTCAAGGTCAAAAGCGTTTGCTAATTTCTCCAAACGTTTTTCGTCAAATTCTCTTTTCCCGTTTTCGATTTTACTAAGATTTGCAGAGTCAAGGTCAAGTTGGAAGGCAAGTTGAGTTAAGGTCAAACCGTTGTCTGTCCTTAATTGTTTGATGTACTCGCCAAAAGTTGCTTTCATATACTTGTAATTTAAAACTTGTCAATAATTGACAAAATTATACAAAGTTTTCGATTGAGCAAAGTTTATTGTCAGTTTTTTGTCGGAAAAATATTGGGGTGGTGGGTGGGCTTTGGTGCGGTTGGGCAAAATTAAATGTGATGCAAAAGCGTTGGCTTCGTGTGTCGGCTTGCACCACATTTAATTTTGCGAAGCGTTGGCAAATTTTCGTCTTTGTTGGTTGTCAGTTGATGTCTGAACGGTCGCTCGCACCATTACCGATCACAAAAGGATAAGTCTTTAACAAATCTATTACTGACCTACTTTTAAAAGTTCTACATCAAAAATAAGCACCGAATTGGGTTCAATGCTTTCGCCCGCACCGCGCTCGCCGTATGCCAATTCCGAAGGAATGTACAAACGCCACTTAGAACCTTCGGGCATTAGTTGCAGGGCTTCTGTCCAGCCCGGAATCACGCGATTCAAAGCAAAAGTAGCCGGCTCGCCACGCTCATACGAACTGTCAAAAACCGTTCCGTCCAACAATTTTCCTTCGTAATGTGTAGTCACAGTACTGGTAGCCGATGGTTTTGGACCGTTTCCTTCTTTTAAAATAGTGTATTGCAAACCGCTTGATGTTACGGAAACACCTTTTTTATCTTTGTTTTCGGCTAAAAACGCTTTCCCGTCATTAAGATTTTTTTGCAGTTGTTTTTCGCGTGCTTGAGTGAAATAAGTGTTCAACACACCCGCCGATTCCTCATAGCTTAGCAAAAGATCTTTGTCGCTCATCGCATCTTCAATTCCTTTTAGCAGCATTGCCAAATCTAAGTCGCTTGCGCCTTGTTTTTTAAGGTTTTGTGCCAAATTTATACCGTAGGCATATCCGGCTTTTTGTGCTTCGTTCATATCAGAAAAACTAATTTGTGCCCATACGCTTTGTGTAATACATACAAGCATTATACTTAAAATAATTTTTTTTAGTTGCAAGAAAGTCATAAATAAGTTGAATTTTATAAATAAAAAATAAGTGGCAAAATAAGCCGCGAAGTTAGTACATTTCGCACAATAAATAACGAAAATAATTTTGTTTATTGCCGTTGCATACAACACATACACATTGTTTTTGTTTCATTTGGGTAAAAGTTTAAGTGCCAAAAATCTGTTTTTATTGTATGTTGCTCAGTCATTCGCATATAAGTTTTTTTCGGAAAAATAAATACTTGCGCAACATTTTTTTGCGGAGCTTGGCTCCACGTACTGCCTTTAAAATGAAGCATGTAAAACCTTTTTTGTCAGCAGCAACTACTGTTTTAGACATTGGTGCGGGAGCTTGCGGCATTGCCTACGCGCTGCAAAAACAACACTATGCCGTAACGGCTTTAGATGTGAAAAACCTCAGCTTTTTTCCCGAAATAAATCCCGTTATTTATACCGAAGGTAGTGCGTTTCCATTTCCCGACAAAAGTTTTGAGGTAGCACTATTGCTAACGGTTTTGCACCATTGTACCGAGCCGGAGCAAGTGTTACGTGAAGCAAAGCGTGTAGCACACAAACTTATTGTAATGGAAGATATTTACCACAATTTTGTACAAAAACAAGCAACTTATGCAATGGATAGCTTGGTAAATTTAGAATTTTTGGGACATCCGCACAATAACAAAACGGCTACTGCTTGGGAAAATATTTTCTATGAATTGGATTTACATATTTCGTATAAAAAAACATTTCGCAGGGCGGGGCTGTTTCGACAAGTGGTATATGTACTGGAAAATTAATGAGGGCAACTCATTGGAAAATCGTTTCTTAAATTCTGTAGATGTTATTCCACTCAAACAAAAAAATATGGAATAAGAAATTCGCTTATTCCATTTGACTGGAATATGGAAATTTTGGTTAAGTTCTCTTTTTTAGATGTTTTATATTTTTTGAAACGCATTTTTGCTACCTTTGCATTACTTGAAAATAAATAATTTCCTTTACATACATGATACTCGAAATGAAAGTTCCCGCTGTGGGGGAATCAATTACAGAAGTTACCTTATCTGCTTGGTTGGTAAAAGATGGCGATTATGTGAAAATGGACCAGCCGCTTTGTGAGTTGGAATCCGACAAAGCAACGATGGAATTGCCTGCCGAAAAAGCCGGTGTAGTGAAAATTATTGTCAAAGCTGGCACCGATATAAGCATTGGTGATGTAGTTTGTACCATTGATACTACCGCCGAAGCGACAAACAATGCGCCGATAGAAGAAAAAACTACGCCGCCTGCTACGCCGGAAAAACCAATTGCAAACACGCCTACCGAAGCACCGAAACAAGAAAACTATGCCCAAAATCACCCTTCGCCCACTGCCCAAAAGTTGATGCGCGAAAATGATGTGAAAACTACGGACGTACAAGCTACCGGAAAAGACGGAAGAATTACCCAAGCCGACGTACAAAACGCTTTGGCAAAAGAAAAAACAAGCCCAACCACCGAAACTTCGGCAGAAAATATAAGTTTGCCCACAAGCAACAATGCCCAACGCACCCAACGCCGTGAAAAAATGAGCCGTTTGCGCCGCACCGTTGCCAACCACTTGGTAGCTGCCAAAAACCAAACTGCCATGCTCACGACCTTCAACGAAGTGGATTTGACAGAAATAATGAACATTCGCGCCAAGTACAAAGAAACTTTCAAAGAAAAACACGCCGTAGGTTTAGGATTTATGTCCTTTTTTACCAAAGCTTGCAGCATGGCACTATTAGAGTTTGAAGCGGTGAATGCACAAATAGACGGCGAGGAAATTATTTACAACAATTTTGTGGATATTTCGGTCGCTGTTTCTACGCCGCGCGGCTTAGTAACGCCCATTATTCGCAATACGCACTTGCTGAGTCTTAAAGAAATAGAGCTGGCGGTAGTGGATTTGGCAAAGCGCGGGCGCGACAACAAACTCACCCTCGAAGATATGGACGGCGGCACATTTACCATTAGTAATGGTGGTGTTTTTGGTTCGTTGCTTTCTACGCCTATTATCAATGCGCCCCAAACGGCTATTTTGGGTATGCACAAAATTCAAGACCGCCCTATGGCGATAAATGGCGAGATAAAAATTCGTCCGATGATGTACCTTGCGCTCAGCTACGACCATCGTCTTATTGACGGAAAAGAGGCTGTTACTTTTTTAGTACGCGTAAAAGATCTTTTGGAAGACCCCATTCGCTTGATGCTGGACGTATAGTTTGTTTTTAATATAAAAAATTACCTTTTTTGCATAAAATACTGTGGAAATATAAACAATTTTCGTTGCTTAACACCTTTGAGCTATACGAAATAATACGCCTGCGACAAGAAGTATTTGTGGTAGAACAAAACTGCCCTTACTTAGATGCCGATGGCAAAGATTTGGAATCCGACCACCTGATGGGCTTCGATTACAACTCCAAACTTGTAGCCTATGCGCGCATCGTGCATCCGGGCATTAGCTATAACGAAATTTCGCTTGGCAGAGTCGTTACGGCACCTTCGCATAGGCGACAAGAATTAGGTATTTTGCTAATGCAAACTACTTTGGAAAAAATATACAACGAATATGGCGATGTTCCAGTGCGTATTTCGGCACAATGTTATTTAGAAAATTTTTACCAAAAATTTGGCTTTCAAGTAGTAAGCGAACCTTATATGGAAGACGACATTCCACATGTGGAAATGTTTTTGGAGAAGATGCTGCGCTAATGTGTCGATGCTGTGTGAAAACAACACAAGGGAAGATTAACAAAGTGTTCGTTTCCAAATTTATCATTATACAAAAACAGTATGAAAGTTGCGCAAATGAAAATGAAGTTACTCTGTCTTGCCGAAACATAGTAAGGCAAATCTAAGGCACACTTTGAGATTTCTCCCTTACGGTCGAAAAGACACTCAGAACTAACAATTATTAATACGCAATAATTATTTGATTTTAGTATTAATACCACCAAAAATAGACAAAAAACAGCCAAAAAAATGTCTATTATCACCACTTCTGCTAAAATTTAGCCTAATTTTTGTAAAAGAAAATATCCTACCTACTGTTCGTGTCTTCTGCTACTTTTTTAGAATAGCATTGATATTAAGCTAAAATATTAAGGATAAATTTGTCATCTTACCATAAAATGCAAAATAGTTTGTAATTTTAATTTTTCACCCTAAAATACGCTTGTACCTTCATCGCTAAAATAACTCGTTTATGCTAAAATACATCTTAAAAAGGATACTTATTTTCTTGCCCACGCTTTTGGCTATATCCTTGCTTACGTTTGTGATTAGTTCTAATGCGCCCGGCGACCCGGTAGAGTTGATGCTCACCTCGCAAACCAGTCAAGGGCAAGCTGCCAATATTTTGGCTACCGAAAAAGCGTATTTAGAAAAACGGCAAGAACTTGGCTTAGACTTACCTATTTTTTATTTTGCACTCTCAAGCTCGTCCTATCCCGATACTTTGTACAAAGTTCCCAAACGCTTGCACCGCAATAATTTGGACCGGCTCATTTACGACTACGGCGATTGGAAATATATTGAAAAATATTACCAAGATACCAAAGCCTTCGAGCTTAAAGCTGCGGGTACCGAGCGCGATTCGCTCAATGCACAGCCTTTGGTAAATATTATTTCGTTGGTAAACGATTTGTACATTAACCACGATGATGAAAAAATAAATTTTACCCTCAACAAAATTGGCGAAAACCTTTCTGAGGCACCTTCACTGGCATATTTACAAAGCGATTTGACAAATATAAAACAGAATTATGCTACCGTAAAAAGTGAGGCTACACCTTGGAAACGCTATGTGCCTACCATTCATTTTTATGGCTTAAACAACCAGTATCATCGTTGGTTTTTTGGCGATAAACCTTGGTTTGGCTCAGGCGAAGGCAAAAGTGGTGGCTTCATTCGTGGCGATTTTGGTATTTCGTACAAAGACCAGCGTCCCGTAGCCAGCGTTATCGGCGATGCTATTCGCTGGACAATGCTTATTAGCTTTTTGTCTATCTTGCTCACCTACATTGTGTCTATTCCTTTGGGCGTAAATTCGGCGGTACATAAAGGCAGTATGCAAGACCAAATTATTACTACCTTTTTATTTATTCTCTATTCTTTGCCCAGTTTTTGGATTGCCACCTTGCTGATAATGTTCTTTGGCGGCGGCGATTATTTCGATTGGTTTCCGCCCTACGGCGTACATGGCGACTTGCCGCCGGACGCTTCGTGGTGGGTACAATTCAAAGATTTGGCGTGGCACTTAACGCTGCCGCTTATTTGTTGGACGTATGGAAGTTTTGCGTATTTGTCGCGCCAAATGCGGGGCGGAATGTTAGATGTGTTGGGGCAAGATTATATTCGTACTGCTCGCGCCAAAGGCTTACCCGAAAACAAAGTTATCTGGAAACATGCCTTGCGCAATTCGCTTTTGCCTGTAATCACGCTTTTTGCCAGTGTATTTCCTTTAATGATAAGTGGTGCCATTGTATTAGAAATAATTTTCTCTATTCCCGGAATGGGAAAAATGGCTTTCGAAGCCTTAGTAGCACGAAATTATCCTATTGTGTTTACAGTAATGATGTTTTCGGCAATACTTACTTTAGTAGGCTATTTGGTCGCCGATATTTTGTATGCGGTAGTAGATCCGCGTATTACTTTTTCATCTAAAAAATAATTTTTATTTCGTATTAAAATTAGCCAAATTATAAATTTTATCTATGAGCAATAGTAACACGCGCGAACAAGTAAATCAGATAAACCAAAGTTATTGGGCGTATGTAAAACGACAATTTGCCAAAAACAAACGAGCGGTTTTTGCCATGTATTTTATCCTTGCCTTGGCATTGGTAGCTATTTTTGCCGATTTTTTAGCCAATGACAAACCTTTAGTAGCTAAGTATCAGGGAAAAGTTATTTTTCCTATTCTAAAATCGTATGCCGTAGATTTGGGTATTGCCAAATGGCCTCCCGAGTTGCAAAATGTGCAATGGAAAAACTTGGAGTATGATTTTTCCGTGTTTCCGCCTATTCCTTATTTACCTACGTATTTGGATTATACCAATGTACTAAAAAGTCCTACCGAAGAGCAAAATCTGCCGAATGGTTGGCGGTGGAAACATTGGTTGGGTACGGACAATCTTGGTCGCGATGTGATGTCGGGCATGATTCACGCTACACGTATCGCTTTTGCCGTGGGCATTATTTCTATGTCTATTTCTTCGCTTATAGGCATACTTTTTGGCGCGTTGGCGGGTTTTTACGGCGATGAACGACTAAAAGTAAGCCGCATTCGTTTTATTTTTAATATCATATTTTTTATTTTGGGTGGCTTTTATGCCTTTGGCGTTCGTTCTTATACTTTATCCGATGCCTTAGCTACTTCTGCCGTAAGTTTGCTCATTCAACTCATTATCAGTTTAGTCATTTTTGCCGCAGTAATATTTTTGGGAAATCTTTTGGCAAAGCCTTTTGAACGCATTCCGTTTTTGGGTAAAAAAGTGCCTGCACCTATGGATATTATGGTATCGCGGCTAATCGAAATTTTGGTATCTATTCCGCGCTTGTTCCTAATTATTGCTATTGTGGCTACCATGAAAAGTCCTTCCTTAGTAATGGTAATGCTTATTATTGGGCTTACTTCGTGGACGGGTATCGCGCGACTTATTCGTGCCGAGTTGCTCAAAGTACGCCGCTTGGAGTACATTGAAGCGGCGCAATCCTTAGGCTACAGTAATTGGCGCATATTGTTGCGCCACGCCATTCCCAATGCGCTTTCGCCAGTGCTTATTGCCATTGCGTTTGGTATTGCTTCGGCTATTCTTATCGAAGCCTTCCTAAGTTTTATTGGCGTAGGTGTTCCCGCCGAAGTAGTTACTTGGGGAAGTTTGCTCAATTTAGCGCGTACACATTCCAGTGCTTGGTGGCTGGCAATTTTCCCCGGTTTTGCCATTTTCCTTACCGTAACCTTCTTCAATCTTATTGGCGAAGGACTCACTGACGCGCTTGACCCACGCCTAAAACGCTAATTGCATGCGTGTAATAGGCTTAATGTCGGGAAGTTCGTTAGATGGTATAGACTTAGCTGCTTGTCATTTTTCGCAAGATGAAAACGAAATTTGGCATTATACTTTGGCACACAGCGAATGTATTCCTTTGCCGGAAACTTGGATAAATCGTCTGCGCAATTTGCCGGCGCAGTCGGCGTACATTTTTTGGAAAACACATGTGTATTTCGGGCATTATTTGGGCGATTTGGTGCGTCATTTTAATCAAAAACAACAATTTAATGCCGAATTGGTGGGTTCGCACGGACATACTATTTTTCATTTTCCTTCTCAACGCCTCACGGCGCAAATTGGTGACGGCGCAGCTTTGGCGTGTAATAGTCGCCTGCCTGTAGTGTGCGATTTGCGTAGCGGCGACATCGCCAAAGGTGGACAAGGTGCGCCTATTGTTCCGATAGCCGACTTACATTTGTTTGCCGACTATACTTTTTGTCTCAACTTGGGCGGCATTGCCAATATTTCGGTAAAAACGACTTCCGTCCAATATTTTCCGGCATTTGATATTTGTGCCTGCAATGCTTTACTCAATCGTTTTGCACAAAAAATGGGTGCCGACTACGACGATAAGGGAAATATTGCCGCTTCGGGACAGATAAACCCAATGCTTTTGGAAAGTTTAAACCAAATAGACTATTATCAGCAAGATTTTCCCAAAAGTTTAGGCAACGACTGGGTGCAAAAATTAGGCGATTTTATAGCAGAAAACTTTAGCGAAATAGCTCCCGAAGATATATTGCGTACACTTTGTGAGCATATTGCCATCCAAATTGCGGCAGCAATAACGCAAGTAAAACAGAAATTTCCATTAACAGCAAGCAAGTCGCAACAAATGTTGGTAACAGGTGGCGGAGCTTTTAATACTTTTTTGACGGCGCGCATACAAGCAAAAAGTCCTGACATTCCACTACATATTCCTGATGATAGTATAGTAAAATACAAAGAAGCTATCGCTATGGCATTTATGGCTTGCTTGCGCTGGCAGGGAAATGAAAACATTTTGGCAAGTGTAAGTGGCGCGCCGAAAAATAGTATTGGCGGAGCGATTTATTTGCCGTAGAATTTTTGTTAAAAAAATTGTTTTTACAATGGAAAAAAGCTATGAAAAACTTAAAAATAGAATTTTAAACAGAGAAAACTTGTATTTGGTATTAGCTATAATATGCGTAATATTGGGCGTTTATAACTTTGAAAAATATGCAACAGAAGTAAAAGACACACATTGCCTCACTACCCAACTTTCCTCAAGAATACTTGATTTAAACACTTTTGATTTGGAAGTTTCGCCGCCGCTTGATTTAGCTGAGTTTAAAATTTTGAATAAAAATAGTGGTAAAGCGGTACTTGCCAATAGTAAAAGTAAAAAAGGTATAAAAAACGAGTATGGCTATTGCTCTTTCGAATTGTTCTGGAGAGAAAAGAAGATTTACGAAATAGGACACTTTAAATTCAACAACTGGCATACAAACAATTACAAATTGAGCGTGAATATAAAAAATGATGTACTTGAGCCAAATTTAGAAATTTACGGACCAGATAGCGGTGCAGCGAACATATTTTATCGAAAAATAAACGAATAAAATTCATCGTATTCACAATTTTGCCTTCCCAAAGATGATAAGAGAACCAAAAAAAATTGGTAAATTTACCGTCCAATTATCAGCATAAAATTTATTTCACAAACCGAACGTTTTTCTTTTATGAAAAATATTTTCCTTCAAAATAAACTCTTGTACCTAATCGTACTTGCTTTGGTAGCCATTAATATTATTTCCGCCAAAGCGCAAGTAACTGCCAACGCATCTCCTGCCATCACGGCACTTTTGGAAAAAAGCAAGGTCGTTTCGCAACGCGGCACGAATGTAAGCGGCTATCGTATTCAAATACTGCAATCGAACAACCGCGAGGAAGTTTATAAAGAAAAAAATAGGTTTGTTGGAATTTTTCCCCAAACAGAAGCCTTAATAAGCTACGACCAGCCTTATTTTAAGCTGCGCGCAGGTGCATTTACTAATCGTTTCAAAGCCTATAAACTGCTAAAAGAGGTGAAACCACTTTTTCAGCGAGCCTTTTTGGTGCGAGACGAAATCAATTCTCACGAACTAAAATTTTGAGCTGTGGCAGATTTGCACCAACGCATAAAAGACGAAGCCGCCGCTATTTTTGAGCAAGTACGCGGCTTTAGGCGACATTTGCACCAGCACCCCGAACTTTCTTTTCAGGAGTATCAAACCTCTCAGTACATTCAGGAGCAACTGAAAAAAATGAATATTCCTTTTCAGACAGGCTTTGCCGAAAATGGCGTAGTGGCTTTGGTGGAAGGAAAAAATGCAGGAAAAAATATTGCCTTGCGCGCCGATATTGACGCATTGCCCATCGAAGAAGAAAACAAAGTTTCGTATTGTTCGGCAAACAAAGGCGTAATGCACGCTTGCGGACACGATGCACATACCGCAAGTTTGTTGGGAACGGCGCATTTGTTGCACAAACTCAGCGACTACTGGCAAGGTTCTGTAAAATTTGTTTTTCAGCCCGCCGAAGAAAAAGCTCCCGGCGGAGCTTCGCTTATGATTCGCGATGGGGTACTCAAAAATCCGACACCGCACTACATGCTCGCGCAGCACGCTCACCCACCTTTGGAAGTTGGAAAAGTAGGTTTTCGCGCCGGAATGGCAATGGCTTCCGCCGATGAAATTTACATCACCATAAAAGGAAAAGGCGGACACGCTGCTACGCCACAGTTGGTCATTGACCCTGTGCTGATAAGTGCTCATCTGGTAGTAGCTTTGCAGCAAATTGTATCGCGCCGCGCCGACCCAACGGTACCTTCGGTGCTTTCTTTTGGTAAAATAAATTCGCAAGGAGGCTACAACAATATTATTCCCGATGCTGTAAAAATTGAAGGAACGTTTCGCACTTTCGATGAAAAATGGCGTTTTGAAGCACATCGCCTTATTCGCTACCAAGCCGAAACACTTTGCGCCGCTATGGATGCCGAATGTGAAGTGAATATTGTGGTGGGTTATCCTTATCTTTTCAACAACGAAGCCTTAACGCTAAAAGCCAAAAACGCAGCCATTGCATTTTTGGGCGAAGAAAATGTCGTAGATATTCCTATGCGTATGGGCGCGGAAGATTTTGCATATTATTCGCAGCAAGTGGATAGTTGTTTTTATCGTTTGGGCATACGAAACGAAGCCAAAGGGATTATTTCTAATCTGCATACACCCACTTTCGATATTGACGAAAAAGCCTTAGAAACAGGTGTGGGTTTGATGAGTTGGTTGGCGATTTCGTTGTTACAGAGTTAAGTATCATTTTTATTTGTACTACAACAAAAAATGATAGATAAAAAATGTGCAATTATTTGATAATCAGCAATTTATTTATTTCATTGAAAAATCCCGAAGTGGATTTTTTAAATATATTACTGCATTAATTGACAATACAAAGCAGAATCCTCACCTTCCACACAAACAATGCAAGCATACTGGAAAAAATACACCCTCCAATTTAAACAAGCCGCAGGCACTTCGCGCGGCGTACTACATACAAAAGACAGCTATTTCATTTTTTTGTACGATGCCCAAAATCCCAACATAAAAGGTATTGGTGAATGTGGCGTTTTGCAAGGGCTTAGTATTGACGATACCGAAACTTACGAACAAACGCTATACAATGTTTGCAAGCAACCACAAGCGTTTTTTGCCGAAAACTTTAGCGCACTCGCCGCATATCCTTCCATTCGTTTTGGTGTAGAAATGGCGTACAATGATTGGAAAAACGGCGGGAAGCGTCATTTTTTCGCTACAAAATTTACCGAAGGTGGCGAAGGAATAAATATCAACGGACTTGTTTGGATGGGCGACAAAACATTTATGCAAGAACAAATTGATGCAAAAATAGCGCAAGGCTTTTCCTGTATAAAAATGAAAATTGGTGCCATAGATTTTGAAACGGAGTGGAAGCTACTCAAAAAAATTCGCCAACACTTTTCACCCGAAATACTAACGCTTCGCGTAGATGCCAATGGTGCATTTTCGCCCAAAGAAGCCGTAGAGGTACTGAGAAAATTAGCTGATTTGGCAATTCACAGCATCGAACAACCCATAAAAGCCGGACAAATACAAGAAATGGCGCAACTTTGCCAACAAAATATTGTGCCGATTGCTTTGGACGAAGAATTGTTGGGTGTGTTGGATATTTCGGCGCAAGAAAAACTACTTGACCAAATTCGTCCGCAGTTTCTTATTATAAAGCCGAGTTTGCTCGGCGGTTTTGCCGCATCGCAGCAGTGGATATCTTTGGCGGAAGCGCGAAGTATTGCTTGGTGGATTACTTCGGCATTGGAAAGTAATGTGGGGCTAAATGCTATTGCCCAATGGTGTGCGCATTTGCAAACATCGCTGCCGCAAGGTTTGGGTACAGGACAACTTTATACCAATAATTTTGCTTCGCCTTTGGAAATTGCCGCCGGAAAATTGTACTATCGTCCCGAAATTTTGTGGAATTTGCGTCCTTTGCAATAGTATGTGGGTACATGAAAAAATGTTTGTTTTAGCTTTTTCGCAAAAAAAATTGTCGGAAATTGTAGCAGAAATAAAGGCTATTTCTCTTTTGCCCGAATGGCTTTTGCCTGTACAAAATTTTCTTACCGAATGGCAAAACCCGCGAAAACGTGTATTTGTACAACAAACTTCCGGCTCTACCGGAAAACCAAAAAAAATTAAACTTTCTCGAAAACATCTCCAACAATCGGCTTTAGATACCATTGCGTATTTCCATTTACAAAAAAACGATAAAGCCTTGCTGTGTATTCCGGCAAATTTTATTGGCGGAAAAATGATGCTGGTGCGCGCTATTTTGCAAAAAATGGATTTGTATGTCGTTCCGCCTAATATTCAGGCATTGGAAAATATTCCATCACAATTACAGTTGCAATTTGCAGCAATGATTCCGCCACAAGTGCAGTTTGCTTTGCACAATGCGCGAGAAAAACTAACGAATATCGAAAAAATAATTGTAGGCGGCGCGGCAGTAACGCACGATTTGTGGGAACAGTTGCAATCTTTGCCTAATACGTTTTTTGCAACTTATGGTATGACGGAAACTTGCAGCCATATTGCCCTCCAACAACTGAATGGTGCCAACCGACAAACACATTTTCATTGCATGTCGCAAATAAGTGTGTACATCAATGAAAACGATTGCCTTTGTATTCACGCGCCTTTGCGTATATCGCACGACATAGCTACCAACGATACGGCAATACTTTTAAATGAAAAAACTTTTGAAATTTGCGGTCGCCGCGACAATATTATTAATTCGGGCGGATTAAAAATTCAGCCGGAAATAATAGAAAAAACCTTGAGCAAGTACCTTGAGGCACCGTTTGTGGTGATAGGAGAAAAAGATGAACTTTGGGGAGAAGTGCCTATTTTGCTTATCGAAAGTGAAGAATTTTCGGTACAAAAACAGCAGGAACTCGAAAATTTTTTGGTAAAAAAGCTCGATAAAAAACTGCGCCCTAAAAAGGTAATTTTTGTAAAAAAACTGCAACGTACCGCCAACGGAAAAATAATTCGCCAACAATATTTGCCCTAAATATTGGCTTAAAACTTTCTAAAACAAGTAATTTATCCCAACTTTGCGGCTTTAAACCCTTGACAACTTATGCGCAATTTGTTTTCGGAAAATGGACTACAATACCTCACATTTGCTTGTGTTATTGTGTATATTATCGGTTTGTTCACTTGCGGAATTTTGGATGTGGACGCTTCGCAATACGCTTCTATTAGTTCCGAGATGTTACATTCGGGGGAGTTTTTGCAGGTAAAACATCGCCATGTGGACTATTTGGACAAGCCGCCTTTGTTGTTTTGGTTGTCGGCATTGTCGTATTATTTGTTCGGCGAAACCCAAGTTGCTTACAAATTACCTTCATTTTTCTTTACTTTATTAGGCTTGTATGCTTGTTTCAATTTAGCAGCGCGTTTGTACAATAAGCAAGTAGCCTCGTTGGCAGTGCTTTTGTTGGCAAGTTGTCAGGCGTATTTTTTGTTCAATCACGATATTCGCACCGACACTATTTTGGCAGGAGCGGTAATTTTTGCTACTTGGCAGTTGGTCGAGTACATTCACACGCGAAAGTGGCTGTATTTTTTTGGTGGCTTCAGTGGAATTGCTTTGGCAATGTTGGCAAAAGGACCCATTGGCGTAATGGCTCCTGCTTTGGCAATAGCAAGTTATTTAGTCGGAAAAAAACGCTGGAAAGATTTTTACAATCCCGCATACTTATTAGGTTTGCTGTGGGTGCTGTTGCTGCTTAGTCCTATGTTGTGGGGTTTGTACCAACAATACGGCAGCGAAGGCGTGAAGTTTTATTTTTGGACACAGAGTTTCGGGCGCATAACGGGCGAAAACGTTTGGCGCAACGATACAACGCCGCTTTATTTTGTACATACCTTTTTGTGGTCGTTTTTGCCTTGGGTAATTTTAGCCTTAGGCGCAATAGTATGGCGTTTGCAAAGTTATTGGCGTACACGCAACCACAAAAATTCTGCGGAAATACTTACCGTAGGTGGTTTTTTGTTGGTATTTGCGGCAATGTCTATGTCGAAATACAAACTTCCGCATTATATATTTGTGGTGTATGGTTATGCAGCTATTTTTACGGCAGCGTTTGTAGTGAAATATTTGTATCGCCATTTACGCAAATTGCGAATAGCTACTTATGCGCAAATAGGTGTAAATCTGTTGATTTGGACTATACTAATATTACTTGCTGTTTATTATTTTCCATTGCACAATATTTATCTCATCGTAGTGGTAAGCATAATGGCTTTGGGAGCAGTTTTTTATACTTTACGAGGACACAAGTTTTTAGACCGACTTATTTTTCCTGCGGCGATAAGTATTATTGCTTTCAACTTTTTCTTAAATTTTCATATTTACCCAAATCTATTGGAATACCAATCCGGCACACAAGTCGCCAATTATTTAACAACACATCGCATCAATCCTAAAAAAGTTTATTTTTACAAAGTAAGCAGTCATCCTTTAGATGTAGGCTTACATACCATTGTACAAGATTTTGAGAAAGCAAATGTGTCCAAAACAACGGAATCCATTTGGGTTTATACAGACGAGGAAGGAGCAAAATATTTTCGCGATGATGCGCCAGTGAAAATAAAACACATGTGGGGCTTCGACCACTTTGCGGTAACGCGCCTTACAAAGCAGTTTTTAGACCCCAAAACGCGCCGCAGCGCAATAACGAAGCGTTATTTGGTGGAAATAGTGTTGATGTAGGGTAGTTGTTTGTGTATAATAAATGCAGAATGTTTAATTTTGTGTGTAATTTTTTGAATTATAGTTAATAACAAATAAATGGTTTCAAAGAAAAAGCAGATAATAGTAGAAGATTCAATAATTTCAGTTGTTAATCATAATGCGGAAGATTATATAAGTCTTACAGATATGGTTAAAAATATAGAAAGTGGAAACGCTGTAATAGAAAATTGGTTACGTAATAAAAATACAATAGAGTTTTTAGCCATTTGGGAACAACTAAACAATCCTAATTTTAATTTCCTCGAATTCGAGGAAATTAGAAAAGAGGCAGGTCTTAACCGATTTCATCTATCGGCAAAAAAATGGATTGATACAACTAATGCTATTGGAATTATTGCTAAGGCTGGTAGGTATGGAGGAACTTATGCTCACAAAGATATTGCGTTTGAGTTTGGTACTTGGATAAGCCCAAAGTTTAAGTTACTGTTAATTAAAGAATTTCAAAGATTAAAAGAAATTGAAAGCAATAAATATAATCTTGAATGGGATGTCAAAAGAATTTTGAGCAAAATAAACTATCATATTCATACTGATGCCGTAAAAAAACATATAATTACCCAAACTAAATTTTTCTAAAGAGAATGAATGGCTTATTTATGCAGAGGAAGCAGATTTATTAAATGTAGCAGTATTTGGATGTACCGCGAAACATTGGAGAGAAGCGAACCCCAAACTTGCACATGAGGGTAAAAATATAAGAGATTTCGCAAGTATTAACGAATTAACAGTATTATCAAATTTAGAGTCTTTAAATTCTGAAATGATAAAAAGTAATATAAAGAAAGATATACGCTTCAAAAATTTATGTCGTATTGTAAAACAACAATTAGAAGTTTTAAATAATCAAGATTTTTTGAAGTCACTAAAAAGAACGCAGACTCAACATACCTCAACGAAGAAAAGAAGTGAAAATAAAAATCATTTGTAAAACAAATCCCATATGTCCAACAAATATTTCTCAACCATAGACGAAATTCTTAATAATATTCAAAACTGGCAAATAACTACTGCCGATGATTTGGAGCAATTTCGTATTGCTTATTTGGGTTCTAAAAATGAGCTGAAGCCTTTGATGTCGCACATTAAAGATATAGCTCCCGAAGACCGAAAAGCCTATGGACAAAAAGTAAATGCCCTAAAACAAGCCGCAGAGGAAAAATTTGCACTTTTTAAAGAAAAAATTGCTGAAGGTGCTGCCAAAAAACAAGCCGCCGAAATGGATTTGAGTCTGCCCGTTGATTTAAAAATGGGCAATGCGCACCCAATTAGCCAAATGTTGGAGCAAGTAATTGGTATTTTCTCGCGTTTGGGTTTTGTGGTTGCCGATGGTCCTGAAATTGAAGACGACTGGCACAACTTCTCGGCACTGAATTTTCCGCCCGACCATCCGGCGCGCGATATGCAAGATACCTATTTTTTGGACAAAGATTATGCTTTGCGCACGCACACTTCTTCGGTGCAAGTGCGGCTGATGGAAAGTTCGCGCCCTCCTATTCGTGCCATAATGCCCGGACGTGTGTATCGCAATGAAACTATTTCGGCACGCTCGCATTGCCAGTTTCACCAAGTGGAGGGCTTGTACGTTGCCGAAAATGTGTCTTTAGCCGATTTAAAACAAACACTCTACTATTTTGCGCGTGAAATGTATGGAGAAAACACCAAAATTCGCTTTCGTCCGAGCTATTTCCCTTTTACCGAAATCTCGGCAGAAATGGATATTAGCTGCTTTGTGTGTAACCAAAAAGGCTGTCCGGTATGCAAGCACAGCGGTTGGGTAGAAATTTTGGGTTGTGGAATGGTAGATCCCAACGTGTTGGAAAATTGTGGTATTGACAGTCGTATTTATACAGGATTTGCTTTCGGAATGGGCATAGAGCGCGCATTGATGCTAAAATATCGTATTGATGATATTCGCTTGTTTTTTGAAAACGATATTCGCTTTTTGCAACAGTTTAAGGCGATAGTGTAATTTGCTTGTTAGCGCACCAATGTAATATTGCCAAACTTTTGATACACCGAACCATTTGCCGATAGGCGATATTCTAAACTCCAAACATATACATCTACGGCACAAATTGTTCCTTGATAGTAGCCGTTCCATTTGTCGGTGGGGCTATCCGAAGCAAAAATTTGCTGCCCCCAACGATTATATACCGCCCAGTGAAAATCGCTCACAAAACATTCGTCATCTATCCTAAATCCAAAACGGTCGTTCAGCCCGTCATTGTTAGGACTAAATGCTGTTGGTGCAATAATTTTACAACTTTGCGCATCACATTTTTTTAGCAAAAGATGCACTATATACGTACTGTCGCAGCCATTAGCTTGCGCATAAGTAAACGGATAAATACCTTCTTCGGTAAGCGGTTTTTCGTCAATGAAAAGCGTATCCGTAGGACAAAGGGCAATATTTTCCTCGAAAAAAGCACTTTCCAATAAGTTTATTTGATGAAAAACAGTACTGTCACAGCCCAAAGCATTTTGCAAATTCTCTTCGATAGTAGTATTTTCACTAATCCACATTTGGTTTATTTGAATACTATCCGAAGGACAAATTTCGTGCGTAAGAAAAGTCTCGTCCGCTTCGCCAACAGTTAGTTTGGTGGTAATAATGCTGTCGCAACCCAAAGAAGTTGGCAGCGTATCAAGATAAATGCCGGAATTTTGGTAAAAATGTTGCCCTACTTGCCAAAACTCGCCTTTGCAGATAACTATTTCATTTTCCGAAAATAATTGCGTCTGCCAAACAACTTGTGTCGTTACAACACTATCGCAGCCGTAAGTAGTTTGTAACAAATCGGTGTAAGTGCCTTCATTTTTGTACCAAGAAGTACCAACCAAAACGCTGTCGCCCGGACAAATAGCAATAGTTTGAAAGTTTTGCTGTATCGGATAAACGGAAAGTTCTGTTATTAAAAGTGAATCGCAGTTCCAGTAGTTTTGTAGCGTATCGGTGTATGTGCCGGACGTGTTGTAAAAGTTGCTGCCTGCGGCAAAAATTTCTCCTTCGCAAATGCTAATGGTTTGCGTGAAAATACTTGGCTGAATTACCTCCAAAACCGTAGTAACAAGGCTGTCGCAATAATTTTCGCTGGAAAAATGTAGCGTATAAGTGCCGCTTTCATTCACAGTTGTTCCATCGGAAAGTGTGTAGGTTTCGCTGGCACAGATTTGTGCAGTAAGCGTATTTTCAAAAGTAAAATTGGGTTTTATACAAAAATTGATAAGCGTATCGCAGTGTTTTTGTGCATTTTCTAAATAAAGCGTATAACAACTGTCGGCTTGTGGATAATCTAAGTACAAAGGAAGGCTCGGATTTGTCCAAGCGGTTTGAGATTCGGTATTCCACAATTCTACATGCGTAGCATCTGTGGTAAAATTGATGCTTGCCTGCGCACCTTCGCATAGCAGCGTATCTAAGCTAATCCAAGTAAAGGCTTGTTTTTCTTGCGCATGAACACAAAAAGAAATGCTGTCGGCGCAAGCATTATTTTCCAACATCAATTTATAGCAAGCATCGTTTTGCACATTGTTCCAAACATAAAAAGAACCTGCAATATTGTTTGTTTCGCCCGTAGCCTCATTCACAATTTGTACGGAAGTGGCGTTAGTGCTGAAATGTATGTACGCATTTTGTCCTTTGCAAACAGTAGTGTCTGCTTCTATCCAATCGAAATTGATGTGGGAAATATTTTTCCTTAGCGAAAAATTATCGAACCAGTAGAAGGTTTTAGATGATTGCGTGCAAGTTTTCCATATTTTCCCTTCGTTGGGGTTGAATCCGAGATAAAAATATTGGTATGCCGCATCGGCAGTAAAATTTATACACACTTTTTGCCATTGTGTGCCACTACTCACAAGATTTGCTTTAATATTTATACCGTTGGAAATATTTTGTATTTGGTTAATATTATTAAGATTGTTGGTAGAAAAACCTATTTGCAAGGCATCTAAAAGTGCACAATAGTCGTTGTTGGAAACTGCTTTTGTCCAAAAAGAAAGTTCATAAGTGGCTCCTATTTCCAAATTCTGTGGTAATGCCTGTTTTAAGTAATTTCCTGCAACATTATTCAGCGACATTTCACTGCCCAACATACCCGCGCCACTATAAGGGAAATCAGCACTTATGGCAGGGCTGCAATTGGTATGAAATATTTCGGTATTCGCATTGCCAACAAGCTCCCAAGCGGAAAAAGTGTTGTCGGCACAGTTGTCAATTTTTTCAAAATCGGCATTCTGGAACAGGTTATTTCCTTGAAAACAATAATCACTTTCACAACTTGAAGTATTATTACAAGTAGTGTCTATAGCAATAGTAAAATAATAGTTTTGGGGGCAAGGCTCGTTGTTGTTGTAAAAAATTACCGCATATTCGGTATTTTCGTGTACCACACCCAAGTCAATATTTCCCAATGCATCGTGCATCAACAAACCGTGCGTATAGTCTATCAGCATCACCGAATCTGCATCGGTAGCAACATTTATCCAAGGCGAAGTACCTGCGCAAATAACGGTATCGGAACTTACTACACTATAATCGAAGTCGGGATTGGGCGAAAGTACAATATCGTCAATACCAAAATCCCAACCGTAACCTTGTTCGCCTACGGCAACCAAAGAAAATTCGGTATAAGGTGCGGTAGCCGTATATTCTACATAATAGTACCGCCAACCCAAAAAACATTCATCACTAAACAATTCAAAAAAATTGAGTAATGCACCATCGGCGGCGAGTCCAAACACTCCCGAAGGAACATAACATTTGTGCAAATGTAACCACGCGCCAAAATGATACGTTTGCCCCACAACTGTAGGAATATTTTGCGCCAAAATCACCAAGTCCGAGCCATTGGGCTTGCAATCTTGATTTGCTCCTTGAGTAATGGCGTGGTCGTTCCAGTACCAATGTCCTTCAAATCCTTCTCCATAAGTGTGGTCACTCCAGTTTTTGCTGCCAAATACGTCATCAGGTATATGAATAGGATTAAAGTTGGCTGTGTAACATTGTGGCGGCATACCCGAAGCTATTTCATCGGTTGTCGTTTCAAAATCTCCATTAAACCACAAGTTTTCACAAGTATTTACACTAATAAATCGCGAACCGAAAGTTTCGCAACAATCGTCATTGCAAGCAACTAAGCGTAGCGTATGCAAACCTACCCCCAAATTGTCTAAACTTATTTGCACATCGTTGCTGTACAATACGTCATCTAAGTACCACGAAAATGTTAAATTATTTCCTTCGGTAAGATTTTCTACCGTAATGCTTTCTCCTAAAATAGCCGAAGCCGGGCTTATGATAAAATTGGGTTTTACGGGACAAACCACTTCTATTGTACTTGTACTAATACTCGGTACACAGTCGTCTGTATTGTTGCTGGCAGTAAGGCTTACGCCATAAATTCCCGGCAAATTAAAGTTGATGTTTGGATTGGTAGCCGTGCTGGTGTTGTTTCCTATTTGCCAAGCGTACTGTGTAGCATTTTCGGAGAGATTGGTAAAAGTAATATTTGTGCCTACTATAATAGCCGTATCAATGGTAGAAAAAATTGCAATTGGCGGATTGGCGCAAACGGCTTCGCAGGCGTTGCCACTTATCAGTTCATTGCGTAGAGAGCATAAGGTAGTGCGCATTCTTTTTATTTGTCCGGGTGTAAAACTACTCATACATTCTACCGGAACAGCATCCATAAAATTATTGGTAAGGTCGTTTTGGTCGGTAGAAAAAGGATTGTTTGTATCGGCCGCATTTACATCAGTAGTGCAAGAATTTTGCGTTAATCCAAATAAGCAAGTGTTATTATACGAAGAATCTATGCTGTTGTCGGGCGGCGTGTCGCAAACACCGTCGCCATCTGTAAGGCAATTATTATTAGTGCATCCGCCTTCATAAGTATGCAATAAGCCAAGATAGTGTGCTATTTCGTGCACAATGGGCTTGAACTGTTCGCAGGCATCGTTGCTATTGTTCCAGTTGCTTGCTTCGGCTATCATCACATCGGAAAAAGAACCTACCGCTGCCGGAAAACTTGCTATGGTGGAAGCGTTGCAGGCAAGATTGTTGCAACTTAGACAGAGTTCGTTTACCAACCAAATATTTAAATAATTTTGGGTAGGAAAGTCGGCGATATTTTGTAAATTGAGGAGGTCGATTTCTTGTGTACAGGCATCAAAATTTGCCAAATCACTTTCGTGATAAATAATACCGGACGTACCTTCATCATTAATTGTACGCTGCGCCAAGCAAAATTCTATTTGTGCATCTATGCCACTTTGGGCGCAAGAAAGCGTTCCGGCAAAGGCTTCATTAAGAAAATCTACACCTGCCATTACTTCGTTGGTACTAAGGTGAGAATCAATACCCAAAGGTGTTCCGGCAGTGTAAACTACGTGTATTACCAAAGGAATGGAATAGACCGAAACATCATCACATTCGTCTTTGGTGCTGCTGTTTTGTGCGGCAACTTGTGCGTAATATTTTGTAAAATTTTTCCACTGAGATTGATAAGCGTTGTCGGTTTGGAGTTGTTGGTAGTGCTTTTGTGTGCTGTAACAAGCCGTTGTTTGGGCAAACAAATTATTCATTATGCTGACACACAATATCAACATGCAATATAAAAAGAAGAAATATTGCCGACTTATTTTTGACACGCGTATAGTATTTTGTTTTTTCGTAGCAAATTCACAGCAAAAATTAAGCCGAATAACCCAAAAATTAAAGGCTTTGCGTGACAATAAAAACAGACTATTTCATTAATGGGAAAACCCTTTGCTTCCTCCAACTTCGGCTTTTAGTGGTTTCCTCCCTAATATCGTATTTCCCAAAATAAAAATTTGACTTTACTTCATTTCTCTATTTAGTGGCTTTTTAAGAAAAGCGGAGTTTTTCATCTCACACCAAATCATAGCTTTTGGAAGGAGAATTTAAATTATTGGTTTAATGAATTTGCAATTTGACGCAAGAATTTCTTGGTCGAAGGCATCAAACATTACTTTAGCCGCCATCCACTTGATGTTACCCCAACTGCAACATTGGTCGTGTTTTTTTGAAGTATAAACCCGCCAATACGCCAAAAGCAAACCCGCCAATATGCGCCCACCAAGCCACGCCTTCACCCAAGTCGTTTGCATTTAATGACGACATGCCGCTTATAACTTGCTGCAAAATCCAGAAACCCAAAAAGTACAGTGCCAATATATTGAAACTGGTGAAAAATACAACGAAAAACACCTTTACACGCGAGCGCGGGAACATAATAACGTAAGCACCCATTACTGCCGAAATAGCTCCACTGGCTCCTACCATCGGAACATTGCTGCCCGGAGCCAGCAAAATATGCGTAAGTGCTGCTACAATACCGCCCAACAAATAAAAAACCATAAAATGAAAATTGCCGATTACCGCCTCAATATTATCGGCAAATACCCACAGAAATAGCATATTGCCAATAAGGTGCATCCAACTTCCGTGTAAAAACATAGAACTAATGAGGGTATAATAATCTTGTCCGCTGGTAATTTCTGCCGGAATGGCACCATAGTGCATAATAAATGCCTCCAAATTAGTATTGCCCATGCTGGCTTCAAACAAAAATATGAGTACATTCAGCACGATAAGACTGTAGCTTACAACAGGACGATACCCGCCTTGAATTTGGTCATCGCCAATAGGAAATAACATAGAATAGCATCAATTTGAAGAAATACAATGGGCTAAAGATAAAACAAAAAAGGGACGCAAACTCATTTTCAGAGAAAGCCTCCCTTTTGTAGAGGTCGGAACCAGATTCGAACTGGTGTAGAAGGTTTTGCAGACCTCTGCCTAGCCACTCGGCCATCCGACCAAAAAAATTGCCCATATGGGCGAGCAAAGATAAACATAATTTTTATTTATCAATACTTTTTATCTTCAATTTCTACAAAAGTTCTGCCTACTTTTCCTTCTATGGGCGGATTTAGCTTGCTTACCCGCACTTTCACTTTTTCAATTTTTTCCGACATTTTTTCTACCCGCTGCAAAATACGCCAAGCAATATGCTCCAACAAATTGACTTTTATGGTCATTTCTTCTTTGCAAATACGGTATATTTTTTCATAATCAACGGTTTCGCTAATATCATCGTTTTGCGCCGCAAGCACACATTCGGCATGTACATAAACGTCTATTTCAAAAAAACCGCCCGATTCTTTTTCGTAGCTATGCACGCCGTGATACGCATAAAACACCATTTTTTCTACTGCAATAAGTGCCATTTTTACTACCTTTGTATTTTATTTTATTCGGTAAATTTACGGCGAATATTTTTTACTATTTTTTGCATTAAAACCTATTTATGGAAAGCACTTCAAACAACATTCATCGCGTAGCAAAACAAGACCCTTACCAATATCACGACTATTACAACATTGATGATTTACTGAGCGACGAACATAAAATTATTCGCGAAGCTGCCCGCGACTGGGTAAAGCGCGAAGTTTCGCCTATTATTGAAGATTGTGCCCAAAAATGTATTTTTCCCAAACAAATTATTAAAGGTCTGGGCGAAATTGGCGCATTTGGTCCTACTATTCCTGTTGAATACGGCGGCGGCGGCTTAGACTACATCTCTTACGGAATTCTTATGCAAGAGTTGGAGCGTTGCGATTCGGGCATTCGTTCTACGGCATCAGTACAAGGCTCGTTGGTAATGTTTCCCATTTATGAATTTGGCTCCGAAGCGCAGCGCAAAAAATATTTGCCCAAACTGGCTACGGGCGAAATGATGGGTTGTTTTGGACTTACCGAACCCAATCACGGCTCTAATCCTGCCGGAATGACTTCGCACATCAAAGACAAAGGCGATTATTATTTGCTAAATGGGGCAAAAATGTGGATTTCCAATGCACCATTTGCCGATATTGCCGTAGTGTGGGCAAAAGATGAAGCGGGCGACATTCGCGGAATGGTGCTTGAGCGTGGCATGGAAGGATTTTCTACGCCCGAAATGCATGGCAAATGGTCGCTGCGAGCTTCGGCTACGGGCGAGCTTATCTTCCAAGATGTAAAAGTACCCAAAGAAAATGTTTTTCCTGATATTAAAGGTTTGAAAGGTCCTTTGAGTTGCCTCTCTTCGGCGCGTTTTGGTATTGCTTGGGGCGTTATTGGTGCGGCACTCGATTGCTACGACTCTGCGCTGCGCTATTCGCAAGAACGCATACAGTTCGATAAACCCATTGGTGCTTTTCAGCTTACGCAAAAAAAATTGGCAGAAATGATTACCGAAATTACCAAAGCACAACTTTTGGCTTGGCGATTGGGTGTACTCAAAAATGAAAAACGGGCTACGCCGGCGCAAATTTCTATGGCAAAACGCAACAATGTAGAAATGGCAATCAACATTGCCCGCGAAGCGCGCCAAATTCACGGCGGCATGGGCATTACGGGCGAGTACCCAATTATGCGCCACATGATGAACCTCGAATCGGTAATTACCTACGAAGGCACGCACGATATTCATTTGCTTATTACCGGAATGGACGTTACCGGATTTAATGCTTTTAAATAATACTTTTTCTCAAGTTTTCGTGTTATAAAAATAAAAAAGTCTGTACAAGCATTTTTGCTGTGCAGATTTTTTCTTTTCAAATAAATAAAAAACGGTACAACTATTCATTAGCTTTTTTGCTCTTATAAGCGCAATTTTTAGTTTCTCACACAATATGTTTTCAAAAAAAAATAATACCCTGAGTTGGTTTTTATGGACGGTACTCTTATTGGTAGTTGGTCTTTCGGCTTGTAAAAAAGATAATTTTTACGACGGCAGCGATGCGCAAGTAAATCTTTCCACCGACACACTCACTTTCGATACCGTTTTTACAACTTTGGGGAGCACGCTAAATGGATTTTTAATTCATAATCCTTACAAAAAACCTGTTCAAATAAGCAATATTCAGTTAGCCGGCGGCAATAGTTCTTCTTTTCGCTTGAATGTAGACGGCGTGGCGAGCAATTCGGTTGATGCCGTAGAAATAAATGCGAAGGATAGCCTTTATGTGTTTGTAGAAGTAACCATTGACCCCAACGAAGACCAACTTCCTTTTGTGATTGAAGATTCTATTTTGATAACTACCAACGGAAATTTACAAAAAGTGTATTTGAATGCTTGGGGGCAAAATGCACACTTTTTGCGCGATGAGGAAGCTTTTTTTTGGGAAACTTGCGACCAAATCCTTACAGATGACTTGCCTTGGGTTGTTTTTGGCGCACTTTATGTTCCGCCCGACTGCACCTTGGAAATACAAGAAGGTACAGACATTTATTTTCATCCTAAAAACACCCAACTCGCTACGCTGGCGGGAATTTGGGTAGAAGGAAACTTACAAATTAATGGCAAAGCCGACAGTTTGGTGCATTTGCAAGGGGTTCGTTTGGAGGAATATTACGATGATTTGGCAGCGCAGTGGGGTGCTGTTCATTTATTGCGCGGCAGCACCGCAAACATCAATTTTGCCGAAATAAAAAACAATGTTTGGGGCATTACGGTTGGCAAAACGCTTGATACTACTTGCACCGTTATTACTACCGACAATATGCCGCAAGTAACCATAAACAATACACTCATCAAAAATTGCCTGCTTCAGGGAATGGAAGCAATTCTTGCCAATGTGCAAATGAACAACTGCCTTATGTACAATGCGGGCGAAAATATACTGCGCCTTCAGTATGGCGGCAACTACGATTTTAACCAATGTAACTTCGTTAATTACGGACAACTGCTCAATCACCGTGACCCTGTTTTGCTTGCTACCAACTTTTTAGTGTGCTACGAAAGTGGCGTTGAAACGGTTTTTCCGGCAATTATTCCTACGCACACACATTTTACCAACTGTATTTTGCATGGCTACTTGGAAGATGAGCTTACTTTTGCCGATGAAGAAATAACGGCAGGCGGTGTCATAGATTGGAAAATGACGAACTGTATTGTGAAAACAGACCTTGAGCAAACCGACGAGCGTTTTGTGAATTGTATTTTTAATCCAATTGCTACGGATACGCTTTTTGTGGACCGTTCCGAGTTTGATTTTCATTTACACCAACTTTCTCCGGCAGTAGATGCGGGCGTTGCTACGGAAATAACAACCGATTTGGACAACCAAGTACGCAACTCGCCGCCGGACATAGGTTGCTACGAATATGTGCAATAATTATTGCTCGCCTGCTTGGTGTGCGGGAGGACTTTCTGGAAATTCCTGTTCTTGCGAAGACAATAAGAGCCAAAAATTGTTGTAGCCAATACCAATACGAATATCGGCAATTTTTTCTTGCACAATCTCCAACATTGCCATAAAACGATACAAGGCGTGAATTTTGTTGATACACGTAACAAATACTTCTTGGCAAGTTATTTCCTGTTTTTGCATCAAAAGTTCTAACAAAAACTCACGTTCGGTTTGGATATTGAAAGGTGGCGTAAGTACCGTATGTTGTGGCTGATTTTGGCGTGCTTCCATACGATTTATCACCTTATGGAAAGTTCTGAGCATTTTAAACAAATTGATGGACTCCAATTCCATTTCATTTCCCAACTCGGCATATACGTGTTCTATATCCAATTTCGCGCCGCCGCGCAAAAAACGCTGGGCACGTGCGGTTTCCATTTCGCGCAGGCTTTCCGTAACGGCTTTGTATTTTTTATATTCAATAAGCCTTGTCACCAATTCCTCGCGCGGGTCTATTTCCTCACCTTGCTCATTTATTTCTTTACGCGGGAGCAGCATTTTCGCTTTTATACGCATTAAAGTAGCGGCTACCAATATAAATTCGCTTGCCAACTCTATATTCAAACGCTTCATTTCGTGCATGTACTGCAAAAAATCGTTGGTGAGCTTGGCAATAGGAATATCGTAAATATTTAATTCGTCGCGTTGAATAAAATACAGCAATAAATCGAAAGGACCTTCAAATTGTTGAAGTTTTATGGTGTAGGTCATCGGAGATTACGCCTAAAAATAGTAATTTTGCCCTAAAATTAAGACGTACAAAGTTAGTTTTTTATTTAAAAATTTTACATTTTGATACGAAAATAGCCATGACAAAAATATTTCCCCACTGTTCTCCACAAGCGCGCGTGTGGATATACCAAGCCGACAGAAACTTACTGCCTTCGGAGATTGTTTTTATTGAAAAAGCATTGCCTTCATTTTTGGCTGAATGGGCGGCGCATGGCGAAAAATTAGCGGCTTATGGCACGGTTTTGCACCATCGTTTTTTGGTTTTGGCGGTAGATGAAGCCCAAGCAATGGCAAGTGGTTGTTCTATTGATGCTTCGGTGCATTGGGTTTCGCACATGCAGCAGCAGCTACAAGTGAACTTTTTCGACCGTTTGCATATTGTAGCACAAGACGAAAATGGCGACTTGTTTGATTTTAATGTACAAGCAACAGAAAATATGTTGAACAATGGACAGTTGAGCAGCCAAACACTTATTTTTGATAATACGATAAAAAATTATGACGAACTACTAAACGCTTGGCAAAAACCATTGTCGCAAACATGGTTGGGCAAACGATTTGCCTTAGCCGAATAGATTTATTGGTTTGTTTTAGGACAAATTATGTATTTTTACCTTTAGAAAATAAAAAAATAAGCACTTTGATATGATAGAAGAAGTAAAAAAAGTTTTAAACGAAACACAAGAACACATGGACGCAGCTTTAGAGCATTTGGAGCGTCAATTAACGCAGATAAGAGCAGGAAAAGCTTCTCCGGCAATGCTTGATGGCGTAATGGTAACGTATTATGGCAATCTTACGCCCTTGTCGCAAGTAGCCAATGTTTCGGCACTTGATGCGCGTACGTTGATGATTAAGCCTTGGGAACGCAATATGATTCAGGAGGTAGAGAAAGGAATTTTTGCTGCCAACATTGGTCTTACGCCCCAAAACGATGGCGAGACTATTCGCCTGAACATACCGCCAACGACCGAAGAACGCCGCCGCGACTTAGTGAAGCAGAGCAAAAGCGAAGGCGAACACGCTAAAGTGAGTGTACGCAATATTCGCAAACACGCCAACGAAACCATGAAAAAGTTACACAAAGATGGTTTGTCGGACGATTTGTTTAAGAAATCGGAAATAGACATTCAAAAACTCACCGATGACTATATTGTCAAAATAGACAAGCATATTGCCGCGAAGGAAACGGAGATAATGCATGTGTAACGCACTCGCTCATCTAAAATATTTGCAGCGGCGGGTTTTCCGATTATTGGAAGAATAGCAAAAGTGCTTCACTTAACTATTTTCACTATCCAAAAATTAATCCGAAAAGCAAGCGGGAATGGCTGCTCCATTCTCATTTAGTTTGTGGTGGTCTTCTGTTGAAGCAAGGATTATTACAGCATATTTATTTATTAATAACAGTTTTCCCTTGACTAATTTCTACCCAATCTACTTTTACTCCTTTGTAGAAGCCGGGGCGTAACTCAATGGCTTGTACTTGAAAAGTGCAAACTTCTGTATTTTCGTTTCTTAGTACATTTCGTGCAAAATTCCAGATTTTCTTGGCTTGCGGGTCTTTTATCAACGCATCATCGAAGTATAAACTTGATAGTCGATTGGTTTCCTTATTCCAAAAATGAACGTAATATTTGTTTAATATACCATTTCGCCACAACAAATATGTTATTTTATAACAGTACAAGTACAAAAATGCTATTCCTATTTTTTCTTTAAATTTTAATTCCTCAAATACGATTGGTTCATTGGGAAAAAGTAAAATAACCTGAATTTGCACTTGCCCTTCGTAACATTCTACTTTGGTTGGTAATGGTTCAGACAGTTTTTTTATTACAAAAATTAATCCGATTAATCCAAATAGCAAGAGAAAATAGATTCGTTTCATTCTCATTTACTTTAAGGTGTAATACAATCTGCTATTTGAAGCAAGGGTGGTTCTATAACAGAATTTTTGATTTTAAAAAAAATCCAATATTGCTGTGACACAACATTGGATTTTTATTTCAACATTAAAAACTTGGAAATACAGCCTTTATCGGATCCGGATACTCTCTTTTTATGTATTTTTTAACCCACTCATTTTCTATGTCATACTGCATTAACAAACCTTTATTTAGATTTTCGTTGTAATAGGTATTAACAAATTGTATGCGAAGTTCCGGCAAACCTTCAAAGACAAAATAAAGATAACCTTTATCTTCTTTTTCATAGTTAAACAAGGCTTTATGTTCCAAATCTTCTTTATTAAGTTTTTTATCTAAATGTACAATAACCATCGAATCTTTAGTGGCATAAGTACCTTTGCCCAAATTTATTTCACTGAAAAAATCTTTTAGTTTTATAGAATCTACATTTACTTTGCGCCCATTCAAAGACCATAATAATCTAATTTTTGTCAGTTCATTAATAAGCTCTTTCCCTTTGTTGACCTTCTTCGGCTTTATGTAGAACTTCTTATAGTGGTAAGTTAAAATATCTGCTGCTCGCGAATGAGTATCTAAGCTATCAGAATTAATAAAACCCGCAACCATTATAGAGTCGGTACACTTATTAAAACGTTCAAAACAGCATTGCATATAAAACTCTTCTCGATAAGCATACTTTAAAGGTAAATGCAAGTTCACATTGAATTTGTACTCAGGCGTATCAATTTTTGTGTATTCCTCAGTGGCAGGGTGTATTGTTGTGTCTGAAACACAAGCATTTATACTCAAAGCAAGTAAAAGTATAACAAATAGGATTTTGCTTATTTGCATGATGGTGTTATTCGCAGTCGGTTTTGTTTATAAAAAGCTAATATAAACACATCAAATACCCAAATGTCCAAACATAAATCTTATTTTTAAATTTGATTCATCCCCACAAGGAACTTGAGGGATAACCTTCACTACTTGCGGCGAAGCGTACCAATCAACAAGAATTAATGTATCTATTTTTCCTTTTAATAAATTTATACTATGTACTTCTGCCCAATGGAGTGTTACTGCACAATCCAAATTACCTTTGATTTGTACTTTTGCTCTCCCAGTTGTAAGCCATTTCGAATCAATAGTAATTGTTTCTATTTCTGACAAATTTTTAATTGTAAATTCTTGATCGCCCGAACCGTAGTATATTAAAAATATAAAATATAATATTGTCAGAAAAAAAAGAATCTTAATTAATTTCTTCATTTTAGATTTAGTTTAGGCAACTACAGGATACAGAATATACTGTAGATCCAAACTCAATAATGTATAATTCTCCGCTTTCAAGTTTTTCGCACACCTTTTCTGCTAAATAGTCTATATTTAAACAAATACTGTATTCATTGTAAATTTTATAACCAACTCCATTATTATGAAGGTCCATCTCTGTTGCAATAGAACTTGTAGACCCACATTCATGAGCTATTCCAAATTCCTCAGCCACATCTACTCCGCAACTACAAGAATTAATAGCATTAAAATAACAATGCCTAAAGGCATCTGAACAATCGTCTTCCCCATTAAATCCCATAAATGTTATTGTTTGAGTATTTGCAATATACCAATTTAAAGCAATTGAAATAGCACAAAATGGGTGTTCCCATGTGAGATTTTTTTCACATTCATTTTGCTGAGAATACGGATTGTTGCTAAACTTATTTTGTAAGTAAGTAAAAAAAGAATCTGCATTATCAAGGGAATTATCACAAAATGCCTCTACATAGGTATATCCTATATCAATCAAGTTGGGATCTTCTATATTAATTTCTCCATTAAAACCATTTGTAAGTAAACTGAATACATTTCGAGTCAGAGAGATATTGTTATACAGACACAACTGCTCCGGCACGCTAAACTCCATACCCACTTCCGCGAAATACGCCATCGCCAATCGTATTTGTGTGTTGGGATAATTGTTCATTAAAGGCACTAAAGACTCGAACAAAGACTGTGGATTTGGACAAACACAATACCCTTGAAAACAACAATTTACTCCTGCCTGCAAAAACAAATCTACCGGAAAGGGTGTATTTCCATCAAACGCACAATACCATTGCCCATCAAATTCGCCTAATACAAATACTTGCTCTCCTGCCAAATCGTTAATGTATTGCACAATGTAGTCGAGCATATAGGTTTCCCAATAGTCCAAGCAGTTATCCTCAATATAAATACCACGCAAACCGGAAGAATTGTGCCTTATACTACTGTCGGTTGCCAAATTGTAAGGTGTTTTCTCTGTTAGTTTTAGCAAGCCACTACTATTTACAGCCGTAAATACGTCATCTACCTTATTCCGAATAGATGTAAGATTTAGTGTAGGATATAGTTCGGTTTTTTCTAAATCGAACAAACGCAACAAGTGCTTCGATAAACCTGTTCCTTCCAAATCCTCATAATACAAAATATTGGTTTTCTTTACGGTAAAACTTTGTCCTTGGCTATCTACCACAAACAAATTTTGGACAAGGTTATTTTTGAGTAAAGGAATTACCAAAAAATCTTTCGTACCCGAGCGATACCAAATATTGCGTCCTACGGGCGTTCCCCATTTTTGCGCAAAAGTTGCCGAATCTATGGCGGTGGCTACTTCGTCAAAGCAGTCGCGCCACTCGGTAAAATCAAAAGCATTGGGGTCGAAAGTGTCCAAGCGCAATTCTTCTTCCGGCTGTGTGTCCATATCTTTTTGGCAGCCCGGCAAGAATATTGCTGTAAGCATTAACAATAATACAAAAGCGGTTTTCATCCAATTTTTAGCGGGGGGGGGGTGATAAGTTTCTCATAATCAATAATTTGTAATTTTTAAGTTAGGATTAAATATTCTATTCATGTTAGCTAACGCTCCAAATTTACATTATAATATTTAAAATGCCAAAAATTTCTATATTTTCTTTACCGAAAAATGACAAATTTCCCCAATGAAAGTATAAAAAATACATCAATTATTTTCACCCACTATCCTTTTCTATTAGTTCACTTGAAACAACACGTACAGCATACATTTCTCTAAACTTACTCCTCAAAATACCGAAGAATAAGTTTTTTCAATAAGTTTTCCTGTGTTGCCAAGTTGTCGGGAAGGGGTTTTCCCGTTGCTTCGTAGTGAAGCCAGCCTTCCGCATCTTTTTCAACCAATCTGTAGTATCCTTCGCTACTGAGCAAGTGACAAGTAGCCATGTGCATGAGGTCTTGTTTTTCTTCTTTGCTAAACTGCGGTGCTATTTTTCCCAATTCCTGAATGCCTATTAAAAAAAGCATCGCTTCTATGCCCGGCTTTCGCCGAAAAAGCGGTTTTAGCTTGTAGAGCAGTCGCTGCCAAGCTACTTCCAATTCACGTTGGACTTCTTTGGTGTTATCCATTTGGTGTAAAACGCTTATGTATAGGGTTTTAAAATAAATAATTTATCAAACTAAACTTCATACGTGAGTGAAATATACGAAAAAATCTTAAGCTAAAATTGTAGGCGAAGAACAAAAACAAGCTAACCAAAATTTACTGCTGCGAAATGATGCCTATTATCGTACTCGGGTTTTCCTGCTATTTATACGTAATCCTTCATTGAGTTTGGGCAAAAAATATTTTCTATTGCTCCTCGTATAGCCAAATGGCTCCACCAATACATTTCCCTTAGAATCCGTAATTACATACAATGGTTGCGAATTAATTTTAAACAAATCTGTTTCAATTATTCTATTTACATCTCCAATCGTCCTTGCCTTTCTCATTCGCTCTTTGCCTTCTTCGGTTAAATTTGTTTTATACATGCCCAAAGTGTCTGTTGTCGAAACTTTTCTTCCGTCATCAACATAAAGTTGAATGGTTACGAACTCTTTATCCAATTTGTCTTGAATTTTTTTTGACGTAATCAAATCATTTTCAAATTCATTGTAGCCAATACATGCGTATCCTGTAAAATGAAGTAAAAGTGGCTTTTCTAATTTGGCACCCAATTCCAATCCTTTAAGATAATTTGTTTCGGACTTGAAATCGTATGGACTTACCTCTTCATCTGGACTTGCTTTACATCCAAAGAAGGTGATAATTATTATTATTGATATAACTTTTATAATTTCCAATGTACTTGTTTTCTTTTTTAATGAAAATAATACCAAAATCGAATAATGATTGTGTATTAGAAAAGGGAAGTGCATCATCATTTACGGAATTATCATTCAGTTTCAGTATAAACAAAAGGGGTAAAAAATCTTTTTTCGCCGTATAGTAGTTTTTTGGCGTTAGAAATTTTTGAAGCCTTGGAAAAAATTTAGCCAAAGAACTGCGGTTTTGCCCGTACAGGGCAAAAATACCTTGAAAAAAGTGTCCTTTCTTTTGCTTCGTTTTCTTTGGACAAGCAAAGAAAATGAAGATGCTCAAAGCATAGTTTTGTACCCAAAGTTGTCGGGCAAATACTTACAGTTAATAATATCTATACTAATACGCAATTTTCGTGCAATTTTGGTATAAATTAATTCATTAACTACTAAAAAACCGAAAACTTCATCCGTCATTCTACTTTTCTTCTTCTATCAATGTCCTCCGCCTCCTTTTACGGGCGCATCTATAACAAACTTACGCTCTTTTACCAAAGTCCACAGCAATGCCGAAAAGCCCAGACACAAGGCGCATATCATAAAAATAATGGCTTTGTTGGGTGTGTTTTGGATTATTTGTCCGATAAACAAACTCGCCAGCAACTGCGGCAACACTACCGACAAATTGAACAAACCCATAAACAAACCCATTTGGCGTTGGTCCACTTTATTCGACATAATGGCAAATGGTAAACTTACGGTAGCTGCCCAGCCAATTCCTGCCAATGCCATAAAAAAGTAAATTGCCGCAGGCGAGTTCCCCAAAAACAAAATTCCACCATAGGCTATTGCCATTACTGCCAGACACAAATAGTGTGTTTTTACTCTACCAATGCGCCTTGTAAGTGGCTCCAATACCAGCGCGGGCAATATGGCAGCCACTAAGTTCAGTATCAAAAACGCCCACGACAAAATACTGCCTATCTTGTCGTTTAGTGCTGGTGTAAGTGCCGCATCATCTATGACCGCAAACTCCGGCAACTGATGGCGCACGTAAGCAAACATATACACAAACATGGTTTGAATGCCCACCCACGTAAATGCATGCGCGCCCAATACTTTTTGGAAACCGTACAAATTGGTTTTGCCATCGGTGCGCAACACTTCGGTTTGCATAAAGGTTGCCAGCAAAGCATATATTTCCACCATCAGGCACACTATTTCCGCCCAATGATAGGGAGCAGTATAGTTTAGCAACTTGGCAACTAAGCCATACACGCCATACAACAAAAAGCCCCAAAGCGGTTTTATGGCATTAAAAATATCTTTTACACTAAAATTAGATTGTGGCGCGTTGGTTTCTTCTTCGTGCAATGTGCGCGGCTCTTCGATAAAAAAAGGCGGAATTACCGAAAACAATAACACTAGTGCCGCTCCGAAGTATATCAAAAAATAATTGCCTTTTATCGCGCCAATGGCATACGCCAATACACCAAATGTTCCCGAAATAGTCTGCATCCAAGTATAGCCTTTGGTGCGGTCTTTTTCCGAAGTGACATCGGCAATGATAGAGCGGGTAGGATTAAAACTTACATTGATAGACAAGTCCAGCATCAAGGCAACCGTAATGGCTACGCCCAAAATACTGCCTGTGTTCAAGTAATCGGCTATTTTGTCGATATTGGGCAATGCCAGCAACATCAACGCCGCCAGAATGCCACCAATTAAGATAAAAGGTCGCCGCCTGCCGTTCCAAAACCACACCTTATCGCTAATAATTCCTACAATTACCTGCCCCAAAATACCTGCAATAGGTCCCGCAGCCCACACAAGTCCCACTTCGTGAATTGCTAAGCCAAACTTGGTAGAAAGAATCCAGCTTAGTGCCGAAATCTGTACGGACAAGGCAAAACCCATAGCCGTAGCCGGCAAACTCAGCAGTGTCAAAAATGAGTTGGTCATTTTTTTTTGTATTGCTAACATGTATGCTCTTTTTTGAAAAGTGAAAATAAACGTTTTAAAGATAGTGTTAAATTGACACTTATTCCACAATCTTTCATGCCCTTTCAGGAAAAATTACGGTTTACAAATACATTTCATAAAAAATGATTAGCGTATTCTCCTACCAATAAACAATATTTGCGGGTACATCGGTCTCGGCTATGAGTAGTCCCCAACACTTTGGGAATTGTTTATAACCATTGTTCCGGCAGTTATTATTCTTTTAGAAATTCGTATTCGTATATTTTCGGTTTTATTTTGTCGGCTAAAAAATTTAGTTTATTTCTTAGTTCACCTATCAGTTCCATATAAGTTTCATCGTCGCTTTTGGGGTTCATCCTACCTTTGTCGTTTCTGCCTTGAAAGTATTCCCGAATGTCATACAAACTGGCATTTACGTTTACATTAGGTTTGCTGTGATAATATTTCCAAAGTACTCTACCTGCATCAAAAACCGCCGCAGCTTCTACAGAAAATTTTAATTCCCCCTCTTCGAGGGGGTTAGGGGGAGTTTCTTCTTCGAGAAAGTTAGGGAGAGTTTCTTCTTCGAGAAAGTTAGGGGGAGTTTCTTCTTCGAGAAAATTAAGGGGAGTTTCTTCTTCGAGAAAGTTAGGGGGAGTCTTAATAAAATCTTCAATCTTCCTAAGCACATTTGGCATATCGTTTTTTACTTCTTCATCCCGTATTCTTAAAACAGATAAGCCCAATACCTTCATTTGTCTGTCTCTTTCCTTGTCGTATTCAATTTGTTCATTGTTATTGTGAGAAGCGCCATCTATTTCTATCACAAGCTTTAATTCTTTACAATAAAAATCGACAATATAATTTAAAATGGGTTTTTGTCTGTAAAATGAATATCCCAAAAAGCTATCTGCACGTAGTTTCATCCACAAAAGTACTTCTGAAAGATTTCCGGCTTTTCTTAAAATTCGGCTTTTTTCTTTTAAATTGGGGTTGTAGGGTAAAAAATAATCTGAAAAAATTAAGTTTTGAGGATTAATGCCTTGGCTATGAAGGTATTGTTTGGTGAATTTAACTTCTTCTAAGCCGCTCTTCGAGAGAACTCCCCCTAAGCCGCTCTTCGAGAGAACTCCCCCCAACCCCCTCTTCGAGGGGGAATTTTGTGGCGTGAACAATGTTGGGGCTGTTGCTTTTTTGATTTTTCCATTGATAAAGTCGGTCATAAAATGGCTTTCAAATCGTTCTTGGGCGTTTACTTCTTGCTCTGTGAAGGTAATCCAATGATTTAAACCGTCTTTTGATGTTATTCGGTTTTGTCCTGCAAAAAGAGAATATGCCAAACAATCATTCTGAAATTCATTGTCTGTTTTCCAATTTTCGTTTGGAACTAAAAATTGGTCACGATTATTAAGCCAAGTCGGTTCAATTACAATGCGAATTGACAAATAAATTGCCATTTCAATTAAATTCTTCTTTGTAATTGTGGCTGTTTTATGAGCCTTAATATCACTTTCTGTTGGTTGAGATGTAACATAAACACCATTTTGCTGTTGCATATCAACGCCTGGTAAAATTAAATAACCAAGTGCTTCATTTTCTTTATCATAGAATTTTCTTAACCAACTGCTAATAAAGTCTTTTGAGCCAAAAGTATAGAAGGATTTTAAACCTATAAACTCGCTATATTCATTAATAATATCCGTTTCTACTTTTTTAATTGCGTTCTTTTTGCTTAAATCCCAAATTAAAAAACCAATAGGGAAATTGCCTTTTACGTTATCAAAAGTATTTGCCTTGCAAATAAATCCACTTTTAAATTCACCTTTAAAATATTGACGGAACTTCAAAAAGTTTTGAGAATTTACAAATTTTAATGTGCTGAATGAAGCTAAATGGCAATCTGGAATTTCATCGTGAACTCGTAAAAAGAATTGTGCAAAAAGTTCACGAGTAGCCGTACCTACTATTTTATTAAACTTCGTATATATTTTGCTTGTATTTGCAACGCTTGATTTGTGTTCTCCTTCGCCTGCAAAAGTTGCTCTATTGCCGTGTTCCGCATAAGGCGGATTGATGTAAACGACTAATTTTTTACGCTTTTCTTCATTATTTATAATTTCGTGCAAAGAATCGGGCATTTTTCCACCTTTTGAAACAGGTATAAAATCGTCATTCAAGAAATCGAACTGAAAAACGTGCTTATGCAAAAGGTTTGCTCCGTGGTCTATGCGCTCGTGCATTACGTTTATGTCGGCTTGGTCTAAGGTGCTGGCGTAGATGTTGTATTTGTTGGTAAGTCCTGCCAAAAGATTTCCTGTTCCTGCGGCACAGTCCCAAATGTAGTATTCGTCTTGCCAATCTTCCCCCAAATAATCGGTAAGGTATTTTTGGGAAAGTTCTACCCAAATTCTTGGGGTAAAAAAAGCTCCTTTTCGCTCGCGAATGTCTTGCGGAACGAGCAAATCTCTACGTTCTATAATGTAATCTTGAAACTCCTTTATGGGCGGTCGTTTGTAGAGTTTCCAAAATTGCTGATAGGTTTCTTTTTGTTTAATACTAATAGTAGCATCAAACATTTGCTTGAGGTTCTCTTTGGCAATTTTGTAGCCTTGATTTTGATAAACAACAAACAAACTTTCTCTTATGGTAAGGTCATCGTCTATGTTTTGGGTGTCTTTATCGTCCACAAATAGGTCTGCGAGATAAAAATCACTATCGAGAATGTTGTTTTTTTTGAGTTCGTCCCAATTAACGTCAATTATCGGTTTTACAATTTCAATCCACCGCAAGTAAATGGGGATAAAATTGTTTTTATCGATTTTTATTTTGTTTTTGGTGCTGGCTTTGGCTACATTGTTTTTGATAAAGGTTTTGAGTTCTTTTTCGTCTTTTTGGTAATCAAAAACGTAGGTTTTTACTTTTAAAACTGACTCAATTCGTTCTTTAATGAGTTGAAATTCCTTTGTGTCGTGCTTACTTGGGGTAACATTCCAATTAAAATCGTTTAGAAAGAATATGTCTTGAATATTGATGTAATCTACAAAGGCAATTTTTTTGAAGTCAAAAGCTCCTAAAAAAGCAGGTGGCAGGGTTTTGTCGAAGGTACGCGCTTTGCCAATGGTAAGAATGAGTTGGACAAACATTGTAGGAATATCAAAATTTCCTGTTTTAGCTTCTGCCCACAAAAGCGGTGTCCGTCCAAACAAACTGTCTTGTTTTGGCAAAACGGTGAAGTCAATATTTCCTAAAATTTCGGTAGTGTCGAAAGTTGAAAACCAGTCTGCACCTACTTTATTTTTAAGTTCTTCTTCTCTTATGTTTTTGTACTTCATTGTGTCATGTGTACATTTTTGGCTCTAATTGCTGTCAAAATGCAAATATCAACGATTAAGGTACTTGTAAGGAAAAAGTTTTTTATCTAAAAACAGCATTATTCTATCTTGCAAAAAACCAATAAGAATAATGATAATAAGCAAGGCAAAAACTTTGTCTATCCTTCCCTGACGCTGCCCTACCCTAAAGATAAGCGAACCAATACCACCTTCGCTTCCTACCATTTCGGCAATAATAATATACGTCCACGAAATAGCCACCAGCACGCGAATATCATCGCTCACACGCGAAAGCACTGCTGGCAAATACACCGTACGTACCGTTTGCCAAGCATTGGCACCTAAGGTAAATACCGTTTTGAGGTAAATATCTTCCACTTCGTCAATGCGTTGCACTACTACGGGCAGCAAATACACCAAAATACCAAACGCCAAAAAATGTACTTTCATAGCAGAACCCAAACCAAACCAAGCAATAAACAAACCCGTTACGGCGGTGAGCGGAATGTAGCGTCCGGTATCTATTATTTTACTAAGCAACCCCCGAAACAAAGGCACTAAGCCAATAAGAAAGCCCAAAGGCAAGGCAATGGCAATAGCTTCTAAGTATCCGCGCAGATTTAGCCATACCGAAAAGGCAGTATTGCGCACTAAGGCATCTTGGTAGTGCAGTTCGGGAAATGCCTTTAGCACCTGCCAAGGCGAAGGCAAAATACCGGAAGGAACCAGTTTGAAATAGGTAAGAACAATCCATATCAACAGAAAAAGTACAATACCCAAGGTGCTGAGTATCCAACGCTGCTGGGTAGATAGCTCGCCGCGAAGTACAAAAAGCGGATTAGTTGCCATAGTCGGTCAATTTTTTATAAAAGATTTAGGTAGCTGATGGCAAAAATAGAAGATTTTTTAGGTTATTTTAAACAAAAGCACAATTATCTAAATTATAGTTGCAAATAGTTTTTTGATACTTATATTTTTTATGTTTATTAATGCGAAAGTATCTTAGAGCATCTTTGATGTTTATTTTTTATTCACTTTAAAAAAAAATTACAAATCATGACCCAAAATGAATTTAAACAAAACGCGCAAGCACAACTCAATGAGTTGTCTTCTTCTTTCGACCAATTGGGCGACCAAGTAAACTTACTTAAAGCAAAAGCTGGCTACTACCGTTCACTGGCAGATTTAGAAGAAAGTAAAATCAGCCTTCAAAAGCAGTACAACGATTTAGAAAATGCTGCCGACGACAAATGGGAAGATTTCAAAAGTGCCTTCCAAAATGCCGCAGACTCCTTACAAAGCAAATTTGATGATTTCAAAAACTCGCTGGATTAAATATCGCGTTTGAGTAATCGTACAAACTCAAGGGAAATAGCTTCGCTGTAAGTTGTTTCCCTTTTTATATTTTTGCTTTATGTAACAAAGGTTACTTCTTAGCTACAGAACACACCGCATCTTTGTGCTTCATTTATTATGCATTAAATTTATTTAATATAATTTGTATTTATTTTTATGAATGAATTTTTGGGTTACGTCGGTGCCGTTGTAATGGGCATAGTTTTAGGATTAATTGGCGGCGGCGGCTCTATTCTTACGGTGCCTATTTTGGTATATATTCTTCATATAAATCCAATACTTGCCACAGCATATTCCTTATTTATTGTAGGAAGCACCGCTTTGGTAGGTGCCGTGCGCAATATGCAAAAAAATCTGGTCGATTTTCGTACTGCTATTATTTTTGCCATACCTGCATTTATTGCCGTATATCTTACACGCCGCTATCTGATGCCCAACATTCCCGAAATCATTTGGCAAACCGGTAGTTTCACGCTCACCAAAGAAGTTGCTATAATGGTGTTTTTTGCCATTATTATGCTTCTTTCGGCAATTTCTATGATTCGCAACAAACGCGATTCTTCCAGCGAAGATTCTGTAATACAATACAATTATCCTCTTATAATAGCCGAAGGTTTGCTGGTAGGTGTCGTCACCGGAATTGTTGGTGCAGGCGGTGGATTTCTTATTATTCCTGCCTTAGTACTTTTGGCAAAATTGCCTATGAAAAAAGCCGTAGGGACTTCTTTGCTCATTATCGCCGCCAAATCGCTTATTGGTTTCTTGGGCGATGTACAGAATTTGGCTATCGACTGGAAGTTTCTGAGTTCCTTTACTATTTTTGCGATGATAGGCATTCTTATTGGCATTTGGTTGTCGGGCTTTATTGATGGCAACAAACTCAAGAAATCCTTTGGCTGGTTTGTTCTTATTATGGGCTGCTATATTATTGCCAAAGAGTTGTTTCTAAAATAAGTGCATTTTTTATATGTAAACTTAGTTACACCGCACAAACAATTATCATTTTAACTTTGTTACATAATTTTAAGCTAAAGAAATTTTTAATTAAAACATATAACAAATGATTGTAGAACAAATTTATACCGGATGCTTGGCACAAGGTGCTTATTATATTGAAAGCAATGGTGAAGCAGCTATTATTGACCCTTTGCGAGAAGTACAGCCTTATATTGACCGTGCCGCAAAAGACAATGCAAAAATCAAGTACATTCTTGAAACACATTTCCATGCCGATTTTGTAAGCGGACACATTACTCTCTCCGAAAAAACAGGTGCCCCTATCATTTATGGACCTACGGCAAAACCTTCTTTTGAAGCCATTGTGGCACAAGACGGGCAAGAATTTCCTTTGGGAAATCTCACCATTAAAGTATTGCACACACCCGGACACACTATGGAAAGTTCAACCTTTTTGCTAAAAGATAAAAACGGGAAAGACTACGCTATTTTCTCCGGCGATACTTTATTTTTAGGCGATGTAGGGCGACCCGACTTAGCGCAAAAAGCCGCCAATATGACCCAAGAACAGTTGGCTGCCACCTTGTATCATAGCCTCCGCGACAAAATTATGCCCCTTGCCGATGACGTAATTGTATATCCTGCGCACGGTGCCGGCTCCGCTTGTGGCAAAAATATGATGAAAGAAACTGTGGATACTTTGGGAAATCAGAAAAAAATGAACTATGCTCTTCGCGCCGATATGACCGAAGCAGAATTTGTGAAAGAAGTAACCGATGGTTTGTTGCCGCCGCCTGCATATTTTCCTATGAATGTAAAAATGAACAAAGAAGGCTACGACAGTATTGACGAAGTAATCGAAAGAGGCTTGCACGCATTTTCTCCCCAAGAATTTGAAGCCGTAGCCAACGATAGTGGCGCGCTGGTATTAGATGTAAGAAATGAAAAAGAATTTGCCAAAGCACATATTCCTCGCTCTATTTTTATTGGCTTAAACGGTAGTTTTGCTCCTTGGGTGGGCGAGCTTATTAAAGACGTAAATCAAAATATTCTATTAGTAGCTCCCGAAGATAAAGTAGAAGAAACTGTAACTCGTCTTTCGCGTGTAGGTTTCGACCAAACGCTGGGCTATTTGAAAGGTGGTATAGCTGCTTGGCAACAAGCCGGATTTGAAACAGACCATGTACCAAACGTTACAGTAGATGAACTTGCAAAAGTGCTTCAAAAAAATCCTGACTTGCCTGTTATTGATGTACGCAAAGAAAGCGAATATGTTGCCGAACACGTAGAAAATGCCCACAATATTCCACTTAGCAATCTCAACGAACATTTAAGCGAACTACCCGACAAACAAGATTTTTACATTCACTGTGCGGGGGGCTATCGTTCTATGATTGCGGCATCTATGCTCAAAGCCAGAGGTATTCACAATTTGGTAGATGTAGCCGGAGGTTTTTCTGAAATTGTAAAATCTTCTATAAAAACCACTGACTACGTTTGTCCATCAACGCTTAAATAAACTCATTAGTTTTTCATACTTAATTTAAAAGGGCTGCTCTCTTCGTGGATGCAGTCCTTTTTTATCATTACTATCCCAACTTACTGCTTTTGGTAAAACAAATGTCATATTTTTTATAAAAATATCATAGTTTCTTGTTTTATGTTTTTTACATGACAAATATATTATAGCCAATTATTTTATTTGGCGTAATTATTTCAATTTTTAAAACATAAACGCTATGCAAAAAACATTTTTACTCCTTTTTGTTATTCTTTTTTTAACACAAAACCATTTTGCACAAAACTGTGCGCCTACTACTGCTTTTACATTTTTGGAAGCCAATCGGGCGAAAGCCGGCTTACTGAATGGTGGCGATTTTTTCTGGGATTTAAACTCTGGTCAATATTATGTTCCGGCAGACTCTATAACAAAATGTATTTTTGCTGGAGCACTATGGCTAGGCGGCGTTGACGCAATGGACAATTTGCACGTAGCGGCACAAACTTACCGCCAAACGGGCAATGATTATTGGGCGGGTCCATTAGACAACAATGGCAATATTGATGAAGCTAATTGTGGCTTGTTCGATAGATTTTGGAAAACTACCAGTGCAGATATTGATGCTTTCTTAACAACTTATGCCCAAAATCCTACAAATATTACTGCTGAAGATGTACCCGAATCGCTTTTGCAGTGGCCCGCCAAAGGAAATCCGCATTTTACCGACTTTAGCTTACCGAATCAAGACTTAGCTCCTTTTTTCGATGCCAATAGCGATGGTTTGTACAATCCGCTCAATGGTGATTTTCCTACTATTCGCCCATATTCGCAGGCGTATGCCGACCAAATGATTTGGTGGATTTTTAATGATGTAGGCAATATTCATACTGAAACGGGTGGTTTGCCTTTGGGTATGGAAGTAGGCGCGCTGGCGTATGCTTTTGCGGATGATGCGTTTTTGGAGTACCAAACTTTTTATCGTTTGACACTCCGCTACAAGGGCAGTGAGCCATTGATTGATTTTGTAGCAGGGTTATTTGTGGACCCTGATTTGGGTAACTACCAAGACGATTTTGTGGGCTGTGATACGCTGCATAATATTGGTTTTGTCTATAACGGCGATGCTATGGATGAAGGAAGTGCTGGTTATGGTGCAGCAATTCCGGCAGTAGGGGTACAAGTTTTGGAAGGCATAAAAAACAATGAAGGAATAGACAATAAAATGTCGGGATTCGTGTATTACAACAATAACTTTACCCCTCAGGGAAATCCAGAGACCACCAAAGATTTCTATAGCTACTTGCAAAACAAATGGAAAGATGGGACACCTTTCACTTATGGCGGTGATGGTTATGGCGGTGATACGCCAACCAACTATATGTTTCCCGGCGAGCCTTGTAACCCAAATGGTTGGTCAGAGGGAGTGGAAGATAATACGCCTGAAGACAGACGGTTTCTACTATCGTCAGGCAATACTACCCTATTTCCGCAGCAAGAACAGATTTTTCATTTTGCCGTATTGTACGCCAAGCCGGAATTACTTAATTATCCTTGTCCTGCTATGCCTTTTTGGGCAGATTTTAGCGAAAAAACGGATAGCTTGGTGCAAGTAATAAATACAGTTGAAGAACCTTTGGGTATTGCCCAAACTAATATTTTGCTTACACCTGATATTCGCATAAACAGTCCGGTGCAAGATTATTTTTATATACACACCGCTAATGCGCCTATGGAAACTTATCGGCTAAAGCTCTATAATGTACAAGGAGCTTTGGTGAGCGATATTTTGTATCAAAATGAAAAAAATACAACTATTTTAAAACGTCCTGCCAACCTCTTAAAGGGAATTTACTTCTATACTATTGAAAGTGCAGAGAATGAACGAAGGATAAATGGAAAAATAATGTTAGACTAAGTAAGTAAATAATCTCAAAAGCAAATACCTCCAAGATATGTTTCTGTATCAAGGAGGTATTTCTTCCCAAAAGAGGGAGCTGGAGTTTTTTTTAAGGGGAAATAAAAAAGAGGTCAACCATAAGGAAGACCTCTTTTCATTTTTATTTCTAACTGATAATCTAATTAGTGACTGGCAGGAGGAGCAGCTTGTGCAGCACCTTCAGGAACAAGAATGTTACTTTTAATGGTCAAACGAGTTGGATTAGGATCCGTGTTTGCCTGAATAGTAACAGTTTTAGTTTGGTTTCCGCTTTTACCTTTAGACGAAAACTCTACATCAATAGCACCTTCGGCACCCGGAGCTACTGGCTCTTTAGGCCATTGAGGCACGGTACAACCACAAGAACCTTTGGCACTGCTGATAATTAAAGGCTCATTACCAGTGTTTTTAAATTTGAAAGTGTGTTTTACTACATCTCCTTGTTTAATATCACCAAAGTCAAATTCAGACTCCGAAAAACTAACTGTTGTTTTAGGAAGGTCTGGATCTACCGTTGACTCTTCTGCTGGCGGTGTAGCAGCAGCAGCGGTAGTAGTTTCAATTTGTTTAGTTTCATTAGCAGTTGTTGCTTCTGCATTTTTTTCTTGTTGGCAAGCTACAAGACTAAGTCCTGCCACCAAAATAGGGATAAAAAGTAACTTTTTCATTTAGTTTTAAAATTTATAAAAAGTGAAAAATAATTTAATTACAGTGCAAATATACGGTGGAAGTTTTTATTAACTAAAGTCTTAGTTAATAAAAAATATGTTAAAAAGTATTAAATGCAAAAAACCTGATTCCACAAGAGTATCAGGTTTTTCAAAAATAATATTGTTGTTGTCAAGTTTTAAGCCTCTACCGGGTCTATCGAAACGTAGGTACGATTGAGGCGTTTTACCTTAAACGATACCAATCCGTCTGTTACAGCATAAATAGTATGGTCTTTGCCCATTTTTACGCCTTCGCCCGGATGAAAACGTGTACCTCTCTGGCGAATAATAATATTGCCGGAAATAGCCGGCTGACCGCCAAATATTTTCACACCAAGTCTTTTACTTTTGGAATCCCGTCCGTTGTCCGAACTACCTACCCCTTTTTTATGTGCCATTGTTTAATATTTTTTATCGGGTTTAAAATAATATGCTTACGCGATGCCGCCAATTTTTATTTTAGTCAATGCCTGGCGGTGCGTATTAAATACTTTATAGCCTTTTCTTCTTTTTTTCTTAAAAACCAAAACTTTATCGCCTTTCACATGCGCTACAATGGTTGCATTTATCACACCACCCGTTGTTGGCAAACCTACTTGTACATTGCTGTCGCTGCCTACCAACAATACTTTGTCGAATTTCACGGCATCACCTTCTTTTCCGGCAAGGCGATTTACAAATATTTCTTGGTCACTACTTACTTTAAACTGCTGACCACCTATTTCTACTATTGCAAACATAGTTTTACTTTTATTTTTTGAGTGTGCAAAGATACACTCTTTTTTATTATTTCAATAAGGAATTTACTTTTTTGCGTTAAAATTATGGCATTTTGCGGTAAAAAAACTATAAAATAAAAAATTGCCGCTAACAAACGGCAATTTACACACCCAAAACCAACACTCTGTTATAATATTTTTTTAAAAAGGTACTTGTAAGTTTCAAAAAAATGTATCTTTGCGGCGCAGGGCTTGTACGGCCAGCTCCTATTGAACTCCCCCAGGACCGGAAGGTAGCAAGGGTAAATGGTTGTAGCGGCGCGATATAAGTTCCTGCACTTTTGTATCTATTCCCCTTCTTTCATTTTCCCTGCCAAATCTTTCGTGTCTGTTCCAGCTACTACATCAACGTTATAAGTCACTTCATTGATAGTATTGTTTATCTCTGCTTCGTTTATCGCACGCTCGGTAGTGGTTTGTATGTTCGGCATTTCCCACTCAAAGCGAATTATTACATGAACAACTATTAGTGCCGGAACAAGATATTTACGATAACTTTTCATTTCTTCTATTTTTTAATAAGTGAATAGTATTTTCTATTACACCCACAAAGGTATAGGGCAAATAGACGGTCAAAAATTACTTTTTAAAGGAAATATCGGATTTTATCGGATTTTTTTCGCCTCAATAATTAGCATAAAAAATGACAAAAGACCTAAAAATCAATGGATTAATGCGTTAATTTTTATTACATTTTTCGTCATTTATCGGAAAATTCATGACAATTCCAGCTTACTTCAAACAAAAAACTACAATTTTTGGGGATAAAATTTTCTTTTCAAAACACCCTATTACTCATTTTTTGGAGTAAAATACGTTTCGGTTTTTTCTTTTTTAAACATATTAAAATAAAAAATATGTGATAAATGTTTCCACAATGAGGATAATTTTAATAATATTTGCACAAAAATTTCATTTTTTATTAAAAAATTGTAAAAAACTATGAGTATTCGCAACGAATATATTGAAAAAGCAACCAATAGAATAAAAATAGATATCCAGCGACCATCCAACAAAGTGTCCGACTATTTTGCCTCAAACGTGTTCACCACCGAAACTATGCGCAAGTATTTGTCGGAAGAAGCATTTTACAGCGTGATGTCGTCTATAGAGCGCGGCACCAAAATCGACCGCAAAATTGCCGACCAAGTAGCTTCGGCTATGAAATCGTGGGCAATAAGCAAAGGAGCTACGCACCACACACACTGGTTTCAGCCACTTACAGGACTCACCGCCGAAAAACACGATGCCTTTTTCTCTTTGGTAGATAGCAGCAAAGGTATTGAGAGTTTTAGCGGCGATGCCTTAGTGCAAGGCGAGCCAGACGGTTCGAGTTTTCCTTCGGGCGGTATGCGCAATACACACGAAGCGCGTGGCTACACAGCTTGGGACCCTTCGTCGCCGGCGTTTATTATGGAAAATGGCACACACGGCAAAACGCTTTGCGTACCTACCATTTTTATTTCCTACACCGGACAAACAATGGACTACAAAGGTCCTTTGCTCAAATCTATTCAGTTTTTAGAAAAAGCTGCCGTAGATGTTTGCCATTATTTCGATAGAAATGTGAAACGCGTAGTGCCTACTCTGGGCTGGGAGCAGGAATTTTTTCTTATTGACAAAACCATGTACAATGCGCGCCCCGACTTGGTGGCAACGGGCAGAACCTTAGTAGGGAATATTCCCGCCAAAGGGCAACAGTTAGAAGACCACTACTTCGGCTCTATTCCCGAGCGGGTGCAGGATTTTATGTTGGATTTGGAAACCGAAGCATGGAAATTGGGTATTCCGCTAAAAACCCGCCACAACGAAGTAGCTCCGGGGCAATATGAATTTGCGCCGCGCTTTGAAGAAGCCAACAAGGCGGTGGACCAAAACCAACTTTTTATGGACTTGATGGACCGCGTAGCGCGCCGCCACGATTTGCGCGTATTGCTACACGAAAAACCCTTTGCCAATGTAAATGGCTCGGGCAAACACAACAACTGGTCGTTGGGAACAGACACACACATAAACTTACTTAGTCCGGGCAGCACGCCACGCACCAATTTGCAGTTTCTTACCTTTTTTATCAATACTATCAAAGCCGTACACGACCACGCCAATCTTATGCGCGCTTCGGTAGCTTCTGCCGGAAACGACCATCGCTTGGGTGCCAACGAAGCTCCGCCAGCTATTATTTCGGTGTTTATAGGCACTACACTGTATGATGTTTTGGACGAAATAGAACGCTCGGTAAAAAAAGGAGAGAAAATGGACGAATACGAAAAAGCCGACTTAAAACTGAATATTCACAACAAAATTCCCGATTTGCTGTTGGACAACACCGACCGAAATCGCACTTCGCCTTTTGCTTTTACAGGAAATAAATTTGAATTTCGCGCCGTAGGTTCGAGTTTCAACTGCTCTTTTCCTATGACAGTACTCAATACTATTGTTGCCAACCAACTTAGCCGTTTTAAACAAGAAGTGGACAAATTGGTAGAAGGAGGCGAGAAAAAAGATGGTGCTATTTTGCGCGTTTTGCGCCGCTACATTACCGATGCCAAAAAAATATTGTTTGAAGGCGATAATTACAGCAAAGAATGGGAAGAAGAAGCACAAAAGCGCGGACTGAGCAATGTAAAAACTACGCCTTATGCTTTAGACTTTTTGGTAGGCGATGATGCCAAAGAAATTTTTGTGGACAATCATATCTTTTCCCACACGGAACTTGAAGCACGCTACGAAGTACTTAACGAGCAATACCAACGAAAAATACAGATTGAGTCGCGGATTTTAGGCGAAATGGTAATGAACCAAATTATTCCTTCGGCAACACATTATTTGCATCATTTAACTTCCTTACAAAAAAATCTGTACGACATTAGTTTAGACAAAGAAACTACCGTTTTTATTGATTTGATAAAAGAGATTATTACCTACACCAATCAACTCAAAAAAGAAGTAGATAACATGATTGAAGCGCGCCGCAAAGCCAATAAAATTGAAGCAACTTCCGCGCGTGCCAAAGCCTACTGCGACAAAGTGAAGCCACATTTGGAAAAAATACGAGACATTGCCGACCGTTTGGAATTTGTGGTGGAAGATGCCCAATGGACATTGCCCAAGTATCGGGAAATGCTGTTTATTCGGTAGTATTTTACGCAAGCGAAACATCTACGGCTATGCGGAAGCATAGTTTGTTTATTATCACGCCAGACGCAAAGGCAGGCGCGAAGATTATACATAGAACAACTACGACAAAGATTGCAAATGGTCGGTGCTATTGTGTAGCAGAATTTCGGTTTTTTCGGGTGTCCAGTGTATTTTGTAGAGACAAAGATTGTAATGCGGAAATTCTTCCATAGCCGAAATAGGTTTTTGCAATAGCAGACAAAGCAAAATACGCATGCTGCGCCCGTGCGAGCAAATAAGCATCCGCCGATACGGCGCAGGAGCAATATAATTTTGCACAAACTGCTGCATACGCAAGGCTACTTCTTCGGGACTTTCGCCTTCGGCAACTTTGTAGTGTGTATCGCCCTTTGCCCACACTTGTACCATTTCTTCGTAGGTGCGCTTCATTTTAAGGCTGGGGCGTTTACCTTCTTGATTTCCCCAGTGAATTTCATTGAGGAGTGGCGTGGCGGTAAAGGGTAAGTTGCTTTTTTCGATAAAAGGCTGTATGCTTTGGTAAGTGCGCCGGAGTTGGGAAATAAAAATATGCTCGAAAGGAACGTTTTGGTAATATTGGTAAAAGGCTTCGGCTTGTCGCTGCCCCAAGCGATTGAGCGAAGAATCGATGCCACTGCCTTGAATCATGCCTTTTTTGTTGTAGTCGGTTTGTCCGTGGCGGATAAGAAAAATGGTTTTGTAAGGGTGATGCGTCATAGGCAAAATATATGCTGGAAGGCAAAAGTACGGTTTTGTGGGGAGTTTTTGTTTTTAGCTTGATGTTCCTTGCCGTCTGCCCCATCTGACAGGTTTTTGAAAACAGATACCTAAAAGAGTGAAGAAAATATTCCTGCGTATCAATATTGGAATAATGGCAAATAAAGGTTTGTATAAGTTGTTTTTTAGCGTTAATGCTACTATTTTCAATAAAAAATTAACGATATATTGTTTATTTTTTTATATTTAACGTATCTTTATGTAAAAAGTAGAATAATAGAACTATTTACCCACAAAAAACAGGAATTATATGAAATATTTTTTACCTCTATTTGTCAGCCTAATTATTTTTTGCCATAAAAATTGGGCACAAGGAATTGGTGTTATACCCAATGAAAATTATGATTATCTCGTAGAAGATGTATTTACCGAAGGTAACTGCCTTAGCGTAAGTAATATTACAGGCTGCGGTGCTACGGGTACTTTTAGCAATGGTGGCTCTATTGGTTTGGGCGACAATAATGGTGTAGGTATTATTTTAGCTACGGGTTCTGTAACAAATGCTATTGGTCCAAACACTTTTCAAACTACCTCTGGTATGACTGATTGCGATGTTAGTTCTTTGCTGCCCGACGATAATACTAAGGAAGGATCGTACCTACAGTTTGATTTTATGCCTGTAGAAGGATTTATTCAGTTTAACTACCTTTTTGCTTCAGAAGAATACGGCGGCGACTATGATTGTTATCCTTACAATGACGTAGTCGGTATTTTTCTTTCGGGTCCAAATCCGGCGGGTGGTATGTACAACAATCAAAACTTAGCCGTAATTGGCGGGCTGCCCGTAACCATCAACAACTTTAACGACCAAGGTTGCGGTGACCCCGGACCATACACCAATAATGTTGGCGGAACCGTAATGCAATACGATGGCTGGGTTACAGGTTCGGTATATGCCGAAGTAGATACTTGCGAAACTTATAACCTAACGATAGTTATAGCAGATGTTGGCGATAGTCTTTTTGATTCTGCTGTATTTTTGGAAGGAAAAAGTTTCTCTACTGGAACAGCCGCTCCCATTATTGCTACCGTAAATGGAGAAGCATTAGACCAAGTTTATGAAGGTTGTCAAGGTATTGAATTTACTTTTTGCAAAGATTTAAATGTAAATGGCATCGAAGATGAACTAACTTTAAACTTAACCGTAAGTGGTACTGCTACGCAAGGATTAGACTATGGTGGACTGCCTTCTCAAATTACTATTTTTTCTGGTGCAGAATGTGTAACATTTTACACACCCATTTTTGACGATGGAATAGATGACCCCGGAGAGTTTATTGAAGTGGGGACTACAAGCAGTACTTGTCCTTGTAATACAATACCTAAACCAATAAAAATCGAAATTATTGAAAACAATTTGGAAATTTCTGTAAATGATGTTGAAATTTGCCCCAACGGTGTTCCGCAACTGCTTACGGCACAGATTTCGGGTGGTATTCCTGATTATATTGTTACTTGGTATTTAAATGGAGTTCCGACTCCGCCGGTGGTATTTGCGGGCAATACCGGAACAGTTTACAACTATTTGGTTCAAGTACAAGATGCTTGTGGAAATACGGCATCTGCTCCGGTGGTAGTTACAGTAGGTGACGCACCAACTCCTTTAGAAATTTCCGGTCCAGAAGAGTTATTGTGTCCTCCTAACTCGCCAACTTATGTCGAAGAAATTATTTTGTCTGCCAATATTGATTTGGGTACTTGGTCGGGAGATGGTATTGTGGACGCAAAAAACGGTATTTTTAATGTAGCTGCTGCTTTGGCGGAAACATCGCAATCGCCAGAAGTAGGGCAACCTTATGTTTTTGCCGTAAGCTATACTATAGTTGATGGTTGCGGGCAAACACAAGTAGGTACTTACGATATTTTGGTAGCATCCGCACCAATGGTAGAGATTTTAGCCCCCGAAGATATTTGTATGGACGATGCCTCAACGCTAAATGTATTGATTAACGGTTCTCCTGATATTCCTGAAGGAAGTAGTTTTTCTTGGGGAGCAGTTTCGGCTAATTTTACTTTTAATAGTGCTACGGGCGAAGTTTCAAATTTTGAAGGAGATGGTCCTTTTCAAGTGTATTTTCAATATACTGCATATACTGGCTGCCAAGCAAGCGTAATGGACACTTTAATGCTTAATGTAATAGGAGACATAGACAACGATGGTATTTGCGATGCCGAAGATGATTTTATTTGTGAATTAGGACAATTAGGAGACCCTTGTGACGATAATAATCCCGAAACGGAAGACGATAGCATCTCTCCCGAATGTATTTGCGCGGGAACATTTACGGGCGTTTCAGATTTTTCTAACTTTAATGACGACATAAGCATTTTTCCTAATCCTGCCTACGGCGGTATTTTTGCGTTAAAAAGTGAAAACATGATAGCCAAGCAAAAACATTTGGAGCTTTATACTATTGACGGTATTGTACAATGGCAAGGCGAATGGGAAGCAGGATTAAGCACAAAAAATATTCGTTTAGACAAATTTTCGGCAGGTATCTATTACTTAAAAATAACCGATAAAAACGGCAATAGTGCTTTAAAAAAAGTACTTTTACTGTAGTTGCTACTTATCCAACTCCTCCGTTTTCCTTATCAAATTTACCAAACTGCTGCGCATACCGTCCGCATAAGTACCTTGTGACTTTTCGGCTAAGTTGAAGGCTTTTTCGTAAGTAGCTTCTGCTTTAAAGGCGGAGTCGGAGAGTAACATTCCCCACATAGCTACTGCTGCCGAAAACCGGAAATCATCGCTGCTTTGGGCAAGTGGCTGATACAAATTTAGGGAGACATTTTTCGTTAGAAGTTTGCTTTCGTCTCCGTTGGCTTGTTTGTAGCGAAACCGCAACTCCAACAGCGATGCCGTATTAGCGTTTTTGGTATTCCAAAGTTCCAACTCGTACAATGCCGTTACACTATGTCCCGCGCCCATTTCTCCGGCATCTTTGGTGTCATCGTCAAAGTCTTCATTTGCCAACAGGCGATTTTCGTAACCCACCAAGCGGTACGCTTTCACCATTTTCGGATTAAAAATGACCTGTGTTTTTACATCTTTTGCCACCGTAAACAAGGTAGCGTTCATTTGCGTAATGAGAACCTTGCGTGCCTCATTGAAATCATCAATATAATAATAATTTCCGTTGCCTTTATCGGCGAGTTTTTCCATTTTGGCATCTTTATAATTTCCCATTCCAAAGCCCAGCACCGTAAGGAAAATACCTTTTTGGCGTTTTTCTTCAATCATTTTCACCAAATCATTGTCATTGCTGATGCCTACATTAAAATCGCCATCGGTAGCCAAAATGATGCGATTATTGCCATTTTTTAGCAAGTTTTCCTCCGCAGTTTTGTACGCAAGTTCAATGCCCGCTCCGCCAGCCGTAGAACCTCCGGCTTGTAAATTGTCGATGGCTTGATAAATTTTTTCTTTGTCTTTGCCCGAAGTTGGCGGCAATACTACGCCCGCAGCTCCTGCATATACTACCATCGAAATTTTATCTTCGTCGCGCATTTGATGTACCAGCAAGGTAAAGGCTTTTTTCAGCAAAGGCAGGCGTTCAGCATTGTTCATCGAACCCGACACATCAATGAGAAACACCAAATTGGAAGGTGGCAAATCGTACGTGGCAATATTTTTGGCTTTTAGCCCAATATGCAAAAGGCGCGTATTGGCGTTCCAAGGGCAATCGCTTAGTTCCGTGTAAATGCTAAACGGGTCGGCGGCATTGGCTTCGGGTGCCGTATAGTTGTAAGGAAAATAATTTATCAACTCTTCTACACGTACCGCGTCAGACGGAGGCAATTGGTTTTGGCGCATCAAAAAGCGGCGTACATTGCTCAGCGAAGCCCCGTCCACATCAATCGAAAAGGTAGAAGTATCTTCTTTTTCGGTGGTGATAAAAGTGTTTTCGGCGGGTTTTTCGTATTGTTCGGTTGATGTCTTTTCTTCATAATCCTGCACTCCGGCACTGTTACTGTTAGCTGCAATTGGGTCTAAAGAGCGTGTTGGCGTAGCTGAATTTGGAGGAACTGTCGATTTTCTATTTTTCTTGTCGCGAGGTCGTATGCCATCTATGTAATATTCTGTTCCTTCCGCCCGACTTCCCCTAATTGTAACAACCTCTTCAAGATTAATTCCTCCTTCTTCCAAGTAAACATCTTTCACCACCACTTCATTTCCCGAAAGTTTTATTTTCTCGGAAAATGTTTCGTAGCCCACAAAACTTACCGTAAGTGTATATTTGCCTGCGGGAATAAATTCTATGGAATAATAACCGTCTATATCCGTTAAAGTACCAACAGATTTGCCATTTATTTCTACATATACACTGGCAAAAGGGACACCTTCCAATGTTTGCGCATCATACACATAGCCTTTTATTTCGCCGGTAAACACTTCGGATTTGGCGGTAAAAGAAAACGAAAAAATACTTAGGGTACTCAAGCATATAAGTAAAACGTGTAAATTCATCATAGCTGTAATTTTTTTAATGAAAACAAATATTTCCTTTCCCTAAAAAACGAGAATTACTTTGCATTGTTACCCTGTAAATGCAATCTTTACGAAATAATGACAAATACCAATACCTTTGCGACAATTCTGCTTAGGATATTTTGTGTTTATGAACGAAACAAAAACCAATATTTACGTCCTTATTCCGGCATACAACGAAGAAAAAGCCATCGGAAAAGTAATTGCTGCCTTGCCCAAAACTTTACTGCGCGAAGTGGTGGTAGTAAACAACGCCTCCACCGACCACACGGCACAAGTTGCCGCACAAGCCGGCGCAACGGTTTTGTTGGAAAACGAAAAAGGCTACGGCGCAGCTTGTTTGCGAGGATTGGCATATTTGGCGGAAAAAAAACCTCCACTTGCACCCGACATAGTCGTTTTTATAGACGGCGACTACTCCGACTATCCCGAAGAGCTTCCTTTGTTGGTTGCTCCTATTGTGCAGAATACACACGATTTGGTTATTGGCTCGCGCAATTTGGGTACCAGCGAAAAAGGTGCGCTTACGCCACAACAGCTTTTTGGAAATTGGTTGGCAACGCGACTTTTGCGACTTTTGTACAAAGTACAGTTCACCGATTTGGGTCCTTTTCGGGCTATTGCCTACGACAAATTGCGCGCCTTGCACATGCAAGACCGCAACTACGGCTGGACGGTGGAAATGCAAGCAAAAGCTGCCCAAAAAGGCTTGCGCTGTACCGAAATTGCGGTACGTTATCGCCCGCGAATAGGCACTTCCAAAATTTCGGGAACACTAAAAGGAACTATTTTAGCCGGATACAAAATTTTGTGGACTATTTTTAAATATGCCTAAATTTACCTAAGCTATTTTTAGCGAAAATGATAGAAATAATCTTGCTTGTTGTGTATGTTTTTTTGCTGCTGTGCATTCAAATTTATTGTTTGGGCGAGTGGCTTTTGGCAATTATTTATTATCGAAAAGAAGCCCAAGAAGTAACAAGATTACAGCAAATTCAAGCAAAATATCTGCAAAAAGACCCTCGCAAGTGGTTTTCTGTAACAGTACAAGTTCCGGTTTACAACGAAAAATACGTCATCGCCCGATTAATTGATGCGGTTTGTACACTGCAATATCCTGCCGACAAATTGCAAATACAAATAATTGACGATTCTACGGACGAAACTTCGGCGATTATTGCCCAAAAATTAGCTTTTTATCAACCAAAAGGTATTAACATTGCGCATATTCAACGAAGTGAAAGACTTGGATTTAAAGCCGGAGCTTTGCAAAATGCCTTAGCTTCTGCTTCCGGCGAACTCATTGCCATATTCGATGCCGATTTTTTACCTTCGCCTACCTATCTTTTGGAAACAGTAGCCTTTTTTGAAGATTCAAACTTGGGTTTGGTACAAACGCGCTGGCAGCATCTCAACCAAAATTATTCGCTACTCACACGCTTGCAGGCTTTTGCTTTAGACGCGCATTTTACCATAGAACAAACCGGAAGAAGTGCGGGCAAACTTTTTATGAATTTCAATGGCACGGCAGGCATTTGGCGCAAGCAGTGTATCGAAACTGCGGGCGGCTGGCAGTACGATACGCTTACAGAAGACTTGGATCTTAGTTATCGCGCGCAAATGCTTGGGTGGAAATTTTTATATACGCCTCATATTTCGGTAGTGGCAGAACTGCCGGCGGATATGTTTTCCTACAAAACGCAACAATTTCGCTGGATAAAGGGCGGCATAGAAACGGCGCAAAAGCTATTGCCGCAATTTTGGGAAATGCCCACTACACCAAAGCGGAAATTTTTTGGCTTGTTGCATTTGCTCAATACCAGTATGTACGCCATTGTGTTTTTGTGCGTAGTGCTAAGCGTACCTTTGTTTTGGTTAAAAAACAGTTTTATTTCCCTCAATTACAATCAGTTTATCCATTACTTTTTTTTGGGGAATGTTTTTATTTTTATCGTATATGTTTTATCCAGTTACAATCGCTACAATCAACAGAAAGGCGTAGGACATTTTTTGCGCAGTTTCCCTTTTTTCTTGTTGCTTACCGTAGGTATTTCTTTGCACAACAGCTATGCTATTGGGCAGGCAATAATGAGAAAAAAAACAGATTTTATTCGCACACCCAAGTACAATATACAACAAAAAAGTGATAATTGGTTGGGCAAAAGCTATTTACTTTTTAGACAAAAAAATAATTTGTTGTGGCTGTTAGAAGGAGCTTTGGTTGGCTATTTTTTGATGGGAATTATGGCTGCTTTTGCAAAAAAAGATTTTAGTTTTCTGGGTATTCACCTGCTGGGTTTTTTAGGATTTGGTTTGGTTTTCGGTTACAGTATAAAACATTGGTTGCAAGTAAGGCAAAAAATGTAGCCAAAAAATAAAAAAGCCGATATGCTAAGACAACAAAAAAGGTAGGATTCAAACCCCTTATTGATAAATTATATAATAACACACCCTTATATAAAATTTTAAAACAGGAAAGTCGTGGGGTCTGTTGTCTCATTATTACATATCGGCTATATTTTTATTATTGTTATAAATTTTTAAAACATAAAATTATACTTTATATTTAAAATTACTATGTTTTAAGAATAGTTCGGAAAGAATTTTACACTATTATTACAATTTCCTTTTCTTTCAACTGTTATTTTTAACTCCCAAAGTTAATACAAAATTTATAATAATTCAAAAAATTATTTTATTTTTTATAAAAATCGCGCTGCTTCAATAGCAAAGGAATTTAATTTAGTGCTAACTTTGTTATGATAACTACCCTAAGCTGGAACTATTTTATCGTAAAGTTTTTTATTTATAAATGATGATAGACAAGCCTGTAAATATTGACGAACAGAGTCGCATTCAAACCGCTGCAAACCACCTTATAGCAACGAGTCGCGCCAAATTGGGCGAAGATGCTGTACCTGATATTCAAAAAGCCGTAAACTTAGCCATAGAAGCACACAGCAACCAACGCCGCAAAAGTGGGGAAGCGTATATTTTTCATCCTATTGCGGTGGCACAAATTGTAGTGGACGAAGTGGGCTTAGGCAAAGACAGCGTTATTGCTGCACTGCTACACGATGTGGTGGAAGATACGGATGTTACCTTGGAATATATCGAAAAACTTTTTGGTACTGTTATCAGCCGCTTGGTAGATGGACTTACCAAAATAAAAGGCTTAACGCACCAATCGAGCGAAGTGGCAAAACAAGCTGAAAATTTACGGAAAATTTTGCTTACTCTCAGCGAAGATATTCGTACTATTTTGATAAAAATAGCCGACCGATTGCACAACATGCGCACCCTCAACTCGCTGGCAGAGATAAAACAAGTGCGTATTTCTTCCGAAACACTCTATATTTACGCACCTTTGGCGCACCGTTTGGGTTTGTATGCCATCAAAACCGAACTCGAAGACTTATCGCTCAAACATACGCGGCCGCAAATATATAAAGACATTGCCAAACGCTTGGAGCAAACCAAACGCGACCGCGAACTTTATATCAATGAATTTATAACCCCAATTAACAAACTTTTAGAGGAAAATCATATTGAAAATGCCAGAATTTTTGGCAGACCAAAATCCATTCACTCTATTTGGAACAAAATTCGTAGCAAAGGAGTAGAGTTTGAAGAAATTTATGACCTTTTTGCTATTCGCATCATTGTAGATGTGCCGCTTCACGAAGAAAAAGCTGCCTGTTGGCGTATTTTTTCTATTATAACCGATGTGTATCGCTACAATCCTGACCGCACCCGCGACTGGATTTCGTTTCCAAAATCGAATGGTTACGAATCCTTGCATCTTACCGTTTTAGGACCTTCGGGAAAATGGGTAGAAGTGCAAATACGCACCAAACGCATGGACGAAATTGCCGAAAAAGGCGTAGCTGCACACTGGAAATACAAGGGCGGAAAATCGGATGTTGCCTTAGAAAGTTGGTTGGTGCGTGTGCGCGAGTTTGTAAAAAATCCTACTTCTACCAATGCCGTAGATTTTATGAACGATTTTAAGCACAACTTGTATGATGCCGATATTTTTGTATTTACACCCAAAGGCGATTTGAAAATGATGCCCTCCGGCTCTTCGGTTTTAGATTTTGCATTTGAAATACACACCGAAGTAGGCTCGCATTGCCTGAGTGCCAAAGTAAACGGCAAACTCTGCCCTATAAGTTATAAACTAAAAAGCGGCGACCAAGTAGAAATTCTTACTTCTTCTAAACAAAAACCCAATGAAGATTGGCTCAACTATACCGTAACCTCGCGCGCGCGTTCCAAAATTAAGGCGATTCTTAAAGAAGAAATTCGCAAAGAAGGGCAAAACGGTAAAGAAATTTTTGAACGGAAATTGCGTGCCTTGAAACTCCCCTACTCTATTGCTTTGGTGGACGATTTGGTAAATTATTTTAAAACCGGCGATAGTCTTAATTTTTTTTACCAAATTGCTACGGGCGGATTTAATTTGGACGAACTTAAAAAACTGACTTTCGTTGGTGGGCGGCTCAAAAACCTTACTGCCAAAAAAGCCAGTGTAGTAAATGAAGAAGTAGCCAACGATGCTGCCCTCAACCGCGAAGCCGATATCCTTATTTTTGGCGGAATGGACAATATTGATTATTCCATTGCCCGTTGCTGCAATCCACAATCCGGCGACCCTGTTTTTGGTTTTATTACCATTAATCAAGGGATAAAAATTCACCACCAAAACTGTCCCAATGCCGCCGATTTGCGCAAAAATTATTCTTATCGAATTGTTACCACCAAATGGAACAAACAAAACAATAACGTTGCTTTTTTAACAGGCTTGCGGGTAATTGGTATGGACAATGTTGGCTTGATAAATCGTCTCACCAAGATTATTTCGGACGAAATGAAAATAAACATGCGTTCTATTTCTTTTGATACAGACAGCGGTGTTTTTGAAGGAAATATTACGGTATATGTAGAAAACAATACCCAACTTAAAAAACTCATCAAACGCCTGTACGAAGTAGAAGGTGTGCAAAATGTGAAGCGGTATGACTCGTGAATGGTAGAAAATACGCACATAAAAAAAGCATTTGCCTCTACGGACAAATGCTTTTTTAGTATTACGAAAGGTAAAATACTTACTTCGCGTCCAACACTTCTACATCAAACACTAAAATAGAGTTTGCCGGAATGCCGGGTACGCCACGAGGACCATACGCCATGTCCGAAGGAATAATAAGTTTTCCTTTTCCGCCTACGCCCAATACCGGAATTCCTTCGTCCCAGCCTCTTATAACACGTCTTTTACCCAACGGAAAAGTGAAAGGCTCGCCGCGGTCGTATGAGGCATCGAACTGATTTCCGTCAAGCAATTTTCCGCGATAGTGTACTGTTACATTGCTACCTTCTTCCGGTTTGCTCGTACCTGCTTGCTCTACTACTACCGCCAAGCCAGAAGGCAAAATTTCCGCTTTGAGATTATTATCGGCAATGAATTTTTTTATCGCTTCCGCATCTATTTCCTTTTGGCGCGGGTCTGCACTTGCCATTAGTTCGGCTTCTTGTTTTTTGCGATATTCATCTTCCGACTGTACGCTAATCAATTTTATGTTGTAAGTAATTTTTTCGCCTTCTTTAATGAATTTGGGCAATTTTTTATCGTAAATTAACTCTGCCGGTACGTGAAAAACGGCACTATCGCCCGCCGACATTTCCATAATGCCCGGATTCAATGCTCCGCGAAAAAGGGTCGGCGTAAGTTTAAAACTAAGTGGTTTGTTGCGCGTAAAAGAATCGAAAATAACCGAATCGCGCGGATTGGAGTAGCGCATTTGCATTTCTACAAAATCTCCGTCTTTGGCTTTAACACCATTGTGTGGATTTACGATTTTATACTCTAATCCATTTTCTAACTTTACCCATTTGCCTTCGCTTTTACACGACATTATGGCAAAAGATATGGCAACTAAAAAAAATATTTTTTTCATAAATTAAAATTTTTGGCTTGCAAAGATATTAAGAAACCTAAGCATTTACAAAGGCTGCGAATATTTTAACAAAAAATTAGCGGAATAATTCTAATGCACCTCGAGGAAAATCTTTTTGATTCCATCCGTCAATTTCTAATAGGTAGAAATAAGTGCCTTCCGGCAAATTTTCGTTGTTTTCTTGCCAGGTGCCGTCCCACCAAATGCCGTCAGTTCCGTAATTGTTTTTTTCAAATACTACATTTCCCCAACGATTGAATATTTTTATTTTGTTTTTAGCATAATTAGCACAATTTTCCAGCGCAGGGATTTCAAATCGCTCGTTCCAGCCATCGTTATTGGGTGAAAAAGCATCTGGAATAAACAAATCAACACAATCTACAGCCACACCTACCGTTATTACAACCGTAGCCGTACTGCACAGTGCAGTTCCGTCTATACATATCATGTATGTAAGGCTATCGGTGCCAACAAAATCAAGGTCGGGAAAATAATACAACTGTTCGCCAATAATTTCGGCACTACCATTGTAAGGACCAACTACTTCAAAAATGCTTACCGTAGCCCCTCCTGGAACAATGTCGTTCGACAATACGTCCATACTTAGCGGTGTGTTCACTTCTGTAGTATAGGCATCGTCTATGGCAGTGGGTGGATTTCCGGGTGCTGCAATGGTAATAAAAACCGTAGCAGTGTCGCAGCCTAAGCCCAAGCTACACAGTTGATATTGCAAGGTATCATTTCCCGAAAAATTGCTAAAAGGTTGGTAGGTAAGGTTGTAGTTATTATCCAATACGAATGTGCCGTTTTGCGGATTGCTGGTTATTTCCAACAAGGATATTACCGGATAAATATCATTCTCGATGATAGGAATGGTTACGGTTTCGTTTACTTCTATCAAAGCATAGTCATCAATGGCTACTATGTGGTCCAAAACATAAATGTACACTTCGCTGGTATCGCAATATAAATTCACATCGCAAGCTATAATTTGCAGCGTATCAATACCATTAAAGTTGGGCGTGGAAATATATTGAAAACAAGAATCGCCCAGCAACTCAGCTGTGCCGTTTGCCGGATATTCGAGAATATCAATGGTATAAGCATCACCATTTGGGTCAATAATTTCAGGACAAAAAACTAAAGGCGTTCCTTGAAAAACAGAGTCGGTGGTATGCACAAAATACGGCGGCATTGGTTGGGTAACAATATCAAAAAACAACCAAACACTCTGACAATTATCGTTTTCGTCACAAGCTGTAATGCTCGACTCCACTACGCCTACTGCTTGCGAAGGAGCTGTGTATTCTATACACGCCGCATTAAAAATACTCAGTTCTCCCTCTGTTGGCTGCTGGCTGATAACAATGTTAAAATCATCACCTTGCAAGTCTATTACATCAAAACATTGCTCCAGTACATCATTAGGATAAAGCGTATAATACAAAGTATCTATTGCCATGTTGTTGGTATTGGGCAAACTTATTATTGGTGCCGAATCCTCAACGGGCTGCACAACAATTACCACATTTAAGGTATCGCACTGTATAGGCGGCAAAGTATCGCAGCTTAGTAATTGTATAAAATCTATGCCTATAAAATTGTTGTCGGGCGTATAGACCAAGCTATCATTATTGGCAATAAAGGCTGTGCCATGCTCGGGCGGTGTAAGAATACTGATGATAATGCCGTCATTTTCCCCGTCAGGGTCTTGTATAGAAGGTAAATATACGGTGTCTATAGTATTGATAAATAAGGTGTCAAAAACGGTTTCCACCTCCACAATAGTTGGCGGGTCTGTATCTGTTGTGTCCACCCAACTTGGTCCGCCAAGGTCGCAGTTGAATACTTCCACCAAAACAGAGTCTATAAAACTACAAGTTGTTTCGCTGTTAATAACTTCCACAAAATACCAAGTGCTACTGTCGGGAAAAGCCAAAGGATTGGCAACAGAAGTATTGCTAAGCCCATTGGCGGGAGTCCATGCAAATACATTTCCGCCGGAAGCATTTAGCTGCAAGCTATCGCTGGTACTATTACTACAAACATATCCGCCTTCGCCAGCTTCGGCATAGTCGCTGGTTACGGTAATAGTTACTTGGTCGGTATTGCTACAAGCATTTTCTTCGCTGTACGTTACATGTGCAGTATAAGTGGTAGTTTGAGAAGGCATTGCCCAAGGATTTACGATAGCACTGTCGCTCAAGCTCTCGGTTGGCGACCAATTTACGCCAACACCTGCATTTTGTACATACAACTGAATAGAGTCGCCGGGACAAATAGTCGCATCGGCAATGGTTTGCGGCTGTGGCACTACGTTTATGGTTATTGGTGTAGTAATGCTGCAAACGCCATTATCTCCTGTGAGCAGGTAAGTAGTAGTTTCCGAAGGCTTGGCACTAAGCACCGCCGTATTGGAAAGTTCTGTTTCGCCCAGTGTCCAGCTATAATTACACAAACCATTGGCTTGCAAAACGGCAGTTTCTCCTTGACAAATAAGTGTATCGCCAATAATTACCACATCAGAAGGTACTACTTGCACATCTTCGATATAATAATACGCCAAACCGAAAGTTTCCGGCTTCACCTGAATATAATCACTTTCGTTTTCCGATTTAAAATTGCCAATTATAAGCCAGTGAAGCGTATCTTGCGCAACAAAGTTTCCTTCAATACTCACCCAATCGTTTTGGGTTAAAAAATCTTCGCCATTATAGGCAACTTGCGGTGTTTGGGGAATATTGCTGTAAAATGGTACAGGACCCGGACTGCTGTAATAGAGCGAATCTTTGCTAAAAAATGCGCCAATATCTTTAATAGCTATATCTGAAAAATCGGCTAAAGCAAGCTTAAATTTTACACAATAACTTTTTCCGGGTAAAAGTGCTTTTTGCAAAGGTGTGCCCACATATTCCCGAAAATTTGTACCATCGGTACTGCCCATAAAACAACCCATATACCCATTTCCACTTAGTGCTTCTTGGTTGCCAAATACATTTTGTGGTACACCCACCTCATCGCCCGGCGGATTTGTAATGGTATTAAAACAAGCATTGAAATAATCGGGCGAGCCTTGTGTAGGATTATACCAATACGATAAATACGCTATTTGTCCTAAATCATCGGGACATTGTTCGTAAAATTCGGCATAAGGATTGGGAACAAAGTTACTTGCCACGGAACAAGGGTTACAGTTCTGATTTACTGTAATGTTCAGCACTACTTCATCGAAGCAAGCGGAATTGTTGGATACGGTAAGTTTTACAGGGAAAGTGCCACTACCTTCAAATACATAATTCGCACCACCTTGCGTAGTTGCATCAACAGTACCATCGTTTAAAAAATCCCATTCATAAACAGCATCGGACAACACTTGCTCCGATACATCGTAAAAAAGTGTATTACCACCCACACAAGGCGTATCAAAAGTAAATCCCGCAATAGGAATTGGCGCAGGATTGAGAGTTATGGATTTTTCTACCTCGCAAGCACCAAAAGCACTGCGTACCAACAACTCCATTGATTCGGAAGGCGTAAGCGTAAGTGAACTTCCGGTATAAATAAGCGAGTCGGGATTATTTGCCAAATACCAGTTGTATTCATTAGCCCCTGCGCCACTTACATAAACGGTAATGGTTTCGTTTTCGCAAAAATCGGCTTGGCTGAGTTGCAACTCAAAGGTTTGGGGTACATTTTCTACATGTACATTGTCTATGTAGTAATACACTTGCGAAGCAAAAGGTGTTCCCGGAATAGTTGCGCCGCCAGTTGTGTTGGCATTATTAAAAAAATTGCCGATAGTAATGTACTGATAAGGGAAATCGGCTACAAAAGTACCTGTAATATTGTACCAGCCCGCGTCTTCGTCAATTAAGCCACTTATATTATAAATTTGCGGTGTGACGTTTAAGTATGCCGTGCTGGTAGTATTGGGAAAAGCATTCAGCGAAAAATACGCGCCTAATTCCTGAATGGGTTTGTAGGAAATAAGATTGGCAATATGTGCATCGAAACTCACACAATACAACTCTCCGGTCGTAAGCGGCAACTGCAATTGGGCAGTAATGTAGCTACGTAAATCATCTTCGCCAAAGGCAAAAACACCAGCATAAGCACTTCCATTGCTCGCTGGCGCAGTGCCGTACACATTTTGCGGTACACCATAATTTGCTGCCGTATTGCAACCATTGAAATAGTCGGCAGCTTTGGCATTGGCACTTCCCCAGCCCGTAGCATAGCTAATTTGCCCTTGATTATTGGGACACTGGCTGTAGGTTTCAAAAGAAGAGTTTGAGACTAAATTTTGGGCAGTAATTGTATTTTGTAGCAAAAAAAACAAAACTGATACACTAACAACTATTGTTTGTAAATATTTTGGCGTACACATACTATTCTTTATATTGGGCGTAATAATTTTCAAATATATGAAAAAAGACAATACAGCCCCAAAAATAAACGCGAATATTCTACAATAGCACTTGGGGACTTATGTTTCGGTTGCAAAAATAGCCTAAGTACATTTTAGTTGGAAATTAGGCTTTAAAAAATAAAAATTATTGCTGCCCGAGATTATACTTAATTCAATGTCAGCGATTTTTCTTTGCTTTCGATTGGTGCTTGCTCATGGCTTTTTTTCACTTTCGATAGTATGGATTCCAAAACGGGAAGCATATTATTCAAACTCCTTGTTTTGATAAGGAAGTTCCAAACCGGTTCAAATTTTTTCCAACCGCCTGTATAAAAGAAATGTTTGAGCTTGTGTTTGTGTGATGTGTGATTGCAACTCGCCCTAAAAATATTCGACCAACTATAAAATTCTTTATACGCCCAATCGTAGCCATTTTTCAATTCTTCGGCTGTCAGGTTCGTGGTTTGATATACTACATTTCTGGTATCGTACAAATTCCAATTTTTTGTGAGAATACACCCTTGTTGTTCCATATCCTTAAAGAGTTTTGTTCCGGGATAAGGTGTAAGAATATGGTAGGTGGAAGTGGTTATCGCATTTTTTATGCCCCAATCAACGGTTCGTTTAAACACGTCTTTATCGTCCTGGTCCAAGCCGAAAACAAAGCTACCGTTTATCATTATACCTAAGGAGTGAAGGCGATTTACGGCTTTAACGTAATCTTTTTCCAAGTTCTGTTTTTTATTGCTTTGTTTGAGATTTTCCGGTGAAAATGTTTCAAACCCTACGAACAAACTTCTAAGCCCTGCCTCCGCTGCTTTTTCGATTAAGTTGCCACGCAAAATAGAATCTACTGTTGCTGCTCCTTGAAAAACTCGGTTCATTCCTTTCATTCCTTCAAAAAGTTCGCCGGCAAATTTTGCATTGCCCAATAAGTGGTCGTCCAAAAAATACAAATGTCTGCCCGGAAGCCTGTCAATTTCAGCCAAAGCATCATCAACCATTTGTGTGTAAAAAGATTTACCCCCTTCAAAAAATGCATCTTTGTAGCAAAAGTCGCAATGATGCGGGCAACCCCTTGTCACAACGATTGAATTTGGCACTAAATACCTGTTTCTTTTAATTAAATCCCTTCGGATTGGCGGAATTTTTTCTAAAGTTCGGATGCTTGAGCTGTAAACTTTTTTGGGTGATTTGTCTTTGAAATCTTGCAAAAACTGCGAAAATGTTTCTTCTCCCGGTCCGAGAAAAATGGTATCTGCGTGTTTTGCAGCTTCTTCGGGAAGTGAAGTTACGTGCAATCCGCCCAAAATAACATAAGCACCTTGTTTGCGATAGTGGTCGGCAATTTTGTAGGCTCGGTAAGCATTGGTAATATAAACCTGAATTATTACCAAATCAGGATTATCCCCTAAGTTCAGTTTTTCAACGTGTTGGTCTTGTAAATCTATTTCATCATCGGGCGATAAATAAGCTGCCAAAGTTGCAAGCCCCAAAGGTGGAAATAGCGAATATTTAATGGGTCGCCAAAAAGGGCTTTCGGCTTCGGCGAGTGCAGGCAAAATCATTTTTACTTTCATGGTATTAGGATAAAATATGAACGAAGAATTTGGGATTTACAAACAAAATTGGGCAACATAAACAAAGATTCTGTACCTGTGTTTATTCAGTTTTCTCCTAAAGTTTTAGTTTGCTTTTTTGTCCTTCTTTCAAAAATTTTATGCAATTTTTGCATTTATACCAATGACGAAAGGTGGGAGTGGTTGGTTGTATTACAGACAGACTATTTTATAACGATAATGCTATAGCATTTTACAAAAAACAAGAAATTGCCAGTAAAAAACTATCAACTTTTTCATTACATGCCTAAAGAAATACCCAAAAAAGCAGTATTATTTCATGACCATATCATGGTTTCCTGCCCATTCTTTTATGTCTAATTTTTTGATAGCTGCTGCCATCAGTTCGGGAAACAAGTCGGGTGTACAGGCAAAAACCGGAACATTTAAATTAGCCAGTTCTTTGGCGTTGGAGTGGTCGTAGGAAGGACAACCGTCGTCGTTTAGGGCAAGAAGGCAAATCATTTGTACGCCCGAATGTGCAATATCTTTGACTCTTTGCAGCATTTCTTTTTCGTTGCCTCCTTCATATAAATCGGTTATCAACAACAAAATAGTGTCATCGGGTTTGATTATTAGCTCCTGACAATACGCCAAAGCTCTGTTAATATCCGTGCCGCCGCCAAGTTGTACACCAAACAACAAATCCACAGGGTCTTTCAAATCTTCCGTTAAGTCCGCTACTTGCGTATCAAAAACAACCATTTTTGTTTTTACATTGGGAATAGAAGCCATTACCGCACCAAAAATACCGGAATAAACTACCGAAGTTCCCATAGAGCCACTTTGGTCTATGCACAAAATAACATCTTTCAGCAGATGCTTGGCTTTTCTTCCGTAGCCTATTTTATTTTCGGGAATAATGGTTTTGTATTCGGGAATGTAATGCCTTAGGTTTTTGCGAATGGTGGCACTCCAGTTAATTTCATTGTAGCGGAGTCTTCTGTTTCGTGCCGACTTATCTATTGCGCCACTTATGGCAGAGATGGTTTTTTGTTCCAATTTCAAGATTAGCTCGTCCACTACTTTTTGCACCACTTTGCGTGCGGTTTCTTTGGTTTTGGAAGGAATAAGTTTTCCTAATTCCATCAAATTAACTACCAAATGTATATCGGCTTGTGTGCTTTCCAGAATTTCGGGTTCAAAAATCATTTTTCTTTGTAGTTCAGGAAATTTCAGGGCATCATTTTGTATCACATTTACCACCGATTGCGGAAAATATTTTCGGATATCTCCCAGCCAACGTGCAATGCCCGGATTAGAGCCTCCTTGCCCACCTTTTCCTTTTGTTTCTCCGTATTCAAATTTACCCGTTTTATCAAATTCGTAGAGAACGGTTAAGGATTCGTCTATTTGCGTTAAATATGCAGGTAATTGGCAATCTGTTCCGTCTGCTGCACCACCGCCCAGCATAAGTCGCCATTTTTCAAGCGTATTTTGGGGTTCGGTGTATATGGGTTCTGTATTTTCCATTGATAGTTTTTAAAAAATTCACTAAAATCCTGCTAATGATTTGATGATGGGTAATATTTCTTTTGCCCTTTCAAAATCATAGTCCGAAGTGCCATGTCCATAGTTGTTTTGTTCATTTGTAACCAAGCCCTCTTTGGCTTTTTCGCCTATTTTTCTTCTTTCACCAAATTCAAATTTAGAAAAGGTTCTTCGCAGCAAAGGCAATAATTCTATAAAAGTTTTAGCCGGAATAGCTTCAACCCATTGGTATAGCAAATTCCAAAGTTTATTGTCATACAAAAGAATAATGCCGCTTCCTTTCAAAAAACCTTCCAACCAAAAAGCGACTATGTGCGGGTCGCCGGCAATAGACAAAGCGAAAGAAATACGCACATTTGTTTCTTCCGCAGAAAGTTGCTGTCCGTCCAAAAGTAGTCGGCAGGTACAACCCAAAATTATGGGATGAATATTGTCTTTGTCCAACAACAAATGTAAGGTTTGATACCATTGCTCACTAAAGGACGTTTCGTTGAAAACGGCAATAGATACATTAAGCTGTGCAATTAGTTCGAACATTGCGATGGAATTTGCCTCATCTAAGCCATAACAAGCGTTTGACAAACCAATAAAAACCTTTGTTAGCAGTTGTTCTACAATAGTTTTCAGCATTTCCCAATCCGATTTTCGAACATTTCCATAGCGGCTCACTTCGATTAGATTGGGGAGTGCTTGCATTAAATCTAAAATATCGGTGGAGACTACCGAAAGGTCTAAGATTTTGTTTAATAAAATTTCTACACCTTCAAATAATTCCGCAGCGATACAAATATGAATAAGCGAAGTGGCTTCGGCAATACTGTTTAGTTCGGTACATTTGTGAACAATAAGCGCATGCGCCGCAGAGGTGACGGTATTTCCCAAATAGGCAATGTCTATCAGTTTTATCATCATTTCGGGTTGCCATTCCAACAGCCACGATTCTTTAAAAGTCCCTTTTGACCTGACACCTATCTGCGTTGCCCAAGAAATAGAGAGAAGCCGTAAGCGATTGAAAAAAATACTGCGCTGCAAATCAAGATCCTTCCGCAAGTCCAACACTTGTTCTTTTTGCGTACCCGAAAGTACAAGTCGCAGTTTTTTTAAATTTTCTTCAAAATCGCTTTGTAAAGGTACTTTAGGAATATCGGGCGGCGTTGTTCCTATAGAATGCCCAATGATTAGTTCGTTTTTTATTAGTTCTAACAATATGCTGTCGCCCATACACATTACCGAAAGGGCAGCTTCATTGAGTTCTTGCAGCGATATATAATATTTGTTGCGCAAAGAAGACAGGCTTCGGCTAAGGGTGTAGGCTTCTATAATATGCGCCGTAGAAATGTCCATGCCTTTTTTTCGTAAAAGTTTGGCAACGCGGGTGAGCCATGCTATTTCTGTATTCGTTTCGGAGTTCCAGAGATGTTCGTACCAGCCGGGCGAATAAATTCCGGCACCGTAGCCTGTAAATGTAGATAAGCGTGCGTTTGTCCAAGGAATCCAACTTACGGTAATCTTTGTTTTAGCTTTTACCGCTTTTAAAATTTTGGCATCATTTTTTGCCGTACCGTCTAAGTTCTGTAATGCTGGCGCGTGCCACGCACCGCAAATTACGGCAATATTGTTGTACATTTCGTTTTGGGTTTTGCGAATTAGCTGGCGCATATACGCTTCGCGGGCAATGTTTTCCTCTTCCAAAGAAGATTTTATTCCTTCCATTCGCAGTGCTTGCATTACATGTATTACCGCTTCGAAATGTTCTTGGGCATTATCTTTTTTTTGTTCAAAATGAAATTCCCACCAAGCTTCGCCGGAAGGAAACCCTGCCACTTCGGCAATATAATCCATTGGGTCGCGCCAATGCTGTACAGTTTCGATAGACTCAACTTTTGGTTCGTTGCTTTCGTTATCTTCTTTTTCCTTATTGGCAAAACTTACGGCGGCGGGCAAATCCATTGCCCGAAAAGGTATATTTTTTTCGTGGGCGTAGTTCATAGCAACCCATTCCGGCGAATATGCAGCAAAAGGATAAAACACACAATTATTAAGATTATTGGCATCGTAAGCCATTACAGCAACCGGCGGCACCAATTCTTTATGACCGATGTAGCGAAAGGCTTCAGTTATTTCTTCGGGAGCTTCTATCAGCACAATATCCGGCTTTATCCTTTTTAACTCTTCCAGCAAATTTTTTGCCGAACCCACGCCGTGATGTCGTATGCCTAAAATATGAATGGACATGGTAAATATTGCTTTTTAAGTGCGTTTTTACGGCTTGGCATTATGCGAGTTCTCTGCATGCTCTGTAAATATCTTTCCAATCTTCTCTTGTTTTAATAATATTTTCCATATACTCTTTCCACACTACAGCATCTTGTACCGGATCCTTCACAATAGCACCAATTAGCCCAGAAGCCAAGTCTTGGGCACTTAATTTTCCATCGCCGAAATGTGCGGACAAGGCTAAACCACTGTTTACAACAGATATAGCTTCGGCGGTACTTACCGTTCCCGAAGGTGATTTCAATTTAGTACGTCCGTCTTCGGTAACGCCACTCCTCAACTCTCTAAAAATGGTAACGATGCGCTGAATATCTTTCAAGGTAGGCAAATTTGTCGGCAAATCAAGGCTTTTGATACTGCTTTCTACACGCGTTTGTACAATTTTTACTTCTTCTTCGGCAGTAGCCGGTACTGGCAGAATAACGGTATTAAATCTTCTTTTCAAAGCCGACGACAATTCGTTTACACCCTTGTCTCTATTGTTGGCAGTAGCTATTACATTAAATCCTTTTATTGCCTGTACTTCTGTATTTAATTCCGGAATGGGCAATGTTTTTTCCGACAAAATAGTAATCAGCGTGTCTTGTACATCGGCGGCAATACGGGTAAGTTCTTCAATGCGAACAATTTTACCTTCCTTCATCGCTTTCATTACAGGTGTTTCTACAATAGCTGCTTCCGTAGGTCCTTCTGTCAGCAAGCGTGCATAGTTCCACCCATAGCGTATGGCTTCTTCGCCTGTTCCGGCTGTGCCTTGCACGAGCATGGTTGAGTCGCCGGTAATAGCTGCCGCCAAATGCTCCGATACCCACGATTTTGCTGTTCCGGGAATACCATACAAAAGCAATGCTCGGTCTGTAGTAAGCGTTGCTACGGCTATTTCCATTAAACGCTGATTGCCTATGTACTTGGGCAAAACTTCAAAACCGTTGCGCAGTTTTCCGCCCATCAAGTATTTTACAACCATTTGTGGAGAAAGTTGCCAGTTGCTGGGTTTTGTGCCTGTATCTTGCTTTTTTAGTTCTTCCAATTCATGTTGGAACTGTTGTTCTGCATGTGCTCTTAACGTATTCATAGCTTAGTTTTTGATATTGAGTAATTTTTTTAGTTGAATCGCTTCATTTATAGGAGAATAAAAATGATTATTCCATTGGGTAAAAAAATCTGTATGCTGTGCTTTCGCGTGCAAGCGTTGCAAATGAGCATCGGCTGATGGATGAATGTGCATGGCTACTTCTGCTCCCAACTGCCATGCGTAGTGCCGTATTGCAAGGTATTGTTCATAGTTTTTTTGGATAAGTTGCTCCGAAAAAGCCAGCGACCAAGTTTCGTTTATTTCTTTGGTTCTATGTGGTAAAAGGTAGCCATCGGTAAAGTAGTCATGTTTTGAAACAAATTTTTCAAAATTTTCCTTAGATAAAGATTTGAGCAATTCCGGATGCTCTCTTATCTCAAATTTATCCAACAATAAAAGGTTTAGACCTTCATTGGGAAATTGCTGTACATTTTGCACGATTGCCGATAAGAAAACGGGATAATCCTTTCCCTGAATTTTCATGTTGAAAGCAGGTGCATCTACAAGGCAAGTGACAAAGTTTTCTGTACTTATTTCAGTTCCGTTAATCCAAGTTTGCGCCGGAATATTGGCGAGAAATTCGGATAACCAATATTGAAAAATATCGTTGAAATAAGCCGCATCGTACTTGGTGGTTTCAAAGCCAAACATTTGCTCCATAAGCACTGTGTTCCAAAACTGAGCGTTTTCGTTTTGTGGCAGCGCGTACGAAATTTTAGCTTTCGACTTGAGCAAGCCCAATAGTTTTGTAGAGGACTGTTGCTTAAAATATTGTTGTAAAGTGCTACACGTTTTTTGCTGCAAATCCGACTGAGGAAATGCCAACAAGTACATTGCCAGTGCTTTGCGACATTGCTTTTCTTTTTGTTTTTCTTTGGGTTTATAGCAAAATTCGTTTTCGTATTTATCTTTTACAAAAGAGAAAACCTCCGCCGTATATTTTCCTTTTAAGGCATTGATAAAATTGTATTTTTCGTGAATAGATGCTTGCGCCCAAGTAGCTTGCAGCATAGCAACGGCTTGAGCGACATCGGCAGCGAGAGTTTTTTTCAAAACTTGTATTCTTTCTTCGGTACTGCCTTCTTCCCATAATTGTTGGAGATTCTGATGCTTGATGTTGTAGTTGAAATAATTGTCTAAGGTCAAAATCCATTTTCCGGTATTGCCAATTACCTGTAAGATTTTACTTTTTGTATTTACCGAAAAAGTATTGCCTACTGCCAATAACTTAAGCAAAATATCCGCATCGGCAATTTGATTGTTTGCTATCACCTTATCCAGCCACAAGTCCAAAAACGCTTCTTTAAGTTTTGTATCACTTTTGTCTATCAAAATGAACGCTTGCAACAGTTGGTCGGATATTGCTTCTTTTTCTTCTTCTATGATAAAATCTTGGGGCGTAAATTCTAATTTTGAAGGTATTTTGGCAGCTTCATAGTAATAATAACTCATACAAGCAGCTTGTAAAAACGAAAGTTCCGGCTCGTCTGCTTGTACGTTGAGCATATTGGCAATATCAGTGGGCAAATCTTGTTTTTGGAGGTTTTTCTTGCTTACGCCCAACAAAGCGGTGTCCATTACATTTTTTATACTCATAGCAGCAAGTATTTATTATTTTGAAACACGCCCAAAGGATATAATTTTTCATTTCTTAGTACCAAAACGGCATTTGTTTTTTTGTTTTTGGTAATAGCAAGCCATTTCAATAGTTTTAGTATTTCAAAGTCTTGTTCTACAAGGCAATAATTTAGGTTTTGGTCGTACACCAACCATTGATTTTTTTGTTTTATTAAAGCAACATTTTTGATACAACAAAGCAAATCCGCATGCCAAGGGTTTTGTTTTCGCATTTCGCCGTACAAAGCATAAGCCTCCGCCCAATTTTGCAGTTGCGCCGGAAGTTGCGACAGCGTATCTAATAAGTTTTGTTGAGTTTTAAATACTCCCCGATAAGGCAAACTCGCAGGGAAATAGATAAAATCTCCTTGTATTATGCTGCCCGGAATTAACGGGTTTTCTATATTGGTGTAATACGTGGTATGGTTCACCACAATTGCTTTTTTGTTTGTCAAAATACCAATCAGCCAATTTTTATGTGTGCTTATGTCTCCATCTATGCTTGTTTCTTGCCCTGCCACAAGCCATTGATCATTTATAACTTCTGCATCCGATGAAGCCAAGAGTTCTTTAGCCGACTGACTCCAGCCCACCAAATTTTTTATGGTAATTTGCCAAATAGGCGAAAGTTGCTCATAGTTGTTAAAGGTTTTTAGCATTAAAAATATTTTAGCCACCAAAGCCAATGCTTCTTCTTGCCAAACGCCTTCGTTGCTATAATTTATCTTGCCAAACAAGCCAACCCAATAAGCCAATCCGGGAGCTTTGGCATCAACCATACGCGTGGCGAGTTTAGCAAATTCGTTTGTCGGTTTTTGGGGCAATTCCAACAAACCTATTCTTACCAAATCTTTTAGCCATAGCTCTAACTCATCTACGCCCGCCTTTACCTCCTCAAATCTGTTTTCTTGTGTTTTTATTTTTGCTTTTTCTCGCTTTTCGAGTTGCTCAGGGCTCAGTTCTTCCTCTTTTGTTGGCTTATTTGCTTTAGCATCTCTTTTATCCATCCAATTTTTTACCCATTCCGGCTCTTCCGATGACTTGAACTCAGAAGGCAAATTTGCGTGAAGGAGCATTAAGCCTAAGCCGTGTTTACAAGGAAACTGCCGAGACGGGCAACTACATTTGTACGAAAAATTTGTAATATCTATTTGCGTTTGGTATGGCTTACTGCCACTCCCTTTAATTTCGCCCCAAATACTGCGTTCACTTTGCGCAAAACTTGACCAATTTTGTTTTTTGGATAATGATTTACCCGATTTAAAAGCAGCCGGATTAGGAGCAATACTTTCTATCTGTTGTTCCGTAAATTTCAAAATTGAAAATTTATAACCGAATTCATTAACTGTTTTCCAATAAATTTTCAAATATATAACTTACAACTAATTTGTAGGTATATTTTTGTGATTTTAATTTTTATAGCAGCTAAATAAAAAACACAATTACTTGATAATCAATGATTTTTGTTTAAAATATTTTTACAACTCCCTTGTGTCTCAAATATTGATACTACTCCATTAAAATATCCTAAAAGTTATTGGAAATTTGTGTTACAAATGTGTAGCCGGGCTAAAAAACAAAAAAGGGTCACAATTACGTAACCCTTTTCATTATGAATGCTCCCCCTGTTGGACTTGAACCAACGACCCTCTGATTAACAGTCAGATGCTCTAACCAACTGAGCTAAGGAGGAAAAAAACAATTTTAAGCAATAACTGCTTTAATTGCGGGGACAAAGTTATGACATTCAATTTAATTGTGCAATATTTGTACAAAAAAATTTTTATGAGTTTATTAACTGTGGGTACCGTAGCTTTCGATGCTATTGAAACACCTTTCGGCAAAACCGATAAAATTATTGGCGGAAGTGCCACTTACATTAGCTTGTCGGCTTCTTTTTTTTACAAAAAACTACAAATTGTCTCTGTAGTAGGCGATGATTTTCCGCAAGAAACTATCCAACAATTTCACCAAAAAGGAATTAATACGGACGGGCTTCAAATAATAAAAGGAGAAAAATCTTTCTTCTGGTCGGGAAAATACCACACCGACATGAACTCGCGCGATACACTGATAACAGACCTCAACGTACTGGCGAATTTCAATCCGGTATTGCCCGAAACTTATCACCAACCCGACTACCTTATGCTCGGAAACATTGACCCCGTACTTCAACTGCGCGTATTAGACCAACTCAAAAAACGTCCAAAACTCATCATGATTGATACGATGAACTTTTGGATGAATACTGCTATGGAAACTTTGCGCAAAGTGCTTACCCAAATTGATATTTTAACGATAAATGACGAAGAAGCCCGCCAACTTTCCGGCGAATATTCTTTGTACAAAGCGGCGCGCAAAATTGTGAGCGAAATGGGTCCGCGCTTGCTTATTATCAAAAAAGGAGAACACGGTGCTTTGTTGTTCAACAATAATCATCAAATGTTTTACGCGCCCGGACTGCCGCTTCCCGAAGTGTTTGACCCTACCGGTGCCGGCGATACTTTTGCAGGTGGTTTTATCGGACATATTGCTCGCAGCGGCGACCTTCATTTCGACAATTTCAAAAGAGCCGTAGTTGTAGGCTCGGCGATGGCTTCGTTTTGCGTAGAAAAATTTGGTCCGGAGCGTTTGCTTAGTCTCACCGAACCCGAAATAAACGAGCGTATCCAACAGTTTGTAGAACTCGCACATTTTGATATGCACAATTCGTTTTTCTAATTGATGCTTGTATTTTTCACCAAGAAATAATTTTACTTGCGAAAAAGCTTTTTTGTATGGCTAAAAAATTTTCTACCACTTCCGACATTCCTATTCACGACTATTATTCCTATTCGCGCGATTTGTCGCAGCAAAGAGCAGGAGAATTTCCTTTTACACGCGGCATTTACAACCAAATGTACCGCGAACGCCTTTGGACAATGCGCCAATACGCCGGATTTTCTACCGCCGAAGCCTCCAACGAACGCTATCATTATCTGTTGCAGCAAGGCACTACGGGTTTGTCGGTTGCTTTCGACTTGCCCACCCAAATTGGCTACGACTCCGACCATTTTTTAGCCGAAGGCGAAGTAGGAAAAGTAGGTGTTTCCATCAATTCTATCGAAGATATACAAACGCTTTTTAAGGGCATTCGCTTGGAAAATGTTTCTACTTCTATGACTATTAATGCCACAGCGTACATTTTACTGGCTTTTTATATTGCGCTGGCGAAACAACAAGGTGCCGATTTGCGCAAAATTACCGGAACGGTGCAAAATGATATTCTGAAAGAATACACCGCACGCGGAACGTACATTTATCCGCCGCGCCCTTCTATGAAAATTATCACCGATATTTTTGAATATTGCAGCGCGAACTTACCGAAGTGGAACACGATTTCTATTTCGGGCTATCATATTCGCGAAGCAGGCTCTACCGCGGCACAAGAATTGGCATTTACTTTAGCCAATGGCAAAGCCTACGTAGAAGCGGCACTTAGTAAGGGCTTGGATATTAATGTTTTTGGCAAAAGATTGTCGTTTTTCTTTAATGCGCACAACAATTTTTTTGAAGAAATTGCCAAGTTTCGTGTAGCGCGCCGCATGTGGGCAAAAATGATGCAAAACTTAGGCGCAACCGACGAGCGTGCGATGATGTTGCGTTTTCATACGCAAACGGGCGGCTCTACTTTGACAGCCCAACAAGCCGAAAACAATATTGCGCGCGTGAGTCTGCAAGCACTTTCGGCAGTGCTGGGCGGCACGCAGAGTTTGCACACCAATGGTTTTGACGAAGCACTTTCGTTGCCTACCGAACACGCGGCGCGCATTGCTTTGCGTACGCAGCAAATTATTGGCGAAGAGTCGGGCGTTACACAAACCGTTGACCCTTTGGCGGGTTCGTATTTTATCGAAAATATTTGTGATTCCTTGGAAGAAAAATCTTGGGCGTATATTCATAAAATAGATGCTTTGGGCGGCTCCGTAGCGGCGATAGAACAAGGCTATATGCAAGAAGAAATTGCCAAATCGGCTTACGAGTATCAGCAATCCATAGAAGATAATTCTCAGATTATTGTGGGTGTAAATGAATATGTTTCGGAAGAAGAAACGCCTGTTAGTGCTTTTAAAATTGACGATTCGATACGCAAAATACAAACGGAAAAACTGCAACAAGTCCGACAATCGCGCAACGCGCAACAAGTGACGGCGACATTGCAAAAATTGCAAGAAGTGGCGCAAAACAACCAAAATATTATGCCTACGGTAATCGAAGCCGTAGAGAGCAAAGCAACTTTGGGCGAAATTGCTGATGTGTTGCGCAAGGTGTATGGGGAGTATGTTGGGGTGTGAGGATTTATCCACGAATTAATACTCTATCTCTCCTTACTTTTCCGACACCACCTACAAAAATTTTTCCATTGCGTATATTTGCAAAAGCTGAGTGGGAAAAGTACAACTACTTTTCACCCACCAAATTGCTAAATCCTCTAAAATTACGCATTATTCAATGGCTTCTTCTTTCCTAAAAATCGATATTCACACCCACATTATGCCCAAAGAAATTCCGCGTTGGGTGCAAAAATTTGGCTATGGCGGATTTATTCATTTGGAACATCACAAAAATTGCTGCGCCAAAATGATGATTGACGATAAGTTTTTTAGAGAAGTAGAAAGCAACTGCTGGGACGAAAATGTACGCATGCACGAATGTGATATGCACAAGGTTCACGTACAAGTATTGTCCACCATTCCGGTACTTTTTCATTATTGGGCAAAAGCCGAAGACGCTTTGCAAACTGCCCGCTTTTTCAACGACCATATTGCCGAAGTTTGTCACCGCCACCCTACGCGCTTTATTGGTTTGGGTACACTGCCGATGCAAGACCCGCAATTAGCCGTAGGCGAATTGGAACGTTGCGTAAACGAATTGGGCTTACAAGGTGTAGAAATTGGTTCGCACATCAACGACTGGAATCTCTCCGAAAAAGTGCTATTTCCCGTGTACGAAGCTGCCGAACGCTTAGGTGCTGCCGTTTTTGTACACCCTTGGGATATGATGGGCAAAGAAAAAATGGAAAAATACTGGCTGCCTTGGTTGGTAGGAATGCCCGCCGAAACCAGTCGCGCTATTTGCTCAATGATTTTTGGCGGCGTGTTTGAGCAATTTCCTGCCCTAAAAGTAGCTTTTGCCCACGGCGGCGGCTCTTTTCCGGCTACGGTGAGTCGTATTGAACATGGTTTTTGGGTGCGCCCCGACTTGTGCGCTATCGACAATACAAAACCGCCAAAATCTTATTTGGGAAAATTTTACATCGATTCGCTGGTACACGACGAGCGCATTTTGGACTACCTCATCGACTTGATGGGCGCAGACCGTATTGCCTTGGGCAGCGACTATCCTTTTCCCTTGGGCGAACACGAACCCGGAAAACTCATCGAAAATATGCCTTACAGCGACCACACCAAAGAATTGCTGCTTTCCGGCTCTGCCTTGCATTGGTTGAGTTTAGAAAAAAGTAAATTTATTTAGCGCAAAGCAAAATTATGTTTTACTCTTTACTACGTCCTTTGCTGTTTAGCTTATCGCCGGAAAAAGCGCATCATTTTAGCATGCATTTGTTGCAAAAAATGACTGATACTCAAGTCGGCAATTTTTTTTTACAACAATTAATAGGCAAAAAAACGACAAATCCGTTCCAACTTTGGGACATTACTTTTCCCAATCGCGTAGGTTTAGCGGCAGGTTTCGACAAAAACGCCCAATATCTTTCCGCACTACAACAGCTCGGTTTTGGCTTTGTAGAAATTGGCACCGTTACACCTTTGCCACAAGCCGGAAATCCACTGCCACGCCTTTTTCGCCTTCCCGCCGACAAGGCACTTATCAACCGAATGGGTTTTAATAATGACGGACTGCTTGCTGTGAGCAAACGCTTGGAAAAACGTCCCGAAAAGCTCATCGTTGGCGGAAATATTGGCAAAAACAAAGCTACTCCCAACGAAAACGCTACCAGCGATTATCTAAAATGCCTGCTCGGACTCTACGATTTGGTAGATTATTTTGTAGTAAATGTAAGCTCGCCCAATACGCCCGACTTGCGCAGTTTACAAGAAAAAGAACCGCTGCAAAAACTCTTGGAAAGTTTGAAAAATGCCATTGCCAAACAGCGCATTACAAAGCCTTTGTTGTTAAAAATTGCGCCGGATTTGGATTTTCCTGCCCTTGATGACATTGTAGAAGTGGCACTTGCTTGCAACATAGAAGGCATTATTGCTACCAACACAACTATTTCGCGCGAAAATTTACTTACTTCGGCAAAAAACTTGCAAAAAATAGGTGCCGGAGGATTAAGTGGAAAGCCTCTTTTGGAAAGTGCGAATACTGTTTTGCAATATTTGCACCACCAAAGCGATGGAAAAATTCCGCTCGTGGGTGTGGGTGGCATTTTTTCGCCGGAAGATGCCTTACAAAAATTGCGCGCCGGAGCTTCGCTTATCCAAATTTACACAGGATTTATCTATAATGGAGCTTCTTTTCCGAACGAAATTGCTTCTTTTTTAAAGAAAAATGCGTACTGATTTTGTTTTTTTGTAAGTTTATTCTATGAAAAATTTTGACTAATAACTTGCTGTTTTTGTGGCTTTTTTGCAAAAACTTGTCTTTACTATAAAGTCATTTTTGAAATAATGAAAAAATTTTTTACCCTAATAGCCTTTATTTTCATCAGCAGTAATTTGCAGGCACAGCAGAATATGCCTCATTCCTTACTGCAAAAAGAACGAAATCTTATTCCTGATTATTTGCGTGCCAGCAGCAACCGCAGCAATAGCAATGATGCGCCACCACTTCCGGTACGCACGCCGGCAGAGTGGGAAGAGGCACAAGCATTATTGGTTGCATGGACGAGTTATCCTGAAATTTTGGCACAAATTATTCAATACGCCCAAGAAGAAGTGCCAGTATATGTTGTTACTACAAATCCCACGCAAGTAACTAATTTTTTATCCAACGCCGACATTAGCACTGACAATGTATATTTTATTGAGCAAGATTTTAACAGCATTTGGATTCGCGATTACGGACCTTGGTCGGTGTACGCCAATGAAGTGGACTCGCTATGGATTGCCGACTGGATTTACAACCGCCCGCGCCCTAAAGATGATGTTATTCCTCAAGCCGTAGCAACTGCCTTCGATTTGCCTATTTTTGAAGCGGTAGAAGAGCCGGAAGATTTGGTACACACGGGCGGTAATTTTATGGTGGACGGTTGGGGAACAGGTTTTTCGTCTTCGCTTATTGTAGAGGAAAATCCCGATAAAACCGTAGAAGATATTGACAATATTTTGCACGACTATTTGGGTATTGACCGACAAATAATTATGGAAAAATTGCCGTATGATGGCATTCATCATATAGACATGCACATGAAACTTTTGGACGAGGAAACGCTATTGGTTGGCGAATATCCGAATGGCGTAGCTGATGGTCCGCAGATTGAAGCCAACATAGCTTACATACAACAAAACTATCCTAACGCTTTTGGCAAACCTTACAAAATTATTCGCATCCCCATGCCGCCGGAGAATGGACTATATCCTGACACTTTTGGCGATTATCGCACCTACACCAATGCTATTTTTATTAATAAAACCTTGCTTGTTCCTACCTACGAAGAAACCTACGACACTACCGCCTTACGCATTTTACAAGAAAACTTGCCCGGCTACAAGGTAAAAGGAATAAACTGCAATGATATTATTCCTTCGTTGGGTGCCTTGCATTGCATTACCAAATTGGTAATGAGTGATGACCCGCTTTGGATTTCGCACCAGAAAGTACAAAGCAGTTACAATCTTTCTACCTATCCGGTAAATGCTTACATTGCCAACAAAGAAGGCGTTAGTGGCGCATTGGTACATTATCGCGTCAAAGGCGAGAGCGAATTTTCTATCTTAAGTATGCAAACTTCCGATACGGAAAACTGGTACAACTGGACGGCACAAATTCCTTATTATCCAAGCGGTACAACTATCGAATATTATATCGAAGCCTTTGCCAATTCGGGAAAAAGCCAGCGAAAACCTATAAGCGCGCCTGAGGGTTTTTACAAATTTACCGTAACAGACGATGGCACCGTAGGATTGGAAGACTTATACCCTTCTCACACAAATACAAGCCTTAGTGTTCTGCCCAATCCCGCAAGTACAGCAACACTTATAACGCTAAAAAATATACCGCAAAAATGGGGAAAAGTAAGTTTACTCGACTTTTTGGGCAGGGAAATAAGTATCATCGAAGAAGGTATTTTTGCCAATGATAATCTCAGCATACCCTTTTCCACATTGCCTTATGCCAATGGTATTTATTTTATAAAATACGAAACCCAAGAAGGTTTTAGCTTGCTGGAAAAAATAATTATCCATCAATAAAAAGCCAATTTTTAGGCAATAAATTTTCCTACATACAGGTCTTTTTATGTGCGGTATTCGCGCTAATTGCTTATACTTGCATAATTCACCGTTACAATTAACTAAAACAAAAAAATGAAGGAATTAAAATTAATAATAGGTCTATTTTTTGTAATAATAAACTTAACAGTTTTTGGTCAAGCAATAGAAAATAACGACTTAGACAGATGGGGGGCATTAACTGAAGAAAATTATTCAATTAATTATCCAGACGATTGGGAATTAAATCAATCTGGAATAATGGGAACAAGTTTTATTTTGTTTAGTCCAATATCTTCTGAAAAAGATCAATTTAGAGAAAATGTAAATCTTTTAATACAAAATTTAACAGGTCTCAATTTAGACCTCAACAAATATGTTGAAATTTCAGTAGATCAAATAAGAACTATATTAACTGATGGAAAAATTATAACAAATGAAAGAATAACTACTGAAAATTTAGATTATCAGAAAGCTATTTATACAGGAAAACAAGGAATTTTTGACCTAACATTTGAACAATACTATTGGGTTGTTGGAGATAATGCTTTCGTTCTTACATTAACTTGTGAAACAGGTGAGTTCGACAATTACCAAACAGTTGGTGAAAAAATTCTCAACAGTTTTAATATTAAATAATTAAAAGTAATTGTTTAATATTTTACGCGCTGCATCTGAATAGTAAACGATAAATATGCAATCATTAGAACAAAACAAAAACGAGGATAACTTAAAATTATTAGTCGCCAATATGAAACACCGATGGCAAAAAGTAGCTCTCGGTGGAGGCGAGCGCGCCATAAAAAAACAGCACGAACAAGGAAAAATGACGGCTCGTGAAAGGGTAAGCGCGCTTATCGACCCCAAAAGTGAATTTACGGAAATAGGTGCTTTTGCCGCCTACAACATGTACGAAGAATACGGCGGCTGTCCCGCAGGAGGCGTAGTTTGCGGCTTGGGTTATGTACAAAAACGCCTCTGTGTTATTGTAGCAAACGATGCTACCGTAAAAGCCGGTGCGTGGTTTCCCATAACCGGAAAGAAAAATTTGCGCGCCCAAGAAATTGCTATCGAAAATCGTTTACCCATTATTTATTTGGTGGACAGTGCCGGCGTGTTTTTGCCGATGCAAGACGAAATTTTTCCCGACAAAGAGCACTTCGGGCGCATTTTTCGCAACAATGCCCAAATGTCGGCGATGGGAATACCACAAATTGCTGCCGTAATGGGCAGTTGTGTTGCCGGAGGCGCGTACTTGCCCATTATGTCGGACGAGGCATTGATTGTAGAAAAAACAGGCTCTATTTTTTTGGCGGGACCTTATTTGGTAAAAGCCGCTATCGGCGAAGAGGTAGATGCCGAAACACTCGGCGGTGCGTTTATGCACAATCATATTTCCGGCGTATGCGATTACGAAATGCCCAACGACCAAGCCTGTATTGACAAAATACGCAGCTTAGTAGGCAAATTAGGTCCTTTTGAAAAAGCTAATTTCGACCGAATTAAACCCGTTGCGCCACAATTTCCGGTTGAAAATATTTACCAAGTTTATCCCGAAAACGGTGCAAAACCCTATGATATGCGCCAACTTATGTTGCATTTGGTAGATAATTCGGAAATGGACGAGTACAAAGCAGGCTACGGAAAAACGATTATTTGTGCCTATGCGCGCATTGACGGCTGGTCGGTGGGAATTGTTGCCAATCAGCGTGAAGTAGTGAAAAGCGCCAAGGGCGAAATGCAGTTTGGCGGTGTAATTTATTCGGATAGTGCCGACAAAGCTGCGCGTTTTATTATGAACTGCAACCAAAAACGTATTCCGTTGGTATTTTTGCAAGATGTAACCGGATTTATGGTAGGCTCGCGCTCGGAGCAAGGCGGTATTATAAAAGACGGAGCAAAAATGGTGAACGCCGTTGCCAATAGTGTTGTGCCCAAAATAACCATTGTTGTAGGTAATTCGTATGGCGCAGGAAATTATGCTATGTGTGGCAAAGCCTACGACCCGCGCTTTATTTTTGCTTGGCCCACCGCGCAAATTGCGGTGATGGGTGGCACACAAGCTGCCAAAACTTTGTTGCAAATAAAAGTTTCTTCCTTAAAAAAACAGGGTAAAGAAATTGACGAAGCTACGGAAGCAGCTTTGCTAAAAGAAATTCAGGATAAATATGCCGAGCAAACTACGCCATACTATGCCGCAGCGCGTTTGTGGGTGGACGAAATTATTGACCCCAAAGATACGCGCAAGCTCATTTCGCTAAGTCTTGAAGCGGCAAACCACAATCCCAACATTCCTCCTTTTAAAACAGGCGTGCTGCAAACTTAATGTTGCACCAATACTTTTTCGCTTAGTTGGTATTTTCCTTGTGTATCGTTTATTTGTAAAAAATACATACCATTTTGCAAAGGCGAAGTATCGAAACTAAAGCGATTTTTTCCTGCTTTTGCATAATCACTGTACAGCAGTTTTACCAATTCGCCTTGTGTATTATACAAGCTAATATTTATTTTTTCTTTGGTTTTAAAAGGAAAATGAAGGTCGAAATACACCCAATTTGTACTTGGATTGGGGGAAACATTACTCAAAAATTTTGCAGAACTTACATTTTCTATACTAGCCGCCATATTACTTTCAGGGCTTTGCAAAGCCGAAATCCAAGTACTCGACCCTTTAAAAAAAGCCGGACCAAAAGAAATATTTCTCCCCCAAGAACCATTTATCCACACTATTCCAGGCGCATTATATTGCGTTTGCGCGCCACTATAATCGCCCCAACGCTCATACGAACCTTCTATCGCATCAACATACGAAGTGCCTTTTTTGAGAATTTGCAAATCGGAATACTCGCCATAAGCGTAGTAGTACGCCGATAGTCCATCGTAAGTATTTGTGCCACTATGATTTACATTAATAATACATCTGTCATCGTACGGAAAAGTGCCCACATAGGCGATATTTGGATAACCCAAGTCCAAACTATCGTTGCTTAGAATAAATCCTTCTGCCTGAGGATTTTCGCCAAGCACATTATTTATTTTTCCATGATAAATTCCCGACAAACCATTTTCGCTCATTGTATTGCTCACAAAATGGATTTGATTATCTTCTAAATATGCACCCAAAATACGTCCATCATTCGTGTCGAAGGTCTGATTATTGGGCTGATGGGCTTGTGGCGGCACACCATAAGCTACATTACTTTGCAAAACCTGCATTTCTACATGCGTTTCCGGCGACAAAAACCAATCGGTTACTTCCAGCAAAAAAATGGAGTCGTTGCTTACATCAAAATTGCGATTGGAAAGAAAATACATATTCGGTCCGTACAAAGTGCTTCCGCCTTTTACCGGACAAAGATTACGAATGTTGCGCTCGTTGTACTGAATATTGTCATAAAATTTGGTAATAAGCTCTTCGTTTGGCGAAGTGGCGTTATAGCCACTAAACTTATATATTTGCCAAATAACCGAACCGGCAAAACCTTCTTGCCATGTTTCGCCATCGGTAAGCAAGTTCACGCTAATAAAAAGTTCTTGTTCACTCAAAGCTATCATCGGATAATCCGACCACGTATTATTTTCGCGCGGATTTCCTTCCAAAGCAAACAAATTCCAATTGCCCGCAGGGTCGTTTGTTTTACTAAAACCAACTACAATAGTGGAATTTTCGGAAGCAGTGCCATTGAGAAAAACCAAAATAAATCGGTCTTCAAAGGGGTCGTAGGCTATTTTAGGGTCGTATTTCCCTTGCTCCAATGCCAACGGTTCGGCAAAAGCATCTAAAGAGATTTTTACAGGTTCGGTGGCTTCATCATAAATATCGTAAATCCAAATATTGGAGTTCATCACCGAAACTAATTTTCCGGCGTTGGAAATCGCTATGTCATTGTCATTCGGCGCGCTACTAAGGTCGTAAGTTGCTTCAAAACTATACACTACTGCCGCTGTGTCGCTTAGTGTTTGTGTTTTATTTGTCTCGGTATTATTAGTTTTCACGTAAAGTTCTCGCTTCAAGCTATCCAGCATATTTCTATAAGTTTTGTTGCCCGGAACAGGTGCTTCCAAGTGCATCATTTTCGGTGCAAAATCGTGCTGCGCAGCTTCGCGTACATTTATGGTGGCGCGAAGTGGTTTGTGGAGTACTTCACTTTCTTCATAAGAAAACGACTGCTGGGCGTGCAGGCTAAAAAAACTTAGCACAAGGATTAGACAAGTATAGTGAAAATGACGCATATTTTTATGGTAAAATTATTTTTTAAAACAGTTTAAAATTAGCACATTTCGAGCAAAAGTATTTTGTTGAAACACTATTTTAGCTTCTTTTAGCGTATTTTTTCCTGACTTTTTATGAAATGAAATAGGTGTTACACATTATTTTTATGTACTTTCCATCAAAAATAGGTTATACTATCTATAAATTATCTTTTTCTCGCTGTAATGCGAAGAAGCCGTTTTTTTTAGCGACTTCGCGTCTTGGCGTAATAAAATAATGAAAAATACTTTTCATCTATCAAACTTATACATTCCCGCCGTAGTTGTATAAAACACCGGAATAGACCGATTAGCGGCAGCAATCATCCATTTTTTGGCTAACCATTCAGGTGTAGCTCCGTCAATAATGAGTTCTTTTGGGTGCAACTGCTCCAACACTTCGTCTGCATATACTTTGCTTTTGCCGCAGAGCAATATTTTGTCGGGTTGAAAATCGAAGCGAAGATTTTTACGGCTAAAGTTTTCATCCACCAGCAACAAAGTATCGTGTGTAGTTACCAACCAAGGGTACGCATAAGCAACTTTTTGCAAAGAATCGGTAGAAGTAAGCGGAATTGCTTCCGTTTTTTGTACGCCTTTCGATGCTAAATACGAAGCAAGTAAATGTGGCGTTGCCAAAACACTACTATCGGCAATAATGCTCGCCTGCCCTTGATGTGTATGTACAATAGCTGTTTTGTTGGGCAAATGCACGATTGCCCAAGTATTTTGCTGCAACAAATGCCATTGATTTATTTGATAACTTATCGAAAAAATAAGCACGCCCACCAAAGCAATTTGCAAGGCGCGCATTTTTTTATCTATAAGAAATATACCCAAGAAAATGCAGCTTGCATACAAAATAAGCACCTGCGGAACACTTACGTTTATGGGAAAAATAAGTGAAAAAGGCAAGTCGCTTATAAAAACCAATGCTTTGTTCATAACAAGGATTACACCTTCTAATATTTTACCGAAAAATGCCCCTAAAGTAGCGGAAAAACTTCCTACAAAAAACAAACTCAATCCCAAATACAGAATTACGCTCGCCAAAGGAATAACCACGAAATTAGAAGCCCAGAAAAACACCGGAAACTGATGAAAATAATACAACGACAAGGGCAAAGTAGCTATTTGCGCCGCTACCGAAACCGCCGTCAAGTCGCGGATAAACTTTAATGCTTTGTAGCGCGTGTGCCACAAATTCGCCAAAGGTTGCTGCAAAAACATAATGCCCAGCACGGCGGCATACGACAACTGAAACCCCAACTGAAACAACAGCAACGGATTGAACATAAGCAAAATAAGTGCCGAAGCTCCTACAATATTGAGGCTGAGATATTGTCGGCGAAATACTTGCGCCACCGCCAGCATACTAAACATTAAACTGGCGCGCAACACCGAAGGCGAAAAACCTGTAACAGCCGCAAACAAAAACGTGCCTGCAACAACCAACCCAACTTTCCAATATTTTCCGCGCCGCGTTTTTCCCAAAAATAAAGACAAAAACCACAACAACGCCTGACTTACAATGCCTACGTGCAATCCCGAAACCGCCAACACGTGCATAGCTCCCGTTTGCGCATACACCGATACCATTTCATCGCTCAAATATTTTTTACTGCCCAGCAATAAAGCCGAAGCCACCGCCAAAGCATCTTCACTTGCCACTTGCTGCTGCAAAATTCGCTGTAAATGTCGCTGCAAGGCATACAACTTCTGCCATGCCCAATGTACTTCGCGCTCGCCAAGTGGCTGCCATTTTCCTTGCCGAATAAACGACTGTGCATAAATATTCTGCCAAGCAAGGTACTGCCGATAATCGAACTGCCCTTCGTTGGCGGGCGCATCAAGCGTTTTAAAATTCACTTGCGCTTGTATTATATCGCCGTACCGCAAAAGTGCCGAAGTGCTGTCTTTGGGCAAATACACATAAGCTTTCCCTGTGGTGCTGTGCATCAAGTCGTCGGCAGCCTCCACGGTTTTCACTGCCACAAGGCACTGATACGTTTTTTCTTTTTCTTCGGGCGGAGCCAACAAACGCAAACTTGCCATCGCTTCGGGTTTTGCCCAATGCAAAAAATGCGAAACCTGATGGATAGATTGACTTTGGTAGAAATGCCATGAGGCAGAAATGACAATGAGAACACTAAAAAACAAAGTTTGTGCAGCAAGAACAGCCTTTGTTCGCATTTTTCGGGTAAAAAAATAAAAGATTATGCCCGTCACTAACAACAAAAACGGCAAAATTGAAGGAATTTTCACCGGAAAAAAATAAGCCAACAAAATTCCTGCTACCCACAACAAAAGTAGTCGCAGTGCCGGAATAGCATGTATGTGGGGAATTTTTTTCATGGTGATTTTTCTAAGTAATAGTTTTTACAAAATTTTCCGCTTCAAGTTTCAATTAGTCCGTAAATTCTTCAATTTTCGCTTTAAAAACGGCATCTTTTTCTGCCAATTTTTGCAAAATATCGCACAATAATTTTCTGCTTTCAGGGGCATCGGAATTAAGTTCTATGGTTTTGATTTCAGTAATACCGTTTTTCAGAAAACCCATACGCACCCATTTCCAAATACTTACCGACCGACTTTGCGAAGGCTGCTGCCCTGCTTTAAAATCGGAAATTCCTTGCAGAATAGTATCCGCCAATTTTTCGATGTTGGAAGAATAAGTTTGCTTCATAAGTAATATCTCGACTTTTTGATTTTTTCAAAAATACACAATAATTCAAAAATATGTATAAAAATTTCCTTCGGCAAAAATTATTTATTCACACTATCAACACGCGACAGTTTGAAGACAAATTTTCCTGTAACTGCTGCAACGAATCGGCAAAACTTTCTTTTTGCAACTGGCTTTCGCTTAGGCGAAGGAGTTTTAATTTGGATAAAAAAGCGATGCTTTTCGGCAGTTTTTCGAGTGGGTTATCGTCCAAAAACAGCGTTTCTAAACTTGTCCAATTTTCGTTAAATTCCGGCAGATTTGTCAAGGCATTTCCGCCCAAATGCAAGTGTTTTAAGCTCGGCAAACGGGCAATAATTTTAGGAAAAAGGCTGACATTGTTGTTTTTTAGCGATAAGTATGTCAAATTCTCAAAATCGGCGAGCCATTCAGGTATTTCGGCAATAAACCCGTTGCGGGGAAACAAGTTTTCTAACACCAATACCTCTATTTTTTGCCAAAACTGCATACTTTCCGGCAATGTTGGCAGTAGTTGGTGAAAAACGCTAAACCTGCGCAAATTTTGCAGCCTTGCTGCTTGTGGAGGAATTTCGGTGAGCAAATCGCTTATTTCTAAGCCTTGCAAATGCGCAAAATTCGCCCAAGATTCGTCGGGCAAGTTTTGGGACGGAATGACTAAATATTTTATTTTTTTGCACAAATGCACCACTTCAGCGGCTTTTGCATGCGCACTTTGCACAAAACCATTCGTTGTTCTTTGGGTTAAATAGGTGCATAAAGCGTTTTCATCGCCATATTGCCACAGTAGCTTTTCGGACAAGTTTTTTAGCGCAGTAGTTTTTGCCCATTTTTGCAAAGCAAGGCTCAAATTTTCGAGCGAAATTTCGGCATCTATCTCATTTAATTGCTGCATTAATATTTCGGGAGAAATGTTGGCGCGCAATATTGCTACATAAGGCAGTTGTAAGTGCGGCGGGAGTGCGTTGAGGAGTTTTTGCCAGTTTTCCGCATTTTTTTCGCATAAAAATACGCTTACGGCAATGGCGCGCAGTTGCGGATTTGCCAATAAATTGATGCTTTGCGTCCAAGCTATTTGTTGCGAAGTAGCATCGTTTGCCAAAAAGTATTGCGCGAATTGTGTGACCAACTGTTGGCTTTCTTTTTCTGAAACTTGCCAAAAAATTTGCGTGTGGTAGGCATGTTGCAACATTTTTTCGGTGAAAATGCTGTATTTTTTGGCTAAAAAGAGCGTTATTTCTGCTGTTTCCGTAAAATCGCCGAGCAAAATGTGGGTGCAGTCGTCATTTTCGGTTACGACAAAACTGTTTTGGCTTTTTAATAATTGGCGGAGAAATGTCTTTGTTTGGGAAAATTTTCCCACTAAACGAAGCCTACTTCCGACCGATAAATTTAACGGCGGCAATAAAGCAGGAAGCAAGAATTGGAGGCAAAATTTTCGGTCTTTTGCCGAAAGTTGCGGATAAACCAACAGTAGTTCTGCGGCAGAAAAATATTTTAGAACGAGCGAAAACTGGCGTGTTTCAATTAAAAAACGTAATTGTTGGAGCAAAGCATTTTTTTCCACATTTTTAGCTTAAAAACGCCCAAATTTTTATGTTACATTTTCCTATTAGCTATTTTTTGTTGCAAGACTACAGAATCTTCGCCGAGAGATTGTGCTTTTTTCCACATTTCCACCGCTTTATCCACATTGCCACTTTTAAATAAAATATCGCCGTAGTGTTCTGCAATTACGCCACGCTCACTGCCGCCTGCCGTCATTGCTTTTTCAATCCAAGTAAGTGCTTCGGCATAATTGGCTTGTTGGTACAAAATCCAAGCATAGGTATCCAAAAATGAAGGATTATTAGGCTGTAAGTCGTTGGAAAGTTTGGACATTTCGGCTGCTTTTTCCAAGTTTTCGTTGCGCAGCGAAAGATAGTAGCTGTAATTGTTGAGTGCATAAGCATTTTTCGGATTTATTTCCAATACCTTATCGAAATATTCGTCAGAATGGGCGTAATCTTGTTTGTTGTTATACACTTCTGCTATTTGGCTGTACACATCTTCGAGCATTTGCGGATTTTCGGAGGCAATAAGAGCGCAGCGTTTTAGTGCTTTTAGGGCATCGTCATATTTTTTGAGTTGGGTTTGTGCCAAGCCTTGCAAATAGTATGGAATAGATTGGTTGGGATATAGTTCGACAGCTTTTTGGGTGTCTTTTTCCAAATCTTCGTAGCGGCGCGCGTCGTAGGAAGCAAAAAGCAATCGTTGCCAAGCAGCGAAATTGTTGGGTTCTAACTCTACTGCTTTTCTGTATTGCACAATCGCCAGCTCGGGTGAGTTGGTTTCCATCAGAAAATCGCCGCGAATGGATTGTACAACAGCGTTTTCGGGGTACATTTCCGCCAAACTTTTGGAAAGGGAAAGTGCTTCGTCTTTGTATTTATCAATTCGTTCTTCGCTGTCAAATCCGCGCATCAGCAATTCGGTTTTGGGGTCGGCACTTATTTTTGGGTCGTTAATAATTAAAGCTGCTTCTTTAAAAAAAGTGTCTAAATTTCCATCATCAATGAATTGCTGTGCCAAGGCTACGCGCGCGTAACCGTTGTTGGGGTCGTTGGCTAATATTTCGCTAAAAACGGTATTGAGTTTTTCCGACTGACCGCTACTATTGTACAAATCGGCTAAGATTAAATAATAACGACCTTCGTCGGGATAAGCACGAACCAATTTTTCAATTTCATTGCCGGCTTTTTCTACTTCGCCCATTTGCATGTACAATCGCTGCTTGTCTAAAGCGATACTTTCGTCTAAACCTACCAAATTTTCCAATTTGTTTAAGGCATCAATGGCTTTTTGATTGTTGCCGGAAATTTTGAGCATATACGCCCAGTTGTACAAAAACTCAAGGTTGTAGGGAAACTTTTGGGTAAGACCTTCGTATATTTTGCTCGCTTCTTGGTAGTTGCCATTTATTGCCAAAATATCGGCGCAGAGTGCTTCGTACCATTTGTTCTCAGGATCTACGTTTATTGCCTTTTGGATGTAGCGCAGAGCTTGGTCTATTTTTTCGGAACGATAATACAAATGTGCCAATTCGTAGTAAGCGGCATCGTTTTGCGCGTCTAATTGAGTACTTTGCTCAAACAAATCCATCGCTTCGGGTACTTTATCCTGAAACTTTGCTTTTTGTGCTTCAATAAAAATATCTTGCGCTTGCAACTTTTGCATGGCTAAGGCTGCATCATTTTTTTTGTTTTTCTTATTTTTTTGGGCAAATGCCGAAGAACTACACACTATTGAAAGCGCGAAAAACAGTAAAAAAAGTGCTTTTTTGGACGAAAAAAAATTCATTATTTATAATACGATAGTAATGATAAAACTGCTCATAAATATATTGTGAAAGCAGGGAATACTTTTTATGAGGCTAAAAAAATAAAAAATTACCCTGTAATTAAGTTGTTCAAATCTATAACTTAGGGACTAAGACGATAAAAACGTTTTACAGGCATATTTTATTACGAACACCAATCCGCAAATAAAAGTTTTATTTTTAGGACAAACTATATCTGCGAATAGTCGCCAAGGCTATATTCGTCGGGTTTTGCTTTTAGGTGTGCGTGGCTGCCAATCATAGAATTGGTAATAATTTTGCCTGAAATAGACGCATTTTCCTGAATAATACTGTTTTTTACAATGGAATGTTGTATCTTGGTATTGTCGCCTATTGATGCATAAGGACCAACAATACAATCCTTTAGCTCTACTCCTTTTCCAATAAAACAAGGCGGAAGGATTAAAAAATTCTCTCCTTTTGCCTTTTCTGTTGTCGAAGCGAACCGTGCTTGCCGGAGGTGCAAAACGCGCTGATTGGTATATACACAAGCATCTTTGTTACCACAATCCAACCATTCTTTTACCGTTCCTACGCTAAAGCGTGTTCCCTTTTGGCGCAAATTGTCTAAGGCGTTTGTCAGTTGATATTCGCCTTTGTCCCTTATATCATTGTCCAAAAGATATTGCATTTCGCGCTCCAGTGCAGCGGCATTGCCAATGTAATAAATGCCAATAATTGCCAAGTCGCTTACAAAAGTGTCGGGTTTTTCTACAAAACCGCTTATATATCCTTCATTATCCAATTGCACCACACCATAAGCCGAAGGGTCTTCTACCTTTTGGGTAATGATGCAGGCTTCTTGCGCAGCATCAAACTTGAAATCGGCATCAAAAAGCGTATCGGCAAAAGCAATAACCGTTTTTCCTTCGAGCAAAGGGCGTGCACATAAAATAGCATGCGCCGTGCCGAGCGGTTTGTCTTGATAAAAAATATGTCCTTTGGCTCCTTGCCGTGCTGCCATATCCAAGAGTTTTTGTTCTATTTCTTTCCCAAAGTCGCCAATAATAAAACCAATATTTTCTACTTTTTCGGGACACATTGCTTGCAAATCTTCTACCAGACGCTCTACAATAGGTTTTCCGGCTATGGGCAATAATGGTTTGGGAATAGTGAGTGTATGTGGACGCAAGCGCGAGCCGCGCCCAGCCATAGGAATTATTATATTCATAAATTGTTTATTGTTGCCAAAAATATTTGTGCGTTAAGTTACGAACAATCTGTGAAATAAGACGACTGAAGGTTTTATATGCGTAAAAAAAATTTCTATAGTTCTTAGCTATATTATCTTCTATGGAATTATTTGAAAGAAAAGAGAATCTATGGTTGCAACTGCATTGGTTTCGTGACTCCATACAGCTGCCTTACAGTACCAATTTATTTTTTCTTCCAACTTTACGGTGTCGTTTAGCCATAGGTAGTCGGCGTAGTTGTATTTCTCGGGTACATGCACGTGTGTTTGTACAGCATACAAAGATTCGTTAGTTTCATTTTGTATTTCTACCCTTACATTGTGGACATATTCTTGGGTTTCGCTAAGAAAATTTATCGCTAAAAATAAGGTATCGCCCCAATGATAAACTGTATTGGCTTGTGGTTTTTGTATTTCAATAACATAACCATAGTCTATGGCTTGCGGTTTGTTATCAGTATTATCGTCTTTTTTACAAGCTATAACGCCGCCCACCATTAACAAAAAGACACCCCAAATCTTAAAATTTTGGATTGGCGATAAATTCATAATCGGTGAGAGTTTCTAAAAAAAGAATAATATTGTCCACCTCTTCGTCTGTTAGCGAAATTCCTAATTGTCCACTTTTGTGTAACTCATTAGCCAGCGTAGGCGAGTTTTTTACATGAAAACGATAATGGTCAAGCACTTCGCGGATGGTTTTGAACCGACCATCGTGCATATACGGCGCAGTAAGCATACTATTTCTAAGGCTTGGCACTTTAAATTTTCCTAAATCATCGTTGGTTTCGGTAATCAACGCCCTACCAATATCAGCAAAAGTGGTGTCTAAGCCGTTGTTTATAAACTGGTGATTGGTAAACAAAGCTCCCGCATGACAGGTGGCACATTTTTCATTAAAAATTGTTTGTCCTTGTAGTTCTTCTTCCGAAAAAGCTATTTCCCCACGCAACATTTGGTCGTACTTGGCATTGTCGGAAATCAGTAGGAGCATATATTGCGAAATTGCCTTGAGCATATAAGGTGAAGTAATGGTATCTATTTCGGCAAAAGCCGCTTTGAACAAGGCGGGATAATCGGCGGTACGATTTAGTTTTACTACCACATTACTAATGGTTTCGCCCATTTCTTTTTTATTTTCTATGGCAAAAACGGGTATAAAATCTAAATGAGAAACACCGCCATCCAATAAAAATTCGCTTTGAAAAGCCATATTGGCTATCATTGGCGCATTGCGTGTACCCGACTGCTCAAAAACACCTACGCTTGGATTGTGTTGCGGGTCGGTAAAGGCTACGGCTTTTACATGGCAATTAGAACAGGCAACGCTGTTGTCTATGGAAAGACGAGGGTCGTTAAAAAGTTTTTTGCCTAATTCAAAGCCTTCTTTCGAGATAGGATTATTTTCCAGCGGATATAGCACCGAAGGGAAATAAGAAGGCGGCGAAAGCGTGTATGTATTGTCTTCATCAACAACATCGTCGCGTTTGCAGGCACTTAATAGATTTAATGCAAGAGAGAAAAATAGAATTACTTTTTTCATGTGTAAAAAAACGAAGGAAAGGCAAAAAAAAAATTGCCCTTCCTTCTGTTTTATCTATTGGTGAATATGGTCAAAAGCAAAAGCAGCAGGAATATTCTCAGCTATCGGCACACCGTCAAGGGGTTTGTGTACATTGTGGTTTCCGGTAAAATCAATATCGTTTACACCTTTAAACAGACTTAAAACATCAAAAACCATGTGTACGTGTGGTTGTTCGTTGCCACTAACTTTTGCGTTGGTATCAAAGTCGAAGCTAAGTGTTTTGTTGTTATACACAAAAGCTGTTCCTTCCATATCTCTCCAGCCACCTACGTGATAAGCAATACCATTTGCACTTGAAACATCTAAAGTTTCAACACCCGAAACACCACCATTAGAAACGGGCGATTGCCCTTCAAACTTTACAGCAATGTAGCCGGAGTTCCAGTTCCAAAACATATTGCAAGTAGCAGGGTCAAGTACACCGCCGGCAGCACCTTCTTGTACACCATTTTCTTCTACACCTACGGTAAAAGTAATTTTGTTGTAGTTGCCAGAAGGAACATTAGTCAGAGTAATGTGGCCTGTTTCAAGGTCGCTTTCATCTACTAGATAAATACCTTTCGTACCTGAAGCATTAACACTTACTTCATCTTCGTATAGTTCGCCATTAGGTCCTTCTAATTTTATATTGGTAATATAATAACGAAGCAAATTAATATTAAAAGTCTGCCCCAGTGCATTGCTATACTGATACTCTGTGCTGCCAGGCGTTACCAAACTTAGTTGTTTTTGGATACCATTTTCCAAGGCAATATTGTCAAATTCAATCTCTATATTGCCTGTTGTGTCATTGTTGTCATCATCTTTATCGCAAGCGGTAAAAAAGAAGGGAATAGTTAGTATTAATATTGAAAAAAATAATTTATTCATGTGTTTTGTTTTAAAAAAAGTTAGAAAATATAAGAAATATGACAAGCAAATCGGTTTTGTGCATTGATTAGGCCACCCGCATATTTTTCTGCCATTGGTAGCGCATAAGATGCTCCGGCGAGCCATTTTTCTGTTTTAAAGTTCAGCGCACTTGTAAAATAAGTGCCCTTACCACCCGTTTCGGGTACTTTGCTGCCTGTAGCATAGGTGTTGTAATAAATATGTTCAAATGCTACGCCTGCATTAGGAATCAGTTTTAGCGATTTTAGGGCTATTTCTTTAAAAAAGGATAACTGTGTATTTAGCTGATTGCCAAAATGATAAGAATCTGTTGTCTTGCTGTTAAATTGATAAAAATTGCTCCAAACAAAACCTTGATTTTTGTGACTATAAATGGTATTCAACTGAAAAATATAACCCCAAGACCCCAAACCAATATTAAAATTATCCGGCAAGTTGAGGTTGTGCATGCGCGCTTCGTATTTTCCCGTGGGAAAATTTATACCCGTTCCCGTTTCGAGATACAAAGCAGATTTTTTTCCCATTCTAATATTGTTTGCCAATACATAATGCACCAAAACCTTTGCATCGGAGAATCCTTGTGTTTGTATATCGTCTGTTTGTTCGCTTTTACGGATATTTACACCATAAGGCACATGCGCCGTAAACTTTATTCTTTGTGATTTACCTATGGCATATCTCATCGACAAATCGAAGCGCATAAAATTATCTTTTACCAAATAATCGTGTTCAGGGCTTGTTGTAAAGCGCGTATTGAAATAACTAAGCCTTACAAAGTTGGTTCGATAGTCGGCTAATAAACCCATTCCCATACTGCCAGCACTACAGCCACACGCATCGCAGGCTCGAATAAGTTGTGTACTCATCAATACCAGCATAAACACGACAAAAAAGAATTTTTTTATCATATTTTCGTTGATTAAATTACTAAAAAATCTGTATTTAGTTTGTGTATTTTACACAGAAATCAACGAAACTGAGGGGGGTGGAAAATTCTGATGTGGAAGGAAAATTTATACAAGTTTATTAAAAAACTACTAAATGTTTTAATGTTACTCGTCTGATAAAAATACTTGCCAAATACTGTTGTAGTTTGGGTGAAGAATAATGTTGTATCGGCAGGTTTTTCATTGATGGGATTGGCACCTTGCTGTTGCCGCTTTTCGCTTTCTTCAATCGACTTTTTTAAATGGCATTTTCCGTGACATTGCATCTCAGGTTTGTCACGATTGATACACAAATATTGGGCGATAAACTCTTGGTTGTATTTAAAAGAAACAAAAATTGCTGCTTCCCTAAAATTGATAAGGATTACAAGTAGAGCAAGTAATATGACAAAAATTTGTTTCATTGCAACAAAGCAAAGTTATAAGAAAATTTAGATTAAATCCCTATTATTTTAATTTATACCACAAAAAAATTACATTTTCTGTACTATTTTTTAATTTCAAGAAATGCCTCACTTGCGGCGGCAATAGTTCTTTCAAAGTCAGTATAAATAAATTCGGGAAAATATTGCAAAAACTTTCCGTTGTCATAATAGTATTCGGCTTGCGCTATGTTCACCGTTTCGCGTGTTATTAAAGGCGATTTTCCACTAAAAAATGCTTTGAGAACTTCTACACGCCAATACAATGCTGTCATCCAAGGGCGCGCAAAAATAGTGGGTGGTTTTTTGTGTAAGTATTCGGCAATTTTGCTAAATACCGCACGATGCGTTTGGTTGCTGCCGCTAATAATAAATCGCTCGCCTACAATATCGCTGTTCGCCAATGTTATCGCGGCTTTTGCTACATCTTTTACTTCTACAAAGCCCGTTCCGCCTTTCGTATAAAACGGAAAACCTTTCCACACCTGCTCAAAAATAGCTCCGGTGCCTTGTTGCCAGTTGTGGGTTTTGCCCAAAATTACCGAAGGATTGATAATCGCTGCGTTTAAACCTTCGGCTATGCCGCGCCAGACTTCCATTTCTGCCTCAAATTTGCTTTTGGCATACACCGAATTCATCGCTTCGTTGGTAAATGTTGTTTTTTCGGAAATGAATTTTTTACCACTTTCTCGACCCAAAGCTCCTACCGAACTAACGTACAACAAGCGCGGAATTGCCAATTTCAGGGCAATATTCACTACATTGGCAGTGCCGTCCACATTTATTTGTCTAATTTTTGGGGCATCGTTTTTCGCAAAAGAAACTACGGCGGCGCAATGATATACTTGTTCGGCATTTTGCATCACATTTTCCAAGCCCATTATATCCAAAATATCGCCTTCTATCCAGTTTACATACGCAGGCATAAGCGCAGGACGCATTGGCGGACGATAAATTGCCGTAATTTCATCGCCGCGCGCGTGCAGTTGTGCCAACAGCTGTTGTCCCAAAAATCCGGTGGCACCTGTTACAAAAACTTTCATGGGTAGAAACGTAAAAAAAACTTGCTTAACGCAAGCGGGAAATAATATCTTCGATACTTATTCCTTCGGCTTCGGCTTTGTAGTTTTTTACAATACGGTGGCGCAAAATTCCGGTAGCTACTGCTTGCACATCTTCAATATCGGGCGAAAATTTTCCGTGCATTGCTGCGTGTGCTTTTGCTCCTAATACTAAGTATTGCGATGCACGCGGACCTGCTCCCCACGCCAAATAGTTGTTTACATCGGCAGTAGCTGATGCTGTGTTGGGGCGTGTTTTGGCGGCTAATTTTACGGCATACGAGAGTACATTATCGGCTATGGGAATACGGCGTACTAATTTTTGAAAAAATATTATTTCGTCAACATTAATAATTTTATTTAAACTCACCGAACGGTCGGAAGTAGTATTTTTTACTACTTCTATTTCTTCCTCAATGCTGGGATAATCCAACAATACATTAAACATAAAACGGTCTAATTGTGCTTCGGGAAGTGGATATGTTCCTTCTTGTTCAATCGGATTTTGGGTAGCCAACACAAAAAACGGCAGTGGCAGTTTATGTCTTTCGCCCGAAATAGTTACGGAACGCTCCTGCATTGCTTCGAGCAAAGCCGATTGTGTTTTGGGTGGCGTACGATTTATTTCATCGGCTAATACAATATTGGCAAAAACGGGTCCCGGCGCAAATTTAAACCTGCGCTGGTCGTCCAAAATTTCCGAACCCATAATATCCGAAGGCATAAGGTCTGGCGTGAACTGTATGCGTTTAAAACTTAGATCTAACACATTGGCTACGGTATTCACCAAAAGGGTTTTGGCTAATCCGGGTACGCCTACCATTAAACTGTGACCATCGCAAAAAATAGAAATTAAGATACTTTCTACTACTTGCTCCTGCCCTACAATAATTTTGGCTATTTCTTTTTTTAAGGATTGAAATACTTGCGCAAAAGATTTTACGGCTTCTACATCGGAAGCAGAATGATTTACATTACTCATTTTTTATTTAGCGGTATTTTATAGTTTTAGTAATTATGCAAATAAATTGCAAAAGTACGGTTAAAATTATGGATTGACAGCAAACTGTGTGAACATTTGAATTTTGGTGATATTCAGAAACAAATACTTTGCCTAAATGGTTGAAACGGGTATGGGAAACGACAAAAAATGGCAGTAAATTGTGCTTAATGGTGAGAAATATTTTGAAATGTGATTTTTTTTTTCGATCATTGGGGCGTAAAACCATTAGCAGTACACACAACACTCTCCTCCCAGATTTTTTTAGATGTTCAGCCCATCTTTCCCAAGTGTTGTGGTACTGTTTTTGGTTTATTATGAAGTCAGTCCGCTTTGTTTTTATTTTCTTTCAAAAAGTTAAGTTTCTTATTTCAAAAAACTAAATCTTCTTTTTTATTTAATTTCTAATGCAATTTTACAGCAGTTTTTGCCGGAAAAAAAATATTATTTTTTAAAAAAGTAGTATTTTTTTACATAAAAAACCATTACAACTTACTTATTTTCAATAAATTAAGATTATATTTAGTAGAATTATAATTTTCCCTCCTCAAAAAATATCGCGCCATATTTTTATAATACCGTCACTTTTAAATAATTCAAAAACTTATTTTTTGTAAAAAATCTTATAAAATAAATGTTTTTTAGCCCAAATTGTAGTTGAATTACTCCTGTTCCGGCGGGAATTTGTTGCAAAGGAACACATACTTTTCCTTTAATATCCACCACCTGATACGACAGTTCCGCAGTATTTTCGATTGGAACGCGTACTATTTCTCCCACATTTGCCGGATTTGGGTAGGCTTGCAACGAAAAATTATTGTTTAACGAAATAAAGCTATTGGCTGCATCTAAAAAAAGTAGCCACGCCTCATGATTGCCGTCTTTTTTGCCTCCTTCTACCATGTCGCCGTCAATGGAGTCGGAGTCGGCAACAATAAGTATTTGCTGTGCATCATTTTGAATAAACAAATCGTTGGGAATATCCCAACGGCTGCCGCCCCAAGCATACGCCTGAAGCAAATTTCCATTTTCGGCACTTACCACACCCAACACTATATCGTAGGACAAATGTGTTGCCGGCAGGTCGCCATCGAACGACAGACTTGCACCTACAAAAACGAGTTGCTCGTTCCACACAGCAATTTTGGCAGGAATATCCGACAATGAGCCGCCCATCGCTTTTATCCATTGCTGATTGCCTTGCGCATCGGTTTTTAGCAATAAAAAGTCGCCGCTATTGTGATAATTGGGCAAATCGGTCGAGAAAGTTTCGCCCACAACGGCAAATCCACCATCGGGCGTTTGACAAAAACTTTTGGCTGTTTCGGCAAAAGTACCGCCATAATTTTGCACCCAAAGTAGGTCTAAGTTTTCATTTAGTGCCAGCATACAAATATCTTTCGAGCCGATGTTGTTGGTAAATGTACCATCTTCGGAGCGACTGGAAGCTAAGAGCATTATTTGTTGGTCGGATGTTTGCAACAGTTGCGCAGTTTCGTCGTCGTTGCTACCGCCAAGGGTTTTTTGCTCTAATATTTCGCCATTTTCGCTTATCGCAAAAAGCCAAATATCTTCCTTGCCCAAAGCGTTGTTTATTTGCCCGTCAGCCGAAGTAGTTGTGGCGGCAATAAGTATGCTGCCGTCGCTGCGCAGCAGTGCGCCAATGCCAACATCGTCTCCGCTACCGCCGTAGGTTTTTTGCCAGACTATTGCGCCGGTTTGTGGATTGAGCATCATCAGCCAGATGTCTGTGTTTCCGCCCCAAAATTGTTGATTAATGGTATCGGCGTTTGCGCCAATTACAAGCATTCCGTAGGGAGTTTGCAACACATTTTTCACCAAATCGTTGCCTGCCGAGCCATAAACTTGTTGCCACAGTACAGTAGTGTCGTTCAGAGCGACACACCAAGTGTCGTAGCCGCCGTGGTTGTTGCTAAATTCCGCTTGCTGAGAGTTGCTCGTTCCGGCAATAAACCAAGTCTGGGTTTCTGCAATATAGGCTACATTGCTCAGCTTATCGTCTCCGATGTTTCCTATTTTTAGTTTTTTTATTAAAGAAAAATCCTGTCCCGCAAGTGTTTGAGCAATCAAAATCCATACACATACACTCCAGCTTATTTTATTTTCCAATAGGCTGTTGCGTTGTTGTTTCAAAATGTTGATGGTTTATATTTTTTATAAAAAAGTAATTTTTAAAAAGAAAAAGAGGCAGTGGTTTTATTTCGGCTTAAATAAATACTTTCTCGGTTTTCCTGATTTTCCCGAATATAAAAAATATTGATTTGGTTGTTCCACATTTCGGTAAAAAAACTGCAACTTATGTTCCATTCACTTTCGGGAATTTTATCAATTTCTACATATAGCCAAGTTTGGTCATCGCGGGTTTCACTTCCTAAGTAGGTATAAGCAATTTTGGTTTTATTTTCGGTAAATGTGAGTTTTTCTGCCAGATATTGTTGCACAACAGAGTCGGCGGCAGCTTTGTGCGTGTACCAACTTATGTCTTCGCCGCTAAAACACGATAGTGCATTTTCGGCATCTTCGGTAAATACTCTAATGCTTATTTCTACCCGTTGACGGGCAGTATTATAGTTTATTTCAAACAAACTTACATAAAATTCGTGAAAATCGGCAGCCTTTGCATTTCCCAATAGGAAAAACAAGACAAGTATGCATAGGTATTTGGCGGAAAATACTATTTTTTTCATCAAAGAAACTTATAAAATGTGTCCACAATATTTACAAAATAAAGCATCATCGGCGTGTCCTTCTCTGCCACAACTTTGGCAAGTCTGCGTATTGGTGGAAGTGATGGTTTGTTTTGCCAGTTCTGAACTAACAATACCCGTAGGAACGGCAATAATTCCATAGCCCATTATCATAATCAGCGAAGCGATGAATTGTCCCAAAGGTGTTGCGGGAGAAATATCGCCATAACCTACCGTTGTGAGCGTTACAATAGCCCAGTATATACTGACGGGAATGTTAGAAAAGCCGTGTTCTTTGCCTTCTACTATATACATTACTGTTCCCATAATCATTGCCAGACAGATAACCACCACCAAAAAAACGGTTATTTTATGTCGGCTGGCTTTAAGTGCATCTAACAAAACATTTCCCTCGCCCGCAAATTGGTGTAGTTTTAATACTTTGAACAAACGCACAAAACGCAAACTCCGCAAAACCATAAAATAGTGCGAACCGGGAATGAGTAAACTTATATAAGAAGGCAGTACCGAAATAAGGTCGATTATACCATAAAAACTAAAGATATAGCCCCAAGGTTTTTTTACCGAAATAATACGCAAAATATATTCTATGGTAAACAAAATAGTTATGGTCCATTCGGCAACATTGAGCCATTTTCCCCACACAAGGTCAATGCTTTCTACGCTTTCGAGGGTTACAATAACCAAGCTCAGCAGTATAAGCACTAACAGCCACACATCAAAGGATTTTCCTGCGGGAGTATCGGCTTCAAATATTATTTCGTGCATTCTTTTGCGCCATGCCTGCATATTTTTTCTTTTATTTTTTGGTTAAAAAAAGGAGACTGCGTGAAATGTTTAAAAAAACGTTTACACATATTCCCCTACCAGACGAAATATTATTTTTTAGCGATAATAATTTGGTGCTTCGTTGGTAATTACTACATCGTGTACATGACTTTCGCGTATGCCTGCTGTGCTTATTTGCACAAATTCATTTCGGCGAAGGTCTTTTACAGTAGGTGCTCCACAATAGCCCATTGCCGCGCGAATACCACCAATATATTGTAGTACTACTTCGGACAAATATCCTTTGTAGGGCAAGCGACCAACTACGCCTTCGGGAACCAATTTTTTGCTATCGCTTTGTGTTTCCTGAAAGTAGCGGTCTTTGCTGCCTTCTGCCATTGCTTCGATAGAACCCATACCGCGATAGGTTTTAAATTTTCGTCCTTCGTAAATAATCACCTCGCCCGGCGACTCTTCCACGCCGGCAAACAACGAACCTGCCATAATACTGCTGGCACCTGCCGCCAGGGCTTTTACAATATCGCCAGAATAGCGAATACCGCCATCGGCAATTACCGGGACATCGGTATTTTGCAATGCTTCGGCTACATTCATTACCGCCGAAAGTTGCGGCACGCCCACGCCTGCAATAATACGCGTAGTACAGATAGAACCCGGACCTACGCCCACTTTCACGGCATCGGCACCTGCGTCAACCAATGCTTGCGCCGCCGCCGCCGTAGCAATATTTCCGGCAATGAGTTCAATGCCCGAAAAAGTGTTTTTTATTTCTCTCACCGTATCAATTACGCCTTTGGAATGTCCGTGCGCTGTATCTACACACACTACATCAACGCCTACATCTAATAGTGCTTGTACGCGTTCAAAAGTTTCTTTGCCTACGCCTACCGCTGCACCCACGCGCAGTCGCCCCAAGGCATCTTTGCACGACAAAGGATTTTTGGACAAACGAATAATATCTTTGTAAGTAATCAGTCCGGCGAGGGTGCCGTCTTTGCGCACTACGGGCAGTTTTTCTATTTTATGTTTTTTCAAAATCGCCTCGGCTTGTACCAAAGTAGTGCCTTCCGGTGCTGTAATAAGATTTTCTTGCGTCATCATTTCGCTTATCGGGCGGGTATAGTTTTGTTCAAAACGCAAATCGCGATTGGTAAGAATGCCACAAAGCTTTTTTTGGTTATCTACAATTGGAATTCCGCCAATTTTATTTTCGTGCATCAACTTTAGTGCTTCGCCCATTGTAGCAGTAGCGTGTAGCGTTATCGGGTCGGTAATGAGTCCACTTTCGGAACGTTTTACCCTGCGTACTTCTTCGGCTTGGCGTTTTATACTCATATTTTTGTGCAAAATACCAATGCCGCCTTCGCGAGCAAGCGAAATAGCCAAACTCGATTCGGTAACGGTATCCATTGCTGCCGATACAATAGGAATATTGAGCGAAATATGGCGACTAAGCTGCGTTTGCAAACTTACGGTGTGTGGCAATACTTCGGAATATGCAGGCAAAAGCAATACGTCGTCGAAGGTGAGCCCGTAGGCAATGATACGGTTGGAGGATTGGGCTGAAGAGGTGTTTCTATTTTCCATTTGCAAAGTTACAGCATTTTGGAAAAATTTTGTAGCCGCTTTAGGTCATTTTTTTTAAAAGAAGGTTTGAATAATACCAAAACCGTATGAAAGTTGCGTATTGGTTTAGGTATTATTAAGGGTAAGTACTCGCCCTACAAGTTTGGAGGCATATCTATACTTAGGGCTTCTTCATTTTCTTTGCTTGTCCAAAGAAAACGAAGCAAAAGAAACGACAGTTTTTTCAAGGTATTTTTGCCCTTGCAGGGCAAAACCGCAGTTTTGGGGCTAAATTTTTTCCAAGGCTTCAAAAATTTTTAACGCCCCAAAACTGCTATACTACGAAAAAAGATTTTTACCTTTTCTAATACGCAATAGCTATTCGATTTTAGTATAACTACCTCTTAAACGGAAATATTATGAATTAGCCGAATTGAGGCAATTTTTCAGGAAATTGAAAGCTATTATTTTATTTTTATCAATTCTTGCAGATGATGCCGTGAAATTTGTACTTTTGCAGCTTTAAAAATAACTCTATAAAGATTTTATCCAATGGAAAGAACATTAATTTTAATTAAGCCCGATGCTATTCAAAGAGGTCTTGCCGGAAAAGTATTGAGCCGTTTTGAGCAAAAAGGACTGAAAGTTGCGGGAATTAAAATGTTGCAACTAACTGACGCGCTTTTGAAAGAGCATTACGCTCACATTGCCGACAAGCCATTTTTTAAGGGTATTGCCGATTTTATGAAATCCACGCCCGTTATTGCTTGTGCCATAGAAGGATTAGATAGTGTGGAAACGGTGAGAAGACTTTGTGGCATTACCAAAGCAAGAGAAGCACAAGTAGGTACTATTCGCGGCGATTTTGCGATGAGCATCCAAACTAATATTGTACACGCTTCGGACAGCCTTGAAACGGCGAAGTTAGAAGTTGCCAGATTTTTTAAACCGGAAGAACTTTTCGACTACAATTTGGCACTTTATCCTAATATTTATTCTACCGACGAGCTAAAAGGGTAATATTTTCACTAAGTGTGAGCATTGCTTTGCAAAAAACCTAAATTTCCTTTCCCTAAAAACCGCGCTACGAAATCTTCACTTTTGGTGCATTCCGCACGATGGGTTATATTTGTATTTTAAGCCCAATTTTTTAGTTTTTTACGAAATATGCAACAAAAAACTCCCCTAGTAGCTCCGTCTATTTTGGCTGCGGACTTTGGTTTTTTGAACCAGAGTGTGCAAATGCTTAATGATTCGGAAGCCGACTGGCTGCATTTGGATATAATGGACGGTAGCTTCGTTCCTAATTTTTCGTTTGGATTTCCGGTAATAGAGGCTATTCGAAAAAGTAGCACCAAACCCTTAGATGTACATTTGATGATAAATGAGCCTGACAGGTATTTACAACGATTTGCCCAAGCGGGTGCGCACCTTATTTCGGTGCATTACGAAGCCTGCACACATTTGCATCGCAGTATTGCTGCCATAAAAAGTTTGGGTTGCAAAGCCGGCGTTGTCCTCAATCCACATACTTCGGTGAATTTGTTGGACGATATTTTAACGGAAGTTGATTTGGTATTGATTATGTCGGTAAATCCGGGTTTTGGCGGGCAGCGTTTTATCGAAAACACGTATCGAAAAGTACGCGTACTAAAAGAAAAATTGATTGCACGCAATGCTTCGGCATTGATTGAAATAGATGGGGGCGTGGATTTGCAGAATGCGGCAGCTTTGGTACAAGCAGGAGCCGATGTGCTGGTAGCCGGCAGTAGCGTTTTTTCTGCCAAAGAACCAGCAAAGGCAATTAGTGCCTTAAAACATTGTAATACCTCTTCGACCATCGTATAAACAAAAAGCCGAACAAGCATTTTGCTCATTCGGCTTTTCGGTAAAACTTTTATAAAAAATTACTGCTTATTTCGCGTCTTCGCTTTTAGCACCTTTTTCGCATTTTCCAGCGTCTTTTTTGCTACAACAAGCTTTGTCGCCACCTTTTTTTGAGCAACAAGCTTTTCCATCCATTTTTGCAGCACCTTCCGATTTTGCTTCGTTAGAAACAGACTCGCCTGTTTTCAATTCGCGAAGATTGGTGTTTTCGGTTTTTAGCACTTTGCCGCTTTTGCCACAAGTTTCGGTGTAGCTTACACGACCACTGTGGGTACATGCTTTTACATTGCTGATGTCACCGGTTGTTTCTACTTTTTTTCCGCTAATGTTGCCGTGGTCATCTACTTGTGTTTCGTAACCTTGCGCACGGAAAAATGCTTCCGCAGTTTTCACATCATAGGTTCCATCTTCATTTTGTACAATGGCAGCGTCTTGTACGTCAGATTGCACCGCTGCGGATGTACTTGATTTAGAACAAGCCGAAGCTGATTTTTTTGCACAGCAAGCCTTACCTGCTTGCGCATGAGCAGCCGTAACGCCAAAAAACATAAACGCTGCTAATACTAATAGATTTTTCATTGATATTGATTTAAATGTTTTAAAAAATTTCATTCACAAAGTAACTCACCTGAGTTGGATAAGTTTTCTTTCAATCGGTTTAATTCCTTTTGTTCTGTTAAAACGCAATTAACAATCATTTTGTTGCACAAAATTATAATAAAAAAGCCATATTCAATGCTGTGTAACAATTATTAACAATTTAAGCAAAATTTTTAGGTTTTATCGCCTGGGTCTCCGCCCGAAATAGAATTGCGCATATTGGTATCGGCTTGAATATTGCGCAAGCGGTAATAATCCATAATACCTAAGTTGCCACTGCGAAACGACTCGGCAATAGCTTGGGGAATTTGCGACTCGGCTTCTATTACTTTGGCTTTCATTTCTTGCTCAAGGGCTATTGCCATAGCGCGGCGTTCTTCGGCTTTGGCTTGGGCAATATTTTTGTCGGCATTGGCTTGGTCTATTTGTAGCTGCGCGCCAATGTTTTTTCCTACATCAATATCGGCAATATCTATGGAAAGAATGGTAAAAGCTGTTCCGGCATCTAAGCCTTTTGCCAAAACTACCTTAGAAATAGAGTCGGGGTTTTCCAAAACCGCTTTGTGCGATTCGGACGAACCGATACTACTTACAATACCTTCGCCTACGCGTGCAAGAATAGTTTCTTCGCCGGCACCGCCCACCAAACGATTGATATTGGCGCGAACTGTTACACGCGCACGGGTAATAAGCTGAATACCATCGCGCGCCATTGCTGCCACGCTGGGCGTATTGATTACTTTGGGATTTACGGACACTTGTACTGCCTCAAATACATCGCGCCCTGCGAGGTCGATGGCAGTGGCGGCGTTGAAATCCAATTCTATATTTGCTTTGTTGGCGGAAATAAGTGCATTCACTACCTTATCTACGCGTCCGCCCGCCAAGTAGTGTGCTTCGAGTTCGTCGCGGGTAAGCGGAATACCTGCTTTGCTGGAATTGATGAGTGCATTGACAATAACGGAAGGCGGTACTTTACGAATGCGCATAAGAAAAAGTTGTATGAGCGAAACACGCACGCCTGAAAACAAGGCTGTAAGCCACAAGCCTATGGGTACGTAGTACAGAAAAATCATAAACAGAAATAGGACCAAAAAGGCAAATCCAACGTAAGGAAGCATACTATTATATATTTAGGATAAAAAAATAAATTTCAACAATATTCGCACTTATTTTTGATTTACAAAAATACCTTGATTCGTAATTTTTACAATTTCAATTTCTTTGTTGTCATCAATATAATCTCCGGTAGATTGTACATCAATAATTTTTCCGCCAAAAAGAGCTTTGCCAAAAGGGCGCAAGGAAGTAAAAGTTTTTCCCAACTCGCCTACCGACAGATTTCCGGTTTCGGGCAGATTCACTTTTCCGGTAAGTTCTTTTTTGAGTCCTACTTTATTGCTTTGCAACCAACGAATACCTACTACTGTAAGTACGCTGCCCAAAGCAAGGCTACTCAGCAAGATGATATTGCCTTTTTCGACTCCCAAATACGAATAACTGAGCGCAATACTTACAATAAGCATCACTACGCCTATAATACCCGCAATGGTAGTGCCGGGAATAAAAAATATTTCAATGGCTATAAACAAAAAGCTCAGAAATAAGATAAAAAGTATAATACCGAGACTCATACAAATATTGGCTAAAATAGGAATGAAACAACAAATTTCGTGAATATAATTACTTTTGCGCTAAAAATAGTTTCCATAAAACAAAATATTTGAAGATAAATTTAATTTGGGTGGGAAAAACTCAATTCAACTTTGTGGAAGAAGGCTTTGCCGTTTACCAAAAACGGATTGCGCGGTACTGTCGTTTTGAAGTAATGGAAATTGCCAGTATCAAAAATGCAGCTTCTCTTTCGCCCCAAGAACTAAAAACCGCCGAAGGAAAACTACTCTTACAGCAGTTGCCTACTTCGAGTGTGTTGATATTGTTGGACGTTGGCGGGAAACTACTAAGCTCGGAAGTATTTGCCCAAAACTTAGACAAATGGAAGGTTGCTCATTCGGGAAAAAATTTGTGTTTTGTTATTGGTGGCGCGTATGGTTTCAGCGAGGAAGTATATACACAAGCTGCACAAAAAATATCCCTTTCGCCTATGACTTTTTCGCACCAACTTATACGCATTGTTTTTGCAGAACAACTATATCGCGCTTTTAGTATTCTGCGCAACGAACCTTATCATAATGCTTAAAAAATATGTAACTTGCTGCCAAATGTAATTTTATGTCTATCACATTATTAATTGTCGTTTTAACTGCCATCACTTCTATTGCTGCATTTAATAACCCGCCATTTCGGGAACAGTTGTTGCACATACCGTACTTGGTTTCTACGCGCAAAGAGTATTATCGCCTGCTCAGCAGCGGCTTCATTCACGCCAACTGGATGCACTTAATTGTGAATATGTGGGTGTTGTACATGTTTGGCACACAAGTAGAATACACCTACAAGAGTTTGTTTGGTGTTTGGGGCAATTTGTATTATGTAGGCTTGTATCTTTTGGGCTTATTGGCGAGTTCGTTGCCGGTGCAGTGGAAAGAACAAAACAATGTTGCGTATCGCGCTTTGGGTGCTTCGGGAGCGGTTTCGGCGGTGGTTTTTGCGGCTATTCTTTTTTCTCCAACCAGTAATCTCTATTTGTTTCCTTTTCCCTTTCCTATTCCTGCTTTTATTTTTGGGGCATTGTATATTTTTTACGAATATTACAGTGCCAGACAAAATCGCTACGATGGGATTGGACACGATGCACACTTTTACGGCGCAGTGTTTGGCTTTTTGTTTACGCTGGCATTAGAACCTTCTTTGTTTCCTTATTTTATAGAACAAATACGCGGATACATTGGATTTTAGACAAAATATGCTAATTTGTTAAAAAGTGGAACGCTCGCGATTTGTCAAAAAGTTTGTACGCAACAAAGCTGCTATGGCTGGCTTAGTGGGTTTGTGTGTAGCTTTTTTCTTAGCCGTTTTTGCTTATCTTATTATTCCCGACAATTCTACACACGCCAATCGGCAAATTCTTCCCATCGCCAACCAAGCCCCGGGCTTTAGTGCTTATTTAAAAATTGATACTTTAGGTAAAAAAAAATCCGAAAATTTTTTCCGGTTTCTGCTCAACGGACATACCCTTACCCAAAACTACCGTGCATATTATTTGCTTCGTAGCGATACTTGCCCAAACTTATTGGTAGCCTACGATGCGCAAAATGCTGCCGATAGCTTGTGCGCCAATAATTTCGATAAGGTTTTACCTTATAAACAAACCTTTTACTTAGGCACAGACCCTTATGGGCGCGATATTCTCAGTCGGTTGGTGTTGGGAATTCGTGTTTCGCTGCGCGTGGGTTTGGTGGCAGTATTGGTTTCCTTGCTAATTGGTGTGGCGTTGGGCAGTTTGGCGGGTTATTTTGGCGGCTGGTTAGATGCATTTATTATGTGGTGGCTCAATGTTTTTTGGTCAATGCCGCTTTTGTTGTGGGTTTTTGCCTTGATAATGGCATTGGGCAAACGCGAAATTTTTATTTTTGTGGCGATTGGTTTAGTGATGTGGGTAGAAGTGGCGCGTATTGTGCGGGGCGAGTTTTTGTATTACAAACAAGCGACTTTTGTGGAAGCTGCCAAGGCATTTGGGTTTTCGGATTTCCGCATTATTTTCAAACACATTTTACCAAATTTGGTAGGACCACTTACCGTAATTGCCGCCGCCAACTTTGCCAACGCTATTTTGCTTGAGGCGGGATTAAGTTTTTTGGGCATTGGTATTCAGCCGCCTACGCCTTCGTGGGGAAATTTGTTGGCGGAGTATTATCCGTATTTAGGCGGAAAACTTTCGTATTTGGCATTGGTGCCTGCCTTTGCTATTTTGTTGCTTACGTTGGCGTTCAATTTTCTGGGAAGCGGGCTACGCGATGTTTTTGATGTGCGCAATGGGTAGAAGTTTTTACGCTTTTCCTACGCCATTAGTGATGTGTTGCACGAAGTTTCTACTAAGTTACACAAAGAAACGCACGATTTTCTATCAGAACGATATTTTTACAAAATACTCTCTATCCAACTCTTTTAGCGTGTAGTTTCCTTGTAAACCATTGCCGTCCAACAAATCGACAACTTGCTTTTTTGTATATAAAAACAAGGGACACCCTCTTAGTTTGTAGCGTATTTTTCGCTGTAATGCGAGAAAATGATCGGCTTTGGGGAAACTGGCGTGCTAAATTTTTATTTTGTCATGCAATAAAAGAACAACTATAATTTATTTTTTAGACTTAAGAATTTGCTTTCAAATAAATAAAATGAAAAATAACTTATTACGAAAGTAGTAATTGTTGTAGCAAAAGGATATAATAAGTCGAAATTTAAAAATGAATTACTACAATACTTTGCAAAAACAAATAGCATGAATTGAGCAACGAATGTGTGATAGAGATAAATACCATACGATATTTTACCCAACTCTTTAAATAATTTGTTCTCAAGAGTAATTATTGAGTTTTTACTAATAGCTATTAAAATTAATACTCCAAACAAAGCACCTTCAAAACTGCTTAAGTAATAATTTTTAAAATACTTAGAGTAATGTATGCCATTAAATACAAAAATCAATACAACAGAAATTATTAGAATTTGAAAAATCTTATTGTTAATCAAATTTTGAAAACGGCTTAAATAGTTAAAATAATAAATATGAGCAAATAAACAACCCATACCTATTAATAAAAAGTTGTTGGTAGAGAAAAAGTAATTGGGACTGTTTAAAGAAAGGTGACTAAAAAAGTGAGAAAACAAGAAAGGACTTAAAATGCCAACAATAATAAATATCAAAGAGGGTAATATTATTTTTTTTCTAAAAAAAAGCAGTAGCCAGGGCCATAGTAAATAAAATTGTTCTTCAATACAAACGCTCCATAATATTTCTACAATTTCTCTATTATAATCAAAAAATACAAGTTGTAAATTAATGGAGAAGGTAAATAAGAAAAATAAATTAGTAAGTAAATGAGTAGTGTTAATTTCGACGATATTAAGCCAACTTAATACAAAAGGAGATAATAGGGTTCCTCCAATTCCCACTAAAAAATACAAGGGCCAAATTCTAAGTATTCTTTTTATATAAAATTTTTTGATGTTTATTTTCCTCGTTTTACTAAACTCATTCAATAATATATAACTGATTAAAAATCCACTTAAAACAAAAAAAAACTTTACTGAATGCCCTCCTAAATCTGCTAACTGATGGCTAAACACATTACTTAAATTGGAATTTCTTGCATTTTTAAAAAATGAGCAATGGGTTAATACAACACCAAATGCGGCTAAAAACCGTAATCCGTCTAAATTCTTAAAATAAAAATTTTTGTTAGAAATTGCCATTATTACATGTGATAGAATAAAGTATGTATCAAGACCACAAGATAAAGATAAAGAAAAACAATAGTAATATTGGCTTATTTAAAAAAATATCAATCTTTACACGATAATTTCTCGTCATGCAAATTCCAAATTCGTAATTGAAAACTACTCCCCCAAAGCTTCGCTACTTAATAAGTCTTTGTGTGGCAAATTGTAATTTTCGGCTCCCCAACGCATTGCCAAATCCCAAAGAGCATCATTTTGTGGCGGGTCAGCTACAATTTGAAGCATTTCGTGGCGCACCGGGTGCATAAATCGTATTTCGCGTGCGTGTAAGTGAATATTGAGGTTTGGATTGGTGCGATTAAAGCCATATTTCACATCTCCTTTTATGTGGCAGCCTATTTGCGCCAGTTGTACCCGTATTTGGTGAATACGCCCTGTGTAAGGATAAATTTCCAACAAATGATACTTCTCGGCACTAAAAAGCAAGCGATAGGCGAGTACCGACTTTTTGCCGTCATTTCGCTCGTAGTGATACGCGTAGGTAACTTTTTTTTGCCTGTTGCGCACCAGATAGTGTGTAAGTGTTCCTTCTTTTTCCGGCGGCGGATTATTGACAAATGCCCAGTAAATTTTTTGCATTTGGCGTTGCTTAAACATTTCCGTAATGCGATCGAGGGCTTTGGAAGTACGCGTGAGCACCAACACGCCCGACACCGGACGGTCTAATCTGTGTGGCAAACCCAAAAATACTTTGCCGGGCTTGTTGTATTTTTCTTTTAAATACGCTTTTACATGCTCCGTTATGGGCATGTCATTCGTATCATCGCCTTGCGACAACATTCCTGCGGGCTTGTTTACAACAATAAGATGATTATCTTCGTAGAGTATTTCGGGTTTGTACACAGTATTTAAATAACTTATTTTGATTTTTTGGGTAAACTTTTGGTTAGTACAACCGTGCTTACGCCTTTATCATTTTCCAAAAACAAATTAAATTCTACAAAAGCAGTGTGTTTCGATTTATTACAACCGACACCGTTTTTTACATTTATTTCATAGGTCTGCTTAAAAAGCTGCTTTGTGCCATTAGAAATGTTCTGACTTTCGCCTTTATCCAATTTTTCGGAAAGAAAATCGGTAAAGTCGGACAAGTTTTTACAAATATTGTACTCTTTTTCCAAAAACTTAATACATTCCTCCTTAAATTCCTGCTTCACTTTAAAAATAGCCTCGTCTCCCAACTTCGTCAATATTTTGCTGCGCATATTTTCCATTTCCGCTACACATTTATCGCACTGCTGGTAGAGTACACTGCCTTTGGTCATAAGCGATTGCTGATTTTTGCGCACTTCACCAATTTCTTTGTTCAATGCCACCAAATTGAGTCCCGCAGCTTTTTCAAGCCGTTTTTGGCAATCGGAAATAACCCATTTTTCGCGTTTTTGCGCCAATTCATTCACGGCAGTTTTAGCGGAATTTTTGTTGTCGCTACCATACATTTTAGCAATCACCACATCGGCATCTTTTAAGGATTGATTAATAAAAACTAATTGATCGGAAGGTGTAGCAACCAATTGTTGCAAATATTCGATAGCAGCACTGTCGGCAGAGCCTTGTTTTTGCTGAATAATTGTCTGTAATTCTGCTGCATAACTGTCGTTATAGAGTTTTTTGCGCAAAGTTTGACAATACTGCACCTGTGCGTGCAATTTGTTCAAAGCACTGTTATCCACTATTTTGCTTTCGGAAGCTCCTTCGCCCGAGCGACAAAGTTGCACCACAAAAGTACCTTGCTTGTCTTTGAGCATTTCCACAAAATAGTTATATGCCGAATCCTGCAAATTGGTAACAAGCATATTTTTTTCCCGCTCGGCTTGCAGCAATGCATCGTCAAAAAATTTCAAATCGCGCGGTGACTGCGCCAAATATTCGTTGCACATGTCTATTACAAAATCGCCGCGCAGTTTTTTCACTTGTTGCAAATGCAGGTTTTGCGGAAATGTATTAATAAATCGATTCGTAGCAGCAATCCGTTCCGTAGCGCGCCGCAGCGCATTGGTTTCACTTAGCAAGGAAGTGTATTCGTTGCGGTCGTTTTCGAGGGTTTGTTTAAAAATAGACAGTTGGTCGCGGTATTTGCGCAAATCTTCGGCGCGTTCGCTAAATACTTGCATTCTATCAATTTTACCAAACAAATAATCAATTAAATATTGGGTACTGTCGGGATTTTGGACATTATTGCGCACCAAAAAATTGAGCGAACCGGGAATCCAATCAATTTGATTTTGCAACATTTGGCTGCGCTGACGACTCAGTTTTTGGGCAGCTTCGTCCGTTTGCAATCCGATATTGTTTTTTTCGTAAAAATTATCCAAAGAATCGGCGAAGAAAAAACGTTTGAAAGGGTTTTCGGGATTGTAGTGTGCCAGCGAGTCTAAGCCTGTTTGGTATTCTTCCGTAGGTGTTTTGCTGGAAAAACAGCCTTTGCATGCCGGAAAAAATAGCAAAAAACCCCAAAAAAGGCTTACATAAAGAATTTTTTTTAACATAAATACTGGCGGCGTTTATAACGTAATTTTTACTAATTTTTGTGTTTTGTACGGTTGTGAAAACTTATACTAAAACCGTTTTGCAAACTGCAAAATTATATATTTCTTATCAAAAAAATTACGCCTGTAAGGGCAAAACTATAAATTTATACTTGTTTATTGGGTTGTTGAAAGGGAGAAAATGATGTTTGGCAAGTGCGAAATACCATTTCCGTCATCGTTTTCACTTAAATTTTTCCCACCAAAACGAAACCGGGACTTCTTGGAGGTAAAATATTTCTCCCAAGGAGGGCGTAAGTGTTTTAAGTGGTAGCTCTTGAGTACTTTGCACAAAGTGTTCGGCTGGCTCGTACCACGCATGTTCGTACGAAAGATTGAAGCCCGCCCAATGCACCGGAACGGCAATTTTCGCCTTCACATTTATGGCAGCTTGCACACTTTCGTGGGGGAACATGTGCATTTGTGTCCAATTTTGGTTGTACTGCCCACACTCCATAAAAGCCAAATCGAAAGGACCTAATTTTTTGCCAATTTCGGCAAAATGCGCGCCGTAGCCGCCATCGCCGCTAAACCAAATATTTTCGGTAGGTGTTTTGAAAGCCCAGCCACCCCAAAGACATTTTGCCATAGACGAAATACCTCTGCCCGAAAAGTGCCGTGTGGGCGTAAAAGTTATTTGAATTTGCTGAAAATCGCGGGTATCCCACCAGTCAAATTCGCTTATTTTTTCGGCAGCTATGCCCCAACTTATCAAGTGTCGTTTTACGCCCATCGCCACAAAAAAGTGTTTTACTTTTTGTTTGAGTTGTAGCATGCTTTCGTAGTCCAAATGGTCGTAGTGGTCGTGCGAAATGAGTACTAAGTCTATTTCCGGTAGGGTTTCGATAATTTGCAGCGTGTTGTTGGAAAAACGCTTGGTTTTTTTGGGTGCTATGGGCGAGGCATCATCGCCAAACATAGGGTCTATCAAAATGTTTTGATGGTGCAAACGCATTAACAAAACCGAGTGTCCATACCAAATAAATTTTGGCGAGGCGTTGGCATCTAAGAATTTTTCTCCATCGAATGGCAAAACGGGCAATGCTTGCGAAGGTGTTCCTTGTTTGTGTCCTTTGAGTTGCCGACACAAAATTCCGGGCATTTTTCGCCAATCTACACCTACTTGGGTTGCCTCCAAATTTTTAAATACGCCCTCGTGCCAATTCGGCGATTTTTGGTATTGTTCTTTCCAATAAGCAGTTATTTTTCCGCCAAATTGTTTTCTGTTCATTTGTTTTTTCAACTAGTTTTCAAACAAACAATACAGACCGTATTTCGTTCTTTTTAGGACATTATTTTTCTAAAATTTCCCATTTCAGAATTGAATAATGCCGCCAATGGCTAACATATTTTGCAAAAACCAAAACTGCTGCTCTGCCTGGTCGGCTTTGCTGGCGGTGGTTCTGATGTCGTTCATTTTTATAAATCCGCCTTTTATTTCTTCAGCAATAAAAAAGTGCTTGAAAAATGTAAGATACAAGCCTGTTTTTAATGAAACACCCATTCCCGCCACGTGAAACTCGTCGTAACGCGCTTTGCCCAACAATTTGGTGTTGCTGCGCGGATACAAAACGCCTACGCCCGCACCTTCATACACATTGAGCTGAATTTTGTCGGTATTCCGAATTTTAAACAAAGCAGAAATATCATCTACGCGCGAAAACTCGGCATCTACGTAGTTCAAGCCATCGGTGTGTTCAAAAGTTAAAAAATCTTCGTCCAGCGTCAATTCATCGGCAGAAGGATTTTCGTTGTAAGTTTCGGGATTTGGATAGTAGCCGCTATAGTGTACGCGTATGTTTTGGTTCATTACGTATTTCATGTGATCTACGCCCAAAGAAATGTTGTAGTGGTCGCTGATAAAATAACCTACGCGCGCATTGGTTTGGGGAATGGTCATACGCGCGGGATTGATGTAATTTACATGCCAACCGTTGGGTTTATCGTGCGCCGTGACATCGTATAGCGTGAAATCATAATCTTCGCCTACAAAATGAATGTCCGATTTGGAGTACATATCTCTATTTCCGCCCCAAAAAAAATAGATTTTCCCCTTGTTGTGGGCAGTGTATTGTTCGGGCGTTTGTGCCTTATTTTGCTGCGAAAAAAAACAGCATAATATCAGAAAAAGTGCTAAAAATGAGTGGTTCATTTTTGGATAATGCTTGTGTTTTTGGAAGTATGTAAGTGTATTTTGTCTTTTCGACCGAAGGAAAGAAAACTCAAACCAAAGCCACAAGATTCCTCACTTCGTTACGGAATGACAAATTGTATGCTGCATTGCGTTTTCAAACAGCATTTATTTTTATAACAAGGCAAAAGTAAACACTTTCGTCTTTATTCTTTAGGCGGCAGGTCGTATTTCTTCATGTACTTGTGGTACAATTCCTTTTGTTTGTTGTCCAAACTTATTTCTCGCCCGTCAATAAAAGCGTGTACAATATTATTGCCCAATACATCTAACACGTCGCCTTCGGAAACGATAATCGTAGCACTTTTGCCCGACTCAAGTGTGCCGTAGTCTGCATCAATGCCCAAAATTTTGGCGGTATTGGCAGTAATAGCAGCTAAAGCTTGTTCTTCGGTAAGTCCATAACCAACGGCTTTGCCCGCCGTGAAAGGCAAATTGCGCTGCTCGCCGGAGTCGTTTTCGGCAGTGATACAGTACAAAATGCCTGCATCTTGCAATATTTTGGGCAATTTATAGCTTTGTGCTACATCGTTATCGTCCAAATACGGCAACTGGTGGGTTTTGAACAACATTACGGGAATGTCGTATTCTTTTAATAAATCGGTGAGCAAATAACTGTCGCGACCACCGACAAGTACCATATCCAAACCAAATTTCTGGGCAAAATTTACCGCCGAAATTATTTCTTTGGCATGGTTTGCGGCAATATATACTTTTTGATTTTTGCTGAACATATCGCACATCGCTTCGAGGACTAAATTCGGTTCGACGGGTGGCGCGGTTTTGCAATAGGCTTGGGCTTCGGCGAAATACTGACTTATTTTTTGCACTTCGCCATCAAATTTTTCGTTGGGTTTCAGTTCTCCGGGCTCTGCCCACCAGCCACTACGCGACAAATACGAGGGCCACTGCATCCACATGCCGTCATCGGATTTTACTACGGCATCTTCCCAATTCCACGCATCGAGTTGCATAATGCTGGAACTGCCGGAAATAGTGCCGTCAAACGGACGCGACTGCGCCAAAAGTATGCCGTTGCTGCGCACCGTAGGAATTACCACCGACTCTGCGTTGTAGGCGATGAGGCTGCGCACATTGGGTGTAAAGTCGCCGACTTCGGCGAGGTCGTTGGTGGCGCGCACTGCCCCAATTTCGATTAAGCCCAGTGTGCTGTTGGGTGTGATAAGTCCGGGATAGATTTGTTTGCCGTAGCAATTGATGGTTTTGGCGTTTTGCAGGTTCAGGCGAATGGTGGTAGCATCGGCGACGAGGGTGATTTTGCCATTTTCGATGCCGACTACGCCATTTGGAATAACTTTGCCGTTGCCTACGTGAACGGTGCCGTTCATGAGATAGACGGTGCCTTGCAGCGTATCTGCGGGCGCGGGTACCCAATCTTGGGCGGATAGGGTAGGAGCAAGGAGGAGCAAGACGAAGAGGATAAGTATTTTTTGCATGGTGTTTTCCTTATTTTTAGGCTAAGATAACTTGCTACGGCGAAAGTTTAGCTGCCGCAAGCCCGAAATATTGCTAAAACGGTAGGAAAAATGTGGAAATGAAGCTTGGTATGGTATGACTTTCTGGTTTTAGCTTGCTGAAAAGGGGGCGAATTTTTGAGAGTTCTGAAACGTACATTGAGTAAAGTCGCGTTTCGACTTCGCTCATTGAAAACTTGCACATTGAGCGAAGCCGAAATGTGCTTTGGGTAGTGTTAGGTTGCGTTTCGACTTCGCTCAACGCTCGTTAAGGTTCACGATGAAAATTCTCAAACATTGACTTCAAATAATACCAAAATAGTATGAAAGTTGCGTATTGGTTTAGGAATTATTAAGGGTAAGTACTCGCCCTACAAGTTTGGGGGCATATCTATACTTAGGGCTTCTTCATTTTCTTTGCTTGTCCAAAGAAAACGAAGCAAAAGAAAAGACACTTTTTTCAAGGTATTTTTGCCCCGTTGGGGTAAAACCGCAGTTTTGGGGCTAAATTTTTTCCAAGGCTTCAAAAATTTTTAACGCCCCCAAACTGCTATACTACGAAAAAAGATTTTTCCCTTTTTAATACGCAATAGCTATTCGATTTTAGTATAATTTATGTGAATCAAGGGCCAAATAGACTCGTTTGCCATTTTCCCATGCTATAATACGCCCACTTCGCCGTTCTATTATGTACCAAGTCCAGCGTTTGTTGGATTTTTTGCCCACGTAAGACCAAAATTCGTCCCACTCCGCGCTAATGCGAATTTCCACGTCCAAACGCTCTAAACTTGTCGCTTCTTCCCTGTCCATAAAGTAGGGATTCTCTTGTTGCGAGACTTTTTTAAATGAGCTATCACCGTATTTTTGTTTATTTTTAGGGTTTTCTGGCTGTATCGCGAACTCCGCCGCCGTTTAGCGTTTGTGCTTCTATTTGTTCTTTTATGCCCGGCTCCCAAGCGCGATAGGCGTAATCCGTTTGAAAACCTTTTTTACAGTTTTTGCAACGGTAGCGTTGTGTTCCCTTTTTGCTGTATCCATCTTTTTGTAAATCTGTCCCTTAACATTGCGGACATTCTATTATTTCTTAATGGTTCATCTTTTTTTAACGCAAATATAATATTTCAACGCTTTAAATTACCACAACATAGATTAAATATTATAACTAAAAAATGTCTTACAGTTGATTGGCGAAGGCTTTCAGCCATATAAGTATAATTAGGTGTTATTTCTTCCTCTTCCTTGGAAGCAGGAAATCCGTAATTAAATTTAACTGAGCCTACTTCTTTAAGTTGCTTATCTCCTAACAATCTTAAATGATTTCTTTTTGCCATAAATTTAATTTTTACTCACCCAATACTGCTTTCTGTAACAACATTTGACTATTACCATAAAATGGTACATCAGTTTTACCTAAAATGGAAGTTGGCAGTGTGCCGAGTTCGGATAGGTTATCCATTGGTACTAATACTGTTTTAGCACCATTTTCGGAAAGTAAGGTTACTTTGTCTGCAAAGTTTGAGGCTCTTTCTACTGCACCTCCGATAGAGATATTGCCTAATACTGCTAAGCCAGCTTTTAAGTTCTTTTTATAAATGGCTGAAAGAATAGCTATGTAAACTGAACTACCTATACCACCACTGACATAAGCTCCCATAAGATTACTTATTTGTATATTAATGTCGTAACCTGATAGTGAGTGTTGTTCATTCAATATGCTTTTTTCGTTTGCACGTAGGTAGTTGTAGGTGTTTTTAATATTTTCTTTTACATCCTGTGAGCTTGTACCTGTTACATTTATTTTACCTGAACCTTTTAATGCAACTACTTCAATTTTTACTAAAGCTGTGCTATCTCCATCGCTTGTTGCTGTATAGCAAACACCAGGCGATAAAGGATTGGATTCAATTAATGATGAGCCTTTTTCTTCTTGCAGACCAACGTAGATTTCTTCCTGTGTTTCTTTATCAATGTATGAGAAATTGGTATCCCAAAATTCCATACCACCAATACGCTTCAACTGTTCTTTTACCCTTCTTCTCATTTCCATTGCTATTACCAAATATTCTCGAATGTCTTCTTTGGTGTATTCGCCATCAGGGTGGAGTAATTTAATGAAGCCCGAAACAATTCGTCTAACTGATTTTGAGTCACGTTGCTTTAGGTGTGAACCTAAAGTGAAATACTTATCCAATGCATCATAGTAGGTTGTTTTGCGTTGAGACTTTAAGATTTCTGAAAAGAAATCGGTACTGAAACCGAAATGCTTGGTGAAGTTAGAAGGACTGAATTTTGTGATTTCCCAACCGGGTAAAAACAAGTTAATACGGTCTAAAAATGCGGTGTCGTGGTTTACTTCATCTGAAAGCGGACTGAACAAATGTGAAGTCTGCAACACAGTCTCTACTGGTTGATTGATATTTCCGTTAAGAATGACAGAAGCCGAACCTGATATTTCCCCACCTTTGGCTCTTGAGAATGACCCTGATTCCATATAGTCTTTCATCAATGGAATGGCATCACGGTCTTTGAACAATTTGTCTGTACTTTCATCAAAGCAAATGGCATCCCACAAACCCACCGCACCAACTCTGCCTGTGGTATTGTTTACAAAAAGTTGTGCTACAGAACCTTGCCCACCTGATATGAGGATGGCATAAGGCGTTATTTCTTTGTAGATGTATGATTTACCTGATGAACGAGGACCTAACTCCACCATATTAAAATTTGCTTCTACCAATGGAATTAAGCGGCACATTAACAGGTTCAGTTTTCTATCATCCAAACCTTCGCTGTAAGGTTCATAGCCGGCACTTCTGAGCAATAACTTTTTCCATTCATCTTTTGAAAACTCCTTTCGTTTCTCTGAAATCTTGACATTGTCAAATATAGATAGCTGAATTGGCTTGATGTCTCTAACTAAGAAAGGGTACACAGTATTTCCAACTGTAATCATTGGATCGTATTCCATTTCTATAATCGCCCAAATACCGCCCAAAAGCAATTTCTCGTGGCTTTTTACCAAATCATCGCTTATGGTTGCCTTTTTGATATTGCTGTTGCTAATATTCGCCCAATAGCGGTCTCGCTGTGGATCTAATTCTACAGAGATTTTGTCAATAATTTTATAGCGACCTTTTTCCCTTAGTTTAGACTGAATTAATGTGCTTTCTTCAGGGTTGATATAATGATTCCGAAGGATGGTTTTTACATTTTCCATTCCTTCTTTCAGCTTCTCTTCATCTTCGGTGCTGCACGTATTTGCTAACAAGTATTCCAATACAAAAGCTGGAACATTTGCACCACCTTTAATGATACCCACCAAATCTTTTTTAACCACAAACCCTCTAAAGTGATCTAATGCTTTTTTATCTAAGTCGTCTAATATTATCATACTTCAAGTTTTATAAAAGGCCGCCTAAATCTCTGGCGTTCGATTTTTTAATTTTTATGGAGTCAATTTGCTCCTGTGTGCTGGCATCCACTACTACTGCAATTATTTCATTATGCCCACCGAATGAAAAATCGAATGACTGTGTTGCACCCGGTTCAATAGTGATGATATTGCTACTGCTGTATGTTATATTGTTCGCATACAACAAGACTTGAATTTTTCTGCTTGCAGAAAATAAGTCATCTACCTTAGCCGTAGCCTGAATTTTCAAGCCAAACAATTCGCCTGTTACTTCGCTCAGTTCTTTTTTATTGAGGATAGTTATTTCAAGACCTTTGGTAGCTGCAGCTTCTTTGCTGAAAACAAATTTAGGAATGATGATTTCTTGCGGGGAAAAGCCACCGTGAGAAAAACCATAAACGCCTTTAGATTTGAACGGATGATGGCTTTTGGCTGCATAGACATAGTTGAACTCTCCGTAAGGTCTTTCAAATGGTATCCAATCTTTGTCAGTTTGCTTATCTACTGTACGTAAAAAGCGTTCGTGTACTTCTTTTTTACCTGCTGTAATTGGGTCTATTTTATCTGCTTCATCTAATAAGCCTGTAAGTACAAAACCGTGGTCTGTTACCAAATGAACCTGATGAAAGCCCATATTTAGCAACAAGCTTATTTTCTCTGTCAATACATTTTCAAACTCGCTAAACAATTTGATAGCTCCCATTTGAAGTTTTTCGCCTGAACTGTCAATGTCTTTGTAGGTCAGCACCAAGTAATCTGCTTTGATACCGTAATGTAATGCTTCCAGATTTAAATAGGTAATGTCTTTTCCTGTGGTTTCCGTCAAACTTTTTTCCCTGTCTTTGTGTACAGGTAGCACTTGCTTATTGCCCACATACAAAGCACTCATATTATGTTCTGTTTCTGAAGGCATATCAGCATACATTGTATCTAAAGAGACCTTGCACTTGTTTTCTAATTGCGAAGCAATGAAAGCCGCTATTTCATAACGTACACCATCACCCACAATAATAGCGACTCCCGGTTTAGCTTGTGTAATGAGCTTGGGCAGATACCCTTGCTGATTGGATTGGTATGCACTGCTGCAATCAAACCAATGCTGTAGTAGTTCGTGATTTAGGCTATCATAGTGTTCTTGTAACGGACGGACAATACTATCTTCTTGAAGGAAGGACGTATAAATGTTACGGATGGCACGATCTACTTTGCAGAACGATAAAGTGTAGAAATCGGTTACTTTATCTAACGAATTGCATTGAGCCAACGGCTTATTGTCAAATTCAAAAAGTGTCACGACATCTGCCCACCATTGCGGAACATAATGGACCGCCTTACGGCTTTTTATTCGGTTATGTAGCTTTTGAAGCTTTTCCTTGACAAATACTTTATCTCTAAAATTGGCTGTGATTTGGTGTAATTGTTTTTTGTCTATTGCTGCAAAGCAATGGTCAGGATGAACATTCCAAATATTAAGTTGGGTGTCAATTTTATAGGCATCAATGTAGTCTTGTAATGCTTTTGAATAGGTGTTGCTATCTAACCATTTGTGATAGATGCTCAGAAGTTCCGGGGTGATGGCATTGTTGAGCAGACTTGAAAACAAATGATTTACCACTTCTGCCGCCAATGTTTTGGCAGGTACATTGCGATAAGGCTGTCCGATTAGTTCAAATAGTTTTTCTTCAAAGAGTCTTTTAACATCTGCTTCTTTGTCTTTAAAGAAAGCATTAGGACTGCTTAGAAAAGGAACTAACTCATCTTCTATGGAAACCAACTCTTCCAGATTCTGCAATATTTTTTTCCACCAAGCTATGTCTTTTCCGATGCCCAATTTGGCAGCTGTAAGCAGCATTGGGTTTTCCAATGTGATTTGATGCCCAGTGCCGGTAAATACTTTCTTACGCAACCACTCAACAGGATTGGATAAATCAACACAACCGTGGGTGAAGCAGTAATCAAATAGAAAGCTCAATTCTGTTTTTTGGCGGGTAACATAGAAAACTACTTTTTGTGCTTTGTGCTGGCTCTCTGCTTCATAGCGTAGCATCAATTCTTCCTTGATACGCTGCCATTCTTCCTTGTTGGAAGTTTCGGTTTTGAGTATGGTGTAGTTTTGCTTTTCAATGTAGGGCAATAAGTAGGCACACTCACCTGATGGGTCTATTATGACCACTCTATTGCGGTTTGCAATGTGTTTTTCTATATCTTGTATGATCCACTTTTCAGTCATTTCAATTAGTAATTTTCAATTAGGAATTAGGAATTGGAAAATCAATTTCAAACTTCCATTCAACAGCTTGTAGTTGTTTTCTTAATTCTTCTAAGTTATTGATCAAGTTTTCAAAACTTGGTTTATTTTCTTCATAAATCATATCTTCTTTCATTTTGGCGTAATCGGCTTCCCAAGCAGCTAATACTTCTTGCGGTGGAACTGGATTTAGCGTTTGTGGATGATGAAGATTGTAATCTACACCACCTACTTTTGAAAACTTGTGTCTATGTGCTACAATGGTTTCATATAGTTGTTTATCGGATATGGCTCTTGCTGCTACTCCTGCTTGGGTAAGGTGGTAAACATCGTATAGGTGACGGCTTAGTCTATCCACCCGCATTTTATCAGCCGGTCTATGAAATTCTTCGTGTAACAAAAATAGTTTCTCTAAAAAAGTCCGCTCTGCATTGACTGTGGATACTTCAAAAAGGGGTTCGGCAAAATCTTTTCCGGCATAAAACTCGTCTACCAAGGCACCGAATTTTTGGATAGAAAATGGTTCTCTTAAGGAGCGACAGCCAATTTCAATCTGTACTCTCGGTAATATATATTCTGAATTGGAAGCAATTACATTGGGATAGTGTATTTCTATTATTCTTGGATCTTGGTCACTATCCTCAGCTTCAATAGGCTTGAAATTCAAATCTTCAAATCCTCTTTTCCGGAATTCATCCTGTAACTCATCAAAGAAAGCCCCTGTTGAATAAATTCCCGCTTCTTTTCGAAGTTCAGTTATTTCCTTTTTTGACCAACCTTTTTCAGATTTTAAAAAAAATTCCTTATCGATAGCCAAATCAATATCTTCCGAAAATCGGTTGATGAGTTTCCAAGCCTTGCTTAGCGATGTACCTCCTTTGAAAACTAAATGTTGGGCAATAGGCATTTGAAAGATAATTTCCAAAGTTCTGCTTACCCACCAGTCTTTCTCTACGGCAAAAGGTGTCATTCCCTTTTCGGCAGCAATGGCATTGAAAACAGCTATTTTTTCTTCCTTATCTACTGTATAAAAATTAATTTTTGCCATCGGTCAATGCTTTTTTCATTATTTTTTGAATCCATACCGGAGCTAAGGCTATGTCGTGTTTCAAATCCTTTACGTCTTCCTTTCGGAGTAAATCAAGGATTTTCTGCTCTTCTTCTGCTGTCACCTTCCCATTGCCTATTTCCTTTAACGCCTGAATAACCAGACGACTGATTTTACCTTTTGCCAATAGGTTCTTTGGTGTTGTTTTCTTAAACTTGATGGTTCGCTTGCCTACTTTGATTTCCCGAGGTGAGCCATCTGTAAGCAATACAATGTTCATAGGTACTTGCGTGCTCAACCCCAAAGCATTCAAGGCATAACTGCCGGTAGGTACCGTGCGTATTCGGTCTCTTTTGGCAATCGCTTCCGCTACTTCTTCGGCTGAAGGTGTAAGAGGACCAATTAATTTGCTGATTTTGGGTCGTACATAAATACCTTGAGCTACTCTTATAATTATTCCTTTGTCTTCTAAGCGCTCTAAAGATTTTTGAACTGCCTTTGCTGTGCCGTACTGCATAAAATCAGATGGCAACACCAACGAACCCTTTGGCTTGCTTTTAATCGACTTTTCTATATGACTTTCAACGCTTTGCATCTTTTTGAATTTGATTTAATGTCGCAAATTTAGTAAATATTTGCGACATAATTGATTTTCGACCTGTAACAAAAAAAGTAAATTTTTGTTACAAAGCTTTGTCGCAAAAAAGGTAAATATTTGCGACAAACATCTGTCACATATCTTATCGAAATTTGTGACAACTTACTCGACAAGATTCCTAATTCCCCATTTCTAATTCCTAATTGATTTCTACCAATCCGCATTTAAATATTTTTCAAGTTGTGGTCTTCTGCCTGTGGTTTTTAATACCTCAGCTCTCAGCAAATCTTTCTTTTGTAATGGGGCTATGTTTTTGCCTACACCATCATCCAGTTTAGGGTCGTAGCCTTCGGCTATGAGTTCGTCTATTTTGGTTTTGAAGGTTTCTATTTCGTGGAGTTGCAAACGGATTTTTTCTTTCTCTGCCTGGGCTTGGGCGGTATTGACATCCTGCAACTGAATTTGGCGGTACTCCAAATTTTGCACCCTGTGGTTGATGTACTGGGATTTCAGTTTAAACAAGCTGTCTCGGTTCCATTTGTAAATGAGAACATAAACTTCTAAGCCTTGCTGTTGCCCACTGCTTAAATGCCATATGAATGGCGTTTTGGGCAGGTGTCTAAACAAGTTGACCAAGTTGCCCAAATCGTTGAAGAAATAATGCTCCAAATATTCATTTACAGAACACCCCAACAAACTATCCAACTGCATATACTGAGCAGCAGTAAAGCCATTTTGTAAACAATGCTGCTCTAAGCGTTGGCTTAGGGCTTCTTCGCCCGGTAAGCCTACCAATGGAATGATGCCGTCCTCATCTTGTTGTAATAAAGTACGAATGTTGTCTGCCAAAAACTCTAAGGCGATTTCTGCTGCTCTGGCAGCCGGTACGATTTGAGCTTCTTTGAACCAATACCATACATTGATAGGATTGACCTGATGGCGGATGCAAAACTCTTCCAAATCATTGTTGCTTTGGTAAAGTGTAGCAAAACCTTCTTTGATCTCTCTGATTTTCTCCGGCTCAAACTCAATCAAAGGCAAACTTCTCAAATGTTCCAACACCACTTCATCGGTAATTTTCGCTTCTTCAATAAACAAATCCACAATTGAACCATTCCTAATTCCTAATTCGTAATTGGCAATTGGTAATTGACCAATTGACTTACCCATTTTGGCTTCTACCTGCTCGCGGTCGGCCTCGCTGAGTTCATAGACTTCAAAAACCAGCTCGTTGATGATGGCTTCATTGATCAATACCTGTGTGAGTTGGGCATTTTCAAAATTAAGATAAGCCAATACACGGTCTTTTAAGGATGCTCCTTGAAAAGCAATAAGGGGTGATTGCTCAAAGTTGGTTTCAATGATGCGGTAAGAACAACCATTTCTTATTATATCAACATTGTTTTTTGTCAAGGTTGAAATTGAATACTCTAATTGCTTTGATGGCAGCACAAATGGTATTCGCTTTAAATCACCTTGTGTTGTATTTACAGTAGGGTTTAAGCAATCAGCTATGTAAAATGATAATTTCGAATTTAAAAATCCGAGGCAATAATTTATGTCTGAATAAGTGTTTGGCAATATGCCAGGACCAGCACCACTAATAATATGATTTGACGGCATATATCTAAAAGAAGTTCCTTTTGAACCGCTACTACAATAAGTAATACCTTCTAAAAAATACTTGTCTTCACTTGGCAAGGAATTGCCATTATTCTTTAAAAATCTGTATTCTATTGGATCATTATATCCGATAACACACCAATTATTCCCATACCATTTTGCAAATGGTCCACCTTTTTGGAAAATAACCCACTTCTTTTTATCACCATATTCTTTTGATAAGGTTTCATCTGCAATTTCCCACCAAAGACGAAGTGTACGCAAATTATCTCCTGTTGCTCCACCTTGTCTAATGAATAAAACATCATCCAAAGCCTTTTCCTTAAACTTCTCCCTAAACCCATCACTAATCCAATAGATAAAAGGCCATCCTTCAATTATTTTGAGTTTTTCTTGGGGGAGGGTGTATATGTGTTTATCTGCATTTCTACTTAATAAATTTGCGAAGGCATCATTAAACAACTCTTCTTTGTTTAATTTACCGTGATATGCTTGAAAATTGAAAAATAATGAATTACCCTGTGGCTTTTCTGTCTTTTTATAAATTGAAGTTGCTGCATATACTACAACGTAATTAGTCATAAAAACACCACCCAAGCCTAAATCAGCAATAATTTCAACTTTTGATTTAGTCAATAAAAATTTACGAACATCTTCAAAGGTTTTGATATACATAAAGGTCATTGGCTGAATAGAGGCATAGTATCCATCTTCATTTAGCAATTCAAAACACCTTTTTATAAAAGTCACGTATAAGTTCGTGCTAAAATTGTATGGTTTCTTGTAATTGGCTTCCACAAACTTTTTCAGTTCGGGGCCAAAATCGGCACTATCGGTATAAGGTGGGTTGGCAACTGCCACATCGTACTTTTGGGTAAGTAGTTGCAAAAAGGTAATGGCATCTTGAGTTTTGGTATTCAAGAAAGTCAACCCTTGTTTGGCGGTGTTTTGGGCTACTGCTTTTTGCAGGTTGGTAAAGAAGTTGGTGCGGAACTCATCGTACTTTACCAAGTTCTGTTCGGTAAACAGTGTAATGCCTTCTTCTTTTACCAAGTCGTGCAACTTGATGCTGAACTTTTCTTCTAAACGAATGAGTGAGCCAAATTTGTGAGCTTGCTGTAAGTCGTCCCACAGGTCAATCACAATTTTATCAAGCTGTTCATCCAAAGGAGCACCATTTTCAAAAAGGTGTTTTACTTCTTCATAAGCCGGCAGGAAAAAGTCGGAACTTACGATGTTGAAATGTTCGATTTTTACGCTGCGTTTTTTTCTTTTTGCTTTGATGTAAAGCCCTAACTGGGCTAACTGTATGGCTCGGTCGTCTAAGTCCACACCGTGGAGGTTGTTTTCGATGATGAGCTTGGGAATGTCTGCTTGGTCGTAGTCTGCCCCGTAGTTTTCTATTTGGTCCAGGTAGAGGTCATAAAAGAGATCGAAAGCATAGAGCAGGAAATTGCCCGATCCGGTGGCGGGGTCGATGATTTTTATTTCGTGCAGCTTTTTTGAATTAGGAATTAGGAATGAGGAATTAGGAATGTCTGTGTCATTCGTAATTCCTAATTGACCATTCGTAATTGAATGAGCTATTTTATACTTATGGCGTATTTCGCTATCGGGGTACATTTCCAGATAGAGTTTTCCCAAGCTATTATCTACCAAAAACTGCACTACCCAACGAGGTGTATATACCTGACTTTGGATGCTTACTTTGTTGTATTCTGTTTTATCTCCACTGGCTTTGTGTGCTGCTTTCTTGTAATTGTTATAGCTTTCATAGAGCCAGCCCAATACATCATCGCTTTGCCATATTGAATTAGGAATTGGGAATGAGGAATTAGGAATTGTTTTGGCTACATCAATATCATCTTCTACGGCATTGAAAGCGTTGATGATTTGAAGCAGTTCAATGGCAGTAGGGAGCAAATGATAGGGGTGTTGTGGGCTAAATAATGGAATATCGGAAGCTAATTTTTGCAATTGGTCTTCTAAAAACTCTATAATTCCTTCTTCTTCAAAACTGTCTCTGGCACTTGGATTTTGTTCGAGCCATACCAAATGAGCAAAGGAACGACCACCGTGGCCTTCTCTACGGGTAACAATTTCGGGGTGCAAGGTATGCGCTTCCATCACTTTGAGCGCTGCCAAGCGGTTGAACAGCGTAAATGTAAGTTCTTCTACCAACTTCTCATAAGCATCAGCCACAGTGCCTGTTTCTGCAATGAACACTTCTCGTATGTTTTCCATACGCTTTCGTTCGGCAGGCGGATTGTCGATTGGTACTAATTGTCCCTCGTTGATACCCATTCTTCCCAAGCGGTTTCTAAACGCTTGGTCAATGAGTTGGCGTATATGTTCGGTGTGTTCGCTAAGTTTCATATTTTATCAATTACGAATTTTCAATTAGGAATTAGGAATTTCTATTCCAAGTTTGGTTTTCATTGTTTTGATGATGGAACCCATTATTCGGAGCAGCTCATCACAATCATTTATGTATTCAGTTGCTTTATCAACTTCCAAATACCCTGTATCTTTTAATAATCTTAGCCAGTAATGGCTTTCACGAGCTTCTTTATAAGCGATATTCAGTTTGGCGAAAAAGTCTTTTGACGATTGCCCGCCAATTCCTTCTTCCACATTTGCACCAATCGAAGTTCCGGAACGAAGCAATTGCTTTGATAAAACATATTCACGCTTTTCATCTACCAAATAGCGGTATAGGTTCACCACTTTAATGGCAAAATCATAAGATTTAGTTTGTATGATATTCTCCTGTTTCATTCCTAATTACTCATTCCTAATTTTTAATTGATCTCGATTTCGTCATTATCAGACGCACTTGCCAATTTTTGCAATTCACCTTGCAACCAAGTTTTGTATTCCGCTACCTTCATTTTTGAAGTTGGCATTTTAACCGCATACTTTTTTACTGTTGGAGTTGGTGGTGTTCCGGGTTGTGGTTCGGGAGCATTTTCTTTTATTAAACCTGCACGCAGTATATCAATTTCAGTTTTCCTGCTGGAATATAAGTCAATAAACGAGAGCACTTCGGAATAAGTGAACCGGCTCAGTTTGTCTTTTACATCAAAATCAATCGTAACGGTAGCTCCTATTCTCTGTTTTGCATACTGGTTCAAAGCTGTTGCTTTTGATAAGGCAAGATCGTTGAGTCCTGCCGGCAATGATTCGATTTCTTTTATTAGAGCGTCTGATAGGGATTCAATTTCGTTGTATTTAGCTGCACAATCTTGCATTGCCGAAGAGAACAATTGATGGTATTCGTCTTTGGTTTTTTGAGCTGTTTGCTGCAATACATCAAAGTTTTTGATTACATCCCCATTCAAATGGCTTTCAAAGTCATTTTTGAGTTGTTGGATGGTTGCGTTAGTTTTGGCAGCTTTGGTTAGTTCATCTTGCACCGCAGTAACAAATATTTTCCATTCTTTTACTTTGGATAAGTTGTTACGGATAAACTTTTCGGCTTTTTCAATTTCTTGCAGGGCTTTCAAAAAATTGTCCTTGTCTGCTAAGAATTCTACCGCTTTATCGATGTAATTGGCTTCGCTAACTGCACCTGTAAAACCACCTAAATAGGAGGCATTACTGTCTGCTTGTGGGAATAATTTGTCAAATTCTTTTTCGCTGTTTCTGAGTGTAATGACCTTATCAGCAAAATGCCTGGCGGTATCGCGTACGGCATTTACCAACTCAAAATCGTTGGTGTTGTAATCCACTTTTCGACCGATGTATTTGTCCACTTCAATATCCAATAGGAATTGAGCCAGCTCTTGTTTTTGTAATGCAGAAAGGGATTTGGATACTGCTTTGAAAGAAGCTTTTCTGAACTCACGGGCCGTATTGAAAATATTTAAAACACCTTCGTCTCTCCAAGAGAATTTTTCAGCTCCGTTGTATTTGGCAATGAGCTTACCGGCCCGCATCAATGCGGCAACCGATGAGATAACGGTACCGAAAGTAAATCCGGTAGGCGGTTGTTCGAGTTCTTTTTCCAGAGTGGCACCATCCACAAAAGTGTTCCGTATTTTGTACAATATTTCTTCAGATACCTTTAGGTTTTCGCCAATAAAATTGCCCTGAGTATCAAAAAAAGCAAAGTCGTTGCCTGTAAAGTATTGTTGCAAACGACCATTGTTGGCTTCTTTAATAACTGCTGCTGCAACGCTGTCACTCAATTGCGAAGCTAATCGCTTGCTGTACACATTTTGAATGATGTTTTTTTGCTGGGCTTGAAGTGTTGTTTGCCAGTTGTCTTTATTGAGTTGCAGTGTATTGTATAAATAAACTGCGGTGGCATTTATTAAACTTTCATCTACTAAGTCCTTAATGCGATTTTGTTTTTCTCCTTTTGCCGTGGAGAAAGAAATCAAAATTTTACCTTCATCAGAGTTGGGATTGTTGTATTTCTGCTCTAAGTAGGTGATGCGTTCTACTTCGTCAATCAAACGATCCAATTCTTTGAAATGGTTATTGTCCGGCACTAACCATAATAAATCTTTGTCGTTTTGGTGTTGTACTTTCAAAGCATCTATATCAGCTGCCCTATCATCTGATATATTGTAAACACTCTTAACCTTTACCTTGAGGTATTTTAGATTGGGTGATGTGAGTTCATCGTCGTTGTCGGTAGTGATGTAAAAATCGTAAGGCAGCCCATTGTCGGTTACTCTGGCTATGGATTTGGTGAAGTTTGCACCTTTATAGGCTGTAACTAATTGCTTTTTCTTTACGAAACCTTGAACGGTAAAGCCGTTCATTTCGTCCAATAATCTTTGTTCAATATCGGATGTGATGCGATATGTTTTGTTGGTATCTAACAACACTTTTGCTTCTGTGAGTAAATCAAGAGCCTTTACGATGTCATCTTGAACTTTAAATTGTTCGTCAGGGTCGCTGATGAAAGACTTAGTGATATTGGGCAAAGAAGAAGGTGTAACTTCTGCTTCTGTAAGGAAATTGATGGTTTCTAACAACCTTCTGCCTGAAATGGGTGAACCAGCTTCTAATAAAATTCTTTCTGCATTGTCGTACCGGCTTACCAATCTCACAGGCGGTTGAGGCTGCCCTTCTTTAGCAATATGCCAGCCGGTAACGGTATGAAACAGTTCATTATGTTGTACTTCTTGTCGAAGGATGTCGTAGGGGGTGATGCTCATACCTCTTGCAGCTACTTTAGTGGATGCATATCCTTTAGTGCCAAACAGGAAGTTTTGTAATAAGTCAAACTGATACTTATAGAATGGATAGTAGGTTGCATAGTTCTCTGCACTATCTGTTTTGCTGATGCCGGCACCGTGAATGGCAGCGTGGTCTGAAATCTTACCTGAATTTTTCTTGAAGTGTTCAGTTAGCTTTTGAATGCCTGTTTCCGTTTTTCTCAATAGTCTGTTGCGAATGATAACATCAACTTCGGTGGCTTCTAAGTGTATTTTAGTTTTGAAACGGTCTGTTACTTTGGTTAATTGGGCTTTGCTTACATTGGAGTTATTGATAACATCATCTAACTTTTCCTGAGCAATGGCAATAGTCCAAACTTTACCACCTAATGATGAAAGCGATTCGCTGATGGCTTGTAAATCTAATACTGTAATCTTCTTTTGATTTATTGCTTCACTGGCTTCATCAAACAGAAAAACAACCTTTTCATCTTTTACTACACTAAAATAATTTGTAAGTTCTTCCTGCAATCTTGATGAACTGAACTGGTCAATATCTCTGCGAATAGTTGTAAGAAGGTTGTCATAATCTGCATCGGTGTTCCCTTTCTTGATATACAGTTCTTTTATAGCTTTTGCATATTTGAAAGAACTTGTTCTGATGTCGTTCCAATCTAAACCTGTGGAATCAAAAAAGAAGTCTTGTATGTCAGTTTTGCCTTCAATTAGCATCAATTGAAATAAGAAAATACCGTGTTCATTCTCAGGAAAACCGAGTGATTTTAATAAGTTTTTATACAAGGTATAAGAGAAACCTTTTGAAGTATCCTGTTGTGCAACATCTAAGAAAACTACTCTTGAATTAACTGAATTTAATTTTGAAAGAGAATTTTTTATTAGTGCTTCATCATTTACGCCAATAAAGCGTTGTAGTATTCTTTCTCTTGCAGGAGTGCCATTGATGTTTCTATTGCTAATCAAATATCCCAGTAGTTTGCCAAAATATGATTTCCCTGAACCATAAAAACCAGAAATCCAAACACCAGTTTCAAGAATGTTTGAAGTAAACGTATCAACAAAACCCGCATATTCGCGAGCCAATCCATCTGTAACGATATAGCTTTCAATTTCTGCCTGAATTTCCTTTTCTGAAATGTCTTCTAAGTTGATAACATTCTTGATGTCTTCGCTTAGGTCAATGGTCAGTATTTCTTTTATTTTCATTTTCGTGTTATTCAATTATTAAACATCTATAGTCTGAAGCAACCTTATCATTTAGGAAGTAATAAGTTTTATCTTCTTTTCGTCCAGGGTATAAGATTATTACTGGGTGCTTTCCGTGTTCAATTACATTGTCTTCAAGAAGCTTATTAAAATTGAGCTTTGAACCATAAAGGGCTCCTGAATTAACAAGTACTGGGATTTTATCTTGATTGTACGAATCCAATATGTTGCCAATTATTCTTGAGTATAAGTCATCCCTAATCTCACCCGCAGGAGCAGTGAATATTTGACTAACGGAAGCTTTAAGAATTTCGAAAAGTTCGTTTATATCGCTTTCATTTTCTTTTACAAAAAGTAATAACACTTCATTAAGGTCAATTATTTTATAAGTATCAAGGGGCATCATTTCCACCAGTTTTTCAATGTATTTAAACTCCAATATTGGTGGGCAAACTAATAGAATTGAGTTGCCACCATTGGCATTCAGTCGGATTTCAGAACGCTTGTCAGATTCCACAATCCGCTTTAGTTGCGTGATGATATGTTCAGGATTTAGTGATGTGCTCATAAATTAATTCGTAAGGGATTAATGGTTCTATACTGAGCTTGTCGCCTGTATAAACCACATTAAAATATTTTGAAAATTTTTTTTGCAAAAGCCGATCGAGAAAAGTTTGCTTTTCGCTGAACGAATAGGGAAGCCAATTGCTGGATACAAGGTTGGGCTTTTCTGAAATAGCAACTATCCAATAAGTAAACAGAATAAACATAGCATCATTCAAGTGAGGATGAACGATGGACTTGTTTACAGAGCCTTCCATTAAACCAAACTTTTTTAATAAGGTCAAGTATTTAGATGCAGTAGTGGTAATAGTGATTTCAGACCACTTTTGTAGGTCTTTTTCTGTTAGCTTCAAGTCTTTTATGCAAGCAACAACTTCATCGTTTTTTATCGATACTCTACCGCTGTAAAAAGCAGGGTAGAAAATTTTCTCGTTAAGGTAAAAAAGCAATTCATTGTTGGCAGAAGCATTCCAGAACAAAAGCAATAGCGTATCGGCACTTGTAGTATTCGATTTTATTGCTTGTCTAATTATTGCTTCTAACTCAGGTCTTTTATTTTGAATTAGTGTGGCTTTAATAGCTTTCTCAAAGCGTTTTACAGACTTATCCGTTTTTATTGAAGTGTACGTATGTATTCCACCTTTTTCTTTGATAGAATCCATATCTTCTGACAGGAAAACTTTTATCAAGTTCCAATCAGGCAAACTGCCTAAAACATTTATGTCTGAATTTATTTGCATTTAAAAATTATGCTTTTTGTTGTTTTTAATTTCTTGTTCCGCAATTTTTAAGGCTTGTAATGCCTGTTCTTCACTTTCTACCAAATGAGCAACTTGGTCTGCTAACCATAAGGCAATTAGTTCTTCTGGGTTGATGTTGAATAATTGAGCAAGAGCCAAAACGTGTTCTCGTTTTGCGGTTTTTTCTCCTCTTTCAATTTTACTTACAAGAGCTGTGTCAACATCTAATTCAGCCGCAATGTGCCGAAGTAACATTTCCCTTTCTTCTCTTGTACTTCTAATTAAATCCCCGAATTTGTTCATCACTTATGTTTGTTTGAAATCAATTTGTTGATTATTGACAAATGTACAACAAACAAAAGAAAAACGAACCAAAAACTATGAAGGACTTTTCAATATTAATTAACTTTTCGATAATGCCCTGTCTTTGGCTTTTCTAATAATGAAGGTACAGAGTTGTTCAGGAAATCATCGACTGACCTTTCGGATAAGCCTAACTTTTTACCAATGGCAACTGCTTCTTTGCGTTGAAATTCTTGAGGTAATTGGTCTAATAGCTGTTTTTTGTTGTTTGGCATCTTATATTCTTTTGCTTCTTTCTGTTCTTCCAAATTGTTGAACATTAAAAGACTGTGTTGTAAATAGACTTCCGATAGGGTCAAAGCTGCTTGAAAGTCGTCATCAGTACAGGTTACATCTTTTGAGCAATCGCCATTTTCGAACTTCCGAGTCCATTGCTGAGTTTAAATAAACAAGGAAACTGGGCAACTACTTTCCAATACAAAACCTACTAAAAATAGAATCCAACACATCTTCATTGGAAATTTCGCCACTGATAACGGCAAGTCCGTCTAAGGCTTCGCGTAGGTCTTGGCTCATAAATTCATTACTGAGATTTTCCGATAAATGCTGACGCACGTTTTGCAACGCAACTAAGGCTTTTTGCAAGGCTTCGTAGTGCCGAATATTCGATACTTGTACGTCTGAGGTATTTTTGCTGTGCCGCAGCACCAAGTCTATCAATATCTTTTTCAACTTATCCACATTTCGTTGGGTTTTGGCGGAAATTTCTAAAGTGGTTTTTCCGGTAAGTGTGGCAATGCTTTCTTCTACGTCATAGGCGTGACAGTCCACCATTTTGTCGGACTTATTTAATAGTACAATCAGGCTTTGGTTTTTTTGCAACGGAATAGCATTCACCGCCGCCGCCGTTTCTTTAAAAGGTTCTTCAATATCTGCCAAGTACAGCACTATCTGCGCCGACTGCAACTTTTGCCACGAACGCGCTATACCCAAGACTTCGAGTGTATCGGAGGTTTCGCGTATGCCGGCAGTGTCTATAAACCGAAACAATACGCCATCTATTACCAAATGGTCTTCAATAAAATCGCGGGTAGTGCCGGCTATGTCGCTTACTATGGCTTTTTCTTCCTGCAAAAGCGCATTGAGTAAGGTGGATTTTCCTACATTTGGCGCGCCAATAATTGCTACGGGAACGCCTTTTTTTATCACATTGCCATAGCGAAAAGAATCTATCAATGTTTCAATTTCTGCTATAATCTGCTCCACCAAATTCGCCAATTTACTTCGGTCGGCAAATGCTACATCTTCTTCCGAAAAATCGAGCTCCAACTCTAATAATGCTGTAAAATCAATCAATTCCTGCCGCAACAAAGCTATTTTTTGCGAAAAACCACCGCGCATTTGCTGAATTGCCAAGTGGTGCTGCGACTGAGTTTCGGCAGCAATAATATCGGCTACGGCTTCCGCTTGCGACAAATCTATTCTTCCAAACAAAAATGCACGGCGCGTAAACTCACCTGCTTCTGCTAAGCGCGCACCATTTTGCAACAGCACTTCAATCATTTTATTGGCAACATACATAGAGCCATGACAACTTATTTCTATCGTATCTTGCGTGGTAAACGTACGCGGCGCGCGTAGCACAGCCACCATTACTTCATCAATTACTTCATTTTTATCCATAAAAAAGCCGTAATGTATAGTATGAGAAGCTACTTTTAGCAGGTTTTTTCCTTTGAATACTTTGTTTGCAACAGCAATCGCGTTTTCGCCGCTCAAACGAATTACCGCCAAAGCCGAACTTCCTTGTGGTGTGCTGAGTGCTACAATGGTATCTTGCTTATTTAAGTTTGTCATCTACAGGAGGAGGCGTTTTGTTTTCTTTTACAATTAAAGAAGAATTTTGCACTCCTTTAAGTTTATAATTGGTAAAGTTTTCGTTCGATTCGAAGCCTTTTTGGGCAAATATTTTTTGCGTAGGCGTGTGAATTGTCACGTATTTATCGGTAAAAATGAGGTGTTTTTTTTCGTCCCAAGTCATTTCTTCCGTAAAAAGACTTTCGTTGTTTTCTACACTTCGCACCCATACGCTGTCGCGTACCAATGTTTTGCTTTCTCGCTCATAGCGAATAGCGTATTTTGCCGTTAAAAAACTGATTACTTGGCTGCTATCGTTATAAAAAGTAACTTTTATCCCTTCGGGAAATTCCTGATAAGGTTGTTCTATGTTATAAATTTGGGCTAAAGGTGCTTCTATTTTCACTTTTACATTGGCTTGGCTGCTATACAAAAGCTCCAAACCATAGGAAGTTTCCACTTTGTCGTTGGGTACATTTTCGAGTGCACTTATTTTTTGCATATCGTTTTCGCAGGCAACTACAAAAAGGCAAATCAACAAGAACCATACATTTGTTATTTTCATTTGGTGTATTGTGTAATAATGGTACAATAAGGCAAATACGCTTGCAATTCGTCGGCGTATCGCTCCCACAACGAATAACGGACATCTAAGGTTTTGAGTTGCGACAACTTAATGAGGTTTTTTGGAAAAAAAGAAAACTTACAGTGTGTCAAAGCTAAGTTTTCGAGTTGAATATACTGTAGCAGATTATTTTCAAAGAAATAAGCAAAGTCGAAAAAAGGCATATTATTCAACACTAAGTGCGTTAAATTTTGGGTAAAATGAGGTTCCGAAGGCAAATATTCCAACGGATTGCCGCTTACATTGAGTGAATGGAGATTTTTGAGTTGGCAAATTTCGTCCGGTAAATAGCTAATCTCATTGAACGGTACATTGAGTTGAAGCAAGTTTTTACAAAGTAATATTTCTTCGGGAAAATGAGAGAACTGCTGCTTGCTAATGTCAATGAACCAAAACTCGTCGGCATTTTGTTTCAACTGTTCCACAATTTCGCGCTGCGACAATAGCAAAAACAAGGACTGTTGCTGTCGTACTTTTCGCTGGTAGGTTTTAAATGCTTCGCTTACCAAACAAAATTCCGTGATAGCAGCGCGATTCCCTTCAACAATAATTTCACCGTCAGTGGTCGAAAAAAAATTTTTTTGTGTTAGAATTTGTTGCAATTTTTCCGGCGATTTTTGCATTATTTTCACATTACCCAATTTCAAAAAAGCATTTCCCAAAACTTGAATGGCTATTAGCACTTTTGTTACATCAAACCAAAGAAAAACGTGTTCGGAAAGAGCTACTTTTTCCACACCAAAAGCCATTGCTTGTGCTTTGTGTGTTTTTTTGATAGGCAAATTCTCCCATTTTTCGCCCAAAACGATGGGCTTTCCTGCATTAATGCGAATGCTTTTGTGACTGAGTAAATAAATGGTTTTCATACACGCGCCCTATTTTACAGTTCGCCCTTTCCACGCATATTGGCTAATATTTCCCAACAAACCTACCGTTACAATATACAAAACGTGCATTATTTGTGCAGGAAAAAAGATTTTGAGCAAATCTTTGCGCCCAAACCAAGTAGTGGCACTGCGCAACAAATAGAAATCGGCGGCAGCTTTTATTACAAAGTAAAGCAAAAAACAGGCAATATATTTTCCTTGAAAAAAAATGCCTATCAAAAGCCATATTACCCAAAAAACATTGACAAAATACACTATTATAAGTTGGAAATTCGTGTTTTTATTGCGGTATTGCTTGCTTTTGGAAGCCCAGCGAATACGTTGTTGCAAAAATGTGGAAAGGGTAGGCGCGGCTTTGGTTTTTACAATAGCTTCTTTGCTTTTCAGAAAACGGATTTTTTGCGGATAAAGCTCATTTATTTTTTCCATCAGCAACATATCGTCGCCGGAAGCTATGTGGTCTATTTGTTCAAAACCTTTCACCTGCAAAAAACACGACCGCCAATACGCCAAATTTGCTCCATTGCTCATCATAGCGCGTTGCGTATTTACATTGGCTTGGGTTATTGCCATCATACCGCAAAAATCCAAACTTTGGAAACGCTGGAGCAAGTTTTTTTCCTCAAAAAAAACAACCGGAGCCGTAAGCATTTGCAAATTGTTTTGGGTGAGAAAACACACAATACTGCGTACCCAATTTTCGGAAACAATACAATCGGCATCGGTGGTAATGACAATTTCCGCCCGCGACTGCAACACAGCTACTTCTAAGGCTTTTTTCTTATAAGAATTTATCTTTTCGCCTTGCAACACGTCTGCCAAGTTTATCAATTTCACGCCTTTTGCAGCATAAGATGCTACTATTTCGGCGGTTTCGTCTTCCGAATGGTCGTTGATTACCACTATTTCCAACAAATGTTGGGGATAATGCTGTACGCAAATACTATTGAGGCAGGCTCCAATATTGGCGGCTTCATTGCGCGCCGGAATAAGCACGCTTACGCTTTGCTGCGGCACAAAACTTTGCGGTATCTCAAAGGTTTTTTCTTTGCGCCACACAGCAACATACCAATACTGCGTGTGGGCGTACCATAACAACAAAACAAAACTCAGGGAAATAAATAAAACCAAAAACGTGTATTTTTAATCCAAAGTTAATTCAAAAATATGTGTTCCTCACCTACTAATTTAATACGCTTATTTGCGGGCGTACCCATTACGCCGAACATAAGTCATTTTGTACAAAAAGTACAACATCAAAACGCCCGACAAACTTCTTTGCGATGGGTTCCTTTAGAAAATTTGCATCTCACCAGCATTTTTATCGGAGAAGTGTCGCCGCTGCTGTGCGAAAATATTGTAGGCGTACTCAATATTATTGCCAAAAAAACAACTCCTTTTTTGCTTACACCTACGGAAATAAAAATAATGCCGCCACGAAATCCGCGCATGATTTGGCTAAAATTTAATCCCCACGATGCTTATAAAAATTTCTTGGACTTGCACCAACAGTATTTTGCCCCATTAAATTTGATGATGCGACAATTCGACACGTATCGTCCGCATATTACTTTGGCGCGCTTCAAAGAAAATATGCCGCCGGAAAATTTCACGTTTACAAAAGTACCCGCCACGCTCACTTTCGACGCAACGAAATTGTGCCTTTGGGAAGCTAAGTTACAAAAAAGTGGCGCGACCTACACACTATTACACGAATTTGTTTTCCCCACAACTAATAAATAATAAAATAATATTTAAAATTTTATTGTTCTTCTTTAGGCTGTGAAAAGCGTGTAAAAAATTTTTCACCCATTTTCTTTTAATAAATGATATTCACAGTAAAAGAAGCATTACGCACAATGAATAAAAGGCTCAATTGCCTTAAAAATAAGCGTTTTCCACATTTCCACATACTTATTAACAAATAGCTTTTGCGGAAAAGTATTGTGAAAAAATAGCCTTAAATTGGCGTTAATTTTATGTTAATTTTGAAGGGGTTTTGTACAGTTTTGGAACTGCATAAGGTTTGGTAATTTTTTATGCACCCGTTGCGCTTAGTAATTCACAATAGACTTGTTGAAATTGTTATGTTGTTGATTTGTAGTTAATTATAAGTAAAAATTATTTTTCACTATTTCCTTTTCAATATTGGGGAGTACCAAATATTTTATGGATAAGCCGTTTTTTAGTTGATACCGAATTTGCGTAGAGGAAATTTCTAAGATAGGAGCTTGCGTGAGTTGTATGTTTTCTGCAAAAGAAGCAAGATGTTCGTTGTGTGTGGCATAGCCCAAGCGCGGATATACGAAAATGTTGTATTGTGAAACAATTTGCGCAAAATTTTTCCAAGTATGCAACTTTTCCAAGTTATCGCTCCCCATGATAATAGAGAATGTTTGTGCGGGATATTTTTGCCGCAGATAAGCCAGACTGAGATAAGTGTAAGACGGCTTTTCTAAGTAAAACTCAAAATCTTTGGCTTTTAGCTTACTGTTACCTCGCAGACACTTTTTTACCAGCGAAAAACGGTTGCTTTCTGCCAAAAGCTCGCCGGTGTTTTTGTGCGGATTGTGTGGAGAAACCACTAACCATACTTCTTCGAAATGGCGGGTTGCCATGTATTCTGCTATAATAAGGTGTCCGATGTGAACTGGATTGAAACTGCCGAAAAATAGACCAATCATACTGCAATGAATAAAAATTAAATTATCAATAGTTCATAAAGATAGCGTCTAAATACTACACAATAATTTTTAAAGTTATATAAAATGTGCATTTTTGCTTTAAAGTAAACCAATGATACAACCAAAATTATTACTCCTGCTAAGTTTTTTTGTAGTAAGTATATTACACGCACAAGAATTACCTATCGGAAGTTGGAAATATTACCTGCCGCAAGGACAAACTTCGAGCATTGCACAAACAAACGATGCGCGCATATTTTGTGGCGTAGAAAATGCGATGATATTTTCTTACAATTTGCAAAACAACGAGCAGCGTGTTTATACCAAAATAGATGGCTTGTCGGATGTGGGCGTTAAAACCATTGCTTGGTCGGATAGCACTAAGACTTTGGTAGTGGTTTACCAAGATGCCAACATAGATTTGATAACATCGAGTGGCGTGAAAAACATTACTGATATCAAAGAAAAAATTATTCCCGGCGACAAAAACATTTACCAAGTGGTGTGTGTGGACGAAAAAGCTTATATGGCTACCGGTTTTGGCGTAGTCATCATTGATTTGAACAATGGTTTTGTTTTAGAAACCTACACCAACCAATACAATGGAGCTAATATTCCGGTGCTGCAACTCGCTTTTGATGCACAAAATATTTATACCGCAACACGACAAGGTATATTTTTTGCGTCCAAAGACAATCCTTTTTTGTTTAATCCTGCTACTTGGACGAGATTCGACGAAAGTAATGGTTTGCCGCAGGCTACGTATAGAAACATATTTTCTTCGCAAGGAAAAATTTACGCCACTACCGATACACAAGTATTTCAACTGCAAGATGATTTAGATGTGTGGCTACCTATTGTGCAAGAAACCGATGATTGGCTTATTGAAGGAGCCGATGCCACACCAAATGGATTTGTTTTATGCGAGTGGCAAGAAACACTTGATGGTGACGTAACGGATACACGCATGAGGTTTTTTGAAAATAACGAAATGGCGAGAATGTTGCAAAATACACAATATTTGCCCCGCCCCAAGCAAGTTTTACAACAAAATGACGGTATTGTGTGGGCGGCAGATTATTGGTTGGGACTGTGCAAAATAGAATTAAACGATGAAGTGAGTATTTTCACGCCAAGTAGTATTACTACATCCAGTGTGCGACAAACTGCCATGCAAAATGGAAACCTATGGCTTGCACCTGCACGTATAGGAAGTGCATGGGCACCGCCAGGCGATAAAAGTGGTTTTTTTGTATTGGATAAATACGACCACTGGCAAAATTTCAACAACTACAATACGCCGACAATCCAAACTGCCGGAATGGAAGATTTTGCCAGTGTAGCTGCTGCGCCCGATGGAAAAACAGTTGTTGTGGGTTCGTATGGTGGTGGGGTTTTGGAAATAAAAGATAATACAGAAATGACGCTGTATAATGAAAGTAACAGCAGTCTGCAGAGTGCAACCGGACAACAAGGTTCGGTACGCGCCAACGCACTGCAATACGACAGATATGGAAATCTTTGGGTACTAAACTATGGTGCATCGAAGCCTATTTCTGTAAAAACAAGTAGCGGCGATTGGTATGCTTTTGAATCTGGATTTAATTTTTCCGAAAATACATTTACTTACTTAGCAGTAGATAATTTGGGCAATGTGTGGGCGAGTGTGCGCAATGAAGGTATAGTTGTATTCAATGCCCAAAATACTTTCGAGGACACTTCTGATGATACCTACAAAAAATATACAGCCTTAGAAGAAAGCGGCAATTTGCCCAGTTCCGATGTACTGTCTATTGCGGTGGACTTGGACAACGAAATTTGGGTGGGAACTTCCGATGGTATTGGCGTAATTTACTGTGCTTTTGATGCTTTCAACGAAAGTTGTCGCGCCGAAAAACCCATTATTGAAATAAATGGTAAAGCAGGTTTACTTTTGTCGGGACAATCCGTACAAGCTATTGCTATTGATGGAGCTAACCGCAAATGGATAGGCACAAAAACGGGAATCTATGTAATTTCGCCACAAGGACGCTCGCAAATAGCTGTTTTTAATACCGAAAACAGTCCACTTCCCAGCAACGATATTGTAAGTCTTAGTTTCGACCATACCAATGGAGAACTCTATGTTGGCACCAGCGTAGGCTTGTTGGCATACAAAACAGAAGCTATAGAAGCCAATATAGTATTAGAAAAAGCGCGAATTTTTCCTAATCCTGTAAACGAAAATTACAACGGACCGATTGCCATTGAAGGACTTGCGGAAAACGCCAACGTAAAAATTACCGATTTGGCAGGCAATATTGTGCAAGAAACGACAGCTTTGGGAGGACGCGCCATTTGGTATGGCACAGATTCCGGCGGAAATAGAGTTCCTACGGGTGTTTATATTGTATTGGCGGCTTCGGCTGATGGAAGTAATACAAGTTTGGGGAAAATATTTATTGTAAATAAGTAATTTTCTATCATTTTTTAGCTTAGTTTTTCAACAGAATTAGCTCAATATTTCAACAGAATAATAAATAGGACAAACTTTTTTGAGCATGGCGGAAATGCCGCAATATTTGTTTTGAGAAAGTTGAATAGCTTTTTTTATTTTGTCTAAATTGTCGATATCCGATTGAAATTGATAAGTAAGCGTAATTTCTGTAAAAACTTTTGGGTGTTCTTCACTTATTTCAGCTTTTGCAGTAATGCTAAAAGAAGAAAAATCTACTTTCATTTTTTGTAAAATAGAAACGACATCCATTCCCGTGCAGCCCGCAAGTGTTGTCAAAAATACTTTTTTGGGAGAAGCCGCCAAATCATTTCCACCAAATTCCGTAAATGTATCAAACTTGACAGTATGTTGGTCAATATTGGTTTCAAATGTCATAGCATTTTTCCAATGGGTTGTGAATTCGTAACTCTATATGTAAAAAAATTAATAATATAAATTTAAAAATAAAATTAATACTTTCTAAAAAATGCAAATATTCGGTAGTGCTGCCAGCTTTGTGTTGGCGATTGTCGGAAGAATCGGCTTTAAATCTTTGATAAGTTTGGGTAATACAATCATATTTTCCGAAATTTTGCATCAATGTTTTTATGTTTTCCAGCGATAATATACCTTCATTGTTATAGCTCAAAAATATATACTTAAATTTTGCGCAATATAGCAAATCTTTCAATATATCGGAAACTTTATTTTTTTGACAATATTTTGAAACAGTATAAGGGCGCAAACCTGTTTTTCCTTTGGGTAAAAAATTGTCGTACAAAGCAATTGTGTTAAGCAAGTGATAATTAGCACCATACTGACGGTGATTATAGGGTGGGTCTAAGTACAAAATATCTCCTTCTATGCAACGAATTAATTGGTTGGCATCTTCCGAAAAAATCGCTACATCAGCCTTTGAAGGAATAATTTTTAACGGCACTAAAGTCATTTCTTGTTGGGCAGATTTCTTTATATGTTTCAGAAAAGCACCATACACCGAAGCAGTATTTGCCACTTTGTCGGCAGCTTGCAAAAGACATGCCAGCAAAAAATAATACTGATTTTCGTTAATTCTTTGTTTTGTTTTCCATTTGGAAATAGTTTGCCTTATGGCATCAATTTTTTGCCCGTTGGCATCACTGAAGTAGTTGCGTTCGGCTCCGCCACCAAAACAATAATTTTCAAAAATAAACCCTTTTACGGGCAAACAACTATTCAGCTCTTCTACCAAAGCATCAGCATTTTCTACGGTAGAGTTGCCAATATAATGCCGCAACAAAACATAGCTGTAATATTCCAAATCGTTTACACTTACCGAAGCGGCTTGCGGCTTTAGTTTTCGGGCAATAATACCCGTTCCGGCAAAAATTTCGGCATAATTCTTTTGGGAGATACCATTACTTAGCGTATCAATATTTTCAATAATAAAAGAAGAAAGTTTTTTTTTAGAGCCTATATAATTCATAATACCACACTACAATGCTACGCAAAATTATCAATAGTTTATTTGTAAGTTTGTAACAACATTTACATTAGTTTCATTGTTGAAAAATCAAAAGTAAACCGAAATTTAAAATTAATGCCGAAAAATGAGCGATAACGAGAAACAAAAAAATATACTACAAGAAGTGCGGCAGTTATTTACAGCTTACTTAGAAAAAAACGGACAAAGACGCACTTCGGAGCGATACACTATTTTAGAAGAAATATACCTGCGCAGCGACCACTTTGATGCGGAAGAATTGTATGTACATTTGCGCAACAGAAACTTTAATATAAGCAGAGCTACGGTTTACAACACGCTCGAACTTTTGGTGGCTTCCGATTTAGTAACCAAGCATCAGTTTGGCAAAAACCAAGCGCAGTTCGAAAAATCATACGGTTACAAGCAACACGACCACATTATATGTATTGATTGTAGAAAAGTGGTAGAATTTTGTGACCCGCGCATTCAGCAAATACAAGCAATGGTGGGAGAAATACTCAATTTTAAAATTACGCATCACTCGCTGAACTTGTACGGAATTTGCGGCAGTTGCCAAATAAAACGCAGTAAAAAGGAAGATGCAAAATAACAAAAACTAAGATTGCTGCCGCAGCCAATTTTGCCAATCTTCTAAAGTATCAATGTCGGGCAAGCTACTTAGGCAAGTATAAGAAACACTATTTTGGCGCAGCAACCTTTGTGAAATTTCTGCAACTTTGGAAGTACTCCAAGGAATATTTTTAAATAAAAAAGGCAAATTCTTTTTCATTCCCAACAAATAATAGCCGCCATCTTCTGCCGGACCCATCACTACATCATATTTTTCGAGCTGTACAAAAGCTTCTTCGAGTACACTTTTACTTATTTCGGCACAGTCGCTGCCAACAATTACTACATTTTCGTAGCCTTCGGCAAATGCATGTACAAAGGCATTTTCCATTTTTTCGCCCAAATCGTTGCCATTTTGCACTTTTTTCATAAAATACGCTTCGTCAAAAACATCACCAACTGTTATTTTTTCGCTGTACCAAACTAATTTATCCGCCGCCAACAATTTTGTTTGCGAAGCCGTAATTTCCAACAACTGCAAATAAATTTCCAAAGCTGCTTCGTTACCTATACTTTGTGCCAAACGCGTTTTTACCTTTCCGGCTACGGCATTTTTTACAAAAATAAGCAAAGCATTTTTCGGCATAAAAATCTTCGTTTTTTATATATGAATCGCTCTGTTGGCACTGGCAGCCAAGCAAGCCTCTTTAAATGCTTCGCTATAAGTAGGGTGCGCGTGGCAAGTGCGCCCAATATCTTCGGCACTGGCGCGAAACTCCATTGCCACTACTGCTTCGGCAATAATATCTGCCACGCGCGGACCAATCATATGCACGCCCAAAATCTCGTCGGTTTGGGCATCTGCCAATACTTTAATAAAACCCGCAGTGTCCATACTTGCACGCGCACGACCACTGGCTTTAAAAGGAAAATTACCTATTTTGTAAGCACGATTTTGTTCTTTCAGTTGGCTTTCGGTATAACCTACGGCAGCTACTTCTGGCCAAGTATATACCACATTGGGAATGAGCAAATAATTGATGTGCGGTTTTTGTCCGGCAAGGTATTCTGTAACTAAAATTCCCTCCTCTTCGGCTTTGTGTGCCAGCATAGCACCTTCTATTACATCGCCAATGGCAAAAATGCCGCTTACGGTAGTTTCCAAATGCTCATTTACCGGAATTTGCCCTTTGGCATTGGGAGTAAGACCAATATTTTCAAGACCTAAGCCTTCTGTATAAGGTTTGCGTCCTACGGCAACCAAGCAATATTCGGCATCTAAGGAAACTGTTTTGCCTTCGGCATTTTGGGCTTCTACATTTACCTTTTTGGCAGTGGCTTTTACGGCAGTAACTTTGGTTTTCATCAAAAACTCCATGCCGAGTTCTTTTTGCAACACTTTCTGAATTTCTTTGCCCAGCGAATGATCCATAGCCGGAATAAGCGTGTCAAAATATTCTACTACGCTCACTTTTGTTCCTAAGCGCGCATACACAGAGCCGAGTTCCAAACCAATAACGCCGCCGCCAATTACAATCATAGATTTGGGCAATTTGTCAAGGCTAAGTGCTTCGGTAGAAGTGATGATGCGTTTTTTGTCTATTTCGATAAAAGGCAATGACGCAGGTTTTGAGCCAGTGGCAATAATGACATTTTTGCTTTGAATTTGCACCGTTTCGCCATCGTCTTTTTTGATGGAAATCGTGTTTTTATCTACAAACGAACCGTGACCGTGATAAACGTCAATTTTATTTTTTTTCATCAAAAAAGCAATACCGCTTACATTTTCATCTACTACTTTTTGCTTGCGGGCAATCATTTGCGGAAAATTTAGCTGCAAATTTTTTATCTCAATACCGTGTGCTGTAAAATGTTTTTGGGCATTGAAAAAATGTTCGCTGGAGTCTAATAGCGCTTTGGAAGGAATACAGCCCACATTCAAGCAAGTGCCGCCAAGGGTAGGGTAGCGTTCTATAATAGCGGTTTTAAATCCTAACTGTGCGGCACGAATAGCGGCAACATATCCGCCGGGTCCTGCGCCTATTACACTTACATCGTATTGCATGCTTGTTGTTTTTATGAGAAAGAAAAATTTTGAATAAGACCAATCACCTAATCAGTCAATAAATTGCTGATGTGTAATTTGTCGTGTAAATTGTTTACAATATCGTTAATGTCAATGCGTACTTGCCCCATAGAGTCGCGCTCGCGCAAAGTTACGGTATTGGTTTCTAAGGTATCAAAGTCTATGGTAATACAGTAAGGCGTACCAATAGCATCTTGTCGGCGATAGCGTTTGCCAATAGCATCTTTTTCATCGTATTGGCATATAAAGTTTGTTTTTAGCATATTAAAAACTTCGCGCGCCTTGCCGGTTAATTCTTCTTTGTTTTTCAGCAAAGGCAGCACGGCTACTTTTATCGGAGCCAAAATAGGATGAATTTTCAGCACAGTGCGGCTACTGCCATCTTCTAAGGTTTCTTCGGTAAAGGCATTGCTCAGGCAAGTGAGAAACAAGCGGTCTAAGCCCACCGAAGTTTCTACCACATAAGGAATATAGCTTTCGCCGAGTTCGGGGTCGAAGTATTGCAATTTCTTTTTGGAAAGTTCTTGGTGGCTTTTCAGGTCAAAGTCGGTGCGCGAATGAATACCTTCGAGTTCTTTAAATCCAAAAGGAAACTCAAACTGAATATCTACCGCTGCATTGGCGTAGTGTGCGAGGTTGTCGTGGTCTTTGAAACGCAATTTTTCGGCAGGCGTAATAGCTTTGTGCCACAGCATACGTTTGTTTTTCCAGTAGTCGTACCACTTCATTTCTTCGCCGGGGCGTACAAAAAACTGCATTTCCATTTGCTCGAACTCGCGCATGCGGAAAATAAACTGACGGGCAACTATTTCATTGCGGAAAGCCTTGCCGGTTTGCGCAATACCAAAAGGAATTTTTTGGCGAGAAGTGTTGAGTACGTTCAAAAAGTTTACAAAAATACCTTGCGCCGTTTCGGGACGCAAATACACAATGTCTCCATCAACAGCACCCATTTGTGTAGCAAACATCAAATTGAATTGGCGCACTTCCGTCCAGTTGCGCGAACCACTTTCGGGGCAAGCGATTTCTAATTCATCAATAAGGTTTTTCAAGTCAGCCAGTTCGCCAGTACTCATTGCGCGGGCAAAACGTGTCAAAATATTTTCCTTTTTTTGCTTGTATTCCTGCACGCGTACATTGGTAGCTACAAACATAGGCTCGTCGAAAGTATCGCCGAAGCGTTGTTTGGCTTTTTCTATTTCTTTGTCAATTTTCGCATCAATTTTGTTCGCTACATAATCCTCAATAAGTACATCGGCACGGTAGCGTTTTTTAGAATCCTTGTTGTCAATAAGTGGGTCGTTAAAAGCATCTACGTGTCCCGAAGCTTTCCACACACTGGGGTGCATAAAAATAGCAGCATCAATACCCACAATATTTTCGTGCATTTGTACCATTGCGCGCCACCAATAGTCTCGCAGATTGTTTTTTAGCATTACGCCATAAGGTCCGTAATCATAAACGGCACTTAGGCCATCATAAATTTCGCTGGAGGGAAAAACAAAACCGTATTCTTTACAATGTGCTATCAAGTTCTTAAAATAATCTGCCGTATTTTTCATGAAAATAATTCTTTCTAAACAACCAAAAATCAATAATAAAGCTGCAAAAGTAAGGAATAATTGTAAGTTGCTGTGCTATTTTATATTTATTGTGGTTTAATATTTAAAAGAGTGTATATTTTTTAAAATGAACAAAAACATTGTGGGCTTTTTTATTGTTTCAATAACTTATAGTTAAAATTATTACTTTTGTCTGTTTTTAATAAAAGAAAAATAATGAAAGCTTTGGTAAAATTCTTTCATTAAAGTATCAATACAAAAATTAAAATAAAACTCACATATAAAATGAAATTATCTAATTTTAACTACGAACTACCTAAAGAGTTAATTGCACAACATCCGGCAAAATACCGCGATGAGTCGCGTTTGATGGTGGTAGATCGTAAAAAAGGTACCATAGAACATAAAATTTTTAAAGATATTATAGGCTATTTTAAGGAAGGAGACTTATTGGTAGTGAACAATACGAAAGTTTTCCCTGCCCGACTCTATGGAAGAAAAGAAAAAACAGGCGCGAAAATAGAAGTGTTTATGTTGCGCGAATTAAATGAACGCACACGCCTGTGGGACGTAATGGTGGACCCCGCACGTAAAATAAGAGTGGGCAACAAATTGTATTTTGGCGATGATTATTTAGTAGCCGAAGTGGTAGATAACACTACTTCGCGCGGGCGAACCATTCGGTTTTTGTTCGATGGTGATGACGAGGAATTTAAGCATCGCTTGAATGTATTGGGCAATACGCCGTTACCCAAATACATAAAACGTCCACCTACGGAAGAAGATAAAGAACGCTACCAGACAATATATGCCAAAAACATAGGAGCCGTAGCTGCACCAACGGCAGGGCTTCACTTTAGCCGCGAAGTGCTAAAACGCCTCGAACTTATTGGTGTAGATATGGCAGAACTGACTTTGCACGTGGGTTTGGGAACTTTCCGCTCCATTGATGTGGAGGATTTGTCGAAACACAAAATGGACGCAGAGTTTTTTTCCATTACACCCGAAGCTGCCGACAAGGTGAATACAGCCAAAGCTGGTGGCAATATGATTTGTGCAGTAGGTACAACTACAATGCGCAGTTTGGAGTCGTCGGTGTCGGCATTAGGTGCGCTAAAACCGGACGATGCGTGGACAAATTTGTTTGTGTATCCGCCCTACGAGTTTAAAATAGCCAATGCAATGGTGACAAATTTCCATTTGCCAAAAACGAGCCTTATTATTATGGTTTGTGCATTTGGTGGCTACGACCTTATTATGAAAGCCTACGAAGAAGCTGTGAAGGAACAATATCAGTTTTATAGCTACGGCGATGCGATGTTGATTTTGTAATTCGCTGAAAATTAGGTGAAAAAGTGTTTTTTAATAAAAAAATATTACTTTTGTGTAGCGCAGGCGCGCTATTTGTTCACACTTCCCTCAAAATAGTGCTGCAATTCTTACATTAATAATCGCTAATAAGCCAATTAAAAATGCAATACGAATCAAAAGATAAACTTATTTTGCGCGAATACGGACGCAATATTCAGAAAATGATACAACTTGTAGCCAAAATACAAGACGACCGTAAGCGTAATATTGCCGTACAGGAAATCATCAATATTATGGGCGACATGAACCCGCATTTGCGCAATGTAGATGACTTTAAACACATGCTTTGGGATCATTTGTTTGTAATGTCCGATTTCAAACTTGTTGCCGATTCTCCTTATCTTATTCCTTCGCGCGAGGATTTGGTAAACAAAGAAATACAAATGCCTTATCCACAAACGAATATCAAATTCCGCCATTACGGAAAATTGGTGGAAAAAATGGTGCGCGGCTGTATAGAAATGGAAGACCCCGAAAAGAAAAAAGCCTACATCGAAGTAATTGCTTCGTATATGAAAATGGTTATCAACAGCCGCTCCACCGAAGGTGTAACGGACGATACTATTCGCGAGGATTTGTACCATATTTCCAATGGAGAACTCACTTTAGACCGCGATGTACAAATAAAAGTAAGTGCTATTAAAAATGCACCGAGCGACCACAAACCTACTTCGAGAAAATCTGCTTCGGCACGCAAATTTGGTCGCAAAACCAGTAGCAGCGGAAGCAATTCGAACCGCAGTGGAAAATCTTCCAGAAGCGGCGGCGGCGGATATGGAAAAGCAAAACCTTCATCTTCTCCCAAAAAAAGAAAATAAAACCATCACTGTTTTAGTAAATACTGTATGAGTTTAGGAGCTTTTGAAATAGAAGGCGGATATGAGCTTTGTGGCGAAATTCAACCACAAGGTGCAAAAAACGAAGCCCTGCAAGTAATTTGCGCTTGCTTGCTCACTTCCGAACCCGTAAGTATTCATAATCTGCCCAATATAAAAGATGTAAATTATCTTATTGATTTGGTTGCGTATTTGGGCGTGAAGGTTACACCACAATCTGAGGAAGGAAGTTATGTTTTTGAAGCAAAAAATATTGATTTAGAAAAACTACAAACATCCACATTCTTAGAAAAAGCCCGTAGTATTCGCGGTTCGCTCACTTTTTTGGGTCCTTTGCTGGCGCGTTTTCACAAAGCCTATATTCCCAAACCCGGCGGCGATAAAATTGGTCGCCGAAGAATAGATACCCACCTTTTGGGATTTGAAAAATTGGGCGTAAATTTTCACTACAACGCGGCAAATCAAATATTTACCTTAGATGCCAGCAGCCTCAAAGGAAGTTATATTTTGCTCGAAGAAGCCTCTGTAACCGGAACTGCCAATATTATTATGGCGGCTACCATGGCAAAAGGCACTACTACTATTTACAACGCTGCCTGCGAACCTTACTTGCAGCAGTTGTGCAATATGCTCAATCGCATGGGCGCAAAAATTTCCGGTATAGGCTCCAATTTGCTTACCATCAAAGGCGTAAAACAACTTGGCGGCACTACACATAATTGCCTGCCCGATATGATAGAAGTAGGTAGTTTTATTGGTTTGGCAGCACTTACACAGTCGCAAATTACCATTAAAAATACGGCAGTACAGCATTTGGGCATTATTCCCGATACTTTTAGAAAATTAGGAATTGAGTTGGAAATAAAGGGAGACGATATTACCATCCCCAAACAAGCATCGTACGAAATTCAACGCTACATTGACGGTTCTATTCTCACCATCGCCGATGGCACTTGGCCTCGTTTTACGCCCGATTTATTAAGTGTAGCATTGGTAGTAGCTACGCAAGCCAATGGTAGTGTACTCATTCACCAGCGAATGTTTGAAAGTCGTTTGTTTTTTGTGGATAAACTCATAGATATGGGCGCGCAAATTATTCTCTGCGACCCGCACCGAGCCGTAGTGATTGGTTTGAACCGACAGCAAGCTCTGCGTGGTATAAGTATGTCGTCGCCTGATATTCGTGCGGGAGTAGCTTTGCTTATGGCAGCACTTTCGGCAGAGGGGACAAGTCTTATCAGCAATGCCCACCAAATAGACAGAGGCTACCAAGACATAGACCAACGCCTTATAAAATTAGGCGCGAGAATAAAGCGAGTGTAGCGGGAAGAGGAATTTGCTAATTTTTTAGCATAACTTTTCCTAAAACAATTTCTTTTTGCAAAATTAGTTATGGAAAGGTAAGTTTGTTTTTTATTATTTACCTAAATTCAAAGCAATAAATGCAACCATTCACTCACAAACACCTACTCCTTTTAGGAAGTTTTTTGCTCATAAGCATCGCTTTTTCTGCCTGCAAAAAAGACCACGAACCCGTTTATAGCGTTCCTGCGGCGGTAGAGCCTTTTGTGCAAAGTTTTATAGAAGAAGCCGCTTTGCGGGGAGAAAACCTTACGATAAACGACTTGATTGTAGAATACAACGAAAACTTGGAAAACAATGGCTACGATGCTGCCGGACTGTGTCATTTCGGTACCCAAAACGATAGCCCGTTTATAGAGTTGGACACTACCAGCAGCAACTGGCAAGCTAATGAATATTCGCGCGAGCAGCTCATCTTTCACGAGTTGGGACACTGTATCCTCAACCGACAGCACAAAGAAACCATTTTGCCCAACGAACAATATGCCAGCATTATGAAAGCCAATGGCGACCCGCTGTATGCTTCGTTCAATCTTTTCAAACGCACTTATTATCTCGACGAACTCTTTGATGGTGCCGGAACACTCGCGCCCGATTGGGCAAAAAACACGCCTTCGTACAACGACATCAGCAACGACCAAAAAGAGATTTTCCTGAGCGAAAACTTTAACCTCAACCAAAACGGCTGGAACTTAGACACTACGCCCACCAATATTCGCAAGTTCGAAAACGGCACTTTTTATTTTGAATCGCTTACCGAAACCGCTTTTTTTACCGGCATCACCAGAGCAATAGACACGAGCCGCGATTTTGAAATAGAAACTACTTTTATCATTGAAAAAGGCGGCATAGCTTCGGCACTTTTTCTGTGGGGCGGCGACAACCAAACCGACCAAGCCGACAAACCTTTGGACACTATGCTTTGGGGCAATAACATTGATGCCGCTTCGGTAATTGGCAGTTATGATTTGCTCGAAGAAATAAGTCGCGAAAAAAGTGCTTTTTTGGAAAACGAAGCCAACAAACTCACCATTCGCAAAATTGGCGATACGTATCAGTTTTTTGTAAACGAATTGTATTATGACGGTTTTCCGTTTATTGCTTTCAAGGGAAATTTGTTGGGATTTTTGGTGCCAGCCTATTCTGCTATTCGTGTGGAAAATTTATACGTATATTATTTATAAAAATTTTTTTAATTTGAAAATATATAGCTAACTTCGCTTATAATGGAGCAAACTTAGCTATGAAAAAATATTTTGATAATTGGCTAAAATTTAGCCGGCAAGACATTCGGGCGGTTTTTTTGCTTTTGGGGGCAGTGATAGCCGTAAATGCTGTGGGCATTTACAAACAAAACCGACTGATACAACATACCCAAGCCCCCGACAACAGTTTTTATACTTGGCTGCAAAGTCAAGATAGTGTTGAAAACAAGACGTGGAGCGAGAAAAACAATCAGTTCGATTTTTACCGAGAGTTTTATTCCGAAACCAAACCCGAGCCTTTTTTCTTCGACCCAAACACCATAAGCACTGACGACTGCCAAAGGCTTGGATTTTCGGAACGTGTGTGCAATACACTCAACAATTTTCGGCAAAAAGGAGGAAAATTTTACCAAAAATCGGATTTTAAAAAAGTGTATGGCATTTCCGAAGCCGACTATGAGCGTCTTCAGGATTATATTGAAATAAGCAACAATAACAACAACACTTACGCAGAAAAAACCTATGCACAAGCGGACAAGTTTAGTCGATATGAAAAAAAAGAGCAAAATTATGCCGCTAAAAATGACAAACTTTTTTATTTCAATCCCAATAAAATAACGTATTCCATCTGCAAAAATCTAAGCATTGACGAACAAGCCTGCAAGGCAGTAATAGCGTATGTCCAAGCGGGAAAAACAATAAAAACTGTGGAAGAATTTGCCCAAATAAGCAAATTGCCAGACGCACAACTTGCTGAATTAAAGCCGTTTATATCATTTCCTAAAAATTTTTCCGAAGAAAATGCCCAAGCAAGCGAAAGTGCGTATAATACAAGCACAAAAGCCAATGTACAACTTTTTTCTTTCGACCCCAACACGCTTACGCTTGAAGAAGCCGAAAAATTGGGCATTAGCGAAAAACAATACAACAATATTGTGAATTATCGCAGCAAAGTGCCTTTTAAAACGAAAGAAGATTTTGCCAAACTATATACCCTCAGTGACCAGCAAAAAGAAAACTTGCTGCCGTATGTGCAGATAAACACGGCGAATATTGCATCGCCCCAAAACGAAAAATACGCACCCAAAAAGAACCTTGCCAATATTCCAACGATAAACCTCAACCAAGCCGATGCTGAAAATTTGAAACAACTGCCGGGCATAGGCGATGTATTGGCGCAGCGAATTACGGATTATCGAACGCGTTTGGGCGGATTTGTATCGCCAAAACAACTCCTTGAAGTGGACGGAATAGATGCAGAAAAATTGGCGGTTTTTGAAGAAAAATTACAAACAAATACGCAACAGATAAAGCGCATCAATATCAATATCGCCAGCGAAGACGAATTGCTCCGGCATCCTTACATCAACTACACTGCTGCGCAAGCAATATTGAGTTTGCGCAAAAAACTGAAAAAATTTAGTTCGACAGAAGACCTCCAAAAAGCCAAAGCACTTACGCCAGTGCAGTACCAAAAAATATTGCCGTATGTGGAGGTAGAGTAGTACCAAAAAGGATTATTTGCTTGAAGAAATGTTTTCCAAACGCAAAACACCGCGCGGACAAACTTCGGCACAAATGCCACAACCAACACAACTGGCACGAACAATGTCTTGTTGCTGTTGTGCATAAGCCCGAACATCAATGCCCATTTCGCAGTTGTGGCTACACAAGCCACAAGAAATACATTGCGCCGCATTGGTGCTTATTTTAAAACGAGAAAAATATTTTTGTAAAATACCTAAATATGCCGCCATCGGACAACCAAAACGACACCAAACTCTGCTGCCCAATAGCGGATAAAAACCAACACCAACCACGCCACTAAACATTGCCGTGATAAAAAAACCATAAGCACGAGCAAATTGGCTTGAAAAATCGCCTAAAAAACTTCCCCCACTAAGCGAATTTATCCACAAAATTAGCGTAAGCAAAATTACTAAAACCAAAACACTATAAACCGTCCAGCGTTCTATTTTCCAAGCGCGTAGGCTTTTGTCGGAAAGATGCCGAAACGAATCGCCAGCCGTTTCGGCAAGCGCACCACAACCACAAACCCAACTACAATACCAGCGTTTGCCAAAAAAATAAGTGAGAACGGGCGTAGCAATAAAACTTAGAAAAACACTAATTGCCAAGAAAAAAATACCCGTTCCGTGCGGCGTATGGAGCAAATTAGCTACATTTTCGGGACGGAGCACATAAGAATCAAGCGGAAAAAAATACGTGAAATAAAACTCCGGTTGCGCCATTAATGCCATAAAAGCGGGCAGCAAATACGCAAAAATTAATTGAAAAAATAGTAAAGAAAGCGTCCGAAAAATTTGATACCGACTATGGCGATATTTTATCAAAAAACGCACGCCAAAAACCAACACCGCCAAAGTGTATAAACTGCCATACAAAAACCAGTTGTCCGCCGGACGATGGCGCAAATACTCGCTGAGAGGATTGAACCAAGCAATAAATCCTTGCAAATAGTGCGGAAACCAATAAATACACGTATAAAATGCACTCAACACTACTGCCAGCAACCAAGCAACAATACCGCGATGCTGTAAGCTATGCACAAATTTTTGCGAAAAACTTTGTGGCAAAGCAATATTTACGGTATTATTTTCCGGTTTTGTCAAAATAGTTTAGTTTTCGTATCTCCTAAAAATAGCACTTAGCGGACGGTCGTAATTGGCGTAATTTTGTATCCAGTCGATAACAGTAATAATTCTGTTTCTAAAGCCAATAAGTGCCAATAAATGTACAAACATCCAAATAAACCAAGCAATAAAACCCTGAAGTTTGAGTTTTGGCAGTTCCACAACGGCTTTGTTTTTGCCTACCGTAGCCATAACTCCTTTGTCCTGATAGGCAAAAGGAACTAAAGTTTTTCCTTGTCGGAGATTTATTAGGTTTTTGGCTAAATGACTTCCTTGCTGAATAGCCACTTGTGCCAACATAGGCAATCCTCTGGGATTTTCAGTATCGTAATGCGCCGCTACATCGCCTATGGCATAAATGTTTTGGTAGGGTAGTACTTGGTTAAATTTATTTACTAAAATACGATTCCCTCTGTCAATAAGCTCTTGCTCAAGACCATTTACTGGCGCGCCTTTTACGCCTGCCGTCCAAATAACCGTATTACAGTAATAACTTTCACCACTTTCCAGCATTATTTTTCGCTCGTCAAAATCTTTTACCATCGTGCCTAATAATACATCTACACCCAATTCTTGCAAATATTTAAGACTGTAAGTAGAAGATTTTTCGGACATTACAGGCAGCACCTTGTCTTTGGCTTCAAACAAATAAATGTTCATGCGGTCGAAGTCAAACTCGGGATAATCCTTCGGAAGCACTTTGTGTTTCATTTCTGCCAAAATTCCTGCAATTTCTACACCTGCGGGTCCGGCACCAATTACCGCAATATTCATCAACTCGTCAATAGCCGTTTCGTCTTGCATATTCAGCCGCTCCAAGTTATTTACAATGTGTGCTTTTATTTTTAGCGCATCGGGAACACTTTTCAAGGGTAAAAAATATTCTTTTATCGGTTCAAAATTGAAAAAGTTATTGGTACTTCCGGTGGCAATTATTAAGTGACGATAGCCTACTTCGCCCAAGGACGTTTTTATTTTATTTTCCGAAGGCAATATTTCCTGTACTTCTGCCATCAAAAGACGTATGTTTTTTTCTTCCCTGAAAATGCGGCGAATTGGGTAGGCAATATTGCTTGGTTCTAAGCCGCCCGTAGCTACTTGGTAGAGGAGCGGCTGAAAAGTGTGGTAATTGTTTTTATCAATTAATAAAACCTCAAAATTGGCTTTTATTAGTTTTTTGGCAAGGCTGAGTCCGGCAAAACCTGCACCAATAATAACAATTTCATGATTTCTCTCCATAAGTTTAAAAAAAATACTCGTTCTAATTTTATATCAAAACAATTTTTGTAATATAATTCGAGTTGTAAAATGCAATTTAAACAGAACAAGCTATGATGTAGCTTTGTTTTTAGAAACTATGGCATAAGTGATTATTTTTTTGTTTATAATTAAAAATTTTCCCGAAATGATAAAAAAAATTGGACTAATATTGCTTGCTTTTGTATTGGGAATAGTATTGGGCTATGGTTTGGGAAAAATGAAGCCTTTTTTCAGCACGCAAAAACAAGAATCTTCTACGGTATTGTTAGAAAAAATACGCAAAGTGTTACAGTTGGTTACGGTAGAGGCGAGTTACAGCAATATTTATACGTACAAAGATTTTTATGGTTTCGATGTATCGCCCTTGCGCAAAAAAGCCATACTAAAAATAAATGCCAAAGTATTGGTAGGCTACGATTTGGAAAAACTCAATTTCACTCTCGACGAATCCAATCATATTTTGTACCTCAATGCTTTGCCGCAAGCCGAAGTTTTGTCCATTGACCCCGACATTAGTTATTACGACATTTCCGAAGGTTATTTCAATTCGTTTAACGAAGCCGAACTTACCAAACTCAATGCTCAAGCAAAAGAGCGTATCCGTACAGAAGTACACAACAGCAGCGATGTATTAGATTCCGCCCGCAACCAAGCCGAAGATTTGTTGCTTACCTTACAAACTATTGCCCAAGCGGCAGGTTGGGAAGTACGCATGCCGCCAACGCCTTTGGTATTGCCGTAGCATTAAGCGTTTTTACCCAAATTTCGCCAGTTTTTTAGCACTATTTCCCAGTCGTTTTGTAGGCTGTATTCTTTGGCGTACAAAAAATTTATTTTGTCGAGCGTGTGTGCATCAAGGTTTTTTTGTGCAAAAGCATCTTCAGGTGAAAAAATTCCTTTTTTTAGTTTTGGCAATCGACTGAAATTGGTAGTATTGCTAACATAGCCGACCCACGAATATTTGCCACGCAATACCTTCGCTACATTTTTTAGTGTTTGTAAAAAGTTTTTCTGTATAAAAATCTGCACCGGAAACGTAAGTAATACACTTAACGACAAACCAACATCAAAAACGCGCTTATTGCGCTTGTGTTGGGGCAAAAGAATGTTTGGTTTTATATCAAGCGTATATAAATCTCCGGCAGTATTTTTAGAATTACTGCCGATAATACTTTCACTGCCTTGCGGTACTATTTTGTAGTTTATTTTATTGCCAATGCGCAGCATATTTTCGATAATCAGCGTATTGCTAATATCGGCGGCACAAAAAATAACTTCATGAATATGAAAAACCTCCACCAAATCGCTCAGTTGTGCATAATTTCCCAAAAAGCGTCTGTCATTGTTTTCGGCGAGTATTTCGGGCGGATAAAAAAAGCCCAAACACTGAAAATTGATACCAGAGTCATTGAGCAAGCCCAACACACGATTACATTCTGTGGGAGAACCTACTAATACTAATCGGTTTTCTTGCAGCGAAGTGCTAAAACTGTTTTTTCCCAAGCCACTAAGCATGCGCCAAGCCGATAATACTAAAATACTCCAAACAGCACCCAGCAAAATCATAGCGCGCGAATAGCGCAAACTTTCATCTAAAAAGCCATACATCGCCGAAATGAGTAGCGTGCCAATAAGAATACCGCGCACCAAACGGTAGTTTTTCCAAGGTTTGTCGTAAGCACCGCTAAAATACATGCTCGTAAGCCAAATGCCAATGTACAAGGGTACATTTACCAGCAAATAGCGCGGCTCGTAGTGTACCGAAGTTTTGATATTGTTTTCCCAAAAATTTTTGAGCAAATACATACCCAAAAACATAAGCCCTGCATCTAAGGCGAGTGTCCACCAGCGCGCAAAAAATCGCCGCAGAAGCGTAAGAAACGCATGCAGGTAAATGCCCAATTTTATCACCAAAATAAAACCGCCCGCACCCGCACCCGAAAAATGCTTGCGCACGAAAATAATCATGGCGGTATAGAAAACGCGCACATAATTTAGGCTGCCTTTTTTGGTACTTTCGCCTTTGTAATGAATAATGCAAGTGTCGGCGAAGTAGTAGTTTTGGTAGCCGCCTTGCAAAATGCGATACGACAGGTCAATATCTTCGCCGTACATAAAAAAAGTTTCGTCAAGCAAGCCCACTTGGTCTAAAACCTGCTTGGGCATTAGCATAAATGCGCCCGACAAAATTTCGATTGGGTGATTTTCGTTTTCGCTCAAATGACCCAAATAGTAATAATTGAAGCGTTTGCTGTGGGGAAACAATTTTCCTAAGCCGCTCAATTTGCAAAACGACACCCAAGGACTGGGCAATCCGCGCTTACTTTCGGGCAAATAATTGCCGCGTCCGTCTATCATTTTCACGCCTAAGCCACCAACTTGAGGATTTTTTTCCATAAAATCTACACAGCTACTCAGCGTAGTTTCTTCCAAAACCGTGTCGGGGTTCAGCAGCAAAATGTATTTTCCCTTGGCAATATTGATGCCTTCGTTGTTGGCGGCGGAAAATCCTACATTTTTTTGGTTAAAAATACTAACTACCTCATGCGCAAAACGCTGCCGGAGCATTGTTGCCGAATCATCGGACGAAGCATTATCTACTACAATAATTTCGGTAGTGTAGCTCCTCGTAGTTTGTGCATAAGCCGCCGCCCGCAAGGCAGAAAGTATGCTTTGCTCCAAAAAGTAGCGCACATTATAGCTTACAATAATAACCGAAAGTGTTGTCAATAGAAAAGTAGTAGGTGGCTGTCAATGAAAAATATGGTACGAAACAGCTACAAAATTAGCAAAGAGTTTTTTGAATAAAAAATGTTGTATGCTAGCTCTTTTATTTAACAAAAAAAGCAAACCTTCACAGTGCAATTTTGTAGTGGCAAAAAACTTCTTTAAAATGTATATTAATTACATTTTCGACTTACTTTATTCCTGTACCACTACCATTTTTTTCACGATTGCCGCTTGTCCTTGCGGTTGTATGTAAATAAAATAAAAACCACTTTGTAGGTTGGGTATCTGTATGTTGCTGTTTCCTTCGGATAGTGGCTGGGTGTGTATTACTTGACCAGCAGTATTCAGCAAACTCATATTTCCTTTTATATTGTCAGCATTGCTTAGGGTAAATGTACCTTTGTTGGGATTGGGGAACAGTTGAATATCGGCAAGTTGAGGATTTTCGACTGCCACGGTTGTTGTAGTGGTTTTTGCAACGGCAGGAGCGCAGTCGCTGATGTAGGCGTGGAAATTGCTACCTTCTTTTGCCCAAAAACCTGCTTGCAACTTGATAAACTGACCAGCTACAAAAGTAACCGAACTATCGGGAAATACCTTGCCGTTGGAACTTAAATTGTTGGAAGCGTAATACACATTTTCGGGAATGGGATTGCCCGAAACAAAGGTATTTTCTTCGTTGATATGGTACTGTATTGCATAGCCCGTACAGTTGCTGTTTATTTTGCTTACGCGAACATAATATGTTTCACCGCCGTTTATGCAATCTTTGTAAATATAAACACTTCCCTCATCGCTTCGGGAGGCTTCGGGCAATATTCCTTCTGCTGCGGCTATGGCAGTGCCGCTCGAATTGTACAGTTTTATCATACCGGCAATGTCAAAATTACATTCCACCGCAAGGAAACCCGAAGCGTTTGCTATGATTTTATAATAATCGTAAGTATCCGAACTATATAATTGTCCTTGTTTAGCAATAGCTTGGGTCAAAAGAATAGCCGAAGAAGTACCGCCGTTTGGCTCTGTATCATTGGCATACACATAAGGCACTTGCTCGTAGAAAAGCGTATAACCGCTACAAGTGGAGTTGTAATCACTAATGCGCGCATAAAAGAGCGTATCGCTGGCACCAAGGCAACTTTTTGAAAGTGAAATAGTGCCAGGCGTGCTGGTGTATATACTTCCAATGGAAGTACCATTTTTGTTGTACAAATACAAATAGCTCGATGTTTCAAAACTTGCCGTTATTTTGATGGCACTGCCCGTGTTTATTATTTTGTAATAATCGTAAGCATCATTGCTGTAATAGCCGTAGCCGATGCGCCCTTGCACGGTATCGTT
>JACJXU010000003.1 GCA_020636475.1 Chitinophagales bacterium | reverse complement strand
GGTTTTGATATTATTTTTTTCCAATACAATACTTTTCAATCTATTTTACCCATAACCTATTTCCCTACGAAAAACCAAACTTACCATCAAAATCCAACCCAACACTAATGCCCAAAACACCAAACTCAACAAAAACGTAAGCGTAAAACGAGTCGTATTGAAAAATTCTATCTCCTTCACTTTGGCTTTGCTGATAAAATGAGCAAAAAATAACGGAATGACAAAAATAAGCAACGAAAACAAGTAACACACATAATAAAACCCATTACAAAGAAAATTTCGCAAAGAAAATCCTTTTTTAGCCGCTTCAACAGTGAGTTTTTTGTGTTTAATTGCCGTATCAACGGCTTCGGCACTATGCGTCTGTACAAAATTTGCCCAGTTTTGCTCCATTTCCAAGCGACTCCCTGCCACCACATCTTGGTACTGTACAAGCCCACAATACTGTTTTTCTGCATCGTCAATTTTGCGAAGGGTGGGAATTGTTTTTTCAAAAATCGCCTCCGTCTCAGGCGTGAGTTGCAAAACCTCCGGCGCAAGATTTTCTGCCAAATTTTGCGTAAGTGCCGTAATAGCTTTGCGGTCATTTTCCTGATACAGCGAAAAATAATCGCTCAAGCGTATTGCCTTTCCCGCCGCCAACATCACCTCGCCACGCAAATGTGCAGGATACGTGTAATTGATGCCCATTGGTTGCAAAAAAAGTTCTTTTTGGAAAGCAGTTTCCTGCGCAAACTGAAACGCCAAGCGCGCCGCACCTTTTTGCAAGGAGCGCAGTCGTTTTTCCTGAATACAATTTCCTTCGGCAAAAATAACAATCACCGCATTTTCTTTCAAAGCGCGCTGAACGGTATCAAATATTTGAAAATTTTTTTGAACATTTCCTATCCCATCTCTCTGCCGATAAATAGGCAACAAATGAATAAATGCCAGCATTTTTTCGACAAAACGATTGGCAAAAAGATCCCCGCGGGTGAGCAAATATACCGGACGCGGGTAAAAAACCGACAGCAAAATGCCTTCCATAGCAGCATTGGCGTGGTTGCCAACAATAATCGTTGGTTCGTGTGCAGGTACGTCTTTCCAGTGCCGGAGAAATATTCTTTTGAAAAATATTCGGAATAAAATATGGGCAATTTGTTGTAATATTTTATAGAAAAACTGCATAAAACTTTACTTTTGCAAAAATTGTGTCGCTTTTTAAAATCTAAAATACTAAGTAGTATGGATTCTATTCGTATTTTTATCAAAATAACCTTTGTAATTTTTTGTTTGGGTTTGTTGTATTATCTAATTAGTCTGAAACCCGGCAAAAGGGAAGTTAATACCTTGCCCACCACGCAAGCACCAACCAACACTTCGCAACAAAACACTACTGCCGAAACATCGCCGCCAACAAATACCAATGCTACGCCCAAAGTTAGCGAAACACCTTTAAGTTCCGAAGCTAACAAAAATTTCGGACACAAAGACGGTATGCGTATTTTTATCCAAAACAAACGCTTCAAAAAAGACGGTATGATGGGACAGTACGAAGGTCCTATTATTGCAGGATTGCCCGACGGTTATGGCATTTTTAGATACGACAATGGCGATTTTTTTGTAGGAAGATACGAAAGTGGTTTGCGAGTAGATTGGGGTATGTCGTGTTTTGGCAAAACCGGCAAAGTAATCATGCGCGAGTACAGTGCAAAAGGCGATATGGTACAAGATGTGGACAAATCCGACTTAGCCGTTCGCAAGAGTATGCCTGTGGAAATTGATGGTAAAAAAGGAATATTCGATGGCGCAGTAGATAGAAACAAACTGTATGGCTACGGCTATGTAAAATTTGCAGATGGCAGCATTTACATTGGTGGTTTTAAAGATGGTGCGTTTCACGGAAAGGGAAATTTTATAGATGTGCATCATAAAATTTCCAGTAAAATATATGAAAACGGGAAAGAGATTTAGTGGTGTTGGCTAAGAGTTTAGCGATTTTTTCAAAAATGATAAATAGCGAAGTCTTGTTTTGGCAATTGAATGGAGCAATAATACAGACAGGTAAGTTTGTTCCGGAGGAAAGAACAGATTATCTTTTTTTCGATGGCAATTTTGTACTAATTCTGCTATTTTTTATATTTTTAATAATCCTAAATACCGTATTGCTGATAATAATCATTTTTTTACTTAGAAAAAATAATAGCCTTATAAAGAATTCTGAAATTCCGAAATCCGATTAATTATTCACCAAAGAATTGAATGTCTTACTACCGATAACTTGTTTTATATCTTCAATAAAAACTACCAATTACTCAATCAAAATACTTCATTTTATTAAGAAAATCTTGTTCAGAGAGTTGTAATCCACGTAAGAATGAATATAGTAAATGTAAAAAGACGTACAATCAGTGAATTATTAAAGCCTATAGTTTTTATGATAATCTTGACAATTATAGTTTTTTTTATAAATTCAGTTATACATGATAATTCATTAAGTTTCACAAACATAGTTGGTATTTTGTTACTAATAATGTTAATGCCTGTCTATCAGATTTTTATAACTCGCCGAATCCATATCTTTGAGATAGATTTTTATAATCGCAAATTTGTAATTTTATACCAGAACCTACTTAAAGCTAAAAAAGTTGAGATTTTCGTTGATGATATTGAGGTTGAAATTAAAAATACTACTATAAAAGAAGGCTGCCGTAAATTGGAAATTATGCTTCCTAACCAAGTTCTTAAGCAATATTGTAATAAATTTTGGTCGAATGAGCGAATGACAGAAGTAAAGAATCAAATAGACGAACTAAAAAAGCAGCATAACGTTTAAGTATTCGCACTTTAATAATAATCAATTTCAGGTCTTGAAGCATCGTGGAACGCACTTTTAGCGTAAACTCGTATTGTCGGCGCGCACCGATAGGAATACAGTTGAAACTCGGACTAAGATTGAAATTGATGTTTCGGCCCAGCGTTTGAATATAATTTGTGCTGACGCTGTCGAAACTGTGGTATTGTTTTTGAATACTTAGGTTGTAGCTCAGTATCAAATTCCCTTTAGGCAAACTCCTTATCAATAAACTTTGAATTAAGCAAACGCGCTACGCCCATATAATTGGGACGGAACGTTATTTTGTCGCCAATTTGATACTTCTGCTTACCATCTTTGGTTTTATTGTTGCCAATGTCCACTACAATCATATCGGAAGTAATACCTACAAAATTCAAAGACTTATCCATAGCCTCTATGTCTTTTTTATCAACATCTAAAATACCAAAATCCAAAATGGCTTTTACGGAAGTTTCGCCCGTATTGCGTTCGGAAAAATCGGCGGCAAGTCCAATACTCGAATCATTAATAACGCCATCGGGTACAGTTTTTTTCTCTTCAATTTCTATAATATTTGCAGTAAACGAGAAAGTATTGGTAGATAGATTTTTGAAACGCTCGTTGTACAATGGGCTAATACCAAAAAATGCTGCCTCCCCTACCCTAAAATGATTAATATCTTTAGGAATTTGCTTGCTTTCAATAAGGGGGAGCGTTATAGAAGTGCCGCCGGAAATAAATTTCAGTTCTTTATCGAATTTTGCCGAAATAAGTTCTTTGTAAAGCGATAATTGCAGCAATTTGTCGTAGGTAGGAGCTACGCCGTACATACAGCCAAGGTTCGAACCAATGCCAATCACTTCAATATACGACAGTTTAAACACTTTTTCGTAAAAAAGCATAATATCCGTGCGGTTCACACCTTCGCGCAATTCGCCCAATTCTATCATAATAATGATTTGATGTATTTTTCCTGCCTTTTTAGCGGCTTCGTTCAAGGCTTGAATAGTACCCAGCGATGTGTTGAGGGAAATATCGGCGAACTGCACCACTTCTTCGGCATAGACTTTGGCGGGCGGCTTTATATAAATGGTTTTTATGTTTGGGTTCACCTCTTTCAGGTTTTTCAGACTGGTCAATCGCGAGTCGCCCACCGAATCAATTTTTTGCAGTACGTCTTCGGTAAGAATATGCTGCAAAAATGCTTTGTCACCCGAAAAAACTTTGGTAATTAAGCTCCAATGTATGTTGTGTTTTTGAAAATAATTGCCAAGATATTTTATGTTTTTCTTAATCTTTTCTGTTTGTATAATAAGTTCTGCCATTTTATTTTTTTAAACGCATCTCCAAATACGGATTAGTAAAACCATATTTTTCGTACAATTTTTTTGCCGGATTGTTCGCTTCTACGTGCAAAGCGATATCGCCTTGTGTATGCAAAATTACTTTTTCCATCAGTTTTTTTCCCAAGCCTTCGCCTCGGCTATTTTTGTGCGTGGCTATGTACACCAAAATATTTTCGGGAATGTAGCCGCCCATTCCGGTTTTGTTTATCACCACCGCGCCTTTTAGCTGCTCATCTTTTTTAAGCAAAAGCACAAAGCCGCCAAAAGAGGTAATTTCTTTTAGGGCGTAGGCAATTGCTTTCTCAATTTGCGGTTTGGCATCGCCATATTGTTCGAGATTTTCGTATAAAAAATCGACAATGGCTTTTTTTTGTTGGGGAGTAGGTAAATTTTTTTCGTCAAAAGTTTCCAATAAATACATTGCTTTTTTTGCGGGGAAGTATAATACATTTTTCCGAAAGGGCAAATTCTTTCTGGCGTATGCACCATCAATAATAATCAAACCAGTTCCTCCTCCGCTGCAATTTCAGGTCTTGAAGCATCGTAGAACGCACTTTTAGCGTAAACTCGTATTGTCGGCGCGCGCCGATAGGAATCCAGTTGAAACTCATATCCCAGCAATGCAAATCGCGATACACATCGACTGTAGTAAAAGCAAGGGCTTTGTTGGTGAAATCGTAACCGGTGCGTATGGCTATTTTCCAACGCGGACTAAGGTTGAAGTTAATATTTCCGCCCAGCGTTTGAATATAATTCGTGCTGGTGCTGTCAGGACTGTGATATTGTTTTTGAATGCTCAAATTATAACTGAGACTCAAATTCCAAGGAATTTTGTAATCAATGTACGCATCAGGATTTTGCGCCACGTCATTGCGTTCCGCTTCGGTGCCACGATTCGTGCTTGCCGACTGCTTTTTGCCTGAACTGAAATTGCTGCTCAAACCGATATTGGTAGAAGTCATACGGGCAATTTTGCCATTTTCATTCCAAAGGAGCTTATTTATTTTATTGCCTTCGTAATCAATTTGGTACGGGTCGAAATTTGCGCCGAAATTGATGTTTATTTTCTCAAAAAGCGTTGTCCGACCTCGAATACTAAAGTTACTCCAATTCAGCGAATCACGCGCCAAGTCGTAGCTTATACCGTTTAGGCTCAATCCTTCAATAATTTTAAGCTTTTTTTCCACCCAACCCGTATCCGACTTCGTTCGGGTTTTCATTTCAATATTATTGTCCAAATTAAAACTTATTGCGCCCGATTTTCCGTCTGGTGGTCCGCCGTACAAACTGCCTTCAAAAATAGAATAACGACTAATGTCGCCTTCTTCATTATTTTGAACATCTCGGTAATAATCCAAAGTTTCACTGCCAAAATTCGGGTGAAAGTTGAAGCCGATAGCAGGCGTTAGCGTATGCCGAATGGCTTTAATGCGCCCTTTTTTAAAATTGAACATACCAAACAGTTTGGTACTCGCCGAAACGCCCATATTGTAATAATGCGCCGCCCTGAACTTTTGCAGCGTATCTATTACCACCATACCATTTATGGTATCAATAGTTGCAATGGTTTGCTCACCGTCTATTTCGGTAAATGTGGTGTCGTAGCGCACCGTAGCGTCCCAATATTTATCAATGGTTTGCCAATACCATTTTTCGTCAAAACTAAAAGTTGGCGAAATGGCAATGTATTTAAACAACTGAAAATTGGTACTTATCGGAATGCTGTGCTGCACACCGGAGCGAATTTTGTCGCGCGTTTCGGGTGTAAAAAGCAAGGAATCTGCAACAGATACGCTTGATTTTGCATTTAAAGCATACCCTACCGTAATAGACTCGTACCATCGGTTGCTGCCGATTTTATTTTTGCGCTTCAGCGGTGTTTGTCGCACCATATTCAAGGCAATATTGGGCAAATCGATGTTTACAATTCTGCTTTGCGTATTTTGGCTATGGTTGCCGCTTACGGTAAAGTTAAAAGGCGCATTGGGAAATTGATAACTGTATGAAATAGACGAGGCAAAGGTGTTGTTGAGGTAGTTTTGGGTGGTATTTAAAAAATTTCGGTTGTAGGTAGAAGACCCCAAATTGACGGAGGCGGAAAAATTGGCAAACGGATTGGCTTTGGGGTCTTGTCGGTGCTGCCAACGGATAAAAAATTCGCGGTTCTCGCTGTAATCGTCTGTAATGGGGTCGCCATTCTTTATTTTTCCGAAATCAATACTCACATTTCCCTGATAACGATAGCGCAATTTATAGCCCGAACTCGCACTCAACCGCCACGTACCCCGCGAATATATTTCGGAGCGCAGTGCCATATCGGCGTGTTTGCCCAAACCGAAATACAAGCCGCCGTTTTTGAGAAAAAAACCAAACTGCGAACTTTCGCCGTAGCTGGGAATAAGAATACCCGAGTTTCGCCCCGGCGCAATAGGAAAAATACCAAACGGCAGCAGTAAAGGCGTAGGAATATCTTCGACCACCAAATTTGCCGGACCCGTAACGAGTACTTTCTGAGGTACCACTTTTACCTTGTTGGAAGTGATTTTAAAGTGCGGATGCTCCAAATTACAGGTTGTGTAATACGCATCGGCGGCAAACATTTCGTCGTACTGATTTTTTTTCACTTGCTTGCTAAACAAAAAACCTTCGCCTTCGCGCGTTACTACCTCTTTTATTCTGCCTTTTTTTGTCTTAAAATTGTAGGCAAGTTCATTGGCGCGGAATTCGTGTTCTCCTTCGGTAAAAATGGGAATTTCGCTAAGATTTCCCAAAGAATCTTCCACCGCCATCGCCCGCAAAGTGTTGTCGTCTTGTTTGTATTCTATTATTCCTCCGGTAAGTTTTATATCATTTTGTTCAATGCTTCCATTGCCGTATAGGTATAGCATTTGGTTGGTGATGTCGTACAAAATAGAGTCGCGGGCACTGTATAAAATTTTTGCCGTAGGCGCATTGGAGGAAAAATGAATATTATCGCCAAAAACTGCAACGGTATCAACGCTTGTTTTGAGACTATCGGCAGGAGGATTTTCCTGTGCAGATACCCAAAAACACGAAAGCATCCACAGGAGCAAACCTATAAGATGCACAGTTTGGGAATATTGTGTGGCAGGCTTTTTCAATAATTTTTATCTCTTTTTTAAACGAAACGTATTGCCAAAAAGTCTAAATTTGCACGGTTTTTTTTATAAAAAATGTTTGCAAAACTAAGTAAAATAAGACGTTATTAACTATTATTTGTAAATAGTATTTGCAAAAAAAATGAAAAAAAGTATAATTTTGTATAATAAAATCATTGCACGTATCCGAATGGACAAAACTTTTTTCCGCATTTTTCATCGCGCGCTTTTTTCATTATTTTATTAGTTTGTGGTATCCTTCCTATATAATGGCGCAAGGCAATAATGCGGTGCATACTATTGTAATTGATGCAGGACACGGCGGCAAAGACCAAGGCTGTAGTGGTGCTTCTTCTTTGGAAAAAACGCTAACCCTTAGCATTGCCCAAAAAGTGGGCAATTATCTTCAAACATATGTGCCCGATCTGAAAGTAATTTACACCCGCGACAGTGATGAATTTATCGAATTGCACGAACGCGCCGAAATTGCCAACCGCAATAAAGCAGATTTATTTGTATCTATTCACTGCAACGCTATTTCCAACAAATCGCTGCAAGGTACGGAAACGTATGTAATGGGTACGCACCGCAACGAAGCAAACTTAGATGTAGCACTGCGCGAAAATGCGGTGGTTTTGCAAGAGGATAATTTTTTGAACAATTACGATGGTTTCGACCCAAACTCGCCGGAAACACACATTATGTTGTCTTTGTTTCAGAGTGCACACGTGGATCAGAGTTTGTATTTGGCAAAACTTATTGAAGACCAATTTGCCGAGCGCGCCGGGCGCAACAGTCTGGGCGTAAAACAAGCCGGATTTTTGGTATTGTACAAAACTACTATGCCCAGTGTGCTGATAGAATGTGGTTTTTTGACCAACAAAACAGAAGAAAACTATTTGCGTAGCGAACAAGGGCAGGACTATATTGCCTCAGCTATTTATCGTGCCATTAAGGAATACAAATACGCTATGGAAGCCAAAAACAATAAAGGTTTCTAATCCACCTTTCCATTAGTTTACCGTCAGCTTTTTATACAGAAAATATTTTTTATTTTCTCCTAAAAAATATACTTCTTACATTAGTAACTTATTAGCGAAATTGCGTCACAAATCATATTAAGCCGTTAAAACTCGGTTTGGTAATATAGTCCTATATCCTAACTAAGGATAATTTTTTACTCATTTCAAATCAAAAATTTATGAACAAACTAATTGCAGAATTTATTGGCACCTTTTGGTTGGTGCTTGGAGGTTGTGGCAGTGCAGTTTTAGCCGCAGCATTTCCCGAACTGGGAATCGGCTTTGTAGGCGTAGCCTTAGCTTTTGGTCTTTCAGTATTGACGATGGCGTATGCTATCGGTCATATTTCGGGTTGTCACTTAAATCCCGCCGTATCTCTTGGACTTTGGGCTGGAGGAAGATTTAACTCGAAAGATTTATTGCCTTACATTATTGCCCAAGTATTGGGTGCTATTGCCGGAGCGGCGGTATTGTATCTTATTGCCAGTGGAAAAAGTGGTTTTGTTGCCGGAGGATTTGCCTCCAATGGTTATGGCGAACATTCTCCGGGAGGTTATAGTATGCTGTCTGCTTTTGTTACAGAGTTTGTATTGACCTTTATTTTCTTGTTTGTAATTTTGGGTACTACGCACAATTACGCTCCCAAAGGTTTCGCAGGAATTGCTATCGGTTTGTGTCTTACAATGATTCACTTGATAAGCATTCCTGTTACCAATACTTCCGTAAATCCTGCACGCAGTACCAGTCAGGCGTTTTTTGCTGATGGTAGTTGGGCAATTACTCAGTTGTGGTTGTTTTGGCTCGCACCCATTTTAGGTGCTATTGTGGCGGGTTTTGTATATAAAACCATTTCTCCACAAAAGGACTAATTGATGCTTTTAGAAAAAATACACACTATCGTAAAAAGCCTTGAGAAAAAATCTCAAGGCTTTTTATTTTGCAAATACTTACTGTAAAAATCCCATAAAACAATGCCAGCACTTACCGAAATGTTAAACGAATGTTTGGTGCCCATTTGCGGAATTTCTATGCAGGCTTCACAAAATTGTAGTGCTTCTTCCGAAACGCCCGCTACTTCATTGCCAAAAACAAAAGCATATTTTTCATGGGGTAAAACTTTAAAATCTTGCAACCAAATGCGCGGCATCGCTTGCTCAATGGCAAAAATACGATAGCCTTCTTGCCGTAAATGTATCAATGCGGCGGAAGTATTGTCGAAATACTGCCACGCTACACTTTCGGTAGCGCCAATAGCAGTTTTGTGAATTTCTTTATGCGGCGGCTGTGCCGTAATACCACACAAATAAATACTTGTTGTGGCAAAACCATCGCAAGAGCGAAACACCGAGCCTACATTGAGCGCACTTCGTATATTGTCCAGCACTACACATACCGGCAATTTTTCGCTCAATTGAAATGCCGCTACACTTAATCTGCCTAAATCTTCGTTTTTAACTTTCTGCATCTGTTTTTTGTATTTTATTCGTTATACAATTAAACATAAAAAAACATTTGGGTCTAAAAAAATGACTTTTTCACGACAAACATAGCAATACAATCCTTATTTTTACGTGTAGTTAAGTATTAAATAAAAAACTTTTTATATGAAAAGCTATTTCAAAAAATCCGCCATATTTTTCTTTCTTTTCACTTTATTTTCTTTTCTAAAACCAATTCAGTTCTTGAAAGCACAAAGCCAATTTAATTTACAATCGAACAAAATTTTTTCACCTGATGAAAAAGCAAATGTATTTATTAACGCTTATAGTTATTACAACCGAGACCGCAATGTAAATGAGCTGAATGAATTTCAGTTTAGTTTGTATGAAATAACAGACGTGCAATCTTTTATAGACGAAGCACCAAGTCTGCAAAACGAGGCTTATCCCGAAGCTGAATTGCAAAAATTGCGTCCTCTCCGTTCTTGGAACAGTAGTTTTAGCAATCGCTCGTACAACAATAGTATTGACTTAGGTAAATTGCCTGAAGGTATTTATATTCTCGAAGCCATGTCCAACGGAAAATCTGCCAATGTGCCGATAATTGTAAGCACTTATAGCATGATTATAAAACAACAAGGAGACGAAGCGGCAGCTTACGTTGCCGATGCAAGCAATGGTAAAGTGCAAAAAAACTGGACGTTTCGCTTTCCCAAAGACCAAAAAACATTGATAAGTACAGACAATAATAGTGTTATTTATCTTTCGTCTGCCGACCAAATAGGCGGAAACTATTTACTAACCGCCACCAACGGAAAACATTTTGTTATTTCTCAAGCCTATTTCAATCAATATTACCGCCGCCAAAACCTATTGTTATACACTTTTACTGACCGATCGGCTTATAAAGCAGGGCAAACGGTATTTTTCAAATGCTACGCCCGCGAAAAAAACAGCAATGCCATTCGCATACTTACAGATAGTATTGTCTATAAAATAAGCGATGAACAAGGCAATGAAATTGCGAAAAAAACCTTAGCCCTTAGCGAAACCGGCAGCTTTGACCACAGTATTCAGTTAGCCGAAAATGCCGCCTTGGGTACATATTACATTGACGTTTATCCGACCAGCACAAACGAACAAGAAAGAAATCCTTGGTATTTCAACAACCAACAAAGGTGTAGTTTTTTGGTAGAAGCCTACAAAAAGCCGGAATACGAAGTGCTGGTAAATTTTGATAAAGCTCAATACGTTTCGGGCGATGAAATGAAAATAAACATTGAAGCCGAATACTTTTTTGGCGGCGGTGTAGCCGATGGCGAAGTTTCTTGGCAACTCCTGCGCGAAGAAATTTATACGCCTTGGTATTATCGCTCGCCTTGGGCTTGGTGCTATGGCGACTATTATCCGTATCGTGCCAACAAAGAAATAGAACAAAGTGGCGAAGGGAAATTGGACAAAAACGGTCAGTTGCTGATAAAACTTCCTTCCAAAGCCGATGCTAACCGCAACTATCGCTATAGCCTAACTGCCGAAGTGCGCGACCAAAGTCGCCGAAGCGTGTATGGTGCTGCTACTGCCAGCGTTGCCAACACCGAATTTAGCTTGTCAGCGGTGAGCAAAAAGTATTACTACAAGCCCAATGAAAACCTTGAAATTATCATTGCCGCCAACGATTTCAACAGTCAGCCCGTAGAAACGGACATTCTAATAAAGTTTTTCAAATACGAAAACAACTTCCAGAGTGGCAGAAATAAAAAACTGCTTTTTTCCGATAAAAAAATGACCCAAAAAGAAACAGGCGAATACGTATTTTCCTATAAAATACCGGAAGTGGGAATTTATGAGTTAGAAGTAGAAGCCACCGACAATCGCGGGAAAAAAGTTACTGCCTCCACTTCGGCTTATGTGTATGATGTGCAAAATACTTCCTACCGCTGGTGGGAAACCGAAAGCGGCAACACCCAAATTTACACCGATAAAAAAGTGTATAATACGGGCGAAAAACTGTCGGCGATTGTGTATGTGCCGCACAATACGGACGTACTGCTTACCATTGGCAATAGAGGCATTAAGCACTACAAAATGCAAAGCGTTCACGCTACCAACAACATTGGACAAGGTGGTATGTTTGCGTACGAAATTCCCATAGACGAAACGATGGAAGGCAAAATGAACATTGCGATAGTCTATATCTACGAAAATACGCTTTACTACAAGCAAGAAGATTTTACCATAATTCCACAGCAACAGTTTTTAGATGTCAGCCTTACTTTCAAGGAAAATGAATACCGCCCCGCCACTGAAGCAACAGCAATACTAAAAGTAACCGACTCCAACGGAAAACCCGTTCCCAATGCCGAAGTAACGCTCAGTACCGTTGACGAAGCCTTGTTTGCACTTTATCCTGACAACACACCCGACATTAGGCAGTTTTTTTACAAAACCGACAACCATTATTACAGCAATGTTGCCGCCAACCAGTTCAATAGCTACAATCAGTCGCGTGTAGCGTTGCCCGCGAGCTTGTTGCGCTACTTGCGCAATAATCAAGGCAATATTGAAAGGCGTATGTTTTTGGACGATGACCAATGGATTCGCTGGGGCGGCGCGAATATTAGTTCCGTAAAGAAAAACGAATACTGGATGGTAGGCTTTGTGGTGGACAACCAAAGTGGCAAACCCATTGCCGATGCCGAAGTTACTTATGGCGGCAAAAGCACCCGCAGCGACAAAGACGGACGCTATGAATTGCATTTGGAAAATTTTAATGCCGTGTCAAATTTCAAAGCCAGCTATCAAGGACACAGTGCCGAAATAAGCGATTTTGATATAAAAAATACCAACACCACCATTCTTAATATTGCTATAGATGCGAAGAAAAATTTAAGTGAAAAAGGTGAGAATATTAATACACTGTATATTGTTGAAGATGAAGTAGTTTCAATGGATGCAGTAGCTGTAGGAGCAGCACCCATGGCTGAAATGAGCGCAGGAGGGCGCATGTCAAAATCATTAAAAATGAATATGAATGAAGACAAAGCCGCCGAAGCAATGCCCAATCCACAAATTCCGGTAGTGCGCAGCAATTTCAAAGATGCCATTTACTGGAATCCTTACCTCCGCACCAACGAAAAAGGCGAAGCAACGCTAAGAATAACATTGCCCGACAACCTCACCACTTGGCGCAGCACCGCCCGCGTAGTAACCCGCGACACCAAAGTAGGCGAATACGCCGCAAAAATAATTGTAAACAAACCACTTTTGGTGCGTATGGAAACGCCGCGCTTCTTTTTGTTAAACGATGAAATGTACATCGCTACCACCGTACACAATAATTTAACTAAAGCACAAAATGTAAAAGTAACTTTAGTCGCCAACGGATTAAGCGTAAGCGGCACCGAAAAAACCATTGCTGTTCCTGCACACGGAGTGGAAAAAGTGGATTGGAATATCAAAGCCGATATGCTTTCACCGCAAGCGGAACTAACGGTACAAGCTCTCGCCGAAGAAAGCGATGCCATGCAACTGAAAGTGCCTGTAAATCCTTATGGACTTGAAATGAACGAAGGCGAATACGTTTATGCTTTGAACAGTCAGGAAAAAGATTTGCACATTTTTATTCCCGAAAATGTCGATGCGCGCAGCGTAAAATTACAAATCAGCACCGTTCCTTCCGTTAGTGCCGCTTTGCTCAATTCTATGGATCAACTTATTGGTTATCCGTATGGTTGCGTAGAACAAACGATGAGTCGATTTTTGCCGCTTGCGGTAGTTGGCAATACGCTCGAAGGCTTGGGAACAGCTTACAAAAGTCCGGTTTCTTTTTCCGAATTACAAAAAATGACCGACCATGGCGTAAAACGCCTTCAACAACTGCAACACAATGACGGCGGTTTTGGCTGGTGGGAAAATGATGAAACGCATCCGTTTATGACCGCCTACGTTTGCTACGGCTTGCACATTGCCCGCGAAGCAGGATTAAAAATTGATGACAAAATGTACGAAAAGGTGAAAACATCTTTGGCAAACCAGTTGGAAAGCAAAGCAGCAAAAGACAACACTACACTGGCGTATCAGCTAATGGTAGCCAATATGTGCAGAATTAATAATTCGTGGAAAAACCTTGACCATAATCTACCTAAAGATGCCAACGCTTACGAAGTAGCACTTTTGCTGCAAGCGGCACTCTACGCCAACGACCAAGCTACGGCAAGCAAAATGTTGCAATGGTTGGAAAAAAATGCCATCAACGAAGGAAACTTCACCTATTGGGGCGGCAAGAAATTTTATTACAACTGGCAAGACGATTCGGTGGAAACTACGGCTCAAGTAGTGCGCGCCATTGCAATGATGCAAGCCGACAATGCACTTTTGCCCAAAGCAACCTTGTGGCTGATGAGCAAACGCAAAGGCAACGCTTGGCACAATACACGCCAAACGGCAATGGTTATTTTTGGTTTACAAGATATTATCCGAAATGAAGTAAATCCAGATGTGAGCTACGATTTAGAAGTGAATGGCGAAACGATTGACAACTCCAAGTTTTCTGCCGAAAGTGTATTTGCTACAACACCTGCCAAAACCTTGTTTATGCAACAAAAAGATGCTGCTTTACACAGTTTTCCGCCGGAAAATGCGAAATATGCTGTGCTGCAAAAAGGCGACAACCACATTCGTATTCGCCAAAACGGGCGCGGTGCTACTTACACAACCACCCGACTAAGTTATTTTGTTTCGCCGGAAAATATACCTGCGCCGGATAAGGAAAATAATGTGTTTGAGGTTTCGCGCACGTATTACAAACTGAACTTGGAAAAAAGAAACGGACAGTTTATTTATACCAAACAGAAACTTGATGCACAAGACATTCATTCGGGCGATGATATTTTGGTGAAAGTGAAAATAAAAAATCCTTCCGAGCGCGAATATGTGTTGGTAGAAGACCCTATTCCGGCAGGTTGCGAGTTTATTCGCGATGAAAGCAGTTTTGTGATTGAAGGAGAAGAAAACTTTAGCGACAATCGCAACAAAAACGGTCGAATAAATCCTTATTACTGGAACAATTGGTACACGCACAAAGAATTTCGCGATGACCGCTACGCGCTTACAATTACCCAACTCGGCGCGGGCGAGTATGAATATGCGTATTTGCTAAAAGCACAAATTCCGGGCAAGTATCATGTAAATCCGAGCATTGTACAACTTATGTATTATCCCGAAGTGCGCGGTTGGAGTGCGTTTAGCAGTTTTGAAATAAAAGAATAGTTGTTTTAGGTTTCCCATAAGCCCCGAGACATATTGTTTTGGGGCTTTTTAATTTAAAAATATTCTTCATGTAGAAGATTTATTATTTTTGTGTAGAGTATGTACAAAATATGATAATTTTTATAAAACATTTAATTATAATTATTATTTTCAATTACATTAAAAATTTAGCTACATGTATATTTGCTGCGAGTAAATAATTGTGCTTAAAAAAGACATATAATATATGTATTACCCAAATTTAGAAGATATTAAAAATGCTGCTAGAAGATTATCCCATATTATTAATGAAACTCCATTGACGTATAATTTCAATGTCTCTAAAGAACATCAAGCAGATGTATGGCTAAAAAGAGAAGACTTGCAAACTGTACGTTCATATAAAATACGAGGAGCTTATAATAAAATGAGTCAACTCACTACTAAGGAGTTAGAACGAGGTATAGTATGTGTTAGCGCAGGAAACCATGCCCAAGGTGTAGCGTATTCTTGTCAGTATTTAAAGGTAAAAGGTACGATTTTTATGCCCAATACTACACCAAAGCAAAAAATTGAACAAGTCAAAATGTTTGGCTGTGAATATGTATCCATTATTCTCAAAGGAGATTCATTTGATGACGCTAAGGAAGAAGCACTTTCATTTTGCAATCAAAATAATGCCGTTTTTATTCATCCTTTTGATGATGAAAAAATCATTGAAGGGCAAGGAACGATTGCTTTAGAAATTCTAAATCAAAAAAAGGATAAAATAGATTATTTATTTCTACCTGTTGGCGGCGGTGGAATTGCTGCCGGAGTGAGTGCCGTTTTTAAAAAATTATCTCCTAATACACAAATCATTGGCGTTGAACCTCAAGGTGCTGCGTCCATGACGATTTCTATTCAAAATAATAAAAACACTACTTTACAATTCATCGATAAATTTGTTGATGGTGCTGCCGTTAGTAGGGTTGGGGATTTGAATTTTAATATCTGTAAAAACACCTTAGATGATATAATTACTGTTCCTGAAGGAAAAGTATGTGAAACTATATTAAAATTATACAACAAAGATGCTATAGTCGTAGAACCAGCAGGAGCTCTTACCTTGGCTGCTTTGGACTTTTATGCCAATAAGATAAAAGGTAAAAATGTGGTTTGTGTAGTTAGTGGTAGTAATAATGACATTACAAGAACGGAAGAAATTAAAGAAAGAGCATTACTATACGCAGGATTAAAACATTATTTCATAGTCAGATTTCCTCAAAGAGCCGGAGCGTTAAAGCAATTTGTAGTTGAAGTACTCAGCCCGACAGACGATATTACACATTTTGAATATACTAAAAAAAATTCTAGAAGTACAGGGCAAGCAATCGTTGGAATAGAATTAAGCAATGCTAATGATTTGGAGCGATTAGTAACTAAAATGAAAGCACTTAATTTTTTTGAACAATATTTAAATGAAATGCCTCATTTGTTATCTGTTCTGGTTTAAATAATTAATGTTTTTTCTAAGGAATTTTTACAATTATAACTACAAGAATATTTAGTCGTTCCTTTATAACCAAACAGTAGTTTAGGAATATTATTGTCAGAGTCTATGACAAACTAAGGAGCAAATGATTATAAAATAACAACTTTGCTGTTGCCGACTCATATATTTTCCATGCATGTCATTTTACTAAAAATCTACTCTTCCACATCATTCCAAACACAAGCGTACTCATTCACCAAAATATCATCGTAATAATCCGCTTGGTATAGCAGTTTTTCCAACAAAGTGGTAAAATGTGCTTGCTTAAAAAACTTGTCGAAAATAACTGCCGACAAAATAATGGACTGCCCGTTCACACTGAAAAAACTCGGTGAAGTACGCATATTTTCCGCCAACAAATAAGCATACAGCGCAGCAATATTGCTGCGCGCCAACCTACACAACACGGCATCGCAAATAATGTAACCACTCATAGGCACATAGCTGATATTAATAATTGCCGAGCCTTGTTTCAGTTGCCAATTATTACTGCCCCTCCGCGCCAAAGCTACATTTATTTCCAGCATTTCCAACGATTTTTCTATTTCCTGCGCAATACTATTCTGGTTTTCCTTTACCGATTCTTCGGTAGGAAAATGTATTTCACTACCACAATAAGGGCAGTAATTGTTGGTTTGCGTTTCCTGAAAAACCAAATTGGTACACGCATCGCATCGGCGGCACACTTTGGGTTTGGAAGGTATATACTCGTCGAGTACCGATTTCACATAATGTATGGGCAAGGAAAATCCCAAATTATCGCCTCCTTCTATAATAAAGGTATTGATGCCAATTATTTCTCCATTTTGGTTTATCAAAGGTCCGCCACTGTTTCCCGGATTTATCGCCGCATCTATTTGAATATAATGCAAATTGTTGTGCAATCGCTTCGCCTTCGATACTATGCCTTGCGTAGCCGTAAATTTTAGTCCATAAGGATGCCCCAAAGCCATTACTTTGTCGCCTTCGTTCACGGCTATATTGTCGCTAATAGACATAGACGGCAACTTAGTTTGGGGCGGCACGGCAATAAACGCCAAGTCGTGAAGGGTATCGAAATAACAAACATCTAACAAAACTTCCGACTGACCCTCCATTTCCACCACTACTTGCGTAAAATTTTTCACTACATGTTCATTCGTTACAATTAGCTGATAGTCCGACAAATAAAAACCCGTTCCCGCACCTTCGGGCGTAGAAATTTGGGCAATAACTTTTTTCAACTTAGCTAACGTATTATCCATAAGTGCGCAGTTTTTAGCTTTCTTTTTTTTGCCAAGATGTTTTTAAAATTTCTTTAAATAAAGTCCCTGCAAACAATTCGGAAGAAGTAAAATTTATCGCTTGTATATCTATCGAAAAGTTAGGATAAATTGCCGCATTTTCGTCAATAATTGCTTGTATTTCTGCTATAATATTTGCCGCATGTAGGCGATTGTTTTCCATAAAACTAAATGGCAAGGCATTTTCTACAAAAAAAGATGCATTGTAAATATCTACCAATATTCCCAACGACTTGCGCAAAGGCGGAATAAGGGCAAAATAAAACAACAAATACAAAGCGATATACTCGTAAACGGTATTGACCATTGCCGGAAAATTGGCTTGATAAATGGGAATTTGGCTCAATTCGTCGGCAATAATATTCTTAATTTCCTGCTCGTCCACTTCGTCATTCAGCAAGCTAAATGTATTTACAACCGTATAAAACTCTGCTTGCAATTTCTCCTCGCTACTTTGCTGTATTTCCTTAAAATACTGCAAAGCTTTCTGATTTTTGCTCGAAATATTTTGCAGATTGCCATTGTAGTACAAGCTGTGAATTTCTTCGATATTTGCCAATATTTTGGCTTCCGGCAAAAGGTAATAATCTATTCTGTACGCCAAACCCAACAAGCAATAGGCAGTAGCTTCGGGAAATTGTACTTCGTCAATACTGCTGAGGTGCTGTAAGGTTTTGGAGAGCCATTTTTTAAGGGTATTTATTTTGGCATTTACTATTTCGGGCGGCAAAGAAATAAGCGGATTTGTTTCGATGCGGCGGAGTTGGGGAAACTCCAACAACAACAAATCATCGTCTTTGTCGGCGCGGACAGCTATTTCGCGCAAGGCATTTAGCAGTTTTTGGGGCGGCATCTCCGAAAGTTGCATTTCGCAGCGCAGCAGTACTTTTTCGCCCGCTAAAGCATAGTTGGCATACTGCATTTTGTAGTTTTTTTCCAACAATTTGCGCATCACGGGTACCAACATTTGCGGCATTTGCATAATGGGCGTTTCCAAAACCAAAGTACGCGCTTCCTTCAAATATCCGTGTATTAGCTGCGAGCCGTGAAACAATTTAAAACTCAACGAACTTTGTTTCCGTGAAATTTTGATATTATTCAAATCCTTGTTTTGCAAATAAGCCAACACCGCCTTGATGGATTGTATATAATTTTCCTGTCGGAAGGCTTCCTCCGCTACTTGGAGTTTTTTCTTCTGGCGATTATTGCGTTCTACTTCGTAGAATCTGCCAAAGTGCCATTGAGAATTTATAGAAACATCATTTTGGGGTACTATCACTTGCTGTTGGGTTTTGGACAAAACGCACATTATTTATACATAGTTATTTTACTATTTACTCACTCTTCCTTTTTCCACTCCTTCAGGATAAGCAACATCCATACCATTTTCGCCCATAGCGGATTTCACGGCTTTTTGGGCATCAAATAATACTTGCCAGTAGTCTTTGTTGTGTGTAAATACCCACACGGCTACTTTCAAAAAGTGGTCTTCAAAAGAAAAAATTCCAATTTGAATTGGAGGTTCCGACAAAACATTCGGTACTTTTTGCAAGGCGGCTTTGGCGATTTCCTCAAATTTATCAAAACTTTCGTCATAAGGCAGATTGACGGTAAAGTCCACCCGCAACTCTTCAATTTTGCTTTTGTTGCGAATAATGCCGTTCATTGCCGTTGCATTGGGAATGATAATGGTTTGGTGGTCGAGCGATTTTACTAAGGTACTAAACACTTGTATTTCTTCTACAAAACCTTCATTATCTTCAATAAGTACCCAATCGCCTACTTTAAAAGGTTTGAAAATAAGAATGAGTATGCCGGCGGCAAAATTACTTAAACTTCCTTGCAGTGCCAATCCTATTGCAAAACCCGAAGCCGCCAGCAAAGCTACAAAAGACGAAGTTTCTACGCCAATAATGCCCGCAATGCTAAAAAGCAACAATATTTTGAGCATAATACCTATCAAAGACTTGAGAAATGGTCGCAGTCCTTTATCGATGTTTGCTCTTTCTAAATTATTTTCAATAATTTTGGTCAATTTATTGATTGCCCAAAACCCAACAAAGAAAATAATGGCTGCCAGCAACAAGCGCGGCGCGTAGGCAACTGCCATTTCGGCTATCTTTTGTAGATATATATTAATTTCGTTGATACTAAGACTATCTTGCATTTTTTAGGTAATTTTTACAGTATTTATCTTTAAAGGTTCAAACATATAAAATAATGACGAAACATGCTCATTTTCATACCCTAAAACAACTTTTTACACAATGGTCGGGCGAAGATTGCTTAGACATAGTAGCACTAACCGCCGCCGGTTCGGCAAGAAAATACTATCGCTTATCCGGCAAAAACCAAAGCGCAATAGGTCTTTTTAGCGAAAATACGTCCGAAAATAATGCTTTTTGTCGCATGAGTTCGTTTTTCAATGAATATCATTTTCCTTCTCCTAAACTTTATCTCGTTTCTGACGACCAACAATGCTACCTTCAAGAAGATTTGGGCAACGAATGTTTGTTAGACAGATTGCAGTTTATGCAGGACAAATTTCCCCAAAAATGGGAAAAGAAAATGCTGCCCTATTATCAAAAAGCCATTGAGGCACTGTTTTTTTTTCAGGAAAAAAGTCAAACCTACCATTTCAATTACGACTGGGTATATAGAAACGCTTATTTTGGCAAACAGCAGTTGCTATTTGATGTACAATATTTTAAATATTATTTTTTGCAACCGGCAAAGATTGTTTTCAACGCCGAAAAACTCGAAAATGATTTTGACGCTTTTATTGATAGTGTTTTGCATCACCAACTTTTCAAGGTTTTTATGCACCGCGATTTCCAGTCGCGCAATTTGATGCTTCGACAAGACGAGCTATTTGTAATTGACTATCAGGGAGCGAAGTTTGGTCCTTGGGCATACGATTTAACGTCTTTGCTTTTTCAGGCAAAAGCCGGACTTACTGACGATTTCCGCAGGAAAGTATTACAGCATTATTTTGAAATTGCCCACAATCTTTTGCCCTTGCAGTGGGAAGAAGTATTGTTGCAAGTATATATTTGGGCATATTTGCGAATTTTCCAAACGCTGGGCGCGTATGGTTACAGAGGTTGGTTTGAAGGCAAGGCGCATTTTTTGCAGAGTATGCCAATGGCTTTAGAAAATTTAAAATCCTTAATGGTCGCACACCCGCTGCCCGAATCATTTTCCGAACTAAATCATGTGTTGGAGGCTTGTATAAACTTCAATCTACCACAAATGCCTTCGGCAAATACGCCCAATTTGCATGTAAATTTGTACAGTTTTTCGTATAAAAAACCCCTACCCAAAGATTACAGCGAACACGGCGGCGGTTACTTATTCGATTGCAGAGCCATTCCCAACCCGGGACGCTGGGAAAATATGAAACACTTGTCGGGCAAAGATGTAGCAGTACAGACTTTTTTGGAAAACGACACCCAGTTTCAGGCATTTTGGCAACACAGTAGCGCGCTTATACGCATGCACTTACAAGCGTTTTGGGCGCGGCGTTTCAATTATTTGTCCATTGGTTTTGGTTGTACGGGCGGGCAGCATCGTTCGGTGTATTGTGCCGAAAAAACAAAACAGTGGATAGCAGAAAACTTTCCTTCGGCAAAGGTTTCTTTAGTGCATTGGAATGAGGAGGAATGGGATGGTTTTTAGGTGGTGTATTTGTTGCTCTTCCCAATCCTATTCTATGAATTACCACACACTAAATCAAAGATTATGGCGCGGGTTTCGCTATCTACGCACAGGCTAATGCCTCACGTTCACGATAGAAACCTCTCCCAAGTATGTTTTTCGCGGCGTTGTAGTCCGCATTTTCATTATGTCCACAACGCACGCAACTAATACCAAAATTGCACAAAAATTGCGTATCGGTTTAGGTATTATTAAGTGTAAGTATCCGCCCCGCAACTTTGGACTTCTTCATTTTCTTTGCTTGTCCAAAGAAAACGAAGCAAAAGAAACGACACTTTTTTCAAGGTATTTTTGCCCTGTTCGGGCAAAACCGCAGCTTTTTGGCTAAATTTTTTCCAAGGCTTCAAAAATTTCTAACGCCCAAAAACTGCTATACTGCAAAAAAAGATTTTTACCTTTTCTAATACGCAATAGCTATTCGATTTTAGTATAAATTCTGACTGACTTTTTCGGTTTTCTTTTCATATTTTTTCCAAGGTGTGAAATTTTTACGTTCTTTTCCTTCAAAATCTTCTTTGCCGAAAGAGTCGGCATTTCTTTTTTTGGAATAAAATTTTTACGCTTTTGTTGTGTTTTGGTGTAGCAACGAAATTGCTTACCTATACCCTTTTATTTTCGATGTTTTTTTCACACAAAAAATATTATAACACGGTCGAAATAAGGCTAAAATCAAAAATAATATAATATTACAAACTTTCACTATTTTTCTTCAAAAAAACATTTTCCATAATATACTAATAATTTATTTAAAACAAAAAAAGGCAGCCCCAAATGACTGCCTTTTACACTACATTTTTCACTCCCTAAAATAACTATTTCGTCAACATCATTTCTTTGGAAGAAACTTTGTTGCTGCCTACGTACAAGCTGTAAATATACATGCCCGCAGGTAACTCGTCCGCATGAATGGTCATACTGCCGTGACCGCGCTGGGCTATTGTTTCGCTTTTCACTACTTTGCCTTCTATGTTCACTATTTCTATGTAAGCTTTTGCGCCTGCCGTATTTTCCGGCACAAAATAGTTTATCGTAGTCGTTTGATCAAAGGGATTCGGGGCGTTTTGGTCTAAGCGGGCTTTAGTATTGTTGCCGAAAGTGGTGGTGGTTTTAGCCGCTTCATTTTGCAAAGCAGGTATATGTTCTGCCAGCAGTTGTTCTATATTTTCTATGCGTTGGTATAGTTCGTCATTTTCATTGCTGAGACGCTCTACTTCGCTTTGAAGCTGCTCTTTATCGGCTGCTAAGTTTTCTATTTGTGCTTGCTGCTCTTGTATGGCGTTTACCATTGCATAGCGCAGGGCATCAATATTGATGGCTAAGAATTTTTCTTTTTTGGTAATTTCTTGGTCATTGCCTTCGGTAAGTTCCATTTCGGAAACCATATAAGGTGCTACTTTTTGTAGGTCTTGCGCCAATACACCTACTATTTTGTGGTCGGAAGGCAAACCAAACTCTCCGGTGTAGTTGTACCAGTAGGGTTTTATTTTTTTCACCAATTCCAAACCATCGGTATAGTCTTCGATGTTTTCTTTGAGGCGGCGGTCGGAGGGAATTGTCCAAGTGCTTACGCCATCTGTTTTATAGGCAGTGCCGCCTTTTGCCGCTACACTAAGCCCATAAGCCGTGATGGTAGTACCCCCAGGACTCGTAGCCACACATACTGCCCCGCCGTCATCAACGCGCAAAGAGCCATTTTCTGTTTCAATCTTCACATCCGCAAATGTAGATCCTGTAACTTCATTTTTTATTATCATTAAACCCAAACCATTTATTATACTTGACAGAAGCAAACCCGTTGAAGACCTCATGTTAATAATACTCCCTATTCCTGAAGAAACTTCCAGCGTACCATCTACGTAAGTATTTCCATTTACCTCCACATCGCCATCAAAAATACCGGCATTAGTGGGAGTGGCCAAATACGCTGCCGTAGCAGAAGTATCGTCGGCGGCACTGTAGCCGTACGTGGCTATCAAACCAACTGTTCCGCCATTTACAAATGCACCGAAATCTTCATATGTACCATTTATTTGCTTATAACCTGCCAACCTTGCCGTGGAAAGTATATCCCCACCATAATAACTATTAGCAATTAAAGAATTTCCTTGACTTCCAACATATTGGCTAATTTCTACCGCACCGCCGTCAGCTCCGGTGTTTTGCGAAGGTTCTAATACTTCTAATTTCGCCCGCTGGGCGTTGGCGGGAAGTTGTAACAATATCATCGCCATCAAAAACAGCGATACACTTAATAATTTTGTTTTCATAATCAGTCTTTTAAATTGTTAAAAAATTTTTTGATAAAGATTTGCTTGATTATTTATCGAAAACAAAATTAGCTTAACCCGCTTCTTATTTTTAATACAATTCTGGCGGCTTGTATGCGCTTATTTCTTAATAAAACAAAAATAAAATAAACCTAAAACATTGATAATAAATGTTTTATCTTTCAAAAATACTCTATCAATCGAACTGTGACAATAGCCACTTCTTATCTGCTACTTGTTTACATTCCTCAATTTGTTGCTTCAAAACGGCTCTTTTCTTGCTATCGCGGGGATGAATAATGCTGAGACGATTGATAAAACGAATCATATTGAGGTAGTTGGTGCGCTGAAGGTCGGAGATGAGTTTGTTGCGGTGAATGTAGCGGCGAAAACTATCGATGAGCGAAAACAAGGCATTGGTTTCGTTGAGCAGATAATAGGTTTTGAGCAGCATAGATTTGCTGTCGAGGCTGTAGTAAAGGTCGGTGTATTCTACTTCCTGCAAGAGTTGCAAGGTTTTTTCGTATTTGCGAAGCGAAAAATAATAGCGCGCCAGATTGTAATTGTAGGCATTTTCGGCAAAGTCTTCTTTGAGGTATTTTTGGTAAGTTTTTATAAATTGCTTCACCCAAGCGTATTCTTGCAGTTGCAGGGCTACGGTACAAATATTTTTGTAGTTCCAAGGCGATAAGTAGGCATCTTGAAAAATGATTTTGGTTTTTAGGGTGTAGAGAAACAAGTTGTAAATCTCCCGCATAAATGCTTGTTCTCCGGCATTTATTTTGCGTGTACAAAAATTTATCAAGAAAAAATATATGTCGCGCAGTTCATCAAAATTGATTTGCTTGCCATAGTCTTCCATCAGTTTTTTTGCGGTATAAAAATGCTCACTATTTTCCGTGCTATTGCTTGTAAACATTTTATAAATGGTAAAATAGATTTGCACAATGGGAATTTTAAGGTACTTGGCATCTTCTATTTCTACTAAAATATCTTTAATAAAGCCCATTTCAACTTTGCCGGCTATAACCTTGTGGTGGTTTACAACATTGCAGGCATAGCGCAGTTTTTTTACAATATAGAACACATCAAGGTAGTATATTGCCTCGTCGAATTTATTGTCTTGGCGCACGAATGTTTTTTCCGAAAAAAAGTTGTAGTCGTCCAGCAGTTCAAATTTCTTGTTGTAATGGGTGGCATCGCGCAAGTTTTGTTTATCGAGCTCCTCATTAAGTGTGTCAAAAATACGCTTATAGTCTTGCATAAAATCGTTTTCCCGCAAAAAAGACAAATACAAAACCTGTTGGGTGTAGGTGTCTTCTTTTAGCTTTTTGGCAATTATATACTGCTGTATCACCTGGAGTAAACTGCTACGTTTTGCACGGAGTTTTACTTCATTAAAACTGACATTTTTTCCAAAAACTTCTCTATAAATTGCTTCTTTCTCGAAGTGCTTTTTATCTAATACTATTTTTTTGACCAATTCAAAATATACTACAAGACTTTCGTCTGTATTATAAAACGAATTTTTCAGGAAACTTTCGGCTTGTTGCCAATCATAGTGTGTAAATTTTTCTAAAATTTCATACAGTTTATAGGGCATAGTTATAAATTCTATTTATCTCATTTACAATTATTTATACAAAAGTAAACATTTTATTTTCATTATTTTGCAATACAAGTCCTAAAAAATGTCTTTTGTATTTTTCGAGATAATAAATTATTTTTGTAAAATAATTGCAAGCTATGTTAGTCATTTTCAACCTTAAACTGTGCTATAATAAATCTATTTTTGTACTAATCTTTTCCGTTTTAATCCTTGTTCCTGCTGTGCTAATGGGTCAATGCGATACGCCGGAAGATGATTGCGTGTGGCCCGGCGATACGAACAAAGATGGGATAGTGAACAATTTTGATGTGTTTAATTTGGGCATTGCGTATGGCAGTACGGGTTCGGCACGCGAGCAATTTGGTGTTTATGAGCCTTTTCAAGCCTATGCGGGCGATGATTGGGCGGACAACTTTATTGATGGCGTAAACTATAAGCACGCCGACTGCAAAGGTGAGGGAGCGGTGGAAAGTATTGATATTGATGTTATTGCCGAATACTATGAACTGACGACCGGAAAGACGAAAGGCGCTAATTACTCGGGCGTTTCTTTGTGTATTCCGCCTTTGGAAAACCCTATGTCGCAAACTTTGTACAATGTGGACGTGGTGCTGGGCAATGCACAAATTCCTGCCGATAATATTTATGGCATTGCGTTTAGTATTTATTTTCCGACAGACCGTATTGATAGTATTGATTTTTTTATTTGGGATGAGGCTTGGTTTTATACCGACTTGGGTGTCGATTATTTAAAATTGATAAAGATTTTTGAGGACGAAGGGCGTATTGACGCTGCTTTGGCACGCACCAATCAGATGGGCGTTTCGGGTTTTGGTACGATTGCTACGATAGAACTTGTTACCATCGACAACATTAGCGGGCAGCCCATAACGTTTGAAATTGCCAATGTGCGTGCTATTTATGCCGATGGTTCGGATTTTGCCATTAGTGTTTGTCCCGAAAATCAGAACGAAGTTATTGGATTGGAGGATAATTTTGCGCCGCAGCAGTTTCTCTACTACCCCAACCCTTGTGAGCAACGGATATATCTGCACCAGCCCGAGAAGTTGCGCCAACTATTTTTGTACGACATTAGCGGGAAAAAACAGCCGCTTTCTTTCAGCAAAAACGGGGAAGTTTTTTTAGAAAACGTGCCTTCGGGTGCTTATTTGCTGGAAGTGCATACCACAGCGGGCGATTTTTTTGTGGAAAAGGTGATGGTGCAGTAAATTCTCTCTTTCTGCCAAATTTTGACTGACTTGGTATTGCAACTATTGCACCAAGCATAGTGTAATGGGTTTTTACATTTTTTAGCGTTTGAATATAATGATAAGCCATTGATTTTTAATAAAATACAAATAAATTTTATTTTTATTTAAACTATATATACCAAATGTATAATGGAAATATAGTTGGAATGTGTATATTTGGGTTTTGGTTGTCAGAAGTTTAAGCAACTGTTGAATAATTGAAATTTATAGTGCAGGTTTTATTGAAGATTTAAAACTTTAAAATTGTATTTTAGACGGCGAATCTGCAATATTTGTATTAGCTAAACAGAAAATATGGAAAAAGAAACTTTAGAATAATTGAAAAAAGACCTTAATTCTATTAAAAAACAATCGAACAGGAATTGAGCGGAAAAGAAAGAGAGTCAATAAAATCTGATATTCAGTATTTAACGAAACGAATAATTGAGAAATTTGAGTTATTTAAATATGATTCAGGAATTGCGATGGAAAGCCATAATGCGGAATCTTTCATTTTTTATGTTGAAAATATTATTCGAAAAAAAAAGAATAAAAAAGAAGATAAATAGACCGAAAGCCTGTGGTTAATAACTAATACAGTTCATAGTTAAACAGTTTCTTAATCGAAAGAGAGGCATATTTCCAAGTCCGTAAAATTTTTAAATTTGGCTTGTACCTAACCAAAATATATTTGCAATTTACACGCTACGAATCATATGAAAGACCATTCGTGTGGAATGCCTTCAAGGGAGCGGTGAAGTGTCAAACCCTCGATGTTATTTGCCTATGGAAAAGAAAAAACGCCTCGAAATTAGAAAAATTATTACTCTCAAAGAAATAAAAGGAAAAATGCTGAAATCCTTTCTTTAATAAAAAAGTAAGCAATTAAAATTTATATTAAAATGATAAGTAAAAAAAACTCAATTTTCATTCTATTAGCAGGGCTTCTTTTTTTTACGAGTTGTAGCACAACAAGAAGTTCTTTAAATCAACAACCTGTAAAAATCCAGGAATTTGAACGAGATGAATACATTGTTTTAGACAAAGTAAAAGGAGAAGCAAAATCATTTCGGTTTTGGTTACTTTTTATCCCGATAGGTGGAAAATCAGACCAAAAATTATACGAAAAGGCTTATGATAATGCAATAAAATCAGCAGTTGGTCAAGATGCAGACGGATTGTTACAGCCAAGATATACTTACAAAAAAACAACAATTCCTTTAATTCTCTTTGGTTGGACAACAAAGAAAGTATCAGCAGAAGGAAAAGCATTTAGAATAAAAAGCGAAGAAGAATACCAAAAAGACAAAGAATAAAAATTAATACAATACATAATGTGCGGACATAAGCATCATAACCAGCAGAAGACAAAAACCACAAATTGCAGAAAAAACAACAATAACATTTTACCAAAATTAACATGAAATATAACTTATTATACTTTACCATAAATTCGGGGTGAAAAATTTATACTTTTGTTTCTGTAGTTACAAATCATTTTAATCCCGAAAAAGCGATTTAACATTGGAAAAGTCACTTCGGCATTCGTTGAGCGAAGTCGAAACGAATAGCAAGTACATACTTCTTTGTATTAGCTGGCAAAATAGCACGGGTCTTGGAGGAAAATATTACGCGCGTCTTTTCTTCAGAAAACCTCTACTCCACCAACACTTTTTCCACCGCAAAAGCATTTTTATGGGTAAAAACTTTCACCAAATAAACTCCTTTGGGCAAATTCTCTACGGAAATGCGCGGATTATTCGCTGCCAAAACCGCTGTTTTTACGATTTCTCCTTTTGTATTCACCAATTGTACAAAACATTTCTGCGAAGCAACTATAGTTTCATCTAAAGAAAAATGCAGATACTCGCTTGTAGGATTGGGAAACAGACTTACAGCCAAAGGTGTATTTATCGAAGCTATGCCAGTGTACAAACCAACTTCCACGCTCCTGCTAATGCTACAGCCCGCATTGTCTGTTACCGTCACATCGTACATACCTTCCGCTATATTTTCAAGATTAGTAGTTGTACTACCATCGCTCCACAAAACCGTATAAGGTGCTTCGCCGCCGCTTATGGTCAAACCTACAACACCGTCATTTTCACCAAAAGTAGCATCAATAACGGCAAAACTAAGTTGCATACCATCGTTCCACTCGCGCAAATTGGTAAATAAATCTTTTCCTACCAACATTGATGGCAAAAAACAACCACTGTGCGTCAAATTTCCCAAATTCACTTTTTCAATGGCTGTTGCGCCGTGCGTAGTCATATATTCGTAAGCAACATCGGTGTTTTGGTAGCTCACTTGGTCGTCTGCCAAGCAATAACACATTTTTACCGGAGCATCGGGTATCCATTCGTAAATATCATTGTCGCGCAAAGCAACGCGCAAGGGGTGATTGGGTTCATTCTCAAAAGCCGCAAGCACCTCAGGAACGACCATTTCTTTGGGTACGCTCGGACATTGGTCGTTTATGTAACCCATAGAATGAGTGCCATCAAAAAGTGGCGGCAGCAGTTCGTCGTAAGGTGCTACAAAAATATCGCTGGGATTGGTAAACAAATTGCCGTAAACCGATTGGTATGCCAACACTACATACGGCAAATAGCCCGGCGTTGCATAGGCTACATCGGCAGTGAGATATTGTGTTTGCGCGCCGGAAATATCATAGGGTCCCGACATTGGCGCAGCAGCCGTAACGGGAAGCTCTTCGCTATAATTTTCTTGCAAATACTTGTGCAAAGCCATTGTAGCATGTCCACCTTGCGAATAGCCAAACAAAAAAAGTTGGTCGTTGATGGATGCATTAATAGTTTGCAAAAGCTCTTTTACCGCAAAAAGCATGTTGGCAGAAGCTGTAGCTTCGGAATGTGCGTGTACATAAGGATGCAGCCCCGGCGAATCACCAAGCCCCAAGTAGTCGGGCATAGAAACCACAAAGCCGTTGGAAGCAAAAAACATGCCTATGTATAACTCGGAGCTATTGCGCGAAGGAACATCGTTTTTGTGCGCTACCGTACCGTGCTGGTACGATGCCAAAGGTACGGCACAGACGTAATTTTTGGGAACTGCTACGGCACCACTGGCGAGCGTTGTTCCCGTGTCAGTAGCATTGGGCGTTTCGTAGGTAATGTTGTAAACATCTACTTCGTAGGCAAATCCCAACAAACCTACCGGAATACCAAAACTGGCAGCAACGCTTTCCATATCTTCTACGCTATAGCTGTCTTTATATTCCCAAGAAAGTAATTGTTGGGCAGTCGCAATATGAGAAACCAACAAGCCTAAAATAACAGAATGTAGTACGTATTTTTTCATAATGAATCAATTATATTTTCTATTAGGCTAAAGATAAGCTAATTTTTAGAAAAGTATAAAAAAACTGAAAGATATCCGCAAAACATTTATGAACTGCGCCAACTAAAGGCATTATAGGGCTATGGTAATTATAGACTTACCTAAGTATAGTTTTTCAAACAATTCATTTTATACAAAAAATAATTATACTAAAAGATTGAAAAACTATTAAAGATGATAAATTTTAATTTTAGAATTACGTAATAAATTTAATAATTAAATATTTTTTATATACAAAACAATAAAATTAAATTATTACAGAAAAATAAATATTAAATTTTTTTTATTTAATTTTTATGCATTTAAATATCAGTAAATTTTAAATGAAAAAAAACAAAAAGTATTCTTAAAATTTTTATTTTAAAAAAATATGTTTTGTTTACTTTGCTCATCATATTTATCATTATTTGATAAATAACAAGCACCTATTAAAATTTTAACATTTTAACATCTTTTTAATTATGACAAAAAAATTATTTTCATTACTTATCCTTTTGGCAATGTTTTATAGTCAAAAGGGTTCGTCGCAATGTGCAACCGGCGCACTATATCAAGGAGCAGCCGCTCCTACGGCTGGATGTACTATTGTAAGCGGAACAACTTGTGCATTCAATAATGAGTACACTCGTTTTTTTGGTTTGACAATAGGAGAAACATATACCGTTGGAAACTGTACATCCTATACCGGAACCGATGGTGGTGCTGCCGGAACTGACTTAACGGTTAGAAACGGTGGAACTGGTAGTGGTTCTGTGGTAGGATTTGTTTCTACAAGTTCGGCAGGAGCCTGTTATACTTTTGTTGCTGCAGACGATACTGTAACTGTACAGGTAAACGATCCGGGCTGTGTTAGTAGTTCAAATTGTAATAAAATTGTAATAGTTTGCGAGAGTTGTCCTCAAACAACCTGCCCTGCTCCAACTACCTTATCTAGTTCTGGACTAACTGCCGCTTCAGCAACTTTAAATTGGGTTGCTCCGGCTTTATGTACGCCTACAGATTATGAGGTAGAATATGGGCCCACAGGATTTACACAAGGCACAGGTACCGTGGTAGCTGTAAGTGGTGCTACTACAACCACTATAAGTGGCTTAACGCCATCAACAACCTATCAATTCTATGTGCGTTCTGATTGTGGAGGTGGCTTGTTTAGTTCTTGGGTAGGACCTACATCTTTTACTACACAAGCAACTTGTGCTGCGCAAAGTGCATTATCTGTTTCATCAGTTACAAATGCAACAGCAACTATCACTTGGACTGATAACAACAGTCCTACTATAGGTGCATATCAGGTAGAATATGGACTCACTGGATTTACACAAGGTACAGGTACTTTGGTAAGTACAGGTAGTATCCCCTACACTATTACTAGTTTAACCGCTCAAACTACCTATCAAGTTTATGTAAGAGCTAACTGTGGTGGCGGCGATTATTCAGCTTGGCTGGGTCCTGTTTCTTTTACTACTGCTTGCGATACCTATACACCTACCTATTTACAAGATTTTGCAAGTTTTACGGGTTTAAACGCCCCTACCTTTTGTTGGAGTGAAGCAGTAGGCTTATTAGCTGCCCCTACTACTTTTACCAGTACTACTTCATCTGCGTGGACATCGGATGGTTTCGGTAATAATGGCACTACTGGTGCCGCACGTTTAAATATTTGGTCAACAACACCAAAAGAATGGCTTATATCTCCATCGTTTGACCTTTCCGGCGGTCCTTGGCAAATGGAATTTGATTTAGCTTTAACGCCTTTTAGCACTACTGCTTCTGCAACTTTAGGTGCTGATGATTTATTTGCTGTTCTTGTTTCAACAGATAATGGTGTTACTTGGACAAGTGCGAATATCCTACAGTCTTGGGATAGCACTACACCCATCTCTAATACAGGCGACCACATCATTATTGACTTATCCGCTTATAGCGGCACCGTCAAATTCGCTTTTTATGGACAATCCACAGTAAGCAATACTGATAATAACGTTTACGTGGACAATTTCGCCATCAATCCATTGGCTTTGTGTAATGCACCGAGTTCTTTAACTGCAAGTAATATTACAAATACAAGTGCGGATTTGTCTTGGACGGCAAATAGTGGTGAAACACTTTGGAATGTAGAATGGGGACCTACCGGATTTACACCTGGCTCTGGAACTTTAGTTAGCGGTGTTTCCAACCCTCATACAATTTCTGGTTTAACCGGCAACACAACTTACGATTTTTATACGCAAGCAGATTGCGGTGCGGGAGGAACTTCTTCTTGGTCAACCATTGGTACTTTTACCACTGCTTGTGACGCTGTAACCGCGCCTTATACTGAAAATTTTGATGTAGATGGTCTTCCTACCTGTTGGACAAATTCCGGACCGGAGGCTTGGTTGTACAGCAATGTTACAGAATCTACCGCCGATTATGGCGCAAATAGCATAGACGATGCTACTGGAAATGGTGGATATTTTGCTATGGTAGATGGCTCGGGCAGCGGAACCAACACTGGCATTACACTAACTTCTCCTTATATTGATGTAAGTGGGTTAACGACTCCTTCTTTGAGTTTTAGTTTATTTAGTAATAATGTGGACGATGCAGCATTAAATTTATTTTCCGTAGAAGTATGGGATGGTGCTGCTTGGAATACTGTTTATTCCAATCAAAGCAATTTAGGTAGTTCTTGGACAAATATTGTTGTAGATTTAAGCACCTTAAATATTACTGGAGATATTCAAGTACGCTTTATTGTAGATGAAGATTCTTCTTTAGGTCTTGCCTATTATAACGATATTCTATTAGACAATGTGGTAATAGACGAATTACCTACTTGTATTGCCCCTATTGTTAGCATTAGTAATATTACAGATGCATCGGCGGATGTAAATTGGATAGATGGCGGTAGTGGTGCTACATTGTTTAATTTAGAATGGGGAGTTGCCGGATTCACACAAGGTACCGGAACTTTACTAACAGGATTAACTACCTCACCTGAATCATTAGTAGGATTAACGAGTTGCACAGAGTATGATGTGTATGTTCAGGCAGATTGTGGTGCAAATGGCACTTCTTCTTGGGCATATATTTCTTTTACTACAGCTGCACCTGCTGCATTAGATTGTAGTGCTGCCATAGCATTGTCCTGCGCTACACCCGTTACAGCCACACTTGAAGGTAATTGTAGTATCTTGGACTTCAACACAACTACAGGTAATGCAAGTGCCTCTTGTGGTTGGAGTACACCAGGTGCTGAGTTAATTTATTCTTTCACCGCTCCTTACGATGGAAATTATGAATTGGAAATTCTTAGTGCCAGCCCCACAGGATATATTGATTACTTCTACAAAGATGCATCCTTGGGTTGCGATAACCTAAACTGGAATTGTATTGACGATGAATTAGGTAGTGCCGCTATTGCCGGAACAATGGCTTTGATTGGCGGAACCGAATATTACATTTTATTGGATGCAGAAGGTACTACTTTGAGGTCTCACACCTTCCAAATAAACTGCCCTCCGGCTTGTGCTGCAACGCTTTCTATAGAAACCAACGACGAAGGAGATTATGCTGCTTCTGTAATTATGGAAGCAGATGATCTTGTTGCGTCAAATATGGTAACTCCCGGAACGGCTGTTGCTATTGTTTATGATGGTGGAAATTCAGTAACTTTGGTAGATGGTAGCGTAACTGGCGACACTAATGGTTTTGAAGCAATTCCTACTGCCGATGGTTATTTCTTAGCTACCGTAGGCGATGGTTGTACTACTATCGGTTCTTACAAAGAAGCTTCCGATGACCAAATTCAAGCATTTGAGCAAGCTATTGAAAACAGAACTGCACAAGAAGATGCTTTGTCGCTATCGGCTGCACCTAATCCTACCAATGGAATTACTACTTTAAGTTTCCAATCTACTCAGGCAACCGAAGCATTGATTGATGTATTTAATATACAAGGACAACGCATTGTATCTTTATACAAAGACGAATTGAACGCAAATCAATTATATCAGCTAAAAATGAATACCAATGACTTAGTCAATGGTATATATTTTGTAAGACTCGTATCAAGCAACGGAGAAGTGCAAAACCTAAAACTTATGGTTCAGCACTAAACCATTTTCTTTTGTCTAATTAAAAAAAATCCCCAGTTTGCACAAGCTGGGGATTTTTTTATTATCACACTCGCTGCTTTATTTAAGAAATAGGCTTGCTAAAAAATCACTGTAGGATAAAATTTGTTTTAAAATCTATTTGTAATCGTAAAATAATACGTACCTTTGCAGCGCATTTCATGCGAAAAAATATTTATTCATTACAATAACGTAGGTTTATATGTCAAATGTAGGTTCAATAAAACAAGTTATCGGCGCGGTAGTTGATGTAAGTTTTGCCAATGACGCACAACTCCCCGAAATATTAAACGCATTAGAAATTAAACGCCCTGATGGCTCTACTCTTATTTTAGAATGTCAAAAACACTTAGGTGAAGATAGTGTACGCGCTATTGCCATGGACTCAACCGATGGTTTGGTGCGCGGAATGCGTGTAGTTGATACCGGAAAACCCATAGCAATGCCTGTGGGCGAAGATATCAAAGGACGTTTGTTTAATGTAGTAGGTGAAGCCATTGACGGTATTGGTGCGGTAAGCAAACAAAACAACCGTGCTATTCACCGCAAGCCACCCGCTTACGACGAACTTTCTACCCAATCGGAAGTGCTTTATACCGGAATCAAGGTAATTGACTTGATTGAACCTTATGCAAAAGGCGGTAAAATTGGTTTGTTTGGTGGTGCCGGTGTAGGAAAAACTGTATTGATTATGGAATTGGTAAATAATATCGCCAAAGCATATTCCGGTCTGTCTGTATTTGCCGGCGTAGGTGAGCGTACCCGCGAAGGAAACGACTTATTGCGCGAATTCTTAGAATCTGATGTAATTAAATACGGCGAAGGATTTAAACACAGCATGGAAGCAGGTGGTTGGGATTTGTCCAAAGTAGATAAAAACGCCTTGAAAGATTCCAAAGCAACCCTTGTTTTCGGTCAGATGAACGAACCTCCGGGCGCAAGAGCGCGTGTAGCCTTATCAGGCTTAACCGTAGCCGAATATTTCCGCGATGGCGATACCAAAGGAGAAGCAGGAAAAGATATTTTGTTCTTTATCGACAACATTTTCCGTTTCACCCAAGCAGGTTCCGAAGTATCTGCCCTGTTAGGACGTATGCCTTCGGCCGTAGGTTATCAACCAACGCTGGCTACCGAAATGGGGCTTATGCAAGAACGCATTACCTCTACCAAAAACGGTTCTATCACCTCCGTACAAGCAGTATATGTACCCGCCGATGACCTTACCGACCCTGCCCCCGCAACTACTTTTGCCCACTTAGATGCCACTACGGTATTGAGTCGTAAAATTGCCGAGTTGGGAATTTATCCTGCGGTGGACCCATTAGATTCTACCTCGCGTATCTTATCCCCCGAAATTGTAGGTAATGAACACTACAACACTACCCAACGCGTAAAATCTATTTTGCAACGCTACAAAGAATTGCAAGATATTATTGCCATTTTGGGTATGGACGAATTGAGCGAAGAAGATAAATTGGTGGTTTCGCGTGCACGCAGGGTACAGCGTTTCTTATCACAACCCTTCCACGTTGCAGAGCAATTTACAGGTTTGAAAGGTGTGTTAGTACCAATCGAAGAAACTATCAGAGGATTTAATATGATTATTGATGGTGAAGTGGACGAATATCCTGAAGCAGCCTTCAACTTGGTAGGAACCATTGATGACGCAATTGAAAAAGGTAAAAAATTATTGGCAGAAGCTGCTGCAAAAAGTTAGTATTGGCTTATGGAACTACATATTCAAACACCCGAAGCTAATATCTACAAAGGCTCCGCCAATGCTGTAACAATGCCCGGAACTGATGGCACTTTTCAGGTTTTGCAAAATCACGCACCACTTATTGCTTCCCTAAAAGCCGGAGAAGTAAAAGTAGTTACCGACAGTGGCATCAAAACATTTTCTATTGGCAGTGGTTTTGTGGAAGTACTCAACAATAAAATAACTTTGCTGGCGGAAAGTCCGGCTTAAATTATTAAAAAATATTTTTCGACTACTCCCCAAAATCTTTTTACTTTAAAATAATTTTGGGGAGTTTTTTTATTATCACTTCTAAGCATTTATTTTGCAGTATTATTTTTTTTCGATTTATTACTGTCTAAAATTTGTTAGTTAAAAACGAAAAGAAGCGTATGAAAATATCCTATAACTGGCTTAAAACGTATTTACCCATAGATATGGCTGCCGAAAAAGTAGCCGAAATATTAACAGAAATTGGCTTGGAAGTAGAGTCTATACAGACCTTAGGCGCAGACAAAAACCAATTGCAAGGTTTAGTAGTAGGCGAAGTGCTTTCAGCCGAAAAACATCCCAATGCCGACCGTCTGAAAGTTACCAAGGTAAATGTAGGTAGCAGCGAAATACTAAGTATTGTTTGCGGCGCGCCCAATGTAGCCGCAGGGCAAAAAGTAGTGGTAGCCACCATTGGCACGCAACTTTTCCCTTCGGATAGTGAACCATTTACCATAAAGCGCAGCAAAATTCGCGGTGAAATTTCTGAAGGTATGCTTTGCGCCGAAGACGAAATAGGCATCGGCAAAAGCCATGATGGCATTATGGTTTTAGCGGAAAAACTGACCGTAGGCACGCCTTTGCACGAAGTGATAAACACCGAAAGAGACTATATTTTTGAGATAGGACTTACGCCAAACCGCTCCGATGCTTTTTGCCACATAGGCGTTGCCAAAGACTTAGCCGCAGCACTTCGTATCAATTACAAAATGGCAAGCAATGTCCAAATGCCCAGCGTACAAATTACCGAACCAACAAAACCACCTAAGTCAAGTTTAAAGGTAAAAGTACACAATTACGAAGCCTGCAAACGCTACGCCGGTGTTGTGCTTGAAAATATAAAAGTCCAAGCATCGCCGGAATGGTTGCAGAAAAGATTGATTGCCATTGGGCAAAAACCTATTAACAATGTAGTGGACATTACCAATTTTGTGATGTGGGAACTGGGACAACCCCTCCACGCCTTTGATATGAAAGCCGTAGGCAACGAAATAAATGTGCAATTTCTGCCCGAAAATACTGCATTTATCACCTTAGACGAGCAAAAAATAAGTTTGCAATCTACCGATATAATGATTTGCAATCAAAAAGAAGCTATGTGTATGGCAGGCGTATATGGCGGAAAAAACTCCGGCGTGACGGCACAAACTACCGCTATTTTCTTGGAAAGTGCTTGCTTTGATGCCATCACAATTCGCAAAACCGCCAACTATCACCAACTGCGCACCGATGCCGCACAACACTTCGAGAAAAGCGTAGATCCGAATATTACTGTTTTTGCGCTAAAACGCGCTATCCACTTATTACAAAGTATTGCAAACGCCACCCTTGCCTCAACAATTTTCGATATTTACCCACAAGATGTAAAACCGGCACAAGTGGACTTACATTACCAAAAAGTGAGTCAGTTGGCAGGCGTAGAAATAAAACGCCGCGACATCAACAAAATTCTCGAAGCCTTAGAAATGGAAGTCATCTCCCGCAACAACGAACACCTTAGCTTAAAAGTGCCAACCAATAAAGTGGACGTTACCCGCGAAGTAGATGTAATAGAAGAAATATTACGCATTTACGGCTTCAACAATATTCCGCTTATCAGCCAAGTAAACGGTACTTTATCATACAGCCCTACCATAGACCTACGCAAACTGCGCACCAACAGTACACAAATACTGGCAGCGCGCGGCTTTTACGAAATAATGAACAATTCGCTTACACACTCGGCTTTGTATTCCGAAAACGACCCGGAACTCATTAGCTTGCTGAGTACCGAAAACAAAAACCGAGACTCCTTGCGGAAAAACATGTATTTCTCCGCTTTGGAAACTATTTCGCACAACCTAAAGCACAAGCAAAACCATTTGCGTTTGTTTGAATTTGGCAAAATTTATTACAAAAACACCGAAGGCTACCAAGAACAAGCTCAATTAGCCTTGTATCTCACAGGCGATTTTACTCATCAAACGTGGCAACATACGGCACAGGCAAGCAACTTTTACCATCTAAAAGAAGCCATAACCCAACTGCTGCAAGCATGGGGAATTTGCCCCGATAAATACAAAGAACTAAACCAAGACGATGAATTTGAGTACGGTTTAGCAGGATATTTTGGTGAAAAAATAATACTTAAATTCGGAAAATTGCAGTCTGCACACTGCCAAAAGTTCGATGTTGCGCAGGATGTTTTTGCTGCTTTGATAATTTGGGACGAACTTCCCGAAATACTCGCCCAAAAGAAAGAAACCTACAAACCCATTGCCAAATATCCTTCGGTAAAACGCGACTTGGCTTTGCTGCTGCCCCAAAACACCAAATTCGAGCAAATTACAAGCATAGCCTACACGCAAGCACCGAATCTTTTAAAATCTATCGAACTCTTTGATATTTTTACCGATGCCGAAAAAATTGGAGCCGATAAAAAATCCTATGCGGTGAGTTTTGTACTGCAAGATGAGCAAAAAACCCTCACCGATAGCGAGATTGATGCCGTAATGCAAAAAATTACCGACAGTTTGGTAAAAAACCTACACGCCGTTCAGCGATAAAAATTATCTTGTTAGCGCATGCAATATTTGGTATGATTATTTCTTTTATGATAATATATTTACAAAAAAATTGCCTAACATTAAACTGAAAGACGTAATTTTAAGTTTATTTTAAAAAAGATATAAAGAAAACAGGCAAAATACTGTATGAATCGCTTAAATTTAACTGTATCTAATATTGTGAAAAAAGTGGGACAAATCATTGACCACAACAATAAATTGGATGCCGAGAACCAAGTGCTCAAACAAGAAATTGCCGATTTAAAAGAAAATATTACAGAATACAACGAAATAATTCAAAAATTAAACGACCAAATTAGTCTAATGCGTTTGTCCACCAACAACGAGCAAAATATTGCCCAAAATAAAGAAATGAACGAACGCATTACACAATATATAAAAGACATTGATAAATGCTTGAAACTTCTTCAATAATCGAAGTTTTAAACTTGACTTGTTACTTAAAGCTACATAATTTTTATAATTGATGAGTGATAACACGCCTAAAAACATACAAATAAATCTTACCATTGGCGAGCGGCAGTATCCTATGACCATTAGTGCTGACGAAGAAGAAATGGTACGATTAGCTGGCAATCTTATCCGAAAAAAATTTGTAGAATACAAAAATCTTTACAGCCGCTCCGAAGCTATCGACCATTTAGCCATCGTTGCCTTCGATTTTTGTATGGAAACGCTCCAAAACAAATCGGACGATACAGATTACCTTAATGCTTCGAGTGAATTATCCGAATTAGATGAACTCCTCACCGTTTATCTTCACCAGCTAAAATAAGTCAATTCCTGCATTTTTTTTTGTTTATATATATTGGGGCAACTTGGTTTAAGTTTTGCATAAAAAAATTATTAACCCTAAAATATAAACACATTAAATGGACATTACCCTTATCATCATACTTAGTATCGTTGGCGCAGCAATAGGATTTTTTGTAGGAAAAATGGCTGCTACGCAATTAATGAAAAAACAAATAGATGCCGCCCAAGCCGAAGCCGAGCGCATAACCGATAAAGCGCGCATAGAAACCGAAGCCCGCAAGAAGGAAGTAGTGCTTGAAGCCAAAGAAAAAGCCCTGAAGCTCCAAGCAGATACCGAGCGTGAACTCAATCAGAAAAAACGCGAAGCAGAACAAACGCTGCGCCAACTCAACCAACGTGAAGACCAGCTTAATCAACGAAAAAATGAACTCAAAAACAAAGAAAAAGATGTTGATAAAATAAAAGAAAGCTTTAAAGAGCAATTTCAACTTATTGAAAATAAAAAAGCAGAATACGAAGCGAAATTTAACGAACTCAATGAGCGAAAAATATCTTTTGACACAAAAGTAGAAAAATCGGAACTCGAACTTGCCCAAAAGTTGGAAAAAGTAGCCGGACTTTCTGCCGAAGAAGCAAAAAAACAGTTGGTAGAAACCATGGTTAAAAAAGCTGAAACCGAGGCAATGGCATACGTAAAAGATATTGTGGACGAAGCTAAAATGCACGCCAACAAAGAAGCCAAAAAAATCGTTATTCAGGCAATTCAGCGCACCGCCGCCGAACAAACCATCGAAAATGCCGTTTCGGTATTTCCTTTAGAATCAGACGACCAAAAAGGACAAATCATTGGTCGTGAAGGGAGAAATATCCGTGCCTTAGAAGCTGCCTGCGGCGTAGAAATTATTGTGGACGACACGCCCGAAGCAGTGGTTATTTCCGGCTACGACCCCTTCCGCCGCGAAGTAGCGCGCCTTTCACTCCAACGCCTCGTTGCCGATGGACGCATTCACCCGGCGCGTATCGAAGAAGTAGTGAACAAAACCCGCCGCTTGCTGGAACAGCAAATCATGGAAATTGGCGAGCGTACTGTTATCGAATTAGACGTTCATGGACTGCATCCCGAACTCATCAAATTGGTAGGAAAAATGCGCTATCGCTCCTCTTACGGACAAAACTTGCTACAACACTCCAAAGAAACTGCCAATATTGCCGCCTTGCTCGCTTCCGAATTGGGCGTAAGCACCAAACAAGCCAAGCGCGCCGGACTCTTGCACGATATTGGAAAAGTTTCGGACGAAGACCCCGAATTGTCGCACGCTTTGTTGGGAATGAAACTCGCCGAACGCTACAAAGAAAAACCCGCCATTTGCAACGCTATTGGTGCGCACCACGACGAAATAGAAATGAGCTTTATCATTTCGCCCATTGTACAAGCCGCCGATGCTATTTCCGGCTCTCGTCCGGGTGCGCGCCGCGAAATTTTGGAACAATACCTCAAACGCATTAAAGAACTCGAAAACTTGGCTACCAGCTACGATGGTGTGGACAAAGCATACGCTATTCAAGCCGGACGCGAACTGCGTGTAATTGTAGAAAGCGACAAAGTTGCCGACCAGCGCGCCGAAGAGCTTTCTTTCTTAATTTCACAACAAATACAAAGCGAAATGCAATATCCGGGACAAATAAAAGTAACCGTTATCCGCGAAAAACGCGCCGTAAGTTTCGCCAAATAATTTTTTTTTGAAAACAATAATTAAACACCTCTTTCTTATGAAAAAGAAACCCATAATCGCCTTTTTATTCATCTTCGCAATGAGTATCGTGTCGCCTATAAAAGCACAAATGAACTTCTTTGAAGGAACTTGGGCAGAAGCTTTGGCATTAGCGAAAAAGGAAAACAAATTTATCGTTTTAGACGCTCATACTTCTTGGTGCGGACCGTGCAAAAAAATGAAAAAAGAAATTTTCCCGCAAACCGAAGTAGGCGACTTTTACAACAAAAACTTTATCAATGTAGCCATTGATATGGAAAAAGGCGAAGGTCCCGAACTCGACAAACAGTACAACGTACAGTTCTACCCTACTTTTTTGTACTTCAATCCACAAGGCGAATTGGTACACAAAACTTTAGGTTTTAAAAAAGCGGACGAATTTATTGAAGATGGAAAAAATGCCTTAGATGAAAATCGCCAGTATGTAAGTTTGCAAAAAAAATACCGCAGTGGCGACCGCAATCCTGAGATGCTATACCATTACGCCTTGGCTGCCGAAGCCGCCGCTTCAAATCCCTACGAAATTACACAAGCCTCCGATGCTTACTTGAGTGCAGTGCCTAATGAAGAATTACTAAGCGACAAAAATATTGATTTCATCCTGCGCACTGCCTACGACAAAAAGTCGAAAGCCTTCGGCAAAATGTCGGAACTCAGCACAGCTATTATGGAAAAAGTGGGCAAAGAAAAATTTATCAGTACCGTAACCAATGTATTGATGAACGACGTTTCGGAAGCCGTAGAAACCGATAATCCTGCACAGTATTTGTGGGCTATCACGTATGCTCAAGCCAACTTTTCGGAATACAGCGAGCAAATTTGTGGTAGCCTAGCAATGTATTATTACACACAGCGCGAAGAATGGAACGAATACGCCAACGAAGCCGCCAATTATATCGGAAAATTTGCGATGGAAAAATCCAATGTGTTGAACAATGCCGCTTGGACGTTTTATGAACACATTGACGAGCCTGCCAAGTTGGAAGAAGCCTTAGCTTGGTCGAAAAAATCATTGTCTTTAGAAAACAACTACTACAATGCCGACACTTATGCTGCCTTGTTGTACAAACTGGGGCGCAAAAACGAAGCCCTCCGCGCAGCAGAAGAAGCTATTATATTAGGTAAAAACGAAGGGATGGACATTTCGGAAACCGAAAATTTGTTAGAAAAAATAAAATTGTTGGAGTAAGATTATCTCATCGTTTGTATAAACAATAAGCGACTTTGACCGTGTTGGTCAAAGTCGCTTTCTTTTTTAAATATATTTTCTAATTCGATTCCGACAATATAATCGTTCCACTTGTTACAGTTCCGCCATCTTGCCCTATCCAAGTATTCGTTGTTTTGTTAAAAACATAGATCGTATTACGAGAAGTATCATAAAACGCAAAGTTGCCATTTGCCCCAATAATGGTTTCACTCTTGTTACTTCCCCCTTTTTGCCCCACCCACTCGCCTGTTTTACTATTAAAGGCATAGGTTGTATTGTCCATAATATTATAAAAGGCAAAATTACCATTAGAACTTACAAGCGTACTACTTCTTTTAGGATTTCCGCCAGTTTGACCTACCCATAAGCCTGTTTCACTATTAAAAGCATAGGTTTTGTTGTCCGAAACATTATAAAACACAAAGTTTCCATTGGAACCTGTAATTGTGTTCTCTTTCGTATTTCCACCAGCCTGACTCGCCCACAAATTTTTTATACTACTAAAAGCGTAAGTCTTATTATCCGAAGCATTATAAAAGGCAAAATTACCTTTGGAGGCGACGATTTTTCCATCTTTGGAAATTCCGCCTGCTTGGCTCACCCACTCGCCTGTCTTACTATTAAAAGCATACGTTTGGTTGTCCGAAGCATCATAAAAGGCAAAGTTCGCGTATTTATTATCTACTATCTGATCGTTAAGCGATAAATCATCTGCCGATACTACACGTGTAGCATTGGTTGCCGTAGGAACTTGTGCAGCACATGCAACACTAATTATTGTACATACAAACAGTAAAGTCTTTTTCATAATTTTAATTTTTGGGTAATTTACTAATAAAAAAATTCTACAATATTTTCTATGTAATAAAAGTACATAAATTTACTGTATAGTTAAAGTCTTTTTCAAAAATTTTGGACCATTAATAAAGTTAGATGAATTATTTACGAATACGCAATTATTATAAAATTTAATAATTTTTATTCTTTATAATATAATTAATAATTTACACAGAAAAGGCCGTTTAAACAAATAACAATACACATAGAAAATAATTTTTGCTTATACAATCGAAATTATTTTTTTACAACTAACTGATAATGAGATACTTAATATTAAAATAAATGAAAAAAGCATTTTGGACGCATTTTTGTCGTAGTTCGTTTATCGCAAATATTTCTGTTCTATATAACACCAAATTACATTTAAATTATTATTATTTTTCAATTTTTATATATTTTTAAATAATTAATATCAATATTTGCAACACGCCTACTATCATACTAGCTTTCTCCAATTACGTAGGCGCAAATATATACGAAACAGACAACACGCTTGTGGAAAGAAGCGGTGCTATATCAAAAGCTGGAAACTATTTTATTGACGGTAGTGTAGAAGCCCAATACTTACTGGCAAAAGAAATGTCAAAGACATCGGAGGCATTTCAGTTAGTTAGTCGTGGCCGACCCGGAGAACTCTTGATAAACGGCAAATAGAATAATGCCAGAGAAATTGTTAAATGGATAAATAACAATGATTTATTACAAGAAAAACAGCAACTCAATGTGTATGGTTGTGAATTTGCCAAAGGAGACAAAGGACAAGCCGCTGTACAATATCTGCAAAACGCTTTGGGTGTGTGTCAGTTGCAGCTTCTGACGATATTGCTGGAAAAGACGGCGATTAGTCCTTAAAGATAGGAACGCCTGAGCATAATATTGAACTTACTTATCAAGACTATGCTTTTAAGTACTTGGACGAAAGAAAACCAGCATAAATTATTTACCGAGCGTTGAGCGAAGTCGAAACGCGGCTATACTCAATATGCAAGTTTCAACGTATATTATTCAAGAGAATACTTGATTACTTTTGGGCAGATACTTATACCAAAATCGAATAGCTATTGCGTATTAAAGAAGGGTAAAATCTTTTTTCGCCGTATAGCAGTTTTGGGGCGTTAAAAATTTTTGAAGCCTTGTAAAAAGTTTAGCCAAAGAACTGCGGTTTTGCCCCAATAGGGCAAAAATACCTTGAAAAAAGTGTCGTTTCTTTTGCTTCGTTTTCTTTGGACAAGCAAAGAAAATGAAGAAGTCCCCAAGCATAGATTTGCCCCAAAAGTTTCGGAACAGATACTTACCCTTAATAATTCCTAAACCAATACACAACTTTCCATACGGTTTTGGTATTAAGTAGTAAAAGTGCCTGTGCTCTATGGCTTACTCTTGCACTTTTACTTCCTTTTTTTTAGTCCTTCTAATAAGCCTATTTCTGCTTCGTTTTATTTTGTATATCTTCTTGCTCATACCTCAAAAATAAGTACTTTTTTAATGCTGGCTTTCTTTTGTCCCATTACTTAAAAACCCGCCGTCATCAACAAATCCAAATTGGTGAAGCGCATACCAAAACGCTCACTCAAAAACTGATTGGTGAGTTTTCCTTTATACACATACACGCCATGGCGCGCCGCTTTATGAAAACGCAAATATTTTTCCAAACCGCCCTGTTCGTGACTTTCTAACAACAAAGGAGCTAATACATTGCTAATAGCCTGCGAGGCAGTTTTCGATACCCGCGCCGCAATATTGGGTACACAGTAATGTATTACATCGTGTTGGCGAAAAGTAGGCTGCAAATGGTTCGTAACCCGCGATGTTTCAAAACACCCGCCTTGGTCAATACTCACATCTATAATTACCGAACCTGCGCGCATTGCTGCAACCATCGCTTCCGTCACCACACAAGGAGCTCGCCCCAGCTCCGAATGAATTGCTCCTACGGCTATATCGGCTTGTGCCAGCTCTTTGCGCAAAGTTTCAGGATTGATAATAGAAGTAAATACGTGCCGCCCCAAGTTTTTTTGCAAGCGCATCAATTTAAAAATACTGCTGTCAAACACATGCACATCGGCACCTAAGCCCAAAGCGGTACGCGTTACATATTCGCCCACCACACCTGCGCCCAGCACCACAATACGCGCCGGCGGAATACCGCTAATGCCTCCCAACAAAATTCCTTGCCCACCATGCGAATTGCTCAAATATTCTGCGGCAATATAAATAACACTACTTCCGGCAATTTCACTAAGCGTACGCACTATCGGAAAAGAACCGTACTCATCTTTTATATACTCAAAGGCAATGCCGGTTACTTGCTTACGCATCAAGTGCGCCAAATAATCGCTTTGCATCATGGGCAAATGAATAGGCGAAAACAAGACCTGCAAAGGATGCAACATGTCTATTTCCTCTAAAGAAGGCGGTGCCACTTTCAAGATAATATCGGCTTCGTAAACCTTTTTCAAGTCATAAGCAATTTCTACCCCTGTTTCGGAATAGTCGCTGTCTTTATAATGCGCGCCAAGCCCTGCCTGCGACTCCATTACTATCCTATGCCCGTTGTTTATCAACAAAGCTGTAGATTCCGGCGTTAGGGCAATGCGTTTTTCCTGAAAAGCCGTTTCGCGCGGAATACCGATAAACATTTTTTGCGAAGGATTCTTCATTGCCAATCGTTCTTCTAAGGGTTCCAACGACATCTGCGCCATAGCTTGAGGAGATGTTTGACCTTGCATATTTTTTATTTTAATATTTTCGGCGCAAAAATTACAAAATTATTATCACACAAAACGCTTTTTTTCTGCTTTAATCATACGGCAATTATCTTCCACGCCAATTTCTACCGCAATACAACTCTCTAAAAACGATATGGCTAATTGAGGCCACTCTATCAAGATTACGTCTGGCGGCGTATGCTCCAAATAAGTTTCAAAACCAATATCGTACAGCGCGCGCGTACTCTCTAAGCGATACAAGTCGAAATGCCAAATATTATGCGCCAACTTAGGACTCGTATAATGATGCACCAGTGCGTAAGTAGGACTTGCCGGAACATCGCTTACTTCCAGCACTTGACACATCGCGGCAATAAGGGTTGTTTTGCCTGCTCCCATCGGCGCATCAAAAATCCACACACACTCCCCTTCTGCCCAAGCGAGCAAGGCTTCGGCACAATCTTTCAAGTCCGACAGTTGGCACACTTTCCGATAAAAGCTATTTTCTTGCATCAAATCTTTTTATCCTCAAACATATAAAGCATCACTATGTTTTAGCGCGGCAAGTTTTTTATTTCTTTTCTTTTTAAGACAAACTACCTTCCTTCTCTTTTTTAGAACAAGTTTTAATATCGTATCTTTGCTTCATCATAAAATGATGACATATCATCTTACTAATCATCGCACAAAATACCCTTCAAAATAATTAATACATGTCTTTTTTGCAAGAACTTAATGAAACACAACGTGCTGCCGTACAACACACCGAAGGTCCTGTTATGATAATTGCCGGACCCGGCTCGGGAAAAACGCGTGTACTCACTTATCGCATTGCGTGGTTAATTCATCAGGGCATAGACCCTTTCAATATTCTGGCACTAACCTTTACCAACAAAGCCGCCCGCGAAATGCGCCATCGGATAGAATCTTTGTGCAACACCCAAGCCTATAATATTTGGATGGGTACTTTTCACGCTATTTTTGCTAAAATATTGCGTGTAGAAGCTCCGCGCTTGGGCTATCCGTCCAATTTCAGCATTTACGACACACAAGACAGCCGCAGTTTGCTCAAAACCATTATCAAAGAACAAAACCTCAATCCCGATATTTACAAACCCAACGGTATCCATGCGCGTATTTCTATGGCAAAAAACAACTTGATATTGCCTGATGTGTACGCACAAAACACCGAGCTTATTGCCGAAGATGAAGCCGCCAAACGACCTAAGTTTGCCCTACTCTATCGCCTTTATTGCGAACGCTGCTTCAAAGCCGGAGCGATGGACTTCGATGATTTGTTGCTAAAAATGTACGAAGTACTCGAAAAATTTCCTGAAGTACTCGAAAAATATCAGTCGAAGTTTCGATACATTTTGGTAGATGAGTTTCAGGACACCAATCGTTTGCAATACGAAATTGTAAAAAAATTAGCTGTCCGCCACCAAAATATTTGTGTAGTGGGCGATGACGCACAAAGCATTTATGCATTTAGAGGGGCTACTATCGAAAATATTCTCTTTTTTGAAAAAGATTATCCGGAGCGCGAAGTGTATAAATTGGAGCAAAACTATCGCTCTACCCAAAAAATTGTTTCCATCGCCAACGATATTATCGCCAACAACAAAAACCAACTCCCCAAAAAAATATGGACCGACAATGACGATGGCACACACATAAAACTTTTTAGCCTCAGCAGCGACAACGAAGAAGGGAAAAAAATTGCCGATGCGATTCTCGAAAATACGCTTCGTCATCATTATATGTACCACGACTTTGCCATTTTGTATCGCACCAACGCCCAAAGCCGCGCCTTTGAAGATGCTCTGCGCCGCGCCAATATTCCCTATGTTGTGTATGGCGGATTGTCTTTTTACCAGCGCAAAGAAATAAAAGACATGATGGCATATTTGAAACTCAGTACCAACCATTTTGATGAAGAAGCCTTGCGCCGCATCATCAACTACCCTACGCGCGGTATCGGCGATACGAGCCTCAACCGCATGACTATTTTTGCCCAAGACAACGACTTGCGCCTCTGGGAAGCCTTAGAACTCGTAGAAAATTCGGGACTTTCCACCCGCGCCCAAAATGCTATCTCCGAATTTGTTATTATGATAAAAAGTTTTACGGCTATGTTGGAGAAAAAAAATGCCTACGAAGTAGCCGAACACATTGGCAGAACTACGGGCATTTTTAAAGAACTCTACAACGACAAAAGTATTGAAGGCATTAGCCGTTTTGAAAACTTCCAAGAGTTGCTCAATGCTATAAAAGATTTTTCGGAAGAAGACAACGAAGAATTAGTAGCTACCGAAACCCAAGACAAATCGCTGGGCGCATATCTCCAGCAAGTGAGTTTGCTCACAGACCAAGACAGCAAACAGGAAAATCCCGAAACCGTGAAACTGATGACCATTCACGCTGCCAAAGGTTTGGAGTTTAAAAATGTTTTTGTAGTAGGGATGGAAGAAGAACTATTTCCTTCGCGTATGTCGCTAAGTTCGCGCGATGAGTTAGAGGAAGAACGCCGACTTTTTTACGTAGCCGCAACCCGTGCCGAAGAAAATTTGTACCTATCGTATGCCAAAACACGCTATCGCTTTGGCAATTTGCAATACTGTGAACCCAGCCGTTTTCTGAAAGAAATTCCGATGAAATTTATAGAAACCAATTTCATCCAAACCGAAAAAAGCAGTGCCAAGCCCGATTTTTCACAACGCATTTTGGCAGCACCGCGCGCCGCTTCCAACAGTAAAGTAAATTTTACGCCACCCGACAATTTTCGCATTGACGACACCAGCCAACTCAATGCAGGGCAAAAAGTAATGCACCAACGCTTTGGCATTGGCATAGTAGAAAAGGTAGAAGGTGTGGGCAATAACAAAATTGCCTCTATAGATTTTGAAGGTACCGGTATCAAACGCATTATGTTGCGCTTTGCAAAATTAATGATTGTATAGCAAATGCATGTTGCTATTATCGGAAATGGGGTAAGTGGAAGTACTGCCGCAATTTACTTGCGAAAAACAAATCCCTCCTTACAAATTACCTTAATTTCGGACGAATCTCCTTATTTTTTCGCTCGCACCGCGCTTATGTATGTGTATATGCGCCAACTCTCGCAGCAATCTTTACAAGTTTATCCGCCGGATTTTTGGGACAAACAAGCTATTTCACGTTTGCACGATAGCGTTAGAACTATTGATTTTTCGGCAAAAAAAATATTTTTCCAGCCCACACAAGCACCGCTTTTCTACGATAAACTTTTGCTTGCTACCGGAGCCACGCCTCGAAAAATTAACTGTGATGGCAATAATTTGAACAATATTTTTCACTTCTATTCGCTGCAAGACCTTGAAAAAATAGAAAAATCTACCCAAACTCCGCCGCAAAATGCCATAATTATTGGTGGCGGACTTATTGGCATAGAAGTAGCAGAAATGTTATATCAACGTAACATTCCCGTTACTGTGTTGGTGCGCGAAGAGGCGTTTTGGGCAAATGTATTGCCGCCGCAAACGGCACTTTTGGTACAAAAATATTTACAACAAAAAGGTATTCCGTTCAAAAACCAAACAGAAGTTTCGGCATTTTTGGGCGATAAGGAAGGAAAAATACGCGCACTCATTACCCAAAAAGGCGAAGAGATTTCCTGCGATTGGGCTTGTGTGTGTATTGGTGTGCGCCCCAACATTGATTTTTTGCGCAATACACCGCTACACTGCGACAAAGGAATTGTGGTGAACGATTTTTTCCAAACGAATATTCCCGACGTGTATGCTGCGGGCGATTGTGTGCAGTTTTTCGGTACAAATAAAAAAACCGAAAGTCTTTGGTATTCGGCAAAGTTGCAGGGAGAACTTGCCGCCGATAATATTGCCGCGAAGGCACGGAAATACGCGCCGCCAATATGGTTCAATTCCGCCAAGTTTTTTGATATTAGCTACCAGACTTATGGTAGTGTAAATGCAAAATTAGCTCCCAACGAAAAAGAAATTTATTGGCAACATGCGCACAAGCCGCTGAGTATTCAGCTTGTTTACCAAGAAAACAACCGACAATTTTTGGGTGTGAACCTCATTGGTATTCGCGGACGACAGGCTGTTTACGAGCAGTTTTTACGCGAAAAACAAACGATTGACTATGTGCTAAAAAATTTGCTCCTCGCCCACTACGACAGCGAATTTTCGCCACAATGGGAACGAGAAATGCAAAGTGTGTACATGCAACAAAACCCTTAAATCGTCAAGGCTTCTGCGAGCCGACTCTTTCTACTTTATAGACAAAGTATTTGGTATCGCCAAACATATTGTACTGAAAATACCGCTCTTTGTAGTGGAGTTTCACACGATATCCGCCATCAACGGCTTCGTTAATCGCCTGAAGCACTCCTTTTTCCGAAGGTGAAACACTAAAATACCAAGTAGAAGAATTTATATCGTCTCCGGCAGCACCGCTCAGTCCGCCCGTATTAAGCTCTCCTTCATAGGTTTTGAAAATAACACCTTTATGGCTCAATTTCATAATAGTTCCGGCTCTAAATCCTTCACTATAATTAATAGATGTGCTCAAATATATCAGCGCAAGAGCCAATCCTATAATAACAAGGGCAATTAATAAAACTTTCTTTCCCATTTTTCAATATTTTTTAAAGCGTAATTTATTCGGCAAATGTAAAAAACATAATTCTTTTTTAGAATAAGTTTTGGTACTTTTGAGTTCCCGCACACATTATTTTCTTGCTATAAATTATTTTATGAAAAAAATACTCCTAAAAAACGCCCATATTATTAATGAAGGCAAGCAATATTATGCCGATGTACTCATTAAGAGTGGATTTATCGAAAAAATAGCTCCGCAAATAAGCAACGAAGTAGTTTCCTTAGAAATAGATGCTTCCAAGCATTATTTGTTGCCGGGCGTGATTGACGACCAAGTACATTTTCGCCAGCCCGGGCTCACTTACAAAGCCAATATCTATACCGAATCGAAAGCCGCAGTAGCGGGAGGCGTTACTTCTTTTATGGAAATGCCCAACACCAATCCGCCAACGCTTAGCCAAAAACTGTTGCAAGAAAAATACGATGCCGCCCAAGTGACCTCGCTTGCAAACTTTTCCTTTTACATGGGTGCCTCTAACGACAATTTGGAAGAAGTGTTGCGCACCGACCCTACCAGCGTTTGCGGCATAAAAGCATTTTTGGGTTCATCTACCGGAAATATGCTCTTGGACAACGATACTTCTTTGGAAAAACTGTTCAGCACCTGCCCAATGCTTATTGCTGTACATTGCGAAGACGAGCAAACCATTCGCGACAATACTGCCCACTTTAAGCAACAATACCAAGACAAAGAAGTAACCGCCGCCCTTCACCCGCTCATTCGCACGGAAGAAGCATGTTTTTTATCAAGCAGTAAAGCCGTAGCTTTAGCGCAAAAACACGGCACGCGCTTGCACGTATTACACATAAGTACTGCCAAAGAATTGGCACTATTCAACCATACTTTGCCGCTTGCGCAGAAAAAAATAACTGCCGAAGTGTGTGTACACCATCTTTGGTTTTCGGCAGATGATTACGAAAACTGGGGAAATTTCATCAAATGCAATCCTGCCATCAAGGAAACAAACAACCGCAAAGCACTGTGGAATGCTCTACAAAACAATACACTTGATGTAATTGCCACCGACCACGCACCGCATACCTTGTCTGAAAAACAACAATCTTATTTCGATGCACCTTCGGGTATTCCGCTGGTGCAGCACAGTTTGCTAATGATGCTGGAAGCTGTAAATAAAGGATTAATAAGCATTGAACAAGTTGTACAAAAAATGGCGCATGCACCCGCCACCGCCTTCAAGGTCGCGCGGAGAGGCTATATAAAAGAAGGGTTTTATGCAGATTTAGTATTAGTGGCAAAAAATAAGCCTTATACGGTGGACAAAAAAAACATTTTATACAAATGCAAATGGTCGCCCTTAGAAGGGACTATTTTTGCACATTCTATAAGCCATACCTTTGTAAATGGCAACTTAGTTTTTTACAAAGGAAATTTTGACGAAAGTGTAAATGGACACCGAATGCGCTTTCTTGCCGACTAATTAGCATGGTTTTTGTTTTTGTTTGGCAATAGATTTTAAAATATGATCTCTATTACCAACAAATTACAAATAGACTTAACGAAGCTAAGTGTCCACGAAGTGAATACGCCGGAGGACCGAGCCGATTTAATAGCTTTGCGAAAGATTATCGCCGCAGAGAACGATTTCGATTTCTTAGATGTCTCTGATGTAGAAAGTTATTATCAGAAGCGGGAAAACGTTTATCGAAAATGTTTTTTCTTATTGCGAAATAACGAAAAAGCCTGTGGTATTGGTGAAATTATTCCTATTAATACTTTGTATTGTCATCACATTGCCGAAGCGAATATTTTGCTTATGCAAAGTGTTATGGGACAAGGTTGTGCAAGCCTACTCATGCAACACATAGAGAAAAAACTTATAAAATTAGACATTAGCAAAGCGCAAACTACTATTTTGCAAAACAACCTACAAGGCTTGAGTTTTTTGATAAAACACGGCTTTCATATAGAAGGCAAGCTAAAAGGTGTGGTGTACAAAAACGAAGAGTTTTTTGACGCTTATTTTATGGCGAAAAATATTTAATACAAAATATACCAATATTTGGCAGAATTTCGCGTTATTGTGATAAAATCATTTATTTATCATCTAAAATTCACACTTATGCGAAATCTACTTCTGCTATTATTAGGTTGCTTTTTAAGCATCGCTACTATTTCCGCCCAATCGCTCACTATCTCCCAAGAAAAAATAAAACGCAGCCCCTACGAGCAAGTTGAAATAGGCATTGCCGGATTTGGCATCAACGAAGATCTTAGTAGCAACCAAACCGATTACTTGGAGCAATTCTGGATAATGTACCATTTGTTTGTGCCTGTAATGAAGCACATTAGCCTCGGAGCAAACTACACACGACTTTCTATGTCGGGCACCAACTTTGAAGATACGCGTTTCTATCGCTGGGGATTTTTGCTAAAGTACAACTATGTGTACAAAGACATTGAAGACAAAAATAACCTTATCCTTTTTGCCGCGCCGGGTATTTACAAAAGCAACCTCTACTACCCTTACTACGATGAACTCTACCCGCAAACCAAAGCCAACAGCTACTATTGGGGCTTAGATTTGGGCTTGAAGGTACGCATTACAGGCAACTTGTATGGCAAAGCCATGTTCAACCTGAATAAATACATCGGCGCAAAACAGAACTATAATATGGGTTCTATTGGGCTGGATTACAATCTTCCTACTTTTAAATAATAATACTAAAATCGAATAGTTATTGCGTATTAAAAAGGTAAAAATCTTTTTTCGCAGTATAGCAGTTTTTGGGCGTTAGAAATTTTTGAAGCCTTGGAAAAAATTTAGCCCTAAAACTGCGGTTTTGCCCGAATAGGGCAAAAATACCTTGAAAAAAGTGTCCTTTCTTTTGCTTCGTTTTCTTTGGACAAGCAAAGAAAATGAAGAAGTCCCCAAGCATAGTTTTGTAACCAAAGTTGCGAGGCAGATACTTACCTTTAATAATTCCTAAACCAATACGCAACCTTCATACTGTTTTGGTATAAACATATACCTTTCGCCAAGGTTCCAAAACATAATTTTTCTTTCGGAAACTAATTTAGACATACCTTTGTTGCTTGATTTTGCATGCACTTGTGCAAAACTTTAACAAAATTGTTTACCTTTAATCTTGTAAAAAAATTACAACATTTATGTCTTTTACTTCCCGATATACCGGAACATTGGTCATGATTGGTGGCGGATTGCTTATATTGTTAGGCATTTCGGCACTTTTAGGTGGAAACTATCTCTTCACATTATTGCTTGTCGCCGCAGGTGTATTATTACTCCAATATGGCAAGCGTCTTGGCAAAGACATTCAGTACAAATTGGACAATCCTGTAACGGCAGCATTGCCCAGCATCCAAGACCAAAGCATGCTCAATGCTTTAGCTGAACGCCCTTACAACTCTTTCGACTATCAGTTGGGCGACCTTCAAGTAGGTTCGGTGTTCGATTTTCAGGGAAAAACATGGCGCGTGGACAAAGTTCGCCGCATTTTTTGGGAAGAAGCCGGCGGACAAGCCAAACGCACTGTAAGTAAGGACTTGCTCATTACCAACTTAGATGAGGAAAACAATGTACATTTGCGTGTTTTTAAAAACAATCGCAACCCTTTAGTGCCTGTACTCACGCCTGTAAATATTTTTTCGGTAGATGAAAATATGGAACGCTATATCGGCGAAAACGGTTTTGACCCGCCGCCCGTATTACAATATCGCGATGAAAAATACTATCGCGAAAGTCCTAAAAAAGGCTTAGATGTGCGTGGTGACAATACTTTCCAAACTTTTTACTCTTTTGATTATTACAATGAAAACCGCGACAAAGCTTTGATAATTGACTATTGGAACGATAAAAGCATTGAAGCATTCAGTGGAAAAGTGGTACACGATGAATCATTCGGAAGTTTATTGCCTCCACCTCAAAATTAATTTATTTTCTTACCTCTAAATCAAACAAAATTAAGCTTATGCGTTGGCAAGGAAGACAAGGAAGTTCAAATGTAGATGACCGCCGAAAAGGCACCGCCGGAAAAGTAGTTGGCGGCATTGGAATTGGCGGTATTATTATCGTAATTATCGGCTTGTTGCTGGGGCAAAATCCCTTAGAAGTATTAAATATGGTTCAAAGTAATCAACCCGCCCAATCAGCTCCCGGAAACACACAACAAACACAAGCAAATGATGAAATGGGACAATTTGTTTCGGTAGTATTGAAAGAAACCGAGAATGTTTGGAATGATGTTTTCATAAAACAGTTGGGGCGTAAGTATCAAGACCCTACTTTGGTATTATTTACTCAAAGCGACCGTTCTGCTTGCGGTTATGCCAGCGCAGCAACGGGGCCGTTCTATTGTCCCGCCGATCAGCAAGTGTATATCGACTTGAGTTTTTACCAGCTTCTGCGCGACCGTTTTAAAGCTCCGGGCGATTTTGCGATGGCGTATGTAATTGCGCACGAAGTGGGGCATCACGTACAAAATTTGTTGGGAATTACGGGACAAGTTGATGCGCAACGCCGCCGCCTCAGCGAAGCACAATACAACGAACTTTCGGTACGCTTAGAACTGCAAGCCGACTTTTTGGCAGGCGTGTGGGCACATTATATGCAAAACGAAAATATTCTCGAAGCCGGCGATATTGAGGAAGCGATGCGTGCCGCCCAAGCTATTGGCGATGACAAATTGCAGATGGAAAGTCAAGGCTACGTAGTCCCCGACTCCTTTACGCACGGCACTTCCGAGCAACGTATGCGCTGGTTCAACAAAGGTTTCAAAACCGGCGATATTTCGCAAGGAGATACTTTTAGTGCGTCAGCTTTGTAATATGCACTTGATGAAATCTGTATTTTTTGTGAAAAAAATTGCTTATTTTGCTTAGTTTACACAAGCTATATGGATTGGAATAGCCTTGTCAATGGATTTAAATCTTTTTTACAATTAGAAAAAGGATTATCCGAAAATTCGGTTGGCGCGTATCTTTCAGATATTGCGAAGTTGCAAGATTTTTCTACAAATCATTTACGCGAAAATGAATCAATAAGTGCCTTGCAACTCAGCCTGCAAGATTTAGAGCTTTTTATTACCTACTTGCACGAATTAGAAATTTCGCCTCGCTCTCAAGCGCGTATGGTTTCGGGTATAAAAGCATTTTTCAATTATTTAGAAATAGAAAACTTACTTCCCAACGGCAATCCCGCCGATTTGCTGGAAGCTCCCAAAATTCCGCAAAAACTACCCGAATATTTAAGCCTTGATGCCATAGATACACTTTTTGCCAGCATTGACCACAGCACGCCCGAAGGAAAACGCAATCGCGCGATGTTGGAAGTATTGTACGGCTGCGGACTCCGCGTAAGTGAATTGGTGAATCTCAAAATCTCCAATTTGTACTTTGAAATAGGCTTGATAAAAGTGGAAGGCAAAGGCAACAAAGAACGCTTGGTGCCCATACATCGCGCGGCAATTAATCATACGGTGTATTATATGGAAAATATACGCGCACATTTGAACATTAAGCCCAAACACCAAGATATAGTGTTTCTCAATCGCCGTGGCGCGAAACTGAGCCGTGTAATGATTTTCACTATTATCAAAAATTTGGCGAAAGAAGCGGGTATCAGCCAAAATATAAGCCCACACACTTTTCGACATTCATTTGCGACCCATTTGTACGAAAACGGTGCCGATTTGAGTACTATTCAGGATATGCTGGGACACGAAAGTATTGTCACCACCGAAATTTATGCCCACATCAACGAAACGTATTTGCGGGAGACTTTGGAGAAATTTCACCCGCGATTTCAGCAGGAATTGTAATACTAAAATCGAATAGTTATTGCGTATTAAAAAAGGTAAAAATCTTTTTTCGCAGTATAGCAGTTTTTGGGCGTTAGAAATTTTTGAAGCCTTGGAAAAAATTTAGCCCAAAAGCTGCGGTTTTGCCCGTAAAGGGCAAAAACACCTTGAAAAAAGTGTCGTTTCTTTTGCTTCGTTTTCTTTGGACAAGCAAAGAAAATGAAGGAGTCCCCAAGCATAGTTTTGCTCCCAAAGTTGCGAGGCAGATACTTACCTTTAATAATTCCTAAGCCAATACGCAACCTTCATACTGTTTTGGTATAACACAGAATTTTTAAACACGCACTTTGTGGAACTTAGCGAAACTGTTGTAGCACAAAGTAACGCAAAGCACCTTATCGTCTCTTTAAACTATTACTTAGTGTAAACATTTTACGCTATTATCTTATGATTTCAAACTAAAAAGTTATCTTTGTTCGATACCATTGTATTGTATGATAACTACTGTTTCTTTATACCAACAAATTTGCGAAGCCAGACAAAAAGGGAAGAAACTCTTTGCAGTGCTGATAGACCCAGACGTTTCGGAACCCAAACGTATCAGAAGTTTATTGAACGTAGCGCAGGTGGAAGGCGTAGATTTGTTGTTGGTAGGTGGTAGTTTGGTTGCCAATGACAATGCCGCAAAACTGCTCCAGTATATTCGTTCTTGCTGTACTATTCCTACGGTTATTTTTCCCGGTAGCTTGTTACAAGTAAATGATGAGGCTGATGCTATTTTGCTATTGTCCTTGGTATCCGGGCGAAATCCCGAATTGCTTATTGGACAACACGTAGTGGCTGCGCCTATTCTCAAAAAAATGAACATCGAAGTTATTTCTACCGCCTACATGCTCGTTGACGGCGGCGCGCCTACAACGGTTTCTTACGTTTCCAACACACAACCCATTCCGCACAACAAGCCGCTTATTGCTGCCTGCACAGCTATGGCTGCCGAAATGATTGGTATGAAACTCTTGTATTTGGATACAGGCAGCGGCGCGCCCAAAGCTGTAAGCGAAGCAATGATTGAAAGTATTCGCAGTAGCGTGGAGTTGCCTATTATTGTTGGCGGCGGTATCCGAAAAGCCGAACAAGCAAGCGCGCTGTGCAAAGCCGGTGCCGATGTAATAGTAGTAGGTACTTTATTGGAAGACAAACCCCATTTACTAAAAACAATGGCAAATGCCATTCATAATTATAACGAACAACCCACATTTAGCGACTAAACCCTAACTATGCAAGGACGTGTTTTTGAAGCCACAGGAAGTTGGTATAAAATTCATACGGAAAATAATGAAATTTTTAACTGTCGTATAAAAGGTAATTTGCGATTAGATGACATAAACAGCACCAATCCGTTGGTGGTTGGCGATTATGTAAATTTTGAAATAGAAACAAATAATGCTTCGCAAGGTATTATTCACGAAATTTTGCCACGCGATAACTACATCTGTCGCCGTTCGCCGCGCAATGGGCGAAAAATTCACATTTTGGCTGCCAATATTGACGAGGTATTGCTCTTAGTAACGCTTAAACAACCGCGAACTTCTAAGGGTTTTATCGACCGTTTTCTCCTTTCGGCGGAAATGTTTCATATTCCGGCGGTTATTTTGGTGAATAAAAAAGATTTATATACCAAAGAAGATTTGGTTCATTTTGAAGAACTGAAAACAATTTACACTCCATTGGGTTACAGAATATTGTTAGTTTCGAGTTTTGATGCGGGAGATATTAACAAAATAAAGCGACTTATTACGGGCAAAACTTCCATGTTTGTAGGACATTCGGGGGTGGGAAAGTCGAGTATGCTCAACTCTTTGGCACCGGAACTCAATCGTCCGGTAAACGAAATTTCGACCTATTCGGGCAAAGGCATGCATACTACGGTACATTCGCTGATGTTTCAGGTGAAACTTGATGGTGTGGTTTTCGACAGTTTTATTATTGATACGCCGGGTGTGAAAGAATGGGAACCTATACTACTCGAACCCGCCGAAGTGGGACATTATTTTCCCGAAATACGCACGCGTATGGAACATTGCCGTTTTAACAACTGCCTGCACGTAGCCGAACCGAAGTGCGCCGTTACCAATGCTGTGGAAAGTGAAGAAATTGCGGAGAGTCGCTACATTAGTTACCTCAATATTCTGGAAGGACGGCAGCTAATAAATCCTTGGGACGATTTTTAGAATGGTCGGTGCGTGCTTACCCATTCTTGAATATACGCGACTATTTCTTGGGTAGAAGTGCCGGGCAGAAAAAATGGTCCGATGCCCATTTCTTGGAGTTGTTGCACATCATCGGCGGGAATAATGCCGCCGCCAATAAGCAATACATCGTTCAGTTCTTTTTCTTTCATCAGTTGCCAAACTTTGGGGAAGACGGTCATGTGCGCGCCCGACAAAATACTAATTCCAATTACATCGGCATCTTCTTGTAGGGCTGTATTTACTACCATTTCGGGTGTTTGCCGCAGTCCGGTATAAATTACTTCCAAGCCCGCATCACGCAGCGCAGCCGCAACTACCTTCGCGCCTCTGTCGTGCCCGTCTAATCCTACTTTTGCTACTACTACCCTTACAGGACGCTTTGATACATTGTTATTTGCCATTGTTATTTTTCTTAAAAATTATTATACTCTTTTTACAAGTTAATCCTCTTCTCCCACATCATCGTCCGCGTCCATATCTTCTTCCAAAGATAAATCATCTTCCCCCATTTCATCAAAATCATCTAATTCTTCGTCCTCTCGCTCGCGCAATTTTTTATCGTCCACATGCCTATTTAAAAAATCATTAATTTTATCAATCGAAATATTAGAAATTATTTCGCCGTATTCGTTGATATTTATTTCAAAACCTTCTAATTCCTTATGAACTTTCGGTTTCTTAGGGTTTGATTTTTTCTTGGACATGTTGGTATATTTTTTAAATATGTTCAAAGATAAAGGAAAAAATAATTTTTAGACATTTTTGGCTGGCAATAATATTTGCCTACAAAACACAAACACATGGCACAAGACAGTTTTTTTGAAGCAGTATATGAAATCTGCCGCCTTATTCCACGAGGGCGTGTAACAAGCTACGGAGCCATAGCTCGCTGTTTAGGCACTACGGGTACAGCGCGAATGGTGGGTTGGGCAATGAACAACGCACACACTGTTTCTCCGGCAGTTCCGGCGCATCGTGTCGTCAATCGCAATGGTTTGCTTAGTGGCAAACACCATTTTGGCACACCTACACGCATGCAAGAACTCCTCGAAGCCGAAGGTATCAAAGTTGAAAATGATACGGTTTGCGATTTTAAACAAGTCTTTTGGGACCCCGCGAAGGAACTCAGTTTATAAAAAGCCAAATTTTTCTGCTCCCTAAAATTTTATACTGCTTGTTTTTATCATAGCCAATATTTTAGCATAAAAGTCATGCTTTAAAACAAAATACGGTTTAGTTTGTGCAGAATGTCTATAAGACTTTTCCTGCACAAAATTATAGCAAAATCTATTCTACTAATTAATGCTCGTCTTCGTGAAAGAAAAAATCTTCTTGCGTAGGATAATCGGGCCAAACGTCCTCAATAGATTCAAAAAACTCTCCCGGCTCATCTTCCAATTCTTGCAAGTTTTCAATTACTTCAATCGGCGCACCGGAACGAATGGCAAAATCTATCAATTCGTCTTTGGTAGCGGGCCAAGGAGCATCTTCTAAATACGAAGCTAATTCTAATGTCCAATACATATTTTTCTACTTGTTTTTTTTATAATAATGTATGATTAAACGACTGTAAAATATCAAAAAAGTAACTCCATTTTAACGAAATTAATTTGATTTCCAAATAATTTCTTCGCCATTTTGGCAATGAGAGATATAGCGCGCCAACACAAACAGATAGTCCGAGAGGCGATTTAAATACGGAATGAGTAGTGGGTCTAAGGTTTGGTGCGCATTGAGCCAACTACATTTCCGCTCGGCACGGCGACAAATACAACGCGCCAAATGACAATGTGAAGAGGCTAAATGTCCGCTGGGTAGAATAAAATTTTTTAAAGGCGGCAATACGGTTTCCATTCGGTCGATGCTTTTTTCCAAATCTTCTATGTACGCAGCATCGAAGGCGGGAGTTTGTACATTTTTTTTGTCGGGATTGGTTGCCAAAATCGCGCCCAAACTAAATAATCGCGATTGAATTTGCTGTAATTCTGCTGCCACTTCGGGCATATTTGCACTATCGTGTACAATGCCCAGCGCACTATTCAGTTCGTCAACGGTGCCATAAGCGTCTATGCGAATGTGGTGTTTTTCAACTCTACCGCCGCCCCAAAGCATTGTGGTAGCATCATCGCCGGTTTTGGTGTATATTTTCATGGATTTTGTTCTTGTTTTATGGTATAACGTATTTTTTTGAAGATATTTTTTGTCCGAAAAAATTTTTAGCTATTTGCCAAAACTTTTTCGTCCGAATGGAGCTTTCCGTCCAATAATCTTACAATACGATGACTGTGCAGTGCCACATCTTCTTCGTGTGTTACCAATACTACGGTATTTCCTTGTTCGTGAATATCCTTGAAAATGGCTAAAATTTCTTCGGAAGTCTTGCTATCCAAATTTCCGGTAGGCTCGTCTGCCAAAATAATGGAGGGATTATTGATTAAAGCGCGTGCAATAGCTACTCTTTGGCGTTGTCCGCCCGACATTTCGTTGGGTTTGTGCTTGCCGCGATTTCCCAAACCTACGGCTTCGAGTACTTTTTGGGCACGCGCCAAACGTTCACTGCCGCCAATACCTGCATACACCAAGGGTAAGGCTACATTTTCCAAAGCACTGAGGCGCGGCAGGAGATTAAACGTTTGAAAAACAAAACCAATTTCTTTATTCCGAATATCCGCCAATTCGTTATCCAGCATTTGCGATACATTTTTGCCATTGAGAATATACGAACCCGAAGTGGGCGTATCCAAACAGCCGATAATATTCATTAGTGTCGATTTCCCCGAGCCTGATGGTCCCATTAGTGCTACATATTCGTTTTGGTGAATGTGCAAGTCCAAACCGTTTAAGGCTTTGATAACGACATCGCCCATTTGATAAAATTTGGTGATTTTTTCTAACGAAATTATTTCTTTCATAAATAATTCTTTGCCTTAGCAATAAAGTATGAAGGCTTAATACTTTTTACGCCTTGAAAGTTCATACACCGCCCCAAAAAAGATTACTTTTGAATATTTTTATGGCAATCGCTAATAATATTATGCCAAAAACACGCCGCAATACTTCTATGCCGCCACTGCCCAATTTTTTTTCGATGAGCGGTACAAATTTCAGTACAGCATAAACGATTATCAGATTGATAAGCAAACCAACTACAATGGTAAGCATGCTATATTGCGATTTTAGCGACAAAATAGTAGTAAGTGTACCCGCTCCGGCAATAAGCGGAAATGCGATGGGAACAATGGTTGCATTTTTCGGGTCGGTATCTTTGCTTTTAAATATTGAAACGCCGAGAATCATTTCCATTGCGATAATAAAAATGATAAACGAACCTGCTAAGGCAAAAGACGACACATCAATGCCGATAAACTTGAGTAAACTTTCGCCAAACAGCAAGAAAATCAACATCAATAAGCCTGAAATAAGGGTTACTTTTCCCGAAAAAATATGTCCGGTCTTCGATTTTATATCCACCAAAACCGGAAGAGAACCAAAAATATCAATTACCGCAAATAAGGTGAAACTTACGGTAACAATATCTTTCAAGTTAATGTCCATATAAATAATTTACGCCCTTTAATTTGTTCGATTACAACCGTATTTTTAGACTATTGACGCACAAAAATGTGGGCTATTACACAATACAATAGCAACATTTACAATCAACATACAAAAAATGTTTAAAAAATTTTCTTATTGCATTACATTATTTCGCTCCTTTTATAATTTCTGCCACACATTCGGGATTGAGCAAAGTGGATATATCGCCAAAGCTATCGAACTCTCCGGCAGCAATTTTCCGCAAAATACGGCGCATTATTTTGCCACTGCGGGTTTTGGGTAAGGCATAGCATACCTGAATTTTGTCGGGTTTTGCAATAGGTCCTATCAATTCGCTCACACTTGCGGCAATTTCTTTTTGTAAAAGTGCTTCATTTTCGGGTTTGTGCAAGCAACTCACAAAAGCATAAATAGCATTGCCCTTAATAGCGTGTGGAAATCCTACCACAGCACTTTCTATTATATTGGGATGCTGGTTTATGGCATTTTCTATTTCTGCTGTTCCCAAATTATGTCCACTTACAATCACAATATCATCTACACGCCCTGTAATGCGAAAGTTTCCTTGTACATCGCACCGACAACCGTCTCCTGTAAAATAATATCCTTTAAATGCGGAAAAATACGTATCCACAAATCGCTGATGATTGCCATAAATGGTGCGCGCCATACTGGGCCAAGGATATTTTATACACAATTTTCCTTCGGCGGGCAAATGACTTATTTCTTTTCCGTTTTCATCTAACAAACAAGCCTGCACCCCCGGAAGTGGCAAAGTAGCGAAAGTGGGAATTTGCGGCGTTACACCCGCCAAATTAGAAATCATTATTCCGCCTGTTTCGGTTTGCCACCAAGTATCTACAATAGGACAGTTGTTTTTACCAATATACTTATTGTACCATTCCCAAGCCTCTACATTGATGGGTTCGCCAACGGTTCCCAAAGTTTTAAGGCTGCGCAAATCGTATTTTTCTACAAAAGAAATATCTGCCTGCTCCAACGCGCGAATGGCAGTAGGTGCGGTGTAAAAAATATTTACTTTGTGTTTTTCTATCACTTGCCAAAACCTGCCCATATCAGGATAAGAAGGTACGCCTTCAAACATAAGCGTAGTAGCACCGGCACTTAGTGGACCATACAAAATGTAGCTGTGTCCCGTTATCCAACCAATGTCGGCGGTGCACCAATACACATCGCCTGCTTGGTACTGAAAAACATTACAGAAAGTAAAATTGGTGTAAACCATATAGCCGCCTGAAGTATGTACCATTCCTTTGGGCTTGCCCGTAGAGCCGGAAGTGTACAGTATAAACAAAGGGTCTTCGGCATCAACCCAAACGGGCGGGCAATGCGCTGAAGCAGCAGCAAACATTTTTTCCCAAAAAGAAAACTTAATGGCTGGCAATACTTGTTGATGTTTGTGCCAATCGTTTTCCGAAACATTGTTGCAGCGTTTTACCATAAGCAAATGTTCGATACTGGTACATTGTTGCAATGCTTGGGTGGCAATATCAAAAAGTGGCGTAGTTTTGTTGCCGCGAAAACCGCCATCGGCAGTAATTAGCACCTTGCAGCTAGCGTCATTTATTCTGTCGGCGAGCGACTGCGCGCTAAATCCGGCAAAAACCACCGAATGAACAGCACCTATGCGCGCGCAAGCCAGTACACTATATGCCAATTCGGGAATCATGGGCAAGTAAATACATACTCTGTCGCCTTTTTGTACGCCTAAGTTTTTGAGCAAATTGGCGGTTTTGTTTACATTTTCTGCCAAAGTGGCGTAGCTAATGTGCTGTGCTTCTTCGTTTGGGTCGTTGGGTTCAAAAATAAGGGCAGTTTGCGCCGCTTTTTCCGGCAAATGGCGGTCTATGCAGTTTTGGGTAATATTGAGTTTTGCGCCTTCAAACCAGCGGAAATGTGCTTTTTCAAAGTTGTAGTCCAGCACTTTATCCCATTTTCGTTGCCAAATAAAATTGGTTTCGGCAAATTCCGCCCAAAAGTCTTGGGGGTTTTGTACGCTTGCGTTGTAAAGTTTTTGATAATCTTCCTGTGTTTTGGCGATAAATTTCATTTTTTCGGCTTTGTTTTAAGTTGAGTTTTAAAGGTAATTGAAAACTATTAGGTAGAAAAATTTTTTACCGATAGGGTATTTTATTTAGCTTTGGTGTTTTTTGTAATAATTTACACGGAATATGTATCCTTTATTAATATTTAGCTTAATTCTTGTTTACTTCGGCTTTTTGATGCTTATTTCTTGGCTTACCACGAAGGGAGGCAATCAGACGAATGAAGATTTTTTTATCGGTAAAAAAGTTTCGCCTTGGTATGTGGTAGCTTTTGGAATGATTGGCGCGTCACTGTCGGGCGTTACGTTTATTTCGGTGCCGGGAGCCGTAGGAAACTTAGCCGGAACAAACGGTTATTTTTCTTATTTGCAGGTTGCGCTGGGTTATACGCTGGGTTATTGGATTATCGCTACGGTGCTGATGCCGATTTATTATCGGCTGAATTTGGTGTCTATTTACACCTACTTAGAGCAACGACTCGGCGTTTTTTCGTACAAAACAGGGGCGGCGTTTTTCTTGCTTTCGCGTACCATTGGGGCGAGTTTTCGCTTGTATTTGGTGGCTTTGGTATTACAAACCTTTGTTTTTGATGCGTGGGGCGTTCCTTTTTTTGCCAATATCTTATTCACACTTTTGCTTATATGGCTCTACACACTGCGCGGTGGTATAAAAACCATTGTGTGGACCGATACGCTACAAACTGCGCTGATGTTGCTTACAGTAATTTTTACTATCATTTTTATAAGTAATGCGCTGGGATATTCTATTGGTGAATTGCCGCAAAAAATATGGCATAGCCGGTATGCCAAAGTTTTTTTCTTCGACAATATAAATGAAGACCGCTATTTTTGGAAACAGTTTTTGAGCGGTGTGTTTATTGCCATTGCTATGACGGGTTTGGACCAAGATATGATGCAAAAAAACAATAGTTGCAAGAATATTAATGAAGCGCAATGGAATATGTTTAGTTTTAGCGGAGTGTTGTTGTTGGTAAATGTGTTGTTTGTAAGTTTGGGAGCCTTGCTGTACTTGTACGCCAATGCGATGCACATAGATTTGCCTGCCGGCACAGACAAAACTTTTCCTACGCTAGCGTTGAATTATTTCCCGCCGACGATGGGAATATTCTTTCTTTTAGGGCTTATTGCCGCTGCTTATTCTAGTGCCGATTCTGCCCTTACGGCACTCACCACTTCGTTTTGTATCGATTTTTTGGATATGGACAAAAACAGGCTAAAAAAGTCGGTTGCGAGCCTACAAAACACACGACATTATGTACACATCGGATTTGCGCTGCTTATTTTTTTGTGTATTCTGTCTTTCAAATATCTGTTGCAAGAAGCCGTAGTAAGTGCCGTATTTCGCGTAGCGGGCTATACTTACGGACCTTTGTTGGGCTTGTTTTTCTTTGGTATTTTTACAAAGTATAAGGTAAACGACAAATTTGTCCCGCTTGTTTGTTTGGTATCGCCCGCTATTTGTTATTTTTTACAAGCAAACAGCGAGCAGCTTTTTAATGGATATAAATTTGGATTTGAATTACTAATTTTAAATGGATTGCTTACCTTTGTTGGTTTGCTGCTCATTGCAAAAAAAACTTAAATTTTATTATTTAATCATAAAATAAATATTGAATGGAACATAGAAATTGGACCAAAATACAAGCAGAATCTTCTTGGCGAATATTTCGCATCGTTTCTGAATTTGTAGAAGGATTTGATAAAATGAGTGCTATCGGACCTTGTGTGTCTATTTATGGTTCGGCGCGTACTTCTTCCGACGACCCCTACTATAAATTGGCGGAAGACATTGCTTACGAATTGGTTAAAGCAGGCTACGGTGTAATTACGGGCGGTGGTCCGGGTATTATGGAAGCGGGCAACAAAGGTGCGCGCAAAGCGGGCGGAGCTTCGGTAGGTTTGAACATCAATTTGCCTTTTGAGCAATTCAACAACCGCTACATCGACCAAGACAAACTGCTTTCTTTTCGCTACTTTTTTGTGCGCAAGGTAATGTTTGTAAAATATGCCCAAGCGTTTATTTTGATGCCCGGAGGTTTTGGCACCTTAGATGAACTCTTTGAATCCATTACGCTCATTCAAACAGAGAAAATTGCGCGCGTTCCGGTTATTTTGGTGGGCGTTTCTTATTGGAGCGGGCTTATGGACTGGATAAAAACAACTATGCTTACGCACAAAAATATTAGCCCCAACGACTTAAATCTTTTTACGCTAACCGATAATGTGGACGAGGTGATTAGCACGATTAATGAGTTTTATAGCCGCGAAGAGTTATCGCCCAACTTCGATTACTAATTGCGAAACCGTACCAAATTTTCATTTATTTAAAACATTTTCCCAATCCGGACTCCGCTTATGTTAGACCCTTATGGCGATTTTATTGAAGCAAAGTATTTTCAGCACGCTTTTGATGTAGCTCCCAGCGAACTGAAGTTGGAGATACCCTTGGAGGTAAATGTCCAAAATATGAATTGGGTATTGGGCGAATTGGTAAGCAGTGGCGCGTTTAAAGTAGTAAAAGAAAGTTGGAAAGTTTCGCGCAACAGCGATGCCAAGCCCGAGAGCGATTTTGTCAATTATTATTTTTTGCAAAGCACCACTTTCCCTGTATGCCTGCATATTCTGCTGGAGGGCGAAGAAGTGAGTGTGACTTATTATTACGACAATGCCGTTCCTGATGCTACCCAATTTGTACAAGCGTCTTTTCGCCAAATACGGGAAAAATTAGGTTTTCGGTCTTCGCCCGTGTTCAAGGTTTTGTCGCAGTCGGGAGGCGGTTTTCATGTAGAAGAAATTAACATCAACCGTATCAGTTTAGAGCTCGAAAAAAATTATAATGACGATTTTGGTGCCATTCACCAACTTATTGACAACGCGCTTTCGGAAGATAAGTCGGGGCTTGTTTTGTTACACGGAAAACCCGGCACGGGCAAAACGACTTATATCAAGTATCTGCTGAGTACGCACCTGGACAAGAATTTTATTTTTATTCCCAACGATTATGTAAACGAACTGCTGCACCCCGAATTTATTTCTTTTATTATTGCCCACAAAAATTCGATTTTGGTTATTGAAGATGCCGAAAAAGTGATTATGTCGCGGGAAAACGAAAACAGAAATTCGGTAGTATCTACTATTTTGCAACTTACAGACGGACTTTTTAGCGATTACCTCAACATAAAGATTATTTGCACTTTTAATACCAGTATTCACAATATTGACAATGCGCTGCTACGCAAGGGGCGGCTCATTGCCTTTTATGAATTCAAAAATCTAAGTGTAGCCAAAACCAACGCATTGCTTCAATCTTTGGGCTTTGAAAAACTGAATAGAGCCCTAAGTGTGTCGGATATTTACAATTATACGGCGGCAAATTTTAATCCGAATTCCGAAAATGCTATTGGGTTTTAAGTGCTTGGGGCAAAATATATAACTTTGTGCGAAACCTGTACTGTTATGTCGAAAAAATGGTATAAATTTTTTTACAATACAAAATAGCGTAACTTTGCAGCAAAATTATACACCAACGATCTTTGCATTATGTACAGTAGAAGGCTTTTGCGCATAAAAACTTTTCAGGCTCTATATTCTTTAGACATAAACACAGAACAAAGCGATAAGGCATTAAGCTCGCTTATTCAAAAAAATATTGATAACACTTATATTTGCTATCTACTTGTTTGGCAATATCTTTTAGCATTGGCCGACTATGCCAAAACCCACCAGCGAATAGTGGAGGCCAAGTACATTAAAGACCAAACCCAAGAACTTTCCTTTGAAAATGTGTACGAAAACTCTTTTGTACAAAACTTGCGCAATGATGAATCTTTTAGGCTTTTGGGAAGCAAATATCACCTCAAAAACTATATTGATGAAAATCTAGTAAAAAGCACTTTCTTAAAATTACTGAAAGAACCTAATATCGAAAGCATTCTCAATGCGCCACGCAATAAATCGTCTGAAAAAAAACTCATCAAATTTTTTTTAAAAAAAGGCATTGTAGAAGACCCATCAGTGCAAGAGTATTTTGTAGAAACTTTTTTGTCGTGGTACGACGATGATGAGTTTGTGATTAACAAATTGATGACTTCCCTTACGCTCTTTTTTGAAACAGACCCAAAAGGGCGTTTTCCTTTATACACCTTCGACCTTCAGGAAGCCTATGCTTTTGCCATAAATCTTTACAAGCAATACCGCGACCATCTTGTAGAAATTGACGAAGTGATACAACCTCACCTCAAAAACTGGGACTCCGACCGCATCAATTCCGTAGATCATGTGCTTCTGCGTCAAGCTTTGGTAGAAATGCTCTATTGTCCCGAAGTTCCGCTAAAAGTTACCATCAACGAATACGTGGATATTTCCAAAGAGTACAGCACCGCCAAAAGCAAGGAATTTATCAACGGCTTGTTAGATACCATTATGAAAGTGTTACAAAAACAACAGAAAATAGTAAAAACAGGGCGCGGGTTGGTAGAATAATTTTGCCCAATAGCCAACAAAAGCATGTACCTTTGCGCTCAAAAAGATAATATTTGCAATACTTCTTTTATGCTTCAGAGTAGGTTTATATGTAGTGTATTTTGCCTAATTGTTGGCTTGCTTTCCACGCTTGGTGCTTTTGCCCAAGTAAGAGTTTCTTTTATAGTAAGCAGTTCCCAAAATATTAGTGGCGACCGTATTTATGTTATGGGCAATCACCCTTATCTGGGCAGTTGGAACGAACCCGGCACCGAATTGTTCAAAGCCAGCGAAGGCGCGTGGTTGCGCATGTTTCAGTTCAATCACGGCGAAAACATTACGTTTAAAATACGCCGCAGCCAAGCCAACACTTATGCTTATGCTTTAGACTTTCCGGGAAATATATTAGAATACAGTTTTACGGTAAAGCGCGATACGGTAATAGATTTGAAAATTGCTGCTTGGCAAGATAAAGGCACTACTGCCTCATTTCCTTCCAATACATCAAGTGTTTTGGCTGCTACACCCAGAGAAATTGGACAGTTTCGCCAACACACTGGACTAATGAGTGAAGGCGTACCCGCACATACGGTTACAGTGTGGTTGCCCAAAAATTACGACAACTCCCAAGCGCGTTATCCGGTTTTGTATGTAAATGAAGGACGCAAAAGCTCCTATAGTTCGCCAGAGATGGGTGCTATGCGTAAAACTGTATATCAAATTGCCGATAGTTTGATGCAGCAACACTATGTACGCGATTTTATTGTAGTAGAAATTGACAATAGCACCGATTACAACTTTAACGAATTTAGCCATAATCTCAACGCATCCTATCGAAAGTTTGTAGCAGAAAGATTAAAACCTTTTATCGATCAAAACTATCGCACACTTTCGGATGCCGACAATACCACAACAATGGGCTACGACATTGCAGGACTCACTGCTTTTCTATTGGCATGGCAAAACCGCAACTTTGGCAAGGCTATTTGCCTATCGCCTCGCTTCGACTGGGAAGCACAATATTTCACCTATGCCAAACTAATTAAAGATACCAATGTTATTCCTCATGCCTACTTTTATTTGGACAACGGTAGTTCGCCCAACGAAAAAAGGCGTAGCGAAGGCGTTGCACGCGTTTATCAGTTGTTACAACAAAAAGGAATAAACTGTTCTTTGGAAGATGTGTATTTTGCTCAAAGCAACACCGAAAGAATTGTACAAGCACTTATACGCGTTTTTCCGTTTTATTAAAAAAGAAGCATACAACAATTATATTCAATCAATCATTAATAAAATAAAACTATAAACTCATGCATGACGTACTAATTATTGGTAGCGGTCCCGGTGGATATGTTGCTGCTATTCGCGCTGCCCAGTTAGGATTAAAAGTTGGAATTATCGAAAAAGAATCTTTAGGCGGAATTTGCTTGAACTGGGGCTGTATTCCTACCAAAGCCTTACTAAAAAGTGCCCAAGTTTTCAGCTATTTACAGCACGCCGAAAGCTACGGTATAAAGGCTGGTTCGCCCAAAGCAGATTTCGATGCCATTGTAAAACGCAGCCGTGGCGTAGCTGAGAAAATGAGCAAAGGCGTACAATTTTTGATGCGTAAAAATAAAATTGATGTAATAAGCGGCACCGGAAAATTGGTAAGCGCTACCAAAGTTGAAGTAACTGACGACAAAGGGGCTAAAAAAGAATATTCGGCAAAAAATATTGTTTTGGCTACCGGAGGACGCTCGCGTGTGTTGCCCAACCTGCCGCAAGACGGAAAAAAAATTATTGGCTATCGCGAAGCAATGAATTTGCCAAAGCAGCCTAAAAAAATGGTGGTAGTAGGTGCCGGAGCTATTGGCGTAGAATTTGCTTATTTTTATCATACATTGGGTACCGAAGTTACTTTGGTAGAATATATGCCGCGCATTTTGCCGGTAGAAGATGCTGATGTTTCCAAAGAGTTGGAAAAAATTTACCAAAAAGCGGGTATGCGTATTCTTACCGGAGCCAGCGTAGAAAAAGTAGATACTTCGGGCAAAGACTGCCAAGTGTTGGTGAAAACGCAAAAAGGCGAAGAAACCATTGCTTGCGATGTAGTGCTAAGTGCCGTAGGCGTAAGCACCAATATCGAAAACTTGGGCTTGGAACTTTTGGGCGTAAAAACCGAAAAAGGAAAAGTGATAGTGAATGAGTTTGGCGAAACTTCAGTAAAAGGACTTTATGCCATTGGCGATATTACGCCCGGACAAGCTTTGGCGCACGTAGCTTCTGCCGAAGGAATTATTGCCGTAGAAAAAATTGCCGGATTGTCGCCCGAACCATTGGACTACAACAACATTCCGGGCTGTACGTACTGCGTTCCCGAAGTGGCTTCCGTTGGCTACACCGAAGAAGCTGCCAAAGAAGCAGGCTATACCTTAAAAGTAGGCAAATTCCCATTCTCTGCTTCCGGCAAAGCCAGCGCGGCAGGGCAAAACGAAGGTTTTGTAAAGGTAGTTTACGATGCAAAATACGGCGAACTTTTGGGCGCGCACTTCATTGGTGCTAATGTGACGGAAATGATTGCCGAAATTGTGGTAGCCCGTAAATTGGAAACAACAGGACACGAAGTTCTAAAAGCCGTACACCCGCACCCAACTATGAGCGAAGCCATAATGGAAGCAACTGCGGCAGCTTATGGCGAAGTAATTCATTTATAAAAAAATAGTTGAACGAAAAAAATTACCTCTTATAAATAGAAATCGGCTTGGTATTGTAGCACCAAGCCGATTTTTATTTATGTTACAAAAAATAATTTTTCGACAAAAACTTTTACTGTTTGCGGTATGCTGCATCAATTTTCTATTGCAAATTACAGCCAGGCTACTTTGTTTGGTTTTGTGTTATTTTTTGAACTGAAATACAAAAAACTTATATTTGCTTATCGTTCCTTGAAAGTTTGAATATTATACCAAAACAGTATGAAGGTTGCGTATTGGTTTAGGAATTATTAAAGGTAAGTATCTGCCTCGCAACTTTGGTTACAAAACTATGCTTGGGGACTTCTTCATTTTCTTTGCTTGTCCAAAGAAAACGAAGCAAAAGAAAGGACACTTTTTTCAAGGTATTTTTGCCCTATTCGGACAAAACCGCAGTTTTTGGGCTAAATTTTTTCCAAGGCTTCAAAAATTTCTAACGCCCCAAAACTGCTATACTGCGAAAAAAGATTTTTACCTTTTGTAATACGCAATAACTATTTGATTTTAGTATTAGGTTCTATCTGGTAGTCGGATAGGTAAAATTCAAAGCGTAGAAAAACGCATTTTGCGAGAACCAAGCAAACTGTGTATAAGAACGAGATAGTGTAATTCGGTTAAAAAATTGGGAGAAGTTTCTCCCGCTATCGCCAACGTGAGGCATTAACCAATGCGTAGATAGCGGAACTCGCGCTTTAATTTTTGATTTGGTGTGGGGTAATTCGTGTACATTTTACCCGTACTTTACACATTTGAGAAAAATTGTTACGAAACCTAAATTTTTACACTTATACAAATTTTTTATGAAAAACTACTTCAACTTTTCCCTTTCCGGCGAAAAACTGTTTCCTTACTGGCTTATTTTTAATATAGGTCTTGTGTTTGTTTATGGATATGGCATGTATTCTATGTTCACATTTTTTTCGAGTATTACACCCGGCGAAATGAGGTCTCCCGAAGAATTGCAGGCACTTTTAGGCGACAGCGATATAAGATTTTACATGAATATTCTGTCTTTTGTATTGCTATTTGCAGGCTTAGTTTTTTACTTTTATTTTTTCAAATTCTCGGTTGAAGCTACTTCTTACAAAGAAGAAAATTTTGCCTTTTCAGGGCAATCCTCCGAGTATTTCGGCAAAATAGTCTTGGGATTCTTTCTTACAATTATCACTTTAGGAATTTATTTCCCTTGGTTTTCCAAAACACTTGTAGATTATTTTGCCCAAAATACCCGGTACAAAGAACACAACTTCCGCTTCAACAGTACCGGAACCGACCTTTTTCTTAAAGTTTTACTATACTACGGGCTACCTCTTTTTGGAATAGTAATTCTCAATTTAACATTAACATCGCTTGTAGGAATTGGCAGTATTTTCTTATTTTTAATTGCAATACTATGTGCAATAGTTGTATTATATTTCTATTTAATAAAATGGTTATTCAACTACACATACAAAAATTACAACATTCAATTTGACGGCAAATTAGGTTCGTTTTTCCCTTTTTTCTTCGTCCAACTTCTGCTCAGTTATATTACGTTGGGAATTTATATGCCGCTTGCTTATCTAAAAATCTATCAGTTTGTATTGCAGCACACCGAAGCTAAAAGTGCCGACAAAGTAGTGAGTTTTGGATACGACTCAGCAACAGGCGATGATTTTTTATATCTCTGGGGGCAAATATTACTTACGCTAATAACGCTCGGCTTATACTATCCTTGGGCAATTTGCAATATTTATAATAGAGTTTTAGGAAAAACTTATACCTTAACTTCTGAAACCGACAACAAAATAATTTATAGCGAGGCATAAAGTTGCTAATATTCACTTTTCCTATGCTCATTTCCGAAAAACTCCTCGCATTTGTTTGGCAGTATCGGCTTTTTAAAGCTACAAACCTACACACTACCAAAGGCGATACTCTACAAATTTTACATTCCGGCAGAGAACAAACCGATGCCGGACCGGATTTTTTTGATGCGCGCATAAACCTGAACGGAACACTTTGGGCGGGTTGCGTGGAAATTCACGTTAAATCGTCCGACTGGCTGCGCCACCGTCACCAGCACGACCCTGCTTACCAAAACGTAATCCTACACGTAGTGTATGAACACGACCTTGCCGAAAACTCCGAAAATGTTTTTTTGAACAATTTGCCCGTTCTCGAACTAAAACCATTGCTCAATGCAACACTCATAGCGCGCTACAATACGCTAAAGGAGCAAAAAGATTTTGTGCCTTGCGCTGCATTTCTTACCGAAACGACTTCTTTGGATTGGCAAATTTTTACCGACAAACTCATCGTTGCACGCTTGGAAGACAAGGCGATGCAAATAAGCCAAACACTCGCAGATACACAGCAAGATTGGGAAAAAGTTTTTTGGCTAAAACTCGGCGCGGCTATGGGCGCAAAAGTAAATGCCCCTGCTTTTGAAATGCTGTGCCGCATTACGCCTTTGGAAATAGTGCGCAAAATTGCCGATGACCTGCCAAGTCTCGAAGCTTTGCTTTTGGGGCAAGCAGGTTTTTTAGAGAAAAACTACGAAGATGCTTACTTCCAACAGTTGCAACAAACTTACCGCCATTTGCAAGAACGGTTTCAACTCCAACCTATGAATAATGCCATGTGGAAGTTTTTGCGTATGCGTCCCGCCAATTTTCCCAGCATTCGCATTGCCCAATTCGCCGCTTTGTGGCATCGGGAGCCGCAATTACTGCAAACTGTTTTAGCCTGCCAAAACCTAAGCGAACTTCAAAGTTGCTTTCAGGTTGCTGCTTCCGACTACTGGAATACACATTATTTGCCGGACAAACTTTCCAAAAATACAGTCAAAACCTTGGGAAACGATATGCTCCACAGCCTGCTTATCAATACCTTAGTGCCTTTTATTTTTATTTACGGCAAATACCAATACAAAAATCAATACGAAGACTTGGCATTTTCCCTTTTGGAAGAAATTCCGCCGGAACACAATCGCATTGTCGCACAGTGGAAACAATGGCAACAAATTCCGACAAAAAATGCACAACACACTCAAGCATTATTACATTTGTACAAACATTATTGCGCGGAATTTCGTTGTTTGTCGTGCAATATCGGCTACAAACTATTGAAACAAAGCGAGCTTTGAGTACTTTTGCAAGCAATTCTTTGCTCTAAAATTACTTTTAAGAAGTACCTTAATGCAAAAAAATATCTTATTTCTAATTAATTCACTGGAAATGGGCGGTGCCGAAAAAGCCACCATTAACCTCGCCGAAAAACTACAACCCAACAAAAACAGCCATATTTATTTTGTTATTCTAAAAAATAAAACACAGGTTCCGCTCAAAGAAAATTTTTCCTACCACTTTTTTAGCCAAAAGCAAAACCCAAGTTTTTTGTACAGTATATTACAAGTTCCTTTTTTGGCATACAAACTAATTAAATACTGCCGAAAACATGACATAGACACTATTTTTGCAGTACTAAGCAAAGCCCAATTTGTTGCTGTTTTATCAAAATTTCTCGGTAACAAAAGTCAAATTATTTGTAGCGAACATACGGTTCTTTCCAAATGGCAAAACAAACAACTACTCTACCCTTTTTTGCAAAAAATTTCTATTGGTTTTAGCTACCGCAATGCAGACAAGGTGCATTGTGTATCGGAAAGTATTGCCCGCGATTTAGAACAAAACTTTCAAATTTCTCCTGCAAAAATTAGTGTAATTCCCAATATTATCGATTTCCGGCACATCTCAACTGCCCAAAACGAAGCCATAAATTTTGATTTTCCACCTAAAACACTACGGTTAATAAGCGTAGGTTCTCTTAAAACCATAAAAAACCAATCACTTACGCTTCGTGCGCTGGCACAAGTATCCAACAAAAACTTTACACTGTTAATACTTGGCGACGGTCCCGACAGAAAAATGTTGGAAAAGCTATGCGAAGAACTGCAACTTAGCGATAAAGTTCATTTTTTGGGCAATCAAGCCAATCCGTTTCCGTACCTGAAAGCTGCCGACATCTTTTTGTTGAGCAGTTTTTTGGAAGGCTTGCCCAATGTTATCATAGAAGCATTACTTTGCCGATGCGCCGTTTTGGCAACCGACTGCGAAAGCGGTCCGCGCGAAATATTAGCTCCCGAATCGCCGCCGGAAATGCGCCTCAAAGAAGGTTTTGAAATAGTACCTTATGGCATTTTGAGTGCTGTAAACGATATTAACGCTTATGTCAATGCCTTAGAAACCTTATTCGACAACCCACAACTTATGTGCGAATTTCAAGAAAAAGCCACCAACTGCGTGCAAGCATTTTCTCCCGAAAAAATAATACAACAATATCGGCAATTATTTGAAATGGAGTAAAAACTTAGCCGTTTACTGCAAATAATCCTGCGCACTATTTTTTTCAATGCGTATCTTTGCTGCGCGAAAATTATATTTTTCATATCAATATGCAAAAAGAAAAATTAGCCCAATACATAGAACACACGGCATTGAAAGCCAATACAAAATTTGCCGATATTCAAAAACTTTGCAACGAAGCCACCGAATATCAGTTTGCCGTTGCGGTAGTGCCGCCTTACAATGTAGCCCAAGCGCATTTATTGCTACAAAACTCGCCCGTACGCTTGGCAAGCGTTACCGGATTTCCCTTTGGTTATCATACCGCCGAAGTAAAAACCGCCGAAGCAAAATTTGCCTTAGATGCAGGCGCGCAAGATATTGATATGGTAGTGAACATTGGTGCCATATTAGACGAAAACTGGGCAGTAGTAGAAAACGAACTCTACTTGCTCAAACACATTTGCGACAAACACCAAGCACAGAGCAAACTCATTTTTGAAACGGCTTACTTGAATGAAATGCAAATTTTAAAACTTTGCAAATTAGTTGCCAGCATCGGCATTAATTACGCCAAAACCTCCACCGGATTTGCGCCCGAAGGAGCTACGCTGGAAGTAGTGAAACTCATGCGCGCCAATTTACCCGAATCGGTAAAAATAAAAGCCTCGGGCGGTATTCGCACTTTGACACAAGCCATAGACTTTATTCAAGCAGGAGCCGACCGTTTAGGCACTTCTTCGGGAATTAGCATCATTGAATCGCTTAAGGATTAATGCATGAATGTACAATATGATATAGCCATTGTGGGCGGCGGTATTGTAGGTTTGGCTACGGCTTACCAACTCTCTTTGCAATACAAAGAACGCAACTTAAGAATAGTCGTTTTTGAAAAAGAACCCACTTTGGCTTTTCATCAAACAGGACACAATTCGGGCGTTATTCATTCCGGCATTTATTACAAACCCGGCTCGTTGCGCGCGCAAAACTGCTACGAAGGACGACATGCTTTGGTACGTTTTTGCAAAGAACAACAAATACCTTTCGACATTTGCGGCAAAGTAATTGTGGCATCCAAAGAAAGCGAGCTCCCCTATTTACAGGAAATTTATGACAAGGGCATTGCCAATAAAACCGAAGATATTGAACTGATAGAACCCGAACAAATTCGCGAAATAGAACCTTACTGCGATGGCATAAAAGCCATTCGTGTAGGCTGCGCCGGAATTGTAGATTACCAGCAAGTGGCACAACGCTACGCCGATTTGTTTGTAGCCAATGGTGGCGAAATAAAAACAAATTGTTTGGTAAAAGATTTTGAACGGAAAAATGATATTACAACGATTATCACTTCTCTGGGCAATTTCGACAGTCGCTATGTAATTGCTTGCGGCGGTGCGCAAAGCGACCGTTTGGCAAAAAAATACCACTTAGACCCCGGAATGCGCATTGTTGGTTTTAGAGGCGAATACTACGAATTGCTCAATCACGACAAGGTTAAAAATCTAATTTATCCCGTTCCCGACCCAAATTTCCCTTGGTTAGGCGTACATTTTACGCGCATGATTCAGGGCGAAATAGAATGTGGACCCAATGCCGTTTTTGCATTTAAACGCGAAGGCTACGAAAAAACCGATTTCGACTGGCAAGATACCAAAGATGCCTTGTCGTATAGTGGCTTTTGGCAACTCACCCGCAAGCATTTAGCTTTTGGCATTGCCGAACAGTACCGTTCTATTTCCAAAGCGGCTTTTCACAAAAGTCTTTTGCACCTTATTCCCTCCTTACAAATGGACGAAATTGCGCCCGGCAGAAGTGGTGTTCGCGCGCTGGCACTTACGCCCGAAGGAAGTATGATTGACGATTTCAAATTTGTACATGCCGACAATGCCATTCACGTACTCAATGCGCCCAGTCCGGCAGCAACAGCTTCGCTGGCTATCGGAAAAACAATAGCCGATATGGCAAAGCAAAAGTTTAATCAATTAGTCTAATTTTTCATCTGAACGAATATTATGAAAACTACGAACCTCTTCGTGTTGATATTGCTAACGGCGAGTTTTTATTTTACCGCCTGCAAACCAAAAAATGATACTGCCACCGAAAATATGCCTGAAAAAGAGCAGCGGCTAATGGTTGTAAACGACTCCACGCCCGAAATGGCTTTGGACAAATATATTGCTGCGCTAAAAGCAGGCGATGCCAACAAAGTAAAAACCGTGCTTTTAGACCCTTCGTACAATTATGAATTGCCGGGAAAAATTCCCATTACCAATTATACAGTACGTTTAAAAAAGTCTTTACGCAAAAGTGATGCGCAAAATTTCAACTTAAAATTTGCGCCTCTGCCCGGCGATATGCAACTGAGTGTAGCCGAAGATATTGAAGGTTTGGGCAAACAAAATTTTACATATTGGTTTAGAAAACAAAATGGCAACTGGCGTTTGGCGAGCTGGACGGCTTGGAGCGACTCCTTAAATATTGGCAGTGCCGAAGGATTTAAAGATACCAGCAATCTTGCGGGTTCGGTGGTACAATACCTTCAAATGCCCAACCTAAGCGTAAGTTTTGCCGATGTATTGCCCAATGCTGCATATACCATCGCTACTTTCAAAAGCGATGTTGTAGATGCAGACGAAGAATTGGCTCCCAATCTTTCCCAAAGGGAAGCACACATAGCCAATATGATAAGTCTTACGGTAGATTATTGCGAGAAAAACCCTAACGAGGATTTTGTAGTTTATTGGGACTATTACACCAACAAAGGAAAAAACTTTGAAGGACAGTACGCCATTGCCAACCGAGCTGCGAAAAGTCTTGCAGATGTTTTGGGAAATACCAAAGAAACCACCGATATAAGTGTACAAAAAAACGGCAAAACCCAAAAAGTAAAAGTACCCATGCTCAATCTGAACAACGAAATAAAAACAACCGCTTTTAAAACATTTACCGCCAGCCTGAAACCATTAGATGAAGTAAAAAGCATTAAAAAAGTGCAAGAAGCCACCGAACTAAACAGTCCGCCTCCACCTAAAACAAAACCCAAAATATTAACCAGAAATCCTTTAAAAGAACATAAAAACCAATAAAAGGACGTAAAACAGGCTAAAATTGCCGTTAAAAGAAGGCAAAAGCCCGAAAAATATTTTTTGTGCTTAACAAGAAATATAAAAAGTATGTATATTTGCGGTAATTTTTTACGAAAGGAGGGCAAAAGCCCTCTTTTTTATTTAAATTTTATGCAACTCACTGCACAAATACAAGATTTTTTAGATGCCAAGTTTGCCAATACAGATTGTTTTGTAGTAGGAATAGACTATTATGAACCACAAAGCAAAATTTTGGTGTTTATAGATTGTATGCAGGGCGTAGGCATTGATACTTGTGTGGAAGTAAGTCGCTACTTAGAGAACGAACTCGAAAGTCGTGGATTGGTTCCCGAAAAATATTTGTTGGAAATATCCTCGCCCGGCATGGAAAATCCTTTTCGCGTGTACCAACAATACGAAAAAAATATGGGTCGTGTAGTGAAAGTGCAAACCAACGATGGCAAAAACTACGAGGGTACACTACAAGCAGTAAGCCCCGAAGGTTTTTCTATCGAACTAATTTTAACAAACAAAAAAAACAAAGACAACCAAACAACCGAAACTATTGCTTTTAGTTTTGACGATATAAAAAGTGTTCACAAAAAAGTAACCTTCAAATAAGAATTCTTATGGAAAGTTTTAATACCAAAGATCTCATCGAATCGATAGGTTCTCTCAAAGAAGAAAAAAACATTAACCGCCCTGCCATACAAAAAGTGCTGGAAGAAGTGTTTAGAACCTTATTGAAAAAAAAATACGGCAATGCCGACAACTTCGATATTATTGTTAATACCGAAAAAGGCGACATTGAAATTTTGCGCCACCGCGAGGTAGTAGAAGACGATATGCTGGAAGATGACAATTTGCAAATTCCTTTGTCGGAAGCCATAAAAATAGACCCCGACTTTGAAATAGGCGAAGATGTGTACGAAGAAATTCCGATGGAAAGTTTTGGCAGAAGAGCTGCACAAGCTGCCCGCCAAACATTGGTAAGCAAAATCTCCGAAATAGAAAAAGACGAATTGTACAAAAAATACAAAGAAAGAGTCGGCGAAATTATTACCGGAGAAGTATATCAGGTATGGAAAAAAGAAATTTTGGTTTTGGACGACGACTACAACGAACTCATTTTGCCCCGCGAGCATTTAATCCGAAACGAAAAATACAAAAAAGGCGATACCATTAAAGCATTGGTACACAGAGTGGATACCACCAGCAACAATCCGGTAATTTACCTTTCGCGCACCGACAACAACTTTTTGTCCAAACTACTCGAGCAAGAAGTGCCGGAAATATTTGATGGCATTATTGCCATTCGCCGCGTTGCCCGCATTCCGGGTGAACGCTCCAAAGTAGCCGTAGAATCTTTCGACGAACGCATTGACCCCGTAGGTGCTTGTGTAGGAATGAAAGGCTCGCGTATTCACGGCATTGTGCGCGAACTCCGCAACGAAAACATCGACATCATCAATTTCACCAACAACACCAGCCTTTTTATCCAACGCTGCTTGGCTCCCGCCAAAATAAACAGTATGGACATCAACGAAGAAAACAAATCGGTGGAAGTATATTTAGAACCCGACCAAGTATCGATGGCTATCGGAAGAGGTGGCGCAAACATTCGCTTGGCAACCAAACTCACAGGCTACGAAATTGAAGTATTCCGCGATGTAGAGGAAGAAGAAGAATACGACATTTACCTTGACGAATTTGCCGATGAAATAGACCAATGGGTAATTGACGCACTCAAAAACATAGGCTTGGATACTGCCAAAGCCGTATTGGAACATTCCGCGCCCGAACTGGCGCGCCGTGCCGACCTCGAAGACGAGACCGTTCAAGATGTTTTGAGAATTTTACACGAAGAATTTGAAGATAATGCTTAATTTTAAGGTTTAACTATAATAATTGAAATTATGGCACTTTTATCTTAGTTTGCATATAACAACCAACACGACCGACCCAATTTTTGTCGCCGTGTTTTGAAATTAAATTTCGCTTAAATGACAGAAAAATCTGGAATAAGATTAGCTAAAGTAGCAAAAGACATTAACGTTGGCACACACACTATCGTAGAATTTCTTAAAAAGAAAGGACACGAAATTGACTCTTCGCCAATGACCAAAATTTCTATGGACTTATACGAACTCTTACAAAAAGAGTTCCAATCGTCTGTAAAAATGAAAGAACGCGCCGACCAAATTAATATTGGATTTAAAAAAAGAGACCGTTTGGAATTAGACGAAGAAGGATATGTAACCACCGTTACCACCGAAGAAGAAAAAAAAGCCAAAATCGTTCCGCCTGCGCCTCCGGTTGAGGAAAAACCTGCTGTTGTTGTTCTAGAAGAAAAAATTGAAACACCTGTCTTAAGCGAATCTCCACAGGCAATTTCAGAAGAAAAAACAAAACCAATCATAAGCGAATCACCTAAAGAAGAAACGCCCGAAATAAAGGTAGAAACAACTCCGACAGCAGAAGTAGTTAGTCCACCCAAAGTAGAAGAAACCGCTGTAAATAAAACAGAAGATACTCCCGCCAAAACCGAAAAAGTAGAACCTACGGAAGAAACAAAACCCGTACTAACTCCTGCGGAAGAAAAAACAGTCACAAAAGAAGAAACTACTACAAGCGATTCGCCTATAAAAGTTGTTGGAAAAATAGACTTGAGCCAGTTTGACAAAAAACCGGATAAAGGCAAAAAAGAAAAGCAAAAAGACAAAGCAAAAAACAATAATAACGATAAAAATACACCAAAACCGTCTTTTGATAAAACAACACCCGCTCCACCTCAACCCAAAGCACCCAAAGTAGAAGTAACTACACCCAAAACCGAAACACCAAAAGTTGCTGCACCTAAAAACGAAACTGCCGAAGAAACAAAAGATGCCAACTTTATTGAAACGCAACACAGAACCCTAAGCGGTCCAAAAGTTATTGGAAAAATAGAATTAGATACTTTCGACCGTAATAGCAAAAGCAAAGACGATGCCGACAAAAAATCGAAACGCAAGCGCAAACGCGTAAAAAAATCGGTGGATATAAGCAAAACTCCTGAAGGTGAAGACAAAAGCGGCGTTAAAAAACCAAAAACCAAAGAAAACAACTTTAACAATCGCGAATCAGCCGGCAACGATAGAGATAAAGTCAGAAGCAACGACAGAAACAACGACAAAGGCGGTCGCAACAACAACAACAATAACAATAATAATAACAACAATAAGCGCAAACGCAAAAATAAAAACCAAGCCGAAGTATCAGATCGTGAAGTACAAGACTCTATCCGCGCTACCATGCAGCGTATGACTGAAGCGGGTACCAGCAAAAAAATGCGCGCCAAACTCCGCAAAAACAAACGCGAATCTATGGCTCTGCGCGCCGAAGAAATGGAAGAACATACCGACGAAAAACACTTACAAGTTACCGAGTTTATTTCCGTAAGTGAGCTTTCTACCCTGATGGATGTTCCCGTTTCTCAACTCATTGCTACTTGCATGAATCTCGGCTCTTTTGTCTCTATCAACCAACGCTTAGATGCCGAACTGATAGAAGTGCTTGCCGATGAATATGGTTTTAGTGTATCGTTTATCAATGTTACCGAAGAAAGTGACGAAGAAGAAGAAATAGAAGACGATCCTGAAAACTTGGTAGAACGCCCGCCTATTGTTACCATTATGGGTCACGTAGATCACGGAAAAACTTCCTTACTCGACTACATTCGCAATGCCAATGTAATTGCCGGAGAGGTAGGCGGAATTACCCAACACATTGGTGCCTACGAAGTAACAACCGATTCGGGCAAAAAAATCACTTTCTTAGATACGCCCGGTCACGAAGCATTTACCGCTATGCGTGCCAGAGGTGCTAAAATAACCGACATTGCCGTAATCGTAATTGCCGCAGACGATGCCGTGATGCCCCAAACTCGCGAAGCTATCAGCCACGCTCAAGCAGCAGGCGTTCCCATGATTTTTGCTTTAAACAAAATAGACAAAGACGGTGCAAATACCGAACGTATTCGCGAACAACTAGCCAATATGAACTTATTGGTAGAAGATTGGGGCGGTAAATACCAATCGCAAGAAATTTCGGCTAAAAAAGGAGTTAATGTAGATTTACTACTCGAAAAAATACTGCTCGAATCCGAACTTTTAGAACTAAAAGCCGACCCAAAACGCTTGGCAGTAGGCTCCGTAATAGAAGCTACCCTCGACAAAGGACGCGGCTATGTAGCCACACTTCTGGTACAAACAGGCACGCTAAAAATTGGCGACAATATGCTGGTAGGTACTCACTACGGAAGAGTAAAAGCTATGTACGACGAGCGCGGAAATCGTATTGAAAGTGCCGGACCTTCTACACCCGTACAAGTATTAGGACTAAATGGCGCACCGCAAGCCGGCGAAAAATTCCGCATTTACGAAACAGAATCGGAAATGAAAGATATTGCCAACCGCCGCGACCAAATTTTGCGGGAGCAAGGTCTTCGCACCAAAAAACATATCACTTTAGACGAAATAGGAAGACGCTTGGCATTGGGCAACTTCAAAGAACTAAACATTATCATAAAAGGTGATGTGGACGGTTCTATCGAAGCACTCTCCGATTCTCTCCTCAAATTATCTACCGACGAAATTCAGGTGAATATTATCCACAAATCGGTAGGACAAATTTCCGAGTCCGATGTATTGCTTGCAACTGCTTCCGATGCCATTATTGTAGGTTTCCAGGTACGCCCTTCTGCACAAGCACGCAAAATGGCAGAACAAGAGAACATCGACATTCGCCTCTACTCTATCATTTACGATGCCATCGAAGAAATAAAATCGGCGATGGAAGGAATGTTGGAGCCAACTATCGAAGAAAAAGCAAACTGCTATGTAGAAGTGCGCGAAGTGTTTAAAATAAGCAAAGTAGGTACGATTGCCGGTTGTTTTGTTACCGAAGGTAAAGTACACAAAGCCAACAAAGCGCGCTTAGTACGCGATGGTATTATTGTTTATACCGGCGAAATAGACTCGCTAAAACGCTTCAAAGACGACGTAAAAGAAGTAGGTTCCGGTATGGAATGTGGTATTTCACTCAAAAACTACAACGACATCCGCGAAGGCGATATTATTGAAGGCTACGAAGAAACCAAAATTAAACGTAAACTGTAATCCTTTAGCTGATTTTTGTGCGAAAGCCAAATAATGATTGCGTATTAAAAAGGTAATCCCAGATTCACTTACACAGTTTTCGTCCAGTTTTGGTATAAGTAAAAGGGGTAAAATCTTTTTTCGCCGTATAGCAAGTTTTGGGGCGTTAGAAATTTTTGAAGCCTTGGAAAAAATTTAGCCCCAAAACTGCGGTTTTGCCCCAACAGGGCAAAAATACCTTGAAAAAAGCGTCCTTTCTTTTGCTTCGTTTTCTTTGGACAAGCAAAGAAAATGAAGAAACCCAAAGTGTCGTTTTCCACCCAAAGTTGCAAGGCAGATACCTACACTTAATCATACTAAACCGATTCGCAACTTTCATACCGTTTTAGTATTTTTATTATATATAAATAATTACACTTAGTTACATGGAAAAATACCTCTTCTCCTTAGCTCTGTTGTTGGCTGGAATAGGTCTCTTAAAAATGGGACTCAAACGGTATAATTCAAAGGAGTATTACTCAGAAATAACTGCTATATCTGGAAGCCTTAAATATCTTGACAAAGAAAAGTTACGATATGGAGTGAGGTATAATGTTGGGTTAACAAATGATAGGCGAAACTTCAGAATTCCTGATATAACAAGTAGATCATTCGATTTTATAAATTTTCAAAAGAATGTTAGTCTAGGTGACTCAATAGTTTTACAACTAAACAGGTCATATCCAGATAAAAATCAAGAAATCATCGGAATTACATCCAGAGGAGTTAGTTATTTTGATTTTGAAAAACGAAATTCTTTACGGAGAAAAAATGGAATGGCAGCGATCTTATCAGGAATTATTTTTGTAGGATCCGCAATCTGGAAAATAAAAGATAAAACCAAGTACAACAAGGTATAAATGCAATTACTGCGTATTCAACTACGTTCGCCACTCATAATTGCTAAAGTCCATGCCAAACTGAAAGTTTCGGCTTTAAAACCCCGCACTACGCATATACTCGCCTTTAGCATTAAGCGGGTCAAAACTTGCGTTCCAATTCAAATCCTAAATTATAATTTGCAAATTGATAACTATGGATAAAAAAAATATTAAAAATGCTAAGAACTTTGATGAGTTGTTAGACATTAAATACGGAAAAATCGGAACCGAAAAACGTGATAAATTTGAGGAAAAAGCGCAATATTACGTGATAAGCGAAATGCTGAAAGAAGCCCGAAAAGAAGCAAATATGACACAAGAACAACTCGCCGAAAAAGTGGGAACAAAGAAAAGTTATATTTCAAGACTTGAAAACGGAAAATGCGACATTCAACTTTCGACTTTGTACAGAATTTTTGAGTTTGGGCTTGGAAAACGGGTAAATTTATTGTTCGGGTAATTATAAACCGAAAAGTTCAGCTTCAAAATCCCTAACTGTTGATTGATTTTTTGAAGAATGCTTATCTTGCAAAAGAAATTAATCGTTCTATAAATCCGGCAAACAGAGATATTGCCAATTGCATTTTACAAATAGGCGACACATGTTTTATGATTAGCCAAGCCCGAGAACAATTCAAAAGAATGAAAACAGCTTTATACCTTTTCGTAAATGATGTTGAAGCCATTCACAAAAGAGCCCTTGCGCATGGAGCAGCTATTGAATTTGCACCAACCGATATGCCTTACGAAGACAAACAATCGGGAATTATCGACCCTTGCGGAAATTATTGGTGGATTTCAAAACGACAAGTAGAAAAAGGCTATCACGAATAATTAAAAACCAAAAATTGCTATGAAAAGAAAAGATTTCATTAAAATTATGGGTATTTTGGGTATATCCATTCCATTTCAGCCCATACTTTCTTTTTCTAATAATAATACATCTTCCGTTGGCACTTGTTCAAAACCTATTTTTATAATAGGTGCTGGCGCAGCAGGAATGACCGCGGCATATTTGTTAGGGCAACAAGGAGCAAATTTTCAGGTATTAGAAGCCAGCTCAACCTACGGCGGTCGAATGAAAATTAACACCTCTTTTGCTAATTTTCCTATACCTTTGGGTGCCGAGTGGCTTCATGGTCCCGTTTCAATTCTTAGCAATATAGTTAACGACAGCAATGTTTCAATAAACACAGTAACACTGGGATATAATCCTCAAGATACATCCGGCTATTACGAAAATAACATTTTATACATAGACACTATTGCCAATGATTTTGGTACATTTGAAGACCGAAAATTTATCAATTCTTCTTGGCTACATTTTTATCAGACTTATATTTTGCCACCAATTAGCCAAAATATTACCTACAACAAACAGATAGTATCTATAGACTACCAAAATGATATAATAATACTTACCGACCAAAACGGAGCAACTTATGAAGCCGAGAAAGTTATTATAACGGTGCCTTTAAAAATATTAAAAAATGGTGTTATCAATTTTTCTACTTCGTTGCCTACATCAAAACAAAATGCTATTCAAAATGCCAATGTTTGGGGAGGAATTAAAGTATTTTTAAAGTTTAGCTATAAATTTTATCCTACTTTTTTAAGTTTTCCCAATAGCGAAACCTCACAAGGACAACTTTATTATTATGACGCAGCTTACGGACAAAATACATCTTCTAAAATTTTAGGATTGTTTGCCGTAGGACAGCAGGCAGCAGCGTACCAAGCATTGACTGGAAATGCGCTTAAAGATTATATTTTGGCAGAATTAGACCAAATCTTTGCTGGTGCAGCCAGCATACACTATATTTCTCACACCGTACAAAACTGGAGTACCGAACCATTTATTGAATCGGCTTATTTGGCAGACGTAGAAAACTGGACTATTCCCTATCAGTTGAAACAAGCCGTGAACAACAAGCTATTTTTTGCAGGAGAAGCCTATAACGACAATGACTGGGGAGCTGTACACAATGCTGCCGAAGCTGCACAAATTGCCGTTGGCGACTGCCTAAATAGTTTACCTACCGATATAGTTGTTTCTGCAACTTGTATAGACCTACTCCCCGAAAGAAATCCAAATAAGTTTCGTATATGTGGAGACTTTACCAATTATACAATACAAATAATCTATACCAATGGCTCGCAATACCAAAATTTATCAAATCAGTCAAGTCCTATAATTATCAATACAAATAATCTTCCCAGTTCGCCTATGTTTTTAAAAATTCAAAATACGAACAATCTTGGGCCAAAATTAATTCAAAGACTTAAATATTAGGCAGCATACACAAATTTGCTATTTCCATCACGCCAAAGGAATTTTTACATAAAAAATCGTTCCGCCCGCAGGATTATCTTCAAAGAAAATATCGCCCTTACACTGCTCAATAATATTTTTACTGATTGCCAAACCCAAGCCCATTCCCGAACTTTTGGTGGTAAAATTGGGAATAAACACCTTATCCTGCTTTTCTAAGGGAATGCCCGAACCATTGTCCAACACGCTCACTACGGCATTCACACCTTCCTGATAAACATTTACAACAATCACGCCCTCTTTTTCATCGGCAATAGCCTGAATAGCGTTTTTCACCAAATTGTGAAACACCCGATTGAGTTGATTTTTATCGCCCCAAACCCTTAGCGGATGTGCGGTAATATTTTTCTGAATATGCACCGTTTCGGTACTTTTGTACAAATCTGCCACTGCACCTGCCACGGCTCCTAAGTCGAGCAATTCTTCGTGCGTTTGCGGCATCTTGGCAAAATTGGAAAATTCCGATGCTATGTACGCCAAATGATCAATTTGTTCAATCAGCGATTGCGTAACACTCAGCACCTGCTCATTGCTGTTCGGGCGATTTTCGCGAATAACGCGCTGCAAATGCTGAATACTCAACTTCATAGGCGTAAGCGGATTTTTTATCTCGTGCGCTACTTGTTTTGCCATACTTTGCCACGCATATTGCCGCTCGGACGAAGCCAATCGCTGTACACTCAGTTCCAATTCCGCTACGGTTGCATTGTATTGTTTCACCAAATGTCCTATCTCGTCATCGTTGGGCCAATGCAGTCGTTCATTCGTTTTCGACAAATCTAATTTGCGCATTTTTTCACCAATCAGTGCAATAGGTCGTGTAATGGACTCCGACAGTAAATACGTTATCAGCAAGACAGCAATAAACAGCAAAATGTACAGATTGAGCAAACTTGTCAAAAAGTCGGAAATATTGCGTTTCACCGATTTGGAGCGATTAAAGTCGGGAATATTAATAATGTACGATGCCTGCTTATCCGAAGGTCCAAAAAATTTGTATGCCGAAAGAAAATCAAATTTTCCGATACTTTCATTTTCAATAATACTTTGTCCTTTTAGATAATTCAGGGCGTTCAAGGCTTTGGGATTGATGTAGCGACTCATCAAAAACGACTGAAAAATATACGGCTGCGAGCTGACAAGCAATTTTCCGTGCTGGTCGTACAGATTTATATCGCTTTCATACACACTCGAAAGCGCATTGATAAAATTTTGCATATTTTCGGTAGGCAAACGGTCGGTTTGTTGGCTGGTTTCCAGCAAAAAATTATTCACCACACTTTGCTGGCGCGTTTTGAGTTGCTGAATATGCTCGTGGGTGAAAGAATTTACAAAATAATTGATGCTAATCCACGCAATGCTGCCCGCCGAAATCAAGATGATAAAAGTTACAAAGAAATTTATTTTGTTGCGCAAAGATTGGTGGGAAAGAATATGCCACGAGCAACCGTCCTTTGCACACTGTTTTTTTATACTAAAAAACAAACTCAAAGCCTGAAAAATGAGCAAGCCCAAGAGAAACAGAAAACCGAGTTGGGAAATTACTTTTAAGGTGTAGTTTCCACTTTTGGTTAACACAATGCTAGTATTATTATTGGGTTTGTACACCAAATGTTGGCACTGTCGCTGGTTTATATAGTTTATTTCTTTGTTGTTGATAAATTCCGCAGGAAATTTTTGCGGATAGCTGTAACGCTGCGAAGTAGAAAACTGCTGCACCCCTTTTTTGTAAATGGCATAGTCGTAGTTTTCAAACTCAGGGCGATTTCTAAATCGGTCGGAAATGGTGAGTTCGGGGTACACTTTTTTGAGCAAAACCCCATTTCGCTCCAATTCTATAAATAAATAACCCGCTATGCGTTGTTCAATAAAAATGGGCAATTTCCCTACATAATTATAACTCCCAAAGTTTGTTTCTATAGGAAAAAGATAATTCGATACGGCTTCTTTTTGCTGCGCCTGCCTGTTGGCAATAGCCTCGTTTATTTTTTGCTGATATTCATTATAGTCCGGTGTATCTTCGCCCGATAAGCGTTTTCCTGCTGCATTAAACGCATAAGTAGAAATAGTGTATTCCGACACAAAATTGGTAAAATATTTTTTGCGAATACGCTCTTTGAGTTCGTTTTCGGGTAAAAACGGCACTTCAAAATATTGTTTCACTACCTCATCGGCAATAATATTTCCCGCCACTTGGTCGAAATTGTATTCGGCGGCTTTGTCTTCTTGATTGAAAATAGACTGCGCATATTCTATCTGATAATTTTGTTCCCGATAATACTCAAAATAAATAAGCAATATGCCTATTCCCAAAATATAACCGATAATGTGCAAATTGTCTTGTAGTGCATACCAGTGTGGTTTTTGCAAGCTTTTTTGGGTATGCCAAATATAATTTACAACATTAACCAACAAAAGTAAAAATGCCGGAAAAATCCAAGATTTAAACACCAAAACGATACAGGCAGGCAACAAACCAAGCAACAATAACAACAATGCCTCTCTAAATGGAATTTGCCATTTGGCGAGCCATCTGGCGAGTTTATCCATCAGCAAAAAATAGATAATGCTACTGCACGCGACAATAATGGTACACGCAAGTGCGTAAACATCTTTTTCTAAATACTTCTGAACCGAAATGCTAAAGTTAGAATCATAAAAAAGGTTTTTTAGTACGCCAATGTATATAATTCCCAACCAGCCAAGCAAAATAGCTGTCATCACCAAAAACAACTTTTGACTATACGAATTTGTAATATTAACCGTAAGATTGCACCGAAAATAAAAGTACAACACCCACAAAAAGTAAAGCACTACAAATACCAACAAATAACCTACCGACTGAAAATACGTATTGCTAAAAAGCTGCGGCATAAACAACTCCATCGCATTAAAGTCGATGGGAAACTGAAACTTGTACAAGCCCACAAACAAAATCAATAAAATAATAGCCCACAAAAGCAAACCTACAACAGCAGGAAAATATTGATTGAGCCAAATACAAAAACGATAGCAAGCAAACAACACCAACAACACTGCCACAAAAGCAAGCAGCCAAAAAAAATCCACTTCTCCTACACCTGCCTGCAAGGGGTCTTTGAAAATATACAGCGAAGATTTGCTGGCATCAGACAAAATTTTAATGCTGGCGCGCGAAGATTCTTGGAGTGGCGACAAGCCAAAAGCAAAAAAATGCGTAATGCCCAAATCAGGGTTTACAGTATTTTCGATGTATTTATTCTCAAAACCGTACTCATTTTTCAGCAAATACAAACCCAAAAGCGCATACTCCTTCTCATTTTGCGTATAGCGCGCCTTCGTGTAATAATAATAACCATTGTGCAAGTGTACAAAACCCTGCAAATCGCGCAAATTTGCCCAATCATCCTTATCCGGCACCACCTTATTGTCCGACCAATACACCAAATCGCTGCCATCAAAAACCAGAATGGTATAAGTCTGGCTTTGTAAATAAGTAATGTTTTCGGTCGTAAATTTCCCTTCACAGATTTCACCAATCAAGGGCTTATTTTCCATCAAAGTATAAAAATCGCGCTTTACCTTCTGTAATTTTTCTTCTGTTTTCAGCGCAGCCGTTTGCAGGGAATAGTGGTTTTTCCAACACAATATACCCACAACATACAAAATTGCACCTATGCAAAAAAGCAAAAATGTTTTATAATTCAACAGACGATTCATACGCGCTCGAATAGAAGAAGTAGCTTATATTTTCAATAAGTTTAATAGATTATACCGTTTTTATCAAGCAATAATTTTAATCAAACAAAATTTATTACATAAAAATAATTATGTTTTAGCCCAATAATTCGTTTAACTTTTTAATAATAAATAATTAATACTAAATTGCACTGAATTTACCTTATTACAAAACAAACATGTATTTTACAAACTAAAACAAGCATTTTTTAAACACAAATAGTGCCAATAATTTTAACAAGAACAATATTTTTTCAAATAAAAAATTGAATCAACTTATGCAAAAAATTTTTCTTTCGTTCGTCTTATTTTTTTGTTTTTCAAGTATTATTTGGGCTGGCGGATACCAAGTAGTGCTACAAGGAAACAGACAAACATCCTTGGGAAACAATGGTGTAGGCTTGCGTCCAGATGCTTCTTCTATTTTTTGGAATCCGGGCGGCTTATCTTTCATGCGCAACAGCTCTGTTATGCTGGGTACCAACCCTATTTTCGGAACAGTAAACTATGCAGCTACCGATTATTTTGCCAACACTTATACCGCTACAACCGACAATCCTGTCTCTACCCCTTTCCATGTTTTTGCCAACTTCAAGCCTTCGGGAAAATGCGATAATTGCAAATGGCAATTTGGCTTGGGCATCTATACGCCTTTTGGCAGCTCGGCAAAATGGGAAGATGGCTGGCGCGGACAATACATTTTGCAGTCTATAGAATTACAGTCTATCTTTTTTCAACCGACTGTCAGTTACAAAATTACAAATTCTTTGGGTATTGGTGCAGGATTTGTTTATGCCATCGGCAAAGTAAATTTACAAAAAAACATTCCCATTGAAACTACCACAACCCAACTTTTCGCAGAATTAGATGGAAAAGCCGAACCCGCTTTGGGTTTTAATGTAGGACTTTATTTTGAACCCAACGAAAAATTGTCTTTGGGCGTAAATTATCGCTCCGGCTTAACGATAGAAGTAAAAAATGGCGATGCACTTTTTGATGTACCCAGCTATTTGTACGACAATTTCCCGCAAAACAACACTTTTTCTGCCAGTTTGCCGCTTCCTGCCAATCTCGCGCTCGGACTTAGCTACCAAGCCAATATGCACTGGATGTTTGCCGTAGAAGCTATTCTCACCAAGTGGAGCGATTATGAATACTTGGACATTGACTTTACCACCAATACTGCCGTACTAAACGATATTCACTCGCCGCGTATGTACGAAGACAAGTGGATTCCAAAATTTGGCGTAGAATACAAACCCAACGAAGATTTTGCCGTACGCGCCGGTTTTTACTACGACCCGGCTCCGGCAGGTCCTGGCTACATTACACCCGAAACACCCAGTGCCAATCGTTATAGCTTTACAGGTGGTTTTGGTTATCGTTTCAGCCAAAAAATGAACTTAGATATGTCTTTACTGTATATTATTGGTGAAAAAACCGAACAAACTCACCAAGATTTAATTAATGCCGGAACTTATGACGCAGCCAAGGGCACACAAGATGCTTTGGAAGGAACGTATCGTTTTAGTGCCATTATTCCCGGATTTTCTTTGAGTTATAATTTTTAATCACTATAAAAATTTTTCTATAATAATATGAATCGCAATAAATTATATTTCATTCCTTTATTTTTGGCAATGCTCGTACAAGCCTGTACGCCCGAAATAGAAGTACCTAAACCTTCTGCCGGAAATTTGGATTTGAGCAAATATGTAGCCTTGGGCGACTCTTATGCTGCGGGCTACGCCGATGGTGCGCTGTATTTAGATGCACAAAAAAATTCTTACCCTGCCCTTATTGCGCAACAATTGGCTACTGCCGGAGCAGGCGATTTTAAACAACCCTTAGTTCCTGCGGGCAATGGTGTTGGAAGTAATCCAAGCTATGGCAAAGCGGTGCTTTCTTACAGCGAGAGTTCGGGCTTGCTTCCTTCATTTACCGAAGGTGACCTCAATGTATTTAACAGCGTGGCTGCCGAAGGTCCTTTTCAAAACTTAGGCGTTCCCGGTGCACGTTCTTTCCATTTATTAGCTCCCGAATTTGGCGCAGCCAATGGTGGAAATCCTTTTTATACGCGTTTTTGTGCCAATCCGGGCAATGTGAGTATTATAAATGAAGCTACGGCGCAAACTCCAACATTTTTTAGTCTTTGGATTGGCGGAAACGATGTATTGGGCTACGCTTTAGATGGCGGTGCCGACACGCCGGGCAACGCAATTACTCCGTCTGAAATATTCGATGCTTCCATTGATGGCATTATTGCCAATATGCAAGCGGCTAATCCCACTGTTAGTGGCGTAATTGGCAATATTCCCGACATTACGCAAATTCCTTATTTTACTACAGTGCCGTGGAATGCCGCAGAGCTGACCGCCGAACAAGCACAATTAGCCAATGACACCTACAAAGCTAATATTGAACCGAGCGTACATATGGCAGTAGAGGCAGGCGTGCGTGAAACGGTTGAGGCGGGTGTTTACGACAATGTTTATCAATTAATGGTCGCCCAATTTGTTGGTTTTGGCTACTCTGACTCCATTGCCATGGCTTTGGCAGATGCTACTATTATGCAACCGCTTTGGACAGATTCCTTAGCTTATTTATCGGATTCCGTTTATGCCGATGTTTCTACACAAATGGCAATAGATTCTGTATTCTTATACAACATTAATGCCCTTAAAGCGGCGGGAATTTACCCACAATTCCACGAAGGAACCAATGCACTCGTAATTGAAGTGCCTGTAAGCGCGAGCAATCCTTTGGGTATTCGCCATATTAAAGAAGGAGAACTTATTTTGCTTTCTGCTTTGGGCGACGGCTTGCTTACGCCCGAAACGGCACTATTGCCCAAACCTGATGCGTATGTATTAGATGCTGATGAAGTTGCTAATATTCGCAATGCTATTAGCCAATACAATGCAAAATTAGCACAAGCCGCCAACCTCAATAATTTCGCTTTTGTGGATTTAGATGCCTTTTTTAAAAGTGTAATTGAAGGAATTTTGGTGGACAATGTTCGCTACGATGCACGATTTGTGCAAGGCAATACTTTTAGTTTAGATGGTATTCACCTTACGCAAAGAGGCTCGGCATTTTTTGCCAACGAATACATCAAAGCCATCAATGCACATTACAATGCGGGCATTCCGCTGCTGAATGTTACCGATTATCCGATGGTATATTTCCCTGAATAAGGATTTATTCTTTTCAATAGCATCATTTGTTTTGAATACAAGGCAAATGATGCTATTTTGCGTTTAAATCTTTGCTTTGCCATAAACAATCACCCTTTCAAGTCCCTTGTAATTATGCGCTTACACTTAGCTATTCTCTCCGCAATTTTAGTTTCCCTTGTTTGTTCACTCAGTTCTTCGGGGCAAATTTCTTTTCCTTATAATGCACTTAGTCCGCCGGACACTTATCGGGCAGAAAATAGTCCGTATTACTGGAAAAACAGACCGCCTACCCAAAACTATTGGCAACAAGACGTGCATTATTTTATTGAGGCAAAACTTGACGGTGAAAAAAATATTATTTCCGGCAGTGAAAATTTGACTTACTGGAACAACTCGCCAGACACTTTATACGAAGTATATTTTCATCTTTACCAAAACGCCTACACGCCCGACTCGTATTATATGTTGGCGCAAAAAGCCATTGGCAACAAACCTGCTTTGGTAGAGTACGAAGCAGAAGGCTTAGGTACAGAAATACACGGTTTAATTCTGGCTGACGATAAGGGCAACGAATTTCCCTGCGAATTGTCGCTGGACAATACCATTTTGAAAGTAAAACTACCGTTTCCCTTGCTTCCAAACAACAGCGTTCGTTTCGACATAGCGTTCAGCACTTATTTTAGCAACAGCACTACCGGAAGACGCATGCACTATTTTGAAGAATTTGGGCAAAAAGTATTCAAAGGTGTGTTGTGGTATCCGCGCATCGCTTTGTACGACCGCAAATTTGGCTGGAACATTGACCAACATTTGGGGCAAGAATTTAACGGCGACTTTGGCACTTTCGATGTGGAACTAACACTTCCTAATGATTATATAAACGAGGCTACCGGAAAGTTGCAAAACGAAAATATTGTACTGCCCGATGATTTAAAAGCTGCCATTGATATTAAAAATTTTGCCCACAAACGCCTCGGCTCCTACCCTTCTACCATTCTAAAAATGAATACTACCGAACACAAAACATGGATTTATCATGCTGAAAATGTACACGATTTTGCTTTTGTTTGCAGTCCACTTTTTCGGCGCAGTGTTCTAGAAAAAAATGGTGTAGAAGCCGTTGCAATGGTACTTGAGCCTAATGCTCCAGCTTGGCAAAATGCCGCCGAATACGCCGCCAAAACCATTGAAGTGTTTTCGGAAAGTATTGGCAAATACGCTTACCCAAAAATTGTGGTCGCCGATGCCCGCGATGGTATGGAATATCCGATGATAACTTTAGATGACGGCATTGATGCAGATTATCGCTCTTTGTTGGTACACGAAATTGGGCATATGTGGTTTTATGGCATGGTAGGCAACAACGAAACGTATCGACCTTTTTTAGACGAAGGATTTACCCAATACATTACCGCGCTGGGCTTGGAAAAAATTGATGGCATTTACCTTAAACAAAATCCTCGCAATCTCAACGGCTACCAGCGTAGTTTTTTACGACAAGAAAAAGCGCGCGAACAAGAAGTTTTTGGTTATGTAACAGAGGTTTTACACGACGTAAACCCAATAATTGACCAACATTCCGACCATTTTAACGAAAAAGATGTCTATGGCAAGGGCTATTGGAGCATTTACGAAAAAACGGCTTCTATGCTGTATTCGCTGCAATATATGTTGGGCGACTCGCTGTTTTTTGGTGCGCTACATCACTATTTCAATCAATGGAAGTTTTGCCATCCCTACACCGAAGATATGCAGAAATCGTTTGAAGATTATACTCAAACTGATTTAAGCTGGTTTTTCGACCAATGGTTGCGCAACGACATTAGTTTGGACTACAAAGTATTGCGCCCGAAACGCAAAAAAAACAAAAATTATTTGCTTCGCTTCGAGCGTGTAGGCGATATGGAATTGCCCTTACATGTGTATGTTACCAACAAAAAAAATGACACACTTCATTATTTTATTCCTACAAGTCACAACATTCCTTTAGATTCTTCGACAAATATTTTGCCGCAATGGTGGGGCTGGAACGAGAAAAACCGCCGCTATGCCACAACGGTAAAACTTCCTTTTAAACCTTATGATGTAATGATTGACCCCGAAGGAGTTTTGGCAGATGTAAATGGACTGAACAACCATTTGCGCCGGCGAAAAAGTTTTCATTTCGACCATCTGATGTATCAAATTCCCGACCGTTTTCATTATGAAATACGCTGGCGACCCGACATTTGGTACAACCAAACCGACGGCTTACAGTTTGGTATTAACCTAAACGGCGATTATTTGCGCACCAAACATATTTTTTCGCTTAGTGCGTGGTACAATTCCGGCTTGCTAAATAATGGAAACATTGTAGAACGAAATTTTTGGTATAATTTCTCCTACGAAACGCCGCTCAAAAAGCTATCGCCCGACTTGGGAATACGCATAAAAAGCAGATTTTTGGAAGGCGTTAGTCGGCATAATGTGAGTATTTATCGCAAAAATGCCTACCAAGAAATGCGCATAACCGTTAATTCCTTGCAATTGCAATACAATTTTAGAAAATATGCGCACCAAGCCAATTTGCCTTATCTGACCGAAGTATATAACAACACCTTACAACTTTTGTGGCGGATTAATTACACGCCACACGCACAAGTGCAAATGGAAATAAGCAGTCCGATTCTTTTTAGCGATTACGACTTTTCTTATGCCAATATTACACATACTGCTTCGCCGGAATTGGGTGCTTTTATTACGCACACGCGCTTATTTGCGCAAGTGGGAACGGGCAATAATATTCCTATCGAATCTGCTTTGTTTGTGGGAGGAGCAAATCCTGAAACTTGGATAGAGAACAAATTTTACCGTTCCGCAGGTATTTTTCCCGCTGACTGGACACACTTTGATAGCAACATCGGACATTTACAACACAGTGGCGGCTTAAACCTCCGCGCCTACAATTCGCTGTTTTTTAACGGAAATTATGCCGGACTAAGTGGTGCTGCTGCCAATGTGGAAATAGAACTCAAAAGTCTGCGCCAAGCCTTGCACTTTGGTAGTCTTGCATTTAGCCCTTATGTATTTGCCGACATTGGAAGCCTATTTTCTACCAACAATCAGTTTTTTGATAGCATTAAAAATAATTATCTTTACGACGGAGGCGCAGGATTGCGTTTTTCTATAAATCGTTGGGGTGTTTTTGAGAAAGCAAAACCCCTGCATATTGCTTTTGAAGTGCCATTGTTTTACCAAAAAGATGTATTAACACGACAAAATGAGCAGTTTAATTGGTTTTTTAAACTCGGCTATGATTGGTGATTTCAGTTTTTTATACTAATTTTAAAAAATATTCTATATAATAAAAAATTCATTTACAAATGAAAATAAACTTTACCCTCTTATTGGTGCTTTTAAATTCGTTATTCGTTGTAAATGCCCAAAACAACCAACTACTTTATATCGAAAATAACGGACAGTGGGACAATGAAATTCAATACCGTGCAAAACTAAACCATGCACAAGTGGATATTCTTGCCGATGGCATGTTTTTTGAAGTGGTAAAAGCCGAAGACCTTGAGGCTGCCCACGAAGCGCATCATGGAACAGCAGATGCACAAAATTTGCCGATTCATCACCACAATTTTCGCTTGCAATTTTTGAACACACAACAAAGTATTAGCACAGCTTTTTTCAAAAATGAAAGCTATTACAACTATTTTCTGGGAAATGACCCTACACGCTGGGCGAGTAAAGTGGGTTTGTACCAAATGGTGACACAATACCAACTGTACAACGGCATTGACTTAAAATATTACAGCACTGCCGAAGCGATGAAATTCGATATTTTGCTGGCAGCCAACAGCAATCCAAATGATATTGCGTTTTCGCTTGAAGGCGTAGAAAATATTTATCTAAAAAACAATGCCCTCGAAATTCCTTTGGCATTTGAAACTTTGCAATTTAGTATGCCTTTTGCTTACCAGTTTATCAACGGTGCCGTAGTACAAGTAGCTTGTAATTATGTGTTGAATGAAAACAATGTCGTTACTTTCGCTTTTCCCGAAGGCTACAATGTCAATTATGATTTGGTAATAGACCCCGACATCATTTTTGCTACACTTACCGGCGCAAATGCCGACAACTGGGGTTCTACGGCTACTTACGACCAAGCCGGAAACTTTTATGGTGGAGGTATCGGCTTCAATCCTTTCGGGCAAAATGGATTTCCTACTACTACCGGAGCTTTCCAAACTACTTTTGGCGGCACTTCTACGGACATTGCCATCACCAAATACTCGCCCGATGGCACACAACTTTTGTATGGCACTTATTTGGGCGGTGCTTCCAGCGAATTTCCCCATTCAATGATTGTAAATAGTGAAGGCGATTTGTTGATTTTGGGTACAACTTCATCCATGAATTTCCCGATGACTTCCAACTCTGCCGATAATACTTTTAATGGCGGAAATTCTTTAAGCGTAAACAACATAAATTATTCTAACGGCTCCGACATTGTGCTTAGTCGCCTTAGCGAAGATGGCTCTACTTTAGTAGGCAGCACTTATTTTGGCGGTAGCGGCAATGATGGTTTAAATGTTTCCAATAGTTTGGATTTTAATTATGGCGACATTGCGCGGGGCGAAATTATGTTAGATGGCGACGACAATGTGTATATTGCTTCTTGTAGTAATTCGGCTAATTTACCTACGAGTACCGGAAGTTATCAAAGTATCTATGGCGGAAATCAAGATGGCGTAGTTGCAAAATTTAGTGCAGATCTGTCTCAAACTATTGCAGCAACGTATATAGGTGGCAGTAGTGCCGAAGGTGCATATAGTATAAAAGTTTTGTCTGGTGGCAACTTAGTAGTAAGCGGTGCCACAACCAGCAACAATTTTCCCACCACCGGCAATGCTTATAAAGGCACCTACAACGGTGGTTCTGCGGACGGCTTTGCGGCAATCTTTTCCAATGATTTAAGCAGCGTGAATACAGCAACTTTTCTGGGTACTTCCGGCTATGATGCGGCTTATTTTGCAGATATTGATAGTGATGAAAATATTTATTTCTTAGGGCAAACACAAGGAAATTATCCCATTAGTGAAAATGTATATAGCGGTAATGGCGGACAGTTTATTCATAAATTCAATACCGACCTTAGCAGCAGTATTTGGTCCACAAGATTTGGAACAAACAATACGATTAATATTTCCCCTACGGCTTTTTTAGTGGACGAATGTAATCGAATTTATGTATCGGGCTGGGGCGGATTTTTGAGTAGCAACTCTACCAATGGATTGTCTGTAACCAACGATGCCTACCAAAACATTACCGATGGGCAAGATTTTTACTTTTTGGTATTGGAAGCTGAAGCTGCCGCACTTAATTATGCCACTTTCTTCGGCGACCCCGTTGCCTACGAACACGTGGACGGTGGCACCAGTCGTTTTGACAAGCGTGGCGTAATTTACCAAGCAGTTTGCGCTGCGTGTGGCGGCAATGATTTTCCTACTACGCCGGGCGTTTGGTCGCAAACCAATGGCAGTTCAAACTGTAATATGGGTTCTATAAAATTCGCTTTTGATGCCAATACCGTTGTAGCAGATTTTGCTATTCCCGACTATGGTTGCGCGCCTTTTAGCATTACGCTTACCAACAACAGCCTCGATGCAGTATCTTACTTATGGGACAGCGGCAATGGCGAAACTTCTGAAGAAGAAAATCCGACTTTTAGCTATGATACGAGCGGCGTGTATAATATTATGCTCATTGCTACCAATCCTGATGCTTGTAATGTGAGCGACACTTTGGTAAAAAGCATTACGATTCAGCAAGCTCCCGACCCTTATTTTCCCGATGGAAATTTCTGCTTTGGCAGCAATGCACAGCCTTCTTTTGCAGCCGTAACACCCGGCGGTACTTGGTCTTCCAATACAATTAACATTAACCCTGTTACAGGACAATTTATTATTTTGGAATTAGAAGTAGGCGAATACGATGTAACTTATACCGTTGGCGAAGGCGACTGTACTGCTTCATTTACCCAAATGATACGTGTTTTTGCTACGCCGGATGCTACTTTTACCATCAACCAGAACGAATTTTGTGCCGATGGAATACTAAGTGCAGAAACTACTCAGCCGGGCGGAACACTTGTAGTTTATTACAATGATGAAGAATATCCCTCAGAAAATTACAATTTTGACATCAGTCAGCTTCCGCTCACCAATTATGTGAATAATGCAACCGTTTCGCATGTTATTTTAGGCGAATATGTGTGCGTGGACAATAAAATTTTGGATTTTACGGTGTATGCCCAGCCCGAAATAACTATTACTGCCGGCGACTGTATTCCAGACGGTAGTGGCACATTTAATGCACAAATTAGCCTTAGCGGATTGGCAACCGAAACGCCGGGCAATATTACTGTTAGCGGCAATGGCATTGAAGTGGTGCTAAATGCCGAAAATCCTACAACAACGGTAGTTCTGAGCAGCAGTGAGACAGCTTTAAACTTCAGTTTGTATGATGATTATACTACTTGTAGCGGCACTTATAGTTTTGAAACGCCTTTCTGCCCTACCTGTATGTACAATGCAGGAACAATGGAAAGCAGCACCCAGTTTATTTGTGCCGGAGATTTGGCGCAAGCGGCTTGGACAGAAGCCCCAACACTTGAGGAAGGCTTGAGTTTTGTATATATAATTCACAACGGTTCGGGTGAAACATTGGGAACGGTGTATGCCCAAAATACTACTGGCGAATTTAGTATAGAAGATGTGCCTTCGTACAATGTGATGTACTACATTTCTACAGCAGTAGGCGATGATACTGGCAATGGAAGCATTGATTTGAACGATGCCTGTACCGTAATTTCGGCAGGAACACCTGTTGTTTTCCTTAAACCCATTACCATTATTGATGATATTGAATGTTTAGGCGATGACGGTCAGTTTGAGGCTTACGCGCTTATTTCGGGCGGTTATCCAAGTTTCAACCCTAACGCATATTACATTGTTACGGGCGACTACACTTCGGATAATACGATTCACGCCGACCAGCAATTTTTAATCAATACTTTCCCTGATGGTTCTACATATTCGGTGTTTGCCGCCGACGAAAAAGGTTGTGAAGCTGCCGAGCCTGCCATTCAGGAAATTGTGGCTTGTTATAAGTTGCCCACAACGCTAATTAGTTTCAGCGGTAAAATTATAACGGAAGGAAATCAATTAGAGTGGATTTACAACAATCTTTCTGACCCTCCTATTCCAACTTTTATTATCGAAAAATCCTTAAATGGCATTGACTTTAGTAATATTGCGGAAGTAGATGTTCCTTTATACTTAAACTCCGCAGCAATTGATTTGGACTTTTTGGATACAAATTTTAATACGGGAGATACTTATTATCGTTTAAAATACATTGACATGGAAGGAAAGCAAGGATATTATAATGAAATTGTATTACTTACACGATTTGATGAAAGCAATATAAATTTACACTTAACTGACAAAATGCTTTATTGCAACTTAATTTCAGAAAATATCGCTGCTATTAATTATCAAATTTTCAATGTAACAGGGCAGCAAATACTTTCGGGAAAAGAAAGTTTTAATCCTGCTTATGATGTATCTTCTTTCCATATAAACCTACATTCGCTCCTGCCCGGCGTGTATTTTATCCAAATCGCTGATGGCAACAATGTACTTAAAACCGAGCGGTTTATACTTCACTAAGTTGTAAACTATCTAAAAAGGAAAGCATGTTTTTTTAGCACATGCTTTCCTTTTTTATTTATAAAAACTCTGCGAATATTAGGTAAAAAGTAATGGACACTTACACTTAAGTACCTACCCAAAAGTAATCAAGTATTCTCTTGAATAATATACTTTGAAACTTGTGCATTGAGTATAGCCGCGTTTCGACTTCGCTCAACGCTCGGCAAATAATTTATGCTGGTTTTATTTTATCCAATTACTTAATTATAAGCCAATTTATACCAAAACCGTATGAAGGTTGCGTATAGCTTTAGGTATCTGCCCTGCAAGTTTGGGTACAGAAGTATGCTTTGGGTTTCTTCATTTTCTTTGCTTGTCCAAAGAAAACGAAGCAAAAGAAACGACACTTTTTTCAAGGTATTTTTGCCCTATTCGGGCAAAACCGCAGCTTTGGGGCTAAATTTTTTCCAAGGCTTCAAAAATTTCTAACGCCCAAAAGCTGCTATACGGCGAAAAAAGATTTTTAAACTTTTCTTATACAAAAACTATGTACATGAAGAGGGTTTGTACTTTTTTAATACGCAATGATGATTCCGTTTTGGTATTAAATGATGCAAAAGTGCTATACAGTTGCCTTTTGGCTTTATGAAATAATTAGGTCAGACATGAGTGAAATTTATCGCAAATTGATACGATTTATTTAATGTAGATATTGCAAATAAAAAATTAATTTATATCTTTGCATGGATAATTTTTTAATTTTTTTAAATAAAATCATATAAATTAAACTATGAAAAAGATTTTTACTTAGCACTACTTACAATGTTGGGTTTAGGAATTTCGACCCCAAGCGCACAAGCACAGTTAGAAAATGGCACCATAGCTCCTGATTTTACCCTTACTGATTTAAACGGGAATAGCCACAATTTGTATTCCTACTTAAATCAAGGGAAAATAGTGGTGTTGGACATGTTTGCTACATGGTGCACTACCTGTTGGAATTATGCTCCTAAAATAAAAGAAGCCTATCAATTACACGGGCCAAACGGAGATAATACAATGGTATTTTTAGCATTAGAGGCAGACAGTCAAACAGATGATAATTTACAAAATCCTTCGGGAGTAGCAGGAAACTGGATAGCAAGCACTCCTTTTCCTATTATCAATCAGACAGGTAGCGTAAATGATGACTACGAAATTAACTACTACCCCACACTTTATATGATATGCCCTTCAAAAGAAGCATACGAGTTTGGGATGGTTCCAAGTTCACAATATGCAGGAATAGCCGCTGCAAATTGTGCAGGTGTATTTGGCGTGAACAATGCTAGCGTGACTTATATTGGAGAAAAAGAGTACCAAAACTGTAGTGCATTTACGCCCAAAGCAACGATACAAAACTTAGGAACCAACAATCTAACATCCCTAAAATTAGAGGCTATTTATGACGGACAATTAGAACAAACTATCAACTGGACAGGAAACTTAGCAACACTCAGTGCTGCCGATATTACGTTCAATCCAATAGAACAAAAAAAAGCAGCAAAATTAGAAATTCAAGCATCGCTTCCCAACAATGTAGCGGATGATGCAAACAACAATAATAAGATAACGGAGGATATTGTTTTTCGTAGTTCAACTAAGCAACTGACACTCAACTTACACACCGACAAATGGGGTCCGCAAGATTCATGGAGGATTTATAATGAACAAGGTACTGTTGTAGCAAAGAACGAAGGTTATCTTGACTGCGAAACAACATATGTTGAAAATATTGTTTTAGATGTAGATGGCTGCTACAAATTTCAACTTACAGATGGATTGGGTAACGGGATGTTTAACGGACCAGTAAACCCTGCAAGCCATAATTGCACCAATGGAGATCCTAGCTATACAGAAGGTAGTGTAGAGTTAAAAGATGATCAAGGAACAATAATTTGGGATAGAATAGATTTTGGGAAAAAAGTAGATGTGTTTTTTTATGCAAGTTCAACTCCGTTAGGCTACAATTTTTCTGTTGATGTAGATAAAAACACTAATATAGTTGTAACTCCGGTGCCTGCAAGAGAACAACTTAGTGTGCAGTTTAATAACAGCATCTCACAAACCATTAATTTGGAAGTAGTGAATATTTTAGGACAGACTGTATTGGCTCTAAGCAAAGATTATGCAGCAGGAAATAATCAAGAATATCTAAACCTAAGCAACTTAGCCGATGGCACATATATTTTGAGAATGTCTGATGCCAAAGCCAACAGCAAGAGTGTTCGTTTTATAGTAGCAAAATAAGCACCCCACTGCCGTTAGACTCAGTCAGCAATTTGATAGCAGATTATATATAAACGTTTCTTAAAAACTAACAATATCATCAAGATAAAAAGCCCTTACCGTAGTGGTGTGGGCTTTTTTACTATTACATTCGTTCATACTGTTTTTATTATGACACAAACCCACGAATTTTACACTTTTTTAAAAAATTAAGCTCCAAATCTTCGTACCTTTGCCGCGCAAATACACATTTTTAACGCTAAAAATAGGTTATGGAACATTTACTGGAAAAATACCGCAGCAAAAAGCCCGAAATTGTTTTTGAATGGAGCGACCCCGAAACCGAAGCACAAGGTTGGGTGGTTATTAACTCATTGCGCAATGGTGCAGCAGGCGGCGGCACGCGTATGCGCTTAGGGTTAGACAAAAACGAAGTGGAATCTTTAGCCAAAGTAATGGAAATAAAATTTACCGTTTCGGGACCCGACATCGGCGGCGCAAAATCCGGCATCAACTTCGACCCCCGCGACCCGCGCCGTGACGGCGTACTCCAACGCTGGTTCAAAGCCGTAGTGCCGCTCCTCAAAAATTACTACGGCACCGGCGGCGACCTCAATGTGGACGAACTCCACGATGTAATTCCCATTACCGAAGACTTAGGACTTTGGCATCCGCAAGAAGGCGTGGTAAACGGACATTTTGAACCCGGCAAAAGCGAAAAAATTCACCTCATCGGGCAACTGCGACAAGGCGTTTCCAAAAAATTGGAAGATATTCATTTCACACCCGACCTCAGCCGCAAATTCACCGTTGCCGATATGATTACAGGCTACGGCGTTGCCGAAAGTGTGAAACACTACTATCGTATTTTTAAAGACAGCGACATCGCAAACAAGCGGGTAATTGTGCAAGGTTTTGGCAATGTTGCCGGAGCAGCAGCACTGTATTTGAGCCAAAGCGGTGCCAAAATTGTCGGAATTATTGATAAAATGGGCGGACTAATTCGCGAAGAAGGCTTTAGTTTTGAAGAAATAAAAACCCTTTTCCTCCAACGCAAAAGCAACCAACTCGCGCACCCGCAACTCATTCCTTTTGCCGAAGTAAACGAAAAAATATGGGATATTCCCACCGAAATTTTTATTCCCGGAGCCGCTTCGCGCATTGTGAGTCAGGCGCAAGTAGAACGCTTGCTGGCACAAGGCTTAGAGTGTATTTCGTGTGGTGCCAATGTGCCGTTTATCGACAATGACATTTTTTTCGGCGATACCGCCAAATACATCGACAACCATTGCAGCCTCATTCCCGACTTTATTGCCAACTGCGGAATGGCTCGCGTTTTTGCTTATTTGATGAGCGAAAAAGATGTAGAAATTTCGGATGCTGCCATTTTTGGCGATACTTCGCAAATAATTTTTAATGCGCTCGAAAATGTACACCACCAAAACCAAAGCGACAGACAAATTGCCCAAACTGCCATGAACATGGCTTTGCTGAAACTACTACACCAAAACGAAGCGATTAATTCATAAATTATTTTATGATTAAAAACTGCCATTTTTGCCGAAAAAGCAAGTTTGTCAGCGAAAATTATGCGTTATTTTTATGCAATTACTATAAAATAAGCAATTTTGTCAGAAAAAATGGCTTGGCACAGCCCTTGATACTATCAAGATGTTCTTTTGAAAATTATTAATTTTTTTAACTTCAAATATTTAAAAAATCAACACATTTATGTCAAAAAACAAATTAAAAATCACTCCTTTAGCTGACAGAGTGGTAGTAGAAGCTGCCGTAGCAGAAAGCAAAACTGCTTCCGGTATTATTATTCCCGATACCGCTAAAGAAAAACCTTCAAAAGGCACAGTGGTTGCCGTAGGTTCCGGTAAAAAAGATGAGCCTATCACCGTAAAAATTGGCGATACGGTATTGTACGGCAAATACGCCGGTACCGAAATCCAGTTAGATGGTAAAGATTATTTAATCATGCGCGAATCTGACATTTTGGCAATTATTTAAGCCGCCTTAATGTCATTTTTTATTTTTATTCATTTTATTTTAATAAAAAACTTTTAATTATATCATGTCAAAATTAATTAAATACAATATTGAAGCACGCAAAAAATTGAAAAAAGGTGTAGATGCCTTAGCAGACGCGGTGAAAGTAACCCTTGGACCCAAAGGTCGTAATGTAGTAATAGAGAAAAAATTTGGTGCACCAAGCATCACCAAAGACGGTGTAACGGTTGCCAAAGAAATAGAATTGGAAGACCCCATGGAAAATATGGGCGCGCAAATGGTAAAAGAAGTTGCCAGCAAAACCTCTGACCTTGCAGGTGACGGTACTACTACGGCTACCGTTTTGTCGCAAGCAATTATTAGTGGTGGATTAAAAACCTTAGCTGCCGGCGCAAATCCGATGGACTTGAAACGCGGAATTGACAAAGCAGTGAAAGAAGTAGTTAATTCCTTGAAAAGCCAATCGACCAATGTAGGCAACGACCAGACAAAAATTGAGCAAGTTGCAACTATTTCTGCCAACAACGACCCCGAAATTGGTAAATTCATTGCCGATGCAATGCATAAGGTTACTAAAGATGGCGTAATTACGGTAGAAGAAGCAAAAGGTACCGACACTTATGTAAGCGTAGTAGAAGGTATGCAATTCGACAGAGGTTATTTGTCACCTTACTTTGTAACCGACTCCGACAACATGGAAGCCAACTTAGAAGCTCCTTTTATTCTTATCCACGATAAGAAAATTTCTACCATGAAAGATATGTTGCCTGTGTTGGAACAAACCGCACAAACCGGCAGACCATTATTAATTATTGCCGAAGATGTGGACGGCGAAGCATTGGCTACTTTGGTAGTGAACAAATTGCGCGGCACTTTGCGCGTAGCTGCCGTAAAAGCTCCGGGCTTTGGCGACCGCCGCAAAGCAATGTTGGAAGATATTGCTATTCTTACAGGCGGTACCGTTGTTTCGGAAGAACGCGGCTACCGTTTAGACCAAACAAGTTTGGATATGTTGGGACAAGCAGAGAAAATCTCTATCGACAAAGATAATACTACGCTTATCAACGGAAAAGGTGATACGAAAGACATTAAAGCACGTATCAACCAAATAAAAGCACAAATAGAAACAACTACTTCTGATTACGACCGCGAAAAATTGCAAGAGCGTTTGGCAAAATTGAGTGGCGGTGTGGCAGTATTGTACGTTGGCGCGCCTACCGAAGTAGAAATGAAAGAGAAAAAAGACCGTGTGGACGATGCGCTTCACGCTACGCGCGCTGCCGTAGAAGAAGGAATTGTTCCCGGCGGTGGTGTTGCCCTTATTCGCGCACAAGAAGTGTTGGAAAAACTAAAAGGCGACAATGACGATGAGCAAATGGGTATTGATATTGTGAAACGCGCTATTGAAGAACCCTTGCGTACCATTGCTGCCAATGCCGGCTTGGAAGGTAGTGTAATTGTGAACAAAGTGCGCGAAGGCAAAAAATACTTTGGTTTTAATGCGCGCACCGAAGTGTATGAAGATATGCTAAAAGCGGGCGTAATCGACCCGACAAAAGTGACCCGCGTAGCCTTAGAAAACGCAGCATCTATTGCCAGTATGTTGCTTACTACGGAGGCACTTATTGTAGATAAACCCAAAGACAAAGAAGCTGCTATGCCACCAATGCCAGGCGGTATGGACGGAATGATGTAGTATTCTGATAAAAAACCATAAGTTACCCGATAGAAAGCCGCGCAGGAGTTACTGTGCGGCTTTTTTTGTTGTATTGTTGGGGATATTTGGTTATTTTTGTGATACATTAAGTGTCATTTTATTCAATAATTTTTTAAATAATACCAAAATTAAATACTCATTACGTATTAGAAAAGGGAAGCACATTATCATTTACAGAATTATTGAGCAATTTTAGTAAAAGCAAAAGGACTAAAAAATCTTTTTTCGCCGTATAGCAGTTTTGGGGCGTTAGAAATTTTTGAAGCCTTGGAAAAAATTTAGCCCTAAAACTGCGGTTTTGCCCGAATAGGGCAAAAATACCTTGAAAAAAGTGTCCTTTCTTTTGCTTCGTTTTCTTTGGACAAGCAAAGAAAATGAAGAAGCCCAAAGTTGCAGAGCAGATAATTTGAAAGCTGTTTCAATTTTGGGAGATAGAGATACGATTTGTGCAATCGTTGGAGGAATTACCATAATGTCAACAGATGAAAACAAAATACCAAAAGATTGGATTAGTTTGGTTGAAAAATTTGAAACAAGTATTTTTTGTAAAAAGAAATAGGAGGTAATATTAAATAATATATTTTATAATTTTTAAATAAAAATGTACTACATCATCCAAAACAACGTATTCCAAAACCCGCGTTATGATGAAATTTTCAAAGTGTTGGACGAACTAAATCTTGCATATGAACAAGTTGCGTTTAACCCGAATCGTAATGAATTTGATGTGCAAACCCAAAGAAAAGATATTTTTGTGTATGGTTCGGTAAAATTGGCTAAAGTTGCTGCCCAAAACGATTGGATTCCGGGTTCTTTTTACGGCAAAAATCACGAATTTGAACAGTACGCCAAAGGATATGGAAAAAATATTATCAATTACGGAAGTTATATTTGCAACTTAACCGACAAGATAGATTGGTCGCAGAATTCCACGCTTTTTATCAAACCGAGTAAAGATGCAAAAGTCTTTACAGGAAAAATATTTAACAAATCGGAATGGAATGATTTTGTGTACGAAAAACTAAATGATCCCAACGAACAAAGGGTAAATGCACAAACCAAAATTCAAGTTTCGATGCCCTATTATTTGATAAAAGAAGCAAGAATTTGGATAATTGGAAAGAAGGTAATCACAAGTTCCTATTACAGGATATGAACTGCATAAATTTTCATATAAAGAAGAAAAAAATACGTTACAAAAGAATTATCAGCGATTTTATACCGGCAACTTTCAATAGAAATATTGAATAAAAAATTTTTAGATAGCATATAAAACAACTAAACAATTCTCCAACAAATTAGAGACAAAATATTTAGACACAAACATGAAAAATTACATCACTCACAGCGAATCTATAGAATGGAAACCCTTATTGGAAGGCGGCGTTGATACCAAAGGAATTTTTATTAAAGTCCTGCGATATGACGAAGAAGCCAAAAGAGCTCCTGCCTTTTTATTGAAGTTCGAAGCGGGAGCGTCTTATCCATACCACAATCATCCTGCCGGCGAAGAAGCCTTCGTTTTAGAAGGCGAAGTGTTTTTTAACGACACAAAATTGACCCAAGGCGATTATCTCTACACTCCGCCAACATTTAAACATGCCGTAAAAACCGAAACCGGCTGCGTGTTGTTTTTCAGAGTTCCCCAAGAAGTGGAAATTATACAATAGTTGATTTGCCATTAATACAAAAACGATTTCACTAAATCTAAAACGAAGCAACGAAAAGACATACATTGTAAAAATATGGTCAATTTTTTGAATATTATCGCAAATTTTGAGACAATTAATTATCTTTCAAGCATTATAACTCGCACATTAAGCGAAGCCGAAATGTGCTTTTGGTCGCATTAGTCGCGTTTCGACTTCGCTCAACGCTCGTTTGCATTTGCTAAACGGTATTATAATTTATGCTGTTTTTTTGCCTAAGCACTTAAAACACGGTTTTGCCAAATAACTATTGTAGCTAATGCAAAAATTAGCTCTTGATATGCAAATTCCATTCTTCGAGCCGTATAGTAATGAAATTTCCATTGCTGATTTTGAAGAATGGCTTTATTCCAAAAATGAGCTTGAACAGTTTTTGGATTATGATACCTACATCAAATTGGTTTCGCTCAATTTCAAAGACCGAAACGTAAAATATGAAATGGGAAAAATAATCAACCCATTTTTAGACTTGGGTAAATTTGAGGAAAGAAAATTGAGAAAAGTTTTAACAGATATAATTAACCGAACAGACGATTTCGCTAAATCTTTGATTGAAACATATAATTTATATTGTATGGGTTATTGCTTTTTTGACCAACTTGGGTTTGGATATGGACTAATGTTTTCAGAAGATTTTTGGGAATATAGCGACTGGGAAAATTTAGCTCCCGAACAAAAAAAGAATAGAGTTGACCAAATTTTTGAAAATGTTAAACAAGAGGCTGAACTAATCTTAAAATGGCTTGACGAAGGAAAAATAGTTCTAACAGGAGAAGCAGACGATTTAGGACATTATGGTTATATTGACAATAGGAGCGATACAAGCAGAAAACCCAGCACTGATGAAATAATTGAAATTGAGGGCTAAAAAATGATACTACAATGTCTAAAAGAAAATGGAAAAATAGTTCCAATCCTTTAAATAAAATTTGGTCTTGGCTAATAGGTAATTAGCTTCTAAAAATACAACCAATGCCCCTTCACCTTGCCCGCACTGTTAATTTCGAGGGTTGGGGCGGGAATTTTGATAATATTAAACGCGCCCAAAATAATTTTTAATGCCCGCGAACGTGTTTTTATTTTGCGCAAATCCACATCCAACGACAAATAATACTGATGTAAGCGCGGAATATCGTTGCGGTTGAAACTCACACCATCGGCTTCCCAAATATTTTCGTAGCCTCCCAGCATATTTTCCGCACCATAACCCAGCGACAACTGCAAAAAATGCGGAACCCTTGTATGTTTGTTCGCCACATAAAAAGGATTGAACGACAACCAGTACGTTTGCCCGTTGTAATCTTTGAGGAGCAACTGCATAAACGATGTTCCGTACAAATCATTCACCCGTTGCTGCACGCTGGCATCAAAGGCATTGTAATTTACCTGATGCGAAGAAAACTTAAATTGAAACTTCTGCTCGTTCCACGCCAATGCCTGCGACACAACCAATGCCGAACCCAAACTATTGGCAAGTAAATCGGAAGGCGATGCGCCCCATTTTGCCGAAAAGCCGTCCAAAATTTCGATGGTCGTCTGAAACAAAGAACCCATCGTGCCGCCAATCCAAATCGCTTTTTTATCCGCTAAGCCCGTCCATCTATACACTTCCATCATGTACAAACCTTCGGAATACGAAGTCCACAAATGACCTATTTTGTCAATGTGTTCCCATTCGCCAAAATCGTTGTACCAGTGAAAATTGCTGCGCGGGTAGTTCTTATACCAAAGTTCGTTCAAACCCACCAACATTGCCGAATAACCGACCACTATTCCACCCGACACACCCCAAATTCTCGCAGGAATTGGTTTTTCGGGTACTTGAAAAAAAGGTATCCCAAGCGAATCGGTTTGCGCTTTGGCATTTACAAATCCTATCCACAAGAGCATGATTATTACAAATTTTCTTTTCATAGAAAGGATATTTCGCCAAAAATATTTTAAAAACTATCCGCAGAACTGTTTTTCCAATTGTGTAAATATACGCCGGGAACCGTATTTTCATCCAAAAAAGCATTTTCGGGTACGTAAGGATACAAATGTGCATACGAGCGAACTTCGCTCATAGTGATGCGGCGGTGTACATGATGACGCGTAATTTCTTGGGTACTTTTTTGTCCGGCAGCTGCCAACATTTCGGCAAAACTTTTCATAGTTTCTTCGTGAAAATTAGCGACACGCACTTTTTTATCGGCAACTACTAACCCACGTATTAATTCCGGGTCTTGAGTAGCCACGCCCGTAGGACACGTATTGAGATTGCACTCTAATGCTTGAATACAACCCACCGCCATCATCATAGCGCGCGCACTGTAACAGGCATCGGCACCCAAAGCAAAAGCGCGGTACATATCAAAACCATTGGTTATTTTTCCCGAAGCAAACAATTTTATATGTTCTTTAAGCCCAAAACCCACCAAGGCATTGTAAGCAAATGCCAAAGCATCGCGATAAGGCATACCTACGGAATTGGAAAACTCCGGCGGCGCGGCACCTGTTCCGCCTTCGCCACCGTCTATGGTAATAAAGTCGGGCAATAGTTTGGTTTCTACCATGGCTTTGCAAATGGCAAAAAACTGTCTTTTCGACCCAATACAAAGTTTAAAACCTACAGGTTTCCCGCCGGCGGCTATGCGCATTTTGGCAATCATTTCCAGCAAGCCGATAGGCGTATTAAATGCTTTGTGATAAGGCGGAGAAATAACTTCCGTCCCTTCTTTTACATGACGGATAGCGGCAATTTCGGCGGTATTTTTCTTGGCAGGCAATATTCCACCGTGACCGGGCTTCGCACCTTGCGAGAGTTTCAGTTCTGCCATTTTCACGCGCTCGTCTTGCATTTTTTTGGCAAAAATTTCTATGTCAAAATTTCCATCTTCGGTACGACAACCAAAATAGCCTGTACCCACCTGAAAAATAATATCTCCGCCATTTTCCAAATGATAAGGACTAATACCACCTTCGCCTGTATTCTGGGCAAATCCACCAATTTTTGCGCCACCATTGAGGGCTAAAACAGCTGCTTTGCTGAGTGAACCATAGCTCATTGCCGAAACATTGAGAATGCTGGCGTTGTAAGGTTGCGTACAGTCGGGACCACCTACGGTAATGCGTATGTCGTGATTGAGTCCGTGCATGTGCAAGGGTGTAATGGAGTGTTCCATCCATTCGTAGCCTTCGGCATAAGCGTCTAACTGTGTGCCAAACGGAGCCGTGTCCAATACTTTTTTGGCGCGCTGGTACACCATTGAACGATTGATACGATTAAAAGGACGACCATCCGTATCAGGTTCTATAAAATATTGGTACATTTTGGGACGCAGCCATTCCATAATATATCGTCCGCGTCCCAGAATAGGAAAATTGCGCATAATAGCATGCTTCTTTTGTACCATATCATAAAATCCTAACAATATGATTGGCAACAACACAAGCAATAGCCATAACCATTGTGTTGAAAATAGAAAAGCCAATAAACCTACTGTGAGTAAACTTACTACAGCAAATACCATAAATTCATTTCTCATACCTATAAAGTAGTATAGATTTTTAAAATTTTAAGCAAGACAAGTACACATAAGCAGTGCAAATGCTTCTTTTACTTTATCTTCCGCGATTAGTTTTTGGGCTTGTAAATGAACCGCTAATATAAAATTTTCGGTTAATTCGGTTTTTGTTACGGGTAGTCCAAGCCCGAGGTCTTGAGAGGCTTTCTCCATCGCTTGTGCATCGGGAAAAGCGGGCAAAGTGGCTATACGCGCTATGTCGTTGCCTGTAAGTATTTTACTGTGCCGAATTTCTTGTGGCAAACTATCGACACCTATGCCCAGTATATTTACGTTTTGATAAATGGGAAAGACAGCTTCTTCCGAAGCGCGACAATAAAAAGAACGTCCCATTCTTCCCATCAAATCTATTTTGTCGGGGTCTATTTTTTTATCCTCATCTAAAATTTCCGTGTTTATGTGCATGCGTACTACTTCGCAAATAATTAAATTTCCGGCACCGCCTTTGTCGCCCAAAGGAAGGATTTGTATAACCTTACATTCCATTTGCACCGGCGATTCTTTTATGCGAAAGGGTCTTACCAAATCGGAGGACAGTGGTGTTAAGCCTACTTTTTCAAACTCGCTTACACCATAAGGGTATTCTACACTCGCCAAACTCATGGCATATACAATGTTGTAGCTCACGGCATTGATAACGACTTCTCGGGTGTCTATCACATTTTGCAATGTATCTTTGGTGGTATTGTCGGCAACTTTTCTATTGGAAGAAAAAACACAAATAGGCGGATTGGAACTAAAACAATTAAAAAAACTATAGGGCGCAATATTGGCATTTCCCGCCTTGTCAACCGTACTGGCAAAACAAATGGGTCGCGGCGCAACTGCACCTAACAGATATTGGTGAACATCGGCAGTAGGGGTGTTTTTCGGATCTACCGTTATGTATGTGTTGGTTTCTGCTATTTTCTTCATGATAAAAATTTATGCATAAAAAATTAAATCTCTTTCCCACTGTTTTTTAGTGAGGCTATACTTTAGCATTTTATGTTTTTGGGTATTGATTATTTCTTCGGTGTTGTCATAGCCCAAATCCGTAAATCGCAGCTTTTCGGGAATACTTCTGCTGCGCAGGTTGTTCTCGGCACAGCGAACATACACACAGCTAATTTTGGTATGCGCAAACACCTTGCGCAACAGTATTTTACAAGCATTCAGCATTATTCCTTTTCCTTGATACGCCGTTCCCAACCAATAGCCTATTTCTACCGTTTGTGTTTCTCTATTGCCATTGTGCAAATCTATGAGTCCGGCTATTTTTCCTTCAAACCATATTTCATATACTTGGCGGGCAAGGTAAAAATTTCTGCCTTTAACGTCTTTAATAAACGCTTCGGTATCGCTCATCAGCAGTGTTTCCGATGCCCAAGGTAGCCACAGTTGAAGATTGGGCAACGACTCTTGAATGAGCGAATATATTTCGCCTACATGCGCCGTAGCAATGGGTTTTAAGGCAACACTTTCTAAGCCTTTGAGTTTTGTTGTATTTCTAAAAAAATCTAACATACATCTTGTGGAATCAATGAATATTTTAAACTGATAACACCTTCAACAAAGCTACACATAAATTTACACTTCATTGGGAGCAACTTTTTCTTTGAACACAAAATTATTGAGTTCTTCCAACAATTTACAGGCTTGTTTCAAACTATATATGTCATCTACTGCCCACAAAAGTTGTGTACTCGTCTGCTTTAAATTTCCTTTTTTATTGGTTTGTACAAACGCCATAATACCGCCAAAAATATCCGATTTGTAATACGAACTTAAATTTATATTTACAAAATAACACCGCAATTTATTGCTTTTCAGAATAACTTGCTCAAAACCCAAAGCTGTAGCCAAAATGCGCAAACGTACAGCATAGAACAATTCGTGGATACTTCTGGGCAAAGGTCCGAAACGGTCGCGCAACTCATCGGCAAATTTTTGAATGTCGCTTTCCGATTTAAGATTATCTAATCGCGTATATAAACTCAATCGCTCGGCGGTATTTTTTACATAATCGTCCGGAATAAGCATTTCGGCATCGGCATCTATAAAACAATCGCGCACAAAAGGTGTGTCGCTGCGCCGATGGTCTTTAAATACTTCTTCAAACTCATTTTCCTTCAATTCGCGGATAGATTCGTCTAAAATTTTCATATACGTTTCGTAGCCAATATCGGCGATGAAGCCGCTTTGTTCCGCGCCCAGCAAATTTCCGGCACCCCGAATATCCAAATCGCGCATGGCTATCTGAAAACCGCTGCCCAAATCCGCGTATTGCTCTATAGTGCGCAAACGCTTGCGCGCATCGTCGGCTAAAGTATAAAGCGGCGGCGTAATAAGGTAGCAAAATGCTTTTTGGTTAGAACGCCCTACCCTGCCGCGCATTTGGTGCAAATCGCTGAGACCAAACCAGTGCGCGTTGTTGATAACAATGGTATTGGCGTTGGGAATATCCAAACCCGACTCTATAATATTGGTGGAAACCAGCACATCGTAGTAACGGTTTTCAAACTTTATCATGTGATCTTCCAGTTCTTCATTAGTCATTTGCCCGTGCGCTACGCCAATTTCCACATCGGGACAAAGTTGGCGCAAACTCGTAGCTATTTCTTCAATATCGCGCACGCGGTTGTGTACAAAAAATACTTGCCCGCCTCGGTCTATTTCGTAGTAAATGGCATCGCGAATTTTCTCGGCATCATACACCATCAATTGCGTATTTACCGATTGTCGGTTAGCTGGTGGCGTGCTGATAATAGACAAGTCGCGCGCACTCATCAAGGAAAATTGCAACGTTCGCGGAATGGGCGTAGCCGTAAGCGTAAGCGTATCAATATTTACCTTAAAGTTTTTTAGTTTTTCTTTTGCGGCTACGCCAAATTTTTGCTCTTCGTCAATAATAAGCAAGCCCAAATCTTTAAAAGCAATTTTATTACTCAGCAAAGCATGCGTACCAATGAGAATATCCACTTCGCCGTTTTTTACTTTTTCTAAAGTAATTTTTTTCTCCTTACTGCTTTTAAACCGATTGATAAAATCGATGCGAAAAGGCAAATCCAGCATACGCTCGCTAAAGGTTTTGTAGTGTTGCATTGCCAAAATAGTTGTAGGCACTAACACCGCCACTTGCTTGCTGTCGCACACTACTTTTGCTGCCGCGCGAATGGCAATTTCCGTTTTGCCAAATCCCACATCGCCGCAAACCAATCGGTCCATCGGAAAATCGGCTTCCAAATCTTGTTTCACCTCCTCTACGGCTTTGAGCTGGTCGGGCGTTTCTTCGTAAATAAACGAAGCCTCCAATTCTGCCATAATATAATTGTCGGGCGGAAAAGAAATTCCTTTGGTAGCGCGCCTTTTGGCATACAAGCGAATAAGGTCGAAGGCTATTTCTTTTATTTTTTTCTTGGCTTTGCGCTTTAGGTTTTCCCACGCATCAGAACCCAATTTATTTATCACCGGCGGCTTGCCGTCTTTGCCTACATATTTAGAAATTTTGTGCAGCGAATTAATGCCCACATATAATATATCGCCGTCTTTGTATGTAAGGCGTACCACTTCGCGCAGTTTTCCCGCCGATTCCAATTTTTGCAAACCTGCATATTGTCCCACGCCGTGGTCTATGTGTACTACGTAGTCGCCGGGCTGCAAGTCCTTGAGCATACGCAAACTCAAGGCGTTTGTTGCCGAAAAGGAAGTTTTGAGTTTATATTTATGAAAACGATTGAAAATTTGATGGTCGGTGTAAATTGCCATTTTTTCATCGGCATCAATAAAACCTTCGTGCAACTCTATGGGCAAGTGGGTAAAACTCACTTTGGCATTTACATCGTGAAAAATTTGATTGAGACGGCGAATTTGGCGCGGATTTTCGGCAAGAATAAAGTTTTGATAGTTTTCGGCACTACTGTGGCGCAAGTTTTCGATGAGAATATCAAAGTTTTTATTGATAACAGGCAACGGCTTAATATCAAACTGAAAAACTTTAGCTTGTGGCAACGCACTGCTTGTGCCAAAAGTACAGAGCGAAAAGTTTTGCAACTGTGTCAAAAAAGTTTCGGCATTTACACACACATCGTCTTCGGCTTCGCGCAAAATGGGGTTTTCTTCCAAAGCCTCCTTGTCTGCATAGGCTTGCCGGGCTGCATTTAATTTCACAAAACACTGGTCTATTCTGGCTGCCAACATTTCTGCATTGGCAATAAAAATGATACTATTTTCGGGCAGTACTTCCAACAAACTCACTTTTTCATTACTTTGAAACTGGGTTTGTACATTGGGTACAATGGTAATTTGGCTAAGTTTGCGTTCGGAAATTTGCGTAGCAGGGTTAAAAATACGAATACTGGAAACGGTATCTCCTTCGAGTTCGATGCGATAGGGCAAATCGTTGCCGAAGGAGTACAAATCGAAAATACCGCCACGTGTAGCAAATTCTCCCGGCTCGTACACCATATCGCTGGCAGCAAAACCCAAATCTATGAGCATATCCACCATAAAATCGAGTTCGAGGGTTTCTCCTACTTTTATATGCAGCGACTGCTGTTTTAAACGGGCAGGACTGACAATTTTTTCGAATAATGCTTCGGGGTATGTTACCAAAAACTCGTAATTATGCTCGCGATAAAGCATTTTGCTTACCGTTTCGGTACGGGCGAGAACATTGTTTTTATTTATTTCATCGAAATAGCCTATTTTCTTAAAAGAATCGGGAAAAAACAAAATTTCCTTGTGCGTAAGCAACTGCGACAAGTCGTTTTGGCAATACGCCGCCGTTTCTTTGTCTTCACAGATTATTAAGGCGGAAGTTTGTATTTGTGGTACTATACTACCCAACAAAATAGCAGTATGCGAGGCATTGGTTCCGGCAAGATGTACCCGCGACTTATCATTTTCTTTTAAATATGAAACAATAGCTTGGGTACGCGGATTGCGGCGAAAAACCGCCAAAAATTCTTTACTATCCATAAGATATGAGCAAAGATACTGCCCTTATTTGTTTTTTTAGCATAAATAATATGTATGTGCCACTAAGAGTAAGAAGGCTTAAGCAAAAATGCTATCTTTGTGGACATAACATTTTTAATCATTTTAATTCTTCCTGCTTCATGGAAATATTACAGTCTTATCTTCAACAAAACAAAGAACGTTTTTTAGAGGAACTTTTGGCTTTATTGCGCATTCCTTCGGTAAGTGCCGACCCTGCGTACAAAGAAGCTGTGTTTAAAACTGCCGAATATGTGGCGCAAAAACTGAAAGATGCCGGAGCCGATGCCGTAGAATTGTGTCCTACGGCGGGTTATCCTATTGTATATGGCGAAAAAATAATTTCACCAAATTTGCCAACTGTGTTGGTGTATGGTCACTACGACGTGCAGCCACCCGACCCACTTGATTTGTGGCATTCGCCGCCTTTTGAGCCAGTCGTAAAAAACGAGAAAATTTATGCCCGCGGCTCTTGCGATGACAAAGGACAAATGTACATGCACCTCAAGGCTTTTGAAGCGATGATGCAAAACAACGCACTTCCTTGCAATGTAAAATTTATGATTGAAGGCGAAGAAGAGGTAGGCAGCAATAATTTGGGCATTTTTGTAAAAAATAATCGCGAAAAATTGTTGTGCGATATTGTACTCATTTCGGATACGTCTATGATTGCCAACGATGTTCCTTCTATTACGGCAGGTTTGCGCGGACTTAGCTATATGGAAGTGGAAGTAACGGGACCCAATCGCGATTTACACTCGGGCGTATACGGCGGTGCGGTAGCAAATCCGATAAATATTTTGTGCGAAATGATTGCTTCGCTGCACGATGAAAACAAGCACATCACCATTCCGGGTTTTTATGATGCGGTGCGCGAATTGAGTGCGGCAGAGCGCCAAAGCCTGAACCAAAAACCTTTTGACGAGGCAAAATACAAAACTGATTTGGGCATTGCCGAAACTTGGGGAGAAAAGGGCTACACAACTACAGAACGCGTAGGCATCCGCCCTACGCTTGATGTAAACGGCATTTGGGGCGGCTACACAGGCGAAGGAGCTAAAACGGTGCTTCCATCGAAAGCCAAGGCTAAAATTTCGATGCGCTTGGTGCCAAATCAAGATAGTGCGCACATAAGCAAATTGTTTGAGGAACACTTTAAAAAAATTGCTCCTGCGGCGGTAAAAGTAAAAGTGACGGCGCACCATGGTGGCGAAGCCGTTGTTACGCCTACGGACTCGCTTGCTTTTCAGGCGGCGGCAGAAGCATTTGAAACTACTTTTGGCAAAAAGCCTATTCCCACCTACGATGGCGGCAGTATTCCTATTGTAGCACTTTTCAAAAAAGAACTACATACCGACACGATTTTGATGGGTTTTGGTCTGGACAGCGACGCAATTCACTCACCCAATGAGCATTACGGACTGTTCAATTTCTACAAAGGCATTGAAACAATTCCTTACTTTTACCAGTATTATACGGCAAAAATGCGGTAGATTTAGTTTGTAGTTTGGGCATACTTAAAACAAGGAATAGTCGTAGATTTGTAAGTAGCAACTGAGTATTTTGTCTTTAGAATAGCTACTGTTTGGCGCAAAAGCATCTGTTGCGAAAGCGCGTGCTTTTTTACAAGCATATTCTAAAAATCTACAAAAATTACGCTCTTACAATATTAAATTCCTACAACAGGAAAGAACTCAAGCTCAAGTCGGCTTAATTTAAAACAAATACTTATTAAATTATACCAAAACAGAATCATCATTGCGTATTAAAAAAGTAAAAACCCTCTTGATGTACATAGTTTTTGTATAAGAAAAGTTTAAAAATCTTTTTTCGTAAAGTTTGAAAAGCAAATTGGAGCGCATTGACATAATGTTTAGTTTTTTTGACATAGCCACACAAGGCAGCGAAAAAATGATTTGTTTGGGTAGTCTGAGTTTGCGTTGGCGATTTTGTCAAACTAACATTTTGTTTCAATGATTTGTGACACTTCTACGTTCCTTCGTCTTTGATAAATTGTCGTGATTTGGTCGGCAAAAAGAGTTGTATCGCTGATGGCTAAATACAAAATATCATCTGCACCATCTTTGTTTGTGAAGAGTTGCTTGCTTAACAAAAGTGAAAATTCAACTCCTTCTATCCATATTTCCCTTTGCTATGGTAATGCCAAGCAATGATTTCATTCTCATCTATATGCGGCTTCTCTTCTATAGAATCGTCAAGAATCAAAACTCCTTTTTCTGAACTCATCTGTTTCACAGCTGCAATTTACTATTTTTTATTCATCACGTAAGTTGAGTACTTAAGTACTGGGACAAAAGAAATCTATTGTAAACTATTGATATTGCTTAGCAAATTATGGAAATCATTACTTAATTTATTTTGGGTAGGTACTTAAACTAAAAAGCTACACCGGAAAGTAGTTTCACAATGTAGCTTCAGGGTGTATTATAACAAAAGCTATCTTATTTTTTCACGAAACTATTGTAGTGCATTGTTTTTGTTTTTGCGTCTTGAATAGTATAAAAATAAATTCCGACTGGTAAATTTTGAGTATCAAAACTTAAGTTTTGTACAAATGCTTGCGAAGCCAATAACTTTCCTTCGGCACTATATACGCTAAAAAAGTATTCGGCGGCTTCGGCACTTTCAATAAACAGATGCTCCGCAACAGGATTAGGATATGCTTTTATAACCGAAGTTGGCGCATTGATATCCGAAATGCCTATAACTGCTACATCTATCAAAGAAAAACCGTCTATTCCGGCATCTACCAAATGTCCGGGGTCTTGGTCGGCGGCTTCGGCAATAAAGTACCAAGGTCCGGCAGATTTGTCAATCATACCCTCAATAAGATACGTATGCTTCAGCCATTGCGATTGGGCATCGGCGGCTTCGGAACTATTGTACAGCAAAACGGTATCACTCAGATTGGTGAGGCTCAGGTGCAAATAGTCATTTGGCGGGCTGCCTTGCCCGCCGCCATTAGCAAACCAAGTGTAACAGCTTAGCTCGGGTACTTCATAGTCGGAAATATCCATGGGCGGCGAGCGCAGCACGGTACGCCCGTTGTCCACATCGTCTGCGCCTGCTTGCTCACCCGAATTGCCCGTTACATAACATTCTGTGCCATAGTCATCGCTTATATCTTCATCGGGATTGAACAGTGTATTGTTGTAATAAGTGGGTGTGGGGACAGCTCGCTCCCAAATACCACTTTCGGCATCACCACTTATAGTCCAGTTATTATTAAAAATAAAATCGTCATAGTATCCTTCTTCCAAAACAAACACTGCTTCGCCGGAATTTTTATCGAACAAAACGGCATCTTGTGCAGTGGTTTGGTAGCCCCACGAACCATAAACAGCCGTATATACGCCCTCTGCCTCAAAATGAATATTGGCTATGCCATTTTCGTTGGTTTTTACGGTATAAGTATTTTTATTGTTATATACCCACACGTCCGCTTGTGGTATGGCTTCGTATTTTTCGTTCACCACGCGGATGTTGGACGAAAAGGCATCGGGATTATCTATTACAAAAGTTACTTTTTTCTGTAAATTCTTGCTCAAAGTTACGGTTTGTGAAGCAGTAGTATAGCCGGCTTTGCTTACGGTAATGGTAAAATCGCCTTCTTCCAAGAAACCTGTTTTTACCAAACCCAACACATCGGTATTTTTTTGCTGTAATTCTATTTCATTTAAAGAAAAACTAACATTTACATTTTGCACGGGCGCATTGTCGAAGGCAGCGCGCACTTCTACAATTACATTGGCGGCTTTGGTATAAGTAGGACTTAGAATACGCAAGCCTTCTTCGATATCTGAGGCGATAATATTTCCCGAAGGGAGATACGGATACACGCCCCACGCGCCATTGTATCCATCGCCCTGATACAAGGGCGAAGTATCGTAGTGGGCAACTTCGATAATATTGTCGGGAAAGGTAGCATCGTGAATGGTAATGCCATCGCGGTAGTAGGCTGTTACCAAATAATCGCCTTTGGCAAATACATTGTGCGGAATTACATTTTGTCCGGGCGAGGATTGCACTTTGTCTATGAGTTTCATATCATTCAAGTCGCTTACATCATAGGCATCAATAAATCCGCTGGGAATTTCGTCGGTAGTAAATACGTATTTACCATTGTCGGAAAGCCAGCAGTTGTGGGCAAAATTGCCGGAAGTTTCCACTTCGCCCAGCACTTGTGCATTTTGTTTGTTGCCCATATACACGCAAGCCAAAGTGCCTTTGTTTATTTGCGCCGCCCAAAGCGTGTCGTTGCGCACGTAGCCATCGTGTATATATTCTTGGTTGTAGTAGCCCACTACGGGCGGATTGGTTGGATTTTGGTTGAGGTCTAAAACAATAGCACCATTGGCAAATGTGTTACACCCAAATAAGTAGGCATAGCCCTGCTCGTCAATAAACAAGTTGTGGCAAGTGCTGAGGGTATAATCGCTGCCAAACGCCGAAAAGTTTTTCCAATATACATGCGAAAAGTTATTGGGTGCATTATTCAAATCAATAATAAGCAAACCCTCCCCGGCTTGGTCGTCCACCACATAAGCATAGTTGTTGTAGGTTTTGAGGTCGCGCCAAATGCTGTAATTTCCGGGAATTTGGTATAGATTCACCGGATTGGCGGGCTCAGTTACATCTACTACCGCCGTGCCGTAAATTAAGCCCACTAAGGCGTATTCGTTGCCTGTTTTGTCCACATAACCCCAAATATCGCTCAAACCGGAATATTGGTTGCTGCTGTTATAAAACTGCAAACTTCCTATTTCTTCCATATTCAACTGGGCGTGGGCAAATTGATTTCCCGCTAAAAAAATGAGACAACTTAATGCCAAAGTTTTTAAATAGTGCATGGTATTTTGTTTTTGATTGGTATAGGTTTTAAACAAATTTTGTTTTTTTAGCACAGGCATAAAAGCAGCCAAAAGTGCTAAAAATATCCGCAATCAGCCTTTTTGCTGGCAAGGGTGTGCAAGTTACAGAAAAACCATAAACATGCCAAAGAAAAAGTAGGCGACATGGGCGATTGTGAAAATTGTGACAAAAGTATGGGTTATTGCGCTGTATTATGCTTGTTGAGGGGATTGGTGCGGGAGGTTCGCGGATTGGTCAGACACGTGCGCGGATTGGTCAGACACGTGCGCGGATTGATCAGACACGTGCGCGGATTGGTCAGGGAGGTTCGCGGATTGGTCAGACACGTGCGCGGATTGATCAGGGAGGTTCGCGGATTGATCAGGGAGGTTCGCGGATTGGTCAGATGACACTATTCCATCATGCATAAGTGGAATAACAATTAAAATCAAATTATTCGATTTTTATTCGATTTTTATTCGATTCTCCGAATACTGCGCTGCTCAATAAACCACTAATTTCCCGCTAAACACTCGCTCCTGCGACAAAATAAGCGTGCCTATGTACGTTCCCACAGGGAGTTCGGCGGGCAAAGTAATGTTAGTGCCACGCAAATCTACGTCCGCACTAAAAACACACTGCCCCTGCGTATTGTACAGCCGAAACGCTGCCTCTTTCCCAAGCATGTTTTGATACACCGAAGCCGGAATTTCAATTTGTCGGTTGAAATAATTAAAATAAAAACCCTGAGTAGCTTCCTCAATCGTTGTGATACCCGTAATATTGGCAGTTTCTAAGGCAAACACACCTCCGCGCAAGTTGCCGCAAAAAATATCCAACTTATTGTTTTGGTCAATGTCTGCAATGGCAATAGCACTATGCGTGAAAGTAGCATTTTTAAGCTGCAAAAAGTCGGGTATTTGGCTAAAAGTCGTGAAACCATCCGGGTCTTCGGCAAAACCGGCAAAAGCATACACCTTCCCGTTTTCCGCCCCACAAAGCAATATATCCTCGCCCTGCCAATTAAAAAAGTACGGCACCGAATGTCCAGTAGCCGAACTATCGCGCACATCTACCCCACCCCAAAAAGTATTTATCTTCTCGAAAATAAGGTCTCCGGCATTGCGAAAATAATTGAGCTTACCCAAACGCTCGCCCACAATTATATCTTTCAGTCCATCTTTGTTTACATCGAAAATGGAAGGCGCGCTCAACTGTCCTACATCAATATCGTTAAACAAAAACTGTGGCTCCCCAAAATTATATGGCTCGTTGGGTGCTGCCAAATTAGGCAAATAAATAAGTGTACCATTGAGCGTACTTTGCGAAGAAGATACATCGGAGCCGGCACAACCCAACAGCAAATCCGGCGCACCGTCATTGTTCAAATCGCCCAAAGCAGGAGCCAAACCCAACAAATTTCGCTCGGCAAAATTGAGGTAATTGTCATTCACCAACTCAAAAGCGGCTTCGGTGGCAGTTCCTACATTTTTATACAGCTTTAGCGTAGCAATATTCACCGTAGCCTCCGCAGCAAGACTGTTGGCATTGCATCCCACCAGCAAATCCAACAAACCATCGGCATTGTAATCCAGCAAAAGTGGATAACTCATTTTACCGCAATCAATCATTTCATCGGTCATAAAAGATTTGTTTTGCAAACTAAATGACGTATTGCCACCGGCACCTGTATTTTTGTACCACCACGTACAGTAATAGGAATTGAACAAAGCCGTAGAATTGGGCGTACCCAGCAAATCGTCTTTGCCATCTAAGTCCACGTCCACGCGAAAAGCCGAAGGGAAACTCAGAATATTGGCGGGTACATTGTAAGAAGGAAAATTATCGTCTTGCGAAATAGCCAGCGCATCGGTAGCAGTGCCGCCGTTTTGGATGTACGTCCAACCATTAAAACTAATATCACCAATAATCAAATCGCGCAGATTGTCGCCGTTTATATCCCAACTCATCAAAGTAGAACCCGGATGCCGCTTTTCATTGTTCGATTTTCCGCTGCAAGAAGCATTAAGTTCCAAAGACTGCGAAATACCACTTTCAAAAACCTTTGCCCAACAAGAGTCCACCAAATCGAAACTCAATCCGCAGTTACTGCTTATATTTTCAAAATACCAAATATACCCGCCGTCAGGATTGAAGGTAAGAATGTCCAAATCGCCATCGCCGTCAATGTCATTTATGTCGGGCAAATCATAAGAGGAAATGGGCATTACTTTGTCGTCAGCAAACATAAAATTATTGTTTACGTACGAAAACTGTAAAACATTGTCTTGCCAAGAACCTTCATACACCCGCACACTTTCTTTGTAGGAAAAAAAAAGGTCGGGAACACCGTCACAGTTGTAATCGCGCAGCAATGCCCAGCTTTTTATTGGCGGAAAAAGTTGCGCAAGTTCGGGCGCGTACTGCATAGTCTGATTGGCTTGTTGTAAGAAGCAGAGAAAATGATTATCCGATTTGTCGAAAATTACCCAATCCATTTTTCCATCATTATTCATATCGGCTTGCGAATATTGCGGATTGTTCAAACCACCCGCCCAAGGATATTTCAAATATTGATTGTATGCTTTTACACTTATATTTTGCGGCACTTCAAAAAGCAGTGTTTGTGCCGTAGAAAATATATTACACAAAAAACAAACTCCTAAAAACAATATTTTTTTCATTGCATGACTTGGATTAATAAATTAATTATTACCTTTTGCAAAAAATTGAACGATATAAAAACGAATATGCGGGTAAAATTGAAACTACAAACTTACTTTTTTTATTTGGCAAAATGCAGCTTGATACTCATTATTTTAGGCTTTGCCACAAAATTGTCGGCGGCAAATCCGAATAGCATAGAAATTTCTCCGAACATTGAAAGGCAAGCAGAGCAGTCGTTTGTTGTTTTAAAGCTGAAAGATGCGCAAGGAAATTTGATACCACTCAACGACTCACTGCAAGTGAAAATAGACGATAGTTCCGAGATGTTGGGGTTTGTGAACGGACAATGCAAATACACCATTTCCAACGACAAGAATTTTCTTTTTGTAGCCTACGAAAATAAGGAAAGTCGCCCCGATTATAATTTTTATCGCGTACAAAATACGGAAAATCGTTTGGTAAAAATTCCCCTTTGGTTATCTATTGTTCCGCCACTCATTGCCATTATCTTGGCACTCATTTTTAAAGAAGTAATCAGTTCTTTGTTTGTGGGAATATGGGCGGGAGCTTTTATTTTAAATGGTTTTAGTTTTAAGGGGCTTTTTGGCAGTTTTTTGTCGGTAGTGCAAGTGTATATTGTGCAGGCACTGAACGATAGCGGACACTTATCCGTCATTATTTTTTCGATGCTTATTGGCGGTATGGTCGCCATTATTTCGCGAAACGGCGGTATGGCGGGCATTGTAGAAAAGTTGTCGGTGTTTGCCCACAATGCCAAGAGCAGTCAGTTGGTGACATGGTTTTTGGGTATTGCCATTTTCTTTGACGACTACGCCAATACCTTAATTGTAGGCAATACTATGCGCCCTGTAACGGATAAGTTCAATGTTTCGCGCGAAAAGTTGGCGTATTTGGTAGATAGTACGGCTGCTCCGGTGGCGGCAATTGCTTTTGTAACCACCTGGATTGGCGCGGAATTGGGCTATATTGCGGGAGCTATTGACCATTTGGGACTCAACGAAAGTGCCTACAACGTTTTTATCCATTCGTTGCAGTATATGTTTTATCCTGTTTTTACGCTGGTATTTATGTTTTTGCTCATTTGGAGCAATCGCGACTTTGGCAGTATGTATCATGCAGAAATGCGTGCGCGTACTACGGGCGATGTGTATGACAAAAGCGGCGTGAATCGCGGCGAAGGAGAAGTAGATGATGCTTTGGAGGCTTTGGCTCCCGTGAAAGGAGCAATGCTGCTGTGGTACAATGCATTTATTCCGGTGTTGGTAGTAGTGTTGGGTACCGTTTTGGGCTTAATATTTACAGGTTATTCGCCCGAGATATGGCAGGCTTCGGACTTAAGTTTTTTCCAAAAAATATCGCAGATTATCGGCAATTCCGATTCCTACAAAGCCTTGTTGTGGAGCTCGGCGGCAGCGGTTATTGTAGCCATTGCTCTTACGGTGCGCTACCGAATAATGTCGTTTGCCAATGCAATAGAAACCATGATAGATGGTTTTAAAACAATGCTTCCGGCGGTGTTGATATTAATTTTGGCGTGGGCGTTAGGCGAAATTACCAAAGAAGTACACACCGCAGCATTTTTGACCCAAGTACTGAGCGATGCCATCAATCCACACTGGCTGCCACTCATTACTTTTGTGCTGGCTGCTTTAGTATCGTTTAGTACCGGAAGTAGCTGGAGTACGATGGCTATTTTGTATCCGCTAATGTTGCCTACCACTTGGGTAATAGCGCATAGTACCGGATTTCCGCCGGAAGATATTCTCCCAATTTTCCATAATGTTACGGCTTGCGTGTTGGCGGGTTCGGTGCTGGGCGACCACTGCTCTCCTATTTCGGATACTACTATTTTGAGTTCGCTGGCTTCGAGTTGCAATCACTTGGATCACGTAAAAACACAATTGCCTTATGCTTTAACGGTTGGTCTTGTGAGCCTGTTTGTAAGCACTTTGGTCGCGTGGGTTCAGCTTCCTTTTTACCTCAACTATGCTATCGGTATTGGCATTTTGGTTTTGGTAGTTAAATTTTTCGGTAAAAAAGTTAAGGTGCAGAAGGCTTATTAAGCTATCCAAAAGAAATAAAGCACCGTTTTCCAAGTACGTAAAATACTTTGTGAAATACTTCCTGAACTTAGCGTGGCAAAAGGAACACAATGTTATACGAAGAACAATAAACATATAGATCAAGTATTTCAATAATTTATACCAAAATTGCACAAAAATTGCGTATCGGTTTAGGTATTATTAAGTGTAAGTATCCGCCCCGCAACTTTGGACTTCTTCATTTTCTTTGCTTGTCCAAAGAAAACGAAGCAAAAGAAAAGACACTTTTTTCAAGGTATTTTTGCCCTACTCGGGCAAAACCGCAGTTCCTTGGCTAAATTTTTTCCAAGGCTTCAAAAATTTCTAACGCCAAAAAACTGCTATACTGCGAAAAAAGATTTTTTACTCATTTTGCTTATACAAAAATTGCACGAAATCTCCGTAAATGATGATACGCTTCCCTTTTCTAATACGCAATGAGTATTCGATTTTGGTATTATAATCTTCGCGCCTTGGCATCTTGGCGTGACAATACATTAAATTCACGCAAAACTACCCTACTTCAACACCACAATTTTCTGCTGATACAATACATTATTGTCCAAATCTTGTACAAGCAAAAAGTAAATACCACTATCTAAGCCCGAAACATCTATCGAAACGGGGAAACTTGTGTCCTCTACCCTTTGGTGTAGTAATAATTGGGCAGTAGCATTTAGTATCTTCACTTCAAAATTTTTAGGCGCAACTAAGTCCATATTCAGTGTAATGTAATGGCTGGCAGGATTGGGATAAACAGCAAAATCATCGGATTTTACTATATTTTCTACACCTATTACAAACGCATTATTATTCGCATTAAAAGTTGCGCCATTAAACTGAAACTCGCCTGTACCGTTGGGCAATCTGGCAAAGGCTACATCTTCCTGCTGTGTGCCAAAAGCTATGATGTCTATTATTTCCTCGTCAGTATTGGCAAGCACTACCACTTCACCATCCGCCGAAAGTTTAAAGTTGGCGTGCAGTTCCTCTGCCGTAGCTTGGGTTTCGTCATTATCCGCCCAAACAATTAAATACCCATCAGCTTGAATAACAGTATTGGCGGGAAATTGCCATTTTGTAATATTGTTTTCATTGTCCGACAAATAATATCCCGACAAATCAAGGGCTGCATTTCCTTTATTGTACAATTCTATCCAATCGTCATATTCGCCTGCCATATCTGCCACAGCAGCTTTGTTGTCTGCCATAAATTCATTGATTACCACATTTTCCGCTACAAGATTTGCAGGTTCAACCTGATAAACAAACACATCGTGTTCGGCTCCGGCAGGATAATACGTTGCGGTAGAGAAATTATCATTTTTTATCGCTTCAATATAATAACGTACGTATTTGTTGGCAGAAAAAGCCGGAATATTCGCGCCATAAATATGGTCGCCGGCAAGTTGGTCGTTGTGCATACCATCGTCATACATTTGCACGCGCTCGAAAGCTCCATCAAAGCCTTCGCCATAATACAGTAGCACTTTTTGGGCATCGCCTGTTATATTGGCAGTAATTTTTACGGCTTCATTTGCTTGGGGCGAATTTCCCGTTCCCGCAGCAGTTTCCATATTCACACTATTTATCGTTAGTCCTTCGCGATTTATTTCATTATTATTCGCTAAAAAATTAATACGATTGCTCACAAAATTTTTTAATTCTTGCACGCCATTGAGAAATTGACTGTAAGAATAGATTTTCTTGGGGTCGTTTTGTACTCTTTCATCTAAAATAGCGGCAAATTGGTCTATTCGCTGGTGAACATTTTGGGCAATAAAATGCTGTGCCAAAATGGTTCTAAGATGCGCGAGATAGCGTTGGCGCACTTCGCTATTTTGCAGGAATCTGTTGAGCAAAGGGAAATTTGCATCTTCTTCGTGATAAAACGGACTCCAGTTTACATGGCTCATTACCATTACCGAATTGCCATCTACTTCCAAGGGAATAATTCTGTCGGTGGCGTGGTCCCAATAGACGTAGTAATCCATTCCGCCTTTGTAAATATAGCTGTCGTCATCGGAAAAAACCACTTCTTGCGCCAGAAACCAGAGAGTTCGGTCAATATCCAAGTATTGTTTCAGGCTATCGTACAAAGAAGCAATGGGTTGGTTGTTTAGTTTGTCGCAAATTTTGATAAGGTCTTCCCAAGGATTTTCTTTTGTGGTGTATTTCAAGGTATAATTTTGGTTGTAATCGGTGGAGTCGGGACCGTTGTAATTTAGAGTAGAAACTCCTGTGCCGAAACCGCCGCCGGGTCCGGGACCACCGCCGCCAACGCCATCGGGTTTAACGGCGCGCCAGCGCGTACCTTCGTTGTCGGAAAACCATTCTTTGACGTATTTGCCTTCTATTTGCTGAATATTGTTGTAGGGTCCCCAGTATTGTCCATTGATGTACAAATCTACAAAACAGCCTTTTAGTGCGGGGGCAAATGCTCTGGAAATATCGTAATACAACACTTCGCGCATGCCGGAAAAATCTTGAAACCCACAGTTCAGGTTTAGGTTGTCGTAGCCCATCAAGTTTTGGTCTTTTATTGCATCAATTTCTATTTTGAATGATTTTTTCTCCGAATTATTCTGAAAATCAGAGGTTTGCCCTTTTATGCTTACCAGCACACTATCCAGCAAAAGCGTATCGTTAAATGTGAGCGTACCAACAAGGCTTTGCCCTGCGCTTCCATTCGGACCGCCGCTGCCATCTAATAGTTGAAACCAATTGGGTTGGGCTAAGGTAATTTCCAATTTATTTACCTCATTTGTTTTGTAAAACCCTTCTGTAATATTTCCGCCGTAGGTAAGTCTTCCATCTTGGGTGAGTTTTACTTCCAAAGGCAGATTGGTTTGGGCGAGGGCAAAAAAGGGAATAAACGAAACGAAAATGTGTAATAATTTTTTTTTCATAATGCTTTTTTATCTAAGAAATAATAATTTCGCTGAAATTGGCACAAACTACCGCTAACATTACTTTAGCTTTTTTTTGGTACAAATTCTTTCAGCCAACTAATTGCTTCGGGCGTATTTTCCCACAAACCGCGTACTTCATGCATCCAATATGAATTTGGTGACTTATAAAAGTACAACACTACTTTTTTTTAACATAATAATTCTCTATTTTAGGGAAATATATTTAAAAAAAAACAAAAAAGCGACTAAAATTTAGCCGCTTTCTCATTTTATTACATTTCTTATTTGCTAACGCTTATAGCAATGCTTTGAGTTTATTCTCCAATACATTGCGCGGAGCAGCACCTACTTGTTTGTCCACAATTTCACCATTTTTCAAAAACAAAACGGTAGGAATATTGCGAATACCGTATTTGCGCGAAATTTCAGGATTTACGTCCACATCTACTTTGCCTACTACGGCTTTTCCTGCATAGTCTTTTGACAAATCTTCTACAATAGGTGCTATCATTCTGCAAGGTCCACACCATACTGCCCAAAAATCTATCATTGTCACCTTGTCGTCTTGCACTACTTCGCTAAAGTTTGCATCGGTTATTTCTAATGCCATAATCTTAAATTGTTTTTAGTATTTTTTTTAAATAATTGCGTTTATAACACGCCTCCTATAATTTTTGTTCCAAATTGTGTTCAAAAAAATGCTTTGAGTTCTAAATTGCCGGTGTGCCGCACTCGTACAGCATGTGCTGCTTGTCCCGAATAACCTACGCTAAGTCCTAAGTTTTTGGGCAAGCGTTTGTTTATATCTATGTGCCATTGCCAGTTAGTACCCGGATGCAAGGCTTCCAGCATAGTATAGGCTACGGCGTTTTGGGTGTTGGGCGTTTCGCGGTTTATATCGGTAAACGCAATATGGCTCATTTTTAATCTTCCCTGAAGTGTGAAATCGTTGCGGCGAATGAATTTGCTTTCCGTCCATATTCCCCAAGCAATCATTTTTTCCGAAAGCGCGCTGTGGTTTTGCTGCTTATTGCCAAAAACACCCACTTCCCAACGAAATTTTGTGTTGGGTGTGTATTGCAAAAATGTTTGGGCATTGATGTAATCTATCTCAAAATTTCTATCCAAATACACGGTCGATTCGTTAATTTTTTGCCCTTTTTCAAGGATTATTTTACCGACATAAAAAGTGTTTATACCAAAATTATTGTTCCATTCCCAAACCTTATTGGTATAAATATCGTAGCCCGAAAGCAAAGTGTTTTGCCGCCTTGTCTGCCGATAATACAGTTGTGTTTTTAGGCGCGACGAAGCTGTAAACAGCAAATGATGTTGTATTTGCAGTTGCTCGCCCAAGGCATCGTTTTTCTTGCCAAAAGGGTTGAAGTTTTGGGCAAAATTCTGGTCGTATTTTCTATTTACACTTCGGTCCATTTCACTTTCTGCGAACCATTTTTTCCAAAAAGAAGCATCGGAAGCTATTTTTTTAAAATCAAGCTGCACCAAATGCGACCACTTGAGTTGCCGAACTGCTTCAAAAACGCCCGTAGGCAACCACTGCTGGCGGTAGTTGGCGGTATCGGCAACGGTGGCGTTGGCGAGAATGTACTCGCCCGTTGGCAACAAAATGTGCGTGCCTTGTCCCGCAGGAACCTGAAAATATATTTCCTCTAACTTTTGCTGTTGTCCCGCACCCAGCGCGTAGCGCGCGTTTAGGTTTAAAAATTGCTGAAAAAAGTTGCGCTGGTACGCCATTTCACCCAATAAAGTATTTTGGGCAATGCTATCGCGCAGCAAAAATGTGAGACGGCGGGCATCTATTTTTAGCTGAAACTGCTGCTTCTCACTATTCAAAGAAGCATTGAGCGACAGTTGTTGTGCATACTGGCTTTTTTGCCAATTATTTTGCATCGCCTCAAAATCGTAACGCTGCAAATACGTCATTTTCCAAGGAAATTTTTGGGTGTTTTGCCCTACATACGCCGACCATTGCTGGTAATAAAAACTATTCGCCACCAAAAGTGAATCGTTTGCCGCAGCAGTATTGCGCCAGTTGTTGCGCTCCATTTGCGCTGCCACGCCTGCTTGGTATTTTGCCACCGACTTTGCCTGATAGTCCAAGCGCATTTGTGGAAAAAAATAGGTTGTTTTTTGCGCTATACCTTCGGTAAAAAGTTGGTTTATTTTGGTTTCAAAGGTGAAATTTTTCGCATATTGTTTGCCTTCTATTGCATACTTATGTGCCAAAAAATCGTTTTGTTTTTGCTGCAAACCTTGATATAGTATTTTCCAAGTGTAGTGTTGTGCATTTTTTGTTTCAAAGCCACTTTGCCACCATTGCCACGCTTCGTTTTGAGGCAAAATTTGTTCGTTTACATTCCAGTTTCTATAAAATTCTATCGGCACAAAAGGAATAATCGTACGCACATTTTTACCGACCTGCATATATTGTGCAAATGGTTTCAGGGATATTTTTTTTTCGCCAAAAGGTAAAAAAGTATGCTCCCAATTGAGTTTTAGTGCTGTTCCTTGATTGTCTTGGTCGTCTTTTTGGGAAAATGTATTGGCATCGTACTGCGAAAGATACGCCTCCGCTTGTATAAAAGCGTTTTTGTGGTATTGAAATGCAGTTTGTATTTGGGCGTAAGTTTGGCGTATGGGTGCTTGCAAGTATTGCACAGCTTCGTAGTTTCCGGTTAAATTGCCCAAACTGTCGGGCGGCGACCACTCGTAAACAATGCCGTTGGCAGGAATGCTCGCTATTCGGTAATATCCGTTTCCTTCGCCTACGGGCGAAAAACGCACTTGGTAGAGTTGAATTTCGGTATTTTGGCTGTACTGATAAATTTGGTAAGTATTGTTTTGATACAAAGTATCTTTTTGTACATAAAAAACGCCACCGAGTTCATAGGCTGCAGGAGTTGCAGCGTCTGTGGCGGTGAGTTGTAAGCTATCGCCTGCGTTTTCCAAACGAAGTATATCTGCTTCGCTTAATTGTGCATTTAACTGCTGAAATTTGGCATCGCTTTCTTGCAAAAATTGTGTTTTTAGTTGCCATTTTGCATTAGAAAAAGCCACATTTGCCTGCCACAAATAGCGTTGGTAGCTGCGTTCTATGTACTCAAATTCTACTACAATGCGTTTATCTTTGGTAATAAGCTGATTGCCGGTAAAAGTAACTTCCGCCAAATTGTAGTCGATGGTATAATCTTCTAATGCCCCGCGCTGTAAAAGTTCGCCATCTATGTACACGCGCTCGGAGCCGGACAAAATGACGATAAAATTTTCATAGTTATTACCGTTCAACTTATAGGGTCCTTGCACCGACTCTTGTCCTACAAAAGTGTTGCGGGCATATTTTCCGCGCGAAACGGCAAAATTTGCTTGCGCTAAAATGGTGTCGTTGTTGGCGTAGTGTTGCTTGAATTGATAGCCTAAGCCCTGAATTTTTTTTTGATATTTCAAAAAATAACTTCCGTTGTCGGAAAGGACATAATCTCCGGCAACAAGGCTGTGAGCGTCTTTTGATACTTTGATAAAAACTCGGTCAAATTCTTGTAATTGTTGTGTAGTGCCGTCCGTCTGAAACGGAATATTGGTATCGGAAATAAGGGCAGCTACTTCAATTCCTTGCCCAATATTGCCCAAAAGTTGGAGTTCTAAGTTGGATTGTACCGCCAAATCCTGCAAATTTCCGGTAGTAATGCCTCTGCTGATACTTCCATTGGCAATAATTCCTTTTTGGTTGAAAAGCGATAAAGTATCGGCTGGCGCAAGAGGCTGAATTTCGGTAAAGGGCTGAAAAGCGTAGCTTTGGTTTTCGCTGAGAGGTTTGTGGTAGTGTTTTTTTTCCCAATAAAACGGGAATACTCTGTAGGTAAATGTTAGCGTATCGCCAATATAAAAAGGATTGTTGATGCGAATAGTTGCCGATTTTTCGTTTAGCAGATAGTCGTCGGGGCTGAGCGGCTTTTCATGAAAACTTGCCAAAAAAGATTGTGGTACTACGGACAATGTATCGAACTGATAAACCGTATCGGCAGAAGTGAGGTAGAGTTTTTTGTATCGCAAATTAGATAAATTTTGCGCAGCCACTTGCCCGTAGCTAAGTATAAATGCCATAAACACGAAGAAAAACCTTTGCAAAATGTATTATCTAAAACTTTCAGCAGAAAAAATTGCTATCAATATAGCATTTATTCAACAACTCCCTTCGATTTTTTCCGCCCAAATCTGTTGCGTAGTCGCTGTTTTAAGTCGTCAAAATCATCAAATTCTTCGCTGACAGAAACACTCATTCCCCAACGATTGTAGCGACCATTGAGAATGTCCTCATCGGTTTTGCTGTATAGTTTTAAACGATACAGACCATCGGAGGTAATATTGTATTGAATAACAAAGTCTCCGGCAAAAATAGCACCGTTGGCAGAAGATGTAGAAGAATTATTAATATCTGCCTGCCCCGTAACGTCTATCACCACACGGCCGTCGAGAATGTATTGGGTATATTTTAGTTCATAATTATTGGCTTGGGTATCGTAAGCGTCCCAGTTGAAACTTATGTCGCTGTTGGGAATAAAAGAACCCCAGGCTTGTTTGATGAGTGTATTGAGTTGGTCGGAAAGGAAATCGGAAATAGAAGAAGTAATGGGCGTAGAGCCAATAGCCGCATCGAAAACATTTTCGGGAAAAAACTTTTTAAACACCAAAATAGCAAAAACTTGCCGATTGAGTTGGCTGTCGTCCAAACCACTATTTATTTCTTTAAAGCGGTCGTCCAAATTTCGCCGTGCATCGGGATTGAGGCTCGTAGCTTTGGCATCGTTTACCAAAAGTGCAAAACTCAACTCGGGAGCTTCCAACACACCATCAATATAAAGATTTAGTAAAACGGGAACACGGTCGTACATTTGCGAATTATCTCCCGTTAGGTCTTCTTGCATAATATCTTTTGCCGAAATATTATCGGCTTCGTACTGGGCGGTTACATTGAGCAAAGCTTTGTAGGGATCGCCCAAAAATGTAATGCTACTGTTGGGCAAAATATTAAACTCTTTTTTGACAATATTTTCGTAATTGAAATAATAGGCTCCGCTGCTAATATTGTAGTCGCCATAAATTTGAAAATCGCCGCGCGAGTCATAGTTGAGCGTGATACTTCCGACTCCTCTGCTCACAATTTTCTCATCGGAAACGGGGTTAAGAATTATTTCCAAACGCGCATCGGGGGTGGAATTAAGGAGCATTTCTATGCGCAAGCGAGAATTGTTGTTTTCGCTCGCTTCATCTTCTTTAAGTTTATCTTCGGGAATATTTACAAAGGTAAAATACTTGTACTGACTTACCGTAGTTTCGCCTGTAATGGGCAAGCGCACAAAAGTTCCCTGCTGCGAAGTTGCATTGATGTACATGTACAAATCGTTGAAATGACCATCAATAACGACATATCCGTTGGCTACGGCTGTTCCATAAAATAGTTCGTTGTCGTTGGGCCCGGTATTGAGAAAAGTAAATTTTTCGGACTGAACAATTATTTCCGTACTCAAATCCCGAAAGTCATTTAAGTACAAAGAGCCGTTGAGCGTTGCGGTATTTTCTCCTTCAAACAAAGACAGGTCTTCAAAAAGAACTGTATTGTCCTCAATTTCGATAAACTGATTGGCGACTTTTATAGGAACTTGCAAATAACTGATAGTAGTTTGCGCATCTAAAGTATAAGCGGAGCCGTTGAGAATGGGCTTGCTAAAATTGCCGGTTACTGCAAGCGTACCTTGCAGGCTACCTTGCGTATTGGCAATATTTTCGCCTAAAATAGATTCAAAAAAGCGCAAATCGAAGGCGTGAATCGTTGCTTTTACATCTAAGGCTTCGCCATTTTGGGCGGCGGTTTTGCCCAAATCATAATTTCCATTGGCAGTAAGCGTATATGCCGGACCATTTACATCTGCTTCAAGATTTAAAAAATTGCCTTGCGGTTCTTTTAGGGCTTTTATGTTCACCATACCAAAATATTGTCGCAACAAACCAAAATCTGCAATATTTAACGTTCCGCTAAACAAAGGTTCGTTAAATACATCATTTATCGTTATTTTTCCGTTGGCAATGCCCGAAAGCCCTAATTTGTGCTGCTGCAACATTTTGCCAATCTCAGCTAAGTCAATCGCTTCGAGATTTAGTTCGGAAGTGTTTTTTTGCTTATTTTCCGGGTCGGGATAACTATCTAAACTAATTTTTTGCGCGCCATTACTCAGCGAAAAGTTTTGAACGATAATATTTTTCTCGCGCCAGTACGCAATGTTTATGGGCGTAGATTGCCATTTTTCGCCGCGCCAAAAAAGCACAAAGTTTTGTATCTCCGACAAAATAGTATCGGCGCGCTGATAAAGATTTCCTTGCGTAGCAAAAGTATTTCCCAAACTATCTAAGTTGCTCATCAAATTAAATTTGAGGGTATCGCGTACAATGTTTCCGGTGAAAAAAAATTCTTGTACTTGAAAAGCGTCTTTTTTTCCCAATTTTTTGGCTTGCGAGTTGAAGTAGATAACGCTATTTTCGGTGTGTGCCTCTATGCTTATCTTATTGGCTACAAAATTATCGTAGTTTACAAAAGGAATTTTCACATTCAAATCAATGCTGTTTCTTTTGCTATCAAAACTGGCTTGCAGTTCGGAACGGTCGAGTTTTTGGAGTTTGTCCAATTTTGGGGCAAAAATTTCTACCAAGGGTTCTATATTTTTAATGGTAGCATTTATCTCAAAGTTTTGTTCACTTAGAGAATTGGCAAACGATTGTGCGATAATTTTTTCTTGCGGGATATAGGTATTTATAAATTGTTTGAATACCTGCGGCAATACTTTGAACTGATAGTTTCCGCTAATATTGATGTCGGCAATGCCCGAACTTATATCCAAAACACGCTGTTCGTCTGATTTTGCTGCCGAAAAACGCATGTCCTTAAGTTGAAATTTTCGTTTGGGAGTTTCTAAATGAATACTGTCGAGTTCTACCGAACCTACAATTTCGTCAATATCCAGCCCGCGTACATCTAATTTTGCCAGCAAAGCTATGTTAATGGCTTTGTCGCTTAGTTTCAGTTGTTGTAGTTTTGCCTTACTTACTGCTGCGTCAAATACAAAGCGGGGCTGTACCTCGTTAAAATCTATTGTTCCATCAAAGTTGAGGGCTAAGTTTTCGTCGCTTACTGCCAAATCTCCAGAAAAAAAGTAGCGGTCGAATTTTCCGTTTACGGCAATATTGCGATACGAATAATTATTAAACGACAGTTCGGTTATTTTTCCTTTGGCATTAATTAAAATATCGGTGCGTTTCAAGCCCTGCCCTTCCAGCGACATTTCAAAACTGGCTTTGCCTATGTTTTCATTATTGAGCCACTTGCCAAGCTGAAAATCTTTTACCTCTAAGTTGCCCGAATACGATGCTATTTTTTTCAATTTCACATTAATATCGGAGGTAATATTTCCCAAATCCGTCTGAATATTTCCCTGCGCTACAAAATCTTTCGGGAATCCGGTAAAATAACCTTGAAAAGCAATATTCCCCAACTGGTCAAGATTGGAAGGCAGGTTAATTCCTTTGGGCAAAAGGCGTTTCACTTCAACAATATTGGTATGTGCCTGCTCTACTTTCAAATCTATAAATGCCGTAGCAGCATCGTCTAAGCCGCTGGCGCGAATATTTCCCACAAAGTGGGTTTGATTGCCAATTTGAATATCCAAGTCTCTGCCCGTAAGCCGTTGCATATTTCCACTAATATTGCCACTTATTTGCAGTTTTTTTAGCCGCTCCAAGTTTTCTACCAAAGTTTTATTCGGTGCAGGTATAAATTTCAATACATCAGCCACATCTACACTCGCTTTTTCCAAAACAGCATTTATTTTTACTTTGGATAATAGGTTTGAAAAATCATTAAAACTGCGGTACGTCAATGAAATAGAATTGCCGATACTACTATGAGGTGTTTGTAAACGAAGGGAGTCAAAGGCAATTTTGTTGAAATCAATATACAGGTTTGTTTGCAAGTGCAACAATTCAAAGTCGCTGTTTTTTTCGCGAAATTGTACGTTCTGAATATCGCCCAAAATTACGTGTGGCGAAACTTCCAAATCCGTTAGCCGCAAGGACAGTGTGTCAAAATTTAAATGCTTAAAATCTATGTTCGGCATTTTCTGCACATCAGAAAAAGTTCCTTTATCATAGCGAAATGCAGCATCAAAAACAGCCAAACTGTCCACACAAATTTGCCAAGGTAAAAAAGATTGAAAACTGCGTTCACGCGTAGCCGTGTCGGCGGTACTCAAGTCGCTAAAAGCAATAAGCGGCTTCTCAAGTTCTATGTTATTTATACGCACATATTGCTGACTGAGGTCTATTTTGTCGGAAACAATATGCAACGACGGCACATACGTTTCGATGGTTTGTTGGTTGGGTATGTGCGCATATTGTACATACGCGTTGCGAATATTTAGCACTTCTACTGCCAACTGCAAAGGCGTAGTGTTGGTTTGAGGACTTGTTTTTTCGGGAGATGACAACTTATTAATAATAAATTGAAAATTCCAAGTAGAATCCGGTAGCACTTTCAAATTTAGCTTTGCCGTGTTCAAGTCCACTTCTTCAATCAATATAGCCCCCGAAAGCAGTTGCCACAGGTCAATATTCGCTTTAAGATTTTGGGCATACAACAAGGTGTCTTTTTGCTGGTCGGCAATATAAATGTTGTGCAAGTTTATTTTATCCCAAAATTCTATCTTTACTGAATCAATTTTTACTTCGGTTTCGAGTTTTTTAGCTAAATAATTGAGCGTTTCATGTGTGAGCCACGTTTGCGTTGCCGATGAATTGGCAATAAAATAGCCTGCCGTTAGCAACAAAAGCACCAACAACATAAAAACTATTCCGAGAATGTAGCGTATTTTCAATCAGCTATTTTTATTTAACAAAATTAGGTATTTTTGAACTACAAAATAAATAGTCCTTATTTTTAACGATATAGCACAATCGTTACTTGGTAGTGAATTTTCACCTTGGGCAAAATTACTGCAAATTTTGCGCCTTAATTTTAAAACAATAAAAAATTGTCAAAAGATATTTACATTTTAGGCATCGAATCTTCGTGTGACGACACTTCTGCCGCTATCTGTTACAACGGAAAAATCCTTTCCAATATTACAGCTTCGCAAAAAATACACGAAGAATGGGGCGGCGTAGTACCCGAATTGGCTTCGCGGGCGCACCAAGAAAACATTGTTCCCGTAGTAGATGCCGCTTTCAAACGCGCCGGCATCACACCCGAAAAGTTGTCGGCGGTAGCATTTACACGCGGTCCGGGTTTAATCGGTTCGCTTTTGGTGGGCGCTTCTTTTGCCAAATCTTTTGCTATGGCATTGGAAAAACCCATTATTGCCACCCATCATATGGTAGCGCATATTTTGGCACATTTTATCGACGAACCCAAGCCTGCTTTTCCTTTCATCTGTCTTACCGTTTCGGGCGGGCATACACAGTTGGTTTTGGTAAAAAATTATTTGGACATGGAAATCATCGGCACTACAGTAGATGATGCTGCGGGAGAGGCTTTCGACAAAACCGCCAAAATGTTGGGTTTAGCTTATCCGGGCGGACCTTTGTTGGATAAACTGGCGCAGCAAGGCAATGCACAGGCTTTCACTTTTGCCCAAAGTTCGGTGGGTGAACTAAATTTTAGTTTTAGCGGGCTAAAAACTTCCGTTTTATACTTTTTGCAAAAACAAGCTCCCGATTTCGTAGAAAAAAACCTTTCCGACCTCTGCGCTTCTATTCAATACACTATTGTACAAATGCTGATGAAGCAACTTATCAAAGCGTCTGAACAATACAACATACGCGAAATTGCTATTGCCGGCGGCGTTTCTGCCAATAGTGGTTTGCGGCAAAGCATAGCACAAACGGGCGCAGAACTTGGCTGGAATACGTACATTCCGGCTTTTCAATATTGCACCGACAATGCGGCGATGATTGCCATTACGGCTTATTTTCAGTTTTTGGAAAACGACTTCGCAGCGTTTGATGTAAGTCCTTTGGCGAGATGGCAGTTTTGACAAAATATTTTTCCACAATCTAATTTTACACAACTTCTTTTAAGCCCAATATTTCTATTTTTGAGATAATAATTTAAAAATTTTACCAATATTTATTTACATAAAAAACAAATACTTGTTTCGATTGTCCACAAGAAATAAACATTTTTATTAACTTTATCCACAAAAACAATATTTTGTGTACTATTATGATAAAATTGTGTAAAAAAACGCTACTTTTTACAAATCTTATAGTTTACTCGTGTTTAAATCTTAATTTTAGAAAAACTTGAAATTGAGTTACTTTCGCTCAAATTACAAGCACAAAAGCCAAGCATCCACAAAAGCAAAACCATTACCATGATAGAAGAATCCGGTAAAGATATTCTAAAAAAAATATTGCCCAGCAAACACAGCCGACTTTCTACCGATACCCTGCTCTACGACAAAGTGCAGCCACAAGCCCGCGACTTGGAAGAAGCGATTTTGGGCGCGATGCTTTTGGATAAAGACGCTGTTTCGGTGGTGGTGGAAGTGCTGAAACCCGAAAGTTTTTATGTTGATGCGCATAAAACCATTTATGGCTCCATTCAAGAACTTTTCGCCAAGGCAAATCCGGTAGATATTCTTACAGTAACCGAGCATTTGCGCAAAATAGGCAAGTTAGATGAAATTGGCGGCGCGTATTATCTTATACAACTTACCAATCGCTTAGGTTCATCGGCAAATGTGGAACATTACGCCCGCATTGTTGCCGAAAAATATATTCTGCGCGAACTTATTTCTACGGCTACCGATATTACCAAAGAGGCTTATGACGAAACCACCGATGTTTTTGAACTTTTGGACAAAACGGAGCAAAGTTTGTTTGGCATAACCGACAACAACCTCAATCGCAAAGTACAAGATATGCCGAGTTTGGTAAATGCCGCCATAAAGCAAATAGAAAGTCTTAAAGACAAAAAAGAAGGTCTGGTGGGTATTCCTTCGGGATTTTATGAACTTGACCGTATTACTTCGGGCTGGCAAAAAACAGACTTGATTATTGTAGCGGCGCGCCCCGCAATGGGAAAAACTGCTTTTGTGCTTTCTTTGGCGCGCAATGCTGCCGTAGAATTTAAAAAACCGGTGGCGGTGTTTTCCTTAGAGATGTCGTCTTTGCAACTCACCAACCGCCTCATTTCCAGCGAAGCTGAAATTCCTGCCGAAAAGATAAAAAAAGGACAATTAGAAGCCTATGAATGGCAGCAGCTCCTCAGCAAAGCCGATAAACTTACCGAAGCTCCTATTTATATTGACGATACGCCTGCCATTAACATTTTTGAACTTCGGGCAAAATGCCGCCGCCTGAAAATGCACCACAAAATAGAAATGATTGTGATTGATTATTTGCAGCTGATGAGCGGTACAGGCGACAAACGCAACGGCAATCGCGAACAGGAAGTAAGCAATATTTCCCGCTCCTTAAAAAGCATTGCCAAAGAGTTGGAAGTTCCGGTAATAGCCTTATCACAGTTGAGTCGCGCGCCCGAAACTCGTTCCGGCTCCAAGCGACCCCAACTCTCCGACTTGCGGGAAAGTGGCAGTATTGAGCAAGATGCGGATATGGTGCTTTTTCTGTATCGCCCCGAATACTATGGCTTAGATGTGGACGAAGAGGGAAATCCTACGCAAGGTATTGCCGAAGTGATTATTTCCAAACATCGTAATGGTGCCGTTGGTACGGTGCGTACGCAATTTATTAATCAATTTGCCAAATTTGCCGACTTACAACAAGGAAGCGATTTTGGTAATACTACCGAAACAGAGCATATTACCAGATCTTCGAGTATGAACAAATTAAAATCACTACCCAAAGGTTTTGATATTCAGGCAGAAGATTTTGATGACGACCATCCTTTTAACTAATTTTTGCGAAATTATTGGGTATCTTTGCCGATAAATTATTTCTTAGCTTAAATATAATAAATTGCGAAAATGAGTTTAATAATTGATGTATTTGCCCGCCAAATTTTGGATTCGCGCGGCAACCCAACCGTAGAAGTAGATGTAACCACCCAAAGCGGTGCCATTGGACGAGCTGCCGTACCTTCGGGAGCTTCTACAGGTGTACACGAAGCCGTAGAACTACGCGATGGCGACAGCGAATACCTTGGAAAAGGCGTTTTGAGTGCCGTTGAAAATGTAAACAACGACATCTGCAACGAACTGACTGGTGTAGAAGTTTCCGACCAAGCCTATATTGACGAACTGATGTTGGATTTAGATGGCACGTTCAACAAAAGCAAATTGGGCGCGAATGCTATTTTAGCCGTTTCTTTGGCTGCCTCAAAAGCGGCAGCAATGGAAGCAAATATTCCCTATTTTCGCTATGTTGGTGGCGTAAGAGCTTATATTTTGCCTATTCCGATGATGAACATCATTAACGGAGGTTCGCACGCCGACAACAGTTTGGATTTTCAGGAATTGATGATTATGCCTGTGGGTGCAGATACTTTTTCGGAAGCATTGCGCATGGGTGTAGAAACTTTTCATCATTTAAAAAAGGTACTCAGCAAACAAAATCTTGCAACCAATGTAGGCGATGAAGGTGGTTTTGCGCCGAATTTGAGTTCGCACGAAGCGGCTTTGGATACCATTATGCAAGCTATTGAAAACGCAGGCTACAAAGGTGGCGACGATATACTTATTGCTTTAGACGTAGCTTCTTCAGAGTTTTTCGATACCAAAACAGGTTTGTATCATCTCAAAAAATCGAATGGCAAAAAACTTACTGCCGCCGAAATGGTAGCTTACTACGAAAGTCTTTTGCAAAAATATCCTATCATTTCTATCGAAGATGGCTTGGCAGAAGACGATTGGGACGGTTGGAAAATTTTGACCGAAAAATTGGGCAATCGCCTTCAATTGGTGGGCGACGACTTGTTTGTTACCAACAAAATGCGCTTGCAAAAAGGCATAGAAGAGCATATTGCCAATGCGTTGCTGGTAAAAGTGAACCAAATAGGCACGCTTACCGAAACCATTGATGCTGTGAACTTAGCCTACCGCAATCGCTACAACTGTGTGATGAGTCACCGTTCCGGCGAAACCGAAGATACTACTATTGCCGATTTGGCGGTTGCGCTAAACACCGGACAAATAAAAACAGGTTCTGCTTCCCGCACCGACCGTATTGCCAAATACAACCGTTTGTTGCGTATTGAAGAAGAATTGGAAGATAACGCGTACTTTCCGGGCAAAAATTATCGTTTCTTTTAACAAATAAAATACACAAAAAATAACAACCGTCTCTTACGCAATAGGAGGCGGTTTTTTTTATTCATTACTTTTTTCCAAATTTGGAAAACGGCATCAACTTAAGTACCTACCCAAGAGAAATCAAGTATTTTCTTCAACAATTTGCTAAAGAGCATTAATAATTTGTACTAGCTTTTTAAATTACTTTGTGTGACTTCGTGAAATACTTAGCGCAACTTAGTGTACCAAATAATAGCACAAAGTTTTGCACAAAGTTACACGAAAACAACAAGCAGTCATCCAAAGAAATCAAGCATCGCTTGCTATAATTTACTAAAGAATATTAATAATTTATACTGGTTTTCTTTTGTCCAAGCACTAATATTCCAAAATTTATGTTATTTAGCTTTCAAAAATATTTTCGACCTATACCAAATTTTAATGCAAGAAACCCACAAGTCTAATATTATAAAAAAATACTCCAAAAAACTGCTTGGTTTTATCAGAGGCAAAACCCAAACCAATGAAGATGCCGAAGATATTTTACAGGAAGTTTGGTATCAGTTTAGTCGCCTTACTAATTTAGACGAATTGGGCAATATAAGTGCTTGGCTCTATGCCGTTTCTCGCAACAAAATAACAGACCTTTACCGAAAAAAGAAAGACGATAATTTGGAAGATTATGCTTACGAAGACGAGGAAGGCAATTTTGAAATAAAAGATTTTTTGCTTATAGATGAAAGTGAAAATCCCGAAATGGCACTTTTTAAAGAACTTTTTTGGCAAGAACTGAACGAAGCCCTGAGCGAACTTCCCGAAAAACAGCGTATTGTGTTTGTCGAAAACGAAATGGAAGACAAAACACTTCAACAAATAGCCAATGAACAAGGTGAAAACCTAAAAACAATTATTAGTCGAAAGGCTTATGCCTTCAAGCATCTGCGCCAACGATTAGAACCTTTATACAACGAAATTTTAAAATAACGATACATGAAAAAAAGAAAATTCTTTTTCCTGATTCCCGTACTTATTCTACTGCTTCTGCCACTTGTGGTAATGATGCTGTGGAATTATATTGTAAGCGACATTTTTCCGATAAAACATATTTCCTACGTGCAAGCATTGGGCTTATTGGTGCTGTGTCGCATATTATTTGGTAGTTTTCGATTTGGAAATCGCGCAGGCTCACCTCCTTTTTTTAAACGCAAAGCAAGAGAAAAATGGTTGAATATGACAGACGAAGAAAAACAACAATTCAGAGATGAGTGGAAAAAAAGAAAACGCAACTGCTAATTTTTTTTCATTCGTTTAAAGTAAAATTTGTGTTCATTCGTCTTCCATAGTATAACCATTAAAAAATTAAACAATGAACACAAACATTTTTAAGCCGATACTATTCGGAATTGCTTTGGGAACACTCGTATTTTTCACGGGTCCATTTATCTTTATCATTTTACTACTCAAATTCATCTTCACCCCTTTTGGCATGGGAAGAATGAGAGGCTACGGCTATTATCCAATGGGATTTTACCCCGAAATGAGGTTTGCTATGGCAGATAAAATTAGAAAAATGAGCGATGAAGAATACACTGAACTCAAAGAAAACATGAAAAATCGCCGACACTACTGCCACAAACAATTTGATAACGAACAAAAAAATTAGAAAAATGAAACGTAGATCCTCAAAATTTTTGATTGTACTAATCAGTACCGCCGTAACCGTAGCAGCCTTATTTGCTACCGTTGGAAAACCTCCTTACGCCAAACATCACTGGCACAAGCATTGCGAACAAACACAGCAAAGTGAAGTAAGCGAACAATAACGATAACAGAAACATACTCCTAAGTTGCCGCTTCTTACATTAGTAAGAGGCGGTTTTTTTATTGCCTTACAAAACAATTTGAAGTGTCATACCGTTTTTATAGCACTTTTTCTTTACTAAAAATATAGCGATGCTCAAAAAATTTTGTTTACTGCTCGTCTTATTGGGTTTATTTGGCTTTCAGGCTTGCCAAACACAAAACAATATGACTTTTGCGAATGATACCAAGGTATCACAAAACATAGAAGCTCAGCAAAAAGCACTTGTTGATGCCGGATTTTCGCCGATTAAAAAATCGAAAGAGGCGTGGAAACAGGAATTAGATGAAATGGAATATTATGTCACGCAGGAGCAAGGAACAGAACGCGCTTTTAGCGGGAAGTATTGGGATAATCACCAAAACGGAACGTATTTTTGTGTAGCTTGTGGCTTTCCTTTGTTTGCTTCGGACACCAAGTTTGAGTCGGGAACTGGCTGGCCCAGCTTTTACACGCCCAAAGAAGATTATGCCATTTTGTACGTCAATGACGGCTCGCACGGTATGGACAGAACCGAAGTGCGCTGCAATCGCTGCGGGGCGCATTTGGGACATGTTTTTGAAGATGGTCCTGCGCCAACGGGTTTACGGTATTGCATCAACTCGGCAGCATTGGACTTTGAAAAAAAAGAAAAATAACTTATTGTTGTGCCATTTTTTGGGCTAATTTCTCCACTTTTTCGGGAGAAGAATCTTTTGTAACCGCATTGAGCAAAAGTACGTTTTCATCTAAATGCGTGATGATGGTTTCTAAGTTTTCGATGCGTTGTTGAAGTTGTTTGTTCTCCTGTTGCAGCGAAGTCAGTTTTTGGGTTATATCCATCACTTCGCCGGTTGCTTGGGACATTTCTAATTCTTTAGTCCTTATTTTTTGATACACTCCGGCAAGAATAGCAATGATAGGGATAAGAAAAACTAAGTAGGTAGCCATAGTAAATAATTGATTGTAAAACTTAATGACAGTAATGCTTTTTTTGGGTAAAAAATTCCAATAAGCCTAATTTTTTTATGATGAATTGAAGCCGTTTGTAACGCAAAAACATATTTTTCTTTTTACACAAACCCTAATTTGATGTAATTTTGCACCATACCATATTTCTACACAAATGATTGATATTGTAAAAAATCGTCCGCAAGTTTTTGATATACTCCAAAAATTGCAAGCCACCGATATTGCCCAATTTGGCTTGATGACTCCCCAACATATGATAGAACACTTAAGTATTTTGGTGCGTGTTTCTAACGGTAAAATGCCCCAAGCACTCCAAATTCCTGAAGAAAAAGCTGCCCAAACAAAACAGTTTGTCATCTACTCCGAAAACGATTTGCCTGTTGGGTTCAAAGCACCTATTTTACCTAAAAACGAGCTACTGCCGCTTATTTTTCCCGATTTACCCTCCGCTATTGCCCGATTGGAAAAAGAACTTGCCGATTTTGATGCTTTTTTTGCCCAAAATCCTTCCGAAAAACCTATAAACCCAACGATGGGCGCACTCACGAAGCAAGAGTGGATTGTCTTTCACAATAAACACTTTAAGCATCATTTCAAGCAATTCAATTTGTTATAAAAAAGCGAGTAATGGCGATAAAAATTTCTTTTTCAAATAAAAAATACTGCCTATTTATCCCTTTTAAAACATGGCGACTTCTCCTAATATAGCAAAGAAAAACAGTGTATTTATTGCCAGTAGTTTAGATGGTTTTATTGCCGACCAAAACGGCAGCATTGATTGGTTGCACAGTTTTCCCAATCCCGACAACATTGACATGGGCTACGCTGAGTTTATGGCACAGATTGATGCAATCGTAATGGGGCGAACAACTTTTGAAACGGTCTGCAATTTTGATATGGAGTGGCCCTATCGCCAAACCGTTTTTGTGTTGAGCAACACGCTTCAACAAATTCCTTCAACGCATCGAAACAAGGCACAATTAGTGCGCGGTTCGGTTAAGGAAATATTAGCACAAATTCACCAACAAAACTACCATCGGCTGTACATAGACGGCGGCAAAACCATACAACATTTTTTGCGCGAAGATGCCATAGACGAAATGATTATTACGACCATTCCTATACTTTTAGGCGATGGTTATCGTTTGTTTGGAGAGTTACCCCACCCACTTAGTTTTCGCTGCGCCGAGAGCAAAATTTTTCTTGAAGGCATTGTGCAAAATAGGTTTTGTAAGATGAAAAAATAGCTAATTCTCAAATAATGGAAGCAATTAAATTAATTATATCAATTTTTACTCCATACATTGTATTCGGAACAGTAATTTTATTTGCTATTGTTCTAACAGAATTTATTATTTACTGTTTTACAGGAAAGATTCGAGCATTAAAGAAATTTTTTCCTCTAATACAAATTTGGTATGTTGTTTTTTTACCTATAACATTTCTACTTTATATGGATTTACCCAATGTCAATGATTGCTGTGTTGATACCGCTGTATTTTCGCCAAATCACAGATTGGGTATCTATTTATTAATTCTATTTTTCATTACATTTTATTGCATTTCCTTTAATCGTAATAAAATAATATCTCCCATAATAGAGCTACTTATAAATTTTTTCCTACTAATGGGAATTGCTCTGAATATATTATTTTGTTTTCATTTTACAGAAATTGTCCCCATTTTTGGTTTCTTTGGCAATTTTCCTATCATTCTTCTCCTTTTAATAGAGCTATCAGAAAATCAAAAAATGCTTAAAAAACACATCGAAAAAAATGATATTACAGTTAATGGGCCTATCGGTAAAATATCATTGTATATCCTTAGTCTAAAACCTATTTTTAAATTTCCAATTTTCTTAATCTTTCTAATCCCATTCATTACATTTTTAACACTATTTCTTTTATTATTCGGACAAAAACCGGATAGTCTCATTAGGGCATTTACGGACACATATAGACATGGTTTCTCACAACTTGATTATTTGTGTGCAAATGTACAATGTGGAGGACACTTTTTATGTTCTATAGGTGCAAAAGGGCATAAGAATATTGTAAAACCTATTCGCTACGGCATTCGAAATGAGCAAGTTATAATTTGTAACAGACAATTACTTATTGCAAATGCTTTTGAAGATCTTGTACAAGAAAAGTTCCCAACAACTCATAAATTTATCAGACGAAACTACAATAGGGTTGGCAAACTTACCCACCGTTATTACTACCTTTTTGAAGTCAAATTAATTTCTGATTTAGTATATTTTTTAATGAAACCTTTAGAGATTATTTTTATTATTGCATTATATACTTTTGATAAAAAGCCGGAAAATAGAATTGCCATTCAATATTTGGACAGAAGCGATATAAGTCGATTAAAAAAACATTCTTCTTTCTCCTAAAAAAACATTACCTTTGCCCTCCGAAATTCGGATACCTGTTTATCAGCTTGGACCCGAAACGTTTATTTACTAAACATTTAACCAAAAGATTATGCCAGTAAAATTAAGACTTCAACGTCACGGTAAAAAAAGAAAACCATTTTACCACATCGTAGCCGCCGATTCGCGCGCACCCCGCGATGGTGCTTTCATTGAGCGTTTGGGATTTTACAACCCCAACACCAAACCTGCAACCATTGAATTGGACAACGAAAAAGCCCTTGATTGGCTTACCAAAGGTGCACAACCTACGGACACTGTTCGCGCTATTTTGCGTTATACAGGCGTGTTGTATCGCAAGCATTTGATGCGCGGTGTTACCAAAGGTGCGATGAGCTTAGAACAAGCCGATGCGCTATACGGAGATTGGATTGCCAAAAAATCTTCACAAATAAACCAACGCATTCAGCAAACCGAAAGCGACAAACAAAAAGAATTGCGGGCTCGCGATGAAGCCGAAAAAGCAAAAATAGCCGCCCAACAAAAAGCTACTGCCGAAGCAGAAGAAGCGGCCAAGGCAGCAGAGGAAGCCGCAAAAGCAACAGAGGAAGAAGTTGCCACAGCAGAAGAAGTAGCAACAACGGAAGCAGTTGTAGCAGAAGATACTACAACTGCTGTAGAGGAAACTCCTACTGCCGAAACAGAAACAACCCCCGACAGCGAATAATTTTGCCGCTATGCAGTCCCAAAAAAATCTGCGCTCGGTAGGCATTATTCATAAAGCACACAGCCTCAAAGGAGCCTTAAAAGTTTCTTTTGAGGCTTTTTTCATTCCTTATCTGTCGCAGGTAAGCCATTTTTATTTGTTGCAAAATGCACTACCCCTACCCTATTTTGTAGAAGAAATATGTCCGCTCGGCGCACATTATTTGCTAAAGTTTCAAGATATAGATGCGCGCGAACAGGCTTTTGCGCTACATGGGGCAGAAATTTATGTCGATATTACCCAATTCAAAGGTTTGGAAAAATTGCTTGAGCAGTTTGACACCGGCCAACTCATTGGTTTCGAGGTTTTTGATGAGGAAACCAACGAACTTATTGGCGTTGTAGATGATATTTTGCACTATCCTGCCCAAGAGTTGATGCAAGTTTTGGTGGACGGAAAAGAACTTTTGATAAATATCAACGAAGAAACTTTGGTAGCCATAGATGTAGAAACAAAAAAATGTTGGGTTGCACTGCCCGAAGGTTATTTAGAAACTTTTTTAAGCTAAAAATATGCGAATTGACATTATTAGTGCCGTTCCCGAACTCTTGGAAAGTCCATTTCAACATTCTATTTTAAAACGCGCCCAAGAAAAAGAACTTTTTGAAGTAGTGGTACACAATCTGCGCGAATATTGTCCGAAAAAACACCGACAAATTGACGACTATGCCTTTGGCGGCGGCGCAGGAATGGTAATGATGATAGAACCGATTGATAATTGTATTCGCCAGTTAAAATCAGAAAGAAACTACGATGAAGTTATTTTTTTGACTCCGGACGGCGAGCTTTTTTCGCAACAAACTGCCAATCGTTTTTCGCTTTTAGAAAATATTATTATTCTTTGCGGACACTACAAAGGTGTGGACGAGCGTGTGCGCGAACACTTCATTACCCGAGAAATTTCTATCGGCAACTATGTACTTTCGGGTGGCGAACTCGCTGCGGCGGTAGTAGTAGATGCTATTGGTCGTCTTATTCCGGGCGTACTCAATGACGAAACCTCCGCCCTGAGCGATTCTTTTCAAGACAACTTATTGGCTCCACCCGTTTACACGCGCCCTGCCACTTACAATAATTGGTCGGTGCCGGAGGTTTTGCTTTCGGGACACGAAGCAAAAATTGCCGAATGGCGATACGAAAAGTCACTCCAACGCACCCAAGAACGCCGACCCGAACTTCTTAAAAAATAAATCGCTGTTCGCTCCTTTGTTTTTAAACTATTGGCACATTTAGTCGTCTTAGGCTGTGAAATTTTTTATCTAAATTCTTATTAAAAAAATCTATGAAATACTTTTTCACGTTCCTTTTTTGTATTGGATTTGTAGGCTTACAAGCGCAAGACTGCAAGTTTGAAACCAATGAATTAGACAAATTTACCCAAGAAAAAATTTTAAAATCCAAACCGGCTGTTTTGTGGGCGCACAAAGTGAATGGCAACAATTTCAGCGTGTATGCTCACTTTGAAGGAGGACGCGAATGGTTGGAATTTAAATACCTTCATCCTGAATCATTTAGTTTTAAAGAAGGTGCCAATGTAATATTTTTGTTTGATGACAGCAGCACTTTACAATTGCCCATCGACAAAGCTGCATCTTCCGAAAAAACGCCTGAAATGGCACGCTACACCGCTTATTTCAACTGCACCCTAAACAGCGACGCTTTTGCCGCTTTGAGCAGTAAAACCATTACGGACATTCGTATTCCCGCTACCGAAGGAGCCATTGACCGCGCGATTGCCGAAGCTAACCGCAAAAAATTGGCAGAAGTGCTACATTGCCTCCGCCAAGAAGAAAAATAAGTGCTATTTTTTTATAAAATACCTAATAGCCTTCTTTTTTAACCGAAAGTAGGCTATTTTTTTGGTTAAGTACCTACCAAAAGAAATCAAGTTTTGGCTTCGATAATTTGCTAAAGAGTATTAAGTATCTGCCCAAAAGTAATCAAGTATTCTCTTGAATAATATACTTTGAAACTTGCACATTGAGTATAGCCGCGTTTCGACTTCGCTCAACGCTCGGTAAATAACTTATGCTGGTTTTCTTTGTCCAAGTACTTAAATAAGGTTTATACGGATTTTTTAAATTACTTTGTGCTACTTCGTGAAATACTTAGCGCAACTTAGTGTACCAAATAATAGCACAATGTTACACAAAGTAACGCACAAAGTTACACGAAAAGAATATTCAATAATTTATACTGATTTTCTTTTGTCCAAATACTTAAAAGGTAAGTACGGACTTGTATTTAGCGCAGAAACTTATTCTTTTAACTTAATAAACGGCGCAACAAACAAACCAACGGCACTAATAATAATTCCCAAAAGCCCTGCTTCCCAATAATGTAACAATTTGCCCGTTCCGGCTTGTTCTACTACTATTGCGCCACTAATTACCGATGCTAATCCCGCTGCTAATTGTTGCATAGAAGTTTTGATACTCATAAAACTCCCTCTGCTTTTGGCGGAAACTGCGGCTGTAACCAGTGTTTGCGCCGGAATAAATCGGCTGCCGCCAAATACAAAAAACAAACTCGTTACAAAAAGAGCCACATATATTGGCACGGGAGGCAAATTGGTAATAAGTATTACCGGAATCATCGAAACAATTACCAATACATTAAATACTTTCAAAGCTCCCAAGCGATCGGTAATTTTTCCGATGGCAGGTGCCGTAAAAAAGGTTAAAAAACCGCCGATAAGGTAAATATAAGGAATTTGTGCATTGGTAAAGCCCACATTTCTAATCATATAAGGCGTAATGAAAGGAATAATCATAAAATGCCCCAACACTACCACAAAAATAAGTAGCAAACCCCACAACTGATTTTTGTCTTGCAGTACATTCATCAATATTTGCTTGGGCGAAGGCTGATGAGCCTTAGAAACAAGATGCCCGCGCATAGAAGGAAGTTGCCACCAAATAGCTGCCCAAATAACAACCGCCGCCGCCGCAACACCAATAAAAGGCATACGCCAACTAAACTTGTCGGCTAACACCAAACCCAGCGGCACACCAATAACCGAAGCCACCGAAAACGCCGTAGTAAGAATACCAATAGCTGCACCGCGTTCTTTGTAATCGAACAAATCGCTGACCATAGAAATAGCCAAAGCACTAATAGTGCCGCCAAAAATTCCCGTAGCCGCCCGCGCTACCAACAACAAATGAAATGAAGTAGTGGCAGCACACAAAACCGTACTTACAATAAAGCCCGCATACGTTACCAAAAACATACTCCGGCGGTCAAATTTATCTACAAAAGTTGCCCCCACAAATCCGGCTATGGCTGCCGCAAAAGTATAAGCCGATACCATCCAACTAAAGTGTTGTGGATTTATTTGAAACACCTTCATGAAATTATCGCCCAAAGGCATAACAATCATAAAATCTACGATGTGCGTAAAATTAGCTCCCGCAATTAAGTAAAGTAACAACTTTCGCTTATCCATTTGCTTAGGACTTAATATTGAAAAAATGGACAAAGATAAGAGAGTTCGTATTGGAATGTGACTAAAGCGTGTAATAAATCGTTTTTTTGCCTAAAAACTAAATCGCAAAGCGTATTAATATTTTAACTTTCGGGTATTTCCGGCATCAAAATGATGTTTTTTACAAAATATCCTGTCTATTTGCCACTTAATAATTGATAATTTCATAATTTTGTTTACGTATAACAGTTACTAATTTGCATGCAAAGGTCAAAATAAGTATGATGCACATTGCTTTTTCACGCTTTTTACTTTGGATACTAATACTTTTTCCCATAAGTATTGTTGCCCAACAAACGGAAGTTTCCGGCGTAGTGCGCGATGCACTTACAGGAGAAGCATTGCCTTTTGCGAATGTGAGCTTTGAAAACAGTACTATTGGCACAACCACCGACTACGAAGGTGCTTTTAATTTAAAAACCAACGACCTTCGGCTAAATAAACTTATGGTATCCTACATTGGCTACGAAACCCACAGCGCAAGTATAAAAGTAGGACAAATTCAACGCATTGATTTTCGACTAAATGCTTCGGGCGTAGGATTGCAGGAAGTAGTTATTTCCGAAACCAAAAAAGTACCTAAAGATACTTTGGCTATTCGCTTGTATCGGCGCGTGATAGAAAATCGCAAGCAAAACAAAGCCGACAACTTCGACTCTTACACCTATAAAAATTATGCAAAAACACAGTTTGACCTGTACAATGTAAATGAGGAAATGACCCAATACAGTATTTTCAAACCTTTTGCATTCGTTTTTGATAATATAGACACTACCGAGCAAAATATTCCATTTTTGCCGATGTTCCTCAAAGAAAAAATCAGTCAGTTTTATTACCAAAAACCCAAAAATTTCAAAGAAGTGGTTATTGCCGACCAGCTCTCGGGTATTGACAATTTTCAACTTTTTGAAATGATTGATTTCGCATTCACCGAATACAATGTTTATGACAATGTGTATGATATTCAAGGAAAAGGTTTTCTAAATCCATTTGCCGGAGGTGCATTAGCAAGCTATAAATACTTTCTTACAGACACGCTAACGCTTGAAAATGACACCTTGTACAAATTGGAATTTACACCCCGCCGCAAACAAGACTTGTGCTTTACGGGCTTTGCCTTTATAGATGCCGCAACAGCTGCCATTACCGAGATAGATTTGAATATTATGAAACAAACTAATCTCAACTTTGTGACGGATTTTAGCATTTCCCAAAAATTTGTACGAAAAAAAGAGGGCTGGTTTAAAAGCAATGAAGAAAAATCGGTGGTGATGAATCCTTTAGAAGCCGACAGCCTTATAAGTGTGCGCATCACGCAAACCGACCAACGCTACGAAATTGGTGTAAATGAACCTATTGCCGCCGATGTTTTTGACGGGAAAGTAATTGATTTCAAACCGATGGTTTATCGCCAAAGTGAAAATTTTTGGGAAGTAAATCGCCCAACGGCTTTGAATGAAAACGAAGTGGCGGTGTATGATAATTTGGAAAAAGTAAAATCGACTAAACTCTACAAAAAAATTGACTGGACAACTCACTTGCTGTTTAGCGGATTTGTGCGTACAGGTCCGATAGAATTTGGCAATTTGTACTATGGCTATAGCTGGAACGACATTGAAGGCAAAAGGTATCGCTTGTCCTTGCGCACTTACAATCGCGAGGCGGACAAAGACCACGAAATAAAAGGTTATGTAGCGTATAGTAGCAAACTCAATCGGTTGAACTACGGCATTTCGGGCTTTTGGAATCTGCGCAACAACCGCAACTTATGGGAACGCATTGGTGCTTACTATACGTACGATTTCGACTACCTCCGCTCGAATGGTCAATACTACTCGCACGACAATATTTTTGTATCGATGGCGCGCCGCAGTGCCGTAAACAACCTCCAACTCAATCATAGTGTCCACTTAGAATATCAGCGCGAGTTTAAGCACAATATTAATACAGAATGGGGCATTACCCGCCAGAATATTTATGCTTGGCCCGGCACCTATCATTGGCTGGAAAACAACGAAGATAGCCTATACACCGACAAACACACCATAAAAATAGTAGAAATCGGCGGAAAAGTGTACTGGGCTGGCGATACCAAATTTTATCTCAGTGGCGGAAATCGTTATGAAATTGAAGGACATTTGCCCATTATTAGCTTAGATTGTCGTATTAGTCCTTCGTTAAATTTCAGCAACCCCTACCCTTATCAGCAACTTAGCTTAGGCGTGCGGCAGCGACTCATTTCTCGCTTAGGGACTACGCGCTTGGAACTGGAGGGTGGCAAAGTTTGGGGACGCTTGCCTTTGCCGCTGCAAAATATATTGTTGGGAAATGAAACCTCTGTTTTCAGCCGCAGCACTTTTTTTAATATGATGGGCGAACTCGAATACACCACTGACGCTTGGGTAACTTTTAAGGTACGCCACAATTTTGAAGGTTTGATTTTCAACGCCGTTCCTGTTGTGCGAAAACTAAAACTGCGCTCGCAAGTATATGCGCGAGGCGTGTATGGTACGCTCTCCGAAACCAATGCAACCGAAATTCCCGACCGATTGAGTTTGCAGGCACTGGACGGATTTTATGCCGAAGCAGGATTTGGTATTACCAATATTTTAAAAATGGCGCAGGTACATTTTATTTATCGGCTTACCCAAAACCAAAAAGAAGGTGTGGTGCCGTTTGCAATTAAGTTTTTGGTATATCCCGAGTTTTAGAAAATATGCCAGTACAGCACCGAAATGTCATCGGTAAAAGGCTCATTTCCTTTAAAAGTGTATAAGTATTTTAGCAGTTTTTGCGAAAAAGGAACTTCTCTGTTTTCGTTCGACAGTATTTTCAGCACATATTTTCGCAATAATTCTTCCGATAAAATTTCTCCATTTTCATTCGTCAAATCCGTAAGCCCATCGGTAAAAAGCAGCAAATGGCTGTTTTCGCTAATACTTATTATTTCGGAATCAATTTTTTCTATTTGTTTAAAGGAGCCTAACATGTAGCAGCCTTGTGTGAGTTCTTTCACCCGATTGTGTACAATAAGCAATGGCGGATAATGTCCGGCATTGAGATAATGTAAACTGCGACTTTCGGCATTATATACCGCTACAAAAAGCGTGATATAGGCTTCGCCGTCTGTAATATCAAATATGTGGCGATTGAGTTTTTGTACAAGTTCGGTAAGCGGTAAGTTTTCCTTTGCATACACATGCATCATTGCTTGAAGATTGGACATTATCATCGCCGCACCAATGCCTTTTCCCGAAACATCGGCAATACAAACCAAAGTTTCGGCTTCGTTTATCGCTATCACATCGTAGTAGTCGCCACTGATATTGTAGTGCGGTATATAAAAAGCATCAAACAACATTTCCCGATTGTTGGGCAGTTTTTTGGGAATAAGCATGGACTGTACTTTTTCTGCCATCGCTATTTCTTGCTTAAACCGTTCTTGCGCCAACTGGCGTTTAAACAAATACTTGTTTTCTATGGCAATGATAATGATGTAAGTAAGTGTTTTGATAAAGCGCAGTTGCTCATCGTGAAACAATTTATCAATTTTGCTTCTGCCCAATAGTACAAATGCCAAAGCCTCTGCCTTGTGATAGACCGGCACCAAAAGCTCCATAAAACTATACGCTTCGGTATTATCTATGTCCGAAATATGTATAATATCCTTGTAATCCAGCCAGCGTTCATCTAAAATAAGCAAACCATCTTGCTGTTCACCCATTGAAAACGTTTTCTCCCACTGGTCCGACTTGTAAAATACCGTAATAGTATCAAAACCCACTTCGGCGCGCAAAATAAACGCATACATTTTGTACAGATGTTCCTCAGACTCGTTGGTACTAATCGCTTTTATTACCTCCAAAAGCGAATCCAACTCCATTTGCCTTCGCTGGAGAAGTTCTTTATTAGCCAATTTGTTTCCAATATCTGAGGACATAAGTGTAAAGCGTTTTTACTCATTTCGCAATGGTAAAAGTAAGAATATTTTGCATAAAACTGCTAAATATATACAAAAGCAATACTTTATTGCTGAGATGCAGAAAAGTAAAATATTTTCAAACGGCTACATCAGCATTATTTTCATAGTGTATAAATAAGAGGCAGATTGAAAAGTTGCAAAATAAATTCCTTGGGGAAGCGGGTTTAGCGGAACAGCATTGTTTCCAACAAAAATTTGTTGGCTAAATAGCAACTCTCCTTGAAGGTTTTGCAACGATAGCGTTCCTTTTTCGGCACTTTGGTTGTTACAATAGAGCGTATTTTCAGATAAAATGGTAGGATAAAGTGTTATTATTTCGGCTTGTATGGGCGAAAAAACACCCACATTGGTATAATCGCAAGAAAAATTGGTGTTAAAAACTCCGGGCAGACTTACAGACACTTCATCATCGCTATAACAATGAATACGCGGCACACTAAAATCATAAGCACATTCATATATCGGAAAAAAATCATGGGCACAAGCCAATTTTTCATCTATAAAATAGATAATAAACGGATTATCAAAGCCATTGCAGGTAGTATCCTTTACGCTTACATATTGCCTTTTTGAGGTAATATTTTCTTGTAAAACAATATATTTTACAGAATCCACCTCCATTTTAAAATCTATATCTATTTCAGGAATTTTACTATACCAAAACTCGCCTTCGTTTTTGGTAAAGTCGAAAAGTGTGTAAAATGCTCCATCGTAATATCGCTCTACTACACCATTATTTATGTACAAATAGGCTTCCTTATAGTCACCTTTAATAACTCGACATGTTTTTCCGGCAATCATCGTATCTCCTACTGCTTCGTAATATTCATGCCAAAATTCATTGCCATAAGTTGAGCGGTGCAAATACGACCACTTCGCGCCAATAGGAGCAAAGTTTAGATTTTGGGCTACTAATTGTCCAACAAACAATATCATTGCAATACAGCCGGCACATAAACGAACACGAATGAATTTCATAACTATAGTTTTTTAACATCTTACACCAAGTCTCGTAAAAATAACTAATCTTCTTTATGAAAAAATAGTAATAATTGTAATTTTACCAAAATTTTACATAAAAAGAACTTATTTAAAACAATTTTTGCGCTTAAAATCTCTTAGTCGTCAAACATAAAACTGTAAATTATTATAAAATAAGCCTAAAATTTCCTAATTTTGTTTAAGCTATTTTTAGAGCAACCACTCCTTTTAAAAAATTCTATTTTAAATTCGTAGCTTATGAAAAAGTACATCTTTCTACTATATGGCTGTTTTGTTGGCAGTACTTTGCTATCCGCCCAAAACGTAACTTACAGCGAACACATTGCGCCTATCATTTACCAAAAATGTACGCAGTGTCATCGCCCCAACGAAGCTGCTCCGATGCCGTTTACGAACTACAGCGAAGTAAAATCGTGGGCGAATATTATTCAGTACGTCACCGAAATAAAATATATGCCACCTTGGAAACCCGACCCGTCTTTCCAACATTATTTGGGCGAAAACACGCTCACCGACACGGAAATTCAGCAAATAAAAGATTGGGTTGCCGATGGTACGCCACAAGGAGACCCGAACCTTGAGCCAGCCCTTCCCGACTTTCCCGAAGGTTCGTTGCTCGGCGAGCCGGATTTGGTGCTTTCTTTTGCCGAAGCGCATCAACTTACGGGCAATAATGTGGACGAGTATCGCTATTTTGTGTTGCCTACCGGACTGACGGAAGATAAAGACATTGCTGCCATAGAATTGCGCCCCGGCAATACCAATTTGGTGCATCACGCACTTTTTTGGAATGACGACCAAGGAATTGCCGCCGCCGCCGATGCGCAAACGCTTGAATATGGTTTTCAAGACTCGGAATTGGGCGTGAGTGGCATCACTTTTGAAGACCAATATCCAGCCTACGTACCCGGCTCTCGACCCTTGGAATACAATGCACCCATCGGGCAAAAAATGAAAGCAAACTCCGACTTACTTCTTCAAGTACATTACGCACCCACACCCTACGATGAAACGGATTCGTCTTCGGTAAATATCTTTTTTGCCGACAAACCTATTTCGCGCTATGTGCAAACGTATATAATGTTGCCATTTTTCAACACCTTGCTTAACGGACCTTTTCTTATTGCCGCTAATACGGTAAAAGAATTTCACGGCGTTTATACCACGCCAATAGATGTGAGCTTGGTGGGCGTTTTTCCGCACATGCACAAATTGGGCAAAAAGTGGGAAGTATTTGCCGTAACGCCACAAAATGATACGCTCAATATTATTCGCATAAACGAATGGGATTTTAACTGGCAAGGCACTTATTTTTTTGAAAAAATGATAAAAATTCCTGCGGGAAGCACCATTCACGGCTTGGCAACTTATGACAATACCACCAACAATCCCGACAATCCCAACAATCCGCCTGTTTTTGTTACGTGGGGCGAAAAAACTTCTGACGAAATGTATTATTTAGCTTTTAACTGGCTTCCTTATCAAGCAGGTGATGAAAATTTGGCTCCGGCTACTTCGGCTGCCTTTACTACTGATGTAGTAGGAACAGAAAATTTTGTTTTACCAAAAAATAAATTTTACCCGATTTACCCAAATCCAAGCAACGAAAACTGTACGATTTCCTATAAATTGGTAGAACCTACTACGATAAGTATTCAAGTCTATAACAGTTTGGGCGAATTAGTGCAGACAATTTTGCAAAATACCAAACAATCGAATGGCTATTTTCAGCAGAAATTGGATTTATCCGCTCTCGCTGCGGGTAATTATACGGTAATACTTACTGCTAATAAAGAAAAACTAAGTCAAAGTTTAATTGTTCCTTAACAAAAGAACTTACAAACAATGTCTTTCAAAAACGCAGTCGTCAGTTTTATTTTTCTTTTTGTTGTTGGCACTTCTGCCATTTTTAGCCAAACCATTGGCGTAAATCCGAGCCAAATTACGGTAGGTGAAGGAGAAGTTTTTAGTGTAACTTTTTCCTTAGAAAACTTCGACTTTGATAATTTTAATGCGCCGGATTTTAGTCCATTTACGGTAGTTGGCGGTCCTAACAAAAGTTCTAACTTTTCTTTTGTAAACGGAAAAACTTCGCGAAGCACTACTTTCAATTATCAGTTGCAAGCCACCGCTACCATTGGCAACTATACGCTTGGTGCAGCGAAAGCCATTAAAGGAAAAAAGCAATATTTTTCAGCAAAAATACCCGTAACGGTCGTCAAGGGAAACCCGAGCAAAAGAAAACCTTCTAATCAAGGCAATGCAACTATCGGCGCGGGTGGCGACTCGGGCAACAACATATTTTTTCGCTTAGAAACCGACACCAACCAAGTGTATGTAGGGCAACAATTATTGGTAAACTACGTACTCTACACCCAAAGCGATATTGTAGATTATGGTATGCAAACAGCCCCGACTTTCAATAATTCTTGGGCGGAAAATATCAGTCCGAAACAAGCAAGTGTGCAAAGTGTGGTAGTAAACGGCGAAAATTATCAAAAAGTAATTTTGCAACAATACGCTGTATTTCCGCAAATGTCCGGCAAATTGGATATTCCTGCTGCTACGGTAGAAACTATATTGCGCATTGCCGACCGCAGTTTTGGCGGTTTTTTAAGGTATCGAAACACAAACCGTAGTTTTACTTCGGAGCCTATACAAGTAAATGTAATCCCTTTACCGGACGCGGGCAAACCTGCTAATTTTTCCGGCTTGGTAGGCGATTTGTCGAGTAGTATTACGCTCAGTAACACTGAACTAAAAGCAGGCGAGGCATTTTATATTACGCTGGCGTATAATGGTTATGGAAACCTAAAATTAGCGGAAACGCCCCAACTTTCCCTTGATAAAGATGCTTTTAAAGTTTTAGACCCCGAAGTTACGGAGCAGTATCGTTCTATTAATGGAAAAATGGGTGGTAGTAAGGTGTTTAAATTTCCGGTGGTGCCGCAAAAAGAAGGAAAATTCGCGCTTGCGCCTCATACACTCAACTATTTTAGTGTAAATGAGGGGAAATACAAAATGCTAAGTCCACAAAATTTTATAGTAAATGTAGCACCGCCGGACCCGAATGCACTTAGCAATGCACTTACATTTCAGGATATAATCGTTTCGGGCAGCTTGAAACCCGTTGCAGATACACCACTGAAAAAGCCTTGGTTTTGGGCTTTGGCGGTATTTCCATTTTTATTTTTGGGCGGTGCTATTTTTAGACATGAGCAAAAACAAAAACCTGTCGATAAAACTGCGCTAAAGCAAGCTAAAGCCTTAGAAGAAGCGCAAAAATCGCTACAAGAAGCGGGGAAATATTTGCAAGAAAACAATTTCTCAAGCTATTATCCGGCTCTTTCCAAAGCACTTTGGGGTTTTCCTACCGACAAATGGAATATTGCGCCATCGGATTTGACAAAAGAAAATATTGGTGACAAACTCAGTAAATTGCCCAATGGCACTAATTTGTTTGCCCAATGGCAAGAACTTATACAAGATTGCGAGCAAGCCTTGTACGCGCCCAATCTCCACAACGCCGCCGATGCACAAAAGAAGTACCAAACAGCCTTAAACTGGATGACGGAAGTGGGGAAAGTGGTGTAAAACAAAACACATGAAAAAGCTCCGCTACAAGTATCACACGCGACCACTTAGGGCTAAATGGTGGAACTACGGCAATAATGCTGCATATTTCATTACCATTTGTACAAAGAATCGTGTGCATTTTTTCGGAGAAATAGAAGATGGTGTTATGCGCTTATCAAACGTGGGAGTAATTGCCAATATTTTGTGGTACGAAATTCCGCATCATTCGACTTTTGTGAAATTAGGTGCTTTTGTGGTAATGCCTAATCATGTGCATGGGATATTAAGTACTTGGACAAAAGAAAGCCAGCATAAAAAAAAGTACTTATCTTTGCCATATGAGTAAAAGATATATAAAATTAAAGGAAGCAGAAATAGCCTTGTTGGAAGGGCTAAAAAAAGGAAGTACAAGTGAAAGAGTGCGCCATAGAGCACAAGCACTTTTATTAAGTGACAAAGGCTTTGACATAGCAACCTTGTCCAATATTTTTGGAGTATATCGCGACACGATAAGTGTGTGGTTTTCCAATTGGGAAAGAGCGGGAGAGGAAGGCTTGTTGGATAAGGCGAAATCGGGGCGACCGAGGAAATTCAGCGCAGAAGAGGAAAAAAAATAGTGGAGAGTGCGTCAAGTGAGACTATTCAGCGCATCAGTGTATTTACGGCAGTTCAAAACAATATTTATGGAAAAGCCGCCAGTTGCAAGACGATAAAGAGAATATTGAAAAGGGCAAATTTTGTTTGGAAACGCATGCGTAAATCTTTGCAAAACAAAAGAGATGAAAGTCTTTTCAGGTTCTTTGAAAAAGAAGTACAACTGCTTAAACAAGAGGCAATTAAGGAGGATATAGATTTAGTATATTTTGATGGATGTGGCTTTGATATGAATCCTAGTGTTCCCTATTGTTGGTCAAAAAAAGGAGAGACAGTCTTGCTCCCTGCCTTGCGTTCAAAAGGCTATACGGTACTGGGCTTGTTAAATATTTACAAAAATGAATTTTATGGCAATATCTACCAAGGATCTGCCAATGCCCAATGTGTCATCCAAACATTGGACGACTATGCCCACAAAATACAAAAAAAGACCATTATCATTCTTGACAATGCCTCTATCCACAAAGCAAAAATAGTGCAAGAAAAAATGAAGCAGTGGCGGCACAAAGGTATGTACTTACAATTTATTCCCGCCTATTCGCCCGAACTTAACTTAATTGAAATACTGTGGAAAATGATGAAGCATTTTTGGCTACAACCCAAACACTATTGCTCTATGGATAGCCTCCACGAGTCCATTATCAATATACTCCAAAACTATGGAAATCATTACGCCATTTCTTTTGGGTAGGTACTTAATTTTGGAAAAACCAGAAACAGACAATAATTTATCTATAAAAAATTCTTCAGGGTTGTTGCATGCAACAACCCTACCACCGAAAAATGAATTTATGGCAAAAATATCCCCAAAACCTGAAACTGTTTCAACCATCATTCGTTCTTACAAATCGGCGGTTACAAAACATGCCAATCGCTTAGGTTTTCCCAACGGTTGGCAGTCACGATTCTATGACCGAATTATTCGAAATTCTATCGAATATCAGCGCATTACACATTACATCAACTACAACCCTGCTAATTGGGACAAAGATAAATTACACTAACATTGTCCCTTTATTTCGCTCCAAACATCAAATATTATTACTCGCCCCCGAAGGTGGATTTTGCTGCAAATTCATCAACAAAGTTTCACAACGAATTTGTTGAAATACTTTAAAATCTAATTCCAACGCTATTTCGGCAGTATTTTCGAAAGAATAGTATAAAACATCTTGTGCTAAGGCATCGTTTTGCAAAAATGCAGGTAATTTTTCGGCTTGCGCTTGCGCATAAAAAACGTGTACACGATGCTGAAACAGCCCTTGTGCAATGTGTAAAGTGCTTTCGGATTGTCCGTACAAATCTATCAGCATAAAATCTTCCGACAAGTCGTAGTCCAACTGTTGACTAAGGCGCAAGTGTATGTTTTTGGTGGATAATTTTTCTATCAAACTTTGAAAAATACTGGTATTTTGCTGCGAACTCACCAACAAACAAGCATGAAGCGGTTGTTGTATTTTCTGTAAAAAAATGCGCAACTGTTCCAGCAAATCTTCGCGAGCGGCTTTTATTTCTTCCATAGGTTTTGTCTGCGCTTTTTCGACATTTTGCCAAGCGGTGTAACTCGACTGTAAATATGCCAAATAGGCGATAATGTCTGCATGCGTTTTTTCTTCAAAAAGTGGAAAAAGTTGCTGAAACACAAAATCTATTTTTTTCGCCGCAAAAGCATTGTTTATTTCACTTAGGTATTTTTGTAAATCAAATTCGCGATGGTGTGGCATAAATGCTTTGAGTGTTTTCGTGCTTTCCTTTTTTTCCTCCTGCTTTTGCTTAGGGACAATAGCTTGTATAATTTGCTCATTTTCAGGAAATTGTTCCGACAAATTTATCGTATCGCCTAAGTTTTCTTGTAAAAAATGTGCCAGTTCCTGATACGACCAAGCCTTTTGTTTGGTTTGTTTTTCCCATTCCTGTATCAATCGCTTTATTTTGTCCTGCCGCACATTTTCCAATTCTTTCCAAAGCATTTTATCCATTTTGTTCGCTTGGTTTTGTTGCTGTTTTTGGCGTTGCTGCGCAAACTTTAGCTGCGCCTGCTGCTGTTGTGCCTGATACTCCAGTTGCGCTTTTTCCTGCTCCAAACGATACGTCATAGCTTGTTGCTGTTGCTGTTCTTGCATTTTTTGTTTTTGGTCGAAAGCAGTTTTTTCCGATTGGATAAGTTTGTACAATTTATAATCGTAATTTCCTTTATTCAAAAACATTTTCACCAAAACCGGCGCGGCTTCAATAAGCATAAACAAAAACGTTATCAAGTTTATTTTCAACCAATTAGGCGAAAATGGTGCGCCTTGCAAACTGTGTAGTGCCTCCAAACGCGCCAACAATCCGTTGTAAGCAGCGGCTTGGTTTTTTGCATTGCGCTGGGCTTGGAGTTTTTCGGTTTCCAGCGCATTTATTTGGGTTTCCAACTGATTTATTCGCGGAGATACTTGCTCGCGCAATATAGTAAGTTCTGTTTCTATTTTGCGAATGCGCTTGCGTTTTTCCCAAAACACGGGGCCCTTTCCTTCTGCACCGCTTCCGGCAGTGCCTTCGGCTTCGGCAATCATGGCTTGTTCTAAAGTGTCGCGCATGTCTTCTTTTGTGGCAAGTTGCTGCTGTAATTGTTGTTTTTCGGCTTGCAGTTTTTCAATATCTTGGTAAAAAACGGTATTTGCTTGGGTTATTTCCTGCGCTTTTTCGGCTTGCAACTGCAAAAGTTTCACCTCCACTTCGGCTTGGAAAATACGCAATTCCAATGGTTTGGAAATGATGATACCAATAAAAATTGCCAATACCAAACGGGGCAGCGCAATGACTATATAGGAAGTGTTATTGAGAAAAAAGTGGTTTAGTTTTTGCCAAAGTGAAGCATTTTTATCGGGCTTTTCGGCAAAATTTTTACGCAAAGAAGCCACAATAAATCTATCGAAATTGAAAATTACCATTGCCCAAAGCAAGCCAAAAGCAATAGCAAGTGGTACATTGCCAAAGATGGTAAACAAGGCATAACTACCCGAAAAAAAAGCCAATATTGCCGTAGTGAGAATGGTAGCTCCCATACCAAAATATACGTTCCACTCGGAGGGCGTAGTTTCTAAAATAGGTATATTCGCACCGGAACACCACCAAAAAAATCGTGTAATCGGTGAAATTTTCGTGCTTTCGGACGCTGTTTTATTCGTCTGCATCTTCAAACAACTTTGGTTGCGCGTTTATTTCCCAACTTATTTCATCTCCGCGTTTTAATTTCACCGGAGCATCAGGCGTTTGTGCTGGGGTATTTTCTTTTACTTGTGGTTCGTTTTTCTGCTCGGGTGCGTCTTCAATTCTTTTTACGCTTACTACTTTGTAGCTGCAAAGTTTATTTCCCAATACTTTCCAACCTTTCACTTCTATAAAATCCGAAATTTTTAGGGCAAAACTTTCTTTGGTTTTACTCTTGTCTTTGGTGTAGCTTACTTCTATTACGGCTTGCGGCTCAATGGTGGCAAGCACCAAATTGGAACGCGGCGCATCGCTGATAAACAAAAACTTCTGGTCGGTGGTAGAAGTTTCTACATGAAAACGTTTTACGTAGTAATCTTTGCGCTCGCCATTGTAATATACACAGTTGATGACCATTTCGGGCGAATATTTTACTATCTCCACCACATTTTCCATCGGAAAACGCTTGCCTAATTCAAAATCGGAAAGCTCGTAATTTCCATCTTTGTACAATACCAAAATTTGGTCGCCGGTATCAAAACTGCCTAAAAATTGCCCGCGTCCATCTTCATTTATTTTTCCCGAAACGGTATCCACCCAAAGTTTTCTTCCGCCGAGCGTGGACTCGCCCAAAGACTTTTGTTGCACTTTTTTTATAGCGTATTTGCTAATAATATTTCCTTGCGATTGCCGTCCTTTTATGGTTAATTCGCCGAAATTGAAATCGAAGGATTTTTGTCGTGCGGCAGAGTCTTGCGAAAGTTGAACAGATACAATTTCGGACTCTCCGTTAGGATTGGCGGTGAAATACAACAACTTCGGCTTTTTTGTTCCCGAAAACAAATCGTACTCCTTGTCGCGCGTGATGGCGGTAACGGCAAAACGTTTGGCAAAGTTTTTTCCTATTTCCGGCGCAGCATATATCATGTTGTAAATAGTGCGCTCGTCTCCTTTTTTCCATACGGCAAGGTGAATAATGTCTTTGCCCACAAAGGCTTTTTCGCTGATGCGCGTTACCAAAAAGCGACAATCTTTGCGAAAAACGATGATATCGTCCATATCGGAACAGTCGCAGACGAACTCGTCTTTTTTGAGTCCCCAACCAATAAAACCACCTTTTCTGTCCACATAAAGTTTTTGGTTTAAGGCAGCAACTTGCTGAATTTCAATGGTATCGAAGCTGCGAATTTGCGTTTTGCGCTCGCGTCCTTTGCCGTATTTTTGCAAAATATCTTTGTAATATTGAATGGCAAAGTCGTTGATATTCTCTAAATGATGCTGGGTATCGCGCATTTCTTCTTCCAATTTTTTTATGGCTTCGTCTGCTTTAAAAGCATCGTATTTTGAAATGCGTTTTATTTTTATTTCAGTAAGTTTTACAATATCATCGCGGGTTATTTCGCGCACAAACAAGGGCTTGAAAGGATTCAATGCTGTGTCGATGGTTTCAATAACGGCTTCCCAAGTTTCGCACTCTTCTATTTGGCGGTATATCCGATTTTCGATAAATATTTTCTCTAAAGATGCGAAATGCCATTTTTCTTCTAAATCCTTGTACTTAATCTCTAATTCCAAACGCAACAATTCTTTGGTGTGCAAAGCACTCATGCGCAGAATTTCGCTTACACCAATAAAATGTGGTTTTTCGTCAATAATTACGCAAGCATTGGGCGAAATAGACAACTCGCAGTCGGTAAAAGCGTAGAGAGCATCAAGGGTAAGGCTGGGCGAAACATTGGGTGCAAGTTTTACCAGAATTTCTACTTCGCTGGCGGTATTATCTACAATTTGCTTAATTTTTATTTTGCCTTTATCGTTGGCTTTAATAATGGAGTCTATGAGTTGCGAGGTAGTTGTGCCATACGGCAAATCCTTGATAACTAAGGTTTTTTTGTCCAACTCTTCAATAGCCGCGCGTACTTTTACTTTGCCACCTTTTAGTCCATCGTTGTAATTGCTTATGTCCACTAAGCCGCCCGTAGGAAAATCGGGATAAACGAGTACGTTTTTGCCTTGCAATATTTTTATTGCCCCTTCAATAAGTTCTATGAAATTGTGTGGCAAAATTTTGGTTGCCAAGCCTACTGCAATACCTTCTACGCCCAAAAAAAGCAATAAAGGAAACTTTACAGGTAAATTGATGGGTTCTTTTTTGCGCCCATCGTAGGATAGTTGCCATTGGGTAATGTTGGGGTCGAAGGCTACGTCTAAGGCAAATTTGGAAAGTCTTGCTTCGATATAACGCGCAGCAGCGGCACCGTCGCCAGTGCGCGGGTCGCCCCAGTTTCCTTGACAATCAATTAACAAATCTTTTTGTCCTAAATTCACCAAAGCGTCTTCAATAGAAGCGTCGCCGTGTGGATGATACTGCATCGTTTGTCCGATGATGTTGGCGACTTTGTGAAAGCGTCCGTCATTCATTTGGAACATTGCATGCAGAATACGCCTTTGCACAGGTTTTAGTCCGTCTTGTAAGGCAGGAACGGCTCTTTCTAAAATTACGTAGGAAGCGTAGTCCAAAAACCAATTTTGGTACAGACCACTTATGGACAAAACTTCACCTTCTTGGGTAATATGGGTGTCAATGTTATTAGGAGAAAATGGCTTTTCTATTTCGCTCATATTAGGAATTACTATTCGGTAATTATTTTATAAATAATTGATTTTTAACAAAATACAAAAATAATAAATTTTATTAAAATATTTTTGCGTCTATAATTTATACATTTTAAAAATCGGGCAAAGATACATTTTTCACGTTTTTAGCTATGGTTGTAGCATTTATATTTGTACAAATTATTGAACTTTTTTGGCATTGTAAGGTATTTATAATACATTAGTGAAAACATTTGGTTCAAAAAAATATTACCATGCATTTTGCCGATATTCCGATAAATATTATTGTATTCATCATTTTTGTTGTGCTATCGCTTTTGGGTAGAAAAAACAAGCAAAAAAAGGAGCAAGCGTTGCCACCAATGCGAAAACCTGCGGATGAAAAACCTCAGAGGGAAATATATTTTCCGGCAGATGTTCCTGCGCCAAGTAATCCTATGCCTGATGCTCCGAAAACCATACGGTATGAACCCAAAGAGGAAATACTTGTACCAAATGATGTTTTTACAACGGATAGAGACAAGTATTTTTCCTACGATGACCTTGCCGAAGACGACCGTTTTGGTGAAAAATATTCGACCGACTTAGTGCTGCCAGACCACCTTGACAATAAGCAGGACAAACATTACAAAGGGAGTATTTCTGAACTTAGAAAAACTGCAAAAATTAAATTTAACCTAAAAGATGCGTTAGTTTATCAGATTATTATGGAACGGAAATATTAGTTTTCTTTTTCTGATATTCGTACAAATTTACGATTGGCAACAACAAATCTAAACAATAAAACACATCTTCAAAAGGGATAGTTCCTATTTTTACGCCTATTATCGCCGCCGGATTGTACCATACTACGGGCAAAGCCGTAAGCACACCATTTATTGCTAAAAAGGGAACTAAAATTACCATAAAAGCAAGATAAAAACGCCCTAAATACGCTGGTTTTATCCACAATATTTGCAGACACAGCAAGAAAAAACTTATGGCAAAACTAAGGAATGTGTAGAGTTTTGTAGCATAGCGAAATGCTATAACTCCGCTTACAATAAGCAACATTATGGTAATGGCAGGGGCAAATTTTTGCAGCAAGTCTTTTTTTACAAAATAATTCAACACTTCGTAAATAAACACGCAAGCAAAAGGTACTACCCAAAAAAAAGCAATTTCTTCCAAGGGCAAACCATAAAAATTGAATCCCAAAACATAGGTTTCGTTAAAACCCCAAATGTGTTTAGCCGTAAAAAATACGTCCCAGACGATAAAAAACAGTGCTATCGGCGCAATGGCTTTGAACAAAATTTTCCAATACGACACAAAATGAATGCGCGGCTCAAAACTTCGCGCCAAGGGTACCAGAAGTGTTAGCAACAGTAAGCTAGCATATACAAAAGATTGCAAGGGAATATTTTTTGGGTGAAAATACAAATTTACCGCGTTAAAATTTTAGTTGCTACCTTTGTAATATTCTTTTTACTTCGATAAATTGCTTCCAAATGCATTTAAACAAGTTATACCTGTCTGCACTAATTTTAGTATTACCTATTTACCTTAGTTTTTTAGCTTGTAAAAACAATACACCTCCTCCGGCAGTTCGTTCTATAAAAGTGGTAAAAGTAATTAGTGTTCCCGAAAAAAATGTCGTGGGCTACGACAAATATCCTTGTAGTATTCAAGGAATAAACAACAATGATGTTCGGGCAAAAATTTCGGGCTATATCAAAGAAGTGTATATAGATGAAGGGCAAAAAGTAGGCAAAGGGCAAAAACTTTTCCGTTTGGAAACCAATATGCTCACCGAAAATGCCAACGCCGCCCAGTCGGCTATTAGTGCTGCCGAAGCCAATATTGCTGCTGCGAAATCAGCCGTGAGCGCAGCGCAAGTAGAAGTGAACAAACTCATTCCTTTGGTAGAAAAACAAATTATCAGTCCGATACAATTAGAAACCGCCAAAGCCAATCTCGCCTCTGCCCAAAGTCGTTTGCTACAAGCTGAAGCCGGAAAAAACCAAGCAATGGCAAATCTCAACTCTATCAACGCCAACATCGATTATTCCATTATTCGCGCACCCATTAGCGGCACTATTGGCAGTTTGTCGCACAAAGAAGGCAGTTTAGTAAGTCCCAGCGACCCTACGCCACTCACTACTATTTCCGATACCCGCCAACTCTACGCTTATTTTTCTATGAACGAAAGCCAGTACCTTGATTTTCTCGAAAAAACGCAAGGCACTACTTTGGCACAAAAGTTAAAAAACTTGCCCAAAGTACAGTTAATATTAGCCAATGGTGCTACTTACGAACAAGAAGGCAGTATCGAAACCGTTACCGGACAAATTGACCCTAAAACAGGCACCATTCAATTCAGAGCACTTTTTCCCAACGCCAACCAACTACTGAGCAATGGCAATACAGGTGTTATTAAAATTCCCAAAACCTTTGAAAAAGTAATAGTTATTCCCGAATCCGCTACGGTGGACCAACAAGGTATTGTACATGTATTTAAAGTAGAAAAAGATACTGCACGTTCGACCATTGTGAAAATAAGCGAGCGCATAAACAATATGGCAATCGTAGAAAACGGACTAAAACAAGGCGAACACGTAATTGCTTTGGGCGTAGGCAGTGTACAAAATGGTATTCCGGTAAAAGAACAAGTAATTTCTTTCGACAGCTTACTAAATAGCCTAAAACCTTTATTTGAATAATGATAAAATTTTTCATCGACCGTCCGGTTATGTCAGTGGTGATTTCTATCATCATTGTCATATTGGGTATTCTGGGTTTAATTGTGCTACCCGTTACACAATATCCCGACATTGCGCCGCCAACAGTAACAGTTGCTGCCAACTACACCGGAGCCAGTGCCGAAACGGTAATGGAGTCGGTAATTATTCCGATTGAAGAAGCCGTAAACGGTGTAGAAGGAATGACCTACATTATTTCTTCTGCCGGAAATGATGGTTCGGCTTCGGTGCAAGTATTTTTCGAGCAAGGCGTAAATCCTGATATTGCCGCCGTGAATGTGCAAAACTTGGTGAACAGAGCAATGCCTTTATTGCCTACGGAAGTTACCCGTGCGGGCGTTACTACGCTCAAAGCGCGTTCCGGTGCGTTAATGTTTTTGTCTTTTTACTCCACCAATCCGGAGTACAGTGGCACGTTTATTCAAAATTACATGAACATCAATATCATTCCGGCAATAAAACGTATTCGTGGGGTGGGCAATGCACAAGTTTTTGGCGGAAAAGATTATGCGATGCGTATTTGGCTAAAGCCTGAAAAATTAGCCGTTTACAATTTAGTACCCGCCGATGTTATTGCTGCTATCAACGAGCAAAGTCGCGAAGCAGCTGCCGGACAGTTGGGACAAAATGATGGTAATTCTTTTGAATATGTTATAAAATATCGGGGAAAATTCAGCGAAATTTCCGAATACGAAAACATTATTATCCGCACCTTAGCCAACGGCAGTATTTTGCGCCTCAAAGACCTTGCGGACATTCAGTTAGATGCCCTTTCGTATGCCGGCGTAGGCGAGAGTAGCGGAAATCCTGCCGTGAGTATGGGAATTTTTCAAACACCCGGCTCCAATGCGCAAGATATTATCAAAGAAATAAAATCTTATTTAGAAAATGCCGAAAAATCTTTGCCGCAAGGCATTCATTATACCATCAACTACGATACCAACGAATTTTTAGATGCCTCTATCAAAAAAGTAGTCAGTACACTTGTCGAAGCATTTATCTTGGTATTTCTTGTGGTTTTTCTCTTTCTGCAAGATTTTCGTTCCACACTTATTCCGGCTATTTCGGTTCCGGTTTCCATTATTGGCGCGTTTTTCTTTCTCAATATGTTTGGTTATTCGCTCAATTTACTCACACTATTTGCGCTTGTATTAGCTATTGGAATTGTGGTGGATGATGCCATAGTAGTTGTGGAAGCGGTACACACTAAGTTGGAAGCGGGTGAAAAAAATTCTCGCAAAGCTACCTTAGGGGCTATGCACGAAATAACGGGTGCCATTATTTCTATTACTTTAGTAATGGCTTCGGTATTTATTCCGGTAACGTTTATTCAAGGTCCGGTGGGCATGTTTTATCAGCAATTTGGTATCACGCTCATTGTGGCTATTCTCATTTCTGCTGTAAATGCGCTTACGCTCAGTCCGGTTTTGTGTTCGTTATTTTTAACTTCATCGCACCAACATGAAGATTACAAGCAAAAAAATTGGCTGCAAAAATTTTTCTATAAGTTTAATGCGGGTTTTGAAGCCATAAAATTGCGCTATGGCAAAGTGGTAGGACTTATTATTCGACATCATTGGATTGTTGCACTACTATTTTTGGGTACGTTGGGTACACTTTACTATGTAAATCAGCGCATGCCGCAAGGATTTGTTCCCGCCGAAGATAGAGGAATTATTTTTTCTAATGTAGAATTACCGCCGGGAGCTTCCTTAGAGCGTACCTACAATGTTTGTAAAGAATTATCGGAAAAAGCACAACAAATTCCGGGTGTAAAAGGACTCACTTTTGCTACGGGACGAAGTTTTATTTCCGGCAACGGCAGTAATACAGCATTAGCATTTGTGCGCCTCCAGCCATTTGAAGAAAGAACTGCTTCTAAAGAACAAAGTATTAAAGTCATCACCCAAAAACTATTTGGCATAGCCGCTACCATTCCCGATGCGCGCATTATCTTTTTTAGTCCGCCGAGTATTCCGGGTTTTAGCAACAGTGCCGGTTTTCAAATTGTGCTATTGGACAAAGCCGGCGGCGAAATAAGTGAACTGAATGATGTGGCACAAAATTTTATTGCCGATTTGGGTAAAAGACCCGAAATTAGTTTTGCACAAACTTCTTTTAATACCAATTATCCACAATACACTTTAAATGTTGATGTAGCCAAAGCGGAAATGGCAGGTGTATCAGTAAGCAGTATTCTTGCGGCGTTGCAAGCGTATATTGGCGGCGTGTATGCGGCGGATTTTTCTAAATTTGGGAAACAATTCAGGGTAATGGTACAAGCTCCGCCCAAAGACCGCGCTAATCCCGAAAGTTTGAATGGCTTGTATGTGCGTACAGCTTCGGGCGAAATGAGTCCTGTTTCGCAGTTTGCCACACTTAGCAATAGCTACGGACCGCAAAGCATCAATCGCTTCAATTTGTTTACTTCGGTGAACATAAACGGCTCCAATGCCGAAGGTTTTAGTACGGGCGATGCCATAAAAGCAGCACAGGAAGTTGCTTCGCAAACCCTCAATGCGAACTTTGGTATTGATTATACAGGACTTACGCGCGAAGAAGTGGGTGCGGGTTCGCAAACACTTTTGATTTTTGTATTGAGTTTTATTTTTGTGTTTTTCATCTTGGCAGCGCAGTACGAAAGTTTTATTTTGCCTTTGGCGGTATTATTTTCGCTACCTTTTGGAGTGATGGGTGCTTATTTCGGGCAATGGATGATGGGCTTGGAAAACAATATTTATTTCCAAATTGCCTTGATAATGCTTGTTGGTTTATTGGCAAAAAATGCGATTTTGATTGTAGAGTTTGCCCACCAAAACCGAAAAAATGGCGAAACAATTATTGATGCTGCCCTCCACGCTGCCAAAACACGCCTTCGTCCAATTCTTATGACTTCGTTTGCCTTCATTTTTGGTATGTTGCCCTTGGTTTTTGCTTCGGGTATTGGTGCGGTGGGCAATCGTTCTATTGGTACAGGTGCGGCTGCCGGTTTGCTTATCGGCACGCTGCTTGGAGTATTAATTATTCCTACGCTTTATGTTGTTTTTGAATGGTTGAATGAGCGTATTGCTTTAAAAAGACATGCTGATGAAGACTAAATATTATGCCTTTTTCTTTGCCCTAAGCCTTTTGTTTTTGCCTGCCTGCAAAGTATTAACACCCTACCATACACCAAGCGAAAAGCTAACTAAAGCACTAAAATATCGCTTAGATGTCGCGCCTGCGGATAGCACTTCGCTGGCTGATTTTAGCTGGAAAGAAATATTTGCCGACACCTTGCTACAAGCGTACATTTCCAAAGCTCTTAGCGAAAATATTGATGTGAGAATTGCGCTAAAAAATATGGAAATTGCTGAAGCCTATTTGCAGCAGGCAAATGTTAATATTGCACCTACAGTGGCTCTAAATCCTACTATTACTTACAGCACTTCTTCGCTCAACACGCAGTTTGGGCAACTTATTGGCGAAAGACGGCATCTGTTTCAATACGGTGTGGGACTTCAAATGAACTGGGAAATAGACATTTGGGGCAAACTCCTAAGCGAGCGCAAAGCTGTTGCGGCGGATTATATGCGTTCTGTTGCCGGACAGCAAGCAGTAGCTTCGCAAGTGGTGGCGAGTTTGGCGACTGCCTATTTTCAACTGATGGCGTACGACGAGCAGCGCGACATTTTGCTGCAAAATATTGACTATCGCGCCCAATATATCACCACTTCTAAGGCTTTGAAAGAGGCGGGCTTGCTTACAGAAGTAGCCGTAAAGCAGGCGGAAGCACAACTTTTAAATGTAAAAAGTCGCTTGCTGACTACGGATTATTTGATAAAAACGCAAGAAAATTATCTCCATTTGCTTATGGGCGAAAGTCCTGATACGCTATTGCGCAGCAAATTATCGCAAACGGAGATTTCGGCAAATATACAAACGGCTTATCCTATACAATTGCTCGCCAATCGTCCTGACGTGCGTGCGGCGGAGTTCGAGCTTATAAAAGCTTTTGAACTGACCAATGTGGCGCAGGCGCAGTTTTATCCGAGTCTTACCATTACAGGAAGTACAGGATTACAGAGCATTGATTTGGATAAGTTATTTTCACTACATTCTATTTTTGCCAATATAGTTGGCGGACTGACGCAACCCATTTTCAATCAAAAACGCATCCGCAGCAATCTCGCCGTACGAAAATCGAGCGAGGAAATAGCGTATTTGAATTTTAGAAAAAGTCTGCTTACGGCAACACAAGAAGTTTCCAACGCACTGGCAGCTTTTGAAACACAAAGTAATATTGCAGCACTAAAGCAACGGGAATACGAAACCTTTGCGCTGGCTACACAGTTTTCTGAAGATTTGGTAAACAATGGTTTGGGAAATTATTTAGACATTATTTTGGCAAATGAGCGCGCGCTCAATGCGCAGTTGGAGTACATACAAGCCCGCTACGCGCAACTAAGTGCGCAGGTGCAGTTGTATCGTGCTTTGGGTGGGGGTTGGCGGTAATTTTGATTATAAACTACTTCCACTCAAACCGCTTAGTTTTTCCTCCAATTGTTTTATCCTTAATTCATATTGGGTAAGGAGTTTTTGCAATAACTCCTCATTGGTGTTCATTACCAATTTGCGTACATTGTTGTTGGCTACGCCATTGTGCGATTGAATAACGAGATTTTGTTCGTTTAAATTCATAATATCTTCCGGTGTTATATCTAACAGTTCGGCAATTCTTTGTAGGCATCCTTACGCTACAATTCACCTCACCATTTTCCAACTTAGAATAACTTTTTTGGGATATTCCCAGTTCTTGCGCCATATACGTTTGCGAGTAGTTGCGCAATTCTCTCCATTTTCTGATTTTAATTCCAATAGGCATACTAAAGAATTTTTTTTGTTTTGTGGTTCTAACTTAATACCTCCTGAGTTCTGCATTAGAACCTATAAATATTATCACTACTGCAAATATAGAATAATTTTGTCAATGTAAAAATCGCGCGATAAAATTTTTACGTTTTTATTACTTTTTTTAATTTTTAAATTTTAATTTTATGAAAAAATTAGTTTTGAGTCTAATCGTAATTTTAAGTTTGCTTTTAGCAAATCATGTATCTTATTCAAATAATAATACGTCCAATCAAAAGGAGGTAGGAAATTTTGGTAAGTTTTTAAGAGGTCCTGTTCTGAATATTAAGATAGAATTTGGAAAACCTAAGGCAGGATGTACTGGTTTTGGTGTTTGTAGAATTGGATTTGACTTGGGTAGTGCTATGCAACCAACTGGCACTATAACCTTAACTGAAGGGCATCTAGTTTTATCTGTCGATAAAAACTCTTTGAGCAGATCACAAGTAGAAACTTATTTTAGCTCAAGAACTTTTATCGTAGATGAAGATTATGCCTTAACTTCAGATGTGTGTAGAAGTTTAGGTACAGATAGTTATACTATAAAAGTTGGTAAATATGCTATAACTACTACTGACAAACAGTATATTATTCATTTCTAAAATCCTCATCAAAAACTATCGGTAATCAAAATTACCGATAGTTTTTATAATTATTAATAAATAATTATATTTTTACTATAATTTTAGCTCTAAAATCCTCCAACTATGAATAATTACAGATTTCTATTTTTCATTTTCTTCATACTACTCATTCACTCTTCCTGTTCGTTTTATTTAAGAAAAATGTATAGTATTCACAGCCCAAAAATAAAAACCCAAAATAGTACGCTCGCATATTTGCAAAAACATAATGCTACTACCGATTTTCTCTTAATTGCAAAAGATACCACCGACCTCAACAACACCCTAAATGTCTTAAAAAGTTTTCCCGATGCGTATTTTTATAACAAAGACGGCTATTTTTTAGACTATCGCGAAACGCCTACTTCTTGCAATGCCGGCGTGAGTGTATTTATTGACGGACTTAAAAATGCTTCGCAGCAAATTTCTGATACCACTCGGACTTTAAATGCTATGCTCCTCAACAAAATAAACCTGAATACCCAATCTTCTTTTAGTACAAATGATTTGCCCAAAGCGGATTATTATGTACTCATTACGTGGGCAGAATATATGGGAAAACTCAATAAAGAAAAATCATTTGACTGGCTCACACACATACATGAAGCAAACCAGCAAGGCATTACAATAGTACCCATTCTCTTAAATTTAGACTATTATGATTTTTGGGGTATTTCCCAAAAAGACCTTCCTCATTTTAATTATAACTAATGCAACAACTTCTAATTTTAAATTTCATATTGCTTCTTTTCGTCAAATCCTGTTCTTTTACATGGAAAAAACAAGAAAGTACTCCTAAAACTAATGTAAAAGAATTGCTACAAAACTATTTGTCGGAGGAAGATTACAGCCAAATTGTGCAAGATGCGCCTACTGTATAACAATAAATTGCATGATGCACAAGAAGTAATACAGCAAATTCAGTCGCCATCAAATATTTAATTCACTGAACTTACGAACGAAGATATAATACCAAAACAGTATGAAGGTTGCGTATTGGTTTAGGAATTATTAAAGGTAAGTATCTGCCTCGCAACTTTAGTTACAAAACTATGCTTGGGGATTTCTTCATTTTCTTTGCTTGTCCAAAGAAAACGAAGCAAAAGAAAGGACACTTTTTTCAAGGTATTTTTGCCCTTTACGGGCAAAACCGCAGTTCTTTCGCTAAATTTTTTCCAAGGCTTCAAAAATTTTTAACGCCAAAAAACTGCTATACGGCGAAAAAAGATTTTTCCCTTTTTTAATACGCAATAACTATTCGATTTTAGTATAATATTGAAAGAAAGCGACTTGCTAATTGAGTAAAGTAGGTACTATCAAAAACAAAAACGCAATACCTCACCAAAGATGGCGAAGATATTGCGTTGTAATCTTACGAATAATGTATTCTACTCCTATATTTCCACCGATTTAATCGTATTAACCAGCGCATTTTTATCTGTTTCCAAAAGTTTCATTACATCAAATATCTTTTCCGAAAATCCTGCAATGCAAAAAACATTGGCTTCAGGAAATTGCATTGTTCCATATCCTTGCAAGTCATATGAATAGACATAAGGGTTGGCTCCGGTAGTTTTTTTCCATTCATTAAACTCTTTCGTAGGCGTATTGTATCCTATCCAGCCTTGCATATCCGACAAAATAATTACACGCGCATATTTTCTGTTCGCACGTTTAAAAATATCCTGAAAATTTGTACCGCCTCCGCTAAATCTTATCGCATTAGCAATGGTTAAAGTACTGTCGGCGGTGTTTACATTTACGTATCGTGCCGTATTGTCAAATGTCATCAAATCGGCATTGTTCGATTTTACCAAAATGGCTGAAAACAATGCGCCAATAGTAGCAGGCTTGCCCGACATCGAACCAGAAACATCTAACACTACCAACGTATCACCCGCAAAAACGGGTACATTGTTTACGGCAATGTCCACTGCTTTATTAAGTGTGTTCATCACCTTGCGTACTATTTTACCATCGGCGGTAAGTTTTTGTACCTCATCGTATGCCGTTATATAGCGAAAAGGCAACACCAGCGATTTTTTTATCAAGTTTTCGTTGGTCAATAATTCCATCGCCTCGTCAATAACTTCCGGTGCTTGCTCAATAATATTACGCAAATTGCGCAACAACGCAAAGTAGCCTATTTTCTTTTCGCGTACCAAGTTCACCCAAACCTCTTTTTTAAAGGCTTCGCGTTCATCTTCGTTATTTGCCGCTTGTCCGGCTCGGGTCAATTCGCTTTCCCAAGTACCCGATGAACGCAATTTTCCTTCCATCAATTCGCGTAAGGCTTCGGCATTTCTTTCCGTAGGAATAGGGTGTACCAAATTCACCACGTCCACCAACTTAAAGCCTTTGTTTTCGCCTCTGTATTTTGCCAAAGCATACGCATCAAAACGGTCGAAGGCTTGTGCAAATCCTTTTTTCATTGCGTTGGGAATTTTGCCATTGTTCGCCGCGTGATACGACAATATTTCCATCATATCATCTGGACGATAGACTATTTTATCATAAAAATTCTTTGCCCAATCCATTCCCGAAAGATGTTTTGCCAATTCCGAAGTCACCACGTGCGTAATGCTTCTCATACCAAACTGTGTGCGCGCATAAATAGCTGCTTGCGCCACAAATTTTTTGTCGCAAATTCTTATCAACTCTTTAAGTCGTTCAAATGTGTCATTCGCATTTCTATAATATTGGTCGTTGGCAAACGATGTTAATAATACAGAAAGCAATTCTACTTCCGGCGATTGCATATATGCCTCGCCTCCCGCTAAGTTTATGGTTTTTTCAAAGGTAAGTTTTTGATTAAATCTTGACATCTTATTTTTTATTTTAAATAATTCAATAAAAAAGGGCTGCATAATTAGTTTTATACAGCCCTTATAAAAATTTAGCGGGGAAAATTAATGCAAGTAATTAGCGCTCTAACCGCTGAGCTACAAAACAGCCTAAACCATTTTGACGGGACTCGAACCCGCGACCTCTCGAGCCACAGTCGAAGTAACTCGCATTTTGCCACCACTAATAATTTTACAAGGGAAAGGTTAAATGAGTGTGTTTCACCAAAAGAAGTAACTCATTTATCGCCACTTGTAATAGGTTTTTGCGGAGAAAAACTAATAGAGTGTTTTTTCGATGTGCTACCATTACACCATTTCCCCTTTTTATATTTTATCTCATTGTGGAGAAAGTAGGAATCGAACCTACGCCATCGTTCATTGCAAGAAGTAACTCTAATTATCGCTACCGCAAATATTTTTATTCATCAAAGAACTTTATAATGATATAACGGATAAAACCGCTCACGGTAGTATGTCCGTGTTTTTTCATATCACGCCTTAGTTTGTCAATCCATTCTTGCTCTATGAAAAAGTTAAATCGTCTCATATATGGTGCAAATATACACACTTTTTACACATAACATACACACGTTGGTAATTTTTTTTAAAAAATTTTTAGATGTACTAATTTTTAGAGTGCAAACATTCCTAAAAAATATGACAGGTTTTAAACATCTATCATATTTAAAAGAAGGTGTTATGATAAGAGGGTTGAGGCTGCAACCATAAAAAAGGCTGCCCCACAAAGGAGCAGCCTGAAACAAGGGGTGTACGAATCTTTATCTAATGATTCACCACTAATTTTTGTACTGCAAAAGTGCCATCATCATTACTACATTTTACAAAATATACTCCATTTGTCCAATCTTTTGTAGAAAGCTGAAGCGTGTAAAGGCTACTTTCTGCAAACTTGTAGCTTATCGGCGCAATCATTTCACGACCATTTATATCCAATATTTCTAATCGTATGTGTTGATACTGTTCGCCAATAACACTTAGCTGCGTAACATTGTCGGTAGGGTTAGGCAATATAGCCAAGCGTAAGTTTTGTGCTAAATGCACATCACTGTCCGCCGATTTCATTGCTGCCGGATTGTCTGTATTTTGCAAAGGAGCCGGAGCATTGTTGCAAGGCGCAATCGCTGCATTGATGTAATCATAAGTATTGGCATTCCCTTCAAATCCGGGCAGCAAATTAATGTAATCGGTAGCGATAAAATCTATAGAATTGTAATTGGTATTAGCATTGCTTACATCTGTGTTGATGGTAATATGTTGTCCCCAAACTACATTAGAACTATAGCTACTAACATTAGTCGGCGAGTCTATTACAATATCATTACCACAGAAATAGCTGTATTGCAAACACACATCGTCTAATAAAACGGTAGAGAAATAAAACTCGTCATCGGTACTATAACCGTTCGTCACTTGGAACACAAGCATATCAAAGTCCTGCAAGGGTACAAAGTTTTTAATACAGAAATTTTCCCAATTAACATCAAGTCCGGTGGTTTCGTAAATAATCTGGCAATTAGGGCTTGTACAATTTGCATAGTTGTAAAGCGTGCTACTATTTATTGCACGTACCTGAATATTTCCGGGGAAATATGGTCCTGCGCCAATAATATTTTTCGCACAGAATTGTAAATTGTATGGTGTTCCTTGCGACAAAGGTACATTTTGACCTATGCTTGTGCCCAAAAAGTCATTACCAGAAAGTTGTACAGAACCATTAGGTGTGTTGCAGCCATCGTTTGTACCGTATATGGCTTGTCCGGTAATATTTATCCAATCAATATCACCATTTGCTAAAGTGTCCATTGTTAATCAGATTAAACTCATCTTCACAGCAAACAGTTGGTTCGCAAGGCGGTAGTGTAATACAAATAGTATCGGTGTGGCAACACCAGTTGCTGTGCCCATCGCCATTGTCGTACAAGGATATTTGATAACAGAATTGAGAACCAGCCGAACTGCTTATAGTAATCGGTGGCATTGAAAAAATACCGCCCGGCGGCAAAGTAGTGTTTACCGGATTAGGTGCAAAACTAATACCGCCACCCGAAGGAATAGTATAAAAACTGTGTACCAAAATGTTGTTGGCAGTATGAGAAGAAGTGTTTTGTACATCATACGAATACGTGTAAGAACCATCGGAATTACAAATAATTGTATCATTAAGAATTACCAAACAAGTGTCGGGTGGTGGCAAACAGTCTAATCGCAAACTATCTATACAAACAATACTGTCATTGCCCGCAGGGTCGGTGCTGATGTAATTGATTAACAAATCTTGCGGCACTTGCGAAATATCATCTACATTGAGGCAGAAATTAACTTTTCCCGCAGTAATACCCATAGGAATATAGCTGCCCGGCGGTAGCGGAAACCAAGTAGTAGTAGTTGGCAAAGCCGGACTCATTACCCAAATAGGTGCTGCCAAATCGCCCCAAGTAGAAGAAAAATGTACGCCCGGCGTAAGAATATCCAATTTTATTTTGGTTAAAAATTCGGGTCATAGTTGTTTTCGATGTTAATAGAATAACAACAGTTTTCGTCCATTACCATCAAAGTATCTAAGCTAAAACCAACACTGTCGCAAGAACTACAAGGAGGCAGTTGTAAACAAATAGTATCGGAAATACACCAACCACGATTTATATCTTCAGCACGGAACTGGAAGCAAAGACTATCCGCAGCACCTACATTACTGATACTCAAGGTATCAAAACCATGCGAATTGTTTGGATATACCGGTGGTGAAAAATTGAGTATCGGAGGACTGAACAAAGCTGTTGCAGGGTCGGCATTCACGGGTTTTAGTTTATAAATGTCGAAATTGTCTAAATTTTTCCATTTGAAAATATACTTGTAAGTACCGTTTTCACACCAAATACTGTCTTCTACTATTTTAATACAATTTTCACAAGCAAATTCCATAATTGTATCGCATACCACTTCTTGGTTAGCCCACCATTTTATTTGTACAAGTTGCGGGCTGGAGCCGTAATCCAAACAAAAATGGAACGGATTGAATGTACCTACATTAATTTTCGGTGTAGCCGGAACAAGGTAAATATTCGTACTATTCGAACCAGCATCATACCAGCCGGGCTTTACAGTTTTGGTACTGAAAGTAGCATTGCCCAAGGTTGTAACTTGTATCATATCGAAATACGATGGAACATTATTACATTATTGGCGATAAACAAATCCCAACAGCAATTTTCATCAGGATTATCAAAAGTCTGCTCTGTCCAAGTTTCTATTTGGTCGCATTTTCCACAATTTTCTATCGTAATGTCTAAGTCGTCCGATAGCACACTACAGCCACAATCGTTGGTGAGTAGTGCATTGTAAATACCACTTTCTGTAACCCAAAGACAAGTATTATTCACCACTCCAACGAGAACACCATCTTTAAACCAGTGTGTTCCAGCAAATACATCGAGAATAAATATTTTCACCGAATCACATCTGGTATAGCTGCTTAATTTTCAAAAGTCGGAGAGCTACGAGATTACACAATCTGAAAAAAATCCTGTACTTTTATCATCACAAAAAAAATAATTTGAAGAAAAAGAAAACTTTAGGGCAACATTTTCTCAATGACGGCAATATTTCGGAAGCAATAGTAGCAGAAATCACCCAAAATCTATCTTATGCCGATACGGTTGTAGAAGTAGGTCCCGGCGAAGGCGCACTTACACAGTACTTAATGCAGTTGCCGGAAGCAGTAGCAATTTATTTGGTAGAACTCGACGCGCGACTTTTGCCTACTCTCCAAAAAAAATACGGAAGTCGCGTTACAAAAATCATTTATAAGGACATACTTCAGCTCAATATAGCGCAATCTTTACCAGCTTCTTTTATGTTGGCGGGCAATTTTCCCTACAATATTTCAAGCCAAATCGTATTTAAGGTAATTGAAAATCGGGAACAAATTCCTGTAATGATAGGCATGTTCCAAAAAGAAGTTGCCCAGCGCATCACCGCAAGTGCCAAAAACAGAGACTATGGTATTCTAAGTGTGCTTACCCAACAATGGTATGATGCCGAATACTTATTTGAAGTATCGCCCGAAAAATTCGACCCTCCGCCCAAAGTATGGTCGGCAGTGATACGTCTGAAAAGAAAAACAAACCCACTACTTGTCGATGAAACGCACTTCCGGCAAGTGGTGAAAAACGCATTTAGCCAAAGGCGAAAAAAACTCCGCAACGCCTTACACTTATATGCCGACAAGTTCGATAAAATAGACCATTTGCAAATTCTCGACCTTCGGGCAGAACAACTGTCCGTAGCAGATTTTGTACTGCTTACCAATACGCTTTATCCCCAAAGTAGGGTTTTCTTATAAAAAAAATGCAACTAAAAAAGGTAAGCAAGAATTTGTAAATTAGAGTGAGAAAAAAATACCAAATTCAAAACTTACCTTATGAACAAAAGTACAACATTTTTAGAAGCCCTACAAAATGAAGAGACATTAGATTTACGAGACAACAGAGGGAAACATCATGATTTATGCTTAATCTTGGTAGAGTTTATAGTGGCACTATTGTGTAATCGAGATGGGAATTTATCTTCAATACGTCGTCACATGAGCGCACACCATTCGAGTCTTGTAAAGGAATTAAGTATGGAAAAAGTTGCGCAAAAAAAACGGTATCAAGATCTCATTTACCCATACTATTGAGCAAAGTAAATGGAGCATCTTTGGCTAAATTGCTTTATGAGTACTATGGTGTTTCGCTATCTGAAAAAGAGAAGAAATGGTTTGCACTTGACGGTAAAGAACTGAAAGGCAGCATTTTAGCAGGAGACAATAGAGGGCAAGCAGTAGCCTTAGCCGTCAGCCATGAAGACAGGTCAGTTTGTAGAATGTCCTTTTTCAATGGCACCAAAGAGAGCGAAGTAGTAGCGGTACGAACAATGCTTAAATCCCCATTAGTGAGTCAAAAAATAACGATGGACGCATTGCATTTAAAGCCAAACTCCTTGATACCCATAGCTGAAGCAGGCGGTATTTTTTTGGTTGGTTTAAAAGACAATCAAGCAGAGTTATTAGCTGAAATGCGATTTTGTAGCGAGCAGGATCAGGGGATTTATGCCTATGATTCAGGTGTAAAAAAAGGACACGGTAGAGAGGAGCGGCGTAGTTATTGTTCTTATAACATAGAGAAAGCCTATGTGGATAAACGCTGGAAAAGAGCAAATTTTAACTACCTTATTAAGGTACAACGAGAACGAACTATTTGCAATAGCCATACCCACAGTAAGCAAATTGCCTACTTTTTAACCAATAAAAAGGTGCAAAATCAGGCAGATGCAATGGAATTATACCAAGCTATTCGTTGTCATTGGCAAGTGGAAACAGCCAATAACACTAGAGATTGTATTTTAAGAGAAGATAAATTGAGATGCACTATCACGCACACTAATCAGACAATAGCACTCTGTAGAACTATGGTTATCAGCATTTTAAATAAATCCGACATTAAAAATCGCTCTGAAGTAATGGATTATTTTGCAGACCATTTCTTCAAGTGCATTGCTTTTTTGAAGAAGATTCGTTTTTTATAAGAAAACCCTAATCCCCAAAGTTAATATTTTGTTAAAAAAAGGAAAAAAACGTATTTTCGCACTTTCAATTATTTGTACCCCAAAAATCGCATACACCAATACTACATGAACAAAGCCGCCGTACTTATTGCCGAGCCTGTAAATGAGGTTTTGACGCAAGGACTTACAGCAATGGATTTGTTATGTGAGCAAAAGTATAATCTTACACCAACACAGCTCTTGGAAATTATACCGCGCTATGAAGGAATAATCGTGCGAAGCAATATCACCATTGACGTACCCTTGATAAATGCTGCGTCAAAATTGCGATTTATAGGCAGAACAGGCTCCGGAATGGAAAAAATAGCTGTGGCATACGCCGAACAGAAAGGTATTAAATGTTTTAGTTCACCCGAAGGAAACAAAGATGCCGTAGCCGAGCATGTGATGGGCTTTATGTTGTCAATGCTAAAAAACATCAGTTCCAGCAATTTGGACATGAGGCAATTACAGTGGACGCGCCAAAACAATACAGGCAATGAACTCTACAACAAAACCGTAGGCATTGTTGGTTTTGGCAATGTAGGACAGGCTTTGGCGGAACGCTTAGTACCTTTTGGCTGCAAAATATTGGCTTACGATAAATACCGCAAAAATTTCTCAACCGAAAAATGGCAAGAGTGCGATTTGCGCCATATTTTTGAACAAGCCGACATTGTGAGTTTGCACGTGCCGCTTACCGCAGAAACCCAACAATGGATAGATACAAAATGGTTTGACAGTTTTCGCAAACCTATTTATTTTATCAATACGTGCCGGGGCGAAGTTGTGAATACAAGCGCATTGATTGATGAACTAAAAAACGGCAAGGTAAAAGCAGCAGCCTTAGATGTTTTTGAAAATGAAAATTTTGCTACCTTAACCCCAACACAGAAACACAATGTAGCAATTTTGGCATCAATGCCCAATGTCATTTTAACGCCACATATTGCCGGTGTTACACACGAATCGAACTATAAACTGTCGGCAGTTTTGTTAAAAAAAATTCAAGAATTTTATTTAATGTCAAACTAATGTCATATTATAGCAAGTTAAAGACCAAATAAATAAAATACTCCCTTAATTGGGGTATCTTTGAAGAAAATGAAATTAATTTTTTGATTGTAAAATATGCTTTATGAAAAAATTTTTATTCTTTGTCATACTTTGTTTTGCGAGCGTTAGTGCATTCGCACAAAGTGGAGAAATCACCGGAAAAGTAACCGATGCCGAAACGGGCGAAGCAGTTCCTTTTGCCAGTGTGTTTATAGAGTTGAACGGCTTACCCGTTGGTGCCACAACCGACTTAGATGGTTTTTATTCCATCAAGCCCGTTCCGCCCGGAAGCTACACGCTTACCGTAAGTTTTGTGGGTTATCAAACTTCAACCACAACCGGCGTATTGGTTTCAACCGATAAAATTACCTACTACGATGTGGTAATGGAAGAAGGAGGGATAAATTTAGACGAAATTGTAATTAAAGAATACACCGTCCCTTTATTTGAAGCGGATAATACCACTTCCCAATCGACCGTTACCAAAGAAGACATCGCCAACTTACCTACGCGTAATGTGGAGTCTATTGCTTCGAACACGGCTGGTGTATATCAATCGGACGAAGGTGCTTCGCTCAACATTAAGGGGGGACGCTCAGAAAGTACGGAATATATTATAGATGGTATTCGCGTGCGTGGTGGTACAGCACTTCCTGCCAACGCCATTGAGCAAATGAGTGTGGTAACGGGTGGTTTGCCTGCAAAATACGGTGACGCTACGGGTGGTATAATCAACATTACAACCAGAGGAGGTGCAACCGAATTTGGTGGAGGTGTAGAGTTTATCACTTCCGAACTTACCGACAATTATGGTTACAACCACATTACGGGAACACTTACCGGACCCATTATTAAAAGAAAAATAGACGATAAACTAAGTGAAAGCGTTTTGGCCTTTTTCTTAGCAGGGGAATTTATTACCGAAAAAGATGATATGCCTTCTACTTTAGGTATTTATAAAATAAAAGATGAGGTATATAATGAAATTACACAAAATCCTTTATTACCTTCTAAAACAGGAACAGGTTTTGACTTAGCCCATAACTTTGTTACCAAAGAAGACCTTGATTTTCAAAAAGTTCGTTCTAATGTAGAAAAAACCGAAGTAAATGGAACTGCAAAATTCGACTTATCTTTGTTTAAAGGTGGTAATCTTACCTTAGGTGGTAGTACCAACTATGTAAGTGGTGGCTTAGCGGAGCGTTCGGGAGGATACCGCGACTTTGTGCGCCGCTACGAAGTGTTTGATAGTGAACACTCTCCTTACTCGCGCGATTTTACCTATCGCGGATTTTTGCGCTTTACACACAGTCTCAATAGCCGATTAGACGAAAACGATGAAGAGCCTACTTTCTCCAATATTTTCTATTCCGTGCAGTTTGACTACACCAAAGACAAAGTGTTGTGGCAAGACCCAATTCACGAAGACCGTTTCTTCGATTATGGTTATGTAGGCTCGTTCTCTACTTCTTTAACCGATATTTATAATCAAGGTTCTATTACTGCATATAGCAATGTGGACAACAAACCTATAACCCTTTCGGGAAGAGTTTATGCAGGTGTTTCGCCTGATGGCGTTGCTTATACGCCCGGCGACTTGAATCCAATTGCAGCACGTATTACCCAACAATATTATGAGTTGGCAGACGATAATACTACCTATTACAACAATATTTTTGATATTCAAAATGGCGGCGGGTTGTTGAATGGTTCGCGCACTATTTCGGCAAGTACTATTTACAGTTTGTATTATGCCCCCGGAAAAGTGTGGGATGATTATTTAAAAGATGAAAACGACCAAGTTAGAATTTCCTTTAATGGTTCTGCCGACTTGAAGAAAAAAGGCTCTGCTGACCGCAACAAGCACGCTTTGGAATTTGGGGCGGAATACGAACAACGCAAAGACCGCGAGTATCGTATTGCTCCTGAAGCCTTGTGGGATAGAATGCGCCGCGAAATGAGCCAGCCGGGCGGAAATAATATCACTTTGGATTTGGATAATCCTATTCTATTGATAGATGGGCAACGTATTGCCTTGGCAGATTATAACCCTTCTATTCACGGCACATTTGGTGCGTATGATACCATTACCTATAATTATGTTGCTGCTCCGGGTTCAAAAATTAATGATGAAATTCGTGCTCTTTTAGGTGTCGGACCCACTGATTGGGTAAGTACCGATGCGCTTGACCCAAGACAACTTTCCTTAGATATGTTCTCACCCGAAGACCTTTGGGGTTCCGGAACAACGGGCGACAACTTATTATCATCATACTACGGTTACGATTATCTGGGCAATAAAATAAGCGGAAAACAACCTTCTTTTGAAGAGTTTTTTGAAAGAGATGACAACGAACGTGTAAAAGGTGTAATTGGTGCTTTCCAGCCAATCTATATGGCGGGCTATATCCAAGATAAATTTTCATTTAAAGATTTGATTTTTAACGTGGGAGTACGTATAGACAGATACGATGCAAACCAGAAAGTAATGAAAGACCCTTATTCGCTCTATGGCGTAAGAACTGCCGGAGAAATTACCGAATTTAACGGCTTGGCGTATGAGCGTCCTTCTACCGTAGGCGAAGATTATGTGCCTTATGTAGATGATGTAGATAATCCGACACGCATTATGGGATACCGCTACGGCGACAACTGGTACGATGCCAATGGTATCTTTATCAACGACCCACGTGTATTAGAAAGCGGCGGCGATGTTATTCCTTATTTGGTAAATCCCAATGATGATATCCAAGACCCGGACTTTGTAATTAGTTCGGCGTTTGAAGACTACACGCCCAGCATTACCGTGATGCCGCGTTTAGCTTTCTCTTTCCCTATTTCAGACGAAGCAATATTCTATGCACACTACAATGTATTGGCACAGCGTCCCCAAGGAAATAATTTTATGACTCCTTTCGAGTATTATTTCTTCACCACGCGTGCCATTGGTCGTTATTTCCCCAATCCGAATTTGAAACCGGAGAAAACGGTGGATTACCAAGTAGGATTTAAACAAAAATTAGGTGGTTCTTCGGCTATGTCCTTAGCATTCTTCTATCGCGAAATGCGCGATATGGTGCAGTTGGTTAACCTTACTTATGCTTATCCTATCGCCTACAATACGTATGGCAACGTGGATTTTGGAACAGTAAAAGGTATGGAGTTTACTTATGATTTACGCCGTACCGGAAATATAAAATTAGTGTCAAGTTATACGCTTCAGTTTGCAAGTGGTAGTGGTTCTTCTACTACATCAGGAGCCAACTTGGTAGATAATGGATTGCCTAATCTTAGAACCATCTTCCCACTTAGCTACGATGCGCGTCATACAATTAATCTAACCATTGATTATCGCTATGGCGAAGGAAAAAAATACAATGGTCCTACCATTGGAGGTTTGCCGATATTTGCCAATGCCGGAGCGAACTTTATTATTCGTTACCGCACGGGAACACCTTATTCACAGCAGCAAAATGCTACTCCCGAAGCACAGTTTGGTATTCCAACACGTCCGGCTTTGGAAGGAAAACCTTATGGTTCTCGTTTGCCCGGCGCATTTAAAGTGGATATGAAAATTGACAAAGATTTCAAAATTGGTGGAAAAGATAACAACAACGCCAAATATTTCAATGTATATTTATGGGTGCAAAATCTGTTAGATGCTGAAAATGTTTTGCGTGTATATGACTACACCGGAAACGGACACGACGATGGCTACTTAGCAGACCCTGCGAGTGCTTCCGTAATCAATAGTCAGTTAGACCCAGCATCTTTTATCGATTTGTACTCTATAAAAGTGGACAACCCTTACAACTTTATTTTACCAAGAAGAGCACGTGTTGGGGTATCATTCAATTTCTAATAAATTAAACTAATATATTATGAAAAAAATACTAAGTATAATTGCCATTTTGTTTTGCGTGGCCGCATTGCAGGCAAGGGAACTACCGATTGGTGGGAAAAAAGATAATCCTAACGGAAAGGTGTCGGGAAAGACACAAGGGCTTACATGCTTCCCTGCAACAGCACAAGCCGAACTTAATATTAACAATATTCGTACAACCCTACTGGCAGGTGGCGACCTTTGGTGGGATTTGAATAGTGCGAAATACGAAGTGCCAAAAGTAGAACGCGGCTCGGGTCTTCCATCGCTTCACTCTTTGTTTGCAGGTGCTTTGTGGATGGGAGGAATTGACAACCTCGGTATTCTAAAAGTAGCGGCGCAAACCTATCGTCAAACAGGAAATGACTTTTTCCCCGGACCTTTAGATGACAATGGAGAAACTTACCGCGAAATTTGCAATAATTTCGACCGTTTCTGGGAAGTTCGCGGCGAGGACATCGCTAAGTTTATCGCAGCGTTTGAGGCAAGTGGTGGTACAATATCAGAAGCGCAGGTGCCTACCTCTATTATGCAGTGGCCCGCCAGAAATAATCCTTATTTCGATGATTTTGATTTGCCATTGGATAAAAACTTAGCACCTTTTTGGGACTTAGACGGCGATGGAACCTACGACCCGCTTACGGGCGATTATCCGGTAATTGATTCGAATATTGAAGGCGTTTATGCCGACCAAATGATTTGGTGGATGTTTAATGACAAAGGAGATGTTCACTCCGAAACAGGCGGTGAAGCTATCGGTTTGGAAATTGGTTCTTTGGCTTTCGCCTTTGCTACCAACGATGAGGTGAATAACATGACATTTTATAAGTATTCTATTAACAATCTTTCTACCGCACCATTAGATAGCGTGTTTTTTGGTCAGTGGGTCGATCCTGATTTGGGTAATTATCAGGATGATTATGTAGGTTGCGACACTATAAACGAATTAGGAATTGTATATAATGGTGATGCCAATGATGAAGGTTCTACGGGTTATGGCAATACACCTCCTATGCTGGCAGTGGACTTTTTCAGAGGACCTCGCGATGAAAATGGCAATATTTTAGGCATGTCGTCTTTTGTTTATTACAACAACGACTTTTCCGACCAAGGAAATCCCGAAACCGCCTCGCACTTTTATGGTTACTTATCCGGTGTATGGAAAGACAGAACACCATTCACTTTTGGCGGTGATGGAAAAGGTGGCACTACGCCATTCCCCTTTATGTTCCCCAGCGACCCGAGCGATGAATCCGATGGAGCTTGGTCGGAATGTAGTGAGCAAAACACTCCAGATGATAGGCGTTTTTTACAAACTTCCGGTCCGTTTAAGTTGCTTCCCGGAACCAGCAATGAGATTGTAGTAGGGGTAGTATGGATTCGTGATGGCTTACAGTATATATGCCCTTCTTTTAATGCTATTCAGATAGCCGACTTGAAAGCACAGGCATTATTTGATAGTAACTTTAAACTAAAAGATGGTCCTGATGCACCCAATATTACTATTCGCGAACTTAATCAAGAACTAATTCTTTCTATTTACAATCCTCCATCTTCCAATAACTATGAAGAAGCATATCAGGAAGTAGATGCCGTTCTTTCCAGTCAGGGCTTGCCCGATTCTGTTTATACATTTCAAGGCTATCGCATTTATCAGTTAGTGAGTCCAACTGTTTCACCTGCGGAATATGGTGATAACGCTAAAGCAAAAGAAATATTTACCGTTGACATAAAAGATGGTGTGAAGAAGATTATTAATATAGAATATGAAACAGAAACGGGTACAGATGATGCTTATGTGGCTATTGATGAAACCAGAGCAACAGATGGTGGAATTAAACATACTTTTAGAATTACACAAGACCAATTTGCTGCGGGAAGCAGTAATTTGGTAAATCATAAAAAGTATTACTACTCGGTAATTGCTTATGCTTACAATCCTAATCCACCCACACGTTATTTAGAAGGAAGAAATAATATTAAAGTTTATACCGCAGTACCGCATATTTCTACGCCTGAATTAGGAGGCTTAGAGCTAAATAGTGAATTTGGCGAAGGTCCTGAAGTTACTACGTTAAGCGGTTTCGGAAATGGCGGCAATGTATTGGAACTAACCGAGGCATCTTTGCAAGAAATTATGACCAACAATAGTATTGCTCAGCCTACGTACGAAGGCGGCTATGGTCCGATTGATGTACGCGTATTCGACCCTACGCGTGTTCCCGCACATGACTTTAAGGTGGATTTGGTAAATCATTATTATGTTACGCTTTCCAAGCCTTCTTATGGAACCGTTACCGAAAATAGTGATGGTACTTTAACTTATACACCCAATGCCAATATTCCTGCAAATGTACAATCAGACCAGTTCTCCTACGAAATTGCGAATCAATTTGGCACGATTGACAAAGGATTTGTTACAGTTCAGTTGGGTACAGGCTTTTTGGGTTGCGAAGCCAATGACGATAGTGCGGTGGTTTTTGTAGATAATACAAACGACTCCCAAGAAGTTACTGCGAAAGTGAATATTGATGCCTTGGCAAATGACTATCCGTTTAATTCTTCAGATTTGGAAATACTCGGATACACGCAACCAACTTTTGGTACATCATCGCTATTAGCCAATGGATTACTTCGTTATGAGCGTTCTGCTGAAAATACAGGCTATTTTGGCGTGGACAGATTTACTTACACTGCGCGCAATACCAATACCGGCGATGTAAGCACAGGTAATATAATTGTAAATATTGTTGATATTCGCTTACCCGGCGACCCAGAAAAGAAAGATGATGCGTACAAAATTAATGCGGTTGACGATATGGTTGTTTCCAACGGTCAGACTGTAACCTTCAATCCCTTGGATAACGATGTAAACGATTTGTTTGGTACTACCCAACTTTCTCCTTATGCTACTTGGTTATTAACAGATTTGACAAGTGGTCGCGTGTATGACTACGATATTCCTATTTTACTGATAAATGAGCAAGCTATTGGCGGTTGGGAATACGACCCTTCACAACCTAATTATGAATTGTACTACGAACCACTTGGATTTATTGTAGGCATCAAACAAATACCTGAGCCTGACAATGGTGATAATTATTTAGCATCTTCATTTACCTTTAATAATCCGCAAGATATATGGTTTGGGTTTATTTCCGACCAAGACGGAGCAGCTTTTAATGGCGGAACAAATAACTGGATACGCTCAGGAAGTTTAGAGGATAATGGTGCTGATGGAAGCGTAGATAAAACTTTCTCCGATTACGCTTACGACCCTAATCAATATTATGAAACGGTGGTACTGGGTGGTTTCGGACCATATTGCCTAACAGCTAATATTCGCAACCAAGATATTGCCCGCTACAACGATGTAAACTTAGATGCAGGAACATCACTTTACTATCAGTGTATCTCACCAGCTTGTTCCGATTGCTACGGCTATATTACTCAAGCTGGCGACCAATTACCTAATCCACCTACTAACACCTTAGGCGATATAAGAAGTATTGATTTGTACTTTACAAGTAATACCGATTTGTGGACACAAAGTGTGGTAGTAGAAATGGGCAGAGACGCTGTAAACAATATTGGCGGTGCCGCTAAAAATGCGATGCGTCAAAGCAACTCCCTCAACAAAGACGGCAGCGTAAATACAGCCGAAGTAGGGCGTTCTTGGTTCCCCGGCTACGCCATAGATGTAGAAACCGGAAGAAGACTCAATATTATGTTTAGCGAAAATTCTTTCATGGCGGGCGAAAATGGCAACGATATGATGTGGAATCCTACCAGTACAGTCTTGACAGAGGCAAATGGGCCAAGTGCCAGCAATTATCGTATGGGCGGAGAACATTTTATTTACGTAATGAACTCAACCTACGATGGCGGTTTGTATTACCAAAGTTTGCTGTCCGATGGAACTAACTTAGACAATAAAAAAGCCGTATATGATGACGCAATGTGGGTGGGAGTTCCTATAAAATTAGACCTTCCACTTGACTACAAACCAATGAGCGAAGGATTAATTCCCGGCGATGCGCGTGTAAGAATAAGAATTGGCAGGGCATATAATTTCACCAATTTTGAAGCCCCAAGTTATCAGTTCAGTATGAATAATTTAGCTGCAAAAACAGCGGATGTAGAACTGGCAAAATCAGCCTTAGACTTAGTACGAGTAGTACCTAATCCTTATTACGCTTACTCTGTGTATGAAAATACAAAGTTTGAAAATAAAGTAAAAATTACCAATTTGCCACAACGTGCTACCGTAAAAATATTCAGTTTAGACGGTACGCTTATTCGCGAGCTAAGAATTGATAATACGAACTTATTGAATGGAACTTCACTTACAACAAATGGTAGCAACAGCGTCCAAAACTCTTTAGAGTGGGATATGAAAAACTATCGCGGCGTTCCTGTAGCCAGTGGCTTGTACTTGTTCCATATCGAAGCACCCGACTTAGGTGAAGAGCGTGTATTGAAATGGTTTGGTGTAATGCGTGAATTAGATCTTGAAACATTCTAAAATAATTTATCATCTCTACGAAGGCTTTTCAGTCTTCGTAGAGTTTGTTTTTAATTAAAAAAATATGAAAAAAATAAATATACTCTCAATCATTGCGGTACTGTTCTTTTCTGCTTGGTCGCTTCACGCCGGAAACGATGACCGCGTAGGTCAGGCAGGAGCCAGCGAATTGCTTATCAATCCTTGGGCAAGAAGTGCCGGAATGCACGGTATCAATATGGCAAGTGCGCGCGGTATCGAAGCAATGCGCCTTAATGTTGGCGGCTTGGCATTTACCAACAAAACCGACATCGCTTTTAGCTATAACGACTGGTTGCGCGGCACCGATATAAAAATTAACGCATTGGGCTTTGCCCAAAAAGTAGGCGAAGATGGAACATTTGGCGTTAGCCTCGTTTCTATGAATTTTGGCGATATAGAAGTAACTACAACCGACAATCCCGACTACGGAAATGGTGCTACTTTCCGCCCGCAGTTTCTAAACATTGGCATCGCCTACGCACGTTCATTTTCCAATAGTATTCACGGAGGACTTTTAATCCGTATTATCAATGAAGGAATAGCCGATGTTTCGGCAACAGGCGTAGCTTTCGATGCTGGTATTCAATATGTTTCGGGCGAAAACGACCAAGTGAAATTTGGTATTGCCCTGAGAAATGTAGGAACACCCATGAACTTTCGCGGTGATGGTCTAAGCACCACAAGCACAGCACCTACGGGAGCAGAAGCTACTTTTGAACAACGCCCCAATGCATTTGAACTACCTTCACAACTAAGTATTGGCGGTGCATACGATTTCTACGCTGCCGAAGTACACAGAATTACCTTAGCGGGTTCTTTCGTTTCCAACTCATTTCGCAGCGACTTTTTGGGTCTGGGCGTAGAGTATTCCTACGATGAGCTTTTTGCTATACGTGCCGGATACAACTACGAAAATGGTATGTTCGATGCCACAGACTTATCGGAAAGCAAAACTGCTCTTTCGGGTTTTGCTGCCGGAGCTTCTGTAAATATTCCTATTGGCGAAAACACCACCATAAAAGTTGATTACGCCTATCGCACTACCTTGGTTTTCGATGGCGTACACTCTATTGGCATAGGCATTTCGCTATAATCTCGTAAGGATTTTTCGTTGCGATAAAAAAAATTATTACCTTTGCAAAAACGTTTCTGATAAATTCAGGAACGTTTTTCTGTTTTAAATCATTTTTTAGCCAATATCTACTTGCCGTTTTTTAGGAATGGCAAGAGGTATTTTTATTTTATATATAAAACGCATAATAAATGTCAGAAATTAAATATTTTACCAAAGAAGGTTTGGAAAAATTAAAAAAAGAACTACACGAAATGCAAACCAAAGGACGGGCGGATATGTCGCGCCAGATTGCGGAAGCACGCGAAAAAGGAGATTTGTCGGAAAATGCCGAATACGATGCCGCCAAAGAAGCACAAGGTTTGCTGGAGATGCGCATTGCTAAATTGGAAAACGAACTCGCCAACGCACGCATTGCCGATGATAGTATTTTTGACACCTCCAAAGCCTTGATTTTGTCGTATGTTCGTTTTAAAAACTATAAAATTAATCGCGAATTTAAGTATCAGTTGGTTTCCGAATCCGAAGCCGACCTAAAAGCCAACAAGATTTCAGTAAAATCCCCCATAGGCGAAGCTCTTTTAGGCAAAAGCATCGGCGATGTTTTTGACGTGAAAACCCCTGCCGGAAATATTAAAATAGAATTGCTTGAAATAAGCCGCGACTAAAAATAATTTTTAGCACTCATGAGTAGCATATTCACCCAAATAATTGCAGGCAAAATTCCTGCTTACAAAATTGCCGAAAACGACCAGTTTTTTGCATTTTTAGACATCAGACCCGTCGCAAAAGGACACGCTTTGGTTGTTCCTAAGCAAGAAATTGACTATCTTTTTGATATAGACGACCAACTTTTGGCAGAATTAATCCTTTATGCCAAGCGTGTAGCCATTGCCATGAAAAAAGTAATTCCCTGTGAAAAAATAGGCGTTACGGTGCTGGGCTTAGAAGTGCGGCACGCACATGTACATTTGGTGCCTTTAGACGAAACAGGTATTATTGACTTTAAAAAACCTCGCTTAGAATTTTCACCGGAGCAGTACAAAGATTTGGCGGCGAAAATTAACGAAAACTTTTATTAATATATTTATTTAAACAAAAAATTTTTAACCCATGAAACTACTAAAATACTTGGGCATTTTATTTTTAATGTTGATTTTGTTGGTGCTTATTTTAAATTTTATAGCTCCATCGGAATCAAGAGTAGAACGTACACAAATTATCAAAGCTCCCAATGAAGTTGTACACAACAACGTAAAAACACTCAAGGCGCAAAATGCATGGTCGCCTTGGGTACAGCGCGACCCGACTATAAAACACACCTATACCGGCAATGATGGAGAAGTAGGTTCTTCTTATACTTGGGAAGGCGACCCCAAAACTTCCGGCAAAGGTAGTATGACGCTGAAATCTTCCACACCTGAACGCACAGAAGTAGAATTGCATTTTATAGAACCATTTGAAGCGAACCCGCAAGCCTATATTATCCAAAAGCCGCAAGATGATAAAACAACCGAAGTTACTTGGGGATTTTATCAGAAAAATTCTTTCCCTTCTAATATCTTTATGATGTTTATGAATATGGACAAAGCCATTGGTGGCGACTACGAAATGGGCTTGGCAAATCTGAAAAAACTATGCGAAAAACAAGCGGAAGTACCCAATTTTAGAGGCTACAATATCAAAAAAATAGATTTGCCGCAACGTGCTTACGCCACTATTCGCAGCAAAGAAAAAATGGATAAAATCGGTGCGTTTTTTCAAAAAAACATGCCCATACTGGCAGCAGAAGTACAAAAACAAAACGCGATGGGCAAAGGATTTCCTTCAGGAATTTACTACTCTTGGGACGAAGCCAAAGGCGAAACGGATATGGCTGTAGCAATGCCTGCGAGCAAAGAAGTTCAGGGGAAAAACATTACGATGGCAAATTTTCCGCCGCAAAAGGTATATATGACCGAACACGTAGGTGCTTACGAAAAATCGGCGGAAGCATACTACGCAATGGACGATTTTTTCAAGGCAAATAAACTGAGCCAAGTGGGTCCGGTAGTCGAAGATTATGTAGTGAGTTTTCCCGAAGAGCAAGACACCACGAAATGGGTGACGCGCATATATTTTACGGCAGAGCCGGAGAAATAGGTTTTTGAGAAAATTAAAACCATTTGAATTTTAGGATAAATATTTTTAAACTATGCTTGATATAATTTAGTTATTCTACTTCTTTATTTTTTGTCTAATTTTAAAGTAGTGAAATAAAGTAATTTTTTAAATATTTTCCCAAAATATTTCCAATAAAATAAGGTATCAAGCAAAAATAGATAGCAAAAAAAAGCAACATTAGCGTATTTTTGCCTCAATTTCAACTATTATAATTATTCAATGAGCAAAGTAATAACACCAAGGAGCGAAGATTATTCAAAATGGTACAACGACATCGTTATTCAAGCCGGATTGGCAGAACACAGCGATGTCCGGGGCTGTATGGTTATAAAACCTTACGGATTTAGTATTTGGGAAAACATGAGAAATGCTTTAGACGAAATGTTTAAAGCCACCGGACACGTAAATGCCTCTTTCCCGCTATTTATTCCCAAAAGTTTTTTGAGCAAAGAAGCCGCACACGTAGAAGGATTTGCCAAAGAATGTGCCGTAGTAACGCATTATCGCCTCAAAAACGACCCCGAAGGCAATGGCATTATTGTAGATCCTGAGGCGCGTTTGGAAGAAGAACTCATTGTTCGTCCTACTTCCGAAACCATCATCTGGAATACCTACAAACGCTGGGTACAATCTTACCGCGACCTTCCTTTGCTTATCAATCAGTGGGCAAATGTGGTTCGTTGGGAAATGCGTACGCGACTGTTTTTGCGCACCGCCGAGTTTCACTGGCAAGAAGGACATACTGCCCACGAAACCAAAGAAGAAGCCGTTGATGAAACCTTGAAAATGCTGGATGTATATGCCAATTTTATGGAAAACTGGATAGCCGTTTCGGTGATAAAAGGCGTAAAATCTGTCAATGAACGCTTTGCCGGAGCCGATGATACTTACACCTGTGAGGCTTTGATGCAAGATGGAAAAGCACTTCAAATGGGAACTTCTCACTTTTTGGGACAAAATTTCCCCAAAGCCTTCGATGTGAAATTTTTAGGGCGCGATGGCACCGAACAATACGCTTGGGCAACCAGTTGGGGCGTTTCTACGCGTTTGATGGGCGCATTGGTTATGGCACATTCCGATGATGAAGGATTGGTATTGCCGCCAAAACTCGCACCTATTCACGTAGTTATTGTGCCTATTATCAATAAAAACAACGAAGAAAGAAAAGCAGAAGTAGATGCGTTTTATCAACAACTGAAAAATGACTTGGGCAAAGACATTGTCGTGAAATACGATGAAGACGATACGAAACGTCCCGGATTTAAATTTGCCGAATGGGAACTCAAAGGCGTGCCGGTACGCATTGCCATAGGACCCAAAGATTTGGACAATGGCACCATTGAAATTGCCCGCCGCGATACGCGCGAAAAAATGAGTATTCCTGCCCAAAACGCTGCCGAGTATATCAAAAATTTGTTGGACGATATTCAAGAAAACTTGTACAATAAATCGCGCCAGTTCCGCGAACTGCACATTACCAAAGCAGATAATTTTGAAGCGTTTAAAAATATACTCGAAACCAAAGGTGGCTTTGTAGCAGCACACTGGGACGGCACCACCGAAACCGAAGTGCGCATTAAAGAACTTACTAAAGCGACTATTCGCTGTATTCCATTAAACAATGCCCGCGAAGAAGGTGTGTGTATATTTAGCGGAAAACCATCAAAACAAAGGGTACTTTTTGCTCGAGCCTACTAAAATGTCTGCGGCTTCTATCAAAATTTTGCATACTGCCGATTGGCATTTGGGCAAACGCTTGGAAAAATTTTCGCGTTTTGACGAGCAACGTGCCGTTTTAGCCGAAATTTGCGCCATTGCCGATGCACAGCAAGTAGATGTGGTGATAGTTGCCGGAGATATTTTTGACCAATATAATCCACCCAACGAAGCGATTGATTTATTTTACAAAACCGTTAAAAAACTCAGCAACGATGGCAATCGCTTGGTACTTTGTATTGCCGGAAATCACGACTCGCCCGAGCGTATCAGCGCGCCCGAACCCTTAGCGCGTACGGCAGGCGTGTGTTTGTTGGGCTTGCCGGATAGTTATATTCCGCCTTTTGTGTTGGAAAGTGGCTTGGCGTTGTTGCGTTCTGAAGAAGGTTTTTTGGAATTTAAATTACCGAAACATAATACGCCCTTGCGCATTATTGCTACGCCTTATGCCAATGAATTGCGGTTGAAAAAGTTTCTGAATTTTAATGATGATATATTGCTGAGAGCGCATTTGCAAACTTTTTGGCAAAATTTAGCCGACAAATATTGCGATGATAAAGGAGTAAATTTGTTGGTAAGCCATTTGTTTGTAATAGATGAAAAAGATACCAATCCGCCTGCCGAAGATGACGATAAACCAATTTTGATAGCAGGCAATGCACAAGCTATTTTCACCCAAAACTTTCCTTCGGAAATGCAATATGTAGCCTTGGGACATATGCACCGATGCTATGCACTTTCCGACAATATGCCAATGGTTATGTACAGCGGCAGCCCTTTGCAGTACAGTCTTTCCGAAGCGGGGCAGCAAAAGTATGTGTTGGTGCTGCAACTTACAGCCAATGAACCGCCGCAGATAGAAAAAATACCTTTATCGGAAGGGCTTCCTTTGGTGAAAAAAACCTTTAAACAAGTGGACGAATGTGTACAATGGTTAAATGAAAATCCTAATTGCTACGTAGAAATAGAGTTGGTTTGTGCGCATTACATAAGTGCCGAAGAAACGAAGCAAATATTTGAAGCACACGATAAAATTGTGCGTATCATTCCGCATATTACGGCAGGGGCGCAAGCAACTGAAACGAGCATCAGTGCTAAATTAGAACAGTTGGATATCAACGAAATTTTTAAAGAATACTTCAAATCCAAAACAGGAAAAGAAGCAGACGATACATTTCTCGCACTTTTTAATGAAATTAGGAATATGAGTGAGGATTTATAGCGTTATTGTTAAGGAAAAATTAAGTACAAATTACGAATATCCTCTTTGCGTCTCTGCGACTTTGCGTGAACTTGGTTTATAGTATGTATCCACTCCGCAACTTTGGGTGCAAATATGCTTTGGGCTTCTTCATTTTCTTTACTTGTCCAAAGAAAACGAAGCAAAAGAAACGATACTTTTTTCTTATACTAAAACTGAACGATAATTCCGCAAATGAGGATGCGCTTCCCTTTTCTAATACGCAATGATTAGTTCGATTTGGGTATATAAATTTAACGAGTTAGTTGTGTAGCAGTTGCGGTGATACCAACAAATTCACATCAGTCATTGTATGGATCCATTATTCCATTTGGGTAATAGTCCTCTTTACGCCAAAACTGCCCAGTATTAATGTTGCCTTCATATTCATTGCTGTAAATGGTAGTCTCTTTGTTGTCCCAGCATATTTCTGATTTGTCCGGGTCAATATATTTTAACGCTATACGCAGTTTGGTCTTAAAATCTCCTTCATAAACTGGTGTCAAAAAAGTCCAGTAATGATTTGGCTCTAATGTCAAGGTGTGGTAGCTATTACCACACCAACTACTTGGTAAATATTCTATGTCCTTCCATTTGCCATTTAAATTTAGTGCCTGAACTTTCATATATAAACGACTATCTTGTGCATTAAAATCAATTTTATTTTTTGATGTGTTTGCAACGAAAACTGTTGCAGCCTTGTATTTGCCAAAAATCTTGTTCCCAATATCTGGTCGAACACCAACACTTATTGTTTTTGGAGCAAAATTATTTTTCTTGGGAATCTCTTTTGGAAAATTATTCGACCTTCCAAAACCGCCAATATCTTCTTCGTTTGGTGTTGAATAGGCATAGAAATATCCTCTGTTCATAAAGTCAATGTTGAGGTTTGTACGTTGCCTGAATCTATATTTAGCTTCCTGCCAAATAATCTTTCCTTTTTTGTTGATGTAAGTTAATTTGCCTTTAACAATACATTTCAGTAAACCATTTCGAAAACCACTTCTGTCAAATTCTTCCATTATCGGATTAAGTAAAATATTTCCGTCTTTTTTAGCAATGCCGTAAAGCCGATTGTAACTATTATTTTTACCTTTATTCAAATCGTAAAAGAAAAAATATCCATCTAACATACCTATTTCAGCTATTCCTTCAAATTGTGGTTTTATAATAAAGTTTGCATTTGTATCAATCATTCCATATTTACCATTTTTTTCAACAAATGCAAATCCATTTTTAAATCCTTCTCCGGCAATTCCTGAAAAAGTATCTCTTGAAACTAATTTTCCTTCGGTGTTAATAATGAAAAAGTCACTGTCTTTGTTTCGTACGAATGCTCGATTTTCATAAAAATCATTTGCGTATATATAACTTGTATCGTTAACAACAATTTCTCCTTTAAGATTTATAAAACCCTCATAATTAATGTTTACATAATATGTAACGCCTCCTTCTTCGTATTTACAATATTTATAAAGATTTATTTTGGCAAGTCCGCAATGAATATCGCCGTCAATCCAAGAATGATTGTTGTGGCTTCTTGAAAAGATTAAATTTCCGCACTCATCTAAAAACCCTGTTTGTTTCGTACTTCCTTCAATGGTGTCCCAAGGTTCAGCGGGGATTTCAATTTTGAAATAACCATTTGCGAAATCACTTATTTCTTCATATTTACCATAAGGAACTATGAATTTTCCCAATGTATCAATCACGCCAACTTCATAAGTTATTTCATCGTCGGCATAAGGATAATGATTTATTCCTTCAACTACAGCCATTCCTTTTACGAAAAGTTTTATCTTATTGAAAATCGTATCAATTATAAGTTTGCCTTTTTTATTAATGAAGCCGAATTTTCCCGTTGTCGTTCGAACTTTCGCCCGTCCGTTTTCAAATTGCTCAATCACAGGAAAATTTATTTCAAATGATTTTTGTCCTTGTTTATTTATAAAAAAAGGACGTGCATCTTTATATACAATTGCTAAACCTTCGCTAAAAGGTGTTGCATAGTCAAACTCTGGCTGAATAACAAAATTCCCCGTTGTATCAATGTAACCATAAGTTCCGTTAATCCTTGCAGCCGCAAGTCCTTCAGAAAATTCTCCAACTACCCAAAAAACGGGTTTAATCACAACTTGACCATTGGCGTTAATAAACCCCATCTTATTATTTTTAATAATTTGGAAAAGTTGCCCATCGGTTGTCTGTACGCAACCTATTGTTAAAATTACTAAAAAAAATAGAAGATTTAATCGTTTCACAGTAGTCTGTTTTATGAATTACTATCAACAGAAATCTTCATCAAAACGAATATTTTGTTCAGGAAATTGCTCTTATACAGTTAAAATAAGGTTTGGGGAGACAAATTTGCGTCATTCCACCTGACACAAAAATGGTAAAATCAGCCCCTACCCTTCCGCCTCCAACAGTTCGCGGGCGTTTTCTATGGCACTTTGTCCGGGCGGAACACCACTAAGCATCGTAGCAATTTCTTCGATGCGGGCTTGGGGAGAATCTAAGCGGCGCAATCGCGTGAAGGTGTGCGTTTGGTCGCTGCTTTTATACACTTGCAGGTGGTCGCTACCTTTGCTGGCTATTTGCGGCAAGTGTGTAATACATATTACCTGATGCGTACGCGCCAACTGTTGCAACATTACGCCTACTTTTTTGGCTACTTCTCCCGAAATTCCGGTATCTATCTCATCAAAAACAAGCGTGGGCAAGGCAGTAGTTTGTGCTACTAATGTCTGCAATGCCAACATTAAACGCGAAAGCTCACCGCCCGAAGCTACTTTCCGAATTTCGATAGGCTCACTTCCTTTGTTGGCGGAAAACAAAAATGCTATTTCGTCCATTCCGTTGTCGGTGAAATGTGCCAAAGGTGTTACACTAATAAGCACACGCGCCTGCGGCATTTCCATTTGTTGCAGCAAGTGTTGGATATTACTTTCCAACTGTGGAATAACTGCCTTTCTGCCTTTACTCAACTGCTTTGCCAAATCAATCACTTTTGCTTCTGCTTGCTGCTTATTTTTTTCAGCTATCGCCAAATTTTCTGCATACTTATCTATTTGCTGCAAGTGATTTTGTAAGGAATTCAATTTTTCTACCAGCGAAGCCAAATCATTTACTTCATATTTCTTTTCGATGCGAATAATGTTGTCCAAACGCTGCTGCATTTGTAAGGCTTGCTCCGGCTGAAAATTTACCTGCTCCAATTCGTAAGTTATTTCTTGGGCAATATCTTCCAATTCCAAATGTACGGACTGTATGCGCTCGGCGATTTGCTCATAGGCGGTTCCCCAACTGCTTATTTGTTGCAAATTGCGTACAGATTTTGTCAAATTCGACAATATACCTTGCGTTTCATCTTCCAAAATGGCTTGGGTTTCGTGCAAATTTTTTAAAATCTGCTCAGCATGCTGAATTTGTTTTAGCTGTGTTTCCAAGATTTGCTGTTCATTCACATCGCGAATTTGCAGGGCTTCGAGTTCATTTATCTGAAACAAACAATAGTCCTTGTCATTATTTTGCTGCTGAAATGTGTGCAGTAATTGCTTGTAATTTTGCGAAATTTGGTGATAATGCTGAAGAGCTTGCGTGTAAGTTTCAAACAGCGTTTGCTGCTTCGCCAAAGCATCTAAAAGTTGTGTTTGAAAAGCGGCATCTTGCAAATGTAGTGTTTGGTGCTGTGCGTGCAAGTTCACTAAATGCTGTGCAATACGTTTGAGGCTTGGAAGCGTTACGGGCGTGTCGTTGATAAAAGCGCGCGAATTTCCCGAATGATTAATTTCTCGCCGAATATATGTAATAGCTTGGTAATCAATATCTTCTTCCTGAAAAATAGCCTGCATTTTGTATTGTTCGATAGCAAAAGTGCCTTCTACAATACATTTTCCTTCCGCCCGAAACAAAACCGAAGTGTCGGCGCGTTTGCCCAATATTAATGACAAAGCACCTAAAAGAATAGATTTTCCCGCGCCTGTTTCTCCGGTAATTACCGTCAGGTCTGGCTGAAAATCAATGTTCAGTTCATCAATAATAGCGTAATTTTTTATGTATAAATGCTTTAGCATATTTCACGAAGTATAAAAAATATTTATCAAATATTACGCCGAAAATATAGCCTTTTGCTAATTGATGGTTTTATTTGCCGGCGGCGCGCTGGCATGAAACTCGCTCACAATTCGCTGGGCATAACGGTCTAAAAGTTCGTGTATTTTATTGGCAGAAGTAGCTTGTACAATAAAACCGATATGATTGTCCATTTTCAATCGCCACCAAATTTCTTTATCTACAAAAGTCGAAGTATCGGGTTGCTGCTGGCGCGTAAGCGAAACAATGATACCTGCGTGCTTTTTGTGTTGTTTAGAAAGTTTAAATTTCGTTTTAGTAGCATTGGCATATTCGAGTCGTGCCCATTCTTTCCACAAATTAATATCCGTAGCGGCTTCTACCATTTCGGCTAAATGCGCACCGCCTACGCGCGAAGATGTTTCCAAAAAATATACTTGTCCATCTTCAAAACACTTTATAAATTCGGTGTGCGAGGCACTATAGTTCATGCCAAAAGCATGCATAATGGCTTCATTTACCGGAAAAAGAGCTTGCGCTTCTTCGCTTTTTTCTTCTAAAGAAACCGAACGAAAAATACCACCATCGTGCGACACTTCCAAAGGCGTAGTAAGATAACGCGAGGCATGGGCAAATTTCACCTTTCCGCCGTCTGTTATGGCATCTACATGGTAAACGTGTCCGGGCTTAAATTGTTCTGCCAAATATTGATGACGTTGGTCGCCTAACTGATGAATGGCGTGCCAAAATTCTTCGGGTGTATGCAATTTTTTAATGCCTGTTGCCGAAGCTTCTTTGCGTGGTTTTATCAACCAAGGAGCGGCAGTAGTTTCCAAGAACTTTACAATGGCATGGTCGTTAAACAAAGCGGTGAATGCCGGAACTTTTATGCCTGCTTCGGCGGCACGCATGCGCATTGCCAATTTATCGCGAAAATAATTTCCGGTAGTTATGCCCATTCCCGGAATACGGAAATGCTCCCGCAAAAAAGTCGCTTTTTCTACATCAAAATCGTCTAATGCTACAATCCTATCTATATTTATACTTCGCAAAGTATAAGCCAAACCTTCCGTTACATTTTGCATATTCCATCTGCCGTCTGCATCTTGGGCACCATAAAATACACTATCAATGGCATCAAAGGGCCATTCTCTATCTTTTAGTTTATAAGAAGTGAGTAAATACACATTCGCACCACATTCTTTGAGCGTGCGCATAAATGCAACGCCTTTGAAAAAACTGGCGATACATAAAAAATTGGGGGCTGTAACTTTCGTTTTCATATTATTTTCATTGTGTAGGAATAAGCAATATTTTGCGTGTATAATTAAGGTTTGTATCTAATTTTTTATCAAATAATTGTCTAAAAAAGTGCTGAGCAAATCCAAGCCATAAGCAGTAGCGTTTTTCATTTTGCCGTAAGGCGTATCGCCAAAAGCTACGCCTGCAATATCCAAATGAGCCCAAGCGGGATGTTTTGCTGTAAATACTTCTAAAAACTTCGCTGCGCTAATGGCTCCGGCAAGGGGTTTTCCGCTAAAATTGCGTACATCGGCAATGTCGGAGGCAATATCCGGTGCATAAGCGTCCCACAAAGGAAGTCGCCATAGTTTTTCACCGCTTTCTTGTCCGGCATCATAGAGTTGTTGGGCTAATGTTTCATTTTGGGTAAATAATCCGCCGGCTTCGTAGCCAAGCGTCATTACACACGAGCCGGTAAGCGTTGCCAAATCTATCATCACTTCGGGCTTAAAATCTTTCACGGCAAGTGCCAAACCATCTGCCAAAATCAAACGACCTTCGGCATCCGTGTCAATTACTTCAATGGTTTTGCCGCTATACGATTGCAACACGTCTCCGGGCTTAATGGATTTTGCATCTACACAGTTTTCGGTAAGCGGCACAATGCCTATCAAATGACAATCCCACTGCTGCACACTTGCCCACAACAAAGTACCTACTACTGCGGCGGCACCGCCCATATCGCTTTTCATATAGTGCATATTGTTGGCACTTTTAATAGAAATTCCGCCTGTATCAAAGGTTACGCCTTTGCCAACTAAGGCAATTTGGGGTAGTTTTTTATCAAGATTTTCTTTTTCTTTTTGGTATTCCAATACCAACATCGCCGCTTCGTCGGCACTGCCCTGCCCTACGCCCAATAAGGCATAAAATCCTTTTTTTCGGGCTGCTTTGGCATCGTAAAGTGTTGTTTTTAAGCCTTTTTCTTTGGCTAAACGACTTATTTCTTTAGCCAATATCAAAGGTTTTTTTGCATTGGAGGGAGCGTTCATCCAATCCATCATATTGCACTGAATTTCGGCTCGTTGCCAAGATTTTTCTATGTTTTTCACAAAATCTTTGTCTTTATTGGCAGTTACAAAAATTATTTTTCCTGCATTATTTGCCGAAGTTTGCTCGCTTTTAAAATTTCCTATTCGGTACAATCCGCGCCGCGTAGCTTGACACATGAGATAGACTATGTTTTCGTTGTTGCAATAATCTAATAGTATTGCCCAATTTTCTTTTTCCTTTTGCTGAACCAATATTTTTATCCATGATTTTTGGATTTCTGCTTTGTTGGCTTGTTCGTCTATTTGTACAAAATGCCAAAATTTATCGTCTTTTGCAAGGATTAGTTGCTTGTCGGTTTTTATTTGTTTCTCAAAAAAGGCAAAATTTACCGAAAAGGTTTCCGTGCCCCAAAGCGACTCAAGCGTTTGGGTAGCAAGAAAAGGAATAAGGATAGTGTCTGCCTTTGTGGGAATTGATTTCTTAATTGAATAGTTCATCTTTTATTTTAAAGTGCTAAAATAGAAAAAAATCCCATTCAGACGAGTATCTAAATGGGATTAGGTAAGTTTTTACAAAATACTTGAGATTTCTTTATAAGGCAGCCGCGCCACTTACTATTTCGGTTAGCTCGGTAGTAATTGCTGCTTGGCGTTCTTTGTTGTATTTAATTTGTAGCTGTCGCAACAGTTCGGCGGCATTGTTGGTAGCATTGTCCATTGCGGTCATACGCGCGCCGTGTTCTGAGGCATTATTGTCTAAAAGATAGCTATAAAACTGTGTTTTTAATATCTTCGGAGTCAAATCTTTCAACAATTTGGCTTTGTCCGGTTCAAAGATGTAATCCACATTTGAAGCTTGTTTTTCCTCCGCTTGCTTTTTGGCAATGGGCAGAAAGTCCACCAAATTAAAGTTTTGTACGGCAGCATTTTTAAACTCGGCATAAGCTACTACCACTTTGTCGTAATAGCCCACTTCAAAGCCGTTCATCAACATTTTGGCAACATCGGAAACATTGTTGTATGATAAGTCTTTAAAAAGATTTACATAGTCCGTCACAAGTTTACAATCTTCATACTTTTTAAAAGCATCATAGGCTTTTTTTCCAATAGGAATAATGGTTAAGTTGCCGTTTTTGCGCACACTTGCCAAGTCGTTTTTAATATAAAAGTTGGCGGTTTTAAGAATATTGGCGTTAAAACTGCCACACAATCCTTTGTCGGAAGTGATGACTACAACAGCGGCGCGCTGAATGGGTCGCTCCATAGCGTACACAATTTCTACATCGCTGCTATTTCCAGCCGAAATATTACGCAATACTTCCCCAAGTTTATCGGCATAAGGTCGCATCTGCACAATGGCATCAGTAGCTTTTTTCAACTTAGAGGCAGCTACCAATTTCATGGCTTTGGTTATCTGCTGTGTAGATTTTACGGAATTTATTCGCGTTTTAACTTCTTTCAGTTTGCCCGGCATAAAGCTAAATCTTTTATAATTTAAAAATCGGCACTACTTGTATTGTGCCACTACTTGCGCTGCTACTTTTTTCAAAATTTCTTTTACTTCGTCATTTATCACCCCACTTTTCAATGTTTTGAGGGTATCGGCGAAGTTGTATTTCATTTCTGACAAGAAATCTTTTTCAAAATCACCTACTTTACTCACAGGCACATCGCGCAACAAATTTTGTGTTCCTAAATAAATAATAGCAATTTGCTGCTCTACGGGTAGCGGCGAATATTGGTCTTGCTTCAAAATCTGTACGTTGCGCGCGCCTTTGTCCAACACGTTTTTTGTGGCGGCATCAAGGTCTGAACCGAATTTTGAGAATGCTTCCAACTCACGATATTGTGCTTGGTCAAGTTTTAACGTACCCGCTACCGATTTCATAGATTTTATTTGTGCATTACCACCTACGCGAGATACCGAAATACCTACGTCAATGGCAGGACGAAGACCTGCGTTGAACAAGTCGGAGTTCAAGAATATCTGTCCGTCTGTAATAGAAATTACGTTGGTAGGAATGTACGCCGATACGTCGCCTGCTTGTGTTTCGATAATAGGCAAAGCCGTGAGTGAACCGCCACCTTTTACCATTGGTTTCAACACATCGGGCAAGTCGTTCATTTGCGCAGCTATTTCGTTATTGGAAATTACTTTTGCGGCACGCTCCAACAAGCGTGAGTGTAAGTAGAATACGTCTCCGGGATATGCTTCGCGTCCGGGAGGGCGGCGCAGCAACAAGGATACTTCGCGATAAGCTACGGCTTGTTTGGACAAATCATCGTAAATAATCAATGCAGGGCGACCTGAATCGCGGAAAAATTCGCCAATAGCAGCTCCGGCAAAAGGTGCGTAGAATTGCATCGGTGCGGGGTCTGCAGCAGAAGCGTTCACGATAACGGTATAACTCATAGCACCCGCTTCGTCTAATGTTTTGGCAACATTCGCTACGGTTGATGACTTTTGTCCAACGGCTACATAGATACAATATACAGGTTTTCCCGCTTCAAAAAACTCTTTTTGGTTGATGATGGTATCAATAGCAATAGCGGTTTTTCCCGTTTGACGGTCCCCAATAATCAACTCGCGTTGTCCTCTTCCAATAGGAATCATAGCATCAATGGCTTTGATACCCGTTTGCAAAGGTTCTTTTACCGGTTCGCGATAAATAACCCCGGGAGCTTTGCGTTCCAAAGGCAAATCGAACAACTGTCCTTTTATGGGACCCTTGCCGTCAATAGGCTCTCCTAAAGTATTAATTACTCTACCAATAAGTCCTTCTCCTACGGGAATGGAAGCAATTTTTCCGGTGCGTTTTACGGAATCTCCTTCTTTAATTTCATCGGAGCTACCCATAAGTACCACCCCAACATTGTCTTCTTCCAAGTTTAATACAATGGCACGAACGCCATTTTCAAACTCTACCAACTCACCGGATTGGGCGTTGCTAAGTCCGTAAATACGCGCAATACCATCTCCTACTTCCAATACTGTACCTACTTCTTCTAATTGGGCAGCAGTACGAAAGTTGGAAAGTTGTTCGCGCAATATATTCGATATTTCGTCGGCTCTTACTTCTACCATATTTTTAACTTATTTTATTATTAATTATGTGAAAATTCTTTGCGTAATTCGGCTAATTTATTGACAATGCTGGCATCGTATCTTTTGTTGTCAAACTCAAGCACAAAACCGCCGATAAGTTTTGGATTTTGGGTAGTGCTTATTTCCACTTTTTGAGCTCCGGTATTGGCTTTTACAATATCGGTTACTTTTGCAATAAGTGCTGCGTCAATGGCCGTAGCTGTTTCCAAATTGGCTAAAACAATGCCTTCGCGCTGACGATACAAATTTTGAAAAGCATCGGTCATTTCCAGCAAATAGGCTTCGCGTCTTTTGCGCACCACAATATCCATAAACGACTGGGTAATTTTTGTGAGTTTACCGTCAAATATCGTATGCAGAATACTTAATTTTTTTTCGGGCTTGATAATAGGACTCCTAAGAAGTTGCACCAAATCTTTGCTGGCAGCAAAGGCGGCACTTAGTCCGTCAATGTCTTTTTTCACTTCTGGCAACTCATTTCTTTCTACCGCGAGCGATAAAAGCGATTTGGCATATCTGTTGGCAACGATTAATGCTGACATTTTTTCGTTTTAGTTAAGATTAATTTTATCAATTTCGGCATTTACATAGCTTTCTTGTGCTTGTTTGTCACTCAATTCACGCGAAAGTACCTTAGCTGCCATATCAACAGTTAATTGTCCTAAGCTATTTTTCACATCGCGGATAGCGGCAACTTTTTGGGCTTCTATGCCCGCCAAAGCGTCGTCCATAATTCTTTTGGCATCAAGTCTTGCTTTGTTTTGTGCTTCTTCTACCATTTGATTGCCTTTGTCTTTAGCATCATTAATAATTTTGGTAGCGTGTTCGCGTGCTTCTTGCAATGCGTTTGCATTGTCAGCTTGCATTTGTGCCATTTCCTGACGTGTTTTTTCTGCTTGTGCAATAGCTTCGCTTATAGATTTGTTGCGTATTTCCAAGGCATTGCTGATGGGCTTAAATGCTTTTTTTCCCAAAATAATCCAAAGTGTAACAAAAATAAGCGTCGCCCAAAAAACTAAACCGATTTCAGGCGTTACAATGGATAAACTGCTAAGTAATATCATAAGGCAGTATGCTATTTTAAATTTTTATGGCTTAATAAACAGATATAGAAGAAGAATAGCGTGCTTACTATTCTTCTTCTAAAAAAATCATATACTCGAAACAGTATTAGCCTTGAAGTAGGGCAACAACAATAGCAAACAACGCAGCACCTTCTACAAGTGCAGCAGCGATAATCATGTTTGTTTGAATGCTTCCGGTTGCTTCTGGTTGACGGGCGATACCTTCTAAGGCTTTACCACCTATTTGTCCAATACCAATACCTGCTCCAATTACGGCTAATCCCGCGCCTATTGCTGCAATTCCAGTCATAATGTAATGTTTTTAAAAGTTTAAAATAATGATTTTATAAAAAAATTAATACAAATTAATGATGTTCGTCGTGTTCTGCAACCGCCAAACCGATAAACAATGCCGAAAGCATCGTAAATATGTACGCCTGTAAAAAAGCCACTAAAAGCTCTATACAATACATAAACAATACAAACGGAATGGCAATTCCTGCACCCATTGCTGCACCGCCCAAACTTTCGCCCATTTTACCGAAAATAAAAATGAGACATATCAAACTCATAATGATAATGTGTCCTGCACTTATATTGGCAAAAAGACGTATCATCAAGGCAAATGGTTTAGTAAAAATTCCGATAAATTCTAAGACCGCCATCAAGGGTTTCAATACGACCGGAACGCCCGGCATCCACAAAATATGCTGCCAGTAATCTTTTGTACCATTAATATTTACCAAAATGAAGGTAATGATGGACAAAATGAGCGTTACGGCTATATTTCCGGTTACATTGAATGAAAACAGGGGAATTAAGCCCAATAAATTTAGAAACAGAATAAAGAAAAACACCGTAAGTAAGTACGGTACAAATTTTTTGTATTTGTGTTCGCCAATATTGGGTTTCGCCACATCGTCTATAATAAAGGAAATAAGTGGCTCGAACAAGCTTTGCTTGCCCGAAGGTGCTTGGTTGGCTCTTTTTTTGTACGCGGCGGCTATGCCGGTAAACAACCAAAACATCAATAATGCCACCAACAACATACCCACTACATTTTTGGTAATAGAGAAGTCGATGAAGCTACTTCCGTCCGTAGTAGCAATTTTACCGTGATGCAATTCATAAGATTTGTACGTTTTAGCACCGTGTTCAAATACGCTGGACATAAAAACGTCAAACGAACCATCTTTATAAATGATGCAAGGCAAAGGAATTTTGAACACACCCAAAAAATCCAACTCGTTGGAGTCACCTATGTGGTGCATGGCAAAATCTTTCACACTAAAATCGCCTGCGTCATGTTGTTCGACCGTTTCATGTGCGGTTTCCGTTGCGTGATGTTCTTGTGCATGCAAGCAGTTTGATACAAAAATACTGCCCAAACCGAACCATAAAACCACGAAAATATATCTTATAGAATACATAAGGTATTTTTGCTTGATAAATTTGAGCGCAAAGGTATGCTTATTCGCTTGTAAAAACAAAAACTATGGTTTATTTTTTTAGTTTTTTTTTAATTTTCATAACTTTTTCATTAAATTTCTCTTTTTATACAAAACTGACGCAATTTTATCCTGCCGTTTTGTTGCTTTTTTCTTTTGCTCCTAATTTCTCTATATGAATTTTTCCTTTATTTTTCAACTGGCACTAAAATCCATTCGTGGCAACTTGTTGCGCGCGGTACTCACACTGTCTATTATTGCGATTGGTATTATGGCTCTCATTGGTATTCTTACTGCCATTGACGGAATAAAAACATCTATCAGTACTAATTTTGCCAGTCTGGGAGCCAATAATTTCCAAATTATTCAAAAGGGTTCCGGCATTCAGATTGGGCACGGTGGCAGAAGAGCAAAACCTTCACCTCCACTTACTTTCGACCAAGTGGAAAGTTTTAAAGAGCAATATCATTTTCCGGCGAGTGCAAGCATTAGCACCCAAGTTGCATTTACGGCAGTAGTAAAGTCTGCTATCGCCGAAACGAACCCGAATATTATGGTTTTTGGCATTGATGAAAATTATGGCAAAGTTGCAGGACTTGAAATTGGTCACGGAAGAAATTTTACAGCTTTTGATGCAGAAAATGGACAAGACATTGCCCTTATCGGCGAAACTATTGCCCAAAAACTTTTCCTAAAACCCCAACTCGCCTTAGATTCGTTGGTACTCATCAACAGCAAACGCTACAAGGTAGTGGGCGTATTGAAATCGAAGGGGTCGAGCGGCATTTTCAATAGCGACAATACCGTGTATATTCCGCTCAATAGTGCCCGCCAACATTTTTCTACGGCGCAAAGCACCTTCAATTTGACGGTGGCGGTAGATAACTCTTACGACATGGAAACTGCCATGTCCGAAGCAGAAGCTACAATGCGCAAAGTACGCCATTTGGCTCTCAACGAAGCCAACGATTTTGAGTTTTCTTCCAGCGACAAACTTTCTTCCATTCTCATCGAACAGTTGGGTAGCGTAGTGTTGGCGGCGTATTTTATTGGCATCATTACGCTACTGGGAGCAGGTATCGGTTTGATGAACATTATGCTGGTTTCGGTAGCCGAGCGTACCCGCGAAGTGGGCATAAGCAAGGCATTGGGGGCAAAAAACAAAGATATTTTACTCCAATTTTTAGGCGAAGCCATTGTTATTTGCCAAATAGGCGGCATCTTGGGCATTATTTTGGGAATTATTGTCGGCAATTTGGTTTCAACCTTGGTAAATGGCCCCTTCATTATTCCTTGGGCGTGGATTTTGGGCGGAATTGTGTTTTGTATTATCATTGGCGTAGCAGCGGGCATTTATCCCGCCCTAAAAGCAGCGCGTTTAGACCCCATAGAATCGCTTCGCTACGAATAATTTGGTACTTTTTTTGACAAAATGATGTTTTTTCGTCTTAAAAAACATTTCAGGTACAAGATTTGATAGTACATTGCATCATTTTATTAATTGCCGCCGATTATTATGCAAAAACGACTTTTAAATATTTCTTTTTTTTATCCTAAAAGAAAAAAATGGTGGATAGGCTTTTTAATATTACTTACCGGAAATATTGTTTCCTATGCGCAACTATCTGACTGTAGCCAACTTACATTCTCCCTCAATGGAGGACAAATGTACCCTTGTGCCAGCTCACCACCTTACGATTTACTCTCCAGTATAAATACTTTAGGAGGAACCTTTAGTGGCAATGGTGTAGTGGGTAATACTTTCGACCCGATGCAGGCACAAACTGGGCAAAATATAATTACTTATACCATCACCACCGACAATGGAGATATATGCACTCCTACCCAGACTATTTATGTAGATGGCATTGCTTATTTTCCTGAAATAGATAGCAGTACACCACAAGTTTGGTGCAATACCGACCCCGTTTATGCGTTGAGCAGCAATATTCCCGCCAACGACCCAAACAGTACTTGGATTATCGACAACGATATAATTCTGAACGATGAAAATTTAGACCCTTCCGCAATTAGTGAAGGGGAACACTATGTGAGTTTGCTCTACCTCGACCCTACTAACGGTTGTACGGCTTTCGATACGCTTAGTTTTGAAATTTTTGCCAACGAAAATCCTGCCCTCACCGCCGATTTTGTGCATTTTGGCAATAGTTGTTTAAGCAGTTTAGATACTTTTGTGTTTGTAGGCGGTGCGCTTCCATCTAACGCGCGCTTATCGTGGAATACTGACGGCGGCAGCATTGTAAGCAGCAACGATACAAGTATTATTGTCAGTTGGGAAAATGAAGGAGTCTATGATATTTCTCTTAATTTTGAAGGAAATCCTTGTGTAGAAAATCTACAAAGTGAGCAAAAAATAATAAAAACCGGTGTTTTAGTGGAAACCATTGACGACCTCACGCTGCACCAAGTTGCCGACATTTCGCTTGATACACAAATTTATGGCGCAACTTTGGAAGATGTAAGCATCAATTGGACTCCCGCCGATGGACTGAGTTGTACGGATTGCTTGTCGCCGAGCCTTAGTGTTATACAAAGTGCTACGTATGCTATCACGGTAAGCGACTATGCGGGCTGTTCGGCTTCCGATACGGTTAATATTGTTCTTGATATAGGCAAAAAAGTATTTGTACCCAATGCTTTTACACCCAACAATGACCAAATTAATGACGTGTTAATGATTTTTGGAGAAGGAATTGAAGCGGCAAACTGGCAAATTTTTGACCGCTGGGGACAGTTGATTTTCGAAACACACGACCCCAATGCAGCTTGGGACGGCACTTATCGCAACAAATTACTTTCGCCGCAAGTATTTACCTATTTTCTGGAAATCACTTTTTTTGATGGAGAAACCCAAAGCTATACAGGCAATGTCAGCTTATTGCGCTAACTTCGCCTACGCAATCCCATAAACCTATTTGAAAACGAATGGTATAAATATTTTTCTGATGTATAAAAAACTTTATCCACTATATTTTTTGGCAAGTATTTGTTTTTTAATAATAAATAAACAAATGCAGGCACAGGACATTCACTTTTCGCAAGACATTTACACCCCTATGCTTACCAATCCGGCAATGGCGGGACTTATTTCCGGCGACATTCGCGCAGATTTGGTGTATCGAAATCAAGGATTTTCTTTTATGGGTGCCAATTCTTACAAAACATATCTTGCTTCTGTTGATGGAAAAGTATGGGCTCCCGACTACAGCGACAACTGGTTGGGGGCAGGTATTTTGCTTTACACCGACAAAGCCGGCGACTTGGATTTTAGCACCACCGAAGCCGACCTGAGTATTGCTTACGTAATAGGCGTTAGTGAAAAAACGCACGTTTCGGCAGGATTGCAAGTGGGTTTTGTTCAACAAGGTTTTGACCTTGCCAACGCACAGTTTGGTTCGCAGTTTGTAGATGGCTCATTTAATGAAAATGCCGCCTCAGGCGAAAATATTGACCAAACCAGTATCTCATTTGCCCAAGTGGGCGCAGGTTTAATGTTTGTTACCGCGCCGGAGTTACGCCAATATTTGTACGGTGGTGCGGCGTTTTTTCATGCCAACACACCCGACAACAACTTTTTTGACGACAGTCGCGAACGCTTAGATGCCAAGTGGGTGCTACAATTAGGCGGCAGTCAAGATGTTTCCAACAATTTTGATGTAGTGCCGAGTGCTTACTTCTCGCTTCAGGGCGCAAGTTGGAAAGTAAATGCCTCCGCGCTTTTGCGTTATGTAATGTACGAAAATAGTCGCGAAGGAAAACTCAACTCCATTTCTTTTGGTCCCGGCTATCGTGTAAATGGTGGCAACCAGCAACTGCACGGCGATGCGCTATTGCTAATGGCGCAAATGGATATTGAACACTGGCAAGTAGGCGTGGGCTACGATATTACGTTGTCTTCTTTGAAAAATGCCAACAATGGCAGCGGAGCGATTGAAGTAGCCTTGAGTTATATGGCTGCGCTTCGTACAAAAAGTGCCGGACCACAATTCAACTGCCCTCGTTTTTAATTTTTTTTACCCAAATATTAAAATGTTGCGGTGTAAAAGTGCGTACCTTTGCGGCAAATACAATATTTTATGCAGCTAAAAATTTCATGGCTTAGTGTATGTTTTTTGTTCTTGTTAGCCACTTGGAGTTGTAATAATAGCAATGAAGAAAATACTACCGAACAAAATAGCATTGATAGCCAAGAAAATGCCCAAAACCCGCTACAAGACCTGAACGAGCGTATTGCGCAAGACAGTACCAATGCCAATTTGTATTTCGTGCGTGCCAGCAAATATGCCGAAATGTCGGATTGGGAAAATGCCGGAAAAGATATTTATGCTGCCATTCAAATAGATTCTACCCAAGAAAATTATTACTTGCTGGGTGCAGATATTTTCCTGCAAGCGGCTAAGTCCAAAGCAGCTTTGCAATTATTGGCTTATGGCGAAAAAAATGTAGCAAATGCGCAGAACATTCTTCTCGAAGAAACAAAAATTTTACTCATTACCAAGCAATACGACGAAGCTTTGGCAAAATGCAATCAAATCTTAGGCGGGAATGTCCAAAATCCTAAAGTTTATTTTTACAAAGGATTGATAGAAAAAGAAATGGGACAAAATGCCCATGCGATTGAGAGTTTTCAAAGAGCGGTGGAATACAATCCCGACTACTACGATGCGCTGATGCAACTCGGTTTGCTTTTTAGCGAAAACAAAAACAATTTAGCCATCGGCTATTTCGACAACGCCATTCGTGTGGACAGCAGTCGCAACGAAGCTTTTTATGCCAAGGCAATGTTTTACCAAAACGACCGGCAATACGAAAAAGCGAAAAACACTTATCGGGAAATAATTCGCCAAAGCCCCCAAAACCACAATGCGCTTTACAATATAGGCTATGTATTAATCCAACAAGATTCCATTGCCAAAGCCGCCAATTATTTTGAGTTGGCTACGCGTATGAATCCTGCCTATGCCGAAGCGTATTACATGCGCGGATTGTGTGCCGAAAAAATGAACGATACTGCCACGGCACTTAATTATTACAAACAGGCACTCAATTTTAACAACGAACTCACGCCTGCTCTCGAAGCCATTCAACGATTGAAAAATGAATAGTTTGACCGCGAGTGCCGACCAAAGGCAAGGAGCATTTTTTTTATTTTATTACAATATTTCCTACTTTTGGTATTTTGTTTGTAATAGCTTAGTATTTTTGTCTTCCAAAAAACAGTATTTTCTCTAAAATGATAGATATCACATTTCCCGATGGACGGGTTCAAACATATCCGAAAGGAACAAGTGCTTTAGAAATAGCCAAGTCTATTTCCGAAGGACTCGCACGTCAAGTAATTGCCGCAGAAGTAAATGGCGAAGTGCGCGACCTGAATCGCCCTATTAACGAATCGGCAAAAATAGCCTTTTTAAAATTTGAAGACAAAGGCGGGAAAAAAGCCTTTTGGCATTCTACGGCACACCTTATGGCAGAAGCCTTAGAAAGTCTGTATCCCGGCATAAAGTTGGGCATAGGTCCTCCTATCGAAAATGGATTTTACTATGATATAGACTTTGGCGATTACACTTTTGGCGAAGCAGATTTGGAAAAAGTGGAAAATAAAATGAAAGAACTTGCCAAGCAAAATAACGAGTACCTTCGTAGTGAAGTAAGTAAGGACAAGGCACTTGCATTTTTTACCGAAAAAAATGATCCTTATAAATTAGAACTCATCGAAGCCTTAGAAGACGGCAATATTACTTTTTACACACAGGGAAATTTTGTGGATTTGTGCAAAGGTCCGCACATTCCCAATACAGGCATCATCAAAGCCGTGAAGTTGCTTAGTCTTGCCGGAGCGTACTGGCGTGGCAATGAAAAAAACAAAATGCTTACCCGCATATATGGCGTAAGTTTTCCGAAACAAAGTCTTTTAGATGAGCATCTACAACTTTTGGAAGAAGCAAAAAAACGCGACCATCGCCGCTTAGGTGCCGAGTTGCAGTTATTTATGTTTAGCGAAAAAGTAGGTGCAGGTTTGCCAATTTGGTTGCCCAAAGGCACTTTTGTACGCAATCAGTTGGAAAATTATCTAAAAGAAGAGCAACTAAAACGCGGCTATCAGCAAGTAATTACGCCACATATTGCCAACAAAAACTTGTACATTACTTCCGGACACTATGCCAAATATGGCGAAGGTTCGTTTCAGCCGATAAAAACACCCAACGAAAACGAAGAGTTTTTCCTAAAACCTATGAACTGCCCGCACCACTGCGAAATATTCAAACACGTACCGCACTCCTATCGCGAATTGCCGATTCGTATTGCCGAATTTGGTACAGTATATCGCTACGAGCAAAGTGGCGAGTTGCACGGTTTGTCGCGGGTGCGCAGTTTCACACAGGACGATGCACACATTTTTTGTATGCCCGACCAGCTCAAAGACGAGTTTTTGAATGTACTGGACTTGACGATGCAAGTGCTGAATCGTATGGGCTTCTCGGAGTTTACGGCACAAATTTCACTGCGCGACCCCGAAAACAAAGAAAAATACATCGGCTCGGACGAAGTGTGGGAAAAAGCCGAAAGTGCTATTATTGATGCAACGCGCGAAATTGGTATTCCTACAATTACCGAATTGGGCGAAGCGGCTTTTTACGGACCGAAGCTCGACTTTATGGTGAAAGATGCATTGGGACGCTCTTGGCAGTTGGGTACAATACAAGTGGATTACAACTTGCCCGAACGATTTGATTTGGAATATGTAGCCAGCGACAACACCAAGCATCGTCCGGTAATGATACATCGCGCACCTTTTGGGTCGTTTGAGCGATTTATTTCTTTATTAATAGAATCGACCGCCGGAAACTTTCCATTATGGCTGGCACCTACACAAGTAATGATTTTACCTATCAGCGACAAATTTAACGCGTATGCGCAGTATATTTGCGATGCGCTGAAAAAAGACGATTTTAGAGCAGAAATAGACCAACGACAAGAGAAAATAGGCAAAAAAATTCGCGATGCGGAAGTGAGCAAAACGCCGTATATGCTTATTGTGGGCGAAAAAGAAGAATTAGAAGGTTTGGTATCGGCAAGAAAACACGGACAAGGCGATATAGGAAGTATGGCACTAAAAGACTTTATGCTTATCCTAAAAAATGAATTAAATTAAAAAAATTGAACTTATTTTTAAACTTTAGGTATTATACATATCCTAAAAACAAATATTATTTAAACTTTATAAAACAATTTACTGTATTTTTTCACTAAAACCCATAACATTTGGCAAAAAGACGTTACTATTCACCACCAACCCCTGAACACAATATTAATCAGCACATTCGCGCAAAAGAGGTGCGTTTGGTAGGCGACAATGTGGAACAGGGAATTTACACCATTCAAGAAGCTTTGCGTTTGGCAGAGGAAGAAGGTTTGGATTTGGTAGAAATATCACCCAATGCAAATCCACCCGTTTGCAGGCTGATAGAATACCAAAAATTCTTATACGAAAAAAAGAAAAAAGAAAAAGAGATCAAGGCAAAAACAGCGAAAACTGTGATCAAAGAAATTCGCTTTACGCCCCATACTGACGACCACGATTTTGAGTTTAAATCAAAACATGCCGAAAAGTTCTTGCAGGAAGGTTCTAAAGTACGCGCTTATGTGCAGTTTAGGGGCAGAGCCATTGTTTTTAAAGACCAAGGCACCGTGCTTTTAAGCAAGTTTATCGAACGATTGGAAGAAGTAGGTGTAGTTGACCAAGCTCCAAAATTAGAAGGAAAAAGAATGTATGTAACCTTGAGTCCTAAAAACAAAAAGTAACTGTTAAATTAAGATACAGTAAAGCGGTAGCATTCTTGTTACCGCTTATTCTTTTCTATTGCACTTTTTACAACAAATGTAAAAAAACACCCAAAAAGTGCATTGTACTTCCGCCCAACACAAAAAGATGCCAAATGAAATGATTGTAAGGTATTTTTTTGTTGGCATAGAAAAATACTCCCACCGTATAACACAAACCGCCCAAAGCTACATACCACAGCAAGTCGCCGGACAAGCGTTCCGTAAGTGGCTTTATAGCAATAACAATAAGCCAGCCCATGAGCATATAGAGCGAAAGGGACAGTACCTTATTTTGCTGATAACGCGAAAACTTAAACACAAATCCTACTATTGCCAAGGACCAGATTAAAGCAAAAATAACCCAACCCCAAGTGCCTTTTAGTCCCAGCAATACAAAAGGAGTGTACGTTCCGGCAATAAGCAGATAAATACACAGGTGGTCTATTTTTTTGAAAATGCGTTTCCATTTGGTATTTTCGATGGCATGGTACAGCGTAGAAGCCGTGTAGAGCAGTATTAAACTCACACCAAAAATACTTACTGTAATCAGGTGTGTTGTAGATGCGTGCATAGCGTACATCACCATAAGGACTAATGCTATCACCGAAAGTATTGCTCCGAGTCCGTGCGAAATGGCGTGCAGTATTTCTTCTTTTTTTGTATAATCCATTTGTTGGAAATAGTTAATTTGAATTTACCTATGCACAAAATTACCACATTTTTAACAGACTTGCTAAGACATATTTTTGTGTTTTTCTAAAAAATACGCAACAACTGCCTTGGGCAAAAAAATGGTCATCTCAAATTTTAGGATGACCTTAAAAAAACCTCTTGTGTATATTGGGAATAGAAAAACAACCCAAAACACAAGAGGTTTTTATATGCGGCTACATTATGGTAGCTACTCCTTATTCACTAACTGTAATTGTACCCAAACGCAGGGTTTTGCCAAGCACACTACTTATTGTGCCGGAAACAGAAAAGTTTGAGTGTTCAACAAGAACAATAAATAAGGTGTTGTCTCCTATTTGAACGCAATGCTCTGGCTCAAGCGTTTGATTCACCTTGTCTTTATCCAATAGTGCCTTGCGTACAGGTTTTCCCGTTGCAGGGTCGAAATAGGTCATTACCATTACAAATTGCTTGAAATTTTTTATTGCTTGCCCTCTTTCTTCAATAGGCTTTTTCAAATTATCTTCGTCTTCGTTATAAAAATAGTACGTATTATTTTCGTTATTCACCGTTTCATGTCCGATTCCCAATCGCCAGTTCAGCGTTGCTTGTTTTTTGGGTATTATGCGAAAACTGCTAATTTTTCCCTTATCGTCCATTTGTATGTCTATGATACTTTTGCTAAAATAGGTGTATGATGTCACTTTATTAGTGGTCGTAGTCTGCACGTAATTATCTTCTGCAGCAATTGACATCGTGCCGTCTTTTCTTATCTTAAATCCTGTAAACTCATAAAATTTGGAAATGCCTTTGTCTCCTCGTTCTTTTTCGACATCTTTATCTTCAAAAACAGACAATTCTTTGTCGGTAAATTCTTTCTTATTGAGGTATTCCACCGTACCATTGCTGGCTACTTTCATGTTATACATTCCCTGAATTATGCCACCCGCTTTTTTGCTGTAAAAGCCAAACAAATACGTTTCACTGGCAGGGGTAGTTTCTAAGGAACCGCCCATAATAAAATCGCCTTTTAAGTCTAATTTTAGTTTTCTTGGCTCATTACTATCTTTCGAAAAATAGTTTAAGAAGTAGTCGTAAGCCGGTTCGTTCTTACCAGAACCTCTTTTCTCTTCTTTTTGGCTGTTGTTATCGTATATTTTGGTCAATACTAAAAATTCAGCGTTGTTCAACAGGTCGAAGTCAATAACTGAAAATTGTTTTTCACTCACTTTAAAGTTATATTTTTTGTTCCACAATTTTTCTGCATTGTTGTCGAATACTGCCACATAAGCCTCCGCCATTTCTTTATTATCGTCATTATCCTTCGTTACCACAATACCTATTTTTGTTGTATCATTCGATACCACAAATTTTGCTTTGGGTAAGTCTTTCTTCGAGTCGACGGTAAAAGACGCAATGAGATTTGGCTTGCCGGCAATGCCTTTCATATCCAGCGGTGTGGCATAGTAGGAAACTACGTCACTTTTCTTTTCTCGCTTCGACGAAATCCAAATAAACTTTCCCTTGGCATAAAGAATGTCTTCATAGTAAATGTCTTTGCCATCTACTTTGTATTCTTTAGAGAACAACATCTTCATCTTGTTGTCATACTTTCTAATGATGGGAATCATTGTACCCCCTTTACCTCTTTCGGCAAAAAGCACATAATGCCCCGTAGCGTCTGAGTGCAAATGCCTCATAAAAAAAGGATCCACCTTCATTTCATCGCTTAATACTACCTGCGCTGTTTGGGCAAAAGTGCTTGCAGATAGCAACAATACATTCAAAAAAAGAATAAATTTTTTCATATTATTATACAAGTTTACCACAAAGCAAATAACTTTACCTCAAATAAAACAATATTATTATGAAAAAAAATTTACTCATTATTATTTTATGCTTATTTTCTTTTGGGGTAAATGCACTTAAAGCACAGGAAACTGATGGAAACAAGGATGTAGAGGTTATTATTTTTAATGATGAAAGTGCGGGCGAAAATTTAACAAAAAAAGCGTACAGTGCGTGGGTTATAAAAACCAATCAAGTTTCTTTTATCCTTGGCAAGCAGCAATTAATAGTAGAAAAAACCCTTAATGGTACGTTTAGTGTGCTGTTAGGTGCTGGAGTGACCTTTAAAAATGTTGTTAATACCAACATTTTAGATTTTATAAAAGATGATTTTGAGGGCAGAGAAACTACCTTTAACGCTCCCGGAGAGGTAGATTATGGCGAAGAGTATAACAGCGACTACGCGCCTTATTCAGTGATGGGACCTATGTTTTCGGGAAGTATTCGCCTTTACTTCGATAGTGATTCTCCTGAAGGGGCTTTTCTTTCGGCAACGATTAGTCATATAACCTTCAAAGAAAACGTACAGGGTGTTAAGGAAGTGCTTGCTACTACAGGTGTTCCTTCTTTTACTGGCGATACCTACACCGAAAGTAAGCAAAATGTTTCTTTCACGGTTCGCTTTGGGAATCAAATAGTTTATGATAGAATAACCTTAGAGTCTTTTATTGGAGTGGGCGTTATGTCTCAAACCATAAAAACCTTAGATGTAGGCCGAGATGCCAATTATTATTGGCGCAATAGAATTAGAACACAAGATGCTTATAAACCCCAGGCAGAATTTGGTGTTCGGGTAGGGGTGATAATTGATTAGTGGCTTCTATAATTAATAAAACAGATTTCACCCATCTGTTAAAAAATAAGATGAAAATAAAAAAAATTATTCCATGCCTTTTTTTGCTGCTGTTTTTTGGGTGTAATGACAGCATAGACTTCTACAAAGATATTGAGCTGATAGAAACTTCTTACATTTCATTTGGAATTTTGACTCCTATTGATATGTATGATGAAGGAGTTAATTCTTCTGGGTCGGATAAGGTGGTAATTGTAGATACTTGTGAACTGAAGGAAATAAGTTTGTTGTTGAACAACCTAATTCCTTCAAGTGAAAAAGGCGATTATGTGAGACGGAATGTTTACTTAAAGTCTGTCATAAAATTGAAATCAAATAAAAGTACAGTAGAATTACTGACAAATCAACAGTTTATTTTGCTAAACGATGAGGTTTATAAATATTCAAAAGAATTAATAGATAAGCTCAGAGGTAAATAAAAGCCATTAAGTTCTAAAACAACAAAACGGGGCGTACCAAAAAATCAGTCGCCCCGTTATATTTTTTCGGCTGTTGTTTTTTATATCTCGGCAAAGATTTCTTTTAACTTCGCTTCTAAAGCTCCTCCGCGTAAGTTTTTACCAATAATTTTTCCCTCTCGGTCAAGCAAAAAAGTCGCGGGAATGGAACGTACGCCATAGGCTGCTGCGGGAGCAGAGTTCCAATATTGTAAATCACTTACATGATTGTCCCACAACAAATTATCCTTTTTTATGGCATCTACCCAGCGCGCCTTGTCTTTATCCAACGACACACTATACACCGTAAATCCTTTGTCTTTGTACTGCTGGTAAGTTTTTACCACATTGGGATTTTCGCGGCGACAAGGACCACACCAAGAAGCCCAAAAGTCCAACAAAACCACTTTCCCCCTAAGCGACGACAAAGCAATATTTTTCCCGTCAGGATTCGGCAAATCTATCTCTGCTGCCTCCGAACCCATCGCCGTTTTACCTTCGGCAGCTTTTTGGCGTTCTATCGCTTCTCTGTTTTTGTCAATAAAACTCGTAAAATCTAAGGTTACGGTTGAGGAAGGAATTTCTTTACTCAATCGTTGTTGCACTTTTTCGTAAGTATCAAAATCTTTCTGAATGTTCAAATACTGCACGCCATAATATGCCAAATAAGGGCTTTTTACCGTATCAATAAATGTTTTGATAGCATCGGGTGTTGCTTTTCCTGTACGCGCATCATTCATAATTTGTTGCATAGTTACCAGTTCAGGATTTCCCGTTACCGAGTAGTTGCGCGGATTATTGCGGTCTATTTCTACATTTATTTTTTTGTTGTCAATCAACAAAAAAATATCATTACTTCCCACTTGTACCTTGCCGAAGTTTTTCTCCGCAATCTTGCCTTTCAAACTAAAATTACCCTCGGCATCGGTTGTGGTTGTGTCAATAAAAATAGGCTTACCTTCTCTAAATTCTTGCAAAAAAACTTGTGTATTGGCTGGGTAGTTACTTGTTTTTCCATCAATAAGATAGCCTCCACTACTGCCACTTTGGTTGTTGCAGGCAGCAAAAGACAGCATTGCTGCCAAGCCTAAACATACGGTTAAAAGGTGTTTCTTCATTCTTATAAATTGTTTAATGTTTCGATTAATAATTGGTGTGCTTGGTCGGGTTTTATTCTTCCGCCGGACTGTTTCATCAGTTTGCCCATCAGCACACCGGCAATTTGTTTTTTGCCCGAACGATATACTTTCACTTCTTCGGGCGACTCTTCAATTATCTTGGCGATTAACTTTTCTACAAAGTTATCATTGTTTTCTATAATTAGTCGCATTTTTTGTGCCAAATCTTTCACTAATTCCCTTGGTTTGGCGATTACTGCCTCAAATAATTGCGTTTTTGCTTGGGTATCGTTTACTTTTCCATCGGCTACCAATGCAATAATTTCTGCTAACTTTTCGGCTGGCACAGGAAATTGCTCCATATTCAAATTATTTTCCTTAATATACGACTTCACTTTGTTCAGCAGCCAATTACAAGCCATTTTAGGTGGCGTTCCGGCAGAAACCAAAGCGTTAAAGTACGTTACTGTTTCCGCATTTTCACACAGCAAATCTGCTTCGGCATAAGATAAGGCGTATTTTTCGGTAAATTGTCGTATCCATTGTTGCGGCAAGGTGAGCATTTGGGCTTTTATGTTTTGCAAATGCGCTTGTGTTAAAACAATTCCTATCAAATCTGGTTCAGGAAAATAACGATAATCGTGTGCTTCTTCCTTGCTTCGCTGCGAAAAGGTGGTATTATTTTCTGCATTATAGCCTCGTGTTTCGCGCGCTATTTTTTCACCTTTTTCCAACAAAGCGCACTGCCTTTCAAACTCATAGTCAATAGCTTTTTTTACAAAACGCATAGAGTTCATGTTTTTTATTTCTACGCGTTCGCCAAAAGTTGTAGTGTTGCGGGGGCGCACCGAAATATTGGCATCGCAGCGAAAACTGCCTTCTTCCATATTGCCATCACATATTTGCAAAAACATGACTAAACGGTGCAATTCGTTCAAAAAATGATAGGCAATATCCGACTGGTGAATACAAGGCTCGGTAACTAATTCCAGCAAAGGCACGCCGGCTCGATTAAGGTCGATATAGCTAAATTGCTCGTCTTGGTCGTGCAAACTTTTTCCGGCATCTTCTTCAATATGAATGCGATTGAGTTGTACAGCATGGTATTTTTTACCATCAAAAACTTCTACAAAGCCCGCTTTGCAAATGGGTTGATTATCTTGTGTAATTTGGTACGATTTGGGCAAATCGGGATAAAAATAATTTTTCCGGTCGAAAAAGCAGTAATCCGAAAATTGTGCATTTGTAGCATAGCCCAGCATAATGGCTTTGTTGATAACCTCCTTGTTGAGCATTGGCAAAGTGCCGGGGTGTGCCAAAGAAATATAACTCGTGTTTTCGTTGGCTGCTGCATCGAAATTCGTGGCATCGGGAGCAAATATTTTGCGCGCCGTATTCAGTTGAATATGCACTTCCAAACCAACCACTAATTCGTATTTTGCATAAAAATCCGTCATTTTAGTTTTCGTTTTCAAACCAAGATTTAGCTTGCTGAATGAGTTGTGGAATAGCTGCCGGATTTTTTCCGCCTGCGGTTGCATAAAACGCCTGACCACCGCCGCCGCCTTGAACTATTTTCGCCCATTCGCGCACCAATGTTCCGGCATTCCAAGTGTGTTTTTCCAACAAATTTTCTTCAATCATTACCGAAATCAAGGCTTTTCCTTCTACTTCGGCAGCCAAAACTGCAACTAAATTTTCAGTCGAATTTTTCAAATCGTACGTAAGTTGTTTCAGAATATCGGCATTTGGTACGGCTACTTGCGCCGCCACAAAGGTCAAGTCATTTTTGCGTTGGGCATTTTGCAAAAGTTCTTTCCGCAAGTCGAGTGCTTTTTCCAACTGCATTTTTTCCACTTCTTTTTGCAACTGACTGTTTTCGTTCAACACTTGCGAAACCGCTTGTGTTAGGTCTGGCGTATTTTTGAGTAAGGATTTAATTTGCTGCAATTCGTGGTATTGTTTTGCTATCAAATTGTATGCGGTATTTGCCGTAACTGCTTCTATGCGGCGCACACCCGCAGCAACAGATGTTTCGGTAATAAACTTGAACAAACCAATTTCGCCGGAAGCACGCACGTGCGTACCACCACACAATTCGCGCGAAAATTTCGGGTCGAAACTCACAACACGCACTACATCGGCATATTTTTCGCCAAAAAGTGCCATCGCGCCACTTTCTACGGCCTTTTCATAAGGTAAGTAATCGGTTTGAAGGGCAATATTTTCCCGAATTTTATCATTTACAATTTGTTCAATTTGTGCCAGTTCTTCCTCATTTACTTTGGCAAAATGGGCAAAATCGAAACGGAGATGGTCGGGTGCTACCAACGAACCTTTTTGGTGTACGTGCGTGCCTAATGTTTGGCGCAAAGCAGCGTGCAGCAAGTGCGTAGCGGAGTGGTTGGAAGCAATAGCTTGGCGGCGACTGCTGTCCACTTGCGCAATAAAACTGCGTTCGACATCTTCGGGCAATTTTTCGCAAAAATGCACAATAAGGTCGTTTTCCTTTTGGGTGTCTATAATTTCAATTATTTCGTTGGGAAAAATAAGTTGCCCCGTGTCGCCAATCTGACCGCCACTTTCGGCATAAAAAGGTGTTTGGTCTAAAACCAATTGGAAATAGGTTTTCTTTTTTTGTTCAATTTTTCGATAGCGCAGAATATTTGCCGGACATTGCAGCAAATTGTAGCCTACAAAAGTATTTCCTTTTGTATTAGCTTGTACGTTTACCCAATCGTCTGTTTTTAGTTGCGTAGCTGCCCGCGAGCGCGCTTTTTGTTTTTCCATTGCTGCCATAAAACCCGTTTCATCCACCGCAATATTCGCTTCGGAAGCCATAAGTTTTGTCAGGTCGAAAGGAAAACCGTAGGTGTCATAGAGTTCAAAAGCCGCTTCGCCGTCAATATTTTGATGTTTCAGTAACTCAAAACGTTTGAGTCCTGCTTCTAAAGTGCGCAAAAATGCGTTTTCTTCTTCGAGTACTACTTTTTGTACAAAGGATTGATTGAGGGCTAATTCGGGAAAAACTTCCTTGAATTGCTGTGCCAGCACGGGTACTAATTGGTGAAGAATGGCTTGTTGGTAATTGAGTACACTATATGCGTAGCGTACGGCACGGCGCAATATGCGACGAATAACATAGCCTGCGCCTGTATTGGAGGGCAGTTGGCCATCGGCAATGGTAAACGAAATGGCGCGAATATGGTCGGCTAATACGCGAATGGCGATGTCGGTTTTTTCGGATTTTCCGTAAGGAATTTGGGTGATGGCGGAGATTTTTTCAATAATAGGCGAAAAAACATCGGTGTCGTAGTTGGAACGCTTGCCTTGTAGTGCCATGCACAAACGCTCGAAACCCATGCCCGTATCCACGTGATTTTGCGGAAGACTTTCCAAAGAACTGTCGGCTTTGCGATTGAACTGTATAAATACTAAGTTCCAAATTTCGACCACTTGCGGGTGTCCGGCATTGACTAAGGATTTTCCCGAAACGGTTTTTTTATCATTCTCATCGCGCAAATCAATGTGAATTTCGGAACAGGGTCCGCAAGGTCCGGTGTCGCCCATTTCCCAAAAATTATCTTTTTTTCCGGCAGGAATAATGCGGTCTTCATCAATCCATTGTTTCCAACATTCGAGTGCTTCGGCATCGGGAACCAAATTTTCTTCAGTGTCCCCTTCAAAATAGGTAACGTACAGATTTTCAGGATTGAGTTTATATATTTTAGTGAGCAATTCCCACGCCCACTCAATGGCTTCTTTTTTGAAATAATCGCCAAAAGACCAGTTTCCCAACATTTCAAACATCGTGTGATGATAAGTGTCCACCCCAACTTCTTCCAAATCATTGTGTTTGCCGGAAACGCGCAAGCATTTTTGAGTATCGGCGATGCGTTTATTGTCGGGCATTTTATTCCCCAAGAAATAATCTTTAAACTGATTCATGCCCGCATTGGTAAACATTAAGGTCGGGTCGTTTTTTACCACAATAGGCGCAGAAGGAACTATCTGATGTAATTTGTTTTTAAAAAAATCCAAAAAATGTTGGCGAATAAGTGCAGATTTCATTAAATAATAGGTTAAAAAAAAAAAATAAATTATCTTTGCCAAGCCCTAAATTTTAATTGTTCAGCTCGGTTCGCTAAACAAAGTTTTAAACTTATAATTTTTCTGTTTGGCGGCACAAAAATACTTAAAAAACAATATGATGAACTTAAAGAAGGTGAAATATGTTTACAATCCGCAAACTTTGCAGTTTGATACCGTAGAAATATCCACCAAAACCCGACTTTTACAATTATTTGGATTTTTAAGTGCTACCTTAGTATTTGCATTTATTATAGTTGTATTAGCTTTTAAATTTATAGATTCTCCTAAAGAAAAACGTCTTAAGCGAGAAATTGGCGTTTTGCAAGCGCAATACGACTTAATTAATAAAGAGTTAGACAGCTACTCGAAAGTTTTGGCGGAATTGGAAGATAGAGACGATAATTTTTATCGTGTAATTTTTGAAACCGACCCTATTCCCAGTAGCGTGCGCCAAGCAGGTATTGGAGGTTCGAGTCCATACCGCGATTTGGAAAACTACAGCAACAGCGATTTGCTCATTTCCAGCAAGCAAAAATTAGATCGTATCAAGCGTCAGGTTTATATTCAATCAAAATCTTACGATAAAATTGCCGATATGGTAAAAAACCGTGAAGAGTTTTATCGTTCTATGCCTGCTATTCAACCCGTATCGAACAAAGATTTGAAACGTACTGCTTCGGGTTATGGTATGCGTATTCACCCAATTTACAAAACGCACCGTATGCACAATGGTATAGATTTTACGGCTCCAAGTGGTACGGATGTTTTTGCTACAGGTGTGGGTGTAGTAGAAAAAGTAGAAAATGGCTCCGGCTACGGAAACCATATTATCATTAATCACGGATATAACTTTAAAACCGTTTATGCTCACTTGAGCAAAGTGATGGTGAGAGAAGGACAAAAAATAAATCGTGGCGATGTAATAGGCAAAGTAGGAAGTACAGGCTTATCTACGGCACCGCATTTACATTACGAGGTTTGGAAATACAACAAGCCTGTAAACCCGGCGATGTATTTCTACAATGACTTAAGTCCCGATGAATACGTACAATTAATTGATATTTCGAGCAGAATGGGTCAATCTTTTGACTAATAATTGCAATTTGAAATAAGTAAAACTCTCTTACATGGCTATTCCTGAAGTTGTAAAAGTATATTACTCCATTGGAGAAGTGGCCGAATTGTTGCAAGTAAACGACTCTACCATTCGTTTTTGGGAAGGGGAATTTGAAGAAATAAAACCCCGAAAAAACAGAAAAGGCAACCGACAGTTTACGGTGCAGGATATTGAAAACATAAAACTTATTCAGCACCTCCTCAAAGACAAAGGTTATACCATTGAAGGGGCAAAAAAAATCCTTAAATCGAAGCGAAAAAATGTGGTAAATCAGTTGGAAGCAATAGAAAAGTTGAAGGAAATACGCATTTTTTTGGAAAACTTGTTGGAGCTATTTCCCATTGCCGAAACACAAGAAACGAATGACGCTAAGGATTTAAAATCCTAATTTTTTACCGCACAAAGTTCCATTTCCGTAGGTTCATGCGAAAGCCTATACTGGCAAATTGGTCTGTAATCACTTCGTTTTCGTTGCTTTCCCTGCGCCACACAAACTGCGCATCGACAAAAGTTTGGTGCTTCCACTCCCAGCTCACGCCCAAAGACTGATACAACAAATTGGTGGTAATGCCTTGCCCAATGTAAGTTCCGGTACGTTCATTAAAAATAGTAGGCGCAAAGATATTTTGTCCGTACAAATCGCCGTCATTGCCATCTTTGCCGTATCTCGCCGCAACGCCCGTCCATGTAATTTCCCATTTTTTAAACGGCGTATAAATTATTTTTGATAATAATTCTCTAAAATTTGCGCCCAAAGGATGCGCCAATGGCATGTTGTAGTGCGTGTAATTATTGTAAGTATAAACGTGCCCGTATGTATAAGGACGCACTTGATTGTATTCCACAAGCCAAGTAGTATTGTCAATTCCCAAAGCATCTGCCCAACGCAAACCCAACTGAAATCCATCTTTTACCCGCCAGTCGCCATTATTCGCTTTTATCGCCGCAAAATTAAATTCATCAAATATCAACTGCCCATAAACCTGAAACCGATAGGGCAACAAAAACTGCATATCCGCACCAATAAGCACATTGTCAGGACTTCCGGCTTGGGTTTCTACAAAGCGATAAAAAATAACCGGATTTAAATACGCCCAATCGTAGCCGTTTCGGTGAAAAATAATACTTTCAAAAAGGCTAACATTTGCCTTAGAACTAATATTCCAAGAAAGCAAGTGGTTGGCGGAAAACTTGTACGATTTTAAGCCATCGGACAAACTCGTAAACTGTTGGGTATATTGTGTATATAAATTTATGTATTGCAAATTTCCCACACGAGTGCTTATTTTTACAAAAGGATACGAGTTGCCTATATCCGAAAGCAGCAAGGAGCGTTCGCCGTGACCGATAAAATGTTTGTCTTGCCCCATTGTTATTGTAATTTGGGGAATTAAAGCAAAATTGATGTATCCGGTTGCACGAAAAAAGTCGAGACCATTTCCCTTAAATCCGGCATATCTTCCTTCGTAGGGAATAGCCACATTATCTTGTATGTAGTCGCGAATATACTGTGGGAACCTCGCTTGGTTGTCGCTAAGACTGGTATAAAAACCTATTTTTTGGGCTATATTTCCCTTTATTTCCAAGCCTCTCGAATTGAGAAACAATCTGTCAGGAGCATCAGCTTGGGCATACATCTGAAAATTCAGTTGTGGATTAATCCGCAAATTAAACTCGGGCGTATTGAGGCTAAAAAAATCGGTTTTATATACATACAATTTTTTGAGAAAAGGCTTTTTGGAATTTAGCAAGCCCCAGTCTGTCCACAAATTGTTGCACTGATACAAATAATAAATCTGCTGGCGGTTGCTACTGCGCAAGTTCTGTGCAGTGCTATCCCAATATTCGGCGGCATTTACCACTTGTTTTTCTGCCAAAGGCTGAAATCCCGAAAAAAACTTAGGCGGAATATTACCACTTAAAGTTTCGAGATAATGTATGTCCTCGTAGTTACTATGTCCCAAGGGTATGTTGGTAGATTGTGCTTGTGCAACTTTGGCACAAAACAAACCTATTAACGCTACAAATAAGAGCCAATATTTCATATTCGATAAATAGAAAAGTAGGATTTATGCTTAATGCTGAACCATCAATTTTCCATTTATAAAATTACCTGCACTATCTTCCAGTTCTACAATATAAATTCCGTTGTTTAAAGATTTAACAGACAGTTCGTACAAGGCTTTCCCTTGCGAATTGGTTGTAAAAGTATGGGTATTATTGTACGCTCCTTCCAATGACATAACATGTAAAGTAAAAGTTTCATTCGGTTGCGCATTTGAAACATCAAAATACGCGCGAACAGCGGCAGGATTGGGATAAACAGATAATGAAAATGAACCATCAACAACAAATTCGTCAATGCCTGTTTCTACAAACTCATCTTCTTGGCACACCGAAGCCTCTCCAAAAGTAACACCACTTGTATTCAAAACATACATAATGGCAGTAATCATCATTTCATCTTCGGAGGTAGCTCCCCAGTGCAAGGTTTTGTTGGTATTATTGATATACGATGCTCGGTGGATAATGCCATTGCTAATATTCAAAGGCAAAAATTCACCAAAATAACGTGTTGGCGGATGCTGATAATCGTAGGCTATTTCTTCGCACTCGGGAATACCATTGTAGCGTGTTGCGCTATAAATTTGGTCTCCTTTCGAACCATCAGGGTTTCTTGTCCACACATCAAAACTATTGCCGCGCGCATGCGTATGCGAGCCAATATTCCAAAGGTACAAATTGGCATTAAAAGGGAAAGAAAACGGTGCTTCAATAAAATGTTCTTCGCCATCATTGGGAATATTCAAATTAAAATTGGGCAACAACTGCGCGCGCATTTCCTGTGCAGCGATGCCATTGGGTTGGGTGTAAATATTGACGTAAACATCGGTAGCCATTACCGCCGACTGGGAATAGTTGATAACGTGCGGGTTCATATCCAACACCAAATTATCTTGCCATTTAAAAGCAGTACCTTCGGGCAAATCGAAGTTCGAATTCTCCTGTACGCCTACCAAATAGCCTACGTTTGTGCTGTGATTGGCATTTTCTCTAAAGCCGAAAGAGCGGTCAGAAGCATCATCGGAAAAAGTGTAAATGATAAAATGGTGCGAACTACCAATAGTCATATCAATTTGGTGAACTTCCGTAGCGGGCAAATTAGTTTCATATTTGGTGTAGTACTCCACTTCCGAAGTTTGTGTACTCGAAGAAGGTGGTAAAAATATAGGACCTACTCTTACTTGAATGCCTTCGCTGACTGCCGGAGCCGGCGGCGGATCTTGTGGGTCTATCGTCCAATAACCATTGCCACTATAAAACTCTTCTAAGAGTTCTTCATCTATAACGGTTCCTGTACTTGGCGCGCCGTACAAAATCCACTGACGCACTACTTCTCTTTCCACATCACTAAGACCTGCGCCGCCACCATAAGCGGGCATAGCACCACCTTCATCGCTTTCCAAGGCAGCAAAAGCCTCTTTACCGTGCGCCAACTTGCGATAAATAAAACTGCGATAAGGGTCGCCGGGATAAATTAATTTATTGTGTTTTGCTGCCGCAGCAGTATTTTGAGGCACCACATCTACTACATTATTATACACATCTATCATTGCCGTACCTTGCAAATCCAAGCCCGCCATTTTATCTGCATTGCTGTGGCAACCTGCCGTAGCACAATGCGTTTGCATAATATTGTACACACGCTCGGCGGTGCTTTGCGAAGATGCCTGTTGCACGATTAGGACATTTGCCAAAATGCAAATGATAAGTTTAAGTCCGGTAAGTTTATTCATAGAATTTCATTAAAAAACAGCAATCAAATACCTTTAAATTTACACAAAAATAAACCAAATATACCATTTACAAGCCAATTTTTTGCTTTTTTAGCGCATTTGTCAAGATTTATACGCAAACTTTTTTGCTTTTAAACTTTTATTCCCTCTTATTCGTTTAGACTGATACCGTTTTTCATTTCGGAATGTTATAATTTTCTTAAAATTAAATTCTATCCCATTTTAAAGTGCTAACTTCGCACTGCTTTTTTATAAATTAATACTTCTTATCTTTTAATACATTATGCAACTCAATATTTTTAACAATCTGCTTGGTAAAGTTTTTGGAGATAAAAAACAACGTGACCTAAAAGAATTAACACCTTATGTAACGGCAGTGAACAAAGCCTACAGCCAACTCCAATCCTTGAGCAATGACGCATTACGCCAAAAAACCCAAGAATTTAAACAACATATTCAGAACGAGCTACAAAACTTAAACCAACAAATAGATACCCTCAATACCGAAGCTGCTGCCGTGGATATTGAGCCGGAAGAAAAAGAAAAGCGTTATACGCAAATAGATAAACTGACAAAAGAGCGTTTAGCCCTTTTGGAAAAAGTACTCTTAAATATTCTTCCCGAAGCATTTGCCGTAGTAAAAGAAACGGCACGCCGCTTTAAAGAAAATCCGCAAATGCGGGCTACGGCTACCGAACTCGACCGCAACCTTTCAGTAGAAAAAGACCACATCTCTATCGAAGGCAATCAGGTAATCTATCAAAACGCCTGGATGGCTGCCGGAAATCTCATTACTTGGGATATGCTCCACTACGATGTACAAATTGTTGGTGGGGTGGTTTTGCATCAAGGAAAAATTGCCGAAATGGCTACCGGTGAGGGAAAAACCTTAGTAGCGACCCTTCCCGCGTATCTCAATGCACTTGCCGGAGAAGGTGTACACATCGTTACGGTAAACGACTATCTCGCACGCCGCGACTCCGAGTGGATGGGCGGAATTTTCAACTTTTTGGGACTTACCGTTGATTGCATCGACAGACATCAGCCAAATACTGCTGCACGCCGCAACGCTTATCTTGCCGACATAACTTATGGCACTAACAACGAATATGGCTTCGACTATCTGCGCGACAACATGAGTCGCCTGCCCGAAGAATTGGTGCAACGCAGCCATCACTACGCGATGGTAGATGAAGTGGACTCCGTACTTGTTGATGATGCCCGTACACCACTCATTATTTCCGGTCCCGTTGAAAAAGGCGACCGCCAAGAGTTCGACAGCTTAAAACCCAGAATAGAACGTCTTTTGGAAGCACAGCGCAAAGTAGTGATGCAGGCTCTCGCCGATGCAAAACGCCTTATTGCCGAAGGAAAAACCGATGAAAATACCGGCGGAAAACTCTTGTATCGCGCGCAGCGTGGCTTACCCAAAAACAAAGCACTCATAAAATTTCTCAATGAGCAAGGCATGAAAGTAATTATGCAAAAATCGGAAAATTACTACATGCAAGAGCAAAACAAAAACATGCACATCATTGACGAAGACCTCTATTTTTATATTGACGAAAAAAATAATACTATTGAGCTTACCGAAAAAGGTATTGACCTTATAACGCAAACAGGCGAAGACAGTAACTTTTTTGTATTGCCCGATATTGGTAGCGAAATGGCGGAAATAGAAAAAAATTATTTGATAGAAGAAGAAAAACAAGCCAAAAAAGACCAACTTCTGAACGAATATGCCATAAAATCTGAACGTATTCACTCTATCCAGCAATTACTAAAAGCCTATGCCCTCTTTGAGCGCGATGTGGAATATGTAGTTTTAGACGGAAAGGTGAAAATAGTGGACGAACAAACCGGACGTATTATGGAAGGTCGTCGCTATTCCGATGGTTTGCACCAAGCCATTGAAGCTAAAGAAAACGTGAAAGTAGAAGCAGCTACCCAAACTTTTGCTACGGTTTCTTTGCAAAACTACTTTAGAATGTACCACAAGTTGTCGGGTATGACCGGAACGGCAGAAACCGAAGCCGGAGAGTTTTGGGATATTTACAAACTTGATGTAGTAATTATTCCTACCAATCGTCCTATTCAGCGAGACGACCGTGACGACTTGGTATATCGCACCAAAAAAGACAAATATAATGCCGTAATTGACGAGATAGAAAAATTGCGCGCCGCCGGACGACCCGTTTTGGTTGGTACTACTTCGGTGGAAGTTTCTGAATTGCTCAGTCGCATGCTTACCCTAAAAAATATTCCGCACAACGTACTGAATGCCAAGCAACACGCCCGCGAAGCCGAAGTAGTTGCCGAAGCCGGAAAATCGGGAACCGTAACCATTGCAACCAATATGGCAGGACGTGGTACGGACATAAAGTTGGGTACAGGTGTACGCGAAGCAGGTGGTTTGGCAATTATTGGCACCGAGCGTCACGACAGCCGCCGCGTGGACCGACAACTTCGCGGTAGAGCCGGACGACAAGGCGACCCAGGCTCATCCCAATTTTATGTAGCATTGGACGATAATTTGATGCGCCTCTTTGGCTCAGAAAGAATTGCCGGCGTAATGGACAGAATGGGCTACAACGAAGGCGAAGTAATTCAACATTCGATGATTACTAAATCGATTGAACGCGCACAGAAAAAAGTGGAAGAAAATAACTTTGGTATGCGCAAACGCCTGTTGGAGTACGATGACGTAATGAACTCTCAACGCCAGATTATTTACAAACGCCGCAGAAATGCCCTTTTAGGAAAACGCCTTTCTTTCGATTTGTATAATTCGTTTTATGATTTAGCCGAAAACATTGTTTCCGAACATAAAGCCGCCAACGATTACGAAGGTTTCAAATTGGCGGTAATACGCTCATTTGCCCTAAATACCAACATTTCACCACAACAATTTGACAGCGAGTCCATAGAAAATCTCAGCCATGAGTTATATCATCAAGCCGTTGCCTTGTACAAGCGCAAAAACAAAGCTATTTTGGATATGGTGTGGCCCTTTATCGACAATGTTTATAGAGAAAGAGGCGAAACGGTTGAAAATGTGGTATTTCCCTTTACCGATGGCACCAAAACTTTGCGTGTAATTACCAATTTGAAAGATTGCTACAATTCGCACGGCAACACCCTGATTAATGCGATGGAAAAATCTATTTCATTAGCCTTAATAGATAATAACTGGAAAGAACATTTACGCCAAATGGATGATTTAAAACAGTCGGTGCAGTTGGCGGTACACGAACAAAAAGACCCTTTGCTTATTTACAAGTTTGAAGCTTTCGAGCTTTTCAAAGCAATGATTACCGAAATAAACCAAGAAGTTGCCAGTTTCTTGTTCCGGGCAAATTTGGCAGTAGAGCAGTCGCAAGCAGCACAAAATGTAAAACCACAAGGTACCGATATGAGTCGCATGAAAACTTCGCACAGCGATGCCGACAACAGTGGTATGCAAGGTGCGCGCGAGGCTTCGGCACGCCAATCTGCCGAGCAACAAGTGAAAGAACCTATTCGCGTAGGTCCAAAAATTGGTCGCAACGACCCTTGTCCTTGCGGAAGCGGCAAAAAGTACAAAAACTGTCACGGACGCAACTAAAATTGATAGACATTAGCGGATTATTTCTGCTAAATTCGCTTTCGATTTTACTAAACTCGCTTCAGTAGCTACGGCTTCAAAGTGTGGAAAATGGTATGGCTGAAAATACTTTTCGATGGTTTGTCGCTCCGCTTTGGGCGACAGCCACGTTTCGATAGCGGCTATATCCGGCAGCACTACGGGCGAGCGATGATGAGGAAGCGTTTGTAAAATGCCGCCTGCGGGTGTAGTGATAATGGCAAAAGTATCCATCATTTCTCCGGTAGTTTCGTTTATCCAAGTATCGTATATGGCACCCAGAAAAAATATTTCCCTGTTTTCCAAGCGAATAACAAAAGGTTTAGCTAATTTTTCTTTCACCGTACCTTCTATAAAATAATTGACCGGAATAATACACCTTCGTGAACGAATAGCCGTGCGAAAAGAAGGCATTTCCCAAATTCCATATTGCTGCTGATAAGTCGGCGAGTTTTCGGCATTTAACTTTCCTTCTGCGCGAGCGTTGAAAAGATACATCCGCTTTTTCGCCCAAAACGGACTTAGACCAAAACTTTGTAACTGCATTTCATTAATATTATCTTGCGTAATTACCCAAGCAGACATTCCTGTCCAAATATTATAGTTGGGAAAAAAGCCTGTCGGCGAATTTTTTAGTGCCGGTAAAATTTTATCAATATCCGCAATATTACTTTTTCGGGAAAAATCTATTTGTCCAAAAACACCACACATAATTTTGAATTTGGGAAGGAAGCTACGATTTTTTGTATAAAATGGCAAGTGTTTCAGTTTACGCTCAACTCAGCTCCACTGGCGGCACTACATATTTCTGCACTTCTTCGGTGGGCAACAAAGGCAAAATAGTCGCCTGAATTTCGACTTTCAAGAGCTGTAAAATTTGCTTCTTCACAAAATGCGCATGCGTAATCAAACCAATTGTCCTTACAGGTTCGGGCAGTTTGAAGTGGGCAATTTTTGCATTTTCTTCCGCCGTAAAATCTAGTGTAGCCAAATACGGCAGCAAAGTAATTCCCTCATTCAGTTTCACAAAGCGCACCAAACTATCAATAGAACCCGCCTTAAAATCAAAATTGATACTTTGTTTGTTGACAATACTGTCAATATCACAAATATTTTTCACTTGCGTGTGCAGGCAATGCCCTTCCGACAGTAACCAAAACTTTTCAAAGTCCAGCGTATCGATACTTGCGTACTTTTCGGCAATTTTTTGGGTGCAATCGTACAGCACAAAAGGCTCATTGTACAGCACTATTTCCTGCAAAGACGTTATCTCCAAAGGAATTGCTAAGATGCCCACATCCAACTCTCTTTTCAACAACAAATCCGTTATCGTTTCCGTAGTCATTTCGCTTATACTAAATTTTATTTTGGGGAAATTCTTGGTAAAATTGTTCAGAAATTTCGGTAAAATAAAGGGCGCAACAGTTGGAATGACACCAATTTTCAGCTCGCCCGACAATTCGCCTTTGATAGATTGTGCCAACTCCGCCAAAACTGCCACTTCTTTGGCAATAATTTTCAACTGTTCTATCAAAAAAGCACCCTCTTTTGTAATAGATACGGGTTGTGTTTTTCTGTCAAAAATTCTGATGCTTACTTCTTTTTCGTACTTATTAATCATCGTACTCAGCGTTGATTGGGTAATACAACACTTGTCGGCGGCTTTGCTAAAACTGTGGAGTTCTGCAACTGCCAAAATGTACTCTATCTGCTGTAAATTCATCTATTTTATCAATATTATTATTGAAAATATCGTTTTTATAAATCAAAAATAAGCATTAATTTTGAACCATAAAATTTATTATTTTTCTAAAAAAATATACTAGCACTTCATGGAGAACAATCATTCAAACCAAAGTAAATGTCCTTTTATGGGCGGGCAACTCAAGCATTTAGCCAGTGGCGGCGGCACTTCCAACAAAGATTGGTGGCCTAATCGCCTGAATTTGGATATTTTACGTCAGCATTCGAAATTATCTAATCCTATGGATAAAAATTTCGACTATGCAGAGGCTTTTAAAAGCCTTGACTTAGCCGCGATAAAAGAAGATTTATACCAACTAATGACCGATTCGCAAGATTGGTGGCCCGCCGATTATGGTCATTATGGTCCTTTGTTTATTCGCATGGCGTGGCACAGTGCCGGCACTTATCGTATTTCCGATGGTCGCGGTGGTGCAGGAACCGGAAACCAACGTTTTGCTCCTGTAAATAGTTGGCCCGACAATGTGAACTTAGACAAAGCCCGTTATTTACTTTGGCCTATCAAACAAAAATACGGCAACAAAATTTCTTGGGCAGACTTGCTTATTTTAGCCGGAAATTGCGCTTTAGAGTCGATGGGTTTCAAAACTTTTGGCTTTGCGGGAGGACGCGAAGATATTTGGGAACCCGAAGAAGACGTTTATTGGGGTTCGGAAGCCGAATGGTTGGGCGACAAACGCTATACAGGCAATCGCGACTTAGAAAATCCGCTCGCTGCGGTACAAATGGGTTTGATTTATGTAAATCCTGAAGGTCCTAACGGAAATCCTGACCCCGTAGCTTCGGGCAAAGATATTCGCGAAACTTTTGGACGTATGGCAATGGATGACGAAGAAACCGTAGCACTTGTTGCCGGCGGACATACCTTTGGAAAATGTCATGGCGCGGGCGATGCTGCTTTGGTAGGTGCCGAACCTGAAGGAGCTACCATGGAAGAAATGGGACTTGGCTGGAAAAGTTCTTTTGGCTCCGGCAAAGGAGTTGACACTATTTCCAGTGGATTGGAAGGCGCTTGGACTCCAACGCCTATTAAATGGGATAACACTTACTTCGATGTACTTTTCGGTTACGATTGGGAACTTACCAAAAGTCCGGCTGGCGCACACCAGTGGAAACCCAAAAACAATGCGGGAGCGAATACCGTACCTGATGCACACGACCCAAGTGTACAACACGCGCCGATGATGACAACTGCTGATTTGGCATTGCGCTTTGACCCAATTTATGAACCTATTTCAAGAAGATTTCACCAAAATCCTGATGCGTTTGCCGATGCGTTTGCGCGTGCGTGGTTCAAACTTACGCATCGTGATATGGGACCCAAAGCGCGTTATTTGGGCAGTGAAGTGCCTAAAGAAGAATTGATTTGGCAAGACCCTGTGCCTACACCAAACTATCCTTTAGTTGATGTACAGGATATCAAAACTTTAAAAGAAAAAATATTAGCTTCCGGGCTTAGTATTTCCGAACTAGTTACTACAGCTTGGGCTTCTGCCGCTACTTTTAGAGGCTCGGATATGCGCGGAGGTGCCAATGGTGCACGTATTCGCCTTGCGCCGCAAAAAAATTGGGAAGTGAATAATCCTGCTCAATTAGCGAAAGTATTGAAAACTTTGGAAGGAATTCGGGCTGATTTTAATAAAGCTCAAACAAGCAAGCAAATTTCAATGGCAGATTTGATTGTTTTAGGTGGAAATGCCGCCATTGAAAAAGCAGCCAAGGCAGCCGGATTCGACTTGACGATTCCTTTTAATGCCGGACGCGGCGATGCTTCGCAGGAGCAAACAGACATTGAGTCATTTGCGGTATTGGAGCCTAAAGCAGACGGTTTCCGCAATTATAAAAACAATGCTTATGCAGCTTCTGCCGAAGAAATGTTGGTAGATAAGGCGCAGTTGATGAAACTAACGGCACCAGAAATGGCGGTATTGGTAGCGGGAATGCGTGTTTTGGGTACAAACTACGATGGTTCTCAGCATGGAGTATTTACCAAACGTAAAGGCGAACTAAGCAATGACTTTTTTGTAAATTTGTTGGATATGCGCACTACGTGGAAAGCTGTTTCGGCGGCGCAAGATGTATTTGAAGGACGCGACAGAGCAACGGGCGAATTGAAATGGTTAGGTACGCGCGTAGATCTTATTTTTGGTTCTAACTCAGAACTTCGCGCTGTGGCAGAAGTATATGCCAGCGATGATGCCAAAGCTAAGTTTGTACAAGACTTTGCGGCAGCTTGGCACAAAGTAATGAACTTAGATAGGTTTTAATTTTCTTTACACACCCTTATATAAAAGTGTTTTTCACGGTAGCTCCCAAATTTGGGAGCTATTTTTTTATATATTTTACTTTTATTGGTTCTTATCCTGCGATACCCACGTTAATTTGTCGGTTTCGTAGCCTATGTTTTGTGCTATTTTCAAATATTTTTCTTTAATGTGTTCGGGCATTTCGGTAGTGCGAGAAAGCAGCCAAATGTAATCTAAATTTCGGCCAAAAACCAAGGCATATTGATAATCATCATCTACGGAAACAACATTGTATCCGCCGTAAATAGGACCAAAAAAAGAGACATCGAAAGCCGCTAAGGTATTGTCGCCTCGAAATTTGGCTTTTCCTTCAGACTCTTCCCACTTTTCTTTTTTTTCATCGAAACCCGAATTTTTTACTGCCACCATACCGTCCTCTCGCAGTGAATATTCGGCAAAAACATTGGTGAGGTTTTTATTTTCCCAATAATAATCTAAACGGGCTATTTCGTACCATTTGCCCAAATATTTTTCCAACACAAAATCGTGAACAGCGGTAGCACCTTCAGGAATAGCTGCACGATGAAAGATTCCGAAAATGGTAGATTCGTCTTGATTTTTTTTCATGATGTTTATTTTTTTAATTAATTCTAAATCTGTCGCTTTATTACGAAACAAAATTAGCAAATTACTTTGGCAAAACTAATTTTTTCACAAATTATTTTTTATCCATATCCCCATTTTTTGAAAATAATATATACCCCACAACTTATACCAAAACCGTACGAAAGTTGCGTATTGGTTTAGGTATTATTAAGGGTAAGTATCCATTCCGCAGCTTTGGATAGAAAACTTTGCTTGGGGGCTTCTTCATTTTCTTTGCTTGTCCAAAGAAAACGAAGCAAAAGAAACGACACTTTTTTCAAGGTATTTTTGCCCTTGCAGGGCAAAACCGCAGTTTGGGGGCTAAATTTTTTCCAAAGCTTCAAAAATTTTTAACGCCCCAAAACTGCTATACTACGAAAAAAGATTTTTACCTTTTCTAATACGCAATAGCTATTCGATTTTAGTATTATTTCTATTTGCCAAATTTTTTACGCTATTTTTACGGAAGTCATCGTTAGCGAACCGCCTACGGCTTTGTCATTGAAGAGACTTACTTCTTCGTTGTTGTTCCTCAATGCCAAAGTATATAGCAAGGGCAAATAGTGTTCGGGCGTAGGAATTGCCAGTTGAAATGCTTTTCCTTGTGCTGCATAGTTCACTAAAGCCGCATCATTGCCGTTGATGATGTATTGCTTCATTTTTTCATTTGCTTCAGCCGCCCAGTCATAAGCATAATCTGTTTCGTTGAGCTTGTTCCACGCTACCATTCCAAGATTGTGTACCATATTTCCACTACCTACAATGAGTATTCCTTTTTGGCGCAATACCGCTAATTCCTTTGCCAACTCGTAGTGATACTGTGGCGGTTTGCTGTAATCCAAACTCATTTGTACTATCGGCACATCAGCATTCGGATAAAGATGTTTTATCACACTCCACGCGCCGTGGTCGAGTCCCCACTTATCATCTAATCCTACGCTTGTTTGGGTGACAATACTGCTAACGTCTTTGGCTAAAGCGGGACTTCCGGGAGCAGGATACTGCACTTGGTAGAGTGCTTGGGGAAAACCTCCAAAGTCGTGAATGGTGCGAGGATTTTCCATGGCAGTTACATAAGTGCCTTTGGTTTCCCAATGGGCAGAAATACAGAGTATAGCAGTAGGTTTTTCAATTTCTCTGCCCACTTTTCTAAATCCGCTTACAAATTCATTTTCCTCTATTGCATTCATGGGATTTCCATGCCCCAAAAATAGAACGGGCATTTTTTCGGTATTAGCAAAGTTTTGGGTGGCTTTGCTCAAGTTTTTTAGATTCATTCCTATTCCGGCTAATGGCAAAATTGCCAAGGTTTTTAAAAAATTTTTTCGATTCATACATAAAATTGCTTTTGCACCAAACCGATTTGTACTAATCGTTTTATGGGGCAATTTGTTTACAAAAAATTGCAACTCTTTTTTTGTCTGATACATTTGTTTCAAACAACATTTCCACCGGAGTATTTAATGACTCCCAGAATAAATTCAGACGCTGTAATATATACAAAATAGCCACTTCTTGCAAAAATGTAAGCTGAAAAAACATGGCATACTGCTCTTTGTTATTGCCCAAAGATCCCATTCCGTTTAACAATCCTCTATCATACAAATAAAAACTAATCTCGTCTATTTCATCTTGAAGAAGTATTTCAAGATTATCTGTCTTATATGCTATGTCTTTAGCCTCAAAGTGTATGCCTATAATTAAAAACTCTTTTTCATCTACCAATATATAATCTTCAGCTATTTTCTGCGCTATTATTTCGTTGATTACCTCATCCGTGTTTCTTAAAAAATTACGTCGCATCCTCGAAGATTTTCCAAGTTTTCCAAATTCTCCCTCCCTGATATACACTGAATATGGAAAAGAAGACTTTTGCAATAAACAATAGCTCTCCTTACTCTTTTCTTTTTTTACTAACCAATAATTCGTCATACAATATCAACTTAGAATATCTCATTCGTACCTATAATGCCCAATTATTTCATAAGCAAAAAGGCAATCTTCCAACACTTGCCCGCCACCTATATTGTGTACTATCAAGGGGCGTTCGCCGTCATTCGATTTTTTGTCCACTACAATACCAATGTGCGTGAGTCCTCCGCCAAGTTGCCAACTCACTATGTCGCCGGGGCAATAATCGTCGGGATTGTGGGAAATGGCTTTTGCGGCACCTTGTCTCTCAAAAAATGTCATCAGGTTGGGAACGCGCCTGTGGTCAATATTTTTATCGGTTGTTTTTAAGCCCCATTTTTTAGGATAATGACCAAAATTCGCGCGCATATCTTCGTGTACTAATTGTTGCAAGTCAATGCCGATTAGGCGATAAGCTCGAATTATTACATCCGTACAAACACCTTTGTCCGCCGGTACGTCGCCATTGGGATAAGTAATGGAAAAATAGCTTGGGTCGTAGGAAACTTTTTGTTGGGTAAGTGTCAAGGCAGCTTCGGACAGCGATTTCGCCTGCGACACATTTGCCTGCGCAACAGCGAAAAAGTTGTGTACAAGCAACCATATTAGCAGAAAAGTGCTTTGCATATTGAGTTTTTGGTGCAAACTATAAGTTTTGGTAGCTAATACGCACTTAGGTCACAAAATATAATTACCTTTTATTTTGCCTATCTGCTTTTTTCTATTTCGATAAATGCTTCTACCCTACTCTGTTCGTTTGGGATTTTCGGTTTTTTTTCGACTTGGGTTATGGCTTGTTTTTGGAGCAGTATTTTCGGGAGAAGTGCCTGTTTTTTGGGCGTATTTATTCCCTTTTTGCGTCGTATTTCCTTTGTGTTTATGAGTGAATTTATGCTTAGTCTTCCTTTCTTCTGTACCAGCTTGTTGGACAAATTGCTCAGGCAATTCCAAAGTTTTCACGCGCATTTGCATCAACTTTTCGATGCGTTGAAATTTTCGCCACTCATTGCGTGTAACCAAGGTAATTGCCGTACCACTGGCTTTGGCGCGCGCCGTTCTGCCAATTCTGTGTACATAATCTTCGGCATCGTGCGGCACATCGTAATTTAGCACCAATTCTATTCCTTCAATATCAATTCCCCGCGACAATACATCGGTTGCGACCAAAATAGGCGTTTTCCCACTTTTAAAATCCAACAATGCCGCTTCGCGCTCGCTTTGTTCCAAATCGGAATGTATTGCCCCTACGTTTAGCTTTCGCGCCAACAAAGATTGGGCAATTTGCTTCACATTTCTTTTGGTAGAAGAAAAAATGAGTACCGTAGCCGAAGTATATTCCTGCAAAATATGCAGAACCAGTGGCAACTTTTGGGTATCGTTTACTTTGTAAATACCTTGATTAATACGCTCGGCAGGGCGCGAAATTGCAATTTCAATCAAGCTGGGGTGTTGCAACAATTTTTGGGCTAATGTTTTAATTTTTGGCGGCATTGTCGCCGAAAACATGAGCGTTTGCCTTTTTTTGGGTAAAAAAGAAACTATAGACATTATGTCGTCATAAAATCCCATATCCAACATCCTGTCGGCTTCATCTAAAATAAGGCACTCCAAATTGTCCAAAGGCACATAACCCAAACGAATATGGGTAAGCAAACGCCCGGGAGTGCCAATAATAATTTCGGCACCGCCACACAAGGCTTTTTTTTGCCAATCCCATGTAGAAGCATCGCCGCCGCCATATACGGCAAATGTACTGATAGGAATATAATACGCAAATCCTTCCAACTGCTGGTCTATCTGAATTGCCAGTTCGCGGGTGGGCACTACTACCAAAGTATGCACCGACGAAGAACGATGATTGCGCTGCGCTATTTCATTTAAAATAGGAATTAAAAACGCGCCTGTTTTTCCGGTACCCGTTTGGGCGCAGGCAATAATATCTTTGCCTTTTTGGATAAGCGGAATTGCTTGTTCCTGAATAGGCGTTGTCTGTTCAAAACCCATTGCTTGCAAACCTTCTAAAAGGTTTTCTTCAAAATCAAATTCTGTAAATTTCAACTTAAAATATTTTATACTAAACAAGTAATAATTTCACAAAAAATACGTCAATTTGCATGCCATTTTGCTGCGGTAAAAAACATTTTATCACGAAATTAATTCGTGCAAATGTACAGTATTGCCGACTAAATTAAAATGGATATTTTTAAATTATTAATAAATATTATTTTTTCAATTTATGATTCACCCCAAAACATGCTTAAAATACATTAATAACGAAGTGGGTTATGGTGTATTCGCAACCGAATTCATTCCCCGCGGGACCATAACCTATGTAAAAGATGCTTTAGAAATTGAAATTTCGCCCAAAGACTACCAGCAACATACTACCGAAATGCAAGCGGTAATTGAAAAGTACTCTTATATTGACGAAAAAGGCTATCGCATTCTCAGTTGGGATTTTTCCAAATACATCAACCATTGCTGCAACTGCAACTCTATGAGTACGGGCTATGGCTTTGAAATTGCTATCCGCGATATTTTTCCCGGCGAAGAAATAACCGACGAATATGGTATTTTCAACTTGGTGGAAAGTATTCCACTACAATGTAATCAACAAAATTGCCGCAAATATGTTCACCCAAACGATTTTGACGCATTGTACGCTCAGTGGGACAAATGGCTTGTAAATGCTCTTGCCTGCTTTCAACAAGTGGAACAGCCTTTGTTACCTTTGATGGATGCTCCCACACAAAGCGAATTATCGAATTATTTAAACCAACAAGCCGCTTATAAATCTGTTTATGCCTTGCGCTTTAAAAAACAAGAAGTATCTAACTGAGATGCCGAAAAAATTTTAAAATAAACTTTTTGTAATCGAATTAATCATAATGTTGTAAATTTGACCCCGATATTAAATCACTATAAAATAAATTAACAATGAAACAAAGTTTTTTATCTGTTGTCATATTAATACTTGCTACTGCTTTTTTAAGTAGCTGCGGACCTAAGCAATCTGAAATAGATGCACAAATTCGTGCCAAAGTAAGTAATGCCATAGATTCTGTATCGCAAGTATTGAATGAAGACTGCTCCAACCGTATCGCTTTAGAGCGCGAAACCCTACAAATGCAAGTAGATTCATTGTCACTTGCTTTAGAAAATGCTTCTTCTAAAGGTAAAACTTCTTCCAGCAGCGGAAGCAAATCAACCAATAGTGTGGCATCAAAACCTTCTACAAGTACAGGTAGTTCTTCTTCGAGCAGTAGCTCTACTACCACCACAACAACTACTACTTCTTCTACGCCTAAAAAAGTGGATGTTACCCAACGCAGAGGCGCAACTAAAAAATAAAAATCACCGCTATTATTTTATTGAAAATAGTCCAATAACATAGTTATCGGACTATTTTTTTGCCATATAAACCCAAATTTTTCTTTGTATTTTTCAAAAACTACCCCATGATTGTATTAAAATTCGGAGGCACCTCCGTAGGCAATGCACAAGCCATAGAAGAACTCGGCAGTATTGTTTCCAACACACTACAAAACGCCGGAACCGCCGCCGTTGTAATTTCTGCAATGGGTGGGCTCACCGACCAACTTTTGCTGGCAGCAAAGCAGGCTGCGGAGGGAATACATCAGTTTCCCGAAACCGTACAAACCATAAAACAACGACACCTTAATACCTTAGAAACTCTTTTCGACCAGCAAGTTCCTCCAACTGTAACCAAATATATTGACCAACAGTTGGACGACCTGCAAAACTTATTGCAAGGCATTTATTTATTACGCGAAGTTTCGCCGCGCTCGCTCGACTGTATTGCTGCCTTCGGCGAAATTATGTCTTCTTATATGATTGCGGCGTATCTCGATTCTCGCTTAGGAGGCGTTTTGCACTTAGACTCCCGCCAAATTATAAAAACCGATAGCAATTTTACAGCAGCACACGTCCATTTTGAAGAAACCAATACGCTCCTAAAAAACGCTTACAATACTACCGACTATCAGATTTTTGTGCAAGGAGGTTTTATTGCCAGCAATGCCAAAGGTGTAACTACTACCTTAGGACGCGGCGGCTCGGACTACACGGCGGCTATTGTAGCAGCAGCCTTAGATGCCGAAGTGTTGGAAATATGGACAGACGTAAACGGCGTGCTTACTGCTGACCCGCGCAAGGTAAAAAAAGCCTTTTCTTTGGATAAAATGACCTACGAAGAAGCTGCGGAAATGTCGCATTTCGGCGCAAAAGTTATTCATCCGCCTACCATTTTGCCCGCCATGCAAAAAAATATTCCCATCAAGGTACGCAATACGTTCAATCCTGCCTTTTCCGGAACTACCATTATGCGCACGGTCAATGATAGTCATACGGTAAAAGGAATTTCGTCTATTTCAGCCATTTCGCTCATCAATATTCAAGGCGCCGGAATGAAAGGCGTAAGTGGTTTTGCGAGCCGCACCTTCAAAGCCTTGGCACAAAAAAACATCAACATCATTCTCATCTCGCAGGCTTCGTCCGAAAATTCTATTTGTTTTGCCATAAAACCGGAAGATGCCGAAAATGCTATCGAATCCTTGGAAAATGAATTTGAATACGAGCAAAAAAGCCGACTTATACAACAAATAAGCGTGGAACACGAGCTTACCGTTGTAGCCTTAGTAGGTTCGAATATGAAACACAGCACAGGCGTTTCGGGAAATATGTTTATGGCATTGGGCAAAAATGGTATCAACGTACATGCCATTGCGCAAGGCTCTTCAGAACTCAATATTTCGGTTGTTATTCACAAAAATGATGAAACAAAAGCTCTTAATGCACTCCACGAAGCATTTTTCCTTTCCGACACCCGCCAACTCAATCTTTATATGGTTGGCACCGGACTCATTGCCAAAACTTTGGTAGCCCAAATAAACAAACAAGCCCAAACCCTTAAACAAAAACACGCCTTAGAAATTCACATTGCCGGTATCACCAACTCTCGCGAAATGTACTTAGACCCGGACGGTTTATTGCTTAGTTCTATTGAAGACCTAAGCCAAACGCCTTCGCAAGAAGCCAACTTAGCCAATTTTGTAGATGCCATGCTCGAAAGTAATCTTCCGAACAGTATTTTTGTGGACTGCACCGCCAGCAAAGACGTTATTTTGCACTATACGCGCATTCTTGCAGCAAGTATTTCCATTGTTACACCCAATAAAATTGCCAACTCGGGCACATACAACGATTATGTTCGCCTGAAATCTTTGGCGCGCAAACACAGTGTAAAATTGTTGTACGAAACAAATGTAGGCGCAGGCTTGCCCATTATTTCTACCTTGCAAAATATGTTGGATAGCGGCGACGAAATAATCAAAATCGAAGCAGTTTTATCCGGTTCTTTATCGTATATTTTTAATAATTTTACCGAAAAGAAAAGTTTTTACGAAGCTCTCAGCGAAGCGATGCAAAAAGGGTTTACCGAACCCGACCCGCGCGAAGACCTGAGCGGAATGGATGTAGCGCGCAAAAGTTTGATTTTAGCCAGAGAAATGGGCTTACACGCTGAAATGTATGATGTAAAAATTGAGCATTTTTTGCCGGAAAGCTGTGAAACTACCGAAAGTATTGACGCATTTTTAGCCGCCGTGCAGCAAGAAAGCAACTACTTCGAACAAATAATTCAGAAAGCAAAACAAAATGGTTGCGTACTGCGTTTTATTGCCAAAATATCGCCCAAAGGCATAAATATAGGCTTGCGCAATGTTCCGCCCGATAGCCCTTTTTACCAACTTACGGGCAGCGACAATATGATTGTATTCACTACCGCGCGTTACAACCAACCGCCTTTGGTAATAAAAGGTCCGGGGGCTGGTGCCGAAGTGACGGCAGCGGGCGTGTTTGCCGAAATTATTTCTTTGGCACACTTTTTATAAAATTTCTTAGCTTTACCAATATTATTTCACACCAAAAATCCTTATCCAATGGTAAAAAATATGGGTTCTACGGATAAAATTATCCGCTTATTGGCTGCCGTGCTTGTAGCTGTTTTGTACTATACCGGTGTAATTTCCGGCACTACTGCTATTGTTTTAGGCGTTATTGCAATTATTTTCGTTATTACGAGCATGCTCAATTTCTGTCCTTTATATACTGTTTTGGGTATAAATACGAGAAAAAAATAATTCCATTTAGTCTTCTTAAGTAGAAAAACGATTTTTCGTTAAATTTTCGCTACCTTTATTTTCTTTATTTAAAGGTGACGGGAATTTATTATATAAAAATGCCATGACGCGCCAGCAACTCGTTCAGCAAATAAAAAATAAGCAATCTTTCTTGTGTGTAGGCTTAGACAGCGATATACATAAAATTCCACCACATTTGCTGACTTACAGCAATCCAATTCAGGTTTTTAATGAAGAAATAATCCGCGCCACACAAGACTATTGCGTAGCCTACAAACCCAATTTTGCTTTTTATGAAGCACTCGGCGCGCAAGGATGGCAAACTTTGGCGCAGACAACTGCCAACATTCCCCAAACACACCTTAGTATTGCCGATGCCAAACGCGGCGACATAGGCAACACCGCAAAACAATATGCCGTTTCGGTTTTTGAACAATTACAGTTCGATGCCGTAACTTTAGCTCCTTATATGGGCGCGGACAGTATTTTGCCTTTTTTGCAATATTCCGACAAATGGGCTATCATTTTAGCACTTACGTCTAATGCTTCGGCGGGAGAAATTCAGCATTTTTTCAACGGAAACGAAAAGTTGTATGCACACGTACTTCATTTGGCTAAAAGCTGGGGTACTGACGAACAACTAATGTTTGTAGTAGGTGCTACCAAAGCCGAAGCCTTACAAGAAATTCGGTGCATTGTTCCCCAACATTTTTTGTTGGTGCCGGGCGTAGGAACTCAAGGTGGAAATTTGGAAGATGTGGTAAAATACGGTATAAACAAGGAGGTGGGACTTTTGGTAAATGTTTCGCGCGATATTATCTATGCTTCTTCGGGCAAAGATTTTGCCGCAAAGGCTGCCGAAAAAGCTGCTTTTTATCAATCGGAGATGCAACGCTTATTGACAAAATACCTTCCTTAACACTTGAAAGTATTGCGCAGAAAACGGGTGTATAATGAAAATTGCACCAAACTGATTACAAATAAAAATCACATTTTTTTAAATATACTTCTCAACAAGCGTATATTTGCAGTCCCAAAACACAAACATTTATCCAATGAATATACAAATGGTGGATCTTCGCACCCAATTTGAAGGCATTAAAGAAGAAGTGCTTTCCGGTTTTCAAAGTATTTTTGAAAGTGGTGCTTTCATCAATGGTCCTATGGTAAAAAATTTTTGCGAAAGCCTCTCACAATACTTACAAGTAGCACACACCATACCTTGCGCCAACGGTACAGATGCTTTACAAGCGGCACTGATGGCTCTCAATTTTTCGCCCGGCGACGAGATTATTACTACACCATTTACCTTTATTGCTACGGCAGAAGTAATAACACTTTTGGGCTTAAAACCCGTTTTTGTGGACATTGAGCCACAGACATTTAATATTGATGTGCGCAAAATTGAAACTGCTATTACGCCCAAAACACGTTGCATTATGCCCGTACATCTTTACGGACAATGCGCCGATATGGAAAGTATTTTAGCCATTGCCGAAAAACATAACTTGTACGTTATCGAAGATAATGCGCAATCTATTGGAGCTACTTATACTTTTTCCGATGGAAGAAAGCAAATGGCGGGTACGATGGGACACATTGGTTGTACGTCATTTTATCCTTCCAAAAATCTGGGTGCTTATGGCGATGCCGGAGCTATTTTCACTAATGATGATGCCCTCGCCCAAGCCTTGCACATGATAGTGAACCATGGACAAAAAGAAAAATACACCTCTGATGTAATAGGCATCAACTCGCGCTTAGATAGTTTTCAAGCGGTAGTGTTGCATGCCAAACTCAAAAAATTACCGGAATATATTACTGCCCGTCAGGCTGCTGCCGCCTTTTACGATGAAGCTTTTACCAATATTGACGCGCTTAAAATTCCCTTCCGAAGTGAAAATTCTACCCACGTTTTTCATCAATATACCTTAATTACAGACCTAAACCGCGATGATTTGCGTGCGCACTTATCCGCACACAATGTTCCCAGCATGGTTTATTATCCTTTTCCTTTACACCTGAACAAAGCTTTTGCTTATTTAAACCATAAAAAAGGAGATTTTCCGGTGAGCGAACACATGGCACTGCAAACTATTTCGCTGCCCATGCACACCGAACTTACTCCCGAACAACTTAAATATATTTCGTCAACTATAATTTCTTATTGTACCAAAAAATGAATATAGCAGTAATCGGAACAGGCTACGTTGGCTTGGTGACAGGCACTTGCTTTGCCGAAACAGGCAACCAAGTAACTTGCGTGGATATTGACCAGAAAAAAATAGACTTATTAAATGCCGGAGGTATTCCTATTTATGAACCCGGCTTAGATACTTTGCTCGAAAGAAATCGCAAACAAGGACGTATAAAATTTACCACTTCCTTAGAAGAAGGTATTAATGATGCTTTAATTGTATTTTTGGCACTTCCCACGCCTCCGGGCGAAGATGGTTCTGCCGACTTGAGCTATGTGCTAAAAGCTTCTGAGCAAATAGGTAAATTATTGAAAGAGTATAAAGTTATTGTAAATAAAAGCACCGTTCCGGTGGGTACTGCCGAAAAAGTAAGCGATGTACTCCAAAAAGTAACCCAAATACCTTTTGATGTAGTTTCTAATCCCGAGTTTTTACGCGAAGGCGTGGCAGTAGAAGATTTTCTAAAACCCGACCGTGTAGTAGTGGGAACCCGCTCCGAAAAAGCGCGCAATATTATGAGTACCCTCTACGAACCATTTGTGCGTCAGGGAAATCCTATTTATTTTATGGACGAGCGTTCTTCGGAACTTACCAAATATGCGGCAAATGCTTACTTGGCAACACGAATTTCTTTTATGAACGAAATGGCTAACGTTTGCGAAGCCACCGGAGCCAATGTAGATATGGTACGTTTAGGAATGGGCAGCGACAGCCGCATCGGCAAACGTTTTTTGTTTCCGGGCGTAGGATATGGCGGAAGTTGTTTTCCCAAAGATGTACTGGCTATGGTACACACCTCTACGGACTATGACTATGATTTTAAAATTTTAAAATCTGTAATAAATGTAAACCAACGCCAGCGCGAGCGCATGTTGGAAAAAATACTAGCTTATTTTGGCAATGACGTTCAAGGGAAAAAAATTGCCATTTGGGGTTTAGCATTCAAGCCAAACACTGACGATATTCGCGAAGCTCCGGCTTTGTTTATCATCAAAGGTTTGTTGGAAAAAGGTGCCAAAATTGCCGTTTTCGACCCCGAAGCAATGGAAAATGTAAAAAATATTTTCCCCAACGAAATTTCTTATGCCGAAAATATGTACGAAGTACTTCCCAATGCCGATGCGCTTTGTATCCTCACAGAATGGAATGTTTTTAGAACACCCGATTTTGGCAAAATGGAGAAAATAATGAACCGAAAATTAGTTTTTGACGGAAGAAATGTTTACAAATTAGAACAAATGCAAGAACTTGGTTTTGAGTACGTCAGCATCGGAAGAAAAACCATAAAATAAATAAAAAAGCTTATGAGTCAGCGTGTATTGATAACCGGAGCTGCCGGTTTTTTGGGTTCACATCTTTGTGACCGTTTTATTGGTGAAGGATTCCGTGTGGTAGGTATGGACAATTTACTTACCGGAAATATACACAATATTGAGCATCTTTTTCCGCACCCAAAGTTTGAGTTTTATCACCACGATGTATCAAAATTTGTACATGTTGCGGGCGATTTAGATTACATTTTGCATTTCGCATCGCCAGCCAGCCCCATTGATTATTTAAAAATGCCTATCCAAACTCTCAAAGTAGGTTCTTTGGGAACGCACAATTTGTTAGGCTTGGCACGCGCCAAAAGCGCACGGATTTTGGTAGCCTCTACTTCCGAAATCTACGGCGACCCACTCATTCATCCGCAAAACGAAGATTATTGGGGAAATGTAAATCCCGTAGGGCCCAGAGGTGTGTACGACGAAGCAAAACGCTTTCAGGAAGCCATAACGATGGCGTACCACAATTTTCACGGTTTGGAAACCCGCATCGTGCGCATTTTCAACACTTTTGGTCCGCGCATGCGCTTAGACGACGGGCGCGCACTTCCGGCATTTTTTCACCAAGCAATGCTCGGAAAAGACATTACCGTTTTTGGCGATGGCGCACAAACGCGCTCGTTTTGTTATGTGGACGACTTAGTAGAAGGTATTTATCGTTTACTCCTTAGCGATTACGCTTCTCCTGTAAACATTGGCAATCCCGACGAAATAACCATTCAGCAACTTGCCGAAGAAATATTGGAAATAACCCAATCTTCTTCCAAAATTATTTACAAAAATCTTCCGATAGATGACCCCAAAGTGCGTCAGCCGGATATAAGTCGCGCCAAAGAAATTTTGCAATGGCAGCCCAAGTTCCAACGCAAAGAAGGCATGATACTTTCGTACGAATATTTTAAAAAAATACTTTTTTAGCTAAAATTACCGATTTGGCAAATACATTTTCGCCCCAACATTTTTTTTCCGATTTACAAAAAAAACAAAAAACCATTGCCGTGGTGGGTTTGGGCTATGTAGGCTTGCCCATTGCTATCGAATTTGGCTACCAATTCAAAGTATTGGGCTACGACATCAACAGCGAGCGCATTGCCAAACTGCGCTGTAATGAAGACCCCAGCCACGAAGTTGCTACGGAAAGTTTTCATCAGGCAGACATCTATTTTACCGACAACATCCACGAAATTGCAGATGCTTCGTTCTACATTATTGCCGTACCTACACCCGTAGATCATCACAAAGTACCCAACCTTAGCCCACTTAAAAATGCCAGCAAAAACATAGGCTCCATTCTCAAAGCAGGCGATTGTGTAGTATATGAATCTACGGTTTATCCAGGCTGCACCGAAGAAATATGTATTCCTATTTTAGAAGAAACTTCTAATTTGAAAGCGGGAAAAGATTTCAAAGTTGGCTACTCGCCCGAGCGCATTAATCCGGGCGACAAAATAAATACCATTACGCGTATTACCAAAGTAGTTTCCGGCAATGATATAGATGCGTTGCACTTGGTAAGCGATGTTTATAAAAGTATTATTGTAGCGGGCGTACATCAGGCATCTTCTATAAAAGTTGCTGAAGCTGCCAAAATTATCGAAAACACCCAACGCGATTTGAACATTGCGCTGATGAACGAACTTTCCATAATTTTTGACCGAATGAATATTGACACCCTCGAAGTGATAGAAGCGGCGGGTACGAAGTGGAATTTTGCCAAATTTTATCCCGGATTAGTTGGCGGACACTGCATTGGTGTAGATCCTTATTACCTTACCTACAAAGCCATCGAACTTGGCTATGAACCGGAAGTGATATTAAGCGGAAGGCGTATTAATGACGAAATGGGTTCGTATATTACCAAAAAGGCAATTCAACTCATTATTCGCGCCGGAAAATATGTGAGCAAGGTGAAAGTGCTGGTAATGGGTGCAACTTTTAAAGAAAATGTTTCGGACATCCGCAACTCTAAGGTTTCCGATTTGGTGAAAGAATTGGAGTCTTTTTCCGTAAAAGTTGATGTGACCGACCCACTCGCCGACTCGAAAGAAGTAGTAGAAGAATATGGCTTTGCCTTGGTAAACAACATCGAAAACGACTACGACTGCGTTATTGTAGCCGTAGGACACGAAGCCTACTTGCAACTGGACGAGACTTATTTTAAAAACATAATGAACGAAAATGGTATCTTAATTGATGTAAAAGGTATTTATAAAAATAAAATAAAGGATTTGATATACTGGACGCTATAATCGTTCAAAAACGTTTAGTAGATACCTTTTTTCAGTAAACACATTTTTAAAATACCGCTATAATATAGAAACGCACTTTACCATTTTTACATAAGTTCGGCTATTCCGTGTAATTTTGCGTTATTATTAAGTAAAAAATATTTTTTGGGTATATGAAAAATTTTGAAAAAACAATTTTGATTACCGGTGGTGCCGGATTTATTGGAACACATTTGGTAAAACACATGGTGCGAAAATATCCGCAGTATTTTATCGTAAACTTAGATAAACTCACCTACGCCGGAAATTTGCAAAATTTGGACGATATTGCTGGTTCGCCGAATTATCATTTTGTAAAAGGGGATATTGTAGATAGCAATTTTTTGCACCAACTTTTTACACAATATACTTTTGATGGTGTAATGCATCTTGCCGCCGAATCGCATGTGGACAGAAGCATTGCAAGCCCAATGGATTTTATTCATACCAATATTATCGGCACGGTAAATTTACTAAACGCCTGTAAAAATGCTTGGCAAGACAACTTTTCCGACAAAATATTTTATCACGTTTCTACAGATGAAGTATATGGCACTTTGGGCGACACTGGATTGTTTGAAGAAACTACCGCCTACGACCCGCGCTCGCCTTATTCGGCTTCCAAAGCAAGCTCCGACCATTTGGTACGCGCCTATTTTCATACGTATGGCTTGCCTGTAAAAATTTCCAATTGCTCCAACAATTACGGACCTTATCAATTTCCCGAAAAACTTATTCCTCTTTTTATCCACAATATAAAACAAAACAAGCCCTTGCCCGTATATGGCGACGGCAAATATACCCGCGACTGGTTGTGGGTGGAAGATCATGTACGCGCTATTGACCTCATTTACCACCAAGCTGCCGTAGGCAAAACCTACAATATTGGCGGATTTAATGAATGGCAAAATATTGATTTGATAAAAACGCTTTGCAATATTATGGATGCCAAACTCCAACGTCCGGCAGGAAGTTCGGAGCAACTTATCACTTACGTAAAAGACCGCGCAGGGCACGACCGCCGCTACGCTATTGATGCGACCAAATTGCAAAAAGATTTGGGCTGGAGTCCTTCCCTTCAGTTTAAAGAAGGCTTAGAAAAAACCGTAGATTGGTATTTGACAAACCAAAACTGGCTTGAAGAAATAACTTCCGGTGCGTATCAGTCGTATTACGAACAGCAATATAGTCACCGTTAATTTATTCCGTTTGAAATACGCTTACAGCATGAAACTCTTTCGCTTTGTACTCATCATTATTTGTTGTTTGCATTTTGTGGAACTACAAGCACAAGTGTTTGGAGAAATATTCGACAAAGACCGCAGCAAGAAAAGACGCGAACTCAATAATAATAGTAGTGAAGGCTATTTTAAAACGCCTTACGACTACTATAACTACGAAGCATACATGCAACAGTTGCAAGAAGAAAATCAAAATGCGGTGCGCGACTCTATTGACTCTTTGCGGACAAACTTGCTCACCAGCCCCAGCGAACTCAAAAAGTTAGGCGTTCCCGATTCCTTGATTAGCCAACTCGTAACCATCAATGCACTACAAGACAGCCTTTCGATGGTGCAAGATTCTATTTTAAATTATCGCAACAAAGACAAAAAGCCCACCGAAGATTCGCTGAATATTGAAGACATTAAAAAAATTCTGGACAAGCAGAAAAAAGCTATTTTGGAAAAAGCACTTTCGCTACCGGCGGCTTATGTGTATGGACAAGAGTATTTTCGCCGAAACAGTGTACGCATTATTCGGGAAAACGAGCTAAAAATCTACCCTCCCGACAACTATATTTTAGGCGAAGGCGACCAACTAAACATTACTCTTTGGGGACGCTCCGACTTTAACGGAATCTTTGGCATTGATGCCTATGGCAGCATAGAACTGCCTTTGGTGGGAAAAATATTTCTCGAAGGCTTGACCTTTACCGCTGCCAAAAAACTTATTGCCGAAAAAGTTGCCCAGTTTTATCCTGACGAACGCAATAAATTGGAAATAAATGTTACCTACTCGCGCATGGTAAGCGTAAATGTAGTAGGCGAAGTTTTTAATCCGGGTACGTATCGCTTTCCGGCTATCAATTCCGTTTTCAATATTTTAGTGGCAATGGAAGGTCCAAATCAGTTAGGCTCGGTGCGCCACATTTTTGTAAAACGCAATGGCGAAACGGTTAAGGAATTAGACTTGTATCAATATTTGCTCAATCCCAACAGCAAAGAAGATTATTTTTTAGCCAACAACGATTATATTCTTATTCCTCCGCTGGGAAAAGTGGTAAATCTATCGGGTGAAGTGCGCCGTCCTTACAACTACGAACTGAAGGAAAAAGAGGGCATTAACGAACTCTTGGAATATTGTGGCGGCTTATTGCCCAATGCCGTAACCAAAAATATTAACATCAGGCGATTTGAAAATAACCGACAAATTCTTATCAGCCTCAACTTAGACAGCCTGCGACAAGCCAAAGGAAATTTCCTTTTAGCCAACGGCGACAGTATTTTCGTAGCACCTATTCCCAATGCGATACGCAATTACATCACCTTAGACGGAGCCGTTCGCATTCCGGGACAATATCAGTGGTCGCCTAATATGCGCATCTCCGATGCTTTGTATCGCGCCGAAGGTCCTATTGAAGAAGCCGATTTTGAAAAAGCATACCTTATTCGTTTAAATGATGATTTGAGTAAAAAAGTTATTCCTTTCAATTTGAAAAACATTTTACTCAACCAAAGCGACCCGCAAAATATAGCTCTTTCTCCTTTAGATACTATCAAAGTACTTTCTCTGCGCGAACGCCGACAGAATTTTATTATCACCATTACCGGAGAAGTAAAATTACCCGGCGAATACGAATTTGCGGAAGGAATGACCATCGGCGATTTGATTGACTGGTCGGGTGGTTTTAAACGCGAAGCCGGAAACAGTCGATTGGAAATATCGCGTATTGTACAGTTCGACAACGCCACTTCTGCCGGAAATATGAGCGAGCGCATTACCATGCGACGTATGATAATTGACTCCAATCTGCAACTTTCGGAAGACGATACCGCCTTTGAGCTAAAGCCTTACGACCGCGTGTCGGTGCGGCTATCGCCCGACTTTGAGGTGCAGCAAAAAGTGCTTATTTACGGCGAAATACTTTATCCGGGCGAATACTCTTTAACCAAAAAAGACGAAACTATTTTTTCCCTTATTGAGCGTGCCGGAGGTTTGAGCCAGTATGCTTACAAGGAGGCGACAAAACTATATCGCGACCAGCACGACATTATTTATCGAACCGATGAAATTATCAACAAGAAAAAAAACGACAGCTTGGCATTGTTGCTCATTGACTTAGACGATGTTTTGCGCCGACCCAAAAAGTCGAAATTCAACTACATTCTCACCGATGCCGACTCTATTTATGTACCAAAACTCTTGGATATGGTCACGCTGGAAGGAGCTATCGGATTTTTTGAACGTGACTCTATCGGGCAAATAAGTGTTCCTTTTATCGGCAAAAAAAGTGCTAAAACCTACATCAAAAAATATGGTGCCGGCTTCGGGCGTTTTGCCAAAGAAAAACGAACTTATGTACAACAGCCCAACGGAAAAGTAGAACGCGCCCAAAGTTTTTTGTTTTTTAGAAAATATCCGAAAGTACAAGCGGGAGCTACTGTATTTGTAGATTTAACCGACCGCAAAAAAAATGAAAAGTATCGAATGGAGCGAAACAAAAACCGTAACTGGAATGACGCTTTCGATGGGTTAACATCGAAAATTGCGACCATTCTCACCATCTTAGTCTTGGTGCAACAAAGCCGAAACTAAGCCCATAAACGAAGATAATGCATGGAAAAAGACGATAATTTTTTACGCAATACGCTAATAGTTCTGCTGGATTACTGGCACGAAATCAAAAGGAAAACACTTTGGTTGGTGCCATTTGTTATCGTTTTTCTGGGCATAACCTACTACACAAAACGCAACGACAAGCCCACTTATGAAGCACAGGGAAGTTTTATGTCCATCAACGACGACAGTGGTGGCATTTCTGCTTTTATGCGCTTGGCGGGGCAAATAGGATTTGGCGGCGGCAGCAACAAAAATATGTACAGTAGCGAATTAATTACCGAATTGATTATTTCTAATAAAATTATTGCCGAATGTCTCCTTTCAGAAATTCCGGTAGGCGATGGAAAAATAAAATTAATCAATCACTACCTCAATTTTGCTAAAGTATATACCAGTTTTCCCGAAAAACCCGAATTAGAAAATGTGCGCATTACCCACACCGATTTAGATAAAATGAGCTTAGAGGAAAATACGCTACTGCAAGAATCTATCCAACAAATTCGCAAAGAAGCCCTCAATGTGAATGCTTCCGAAAGTGGTATCGTTAGTGTACAATGCATCACCTCCGACGAAGTTTTTAGCAAATATTTTATCGAAAATCTGATGCAAACCCTTTCCCGCTTTTATTCCGACAAGGCAGTGAGTAGTCAATACGAGACTTTCCATATTTTGTCCGAGCGTGTAGATTCTATTAATTCCGCCCTTTTTTCGGCAGAGTACAAAATATCGCGCTGGTACGACGAAAAACAGCCTAAAATTCGTGCAGCTTCGGTAAGTGCCGACGAATACACCCAAAAATTGCGCTTAGAACGCGATGTAGAATTTGCCAGTGCGGTATTAGCCGAAGCAATTAAAAACAGAGAATTGGCACGCATGAATGTAGAATCGCAAAAGCCCGTCATTCAAGTAATCGACTCGCCCGCTTTCCCGCTTAAAAAAAACCTTCCCAGACGCATAGTGCCTTATATTATTGCTTTTTTGGCAGCTTGCTTTATTGGTAGCTTGCTTATAGTGCTTCGCAAAATAATTCGCGATGCCATGCAAGATGTTTAGGCAAACTTGCTACTACCCTATTTGCTTTTAAAGACTACTTATTTCTCCTTTCTTTTGCACCTTTTTTCAAATTGGTATTATTTTTGTTTTGGTTGTATTCAATAATAGAATAGATTTTGTATTATTGACAGATAATTTGATTTTTTAACACAAATTCTTCCTTATGAGAAGCCTAATTTACTGGGTATTTTTTGGCTTGTTTTTGTGGGTAGCCCCGACAAACGTACAAGCACAAAAAGGCAAATTGAAAAAAGCAAACAAATTGTACGAACAATTTGCTTATCCCGAAGCCGCCGAACTATATAAAAAATATTTAGCCAAAAATCAAGACCCACAAGCGGTAATAAATCTTGCCGATTGCTATCGTTTTATGAACCAGCCCGCCGAAGCGGAGTACTGGTTCGAGCAAGTAATGCGCCTGCCTGAATACGACCCCATTCATAAGTTGTACTACGGAATGGCATTGAAAATGAATGGTAAGTGCGATATTGCACGCGCTGTTTTTTTGGAATACGCCCAACTCGTACCTGCCGATACACGCGGTTTACGTATGGCAGAATCTTGCGACAAAGAAGAGTATTTTTTGCAAGACCCCGGCACTTACGAACTAAAACTTACCAATATCAATTCCGATGAGTCGGACTTTGGTCCTGCTTTTTACCAAAACGGATTGGTATTTGCTTCGGCAAGGGGCAACAAATACAAAGAAAATATATACAACTGGACACAAGCTCCTTTCTTGGATTTGTATTTTGCCGAACGCTTATCCACCACCGACCCTTCGCAGTTTGGAAAAGTAGAGCCTTTTAAAGGGCAAGCCAATACTGTTTTGCACGAGGGAACGGTTACATTTTCCAAAGATGGCAACACTATGTTTTTTACCCGTAATAATTTTTACAAAGGCGTAAAAGGCAAAGATAGTGACAACACCATCAATTTAAAAATTTATAGTGCTACCAAAGAAGGTGAAAACTCTTGGGGCAATATTCAGGATATGCCTTTTAATAGTGACGAATATTCGGTAGGACACCCCAGCCTTAGCGCAGACGGGCAGGCACTTTATTTTGTATCGAATATGCCCGGTGGCTACGGCGAAGAAGATATTTATGTAAGCTACAAACAAGGCAACACTTGGTCGGCACCGGAAAACTTGGGTCCTGAAATCAATACCGAAGGGCGCGAAATGTTTCCTTTTATTCACGAAGACGGCACTTTGTTCTTCTCGTCTGACGCGCTGCCCGGCTTGGGAGGATTAGATGTTTTTTCTTCGCACAAAGACAATGGCATTTGGACTGCACCCGAAAATTTGCGCTCGCCTATAAACACCAATTTCGATGATTTTGGGTTTATTTTAGATAGCAAAAAAGAATTTGGCTACTTGGCTTCCAACAGAGCCGGAGGGCGCGGCGACCACGATGACGATATGTATAGTTTTACCCGTACTTCTTTTATGCTGAATGGTATTGTAGTGGATTTGGATACCCAATCGCCTATTGAAGGAGCAAAAGTAAAATTGTATGAAAACGGTGTATTGATGCAAGAACGTATTTCTTATAGCAATGGTGGATTTAGCTTTCCTATTTCGCCCAATAAAGAATATCGCATTGTTGCCGAAAAAAATAATTACGACGAAGGAGAACAAATTGTTTCTACGGTGGGCTTAGACGGACCTGCGCTGGAAGTAAAAATTAATTTAAAGTCTAATAATGCCATTGTACAATCCGGAAACGGCACTGACAACTGTATTTTACAGGGAGTAATTTACGATGATAATCAAGGTAGCAAAATACGGCTACAAGGTGCAACTATAAAACTGATTAATACACTTACCAAATACGAAAAATCGGCTATTTCTGATGCACAAGGAGCTTATTACTTTGAATTAGAACCCGAAACCGATTATGTAATGTATGCCACCAAAGAACTTTATTTCACCGCAACCCGCAATATTTCTACCAAAGGGCGCGATTGCAGCAACCCTGCCACCAACAGTCTTATTTTGGACATTGCGCTTACGCGTATTCAGGTGGACAATGGCAACGGAAGTGGCGGCAATATTACCGACATCAACAATATTCCTGAAGGCGACCGCGACCGTATTCGCTACGATGAAAACGGCAATCCTTTCTTAGAAGGTGAAGGGCTTATTCCTTCGCATATTCTTCAGCTCAATCACATTTATTATGATTTAGACAAAGCCGATATCCGTCCTGACGCTACTGCCGAATTGGATAAAGTAGTGGCATTGATGTACCAAAATCCGGGTATTATTATAGAACTCGGCTCGCACACCGACTCGCGCGCTTCCGATGCGTACAACAAAGACTTGTCACAACGCCGTGCCGATGCTGCTGTTAAATACATTGTTTCTCGCGGTATCAGTCGCGACAGAATTATTGCCAAAGGCTATGGCGAAACACGCCTTGCCAATGAATGTTTCAACAATATACCTTGTAACGAACAAAAACATCAGGAAAATCGCCGTACCGAATTTAAAGTGATTGGTTATACTGCCAATGCGGTTTACAGCGAACCGCGCTATTTTGGTACGGGCTACGGGCGAGATGTGTACTTAAACTCGCCTACCAGCACGAACACTACCGGCAATACAAATGCCTACGACTATACAACACCTACTACTACAACTACTGCGCCTCCGCCAAGCTATACTACCGAGCCGACTACGCCAAGTAGCTACGACAACTACGGTTTGCCCGTAGGCGCAGGCGTGGAATATCGCATACAGTTGGGAGCTTTCCGCAAGCCAAATCTCAGCCGCTACGCTGCCTTACAGGATTTGGGTAAGATTGAAATGGAAAACAATGCTGGTGTGTATAAATTATTGTTGGGGCATTATCCTAACAGAGATACTGCCGAAAATATAAAACAACAAGTTCAAAATCGTGGGTTTAGAGATGCGTTTGTGGTGGTTTACCAAAACGGTGTAAGAATTGAATAAAGCGTTTTTCATAGAATTAAGAAGGCTACTCTTCCGGAGTAGCCTTTTCTGTTTTGGAGATGAATGACTTTCTCAAAATTAGCTCAATTATGCCTTATTTGAAAAAAATTAAATTATAATTATATATTTTATTACATTATAGTTGTTCGAAAAATATGGAAAGTAAACTTTTGAGGCTTGTATAATACCAAAACTGTATGAAAGTTGCGTATTGGTTTAAGTATTATTAAGCGTAAGTATCTGCTCCGAAACTTTGGGGGCAAATCTATGCTTAGGGACTTCTTCATTTTCTTTTGCTTGTCCAAAGAAAACGAAGCAAAAGAAACGACACTTTTTTCAAGGTATTTTTGCCCTTGCAGGGCAAAACCGCAGTTCTTTGGCTAAATTTTTTCCAAGGCTTCAAAAATTTTTAACGCCCAAAAACTGCTATACGGCGAAAAAAGATTTTACCCTTCTTTAATACGCAATAGCTATTCGATTTTGGTATAAATAGACATTAATGAGAAAAAAACATAAAACTACTGATTTAAGGTTTATATAAAATTTAAAAAAATATGCTATTTGTTAACATATATATTTATTGTCACGCTTACTCATTAGATAAAAAGCTTAGTCAACGGTAATTTGCAAATATATTAATTATATTTTTATAATTAACATGTATAAAAGAGACGAGATGACACCTTCCGTAGAAGTGGCTAAAAAAGGCTCACCTGTTTTACCATTGGTTATTTATTGGGAGGAGTGAAACAAGCGGATACTTTTAAAAGACCCTTCTATGCTTAGGTGTTTGAACGATATTGCCAAGTTTCCTGATAAGGATAAGGACAAGGATTGTATTCTTTATGCACTCGATGCAATGATTAACAATGTAAAACTTAAAGGTTTGAATGTACAGTAAAAAAGCACACACATACTACGGTATGAGCTTTTACTCCTGTATTTAATTTTTCATACCAATCGTAGGAATATTGATAATAGGGATTTGTTTGTACAATAAATATTTTTAAAATATACTCATTCATTTACAGTTTTTGTTTTATATAAGTATTTAAACAAACATTATTTATCTATATTAAAAATTTTGTTTTGGCTATAATACTACTTGTTATAAACACGTGCCACAAAGCTCGCAAGCCGTTGAAATATACCCAAATTACTTATGAAACACCCTCAAGCGTGTTATGATAGCCACTTTTTTCATTTTTTCACCCATAATCCTTCCCATACAATTTCACATCAATCCACTCTCCGTCAAAAGTGAGGGGAAGGGACAATTTTTTGTAAAAATTAATTGCAGGCTCGTTCCAGTCGAGTACCTGCCACTTCACCAATTTACAGTTTTCTGCTTTGGCATAGGCAAATACCTCGTCCATCAGCTTTTTGCCTATGCTGTTGCCGCGCCATTTTTCCTGCACTACCAAATCATCTAAGTACAGCATTTTACCTTTCCATGTAGAGTACGCCGCATAGCATAAGGCAATTCCCACAATTTGCTGCTCGCCGGTTTCGGCAACCCACATCACAAAAACAGGTTTTTCGCCAAAACCATCTGCCACCATCATCGCTTCGGTGTTGCTTACAGCATCGGCAGCTTTTTCGTATGCCGCCAGTTCTTTAATCAGCCGCAAAGCCGCAGGCACATCTTCGCGCACCGCCTTTCTAATGTTTATTTCTTTTTTTAAAACCACTTTTTAGCTTTGAATAAAATTTAATTTGCTTAAATCAATATAAAATACAAGATTTGCATAAAAGTACAAAACTTTTCTTTTTTCGGAATAGTAAATTCGACCTATAATATATGCAAACAAGGATAATAACACTCGATGAATTTATTATACAACGCCAAAACGACTTCCCTTTTGCCTCCGGCGACCTTTCGGCATTGCTGCGCGATATTGGCTTGGCTGCCAAGGTAATTAACCGCGAAGTGAACAAGGCTGGGCTGGCGGATATTCTGGGTGTACACGGCTCGCAGAATGTACACGGCGAAGAGGTAAAAAAATTAGATGTTTTCTCCAATGATATGATGATAAATGCACTGCGTAATAGTGGGCAGTGTTCCGGCGTAGCCTCCGAAGAATTGGAAGAGTTTATTTATTTCACCGACGAACACAACGCCAATGCCGAATATGTGGTGATTATGGACCCCTTAGACGGTTCGTCCAACATTGATGTAAACATTTCTATCGGCACTATTTTTTCTATTTATAGGCGTGTTACGCGCTCGCGCAATTGTGTACAAGAAGATTTCTTGCAAAAGGGCATCAACCAAGTGGCGGGCGGCTATATTATTTACGGTTCGTCCACTATGATGGTTTATACCACCGGCAATGGCGTAAACGGCTTCACCTTAGACCCTTCTATTGGCGAGTTTTGTTTGTCGCACCCCAATATAAAAATTCCATCCAAGGGCAATATTTATTCTATCAATCAAGGCTATCGCCTAAAGTTTTCCGAAGGCGTTAATCAGTACATTCGCTATTGCCAAGCCGATATTCCCGAAAAAAACAAGAAGCCTTTTCCGCTGCGCTATATTGGCTCTATGGTTGCCGATATTCATCGAAACCTAATAAAAGGAGGAATTTTTATGTATCCGGCAATGCAAGGCGTACCCAATGGCAAGTTGCGCCTGATGTATGAGTGCAACCCTATGGCATACCTTGTAGAACAAGCCGGCGGCAAAGCTACCAACGGCAAGCAACGCATTCTGCTACTCTCACCCGAACACTTGCACCAAACAAGTCCTATTTTTATAGGCTCCAGCGAAATGGTGGAAATGGTAATGAAGTTTGAGAATGAATATTCCGGCTAGATATTGCTATGCTGTGAAAACGCCTTCTAAAGAAATCAGCTATAAATTATAGCTACACTTTAGGCAAAGGAAACAATACGCCATTTCTTTCACCTTATATCCTGACTTTGCTATCCAAGAGAATGGAATAGATATACTATATCTCCAAATTAAGCCTTATGATACACAAATTTTCCGCTCAATAAGCAAGGTTTATGTATCTTTACCCATAAAATTATTTAACACAAAATAGATTAAAACTCACAAAATATGAAAAGGTATATCAGCCTAATCCTTTGGATTGTACTATCCGCCAGTTCGGTTTTTGCACAAAAAAAACAAATTAGTTTAGAAGACATTTGGCAAACCTATGCCTTTTTTCCGCAATATGTGGAGTCGTTTAGTTCTATGAACGATGGCATGCATTACAGCATTTTGGAAAATGGCGAAATCAATCAATACGCCTACGAGTCGGGCGAAAAAACGGCTACCTTGCTGGGCAGCAACCAACTCAAAGACCTAAACATCAACGGCTACCAGTTTTCCAATGACGAAAATAAAGTGCTATTTTCGACCGATGTAGAACAAATTTACCGCTACTCTACCCAAGAAAACAACTATATTTTCAACCGCGCCGATGGCAAAATAACGCCACTATCCGATGGCGGAAAACAACGCTACGCCACCTTTTCGCCACAAGGCGACAAAGTAGCTTTTGTACGCAACAACAACCTTTATATAAAAGACCTGAACACCCAACAAGAAAATGCTATTACCAAAGACGGCAAAGTAAACGAAATAATAAATGGTGCGACCGATTGGGTTTACGAAGAAGAATTTGCCTTCGACAAAGCTTTTTTCTGGAGTCCCGATGGTTCAAAAATCGCTTTCTACCGCTTCGACGAAAGCAAGGTGAAAGAATTTACGATGGAGCTATACAAAAACGAGGTATATCCCGAGTTGGTAAAATTTAAATACCCCAAAGCCGGCGAAGAAAACGCCAAAGTGACTCTTCACCTCTACGACCTTGCTACGCAACAAATCCAAAAAATTGATTTGGGGCAATACGAATACATTCCGCGCGTGAAATGGACTAACACTACCGAATTTTTATCCGCGATTACCCTCAATCGCCACCAAAACGACCTCAAACTTTATCTTATAAACACTGCCAACAACAACGCCAAAGTAATTTTAAACGAAACCTCCGACACCTACATTGACATTACAGACGACCTCACTTTCTTGCCCGACAACAAAACCTTTGTATGGACCAGCGACAAAAGCGGCTACAATCATCTTTACACCTACAATATGGACGGCAAAGACGAAAACCAAATTACACGCGGCAACTGGGAAGTAACCAAATTTTATGGCGTGGACGACAACAATACCCTCTACTTTCAAGTGGCGCGCACCAGTCCTATCAATCGTGAAGTATATGCCTACGAACTCAAAAAAAATACCCTCCGCCAGTTGCCACTCAAAGAAGGCTACAACGAAGCCCAATTTAGCAAAGGCATGAAATACTACATCAATACGCACCAAGAAGCCAACCAGCCGCCCAAAGTGGCACTGTACAATATGGAAGGAAAAGAATTGCGCGTGATGGTGGACAATGCCGCCTTAGCAGAAAAGTTAGGCGAATATGATTTGGGTAAAAAAGAGTTTTTTACCTTGCCCAGCCCTAATGGCGAAGACCTCAATGCTTGGATGATAAAACCCGCCAATTTTGATGCAAATAAAAAATATCCCGTGCTGATGTTTGTCTATGGTGGTCCCAGCAGCCAAACTGTTGAAAATACGTGGGATCCTTTTAATGATATGTGGTATCAAATGCTGGCGCAAAAAGGCTACATTATTGTATCGGTAGATAACCATGGTACGGGTGCAAGAGGCGCGAAATTTAAAAAAATGACCTATAAAGAATTAGGAAAAATAGAAGCCGAAGACCAAATAGCCGCAGCCAAACAATTATCTCGCCGCGCGTACATTGACGGTTCGCGCATAGGCATCTGGGGCTGGAGCTACGGCGGCTACCTTTCCAGCTTGTGTATGTTCAAAGGCAAAGGTGTATTCAAAACGGGTATTGCCGTTGCGCCGGTAAGCAACTGGAAATTCTACGACTCCATTTACACCGAACGCTACATGCAAACTCCGCAGGAAAATAGTGGCTACGATGAAAACTCACCCATTTCGCATGTAGATGGCTTGAAAGGAAATTACCTTTTGGTACACGGCACGGCAGACGACAATGTGCATTTTCAAAACAGTGTAGAACTGGTTGCTGCCTTGCAAAAAGCCGGAAAACAATTCGATTTGATGATTTATCCCAACAAAAATCACGGCATTTACGGCGGCAATACACGCTTGCATTTGTACCAACTAATGACCGATTATTTATTGGAAAACTTGTAATATTTGTCCTTTATGAAAACGAAAAGTTTTTTTTTACTGCTATGCTTTAGCGTAATTAATCTACTTACCAGTTGTCAGTCCGGCAGCCAGTCTTCGGAAGATATAATTGCCGAAGTACAAAAATTGGGCGAAGCCAATAAAGTAGAAGAAACGCTGCCGATGCTGGAAAAACTGCTTCAGCACGACTCCAACAACGCCGATGCCCAATATTATTACGGTACAAATTTGTGCAGAACCGGAAAGCTCAATGACGGTATTGTCCATCTTAGCAAAGCGATAGAACTAAATCCCGACTATGGCAAAGCCTATGGCAATCGCGGATTGGCTTATTACAAAACAGGCGAGCAGAAAAAAGCCTTAGAAGATTTCAATAAAGCCGTTGTCTTCGACCCTGAAAATGGTATTCATTACTACAACCGTGGGCTTTTGCTCAATGAAACCGAGCAGTTGGAAGCCGCCTGTGCCGATTGGAAAAAAGCAATGGAACTGGGCTACCAAGACAAAAATGACTTGTATGAGTTGAATTGTGTGAAATAAAATACTAAACCCATGACCTTCGATGAAGTGATGACGCTTTTAGCCGAAAACGGCAGCGAGCAAACCAAAAAAGTACTCGTCAAACACGGTGTAAGAGAACCCTTTTTTGGCGCGAAATATGTTTTTATCAATAAATTGGCGGCAAAAATAAAGCAAAACCAAGCCTTAGCCCTGCAACTCTACGCAACAGACAACACCGATGCGATGTATTTGGCAGGACTTATTGCCAACCCGCAGCAATTCGACCAGGCAATGCTACAAGATTGGGGCGACAAGGCGTATTGGTATATGCTCAGCGAACATTGTGTGAGCCATGTGTTGGCAGAAAGCCCGTTTGCCGATACGCTTACATATACTTGGATGCAAAAATCGGCACCCGAAAACTTAGCTTCCGCCGCTTGGGCTTCTTTGTCTCATCGACTCACCAAAAACATACGCACCGAACATTTTACCGATGAAAAAGTGAACGAACTGCTTGACGATATAGCCCAAAACATTCACCAAGCCCCCAACCGTGTACGTTACACCATGAACGGATTTTTGATAGCTGCCGGAGGAATGTTGCCACAGTTTTACGACAAAGCGCGCAGCATAGCCCAGCAAATAGGCAAAGTGAAAGTGAACATGGGCGAAACGGCCTGCAAAGTGCCTGATGCCTTTGCTTATATAGAAAAAGTAGCGGCAAGGAGCAAGTGAAAAATCTTTGGAATAAACGGCAATACTTTTGTAAAAACTATTATGGAAATAAAATCGAATGCTGCTCCCAACGAAATTTCCTCGCCTTTTTACAAAGCAAATGAAGCGTTTTGTGCCGAATTTGAACAATACATTATTCGTAAAAACGGAACCGTAAGCGGAAAATACAATGCTTGGTCGTATCTGATTTATGGAAAAATTGATACACCCAAAAATTGGGACATAATGTACAAAAAAGCCACTTTTACATCAACAGGAAATTTGTTCTTGTCATCGGAATACCAAAGTATGCTGGTACTGGCAAAGTGGGAAACCGAGCGAGATGAAACAAATAATGTAGCGTTTAAAATAAAACGGAAATCTATGACCGATTATATCAAATTATTGCTTTTTGAAAATTGGAAAAATTTAGAAATTCCCAACAGATATGTAATTAGAATAGACGACCATTTGCCGCCTTTGGTTTTTACACTAACCGAAATACTAAAAAGTCTATTTGCCTCAGGAGAAATATACGAAATTACCCTCCATAATAATAAACTAAAAATTGAATTAAGAAGCAAAAAACATCATTTTGATATATTGGATAAATTGACAAAAGAAGTATAAAAACGGCTTTTCTCCTTTGTAAAATTTGCTTTGCGCTTAGTAATAAAAATACACTACATTATTCTTTGTGCAGAACTTTGTGTAACATTGTGATATTATTGTCACACAATGTAATACCAAAATAGGATGAAAGTTGCGTATTGGTTTAGAAATTATTAAGGGTAAGTATCTGCTCCGAAACTTTGAGGGCAAGACTATGCTTGGGGACTTCTTCATTTTCTTTGCTTGTCCAAAGAAAACGAAACAAAAGAAACGACACTTTTTTCAAGGTATTTTTGCCCTTGCAGGGCAAAACCGCAGTTCTTTGGCTAAATTTTTTCCAAGGCTTCAAAAATTTTTAACGCCCCAAAACTGCTATACTACGAAAAAAGATTTTTCCCTTTTTAATACACAATAGCTATTCGATTTTAGTATAATTTAACAAGCCGGTATAAACATTATTAATACTCCTTAGCAAATTATCGAAGCCAATACTCAATTTTTTTGGGGAAGGTACTTAATTTGCTAAAACCATAGTTATCAAAGGAAAATGAAAAAACAGATAGGGCTCAAAGAAGCTATTTCCATTGGCATTGGCGGTATGGTAGGTGGTGGCATTTTTGCTGTACTTGGTCTTGCTGCATCTTTAGCCAAAGGAGGTACGCCCATAGCATTTTTATTCGCCGGAACATTGGCTTTACTCACTTCGTATAGTTATGTAAAACTATCGCAAACATATCCCGACAGAGGCGGAACGGTAAAGTTTATCAATCAAGGATTTGGTATTTCTGTTTTCAGTGGTGCTATGAACAATTTGCTTTGGTTGAGTTATATAATTATGCTCTCGCTGTATGCTTCGGCTTTTGGCTCTTATGCGCCTAATTTGTTTACTATTACCGCCAACAAAACGATTGATTTTCATATTTACGCCAGTGGCATTATTATTTTGGCTACGGCTATCAATTATTACAGCATTGCTGTAGTGGGAAAAATAGAATCGTATGCCGTTATTATAAAATTGGTGATACTGCTGGCATTTATTGCTATTGGCGCGTATGGCTTGATGGGAAATCCCAATGTAGCACAACTTTCGATAGCGCACTGGGAAAATCCTATAAAATTATTTGCCGGAGGTATGGTCATTTTTGTAGCTTACGAAGGCTTCGAGCTTATTGCCAATGCCGCGCCGGATATTGCAAATCCACAAAAAAATATTCCGCGCGCTTATTATTATTCGGTTGGGTTTGTCATTTTTCTTTACATCATTATCGCTATCGTTACTGTTGGCTCTTTGCCTTTTTCGGAAATTGCCTCCGCCCAAGATTATGTACTTGCCCAAGCTGCCAAACCGATGCTCGGACAAATGGGCTTTACCATTATTACGATTGCTGCACTTATTTCTACTTTTTCTGCCATTAATGCTACGCTGTATGGAGGCAGTCGCGTAAACTTTGAAATTGCCCAAGATGACGAACTACCGCATCACTTTTTGGCACAACTTTGGAACCAACCTATTGGACTGATGATTACTGCCGTAGCAACTTTGGTGTTGGTGAATATTCTAAAACTCGAAAATATTTCTATTGCAGGAAGCATCGGCTTTTTACTTATTTTTGGTATTGTAAATTTTGTGGCATTCAAACTTTCCAAAGAAGTAAATGCTAATAAAATTATTCCGCTTTTGGGGTTTATTTTATGTATTATTGCCTTGTTTATACTCATAAGCCAACAGTATCAATCCAATTTAGTCGGCATATTAGTTTCTATAGGAATTATTGTATTTTGTTTTGCGATAGAATGGTTTTATAAAAAATCTTAATCCATCACATGGATTTTTGTAAACCTTAAGCCACTATCAAAAGAAACGAAGTATTGATTTGGGTAGTTTTCGAAAGAATAGCAATAATTTATACTGAATTTTTCTTAAATACTTAAATTACTTTGTGTAACTTAGTGAAATACTTAGCGAAACTTAGTGTAACAAAAAGAAAATGAAATATCCTTTTCAATAATTTACCAAAGAATCTCCCTATTTTATCAACATCCAAAACATTGAAAACATTTACCAAAATATCCGCAATTTTATGCAAACTAAGTTTAGTCTTAATTTGTCAATTATCTTTTGGGCAATCGGCAATAAGTGGGTGGGTGAAAAGTTCAATTACTGAATTGAAACCAATAGCAGACGTTTATATACGGATTAAAGGAGAAACTTTGGGTTTAGAAATGGTCGATAGCGTGGGATTTTTCAAATTTGAAAACTTGGAGCCAAACAAGATTTATACCTTAGAAGTTACTGCTTTGGGATACCCGAATAAAACTTTTGAAATAAAAACCAATGAAGGAGTGACAGAAACAACGCTAACTATAGAAGCAACTTGTGAATATAACGAAGCAAAAGCGGCGGCAGACTGGAAAAGGGGAAAAGCTAAGTTGCTTCTAATTGGTTCCATTGCGCCAGTTACTAATTCGTCAGCTGATTATACATTTCAACAAAAATATAAAATTAAATATTACGACTTTGGTTGCACACCGCCCACAGATGAGTGTATTAAACTATACAATCAGCAAATTTTTGACTTGATGGATAAAAAATATGGGAAAGTTTGGCGCAAAGAAGTTCGGATAGATGTACCATATTTATACCAAACAACCAACTAAAAAGAATTTTGAAAGAAATCCTAATTGGAAAAAATATAGCTAAATACCGAAACCTTAACAAAACACCATGAACGACAAACAACTTACACATATAAGCAAGTTTTTGAGCTTGGCACTACGACATAAACCGGAAACCATTGACATTCAGCTTGACCAAAACGGTTGGGCAGATGTTGAAGATTTGTTGGAGAAAGCAAACAATTACGGAATAATGTTTGACAAAGAAATACTACATCATATTGTCGCCACCAACACAAAAAAGCGATTTGCCTTTAACGATACGCTCGACAAGATTAGAGCAAGCCAAGGTCATTCTATAAATGTGGAATTGGGCTACAGCAACCAAAAACCACCAGCCATATTGTACCACGGCACAGGCGAAAAATCCGTTCAGTCAATTTTAGCAACAGGGCTTTCAAAACAAAACAGGCAGCACGTCCATTTGAGTAGCGACATCCAAACGGCTATTGCTGTTGGGCAACGACACGGAAAACCCTTCGTGTTTACAGTACTTGCCGGACAAATGTATGAGGACAAGTTTGAATTTTATATTGCTGACAATGGCGTGTGGCTTACAGACAATGTACCAAGCAAATATTTGAAGCAAAATGATGTATAATCGTGCTTACTGCGCAAACAAATTTAATAAAATTTTAGCCTGAAATGAATTTAGCAAAAAGACTGTTCAAGGGAACGCTATTATCAATTTTAATATTTTTTTCGGTATCCTTCATTACTGTTTTGCTACAACTAAACTCGCCAATACACAGACAACCCGATTTCACTTTAGCAATTGGATTTCCGTTTGTTTACTATAATCAGTTTTTAGTTGCCCCTCCAATTCCAAATTCTGCTTGGGAGGGCACAAACTTGATGCTCGATTGTGCCTTGACTTGGATAATTGTTGTTGAATTTTACATTTGGAGAAAAAAAATAACATCGCTCTAAAACAATGCGTACTACCACACGAATTGTATTTTGGACCACTATTGTTTCAATAATCGGATTGACGCTTTATTATTTTTATCCCGAACAAAAATTACCTGCGGACAAAAAAATTGATACCATTGTGGTTTTTAAGTCTAAAAGAAAATTATTGGCTTACGCAGGCAATCAGTTATTGAAAACTTACACCATTTCGCTCGGGGCTGCACCTGCTGGACATAAAGAATACGAAGGCGACAACAAAACACCGGAAGGCACTTATACTATCTACGATAAAAATCCTCACAGCACTTGTCATAAAAATTTGGGCATTTCTTATCCCAACAAAGCAGATATTGCTCACGCAAAAAAAATAGGCAAACCCGCCGGCGGTGCCATTAAAATACACGGCATTAGCAATGGTTTGGGTTTTATCGGCAAATTTCATCGTTGGTTTGACTGGACTTCGGGTTGTATTGCACTTACAGACCAAGAAATGGACGAATTATATTATGCTGTAAAAATTGGGGCAAAAATTGAAATAAAACCCTAAGCAATTCGCTTATCATACCAAAATAAAATAATCATTGCGTATTAGAAAAGGGAAAATCATCATCATTTACGCAATTTTCCTGCAAATTTCGTATAAACAAAAGGGATAAAAAATCTTTTTTCGCCGTATAGCAGTTTTTTGGTGTTAAAAATTTTTGAAGCCCTGGAAAAAATTTAGCCAAAAAGCTGCGGTTTTGCCCGAACAGGGCAAAAATACCTTGAAAAAAGTGTCCTTTCTTTTGCTTCGTTTTCTTTGGACAAGCAAAGAAAATGAAGAAGTCCAAAGTTGCGGGGCGAATATTTACACTTAATAATACCTAAACGCAATTTCCCTGCAATTTTGGTATTATACAAAAAAGAGGCTGCCCGCAAAAACAGCCTCTTTCACACTTAAATATTTATTACATTTTTACATCTTAACAAATCTTTTATAAATTATTCCTTGCGAACTGTGTAGTGCCACAAAATAAATACCCGCCTCCAAATCTTCAATGTCAATACTAACTGTTGTGCCGCGTAATTTCGTAGCACTTCGCAACAAACCTTTGGCATCTACTATTTCTACTACATAAATACCTTCCATTGCACTAAGTTGCAATTTGTCGCTTGCCGGATTTGGATAAAGAGAAATCTCATAGTTCAATGTATAGTCATCTTCTATGCCCAAAACCAATTCGCTGCTACTGCTTTGTGCGTCTAATTCAATAGGTTGCTCTTCGTGCGTAATGGCATATACATCACTTATAAACACTTCAATATTTTTGTTCGTCATTTCATCTTTGCCTTCTATATCGTCCAAAATACCTACAAGGCGCGCGATAGTGCCATAACCACTTATCGGATTGCCGTCAATTCTGGTAATAGCAATGTCAATTTTTCCTTCATCTGCCCGCACTACCGTTAGCGTTAGCAAATCATTTTCTTCCAAACTAAGCCAACAAGGGTCGTACAATACCGTTTCGGAATTGGGAATGAGAAAATCTGCCGGATAGTTAATGGTAAATGCCACACCATAGACATCGTTTACGGGCGAAAAAGAATTTCCCATAATTATTGGTGCATCTAAAGTTTCTCCGGAAAACAATACGCTCGGCAACTGCAAGTACAAAGGTGGTGCGTCCGCATTACTTTCATCTGTTTTGTTGTGTACCGCTTGGTAGTTTGCAATAATTGCCAAAGTGTCTTGGGCATTTATCGTTCCGTCGCCATTGCAGTCGGCAAAGTTATAATTGAGTCCGGCGGCAAAACTATCTTCCCAATCGGCACAAATAGCCGCTTCCCAAGCAATTGAAGTTTCGTTGCGCGGACTGCCGGATTTTCCGTAAGCTACGCCTATATTCAGCAAATCTTTGTTGTTGGCTACACCATCATTGTTCGTATCGCCGGGAAAAATTTCCAATCCACAATCTTCCAACACCCACAGCGTATCGGAAACGGAGCAAACGCTTCCGGAAGGAGCTTCTTGTACCGTATAAACCATTTCTGCTACATACATTCCCAAAGAATTTACAGTAAATCCTGTAATATTACATTCTATAATTATGCCTTCTGGCGTATTTACATCAAAAAATGACCAATAAGTCGCTCCACTTGGGTAAGAAATATTAAATGATACTGACGGATAATTACCGCCGCAAACGAATATGGTATCGGGTGCATTAATACTAAATCCGGGTGTTTCTATAAAATATATTTGTTTAGGACTACTATATTCTACATTCCCTGCGGCATCAGTGGCTGCTACTACATAAAAGCCTGCTTGATTTGGATAAATATGTGCATCGTTCTCTCCTTCCAACAAAGTATAAGTATCTTCACTAAAAGGCTGATTCTCTTCACTCATCCACCATTGATACGAAACATAATTATCACTGGCATAAATATGTGCCTCAGTATCACCACAAATTGCGCTATTAAATGTATTAATAACCACTTCTTGTGGCACATAAGGCTCTACCGTAACCGTATAATCTTGTGTATAAGTGCACGAAGTAAAATTATCTGTAACCGTTATGGCATAAGTAGTCGTTACATCAGGACAAACCAAACCACCATTTTCGCTTAGGCTTTCGGCTCCGTCTCCTCCACTCCAACTATAGGTAAAATCATCTAAAGTGGGGAAAATATTAGTTTGCAAATAAGTACATTCGCCTTCTATAATCGTTATAGGAACATTTCCATTGATATAAATGGTAGGCGAAGATTCCAAATCAACAGTTACCTGATTACTTATAGCAAAACAACCTCCACCGAAGGTAATTCCTTCTACATAATAAGTACCATAAGTGTTTTCAATGGATACAGTATATTGGTTTGTACCAAAATGCGTTCCGGTATTGGCATCTACCCAATAAAAATAATCTAAAGGCAGCAACGACCAAGTTAGTGCCAATTCTGCCGATTGGTCGCATAGATTTACGTCCACCAAATCCACATAAAGCTCTGGATAGTCATCTACATACTCAACCGTAATACTTTCTTGTGCCGTACCTCCGTCCGGAAAATACACCGTTACCGTATAAGTCGTTGTTTCAGTTGGCGAAACTACTATTGCATTGGGTTCCAAAATAGTTTGCAAATAAATATTAGGCGACCAAACATAAGCTGGTTGCGTAGGCGGATTTTGCCCATTTTGATACGCGTGGGCGTAAATATTTACCGTAGCACCAATGGCACAAATGTATTCGGGATTAGGATTGTCAATATAAACACTGGCTTCCAAAGGACAATCAAACGGCTGATTCATCGCCTCAACGGTATGCACTTCGCCCGTACTAAGGTCGGTAAAGGTATAACTGTAGCTGTACTGTCCGGCATTTTCAATATTATCAAAGGTAATTTCGGCATTGCCATAAGCATCTACTTCCAAATACACTTCATTCGTAGGGTCGTTCAGATTGTCCACATAAGTATAGCCCAAAAGTCCGGCAACACCCGCACAATTGGGGCGCACATATATTTTCACAGAAGCATCGGGCGAGCCGTTATCACAATTTACAACTAAAAAATGCTCCACAGAAAACGATTCCGTAGGTACTACGCCAACTTTCAGATAATTGCTTGAGGTAATCGTACAAGGATCTCCCGAAATAGGACTTGCCTGTCCGTTGTCGGGACCCACTACGGCAAAAATATTGTAGTTTTTAGCTATGCAATCCGCCAGATTATTCAAATACGTGAAATTTCCATCGTTGCTGGAAGCCACCCAAAGTCCGGGAAATTGTTGTGCCGCCGCAACTGGCGAGTTGGGGTCGTACAAATACATATTATAAATCATTATATCGCCTTCTGCTACATACGCGCCGGTAGTAGCTACCGAAAAACTTAGTTCACCTAAACCCAATTCGTTGTAAAAAGTAAGGGTATCATTGGCAAAAAAGCCGGGAGTACTTTCGCATTGTGCCAATAAATTGGGCGACAACACCGAAAAAATAAGCCATAACGCGCTGCTAAGTAGGAAATTTTTATACGTTTTCATAAACTATGTTTTTAATTGTTTTGAAATTTTAGTACAAATAAAAAAGCTATACCAAAGGCTTTCAAATACAAATTTTGCTTTTTCTCGGATTTTTTTAAAATAAAGAATAAAATAAAATATTAATTATCAATTACTTATAAAAAATATTTCTCGAAAAAATAATTAAAAAATACTTTATAATAAAAACTATTTTGTGTTAAATTTGTGCTACAATGCTCAAAAATGCAACAATCTACTCTTTTTCAGCTATTGCGCAGCTTAGATAAAAAGGAAATGCGCCAGTTTGCGGCTTTTGTACAATCGTCTTTTTTTAATAAACATGCCGATGTAATAAAATTAGTGGCGATAATAACGCCATTTGCGCCTGCTTTTTCGGCAAAACAGTTGGATAGAAAAACGCTGTTTGCGAAGTTGTTTGCCAAAGAAAAGTTTTCACAGAAAAAATTGGATTATGTTTTTTCCTACACTTTGCAATTATTGGAACGCTATTTTACTTATGTCGAATTTGAAGAAGAGCATTTTCTGCAAAATATTTTTCTGATGCGCTATCTGCGCCAAAAATCTTTGTACAAGCAGTACAGCAAAATACAACAGAAAGCGACACTTTTTTTGGAAAACGACACTTTTACCGACAATGAGCACTATTATGCGCGTTTTTTGTTTGCCAAAGAAGCCACCGACTTTTACAACCAACGCTACAAGCACGAAATAGACGATAATATTCAACTAAAATCGGACAACTTGGATATTTATTATTTTTCGGAAAAACTAAAAGATGCCTGTGAAATGTTGGCGCGTATTCAGGTGCTAAAAACCGATTATCGCTTAGATTTTATTCCCGAAATAATTGATTATCTCACCAAAAATTATGCTCAATTTAAGGATTATCCGGCAATTATGGTTTATTTTAAGGTGTATCAGTTGCTTTGGTTTCAGGAAAAAAATTACTTTTTTGAACTAAAACAACTCATTGAAAAGCATATCACTTGTTTTAAAGAAGACGAGCAACGCAGCATTTTTGTTTTTGCCCAAAACTATTGCATTAAGCAAGTGAACAAGGGCGATTCGGCTTTTTTGCAGGAGTTGTTCATTATTTATCAGCAGTTGCTTGCCAATGGTTTGTTGTACGAAAATCAGCAACTTTCGGAGTGGCAGTACAAAAATATTGTGGCGGTGGGGCTGCGCCTCAAGGAGTTTGTTTGGACAAAACAGTTTATCGAATCGCAATTAGCTTTTTTGACTGCCGACAGTGCCGCCAATGCCTACGATTTTAATATCGCTTCGTATTATTACAGCATCCGCAACTACGATGAAGCCTTGCAGCATTTGGTAAACGTGGAATTTACGGACATTCGCTATAATTTGGGCGCGAAGGCATTGTTGCTGCGCATCTACTACGACCTCAACGAGTCCGATGCACTTTTCGCGCTGTTCGAGTCGTTTAAAAAATATCTTACCCGCAATCATCTTATTTCCCAACCCAAATACCAGCGGCATTACAATTTGGTAAAATTTGCCCAACAAGCCTATAAGCTAAAGTTGGAAAAAGCATTTGTTTCTACTGCAAATTTTGTACAAGAAAAACAAAAACTACAACATTTGCTGGAGTCGGAAGATGTATCGAATGCAGATTGGTTATTGGAAAAAGTTGAAGATTTGTAGTTATTTTGTCCAATGAACAACTAATAATGAACAATATCAGCTATATTTTCTTATTACTTTCCTTAGTTGCCGAAATTTTAGGTACTATCGGCGGCTTTGGCTCGTCTGTATTTTTTGTTCCCATCGCCAATTTTTACTTCGACTTTCAGTCCGTTTTGGGATTAACCGCCATTTATCATCTTTCGAGCAATATCAGCAAAATATTTTTGTTCAAACAAGGACTCGACAAAACGCTTTTAATCAACATTGGTATTCCTTCGGTTTTGTTTGTCATTATTGGTGGCTTGCTGACAAAGTATGTGAACAATCTGTATTTAGAAATTGCGCTTGGCGTGTTTTTGATTGTGCTAAGTCTTATTTTTCTGTTAAAAAAAGATTTAATTATCCCGCCCAATCGCAAAAATGCCGTAATCGGTGGAGCTTTGTCGGGTTTTTCGGCAGGACTTTTGGGTACAGGCGGAGCTATTCGCGGACTGACGATGGCGGCTTTCAATTTAGAAAAAAGTGCGTTTATTGCCACTTCTGCTTTCATTGATTTTATGATTGATTTTTCGAGAACTTTTGTCTATTTCTTCAATGGCTTCATTCATCAGCACGATTTGATTTATGTACCTTTTTTGTTTGTAATCGGTTTTGTAGGCACAGCTATTGGCAAAAAAATACTGCAATACATTCCCCAAAACAAATTCAAAACCATTTCGCTTGGTTTAATTCTGCTAATTGGTATTATTACCTTAACAAAAGTCTTTGCATAACTTTGTGCTACCAACTGCTACACGAAGTTTCACCAAGTTTACACCAAGTTTCACGATGTAAGATTTTCCAAAATTTGCGTGACTTTGTGCTTCAACTTTGTGTGACTTTGTGTTATATTGCTGAATCACTGAGAATTTGGATTACAATAAAAGTTTATACCAAAACCGTATGAAAGTTGCGTATTGGTTTAAGTATTATTAAGTGTAAGTATCTGCCCTGTAAGTTTGGGGACAAAACTATACTTAGGGCTTCTTCATTTTCTTTGCTTGTCCAAAGAAAACGAAGCAAAAGAAACGACACTTTTTTCAAGGTATTTTTGCCCTTGCAGGGCAAAACCGCAGTTCTTTGGCTAAATTTTTTCCAAGGCTTCAAAAATTTTTAACGCCCCAAAACTGCTATACTACGAAAAAAGATTTTTACCTTTTCTAATACGCAATAGCTATTCGATTTTAGTATTAGATTTCTTGTTAATGACCGTAACGGGAATTGAAAATAGAGAATAAAGTGTTGTACCTATAACTTATTTTGCAGAGATATAGTAAAAGTTATATACATTTTATTATCTTTAGAGTACTTTCGTGTAGCTTTGTCGAAACTTTCTTTTTTTGTAGTGTATTTTGCGAAGCCAATTCAATTAACAACAATTAAAACAATGAAAAAAGCAATAATTCTTTTAGTAAGTTTTTTAACTTGTTTGAATTACACATTCAGCCAAGAATTAGCAGGAAAATACCTTGACAATACTGATTACATAGAATTTAATAAGGGTACTGCCAATTTTATCATAAGTAACAATGGAGGATTGTACACCGATTTATCTGGAAATGGGAAATATAACATTATTGACAATTTTTTATTGATTGAGACCGATGCTTACAAAGGACATAACTCCCATTCCGCAAAGACAAAAAAAGCAAATAATTTATCTCAAATTACAGTAGTGGACGCTAATGACAAACCGATTATGGGAGTAAGTCTAATCTTAACCGATTACACTGACCATTTTTTATTTGGAACAACAACGAATGAACATGGGCAGGCACTCATTGAAAATAGCGAAAATGACAATCAACTGAATTTATCTTTTGTAGGATATGATAGTTATACAATTGATTATGCAAGCGATTTTGATTATAAAATAGTGCTGATGGATTATGAAGTTATGGAGAATAACATGGTGGTTTTCAAGATTAATTCAATGAATCGGGACTCTTTGAATTTAACACTACTCTCCACAGATTTTAAACCCAAAGGACTCATAAAAAAAGATTTAACAAAACTTGAAAGAAAATCGAGAAGATATAAATACAGAGAAAGAGTACTAACAAAAGAATAACTGCTATCATTTTTCGTGTGATACTGTGCCAAATTTTGTGTGACTTTGTGCTATTAAAGTGATTGACTCATTATTGTAATACAATATGATTACTTAGAAATTTAAGACTAAAAGATTCCTTATTTTACCTAACTACAAACTCCAAATTACTTTCCTTCCTCCTCTCCCACAAAAAATTCCCTAAAAAACTCATCGCACCACCTGCACACATTTTGCAACGCATTGCAACGGCTGCGAGCGTAGGCTTCGCTAACGCCTAAGTGTTCGCCCATGCGATAAGGATTGCCTTTGTCCAACATTTGATACACCGGATTTTTCGCCGCTTCTGCCAACACCTCTGACACCTTTTGGGTTCGCGCATCGCCCAAAGCGCGCAAAGTACCCGGACAACAAGGATTTATTGCCCAAAGTTGAATGGAAATTTCTTGCGGCACGGTTTCCGTTCCTTGCAAAAAACCTATCGCGCCGGACAAAATGCTGCAAAAATTGTGCTCGGGGTCTTTTTTCCACAACTGATTGGCATACGCCCTTCCGCGCGCCCAGTTTCCGCCCAGCCACATATCTTGCGTTGCACCCCAATAACCCCAACTCAAAGGTTTTTCGTGCAAATAGTGCGTTTTTTCTATCAAAGCATCTTTTTCATCGCCGTTCACAGCGCGCGAAGCAAAAAGCTCCGCCAACTGCATCAAATGATTTCCGCCTGCTTTGTGGTACGCGTCAATGCTCGAAATATCAAAACGACTTACCCCTTTTTCAATAAGTTTATCCAAAATTTCAGCCGTCAGCAAATCGCCATTGGTTTGCAACATTATTTGCGTGTCGTTGCCATATTTTTCCTGCAACACTTCCAAAATCCGATACAATTTTTCTTTTTCCGCCAAAGGCTCTCCTCCCGACAAAATGATGCGGTCTATTTTCTCCGGCAAATTCGCTATTATTTGCAAACATTCCTCCACCGAAATTCTTTTCCCTTGCGGTCCCGAAAAATTGTAGCAATGGCTGCACTGGTCGTTGCACACTTGCGTAAAAACCCAATACAAAGATTCTAAATGCTTGAAATCTTTTTCTTTTTCCATATCAAAAATTTACTTGCATACCAAACTGAAACTGGCGCGGCGGCGCGGCATTTTTGCGCACTATTATGCCCGAACTTTTCGCTCCGACTTGTATCTGGTTACTCTGCGTAGCATTGTTGCTGTATCCGCTCAGGTTTTCGGCGTTAAGCACATTAAACACATTCATGTTTAGCTGCAATTCTTTTTTTTGTGCAAAAGAAATTTGGTAACTAATGCCCACATCAAACGTATTCGACCAAGGCAAACGGTCGTTGTTGCGACTTTCACCCGGCGAGCGGTCGCTGTTGCCTACATACGCATCGCCAAACGAACGCCCGTCACCATTCAAGTCAGTAGTGCCATACAAAGCTGCATCGGGAATACGATTGATAGGTTGCCCGCTTTGCAATAGTGCCGCCACATTAAACACCCAATTTTTCGCCGGATAATAATTAAACAAGGCATTGATTATGTGCGTGCGGTCATTAATAGAAGGTCCCCATTCATTGTCATAATTATTGGCATCCATCGCACGAAAATTGATGTCTTCGGTATTGTTTTCCAAATATGAAAGCGTATAAATAAAGCGAAAAGCATACAAATCTTCCGCTTTTTCTTTGGTAAAAGTGAAATTTGCAGCATAATAATTGGCGCGTCCTGCGGTTTCGGACATTATTACATTGCGGGCAATTCCGCGCAAAGTATCGCCATTTACCCAAGCGTAGTAGCCATTTTCATCTTGCAAAATAGCCACAGGACGTGTTGCGTCAGCTTCGGCAAGACTGCGCACTACCACATTATCGGCAGCAATAGGATAAGCCGCCGGCGCGTTGAGGTCGCGCAAACGAAATAAATTGTAAGAGCGGTTGTGAATTAAATCGATATAAAACATTGTTTTGTCGCTCGTTTTTCGCTGCAAACCCAACATAAACTGGTGTGCATACGGATTTTGATAGCCATTGGGATTTAAAATACGCCATTCGTTACTGAAAATCTGGGCGCGTTGGTTTTGCAATTCGCTCGCTTGTACACCTTGCAGATACGCGACATTATTGTCGTATGCCACCAAGTTTCCTTCGTTGATAATATTGTCGATATTGGTATTTTCGGGCAATATTCCTTGCGATACAAAATAATTGAGTTGTGCGATAAAATCGGCGGAATTATTGCCAAACTGAAGGGCATCGCTGTAAACGGCATACAAAATTTTGTCGTAATAAATGCCGTAGCCTGCGCGCAAAGCGGTGTTTTTATTTAATTGAAAATTCAAACTCAAACGCGGAGCAATATTATTGAAATCGCCGCGTGTGCCGCCACCTTTCGACAAATTGTCGTAGTCGTAGCGCAAGCCGATATTGGTACTAAGTTTTCGGGAAATTTGATAATTATCTTCGGCAAAAATGCTCATGATTTGTTGTGATTGTTGAAACGCCTGCGGGCGCAACTCTACAGTGTATTGCAGCACTTGCACGTCCGTAGGAAGGTCGTTTACATTCAAGTTACCGCCAATTCCCGATTGTATTAGCGTTTCCTGTTGGTTGTGCGACAGTTGTACTACATAATTTCCCTTTGGGTTTCCGCCACCAAACAAAGAAAAGTCGCTTTTACGCAAAGAAATTCCTGCTTTAAAACGGTGTTTTTGATGATAAAAAGTAAATTTTTGTTCTAACAAATGCGTATTTTCCGCTTCGTCGAACACATAACCCGGATGTCCTACAAATGCAATCGTATTGCCAATACTGTCTAAAACCGTTACGGAAGGGTTTTGTGGAAATGTTGCTTCGGCATAGTTCCATGCAAAATGGCCGAATTGGTAGTTGGTTTCCGCCTTCCATTTTTTGCTGAGGTAAGTATTTTTCGCACTTATGGAAAAAGCATCTCTATACTGTGTATTCGCCGCCGAAGGAAAACTGATGCCACCGTCTAAGCCGCCACCTTGTCGTTCTATGGCTACCTTACCCTTGTGTACTTTAAAACTCGTTTGCCATTTGCTGTTCCAATGCTGGTCTATTTTTGCCGAAAGGTATAAAAATTCATTTTCCCCTTGCACGGTTTCATAAATATTTAGCTGTGGCACTTGCAGCAAATTGTCTTTCACATCGCGGGTGTATTCTACATTTACATAGTAAAAAGTACGGTCTTTTTTCAAGGCACCGCCTACGCCACAACCTAACTGATGCCGTTGAAAACCATCTTTCACCAAATTCCCCGACAAGTCGCGCTGGGCGTAAGATGAAGCAGCATCTGTGAGCTTGCCCGGACGCAAAGTATAATACACTTCGCCCGCAGTTTCGTTGGTGCCGGAGCGCGTGCGCAAATTGATGATACCGTTGGCAGTAAGTCCGTATTCGACAGTAAAATTATTGCTAAGTACTTCTACATTTTGCACCATTCCCAAAGGCAAATTGAAACGCATTCCACCCAAAAAGTTTTCATTATTGTCCAAGCCGTCAATGAGATAATTGGTATAAAGCGCGTTGGCACCGTTGATGGCAATGGACGGAGCTTCGGGGAAAAAGCCCGTAGCCTGCGAAATATTGGGCAGCCGATACAAGACTTTGTTGATATCGCGCCCTTCAAAAGGAATTTCCTGAATCGTTTTAGACGATAAGGTAGAAGATACTTGTGCATCTAATACATTAATGGCAAGACTACTGTTTTGCGCTTTTATCGCCACCGTAGGCAGTTCCAGCGATTTTTCTGTTAAATTTATAGTAAAAGCAGTCGTTTTATCCGTTACCAGCGTAATATTGTTGTAGCTTGCGGCAGTATAAAAATTGCTTTCTTGGGTAAAAACGGTATAGATTCCTGCACTCGGCAAACCATCGAACAATACTTTGCCGGAGGCATCGCTGAGTTTGGAGTACAATATGCCTAAATCTGCATTTTCAAGCCAAACGGGAAAATCGGCAATGGCTTTGTTTTGTGTATTTTCGAGGGTAATTTGTAGGCTCGCCTGCGCATGAAGAAAATAAGTATGCAAGCATAAAAAACACATAAGGAAAAGTATTTTTCGCAGTATTGTTCGGTACATTTTGAAGAAATATTTAGAAATTTTTAGCTAAAATAAAGTACCGCCAAAGCCAGCAGCGCAGGGATGGCTTGTACAAAAAAGATTTTTTTGGAGGCAGTCAGTGCGCCAAAAATTCCGGCTACGGCTACGCAAATCAGAAAAAAAGCAGCTACATTTTTCGCCCAAACGACATCGGCGATGCACAAAGACCAAACAAGTCCTGCTGCCAAAAAACCATTGTACAATCCTTGATTGGCGGCTAAGGCTTTGGTTTTTTCAAACAAATCGGCGGGAAATTGTCGAAATACCTTTTTGGCGTAGGTAGTCCACGCAAACATTTCCAACCACAAAAAATAAAGGTGTTCTATTATCACCAAAACAATTAAGGCAATTAATATTGCATTCATATAAAATTATTTTCTAAAAATGGCACCACTACTTGGGCACAATACAATAATGTAACAAATGTAGAATAAAAAGGTATATACAAAGAATTTTTTTACCCTAACAAATTTATTGTCCTATTTTTGGAAAAATTATATGTTGCCGCCTCGCAATTTTCGGAACAAAAATTGTTGTAAAGTATTTAAACACTAAAAATGCCGCAAAAGCTAAAATACGGTATGCTCCTGCTTTTTGCAGTAGTATTGGCTTGCAAGGGCAATTTGCCACAAAATACAGCATCTTCCAATTTGCCGACTTTGCCGGAAAATGAAGCTGCGCTGGGGCGGTATTTCTTTTTCGACAAACGACTTTCTTACCGACAAATGACTTCGTGTGCGAGTTGTCACGCGCCACAATTTGCCTTTACCGACAGTTATCGGCGTTCGCTCACTTTTAGCACCGAGCGCGTGCGCCGCAATAGTTCCAGCCTTGTAAATGTTGGAAATTACCATTATTTCACTTGGGCAAATCTGCAACTTACCGAAATTGAACAACAACTCCGACATCCGTTTTTTATCAATATTCCTTTGGAAATGGGTTCGATAAAAGACACCACGGCAATTCTCCATACCTTAGCCGAAGACGCATTTTACCAAGAGAGCATCGCCAACTTATTTCCACAAAAAACGATGTCTTGGCAAATAATTTTCCGTTGTTTGGCTGCCTACTGCCGCGCACTAAATTCGTACAACGCGCCTTACGATAAGTTTGTACAAACCAACGACAGCAGTCTGTTAAGTAGCGATGCATTGGAAGGAATGGCGTTGTTTTTTGCAGATTCTATCGCTTGTGCGAAATGTCATGCAGGCAATAATTTCAGCATTGCTGCCACCGAACAAGCTACGCCAGAAAATGCTTTTGCCAATATAGGACTTTACAATGTAGATATGCTAAACGAGTACCCCAATTTGGACAAAGGCGTGATAATGATAACTAATAATCCTGACGATGACGGTCGGTTTAGAATTCCGATGCTGCGAAATTTGTTGTTTACAGCACCTTATTTCCACGATGGAAGTGTGGAAACGCTGAACGAAGTGATAGATATTCATGCACAAGGCGGACGCAATATTAAATACGGACCGCTAAAAGGGAATGGTATTGTGAATGAATGTAAAGACCCTCGCCTACAAACGTTTATTATTTCGGAAAATGAAAAACGCTATATCGCTGCATTTTTGTATGCCTTGACAGATAGTAGTATCTTGCACAATCCTTTTTTTAAAATGCCGGATTATTTTGCCCAAAAGCCAACTGACAATAACTCGTATTATGAATAAATTTTATATAAAAATGAAGTTTTTAACCCAAATACTCCTTTTTTTCCTCCTCGTCTGTCTTGCTATAAGTGCATGCAACACTTCCCCTGCAAAAGATGTAAACCTTTTGGCGGTTCGGCAAGCAAAAGTACAGCAAGTGCTCAATAGTTCTTTGCCCATTATCACCTTAGAGAATTTGGACAAAAACGCGACCAAAGCGCAAGAAGTAGCCATAAACGACCCTTCGTTTCAGCAATCTTTGTACGACCCACAACACAAAGCTTATAAAAATGAGATATTTCAGGTAAATCCACTCTCCCAATCCGACAATATTCAGGGCGGTTATGGTTGCCCTGATGGACAATGCTATCAAGTAGAAATGTATAACTATGCCCTAAACCGCACTACCATAGGCATTGTAAACGTGAAGCGCGAGCGTATGATAAAAACGCTTACTTATCCTGATGTTCAGCCCAATTTGCCGGAACATTTGGTGGACTTAGCCGTTTACATCGCCAACAATTCGCCGGAAGTGCAGGAAGCCTTAGGTGGCAAGCCGGACAAAGACAAAGCTATTATGGAGCGAACTAAAACAGCCCTCAACAAAAGTCGCTGCGAGCGTTCGATGCACTTGTGTGTTGCGCCTACGTATGTAGTAGAACCCAAAGCACTTTGGGCGATTGTGGATTTGACAGACGAACAATTGGTAGGTACACGCTGGACGGATGTAGGCACTACGGGCATTAATATTACCGAACGCCGATTGCAAAATGACCTGATTACCGAGAAATATTGCGAAAAAGAAAATACTTACGCACAAGGCGATTGGTCGCTCAAATATATGATGACTTCTTCTGATGGTTTGTTGGTTTATGATGTAAAATACAAAGGAAAAAGTGTAATCAAAAGTCTAAAATTAGTCGATTGGCATGTAAGCTACTCCAATCGTGAAGGTTTTGGGTACAGCGATGCTATTGGTTGTCCATATTTTAGTTCGGCGGCAGTAGTGGCAGTAGAAGCTCCTAAGTTTTCACCTTTGGTAGAAAATAATGACACCGTAGGTTTCACGCTTTCACAAAACTACTGGAGTGAAGGCTGGCCCGCGCCTTGTAATTACAATTATCAACAAAAGTTTGAGTTTTATACAAACGGTAGTTTCCGTCCGGCAATGGCAAGTATTGGCAGAGGCTGCGGCAATGACGGTATTTACCGACCCATTTTGCGCATTGCGCTGGCGGGCGACAAGCAAAACTTGTTTGAATACACCAAAGACAATGCATGGCAAGTTTGGAAAACGGAAAAATGGAATAAACAAAGCGACCTTACCCAATATTCGGACGAGGGCTATGAATTTAAAATCGCTACCGAAAATGCACAATATTACATTGAGCCGTCTCGCGGACAATTTAGCGATGGCGGGCGTGGCGACAATGCTTATTTTTATTTGACCAAAGACAAACCCCAAGCCGATGAAGGCACAACCGACTTGCCTACCTTGGGAACTTGTTGTAATATTGATTATCGGCAAGGTCCGCAATTATTTATCAACAACGAAAATACCGAAAACGAAGCTTTGGTAATGTGGTATGTACCCGAAATACGCAACGACAACCGAAAAGGTAATGAATACTGCTGGGCGGAGCGTGTGTTGGAAGACGGTGTGTATGTAAATAAGATTTACCCTTGCTTTGCGGGTCCAAAATTTGTAATGATTAACTAAAAAAAATTAAGCTATGTTTTCCTATTTTCGCTTAAAACTAATGTTACTTTCATGGCTCATTTCACCGCTTCTTTTTGCCCAAGATTCGGGCTGTGCCGGTGTGCCGGGTTTTATTGAAAAATTTGGGTTTAATTTGCAAACTACTGCCATCAGCACGGACGAAACCAATGTGGTAGGCTTATGCTTGGTAGATGTTACCAAACGCTATACCTATGCGCAAAAGCCGTTTCAACACGAAACTTGGGACGATGCGGGCTATTTGGCAACCATTGTAAGAAATCGCGATGGCAGCTGCTATGTAATTCCGGTTCCGGTGGTAAATAATCTTAAAAATCCTGCTTTGTTGCAAAATATTATTTACAAAGTGGACGGACAAACGGGCGTGATGCGCAAACACATAGAATTGCCTGCCGGCGATAAAAATATTTCGCAAAACCCTTATGGTTTGTTGGGGCTTACCAACGACTGCGACAATAATTTTTTCTATGCAGCAAGCGTGTATCACTCGGACAGAGCAAACGAGCGCGGCGTGATTTATAGTTTAGACATTAACACGAAGGAAATTATAGATAAAATTGAAAATATTGACGCAATGGGCTTGCAAGTTTGGCGCAACAATGGCATAAAGAAACTACTCATTGGCAAAGCGCGCTCCTCTGATGTATATAGCGTAGAAATAAGCCCTAACGGAAAGTTTGTTGGTCAGCCGAAACTTGAGTTTACGGTAAATAATTTAGGCCCGCGCGGCGACGACAGAGTGCGCAAGTTCAAAATCGACCCATCTTCGGGCGATTTGTTGGTTTTTGGCACCGAGTTTTATTTCAATCTCATCGCACCTTCAAAAGACCAATCTTCTACTTATCGCTTCCGATATGACAATAAAAATCAAGCGTGGAAATTTGTAGGCATTGAAAAAAGTGCGTACTAAAAAATAGTAGCGTAACCCTATTTTTCATCGTTCAATTCCTTCGCATAGGCGTAAACAGCATACTCCAAAGGATGCTTTGCCTTAAAAATGGCAATACTTTCTTCATTGGGCATTTGGTATCGTTGGGAAATATTCAGGTGGGGAATTTTGTAGTTTTTCTTTCCTAATTTTTGCGCAGCATCGCTAATAAATCCTTGCAAATCTTCGGAAACACCTATACTAATAAAATTTTTCTGAATAATGTTTTTATAGTTTTCCATATTCATTTCCCACGGAAAACCAAGCAACAAATAAGAATCATGAGTGCGAATGTACGTGTCAATGTCGGGAAAATCGCTCAGCGATACTCTTTTTTATTGCGAAACAATTTGCGTTTTTTGGCAACCTTCAGTTCATAATAATAGGTAGAAATTAAATGTTCCAGTGGGTCGCGCAGCACCGTAATAAATTGTTTTGCCTGCGGATAATAATCGAACACGCCATAAGCCTTGCGCGCATTGAAATGCCCGTGTACACAAACACCTTTGCGCAGGCTGCCCCACCAAGTTTTCAGTCGGGCTTTTTCGGGCAAAGCACCACTGCGCGTATTAAAATAATGCCGATGCAAGCCCAAACCAAACCATTTTTGCAAAATAGCATCTAAACTGGTGCCGCCGCACTTAGGAATGTGAATGGAAATAAGAATATCGTTGGGATTATAGTGAATCACGCGTTTAGAATTATTAAACAAAAAAAGAATAAAACACTTTCCAATCGTGTGGAAATTGCCGCCAATGCTGCCAAACTTTTGCCAAGCGTTTTGTGCTTAGTTTTTGGGTATCTAATTTCAAATTTGCCCGCGAAAATTTTTGTGCCATCATCGTGTACATTGCGTTACATTCTTGCGGCGAATAGTGTTTTTTACAAAGCAAAAAATTATCATTAAATACAGCTTCCTGAATAGTCAAAAGTTGCTTGCGCCGCATTGTTTTAGAAATACCTTGCGGATTGAAAGTGTATGCTGCGCCTACTGTACCGGAATATGCAATTTGCGCAAAATCGGCATAACGAATACGCCCATCCCAATCTTCGTAAGCAGATAATTCGTGACGATAATACTGTATTTTTTCTATCACTTGTCTTTTCATCAACTCAAACCGAAACAAGGTATTATAGGGAAAGGCTCTGGTAATTATTTCTTTCAAAATAAATCCTTGCGGCATTTTTTCTGCATCTTTCGCCCACTGCCGAAATACATTTCCTTGTTCATCACAAAAAACAAAATTGGAATATACTACATCAACTGTCGGATTTTGGGCAAAAACGGCTACTTCATCTTTTATTTTATTGGAATAATACAAATCATCGCCATCTAAGTAAGTAATCAACTCGCCCTTTGCCAACTGAAACCCTTTAGATTTATTGGCAGAAACACCTACATTTTGCGCTTGTAAGAAAAAATTTACCTTCTGAGGGTACTGCGTAGCTATTTGTGTAATCCATTCGCGACTTCCGTCCGTAGAGCCGTCATCTACTATCACAATTTCTATGTTGGTATATTCCTGTTCCAACAAACACTGAAACGACCTTTGCAACAAAGCCAAATGATTGTAGCTCGTAAGCACTACGCTGACCAAGGGCGAATAATTCATTTATTTTTTAAGCATTAATTTTACGGTATAAAAATAGTTTTTCCAAGTTTTGGCGGCGGACAGATTTTGCATAGCTTCGCTAAATATTTGTTGGCGTTTTATTGCTGAGTTGGTCGAAACCTGCGCTTTTTTGTACGCCGCGTGCCGATATTTTTCTGCAATAAGTTGCAATCGCGCCGTAGCAACTTTCTTTTCGGCTGCCCAAAAGTATAAAATTTGATACAAACGTTGCCGCTGCTGCCAAAATACTTTCACACTCCGTTTGGTAAGGCTTGCCTGCGGATGCTGCACCCAAGCTGCTACCGCTTGCTCTTCGCCGGAGTGAACGAGTTTACAACTGAGTGCCATTTGCAAAAATAGTAAGGAATCTTCGCCCCAGTCTAAGTTTGGATTGAAATAGTCGCATTTCTGAAAAGCCGATTTTTTAATAAGTAAGCCATTGCCATGAAACCAGCCATTTTTCCCAACGGGTCCCATATTTTCAAAAAGTTGTTCGGGCGGAATGTGTTTATTTTTGGTATCAATAATAGCAGGTCTTTTGTCATTTTGCCAAGTTATTGCGGCATTTTCGGTTTCAAAAACAGGAATTACAGGTGCGTAAACACCATCAATTGTAGGGTTTTGTGCTAATTTTTGCAGTGATTTTTCAAATCGGTTTGGAAAATAAAAATCATCGGCATCTACAAAGGCGATGTAGATTTGCGAAGCTACTTTTATGCCTTTATTCCGACTTACACTTACACCCGAATTTTGCTCGTTTTGGAGAAAAACAACACTTTTATTGTGGTACTCGCGGTACTGTTGCTGCAAATTCTGGCACACCTCCACGCTTTGGTCTTGCGAGCAGTCGTCCACCAAAACCACTTCTGCTACGGCAGGCTGCGCAAAAACGGAAACCACACATTTGGGCAAAAAATCGGCAGCATTATATACGGGAATGACTACGCTAATCATTTTTTAACTTTTTCGCGGTAAGCAATTTTTTAGCATATAGTACCGGAATTTTTTTATCTATTTTCCACGAAAGTGCTAATAATTGCTTGTTATAACTACTTAAAAAAGGAACACTTTTTAACCATCTTTTAACGATAGTTTTCCTTATTTTTCCCTTTTGAACCTCTGTTAAAGTGAATTTTTCTTGCGTTATTTCATAAATAGTAAAAAATTCCTTAACATCTGTTATACTTTGTTGAAACGAAGCCCGTACCGTATTCTGGTGTTTGCGGTGATAGTTTAGGGCTTGTGCAATATACGCTACCTCAGAAATTGCCAACATTTTTATCCACGTAAGCCAATCTGCCGACATTTTGAAAGTTGTATCTGCTTTACCAATTTGTACAAAAAAATCTTTCCGAAAAACCACCGCACTGGCATTCGAAATAATGCAAGCACGCGCTAAATAGGTTTGTACAAACATTTTTCCTTCCGCCACAAAGCCATTTTCCCAATCTAACTGCTTATCGTTTTTTGTCCAGTCGGCGGTGTAGCCAAAAATCTGTTCGTTTTCGTCTATGCGGGCAGAGTTGCAATACACCAAACCTACGGTTGGATTATTTTGCAGTATTTCAAGGGATTTTTCTAACAAATCCGGCGTGCAAAAGTCGTCGCTTTCGGCAATCCAAATATATTTTCCTTTTGCTATGGCTACGCCTTTATTCCACTGCACAAAAGGGCTGCCGGAATTGGTATCGTTTTGTATAAAAGTAATTTTCTCGGGAAATTTTGCTTGGTAAGTTTCAATTATTTCTACGCTATTGTCCGTAGAGCAATCATCTAAAATAATTAATTCAAAATTTTGATACGTTTGCGCCAAAATACTATCTATTCGCTTAGAAAGAAAAAGCGCGTGATTGTAGTTGGGCAAAATAACAGACACTATGGGAATTTCATTGGGCATAGGCGGCTAATACTTTTTGTGTCTCTTCCAAATAAGCGCGTCCCCACTTTTGGCATGGCTCTAAATGATTGCCTTCTGCCCACTCGTTCCACGCATTGATAAACACCAAATTCTCATTTGCCGAAGGCGGCGTAAATTGTTCGATGCTATTTGCTAACCATACGGCGTAGGTTTCGGGCGTATTATTTACAAAAATAGTAGCACCTTGCTTGCGCCGTGCGGTGTTGTCCCACATAGGCATTACCGAAGGAAAACACGTGTAGGTAGCCGGAGTTTGTTGCTGTATATGTTGAATGTACTGTTGATAATCGTAAACGCGATGTTGCAAAAAAGGGTTTGCCACTGTAAAGCCCAATTTTCTTTTTAAGCGTGTCCACATGTCCGCTTTCTGGGGAGAAGGATAATTTTTCCAATTAGGCTGAAAATCAACGGCTGCATCGAAGCCGATACTTGCAGGCGTAGTAGCTCGGTCGAAACTTTCTATGCGAATAAGGTATAAATCTTTGTAAGCTGCTTTTTGGGCTTCGGCACGCCAAAGGGCTGCTACCTTTGCTATATCAGGAATGAGTTCGGTGCGATATACGGCAAAAACAGGTTTATCATCTATGCGCAAGTAGCGAGGGTCGGAAAACACATTTTCCAGCAGATAGTGAATATGTTGCAAATGATCGTCAGTGCCATAATTCTGTTGAATGAGTATTTCGCTGTCTTTACCGTCCCAGCGGCGCGACCAGTTTTCATTTGCCCAACAATAAAAAAAAGGGAAATCAATTTCCTTATGCGCCAGCCAGTTGTCCAGCGAGCGGTGCATAAGGCGTTTGCCATTAAACCAATAATGATAAAAGCAAAAGCCCGACAAGCCAAATTCTTGTGCCATACTTGCCTGCTGTGCCAAAACAAGCGGCAAACGCAAGTCGTAGAAACCCAAATCGGTGGGCAAATGCGGCTGGTAGTGTGTAGAAAATTGCGGTTGCGCGCCGGTAACGTTTGTCCATTCGGTAAAACCCTTGCCCCACCAAGCATCATTTTCAGGAAAAGGATGAAATTGTGGAAGATAAAAGGCAAAAGCGCGAATGTTTTTTTTCATTAAATAGCGAAAATTTGATAAACGGGGCAAAGATACAGAAAAAAGAAACGGAAAATTGAAAAGGACGAAGCAATTCTATTGCAAAGCGACAAGAATTGAGTAGCAGTAGGTCATTTTTTGGTACAGCATTTGCATACAATTCCATAATTAATCTGTAAAGTAAAATTTTTACCTTTAACTTTGCCGCCACATATTATAATAGAAACTAAGCGCATTATGTTTCCATTACAAAAACACACTTTATGACCAACAATGTAGCCATATACTTGGACTTTGAAAACTTAGCTCTCTCTGCCGAAACCGTTTATCCCAGCAAAAACCGCCCTTTGGAAATAGAACCCATTGTCGATTACGCCGCTACCAAAGGAAATATTTCCTTGAAATTAGCCTACGGCGACTGGTCGAAAGCTGTATTTGCCCAATACCAAAGCCGCCTGATGCAACATGGTTTTGAACTAGTACACATGCCCGAAACCAATACGCAAGGAAAAAACGGCTCCGATGTGCGCTTAGCCATTGACGTAATGGACCACATCATGCTCTACCCTACCATCAATACTATTATTATCGGCTCCGGCGACTCGGACTTTATTCCGCTCATCCAGCGTGTACGCATGCGCAGCAAAGAAGTAATTGTAACAGGATTTGAACACAGCGTAGGTCGTTTGGTGAAAATAAATAGTGTAGAGTTTAAATCGCTTGAAGAACTGATAGGCAAGCCCGAAACCGAAACGCCTGCCGCTACTGCCAATGAAGTAGCTACCGATTTGGCCATTGCCACGGATTTGCTGCTGCGCTATGTAAAAAACCGCAATACCGACGAGGCGGTGCCGCTACATCAACTCAAACAAGATTTGCAACGCTTAGACCCTACTTTTTCCGAAAGAAAACTGGGCTTCAATAATTTCAGGGCTTTTTTGGAGAAAATGAAACCCCAAATTGTTGATAAAATAGAAAAAGACGACCGCCTGAAAACGCATGTCGCTTATTTTAAACAAAATATTGAACAAAAAAAATCGCCTCCACGCGATATAAAAAAGGAAGCTGCCGAGTACTTAAAAAAGCAAATGCGTTACCACAAAAGTCCCGAACAACGCAAAATACTATCTTCCAGCCTTTTTACGGTAATGAGTGATACAAAATCGCTTTCTATGCAGCAAATGAACGACCATTTGTACAACAAAAACAACAAAATTCCACGTATTGATATTCAAAAATTCATTCAAACACTTTACGAAGGCAAAGCTCTGAAACAACTAAAATACGAAAACCTGCCGCTACTCCAACGCCAAATGGTACTGCGCTCCAGCATCAGCAGTTCCGAAACCTTAGAGCAAGTATATATCGGCGGCATAAGTTTTATCCTGAAAGACAAATTCCCTTCCTTAGACAATGAGGAAATCCGCAACTTACTGGCGATTAAGTAATTAACTCAATCCGCCATCAACGCCCAAAACCTGACCGCTCACATAAACTGCGGCATCAGAAGCAAAAAACAAAGCCACTTGCGCCACATCTTCGCCCGTACCAAAACGTTTGAGCGGAATGGTATTTAAATAATTTTGCTGCACCTCTTCCGACAATTCTCCCGTCATATCGGTTGCAATAAATCCGGGCGCAATAACATTGCAGCGAATATTGCGCGAACCCAACTCCTGCGCCACCGACTTGCTAAACCCAATAATGCCCGCCTTAGAAGCAGCATAGTTTGCTTGCCCCGCCTGACCTCTCAAACCGATAATAGAACTAATATTGATGATACTGCCATTGCGTTGTTTCATCATGGGTTTTATTACATTTTTGGTGTAATTAAAAACCGACTTCAGATTGTTATCCATCACCGCGTCCCAGTCTGTTTCGTTCATTCGCAAAAGCAAATTGTCGCGCGTAATGCCCGCATTGTTTACCAATACGTCAATTTTTCCTAAAAAATCTAAAGCAGCGGCTACTACTTTTTCGGTTTCGCTATAATCCGAAGCATCTGCCTGAATTGCCATGGCTTTTACGCCATAATCTTGCAGTTTTTTTTCTAAGACAACCGCTTTTTCTGCCGAAGAACGATACGTGAATACTACATCTGCGCCCGCTTGGGCAAATACTTGGGCAATGGCTTCTCCAATGCCGCGCGATGCTCCGGTAATAAGAGCTGTTTTTCCGCTTAATATTTTCATACATGCTATTTTGGTGCAACAAAAATAAAACCTCCTTTCAAGTAATCAAAATCTGTACCGCCAAATCCTGTGCTATTTCCATGAAAAATAGGCCGAATAATATTAACTTTGCCCCTTTAAAAAAAATATCCCAAAATTATGACGGAACAAAATCTTTCTTTTTTAAAAACATTAAAAATAAAGGCAAAAAATGCAGGAACTGCTGCCGGATACGAATGGCTGCAAGGCAGAGGCAGTTGGATAGAATCTTATTCGCCTGTTGATGCAAACCTTATAGGAAGCGTGCGCAGTTCGGCACCGGCTACTTACGAAACCGCCGCAAACAAAGCACAAACAGCTTTTGCAGAATGGCGTACGTGGCCCGCACCCAAACGCGGCGAGGTAGTACGCCAATTAGGCGATGCTTTGCGCAAATACAAAGAACCCCTGGGCAGATTAGTTTCTTATGAAATGGGCAAAAGCCTGCAAGAAGGTTATGGCGAAGTACAAGAGATGATTGATATTTGCGATTTTGCCGTAGGCTTATCACGTCAGTTGTATGGATTAACCATTCAGTCGGAGCGTCCGCAGCACCGTATGTTTGAGCAGTGGCATCCTTTGGGAATTGTAGGTATTATTTCCGCCTTCAACTTTCCCGTAGCCGTTTGGGCGTGGAACGCTGCCATAGCTTGGGTTTGCGGCGATGTGTGCATTTGGAAACCTTCCGAAAAAGCACCGCTTTGCTCTATTGCTTGCCAAAATATTGTGAACGAAGTATTTAAGAAAAATAATGTGCCCGATGGCGTTTCTAACATTATCAACGGCGATTATAAAGTAGGACAACTCCTCACCCGCGATAAGCGTGTGAACTTGATTTCGGCAACGGGCTCTATTCGCATGGGCAAAATAGTAGGCGCAGAAGTAGCCGCACGCTTAGGCAAAAGTCTGTTGGAATTGGGGGGCAATAATGCTATTATTATCACCGAAAATGCCGACTTGGATATGGCAATGCGCGCAATAGTATTTGGTGCCGTAGGTACTTGCGGACAACGCTGTACTTCTACCCGCCGCTTAATTATTCACGAAAGCCAATACAAAAAAGTAAAAGACAGTTTGAAAAAAGCCTACGCTCAGTTGCGCATTGGCAATCCTTTAGATGAAAACAATCACGTAGGTCCACTCATTGACAAACAAGCGGTGGCGATGTACCAAAAAGCTTTGGAAAATGTAATTGCCGAAGGTGGAAAAATATTGGTAGAAGGTGGTGTATTGACGGGTAAAAATTATGAAAGCGGTTGTTATGTAAAACCCGCTGTGGTAGAAGCTGCCAATCATTTCAAAATGGTACAAGAAGAAACTTTTGCGCCAATTTTGTACCTCATTCCTTACAAAACAATAGACGAGGCTATTGCTTACCAAAACGGTGTTCCGCAAGGATTATCTTCTGCCATTATGACTACTAACATGCGCGAAATGGAACAATTCCTTTCGTATGCAGGTAGCGATTGTGGCATTGCCAATGTAAATATTGGTACGAGCGGTGCGGAAATTGGCGGAGCTTTTGGTGGAGAAAAAGAAACCGGCGGCGGGCGCGAAAGTGGCTCCGATGCTTGGAAAGCGTATATGCGCCGCCAAACGAATACCGTAAATTACAGCACACAATTACCTTTGGCACAAGGCATTAAATTCGATTTTTAAATTAATTTTTCATAAAATTTGTCTATTTAAAACACATGAAAGGAGAAAAAATAAGTATCCAAAACGGGAAATTACAAGTTCCTGCAAATCCTATCATTCCTTTTATTGAAGGTGATGGTATTGGTATTGACATTTGGCCCGCAGCGCAGAATGTTTTTGATGCAGCGGTAAAAAAAGCCTACAACGGCAGCCGTAGCATTGAATGGAAAGAAGTATATGCCGGCGAGAAAGCATTTAACAAAACCGGTTCGTGGTTGCCAGAAGCAACGCTTGACATTATTCGCGAGCATTTGGTAGCTATAAAAGGACCTTTGACAACGCCCGTGGGTGGCGGTATTCGCTCGTTGAATGTAGCACTTCGTCAGGAATTGGACTTGTATGCTTGTGTGCGTCCGGTGAAATATTACGATGGTACGCCTTCGCCTGCCAAAGAGCCAGAAAAGGTTGATATGGTTATTTTTCGCGAAAATACCGAAGATATTTACGCCGGAATTGAATACATGGAAGGTACGCCCGAAGCCAAAAAATTGATTGATTTTTTACAAAAAGAATTTAACGTTACTAAAATTCGTTTCCCCGAAACATCTTCTATCGGCATTAAACCCGTTTCGCTGCAAGGCTCGGAGCGTTTAATCCGTTCATCAATAGATTATTGCTTGCAGTACGGTTTCAAATCTGTAACACTGGTACACAAGGGCAATATTATGAAATTTACCGAAGGTGCTTTCAAAAATTGGGGCTACGCCTTGGCTGAACGCGAGTATGGCGACAAAGTGTTTACCTGGCAACAGTGGGATAAAATTGCTGCCGAAAAAGGACAAACTGCCGCCAACGACGCACAAAAAGAAGCCGTAGCGCAAGGCAAAATTATTATTAAAGATATAATTGCCGATAACTTTTTGCAACAAATTCAGCTTCGCCCTTCAGAATATGATGTAATTGCTACGCTAAACCTTAACGGTGACTATATTTCCGATGCTTTGGCGGCAATGGTGGGCGGTATTGGTATTGCGCCCGGCGCGAATATTAATTACCTGACCGGACACGCTATTTTTGAAGCTACACACGGTACGGCACCAAAATATGCCGGACAAGACAAGGTAAATCCGAGTTCGGTAATTCTTTCCGGTAAAATGATGTTTGAGTATTTCGGCTGGACGGAAGTTGCCCAACTCATCGAAAAAGGTATTGCCAATGCTATTAAGTCAAAACGTGTAACCTACGACTTTGCCCGCGCTATGGACGGTGCTACGGAACTGAGTTGCTCGGCTTTTGGCAATGAAATTATCAAAAACTTTTAGTTTATTTTTAGATAAAAAAATTAAAAACCGACTTGTTGTTTTTACAAGTCGGTTTTTTTTATGACTATAAATTATCAATAACAAAATCTTTGGGGTAGCGCACTTTGTAGCTCACCCTTATTTTTTTGCTTTCGGCGGGAGAAAGTTTTAGTTCCCATTGCAAAATGCCTTTTTCGACATCGGTGGTGGCTTTGCTGTCCTCCAATACTTCCACGCTAACGGCTTCGTTGTTACTGAGGGGAATGCGGTCTTTTACTTCGATGTTGATGGTTTCTTTTTTGTTGTTTTTGACAATTAAATCGTAAGTAACGGTTTTTTCCTGAAAGGCAGAAAGCAGTTTTTCGCCCGATTTTTCCTGAATATCCTCGCGTTTTATGCTAATGCGGCGGTCGCTTCCGAGCGTAATAGGCAGGTAGTTTTCGGTTTGGTTGATGTTGATGTAAGTAGTACCAACAAACATATTTTCAAAAATAACATTGGCGGGAGCCGAAAGTATGCCATATTGGCTAAAATCTTCCACTTTTGCCAACAAATACGCTTCTCTTACGGTGTTGGGCGCAGCGAAAAACACATATTCGGCAGGAATTTTTTGCGAAGAAATATTGATGTAGTGTTCTCTGTTGTTCGACAAAATATCATAGGGAATATTGATGTCGTAGCTTACATTTAGGGCATTTGCGTTGATGGTAAATTCTTGGAAAGATTTATCTTCATCCGGTGCGGCACTCGGAAAGGTATTACTCATATAGTCGTTTTCTCTTGCCTTTTGTTTTTCCATCTTATAACCGCCGTCATAAGCATAATCGTCCCTATCTCTTGCTTGTAAAAACCAAGGATACAGCACGGGCGCGGTGTTGTTTTTGTTGGAAAATCCGTTGATAATGCTCAGTTTTACACCTTTCCAGTTCAAGCCCGTATTTTGTATTACTTTGGCTTTGAGGATAAATTCTAAGGGTTCGGAAATTTTAGTGCCGCTTATTTCGTAGAAAGGCTCCCAACTTACATTGTTGGCAATATAGTTTATCTCCAACTTTAGTTTAGTGGCACTTTTGCTCAATAGTTTCAGCACCAATACGTTGTTTTTGTTGGGAATGTTTCGGTTCGTATTTACGCTGTTGGACAATCGCTTCAGTTTGTTTTGGTTTTCTTCTATTTGTTGGTTTATCGCCACTATTTCATTTTGTATGGCAATTCTTTTTTGGGTATAAAAATCGGTTAGTTGCGTAAGTTGGCTCACGTTTGAAGCACTGCTGCCTACCAATAGTGTTTGGTTTTTGTCCAACAGTTCTACGGTTTTGTTTTGTGCATCTAATGCTATTTTTAGCTTGGTCAAAACACTTTCTATCGCCTTAATACTATCGTTTACACTTTTCAGTTCCGGGCTGGAAATATCCGTTTGGTTATAGGAGTAGTAATCTTTGGAAAACTGCGTGGACAGAATAGAAATGTTGTTTTGGTTCATACCAATTTGCAGCGAGCTTTCCTCAATGTTGGTGGCGATGTTTTCTATTACCACCTCCGACACACCTTCGGGCAAGCTCACCGAAGCCGAGTTTTGTAGTTCTACCGAATTTCGGTAAATATTGGCTGCCGTTATTTCTGCTTTGGTGAAAATGGGCTTTTGGGCAAAAGCGATAATTTGGATACCCAAAAACGCTGTCGCAATAAGAAATTTTCTTTTCATAGAATAGTTTTTTGGTTTAAATGATACAGTATGAAATTCGTTATTTTACAAGCATAACGTCAAAATACAGTAAAAATTAAGCCTCCAAATAAAATAAATTAGGCCAAAACCGTATGAAGGTTGCGTATAGCTTTAG
>JACJXU010000002.1:87500-347731 GCA_020636475.1 Chitinophagales bacterium | reverse complement strand
TTGCACGACATTATCGCCAAAAAAAAGCATAGACAGGCGTATAGAAAAAAAACTTTGGCTTTCATAATAAAAAAGGGTGCTTGTGTTTTTTCAAAAAGTTAAGGTAAATAAGAAACTCAAAGTTATAACATGTTTTTAAGGTTTATAGTATTTTTTGCACTAAAAACTTAAATTATTTCAAGAAATAGTACAGAAATGGCAAAACTACTGTTTTAGGCATTTAAATACAAAAAATTTGTTGCGCGTTTCTATTTGCAAAAAGTAAGTACCCTGCGGAAATGCTTTTAGCGATATTTTATTTCCCGAAGGCTTATCAATCGTCATTTTTTGCCCTGAAATATTGTATAAGTTTATAGCAATAATATCCGTTATATCCGAAATGTACAAATCTTCTTGCGTAGGATTTGGATAAACACTTATTGTTGGTGGTCTTAGAGTATTCAGACCAATTACGTCAATGTTTATTTGTAAATAAATCGTTGCTGTATCGCAAATTTCGCCGTTGCAGGTAAAATATTCAAGAGAATCTAAGGCATAATTTTCATTGGTGGTGTAGGTAAACAAGTTGTTTTGTTGAAAAATTTCTCCCCAAAGCGCATTATTACTGAGCAATTCAACCGAATTTAAACTGCCATAATTTGTATTATCATTGTTCAATATCTCCGCACTTGTGAAATAAAAAGGCGATTCTTCCACCTCCAAGGTATCGTTGTTGGTTGCAACTGTAATGTTTAGGTCTATAAACTCGCTTATATCTATGCTGTATATAGAACGTCCAAAAGTTCCGGCAATCAGTCGGTTATCACTTTCGTCTATGTCGATATCATACACAGGAATGGACGGCAGATTGTCGCCCAAAATATTCCAGTATTGCCCTTTATCTTTTGAATAAAAAACACCGCCATCGGTCGCTACAAAAATAAGATTTTCGTCTAAAGGGTGAACGGCAATATTGTTGACACCTAAGTTGGGTAAAGTGCCGGAAATATCTGTCCACGTATTGCCTGCATCGCTGGAATGGTGCAGATGCGGAATAAAGTCGTTGTCTTTGTAGCCGGAGTGGCTCACCCAAACTTCCTGCGCATTGGTGCAAGATGTAGTGATATGAGTTACATAGCGTTCGGGTAAGTTTTGGGTAATATTTTCCCAAGAACTACCACCATTCGTGCTGCGCCAAACATTGGCATCGGTAGTGCCGGCATAAAGAATATTCTCGTCTGCACAAGATTCGGCAATGGTACTGATAGTATGAAAATTTTCGCCATAAATAATACCATCGGTAAGGTCATCGCTTATAGTTGTCCAGTAAGGAACTGCGCCAATATCACTTTTATATATTCGATACGTTCCGGTATATAAAATGTCAGGATTGTGGGTACTCACAAGATAAGGTGCGTCCCAGTGTACACGGTCGCTTGCGTCAATACCTTGCGTAGCATCATCCCACGAAAAACCACCATTTTCCGATACGCCAATATTGCCATACTGCGACTCGGAATATACTACATATTCATCTTCGCCATTAAATTGTACACTAAAGCCGTCGCCACCATTACGTCTTCCCCAATTATTATAATATAGGTAATTGCCATTAGTTGTGCCATTATCTTGCGCGCCGCCCCAGTAGTCTTCGCTTTGATGCGGATTTGCTTTTACACGATAAAACTGAGTAATAGGAATATTTTCAAAATCTTCCCAACTATCGCCATTGTTATATGAAATATACGCTCCGCCGTCTGTTGCCAAAACGAGGGTGTTTGCATCTAAAAAAATCAAATCGTGCTTATCGGCGTGTACCTGATAAGAGAACCATGAAGGCGTAGCCATTTCCCAATTTTGCCCTTCGTCAGAAGTACGCCACAAGTCCACGCCCAAAATATATAAGTCGTTGGGATTATAAGGATTAAGGCGAATTTTGCCAAAATACCACCCAAAACCACCTAAAGCATTGCCCAGTTGAAAACTGGTAACTTCATTCCAATTTGTGCCGCCGTTAGTGCTTTTTAAAATGCTTTGTAATTGAAAATCTTTGCCTACAATTTCAGCATAAATAATATTGGGATTGGTTGGGTGCATACAAAGTCCTACACGAGAAAGCGAGTCGGTGGTGGGCCAATTATTGTCCAAATTAGTCCACGAATTTCCACCATCAGTAGTTTTATATACGCGCGCGCCCATTCCATAAGTAGTGCTTTCTTGGTTGTTGCGAATGCGGTCCCAGCCGGCAGCATATACAATGTCGGGATTGGTAGGGTCAATAAGGAAATCAATAACCCCTGTTTGGTCGCCGAGTTGTAAAATTTCGCTCCACGAATTTCCTCCATCGGTACTTTTGTACAAACCGCGCTGCAAATTTCGCTCGAAAGGCAAACCCATCGCCGAGACATAAATAAGCTCACTATTGGTAGGATGCACTTCAATTTTGGAAATAATCGTTTGTTCTTCTAAACCTATATTTTCCCACGAAATTCCTCCATCTGTACTTTTATACAATCCGTCACCAATGCCCGGATAACCCGAAATATCTTTGTCGCCCGTACCTGCGTAAATGGTTTGTGGGTCATTTGGGTCAATTTCAATATCTCCTATTGCCAAAAAAGTATGCTCATCAAAAATGGGAGTCCACGTTTCTCCGGCATCTTCTGTTTTAAAAATTCCGCCACGCGCCGAACCAATATATATTATATCAGGATTAGTAGGGTCGGCAGCCAAACAAGTCATGCGCCCACCAATATTGCCCGGACCTTCGCTGCGCCAACTGTCTCTTGAGTTTTGTTTTTTGCGCCAACTGTTGGCTTCTTTTACGGCATTTTTATACGCGTTCAGGGCAAATTTTTTGTCGGGATAAGTGCGTTGAAGGAAAAACATTTCATCGGGAACGTATTTTCCATCAAGGGTTTCGTTTTCTTCAGTTTCTAAAAATGAAGAAAATGTTTTTTCCGACGAATAATATATTAATCCAATACTTATAAAGCAGATGAGGATAATTGGAATTTTTTTCATATAAAGTGTTAATAATAAAGGCATTACATTACAACAAAACGAATATTTTGCGGCGCATTTTCATTTTCCTTAATACGAATAATGTACGTACCCGAAGGTAAATTTTGGGTTGAAAATTCTATGGGATAAATTTCTTGTTGGGAGGTATTTCCATCAAAAATATTTTGCAAAAAGCGTCCGCTAATATCAAATAAGTTGATAGTAAAGTGTGCATTTTCCGTTGTACTTTTCAATAAAATATGGGCGGCATAATTTCCGGTAGGATTAGGAAAAACGATAGTTTCAGTATTGGGCAAAATTTCAATACTTTGTAAATTATTATCGGTTTTAGCAAGCAAATTTATACAGCCTCCTTCAATAGCAGCTCTAAATTCTGAAGCGGAAGCAGCATTAGCATAAAACTCCGGCAATAAGTAAATTGCTTCGCCTGCGTTGTATAATACGGTATGCGTTGTGGTAAAACCCACTACATTGCTGGCATAAATAGTGCTGGCAGCAGGAATTTCTATACTAGTATCTGTAATATTATCCGAAGGACTTACTAAAGTAAGATTAGAAGGGCAAAGATTTTCGCTTATAATAGTACTTCCCAGCGCGGCATCGTCTCCCGAAGTATTATTATTGCCATTGACAGAATTTCCACCATAATAAAAAGTTACATCGCCTGTTCCGGCTACCGGTGCAGTCCATTTTACGGTATAGCTTCCGGGAATGCTGTAAGTATTTCCCACACCATGTTCTATGTAATAACGCAAACTTGCTCCCGAGCCGGTACTTGCTTGCTTCACATTGCTACTCCAACTCGACCAACTGCCGGCATTGGTATTTCCGGCATTTTCTAAGGCTAAAAGCTGAAAACCATATCCGGCGGGCGTTCCACCATTAGCAGTCGTTACAAATAAAATATCGTAAGTACTACCTGCTGTGTATGCGGTAATGGGCGTAGTGGTATTTTCTTCGTAAATATTAAAAGAAATGCTGGTGTTGTACGTTCCATTAGAGCTATGGCAAGCGATACAAGTAGTTCCATCGCCGGGCGCACCAACTCCGCCGTCACCATTTACGGTAGCTAAACCATTTCTACGAGAAGGGAGTAGTATATTCAATAGTATTACGGCAATGAATATACCCAAAAACTTTACATTGCGAGATAACAATAACTTTTTCATAACCTAATTTTTAAATTCAACAAAAATTATGGCTATAAATGTAATGAATTTATACCGTAAAAAGAATAATTACTACAATTTTATTTTAAATTGTATATCCTAAGACTATTTTACACATCTAATTTTGCATACTTCGCATGCGATTCAATGAACTCACGACGTGGCGGAACTTCGTCGCCCATAAGCATCGAAAATACGCGGTCGGCTTCTGCGGCACTTTCAATCGTTACACGGCGCAATGTTCTTTCGTTGGGGTTCATGGTAGTTTCCCAAAGCTGTTCGGCATTCATTTCTCCCAAACCTTTGTAGCGTTGTATTTTCACGGAACTGTCGTTTTCGGAGCGGCTCATTCGGCGTACTGCTTCTTCGCGTTGGTTTTCCGACCAACAGTATTCAAAGTCTTTTGCTTTATATACGCGATAAAGCGGCGGCTGCGCAATGTATATGTAGCCATTTTCTATCAACTCTTTCATTTGGCGGAAAAAGAAGGTGAGAATAAGCGTACTGATGTGGCTTCCGTCAATGTCGGCATCACACATAATAATCACTTTGTGATAGCGGAGTTTGTCTGTATTGAGCGATTTGTCGTCATTGTGAAAAATGCCCAATGCGGTGAAAATATTTTTTATTTCTTCATTTTCGTATACCTTGTGTTCCATGGCTTTTTCTACGTTGAGAATTTTTCCGCGCAGGGGTAAAATTGCCTGAAAGTTGCGGTCGCGCCCTTGTTTGGCAGTTCCACCTGCGGAGTCTCCTTCCACAAGAAAAAGTTCGCTGGCGGCTGCATCTTTGCTGGCACAGTCTGCCAATTTTCCGGGCAAGCCCGAACCACTTAGCGCACCTTTGCGCTGTACCATTTCGCGGGCTTTGCGGGCAGCGTGACGCGCCGTTGCAGCCAACACTACTTTTTGCATTATTTGGCGGGCAATGTTGGGATTTTCTTCCAAATAATTGTTCAACGCATCGTTGCAAATGCTATCTACAATACCCGTTACTTCGGAGTTTCCGAGTTTTGTTTTGGTTTGTCCTTCAAACTGCGGCTCCGGTACTTTTATAGAAATAAGTGCCGTAAGTCCCTCGCGGAAGTCATCGCCGGTAATGGGGAATTTTAGTTTTGTAAAAAATCCGTTTTTGTCGCCATAGGCTTTGAATACGCGTGTAATGGCACGGCGAAAACCTGCTACGTGCGTACCGCCCTCAATCGTGTTGATATTGTTTACGTACGAGTGGATATTTTCGTTGAAAGAAGTATTGTATTGCAAAGCTACTTCTACCATTACATTGTCGCGTTCACCTTCGGTGTAAAGGGGTTTATCAATAAGCGGCTGGCGCATACCGTCTAAGTAGGTAATAAATTCTACCAATCCACCTTCGGAAAAGAATACTTTGGAGGGGTGATTTCCTTCATCGTCGGTTTCACGCAAGTCGGTAAGTGTAAGTCGAATACCTCTGTTTAGGAAAGAGAGTTCGCGCAAGCGTGCTGAAAGCGTATCGAAACTGTATTCGCTAACAGTGAAAATGGTGTTGTCGGGCTTGAAAGTAACGGTAGTACCTGTGCGACCACTTTTGCCCACTTCTTTAACCGAATAAAGTGGATTGCCTCGCTCGTATTCTTGTTGGTACATGGCACCGTCACGTTCTACAACAACAGTAAGTTTGCTGGAAAGAGCATTTACACAAGAAACGCCCACACCGTGCAAACCGCCGGAAACTTTGTAGGAATTTTTGTCGAACTTTCCTCCGGCGTGCAATACGGTCATTACTACTTCCAAGGCGGAGCGTCCTTCTTTGGCGTGTATGGCTACCGGAATACCTCTTCCGTCATCTCTTACGGTAATGGAATTGTCGGGATTAATAAAAACGTCAATATTTTTGGCGTGTCCGGCAAGTGCTTCGTCAATAGAGTTATCTACTACTTCGTAAACCAAGTGGTGCAAACCTTTTACGCCAATATCGCCGATGTACATGGCGGGGCGTTTGCGTACTGCTTCTAATCCTTCGAGCACCTGAATACTATCGGCTCCGTAACTGTTGTTGGTATTTTTATTTTGTTCTGACATGTGTACTTAAAAAAGAGTGTTTATTAAAGTGCAAATATACGAAATAATATGCTGAATGTCAAAAAATAAGCCTATGGGTTTCGCTGTTTTATGCCTTTGTCCGAAATGTCAATAATTTGCTGTTTGTACAGACTACCAATCGCTTTCTTAAAAGCCTTTTTGCTCATTTGCAGTTTTTGCTTAATCTCTTCGGGAGAGCTTTGGTCGTGGAGGGGCAAAAATCCTTTGTTTTTTTTCAAAGCCTCTAAAATTTGCTGTGCATTGGGTTCAATACTTTCCATACCTTGTGGGTCAAGGCTTACATCAATTTTTTGGTCGGGGCGAATGTTTTTTACATAGGCTTTTAGTTTGTCACCAAAAAAAACGCGTTTAAATATTTCATTTTTATACAGCAAGCCCCAATGTTGGTTATTGATGATGACATTATATCCCAAATCGGTTTCTTTGGCAATGAGTATGTTCACTGCCTCATTTTGCGCAAGCGCAATATTTTCGTTTTGGAGATATTTACTGATTTTAGTGGTAGCTACTAATCTTTCGGTTTGGCTATCTTCGTACAAATAAACAATGTACCATTTGCCTACTTGCATTTTCACATTTTGCTCGCGATATGGAATGAGCAAGTCTTTTTCGATGCCCCAATCTAAAAAAGCACCTGTTTTGTTGATGTCTTTTACGCGAAGACAGGCAAATTCGTTGCGAAAAATGTAGGGTTTTAGCGTAGTGGCAATCCAGCGATTTTCGGAATCTTTGTAAACAAAAACATCCATTTGGCTATCTACGGCAATGTTGGGGGACAAATATTTTTTGGGTAATAAAATGTCTTGGCTTTCATCGCCCACAAATGCACCAACGGAAGTAAGACGTTTTACTGTAAGGGTATTTATTTTTCCGAGTTGTATCATCGAATAAGTGCGTAATTTTTAGTTTTCATCTTCATCCGACAAATCGTACCACCAACTCAGTCCAATTTCAAACTTGCTGTAACCCTTGCCCCGCCAAATGCTTTGGGGCATGTCGTAAGAAACGCTGGCGCGTAAGTCACTGCCGAGTTTTAAGGCTGCCATTAGGTGCGCGCTGTAAAAACGGTCGTTGTAGAGCATACTTCCGCCCAGAAAATATTTTTTTTGATAAGAACCTACCAAAGTAAAATCGGCAGCAGCAGCATTGGCGCGGCGTTGTCCGATAGGTTGGCTAAGACTATTGCGTACGCCCAAAAACTGACGAAAAAGTACATGGGGTTCAACGGAAAAATTTTCGTTTATATCCCAAAGGTAAGAAAGCATTACATAGCCTTTTTTGTCGAAAGTTGCACCCAGTGCAAAAATATTGCTGCTATCGTAGTAGGGAGCGGCATAAAAATTAAATTTAGGCTCGGAGGCTTGTACCACCGAAAATCCGATGTTGAAATTGCTTATTTCTACCATTGCGCCAATGTCGAGATTAGCTTTAAAGTAGCGTTCAATCGTTGCCTCGGCGGGCAAATTATTGCCATTTATACCTTCTTTGTTGGCATAATGCAGCGCACCTATGGAAGTAGCCAATCGCGCAGTAGCTTTGTCGCTCATTTCGAACTCGTACATAAACTGCCCACTAATAAGATATTGGTCGGTTTTGATGTCGTCTTGGTAATTGATGTAAGAAGCAGATAAGCCTACGCCACACGAAATTTGCGGGATAAAACTATTCCACGCCATCTGTACCGCAACGGGCGTATTCCGGTTGGGTTCTTGTTGCCATTGATTGGCAATAGTAAGGTAGGGCTGATTCCAATAACCTATGTAAGCCGGATTGTATATGGCTTTGTGGAAATAATATTGGGAGTAGTGTGGAAAATCTTGTATATTATTTTGGGCATTTAACCCAAAAATATTAACAAAGAGCAATAGCGTAATTATTTTTAATAAGCGCATAAATAAAAGTTGAGTACATAAATCAAAGGCGAAAATTACAATTTTTTTTGCTTATAGGGTCAGAATATGATTTCTTGGCAAAGTTGGTAGCTTTTTTGTAGTAAAAAACGATAAAGCATAGTTTATGAAGATAAGATTACTCTTAATAAGCACAATTATTGGTTTATGTTTATGGAGTTTTGGCGCATTAGCGCAAATAGATTCCGGCAGCAAAATAATAGGCGGTTCCTTGCGATACAGCAATGTAAGCTATAGACATTCCGATGAAAATATCACTACCGTAGAGCTCAATCCGCGTTTAGGCTATTTTTTCTCTGACAATATGGCTGTCGGGGCGGAAGTAGTATATCTTTGGGAAAAAACGAATACATTTGACCAAGTGAGTACGGCTTTGGGAATAGGTCCTTTTGGTCGATACTACTTAGATGCAGGCGTTTTTGGGCAAGTAGATGTTCGTTATTTTCACCGCAACAATGGAGAAATAAAATCTGACGGCACTTCGCTGGGCTTTGGCTTGGGATATGCTGCCTTTGTAACGGACAACATTGCTATTGAGCCCATTTTTGGAGTAAGGTTTGGCAATGGTGATTTGTACAAGTACAAGCAACAAGTTGAATTTTATTTTAACTTTGGGATTCAATTGTACGCCGATAGACTTTAAAAATGAGCATTTTATCCGAAAATATTGAAAACTATATTGCGCAGCACAGTAGGCAAGCCGATGCTGTATTGCAGTCGTTAGACAGAGCAACGCATTTAACGCAAATGATGCCGCAGATGATGAGCAATGCCTCGCAAGGAGCTTTTTTGTATTTACTGGCAGCATTGGTGCAGGCGCGTAAAGTTTTGGAAGTGGGTACTTTTAGCGGATACGCTAGCTTGTGGTTGGCGAAAGCTTTGCCCAAAGACGGATTTATTCATACCATTGATATTAATGAAGAACTGCAAGATATGCACCAGAAGTTTTTTGCGGAAAGCGAAGTGGGCGATAGAATAATTTGCCACTACGGCAATGCCAAAGATATTATTCCGCGCTTGGAAGTGAGCTTCGATTTGGCATTTATTGATGCCGACAAACAGGCATATCTTGACTATTATCGACTCATTTTACCAAAAATTAGAAAAAATGGAATAATTTTAGCAGACAATGTACTTTGGAAAGGCAAAGTTGCCGATAATTCCGTTCAAGACAAGGATACACAAGCTATCCGCGCCTTTAATGCATTTGTACAAGCAGATGATAAGGTTGAAAATACTATTTTGTCTATCAGAGATGGCATTATGCTGATTAGAAAACTTTAGTTTATGAAAAGAAAAATTATACTGTATTACTATATAAAAAAAATTGCTGCATGCCTTGTGTTGGTAGCCTGTTGTATGTTTTCAGCGCAGGCAGAAGAATATGCTACTACCGATGAAATTTTGACATACATTGACACTTACCAATATTTGGCAATAAGCGAAATGGAAACATACGGTATTCCTGCAAGTATAAAACTGGCGCAGGCAATTTTGGAAACAGGTGCCGGAAAAAGTTATCTGGCAGTTTCGGGAAACAATCATTTTGGTATAAAATGTAAAATTGACTGGGCGGGAGCATCTATTATTGCCAATGATGATGAAGCAGGAGAATGTTTTAGAAAATACGAAAATGTACCCATGTCGTATCAAGATCATTCTATGTTTCTTAAATACAATCGCTTGCATTTCTACGATTTTTTGTTTTCACTCAATCCTTTGGATTATCAGGCTTGGGCAAAAGGTTTGCGCAAAGCGGGTTATTCTACTACCAAAGATTACGACAAGCGTTTGATAGGCTTAATTAACCGTTATAATTTAGACCGTTTTGATTATATGGCAAATACGAGCTTGCTTGCCACAACATCGCCCGTTCCTGTTATAACCAAAAACCTCCCACAAGCATTTACCAGCCCACAAAAAAGTGAAGTTTCCACAAGTTTTTCCGTACAAGCACCGCCCATTGCTACTTATGTGGCACAAGCCTTGAACAAAGAGGCAAAACCGGAAAACTCAAAGGTGATAGTTCATATTTTGGAAGAAGGAGAAACCATAGAATCTTTGGCAAAGACTTACAAGACCGAGCCGGAAATTTTGTATTATTATAACAGACTAATGTTTGGCGCACAGCCCGCCGTAGGCGAAAAAATTTATGTCAATTATTTGGCAGATAAAGCTCCGAAACTCAATCAACGCAATTATTCGGTGAAAGCGAATGCGGGGAATCCGTAATTGGAACAAGAACCTTACTCACTATACTTAAAGAAGACTTCTTAAACCGCAAGTGTATTTTTATAATCGCGTGTTGGCTCTAAGTATTTCACAAAGTCACACAGAGTAATTTAAAAAGCTAGTACAAGTTATTAATGCTCTTTAGCAAATTATTGAAGTCAATGCTTGATTTCTTTTGGGTAGGCACTTAATAAAAAAACTATATTAACTGTTGTGAAAAAAATATTTCAAGTTTTGATTCCAGCTACTACTTTAATAATTGGAATTTTTATTGGAAAAGGAACAAATCCAAATTTGAAAACGGGTTTTGAAAATTCGGTCAAGAGGAAAAACACTCTTAAGTATATTGAAAGTCAACCCTTAATCATAACGTATTCTGATGCAGAATGTGGTGAGTGGGGAGGCAATATCGAAATAATTAAAGTTGAAAAAGACGGTTTTAAAGAATCTCTAAATGCCGTTTATACATACGAAAAAATTGATTGTTCAGCTCCTTACAGCGAAAGGAGTAAACTTAATATAACCAAATCAAAAAAAGTAAAACTTAGTGAAGAAGGAGAAAATTTAGTGTTAGCAATAATTTTAGAGTTAATTGAAATTAAGTTGGATAGAGAAAATATTCCTTCACATTCTGGTGTATTGAATTCTGTGATAATTGGAGATTCAACCTTAATAATTAATGACTTCCCTTCTGAATTTATAAGGAGTTTTGGTAAGCTAAGAAATGAAATTTTGAAAGAATAAAAACTGTACCCAACAAATTGTATGACGTTCATTGCCTGGTTCACTAGCAATGTCGCATACACACGAAACCATTATACGCAACTACCGCAACAAAAGCACCGTCCCTTTTTTCTCAATACTGTTCCCATTAAGCGATTCCATTTGGATAACATAGCTGTACACACCTTGTGGTGCCATTTGCCGATTTACAAAACCGTCCCAACCTTCGTCAGGGTTTTGCGTAACAAAAACTTTTTCGCCCCAGCGATTTAATACAATCATAGTATAAGTTTCCGCATTGGGAAATTGAATAACCGGTTTAAAAATATTGTTCACACCGTTAGGGTTGAAAACATTAGGCACAAAAATGCGCGAATTTTGCCCCAAACAATACACATTCGACCAACTGCTAAGACTTTCATTTACGCCAATATCACTTATCACCAAATCGAAGTGCGCCTCTATGCGATAGCAATATTTTTCTCCTTGTTGCAAAGGCACTTCCGAAATATCGTCAATATAACTAAAAGTTGCCGCATCTACATTCGCCAGTGTAAACATGTCGGTTTCATTCAAACCTCTGTAAATGGTATAGCCACTAACAGTAGCATTGTCCAATTCAAAAGCATTCCACAGCAGCGAATTGGTAAGATTCACATTGTCCGAAGCCTGAAGATTTACGGTACGTACCACATTGGACATTTGCTGTGCGCCGCAGACATTTTCGGCAATTATTTGATAATAATAACTGTCGCGCTGGGTATTGGCTTTGTCATCTAAGTATTGAATACTGAACGTAAGCGGAAAAGACCCCAAGCCCACAAGACGGCTTAGTTCTGCGGGGTCGGTTCCTCTAAAAACCATAAGTTTACTGGGTTGTACGCCCGTTTCATTGTACCATTCTATTATCACTTCACCATTGGTATTCACACTGGCGTTTTGCATGTATATATACGAAGGGAGTTCGGGTTGTTCAAAAACAAAACACGCCAAACTGGAGTTCGAGGTTTGATTGAGTTCGCTCCCTACGGCTTTTACGTTAAAACAGCGGTAATCATCGTAGGCTTGTACGCTTGCCGTATAGTATTGCTGCGAAGCCGGAACCGTATCAATAGCAATATTGCTGCCATCGGAAGGGCGTATTTTGTAAATAATGTAATCATTTACCTCCCAACCTTGATAAGGAGTCCATTGCATATCCACTTCGTTGCGGCAGGTATCATATTCAGCAGTAAGAAAAATAGTTGAGTGAAAATCAGGATTATACGTGCCAGAATTAAGGCAAGAGTCTATGGTAGAAATAGTGTACGACTCCACACCTAAATTTGGCGTAGCCGTAGTATGCAAATAAAAACTGGTATTGCTGCCATAAACAGTATCTATAGGCGTGGGACCCGCTTGGTAAATAATATAGCCAAAGGCACCATTTCCTGTTACAGGTATCCACTCAATACGCGCTTGACCGTCAAATGCTTCTACGCGAATAATTTCCGGAAAATCCAATTCCAAATTACTCAACGTATCACTTAGTGCCGAACTGTTCCACGCACATTCGGTTTCCAAATACACATAAACATTGCTTGCAATACTGTTCAGTGTATATTCATCTGCATTAATATCGCTTATATTTACTTCGGTATAAGGTCCGTTGGGGTCGGTGGCGTAATACAAATTGGTACTTACAAAACCTCCTCCGCAACTATGGTTGTTTGTCCAGTTTATTAATACTTCGCTATTAGGCGCATCGTTCACACACTGCAAACTTGGCGGTGCCACATACTGTGCATACACGCTTGCAAAACTGCTTCCTAATATGGCAAGACACACGTAAAAAAAACGAAAAAGGCTGATTGTATATAACTTCATAGCTTTGAATAATACCATTGAAAAAACTAAACACCTGCCAGCACTTGCGTAAATTTTTCTTTTGTAAAATAAGTGGCGGCTGTTTGCTGTAAATCTACAGGCGTAATTTGTAAAATATTTTGTGCAAAATTAGTAAAATATTCAACATCCAGCCCAAAAGCATGCAAATCTTTCAGGCACATCAAACTGTTAAAAGGTCCGTCAATCCAGTTGAGGGTATTGCCGATAAGATAATTTTTTACCATCTGCAATTCGTCGTCGGTTACGGCTTCGCGACTTAAACGTTCAATTTCATTAAAAATTTCGTAAACGGCGGCTTTTGCCACTCTTTTGTTGGTTTCGCAGCTAATGTAGCAGTAGGCAGCGTGTTTGTAGGTTTTTATTTGCGAATAAATACCGTAGGTATAACCCTTTTCGGTACGCAGTTTTGTCATAAGGCGCGCACCAAAATATCCGCCAAGCAAAGTATTAAAAACATAGATTTTCAAAAAGTCGGGCTGATTTTGTAGCGGAACGGGTACGCCAAATCGCAGAGCTACTTGTTGGTTCTTTTTGAGGGGAATTTCAAAAAATGCCGGAGAGTACTTCGGAATAATTGGCACTTGGGGTGTTGGCAAAAGTACGCTTTTTTTGCCAAAATCTTTACCCAAAATTTCATTCAAATGAAAAAAAGAACCCGCAGGTAATTTTCCGGCGAGATATATTTTACAGTTTTGAGGCGTATAGTACGTATTGAAAAATGCTTGTAATATTTCCGGTTGAATTTTTTGCAAACTTTCTGCCGTAGGCGAAGCCGCGTAAGGATGATTTTCGCCCAGCATATGGCTTTGAAGTTGGCGATATGCCAAGTAATTTCCGGTAGTGAGATTGATGGCTAATTCCTGCAAATCTTCGCCAAGATGTAGTTGTAGCTGATGCTGCGGAAAATTGGCTTCGCTCAGTATATGATGCAGCAATTGTATTGCTTCGGGAAAAAACTCACTCAGCCCACTCAGCCGAATACTGCTAAAGTCGCCGGAGGCATTGGTTTTTATTTCCGCGCCTACATTGTCGAGTGCATCGGAAAGTTGTGCCGCCGAAAACGCAGTAGTACCATCGCAGAGGCAACGTGCCGTGTAATAAGCTACTTGCGGCGCAGGTTCGTGCCAGCGTCCGGCAGAAAAAACCAACTCCAAAGTAAAAACCGCTTGCTCACCTCCTTCAATGCAATACAAGGGGATTCCATTGTCTAATAATAGTGTGCCAAAAGCCGGAAATTCCTGCTGACGTAAAAAATGCAAATTCGGGGCTATTTTGCGGTTTAGTTTATTGCGCAAAGGGGCAACGACCGTTTTTTTATTTTTCAAATTGTATAATGGTGCAATAAATGGCTAAAAAATAAAAAATTGAGGCTGCAAGTTAGTGCTTTTTCATCAAGGCATTTATTTTATCGTTCAACCAAGTAAAATCCGATACTTTTTTATTTTTGTTTAATTGCTGCAACAATTGTGAGGCATTATTTTTTCCGCCGAGCTTTATGCGCATCATTTTTGTTATAAAACTAATAAAGCGGTTGCGGATTTGTTTTTGGTAGTCAGGAATTTTGGCGGTGCGAAACAAATACACTTTTAAGGTGTCTGCCAAAGCAAAAAGCGAAATACTTTCGTTGAGTTCGTAGTAGGTTTTTAGCAACAGCGTTTTGGTTTCGAGGTGATAGTATATATCGGAAAAATGCACATCTTGCAGCAATGCTATGGTTTTGTCGTATTGCTTTTGGTAAAAGTAGAAATAAGCCAAATTGTAGGTGTAAGCATTGTCGCGGCTTTCTTCCATCAAAAAGTGCTTGTATTGGTGGATAAATTTTTCCACAAAAATATCTTCATTAAGGCGCATACCAATCGTCACAATATTTTTGTAGTCCCATTCCGACAATCGTTGTTTGTACATGAGGGTATTCGTTTCTAAGCCCTTTTGGTACAACTTAAATAAATTTGCTATATATTTTTGTTCGCCGTTGTTTATTTTTTTGATGCAATAATTGCGTGCATAGGTATAAAACTCGCTGAGGGTCTGCGCGGAAAAGCGTTGGCTGTAGGTATCTAAAAACGTAAGTAATTGCTGGAAATGTTCTTCATTTTCGGCTTCGGTAAGCGTATTCCAAATAATAAAATATGCTTGGAGTAAAGGAGAACTATTGTCAACATTTTTTTGCATGTATGCCAAAATATCATCCCAAAACAGTGGTTCGTAGGTAGTTTTAAACACATTTTGGTAATTGACGGTTTCGCAGGCGAATTTCAGTTTCTGGGCAATATAAAACACGTCTAAATAAGCTAAAATCTGTTTGATATAATCGAAGTTCATATTATTGAACCGCTCCATTTCGTAGTCAGTAATTTTTTCTTGCAGTACATACCTAAAACGGTAATTGCCCATATCGTATTTTTCCGCAGCAGTAGCAAGCACATTTTCTTTTTTGAGCGTTTGTTCGAAATACTTGTGCAAATCTTTTTCCTTGTACGCATCTAAAAGCAACATAAAACGGCGTTCCGGGTCATTTTTCAGTTGGTTGTGTATCATAAATTCCTCAATCCACTGTACCAGTTCACTGTTCAAATGACGGAGTTTAGGCATAGAAAATGTCGTTTGACTGCCCCATATTACAGCAAAAATCTTGTAGCGGTCAAGTTCATCTTCCTTAAAATGCGGATATTGTAGGCGAAGATACAGCCACAAATTCAATACTTCGCTGCGTACATTTGCCGAAGGAGAATCTATAAAGAAGCCTAAACTTCTTATCTCTTGGGGCGTAAATGTTTTTAGAATATGAATCAGTTTGCTCTTGTACATGCAAAATAAGGATATATTTTTTGAAGATAAATGATATTATTTTCCGATAAAAAATAACTTTAAATACAAATAAATTATTAATAATCAAGCAATTAAGTATTTTTTATAGCAATTTTATTACCGATAAATGCCAATAAATGTAATGTTTTTTATCAAATATTTAGCTTATTTTAGCATAAAAATTATAGAAGCATGACAAAGTATAGTATAAAATGGCTAAAAGTTCTGTTTGTATTGATGGCTTTTAGTGTTGTTGCAGCGGCGCAAAGTTGTGGTGCAGGAATTTTAACGAAAAAAGGAAATGCTATCATTGTCCCGAATGATATTATTCAATCGGCTGCTACAAGAGGCGATGGCGATATTGACGAAGAAGACCCGCCGCAACACGCCATTAATAAAGTAGGAGGCGGACCTATAACTGATATTGTTGCCGGCAACACAGGAGACGGACTCCTTGAAGATGTATTGGCAACGGATATAGGTGTCGGCAATTCTTCAGATAACGGCGCAACAGTAGATACTTCTACCGAAGGAGAAACTACCACTACCGAAACATCTTCTGAAGGCGAAACAGAAACCACCATACAAACTACCGACAAACCCATAGGCTTTGCTTCGAGCTATACTATTTTCCCCAATCCGGCGATAGAAAACGTAAACATAAACTTTACCGCAGCAGATAAAGTTGAAATGATACGCATTTTTGACCTAAATGGCAAGCAGTTGCGGCAGCAAATTCCCACAGACGATGCGCCGAATATGCTGTTGTCAGTAAGCGAATTTCCGCAAGGAATGTACTACTTGCAAGTAGTGGGTGCAAAAGAAATTAACATACTTCCTTTTGTGGTGGCACGCTAACCAAATTATTATTCTTCAGGAATATTCTGTTCAGGTGTAGCGGTATTATTCGTTTTTTCTTTCCGCCCGAACAGCGAAAAATGCACATATCGCTTAGGATTTAAGCGCATATCCGTAAGGAGTTGGTCTATACTTTCGGTGGTTTGCGTAAGATTATTGTACAAATCGGGATTTTTCAGCAACAACGACATACTTCCATCGCCTTCGTTCAGTTGGCGGAGGCTTTTTTGGAGTTCTACAATAGTTGTATTCGTACTGGCAAGTGTCTGGTTTAGATTAGCTACACTTTTGTCGTAATCCAAGCTCGCTAATTTTCGACTGGCGGTTTCGCTGTTTTGCATAATCGCATCAATACGACTGCGGTTGTTTTCCAAACTCTGCGTAAGCGATTCCACATTGCGCAATATACCCGCAATATGCGCTTCTTGTGCATTTACCAAACCATTCACCGACTGTGCCGTAGCGTCAAAACTATGTAATGTTTTTTTCAGTGCAGCTAAGTTGGCTTCAATTTCGCCCGAACCTACAATTTTGTTCAAACTTTTGGTCGTGCTGTCCAGCGAAAGAACTAAGGCATTAATATTGTCTTTCAAAGGCATTATTTCTTCTTTAAACGAATTTGCCAAAGAAGCCTGCACTTCGCCTATTAAGGTATCGCCGTTTTGGTGCAATTCTTTGCTGTTCGATATAAGCAAATACACCGCCTTGTCGCCCATCAGACCATCATCTACTATTTGTGCCACACTACCTTTGGGAATAGGAATCTCCTTGTCAATGCTGTAATGCACTACAATTTTTCCACTGCCATCCGTTAGCATATCAATACTTTCCACCAAACCTATTCTATAACCATTGAGCAATATATTATTGCCGCCCAACAAGCCATCTATTCGGTCATATACTACTACAAAATCATTTTGGCTGGAAAGCACATTTCTGCCTTTCAGATAATTGTAGCCGTAATAAAAAATGACCAAAGCAAGAATGGACAACAAACCCACCTTTAATTCATTGGATAATTGAATTTTCATGGAAAATTTAAGTTTTGAGTACTCCGGGTAAATAATTAAAAAACGAATCTTATTATTGCCCAAACATACGATTTTTTAGCAATAATATTTTAGCAAAAATTATTCAGGCAGTTAGTAGGCTTGTTGTATCTTTGTTTGTTATCGGTATTATTGCTGATAATTTCAATATTTTAGCAAAAAAACACTATTTTTTAATTTATGTTTTGCGGATAAAGGGGTTTTAGACAAAAAACGCCCAATTTTCTGTGAAAAACAATTTGTATAAAAATAATATGAGTAAACTTCAAAACTATGTCTGCGGCGAATGGGTTGCCGGCAGCGGAAAAGGACAAAATTTGTACAATGCCGTAAATGGCGAAATAATTGCTGAAGCATCTTTAGGTGGCATTGATATTGGCGAAGTGCTGCAATATGGCAGAACCATTGGCGGGCGTATTTTGCGCAAAATGACTTTTCACGAGCGCGGACTAATGCTGAAAAAATTAGCTTTATTTTTATACGAAAACAAAGAAAAATATTATTCCATAAGCTACCAAACAGGTGCTACACGCATAGATAGTTGGATTGATATTGAAGGCGGCATCGGCAATTTGTTTGCGTATGCCAGCCTGCGCCGCGAGTTTGGCAACGAAGCCTTTTATGTGGACGGCGAAGCAGCAAAAATTTCCAAAAACGGTACTTTTATCGGACAGCACATTATGGTTCCCAAAATGGGTGTTGCCATTCACATCAACGCCTATAATTTTCCCGTATGGGGCATGTTGGAAAAAATTGCCGTAAATCTCTTGGCGGGCGTTCCCGCAGTGGTGAAACCCGCTACCGTCACCTCATTTTTGACCGAAGCCGTTGTAAAAGACATTATCGCCTCCGAAATTTTACCCAAAGGTAGCCTACAACTCCTTTGCGGTAGCGCGCGCAATTTGCTCGATTTTGTACAAAACCAAGATGTAGTAACTTTTACAGGCTCGGCAGAAACAGGCAAAATGTTGAAACAACATCCGCAAATTATTAACGAAGCTGTACCCTTTAATATGGAAGCCGATAGCCTTAACGCTGCCGTGTTGGGCGAAGATGTAAGTGAAGATTCACCCGAATTTGAACTTTTTGTAAAAGAAGTTCACCGCGAAATGACGGTAAAATGCGGACAAAAATGTACTGCCATTCGCCGTATTATTGTTCCTGCCGACAAGGTAGAAGCCGTGCAAATAGCTTTGGGAAAACGCTTGTCGAAAACCCTTATCGGCGACCCGAGCCTCAAAGAAGTGCGTATGGGTGCTTTGGCAGGACAGAGCCAACGCCAAGAAGTATTGGAAAAACTGCAAGCATTGCGCGAAGGCGCGGAAATAGTGTATGGCAATATAGAAAAAATGGAAGTAGTAGGTGCCGATGCGCAAAAAGGAGCATTTTTGTCGCCAATATTGTTGCTCAATAACCAGCCTTTTAAGCATACTGCCGTGCATAATATTGAAGCTTTTGGTCCGGTAAGCACGATTATTCCTTACCATAATATAGACGAAGCCATTGAACTGGCGAATATGGGCAAAGGTTCGTTGTGTTGTACCATTGCTACGGCAGACGACCAATTGGCGCGAGAATTTGTACTCGGCGCGGCTCCGTATCACGGCAGAATATTGGTACTCAATCGCGAAAGTGCCGTAGAAAGTACCGGACACGGCTCGCCTATGCCTTTGCTGGTTCACGGCGGTCCGGGCAGAGCCGGCGGCGGCGAAGAAATGGGCGGAAAACGCGGCGTAATGCACTATTTGCAACGCACTGCCGTACAGGGTACACCTACTTCGCTTACACAAATTACAGGCGTTTATCAAATGGGCGGAAAATATCTTACGCCTGAAAAGCATTTGTTTAGAAAACATTTTGAAGAATTGAAAGTGGGTGAGACCGTTATTACGCACAAACGCACTGTTACCGAAGCCGATATTGTGAATTTTGCCAATGTGAGTTGGGATCATTTTTATGCCCACACCGACCATACTTCTTTAGAAGGCACTTTGTTTGAAAGACCTGTGGCGCACGGATATTTTATATTATCGGCGGCGGCGGGATTGTTTGTGGAGCCGGCAAAAGGACCTGTTTTGCTCAATTACGGCTTGGAAAGTTGCCGATTTGTAAAACCCGTTTACGCCGGAGCGACTATTGGCGTGAAACTGACGGTAAAGGAGAAAATAGACCAAGAAAAGCGCGAAGGCGAACCCGCCAAAGGAATTGTGAAATACTTGGTGGAAGTTTATGACGAAACCAACGAAACCGTAGCTATTGCCACCATTTTGACGATGGTGAAGAAGTTGGAGGAATAGTGGATTGTTTTAAGCTATATTTTGTGTTGAGATGATTAGGCGAATAATCATTATTCATTTTTCTCTTTACAAAACACAATATTATCCGTCTCCAACTGCTTATCTTGAAGGTACGCGTTTATATCTGTCAAGGCTTGCAGACTGCCTTCTTGGGTAATGGCATAAGGCATAAATCCTTCGTTTTTAAGTAGTTGCGCTGCTTTTTGGTGTTGCAAATTATCGCGCGCTGCACAGAGGTACTCCATTACTATAAATGGATTTTGGCTGCGGAGGAGTTGCGTACTTCCGGCAACTATTTGCGCTTCGGCTCCTTCTACGTCTATTTTAATAAGTCGGGGTACAATTTTTTCCGTAGCGATTACATCGTCCAAACTGCGGGTTGCCACCGAAAACTTTTCGGGAGGATTGTTTTTGAACCATCGCTTTTCGGCAAATTGTTCTATTTCCAAGGTATTGTACTCCGAATAAAGCGGCGAAAACTCGTAAAAAGTTGCTTCCCCTTGCGCAGCAGCAATCGCTTGGTGAAAGGTTTTTATTTGCGGATGCGCTGCCACATTGCGCTGCAATATTTCAAGAGTACTTTTTCCCGCCTCAAAACTCAGCACTTTGCCATTTTTTCCCACCAAATACGCCGCCAGCAAGCTAAAATAACCATAATGCGCGCCAATATCTATCACACAATCGCCTGCCTGAAGTTGGTGAATAAAAAAACGCGCCAAACGTGTTTCTGCATCGTGTGCTTTACCGCCCGTAAACAAAATTTCCATTCCCGCCGGAAGTTGTACCCACATTTCTTCACCCCAAAAAAGTTTTGCCTTGCGCAAAATGCCTTTGTGCCGAAAAGGATAAATACATTTGTGGTAAAAAATACTGCTCAGGTAAGTAAAAGGCTGCCGCCAAAATTTGCGCCACCTCAAAGCCTCTCCCCAATATTGTACTTGTGCAAGTTTTGCCAAAAGGGTTTCTTTAGTCGGAATATTCATGCAGCTACCAATACTTGCTTTTTGCTGCAAAGTAAAGCATTATGATTGGAAAATATTGCGTAAAGCGAAATAAGTAGTTTACTTTTTAGGGAAAACTCGGTAAAAAACGCGTTCAATAATGTCGTTAATGTCGGGTGAAATGTGTGTTTTGAACAAAATTCCTACATAAAATGCGGCGACAACAATACTGCAAAACGCCATTTGTAGCAAGGTAATACTAAATGATTGTGCCGGAATTACGAAGTTTTTTAATAAAAATCCCAGCAAAAAAGTGACAAGCACTAAGCCAACAGCTTGAAAAAATGCTTTGCTGAAAGGATGAAGGTTCATTTTTCGCCAAATAAAAATAAGCCGTATCAAATTGAACAAAGCAAAGGTAATGAGTGTAGCCATTGCTGCGCCGCTAAAACCCCAATACTGAATAAGAAACCAGTTGGAGACAATGGTAAACGCCGCCATAAGCACCATAAGCAACAAACTAAAACGGTAGTGCTTCGAGTTGAGGAGTATTTCGTAGTTTACCCCTGTGGCGTTGTCAATTATTTTTGCCATACCCAAATAAAAAACTACACTGCCGCCCAAGGCGAAATTCGCACCATTGGGCATTATATGAAAGATGAAGTGGAGATTTACCCAAATTAAAATAAAAATAAAACTGCCGATAAGCAGTTGGTTGAGAGCGGACTTTTGGTAGAGCTTTTCTATTTCGTCCATATCGTCTTTTTGAAAAGCCTGCGCCACCAAAGGATTTACAATTTTGGAAAGTGTAGCGCGCGGCACATCTACCACCATCGCCATTTTGGCAGCTATGGCATAAATTCCGGTGTCGCCCAGCCCTTTGAGCGAACCCACCATTAAGGTATCAATTTTGGGAATGAGTATCGAACCCAAACCACCCAAAGCCATATACGCCGCAAATTTGCCTATTTTTTGGATAAATTCTTTGGAAAAATCAGGTTTTTGAAAGCGCACATCCCAATAACCAACATACATCGTATAAATCACCAAACTAAAAGCCATCAGGTAGTACATCAAAATCCAGCCGTGCAGCAGTCCTTTCATTTGCCACCAACCAATACTCCAACCCACAATAAGCAAAATGATAAAAATGCGCCGCAAAAACTCCTGTGCCAAAGTAGGCGCAATAACCTGTAAGTGTGTAGTGAGGTAAGCATAAAGCGTATAAAAATACGTCATACCAATGCCCACCAAAGGAATACAATACAAATATTGCTGCAATTCCGGCGCGCGCGCGTACCAGCGCAAAATAGTAGGATAAGCAAAATAAAACAGCAAGCTCACCACCAAAATACCCAAAACAGGCAAGGTAAGCGTGTAAAACAAAAGTCCTTGCTCGTTGCGGTTTTCGTTTTTGCGGAAAAAAGGTGCAAATCGTACAATGGTTGCGGGAATACCGCCGGCAGCCAACACATAAAAAATCATAGACGCTTCTTCTATAATTTGTATAAGTCCAATTTGCTCCTTGCTGAGTAGCAGCGGAAAAAGGTATAAGTAAATAATGTAGCCCAAGGCAATTCCGGTGTAAACAGCCAAACTGCTGTAAATGCCTTGTTTTATAATGACGCGCCCCAAAGTATTTATTGTAGTGAAGAAAATTTAGGCAAAAATAAGCAAGTTTTAGGCAAGATTCTATCAAATTATACCAAAATAGAATAGCTATTGCGTATTAAAGAAGGGTAAAATCTTTTTTCGCCGTATAGCAGTTTTTGGTGTTAAAAATTTTTGAAGCCTTGGAAAAAATTTAGCCCAAAAACTGCGGTTTTGCCCTGCAAGGGCAAAAATACCTTGAAAAAGTGCCGTTTCTTTTGCTTCGTTTTCTTTGGACAAGCAAAGAAAATGAAGAAGTCCCCAAGCATAGATTTGCCCCCAAAGTTTCGGGCAGATACTTACCCTTAATAATTCCTAAACCAATACGCAACTTTCATACTGTTTTGGTATTAATCCACTTAGCAGACTAATACTAAAATCGAATAATCATTATGTATTAATAATAAATAGTTCCAAGTGTCTTTTCGACCAAAGGGAGAAATCTAAAATGTTTGGGCTGAGATTCCTCCCTTTGGTCGGAATGACAAAATGGTTTCATTTTTATATACGCAACTTTACTACCGTTTTGGCATAAATTGTTTGTTCTACAAAAAAAGAGGCTGCCTTTTCAGACAACCTCTCAAATATCGTTCTAAAAACTAAGATTCTTTTACTCAATCACTTCCGCATCTTGTACTTCTGCATCGGCAGTACCACTGGCATTAGCAGTAGTATTTTCGGTGCCTTGTTGTTGCTGCGCCTGATAAATATCTTGCGAAGCGGCTTCCCAAGCATGGTTAAGTTGTTCCATCGCTGCATCTACACCGGCAATATCTTGCGTTTGGTGTGCTGTTTTCAAGCTCGCCAAAGCGGTTTCAATCGCTCCTTTTTTGTCCGCAGGAATTTTGTCGCCATAGTCTTTTAGTTGTTTTTCGGTTTGGAAAATCAACGAATCGGCTTGGTTCAATTTTTCTACGCGCTCACGCGCTTCTTTGTCGGCTGTTTCGTTGGCTTTTGCTTCGTTGCGCATTCTTTGAATTTCCTCGTCGCTCAATCCGGTAGAAGCCTCAATGCGAATACTTTGTTCTTTGCCCGTCCCTTTGTCTTTGGCACTTACATTCAGTACGCCATTGGCATCAAGGTCGAAAGTTACTTCAATTTGCGGCACGCCTCTCGGTGCTGGCGGAATATCGCCCAAGTGGAATTTTCCGATAGATTTGTTGTACTGTGCCATAGAACGCTCGCCTTGCAATACGTGAATTTCTACCGTAGGCTGATTGTCCATTGCTGTACTAAACACTTGCGACTTGCGTGTAGGAATGGTAGTGTTGGCTTCAATAAGTTTGGTGAAAACACCGCCCATCGTTTCCAAGCCCAAAGAAAGTGGCGTTACATCAAGCAACACAATGTCGCTGTTTACATCACCGCTCATAATACCGCCCTGAATGGCAGCACCTACGGCAACTACTTCATCAGGATTTACACCTTTAGAAGGTTTTTTACCGAAAAATTTATCTACTACTTCCTGAATTTTAGGAATACGCGTAGAACCACCTACCAAAATTACTTCATCAACATCTTGTGTACCAAGGCCTGCATCTTTCAATGCTTTGCGGCAAGGCTCAAGGGTGCGTTCTACAAGTTCGTCCGCGAGTTGCTCAAATTTCGCACGGCTCAATTTTTTTACCAAGTGTTTAGGTCCGCTTTGCGTAGCCGTAACATAAGGTAAGTTAATCTCCGTTTCGCTGGAACCCGAAAGTTCAATTTTTGCTTTTTCGGCAGCTTCTTTCAAGCGTTGCAAAGCCATAGGGTCTTTGCGCAAGTCTATATTTTCTTGTTGTTTAAATTCATCTGCCAACCAGTCAATAATTACTTGGTCAAAATCGTCTCCGCCTAAGTGTGTATCGCCATTGGTAGCCAATACTTCAAACACACCACCGCCCAACTCAAGGATAGAAATATCGAATGTACCACCACCTAAGTCGAACACGGCAATTTTCATGTCTTTGTGTTGCTTGTCCAAACCATACGCCAAAGCGGCTGCGGTAGGCTCGTTTACAATACGCTCTACTTTAAGTCCTGCAATAGCTCCGGCTTCAATAGTTGCCTGACGCTGAGAATCGTTGAAGTAAGCAGGTACGGTAATTACGGCACGCGTTACTTCCTGACCCAAATAATCCTCGGCAGTTTTTTTCATTTTTTGCAAAACCATTGCCGAAATTTCTTGTGGCGTGTACATGCGGCTGTTAATGTCCACACGCACGGTATCGTTGTCGCCGCGCACTATTTTGTACGAAACCTTATCTACTTCATTTTTTATATCCGAATAGCGTTGTCCCATAAATCTTTTGATAGATTGAATGGTGTTTACCGGATTGGTAATTGCCTGACGCTTTGCGGCATCACCAACTTTGCGCTCGCCATTATCCAAAAAGGCTACAATAGAAGGCGTGGTTCTTCTTCCTTCGTCGTTTGGAATTACAACTGGCTCGTTGCCCTCCATTACAGCTACGCAAGAATTGGTTGTTCCTAAGTCTATACCTATAATTTTACTCATTTGCTAAATATTTATAAAAGTTTAATAATTGATTTTTAAATAATTACTCCCTATCCTTCAATTGCTGTGCCAAGGCAAAAAAAGGCATATTTAGCGGATAAAATGGCAATTTTTGTAGGAATAGATATGACAAAATGTAAAAAATATGCCAAAAAGGCAGTTTTATTTTTTGTTTAAAAAACGAATTACATCGTGTACACTTTTCTCGGGAATTTCCTCCATCGGCACGTGTCCTACATTCGGATAAGTAATAAGTTCGGCAAAAGGAATGTCTTTTTCGAAGCGATATGCGTTTTTGATACCCAACCATTTGTCGGCTTCGCCCCAAAGAATAAGTGTGGGCGTTTGGAGATGTTTAAGATGCAGCGAATGGTCTTTGTAGCGCGCATTTACCAAACTGATAAACGCTTCGGGATTACCTTTGCGCATAAAGAGTTCGTAGTAACGATCTATTAATTGCGTACTTATTTTGGAGGCATCGGCATATACTTGCTTAATAAAATATTCGATAAGGTCGCGGCGCAGTGCCATACGCATCATACTTCCGGCAAAGGGTGCTTGCGCCATTTTGAAGGGAAGCGGAATATTGTCTTTGTCCAAGTAGCCCGCCGCGTCAATGAGAACGAGTTTTTTGATGCGTTCCGGGTAAGCCAGCGCAAATTCCCACGCAATCCAGCCACCAAGCGAACTTCCGGCAATATGGCAGTTGTAAACGCCCAAAATGTTGAGAAATCGGGTGAGCAAACTTTTGAACTCTTCCACCGGATTTTCGATGTATTCGCGCGGGTCGGACAAGCCAAAGCCTTGCAAATCCAAGCGAATGACACGATAATGAAGGCTCAACTCATTTGCCCAAGCATTGAAGGTGTGCAAGGAAGAAAACGAGCCGTGAATAAGCAAAATTGGGTAGCCGCTTCCTTCATCGCGATAGTGAATCATGGCACCGTCTATAACCATAAACCGCGAGGCGGAGTTGGTATATTTGATGAGTAGTTTTTTGTAGGTGATATTGTCGGATAAACTTATCAATGGCAAAAATTTGTGCCAAATTTACAAAAATAACTTACAAATTGGTGAACTTGGGGTTTTATGGGGAAAGATAGTGGTTTGCTTGTGTGTTATGTACTCATTTTTTTAGTTTAAACAGTCTTTAAAACAGATTTTTAAAAAAAATTAATTTTTTTTTGTTGGGCATACAATATTTAATTTAAATGTCAAGTTATCATGGTGTTCGTACGAAATTTAGAGACGAAATTATTTATTCATTTTAAAAAAATTAATCATGCCAATCGATCCAACCGATCCAACCAAGCCAGCGGAAACTAAAGTTCCAACGCCTTGTATTAGTGGTAGCCCACTAACTACCTTAGATCCCAATGGAGCCGCTTCTGTGCTCAATTACAACTTGCCGTAAAGCACTTGCTATGGCGCAACGGGATTTTCTTTATTAGATATTCCTGTAAAACTTTTTGAACCCAGTACACAAGACCCGCCTGCCGATAACTTTTGGGCAGAATTTACCTCACAAGACCCGGTAGATATTATTAGCAGTTTGGAAAATGAAACCTCATGGGCGGTTAATAAATCTATTGTGCAGAACAATAATTTGTTATTGCGTAATAATGTGGTACAAAAAACACCGCTTTCATCGCCTGTTGCCTCGGTGGCTCCTAATAGTGTAGTTACTACCATAGACAATATTCCGCTAGAGGACATTGCGAACAAAATTGTTGAAGGATATCGCCCTTTTTTGAGTTGTAATTTTTATGGTACACCGGAATTGCGTTATATCAAACGCCCCGAAAATCCTAAACCTCGTATTATAATAGTATTGCATTATAAAATGTGTTCCTATCTCGGGGATTATGGGGCGGGAAAAACGCTAAAAACATTTAGTTTGTTGCCCGGTGAAAAAACAACCATTACTATCAGAAGCTATCAACACAATGAAGTAGTTGCTAGTAAATCTGAAAATGTCTTGGACTCTTTTTCACAAAGTAGTGCCAATGAATTGCAGAATAGTATTCAAGCAGAAACCGCCTATCAAAATACGACAGAAATGAGTAAACTAAATGAATTAGTTGCTACTTTTGGCGTAGAATCTACCGGGAAAATGTCATTAGGATTTGTGAGTGGTGGTGTAAAAATGTCGAATAGTGCCGGATTTAATCACACAACCAGTCTTAATGAGACAATGGCGGAGCAAGTAAGCAATTTAGTTAATGCAACGAATAGTCATGTTAGTCAATCTAATTCTGTGCGAGAAGTAGAGGTCAATACGAATACTACAACAACATCAATTTCTGAGACAGAACAAACCGTTACCCGCGTTTTAGAAAACATAAACAAAAGCAGGGTATTAAATTTTGTTTTTCGTCAGTTATTGCAGGAATACTTTACCATTACCTACCTTGATGATGTGCATATCGTTTATACCAATGGTTATCCGGAGAGCCAGATTGTTTCTTCTTTGGCTAATATTGATGAACTACTTGAACAAGTAGTACCTGACCAAGATAGTCGTACAAAGATTAGCAACAGTATTTACAGCTATCTTTGTAATATAGTAGATTACACAGGAACGAAAGTGAGTTTTATTGAAAAAGTGGACGAAGATATGGGTAACTGTATTGACCCCTCAGCAGAAACAATAAAGCATTCCTATGTGCGCAAACGCAAGGATTTGCTGCAAGAGTACAATGGAAAAACAGTACACGGGATAATATTAGATGTGACTAATCGCATTTTGCGTACGCCATCAGTAATGGTAGATGCACTTTTAGGACAAGGTGAGGCTCTTGACTGCTATAATACCAAGCTACAACAAGCAGCGACCTATCAGGCTGATTTGGAAAACGAAAAAATGCGCCAAGCTATGGCGATTATAAGTGGCATTACCGACCCATTACAACAAGCAGCTTTATACAAAAAAGTATTTGGTGATTGTTGCGATGTTCCACAATCGGGTTGTGGTTGTATTGATAGTATTACCAAAGCACGAGATACGGAAACAGTTTAATAATAGACTTTATAACAACTCCTTTAGTAATATTGCATTTTGCCGAAGGAGTTGTTTTTCACTTTTTATCAATTCTTTTAAAAAAATAAAACATGGCTAAATTTAAAAATTCTTGGGAGGATTTTGAAAATATAAAAACTCAATTTAAAGATCCTTGGAAAAAGACTAACTTTGCTTATGATAGGTGGTTTGGATTGTTTGAAGAAACGTCACAACAAAATAAATTTGGCGTAAATCTTTATGAAGAAAACCCAGATGGGTTGTATGATATTGCAATAATTTCGCCTAATCCTTATGAAGTATTTAAGATTTTAACTCAAAACTCTTCGGATGAAATAGATACTTTCATGCCTAGTATTGTTTGTGAAATAGCAGTTTGCTCTAAACTTCCTGATTATGAAGCTACAGTATTTCCACCAATATCAGAAATAGAATGGTATTTAACAATTGAAGGATATTATATTACTAAAGATGTGGTTCCTGCCAGCAATGGGGGCAATAAATATTCTTCTCCTAAGTGGAATTATTATAATAAATCTGTAGAGTCAATTACATTTGGCTCAAATTTTTGGAATGTTGATTTCAAAGAACTTATTGTAGGTGGACTTGCAACACTTACGGTAATAACAGTAATTGAGGGAAAGAAATTTTTAAAAAGTGTTCAGTTTCAAATACAAGGAGAAAACCCTACACCAAGTATGATTTCAGAAGAACTATGAGTAATAATGGATAAAAATAACTTGATTGATGAAATTGATATTCTAAAAGCTATATTTTACCATGAAAGCAGGTTAAAACAATTTTATGAAGAAGAAATAGAAAAAAATCCAATAGCTAAAGAATATAAATTAACTTACCAACCTTATTGGACAAATAACGCTGGTGTAGGCATTGGACAACTTGATCCTTGTCCCTTTGAAGCTCAGTGGAATTGGAAAAAGCACATATCAGATAGTGTTGAAATTTTTTATATTGAAAAAAGAAAATCTATTCACAATATCTATGGTGCAATGAATAAATATCTGATTCGTAGCAGAAATATTGCTATTGATAAGGCTACGAAAAATCGACAATCAGCCAATATTACTTCACAGCCTAATATTGACGATTTAATTACTATTTCAGAAAATGATAATTTATATGCTTTGACAGACTATCAAAAAAAGAGAATAATAATAAGAGCTTGGAATGGAGGATATGAATACCGAATTGACTATGAGTATGTTGTGGATGAGAATAATGATGTTAAATTAATTGGAAGTGGCGAATGGTTAAATAAACCATTTTTTCAAGTAAATAATGGTTCTATTATAGAATTATCAAGAAATTATGACTATGTTGATTTAGTATTAAATGAATTTCAACCATATTGAGACTAATCATGAAATACTATTTATTTTTCCCATTTGGAATAATGGTACTTTTCGTTTTATCCTTAGGTTTATCCAAATGTAAACCACATACAACAGTACCAACTCAAACAAGCCATTTTCATAGTTTTGAAGATTCTATTCATTTTTTGCGCGATTTTTTGGTAGCAACATCTTACCAAGAAAACTATACAATGCCGAAAAATAAACCTCCACATCCTACCGTAGCGTATATTGATTCCGTGAGAAATTTTCATAGAATGAGAACTGAATTGAAGAAAATAATTTTTCCTGTTTACGATTCTGTTCTTATACGAGAAGCAGCGCAAAGAGTATTAAAGTTGGCGTTAATTGATACGAACAATCCAGACTATCCAAAGTATTTTAATACGGTTTCAGAAATGATTAAAAAAATAGATATTCGGTACAATGTTGAATCTCTCCTAAATTATTTAGATGGATTAGAAGTGGAAAAAGTGCAGCTAACGCCAACAGATGCTTTTCCTGTATTTAAAATTGCTTACGTATGTAGGAAATTTCCATTCATCGTATCGGAATGTCTTGCATATAACAGTCCTATATTTATATTATATGAACCGGAAAAAGGATTTCGAGAAATAATGTTTTATCATGGTTTTGCTATGAGAGAAAAAGATATGATGGTAGTAAATGATACATTTATTAACGGATACAAACCTATTATTGTGCGGGAGTCACTTTATCCGCAAACATATAACGGACTTTACGCTTACAAAAATGAGGCTTATGCTCTTATGAAAGATTATTGCTCCTTTCAATATTATGAGGATAAATCGAAAGAAACAACTATGGAAAAGATTTTTAAACAAAATGTCAGTCGGTCGAATAAAGAAAGTTTTAAAAAAGCTTGGGAGCATATTCCTCTTGATGAAACATGGTGAAATCTGAAAAGTAGGAGGACACATTTCAAATATTAAATTAATACAGAAAAATGAAAAAATATTCCATATTCCTGCTCATTGTTACAGTTGGCTGGCAGGCTTGTAGGCAAATTAATGTGGTGAACAAGGACACCTCAAATACTAAAAGACAATTCATTGAAGTAGTGCTTCCATCTAAAGAAGATACCCTTAAAATTGATATTACGTCTTCTTTAAATAGAGAAAATTCACTTGCTTTTGATTTAAAAAAGCGGATAATACGCCCCTTGAGAGATAATAGCAGCCCTTACGATTATTTAGACACTATTGCGCTATATTTAAACGATGATACTATTCCCGAACACTTGATTGCAAAACCATTTAGCAATTGGTGCGGTACACAGCGTAATTGTTTTTGGGAAGTATTAAATAGCGACGGTTATTCGATGGGAATGCTTCATGGAAGTATTTTTGAAGTAGATACTACAAAAATGGAAAATAGTTATTACAATATCAATGCGATTGTGGGATACAATGACCAAAGCTATATAAAAGGAAGTTACCATGTGGACGAAAATTTATATTACAGCTTGATAAGCGACAGGAGTTATGCCCTAAATGATAGCATCATAGCGTATATTTTTCAAAGCGACACCTTATATAATTGTCTGAAAAATTACTAATACGTCATTTATGCGGTATAAGAAATCTATTTTTTGCTTAATATTCTTGGTACTTATGCTGAGTTCGCCGCATTGTAGATTACCTACGCAATCATCGCCGCCGGAGGCAACAAGTCATTTTTGCACTTTTGAAGATTCTATCCATTTTTTGCGCAACTTTTTGGTAGAGCAAGATAGTTTGCGCATGAAAGAACTTTGGCAAGGAAAGTCTAAAACAAAAACCAAGCAATATGATGACTCAACGAGACATTTTGGCATAAAACTTAGTTTGCTAAAAGAATACATTTCGCCCATATACGATTCTATTTTAATAAGAGATGCCGTACAGAGGACTTTGTATTTGGCTGCACTTGCCGAGCAGGACACCAATTATCAAACACAATACCATGTGTTAGAAAAAATTATAAACCAATCAGCCATCTTGAAATATAAGGATTTGAAGTATAAAGACGAAATGAAAGTAAGTATGGTAGAACTAAGTCCTCAAGATTCTTTGTTGTTTTTTCGCATAGACCGTGATTGTAAGTTAGCAGATAGCGGATTTAGTGGAATTGATGCGGGTCCTATTTTTGTATCGTACTGTAAGCAAAATGGATTTCAAGAAATTTTGAATATCGCCGACTTTTTTACGCTTGTCGATTTTGTGGGTATTATTGATGATACTTTAATCAATGGCTATAAGCCGATTATATTAGTAGAAACCCCACAAAAAAACTTCAGTATTTTTTCGATTTTCGTGTATACTGATAACAAATATACTACCTACAAGAGCATATCCATTGATTTTGAAAAACAAGGAGCTTATAAAGAATATAGCATTTTTTTAGAAAATGTTGTCAAAATGCGTGACAAAGAAAGTTTTAAAAAGGCTTGGAAAAATATTCCTATCGCAAAAACTTCGCTCTAAAGAAATATATCTTTAGAAAAAGGATAAATTTTGCCTAATTTTTGGTAATTTCGATAAAGTTCTAAGATGAATTCACGAAATAAATTACCAACAGTACCTTACGTTGAGACAGACACAATGGAAAGTATATATGATTCGTTTTTTAATGTACCTAAAGATGCTTACTAACATGAAACACTTCCTAATACTGTTGCTATTCTTGTTTTTGCAAAAATGCACTCCCCAAAACACTTTGCCCGTCCAACAAACCATACCCGGCACCAAAGATACCATATACTTAGAGCCGCCAAATCTTGAGCTATTTTCGATGAAAGAAAGTGATGACCCTTATGACGACTTGGATACGATGCTATTCCAATTAAACAAAGATACTATTCCCGAACTGCTTATTACTAAGCCAAATAGTGAGTGGTGCGGAGCTACGGGAAACTGTTCTTGGGTAGTAGTTGACAATGCAGGATTTGTAAGAGGCACTATTTGGGGCGGAGGCATAGAAGTAGATACTACGCACATGCAAAACGGGTATTATTACGTTATTTCGTATTGGGGCTATGGCCATTCTGATTATCGAAAAATGATAAATCGTATAGAAGATAATTTGGAATATGAGGTTTATAGTATTATTTATTATCATAGAGAGGTTGGAGACACGGCGTATAGCATTACAAAGCGAGATACAAACTATTATTTTTTGAAAAAGCCTTGAGCATAGGAATTATTGTTGTAAATGATGAATAAAATGAAACCCTCCCTAATACTGTTGCTACTTTTTTTTTAAAAAAATAGCCTCCATAGCCAAGCCGAAGCATGTTTAGAAAATAATGACCTAACTTTACAGCACTTTGTAATCCTTCAAGTAAAGCATTAATGCCCTTACCCAATTTTATCATTGTAGGTGCTGCCAAAGCCGGCACTACTTCCTTATATGCGTACTTAAAACAGCATCCGCAGGTGTTTATGAGTGCCATTAAGGAGCCGCGTTATTTTGCCGTAAAAAATAAGCACTTAGATTGGCACGATGCTACGGTGCAAAAAGTGTGGCGCAATACCGTAAGCAATTTCGCCGACTATCAAGCTCTTTTTGCCGAAGCGGAAGGTTTTGCGGCTGTCGGCGAGGCTTCGCCCATTTATTTGTGGGAACCCGATGCTGCCCAAAACATTGTCGAAGCGATTCCCGAAGTGAAAATTATTGCCATTTTGCGAAATCCGGTGGACAGAGCTTTTTCTCATTTTGGGCATTTCCACGCCGTAAGCATTGATACTTCGCCGGATTTTGAAGCCGCACTTGCCAAAGACGAGCAGGCACAAAATTTTCAGTACGTAGCTTTGGGAAATTATTATCCGCAACTTTTGCGTTATTACCAAACTTTTGCTGCACAACAAATAAAAGTGTTTTTATTTGAAGATTTGGTAAAAAATCCTCAACAACTTTTAACGGAATTGTACCAGTTTATAGGTGTAAGCACCGAATATATGCCCGATTTCTCCAAAAAATACAATACTTTTTCCTCGAAACACCAAGCCAAAGGCTGGAAAAAATATTTACCGCAGTGGTTAAAAAATGAATTTTATCCGCCCAAACCAAAACCTACAATGAACCCCCAAACGCGCAAGAAATTGCTGGAAGTTTATGCCCAACCCAATCGGCTTTTGTCCGAATTGATAGACAAAGACTTGAGTGCTTGGAAAAATTAGTCAGTGCAAATACTACTTTTGTAAATAGAACCCATAGGATAGCCGTATTCTTTTCCATTAATGCGTTTGTTTTTACAGACTTTAACATATTAGCCTTGCGAAAAATCCAAAAACGTGTCAAAGTAAAAAATGGTAGTATTTTCATGCGTATTGAGCAAATTTTTACCTACAAAAATAGCTTTAGGGGCATTGTCTTTCAGCATTTTGCGGGTACGTTGGGAAAGGGAATACTTATCGTTAGTTGTATTTCTAAGTTTAGATATTTCACCGGAAAAATTGATAAAATTGCCATTGCCGAGTTGAATCACCGCTCCTTTTCCCTTACAAGTACAAGAGGCATTTTCAATTTCTCCTAAAGAAAGGGCTTTTGTTGCCGGAAGAAAAATACTTAGCAACAGCAGTATAAAATAAGAACCCATCCAAGCATAATTCCAAAAATTGGTATAGGTTTTTGGAGCGTAAATTTTTATTTCATCAGACGGATTCAACAGTACCTTTATCAAGTACAACACTTGGTATAAACAAAGTGCCAAGAGCAAATAATGAAAAGGATAAGTCGCCGAAAGACTTCGATAGTTTATTTGAATAAAATTTGAAAGCACAACACCTATAATTACCAGCAAAAGCAATATCAGGATAAACATTTCCGGCTTTGAACGCTTTTTTAGATATAAAAAAATACTCGCTCCTATTCCCACAAAAATAAGTAGCAGGTTTAGCCATGAAAAATAATAATACAAATTGCCTGTTGAAGGAAACAATAATTTAGGTAAATTTTTCAGCGAACGACCGGTAGATTTTGTATAAAGCGAAAAAAAGTTTTGCGGATTTTGTGTAAAAGTATCTAAGGAAATTTGCCGAATCATTCTATAGCGTTCCGAAGAAGGTAAAGAGGTAAGTTCGGGATAATCTTTATGAATATCGCGCCACGCCTGAAGATTTTTCCCCTTCAAAAATGTGTAAAACAAGTAATAAAAACTTCCTTGTTGCGTATTGCCTTGCTCTTTGGGCGTATTCGTTGTTTTATTGATAGTGCTACTGAGCAAAAATCCAAACCCTAAAGCCAGTACCAATCCCAAAATACCGAGCGTTTTTTTAAAATTTGTCTGTTTAAACAAAAACCACACGCCATATAAAAAAAGTAATGGAAAAACAAACATCGCACCCATGCGAATATTCATTGCTACACTAAAGCAAGCCACTCCCCACAAAAAGCGAGAAAACTTTTTTTGGTAAATAGCATCCAGCAAAAATATAATTGCTATTTGAGAAACACTAAATCCCAACGGTTCTGCCATAATACTGCCCGTAAATTCGTGGATAAACAATGCCGCACTATAACTATAAAGAAGTGCAGGCGAAAGCCCCCAATACTTATACAAACGCAAGCCCAACAATACGCCCGACAAGGCGAAAAGTGCCGTAGTAATTACTTGCATATCGAGCATGCTGTTGCCAAAAAGTCTGAAAATACTTGCATAATAAAGCGTCATAAGCGGTTTCCAGCTACTGATACCCGAAAGGTATTTGTCGTACCAATATTCTTGAATACCGCTAAAATAAGCAAACGAATCGCCCACCGGAATAATACCGCCGCCCAACTGCCAAGTAGCAATACCTGTACCGTACCATTTTTCAAACAAAGTAGAAAAAAACAGTATCAAGGTGAAAACAAGCAGCAAACTCCGAGCTACTACATCCGTGGGAAAAAAATCGAACTTCGTCTTAGTTTTTGTAGGCATTATATTCTTCAAAACATCTACTACAACAGCTGCAATGAGCAAATAACTCGCTGCGGGCAAAACATTACTTAACAACAAGCTATGTTGGAAAAAATAAATAACAGCAACACTGATAAGTAATATGAACGGCAAAATGTATTTCATGCTTCGGTTTGAAATATAGGATAAAATATTGTGCTGCAAAACTACTATTTTTGTAACAAATGTTAGATTGAATATATGCTTAGTTATTGGGAAACAAGCGAATTGCTTTCGTACGACACCATCATTATTGGCGGCGGCATAGTAGGATTATCGGCGGCGGCGAGTTTAAAAGAAAAAAATCCTGCCATGCGCATAGCCGTAATAGAACGTGGCATATTGCCCACAGGCGCAAGCACCCGCAACGCCGGATTTGCTTGTTTTGGCAGTGTGTCGGAACTTTTGGCAGATTTGAAAAATCTTTCGCCCGAACAAATGCTGACCTTAGTGAAAATGCGTTGGCAAGGCTTGCAACGACTCCGCCAACGATTAGGCGATACGGCTATCGGTTGGGAACATTTCGGCGGTTACGAACTTTTGTTTGAAAAAGATTTGCAGGTATCAGACCAAATTTCTCACCTAAACAAGTTGCTATCGGAAATTTTTCCGAAGGCAGTATTTAGCGAAACGAAACAAAACCCGCAAGACTTTGGTTTTGCGCCGCAGCAAGTAAAAAAACTTATTTTTAATGCCTACGAAGCACAAATAAATACCGGAAAAATGATGCGCCATTTGTGGGAATATGTCGCACGATTGGGTGTGAACATGCTCACAGGAACCAATATCACTTCGTTTGAAACAACTGCTTCGGGTGCAAGTGTTGTGGCAAAGTCGCCGTTTGGAGACATCGTTTTTACTGCCCGCAATCTCGCCATTTGTACCAATGCTTTTGCGCGACAGTTGCTCCCAAAGTTAGATTTGTCTCCCGGACGCGGGCAAGTGCTTATTACCAAACCACTTCCGCAAAAATTGTCTTGGCGGGGCATTTTTCATTATGACGAAGGCTATTATTATTTTAGGAATATTGGAGACGATAGAATTTTGTTTGGTGGCGGCAGAAATATAGATTTTGTAGGAGAAAATACCGAAACATTTGGCAATTCGCCTCAAATTTTGGGTGCTTTGACGCAACATTTACGGGAAATTATTATTCCGCAGCAAAATTTTGAAATAGCGCAAACTTGGTCGGGCATTATGGCTTTTGGCGACAATAAAATGCCGATAGTGGAAAAAATAAATGATAGCGTAGTGGTAGCAGTGCGTTTGGGTGGAATGGGCGTAGCCTTAGGTTCGTTGTTGGGCGAAAAAGTGGCAGATTTTTTAGTTTAAAAAATCCATAATTTAAATTCCCATTCCAAAATCTCTGATTTGGTGTGGGATAAAAAATTACAGCCTGTCAAGACTACTTTGGTTTTGCATTATTTCTTTGTACTGAAGTGCAAAAAACTTATGTTTGCCTATCGTTCCTTGAAAGTTTGAATATTAGGTTCTATCCGATAGTTGGATAGGCGAATTTCAAAACGTAGAAAATATATTTTGCAAGAACCAAGCAAAATGAAAAAGAACAAGATAGTGAAATTCTATCAAAATTTGGGAGAGGTTTCTCCTGCTATCGTGAACGTGAGGCATTAGCTTGTGCGTAGATAGCGAAACCCGCGCTATAATCTTTGATTTAGCGTGTGGTAATTCATGTGCTGGCATTTTATTCTATTTCTATTTTATCTATTTCCTTCATTAGCCTGTCCGTTTCGCTTAGGGCGACTATTATTTTCTGATAATGTAAAATGTCGTCAAACTCCAATTTGCGGTCTTTTCGGTCTTTGAGCCATTTTTGGGCTGGTTGATAACCACCGATATAAAACTCCCAAGCCACTTGCGGAACGTTGTTGAAATACTGCGTGTCGTTGATGTAAACTTTACCGTCTTGATATTTTGGTTTACTTACAATGTTGTCCCCGTCTATTGGATATTGAGTGATGTATTTCTCAACGGTTGGGCTTTCCAATAAATGAATTTGTCTGATTTGTGAACCAAGGTTTACCAATTGCCAAAATGTTGCTGCATCTTTTGGATATGGCACTCTCGGAAAATCAATTTTTAAAAACTCTTTATATTTCTCTCTGTAAGTAGGAGAGTGCAAAACTGCATAGATGTAATCTAATATGTCAATTGGAGCAAAAGTGTCTTTGGTCGTTTCTTTTTCGTTTGTGAAAGTTAAACCTAACCTATCTGCTAATTGCTTAACAAATTCTGTATTTAAGTTGGGTTGTCTTTCAGTTGATTGTCCGATGGTTTGTTGACCTTCATTATCATTATATAAATACAAAGGGAAAACCTGATTTTGCTCCTTTGTTTTGTTTGAAATCAAACAAGCATCAGCAATATTTTTGCATATAAATGAGTGGTAATAATCATTCTCGGCAATTTGTCTTGGGATTAAAAGAGCAAAATTATTTTTAGTTAAATGCTTTGATGTGTTGTATCTTGAACGGTAAGAAGCTGGAATTTTTATACTCGGATATACATTGTCATTCAAAGATTTTAGAAAATACATATATCGAGTTTCAAATGGTCTGTATTGATATTCTTTGATAAATTCTGAACTAACATCAACAGCATACAATTCTTTTAAATTCTTTTTTAATTCTTTTTCAGTGCTTGCAGTAAGTGTTTTGTCACTACCTGTTTGAGTTCCAATTACACCATTTATAAAAAGGTCATTTACTTTAAAACCCTTGTTAAACGATTCTAGAAACACATTCTCCTTTTTAGGAATAAAAAACAAATTTGGTTTTTCTGGTTTCAATTCTTGAAACGCAACATCTTTCAATGAGTTGTCATAGAGAAAATCATATTTAGCTTCTCTTTTTCCGTAAAGGTCAAAGTGAAATACTTTGCCGAGTTCTTTGTTTTTCTTTTTACCCGTTTTTATGAAGATGTTAATTGAAACTCCTTGCATAATGTCGAATACATTAACATCTGCACTTCCATCAGGGGCAGTTTCTTTTTTCTTACTATTGCCGTGTAGGTCAATAGTGTAAATCTTATCATAAGTGTTTAGCAAATGCCAACGCATTCCCCTGAATGTAGGATTGTCCAGGAAACCGTGAGGATTGATGAATGCTAAAACACCGCTACCATTTTTTTCAATAAAATGCTGTCCGTAACGTAAGAATTTAACGTAATCATCATTAAGCCAATGTTTACGTTCATTAAAGTGAACGCCATCAACATATTTATAATCTTCAATCAATTTACTAATCCATTCGCCATTGTTTGAAGATATTCCGCTATAAGGTGGATTTCCAATTACACACATAACAGGCGTATCACGCTTGATATGATTTGCTTCGTTTGCTTCGGTGCTTAACCAATTGGCAAATAAAGTTCCTGTGTCTGGGTGGCTTTCTTCAAGGCTGTTGGTGAGGTAAACTCTAAAACGCTGATTGGTGGTTGGCTTGTAGCCTGTTTCGGTTAAAAGCAAATCTAATTTCAAGTGCGCCATTGCATAACTTGCCATTAGTAACTCAAAACCGTTCAAACGAGGCAATAAATGTGTTTCAACATAATTGCTCCAAATACCTTGTTGCCCTTGAAACTTTTTGTGAATGTGTTTTACCACTTCGGCAAGGAAAGTCCCTGTTCCTGTTGCTGGGTCAAGAATTTGCACTTTGTGAACGTCTTGCTCCACTTTTTTGCCTTGTTGTTCAATTTTAATTCGTGTCTTGCTGTTGTCTGCAAGTCCTTGCGGTAAATCAAATTCAGTTTTTAGAATGTCGTCCACTGCTCGAACTATAAAATTTACAACGGGTTGCGGAGTGTACCAAACGCCCCTTGCTTTGCGGAGTTTCGGGTCGTATTCACTAAGAAACGTTTCGTAAAAATGGATGATTGGGTCTTCCATTTTTGTTGACTTTCCGTAATTCTTTAAAATTTCTTCCACGTTGCAATGCAGAAAAATTTCTACCAAGCTGTCAACAATCCATTTTATACGGTCGTCAATATCAGGTCCTGCAATGTAGCCAAACAGTTTTCGTAAAAACGGATTGGATTTTGGAATCAGTTCAGCCGCCTCTTGTCTGCTAAAATTGTCCAAAGTAGGGTCGTGCAAACGAGCCGCAAACATTCCGTAAGCAATGGTTTGAGCATAAACATCTGCGAATCCTTGTGGTGTGATGTCGTGAATAAGAATTTGCTTGAAAGCCTTCATTTGGTCTTTCAGTGTACTGTCTTCCTGATTAGTTTCGTCACTTGTCAACGCCTTTTCAATAACTTCAGAAAGAAGGCGGGCTTTGCCCGCCATCATTTCTGCAAGTCTTTTTGAACTTTTTATCGTTTGACCAAGGTGCGTACAGAAGTCTTTGATTAGGTTTTCAAAGTTGCCAAAGTTCTCAGGCAAAGGTTTTATTCCCTTCTCCGTGACTTCTCCAATAGCGATTTTAGTAATGAACTCTCCTTCTCGATACAGATGAAAGTTTATGTAGTCGGTAAAAATCAGATTGTTCAGCGAAGCTTTGTATCGGTCAAACTGTTCTTTGTTGCCTGTTTTCTTTTTTCCTTCAAGGTCTTTGTCTCCAATGTCTTTGGCTTCGATAAATCCAACAGGAATATCTTTTTTAGTCAATATATAGTCAGGTGCACCACACTTTTGTCTTTTGGGTTCGTTGGTCGCTCTGATGGTCGGTACTAAACTTTCCAAAAGCTGTTGCAAGTCGCCCCGGAAAGTATGTTCGGTTGCATTTCCGAGTCTGTACCTTTTGTCTAAGTTGTCTATGTATTCTTGTAATGTCATTTATTCTTTCTTCGTATGCCGGATAATGGGGCAGCTTCACAAATTTACGAAGCAGCAATGAAGTTTGCAAGTGCAGTATTTTAGTAAAATCCGCCTCACCTTGAGCAAAATGGGAGCGAAGCCACTATTTTGACCAAGGGTTCGGGTATTTGTGAAGAGCGGAAAACGAAGCACAAAAGTTCAGTTTTGTGCCATTGCTATTTTATACGAGTTGCAAATAATCATCTTCAATTTTTACATTGAAATTTATTTCTGCCTTTAATGCACGAAAAACTCGTAAAATAGTGTCAATAGTGGCACTATTTGCACTGCTTTCAAGTTTAGAAATTTGAGATTTTTGAACACCGACAAGTTCTCCAAGTTGTTCTTGGGTTAAATTTCTTTCCTGTCTTGCCGCTTTTATCATTTTCCCCAAGATGTCCATTCTCAATTCATATTCATAATCATCTCTTTCTTTTGTACCTACTTTTCCGATAAATTCATTTTTCATCTCTTCAAGAGAGTAGGATTTTATTTTTTCTTTTGCCATTTTATTTATTATTAAAGTAGTTGAACATAATTTTTTCCGCCTTTTGAATTTCTTTTATTGGGACTTTACTCATTTTCTTTATAAGCCCGTGAGTTGCAAAAACCAAAGTGTTTTCATTTTCGGTTTTGTCCCAAAATGCAAGAAGTCTAAATTAATTTCCTGCATATCTCGTTCTAAATTCCCAAATATTTTCATTGAGTTTTTTGAATAACTTTGGGTCATTTGTTTGTTCGGCCAAATCAATGTTGTAAAAGATTTTTTTCGCAGTTTTTAAATCGAGACTTTTAACAAAATCTCTTGCTTCATCTAAAAATTTTGTTTCAAAAAATCTCACTTCATTAAATTTTTGTCAAAGATAAATAAAGTTTCCAAATTTTGCAACTTATTTTTTCGTACGTGAGTTTAGATACAGTATCGCACAAGGTGGAAGCGGAGCGACTATTTTGACCAAACCGTTGTTTACCATATTTTTTCTAATTAAAAATTCCAAGAATTTCTAATAGATGTCCATAATCTTTTTCGGGTGGATTCGTGCTAATTGAAAATCTGAGCTTCTCTCTCAATTCTTCTTTTTCAAAATATTTTCTAAGGCTCTCAAATTCTCTGACTATTACTACAAATTTGGCGGTTTCATTTATTTCAACGAATTCCAATTCTCCACGATGAACGATCTTTGTTTCCATTTTTCCATATTTCTTTCGCTTAATTTTAACTCGATAACCGACAAGGTTTATTTCTATTAATTCATCCAGTTTAATTCCTACACAACTAAATCTCTGGTTCAAATTCAAGCGTAAAATCAATCCATTTTTTAGTAACTCGAAATTCACAAAACTAATTTCTCCTTCAACGTTTCTTTTTAATTTGTCGAATTCTGCAATCCCCGAATCATATATTATTTTCGGAGAACCAATGCCCTTTTTTCTTACTTTCTCCCATATTGAAAATTTACCACCAAAATAATTTGAATCTTTGGTGCTTAGTTCTCCATTTTTATCTGTTTCTATTTTTTTCATCTTTATAGTACACAACGCGCGGCGTGCTTCACGAAGTTACAACACCTAAACGGAGTTTGCAAGTGTAGTAGTTTAGTAAAAATCCGCCTCACCTTGGGCAAATATACAACATCCATTTACTTTACCTATATAAATTTTATTTATCCAAATAAAATATTTTTCCAATAATTACTATCACCTCGATTCTTAGCAAGAATACTCAAATTTGGCAACTAAAAAAACTATAAAACAAATATTTTAGTCCAAGCATTTTAGCTTTCTCCCTTACACGCGAAAAGGCACTTGAAACTAACCATTATTAATACGCAATGATTATTCGATTTTAGCATAAATAGCTATTATTTGCGTAATTTTGCTTGTCGCATTTTAATTGACATCTATGCTAAATTTCTTTTTTCACCCAAATTTGTAACACTTTGGCATAAATATCGTTTTAATTGTCACAGATAACATTAATCGTACATTTTGGAACAAAAATTTATCACGCTTCAGGAACTCCACCAGTTCAATAATCTCGAAATTATTGCCCGACAAGTGGTGGAAGGTTTTATCATTGGCTTGCACAAAAGCCCTTTTCACGGATTTTCGGTAGAATTTGCCGAGCATCGGCTGTACAATAGCGGCGATTCGCTGCGCAATGTGGACTGGAAAGTGTATGCCCGCACCGACCGTATGTACGTGAAACGCTACGAAGAAGAAACCAATTTGCGCTGTCAAGTGGTTATTGATGCCTCCAGTTCTATGTATTTTCCCGAAAATACGCCCAACAACAAATTGCGCTTTTCTTGCGTTGCTGCTGCTTCGCTAATGAATATTCTGAAAAAACAACGCGATGCGGTGGGTTTGTCCGTTTTTAGCGAAAATGTGGATTATCATACCATTGCGCGCTCTACCAGCATTCATCACAATCTGTTGCTCAGTACGCTTCAGCAGTATTTAGATGCGCCGTCCAAACACAAAAAAACCAATGCAGCGGACTGCCTCCACCAAATAGCCGAAAATGTTCACAAACGTTCTATGGTGCTCATTTTCAGCGATATGTTTGAAAGCAATGAAGATAATGACGAGCTTTTTGCTGCATTGCAACACCTGAAATACAACAAACACGAAGTAATTCTTTTTCATGTATTCGACAAAAAATTGGAAGCGGATTTCGATTTTGAAAATCGCCCTTACGAATTTATTGATATGGAAACGGGCGAAAGCGTAAAAATTCAGGCAGCGCAAGTAAAAAGTTATTATCGCCAGCAAGTGCATAAAGCGTTTAAAGAACTACATTTGCGCTGTACCCAGTACAAAATTGATTTGGTAACTGCCGACATCAACCAAGATTTCACGCAAGTATTACTTCCTTATTTGGCAAAACGAATCAAAATGATGGCATAATGCTGGTTTTTCCTAATGCAAAAATAAATTTAGGCTTGCATATTTGTCGCCGCCGCAGCGATGGATTTCACGATATCGAAACTATTTTTTATCCCATTCCTTGGCGTGATGCTTTGGAAATAGTGCCTTCGGCAAAACAAAGTTTTCGGCTGTATGGCAACGAAATTGCTACCGAACAAAATGGCAATTTGTGTGAGCGTGCCTATCATCTTTTGGCAAAAGATTTCGAGCTTCCGCCTGTGGAAATTCATTTACTGAAAAAAATTCCTATTGGTGCCGGCTTAGGCGGCGGTTCGGCAGACGCTGCTTTTACGTTGAAAATACTCAATGAATTATTTTCGCTACAACTTTCACCCGAAAAACTGATGGCGTATGCGGCGACTTTGGGTAGTGATTGCAGTTTTTTTATCGAAAATAAAGCAACTTTAGCAACAGGTCGCGGCGAAATATTTACGCCCATAAACTTATCGCTGAAAGATTGGCAAATTTTTGTAGTCTATCCCAATGTAATTGTAAATACGGCTTGGGCTTATCGGCAAGTTTCGGCTTCGGAGCTGCGTGTTTCCTTACAAGAAATAAGCGCACTTCCTATCGAAAAATGGCAAAATATATTGAAAAACGACTTTGAGGCAGCAATTTGTCAGCATTTTCCCCTTATCCAAAATATTATTGACGATTTGTACGCCCACCACGCTACTTATGCTGCTATGAGTGGTAGCGGTTCGGCTGTTTTTGCTTTGTTTGAAAATAAGCAACAGGCTGAAAAACTACAAAAAAAATATGCCAAGTTCCCCAATATTTGGGAAATCTTGGCATAATATGTCTTCTTATCCACATATTTTTCCACAATGTGGATAAGTGCTTGGTTTTATAGCATTTTATACTAAATTTCCAAAGTTTTTATTTAAGCACACTAAATTTTGCCGCAAGCAATTTTCCATCGGCAAGTTGTAGTTGTAGCATATAAACACCCGAACTTAATGTTTCCGTAAAAATTTGTACATTTTCTCCTTTCGAATCGAAAGCTACTTCACTTATTTTTCCGTAACTATCGAATACGGTGGCGGAAACAATATTTTGGTTTTGGGCAGTTTTTACATACAAAGTGTTGCGCGTAGGATTCGGGAACATTTCAAATTGATTGTCAATATTTTCAAAACCAATTACTTCTGCCGCTACTACAATATAATTTTCTTTTTCGATGGTTGTTTCTACTTCTCCATTGGTTACGTGCAAACTTACCGTATAAACACCACTTTGGGCATAGCTATGTGTTGTAGTTGCTCCATCGCCCGTAGAACCATCGCCAAAATCCCAAGTATATACCAAATCGCCTGTACCCGTAGCCGTAGCTACAAACAAAATTGACTCCTGCGCATACACCGCTTGTTTGTCCGAAGCGAAATCTGCTATGATAGGCGTAGGCGGCGTAAAGTTTATAAGCTCTACTCTGGCAGTTTCCAGCATGCTACGCATAATGCCGATTTGTTCATCTGAAAACATATTTTGGCAATACTCCGAAGAATAATCCATGTAATTTTCTACCATATCGGGCAAGTCTGTTCCGGTAATAGGGTCGTTGTCGGTGCAAGAGTTTTTGTTAAAATCACAATCGGAACTTGACTGCTCTGCCATAGGCGGTGTATCGGAAATTCCGTCATCTTCTGCGCAAGGTCCGTCGCCCCAAATATGGCGCAAACCCAAGTAATGCCCTACTTCGTGTACGCAAGTACGCCCTAAATCATTGGTACCTGCCAAAACATCTGCCGTAGGATTATTGCGCCCAAAAGCCTGGTAGTGAATTACTACACCATCAACTTGTTGTATATTGTCCGGTAGCGTACCTTCGGGCCAATTCGGTGCAATAGTAGGCGGATAGGCAAAACCCAAAACTGCCGGCGTGGGAGTACCAAACAAATCCAAAGACAAATTACAAACCCAAATATTGAGGTAATGTTGTGTGTCCCAAGCATCTGCGCCGCCATTTGCCGCAAATTTTACTTTATCCAAAAACTCAGAGTCTCCACTTCCCGTGCTGGCGAGCTGTTCGTCTAAGCAGGCTTCTTGCTCTGGTGTAATATTGCCCGTAAGCAAATCTAAAGGGTCGATATTGCAGGCTTCCATAGCATCTAAAATTGCGGTGAGGTCGCCTGCGTCAAAAAAAGTAGTCACATCAGTTTGCGTACGCGTAATACCGTTGGTAGGATTTCCGTTGGGGTCGGTGGTTGCCAAATAAAATTCGATTTCGGCATCGCCGGCTCTATTTTTAAAAACCGCCCGCGTGTTCGATGTGTCGGCGTTCATGCGGCGAAAATTTTCGTTCAGCACGTCTATTTGCGACATCACTATGGCATCGGAAAGGTTTTGTTCCGGCGTATTATAAACTATATGCACCACTACTGGTACTTGGTAAACAGTGCCTTGCTGTTTGGTGTATTTTTGGGCGTGTTCTTTCGCAAAATCGAAGGTTTTGGCGTAGGCTTCTTGCAGAGCCGGCGTATTTTCCACTATTTTATCCGACATACAGTGAAATACTTGTGCGGATAAGAGTGAAAAGTTTCCCAAAAGAAAAATAAGGGAATACAAAATTTGTTTTTTCATAGAAATAGTTTAAATATTTTGGCAATAAATTTTTACACAAAAACAAGTGTAGGCAAATATACTTCATTTATACAAAAAAACCGTAAAGCACCTTAGCAAAAGCTAAAACTTTACGGTTAATACCAAAACCGTATGAAAGTTGCGTATTGGTTTAGGTATTATTAAGGGTAAGTACTCGCCCCGCAGCTTTGGGTACAAACAATGCTTTGGTCTTCTTCATTTTCTTTGCTTGTCCAAAGAAAACGAAGCAGAAACGACACTTTTTTCAAGGTATTTTTGCCCTCTACGGGCAAAACCGCAGTTTTGGGGCTAAATTTTTTCCAAGGCTTCAAAAATTTTTAACGCCCAAAAACTGCTATACGGCGAAAAAAGATTTTTACCTTTTTTAATACATAATAGCTATTCTATTTTGGTATAAAAAAACTTTTCCCTTATTTTTCTACTATTTTTCCGATAAAACAACAAAAAAATTAGGCATAAAGCATTATTAATCAAAATTTTACAAGTTTTTATATAGCAAATAACTTCTGATAAACGCCCTAAAATGTAATGAAAAAGTAAAATAACTTAGTGTACTTTTAGCAAAATTTAGTACAGAACTAATAAAACCACGCAATATGAAAAATAAGTTTACACTATGGCTTTTATAATGGGCATCTGTTTTTGTCAGCAACTGATAGCACAAGACAAAATAGATACTTTGGGCGTAGAGAAAGCAGATAAATATTCCACGTTTTTATACGAAGATTGCGTCTGTGCTACAAAAGTGGACTTGGCTATCTTCAATGGCTTATACAAACCCTATGGCGGGAATGAAGTAGCAAATGCCAAAGAAACTTCTGTGGGGGCTGTAACGGTAGCCAACAAAAACGATACGGATGGTGATGGCACTACAGACAAAGATGATAATGATGTGACAGCTACAGCCGCAGGCAGAGACGAGGTGGACTTGATGAAATTGGTGATAAGTACAAAATCGGCTGTTGTAAAAGATTGTCCTCCTGTAGTATTAACAACTACCGGAAACATAAAACTATGGGAAAAAAGCACGAAGGGAACGCCCGCCAGTACTATTATTCCGGTAAGCGATTTGCCCAAAACCCTATGGATTGAAGCTACTGACGTAAGCAATTCGGTAAGAGATATCTCTATTAAAGCGACACTTGATGGGATAGCGCAAGATGAGGTAAAGGCTACGGCTATTTGGGTGGAAAAAAAGAATGTGTATAAAGATAGATTACCAACACCAACACCCGCCTCTTTAGGAATTGATGAACCAACACTACTTTCATTGTTTACTTATTCAACTGCATTTATTACCCCATTTACATCAAGTGATGGAACATTATACGGTTTTGGCTCGTATTATCCCATACCTAATTTCACTCCCCAACAAGATGGAATGTTCGGAGGCAGAATTTTATTTGAATTTGAGATAAAACCATTTGGTATTGAACAAGAGTTAAATAATTTGGGAATTAATTATGATATAACTCGAAGAGCTAATGAAAATGAGTATTATTTAAATGAGAATTCAAGTAATGTAAAACATAATCACAAACCATATCCTACTCAAAATGAAGAAAGTAATGATGATGGATTGCCATCAATTGATGAAGATAACATTCCTAAACCAATGGAAACTGAAATTTTTTCTGTTGATGCTCCAGGGAATTCAGTTATTTTATATCCCAGATCATTATATTTTAGAAATTTTGAAGCAAAAGAATTTGTAAGAGTATCATTCGGACAATCAATTGACGGAAATGGAGTGGTGGGGAGCAGATGCTCGGATCCGATTGACTGGAACTTGGAATATGCAGTAAGAAGAACTAATACATTAAGTTCTAACGACCCTTATGATGCCACATATATTGTACTGGGTCAAACTAACGGTGGATTAATAATATCAAATCCTGTAAGATTAATAGGTAATGGTAACGGTACCATTAACATTTCTAACATTTCAAATAGTAATTCATTTACGTATTATTTTGAATTTCTTCCTTCTAGTGATCAATGGCAATTAAAGGAAAAAACAACAACAGGTATCATTAACAATATTCAAACAAGCAATATTTCTCAAACAGGTCCTTGGATAATAAATGCAAATAGTTTTACAATTGAAATAATAAATGATGGAAATATAGCCTTCACTCCAAACACACTATTTTCGATAAACATCTGGGACATGCCAACACCCAGCAATACATTAAATTCTAATTAATTATGAAATATATTTTATATATAATTACAATATTGTTATTAATTAATTGCAATGCCCAACAAGATAACAGTTATATTGACAGTATATTAAACAACTTTTCTCGGTATTACAGAGACACCTTAAATGAAAGTGATTATGTTTTTTGTGGCTAATATTGTAGAAAGTTTTACCCAAGATTCTTGTGGAAATACCTTGCGCAACTATATTGAGAGCCGTCTAATTTCAAATAGTATTACTGGGGAATTAGTAAAAGAATTGATGGAAGAAAACCTGTGTATTCCTGAAATTTTGGACCAAATCCCTTATCAAAAGCTCCAGACAGAAAGTGATAAAAGACCTTGGGAGAGTATGGATTTTTTACCTATTTACAAAGTAATTTACGAAAATAAAAACCTCCAAAATACGGTGGTACAGTATTTTGCCCATTCCAATTACTTGAACGACTGTAGTTTTCTTTTACTGAACAATAAGCTCAAAACTACTCTTATCAGCAAAATAGTGTACGAAAATAGTCAAGTTTTAGACACAAAATACACACATAAAGAAGTTGATTGTGAGAACGCAAACTATATTTTGTTAAAAGAGATTTTTCCAGAATTGAAGAAAGTATTTCCTGAAGTGCAACCTTTTCTTTACCGATAAATTCTTTGTTGTTTATTATCTCTAAAAACTCATACCCCAATGAAAAATAAACCCCACCCATATAGAATTTCCATTATCTTAGCCTGCTGGCTTATGGCAAGTGCTTGGCTGTATGCACAAACAGACGCACTTACCGTCAATATTACATTGCCTACTAAGCAAGGGCATTGTATAGATGGCAAAATAGACCTCCATATAAACGGTGGCTACCCGCCCTACGATGTAGAATGGACACGCACTTTCAATGCCCCACCCGTATATAACATTACCGTTCCTGTTCAGCAAGCCTATCAGATACAAGGCAACAACGATGGCGAAGATGTAGCCAACGCAATGGACGGCATCTATACCGTAACCGTAACGGACGACCTTTGTGGAGTAGCTACGGAATCGTATAGTATAAACTGCATTTGTAGCAAAGATTGCAAAGTGGTAGGCGAAGTGAAGCCTGCCAAGTGCGGGCAAGGTGGTTACATAGAAGCCGACTTAGTTTGCAACAACCAAATTGACCCTTATGTTAGCTACAAATGGGACGACCTTAAACCATATGCACCACAAGGACCCGAAAGACTTAACCTTACGCCCGGCACGTATTGCGTTACCATTACCGACAAGGCTGAGTGTAGTTATAAAAGCTGTTTTGTGGTGAAAAATGAAGATAAAGACCTACAAATAAAGGTGAAAGAAATAGAGAATGTACCCATTTGCAAAGGAAACTGTACCGGAAGCATTACCATAGAGGTGCCTTACGGAGCGGAAATTACATGGCAGAATATTCCTAATACCGATGAAATTCACAAGGAAAAAATAACCGACTTATGCCCAAATAAAACTTATACGGTGCAAGTGGTTTGGGGCGAATGTAAAGTAACAAAATCGTTCCCTATAAAATGTTGTGCATCGGCTGAGTCGGAGCAAGAAAATATAGAACCGCTTAGTGTTACGGCAATACCACATTCCTCCGGACAAAGTATAACCTTGGACATAGAAGGGGGAGCAGGTACTTTGTATTACGAATGGACAGGTCCCAATGGCTTTACCTCTACGCAAGGGTCTATCTATAATCTGGCAATTGGCACATATTGCGTAAAAGTATTCGATGGCTGCTCCGAAGCAACAGCTTGTACCCAAATAGTGAAGTGTGACGAAATAAAAATAACTGCCACCGTAGAAAATACCTGCCAGTATTTGTCCGTGGGCAATATTAGTTTAGAAGTATCCGGCGGTACGCCGCCTTACGAGGCTATTTGGACTGGTGACTTAACGGGCTTATTTATTGACAATCTGAGCCCCGGCACTTATTGTGTAAGTATAAAAGATAAATATGGTTGTAGAGCAGATTACACTTGTTTTGAGGTGGGCATTAATCCAAGCGAAATTACTGTATCAACCACCCCCTGCCAGCGAATTATTAAATGTAATGGAGAGGAATATACAGATTATGCAAACTATACTTCTTCCTTGAAATGTAACATACTAACATTGTATTGCCCCTTATCAGGCGGTTCGCTAACCTTCGATTTAGGCTGGTACGACGTTTATGCCGATGAGTATTGCAATGCCTATGGAGTTTGCCAAGATGGGAACGAGGTTTATCTAGGTTCAGGACAAATAGTTTCCGGCACCTTTTATCAGCCCTATAGTGGTTGTAATGGTGGATATGTTTGTTATGATCAAGCCTGCAATATTGGAGGAAATAATTATTATTATGCAGGTTCTCAAGCATACTGCTCTACAGTAACTTACGACTTAGATTTATCGTGTTCAACCACCTGTGTAGAAAATGTATGGTGTTTGCCTAGTTTACTAATATCAAGTGAGTGTATTTATTGTGGAATACAATCCGAAAAAAATGAAAAGTCATCTAACAATCTAAACTTACCAACGCTACAGTATAAAAAAGACCTGTTCGCACATTTTAATACCCAGCCTTATAATTTAGAAGAAACACAAAATAAAATTACCATCTCTCCCAACCCATTCCACAGTAACATAGAAATAATATTTGTCTCCGAAACTAATACGAGTACTATCATAGAAATACTTAATAGCACGGGAGAAAAAGTACTGCAACAACAAACGCAAACCATAGAAATAGGTAAAAATACAATTACCCTAAATACCATTAACTTGGCAGCAGGTTTATATTTAGTTAATATTTACCAAAATAACCTATTGATAAATACCCAAAAAATAGTTAAAAATTAAGCACACGATGAAGCATAGAATAACGAAATTTTATTTTCTAACAGCATTTATTTTCACCTTAGGTGCCTGTTGCAAAGGCGACATTATCGACCCTACTTACGAAGAAAGGCGCAATACTATTGTAGGTACTTGGGATGTAGTAGAGGTGTCGGAGTACATTTTAGCAGACAGCATTATTGAAATAAGCAATTTTTACGAAATAAGCTTTAATGCCGACGGTTCGGGTACTACTAAGTACTATACCATTACACAAAATTTTGACTGGGTTTTTCAACTGAATCCGGAATCCATAGCCCTAAAAAATATATTAAACAACACTTCTTCCGGTCTATTTCCAGTTTTTCCTGCCTATATTTACACCATACTCAAAAATGAACAAGATAGGCAAATATGGACAAGGGCATTAACAAATCAAGCAAACTATCCCGAAGCCTTAGATGCTAAGGTTACTTGGAAAATGGACAGAAAAAATTAATCCTTTATCAAAATGACACACTATGCACAAATTACCTCTTTTTATACTCATTACGGTTCTTGCTGCCAGCCTAAATAGCTGCTGCAAAGAGGAGGAATTAGAAGATGCTTTATTGTTTGAAAAAAAGCGAAATCAGATTGTTGGTAAATGGGAATTAAATGAAACAGCCATTTATCTCTATGCCGATGGCACGAAAACAGAAACAAGCAATACCGAAATCACTTTTCGTGAGGACGGTACTGGTACAGCATATTTGTGGCGTATAGTAGAGGTAAACACACAATGGCTATACCAACTAAATCCCGAAGTAGTAGTTTTGCAAATTAATAATTCAGTCGATACCAGTTTTAGTGTTGCCAGCCAGTCAGGAAAGTTCATAGATGTTTTACTAAACCAACCCAATAAACAAAAATGGTCTTATTCGGAATATAATACATTTGTCGATTACCCCAATACCATAGAGGTAAATTACACTTGGGAAATGGATAGAATTGAATAGAACATAAATAGTTACTATGAAAAAAATTTCGATTTTACTCATTGCATTGACTGGCTTACTAAGTAGTTGTTGCAAAAATGAAGATATTGCCTCTGTTTATGAAGAAAAACGAAACAATATCATTGGTACTTGGCATATAGACCGTACAATGCAAATTTTTAAAGAAAATGTGCTTACCGATGAATTTATGTACACTACCGAAATGGCTTTCTATGACGATGGTACAGGTTATGAGCAGAGCAGTTCATCTCAAGGAGAAGTAATATTTTCTTGGGACTATCAGTATGCGCCGGAGCAAGTAATTATCCACAAACCGAACGGCACTATTCCTTTTTATACAACTTATTGGGGTTCAAGAAATTTTTTTGAAGTATTGATTAATGAACATGAGCATCAGGTGTGGCAATATCAAGTGCATGTAGAAAACACACCCGAAGGCGATTATTACAACCACATTTTAGCTATGCGCCCTAAATAAAAACAAATGAACATACATTTCAAACACATTCTTATAGCTCTTATACTTCTATTTTCAGCCATAGGTTGTTGCAAAGACTCACCACAAGACGCAACAGATTACGAACAATTATATGATAACATCGTAGGCACTTGGGACGTAACACAATTTTCCTCCGAAATTCGCGCAGATACCATCGCTGACGAAACAACCACTGCTTTCGATATTACTTTTTATGAAGATGGAACAGGTGTTGGCGAACCTTTTGCAATAAACGATAGCCTACAGTTTGCTTGGCTATTGCTTTTCGAGCCTAACACAGTTCTGATAAGTAGTGAACATGTAGATACTACTTTAGATACCAATGGCAACATTTTTTATAGCAGAGACTACACGTATCATTATTACGAAGTAATGAGCAACACACCTACCCAACAAACTTGGCAGGTGGAAATTTTTCCTCCCGATGGAATTATTGACAAATTTATACACCGTTGGGAAATGGAGAAAAGATAATTTTTAACTAATGGATATGGTGGCAGCCAAAAGGGCTTCTGCCCTACTCGACCGCCACCAATCTATTAAAGATAAAACAATTTGGCACCTAAAAGTGTAAAAAGTAACATTTGTTTCAACAAAACAAAGTTTGCAGTAGATTGGACACTTAAAGGCATTTTACCCTACCAAACCAACACTTCTTTTTATAAAATTGGTTAAAGCAGTTCCTTTCAGCATATTTTGTTGTAGCAATGCCAAATCGTAGAGTTGCTGTGCTATGTCGCGTTGTTTGGTGTCGTCTTGTAGCAACATTTTATTAATAAGCGGATGATTGCCATTCACCACCACTTGGTAAGTTTCGGGCATCATAAACTGCGGGTCGGTGCCGTTGTACATAGACATATCTCGCATACGGCGCATAAACTCGGGTTTTACAATGATAATGGGCGAAGCGGTGGGCAACATGGCTTTTATTTCTACTTGCGCCATTGTGTTTTCACCTAGCAATTTGCCAAAAACATCTTTTACTATATTTTGCTGCGCTTCATTGAGAATTGTCTCGGGCGTTTCGTCTTTTTCTATCAGTTGCTCCACAATGTCGGCATCTACGCGTTTCAGTACCAAATTGTCATCGCTTTGGTCTAAGTACGCCACAAAGTGTGTGTCTATCACATTTTCCATCAACAGCACATCATAGTCTTTTTCGGTAGCCGCCTGAATGTAGGCATCTTGCTCAGAACGATTGCTGGTGTAAAGTGCCACAACTTTGCCATTTTTGTCGGTTTGCGCAGCTTTTATGTGTTCAGTGTATTCTTCTATGGTAAAATATTTGTCGGCAATGTTTTCAAGTAAGGCAAATTTTTTAGCCTTTTCGGCAAATTTTTCATCACTGAGCATGCCATATTTTACAAAAACGGCTAAGTAATCCCATTTTTGTTCAAACTCTTCGCGTTTGTTTTTGAAAATTTCTTCCAATTTCGCGGCTACTTTTTTGCTGATATGCTCACTAATTTGCTTTACGCGGCGGTCGCCTTGCAAATAAGAGCGTGACACATTGAGCGGAATGTCCGGCGAATCTATCACGCCGTGTAACAAAGTAAGGTAGTCGGGAACAATGTTTTCTACATTGTCGGTTACAAAAACTTGGTTGCAATACAAACCAATTTTATCTTTTTTCACCTCAAAATTATTCCGAAACTTAGGGAAATACAAAATTCCGGTAAGTTTGAAAGGAAAGTCCACATTGAGGTGAATCCAGAACAAAGGTTCATCTAAACTATTGGGATACAGTTCTTTATAAAAGTTTTTATAATCTTCGTCTGTAAGCTCGCTGGGCTTTTTGGTCCAAGCCGGCTGTGTGTTGTTGATGGTTTTATCTTCAAAACGAATGGTTACGGGCAAAAACTTACAGTATTTTTGCAATAAGTTTTTGATGTGAACGGGGTCGAGAAATTCTTGCGAGTCTTCGTTGAGGTGCAAAATAATATCTGTTCCGCGCGTGCTGCGTGTTCCGGTTTGCATTTCGTATTCGGGATTTCCGGCACATTTCCAGTGTACGGGCAGCGCGTCTTCTTGCCAAGATTTAGTTTGAATTTCCACCAAATCGGCGACCATAAAAGCGGAGTAAAAACCCAAACCAAAGTGCCCGATAATGGTAGCGGCATCGTCTTTGTATTTTTCCAAAAATTCGCGCGCACCGGAAAAAGCAATCTGGTTGATATAGCGTTCTACTTCTTCTGCCGTCATACCCACGCCTTGGTCGCTAATGCGCAGTTGTTTGTTTTCTTTATCAATCACTACTTCTACTGCCAAATCTTCAAATTTTATCTCTTCCGTTAGTTCTCCTTTTTGTACCAAAGTTTTCAATTTTTGCGTAGCGTCCACCGCATTAGATACCAATTCTCGGAGAAAAATATCGTGTTCGGAGTACAAAAACTTTTTAATAATGGGAAAAATATTATCCGATTGGACATTGATAGTTCCTTTGTTCATAAGTCTGTTATTTAAAATTAAGAAATTTTGTCATTAAAAAACTGTACAAGTGTTAATACTTGCGGTATAATAAGTAAGTCAAAAGCTGTTCCAAAGCAAAAAAAATGACAATTTGACAGTATTTTATTCCCAAATAGTAAAAAATATTACTCTTTAAGTCTTACAAAACATTTGTATTGAATATAAAAAATCACTAACTTTGCAGGGAAGAAAAAGAATAAAAGTATTAGTTATGTACATTAAAAAATTTTCTTTACTCACCTTCTAAATTATACTACAATATGATTGATTTCACGCTAAAACGTACCCTTATCCAAAACTCACGCTTATCAAGCGTTGATTTTTCAAATCTTCCATTTGGAAAAATTTTTTCCGACCATATGTTTACTGTAAATTATGCCAATGGCGCATGGCAGCCAGCCGAAATACGTCCTTTCGGCAATTTGTCTTTGAGTCCGGCAACTGCCAGTTTACACTATGGTCAGGCGATATTTGAGGGTATGAAAGCGGAAAAAGATCCTGACGGAAATGTATTACTTTTCAGACCGCAAGACAATATTCGCCGCTTAAATCGCTCGGCAAAACGCTTGTGTATGCCCGAATTGCCCGAAGAATTGTTTATGGAAGGATTGAAAGAACTTCTTGCCTTAGACAAAGATTGGATTCCTACCCAAGAAGGTTATTCCCTGTATATTCGTCCGTTTATGTTTTCTACCGACCCGGCGGTGGGCGTACGTCCCAGCGAAACGTATGAGTTTATTATTTTTACTTGTCCTGTGGGTCCTTATTATAGCGGCGACGTAAATGTTTATATGGAAACGCATTACTCTCGTGCCTGCCAAGGGGGAGTGGGCGAAGCAAAAGCTGCGGGCAATTATGCAGCTTCCTTGTATCCTGCAAAATTGGCTAAAGAAAAAGGCTACGACCAAATACTGTGGACGGATGCCAAAGAACATCGTTTTATCCAAGAAATTGGTACGATGAACGTGTTTTTTATTATTGATGGTACGGCAATTACGCCCGAATTAGACGGCAATATTCTGAAAGGTATTACCCGCGACAGTATCATCAAACTCTTGCGAGACGAAGGTATTAAAGTAGAAGAAAGACCCGTTTCGGTACACGAAATTATTGATGCACACGATAACGGGTTACTGCAAGACTGCTTTGGAGCAGGAACTGCTGCTACCATTACTTTTATCGCCAGTTTGGGCTACGAGGGTCATTTAATGCAACTGCCCGAAGCCTCTACGCGCCGTATTTCTCAGCGCATAAAACAGCGTTTTATCAATATTAAAAAAGGCTTAGAGCCTGATAAATTCGACTGGATTGTTAAATTATAATTGAGAGATTTTAATTAACAAACTTTTTGCGTCATTTTACCGATAAGATGATGTTTTTCAAACATATTTTAACATACTGCCCAATGGATTAAAAATTTGTCTTTCAGATTTTAATCCATTTTTTTTATGATAAAAATTGCCTTTCTTATTTATGAAATTTGGTATTATTGTTTTCCCCGGCTCCAACTGCGACCGCGATATGGCGCATGTTTTGGGCAATGTATTCAAACAAGAAGTGCAAATCCTTTGGCACAAAGATACGGAGCTCAATGGTTTTGGCCCCCAAGATTGCCTTGTATTGCCGGGCGGATTTTCTTACGGCGACTATCTTCGCTGTGGTGCTATTGCCCGTTTTTCGCCGATTATGCAGGCGGTAAAAGATTTCGCCCAAAAAGGTGGTTTTGTTTGGGGTATTTGCAATGGTTTTCAGATTTTGTGCGAAGCCGGACTGCTGCCGGGCGTACTTTTGCCGAATACCAACCAACAGTACATTTGTAAAAACATTTTTATAAAAGCCGAGAACAAGCGCACAGTACTGACACAGTTTTTGGATGATACACCAATAAAAATTCCGATAGCACACGCCGAAGGAAGATACTTTGCCCAAGCGGATACTTTGGCGGAATTAGAGGCAAATGCTCAAGTGCTATTTCGCTATGCCGATGAAAACGGAGATGTACAGCCCGAAGCAAATCCGAATGGCTCGTTAAACAATATTGCAGGAATATGTAACAAAGAAGCCAATGTTTTTGGCATGATGCCGCATCCTGAGCGTGCTGCCGAACTAATTATGGGCAATACTGACGGAGCATTTCTTTTCCAATCGCTTATTGCCTCGAATAAAAACCTTTTGGTTTAAACTTTTGTTTCTTTAAACGGTCGGATTTCGAGACCTTTTTTGTAAAAAAAATTTAACTACATGTTTAGCAATAAAATAGTAAAAACCATTTTGACATTTTTGGGAATAAGCTTTGGCATTGGCATGGCATCTGCCCAAGATTTGCAACCGGTACAATGGCACGTTGCTGCTACAAAAATTTCTGATAATACTTATGAAGTAAAATACACCGCAACTATTGACCCTCATTGGTATCTCTATGCACAAGACATTTCCGAAGGTGGTCCTATTCCTACACATTTTGAATTGGATACACCTAATGCCCATTTTACCGAAACGATACAGGAAGAAGGCGCAGTAATAGAAAAGTATGACGATTTGTTTGGTATTATTATCAAAAAATACGCAACCGAAGTAGTGTTTGTTGCGAAAATAGAAAGTAACAAAGTTTTAAAAAGTATTAGTACTAATGTAGAATTTATGAGTTGCGACGACAGTCGGTGTCTCCCTCCCGAAGTAATAAATTTAACAACCAAAGTTGAATAAAAAAAAGCGCGGCATTCGCCGCGCTTTTTTTATTTATCTACACTCGATTAAAATCATCTTCAAACCGAACAATATCGTCTTCGCCAAAATAAGTACCTGTTTGTACTTCTACAAAAACCAAATCCTCTTGTTGCCTATTCGCTACTCTGTGTTTTGCTTGTAGCGGAATAAGAATGGTGTTTCCGGCACTTACTTCAATAATTTCATCATCTAAAGTCACATGCGCCGTACCTTGTACCACAGTCCAAGCCTCTTGACGCTTGTAGTGCATTTGGTAACTGAGGCGTTTATCGGGCAAAACGGTAATACGCTTTACCTTACAATAAGGCGCATCTAACAATACTTCGTATTTTCCCCAAGGTCTTATATCTATTTCCATCGTGTATTTGATTAATAATTGGAAACAAAAATTCCAAGTCTCTTTTTTCTTAGAAAGAATGTTGAAAATCAGCAAACAATTATCGGATATGCGTTCTATACAACATTTTTACAAAAATTATCCGCCGCGCATTGACGCTAAAAATTCGCTGTTGTCGCGTGTACCTTTCATATGCTTGAGCAAGTTTTCCATCGCTTCTTCGGTAGTCATATCGGCTAAATGATTGCGCAGAATCCACATATGGTGTAGTGCTTCTTTGTCCATAAGCAAATCTTCGCGGCGCGTACCCGAGGCAATAAGATTTACCGAAGGATAAATACGCTTATTCGCCAAACGGCGGTCAAGCTGAAGTTCCATATTTCCGGTTCCTTTAAATTCCTCAAAAATCACCTCGTCCATCCGCGAACCTGTATCTATCAAGGCGGTAGCCAAAATTGTAAGCGAGCCACCATCTTCAATATTGCGCGCTGCGCCAAAGAATTGTTTAGGTTTATGCAATGCATTCGACTCTACCCCACCCGACAACACTTTGCCGGAAGGAGGTGCTACTGTATTGTAAGCACGCGCCAAACGGGTAATAGAATCCAACAAAATTACTACATCTTGTCCACACTCTACCAAGCGTTTTGCTTTTTTCAAAATAATTTCCGACACACGCACATGACGCTCCGCCGGCTCGTCAAAAGTCGAAGCAATTACTTCGGCATTTACACTGCGCTGCATATCTGTCACCTCTTCGGGACGCTCATCTATCAGCAATACTATCAAATATACTTCGGGGTGATTTGTAGCAATAGCGTTGGCTACATCTTTTAGCAAAAATGTTTTTCCTGTTTTGGGCTGTGCTACAATCAAACCACGCTGCCCTTTACCTATGGGCGAAAACAAATCAATAACGCGCGTAGAATATTTATCGGCACGGGTTTGTATCGAAAATTTTTCGTTGGGGAACAAAGGCACTAAAAAATCGAACGACACACGGTCGCGTACTTCTGCGGGCAATCTTCCATTAATCGTTTCCACGCGCAATAAGGCAAAATATTTTTCACCCGGTTTTGGTGGACGCACCGCTCCGGTTACAGTATCACCGGTTTTTAGTCCAAACAATTTTATCTGAGAAGGAGAAACATAAATATCATCAGGAGATGATAAGTAGTTGTAGTCCGCCGAGCGCAAAAAGCCGAAACCATCCGGCATCATTTCCAATACACCACTGGCATCTATTACGGCATCATTGTCCAAATCAAAATCTGCATCTTTATTTTTTTCCGAAGCCCTGTTATTATTCATATTAGGGCGTTCGCGTTCTTCTCTTTCTTTATAAGGAAGTTTCGGCGGTTCTTCTCTAAGCTCTGTACTTCTACCTTTCTGCGTATCTTGATACGAAAGCATTACTTGCGGCTTGCTTTCCTCTGCCACAGGCATTACAGGACGGCTATCCTTATTACTTATCCCTTGGCGAGTATTCGACACTTTAATACGTTTACGCATCTTTTTGCTACTATTGTCTTTATCTTCTTGTTGTTTGGGAATATTAGTTGTGCTTGTTTCGTCAAAATCCTTCGATTTCGTACTGTTTTCGTTTTGTTTTTTTACAGAAGAATTTTCCTGTTTATTGGATTTTTCTTCTTTTGCGCCGCCATTTTCACCGGCGGCTTGAGCTTCGATTATCTTTAATATTAAGTCCTGTTTTTCTAAACGTTTATAAGATTTAATTTTAAGTTTATTCGCTATTTGATACAAGTCATACAGCAACATGTCACTCAGTTGCAAAATATCGTACATACAAATATTTTAATTTGTTATTAAATAAAATTGTTCAGGTTATCTATTTTGATTAAGAAAGTGCGTAATTGAAAAAGATTGATGTTGGGTTTATACTTTGAGTATAAGTTGTTTGTTATATTGACGGTACTATATAAGGCTTATGTTTTGCTTATATTTTATGGGAAAATATCTGCGTTAATAAGCACAAAATTAATCATTAAAAATTAATATCAAAAAAAATACCAAAAGTTTTCACAATTTTGTTAAAATTTTTCCTGTTTATAGGTAAAAACAATGTTTCCTTGTTTTTGTTTCCTAAAATAAAAAATAATACCCTTTTGCAATCTAATAACACTCCTACAACTGCCGAAACCAACACGATTCAGGTAGAAGGCGCACGTGTGCACAACTTGCGCAATATTCATGTAAGTTTCGACCGCAATCAGTTAATTGTACTTACCGGCATCAGCGGCAGCGGAAAATCTTCCTTAGCTTTCGACACGCTCTACGCCGAAGGACAACGCCGCTATATGGAAAGTTTCTCCGCCTATGCCCGACAGTTTTTGGGCGGTTTTGATAGACCCGATGTAGATAAAATTGAAGGGCTGAGTCCTGTTGTTTCTATCGAACAAAAAACTACCAGCCGCAACCCTCGCTCTACCGTAGGTACCGTCACCGAAGTGTATGATTTTTTCCGGCTAATGTTTGCCCGCATCGGTAGCGCATATTCCTACAATACCGGAAAACCAATGGTGCAATATACCGAGCAGCAAATTCTCGACCTTTGGCTCACACAATTCAAAGATAAAACCATTTACATATTGGCTCCCGTGGTGCGCGGGCGCAAAGGACACTACCGCGAGCTTTTCCAACAGATTGCCTCGCAAGGGTTTGTACGCGTGCGGGTAGATAATGAATTGAAGGAAATAACACCCAAAATGCAGTTAGACCGCTTTAAAATACATGATATAGAAGTGGTAGTGGACAAACTCCCGATACAGGAAAAATTCCTTCAACGTTTGCGCAATTCGCTGGCTACTGCACTAAAAATGGGCAATGGCATAATGCAAATAATACTCACCGACGAAGAAAACACAGTGTATAGTTACAGCCTCAATCTGGTTTGTGCCGATACAGGCATTGCTTACGCGCCTCCTTCGCCCAATACTTTTTCTTTCAATTCGCCCTACGGAGCTTGCCCACACTGCAAAGGTTTGGGGCAAGTATATGAGGTGGATTTGGATTTGGTGCTGCCCGACCAACAACTGAATATTGCCGAAGGCGGAATTGCGCCTTTGGGAAACCTCCGCGATACGTACATGTTTGACAAAGTAAAAAAATTAGCTAAAAAGTATAAATTTTCTTTAGACACGCCTATAAAAAAACTCCCAAAATCGGCTTTAGACATATTACTTTACGGAAGCGAAAATGGCAAGCCTGTTACCGAAATGATAACTTTCGGCACCCAGCGTTGGTACAATTTAGAATTTGAAGGAATTGCCAACATGCTACTCCGCACCGTACAAAGCAATGATGCACCTATGCTGCAACAGTGGGCGGAAGAATATATGGCGTACAGCATTTGCCCTGAGTGCAATGGCACGCGCCTGGGCATAGAATCTTTGCATTTTAAAATTGCAGAAAAAAACATTGCCGAACTTGCCAAAATGGAAATAGATACCCTCTGGCAGTTTGTACAACAAATTCCTGCAAAACTAAACGAGCGTGAAAATCTGATTGCCAAAGATATTCTCAAGGAAATAAACAACCGATTGAAGTTTTTGCACGATGTAGGACTTAGCTATCTTAGTTTAAATCGCCCTGCTTCCAGCTTGTCCGGCGGCGAAAGTCAGCGCATACGCTTGGCAACACAAATTGGCGCACAACTAAGTGGCATTACTTATATTTTGGACGAACCCAGCATTGGTTTACACCAGCGCGACAACCAAAAACTGATTCAATCGCTTTTGGAACTTCGCGACATGGACAATACCGTTATTGTGGTAGAACACGACAAAGACATTATGCTCGCCGCTGACTATGTAATTGACTTGGGACCCGGTGCCGGAAAAATGGGTGGACAAGTAGTTGCCGCAGGTAGTCCGCAAAAATTTATGCAAGCCAATTCCTTGACAGCACAATATTTATCCGGCAAAAAAAATATTGCCATTCCGGCGCAAAGGCGCAAAGGCAACGGCAACTTTATCGAAATTGAAGGGGCGCAAGGTCATAATTTAAAAAACCTTACGGTAAAATTTCCTTTGGGTACGCTCATTGGCGTTTCGGGCGTTTCGGGAAGTGGAAAATCGAGCCTTATTATCGAAACACTGTATCCTATTTTAATGACGCATTTCTACAAATCGCGCCTAAAACCTTTGGCATACGACAACATAAAAGGCTTAGAACATATTGACAAAGTAATTGAAATTGACCAATCGCCCATTGGACGAAGTCCACGCTCCAATGCCGTAACGTATATAAAGGTATTCGACGAAATTCGCAAACTATACGCCCAACTGCCCGAAGCCAAAGTACGCGGCTACAAAGCAGGGCGGTTTTCGTTTAATGTAAAAGGCGGACGCTGCGAAACCTGCCAAGGCGGCGGAATGAAAAGCATAGAAATGAATTTTTTGCCCGATGTACTCGTACAATGCGAAACTTGTCGCGGGCAACGCTACAACCGCGAAACCTTAGAAGTACGCTACAAAGGAAAATCTATTAGTGATGTGCTAAACATGAGTGTGAGCGAAGCAGTAACATTTTTTGAGGCGGTTCCAAAAATTTATCGCAGATTAAAAGTATTGCAAGAAGTAGGCTTGGGCTACATCAATCTTGGACAATCGGCAACTACCCTTAGCGGCGGCGAAGCACAACGCGTAAAACTCGCTGCCGAACTCAGCAAAGTAGCTACGGGCAAAACCTTTTATATCTTAGACGAACCCACCACAGGCTTACACTTCGAGGACATTCATATTCTGCTGGAAGTATTGCAAAAATTAGTAGAATTGGGCAATACTGTGCTTATTATTGAACACAACTTAGACGTAATAAAGGTGATGGATTACATTATTGATTTGGGTACTGAAGGCGGACCACAAGGCGGCAACATTGTAGCACAAGGCACTCCCGAAGAAATAGTTACCATTAATAAAGGCTATACGGCGCAATTTTTAGCCACCGAATTAAACGATTAAACCACTACCCTATCTACAAACAGACGTTGCTTGTCTAAAAAACATTGCTACAAGTGCTTATACGCGCTTTTTAGGTACAAAATTTGCATTTATTAAAAAAAAATCACCTTGTACTTGTTTATTCAAAAAAAATAGCTTTCCTTTGGTGCATTCTTTCGCATAAAAAACGACTAACTATAGAGTAGATTTATACCTTTTATTATTATTTAACCACATTTAGTGACTTTTAAATCAATTTTAAAAGCGTATGAAATCTATGACAGACCAAGAGTTGGTGCGACTCTTTAAAAATGGTACCGATGCTGCCTTAAATGAATTACTGAGTCGTTACAAAGACAAAATATACCGCACTATTCTTCTTTTCGTTAAAAATAGTGTAGAAGCGGAGGATATTTTCCAAGACACTTTTGTAAAAATTATCGAATCCTTGCGGCGCGGACGCTACGCCGAAGAAGGCAAGTTTTTGCCTTGGGCTTTGCGCATTGCTTACAACCTTTGTATAGACCACTACCGCAAATCCAAAAGAATTCCGGCTATTACTACTACCGAAGGCTACGATATTTTTGAAATATTGCGCTTTACAGACGACAATGCCGAAGACCGTATTATGCGCCAGCAAACCGCCGAAAAAGTGCGCAGTTTACTGAACAATCTGCCCGAAGAACAGCGCGAAGTAGTGATTTTGCGTCATTATGCCGACCTCAGTTTTAAAGAAATTGCCCAAATGACCAACGTAAGTATTAATACCGCCTTGGGCAGAATGCGCTATGCACTCATAAACATGCGCAAAATAATGGAAGAAAATAAAGTTGTTTTTTAGTTTTATTAGTTCATTTGAAAAATTCTCTTTCTTCATTAAGGGTTTGTTGTCTCTATGGCAACACGCCCTTTTTTTATGTTACTTAATTTTATCTTATTAGTCTTTATTAAACTAACTAACACATTAAAATTAAGAAGTCCTTATATTTTCCCGATGAAGCAATTATCTTTTTTTGCACAAATATTGTTTATAACCCTTGCCATTAGCAGTTTTTTTGCTTGCAACCAAGCCGAAAAACCTTACTTCAAGAACATTAGCAATGTCCGTATCAACAAAGCAACTATTCAGGAAATAGAGATACTGTCCGATGCTGTTTTTGAAAATCCTAATCGTCTTGGCGGCACTTTATCCACTTTGGATATAGATGTGTATGCCAACAATATTTTGGTAGGAAATATTTTGCAAAACGACCCTATAAACATACCTGCAAATGGAGAATTTAGCGTACCTTTGAAAGTGAAATTTGCCCCAAAAAAGCTTTTTTCCGACAAAGGTTTGCTTACCGGACTGGCAATGGTTCTGGACAACAAAAAAGTTGATTTACAATTTAAAGGAAATGCCGGCGTAAACTTGGCAGGTGTAGATATAAAATTTCCGGTAGAAGATTTTCAGTCTGTTTATTTGAACAAAACCAACGAATAATTTTCTTTTACAATTATATTTTTAATAAAAATGCACAAAATGAATCTGCTGAAAGTATTTCTTTTGGCAATGTTGATGTTGGTAGGCGGTTGTCAGGCAATGAAAAACAACGACAACGCAGAAGATACAGAAGAACTCGAAGAAGCTGACATGGACAGCGAAAACTGGGATATGTCGGACATTGAGGATTACAATGACGATAGTGACGACGAAAGTATAAATAACGATGACAATAGTCCTGCTGATGACAGCGAATCGGGCGACGACCAAGGCGATACACTTGAAGAAAGTGGAGGCGAAGAAGATACTTCGGAATAAACGAAAAACTTCGCCAACCGCTGTAATATTAGCTGTTTTTCTGACGGCGCGCCTCGTACAACAATACTGCCGCCGAAGTAGAAACATTTAACGAATCTACCACGCCCATCATAACAATATAAACCGCTTCGTGGGGAATTTTGTACCACGAATCTTCTAAACCTTGCGCCTCCGAACCCATCACTATGGCGCAACGCTCCCTAAAATTACTTCTCACATAATCTGTAGCTCCTTGCAGCGAAGCCAACTTTATAGCTAACTGCTGTTGTTGTAGCCACACCATAAGTTCTTCTCGCGAAACCTCCACAATCGGCAAACTAAATACGGCACCCAAACTGGCGCGAATACTATTTGGATTGTACCTATCGCTCACACGCTCGCAGATACACACCAAATCCACACCCGCACCATCGGCAGTACGCAACATTGCGCCAATATTTCCGGGTTTTTCTATGGCATCCATCACCAATACCAAAGCATTGGCGGGCAACATTTTCGCAGCTTCTTCTAAAGACAAAACCTTATACGCCAACACAGCCACTACATTCGCCACACCCGAACGATACGCAATTTTTTGAAAAACCAACTCGCTCACACTTATCCATTTCGCCTCGTCAATATCCGTTTGCAAAGCCGTTGCCAAGGCAGATGCTTCTATAAATTTAGGACAAAAAAGCAACTGCTGCAAAACATATCCCGCCGCCAGAGCCAAGCGCAATTCCCGCAAACCTTCGCACACGAACAAGTGCGTGCGGGCGCGTTCCTTTTGTTTTTGGCTTAATGCTACAATTTGTTTTACCAAGGGATTGTGTACACTTTCTATTTGTTTAAGCATTTTTTTAGCAATATTTTCTTTTTCGACGATAAATGTAAGTGCTATATTTCATTTTGGCACACGCAGCACTAAGTTTCGCAACGAAAAATAGGATAAAATCCCATTTTATACTTTATCTTGAACTTGTAAAAGCGGCTTAATTGCCATAACTTTGTAAGAAAAATTATGTACTATCATCATCTGGGAAAAATACCGCGCAAAAGACACACCCAATTTCGCAAAACAGATGGCAGTTTGTATTACGAAGAATTGTTTTCTACCGAAGGCTTTTCCGACAACTCCTCCCTACTCTACCACTTGCATCCGCCTACCGAAATAGTAAAAGTTGAAGATGCTTATTCTGTCGCGCCGCGCATTGTATCTACCGGACAGTTGAAACACCGCAGTCTTATTGGGTTTAATATTGCTCCGAAAGCAGATTTTTTAGAAAGCCGCATACCCGTTTTGGTCAATAATGATTGTCAGATTCAACTCGCCGCACCACAACAATCGTTGCGCAATTATTTTTATAAAAATGCCGATGCCGACGAAATGCTGTTTGTACACAAAGGAACAGGCACACTGCGTACGATGTATGGCAATATTCCCTTTGAATACGGCGATTATTTGGTAATTCCGCGCGGCACTATTTATCAAATAGACTTTGATACTACCGACAACCGACTTTTTATTGTAGAATCGTATCATCCCATAGAGTTTCCGAAGCGATATGTAAACAAACAAGGGCAACTGCTGGAACATGCTCCTTTTTGCGAACGGGATTTTAAAGTGCCAATGCAATTAGAAACGCACGATGAGAAAGGAGAATTTTTGATTAAGGTAAAAAAGCAACAACAAATTTATCCTTATTATTATCGCTGGCATCCTTTTGGTGTAGTCGGTTGGGACGGTTGTAATTATCCGTTTGCTTTGTCTATTCACGACTTTGAACCCATTACGGGACGCGTTCACCAACCACCGCCTGTACATCAAACTTTCGATACGCGCGCTTTTGTAGTATGTAGTTTTGTACCTCGTTTGTACGACTATCATCCTTTGGCTATTCCTGCACCGTATTATCACAGCAATATAGACAGCGATGAAGTGCTTTATTATGTGGACGGCGATTTTATGAGCCGCAAACATGTAGAAAAAGGACAAATAACGCTTCACCCAGGCGGCGTACCACACGGACCACATCCGGGAACAATTGAAAAAAGTATCGGTGCAAAAGAAACGTACGAACTCGCCGTAATGGTAGATACCTTTAAACCTCTTTTTCTAACCCAAGAAGCTTTGGCTATTGAAGACCCAGACTATTTTAAAAGTTGGCTTCCTTAATACTAAAAACAACCCAAAAATATACAACTTATGGACGTAACAAATCTCCAAACAGAAAATACTTTAACCCAAAGTACCGATTTTTTACCACTTAATGGCACAGACCATGTTGAATTTTATGTGGGCAATGCCAAACAAGCAGCTTATTTTTATCAAGCAGCATTCGGTTTCGAGTTAGTGGCTTATGCCGGACCCGAAACAGGCAATCGCGATAAAGTTTCATACGTACTCCAACAGAACAAAATTCGGTTTGTACTTTCATCGGCACTTCAGCCCGACAGTGAGATAAATAAACACCAATTACTGCACGGCGATGGCGTAAAAGTATTGGCACTCTGGGTGGACGATGCGTACAAATCGTTTGAAGAAACCGTAAAACGCGGCGCAGAACCTGCCATTGAACCACACACACTTACCGATGCTTATGGCGAAGTGCGCATTTCCGGCATAAAAACTTATGGCGATACAATTCACAAGTTTGTAGAACGCAAAAATTACCAAGGCGTATTTATGCCCGGCTTTGAAACACGCAAATCGCTGATGGAAATAAAACCCGTAGGCTTGCAATATGTGGATCACTGCGTGGGCAATGTGGAATTGGGACAAATGAACCGTTGGATTTCTTTTTATGAAGATGTGATGGGTTTTAAATTGCTCATCACCTTTGATGACAAAGATATTAGCACCGAGTATTCCGCGCTTATGTCGAAGGTAGTTTCCAATGGCAATGGTTACATCAAGTTTCCTATTAATGAACCGGCACAAGGACGCAAAAAGTCGCAGATTGAAGAGTATTTGGATTTTTATAAAACCGCAGGTGTGCAACACGTAGCTATTCTCACCCACGATATTATACAAACAGTAGCAGAATTGCGCCGCCGAGGCATTGAGTTTTTGTATGTTCCCGACACTTATTACGAAGATGTGTTAGACCGCGTGGGTGAAATTGAAGAAGATTTGGAAGCCCTCAAAGCGCAAAATATTCTGATTGACCGAGATGAAGATGGTTATTTGTTGCAAATATTTACCAAACCCTTGCAAGACCGCCCTACGCTTTTCTTTGAGATAATCCAGCGCAAGGGAGCAAAATCCTTCGGCAAAGGCAATTTCAAAGCACTATTTGAATCGATAGAACGCGAGCAGGCTTTGCGGGGGAATTTGTAGTTTACATTATTAAAATAGTGTATCTTCGTTGGCTTATATACACCAAACAAACAAAAAGTAGTGGATAATCCAACGTTATTTTATCAAGAATCAGGAAAGACTAACCTAATTCGGGAAGTTGTATCCTATATAATTTGTATTGGTTTAGCCTTAATTTTGGGCTATTTCTATGCTGTTATTATAATTCTTATACCCGTTGTTTACATTAATTTTTTCATTACCATTGGGTTTGGAATTGGCTTGGGTCTAATTTGTAAATTGCTTGCCCGCTTTAGCCACAATAGGAACAAAAAGAGTCGTATAATTCAAGCAGTTATCATTGGCTTTTTAGCAAATTACTTTCAGTGGACTGCTTACATTTTATATGTTTACAATGGTGCCACCATACCAAGTATTGGAACATATCTTGCAAATCTTTACTGGATTGTAATACCACAAAATTTTATTGCTGCTATTACCGAAATAAACCGAGTTGGAACTTGGTCAGTTTTTGGAATTGTTTTTAATGGCTCTTTACTGACTGCTGTCTGGTTTTTTGAATTTGCAATAATTATGGCAGTACCCATCTTTACAAGCATCCAAGCAAATCCTTATCCGTATTCAGAATTACTTCAACAGTGGTATCACAAATATACCTTATTTAAAGATTTTGACGCTATTCCGGCTAGTAATGAACTAATAAGCGAACTTGCAAATGACCCTTTAAAAACAATTGATTCTTTGGGAAAAGGAACCGGATTACGACATGTAAAAATTCATCTGTTTTACCTTAAAGATGAAAACAAACAGTATTTAACATTTGAAAAAATATTTATGGAAGGAAACGGCAAAGAAAATAGCTCAATTATAATTGATAATCTTCAAATTGATAATTCTGACGCAAAACAGCTATTAGAAAAATACGAAAACAAACGAGAACGCATTAATGTGATATAAAATGCTCATTAAAGCTAAAATATATTGGAAATAATTTAAACATAAAACAATAATTTTCAACAACTCCTTCACCATTTTTTCCAAAAAATTCTTTGCATTTTTCTACAAAGCCATTATTTTGCCGCTTCAATAATTTTTTGTACACCGCCTTAGCCTATGTATCGAGAACTGCTGCAACCCTTAGCAATAGAGCGCATTATTAATCTCAACAAGTTATCCACCTCACAGTGGGGCAGTCAGATAGATTTTAATACCGGACAAAGCATTGACCTTAGTGCGTACCATATTGCCCTGATTGGCGTTGAGGAAGACCGCGAAAACTTGGTAGAGCGAAATTGCGCCGCCGCGCCCGATACTATTCGCCGCGAACTCTACAAACTGTATAATTGGGAAAAAGCATTTAAAATAATTGACTTGGGCAATATAAAAAACGGTGCTACCGTATATGCTACTGCCGAGTACTTGGCAAGTGTATTGCGACTCTTGCTGCGCGCCAAAGTAATACCTATTGTGTTGGGCGGCACGCACGACCTTTCCTACGGACAGTTTATGGCGTATGAGGCTTTTAATCAGTCGGTGAATATGAGTATTGTGGACGAAAAAATTGATATGCTTATTCGCGAAAATGAAATTAATTCACAATCGTTCATTTACAATATTTTATCGCATCAACCCTATCTTATCGACAATTTGTTGCAAATAGGCTATCAGCATTATCACACCGACCCGCTCCTCATTCGCACTTTTGAAAAACTCCAACATCAATGCTACCGACTGGCATATTTTCGCGAAGATTTTCGCCGATTTGAGCCTTTGATGCGGCAGAGTGATTTACTGGCTTTCGATTTTTCTGCCCTAAAAGCTGCCGATGCGCCGGGACAAAAAAACACTTCTCCCAACGGACTTACTGCCGAAGAAGCTTGCCGACTGATGCGCTATGCGGGCATTAGCGACCGACTGAGTTCGCTGGGCTTGTACGAGTATTTTCCGCGCCACGACAATCGCTACCAAACAGCACAACTGGCTGCCCAAATGATTTGGCATTTTGTTGAAGGCTACTACAATCGTTTGTACGAGTACCCCGAAATTTATGAAGGTGAATTTTTGCAATATACTATTCCCGACAAAATAAATAAACAGGCATTGGTTTTTTACAAAAGTAAAATCAGTGGTCGCTGGTGGCTGAAAATTTCGCTGGGAAAAGATGCCCAAAAGTACAGCAAAATTATTCCTTGTCTCGAAGAGGATTTTAAAATGGCACAAAAAGGCAATATTCCCGAAACATGGATTAGCAATTACATAAAATATTCGGCGAGTAAGCCGCCTATAAAAGAAATTGATTGAGTTTTGTTATTTTTTTTATCAAATAGTTAGCAATTATTGAATGATAGACAAAAATTTACTTCATAAACTATTTAATACGAATCATTCTTATGATTATAACAAGATTGGATCTCCGATTGAAGAAATTCTACTAAATCATATTATCAAATTTATTCATGAAAAGACTAAGGTAATCGTTCAATATCCAATCTCAACAATTAGTGGAAACTTTAGAGCTGATATTGCTCTGCTGAACAAAGACAAAGTAGTCATTATTGAATGCGATGGAGAAGAACACCATACGAAAGAAAAAGATGATTGGTATGATGAATGGAGAGATGCGCTTATATTAATTCAAAAAAAAGCTCATGTAATATATCGTGTAAAAGGGATTGACATCTTAAATAATCTCTATAGTGTATTTAGTATCATTTATTCACTTGATCAAGATTTATTCAATCAGGAGTATTCGAGAAGACTTGAAAAAGTTGATATTAAGGGGTACTGGTATAAGAAGCAAGTCTATTATGACTTTCGCTGTAATGACGGACGAATAATTCCATCAATGATAGAAGTCAAAAGAAAAGAGCTTGAAAAAGACTTTAATAGGTTTTGGTTTAAGTATATTCTTTATTCATTGCTTTTTCCAGATAAAAATATTCGTAATTTAATAAAAGAAATGTCATCAAAAAATTATGAGTTTCAAGTACTAATTCAAAAGGTAAATCAAAAGTATCCGAAGTTGAAAATGGAAAATGAAAAACAACTACTTACAATGTATAAGATATCTTAGCCGCAATACTCACTGTATTCGTTTTTTAACAAACAAGTAATTTGAATTCCCATTACAAAATCTGTGATTTGGAGTGGAATGAAAAATTACAGCCAGTCAAGGCCACTTATGCCATTTTATCGCATTTACGCACAAAATTTTATCCAAACACTTAGTGTCTTGCTCACGAACTAACTACTTTTCGTACAACACGAAGTTTGTAAATTCTTTTTTGATTTTGTAGTTTTTCCGTAGCTCCGGCGGTTGCTCTTGCTTGCTAATCAACAAATAATACCAAAACCGTATGAAAGTTGCGTATAGCTTTAGGTATCTGCCCTGCAAGTTTGGGTACAGAAGTATGCTTTGGGTTTCTTCATTTTCTTTGCTTGTCCAAAGAAAACGAAGCAAAAGAAACGACACTTTTTTCAAGGTATTTTTGCCCTATTCGGGCAAAACCGCAGCTTTGGGGCTAAATTTTTTCCAAGGCTTCAAAAATTCTTAACGCCCAAAAACTGCTATACTACGAAAAAAGATTTTTACCTTTTCTAATACGCAATAGCTATTCGATTTTAGTATAACTACTTTTCGTACAACACGAAGTTTGTAAATTCTTTTTTGATTTTGTAGTTTTTCCGTAGCTCCGGCGGTTGCTCTTGCTTGCTAATCAACAAATAATACCAAAACCGTATGAAGGTTGCGTATAGCTTTAGGTATCTGCCCTGCAAGTTTGGGTACAGAAGTATGCTTTGGGTTTCTTCATTTTCTTTGCTTGTCCAAAGAAAACGAAGCAAAAGAAAAGACACTTTTTTCAAGGTATTTTTGCCCCGTTGGGGTAAAACCGCAGCTTTGGGGCTAAATTTTTTCCAAGGCTTCAAAAATTTCTAACGCCCAAATGCTGCTATACGGCGAAAAAAGATTTTTAAACTTTTCTTATACAAAAACTATGTACATGAAGAGGGTTTTTACTTTTTTAATACGCAATGATGATTCCGTTTTGGTATAATTTGCCATAGAATTGCCAAATTCTGCTGCGTCTGTACGAATAGATTTTCTATTGAAAAACAACCACAGAACACTTGGCTTGAAAAAACTCACTACTGTTTTGATCAAAGGAAAGTTGATGCCAAAAAAATAATACACCGGACTTAAAATAAGCGGAAACCCATTGGGATAGAGATAAGAACCAAGTGTATGTCCGAATTTTCCATCGAAATTTTGTTCCACTCGTATATTTCCTGCAATGACGTGCCTGCGGCTATGGCTTTGGCTTGAAGAATGTACAAAGCAAAATCGCACCACCAATTATGTCCGTAATCCATATTACAAAAAACGAATATTATTACCAAAAACATAATCGCCAAAATGCTGCTGTACGCTTTTGGTGCTGATGTGATAATTGAACGGGCGGGTTGAGGCATAGTTTCACAAAATGGGGTTCAAAAAATTTTCGCAGTAAAAAAGTGTAATGGCTCTTTTTTCAAAAAATAAATTACTTGTTTTGGACAAACTACACATTTCACAAAACAAATATAAGAAAATTGCGTATTTTGCAAGACAAATTAACGCTATTTTTATAACTGTGTATTCGCCTAAAATAGTCAAAAACAAGTTGGAGCGGCTTATCAAACAAAGTCTGTTCCCTCTTACCGGAAAACTTGACAAAACGGTAGCAATGTTGCATCAAGGAAGGTCTGGAAGTACGGTTCTTGGCAATATGCTCGACAAACATCCCAATATCCGATGGGGCGGTGAAATATTTATTCCACAGTTGTACAAAATTCGCTACCAAAACAAATCCTTAGATTACACCAACCCCCAAAAAGTTTTACGCCGCATCAACGAATACCGCAAGGGACATTTCAAAACTAACTTTGGCTTTGAAATTAAAACCTACGACCCGCAATCGCTTGCTTGGAGCATACACTCTTTCCTTGATTTGATAGCTTCTTTAGACCATGTAAAATTTATATATTTGGAGCGAAAAAATATTTTAAAAATGATTGTATCTCACCTTATTGCCTACAAGAATTACCAATGGCATTACAATAAAGGTGAAAATATTCCCAACACTAAAATTTACATAAACCCGCAAAAAGTAGCCGTAGATTTTATGGAAAAACCATTGTTAGAAATGATTCCTTTTTTCGATAATCAAAGAAACGAATGTTTTGACTATTTATCTCAGACACCATTTTTACACCTCATTTATGAAAATGATATTTTGAACGATCCTGCGATAGCTTATAATAAAGTTTGTCAGTTTTTTGATGTAATTCCCAGCAAAACTACGGCAAAACTACAGCAAATCAATACAAAACCCTTGTCGGAAGTGATAAGTAATTTTTCGGAAGTGGAAAACACCTTGGCAAACACTCCATACGCTTGGATGTGCTACAACAATAGTAATTTGTAAAACATTATGCATCACCCAAAAGTATTGCAAATTATATATAGTGGTTTAGGCGGACAGACTACGGTTGCTTTTAATCTCGTAAAAAGTGATGCCCTGCGGCAATTTTCGTGGAGTATTTTATTTTATGGCATAGAAGAAGTGCCTACACAATACCTAGATGCGTGCAACGAGCTAAGTATCGAATACATTTTTGTAAAAAAAGAAATGGCAGGAGGCCTTGGCATTAAAGAGCAAAAAAACATTCTAGAATACATTTGTCGCACAAAACCAAAATATGTGCTTTGTCATCTTCCGCCTATCGTGCCGATGCTTAGTTTTTTCCGGCAAAAGTGTGGCTATACGCTCATTGTGATGGAACATCACGCCAACCATCTGAAACGCCGTATTGATAAATTGTTATCGAAAATACTGCCTAAAATAAGCAATCAAGTAATTTATCTTTCGCACGAATACCGCGCGACAATATTTAAAAATCCGCCAAAAAACACACACATTATTCCCAGCGGCATTGATACCAATTTGTTTTCTCCTGCCGAAAATAATACTACGGAAAAAATACGCTTCGGTATGGTGGCGCGTCTTGTAGAAACCAAAGACATCTCTACCCTACTGCGGGCAATGAATTTGCTACGCGATACGTCTTTTTTTTCACAAATAGAACTCCTTATTGCAGGTGACGGACCACTAAGGCAACAGTGGGAAAATGAAACCAACTTATTGAACTTACGATCGAAAGTGCGTTTTGTGGGTATGTTGCGTGAGCGCGAAGTGGCAAAATTACTTCAATCATTGAGTATATACCTTCATTCATCGTATGGCGAAACCCTTAGTACGGCTATTATGCAGGCTATGGCAGTGGGTTTGCCTATTATTGCCTCGAATGTAAAAGGAATTAAAGAACAAATAGTGCCTGAAAAAACCGGACTGCTTTTTACCCTTGAAAATGCTGAAGAACTTGCCCATAAAATAAACAGGGTATTGTCTGACAAAAATTTAAATAATACCTTGTGCCAACAAACAAGAGAAGAAGCACTTCAAAAATATTCACTTGATAGTATGTTTGAAAAATACTTGCAAATTTTAAGCTAACTTTCTCCTTATGAAAATCTTATTTGTAATATATATTCGTGGTTTTGCTGGGGCAGAAAAATTTGTTGCAGAAGTACTTTCTCAACTAAAGGAAAAAGGGTTCGAAGTAGCCTTGACTTGCATTCATTTAGAAAGCGATGGGCTAAACTACCAAGATGTAACTTGCCTTATTGATACAGAAAAAATTCCGATACATTATATACAAATAAAAAATGCTTTTTCATTTAAAGTTATAAAAGATTTAGCCGCAATTATCAAAGCGGGAAACTTCGATGTAGTCCACTCCAACATGATTCACGCCGACTTCTGGGCATCAATGGTAAAACGACTTTATGTAAAAAACATTACACTTGTGTCCACCAAACATGGATACGACAATGCCTATGCCAATAAATTTGGATTGTATCCGGGACATAGAATTTACAACTTATATTATTTCATTTCCCTTTTTTCGGAAAAAAATATCACACGAAGTAGTACTATATCCGAAGGCGTTTACAAATTATGGATTGATTTGGGAATTTGTAGTCCTACCAAAACAGAAGTAATACATTATGGATTCCAATTACAGTCTATTGAAAAACAGCCTGTTTCATCTGACGTTCGTTTTGGCAACAAGCAAATTTGTATAGTGGGCAGACTTATTGATTGGAAAGGACACGAATTTGTGATACGCGCACTACCTTCTGTTATAAAACACCTTGCAGATGTAAAATTGATTATTGTGGGCAGTGGTGAACACGAATCTTATTTAAAAAATTTGGTAAACTCTCTCTATTTGAATAATTATGTGATATTTGAAGGATTCAAAAGAAATGCGTTAGCTTACATGTCGCAGTCCGATGTAGTAATTGTTCCTTCTATTTCTGAGGGTTTTGGCATAGTTACTGTTGAAGCTTTTGTATCAAAAACACCCGTAATCGCTTTTGATGTACCCGCTTGTAACGAGCTTATAGAAGATGGGCATTCAGGATTTTTGATTCCGCCCTACGATATTGATAAGTTGACAGAGAAAATTGTTTATGTGCTGCAAAACAAAACGGAAATGAAAACCATTACCGACAATGCTTATCATCGGCTCACCACAGTGTTTTCTTCGGAGAAAATGATAGAAAAATTGCTTCGTTTTTATGAAAAAGCTTTAAACAAAGCGTAGTAACCACTTATTAGTTTACCACTATTTTTCCTACACTTACGCGCTCCCCTGCGGATAAGAGTTCGTAAAAATAGATGCCGCTTGGCTGCTTGCTTACATTCCATTTTGCTTCCCCCAAAAAAATTTCTTCCCCATTTCCTATCCGAATAAATTATCTTTGGGATTTTGTTTTATACTCCACCATTTAATTTGTTTTTATGTTGAAAAATATTCTCATTCTCGGTGCAGGGAAATCATCTTTTTATCTTATAAACTATCTCCTTTCTCAGGCGGAACAAAATCAATGGCATATTACCGTAGGCGATTTGGATTTGCGCCAAGCGGAAAAAAAAATAAATAATCACCCTTGCGGTACTGCTATTCGTTTTGACATTTACCGCGAAAAAGACCGCCAAGAAAACATTGATACTGCCGATATTGTAGTTTCGCTTCTGCCGCCGCCTTTTCATATTTTAGTAGCGCAAGCGTGTTTAGATGCCAATGCGCACTTGGTTACTGCCTCGTATCTTACCGACGAAACCCGCGCGCTTGATGCAGCGTTTAAAGCTAAAAACTTGCTTTTTATGGGCGAAATTGGCTTAGACCCGGGCATCGACCATTTGGCAATTATGGAAATTTTGGACCGCTTGCGCGAAAAAAACTATAAAATACGCTCCGTACACTCGCACACAGGCGCGCTCATTGCGCCCGAATGTGATACAAATCCGTGGCATTACAAGTTTTCGTGGGCACCGATGAATGTAGTTACTGCCGGACAAGGTGTGAGTCAATATTTGGATAACAATACGCTAAAACGTATTCCTTACCAACGTTTGTTTGACTCCTGCTTACACCGAAATGTTGAAGGTGTCGGCGATATTGAAATTTATGCCAACCGCAACTCGCTTGCATATATAAAATTGTATAGCTTGGAAGGTGTGGATTCGCTGCTGCGGGGCACTATCCGCTGGGCAGATTATTGCGAAGCGTGGCAGGCTTTGGTAACGCTGGGACTTACCGACAATTCTTACAAAATAGATTGTACCGATTTGCGCATCGGCGATTGGGTGAAATCGTATGTGCCTACTGAGTTTTTGCAGGAAGATGTTCATTTGGATTTGGCAGTTGCCGATTTTCTGGGATTACCACTTTCGCATAAAGTTATTTACCAATTGAAATGGTTAGGACTTTTTTCTGATGATAAAATTCCTACTACGCATGCTACTGCAAGTCCTGCGGAAATTTTGTGCGCTATTTTGTCGGAAAAATGGGTTTTGCAGCCCAATGACAAAGATTTTATTCTGATGCTCCACGAAATTATTTACGAAACAGAGGAAGGAAAATATCTGCTGCAATCGAGCATGAACTGTATCGGCGAAGACAGCGAACATACTGCTATTGCCAAAACGGTAGGTTTGCCTTGTGGTATTTTTGTAAAATTATTGGCAAATAACGAAATAAGTTTGCGCGGCGTTCACGCGCCTGTAAGCGCGGAAGTGTATAAACCTGTTTTGGCAGAATTAGCCGAGTACGGTATTTCTTTTAGCGAAAATATCGCACCCACCGAATTCATTTAGCGAATAGTATTGCCCATCAACTCATTGATAGGCGTATGTAAGCGCGTGCCGTTTTTGTATGCTACCAAAAACGCATTGGGATAACCCATACTGCGAATGTACTCGCGGTAATTGTCGGCTTTGTTGTAGTCGGTAAAATATCCTACTACGTACTTGTAAATGCCACCGTCAATTTCTTCCATTACATTGTCGCGCACTTTGCTCAAATACGAAGAACTCAAACCTATCGGATTGGAAAATGCACCTACTTGTACTTTAAACGCAATATTTTCTAAATTGTACGCAGCGTATTGGTTCGATGCAATAGGTTGCGTAGGCATATAGTCGGAGGATTTAACACTACTGCTGGTAGTGCTGGTGTAGTTCGAAGCAAAATTTTGCGGATGCGTATAGAAGGTATCTTTTAGTTCTGTTTTGTTGGCAACAATTTTAGTAGTAGGCAATTTCAACATTACCTGAATTATTTCTGCATTGGTTTTTCCAACGGTAGAAACTTTTTGACTGGCTTCTACCATATTGCCCCGCAAACAACTTAGCCTGTATTCTTTGCCCGTTTCTAATTCAAAATAGAAATTGCCGTCTATTTGCGTAGTGTAGGTAAATTTTGTCTGCGTTTTACTGTCCATTAGTTCTACCAAAATATTTTTGAGCGGACTAAGGGTATTTTCGTCCACGAGCATTCCTATCAAATATATTTTTTGCGTACTATTCGGCTGCGGCGTTTCCAAAGCGGCACTTAGCTTGTAGTCCACTTTCTCCGAAGGCATAGGCAACTGTGGCGCAACGGTTTCTGTTTTTGCCAAAATATTTTCGGGTAAATTGAGCATTTTTGTTGCTTTTTCGCTTTCAATAAATACTTGGTAAATATCGTCGCCACTGTTTAGAGAGCGATTGGAAGCAAAATAGCCGAGTTGTTTGTCGGCACTTAAAATAAGTCCGAAATCATCTTTGGAATCGTTAATAGGATAGCCAATGTTTTTGGATTCTTGCCATTTTCCTGCGGCATCGGGTTTGGTATAAAAAATATCTAATCCACCAAAACCACCCCAACCATCGGAAGCAAAATACAAAGTTCCGTCAGGGTGAATGTAGGGGAACATTTCGTCTCCGGCAGAATTTACATTAGGTCCCAAATTGCGCGGCTGCGACCATTTATTTCCTTTGCGCTCTACTACATATAAATCTTTTCCGCCATAACCGCCGGGCATATCGGAAGTAAAGTATATATAGCGTTCGTCGTAAGAGAGACTTGGGTGTCCAATGGAATAACTGCCGTCTTTGCTGCTAAAACTCACCGCTTGCGGCTCAGACCATTTGCCATTTTGTTTTTTTACTTCGTAAATATTCAACAAAGCAATTTTTCCATCTTTCAGTTTTTTGGTTTTTTCGTTGCGCGTAAAATACATTGTATTGCCATCAACGCTCAATGTTGCGGGACCTTCGTGATATTGTGTTCCTTCCCAACCTTTCAGCGAATGTGGCTCCGTCCATTTTATATCGTTTACAGGTTCGGTGAAATAAATGTCCAAGTACGACTCGCCTGTCCAGCCATCTTTTTTATCGAAAATACCGCTGGTGCGGGCGGAGCAAAATACCAAGCCGTTTTTGTAGAAAGCAGGACCAAAATCCGACTCCACCGAATTGAAAGAGAGTTTGTTTAATTGATATTTTGACGAGTCTTGCATGTACGTGTTTACATTATTGCACCAATCTAATGCTTTGAATGCGCGCGTATCTTGCGGATTGTCTTGTATGTATTCTTCCAGCACTTCTTTCGCTTCACCATATTTGCGATTGCTCATCAGGCTTTGGGCATAATAAAGTTTTAATTCGTCGTTTTTCTTATTAGTTCTAATGGCTTTTCTATACCAAATCTCCGCCTGTGTATAATTGCTCGTTTTGCGATAGCAGTCTGCCAATTTTTCGATAGCGTCACCATCTTTTTTCTTCTTCTTCAAATAGGTTTTGTACAAATCAATAGCGTCGCTGTAATTCATTTGCTCGTAGGCTGCATCTGCTGCTTTTAACACCGATTTTTGTGCAAAAGCCGGATTTGAGAGTAATGAAATACTCGCAATAATTAAACTATAAACTAAATTTCTCATAATTTGGCGTTTTATACACTTTATACTTAAATCAAATATTAAGCCAATTTTTTATTACTGGTTACTTTAATACTACCTTTATTTGGACAACGGACTTATGATTTGGTCAGACATAGTTTGTCTGAATAAGTTATTTTTTAATTTTTTTCATAAAAAATCAGACATTTCATTACACTTTTTCGTGATATATTTTTTACAAAAAAAAGAGGCTGACAATCTTGCCAGCCTCCCAAAAGAATGAAATATGAAGTGTATGTTATTTCACAAATAATTTTTCACTCAATAATTTTCCGTTTTCCATTTGCGCACGTACAAGGTACAATCCGCTGCTAAGTCCTTCTATATCAAGTTGTAAGTTGTTGGTATTACAGTTTTGCTGCAAAATAGCTCTGCCACTTATATCTAATACGGCTACATTTACAAACGCCTCATCGGCTTGCAACAGTACGTTACTTGTTGCAGGATTAGGGCTAACGCTAAAGTTGATAGTCTCAAACGAAGAAATACCCGTTGACACGTCTGTAGTACTGCTTTGGTTGTACCATCTTGCAATCGCCACATCGCCTGTTTCTAAACCTTCGATAATTCCGCCGTCATCGGAACAATTCTCTGCAAGCCAGTTGAGGAAGTCCTCGTCGTTGTCAAATGTAGGAGCATCAACCAAACATTCAGGAATGGTAAAGCCCAATTCATCTGCACAATTTGCGGATAAATAATTCAAAAACTCTTGCAAACTAAGTTCCTCTGTCAAATCTGTTAAACATTCGGGAATTTCGATTTCATAATCGTTGTTGAATGCTTCGCAATTTGCTTCCAAATATGCATAAATTTCTTCAATCGTTGAAAAATCCGGTGCATCGGTCAAACACTCGTCAAAGTATTGACCCAACCATTCCAACTCATCTTCTACGCCCCAGTTATTCCAGTTGTCAGGACCGCCGCCATTGTTATTGCCGGGACCATTTCCGTTATTACCGGGACCACCACCGTTACCAGGTCCATTTCCGTTATTGCCTGGACCACCACCATTACCGGGAAAATCTACAAACATATCGCAATTCGCTTCTAAGTACATGAAAATTTCTTCTACACTTAAAAATTCCGGTGCATCGGTCAAGCAATCTGCAAATGGTGAATTTGCTAATTCTGCTAATACTTGCTCTACCGTTAAGCTATCCAAATCATCGCCCCAATCGTCATCGTCCCAACCACCATTTGGATTACCGCCGGGTCCCCAACCATTACCGTTACCAGGAAAATCTACAAACATATCACAGTTTGCTTCTAAATAAGCGAATATTTCTTCTATACTTAAAAATTCCGGTGCATCCGTCAAGCAATCCGCAAATGGTGAATCTGCTAATTGCGCTAACACTTCTTCTACCGTTGGTTCTTCCCAACCGCCGCCAAATGCATCACAGTTCGCTTCTAAGTACATGAATATTTCTTCTACGCTGGCAAATTCCGGCGCATCCGTCAAACAGTCTGCAAACGGTGAATCTGCTAATTGCGCTAACACTTCATCTACCGTTGGTTCTTCCCAACCGCCGCCAAATGCATCACAGTTCGCTTCTAAGTACATGAAAATTTCTTCTACACTTAAAAATTCCGGTGCATCGGTCAAGCAGTCTGCAAACGGTGAATCTGCTAATTGCGCTAACACTTCTTCTACCGTTGGTTCTTCCCAACCGCCGCCAAATGCATCACAGTTTGCTTCTAAGTACATGAATATTTCTTCTACGCTGGCAAATTCCGGTGCATCGGTCAAGCAATCCGCAAATGGTGAATCTGCTAATTCTGCTAATACTTGCTCTACCGTTAAGCTATCGGAATCATTTCCCCAACCGCCTGGATTACCGCCGGGTCCCCAACCATTACCAGGAAAATCTACAACCATATCACAGTTTGCTTCTAAGTACATGAATATTTCTTCTACGCTGGCAAATTCCGGTGCATCGGTCAAGCAATCCGCAAATGGTGAATCTGCTAATTCTGCTAATACTTGCTCTACCGTTAAGCTATCCAAATCATCGCCCCAATCGTCATCGTCCCAACCACCATTTGGATTACCGCCGGGTCCCCAACCATTGCCAGGAAAATCTACAAACGCATCACAATTTGCTTCCAAATAAGCGAATATTTCTTCTATACTTAAAAATTCCGGTGCATCCGTCAAACAGTCTGCAAACGGTGAATCTGCTAATTGCGCTAACACTTCATCTACCGTTGGTTCTTCCCAATCATCGCCCCAATCGTCATCGTCCCAACCGCCATTCGGATTGCCGCCGGGTCCCCAACCATTGCCGTTGCCCGGAAAGTCAATATAAGCTGCCGCATCCGGACAGTTTGCTACTATCCAATCATAAGTGTCTTGTGGATTGTCAAATTCCGGCATTTGCTCCAAACAAGCAAACACTGAAGGGTCTATTTGCGCATTTGCGTTGTTTGTTGATGTTAGCCACACCGAAAAAAGCAATGCTAACAGTACCATAAATTTCTTTTTCATACATAAAATTTTTTAGTGAACAATAAGTTTTTTGTTTTGATTTAATTTTTTAGTGAACAATAAGTTTTTTGTTTTGATTTAATTTTTTAGTGAACAATAAGTTTTTTGTTTTGATTTAATTTTTTAGTGAACAATAAGTTTTTTGTTTTGATTTAATTTTTTAGTGAACAATAAGTTTTTTGTTTTGATTTAATTTTTTATTGGTGTAAAAGTAGCCATAATATTAAAGAAAAAAGAAACAATTAATTCATTTTCTTACGCAGTCAAAATTACATTTTTATTATTTTACGCAATATGGCTTTTTTATTTTCTTGTTGAATATTTACAAAGTAAACACCTGTTTTCCAAGCATTTATATCTAATTTATACAAGTCGTTTGGCGCAATATTCAGACAGATTATACTTTGCATTTGTGCATTAAATATTTCAATGCTAATTTTTTGCGTATCGTTGTTTTTTATACATACATTGTCAAACGCGGGATTGGGATACATTTCCAATGTTTTTATGGATAATTGCGTATTGTCGAGGGCAGCAACAATATTGGTTTCCATAGCAGTATAATCGTACGTGGCAACTACTTCGGAGGCGACATAGGCGGTAAGTTCCAAAGAACAGTTGAGGTAGTTGGTGAGCAGAAAAGTCAACTCTTCTGCCGAAAAGCCTTCCATTACCAAATCGTTGATGAAATTTTGGGGAACATTTGCTTGAGTTTGGTTAATTTGAATATTATCTTCAAGGTCTTCGATATAATAACTATCCTCAAAATCATCATTGTAGATATGCAGTATTTTGTTGTTATCCAAGTATATTGCCAAACCATTAACACTTTCTATACCATATCCACAGCTACATTCAATATTTTCAATATTTGCGCCGGGAAAAATATCCTGAACAAAAATTTGTATATAAGGAAATATTGGCGGCGTATAATAGATGCTATTGGCATATTCCTGATAAGAAATCGGTTGTTGATTTGCATTTATGTTAATAAAATTGCCGTACAAGTCGAAATACAAATAATTTTGCGGACCGGGACCGTTCTTACGCACTTCAACAAGCGGATAATTTTCGGTAGTGAGTACGAGTTTTGCCATAGGTGAAAAATTGCCGCCAATGTTACTCAAAAATACAAGAATATTGGGAGGTATCAAAAAATCGTCATCCTCACCATTCTCATTTTGGTAGAGAAAAATGCCATCGGTATCAAAAAAATACCACATTCCTTCGTTGCTGAGTAATGCCAAAACATAAAAATCGTTGTATTGCTTCAAAAATGCAAGGTCTATTTCATCAGTTGGCGCAAAATCTTCAAAAGCATACACAACTTCTACCGGCAAGTCACTTACGCTAATTTCTGATTCTTCCAAAGGATACGTAACCGTTACACTGTCGGACTCGAAATAGGTATCGGCAGAAACAAAAACTTCTTTTGCCAAATAGTTATTGTCCTCATTCGGGTCTTCCAAATAAGCACCTGTTCCCCAAGTGATAACCACATTTTTCTGTGCAAGACCGTTGCTGCCGTAGGCAAAAAAATTGGTATTGATGGGCATACTGCGCGAAATGGTTTTGGTTTCGTTGGGCAATAATACCTGCCCGCTAAGATTATTGCTAAACGTTATTTCATCTACCAAACTCAAATCCGCCGGAATATCGTTGGTGCTGATGTTCACATTAATAAAATAGTCGTGCAGCACTAATGTGATGTCGCTGTTATTTTTGAGTGTGTAGTTGATGGGGACTTCGCAGCCAAGCGTTAAAGTATCGCCAAGACTTATCGCCTCTAAAGACAAATCTGCTATAACATTGAGTTGTGCTGCCACTTTTTGCATCATACCGAATACCATCACCAAAGGAAAAATAACTACGTAGAGAGATTTCATTTTCAATTTTTTTGTAAAAATAACGCTTTACCTTAATATAAATTGCAACTTATTTTTTCACTTTCTTACGTATTCAAACCGACATTTTTTGTAATTTTGTCGTCATTGATACTACCTAAATTTTATTCTTTTAAGGAAAATATTATGCCAAAATACCATCTCACCCAACTTGTACAAGCCTTGAATAAAGAGGAGTTGCGGAATTTCAAACTCTACTCGGCGCGCTTGCAACACGAGCATAAAACAAACAAAACTGTTGAACTTTTAGATGAAATAAAATACCAAAATAAAGACGAGTTTTCGGACGAATTGGTACAATCTTTTTTTGCTGCGGAAAACAAAAATGCTTTTTATCGGCTAAAAAATCGCCTGATGAATGATATTGAAAACAGTTTGCTGCTCATTCACCGCGAAAAAGACATCAAATTTGAAATATACAAACTGATAGAATTGGGCAATATTTTTCGCTACAAATCGAAATACGAATTGGCGTTTTATTATTTGCAAAAAGCCGAAAAAGTTGCCCGAAGTTCTGCCGGATATTCGGATATGCTCAATGTGGTGTACGACGAAATTATAAGCCTCGCCAACGATTATTACCAGATAAACCCAGAAATTTATATTCAAAAAAAACAAAAAAACATTGAAGAAAATCTTGATGCTACCCAAGCTACTTACTTGATTGCCAGCATTAACTATCAGCTAAAGAGCAGTAATTTTTCTTTTAAAGAAAAAAATATCAGCCAGAAACTCGACCAACTCATCAAAAATTTGTCCATCAATCCGCACATTGCCGATTCGCAGCAGGTGCAGTTCCAAATTCACGAAGCATTGCGCACCAATTTGCTACAAAAAAAGGACTTTGTACAATTAGAAACTTACCTCCTCGAGAGTTTGCACAAGTTTGAAAAACTCAAATATTTTGCCGACAAGTATTACGAAAAAAAATTTATTATCCTCAACTGGCTTATCAATGTGCAGGCGATAAACCTGAAATTTGCCGAATCGCTGCGTTATACCGAAATTTTTCACGAAGAATTGCAAAAAAACAACCGAAAGTTTTACGACAAATACTTGTGGGTGTATCATCAGTCGCTGATACTCAACTACTCGTTTCTGAATCGCAACCGAGAAGTGATTGAGTTGCTTACGGACATAAAAGACAATCCCAAACTGAACGGACACAGTTTTTACGATGTGCTTATTTACCTAAATCTTTCTATTGCTTATTTTAATGAAAATAAAATTTCGCAAGCGATGAAGCACCTTTTGCCGTTGCTGATGCCCGAAGTGTATAGCAAGTTGTCGCGCAATCTTATTTTGAACATTTCGATTGTGGAGATAATCTTACATATTGAAAACGAAGATTTATTGTATTTGGAGTCGAAAATTAAGGAGTTGAAGCGAAACTTTCGGAGTGAATTTAAGACCACACAGTATGCGCGCGAAAAGGATTTTATCGACCTTTTGCAACACATTGTTTTTACGCCCCAAGCCTTTAAAAGCAAAAAATTGCGGCAAAAAATAAGTGCGTTTATCGAAGAATCGCCCGTTTTTGAGCCCGGCTCCAACGAAGCCATCAATTACAAGTTGTGGTTGGTTTCCAAGATGGAAAAGAAAGCGTACTATCGGCTTATTTTGGAGGCGGTGAGGGTGGTTTGAGGTAAGGGTTTTGTTGTATGAAAAAGAGTATTTAATACGAGAATTGCTTTAGAATTTTTCTTTAGCCAACTAATCTTAGAAAAAAGCTCATAGAAACAGAAGCAATAGGGAACTTATTGGTGAAATATTTTATTTTGATAAAGAAAATTTATATAGATAAAATGAGTGAATGTTGTATATTTGGACGTGGGGCGGATTGCATCTGGTGTCGGACTGCGCCGTCGCTATGCGATTACTTTCGTTCAACAACTGATTTTGCTAAATTACTTCGCAAATCCGCCCCGCGTTACCTGCCATTTTAAAAAAGACCGCAAAGAATGATATTAGGAACATATTGGCATTTTAACTTTCCAAATGACTTATACAAGTTTGACTACTTTGAGTTCAGAAAAGGATATGGTGGACACGCTGACAATCCAGCTGAACTTGTTGCAACATTTGAATCAGAAAATCAATCAGAAATCATTGACGACTTAAAGATCTTAATAGACAATTATTCTGACGGATTTCTCTTCGTATATACAGAAAATAACAAAATAAAAATCGGAACTGGTGGACATCAACTTTTTGATTATGATTTCTTAATTATAAATGAAATTGAAAATCTTTTGAAAAGACATAAGGTTATTTTGATAAAAAACGATATTTTCAATAATCCTACGATTACTAGAATTTGCAAAGAGGCGACAAAAAATAAATTAATTTATCCTAAAAAAGGGTTTTTACAAGTTGTCGGTTCTGAACTAAAAAAACATAATGCGGAAAACTCTAAGTTAAGGTTAGACTGCAACCTTGAAATTAAATATAAAGACAAATTTATTTATGAAATAAAAGAGGTAGTAAATGAGGAAAATATCGATGTTTTCTTTTTTTTACGACAAAGACTTTCAAGAGAAAACTAACTTGATGCTATTCTTTACAAATGGTAGACAGGGTTTGAATTTGACAAATATAAAATACACCGACACTTTAAGTTTTGAGAATAAGATTGAGAATGTTATAATGAGAAATAATGTAAATTTTGGACATATAAGCGGATTTGATTTATATCCACAGAATGGACCCAAGATTGAAAAAATGATTGAGCAAGAATTTATATTATGAAAATAAAAACTACCGCCAACACACACAACCCTTACACAACACCATTTTTTGAACAATAATCTTTGAAAATCATAAAAAGCGAGCTTTGTTTTTAGTGAGCGTTCAAAATGCTAATATTTCGATGGTTTAAAAACAAGGTTTTGAAGCTGTAAAGTGTCGTTTTTACAAAATTTGTCCCTCGGGTGTTCATCCGTTTCATATTGGTAAAATTCATCAACATGCCAATAACTGACTCCACCGTTTTGCTTCGCACGCTCGACATTTTCTTGGCATAAGTTGCATTTTGACTAAGTTTTTGATACATTCTTCTGTAATTTTGGAGATTTAATGCTGACACTTGGCAGTATTATAATGATTGTCGCCATTCTGTATTTTGTAGTTCTCTAATTTTTGCCCCTTTAATAGAATTGATAGATAGCGCAAACCAAAGTATTAAAGAACTCACGGAGGCAAAAAGTAAGATGAATTCATTATCTTTGTTTGAAAAATAACAAGAATGAATCTTCAAGACAGGTACGTCAATCCTTTCACGGATTTCGGTTTTAAGAAACTGTTCGGTAGCGAACCAAACAAGGAGTTTCTTATTGACTTCCTAAATACGCTCCTGCCCGAAAATCATAGGATTGAGGATTTGACCTATACAAAAAGTGAACACTTAGGAGGGAGTCCGCTTGACAGGAAAGCCATTTTTGATTTGTACTGTACTGGCAAAGACGGAAGCAAGTTTATCGTTGAAGTCCAGAAAGCCAAGCAGAATTTTTTCAAGGACAGAAGTATATATTACTCCACTTTTCCCATTCAAGAGCAGGCTAAGAGAGGAGATTGGGATTTTAAATTGGCTCACGTTTATACCGTTGGCATCTTAGATTTCGAGTTCCAAGACGGTCAAAGCAGCGAGAATGTAAAAACCGTGGTGAAACTTAAAGATGCAAAAGGAGAAGTTTTTTACGACAAGCTAACTTTCATCTACTTGGAAATGCCAAAATTCGATAAGACCGAAGAGCAATTGGAATCGAATTACGATAAATGGCTTTATGTCTTTAAGCACTTACCATATTTACAAAACCGCCCAAGAAAACTGCAAGAACGAATTTTTGAGAAGTTTTTCCGCCTTGCTGAAATCGCAAATTTCACACCTGAAGAAAGAGAGAATTACGAGGACAGTTTGAAGTATTACAGAGATTTGAAAAATGTGGTAGATACTTCTTTTGTGGAGGGAAAAGCTGAAGGAAAAGCAGAGGGAAAAGAAGAAAGAGCAATTGAAATCGCCCGAAATATACTTGGAAAAGGATTAGATATTTCACTCATTTCTGAACTCACAGGATTGTCGCAAGAAGAAATAGAGAAATTGAAAAAATAGAAAGAACTTGAGAAAAACTGCCATAAATATCAAAAAGACGACAATACTTGAAACCAACAGCATACATATTGACTTTTATTGCATTAACTATCTTGACAGGTTGCGACAATTTTGAAAGACGTTTTTACGAAAAAATTGACCAAGGACAATTAAACGCAATTAAAAACGGCTCTGACACTTTTGACCTTGCAACTATTACCGACTTTGAATGGGACAGTGTAATTTTAATTCGTGGAAATGAAAGTGTACCATATTTCAAAGAAGATATTGAAGAAGTTATTAATAATCGGACAAGTGAAGTTCACTGGGAAGACAGACGATTCAAGAAAATCAATGACCCTAAGTTATTTTTCAAAACTACTGACTTGCCGATAAACCGTGACCGTTTTTACTTTCTTACACCCGACAAAAAAATGATAGAGAAGGAAATTAAAAGCGGCATTCATAAACACAGACCAGCATTTGATTTTAATTATTGTTTAACCGACAGTATAAATGAGAGATATTGGCTTTCTAAAAATGAATGTAAATTCATGCTTAAATCCAATTCAGTAAACGCAGGGCAAGGAACTGTATTTTTTTATCCTGCGTGTAAGACAAAATTTTCTCCGGACAGCGTTAAATTTCACGACGAGTAAAAAATAACAACAGAAGGGAAAACGGACTATAACACCGATTTTTGCTAAAACTACTGCACTTGCAAACTTCGTTTCTGCTTCGTAACTTCGTGAAGCTGAGTTGCGTTATGCCGCAATGCCACGAATGACCGTAATAACATTAACAACCCGACAAAAACAGACAACGAACGACCTTACGCAAAAATAAAAATTTGTAACTTCGCAGAATGGAGAAAAAGAAAAAACTGACGATAAAAAGACTTGTTGAGGAAGCCCAAATATTCTGTGTTGAACAATCAAAAATTCAACACAGTGAACTCGGACGGTAAAGCAGTAGGAACGCTCATTGAACATAAATTCCAAAAACATTTAAACGAAAAATACGAAGTTTTGGTAGGCTCTTCGGCGAGAGGAATAGACTTGCCTTCGGACGACATTCAAACAGACATAAAAGTAACGTCCATAAAACAACCGCAATCATCTTGCCCTTTCAAAGACGCTAAACAAAAGATTTTTGGACTTGGCTACAATCTTCTCGTTTTCGTTTACGACAAAACAGATGACTTGACAACTCAAACAGCAATTTTAAATTTTGTAAGTTGTTCTTTCGTTCACAAAGCCCGTACAGCGGATTATACAACAACTTTCCGTTTGCGTGAAATGGTGAAAGACGGTGCAAATGAAGCCGATATTATTGCTTATTTGCAAGATAAAAACATTCCTGCGGACGAAATTACGTTAGCGAAAGTTGCTGAACAGATTTTACAAACACCACCCGAACAAGGTTATTTGACCATTTCAAATGCTTTGCAATGGCGATTGCAATATCAAAGAATTGTTGCTTTGACTGACGATATTCAAGGAATCGAAAAAATTGTAAGTTACGATAAACTGCAATGATGAATTAAGCGAAGCGAATCTTGAACGCAATAAAAGAAAATAAAAATATCGTGAAAAAAGTATTTGAAGCAAATATTACTCATCAAGTTTCGGATTATTTAAACGTTAATCTGAAAAATGTTGTGACTGTTGAAAAGGCTAATCAAAAAATGTATGAAGCCTTCGGTTTGATACATTTTTTTGATAACGTGGAAGAGTTGCAAATACTTAAAGAAAGTATTTCAATTTCGGAAAATATCGTTTCAGAACCCGACAGAGCCGAATATGGCGACTTTCAAACTAATTTGGACTTAGCAAACAAAGTTGCTTTTCATTTGACGACAAAAAATATTTCGCCTGAAATTGTTATTGAACCAACTTCCGGAAAAGGCAATTTTATTGTTGCTTCTTTGAAGCAATTTAAAGGAATAGATAGAGTTTTCGGAATTGAAATTTACAAACCTTATGTTTGGGAAAGTAAATTCAATATTATTGATTTTTATTTGAATAATCCAACTGAAAATAAACCCGAAATTTCAATCATTCACAGTAGCGTTTTTGACTTTGACTTTAAACCTATTGCCAAAGAAAACAACACAAAAGAAATTTTAATTATTGGTAATCCGCCTTGGGTAACAAATTCAAAATTGGGTAGTTTAAATTCATCTAATTTGCCTAAAAAAACGAATTTCAAAAATCATAACGGTTTAGATGCAATGACCGGAAAGGGGAATTTTGACATTGCAGAATACATTACTTTAATGATAATTGCAACCTTTCAACATCAAAAAGGGAACATTGCCTTATTGGTTAAAAATACCGTAATTAAAAATATCGTCTTTGACCAATTTTCAAAAAAATATAGGGTTTCTGAAATTGAAAAACATTGCATTGACAGTAAAAGGGAGTTTAATGTTTCGGTTGAAGCATCTTTATTTTATTGCAAATTAAATTCTAATCCGACTTTCGACTGTGCAGAGTTTGATTTTTACAATAATTCAAATGCAAAACTAAATTTTGGTTGGCTTTCCGATAAATTTGTTTCTAATCTTGACACTTATTCCAACGCTGAACAAATCGACGGAAAATGTCCGTTTGAATGGCGACAAGGTCTAAAACACGATTGTTCGTCTATTATGGAATTGGATAAAGTGAACGGGCATTTTGTAAACAGACTAAAAGAAGACATTGAATTAGAAAATGATTTGGTTTATGGTATTTTAAAAAGTTCAGACTTGAAAAATATAGTCGTAAAAAAAACGAGAAAATACACGATTGTTACACAGAAAAAAGTTGGGCAAGAAACGAATTACATCAAACACGATTTTCCGAAAACCTTTCAATATTTAAGCGAACATCAAGAGGTTTTTAATACGAGAAAATCAAGTATTTATAAAAACAAACCGCCTTTTTCGATTTTTGGCATAGGCGAATATTCGTTCAAACCATACAAAGTTGCTATTTCAGGACTTTACAAAACCTTTCATTTTACGCTTGTTCTTCCGCAAAACGAAAAGCCTGTAATGCTTGACGACACTTGCTATTTGTTAGGCTTTGACAAATTAGAATTTGCAGTTTATTCGTTCATATTGTTAAATTCTCAAACAACAATGCAGCTTCTACAATCCATAACTTTTACAGATGCAAAACGGACTTTTACAAAAGACGTTTTGATGCGTATTGACCTTTTGGAGTTATCACAAATAATTGACAAATTAGAATTACAAAAAGAACTGAATTACATAAACGAAACCTATAATTTCAATTTGACTTTGGACTTGTGGGGCGACTTCATAAACGAAATGACATCAATAGAAAGCGGGCAAATGGAACTGTTTGCATAGAAGACAGAAAGCATTGGACATAACATTGTATTGTCCATAATTTTACCGCACAAAACAGTACGCCCAAAATGATTAATTTTGTAACAACATACAAAACCACCTAAACTATGAAAAAATTACAACTAATATTGCTCTACTTCCTGCTTGTATCCTTGGGAGGGTGTTTTTGTTTTTTTGGTCCTTGTTGTTCCAATTATTACGATTACATCGTACCCTTGCGCAGCAATTACCTGCAAGAGAGCATTAGCCTGAACGATACACTTAGCCTTTCGATGGCGTTTAGCGAACTTTACGACACACTACACCAGCAGCCCTTGCCGTTAGAAGATTTTGCACGAACCTATTATTTTCTCGTGATAAAAAAACTCGACACAGTAGAAGATGCTTATTTGTATAGCGACGGCTCGGCGGCTTGTTTTTCTACTACAAACGAAATTCAAACCATTTCGTATGCCACAGACATCGAAAATGACTCCATATCCCAACATAAAGTGTTTTTTGGCTTGTACAACGATGGTATAAAATTAGACGTGAAACTTGTTTTTTCCCAGCCGGGCAATTATTTCATGTATTTTACAGAAGAGGAATTTATACACGAATTTGCACCATACGATGGCGGCTTGTTCGATTTTGAAAACGACTGCTATGAACAGGTAAACTTTTATTTCCAAATGAATGAAGCAGACTACGAAAAAAATAATATTCACCTCATCGACTCCGTAGAAAACGAAAGTCTGCGCGGATACTTCATCAGCGACTTTAAAAGAAATGGAGGTTTTTGCATTAATGTAACCGAATAATCCTTTTTTATGAAAAAGATAATCACACTCTTTCTCCTTGTGCTGTTCGCTTCGATGTATAGTTGCGAAAAAGAACATTCAAGAAGTTTCTCCCACCATTTTTTATTTCCTTTAGAAACAAATTATACCCAAGATACCATTTCCCTAAACGATACTTTAGTGCTATCCTCCAAGTTTAGTGAGTTGTACGACACCTTGTACCAAGAAGCCTTGCCACTTGAAGAATTTGCACCTCGTCCGAGTTATTTTTTGATAATCTACAATTTAGATGAAGTAGTCTATCCTTTTTTGTCCTTCGACCAAAGTGTTCTTCTGTACAATGCCGACAACGAAAATATACCCAATCCTGATAATATTCCTTTCTACAATGTTTACAATTACGATGACCCTTACACGCAAGTACTCAAATTTTTTATAAAAAACGCGCCAATAATTGCTTTTACATTGGAAAATAACACCTTAGCCTTAGAATATAAATGTGTTTTTACAAAGCCCGGAAATTACGGATTAATCCTTTTGCCCATTAAAGCTATCTTTTTTGACAATAATCTCGACTTTAACGAAGGAGAAATGGATATTTCCTACTTTTTTATCAACCTAAATAATGGCTCCGACAATAACAATTATCTTTTAGAAAAAATTGAAAATAACCACGCGCGCGAGGAGTTGCAAAACCTTTCGCCTTTTATGAGCAATTTCTGCTTGGTGGTAAAAGAATAGTCTTGCTTACGGTTTTAAGAAAACTAAAACAACCTATTCCGTACAAATATGTACATCACCAATACTGCCATCACCACCGAAGCCAACAACACATACAAAGCCGCAAACTTGTGGTCTTCAAAAGGCAAGTGTACATTCATACCATAAAAACTCGCCAAAAGCGTCGGCACCATCAATACAATGGTCACGGCGGTGAGTCGTTTCATCACTTGGTTCAGGTTGTTCGATATAATAGAAGCAAAAGCGTCCATCGTACCGTTCAAGATGTTGTTGTAAATATCCGACATTTCGCGCGCTTGGCTCGCGTCAATAATTACCCCTTCCAAAAAATCGCTGGCATCTTCGTCTTGTTTTATCCGCAGCAAGTCGGCGCGGTGCACTTTGTTCATCAAAAGCTCGTTATCGCGCAGCGAAGTAACAAAATACACCAAACTTTTTTGCAGGTTCATCAATTTCGCCAACTCTGTATTACGGCTGGAATTGAACAACTCTTTTTCGTACAAATTGCGTTGATGATTGATGCGCTTGAGGTAGAGCTGAAAATAATACACCGTCTGGTTGAAAATACGCAAAATAAAATCCGTAAAATTGCTCGGGTCAAAATCCTTCACATGCCGATTAATAAAATAGTCAATCACAGGCGTTTGCGAAGTACTTACGGTAATAATGTATTTTTTCAGCAAAATAATACCTACCGGAACGGTAATATAGTCGGCATCGAACTCAGAGTGGTGCTGATTTTTGATAGGCGTGTTCAATACAATCAAATCCACATCATCATCGCGCTCAAAACGCGAGCGTTCGTCCACGTCCATTGAGTCAATAAAAAAGTCCAAAGGAATATCCAATGCCTCACTCAAGTCCTCTACGGGCTTTTTGTCGTTAGACGCGACAATATTTATCCAGCACCCTGGCTCTAACTCGGGCAGTTGCAGCAGCACACCATCTACTTTTTTGAGGTACTGAATCAAATCGGATAAATTTTAGACACTGCGGAGGCTTGTCCATGGTTGAAAAATAATGCTTTGTCACCGCGAATATCGGGAATAAAGCCCTTATTGCCTAAAAAATGTACAATTTTTACCAAAAATAATATTTTGGCTGGCTTTTTGCTGCAATATTTTAGACTGGTAAAAGAAATATAAAAAAAATTACTTATATTTCTGAAATTTATTCGGGTTTTTATTTTTAAATTTAATACATAATAAATTATAAACTAAACGTATGAAGCGACTAAATACACCGTATGCACGATTTATTTTCCCTGCGTTTATTGTTTGCCTGATACTTTTTCAAGACATCAAAGCGCAACAAGACGCGCAATATACGCAGTATATGTTCAATGGCTTGGTGCTAAATCCTGCCTATGCGGGAAGCCGCGATGCGCTGAGTGCTACTGCCATAGGCAGAACGCAGTGGGTGGGGCAGCAAATTGAAGGCGCGCCTCGCACGGCTTCACTGAGTGTGCACAGTCCGGTGGGCAAGCATGTAGGCTTGGGTTTGTGGGGGCAAATAGACGAAATAGGTCCGCATAACAAAATTGATGTTTTTGGCAGTTATGCCTATACCCTAAATTTTGATGGCGGCTTGCGCTTGGCATTGGGTATTCAGGCAGGCATACAATCGTACAATTCGGAGTACACCAAAGTAGAAACGACCGTATATGACCCTCGCTTGAGTGAGGATTTCAACAAAATACTGCCCAATTTTGGTGCCGGAGCTTACTTGTACAACACCAAGTTTTATCTTGGACTTTCGGTGCCGCATTTGCTCAACAATGAAATACAACCCAACTCAACGGGCGGTGCAGATACCTTGAACAACAAACTGGCACATCAGTATCGTCATTATTTTCTTACGGGTGGTTTGATTTTAGCTTTGTCGGAGTCAATAGATTTCCGACCTTCGTTTTTGCTAAAATATGTACCTTCGGTAGCACCGCTTTCCGCCGATTTTAATGTGAGCTTTTTATTGAAAAAAGTGTTGTGGCTCGGTGCTTCTTATCGCAATTTCGACTCAGTAGATTTCTTGGTTGAAATTCAGGCAACACCGCAATTGCGCATCGGCTATGCGTACGATTATACGCTTTCGAAGCTCCAAAATGTGAACACGGGTTCTCACGAGGTAATGATTGGTTTGGATATTGATAAAGGAAATCAAAAAATTGTGACACCGCGATACTTTTAATCGTTTTGTGTTTTGTTTTAAAAATTTATATAGCATTGAAAATACGCATTTTATGAATAAGATTCGTACCAATATAAAAAATACTACATTTTTTACTTTAAGCCGAGCCTTTTCTGTGTCTTGGTTATTATCCATTGCTTTACTGGCAAGTGGCATCTTTGCGCCCATACAAGCACAACAGCAGTTGCCTTGTGGCGGCGACACCGACTTGGGCGATTTTTGCGTTCCTGCCTACACGCCCGGCAATGTGCCGCAAGAAGTGTTTTGTGTGCCCGGCTGCGAAGACGAAGCCGTTTTTATTTCCGGCCACAATTCTTTATTTGGTTGCGGTATTTATGTACTAAACGACACTTGCTTTCGCTACTCGCCGCTACCAGCCCAAACGGGTACTGACGAAGTAATTATTACAGTATGTAGCCAAACAGACTCTACAAGTTGCTCCGATTTTACTTTTAATATTCTGATATCACCGGAAGGTTGTGGCGAACCTGTATGTGCTGCCGAAGCGGGCAGTATTTCTTTGAGTACCAATACCATTACCGTAGGCGGCAATGTTCCGATTCCTACCGTAACGGGAGCCGGTACGGGCATAGAATATACGTACATTTATGTGCTCACACAAGATTTATTTCCCAATGACAATACGCTATACAATATTATAGATACCAATACCGCAGGAAATTTTAACAGCAATAACTTTTCGGTCGGAAATTATCAGATATGGGGAATTTCTTATAAAGGAACTTACAGCAATTTCCTGAATTTTAATTACCTTAGTATTGATGCTATTCAGGCTGCTATTAGCTTACAAGCAAATAATTTTTGTGCGGATGTAACGCAAGCTGCCAATTTCAGCATTGTTGAAGTGGTAAATGAGTGTAATGCAGACGGAGGTAGTTTAAGCCTTAGTCCTAATACGATAAATGTAAACCAATCTTCTCCTAATCCGAGTGTTTCTGGTGCAGCGAGTAGCAGCGAATTGCATTATTTTTACCTTCTTACCAACAGCAACAACGAAATTTTACAAATAAACTCCTCCGGCGTATTTCAATTCAATACTTTTGGTATAGGTTCGTACAAAATATGGGGAATTTCTATTGAAGGAGATTACACTTATTTAACTTCTTTAAATGCGCAAAACATTCAGCAGTTGAGTGCCATGATAAACAACGAATCTATTTGCGCCGATTTCAGCAATTTTGTTTCGCTCAATGTTACCAATGTTGAAACTTGTACGGCTGAAGCGGGAACCATAAGCCTCAGTACCAATTTGTACTATGTGGGCGATGAAATTCCGAGTGTGCAAGTAAGCGGACAAAATACACAAAGCGATTATTTATTCTTATTTGTCCTAACGGCAAATTTGTATGTCGGTGACGGTATTTCGCACAATATTGTTGCTTATAACACCGATGGCAATTTCGATTTTGCCAACCTTCCCGTAGGCGATTATCGTATTTGGGGCGTTTCTTTTAAAGGAACACTCGCCGAATACGAAGCGTATAATTTTGAAAGTATTGATGTTATTCAAGCGTCGGGTGCAAGTAGTATTTGTATTGATACTTCCGGCTTCGGGGCAAATATTAGTGTACAAATAGCTTGTCAGGCTGAAGCTGGCACTATTACTATGAGCCAGACTGAGTTTATGGTGGATGATGCTTATGAATTACCTCAAGTAAGCGGTCAATTTGCAGGTACAGGCTACCATTATTTTTATATCCTTACCCAAGACACTAATCCCAACGATAATGTGCAGTACAATCTGATAGATATTACCTTAGATGGCAACTTCGATTTTACAGAATTTGGTACCGGTACGTATCAAATTTTTGGCATATCATATAAAGGCTTGTACGGTACTTTGGTAAACCAGAACTACCCATCGATAGAAGCTATTTTGGCAGCTATTGACCAAGGACTTTGTGCCGATATAAGTACACCCCTTGGCATAACTGTTACCGAAATGCCCGAAGAGTGTAGCAATGTAGCGGAGTTTTGTGCGCAACCTATAGAGCAGATTGAAATTTGCCCTACTTTTTGTAACATCGCGCAATTGGATACAATTGATAAAGTAATTACTACTTTTAACTGTAGTATAGAACAAGAAACCAAAGAATGTATTTTATATCGTGCATTGCCGGCATTTGAAGGTTTGGACTCTGTAATTATTGTAGGGCAATCTCCTACAGGACAATTAGACACTTTTTATGCGTATATACAAGTAGGTTGCACGCAACCAGTAGCCATGGATGACAACTACACTACGCCCATGAATACTAACTTGAACGGAAATGTAGTTATCAACGATACCGACCCTTGCAACAATATTTTAAGTACAAATATTATTACGCAAGCACAACACGGAACCGTAGTACTAAATATAGACGGTACTTTTACCTATACGCCCAACAATGGCTACACAGGAACGGATATTTTTGCCTACGAGGCATGTAATATATGCACCAACCCTATGTGCGACGAAGCTATTGTAACCATTACGGTAAGTGGACAAAGCGATGCCGTAAATGCCGCAGATGATACGTATCAGACATTGATAGACAATTCCTTAATAATTGACCCACTGCAAAATGATACCGGTATTGATATTAGCCTTGATTCTTTTACGCAGCCACAATATGGTTCGGTAGAAGAAACAAATGGTGTGCTGGTATATACGCCCAATGACGGCTACAGCGGCACAGATACTTTTGAATATACCATTTGCAATGAAGACATTTGTGATACCGCAATTGTAACCATTACTGTTTTCACGCAAACAGATAATATGCCGCCTATTGCGCAAGACGATATTGTTAGTGTAAATGGCAATACCAATATTTCGGTATTGCTAAATGACTCTGACCCTGACAACCAAACGATTGCAGTGGGAGGAATTATTACACCTGCACAACACGGAACTACCAGCCTTAATGATAATGTAATAAACTATTTACCGGAAGCCAATTACGAAGGCAGCGATAGTTTTAGCTACTATATTTGCGACAATGGCACACCGGTATTATGCGATACAGCTACGGTATATTTAAACATAGTTCCTATTGACCCAAACACTTTGTTTGCCGTATCGGATACCGCTACTACACTACCAAATATACAAGTAGAAATTGAGGTTTTAAACAATGACTTGGGCATCAATCCGGTGATTATTTCTTATTTACAGCCTCAGCACGGTACAGTAACGATTAATGGACAAGGTAATATTATTTACACGCCAGCCCCTGGCTTTGAAGGTGTAGATACCTTTATTTACACCATTTCGGATAGCAGCGGCAACACTTCCGATGCGACCGTATATGTAACGGTAGGCACACTAACAAACCAAGCACCGGTTGCAGTGGACGACTCTGCGGCAACGCCAATAAACGAAGCCGTTGCCATTCCTGTACTTAGCAATGACTATGATCCCGAAGGTGGCGATGTAATTTTGAACCAAATTTTGGTAGATGCTATGCACGGTAGCACCGAAATTACTGCCGGACAAATTTATTATACCCCTGACGAAGATTTTTCGGGCTTAGATACGCTGCAATATATTATTTGCGATTTAGGTTCTCCTGTTTTGTGCGATACGGCTTTTGTGTATATTACCATAGGCGAACTCGTTATTGCACAGCCCGATGTAGTACAAACACCAATGGATACGCCTATTGAGATTTTTGTACTCCAAAATGACTCGGGAAATGATATTAGCATTACCGTATTCCAACAAGGAGAAAATGGCTCTGTTTTTCCCGATGATGACAATCTGACTTTAACTTATGTTCCTACGGTAGGTTTTTCGGGTGTCGATTACTTTTTCTATACAATTTGTGATGGCAACAACCAATGCGATTCTACTTTGGTAAGTGTTACCGTAGTACCGGCTGATATAAACTTGCCACCACATGCCGATAATGATGTATTTTTCTCCAGCGCGGGCGAGTCGGTTAATATGGATTTACTACAAAACGATAGTGACCCCAATCAAGACAATATTTATATTTCTTTCGTAGATACTCCTTCACCTGAAGGCGAGGTATTTATTACCAACCAAGGCTCTCTGGCTATTTTTGTTCCTGACAATGCCGATTTCACCGGAGAAATTACTTTCAACTATACGATTTGCGACAATCAGTCGCCGGAATTGTGTGACGAGGCGAGTGTTATCATTTATATTGATGCACCTATTTCCAATAATTATCCACAAGCCAATAACGACAACGTTTCCACAATTATCAACACCGAAGTACAAATTTGTCCTTTAGACAATGACAGTGATGCCGACCAAAACCAAGTACTTACGTACCAAGTTTCTTCAGAACCTGCCAACGGTACTTATACTTTAGATGAAGATGGTTGTATTGTATATATACCGGACGAAAATTATTTAGGTATTGATTATATGACCTATGTACTGTGCGATGACGGACAACCTGCGCTTTGCGATACAGCGTATATTCAGATTAATATTGGCAATTTGCCGATAGAAGATGTAATAGCGGTTGATGATATTCGCACTACCCAACAAGCTGCGGATATTACCATTGATGTACTAACCAACGATACAGGCTCTGATATTCACGTAATTTCTTTTACGCAAGCGAATAACGGTACGGTAAGTACTATTGAAAACAATCCTGATTTGCTGGTGTATATGCCCAATAGTGATTTTGCAGGCGTTGATACTTTCAGCTATATCATTTGCAATCCTTTGCAAGTATGCGATACAGCTTTGGTAATTATTACGGTTGTTGAAAGTGAAGTACCTTGTGAAGAAACAAACATTACACAAGGAATTACGCCCAACAGAGACGGCATAAACGATATTTTTGTTATTCCTTGGTTAAATGATTGTTATCCAGATGCGGATGCGGAATTAATTATTTACAACCGCTGGGGAAATATTGTGTTCCAAAAAACAGGCTACATGGGTACTGCCGCCGATGCGTGGGACGGTACTTGGGACAATAGCGGCGAAGCGGTTCCCGATGGTACTTACTTCTATTTGCTGCAATACAATACACCTGACGGTGCACAAACCAGAGCCGGCTACATAGAAGTACTCAAATAAAAAAACTCATTTTGTAGGTTAATAGAAAACCGCTTCGGGATAATTTTCGGAGCGGTTTTATTTTTGTTTGCTCGTTTGGAACTTGATGTAGAGTCAGATATTTCCTATTTGTCCTTTATTTCAAATTTAGCACTTTTCAAAAGTTCGATGCTATTATAATTGCTTTCGTCTGAGAAACCGAATTCCCAAAGGGAATAAGCATCTTTTCGTTTTTCAAAGAAAAGTATGTTTACCTTCTTTTTGGTGTGAATTTGCCACGAACTTTAAATGTAATGGCTATTATCTACAAAAATCGTGTTATTAATCTCGTAAGCTTTATAGCCCTTCGATTATGCTACATAAGTCTTCATAATTGTAAACTTCTATTATTTCGTTTTGGAAAAAGACATAAAGAGAATTACCGTCCCAATCCAAATAATCAAAAGGTTCTGTAGTCGTTTTGAAAAATGAGTAAATCAAATCATATTGTTGCTGGAGTTTTATTTCCATAATTTTCTATATTTACCATCATTGGATAGAAATTCTATCAACCCTAAGTCTCGTAAGAATTGTATCTGTTGTCTTATCTTAGCCCTTACATTATTGTTTTCAGGATATATTTTCTGTAATTCTTTTTCAAATAAATAAATATCTTGCAACACAAACTCTTGTTTTTGAATAGCATCAACACACTTAAATACACTTAATTTCCATCCCCTTAATGTCGATGATATTGATTCGTTAACATCTTCGAGAACAAAAGGGCTTGTTTCTTTATGTTCTATTTCAATAGTAGGCATAGTAATTTTTTCAATTTTAGGTATTTTAGATAAAATAATACTTGCCTGTCTAATATGCTCATTGGTTACACTACCAGTTATCTCATTTTTTGCAATATTTTCAAAATCTTTTTCTACCTCCTTTACAACGCTTACTTCATCAAACAAAATACCATACTCATAATTTGTTAGTAGTCCGCCATTCGTCAAGTTTCCAGAAGTAATTATTGCCCTTTTTGAGTCGAAAATATATATTTTAGAGTGTAATTTTGGATAATTTTTTATGATTCCTTTATTCTGTATTATCAGGTCTAGTCCAGATAAATCTAATGCCCCATTATACGCATTTGATAAATTGAAAGATGTTATAAGCTCAAAAGACACGCCCTTATTTTTCAATTCAAAGATTTCCCGACAAATATTTTCTTTAACAAATGGAGAAGTAATTTGTATTGATTTTTCTGACTCTTTGATAAGTGTCATTAATCTTTCTTTCCAAGGGTTTTTGATTACTTCCATTTTTTTGCCGCCTTTTTATACTTCCCATAAGGCACATTAAACTCACCTTTTGAGTTCAGGCGAAAAAGTCCATTAAAACAGGTTTTGTTTAAAAATATAAACTGCGCTGCTCGCGAAACCCAATTATCAGATAAGTTTTTATAATTTATTTCAAAGCGTTGTATATTGAACTGTTCGCGAACTTCTAAAAATAAGTCATTGCGTTTTTCTTGCTCGGTTTGGTCATAGTCCTTTTGGTATTGTTCCAGAAATTCAAGCAAATCATTTGGACGTTCTTGAATTATCTGATAAGTCAAAACCAAATCCTTATTAAGGTCTGATAAGTAGGCGTTTTCAATTTTGTAGCGTTGCGAAAGAGCAAAAAATAAAGCTCCTCCACCCAAAAAAGGCTCGACATAGTTTTTAATTGTACCTTTTCTGAGTTCTTTGGGATAATAATTTTCAAACTGTTCCAACAGTTGACTTTTACCTCCTACCCATTTTATAAATGGTTTTGCCTTTATCATATATTCACTTTTCCCCAAAGCTACTACTTTTTAATTTTTATTCCTAATTCGCCCACTTCTTAACTTTTTTTATAACGGTCGGCACGACAAACAACAACATTTTGCTTTATCTTTGCAAATATGCTACTTTCACTCAAAAAATGGCGTTTTTTCCCTTATCTGCTAAAAATGTTGGCAGTATGGTTGCTGTTTAGTTCAGGAGTAGTATTTATCAATTCTCACCATTGTAGGGCAGCACAATTACAAGATTTTTCCTTGCTACCCATTACCAAATGTGCCGAAAAAATCGCCTCACAGCAAGCTTGTTCTACTGAAAAAACATGCTGTAAAAAATCAGCCAATACAACTACCAAAGAACTAAATACTTCCGATAACTGCTGTACTTATAGCACACAATTTGTATTGGGAAGCATTTCCAACGAACTCCCCGTAAAACAACTGACGCAGCAATGGCAAGTATGGATTTTGCTGTTGTGGCTTAGTGTTGTTTTTAGCGTATTGGGGATAGTTTTCTCCTTTGAAAAAACACCTTTTAGCCTTGTTTTTAGCAGGTATCTGCACTTATTTCCCTTTCATAGCGGTAAGCTCATTAGCATTTCCAACGCTTGTTTTCGCTGTTAGCAATTCCTTTTAATCTAATTTTTTGACCAATCTTTTTAGGACACAATTTTACACATAGTAAACTTGCTGACCAACGAATTTTATTAAATTGAATCAAACATGAAAACGAGATTTTTTTTAAGTTTAAACATAATCAGTTCATTCTTATTTCTGCCTTCACTTTTTGCCCAAAACTTGGAAGGTACTATTGTGGAAATAGATGAACAGGCCCACGAAGTTCCCTTGTGGGGAGCCAATGTTTATTGGCAAAATACTACGCTCGGCACAATTAGCGATAGTTTGGGCAATTTTTCTTTAAGTAAAATAAAAAATACCAATACGCTTATTGTAAGCTATATCGGCTACAAAACGGATACGCTGAAAGTTGCGAGCAATCAAACAACCATAAAAATTGTAATGAAATCGCAGCGTAATCTGGACGAAATAGAAATAACCGCCGACTACAACGCTACCCATATCTCTATGCTGGAATCCGCCAAAGTAGAAACTATTACGGGCAAGGAATTTCGCCGCGCCGCCTGTTGCAACCTCAGTGAATCTTTTGAAACCAATCCTTCTATTGATGTGAACTTTGCCGATGCCGTAACGGGTGCCAAAGAACTGCGTATGCTGGGTTTAGATGGTGCTTATATCCAAATTTTGGGCGAAAATATTCCGGCATTGCGCGGATTGTCTGCCACTTATGGTATGGAATATATTCCGGGCTCGTGGATGAATGCCATACAACTTACCAAAGGCGCGGGTTCGGTGATAAATGGTTATGAAAGCATTAGCGGACAGATAAATATTGACTATATAAAGCCTTTTGATGCGCCAAAATTCTTTGCCAATGTGTATGTAAACGAAGCAGGACGTACGGAACTGAACCTCAATTTTGCCCAAAAAATAAATAAACATTGGGCGGGAATGCTCATGACGCATGGGAACTTGCTTACTACAAAACACGACAAAAATGGCGACAACTTCGTAGATATGCCGCTGCGCAAAAATGTGATGCTGTTCAATCGCTGGGATTACCGCAGCAAGCACATAGAAGGACAATGGGGCGTGAAATACATTAACGACCAACGGACAGGCGGTGAGTTAGATTTCGACCGAAACCAAATTCGCAACACCGAAAACCCTTACGGCTTCGGCTTTGACACCGAACGCTTTGAGATTTTTAGTAAAACGGGCTATGTTTTCGACAAACCTAATACCAGCGTAGGTTTGCAAGTGTCGTGGCAGTGGCACGAACAAAATTCCTTTTTTGGTATTCGCGACTATGATGCCAAGCAGCAAAGCCTTTACGCCAACCTTATTTACACTACCGACACAGGTTTGGGCAAACATAAATTTACGGCAGGAGCCAGCTATATTCTTGATAAGTACCGCGAAGCACTTGCCGAAAATGCTGCTTCTTCCCAAACATTTCTTCGCGATGAATCCGTACCGGGAATTTTTGGCGAATACAATTACGCGCCCAATGTGCGTTTCAGTATGATTGTGGGTTTGCGCCTTGATGCACACAATTTGTACGGCACACAGTTGAGTCCGCGATTGCATGTGCGCTACAAATTGGGGCAACGCAGTGCTTGGCGTATTTCTGCAGGACGAGGTTTCCGCCGCGCCAATCCTTTTGCCGAAAACACCAATCTGCTCCTCAGCAATCGTCCGTTTGTTTTTCAAAACCTAAACTTACCCGCCGAATTTGCGTGGAACTATGGAACTAATTTCACCCAAAACTTTACGCTATGGCAACGCGAAGCGAGTTTTAGTATTGATGCGTATCAGACCTTATTGAAAAACCAAACTTTGGTAGATACGTATTCCGATGCAAGCACTATTTGGATTATTGCTGCACCAAAGTCCATCGCCAATTATTTTCAGGCACAATTGGACTACAAACTGCTGCATGATTTTGATGTACGTTTGGCATACAAATACGAAAGCCTTACTACTTCTTATCTTGGCATAGAAAATGTAAATGTGCCTTTTATTCCACAACACAAAGGCTTGATAAATCTCACTTACAAAAGTCATAACGAACACTGGCAAGTAAACTGGACCTCGCAACTGATAGGCACACAAAACTTGGCGATTGCTGCCGACAATGGCGAAAACCAACTTACCAAAGCTCCGGCATACAATTTGCACAATGCGCAAGTAAATTATGTGTTTAAAAGTGGTGAAATATATCTTGGTGCCGAAAATTTATTTAATTTTAAACAAGAAAATCCTATCCAAAACTGGGAAACTCCTTTTGCGGCTAATTTTGATGCAAGCAATACGTGGGGACCTATTTTTGGCAGAATGACGTACATTGGCGTGAAATGGACGCTGAAATAATTTTTTAATTATAAAATTTTTAAACCTATGCATAAGTTATTTTTAATCATTCCACTCGTTTTATTTTGTAGTTTAATGAGTTGTGGCAATAATAAAGCCTTATCGCAAAAAAATATAGAAGGAATAAGCATAAAAACATCTGCCCAGTGTGGTATGTGTCAAAAAACCTTAGAAGATAATATTATTTATGAAAAAGGCATAAGGGCTGTTTCTTTAGACTTGGATACCCAAATACTAACAGTTCGCTACGACAAACGCAAAACCAATGCGGATAAAATTATTGCTGCCATCAACAAATTAGGCTACGATGCCAACGGCAGCCCCGCCAATGCTGAAGTATATAAAAACCTGCCGGACTGCTGCAAGAAAGAAGAATAAAAAATACAAAAATTTGGGCTAAGAGTATTTTATTTTTGATATTAATACTATATTTGCGCTCCAAATTATTGCACCCGTTGCTTTGTGGTGCAGCGGTCCTATAGCTCAGTTGGTTAGAGCACCTGACTCATAATCAGGGGGTCCCAGGTTCAAGCCCTGGTGGGACCACAAAAAATCCCGAAACTGTTTATTGTTTCGGGATTTTTTTTATGCAGTAATATTTTTATTGTTCAAAACCTCCTCTACGGCATCACCACTATTTTCTCCACTAAATAAAAATCTTTGTTGGCTATTTTAATGAAATAATTGCCTGCCGCTAAATGGTATTTGCTAAGGTCAAAATCGTGTATTTGTTTGCCTGCTGACATATTTTCAACTAAAAGTAGGGCTATTTCCTGCCCTTGTGCGTTGTACAATACAATTTGTGTGGGCGTGGTACTCGCTTGTGTCCAACTTAGTTGTATTTGGCTTTGTACCGGATTGGGATAACAGGCAAAACCAATTTCTTCGGCAGTTATTGTAGGGCTATATACCGTCAAGTCTTGTAAGCCGGCTGGCGGCGTGGGCAATTTTTCGGTGGTGTAGAGCCTAAACTCGCCGTGATTTAAGGCTAAAGTAGTCCCTACATCGGCAATTTCTAAGGAGTCGCCGCTATAAAACTCGTACCAGGTGCCTGCGTGTGGGAAGCTAATGGTTTCTTCTTTGGTTGCAATAGAAAAATTGCCTACTACAAAAGCATCCATTGCTTCGTGTAATAAGGTGATTTTTTTAACGCTACTTCCGGTAGCTAATGTGGCAGTACCTTCTGTAAATGTAGGATAGTTTTCCCGCAAAAAACTCATAGCACTATACACTTGATATACTTTTTGGCGGCGTTCGTCTGTAAAGTAATCCCAACGAATAGGTTTGGGTCCGGTGCGTCCGTTGTAGTTGATGGAGTAATCGTAGCCCAACTCACCAAATTGCCAAATCATTTTGGGACCCGGAATAGCAAAGTAAAAATTGGCAAGCAATTTCATACGCTCTAAGGCTACTTCTTCGAGCTTTATATCATATCCACCATCTGCCAAACCATCGGACGTACATTTGTACATCAATCGCTCTTCGTCGTGGCTTTCCATATAGGCAACTAAGTGCGGTTCATTAAAGTTGCGTACTTTATAGTAGGCATAGTCGAAGTTAGTTCCATTTACGAAGCCTATACCTGCCTGACCGAATTTGTAGGTTTCATTTCCCCACAGCATAAAACCATTGTCTGCGAGTTCTTTTTCTTCGGTATTTACGGCAAAGTGCTCTAAAATAATATGAAAATTGGGTTTGAGCGACCACATGTAATTGCCATAGTTTTCCCAAATAGCAATGCGCGAAGCATCGTACTGTCCCCAAGCACTGGTATTGCCTAATGTGTTGGTTTGCGTAAATCCTTTCGATAAATCGAAGCGGTAGCCGTCAATATTGTATTCTTCTATCCAGTGCTTCATTACGCGTTCCGCAAAATATTGTGTGGCAGGGCTTTCGTGATTCAGGTCGTAGCCTACATTAAAATCGTGCTTGGCAGTAACATTGAACCATGGACTATTTGCCGAAGGCGCACTGCCCTCGAAATACATCTGCGCCAAAGGACTTTGACCAAACTGATGATTGAGTACAATATCCAAAATAACGGCAATACCTCTGCTATGACACTCGTCTATAAACGATTTGAGCATGTTTTTGGTGCCGTAATATTTGTCGGGCGCAAGCATAAACGAAGGATTATATCCCCAGCTAATGTTTCCTTCAAACTCCATAATGGGCATCAACTCAATAGCATTTACCCCCAGACTTTGCAAATAATTGAGCGTGTCTTTGAGGGCATTGTAGTTGTGTGCGTGTACAAAATCGCGTAGGAGCAGTTCGTAAATAACTAAATTCTCGGCGGGCGGGGCTTCAAAATTAGTTGTTTCCCAAACGTATTCGGGTGCAGCCGTTTGCAAAACTCCGACAATACCTGTTGTTTTTCCGTTAGGATATGGTTTTAAATTCGGGTAAACATCGGCGGTAATGTAGTTGTCGTTGGATGGGTCGAGAACTAATTCCACGTACGGGTCGGTTACTTTTAGGGAGCCATCAATAAAATACTGAAAGGCGTATTCTTGCTGAGGCGTTAGGTTATCTATTTGCACCCAAAATCGGTTTCCGTCTGGGGTGCGTTTCATTTGCAGATTGGGCTCGGTTTCCCAATTAGAAAAATCGCCTACCACATAAATAAAATCCTTACCCGGCGCGTACAGGCTCAACAATACACTACTCTCGCTAAGGTAATTGATGCCATCTTCCATGTTTTCGGGTAGTTCGGCGGTTTGGGTAGCACTTTTTACCACAATCGTAATAGAATCTTCGGCAAAGCCATTGGCATTTTCAGCCGTCATTTTAAGGCGCAATTTTCCCGATGCAGGTGTGGTAATATTGTAGCTTAGTTGTGTTTCATTTTCGGCGGTTGCCAGCAACACTCCATCTTGGTACAAGCTCATTGTAGCGGCTTGCGTAGCTTCGGCGGCGATAGTAATACTTTGGTTGGGTTCTTCAAAGTTTTCATAGGCAGTAGGATTGGCAAACTTTACATGCAAACCGACAGGATACAAATCGACAAAAATATCGGTGCCGCCCACGTCTTTTCCTTCCAAAGTACCGTTGGCATTTCTGAACACAAAAGCCAATCGGAGTACCTCTTCACCTTCGCTTATGTTATAAAAATCGAGAATATCGTTGATGGTGTAGCTATACAAATTGTCGCTTAGTTGTGTCATTTTGTAAGTATCGTTTGCCACACCCCAAGCAGTTACTACGTGTTTCCAGTCGGAGTTTCCGGTACTTTCGGAAGTAATAACGCCCGTGTGCAAATACACATCGCAGTTGCAATTCGCCAGTCCTCCCGAACCTTGCGTAGCATCGAAAAAGATGGTAACGGGTGCATCGACTGTTGGAAAAATCGGCTCGGTATAAACAAGTTGTGCCTTTGCCGTAAAAACAAAGCATAAGGACAGAATACTAAAGAGGATTTTTTTCATTAGAATTTTTATGGGTAAAAATAAGCATTTAGGCTTACAAATAAAAAAGATGTGTACCTGCCGGAGATTATTTGCGTAGAAATTACTGGCAAATTGGCATGGTGCAGGCTATATTTTTGTGTGCGGAGAGAGTAGCCTGTTGGCAAACGGTTTTTATACATTTTAATTTAGGAACCAACTTCCGATAAATGCCCCAAAATGTAATAAAAATAGAGAAAACCTTAGTGTATCTTTAGCAAAATTTGGTACGGAACTAATAAAATCACTTTAAATAGCAATTGATATGAAAAAAATACTTTTATTATTGAGTCTAATCTTGTGTATCATTAACTTTATTAATGCACAAGAAAAATTTGTAATTGAAGAAGGATCAATGGGAGACAAATTTTCTTATGTTTTAAGTAGCCAAGATTCTATTTTTTTAGAAAAATTTGATAGCTTATACCAGTTATATGCCAAAATAAATAATGAGTTTTTAACTATATTCGATACAATATCTCCCAATCCTTTAGTGGCTATACCAAGTGTAAAAAAATATCTCGACAATTTACAAACAATGCACAATTCTACCATGCAGCATTTAGTTGCCAACGACTCCCTTCGTTATTTTTTATATTCAAGACACAAATTAAAAATGGATGATGTGGGTTGGCAATATTTTGTAGAAGATCCTATATTACATAAAATGATGGTTAATTATTTATTGCAAAGTGAGGTGTTAGAAAAATGCAATTTTTTCGATTATCCTCTACCCATAAGTCATCTAAAGTATAAGCAATATGGAGAAGAATTACAATTACTTCAAAAACTAAACTTAAACAATTTCAATATTGCTCCAATGGCTTATTTCTTAAGAGGTTACAAAAAAGAAATCGCCCACAGGCTTGAGTACTTAGATGAAGAATCAGATTCCTGCGCTTATACCAATTTACGAAAGTTGTTAAAACTCATGCCCAATGAAAAATAAACCCAACCCATATAAAATTATCCTCACCACAGCACTGTGCTGGCTTATGTGGTGTAATTACCTACAAGCCCAAACGACCTTAGCCGATTTGCAAGAACCAATACCCCAAAATGCACTAATGGCAGATAGCATTTTAACCGAATTGACAATTTTGCAAGCAAAAACTAACACTTATATAGCAGCTATGGATAGTTTATTTGCACAAGATGACAGTTTACTATTGGGCATAGAATTTAGGAAATTTACTGAGTTTGCGTGGGCTTTGCAACAAGCTAAAGCGTATGATGTGGTTTTGAAGTATTTCCCTATTTACAAGCACCACTACTTTATGAATGCTTCTGATGTATTAAGAGGATATGTGCTGTATATTCAGAAGTTATCTCTAAAACCCGAAAATGCCATATATATTAAAAATTTCACCAATTATATCTTCTATTCAAATTACCTCGACAAAACACGCAGTGAAATAGAATTAGATTATGTGCAAGGTCTGCTTTTATCCGGCGGGAATTATTACAGGTTCTTTCCCAATAAGTTTGAAGGAGAAAAAAGAAAAAATGTAGCATATATTTTTAAAAACTACAACGTATTTGATGAATAGCAAAAACTCATGCACAATGAAAAATAAACCCAACCCATATAAAATTATTCTCGCCACAGCACTATGCTGGCTTATGTGGTGTAATTATCTACAAGCCCAAACGACCTTAGCCGATTTGCAAGAACCAATACCAATAAATGTAAAATTATCATACCAATAATCCCACTTCATTAGCTTTTTTGTAAAATTAATAAGACCTTTGCTTCAAGTTTCTAATCTTTTCACCTAAAGTTTTGTTTGGCTTGTATGAAAAAAACAAAAATAATTGGTCTTGTAATACTGTTCATCGGTGTATTGTTTTCCTTTTTCTTTTACTACGTTTTTCCCAAACTGCATAATTATCCTGCGGGTACGCCGCAACGCTCCAAAGTGAGCCGCTACTATCCTATTAGTGATGATTTTCAATCGGAGAATACCGTAGAAGTAAATGGGAAATTGTATCACCAAATTGCGCCATTTAGCTTCATAGACCAAGATAGTAGTATTGTTACCGAGAAAACCATTGCAGGAAAAATGGTTGTCTGCGATTTTTTCTTTACCCGTTGTGGCGGCATTTGCCCTAAACTAAGCAAAAGCCTGTCGCGCGTGCAAGACCGCCTGAAGGGTGAAGTAGATTTTATGATTTTGTCGCATACCGTAGATCCTGCTTTCGATACACCGGAAGTGCTTAAAAAATATGGCGAAACATACCACGCCGACTTTTCTATTTGGAAATTTCTTACCGGCTACGACCAAAAAACCTTTTATGCATTTGTTACCCAAAACTATTTTGTAACCGCAATGCCCGGAAGTGAAGGCAGTGCCGAAATTTTCGACCATACCCAAAAATTAGTGTTGTTCGATGCCGAGCGTGTAGTGCGCGGCTATTATGATGGCACCGATTCGCTGGCAGTAAATAAGCTCATTCACGATATGATTATTTTGCAAATTGAGAATAAAAAAGAAGATAAATTGGAATACAATCCTTCAAAAAAACATTCGCAACAATGAACAAGAATTCCAACACTTTTCGCCGCAATGAACGCTTGTGGGCAAAAATTATCGTGTGGGTAAGTGTAGCAATACCTGTTGTGGTAGGACTTCTTTTTTATGTATCGCCGCCGAGTCAGTTGTCTTTGCCATTTTCAATAAAAGTGTTGCCAAAGTTTCACGCTTTGCTTAATGGAAGTGTTTTTGTGTTGCTGTTGGCAAGTTGGTATTTTATCCGCCAAAAAAATATAAAGGCGCACCAAACTTGTAATATTATTGCCTTAGTGCTGTCGGCAATATTTTTGCTGTCGTATGTTACGTATCACAGCCTCACAGAACCCACACGCTACGGCGGCGAAGGCGTAGTAAAGTTTATTTATCTTCTCTTATTGTTCACACATATTATCTTGGCGGCTATTATTTTACCGATGATTTTGTTCACTTTTTTGCGTGCCTTTGCCGGAAACTATGCCGCACACCGCAAAATAGCCCGCTACACAATGCCTTTGTGGTTATATGTTTCGGCTACCGGCGTTATTGTGTATCTAATGTTGGCTCCTTATTATTAACTTTGCACTTTCAAACAAATTTTTATCATGAAAAATTGGCGTTATTTCCTACTATTTTGCGTAAGCAGTTGCTTCATTATTTTATCTACAAGTAATATTTGGGCGCAGTGTCCTATGTGTAGAGCGGCGGCGGAAAGTAATCTGAAAGAAGGTGGTACTTTCGCGTTGGGACTCAATGCGGGCATTTTGTACTTGGCGGCAGTTCCATATTTATTGGTAGGAACTTTAGGTTTTATCTGGTTTAGACGCTATAAAAAAGCGCAGGAAGGAAGTAATTAGACGGGAGTTGAAAAACTGAAAACTTTCGTTTCCTTTTTGGCTATGCACAAATTGCCGAATACTTGATGGCAAGTGTACCAAATCCAACACCAGCAAAAATTTGCGCTACCCTTTTTCTTCTCACAAAACAGTAACTAAATCTAAAGTTGTAAATTTGTCTAATATTTTATATAAAAAATGAGTAGAATTCGAATTAAGAATTTTGGACCGATAAAACAAGGCGTTACAACTAATGAAGGTTGGATTGACATTAAAAAGGTTACTGTATTTATCGGAAATCAAGGCTCGGGCAAAAGTACTGTGGCTAAGTTAATTTCTACTTTTACGTGGATTGAAAAAGCACTTGTTAGAGGTGATTACAACAAAAAATGGTTTGAGCGAAAAAACAAACTCAAAAATCAATTTTTAAATTATCATCGTCTTGAAAACTACTTTAAAGCCAATGGCATTGGTGAAACTGTAATTGAATACGAAGGTGACGCATTTTCTATTGTCTATGAAAATGGTTCATTGACCATTAATGAAGTACAAAACAGAGAATACCCACTTCCACAAATAATGTACGTACCTGCGGAAAGAAACTTCATCACTTATGTTAAAACGCCCAAAGAACTAAAGCTTTCTTCAGAATCGTTAAAAGAATTTTTAACCGAATTTGATAATGCAAAAAATGAGATGAAAGGAGTAGAACGTTTGCCTATAAATAACGTTGATGTTGAATATGACAAACTGAATGATACACTAAACTTGAGAGGTGATGGCTTTAAAGTAAAACTTACCGAAGCGTCAAGTGGCTTTCAATCGCTTGTGCCATTATACTTAGTTTCGAGTTATTTGGCTAATTCTGTGAAAAAACAAAGCGAAACTAACAAAGAGCCGATGAGTAGTGAGGAAATACAGCGTTTCAAAAAAGGCGTTGAAGACATTTGGAGCAACAATAACTTGACAGACGAACAAAAAAGAGTTGCCCTGTCTGTTCTTTCGGCAAAATTTAACAAGACCGCTTTCATAAATATCGTGGAAGAACCAGAGCAAAATCTTTTTCCAACTTCCCAATGGCAAATGCTGCAAAGTTTATTGAAATTCAATTCAATGAACAAAGGCAATAAGCTTATTATAACTACACATAGTCCATATATCATAAACTACTTAAGCATAGCGATTCAAGGCGAATATTTGGAAAGTAAAATTAAAAAATCTTCAAACAGAGATATCTTGCTGCCAAAATTGTACCATCTAATTCCAAAGGAATTTTTAGTTTCAGCAAATAATGTAGTTGTTTATCAACTAAGCGAAAAAGATGGCAGCATCACTAAATTGGAAACCATTGACGGCATTCCTTCCGACAAAAATTACCTGAATGAAACATTAGCAGAAAGTAATTGGCTTTTTGATTCTTTACTTGAAATTGAGCAAGAGTTATTATGAGCGCGGATTTTTTTCAAACTGATTGTAAAGAACCTTCAAGAAACGATAAACAGTTCGGAATTTGTGATGACCAAGATGGTGCAAAAGCATATACCGACATAACTGACAATACAAAATGGATTGCAAAAGTTACCAATGAGAAAGAGATTGCTGTTTCTTTTACTGCCATAGATAATTGTATCATTGTTCACAAAGAAAAAACGACGAATAAAGAAAGTTCGTGCGATGGTATGCTAACGTTTAATGACAGCCTTTTTTTAGTTGAACTAAAAGTTCAGCGTAAAGATTGGATACCTGATGCGAAACAACAATTAGAAAACACTATCAAGTTAATTGTGGAAAACCATAATTTTTCAAACTTTCGATACAAAAAAGCATACGCTTGTAATAAAAAACATCCAAGTTTTCACACACTTGAAGCATCTGAAAAAAAATCTTTCTTTGACAAAACAGGATTTAGACTTGACATACAAGCAGAAATTGTAGTCAGATAAAATAACCAACACCTAACGAATATTCCGCGCATTGAGTGCCTTGCGATAGCGAAGTGCATTGAGTTGATGCTGCTCGTAGGTTACGGCAAAATTGTGGTACTGCGAAAAATCATCGCGGGCGCAAAAATACATATAATTGTGGTCGCTGGCATGCAACACACTATTGATGGCTTTTTTGGAAGAAAAACGAATAGGTCCCGGCGGCAAACCTTCGTACATATACGTATTGTAGGGCGAATCGTATTCGAGGTGCTTGTGTAAAATACGGCGCAAACCAAAATCGCCTACCGCATATTTCACCGTAGGGTCGGCTTCGAGTTTGCGATTTTTTTTCAAGCGATTGATATACACACCGGCTACTTCCGGCATTTCATCATCGTGTACGGTTTCCTCTTCTACAATCGCTGCCAAACTAATCACTTCGTAAGGTGTGAGTTTTTGTTTTTCCGCTAAGGCAATATTTTCGGGAGTCCAAAACTTTTTATACTCGCCGTACATACGCTGCATAAAAGCATCGGCGGTGGTGTTCCAAAATATTTGATAAGTATCGGGCAAAAACATGGCTTTTACCGTAAGGCTATCGAAACCAAACTGCGCCAAATACGTATTGTCGTGCAAAAGACTATCTAATTCGGGCGTTTGTATTTCCGTCAGCGAATCTACAATATGCACAAAATCTTTGGTAAAACGAATGTTGTTGATAACCAACGACACTGGTTCTTGCTCGCCCAAACGCAGTTTTTGCAACAAGGCTCTGTTGCTCATGTGCGGCGCAATACGATATTTTCCCGCTTTTACCAAAGAAGGATATTTCATTGCATCTGCCACCCAACGAAAAGTGGTTTCGTTTTGTATAATATTCTTTTGTTTTAAACTATCCACTACTTGCGCAAACGAAGCAGCTGTGGGTATGTACACGTACACGGCTGCATTATTTTGCGTATTAATTCCATACACAACACGATATGCACCAACGCCCAATACGGTAGCGAGCAGTAGCAAAAACACAACAATACCCAAAATTAGTTTACGTGACATGTATTAATTTTTGTTCTTTGGGACAATAAATATTAGGATTTTTTCCAAAAAAATCAGGGGGCAAAAATAGTTTTTTATTCGTTTGTGCCGCCTATTATTTTTTATTTCATCGAAAACGAATGGCGTACCAGCATAAAACATAAGTGCCGAAATCTTGTTGATAAAATGCCGCACAGTTGTTGGTAACGATTTAAAATTTCATCAATTATGATAATCGTTCTATCTTTGGTTTTTATTTTAACACAAAAATTATTTAACATGTTTTTATTGAATTTTATCCAAGCCGATGGCTCGGGAATGGGTTCTATTTTGAGTTTTTTACCTTTTATTCTGGTTTTTGTTGTATTGTATTTTTTTATGATTCGCCCGCAAACGCAAAAAGCGAAAGAACAGCAAACTTTTGTCGGCAGCTTAAAAAAAGGCGATAAGGTTATTACTATTGGTGGTATTCACGGAAAAATAACGCGCATAGACGATAATAGTGTGCTATTAGAAGTAGAAAACCAAATGACATTGCGGGTAGAAAAATCAAGTATTTCGGCAGAAATGAGTAAAACCTTGTAATTTTTTCAAAAAATACAGCAAGTGGCGAAAGCATCGAATACAGCACAAAGGCGAAAATTGTTATCCTTTATGGATGAGCCGGAGGTCTTTATTTTGTTTCTGCTACTGAGTACTTTTATTTGGTTTATCGACCAACTTTCGCGCAATGACCTAAGCATCAACATGGAAATTCCGGTTACTTTTGAGTACCAAAGTGATAAATTGATCATTGAAAATCCGCTACCGAAGCAGTTTAGGGTAAAAGTACGGGGAAATGGTAATATTTTGAGCAAGTTGTATCTCGCCAACAAAGCAGAACGCTTGCGATTTGATATTGACTTGAGCCCTGATAACACGCACGTTGAGGGAGATTATTTGTTTAATTTGCTGCAAAAACAATTACCCGAAGTACAAATTATCAGTATTCATCCCGACAATGTGCCGCTTAGTTTTGTACAAATTGATGAAAAGAAAGTTCCGGTAAAGTTGGTTTCGGATATTCGCTTTTATCCGCAGTACAGCCTCAAAGATGTGATATTACTTTCGCCCGACTCTGTTACCGTTTCCGGTGCTGCTTCGTACCTTGATACGCTCGCCTATATTCCTACCTATAGTTTGTCGTTAGAAAATATCCGCACCACCCAAAAAGGTACTATCAGCCTTAAAAAACCGCCGACACGCTTGGCGCAGATTTCTCTTTCGCAGGTTTCGTATAGTTTTGAGGTAGAAGAAATTACCGAAAAAAGTTTTCTCATTCCTATCACGCTGCGCAATGTTCCCGACAGTGTGGATTTTTTCTTGTTTCCCGACAAGACAGAACTCTCCTTTCAGTTGGGCATATCCAACTACAAAGACGTAACGCAAGAAATGTTTGAAGTAATGGCAGATTTTAAAAAAGTAAACCTCGCTACCGACAGCACTATTACGCTTCACATTACCAAAGTGCCGCCTATGGTGAAACATTTGCAGCTAAAGCCCGCTAAAGTTAGCTTTTTAATACAGAAAAAAATAGTGCCTTAGCGCGGAATACGGAATGATTTTCCCCAACGAATCCATTTCCAAAATGCCAAGGGCGATTCCGTATTGTCGGTAGAAAGCCACACAAACATAGGCGTTCCCACAATATGGTCTTCGGGTGTGAAACCCCAAAAACGGGCATCTTGCGAATTGTCGCGGTTGTCGCCCATCATCCAGTAATAATTTTTGGTAAAAGTATAAGTTTCCAACACTTTCCCGTCTAAATAGGCTTTGTCATCTTTCCACACCAAAGTAGGATTGTTTTCATAATCTCGAATGGCGCGCATGTACAAATCGTACTGCACTTTGCTGTCTAAGCGCACACTCTCCCCTTTTTTGGGAATGTACAAAGGTCCAATATTGTCTTTGTTCCAAACCAGTGAATCGTTGTAAGGAAAAATACGCGGATTATATTGCCCGGCAGGTTCTTTGTATTGCTCTATTTGTTTTACAATGCTCATAGCTTTTACCTTTTCGTAAGTATCAGCATTCAGATGAAGCACATATCTTTGTGTTCCAAGCTCTTGCGGAGGTTCGGTAACACCTATTTTTTTTAAGCGGTCGTAGTTAAATCCCGAAGCATCTATCAGTGCAATATAAGCATGTTGCACGCCCGGCGGTTCTTGAAAAGCTTTGCCATTAATAAATATTGTCCCTTCTTTTATTTCTAAGGTATCGCCCGCAATGGCAATACAGCGTTTTACATAGTTTTCTTTTCGGTCAATGGGGCGCGTAATAATTTCAAACCTTTTATTTACTTCCTTTTCGCCCATTTGTCGTTTCAAATCATAGTAAGAAACAGCACTTTGGTATTTGGTAGTAACAGTATCGCCTTCGGGCCAATTGAAAACCACAATATCGCCGTTGCGTACTTTGCGCAAGCCCGGCAGACGCATATACGGCAGTTTCACCGACTCTACATACGATTTTGTGCCGAGAATTGGCATGGTATTGTGCACAAACGGAAAAGCAATAGGCGTAATGGGTATGCGCGCACCGTAGGTAAATTTTGATACAAAAAGTTTATCGCCTGTAAGCATCGTACCTTCCATTGACGAAGAAGGAATGGCATACGATTGCAGCAAAAAAGTTTGCACCAAAGTAACCACCACCGTAACCCACAAAATATCTTTTATTAATTGGGTGAAATTATAAGGCTTTTTTTGTTTATTCGTATCTGTATTTTTCATTAAAAAGTTTGTTTTAAATTTTATTTTCTTAATAACTGCCTATAAGCGGGTAAAGTTACAAAATTGCCTAATTTTAAGATTTATTAAAATAAGCATAGGCTTTTTCTTTGTCGTGCAGCATCTGTTTTTGCATATCTACAATAGTATCAAATTTCACTTCATCACGAATACGTTGCAAAAAGTGTACCCTCAGTTGCTTTCCGTACAGGTCGCCGTCAAAATCCAACAAATATACTTCTACGCTGCGCTGTCCCGAGTCGCTTACCGTAGGACGCACACCAACATTTACCAAAGCGGCATACGTTTTTTCCATAACATCGGCTTGGGCAATGTAAATACCGTTGGCGGGCAAAAGTTTTTCCGATTCCTCCCAATCCAAATTTGCCGTAGGAAAACCTAAGGTTCTGCCCAACTGCTCGCCGGCAACTACGGTTCCCGTCAAAGCATAATTGTAGCCCAGTAAATCGTTTGCTTTTTCTATTTGCCCTGCCAAAAGTGCCCGACGTATTTTGGTAGAGCTTACGCTGATTTCGGCTACGGTCTGGGCAGAAATTTCTTTTACTTGAAAATGATATTGTGGAGCTAATTTTTTTAGCAAATGAATATCGCCTTCGCGGTTTTTGCCAAAACGGTGGTCGTAGCCGATAACAATACACTGCGGATGAAAATTGGCAACTAAAAAATCGGCGACATAGTTTTCGGGCGACATATCGGCAAAATGACGATTGAAAGGAATGAGTACCAAATAATCTACTTCCGCTTGCGCCAAAAGTGCTATTTTTTCCGATAAAGTATTGAGCAAAGGAACGCTGGCACCTTGAATAAGTTTTCGCGGATGCGGATAAAAACTAAGCACGATACTTTCGCCTTGTAGCTGCTTTTTTAAGGTATTGAGTTCTTCTAAAATTTGTTGATGCCCTTTGTGTACACCATCAAAAGTACCCATTGTAATAATCGGCGCAACGATATTGGGCAAGTTTTCTATATTTCTAATTACCTTCATGCGGCAGTACTACGGGAATATTATCTAAAAAATCAATCAGTTCGGGAATTTGCCAAGCCGAAGCCACTGAGAAATCGCCGATGCGCGTTCTGCGCAAACTTTCCAAGTACGCCGCATTGTGCAACGATGCGCCAAAATCGTGTACCAACGAGCGAATGTACGTGCCTTTGCTACAACTTACTTCAAAAGCTACTTGCGGCAAATTTATGGCAGTAAGTTCAAATTGATGAATCCTTAGTTCGCGTGCTTTAAGCTCAACCGACTCATTTTTGCGGGCATATTCGTAGAGTTTTTTCCCATCTTGCTTAATTGCAGAGAAAATGGGCGGTTTTTGGCTTATTTTTCCGGTAAAAAGTTGGGTTTGTTCCCGCAAGATTTCCGCATTAAGCGTGTCTATCGGAAAAAAGGCATCGGGCGTTGTTTCTGTATCATACGAAGGCGTTGATGCACCCATTGTCATCGTTCCGGTGTACGTTTTGTCTAAGCCCTGCAAAGTTTCAATTTGTTTGGTGTATGCAGCCGTACATAGCAGCAACAATCCCGTAGCTTTGGGGTCGAGTGTGCCGGCGTGTCCTATTTTTATTTTTTTGCCAAAGCGATGTTTTAACTTATATCGAAGTTTGTTTACCACATCAAACGAAGTCCAATCCAAAGGTTTATCTACTAAAACCAACCAGTTCGTTTGGTTTATTTCGGCAAGTTGGCGGTGCAATATATTCATGGGGCAAAATTAGCGAAAAGCGTATAATTTTTTGTACTACGCCAACAAGGCAAGCAAGCCAATTATCCAACAATAAATAGCGAAGTAGCTCAGTTTTTGCTTATTCACCAACATTATCATGAGTTTGCAAGCAAAAAATCCGGCAATAAGTGCTGCAAAAAATCCGGCAACAAAACTGTCCATATTGCTAAAAGAGCCGGAACTTAAGTGCGGTAAATCTTCCTTTAGTTTCACCGCACTGGCACCCAAAATAGGCACGATGAGCATTAAAAAAGAAAATCTGCTGGCTTCTTCGCGCGAAACGCCGAGCATAAGTGCCGTAGTAATAGTAGAACCCGAGCGCGATAGTCCGGGCAATACGGCAATAGATTGGGCAATGCCAATGATAAATGCCGAAACAGTATTGAGTGGGCGCGTTTTTTTGGGTGTAATGTATTGCGACAACATGAGCAATACGCCCGTAAGCAACAACATTGCGCCTACCAAATGGATATTCCCCTCAAAAAGTGCATCTACTTTATCTTCTCCAAAAAAACCGAGCAAAGCAACAGGTATTGCCGAAAGCAACAACAAACCTATATAGCGTTGGTTTTCGTTGATTGGTTTTTGAAACAGACTTTTCAGCAGTTGCGCTATATCTTTTTTATACACCAGCAAAATACTGATAACCGTAGCCAAATGAAGCAAGAGCGTAAAAAGCAAATCGTCTTGAATATTGATACCCAGAAGATATTTGCCTAATTCCAAGTGTCCGCTACTGCTAATCGGTAAAAACTCGGTAATTCCTTGCAGAATACCCAAAATAATTGCTTCTAAAACCGACATTAAACTTCTTTTTCGGGAAGATTTTTAGGTTTCATCATAATGGCTACTACTTGAATTACCAAACCGAGCAATACCAGCACTGGTGCTAATACAGTAGTACGAAAACCATACAATTCTTTTTCGTTATATACAGTAGGGTCGGTATTGGGAGCGAGCATCATAGCAAAAAATCCCAATAGCATAACTGCCAAACCTATCAGTACAATGACAAAGTTTTTTTTATGAAATAAAAAATGATGTTTGTAATCACTCATATAAGATATTTTTTTATGCTAAATGAAGCATTGCCCTACAAATGTACATGCTTTTGTGGCTTAGTGCAAATTTGCGCAAAGATTTAAGTTTATTTAGCGATGTACGGGCTTGCAAACTAATACAACTCGTCTAATTTGAGTTTCAAATATTTCACCACCGCTGCTTGCGTACTCCAGTAAGATATAAGCACACCTACTACAATAATGCTTATGCCTGTGTACAAATAACTTAGCCAATTGTATTGAATGGAGGATTGCGGCAAACTTTGTTGAACAAACAACATAAAAAGTACAAGCAAAATATTGGCAAAAATGCCACTAAGAACACCGTTGAAAATGCTTCGTTGAATAAAAGGACGTACAATAAAATTGCGGGTTGCGCCTACGAGTTGCATGCTTTTTATCAAAAACCGACTCGAATACATCGCCAATTTGATGGTGCTGTCAATAACGGCAATAGTTATGAACAAAAATACCAAACTAAGCACTATCAAAATAATACTCAACTTTCGGATATTGGCATTGATGATGTTCATCAAGTTTTGCTGATAGTAAATTTCCTTCACAGCACTGTTTTTCAACAAGTCGGTTTCTATTTCTTTTAGTCTTTCTTTTCCTGTAAAAGCCGCATTTAAATGAAGATTAATAGAAGGAAACAGCGGATTGTAGCCCAACACTACGGTAAAATCTTCGCCAAATTCTTTTTCAAAATCTTTAACAGCTTCTTCTTTAGGTACAAATTCGAGCGAGCTGGTATATGGTTTTTCTTTGAGGAGAGCTATCAGATCTTTCGAGTCTTTTTCGCTTAGATTATCCGCCAACACTAAGGTAAATTCCAAATTTTCGCGCAAGGATTGCGAAATACGCTGCGCATTGGCTATGATGATGCCGATGAGTCCCAAAATAAACAAAACTAAGGTCTTACTTACAATAGTGTAAATGTAAGAAGTACGCGTTTTGGAAATAGACTTGCCATCTAAATACGTCATATTGGCATTTTTAAGTGACAAAAATACACAATTTTAGGGAGTGATACCCAACCAATCTATACCTTTTCGCAAATATTGTTGGGTAAATGCCTCCGCCGAATCGGCTTGTGGCGTGTATTTGTATTGCCAAGCGGCAGTTGCCGGCAAACTCATTAAGATAGATTCGGTGCGACCATTGGTGTCCAAGCCAAATTTTGTGCCTCTATCCAGCACCAAATTAAACTCTACATAACGCCCGCGCCGCAACGCCTGCCAGTTTTTTTCTTTATCGCCATACGGCAAATTACGCGTAGCTTCGCATTGTTCTTGGTACAAAGGCACAAACGCATTGCCTACAGCCTGCACAAATTCCCAAATATTGTTTTTAGCTGTTTTTTCGGAAGTTTCGTTCAAATTATCAAAAAATATTCCGCCTATTCCGCGCGTTTCCTGCCGATGTTTTATATAAAAATAGTCGTCCGCCCATTCCTTAAAGCGACTGTAAGCATTTAGCTGATATTCATTGCACACGCTTTTGAGTCCTCGGTGAAATGCTTGCGCCAATTCGGGCATCACATAATGCGGCGTAAGGTCAATACCACCGCCAAACCACCATAAATTGTCATCTATTTCAAAATAGCGCACATTCATATGAATAATAGGCACCATCGGACTTATCGGATGAATAACAATAGACACGCCGCTGGCAAAAAAATTGGAAGGCGGCAAATTCATAGCTTGTTGCACTGCCGCTGGAGTTTCGCCATAAACCGCCGAAAAGTTCACCCCACCCTTTTCGAGCAAGACACCATTTTGGATAATGCGTGTTCGTCCACCGCCGCCGCCTTCGCGTTGCCAGAGGTCTTCTTCAAACTGCGCTTTTCCATCTAATTTTTCCAATCCGCTACAAATGTCATCTTGCAAAGCCTGAAACCATTGTTGAATGTCGTTTTTTGTCGTTTTCATATTAAAATTTATATTTTTTTAATCCAAAAGATGCGCCCCTTGCGTGTTTACCTTACCCAAATACATTTCACTGCCAATACCTTTTCTTTGCCACACAGCCTGAATTGCTTCGCCAATTTTTTGCATATTGGTAGTGGGTTTTCCCAAGGCGTACATAGAAGGTCCGGCACCAGAAATACCACAATTTATAGCTCCTTTTGCCAATGCTGCTTTTTGTATAAGCTCGTATCCGGGTATAAATTGTTTTCGGTGCGGCTCCGCCAAAGTGTCGAACATACTTTGTTGCAACAAATTGTAATCTTGGGTGTGGAGTGCGTGAACAAAAGTAGCTGTGTGCGCATTTTGAGCAATGGCTGTTGCTAAATCCACTTGCTTGGGTACTACCGAACGCGCATAGGCGGTGAGGAGTTCTAAATGCGGATGTACCAAGACATACTGTAAGTTTTCCGGCACAGGCAACTGAATGATTCTTAAGGGATTATACGTATGTATCAACACTATTCCTCCCAATAATGAAGGAAAAACATTATCGCCATGCGCTGTGCCTACAGCAGTAGCTTCCGCCGCCAAAGTACAATCTATCAGTTCCGATTTGGGCAAGGGATTTTCAAACAGTGCGTTGGCGGCTACAACTGCTGCTACGGCACTGGCAGCACTCGAACCCATACCACTGCCCAAAGGCATTTTTTTCTCTATTTTCAAATCTATACCTTGCTCGGTATTTAATTTTTCTAAGAGTTTTAACACTGCTACGCCAGCCGTGTTTTCATGCGCAGGCAATGGCAATTTTCCACCATCGCCGCTTATCGACAAAACACGAACACACTTTTGGTTGTTAAAACAAGCGTGTACTATATCTCCCGGCTGTTCTATTGCCATACCAATTATGTCAAAACCGACCGTTAAATTTCCAATAGAAGCCGGAGCAAATGCTTTTTTCCAATTATCTTTGCGTTTCATTTCTGATAGATAGTTATTTTTTATGCAAAGAAACGGGTTTATTATTTAGCCTTCAAAATTAAGATTTTTTAATACCCAAAAATCTATAATTTTTTTAAACCAAATCATTTTTCCTTTATTCTAAATCGGCAAGTCATTTCTTTTCAAAAAATTAATACGTATGAAGTTTTTAACGCCAATTTACCTTAGCCTTATAACTATTTTAGGCATTAACTTTTCTGTTTCGGCGCAAGACCACGTCAGTTTAACCCTTAATATTGGTGCTTTTAGCATTAATCAACCCGACTTGCCGGAAGCTAATAACATTGACTACACCGGCAGTGCCACCATAAGCGGAAACTTGCGTTTTTTCAATAAAAATCACTGGGCATTGCGTTTGGGTGCGGGCGTAGATCAACTGAATTATAGCGTAACAAACAATGAACTTGCTACGGACTACGATGCAGAGCGAAAAGATTTTATAGGTATATTGGGTTTAGAAAAGCATTTTATCCTTTCCGAAACATTTACCCTATATCCGGGCATTATTTTCCCGACAACTTTTATGGGAGACGAAAGTATTTCCAGCAATATCGACAACACCATTGACACCATCAACAACGATGGATTTTTTACCGGAGCAGGCTTGGTGTTGGGTGCGAACTTGCGTTTTTTCAGAATAATGCGCTTGGGCGTAGAGTTTAATGCCACTTTTGATAGTTTCAAGCAAAATATTTGGCAAAACTTAGACCAATTTCAAGAAATAAAAATCAAAAATTTAGACTATACTACCTTAGTAACTTTAGGCATCGCCTTCTAAAGTTTTTTCCTCGAAAGCAATGAAAAACGTAGTAGCACAAGCCTTATCCATCATTGAAGCCAAAGGCACAATTCTCTACCCTACCGACACTATTTGGGGCATAGGTTGCCACGCAATGTACGAAGAAGCTATTACAAAGATTTTTGCCATCAAAGGGCGAAGCAGTAGCAATCCGTTTATACTTTTGGTGCGTGATGTGCCAATGCTAAGTAAGTTTTTGGGCTACACCCCATCGCCAGAAATGCTGACAATGTTAGAACAATCGCAGCGTCCTACTACAGTTATTTACCCGCACGCACAAAATATTCCGGCTTTTGCCAAAGCAACTGACGGCTCGGTGGGCATACGCATTTGCCGACAAACATTTTGCCAAAAACTGCTGCAAAAAATGAACGCCCCATTGGTTTCAACTTCTGCCAATTTTAGTGGAGAAGCCTCCCCCCAAAACTTTGCAGCTATTTCGCCTGCACTCAAGCAAGGCATAGACTTTATTGTTCCCGAAAAAAACGCCGATAGTTCATCTGCGGGTGTAGCTTCGCGAATTATCAAAATAAACGAAAACGGCGAAATTTTCATTATTCGAGACTAATAATTTTGCACAAGAAATTTATTTTCTCACTTTTTTGGTGAAATATCAAAAAAATGGGCTCGTTTATTTTTATAAGTAAAATAATACTACTACCTTTGCAGCACTTTTTTCAGTTTTAAGGTATATTGAAGAATTATGGAAATTATAAAATTTATTCGCGAGCAGGTAGCAATGACCGAACGTCCTGCTTTCAAAGCCGGCGATAATGTATCGGTTCACTATAAAATTATAGAAGGTGGTAAAGAACGTATTCAGGTTTTCCGCGGTGACGTTATTCAAATAAAAGGAACCCCTAAAACGCATACTTGTACTTTTACCGTTAGAAAAATATCAGGAGGAATTGGCGTAGAACGTATTTTCCCACTTTATTCTCCTAACATTGATAAAATCGAAGTAAATAAAGTAGGTAAAGTAAGACGTGCCAGACTTTATTACTTGCGTGCAGCCAAAGGTAAAGCAGCGCGTATTAAAGAGAAAAAATTCTTTTCAAAAACTTCTTAGTTTTTAAAGAGTGATAAATAAATAAAAGATTGGAAGCCGCTTCGACATCGAAGCGGCTTTTCTTTGTTGGATAGTATTGCTATTTTACTTTTCATACCAAAACCGTATGAAAGTTGCGTATAGGTTTAGGTATTATTAAGGGATAAGTATCTGCCCTGCAAGTTTGGGTACAGTACTATACTTAGGGCTTCTTCATTTTCTTTGCTTGTCCAAAGAAAACGAAGCAAAAGAAAGGACACTTTTTTAATACGCAATAGCTATTCGATTTTGGTATCATTTTTTGAAATACGCAGAAAACAAACTAAATTACGGTAAAAAGCGTGTATTTTTGCGCCTTAAAAATAATTTTGTCCCCAAATGCTTGATAAATTAGAAGCTATCGTTATACGATACAAAGATATTGAACAACAACTTTCCGACCCCGCGCTTACTGCCGATTTACAACGTTTTACCCAACTTAGCAAAGAGTACAAAGACTTAGACCCATTGGTAAAAACCATTGAGCAATACAAAGCATTGTTGGCGCAAATTGAGGAAAACAAGCAGATACTCAAAACTGAAACCGACAATGAGTTGCGCGAAATGGTAAAAGTTGATTTGGAAGAAAGTGATGAGCGCAAAAAAAACTTGGAAGAAGAACTAAAAATTTTACTTATTCCCAAAGACCCCGAAGACAGCAAAAATGCGATTGTGGAAATACGTGCCGGAACAGGTGGCGACGAAGCTGCTATTTTTGCCGGAGACTTATTTCGTATGTACAAACGCTACATCGAAACCAAAAACTGGCAAATGGAAATTCTGTCGGAAAACGAAAGTAGTGCCGGCGGTTTCAAAGAAATTTCTTTTGAAGTAAGTGGCGACAACGTTTACGGCGACCTCAAATACGAGTCGGGCGTGCATCGTGTGCAGCGCGTACCCGAAACCGAAGCCAAAGGACGTGTACACACTTCGGCAGCTACCGTAGCGGTGTTGCCCGAAGCCGAAGAAGTGGACGTACAGATAAATCCTGCCGATTTGCGCATTGATACTTATCGTGCAAGTGGAGCGGGCGGGCAGCACGTGAACAAAACGGAGTCCGCCATTCGTATTACGCACATACCTACGGGTATTGTTGCCGAAAGCCAGCAGAGTCGCAATCAGCACAAAAACCGCGAAATTGCCATGAAAATGTTGAGTACGCGTATTTATGAAGCCGAATACAGCAAACATATGGCTGAAATTGCCCAACATCGCAAAACTTTGGTTTCTACCGGCGACCGTTCTGCCAAAATTCGCACCTACAATTTTCCGCAAGGGCGTATGACCGACCATCGGATTGGACTTACGCTCTACAACTTAGATGCTTTTGTAAATGGCGATATTCAGGAAGTGATAGATGCGCTGAAAGTTGCCGAAAATGCCGAAAAACTTAAAGAAGGCGGTATATAGCATTTTTTGTTTCAAACAGTTTATTTTCCCATAAATATTTCGTATTTTTAGGTTTTTAATATTCACTTAAAACATTGTTGATGAGTACAGATAAAGATAAAATTAAATCGCTGGATTTAGCCTTAGACAAAATCAATAAATCGTATGGAAAAGGAACCGTGATGCGTTTGGGCGATGCGCCTGTTGTAGCAGCCGAAGTAATTCCTACGGGTTCTATTTCGTTGGATATTGCCTTGGGCGTAGGCGGTTATCCGCGCGGAAGAATTATTGAAATTTACGGACCGGAATCTTCCGGAAAAACAACGCTTACCCTTCATGCCATCGCCGAAGTACAGAAAAAAGGCGGTATTGCGGCTTTTATTGATGCCGAACATGCTTTCGATAAAAAATATGCCGAATCCTTAGGTATTGATGTGGACAATCTTATTGTTGCGCAACCCGACCACGGCGAGCAAGCCTTAGATATTGCCGACCAACTTATTCGCTCCAGTGCCATAGACTTAATTGTGATTGACTCGGTAGCAGCTTTAGTGCCGCGCGGCGAATTGGAAGGCGAAATGGGCGATTCTAAAATGGGACTTCAAGCCCGCCTGATGAGCCAAGCTATGCGCAAACTTACGGGTTCTATTTCCAAAACACAATGCTGTTGCATTTTTATTAACCAGCTACGCGAAAAATTAGGTGTAATGTTTGGCAATCCCGAAACCACAACGGGCGGAAATGCGCTAAAATTTTATGCCTCCATGCGCTTGGATATTCGCCGCATTGGGGCGATAAAAATAGGCGATGAAGCCGTAGGAAATCGCACGCGGGTAAAAATTGTAAAAAACAAACTTGCGCCGCCTTTCCGCCAAGCGGAATTTGATATTACCTTTGGAGAAGGTATTTCTAAAGTAGGCGAAATTGTGGATTTGGGTACCGATATGAACATTATCGAAAAAAGTGGCTCGTGGTATGCTTACGGCGGCTCGAAAATAGGACAAGGGCGCGAAAACGTGAAAAACTTCTTCCGCGACAATCCTGAATTAGCTGCCGAAATAGAACAAAAAATTAAGACACAACTGCTGCCCGATATGCTAAAATCTTCGGAAGGAGATGATGAAGGGTAGAACGTTAGTGTACTAATAATAAGTGAAAAAGGTTGTGAGCGTTTTCTTACAACCTTTTTTTTGCTAAAAGTAGCTATAAGGACACTTTTATTATCTGTTACGAATAGCAACAAAATTATATGAATATGGCATTTTATCTTCTGGACAAGCTGCTGAAATGTTAGGTATTCAAAAAGAACTTTCATAGAATTATTGGGAAAGTATGGTGTATCATTATTTAGTTCTTCTGTAGAAGATTTGCAAACGGATATAAAAAATGCCTGACATTATTATTCCGGACACCAGCGTTTTAATTTTATTTCAAAACATAAACCAATTATCCTTACTTCGTCAAATATATGGCGGAATGGTAACTACTTCTGAAATCACCATTGCACAAAGCAAAGCAAATAGGACTCATTTCCACCATAAAACCACTAATTCTGAATATTTTAGCTACTGATTTTAGAATTTCGGAAAAGATAATTACTGAAATATTGCGCATAAATAATATCAAAATTGCACGAAAATTGTGTATCGGTTTAGGTATTATTAAGTGTAAGTATCTTCTCCGCAACTTTGGGGGCATAAATATACTTAGGGCTTCTTCATTTTCTTTGCTTGTCCAAAGAAAACGAAGCAAAAGAAACGACACTTTTTTCAAGCCTTTTGCTAATACTAAAACTGCACGATAATGACCTTAAAGCTATAAAATTGGGAAACAGTTAACTTTAGTTTTTTAATTTTCACCATACGTAATAATTATCATACATTGTTTTTAGCTTTAAATTTTTTCAAATGGTATAACTCCTTTTTCTGTTAATTCCTTTTTTAAGTTATCCGCATATTTGTGAGCAAATTTTTCCTTATCTGCTGTTGATAATTTAAAGTAGTCATCTCTTCTTTTTTCCCATTCTTCAAATTCTTCATTTTCCGTTCCTGGTCGCTCAACAAACTCCAAGTAGTGAACATAATGTCCAAATTCGTGAAGTAGCGTTCTATATAGTTGAGTTTGCCTTACATTTTCAATTTTATACTCAGCAGTGAAATAGCGTTTTTCTTCAATTATATTGTGTCCATCTTTCCGAAGTCTTTCTAACTCGTCTTGCGTATCTGGTGAAAGTTTTTTTGACCATTTAAAAGACTTTGAATAATCATTCGCTTCAATAATTATTGCAGGGAAATAATTATCTTCAAATTCGTAAGAGTAAACTAATCTTCCCCAAACCGACGAAAGATTTTCTTCTTTCCTTTTTGGTTGTCTAAGAATGATAAATTTTAGTTTGCCATAATCTTTTACCGGAATATTACTTATCATCTTTTCAATATCATCAATTGTGCAAGCATGTTTTGAAGTTTCTCTTGTCTGCTCTGTAACTAATATGAATTCGTGTCCGTTAATAATTCGTTTTTCTTTTTTATAGTTGCCATGACGTTCATAAAAAGACTTCAATGTAATAACGGGTTCAGGTATCGTCAGTTCATTATCCTGTCCGTATCCTTGTTTCTTGGTTCCTATATTTCTATTTCTTCTTGTAGGATTTCTCATTTTCAAATTACTGAATTATTGCGCATAAATAACGAAACCTAAACGCCTCATTTTTACTTAAAATTATCCCCAATCACCTTAAAAGTGGTGCGTCTGTTTTCTTGGTGTTGCTCTTCGGTGCAAGGCACATTGTTGGCACATTCGTTTATTAGTTTTGTTTCGCCGTAGCCGCGTGCCTGCATTCTGCGTGTGTCAATATTTTTCTTCGCCAAATAATCTACTACTGCTTGCGCACGCGCTTGCGAGAGTTTCATATTGTAGGCATCGGTGCCACGCGAGTCGGTGTGCGAACCAAATTCCACAATTACATTCGGATTGTCCCTAAGAATTTGCGCCAAATTATCCAAAATAGGACGCGCATCCGCCCGAATATCCGACTTGTCTAAATCGTAGTAAATATTGGGAATAACAATTTCCTGTTGTTTGAAAATCGGCTCTAATACTACACTTACTTTGGTGGTATCGGCGGCGGCGGTTTTGGTAATGATAGATTGATTGAAAAATCCGGGAGATTCGGCAAAAATACGGTATTCGTTGTTCGCCTCCACTTCCAACAGCACCAAACCTTGCGCATTGCTCACCAAACGCTTGTTTATATTGCTTTCCAAACTTAATCCCAACACAGAAACTGCCGCACCTTCTAAAGGTACATTGCCCAAGTAAACACTTTTGGCATCATCGGGATTTTGGTATTTTTTATATAGAACTTGTATTTGCAAATAAGGAATTTTTGCCAAAAGTGGTACAGAATCGTTTGGATTTTCTACAACTAAAGTAGTATCCGGCACTTCCACTTTGGTTGTGTCGGGCGGATACCACACAAATTGGTAAATATCGTCATTGCCTTTACCTCCATTGCGACTGGAGGAAAAATAACCCATTGCTTCGGCATTTTTTTCGAGGAGATTGGGCGTAATGTACGGAAGTTGTATATACGCAAAATCGTCTGCTTCGGAATTTAGCGGAGCTTGCAAATTTTCTACATTGGTAAATTTTTTCCCCTCAAAACTTGCTTTGTAAATATCCAAACCGCCCATTCCCGCGTGTCCCGCCGAAGCAAAATATAAGTTGCCATCCAAATCTATAAACGGAAAACCTTCGTAGGCTTCGGTATTTATTTCAGGACCCAAATTGCGCGGATAAGACCAAGTGCCATCGTTTTGCTTTTGTGCTAGATACAAATCTTTATCGCCAAAACTGTCGGGCGCATCGGCGGCAAAGTACAAATAGTTGCCATCATTGGTTAAAAATGCTTGTCCGGCATTAATGGTGTCTGTTTCAAAAAGTTGCAGTATTTGGGGCGTTTCCCAGTTTCCGTCCGCGTTTTGACGCGCATAATAAATGTGGCAAAAATCGTCTTGCTGGTCGGCTTCGCCACAATGGGTAAAATATATTTCTTTGCCGTTGGCAGAAAATGTCGCCGTGCCTTCGTTGTAAGGCGTATTGATATTTGCATCGAAAGGCATTGGCGTAGCAAAAGTACCGTTTTCATTGACTTGTGCTACAAACAAATCGGTGTGTTTTTCGCCCGTCCAGCCATACATAGCTTCGCCCGTAGCTTCTTTGCGCGCCGAAGTGATAACGATTTGCTTTTGTCCCCAAGGGGTGGCACTGTAGTCGGAGGCGGAAGAGTTTAGGCTACTCACAGGCACGAGTTCCACGTTTTGCGGATTTTGCAGCCAAGTTTGGGCATCATTGCACGAAATCATTTGAATTTTGGCGCGCGGACGGTCAATTGGATTGTTAAGGGCGTATTCTTTGAATATTTCGTAGGCTTGCTGGTAATTGCCATTGGCTTTGAGGGCTAAACCGTATTTGTACAAAATTTCGGGATTTTGACTGTGGTCTTTTGCCAGCGCGTACCAAGTTTCTGCTTTGTCCATTGTATTGGAAAAACGATAGGCATCGCCTATTTTTTCGGCAATCGCTGCTTTTTTTACTACATCTTCTTCTTTATTAAATTCGGTTTGCAGCAATCCCGCCGCTACGGTATATTGTTTGGAAGCAAATGCGGACTCGGCGGTTACATTTTCCATGAGTAATTTGCAAGCAGATATATTTAAAAGTAAAAATACGCTACCTACTATCCAACCCAAACCAACAAACTTGTGATACTTCTTCATAAAATTGTTTCGAATACTTTATGCAAAACTATAAAACAGCCTTAAATATTATATAGTTTTCGTGTAATAAGTTGTTAAATGGTTTTTTTAGGGTAAAAATTGGGAAAGGAAGACCACTATCTATACCTACAAGTTCTAAATCTTTTTCTATTATTCTTAATGCCATATTATTTTTGTTTACAGCCATTTAGATTTTACCGAATCGGTTAATATTTCATTTCTCGGTCTTTGTAATTTTCATAGTTTTTGCGAATATCCTCCGCCAAAGCTTTTAGTTCTTCAAAGCCATAATCAAGTTCTTCGCCTTGAAGTTTGAAATCTCGTGATGTATCGGTAAAACTTTGATAAAAAACTACACGAAATATCTTAATCCCATTTTCTTCATATAAAATGAAGTCCCAATTATGTTTTAAAAGTTCTTTTCTCATTTCTTTTAAACAATTTAAAGAACACCGGATTCCATTTCTTCAATTAATCCACCCCACGTGGGTAATTCCATTGCGTTAGGTTCTATTTTTTTATACATTTTCAAAAGTTCTTTTGCATATTTTTTATGATTCTTATAATAAGGCCCGTATTTTTCATTTCCTTCATACTCTCTTGAAAAATAATAGGTAATGTATAAACATTCAATATAATTTTCTATTGATGAGTTTATTATATCTATTGATTTATCTTTTAAGTCGTATCCAACAATTTGTTCATTTTTTGAAATATCTATGCAAAAAGGATTTTCCATTATATGGCTTTTGCCAAATTGTATTAAGTTTTTATCAAATTCAATAAGTTTACCATCAGATATTAAGTATGGATAACCCTTGCGGTTACTGTAGATTCCAACTTCTTTTAAAAATGTTCTTAGCTTTTTAGATAATTGAGGAAAATCATCTGTATTGGTAAATTTCACAAATTTATCTTGTCCTATATACGCTATTTTTTCTTGTAATGTCATAATTTTACTCTAATTTTGTTATTCACTTACTTTAGAGAATATTTTTCCCACATAGTCTTTTATATTACTATTTTCTGTTAATAATTCAACGAGAATTGTTTTAGTTTCACTCTCGTAAGCATTTTCTAAACCTATCCCTTTTAGTCTAAAAATTAAACTATCTTTTGCATATTCAAATTTATCGTCTATTAAATAAATATTATCAATAAATTCAACAATAAATATTATTAAAGTATTGGGATTTATTTGAAAATAATCCAATACTTTTATTTTATCTTTCATAATTTAAACGAATTAATTCATTATTAAAAAATTCTAATCTTTCTTTTATTAATTTCATCCTTTCCAGCCGTAAGTTTATCTCCTCCAATTATCTCAGTATCAAGTATTTTTTAGAAGGATTTTTTAGAAGGATTTTTTAGAAGGATTTTTTAACTAAAAAACACCCATAACTTTTATTCTTACACCATTTTATACACAAATACATATAATCTTTAAAATCCCAGCAACTCTTGGTGCAGTGCCATTACTTGCGGGATAAGGGCTTTTTTTTCGTTGTTGTAAATTACAAAATCTGCCTGTTGTATCTTGTATTTTTCGGATAATTGCTGCCGCATACGGGCTTTTATTTGCGCTATGCTAAGATTATCGCGCTGTTGCACGCGGGCAATGCGCAACTTTTGCGGTGCCGTTACAACTATTATTTTATCGAACTGATTTTCTATTTTGGCTTCAAAAATAAGAGCGGCTTCTTTTAGTGCGTAAGGTGTATTTTTAGGCAAATGTGCAAACCATTGTTCGGAATCTCGCTTCACGGCGGGGTGAACGATATTGTTGAGTTTTTGGAGTTCGAGTGGGTTGTTAAACACTTTTTGGGCGAGGAGTTGTCGGTTTAAGGTATCATTGGGCGAAAAAATTTCTCTTCCAAATGTTTCAATGAGCTGTTTTTTTACTGTTTTATCTTCCTGCATCAAGTATTTTGCCCGCGCATCGGCGTAATAGATAGGAATTTCCAACAAAGCAAACAACTTGCAAACAATACTTTTGCCGCTTCCTATACCTCCGGTGATACCAATTTTTTGCATTTTTCGCAAGCTAAATTATTGCGCCTTTTCTATCAATTCGGCAATATCCAACACTTTTATTTGCTCCTGCTTTTCTTGTTCTTTTATGCCATCGGAGAGCATGGTGTTGCAAAACGGGCAAGCTACGGCGACTATTTCGGCATCGGCTTCGAGTATATCTTTGGTGCGTTCTTGGTTAATGCGCAAGTTGCCTTTTTCGTCTTCTTTAAACATCTGCGCCCCGCCGGCTCCACAGCATAAACCGTTGCTGCGGCTGCGTTTCATTTCTACCAATTGAGCATCTAATGCTTCTAATACTTGGCGCGGAGCTTCGTAAATGTCGTTGGCTCTGCCGAGATAGCAACTGTCGTGATAGGTAATGCGCTTGCCTTGGAAAGTGCCGCCGCCTTTGAGGCTTATTTTTCCGGCATTGATGAGTTGTTGCAGATATACGCTGTGGTGAATTACTTCGTATTTGCCACCCAATTCGGGATATTCGTTTTTTAGCGTATTGAAACAGTGCGGACAGGCGGTGATAATTTTTTTCACCTCGTAGGCGTTGAGGGTTTGAATGTTCATGGCAGCCTGCATTTGAAATAAAAACTCGTTGCCTGCGCGGCGTGCAGGGTCGCCGGTACAAGATTCTTCTTCGCCCAAAATGGCAAAACTAATGTTTAGGCGGTTGAGAATACGCACCATCGCTTTGGTTACGGCTTGGGCGCGCTGGTCGAAACTTCCGGCGCAGCCTACCCAAAATACTACTTCGGGCTGAATACCTTCGGCAGCCATTTCTGCCATTGTTTTTATTTTTACTTCGTTCATAGCAAATACCTTTGGTTGTATTTTTTACTTGCCCGAAAATACGCAATATTCTATAATTTTAGGATTAATGCTCGAAAAAGGGATATTTTTACAGTTATGCACCCAATTTTTATAAATCGTGTAATTACAAAAAAGGAACACAAGCATCTTGCGGCACTTGTATTCCTTGCATTTTATTTTTCTTAATACTAAAAGGCTCGAAACTAAGAATTAGTAGTCGTATTCTTCTATTTCTTCTTTGGTTTTGTTATTTACCTTTTTGGCAGTGTTTTCCATCAATTCTTCGGCAGCGGTTTTCATTTCGTTAATGGTTTTCATGCCTTTGTCGCGTAGTTCGTTGATGTTTTTCATGCCTACTTCTTTCATTTCATTCAATTTCACCATTCCTTTATCGGCTTGGTGCTGAAGTTCTTGTTGAATGTCTAAGGCTTGTTTTTTTAATTTTTTGCGTGTTTTAGAACCTTTTTCAGGGGCCAACAATAAAGCAGTAACGCCACCTAAAATAATTCCAGAAAACAAATATGCAGCATGTTTAACTTTCATAAGTTTATAATTTTTTTATATGATACAACAGTTTACTAGAATAAAACAAAAAGCCGCAAATAAGTTCAATATAAATGAAGATTTTCACTTTTTTTTAACCTAAAAATTCCCGCAAGCAGAAAAAATTTGAACACTTGCTGGAATTTATTTTTTTAGCCGTAGAAAAATAATTACTTATCGCTGCACGGCAACTTTTATGTACTTACTTTCTCCATCGGTGGTGCTAAGTTGTAGTATATACACGCCCGAAGGAATTTCGCCAAGTTCCAAACTAATGTTCTGAGGTGAATTGGCAGGTACTTTTTGGTTGAAAATTTGTTGCAGTTGCTGCCCTTGCATATTGTAAAGACTAATGTTTGTGCGTACGTCTGTATCTACTTTAAAAGCAATATTCAACTTGTCGGCGGCTGGATTAGGATAGGCTACAAAATTAATGTTGTTATCTTCTTCCAATTTATTGATTTCTACAATATTTTCGGTATTGTCTGTGTTATCTTCATTTTTCGCAACACCTACACAACCACTAATCAATGCCGTGAAATCAGCACCTTCGTTGGCAGTAAATCCGTTCATCAGGTCAATATATTCGCCGGCATCATACACAATTTGCGCTCCGCTTTGAATTTGATTATAAGCAACAATATGGTCGGCGGCTCTGTAAGTAAGTACATCGCCGTTGGCGTAAGTGAGGGTTACTATGTACACATCTTCGCAACTAATCAGGTTTTCCGTGTCACACATATCGCCTATTCCATCGCTATCAATATCTTCTTGCGTGCCGTTTGCCGTAGCAGGACAGTTGTCTAAGCTATCGCAAATGCCGTCATTGTCGGTGTCGGTCATACCTTCGTCAATAGATAGGTTACAGTTATCGTCTTTACCGTTGCATATTTCCGAAGCAGCAGGATTAATATTCGGATTTTCGTCATCACAGTCATTGCCGTTGGCAACATATTGGGGCGGAGCAGTGCAACCTACAATAGCATTATTAGGGTCGCCATAACCATCGCCGTCTTTATCTTTATAATACACCGTAGTCAATCCTTCGTCCGTAGTAAGGTTACAATTATCATCAATACCATTGCAAACTTCGGGCATATTGGGATTAACATTGGCATTCGTATCATCGCAATCACCCGCTACCAAAACAAAATTGGCTGGCGGATTACAAGTACTTATCACAAATTTAGGATTACCAAATCCATCACCATCAGCATCTAAGTAGTACAGTTGCTCAATGCCATCATCAATCAAGCCATTACAGTTGTTATCCAAGCCATCACACAGTTCGGGTGCGTAAGGATGAATATTGGCATTGTTATCATCACAATCACCTGTTTGCGTAGCGGTATAAATTCCGGAAGGCGCGCACAAGCAAAGACTTTGTGCGGTGCCGTAGCCATCATTGTCCGCATCGGCATAATATATAGAACAGGTTGATTCCACACGAACATAAATACAAGTATTTTGCAGTTCGCCCCAATCCCACCAAACATCGTCAATGATATTAAATTTCCAAGTACCATTGGGTGCTTTTCCATCGAAAATACTCAAAGAATTAAGTGGCTGGAATGTTCCATTTATTGCCGGAGGTGTACTATTACACATATTGTCGAAATCCGCATAGGTTAAAGTTGCTTCGTCGTTGAAAATAGCATATAAGTCTGCTTCCCCGCAACTTGTGTCATTGGGACCCGGATGTTGAAACAACAAGCGATTGGTATTGTCGGGATGTTTTAAATAACCTAATAAATCGCCTACTTCGTCATGCGTAGCATACACCCAAAAATTCACATCGGCAATTTGATGACAGGGAGTAAGATTGGGAATATTTACCGGAAGATTTACCGTAATACCCGTAGCATCATCACTTGGAATAGAAATGGGCGATGAAGGGTCTAAACAAACCGTTATTTCTGCTTCATCTATTTCACCATCGCAATCATCGTCCATACCGTTGTTTGGAATTTCGGGATAAGCGGAACTTCCCGGATATTTGGCAGGATTGGAATCATCACAATCGGGACCATTAATCGTAATATACGCATCGCAACCAACATACCAACCATCGCCGTCTGCATCTACGCAAGTAAGACACGATTGCCAGTTATTCACATCCGTATCATCACAGTCGGTACCACAAGGATAAGCAGCATACGCATCTAAGTCGTTGTCGGGGCTGCATACAATAGAAACATTCAAAGTTGTCCAATCGCTTTCCAATACATTGCAGTTTACTTCGCGTGTTTTTACATACGCACTGCCTTCAGCACCCCAAGCCACTTCAATCCAAGCATTGTCGGGACCGTATTCTACAATTTCGCCACCGCTTATTTCCCAACAATAGGTAGAACCCGAAACTGGTGCCGCTATGGTATAAGTTTGGGTAGAAGCAGTAAGTACCGACACCGGACCTGTAATAATTGGAGCAGTTGGTTTCATGTGCAAATACATGAAATTAGTGGTTTTATTAATAATTTCCAACCAATTTGCCATATCTTGCGGACCACCGCCGGGAGGATTCCAATAACCATTATCGGCACCCCAAGTCAAGTGTCCATAACCCACATAAACATTCAAATCGGAATAAATGCCTTCGCTAAGAGAACGGTTGTGAATAGGCAACGAACCATAAGTTGTAGGAAACCATGGCACACCAAAAGGTTCTCCTTGTCCAATGGGGACAATATCATCTTGGTCGCCATGAAATAGAATATTCGGAACAGTATTAGTAGGACTATTTATCCAATTCGGGTCGCCAATAGCACCCCAGCAATTTATTGTTCCTTTGGGATAACTGTTATAATTTCCGGCAACATTGCCATTTACATTCAAATTGGGTAAAAAGCTATTGTACTTTAAAACATTGTGCGCATTTTTATTACCTAAATCCGGTGTAAGAAAACTGCTATACGTAGTGCTGGGGCGTTCCGAATCTTCGGCATAGGCTACATGCACGGCTATGAAACCTCCGGCACTACTTCCGGCAATAAAAATAAGGTTGGGGTCAATGCCCAAAACGGTGGCATTTTCACGCAAAAAACGCACTGCGGCACTACCGTCTTGCACCGCACGCCACACGGCACGCTCAGGACTTTCGGAATCGAAAACGGGGTCCAGTCCCAAACGGTATTGCATCGAAACGGCGACAAATCCTTTGCGGGCAAATGTATCAATAAGTGCTTGCATGTCGTCGGCATCTTTGTCACCAATAATAAAGCCGCCCGAATGTGCCCAAATAATTGCCGGACGCTTGGTGGCAGTATCTGCTTGTGTGGTGCTAATGTCTATATTCGGAATACGCATGTCCATGTGTAAATCCACATCGGTTGTAAGTCCTTCAAAAGTGTAGGGCGGGATTAGTTCCGGCACATTTGGACAATAGGTAACATCGGAAATATAGTGCGTAGTAAAATTTTCGTGTATATACCTGTAATTGGTACAAGAATTTTGTGCAATGCTCCATTGACATATTCCCAAAAACAAAAAAAGAAGAATAAATTTTTTCATATAACAAGTGAGGTTTAAACAATACCTTACAAATGTATAAAAAAAATAGTATTCTATGCCAAACTAAACATTGTTTTTAGGATAAATGCCCATAGTAGCGGCTTTTTTTAACATAAAATTGTAGGCTGCCTCGTAAGAATTTTCGATTTCGCCATCAAGAATAGCTTCGCGAATAGCGTTTTTGATAATACCCACCTCGCGCGAAGGAGAAAGGTTGAAATACGTCATAATTTCTTCGCCCGAAACAGGTGGCTGCCAGTTGCGCAAACGGTCTTTTGCTTCTACCTCCACCAATTTTTCTTGCACCATATTATAATTTTGCAAAAAACGCTGCACTTTCGCCTTGTTTTTAGAACTGATATCCGCCCGACAAAGCAGCATCAAATCGTCAATATCATCGCCGGCATCAAAAAGCAAACGGCGTATTGCCGAGTCGGTCACATTTTCGTTGGTAAGTGCAATAGGACGCATGTGCAAATACACCAATTTTTGCACGTATTTCATTTTGGTGTCGAGCGGTAGTTTTAGTTTTGCAAATATTTTGGGCACCATTTTCGCGCCTACAATTTCGTGTCCGTGAAATGTCCAGCCCTGCCCTTGCTCAAATTTTTTGGTGCGTTCTTTTCCCAAATCGTGCATAATAGCCGACCAGCGAAGCCAAAGATTATCGCTTGTTTCCGACAAATTGTCGAGTACCTGCAATGTGTGAAAAAAATTGTCTTTGTGTGCTAAACCTTCTTGGGTATGCACACCTTGTAAGGCACACAATTCGGGAAAAACATAAAACAAAATGCCGGTATTGTACAAAATTCTAAAGCCAATAGAAGGCTGCGGCGCAAGTATTATTTTATTGAGTTCGTCAATAATTCGTTCTTTTGAAACAATATTAATACGTTCAGCATTTTTTTGCATTGCCTGCAAAGCATCGGCATGAATAGAAAAATGGAGTTGCGTAGCAAATCGCGCTGCGCGCATCATACGCAACGGGTCATCGGAAAAAGTAATGTCGGGATTTTGCGGCGTGCGCAGCAATTCATTTTTTAAATCGTCCAAACCGTTGAAAGGATCGACCAAGTGTCCCCAATTAGCTTTGTTCAAACTAATAGCTAAGGCATTGATGGTGAAATCGCGGCGGAGTTGGTCTTCTTCCAAAGTGCCGTTTTCAACTACGGGTTTGCGCGAATCTCTGTTGTACGATTCCTTGCGCGCACCTACAAATTCATAATCTACCCCTTTGTAATTGAAGTGCGCCGTACCGAAGTTTTTGAAATACTGCACTTTTAGTTGGGGGCTTATTTTTGCCGCCGCCGCCAATGCCAAATCAATACCACTGCCTACACAGACTACGTCTATGTCTTTACAGTTGCGCTGTAACAACAAATCGCGTACAAAACCGCCCACTATATAGGCATCAATTTTCATATCTGCCGCAACTGCCGCAATTTTTTGCAGTACGTCCTGAATTTCTCTTGGGATTTGTTGTATTAAATTATTCAAAATGTACTTTTTTTACGTGCAAAATTACACATTTGCCTATGAAAAGAAAGATTTTCTACATTGGTTTGAAAAACAAGGCGAAATTTTTATACCAAAACAGTATGAAAGTTGCGTATTGGTTTAGGAATTATTAAAGGTAAGTACTCACCCTGCAACTTTAGGTACAATACTACGCTTTGGTCTTCTTCATTTTCTTTGCTTGTCCAAAGAAAACGAAGCAAAAGAAACGACACTTTTTTCATAGGTATTTTTGCCCTTGCAGGGCAAAACCGCAGTTCTTTAGCTAAATTTTTTCCAAGGCTTCAAAAATTTTAACGCCAAAAAACTGCTATACGGCGAAAAAAAAAGATTTTTCCCTTTTTAATACGCAATAACTATTCGATTTTAATATAAGCATTTAACCAGTTTCTTCTATGTGTTTTAATATTAAAAATATTTTTAATACCAGTCTTATCTTTTTCCTGACTTCCGCAAATTAACACCCAAAATCAAATAATTTGGAAAGAATTTTTTGTTCCTCAGTTAGGATTAATGTTTTCTTTATCTTTTTCTTGAGTTTTGGAGTTGTTAATTCTATTTCGTGTATGTTTTGAACAATTTCAATGACCTTTTCAGGTGATAAGTTTGATTTTTTTTCTTTAAGTTGTCTTTCAAGTTCTTTGTAAATTTTGTATGCCGCAAAATTTAAGCAAATGTGAGCTTCGATTCTTCGTTGTTTGTAATGAAACACTGGTCTGATTTTTAAGTCTGTTTTGGTTATCCTGAATGCTTTTTCTATTTGCCATAATTGATTATAGTTACTCAATATCTTCTCTTTGGGTAGTGTGGAATTGGTGATGTATCCTTTTAGTCCATCCCATTGTTGATCATACAATATTTTGTTTTGGCTAATCCTAAGCTGCAATTCGCCATCCATTTCCAAAAATTTATTGTAGCCTCGATTATTGATGCCTGACTTGGTGAGCTTACCTGTTTTAATGCTCTTTTCAAGACGTTTTAAGCCTTTTTCACGGTTGGATTTATCTTTTTGGGCTCTTTTATCTGAATAAGTAATGATTAGTTTTAAATCGCCTTTTTTGATTATTACACTATCACCATTTTTTAAAGTACAGGCTAAGATTTTTGCTTTGATTTTTTCGTTTTCGTTTTTTATCCTTGCTCCTATAATAAATTCATATTGATTCGCTATCAATTCATTTATGTTGACTTGTGAGAGTAAACCTGAATCTGCTACTACAACTAATTTTTCTATATTGTATTTTTCTGTAAAACCATTAATTATTGGCAGCATCGTATGACCTTCGTATCGTTTCCCTTCAAAAATTTCATAGGCGAGTGGATAACCACCCTCACTTACCAAAAGTCCTAATACAATTTGAGGGTTTTGATGTTTTCCCTCCTTTGAAAATCCTGTTTTGCGTAAATCATCTTCATAATCGGTCTCAAAATATATAGTGCTTACATCATAAAATACCACGCTGATGCCACCTGGCAACACTTTTAAGGTGTGTTCATAACTAATTTGTTGTACTTGTTCTTTTTGTGTGCGATATAATTTGTCCATATACCGATAAATGGCATCTTCGGTATAACTCTTTTGGGCAAAACGATACAAATACTCCGTAGTTTTTAGCTTGCTCTTCGGGTATACCAACCGGTATAATACCAAATCTTTAAATAAATCCTCTTTGATTTGATTAAAACCAATTTCATTGAATAGCTTACCCAATACCAGCTCTATGCCTACCAATTTGTGCGATGATATAGATGACAGAAATTCTGTGTAGATTAAACTTTCATTTTCAAAGTCTAACTCTTGTATTCCTTTATACTTTTGTATCCACCGCTCAGCCTTTGAAAACAATAAATTTATTTCATCTTCTGTGACCCCAGAGCCAAAACTTTGTTTTACAAGGTATTTTTTATTTACCTTTTCTACTACTTGTATGTATGTCTTTCCACTTTTGTGCTTAAGTTTTCTTATAAACATAGCACAAATATACTATTGCACTTAAAATTAACACCCAAATTTACAATCCACAAAATTGTAAATGACTTATATTCAATGTGTTATAAATTGTTTAATCCGACATTTATTAATTGCGCGGAAGTCAGGCCCTTTTTTAATACGCAATAACTATTCGATTTTAATATAAGCATTTAACCAGTTTCTTCTATGTGTTTTAATATTAAAAATATTTTTAATACCAGTCTTATCTTTTTATTACAAAAAAATCATCTTATGTTGCATTGTTCAACTAACTAATTTTCCGTTACTTTGTTTATCTGTTAGATAACGTTTTTATGCACGAAATAGAACCATATTATAATTGGCGCAGTAAATACATTGCCGAACAAGACGAGCGGTCGCCTTTTTATGGGCGTACGTACAATGAATTTCAGTACGAGCAAACCATCTACAACTATTATATTCACCCGCAGTGGGACGAAATTGGCTCGCCTACGCTATACTTAAAAATTTTGTTTGTGGATTATTCCCAACGCTATTGTATCATAGAGTTGTTTGGCGAGTGGAACGATTGTATCCACAACGATATTATGTATTTCAAGCAAAATGTGATTAATGCTTTGCTCAAAGAAGGCATTGTGCGGTTTATTCTTATTGGCGAAAATGTGTTGAATTTTCATTATTCTGACGACAGTTACTACGAAGACTGGTACGAAGATATAAAGGACGATGATGGCTGGATTGCGCTTATAAACTTTCGGGAGCATGTGTTGGAGGAAATGAATCGTTGTGGTTTGCAATATTATTTGCACTACGGAAAAATACTGAACGACATTCCTTGGCGACCGCTAAAGCCACAAAAATTATACGAAGGCATAGACAAACTGATGATTCGCAAGTTGGAAATGGGCTAAAATACGCTTGTGATGCCAAGACAAGTATAGGTCGCAGCGTTTTTTCACCAAAAAAGTAGATTTTTTTTAATAGCTATTTGAAAAATAAAAAAAAGCCGTAAATTTGCACGCCTATCGGAAATTGGTGAGATGGGTGAGTGGCTGAAACCAACAGTTTGCTAAACTGTCGTACCTCTAAAGGGTACCGAGGGTTCGAATCCCTCTCTCACCGCCAAGTGTTTTAATTATGTTCGGGGTGTAGCGCAGTCCGGTTAGCGCACCTGCTTTGGGAGCAGGGGGTCGCAGGTTCGAATCCTGCTACCCCGACTAAGTAGAAAAGAGAGTTATGAAATTCATAGCTCTCTTTTTGTTTTTTTTGGTTTCAGGCAAAAACATTAATACACCTTACTCCCCAAAACTATATCATCGCTTAGTGGAAGTAATTGGATGTTGTTCTTGCTCATTGGCAAGTAACTACGATAAAGCCGACAAAATCACCATTACTGATAAGGAACGCCAAGAGTTTTTGCAGTTTGTAAACAACTGATAAAAAAGCCCACACCAACAACGGTATGAACTTTTGCTTTGCTTCTCTTTTAATAGCCTTTTATCTTGGACACGAGCTAATTAAGCGCGCGCCAGCGTGAGCTATGGTATGTATAAGCTATTTTTATTATAACTACTTAATCGAATGTATTTATTATTCTTCTCAGTAAAGAATATTTTTGAAAATTCTATATCTTTCATTTCTCTCAACTCAATTTTATTCCCTAATTGATGGGCTATGAAATCAGAATAAGGTTGATAAACAATAAATTTATTTTCCTCCCAAGTTATTAAACAATACCATGCATCCGTATCTCTGTTCCTTACTTTGATATAACTATTGGGTATTTTATTTTCCTTGATTTTGCCATAAGTAATATAAGTATAGCTTTTCCCTTCATTATCAATTTTATCAAAAAGGGTTAAGTACTTTGTTCCATCTTGCGATGTTAGATACCCTCCTTTCGAAGTACATCCTATAAATAGAAAAAAAAATATACCAAAAACATAAAACTTATTATTCCCCACGTTAGTGCGAACTTGTAGTTCGTACCCAATTAATCCAATAAAATAACACTTTCTACGCATATTACAAATCTAATACTTATTCGTTTTAGATAAAAACATTTGTGGCAATTTTAACTACAAAATACAATACTGGCTATAAAACTCACGCCAGCAGAAGAAAAATTTAATCTCATACTCATTAATCATAACCTATAGGGAACCAAATACCAAAAAATATCGGTGCTTTCATATTTGGAATTACGTGACCTTGATCCAAAGTACTTATGTCAACATTTTCGATACATTCAAAAGTATTTGGAATATCTTGGTTTCTAAACACTTTCTCATTTAACAAGAAAATAGCTTGTTCATAACTATAGGCTGTTATTCCACACCCATAACGAACACCTGGGGGTGGTTCTTCATTGCAATTACTAAAGTCAAAATTGAACCAAAATCGTATCATAATCAGTATTTATTGTTTAAATCGTATTTCAGACATATACGCTGGTTTTCTAAATAACTCAAATCTTATAATTGAACCTTGATACGGATTACCCTCACGCTGATGCAAGTTTGTTGCTCGTACTCATCCATTCAATAAACTAACATTTCCTACACTTTCTACGCATATTACAAATCTAATACTTATTCGTTTTAGATAAAAATATTTGTGGCAATTTTAACTACAAAACACAACACGGGCTATGGAGCAGGTTCGAACCCAGCTAGCCCGACTAATTAGAAAAAGAGTTGTGAAATGCATAGCTCTCTTTTTGTTTTTTTGATTTCAGGCAAAAACATTAATACACCCTACTCCCCAAAACTACATCATCGCTTATTTGGAGTAGTTTGATGTGTCCTTGCTCATTGGCAACACCCAGCACCAGCACTTCCGACATAAATTTCGCAATTTGCTTGGGCGGAAAATTCACTACGGCTATCACCAATCGTTGCAACAAACTTTCGGGCGTATAGACTTGGGTAATTTGTGCGGACGATTTTTTGATGCCAATCGTCTCGCCAAAATCTATGGTGAGTTGGTAAGCAGGTTTTCGTGCTTCGGGAAATTCGGCTACGGCAATTATACGTCCTACGCACATTTCTACTTTTTCAAAATCGGCATAATCAATCTTCATAAAAGCATTTTTTACACAGAAAATTTTTCTTTCAAAATTTGTTGCAGCGCGTACATTTCATCGCGCAAGCGGGCAGCTTCTATAAAATCTAATTTTGCCGACGCCGCTTTCATAGCCGTTTGCAAATCTTCGATAGACTTATCCAACTGCGCTTTGCTCATGTACTGAACAATAGGGTCGGCGGCTACGGAAGGCGTTTCTTTTTCTACATACGCTTTACCAGAATTTTGTTGCCGAATATCCAAAACGGACGTTTGTTGTAATATTTGCTCACGCGATTTTTTTACCGTAGTAGGCAAAATATTATTGGCTTGGTTGTAGGCTATTTGTTTTTGGCGTTTGCGCTCGGTTTCGTCTATGGCGCGTTGCATAGATTGTGTAATTTTATCGGCATACATAATCACTTTACCATTGGCATTACGGGCAGCGCGCCCTGCCGTTTGAATAAGCGAACGCTCATTGCGCAAAAATCCTTCTTTATCGGCATCTAAAATAGCGACCAAAGATACTTCGGGCAAATCCAGTCCTTCGCGCAGCAAATTCACGCCTATCAAAACATCAAACGAGCCCAAGCGCAAATCGCGTATTATTTCGATGCGTTCTAAGGTATCTACGTCAGAATGTATATAGCGACAATTTATATCCAAGTGCGAAAAATACTTGCTCAATTCCTCCGCCATACGCTTGGTAAGCGTTGTCACCAAAGCGCGTTCTTTCTTTTCCACACAAGTGTTTATTTCCCCTATCAAATCATCAATTTGATTAATACTCGGTCGCACTACAATCGGCGGGTCGAGCAAACCCGTAGGACGAATAAGCTGCTCTACCACTACTCCATCGGTTTGGGTGAGTTCAAAATCGGCAGGCGTTGCCGATACAAAAATTGCCTGATTAAGCAGGTTTAAAAATTCGTCAAAGTTAAGTGGACGGTTGTCTAATGCCGAAGGCAAACGAAATCCATACTCCACCAAACTCATCTTTCGCGCACGGTCGCCGCCATACATGCCTTTTATTTGCGGAAGTGTTACGTGGCTTTCATCTATTATTAGCAAATAATCATCGGGAAAATAATCCAACAGACAAAACGGGCGGTCGCCGGGCAGTCGGCGGTCTATAAAACGCGAATAGTTTTCGATGCCCGAGCAATAACCCAATTCGCGTATCATTTCGAGGTCAAACTCTACACGCTCCTTAATGCGTTTGGCTTCGGCATGTTTTCCTATTTGCTTAAAATATGTTTCTTGCGCCAGCAGTTCGTCTTGTATGGAATGAATAAGTTGCAACATATACTCTTGCGGCGTAACGTACATATTTGCCGGAAAAATGGCAATATCTTGTTGTGAAGCGATTGTATTTCCGGTTTCGGGGTCAAAAGTTTCAATTTGTTCTATCTCATCGCCAAAAAAAATGATACGGCAAGCGTAATCGGCATACGGCAGAAAAATATCAATCGTATCGCCGCGCACCCTAAAGTTGGAGCGTTCAAACTCTACCTCATTGCGCGAGTATTGTGCCATTACCAAATTGTGCAACAACTGGTTGCGCGCTATGCGCGTGCCTACGCTGAGGCGGATAATACTTTCTTTGAAATCGGCAGGATTGCCCAAACCATAAATACACGACACCGAAGCTACCACAATTACATCGCGCCTGCCGGACAGCAAAGAAGTAGTAGCTTTGAGGCGCAGTTTTTCTACTTCGGCATTGATGGAAAGATCTTTTTCGATATAAGTATCCGAAACGGCAATATACGCTTCGGGCTGATAGTAATCGTAGTAGGAGACAAAATATTCTACTGCGTTGTTTGGAAAAAATTGTTTAAATTCGCCGTACAGTTGCGCTACCAATGTTTTGTTGTGGCTAAGGATAAGCGTTGGTTTTTGCCATTGCTGAATTACATTTGCCATAGTGAATGTTTTTCCCGAACCCGTTACGCCCAACAGCGTCTGATATTTCTCATTATTTTCCAAGCCATTGAGCAGTTGTTCAATCGCTTGAGGTTGGTCTCCTGTTGGCAAAAAATCTGCTTTTATTTCAAAAGGCATAGTATTACATTAGATTTTATAATGTTTATCATTTCATTTACTTACTTTTAAATTTTAAACACAATACATTTGATTAAAAACTATAAAAATCTAATAATCAACAAAATAGAAAATATTACAGTTAGTACCCATTTAATTTAAAATTTACATCTTCGAAAAAAAATCTTTTTTGCCTACATAATAATAGTTTTTATTTGTAGCATCAAAGTTTTCTTTTGTTTTTTTAAAACATTAAAGTAGTTTTCTGAATCTGTAAGTAAAAATACAAACCTATCCTATAATTTCCACTATGAATTTTAGCGGATGCATTTGTAGCGAATGCGTCCGTTTTTTATTTTTATATTATAGCCAACAAGTAGCATTCTTATTTTGTTTCGATAAAAAATAAAAACAAAAAATATTTTTAGGTAGTTTTGTGTCTATGGAAACCCTTTATGCGCAAGTTGTCTTGCCTTTAGCTTTGCCCAATACTTTTACGTACAAAGTACCTGCTGCACTACAAAATGCAATACAAGTAGGAATGCGTGTGGAGGTACAGTTTGGTAAGCAAAAAATCTACGCCGCTTTGGTGGTAGCACTAAGTACACATACTGCACAAACCGAAAGTAATCTAAAATCCATCAAATCGCTGATAGATGAATCGCCTATTGTTTATCCTTGGCAATTTCAGTTCTGGCAGTGGATTAGCAATTACTATCTGTGCCATTTGGGCGAAGTAATGCACGCTGCTTTGCCTTCTGCCCTCAAGTTATCCAGTGAATCTGTTTTCAGCCTCAATCCTTTATCCAATTACGACACTTCTATCCTCAACGACTCCGAGTTTGTAGTGGTAGAAGCCTTAGAAATTCAGCATGAGTTGAGTTTTAAGCAAATTCAGCAACTGCTGGAGCAAAAAAACATTTACACCCTCCTGCGAAGTTTATTGCAAAAAGGCGTAATTATTGCCCAAGAAGAACTAAACGAGCGATATAAACCCAAAACACAAACCTTTGTACGCCTACATCCAAGTTTTTCTACCGACGAAACTTCCATGCGCGCTATTGTAGAATCGCTGGAAAAAGCTCCCAAACAATTAGAACTTTTTATTAGTTTTTGGCAAATAAGCAAATCGCAGCAGATAGAAGAAGTTGCCAAATCGCAACTATTGGAACGCGCGCAAGCATCGGATGCCAGCCTGAAATCTTTGGTAGAAAAAGAAATATTAGAAACCTTCAGCAAAAAAGTAGCACGCATTTCTCAGCCTGATAACATTGCCGAAACGAATAGCTTTTCCTTGAGCGATGCACAAAAACGCGCCTTCGACATTATTCAGGCACATTGGCAGCAATCGCAATCGGTGGCACTGCTGCACGGCGTAACTGCCAGCGGCAAAACCCAAGTGTATATTGACCTTATTCGCTATCATTTAAAAGAAGGCGAAACTGCCTTGTATCTTTTGCCCGAAATATCGCTTACAGCACAAATGATTGTACGCTTGCGGCGCGTTTTTGGTAATAACGTAGGCATTTATCACTCAAAATTTAATGAGCAAGAACGCGTAGAAATTTGGCAAAAAGTATATGCCGGCGAGTACAAATTGGTGGTAGGCGCACGCTCGGCACTTTTTTTACCTTTCAAAAAATTGGGAATAGTTATTGTGGACGAAGAGCACGACCCTTCTTACAAACAATACGAACCCGCGCCGCGCTATCACGCACGCGATACGGCTTTGTATCTTGCCTATATGCACCAAGCAAAAGTGGTTTTGGGAAGTGCTACCCCTTCTTTTGAAAGTTATGCCAATGCCCAAGCGGGAAAATACGCTTACGTGCCACTGCTACAACGCTACGGCGCAGGCGAATTGCCCGAAATAGAACTGATAGATACGGCTAATAAAGCCGTTCAGCAAAGTATGCAATCGCATTTTAGCAAAGAGTTGATTGATGCGCTAAAAAAATGTTTGTCCGAAGGGCATCAGGCAATTTTATTTAAAAACAGAAGAGGCTACGCGCCCATTATTGAATGTGAACAATGTAACTGGATTCCGCGCTGCAAACGCTGCGATGTGAGCCTTACTTATCACAAACACAGCGACTCTTTGCGTTGTCATTATTGTCAATACCAAATTCCCTTGCCTTCGAGTTGTCCCGACTGTGGTGCTACACATTTAAAAATTTTGGGCTTTGGCACAGAAAAATTAGAAGACGAATTGCAACTTATTTTGCCCGATGCGCAAATTCAGCGATTGGACTTGGATACTACTACCGCAAAAGATGCACACTATAAAATTTTGAAAGACTTTCAGGATAAAAAAATTGATATTTTGGTAGGCACGCAAATGGTAACAAAGGGATTGGATTTCGAGAACGTTACTTTAGTAGGAATACTCAGTGCCGACCAGTTGTTGTTTTATCCTGACTTTCGCGCGGGCGAGCGCGCCATCCAACTGTTGCTGCAAGTAAGCGGACGCGCCGGCAGGCAGCAATTTCCCGGCAAAGTGATTATCCAAACACATCAACCCAAGCACCCTTTGTTTGCGTATGTATTGCGCAACGATTATTTGGATTATATGAAAAACGAGCTATTTGAACGCCAACGTTTGTTGTATCCGCCGTACAGCCGTTTGTTGCAAATTATTTTGAAACACAAAAAGCAGACAGTGGTACACGAAGCGGCGGCTATTTTCACCAACGAACTGAAAGCACAAACAGAAATTCCGGTTTTGGGTCCGGCAACGCCTTCTGTTGCTTGGGTGCGCAATATGTATTTACAAGAAATATTGATAAAAATGCCGCGCTCGGCAGGAACGCAGCAAAGTATAAAAGTAGCGGTGCAGCAAATTATTGAAAAAATGCACGCGCATCCAAAATACAAATCGGTGGTGGTACATTTGGATGTAGATCCGGCGTAGTTTAATACAAGTGCGTAATGTCTTTCACGCCCAAAGTTTTGGAGGAAACAAACCCTTCTGCATACGCGAAGCCACAAGCGCGCCCCATTTCGGCAGCACGTGTGTATAGATTATCGAAAAATGCTCTGGAAGAGATATAAGTTTCGGGTTCGGAGGATTCTTCGTTGTAAAACTGTGAAGAAAAGGCTTTTACCGCTTCCATTTTTTGCGCCATAAAATCGCTAATATCCACTACTACATCAGGATTTTGCCAGCGGTCTTGTATATAATGAAGCACCAAACGAGGTCGCCAAGGCAATTGTTCTTTTCTTTCGGCATCAAGGGTAATAATTTTGGTGAGACCGGACAAAAAACACGCTTCATTTGCCAAGTCGGCGGCGCGTTTGTGGTCGGGGTGGCGGTCGTGACGCGCATTAATAAGCACTACATCGGGTTGGAAATAGCGTATCTGTTGGATTACTTTTTGTTTGTTTTCAAAGCTATTCTCAAAAAAAACATCTTCCATTTCCAAATTAACACGTACCTCTACCTGCAAAATTTTGGCTGCATTTTCAGCTTCTTTCAGGCGCAATTCCGGCGTGCCGCGCGTACCCATTTCTCCTTTAGTAAAATCAACAATTCCACATTTTTTTCCTAATGCATGCTGTGCCAGTAATGTTCCTGCACACCCAAGTTCCACATCGTCAGGATGTACGCCCATGGCTAAAATATCTAATTTTTTCATACTTGTGAAGTTTTTGTGTATTGGCGATAAATGTAATATGAATAATACACATAGAAAAAAAAAGTTTAAACATTCTTTTTCTTACTTCCAAATTCACTAAGAAATACATCCGCTTATCACTTTCTGAAAGGCTGTTGAAATCTATTTTGATGAATCTATTTTCTTTGTTTAAAGTAAACTTATGAAGCACTTTTTCGCTTTCTCACAAATTAATACCATTTTTGTAGCGTATTTTTTGCAAAACACCTAAAACAACATCATGGAAAAAAATCGCCCTATCATTCTCGTAACCAACGATGATGGAATCGTTTCGCAAGGGATTCGCGCTTTAGTAGAAGTGGCGGCAAAGTTTGGCGAAGTATATGTAGTAGCTCCCGACAAACCTCAATCGGCAATGGGACATGCGATTACCATTAGTCAGCCCTTGCGCCTTTCGGAGGTAGATATTTTTGGCGACAAAGTGAGCAAAGCCTACGAGTGTTCGGGAACGCCCGTTGATTGTGTGAAATTAGCCGTGGACAAAGTGTTACACCGCCGCCCCGACCTTTGTTTGAGCGGTATCAATCATGGTTCTAATGCTGCTATCAATGTTATTTATTCCGGCACTATGTCGGCGGCGATGGAAGCAGCTATTGAAGGCATAAACGCTATCGGATTTTCGTTTTTGAACTATAGTCACCACGCCGACCTGCGTGCTTGTAAGTATTATGCCGAAAAAATAATTGACAACTGCTTGGAAAATGGTTTCCCACAGAGTGCGCTGCTCAATGTGAATATTCCCGACTTGCCGATGGAAAAAATTAAGGGCATGAAAATATGCCATCAGGCTAATGCCAAATGGGAAGAACGTTTTGATGAGCGCACCGACCCGCAAGGGCGAAAATATTACTGGCTTACCGGAAATTTCATCGCGCGCGATACGCACAACGATGCCGACTGGAACTCTTTGCACGAAGGCTACGTAAGTATTGTACCCATTCAGTACGACCTCACTTCTTACAGCGACATTAGCCTCCTTAAAGAATCGTGGGAAGACCTGAGCGAATAAGTTTAAATTTACCTAAAAAACTGTTTTTATGCGCAATGAAACCATTTCAGGCTTAATTATCGGACTTTGTACGCCTTTTATTGCTTATTTTATTTTTTCAGGGCTTAATTCCCTTTTAGTCCATTGGTATCACGATGAGATAAGTGGCTTTTCGTTGCGATTTATTTGTATTCTCAGCCTGTTGGCAAATACGCTTCCGTTGCGTTTTCTGTATGCCCGCAAGCGATACGAAGCTGCGCGTATTGTGATGATTATTACGGTAATTGGGGCGTTTGGTATTTTGTTTTATTTCAGAGATGGTTTCTTTTCCTAAACAAGCAAAAACCATTTTTAGACGTTATTTTTGCGCGGCTTATCAAAGCATTTTTTTATGAAGTATTACATCATTGCAGGCGAGGCTTCGGGCGATTTGCATGCGTCAAATCTTATTTACGCGCTTAAAGGAAAAGACCCACAAGCAGAATTTCGGGCGTGGGGCGGCGACTTGATGCAAGCGGCGGGAGCTACTATTGTAAAGCATTATCGCGACTTGGCGTTTATGGGCTTTGTGGAAGTATTGCTTAATTTGCGTACTATTTTGCGCAATTTTCGCTTTTGCAAAGAAGATATTGCTCAATACAAACCCGATGCCGTGATTTTGGTGGATTATCCGGGTTTTAATTTGCGTATGGCAAAGCATTTGAAAAAAGAGGGCATTCGGGTTATTTATTACATTTCGCCGCAAATATGGGCTTGGCATGCTTCGCGCGCCAAAGACATCAAAAAAAGCGTGGACAAAATGTTGGTAATTTTGCCTTTTGAAAAAGATTTTTATAAAAAATACCAAATGGAGGTAGATTTTGTGGGTCATCCACTTTTAGATGCTATCAAAAAATTTCGGGGAGAAAATAATTTTTACGAAAAATATCAACTTGATACGGCTAAAAAATTAGTTGCCTTACTGCCCGGAAGTCGCAAGCAAGAGGTGCGAAAAATATTGCCTGTGTTGTTGGAAGTTATTCCGCAGTTTTCGGACTGTCAGTTTGTGTTGGCAGCGGCTCCTTCCTTAGATGATGCCTTTTTTACCGAATTTGAAATTCCGACTTCGGTGAAGCGCATTTACAACGATACGTACAACATTTTGCAACATGCCGATGCAGCTTTGGTGGGTTCGGGTACGGCAACTTTGGAAACCGCGCTCTGGAAAGTGCCGCAAGTGGTAGTGTATAAAAGCAGCCCTATTTCGTTTTGGATTGGCAAACAGTTGGTAAATGTTCGCTACATTTCATTAGTAAATCTTATTGCCGACCGAGCGGTGGTGGAAGAGTTGATTCAGGAAAATTTTACGCGCGAAAATTTGCAAAAATCTCTTTACAACTTATTGTACAATGCTTCCGTAAGAACACAAATGCTTGCCGACTACGAGCAAATAGCAAAATCTTTGGGTGGCGAAGGTGCTTCGGAACGTGCAGCAGCAGAAATTGTACATTTTTTATCTGAAAAAACTTAGCTGCCGCCCGACTTTTCTTTTCGCAATAAAGCTAAATTTTCGTGATGGAATTTTTTTATTCCCCACCAAAAAGGATATTGTTTTTGCAAGTAGTTTTCATCTAACGGAATACCGCTAATTACCTCTTTTTCAATATCTTCTAAATACTGATTGGCAAGCAATAAACGATGTTCTATTTCCGCGCTCTTGGCAGCTACTTTTCCATGTCCACTCAGCAAAATACGCGTATCGTACTGTTTAAAGAGTTGCGACAATTTTTGCAAAGTGTTGCGGTAGGCTTCAAAACTGTGGTAAATAAAAGGAAATTCGGTATCACACAAATAATCGCCGCAAATGCAAATATCATTGACAAAGCAAACTAATCCGTCGGCAGTGTGTCCGGGCGCAAAATAAAACCGAACTTGATAGCCGTCTATTTCCCACAACTGACCGTCTTTTTCGATAACGATATCTTTTGGGGGGAAAATGAGGGTTTCGGGCGAGCGTTCTATGTACCAAGTGGCATCGGTGATTTTTATTTCTTGCAAAATATCTTTTTTTCGCTCGGAGGGCAAGGCTGCCATTGGTGCCGACATTATGCCATGCGCCGCATTTTGGAAAATACCATAACCCACTACGTGGTCGTAATCGGAATGGGTGAAGAACAAATTAATCTTTTTATCGGGAAAATTTTGTTGGATAAATGCAGCTATGTCGGCAAGTTCTTGGGGTGTATAGTTCGGATCGACTAATAGAAGTTGCGTAGGAAAAACAAGCAAAGTAGTGTTGGTTTGGAACAAAACACTGCTAAAAATATGCACTTCGGGCTTCGACTTTATACTTGTGTACATGCGGGAAAAGTTTAGGGCAAATGTAATACGAAGTAAGCGTTCAAAAAAAATTGAGCATAAATTATTACTCTGCGGCTTTGCGTGGACTTAGTTTTTATTATCACGCCAAGGCGCAAAGGCGCGGAGAGTTGTACTCTAAAAAAATTCCGGTATAAATTATTGCTATTCTCTCTGCGGCTTTGCGTGGACTTGGTTTTTATTATCACGCCAAGGCGCAAAGGCGCGGAGAGTTGTACTCTAAAAAAATTCCGGTATAAAATTATACCAAAATAGTATGAAAGTTGCGTATTGGTTTTGGTATTATTAAGGGTAAGTATCTACTCCGAAACTTTGGGGGCAAAACTATGCTTGGGGACTTCTTCATTTTCTTTGCTTGTCCAAAGAAAACGAAGCAAAAGAAACGACACTTTTTTCCTTTTTTAATACGCAATAGCTATTCGATTTTAGTATTAGTTGCTATTTCTTGATAAATTTTGTACTCGTTTTCTTATCGCCGTCAATCAATACTAAAAAATAAGTGCCGGGCGCAAAATCTGCAATGTTTAGTTGTTCTTGGTTGAACCCTGCATACGTTGCCAAAGATTTTTCCAGCACTACCCTACCCCAAATGTCGTATATTTTCAAGGATGATTCGGCGGTTGTTTTGCTGGCATAGTCGAGGTATAGTGTTTCCTTTGTTGGATTGGGATATACACAAATTGCATCTGTGCTGGCTTTGTCTCTTGTCAAGGTTGGTATTATATTATACTTATCCTCCACGCCACTCGTATCTGTCCACGACAAGCGGTAATAACTTACACCTTCCGGTGCATCTTGGTCTAAAAAGACATATTCCGTAGAATTTGTTAGATCGGGCATTATTTTTCCTATAGGTTCAAAAGTCACCCCATCTATAGCGCGCGCCAAGGTAAAATACGCGATATCTTCGTTTACAATAAAGTATCTCCACGTCAATTCATTTCCTTGCGCTAATACTCTTCCATCAAAAATATTACATATAGGCAGAGAACAAATAAATGATGAACAATAGACCCATTGCGATAGATTTTGTGAGATACCCGTACATTTGCTGGTAATCGTAATATCGTAACCTCGCTCATTATCGGAGGGTAGCACTAATTGTAGGTAAGCTACTTTAGTAAGAGAATCCAATTGTATTTCTCCGCTATAAGCTTGGGTTGGGTCATTGCTAACCCAAGTATAGCCTTCCATACATTTACCGAATATCGTTATAAGTAAATCGAAATAGCCATTAGATACGCCTTCATCATAAACTTGGCAATGGGTAGTAAGCATTAAGGTAGGGTCATCTTGCGGGTTATTGTAAAAGTAAAATATCACATTTGCCGTAGCGGTATCGCCATTCGCATCTACAATGGTGTAACAGAAGTTGTCGGTTGCTAAAAATGCTGTATCCGCCGGAGGATTGTACGTATAAGTGCCATCGCCGTTGTTTATAACAGTACCGCCGTTTTCGGATTCGATGCAAACCGATTGCAGGCTAATGCTATCGCCAAAATCATTTAACAATAAGGTTTCGCCTACTATCGTGATAGGATTGCCGTATTCAACGGCATCTTGCCTATCGTCTATGGCATCAATGGTCGTATATATTGCACATTCCGCTTCGCCGGAAATGGTGACACTTTCGCCGGTGCAGTTGTTGGTGAAGGTGAGATTGTAATCGTTTTCTTTTAAAAAGGTGAGTTTCAAAGGTGTGTTGCGGGCTATTTTACATTGTCCGCCAGTGTTTGCACCTTTGTTGTTCGTCCAAGTGTAGCCTTCTTCACATTCGCCCAATAGCCCTATTATTACATCGTAGGTTTCGGCGGAATGGCTACAGTCGGTGGAAATACTGAGTTGCGGGTCTTGTTGGTCTAAAAATTTTAGGTCTATGTACGTCTCTTCCGATTCGTTGTGTTCATTATAAAGCGTGGCACATATTTTATCCGAAACCAATGTTTCTCCCGATGGCGGATTGTAAATGTACGTTCCGTGTTCGCTTTGTATGATTTTACCGCCGTTTTCCGATACTTCGCAGAGTTCCATTCTACTATATTTTTCCCATAATTTGCCGGGCAAAGCACTATTCCGCAGTATTTCTTCACTCAATATTATTGCCTCCTCATATTTTGCCGAATAGGCGATATCGTCTATGGAGTAAGGTGTGCAAATTTTTCTACAAGCATCCACATCTTCCAGCACAGCTATTTCACCCGTGCAATTATTAATAACCGAAAAACTATAACCATTTGAAAATGGGGAAGATGCACCATAATAAACTATTACACCAACGTCAATTAGTGCATTGTAAAATACCTCACCACCTTGCGATGGCGTATAGTTATTTACCCAAGTATAACCTTCATCACAATCGCCCAGCACGGTTATGTATAAATTATAGAGTCCACTAGGCGTTATATTATTACCCGACTCTTCCCATCCACACTCTTGCGTTGCTTCCAATATTGGGTCTATCGACTGGTTTTCTGTAAAATTAAAAATTACATTTGCCATATCTGTTTGTCCGGTAGCGTCCGTCATTTCATAACAAAAACTATCGGTGGGCAAATAGCTCACTTCCGTTGGTGGATAGTAAGTGGCTGTTCCATCGCCATTGTCTATTATTGTACCGCCGTTTGCCGATTCGCTGCACAAGGATTGTACCACAGGTCCATCGCCGTAGTCGTTGTATGCCAAGTAGGCGATGGTAATGGTGATAGGATTGCCGTAAGCAACGGGAGGCTGTGGGTCGTCGAGGGCTTCTATGGGAATGTTTATGGTGTTGTAGCCGCAGTCCGCCTCGCCGGAAATGGTGACACTTTCGCCGGTGCAGTTGTTGGTGAAGGTGTAGTTGTAGCCTGTGGTTTCATCTATTTGAAAGATTAAATTTTCCAAACACACAATATAACAATATATCATTCCTCCTTGTGTTGTATCATTATTATTTACCCAAGTATAACCCTCTTCACAGACACCTTTTATTAAAAAGTGAGCAAATATATCGCCACTACTACAACAAAGTAGATTCGTTTCAAATTGTGGGTCTTGAATATCTGCAAAGATTAATTCCAAATAGGTTTCCTCCGTATAGTTATTCTGCTCATTATAAATACTCACACAAATTATATCCGATAAAAGCGAATCTACGCCCACAGGTGCTGTGTAGAGATACGTACCATCGCCATTATCTGCAAACGTGCCACTATTTTCAGAAACATTACAAAACTCTACGTTTTCATAATTATATGAAAATCCGAAAAAATTATAGGTAAACTCATTTATCATATCTTGTGTAATAACAATTTGTGTTGAATAATTTACCCCTAACGGAATAAAACCAGGCCAAAAAAACAAATCATAAACACAATCCACCATACTTGCCACAGTAGCCGTTTCTCCGGTACATTCATTAATTACAGTTATATCATACCCATTTCCATTATCTGAGGGCAAATTAGTCAAATAAATAACTCCTACTCCTGATAAAGCATCATACGTTACATCCCCTCCTTGATTCGGATTAAGATTATTCACCCAAGTGTAACCTTGTTCACAATTACCTAATACCGTTATAGTCAAATTAAATAAGCGAAAGAGAAAATCGTCACAATTAATACATTCTGTTGATGCCGCAAGTATCGGATCTTGTATTTCTTCTCCGGTAAATGTCAAAACCACCTCCGCCGTAGCCGTATCGCTATTTGTGTCTATTATGGTATAGCAAAAACTATCCGTAGCAAGAAAATTTACACCCGCAGGAGGATAGTAAGTGTACGTGCCGTCGCCGTTGTTTACAATAGTGCCACCGTTTTCGGATTCGGGGCATACGCTTTGTAGTTGTATGCCATCGCCTGTGTCGTTTAACAATAAGGTTTCGCCTACTATCGTGACAGGAGTACCGTATTCGGTAGCCGTTTGTGGGTCGTCTGTGGCAGCTATAGGTATAATATTTGGACAGTCCGCCTCGCCGGAAATGGTGACTATTTCGCCGGTGCAGTTGTTGGTGAAGGTGAGATTGTAGCCTTCGGTTTTGTTTACTATAAATCCCACATCATCATAATTTTCGTACATAACAAAAACTTGCCCACTTTCGGTCGGATTATTATTATTTATCCAAGTATAACCCTCCTCGCATACACCTTTTACGTCAAAGCCTACATATACTTCATCTTCTTCTAAATAACCGCAACATTGCATATTTATGTCAAACTGAGGGTCTTGCACATTTGTAAAAACCAGTTCTAAATATGTTTGGTATCCACTACCACCACCATAATCCATTGTTAAGCAAACAATATCATTCGATAATGATGCTACGCCAACAGGAGGAATATACGTAAAAGTTCCATCGCCATTCTCGGTAAAAGTACCGCCATTTTCCGATGTTTCACAATAAATAAAATCTATATCTGACGGGTAAAAATCCCCAAAATTCGATTGATATAAGGTTTCTGCATTAATATTTATGGGTTCTCCATACGTTGCATATTGTGTTAAATGATTTATACCCGGCCCTTCTAAAATAGCACATTGCACATATTCATCTTCAATGAGATAGGTTTCTTGCGTGCAATTATCTATTATGGAAATACTATATTCGCCCACAAAATACTGATACATAAATTCCAAAGAAAGATAACCTACTCCCAAAGATTCATCCATTACTATTTCTCCGCTTTCTGCCGTATTTAAATTATTTATCCAAGAATATCCTTGCGGACAAGTACCTACAACAGCTATTATCAAATTATAATGCCCTATGCTTAGGATGTATTCATTTTCATTGCAAAAATGGCATATTATATCAGAATCAAACATTGGGTCTTGTATTTCTTCTCCGGTAAATGTCAAAACCACATTAGCCGTAGCCGTATCGCTATTTGTGTCTATTATGGTATAGCAAAAGCTATCCGTAGCAAGAAAATTTACACCCGCAGGAGGATAGTAAGTGTAAGTACCGTTGCCGTTGTTTACAATAGTGCCGCCGTTTACCGATTCGGGGCATACGCTTTGTAGTTGTAAGCCCGTACCTACATCATTGCTGAGTAGTATGGAGGAGAGAACCGTTACCGTTTCGCCAAAAGCTACGGCAGGTAGGTAATCGTCTGTGGCGATGACAACTATTTTCTTGGTGTTTGCTTTGTCTGAGGCAAGTACACGGGCAGATTGGCATAGCATCATACTTCCCAACAGAAGCATAAACCAATGTATTTTTTGTAGGTAAATGGGTGTTTTCATACAATTCTCTGTTTAAGTTGTTGTTTAAAATTTCTATTTACTCCCTTTTATGTATAAATATTTCGCGTCCCTGCGAAATGTTGTTTTTATATGTCGTATTTAAAGCCTGTTCTTAATAAATTCGCTTTTCCTTGCCAAATTGTTACGGCTTTTTCCCTTTGTTTGCCAAATTTATCATTTATTATTTATTTATCAAAATTTATTTTAAAAATTATTTACATTAAGCCTGACAGGTTTGACGAAACTCATTTGTATTCCCTAAAAACAAAAACCTGACATGTTTTGGAAACATATCAGGTTTGGTGTGATGTTTAGTACCGTAATTTAGAACCTACTAAATAGCTCCGTCTGTGCTTTCGGCGGTATCGGGTGCGGGTTCGCTTGTGCCATCGCCTTCAGTACGAGGCGCAGTGTTTCCTTTGGGCATAAACTGCCGCAGGTCGTTGTACTTGGTGTCGAAGCCGCCGCCACGGTCGGTTTGGCGTTTGTACTTCACGTAGTCGTAGTCGGTTAGTGCATTGTTGTACAGGTCGTAGTCGTGCAATATACGGGCATCGTTTGCCTGCTCCGATACTTCCCGTAGCATGCGTACCAGTTCTTCCAAAAACTGTCGGTCGCTCCAGTCTTGTAGCATTTCTTCCCATTGTACATCGTTGCTGCTCAGGTGCGGCTGTGTTTTGTGGTACGAAATAACCTTTTCCACAAACAGTTTGTTTTTTTCGTGGATACTCCCGTACTTGGTTCGCTCTTCGGGCGAGAGGTTGTGGCTGTAGCGGGCTACAATTTCCAAAATGCTGCGAATGCTCTCATTCACTTGTGCTTTTTCGGCTTCCGAAAAATGCATCTCAATTAAATTACTGAACGGCATATTATAATTTTTTATGGTTCTATACCATAACTGCAAATAGGTATAGCTTATTGCGATAGTAGTAAAAAAAATTATTATTTTAACATTTTTTTGACACAAAATGTAGCAAATGGGCTTATGGTAGGAGTAGTAGCAGCCTATAATAAGGATAGCAAGCACTTACCAATAGTGCCTGCACAGCTATTGAATGGTGCTTGGGGGACTTATGGAGTAGCTGGCGGTAGGCTATGTTTTTTTGTTGATGAGTGTTTTGGTGGCGGCTATTTTGCTATCGGCGTAGTGTACTACTTCTTTTATTACCAGCTTTTGAATGGCGGAAATTAGGGTTTCCATAGTTTCGTAGTCTGGTACATTATTTTTTACCGGTAATGAAATGCTTAACTCATCGGCATCTTTTGCATAAAAGTTTCTACCATAATGGAATTGTCCGGTATAAGATGATTTGTGTATAGCAGTGGTGACAAAAATGGCAGCAAATTTTGGTAAATGCTCTGTATGTACTACGGCAATGTGGTCGTCTCCGCCATATTTATAGTTTCGGTATTTGGCAGAGCCAAACATATCGATGGTGGTAGTATTTTCCGAAAATACAACAACATCATTGCCAATAAATGCCGAAATACCTTCATCTGTTTCTCCTGCTGTTACAAAAGGTAAACTTCCCGAAACTCTATCATCACTTTTCAAACGCCTACCGCGCGTAGATTTTCCAAATAGTTTTTCAAGATTAAACCAATCCCATTCAATATTTATAAATTGCTGATTATCAATTAGTTCACCCCCCCCCCGCAATATTTTATCATTTCTAAATGCTTCTAATATAGCTTTTTCTTCATCTGTTAAAACATAATCTGTAAAGCCATTTTCTACTAAATAGTTTTCTAATTTTGCCACACGCTCCGCTTCCAGCTCCGCTATAAAATTTTCCATGAATTCGAAATCTATTTCGCCGTTTTGGGTGGTGGGGAGGTGGATTTTGGTATTATTCATTGCTTTGCGATTAAATTTATTTCCATAATCATACTTACTATTCGAAGTTGATACCCTACATGCAGAAATAATTATACTTGCTATAGCTTTGTTAAATGGTTTAATTTTTGGCACCAAATGTTGTATATGCGAATACCCAATAAAATCCTTTTCTTGGTAAAACATTGTATCTGCCCCTATTGTTGTATCAGAACAAGTTATTGAATTTCCTTCATTATTTGCTTCCAAATTAGAAAAACCCATTACGCCATTGTTGGTAGAAGAATTTGAAATTAATGGTACTTCTCCACTTTTAGAAATTATTTCTTCATTCCGTAATCGATAATACTTTGTTGGATTTATCTCAAACAAATCGCCAATTCTAAATTCTCCCCACTCAACCCTTTGCAATTTTTCGCTGAGTGGGGTATCTACTTTCCCGGGCTTTCGCCTTGTTGTTTTAGAAGGTTGCTCACTTCCCAAGCGAGGTAGTCGCTTACGGTTTTTTTAAAATCTTGTAGGGTGGGCGTAGTGTCTATGGGGGCGGTTTGGTTCCAGTCGGCACCGTTTTGGGGGTCTATGGTGTTTTCGTAGTATTGGGTTTCGGTAAATATATTGAGCTTGCTTTTGCCAAAGTGTACCAGGTTTACGAGTTCTTCGTAGCGTTCTTTGGCGCGGTCGGTGTCTTTGAGGTTGTTGCTGGCTTTTTTGCGGTTGGTGCGGGTGTAGCCGTCGTTGGAGAAATCTATAAATTTCACCATTTGGCTGGGGTGGTGTTTTTCGCCTACTTTAAACACATATATGCTGGTTTGTACGCTCGATTTGCCAATAAAAAGGTCTATGGGCATTTTGATACTTGCCAGGAGGGTGTTTTTTTGGAGTATGCGCTTGTTGTAGTCTTTGGCTTTGCCGGAGCCGGCGGAGTTTTGGATAATGATGGCGGCGTAGCCGTGCTGCATCATACTGAGGGCTTTTTCTACAAAGTTCATGCCGTTGCCGCTGGCAGAATAGGGCGGATTGAGTACAAAAGTATCGGCGGGGAAATGGCTGTCGGTTTTGCCAAAGCCGTAGTTTCCATCGAAATCTTTTAGGGAGTCTTTGTTGAGAATATTAGAGCTGCCATCGCCCATGAGTATCATATTGAGAATGGCAAGCATATATACGCTGGAGAGCAACTCTAAGCCAAGCAGTTGTTTGGCTTTTATGTGTATTTCCTTTTGCATAAGTGCTTCGGGCGAATGGAGGGTATTTTTGGCATCATTGAGCATTTCGTTCATAGCCGCTACCAGCAAACCCGCCGAGCCTGCGGCAAAGTCCCACACATAGGAGTCTTTGGTTACGCGCGCCAGCCTTACCAAAAGGGTGGCAATATAGGAGGGCGTAAGCACTACGTCGTTTAGCTTATCTTGGGTGAAACCGAGCCAGCCATACATTTCGTTAAAGAGTTTTCCGGTGAAGTCGGTGGTTAAGCCTATTTTGTAGTAAATGCCCAGGTCGTCTATAATTTTGGCAAACACCCTTTTGAGTTGGCTTTCGCCATTTTCTACTTTATTGATGTTGTCGGTCAATAAGGTATTGGATAAGGTTCTTATTATGAGGTCTTTCTTTTCTTGCGGAAGTTCTTTTTCATTCAGAAAAGCCGTAATTCTATTCATAAGAATATCTCCGTCTCTGCCGCCAAGGTAGGTTTGCGATTTTAGCTCACTTTTGTCTAATACAGGTACTTTATTGGGGACACCCAGTGTGGCGATAATAGAAGCAGCTACAAGATATACACGGTCGTTTTCGCCCAGACCTTTTTCGTTTTGATAAATATCATTATTGAGTCTTACAAGGCTGGTATCTATCTCTTTTTCTCGTTGTTCTTTTAGCTTATCCAGTTCTTCTTGTGTAAGGCTCAGTGCTTTTACTTGTGCCATAAAAGCATCGAAGTTTTCTTTTTTTAGAAAAGAAAAATCGGTAAACTCTCCCACTTTTTGCCCTACACCAAAATTGCTTTTAGCTACATAATACACGCCTATTTGGTGTTGTATATTTCCTGCTTCGTCTTTGTAGCCCGTCATTCCAATAGCAATAATATCGGCAAAGCTGGTATGGTGGAGAATAGCATTGGCATAATGTACTGCACCATTTACGGCAAAGGAGTTGATGTTTTTGTAGTTAGGTTCGTTTTTGGTGGTTCTGTTTTCAAGCTGTCCGTTGCTATCGAGTTTTAGGAGCTTATCTTTGTAGCCTTTGTACTCAATGAGTATAGGATAATAATGTAAATTTTTGTCTTGTAGCAATAGCTTTGCATCGGGTCTGTTGCCACCTGCACCACCGTTTTTAGAGAAATAATCGTCCAATGCCTTATCTATTTCTGTATTAATAGATTCTTGCTCCAATTTGTAGGGCAATTTGTACGATTTAAGCCAGCCATTGGCAAGGTCTGCAATATTGGGTTCGATAGATTGTGCCATTTTTCCTTTTGTTGTCCTAATTTTTTCAAAAACTATATGGGCATCAAAGATACAATTTTTAGTTTTTATTTATTTTTCTTTTAACCTAAAAGCAGATTTGTTTTATAATTATGGCAGGTTTGGAAAACAGGTTTTGTACAGAGAAAAGACCGCTGTTTTTTATTTGCTTATTTGCCAAAGTAGTGTTGATATCGGCTCCTAACCTATTTGATATAGGTAAAACGCTTATTTGTCATCCCGAAACGCAGCGAGGGAACTCACGCCTCACGCACATTTGAGTTTCCTCCCTTGCGGTCGGAAAGACACGAAATATATGGGTTCAAACCTGACATATTTTAAAAATATGTCAGGTTTTGTGCGTAGCAAAGATTGTTGTTTTTTATTAGCGTACTTGTCAAAGTAGTATTGGTATAGGTAAAACGCTCATTTGTCATCCCGAAACACAGTGAGGGATCTCAAGATACATACTCTTTTGCGTTTCCTCTCTCGCGCTCGGAAAGACACGAAATATATGGGTTTAAACCTGACATATTTTAAAAATATGTCAGGTTTTGTGCGTAGCAAAGACCGTTGTTTTTTATTAGCGTACTTGCCAAAGTAGTGTTGATATAGGTTCCAAACCTATTTGATATAGGTTCCAAACCTATTTGATATAGGTTCCAAACCTATTTGATATACGTTCCAAACCTATTTGATATACGTTCCCTAACCTATTTGATATACGTTCCAGACCTATTTGATATACGTTCCCCAACCTATTTGATATACGTTCCCCAACCTATTTGATATACGTTCCCCAACCTATTTGATATACGTTCCAGACCTATTTGATATAGGTTCCCCAACCTATTTAATATAGGTTTCAAACCTATTTGGTATAGGTTCGCAACCTATTTGATAGTAAAAAACATTCATTTGCCTTCCCAATATGCAGCAAGACAACTCACGCCACACACATTTTTAAGTTTTCTCCCTTAACGGTCGGAAAGGCACTTACTTTCATAAAAACAAAAACCTGACATGTTTTGGAAACATGTCAAGTTTAACTTTGATATAGGTTCGCAAGTTATTCATAAGTTATAAAAGGAGTTTTATCTTCCCGATACACAGTAAGGCAACTTGCACTACTCGCTCTTTTGCGTTTCCTACTTGTGGTCGGAAAGACACAGTTTTTTTATTTTATTATTGCAAAAATGCTTTTGATAAAGGCATCTTTTATTCTATTAATCCCCCAAACATTAGCCCCTTGTTCGCTGCTGCGCTGCCTCGTACAACAGCACACCCGCCGCTACCGATACATTCAGCGAATCGAAATCCTCCCGCATCGGAATTTGTACCACCACATCGGCTGTTTGCAAATGCGCCGCATCTACGCCACTTCCTTCGTCGCCCAACACAATGGCAGTAGGAATACGCAAATCCGCCTGCGACAACAGCACTTCGCCCGAAGCATCGGCAGCTACTATTTGCAAGCCATTGTCCTGCAAATAACTTATCGCCTGCCGCAACGACACCGCTCGGCACACCGGTATTTTTAGCAAAGCACCTGCCGAAGTTTTTAGCGCATCTTCGTTGAGGGCAGCACTTCCTTTCTGTGGCACTATCATTGCCTGCGCCCCAAAACACAAAGCCGAGCGGGCAATAGCTCCTACATTGCGCACATCGGTAATGCCATCGAGCAACAAAAAAAGTGGTATTTCGCCCGTATCATATACTTGCGACAATATATCTTCCAAGTTTTGATACGGCACTGCACTTATCCATGCAATAATGCCTTGATGATTTTTATCCGTCAGCGAATGGAGTTTTTCGATAGGCACTTCCTGCACCGGAATATTTTGCTGCTGTGCCAAAGCAAATACCTCCTGCAAATTCTCGCGTACAAGACTCCGTTTTATCCATATTTTTTCAATAGGCACTGCTTCACGCAAGGCTTCGAGCAAGGGTTGTCTGCCTATAAGCAGTTGTTTTTCTTTAGGTCGTTTCGTATATTTTTTCATAGCTGCAAAAGTACGCCAATATTTGTTGCCTTAGCTTCCACAAAGCACAAATCCTTGCACCAAGTCCTGCCCGCGCGGTTTTATTTTTCCTTCTAAACTAAAATCTACCAGTAAGCGTTCTGCATTGCGCTCACTTACATAGAGCAATTCAATACATTCTGCAACATTTATTTGCCCATGCTGTCGCAAAAAAGTAATTACTTTTTGCATACTATGGTAATATTCTGTGGTGCGAGTAGTGGGATTAAGTTCATTTTTTTCAAACAAATTGCGTATAAACGAAGGCGGCTCCACACATTTATCGCCCAAGCGGATATATATTTTGGCAGTATCGTTTTTGGGAGAAACAACCTTGTGCGGCTTGTACATACTCTCGGCTATGTGTACGCTCAATACCTGCTTGTCCATATACGGATACACCCTAAACCGCAATGGAATAGCCGGCGAACAATATTCTTTTGCCGTTTTTTCTAAAATATACTTCTCTCCTTCTATTTCCACACCACTCACAAAACCCTTATCTTCTACGCCCACTACCAACACGCCACCGCGACTATTGGCAAAAGCGACTATATTTCGGGCTATTTTTTCGGGAGAATTGATACTGCTTTTAAAATCGAGTTGCGTTCCCTCGCCTATTTTTATCCATCGGCGAATAGTTGATACGTCTGACATGCTTTTTTCACAAATGTACATTTTATTATTTTGCTAAAAAAATGAAAAGCATGTTTTGAACTATGTTGTACATGTAAATATTTCATCGAAAAGTAGCCCTATTAGGTAATTGAAAATAGTCATTCAATATACCAAAATCTATTATCTTACCCCGCAAAACAATATTGTGGATATGCAAAACAACGATAATTTTTGGATGCAGCGTTGCCTTGATATTGCCCAAAGGGCAGCAGGCAACACTTTTCCGAATCCAATGGTGGGGGCTGTAATTGTACACAACAACGAACTACTTGCCGAAGGCTGGCACAAAAAAGCCGGCACCGAACACGCCGAAGTAGCTGCCATGAACAACTTAGCTCCCAATGCAATTGCTTTGTTGCCACAAGCACAAATGTACGTTACCTTAGAGCCTTGCGCCCATTTCGGACGCACAGCACCCTGCGCCGATATGTTGGTGCAAAGCGGTATCGGCAAAGTGATAATCGGTACTTTAGACCCTTATCCTTTGGTTGCCGGAAAAGGTTTGAAAAAATTGTTGCAAGGAGGCGTTCAGGTAAAATTTGGGGTGCTACAAAGAGAATGTGAAACCCTGAACAAACGTTTTTTTTGTGCCATAAAAAACCAACTGCCCTATGTGGTGCTAAAGTGGGCGCAGACAGCCAACGGATTTTTTGCACCCGAAACACCTCAAGCATATTGGATAAGCAATGCTTTGAGCAGACGATTGGTACATCGCTGGCGCAGTGAAGAACAGGCGATTTTGGTGGGTGGAAATACTGTTTTGGCAGATAATCCGCAACTTACCAACCGCTATTGGTACGGCAACCAACCTACAAAAGTGCTTATTGATACACACGGCAACTTAGCAGAAACTGCCGCCGTATTCGCCGCCGACACACACACCTTAGTCGTATGTCCGCCACACACACGCGCTTATCCGCATGCCGAACAGGTTTATACCGAAGATTTTTCGCCACAAAATATTTTGGCAATACTGCAACAAAAAAATATTCAATCGGTGCTGATAGAAGGCGGCGCAAAAACATTGCAAGCTTTTATAAATGCCAATTCATGGAACGAAGCGCGCATAATAATTGCCGAAAATACTTACTGGGAAAAAGGTATTTTTGCACCCAAATTATCGCTGCGGGCGCAAAAAACAAATCGCCTCCTCGATAATCGCATTGAATATTTTTACAACGATTCTTTAAAGTAGGCATCTTATTGCTTTATGGTATATATCTTATTATCAACGCTTTGTGCTTGTAGTTTGTACTGGATTTTTACGCTGATGGGCAAAAACAATGTGCAGCGTTTTCCGGCTATTGTCATCAATTATTTTGTGGCGGCGGCTTGTGGCATTTTCTTTTTGTTTGCCGATGGGCAGCAACTTTTCGATGCCGCGCCGCAATGGTTGCCGTTTTCGCTGTTGCTGGGAACTTTGTTTGTAGTAGGCTTTTATCTTATTGCCAAAACTACCCAAGAAGTAGGCGTAGGTGCATCGTCTGTGGCGAGCAAATTGTCGATGATAATTCCGGTAATGGTTGCTTTTGTTGCCTACAAAGAGCCGATTACCCTGTACAAAATACTCGGTATTTCTTTGGCACTTTGTTCGGTGTTTTTGGTGTCTATCAAGAGCAAAGAAGAATGGAGCAATCTCACGCATCATTTAAAACTGCCTTTTGTGGTGTTGGTACTAAGTGGTTTTATCGAAATTTTGGTGGATTACTGCCGCCGTTTTTATTTACAAGACAGTGATTTTAGCAAGTTTTTGGTATTTAGCTTTGGCTTTGCAGGAGTTTTGGGACTAATACTCCTCTCGGGCAATCTTATTCGCCGGAAAGCAAGTGTAGGAATGCGCGAAATCGTGGCAGGCATTGTTTTGGGTATTCCCAATTATTTTTCTATTTTCTTCTTATTAAAAGCCCTAAAACACACTAATTGGGGCAGTTCAGTCATTTTTCCGCTGAATAATATTCTTATTATTTTGATTGCTACTTTGGGGGGTTATCTTTTCTTTGGTGAAAAACTTACGCCACAAAATCGTTTGGGCGCATTGCTGGCGGTTTTGGCTATTGTGGCGATTACGTGGCAGTAGCGGGATTGGAGGAGTGTTTTTTATTTTGCGCTACTATTTTCGTATTTTCCCCCAAAATAAGTACTTCCCAAAAAAAACCAAGTATTGATTTTGATAATTTTGCTAAAAAATAACAGCAATGATTTATACCGGATTGCTTTTGTTATAGTTCTTATAATTGATAATCTCCGCGCCTTTGCGTCTTGGCGTGATAGTACAAACGCTAAGTTCACGCAAAGAGGATAGCAATAATTTATACTTTATTTTTGAACACTTAACAAAAACCCAAATTTTGCAAACACACTATCACACCATTTCGCAACAAGGCACAGGCGAATACAAAGAAAAAGGGAGCAAATTTGTAGCGTATGCGCAGCCCGTAAGTACAGAAGATGCGGTGAAAGCAGCTTTGGAAAATATAAAAAGTGAGCATTTGAAAGCCCGCCACTGGTGCTACGCTTACCGCATGGAGGCTGACGGAAGCCTGTACCGCGCCAATGATGACGGCGAACCTTCGGGAACTGCCGGACGACCCATTTTAGGACAAATAGACTCACTGCAACTCACCAACACATTGGTAACGGTGGTGCGTTATTTTGGCGGTGTAAAATTAGGCACTTCGGGCTTGATACACGCCTACAAAACAGCAGCAGCATTAGCATTGGAGCAATGCAACATTATCGAAGTGCCTTTGATGATACACTCCACACTGCGTTTTGGCAATCATCGCATCAGCGAAGTAATGCGCCTGATAAAACAAGTAGAGGGGCAGATAAAATCGCAAAACTATGAAAAAGACGCTTGGCTCGTAGCATTTGAACTGCCCGTAGCGCAATACGAAAGCCTCGAACAATTACTAAGCCCTCTCTACGATGTAGAAGCAACAACTACTTCCTAAACTAATTCATCATATTTTCCTTGCGGAAAGTTTCCGGCGAAAGCCCTTCGTATTTTCTAAAAAACCGACAGAAATACGAATTATCCTTAAAACTCAATTCGTACGCTATTTCCGTAACCGTTTTGTCATCGTGCAAAAGCATGCGTTTCGCTTCGAGCATTATGCGCGTACGCACCAATTCTCCCGCCGATTTGTTGGTTATTTTGTTGCAAATAGCATTGAGATAGTTGGGCGTAACAAACAACATTTCGGCATAATCTTTTACCTGATGTTTTTCTTTAAAATTCTCGGAAATCAACTGTTCAAAATGGCGCACTACGGTAAGTCCGTGTTTGTCGTAATTTACCTGCTGCCCGTGAGCATACAGGCGTTTGAACTCTATCAACAAAATGTTCACATACGAGCGAAGCACTTTGTCTTTATCAATCAAATCCGATTGGTATTCGGCTAACATTGTATTGAGAAAACGCAACAAGCGTTCTTGCACATTGTGCGATACATACAAAAAAGGCTCGCGGCGAGCAGCACTAAAATAAGGAAACTCGAACAAGTTGTTGTTGTTGTAGCGAAATGTAAAAAACTCGGTCGTAAAAAATATCAAAAAACCTTTTAAATCTTGATATTCTTCCCAAGTATGCACTTGTCCCGGATACAGCAAAAACACTTTGTGAGGTTCTATTTTATAGCTTTTAAAATCTATTAAATGACTTCCGCTCCCTTCGGTAGGATAAAAAATCATGTAAAAATCGTGTCGGTTGGATTGGGCTAAAGATTGATTTTCGGGATAAAAATCTTCCATTCGATACATTTCGAATGATTTTTCCACCGCTACACCATTGGTACTTTTTATGTTTTTCATTTTTATAAATTAATTATTTATTCGAGTGCAAAATTAAATACATTTGGTATAAAAAACAATATTACATCACTTTTTACTCTTAGAAATCATTATTTTAAATAATTTTAGCCATACAATAAGTAATTTATACCACAAGTATTCATCAAAAAAAATGGCGCAAAAACAAAATGCTTCTGCGCCATTGCGTTACATATTACCTATAAACGTTAAAACTACTTTCCTTTTGGATAAGCCATATAACCTCCGGAAAGATTATACAAATTTTTAAAACCTTTAGATGCCATTACTCTACAAGCATTTGCCGAGCGCGCACCACTACGACAATATATCAAGTAAATTTTATCTTTGTCCAACCCATCAATTTTGTTATTAAAGTTACCGCTCATAATATCAATATTTCGGTTGCCTTTAATGGCTCCTTGTGCCACTTCGGCGGCAGTACGCACATCCAACAAAACAACATTGGGAGTACCTTCCAACATTTTTTTAAACTCAACTGCACCTAAGTCGGTGTATGGTTTGCTAAATAAATTGCCAAACATTTTAAACATATTTTAAATTTTACTGAAAATAAAGTACAAAGTAACTGTGAAATGCTGAACCATAATGTAACTTATATTACATATACGCGCCTGTGCACTATGCTCAAAATAGTAGTCTAAGAATTATTTACTCTGAATTATTTACTCTACCCAAAGCTCTTTACCTTTGCAGCGAAAACTATTTTTTGTAAAATGCCATTTGAAAACTACTTAGCCATTTTTTTGGGCGGCGGCTTAGGAAGTCTTTGCCGTTGGGCAATTTCTCAACTAAGTTGGTATTATTTCCACCCATTTCCTATAAAAACGCTCCTCGCCAACTTGCTTAGCAGTTTTATTCTGGGCGGCGTGAGTGGTTATTTTGCCAGCCAAAACTTTGGACATACGCCTTGGTGGCAGTTTTTTTTGGCAGCGGGCTTTTGTGGTGGCTTTAGTACCTTTTCTACTTTTAGTTTAGAAACCTTCACCCTTTTGGAAAATCAACAGTATGGTTTGGCTTTTGCGTATGTATTGACGAGTTGCGTTGTTTGTGTGTTGGCTTGTGGGCTGAGTTTTTATCTGTTTAAGTGAAAAATAAATTCTCCCAACTGAAACAAACACCTCACTTTATCGTTAATTAATTTATGATGATTTTGTGTAGCGATTTTCTTCAACTACAACCTACGCTAATATGAACGTGTGTTATTTGTTATTGGGTAGTAATTTGGGTGATAGAATAGAAATGCTTCAAAAAGCTACTTCGTTTATTTTTGAAAAAATAGGCAATATCACGCAAAAATCGGGTATTTACGAAACACAGGCTTGGGGCAATGCCGCCGAATTGCCTTTTTTGAATCAGGCACTAAAGGTAAAAACCAAACTCTCGGCTTACGAAGTGCTTTCGCAAATTTTGCAAATAGAACACTCGCTGGGGCGACAGCGATTTGAGAAGTGGGGAAACCGCAGTATTGACATTGATATTTTGTTGTTCAACCAAGAAATTATCCAAACACAACGCCTTAGCGTGCCGCATCCTTTTTTGCACGTGCGCCGTTTTGCCTTGGTGCCTCTCGCCGAAATTGCACCGGAATTAATGCACCCGCAGTTGCAGTTTAGCATTGCCCAAATTCTGGAAAAATGTCCCGACACCTTGAGCGTTTACAATATAAACTCCCCTAACACAGCATTTATGGCAAATATGCCAAATGTGGCGCATCGCAAAAGCGACTAAATACCTTGCAGTTGCCGGAGCATCATTTTTGCCTGAAGATTGTTGGGGTCTTTTTCCAATACATTTTTGAGGTGCGGTAGTGCTTTCTCGTTTTGGCGTTGCAAAATATACCAAGCCGCCAAGTTGAGTTGTGCCATAGTATAGTCGGGACGAATTTGTAATGCCTTTTCGTAATAAGTACGCGCTTCGTCAATATCACCCAAATTCAGTAGCACAAAACCTAAATTGCTCAGTGCTGCTACATGTTGTGGGTTTTCTTTTAGCACTTCCTCAAAAACAATTTTCGCCTCATTCCATTTGTTTAGCTTTGCCAAAGTTGCTCCTTTTTTAGTGAGAAAATCCAATTGCAAGGGCAAAATTTCTATTGCTCGCTCAAACCAAACCAAAGCCGTAGTCGCATTATTGGTGTTGTAATATGCCTGCCCAATACGATAAGCCGTCCACGCATCTTGCGTTTTTTCCGGCAGCAGATGCTTGCTTTTTTCTACTACCCTATCCCATTTGTTTTGCAAATAATACGCATGTACCCACAAAGGAGTTTGTTCCGAAATACTTAGTTTTTGGATATATATAATAGCTGTATCCACTAATTCTTTTTGGGAGGGATTAAATTTTTCGTAAAAATCCAAATACGCTTTTGCTTTCGACAAATCGGAAGGATTGGCATTATTTACGCACTGCAAACCTATAAACTGCTCCACTTCTTGGCGTTGTGCTACTGTAATAGGTTGGCGAATAAAATGGTCGTGAATTTTTACATGCGGAATATCAATAGCAGTGGACATAGGCATATGACAAGCAAAACAGTTGTTGTTTTGTTGCTGGCGTTCGCTTTCGGAGGCGGTGCAAAAATTTTCCGTATTACTGGCGTGACATTGGGTACATTTTGTGTTAAAGTGTTCGGCAGAGGTTTGTTTTACACTTACATGTGGATTATGACAAGTAATACAGGTCATTTCGGAATTTTTATAACAAGCACTTTTGGCTAAACGCTCGGCGTGCGATGCCATAATAAATTGCGTTTGCGCGCCGCTGTACTGCGGCAAATAAATGTCCATAACATCTTCCAAAGGCATACCGGGCTTAAAATCTAAAAAGTCTTTTTCCGCTTGCAACACACTCACACCTTGTGCATGACATCGCTGACAGACATTCATTTGCAAGTGGCGTGGTAATTTTCGCGGATTTACAATGGTATAATCAATGTATTGGCTGGTATTGATAATATTTCCTGCCAATTTTTCTTTTTGATGCAATGCGCCCGGACCATGACAACGCTCGCAACCAATGCCCAGCGGTACTTGGTGAAACTTATTTTCGCTGCCCGCCCTAAGCATAGGATGGCTGTTGTGGCAATTCATACATTCGCTGCCAATAATACGGTCGAAGCGCGCACTGGCAGCAGCAGTGAAGCCGGGAGCTACGTCCCAAATGCCTTCTTGGGTATAAAAAGTGACGGGAGCTTGGTACAAATAACCATTTACACTATAAATATGCGAATTGGTGTGCTGTCCCGAACCAATAATGTATTGAATAGGCAAATCGAATTGATGCACTGTATCTTTTCCCGCCAAACGAAACTCTTTGATGTACATCGAATCGCCTTTGAAATAGGGTTTGTAGTACATATTGTTCAAGGTATCGTACACCAAGGCATGTTCTCCAAAACGGGCTTTGCTTTTTTGGGGCGTAGCAAAATAAAACGATTGCCCCATACCTGTTTGCATAAAGGTTTCGTAATGCTTTGGATGACAGGCGGCACATTGTTCTGAGCCTATGTAGGCTACATTTTCGGCGTGATTGAGATAAGGAGATTGGTTTTTGCGCGCTTTTTCCGAACTGCTTGGCGTACATTGCCAAACCGACAAGATGCAGAAGAGCAACAAGCTCGCGGACAAGATTATACGGTGAATTTGTTGTTTTGGTGTCAAAAAAGATGCTGTTTTTGTTTTGTTTCAAAGATAAGCGAATATACGCACACCATAAACTTATACTTTTCTAATTTTCGCTTACTTTTACCCTATGAAACTTTTTATCCTCATTTTTTTTAGTACAATTTCGCTTTCTGCACAGAAATTGGTGCTACTAAATCAAGTCCAAGACTCTATTTCCTTTCGGGGAATTTCGGTAGTAGATGAAAACATTTTTTGGCTGGCTGGCTCCAAAGGCGTGATAGGCAAAACTACGAACGGCGGACAAACATTTGCTTGGTACTACTTGCCCAACTACCAACAAAATGAGTTTCGGGATATTGAAGCTACTTCGGAAAAAGCGGCTTGGGTGATGGCAATTACGCAAGCTGCCGAAATAATTGTTACTTCCGATGGTGGCGAAACGTTTCAAACCGCATATACCGACACGCGCGAAAAAGCTTTTTTAGATGCGCTCGACTGCAATGCACAGCACTGCGTAGCCATAGGCGATGCAGTGGATAAAAAGCAGTTTTATTTGTTGGAAAACAAAGATAATATCTGGCAACTAAACACACATTCCGGCTTGGAAATGCGTGAAGGAGAGGCTTTTTTTGCCGCTTCGGGCAGCAATATTAAGGCTCTTGGCGAACAAGATTTTATCGTTGTTTCGGGTGGAAAAACAGCACGACTTTTGTATCGCTACAAAGGGAAGACAAAGGCGCAGAAATTGCCTTTGGTACAAGGCAAAGAAACGACTGGTGCGAATGGTTTTGACTATTTGGCGGAGCAACAAAAAGGTATTGTGGTAGGCGGCGATTTTAATGAACCGAAGCTGTCGGAAGGGAATATGGTACTGTTTCGGTGGAATGAAAAACGCCGGAGGTTTGATTTTGCCCTTCCGCAGCAAAATGCTGAAGGATATAAAAGTGGCGTAGCTTTTTTGAATGAAAATATTGTGGTGGCTTGTGGTACTTCGGGCATTGATTATAGCACAGACGGCGGACAGCACTGGACACACTTTTCCGATGATGCTTTTCATGCTATCGCTCCATTAGATGCTCATTCGCTTGTTTTGGTAGGACCGAAAGGGAAAGTGGCGAAGTTGGTGTTTTGAGGGGTTTAATTTTTACTCATCGCCAAGTTTGTTTTCAATATCCATTCTTTGGTGTAAAACTCTGATTATTTCTATTTCATTTCGTTTTTGATTTATTTTATAAAAAATAAAATGAGATTTTACTTGAGTTCTTAAATATCCTTTTCTAATATTGCTAAAATCTTTTCCGGAATTTGGGTTTTCCGCAATATATTCAATTTCGTCCATTATCAAATCAAAATATCGGTCAGCTTGTTCCATTGACCAATTTTCAAATGTGTAAAGCCAAATTTTTTCAATGTCATTTTTTGCTTCACTGCTTATTTTGTATTTCATTTTTCGGTAGCGTATTTGAGATGAAGCTCTTTACGGAAGTTTTCTCGATTAAAATCTTTCATAAAACCTGATTTTTCACCTTTTTTTAATTCCCCTATTAGTTCCGTTTTTTTAGATTCTTCAAATTCAAACATTCTCAAAGCCGCTCTCACGACCTCACTTGCCGAAGAAAATTTACCGCTTTTAATTTGTCGATTTATGAAATCGTCAAAATAATCTCCCAATAATATCGAAGTATTCTTAGCCATAATTTTAATTTTGATTCAAATATACCAAATATTGGTACTTAAGCAAAATTTTTTACAGATATTTTGTTCATAAGTGCTTATGACTAACTAAAAAATTTCAGCAAGGATATTCTAAAAAACCAAGCACTCTATCAAAATTAAATACACGACAGTTACGCCCCAAAACAATTTATACTTCATTTTGCATTTTTGCGTTACTTTACAAAAAAAAATCAAAACCATCATGCGCTACCTCCACCTTCACGCCATTTTTATTTTTAGTTTTATTTATAATCTTTTGGGTTGTTCGGGCAGCGAGTCGCAGTTCGATGCTACTGAGGCTGCACCCGTTGCAATGGAAGAGTCCTACGAACCAGCCGCAACCGATGCCGAAGCAGACGGAACTGATTTGGAACGCAAACTGGTAAAAGAGGGCAACATCACCTTTGAAACCAACGATATGCAACAACGCCGCGAAATAGTGGCTGCTGCCGTAAGCAAATACAAGGCTTATGTAGCGTCCGACCAAACCTACAACGGCGGCACGCGCATTACCAACAATATGCAAATTCGTATTCCCGCCGAAAACTTCGATGCTTTTCTCGCAGACGTGCTTCAGGGTGTGGGCAATTTGGACAGCAAAGACATTCAAGTTACCGATGTCACCGAAAATTATTTGGACGTAGCCGCACGCCTCAAAACGAAAAAAGAACTCGAAAGTCGCTACTTAGAATTGCTCAAAAAAGCGAACTCCGTAAGCGATATGTTGGAAATAGAACGCCAAATTGGCGAACTCCGCGCCGATATAGAATCGTACGAAGGGCGACTTAAATACTTAGACAACCGCGTTTCTTATACTACGCTGCATCTTAGTTTTTATAAAATAATGCCCAATAGTCCGGCATTTGTGCAGAAATTTAAACGCGGATTTGTAAATGGTTGGAACAATCTTATTTGGTTTTTCATTTTGCTTGCCAATATTTGGCCATTTTTATTGTTTATTCTTGCTTTGTTCGGATTTTTGGTCTATCGCAATCGCAAAAATTCATAAACACAAGAAGCCATTAATCCTTTTTCACCGAATGGGAAACAGGTTTTTGTAGCTGTACCAAAATATCATTGCGGGGATTAAATCCTTCAAAACAGCCGTAATATTGCTCAATCCAGAGCCGGGTAGCTTCTTTGTCGAACACAATACCATCTTTCGATAATTCATAAATTTTTAGTGGATTATAGTACACCGAATCGCAGGAAAGACAATACGGCACTTCGTCTGTCTGATACGTAGCAAACTCGGGAATATTGTCATCGTCGAGGTCTTCCCATGTATTAAAAAGCGGCAACATATCTTCGCGGCGGAGAATTTTTCCGTTGGTAATAAGTTGCAGCACCTTGTCGCCTTCTTCGTAGCGAATGGCAAGGAGTATTTCCACAAAATCATCTTCCAAAGCGCGTACCATCGGAAATTTGCCGTTGGCGGTAATCAGGTAAAAGCCTTTATTGTCCGAAAACTCCTTCACATCGTTGTGGTAAATAACCCAATTACTGAAAGTTTCGTCCTCAGCATTGGCGGCATACAAGTCGGCGTAAATTTCAATTTTGCCATCTAAAAATGACCACGAGCGGTCGGCAATTTTTTCGTGTAGAAAAGGAATTTTGTGGCAATCGCACAGCAAAATAATGCACACACCTATGCCACACAGAATAATCAGCATCAAGGGCGACAATTTTTTAGGCAAGGACAAGGACATATTTTGGTGCTTATAATGTAGTGCAAACTTTAATTTTATGGTACTAAAAGTAATGCCTTAATTTAATATTTAGAAATAATTTACATTTTTTAACTAAAACTTTAGGTGAAATTTCTTTTTGCGCGCATAAATAAAAATCATACCAATACCTAAAACAGCACAAAATACAGCAGCATACTTTCTATACCCAATAAACAAGTATAAAATTTTATTTTGCGGTACTTTTTATCTATTGACCATATAAATTATAAGAAAGAATTGACAGATATTTTAAATTTACGGTAATCTAAAAATTTAGTGCAAATAAATTATTTTATCATGTATATCACAGAAAAAACCTTAACGGATATTAGCAAAAAAAACGACTTATTAGATTTTCTTAGCACCCATCAAGACGAGAATCCTATGTTTAAAAAAGTACTCGCCAATTATGCCTACGAAGAAGAACTGCGATTGTTGCAAGCAGAGTTGGTGGACTTACAAAAGTGGATTCAAACCAACGGGAAAAAAGTGGCGGTATTGTTTGAAGGCAGAGATGCTTCGGGAAAAGGAGGAACTATTAGAAGATTTGCAGAACATCTTAATCCGCGCGCTATGCGCATAGTAGCCCTGAACAAACCTACCGAAATTGAGCGGAATCAATGGTATTTCAATCGCTACATCAAAGAATTGCCCAATGCCGGAGAACTGGTCTTTTTCGACCGTAGTTGGTACAATCGCGCTGTGGTAGAACCCGTGATGGGTTTTTGCGACCAAGTGCAGTACGAGCGTTTTATGGTACAGGTGCCCGAGTTTGAACATATGCTCTACGAGTCAGGCACAAAAATTATCAAGTTTTGGTTTTCTGTTTCCAAAGACGACCAACTCAATCGTTTCGAGAGTCGCTTGGACAACCCCTTAAAAAAGTGGAAATATAGCCCCGTTGATGAAAAAGGACAAGAACTTTGGGAGCAGTTTACTTATTACAAAGACCAAATGTTTTCGCGTACCCACCATGCATTTAGCCCATGGATTATTGTAAAATCGAATAACAAAAAAAGAGCGCGCTTAGAAAGTATAAAATATTTGTTGTCGCAATTTAGCTACGATGGAAAAGGCACAAACGCCGAAAATATTATGCCCGACCCCAACGTAGTACAGCGATATTTTAGACTAATAACCCAAATTGACGCATAAAACCAACTAAAGCCATTTTTATCAAAATAAAACAGATTTAATATTACAATGGAATTATCAGAAAAAGAACTCAACCTCATCAACTCTAAAAGAGGCTTGGAAGGGCTGCTTTTAGAGGATAAAATAGATGTAAAAAAAACCATTAAATACGTGAAATATGAAAAACGTATGGAAAAACTACAAGAGGAATTGCTTAAACTTCAGAAATGGGTAGTAGCGGAAGGGAAAAAAGTAGTGATTATTTTTGAAGGGAGAGACGCTGCCGGAAAAGGAGGAGCTATTCGCAGAATTACCGAACACCTCAACCCGCGCGAATACAAAGTTGTAGCACTGCCCAAACCCGATGAAATTGAAATAGGACAATGGTATTTTCAACGCTACGTAAATCATTTGCCCCAAAAAGGCGAAATCGTTTTTTTCGACCGTAGCTGGTACAATCGTGCTATTGTAGAGCCTGTAAATGGTTTTTGTACCCAAGAACAGTACGAAATTTTTATGAGTCAGGTAAATGAATTTGAAAAAATGATGCTCGATTCCGGCATTTATTTGTTAAAAATGTATTTTTCCATTAGTAAAAAAGAGCAAGAAAAACGTTTTAAAGAAATAATAAACGACCCTTTGAAAAAATGGAAATACAGTGCTGTGGACTCCAAAGCCCTTGAACTCTGGGACGCTTATACCTTTTACAAAGAAAAAATGTTTGAACGCACCGCAAAATCTGTTAAATGGAAAATTATAAAAGCCAATAGAAAAACCGATGCACGGATTACTGCGTTGGAATATATTTTGCAAAAAATTCCTTATGTGGTTAAAGACGAAGAAGCCGTAAAACACCACAACGTAAATAAGGAAGATTAACGAATATTTGAGCAAAAGAAAGCCGATATAAATTATTGCTATTCTTTGGCAAAGTTATAGAAAATGATGCTTCGTCATGGTGCGAAACTTTGTGTTCTTTTTGTTGCACTAAGTTGCGCAAAGTATTTCACTAACTAATACAAAGTAATTTGCGTATTAGAAAAAAGAAAACGGCTATTTGAAACATCCGTAGCCAATTTTTGCTTCTTTTCAAAAGAAAGAAAAACTGTATCTTAGCCGCAAAAAAATATGGCGCAAAAAACGTGTTTTTACGACTATCATATTGCCGCAGGAGCAAAAATGAGTGAATTTGCAGGCTTTGAAATGCCCATTATGTACCAGCGTATTCAAGACGAGCACATGATGGTAAGAACCAATGCCGGAATGTTTGATGTTTCGCACATGGGCGAGTTTGTTATTGAGGGTCCGCAAGCCAAAGACTTAGTGCAATGGCTTACCACCAATGATGTAGAAAAACTTTTTCCCGGAAGAGTACAATACTCCTGCCTCAGCAACGAACAAGGTGGTGCCGTGGACGACCTGCTGGTATATTGTCTGGCAGAAAATAAGTATTTGCTGGTAGTAAATGCCGCCAATATCGAAAAAGACCTCCAACATATTCTCCAACAAAACCGCTTTGATGCCAACGTACACAACCAATCCGACCAATGGGGCTTGCTGGCGGTACAAGGTCCTAAAGTTGCCGAATTGCTGCAAACACTTACCTCCGTAAATCTTGCCGACATTCCTTACTATCATTTTGTAGTAGGCACTTTTGCGGGCATCGAAAATGTGATTATTTCGGCTACCGGCTACACCGGCGCAGGTGGTTTTGAAATTTATTTTAATGAAAAAGACGGTCCCGCCATTTGGGAAGCTATCAGCCAGCAAGGTATAAAACCCGCAGGCTTGGGCGCACGCGATACTTTGCGCTTGGAAATGGGTTATTGCTTGTATGGACACGAACTGAGCGACACCACCAATCCTATTGCGGCGGGCTTGGGCTGGATTGTGCGGGCAAAAAACTATTTTTTGGGAAAAGAACCTATGTTGGCGCAAAAACAAGCCGGATTCGAGCGAATTTTATGTGGTTTTACCCTCACACAACAAGGTATTCCGCGACAAGGATACAATATTCTCAACAAAAAAGGTGCAATAATAGGAGAAGTAAGTTCCGGCAGCATTTCTCCGGTACTCAATCAAGGTATTGGCTTAGGATTTGTTGCCCTTGATGAGGCGTTTTTGGACCATGAAATTTTTATTGACATAAGAAATAAACCCATTCCGGCGCGTATTGTAAAGTTGCCTTTTATTTAATCATTTGCACAAAATGACTTCCTTCAAATCGGCACTTAAATACGTATTGCGCGGAAAAACCCATTTGTATATTCACTCGCCTTTTGTGTATCAAATTTGCCAAGAGGTACTCTACGACAAACGAAAATACTACGCCTTCGATGCCATTGCTTATGTGCGCAAACTATACCTCGACAACCCGAAAACGCTTGCCATAAAAGACTTTGGCGCAGGCAGTAGGCAAAACAAGCAAACGGACTTGCGCATCAAAGATATTTGCAAGCGCGCAGCATTGCCGACTTCTTACGGAAAATTGTTATTTCGGTTGGGCTTGTTTATGCAATCGAAATATCGTTTGGAATTGGGCACCTCTTTGGGAATTGGCAGTTTGTACCAATTTATGCACGATACCCGCTACCCGATGATAAGCATAGAAGGAAGCGAAGCCTTAGCGCAGCAAGCACAAAGCACTTTCTCGAAAATGTACCTAAACCATTTGCAGTGCTGGCAAGGCACTTTTGAAATACTTTTGCCCAAAGCCATAGCCACGCTACCACAGTTGGATTGGGTGTTTTTTGACGGAAACCATCGCTTAGAACCGACCTTGCGGTATTTCGAGCAATGCTTGCCCAAAGTACACGAAGATACGGTTTTCATTTTTGACGATATTCACTGGTCGGCGGAAATGGAACAGGCGTGGGAAGCGATAAAAGCGCGCCCCGAAGTGAGCATTAGCATAGACTTGTATCGCATGGGATTGGTGTTTTTTCGGAAAAATATTGCCAAAGAAGATTTTACACTGTATTATTGGTAACACAAACTATTTCACAGCTTTGCGCAAACGCTCTTACGCGCCAGTTCATCTCTCAATCTATCGGCACAAGTTCAGACTATCGCCCTTGGCATGATACTATGGGTCGGTTGAGGTAATTTTTCCGGTATATTTGTTTAATTTTTAAGGTTTTACATTCAACTTTGGAGGTTTTACATTCAACTTTGAACGATAAGCCGCCACATGTGGGCAATTTGCTTAGTCGCACACTCAAAACAAAAGCAATGAACAGGTCAGTCCTTGCCAAACAACTTGATGTAACTGCGGGTGTAGTGTATGACTACCTCAAAAAACCTTCTTTGCAACTTAGCATTGTGTGGCGGATTAGTAATATTTTGGGGTATAATTTGCTGATGCACTTAGGCGAACAGTTGCCCGTTGCCTACACCACCCAAAAAGAGCAAGACCTCCAAACCAAAGTAGATGCCTTAGAAACAGAACTCGAAAAGCTGCGAGGTGAAAACCAATTGCTGCGGGATTTGATAACAAGGAGGTGAAGGGCAGAAACAAGGAGCTACAACTATTTATTGCGCTTTGCTAAAACGGTAGCGATGCCAAATTTTGAACACTCAATTTTGGTGTAAATTCCTGAATTAGCCTTTGGATATCCAAAGTGTAATGGGTTTTACATTATTTTTTTTCGTTTAAATATAGCGATATGTCATTGATTCACAAGATTATAGGAGGGATTTTTCATTTTTGTTGAAATTGGATATACACAATGTGTAATGGAAAATATATAAACAATGTGTATATTTGGGAGTTGTAGCCAATACAAAAAAACGCAACCGAACAGATAAACAGAGATAAAAAAATGACAAGCCAACGCACAAAACAGCAAATTCGCAAGCCCCAGCACTCAATACAGAGCTTCGGCTTGCAAAAGAGCTGTTTTCTTGCCAATGCTCGGACCGCTCAACAGACAGAAATATAGTATGACGAAATTTAATGAAGATTCACGAGTGAAAATACCTGCCATTCTGCATTTGTGCAGATTGGGCTACAAGTACCTTTCCCTGAAAGACACTGTTTGGGACACCGACACAAACATATTCACTGACATTTTTAAAGAATCAATTTGCAGAATAAATCCAGACTTTGACCAAGACCAAGCAGAAAGACTTTTGGTGGACACTACCCTACTGCTGGACAACGAAGACTTAGGTAAAGCTTTTTATGAAAAACTAACGAGTGAATCGGGAACAAAACTCATTGACTTTGAAAATTTTGGAAACAACTCGTTTCACGTTGTAACTGAACTGACATATAAAAATGGTGATGATGAATTTAGACCCGACATCATTCTTTTAATCAATGGAATGCCATTGGTTTTTATAGAAGTTAGGGTTTTCTTATAAAAAACGAATCTTCTTCAAAAAAGCAATGCACTTGAAGAAATGGTCTGCAAAATAATCCATTACTTCAGAGCGATTTTTAATGTCGGATTTATTTAAAATGCTGATAACCATAGTTCTACAGAGTGCTATTGTCTGATTAGTGTGCGTGATAGTGCATCTCAATTTATCTTCTCTTAAAATACAATCTCTAGTGTTATTGGCTGTTTCCACTTGCCAATGACAACGAATAGCTTGGTATAATTCCATTGCATCTGCCTGATTTTGCACCTTTTTATTGGTTAAAAAGTAGGCAATTTGCTTACTGTGGGTATGGCTATTGCAAATAGTTCGTTCTCGTTGTACCTTAATAAGGTAGTTAAAATTTGCTCTTTTCCAGCGTTTATCCACATAGGCTTTCTCTATGTTATAAGAACAATAACTACGCCGCTCCTCTCTACCGTGTCCTTTTTTTACACCTGAATCATAGGCATAAATCCCCTGATCCTGCTCGCTACAAAATCGCATTTCAGCTAATAACTCTGCTTGATTGTCTTTTAAACCAACCAAAAAAATACCGCCTGCTTCAGCTATGGGTATCAAGGAGTTTGGCTTTAAATGCAATGCGTCCATCGTTATTTTTTGACTCACTAATGGGGATTTAAGCATTGTTCGTACCGCTACTACTTCGCTCTCTTTGGTGCCATTGAAAAAGGACATTCTACAAACTGACCTGTCTTCATGGCTGACGGCTAAGGCTACTGCTTGCCCTCTATTGTCTCCTGCTAAAATGCTGCCTTTCAGTTCTTTACCGTCAAGTGCAAACCATTTCTTCTCTTTTTCAGATAGCGAAACACCATAGTACTCATAAAGCAATTTAGCCAAAGATGCTCCATTTACTTTGCTCAATAGTATGGGTAAATGAGATCTTGATACCGTTTTTTTTGCGCAACTTTTTCCATACTTAATTCCTTTACAAGACTCGAATGGTGTGCGCTCATGTGACGACGTATTGAAGATAAATTCCCATCTCGATTACACAATAGTGCCACTATAAACTCTACTAAGATTAAGCATAAATCATGATGTTTCCCTCTGTTGTCTCGTAAATCTAATGTCTCTTCATTTTGTAGGGCTTCTAAAAATGTTGTACTTTTGTTCATAAGGTAAGTTTTGAATTTGGTATTTTTTTCTCACTCTAATTTACAAATTCTTGCTTACCTTTTTTAGTTGCATTTTTTTTATAAGAAAACCCTATTATAGAAGTGAAGAAACCAAATAACCGTGACGGCATTATTGCAGAGCGTGAACGCATCAACAAACGATTTCAAAACAAGAAATTCAGAAAGTTTGTCAACCTCACGCAATTGATGGTTTTCTCCAACAATATGGAGTATGACAATGAAGAAATTGAACCGCTAAAAGGTGCTTTTTATGCTTCGCCATCTTACAAACAACCAATTTTCAACTATTTCAGAGAGGAGGAAAGTTTAGACCTTACCACCTTGTTAGCTCCTGAAAATGACGATTTGGAAAACTTTGTTTTAAAGGATAACAATCTAGCGGTAATTAAAAATTCGCCTGAGTTTTTGACCAACAAAGACACCAACACACCAACCAACCGTGTTTCTACATCGCTATTCAGCAAAGACCGATTGGCTTTTATCCTGAAATATGCGATTGCCTATGTGGACGAAACCAAAGGCATTGAAAAGCACGTAATGCGTTATCCCCAGATTTTCGCCACAAAAGCCATTGAAAACAAACTGGAAAGCGGAATCAAAAAAGGTATCATTTGGCATACGCAAGGAAGCGGAAAAACCGCTTTGGCGTATTACAATGTTCGGTATCTAACTGACTATTTCCAAAAGAAAAAAGTCATTCCTAAATTCTACTTTATTGTTGACCGTTTGGACTTGCTCATTCAAGCCAAGCGAGAGTTTACGGCTCGTGGACTTACGGTGCATATTGTGGACTCAAAAAACGATTTTGTAAAATCAATCAAAACCACCACTGCCATTCACAACCATTCGGGCAAACCCGAAATTACGGTGGTAAACATTCAAAAATTCAGCGAAGAAGCCAATGTGGTGCAATCGCAAGATTATGACATCAGCATACAGCGGATTTACTTTTTGGATGAAGTGCACAGAAGCTACAATCCACAAGGCAGCTTTTTGGCTAACCTTACCCAATCTGACAAAAACTCCATAAAAATCGGATTGACCGGAACGCCTTTGATTTCCAAAGACTACTATTCCAAAGATTTGTTTGGTGATTACATTCATAAATATTATTACAACGCCTCAATTGCTGATGGCTACACCTTACGCTTGATTCGTGAAGAAATAGCAAGCGATTACAAAATTGTGCTGCAAGATGCTTTGGATAGAATCAAGGTGCTTAAAGGTGACATTCCAAAAAAAGATGTTTTTGCTCACCGCAGTTTTGTTGAGCCAATGCTGGAATATATTGTAAACGATTTTGAAAAAAGCCGATTGACTTTTTCAGATGCAAGTATTGGCGGAATGGTGGTTTGCGACAGTTCAGAGCAAGCCAAAGAAATGTTTGAAATTTTCAATCAAAAATATGCTTTGACTGAAGATGTAGTTTCTGAATTGCCAATGGCAGCCGAACCAAAAGCAGATTACAAATCGAAACTAAAAAACAGCTACAAGGTAAATTCTGCTGCTCTAATTCTACACGACATTGGTACAAAAGACGAGCGAAAGGATTTAGTAGAAGATTTCAAAGACGGAAAAATTGATTTCCTCTTTGTGTACAATATGCTTTTGACGGGCTTTGATGCCAAGCGTTTGAAGAAACTCTATATCGGACGGGTTATCAAACGCCACAATCTCTTGCAAACTCTTACACGGGTAAACCGAACCTACAAAAATTTCAAATACGGTTACGTGGTGGACTTTGCCGACATCAGAGCGGAGTTTGATGCCACCAACAAAGCTTATTTTGATGAATTACAAGCCGAACTTGGTGACGAAATGGAGTTTTACTCCAACCTCTTCAAATCAAAAGAAGAGATTGAAGAAGAAATTGCCGATATCAAAGAAATCCTCTTTCATTTTGACACCAACAACGCAGAACTTTTTTCTAAACAGATTACCCAAATTCAAGACAGAGAAAAGGTGTTGCTTATCAAAAAAGCCTTGGGCAATGCCAAGAGCTTGTATAACCTGATTCGCTTATTTGGGCATTTTGATTTATTGGATAAAATCGACTTTAAAAAGTTGGGGCAACTGTACCGTGAAACGGAAAACCATTTGGCACTACTCAATACCCAAGAGGCACTCAAAAACAATATCGACAACACCAATTTGTTGAATGTAGCTTTGGAAGATGTATTGTTTCATTTTACCAAAATATCGGAAGAAGAACTGGTATTGGCAGACCAACTCAAAGACACCTTGCGTAAAACACGGGAAACCTTGGCGAGTAATTTCGACAAGAAAGACCCTGAATTTGTTTCGCTATATGATGAACTGAAACGCCTTTTCGACAAGAAAAATCTGGACGAGATTACACAAGACGAAATGCGGAGAAATATTGGAGCCCTCACGCAGATTTACGAAAAGGTAAAAGAACTCAACCGCCAAAACAATTTACTGAAAGACAAATACAACAGCGACCCGAAATATGCCCGCATCCACAAGCGATTGGTGGAAAAAGGCGATTTGACCCAAAAAGAAAGTCAGATTTTTGAAGCTCTGATAAACGTAAAGCAAGATGCGGATTTGCAAGTGTTGCAAAATACACGACTGTTGGAAAACGAAAGTTATTTCAGCACGCAAATGATGCGATTGGTGATTGACCAATTCAAAAACAAAAACAAGTTTAACCTGAATGCGGAATCGTCCAAGTACATCAACAACTTGGTGGTAAACGAATACATTAACGAATTTTACGGAAGGACGATATGATGATTAGGGAAAATAAGCACCAAAGGTGCAGGAACAATAGCCTTGGGCTATGCCCAAGGCATAAACGAAATAGTATATTCAAGCGCCAACGGTGCGACATACAATTGATTTATGGAAACTAAATTTTAATTATGCCACAGTCAATAGCATACAATTATAGTCATATTACCTTTAGCACAAAGGACAGATATCCTTTTATTGATGAAGAAATTCAAAATGAATTATTTCAATACATTGGAGGCATATGTAAAAATATGGATTTTAAGCCTGTTATAGTTGGAGGCTATAAAGACCATATTCATATACTTTGTGTTCTATCTCGAAAAATTGCTCTGATGAAACTAATTGAAGAAGTTAAATCGCATTCATCAAAATGGATGAAGACTAAAGGAGAGAAATACAAAAACTTTTATTGGCAGAGAGGTTATGGGAGCTTTTCAGTAAATCCAGCTGAAATTGATGTGGTGGTGAGGTACATTGAAAACCAAGCAGAACATCACAAAAAGAAAACGTTTCAAGAAGAATATTTAGCGTTTATAAAGAAATACAATGTGGAATATGATGAGAAATATTTATGGGATTGATTCCGCACCTTTGGTGCTTAAAAACATATTATCGCATTATAGCATAGTCCTATCGGACTACGCTAATGCTCAACGCACCGTTGGTGCTTGCTTAATTGAATATTTTGTAATTATAAAAAGCACCAAAGGCGCTGAATCATTAACCTTGGGTAAAACCCAAGAAATTAAAACTTACTTTAAACAAAGCACCAAAGGCGCTGAATCATTAACCTTGGGTAAAACCCAAGAAATTAAAACTTACTTTAAACAAAGCACCAAAGGCGCTGAATCATTAACCTTGGGTTCTGCCCAAGAAATTAAAACTTACTTTAAACAAAGCACCAAAGGTGCTGAATCATTAACCTTGGGTAAAACCCAAGAAATTAAAACTTACTTTAAACAAAGCGCCAAAGGTGCTGAATCATTAACCTTGGGTTCTGCCCAAGGCATAAAGGAGACAATTAATTCAAGCGCCAAAGGCGCTGAATCATTAACCTTGGGTTCTGCCCAAGGCATAAAGGAGACAATTAATTCAAGCGCCAAAGGCGCGAAATAAAAATAATTATGACAGATTTAGATTTTAAAGAAAAAACCAAAGCCCTCATTGATAGCCTCAAAAGCATCAGTGCCAACTATGGCTTGGGCAATGATGGCAACGAGTTTAAAATCATTACCCAAGTGTTCCTGTATAAATTTATGAATGACAAGTTCGCCTTTGAGGTAAAAAAGATTGAACCCAACCTCAAACAAGCCGATAATTGGGAAGAAGTCGTAAAATCCTACTCAGAGGACGATTACGAAATGTTGCTGCTGCAATTGGGTGCCGATACCGCCAAACTCAAGCCACAGCATTTTATTTCGGAACTTTTCAGCCGACAAAACGAAAGCGATTTTGCCAAACTCTTTGACGATACACTTTTAGACATTGCCATTACCAACAACGATATTTTCTCGGTAAAAACAGATGGCGGTGCTAAGGTGGTGCTCTTTGACCGAATTACCGAATATATCAGTGACGGCAGCAAGCGGGATGCTTTTGCCAAAGCCATCATCAACAAACTGGTGGGCGTGAGCTTTGAGCATATTTTCCACCAAAAATTTGATTTCTATGCCACCATTTTTGAATACCTGATAAAAGACTACAACACCAACAGCGGAGGCAAATATGCAGAGTATTTTACGCCCCACGCAGTAGCCAAAATTATGGCGGCTATTTTGGTGAACGAACCCGACCAAAATGTAACGGTATATGACCCTTCGGCAGGTTCGGGTACGTTGTTGATGAACATTGCCCACGCCATTGGTGAGGACAAATGCACCATCTATTCGCAGGATGTGAGCCAAAAATCTTCAAGTCTTTTACGACTAAACCTGATTTTGAACAATCTGGTGCATTCCATACAAAACATCATTCAGGGTAATACCATTTTGCACCCCTACCACAAGGACAAGGAAGGCAATTTGGAAAAGTTTGATTATATCGTTTCCAATCCACCTTTTAAGCTCGATTTTTCCGATTACCGAGACGATTTGGACAGCAAGGAAAACAACGAACGCTTTTTTGCCGGCATACCCAAAGTGCCCAATAAGGCAAAAGAGAAAATGGCGATTTACCTGCTCTTTTTGCAGCACATAATGCACACGCTGAGCAAAAAAGGAAAAGCCGCCATTGTGGTGCCTACGGGTTTTATCACGGCACAAAGTGGCATTGACAAAAAGATTCGGGAGAAAATGGTAGAGAGCAAAATGCTTGCAGGTGTGGTGAGTATGCCGAGCAATATTTTTGCTACTACGGGCACCAATGTGAGCATCGTGTTTTTGGATAAAGGCAACACAAACGAAGTGGTGCTGATAGATGCCAGCAACCTGGGCGAAACCGTAAAAGAAGGCAAAAACCAAAAAACCGTACTCACCCCTGCCGAAGAACAGCAAATCATTGACACCTTTAACCAGAAAAAAGCCGTGGACGATTTCTCGGTAGTGGTAAGCTATGACGAGATAAAGCAGAAAAACTACTCCCTGAGTGCCGGGCAATATTTTGAGGTGAAAATTGAGTATGTGGACATCACCGCAGAAGAATTTGCCGCCAAAATGAAAGACTTTGAAAACAACCTCAACCAACTCTTTGCCGAAGGCAGGGCATTGGAAATGGAGATTCAGAATAATTTAAAAGGGTTGAGGTATGAATAATTGGCGAAAGGTTAAACTTGATACCGTTGCAGATATAAAATTGAGCAACGTTGATAAAAAAACTACAGAAGGAGAAAAGCCAATTCGTTTGTGCAATTACACTGATGTTTACAAATATTCATTCATTAACAGGGAGAAATCACAGGATTTTATGGTTGCTACCTGCAATGATAATGAATATGAAAAATTCTTATTAAAAAAAGGTCAAGTTGCAATTACAAAAGATAGCGAGAAGCGAAATGATATTGGAATTCCAACATTTATTGCGGAAGATTTTGACGATGTTGTTTTAGGTTATCACTTAGCATTAATTACACCTTATCCTTACAAACTGGACGGGGCATTTCTACACTTCTGGTTAAACACAGAATATGGAAAGAAATATTTTGAAAATAATGCTAGTGGCAGTGGTCAACGTTTAACCCTTACACTAGACATTATAAAATCAATTCCTTTATACCTTCCCGACCTCCCCACCCAAAAATCCATAGCCAAAGTCCTTTCCGACTTAGATGCCAAAATCGAGCTGAACAACAAAATCAACCGTGAGTTAGAAGCAATGGCCAAAACGCTGTACGACTATTGGTTTGTGCAGTTTGATTTTCCCTATTCCCCTCCTTTGGAGGGGTGTCCGCAGGACGGGGTGGGTATAGGCAAACCCTACAAATCCTCTGGCGGTAAAATGGTGTACAATGCCGAGTTGAAAAGAGAGATTCCCGATGGGTGGGAGGTGAAAACTTTGCTTAATATCGCTACTTACACAAACGGATTAGCGTGTCAGAAATATAGACCAACAAATGAAGAATACTTACCCGTTATCAAAATTCGTGAAATGCGAGACGGTTTTACAGAGGGCACTGAAAAAGTTAAAGTAAATATACCAGAAAGGCTAATTGTTAATAACGGTGACGTGCTTTTCTCTTGGTCTGCATCACTTGAGGTAATGATATGGACAGGTGGTAAAGGGGGACTTAATCAACACATATTTAAGGTTACATCAAAAATGTACCCAAGGTCGTTTTACTATTTTCAATTGATTTGGTATTTGCAGCATTTCAAAATGATTGCAGAGTTAAGAAAAACAACGATGGGTCACATTACGCAAGACCACCTAAAACAAAGTAGAATTGTTGTGCCACCGTTAGATATTGTTAAGGATTTGGACAAAAAACTCAAACCCATTCAGGAAAAGCAGATTTTAATAAGTCGTCAAAACCAACACCTCACCACCTTGCGCGACTGGTTGTTGCCTATGTTGATGAATGGGCAGGTAAGAGTGAAAGAAGCGGAGGAAAGGTTGAATATGGCGGCAGAGCCGAGTGTTGAATATAAAACTAAAATAAAGGTATGACAGCCCACGCTATTGCTGGCACATTTGCAAAACCGCACAAGCCCACGCTCAAACCAAAAATTGCAAAAGAGCCACCAAGCCAACGCACGACAAACCGAAAGGAAATGACTGAAAAACAGACGGCAAGAAAAAAGGGCAGCACACACATTGTATAAAAGCAATAGCGGGTGAAGTGGTGAAATCAAGGTCTGTGCATTTAATAAACTTTTGTAGTGGCGGAAAGGTAATCGCCTTGAAATCCGCTACTGCTCTTATACTTGACCGTTGGTCAAAATTTGAAGCGTTACTTAATGACGGAAAAATTAAGTTCGACTCAACTGGAAGACTGAGATATTTACACGGTGCACCTGTTGGTGACTTAATCCAAACAAGAACCGACAAAAAAGGACAACCAATATTCCAAGAAATTGCCGAAGAATGGTTTGACCCAGAAAGTCAAAAAGCGAAAGATTTTATTTGGCCATAATGCATAGAAAACAATGAAATTATCAAATACAAATGCCAAAACTTTCTTGCTTGACACACATCAAGACATTGAAGAGTATGCTGATACTTTGGCGACAAACATTCTTGACAAGAAAGATTTTAATTTTTTGATATATCCTCCTAATTGTGGATTGACAGAATTAGAGATTAACGAACTCAAAAAACTTGACAATAACGAACATTTAAAAAATGCTTTAAGAAAAGTAATTGCGGACAATTCAGCAGGTATTGTATTCAATATGCTGAACTTATTTGACGGAACCGGTTTTCCAAAAAATGACCATGGCGATTGGACTGGATTAAAAGTTATTGATGAAGAACCAAATGAAATTTCTGAACCTGTGGACGATTGGTTGCACGACAAATTTTATGAAACATATTGGGACTGGAAAAAAATTAGGGGCGACAAAAAATGGAAATTAGACACACACGAAGAATAGAAACTGGTGCTAACACGGGTTTTGCGTCAGGCGAGCTGATGTGCTAACTTGGAGTTTTGTGCTCCATACACCCACACGAAGGCAAAGTTCCAAAACCTTGAGAAAACAATCGCTTTCCATTTCCCCCCAAAACCCATTCCCCAAAAATTTGTTATACAAAAATTATTTAGCAGCTTTGCATACACAAACTCGCTGAGTAAGTGCTATTTTTCGTATAACTACTACAAATACTTGAAACTATCCACCATATTCCAAAGTTTTGATTGGACGCTGTTCCGCCGCGTGCTGCGTTTGTTGCAACCCTACAAAAAATGGTTCGCCGCCACCAGTTCCTTAGCTATTGCTTTGGCAATACTCAGCCCTTTGCGCCCTTATTTGGTGCAAAAAACAGTGGACAACAACATCATCACGCCCGACTTGGCTGGACTGCAAACCATGGCAATACTCTTGTTGATAGTATTGATACTCGAAACCCTTTGCGAATATTTGTTCATTTACAGTTCCAACTGGTTGGGGCAGTCCGTAGTGAAAGACTTGCGCATACGCATGTACAAACACATTATCAATCTGCGCCTCCGCTACTTCGATACTACGCCCATCGGCACTTCTACTACCCGCACCATCAATGACGTAGAAGCCATCAACGATATTTTTTCCGCAGGACTCATCGATATTATCGCCGATGTACTGAGCATTTTGGTTGTGCTGGGTTTTATGTTTTACACCGACTGGCGATTAGCCTTGGTATGTTTGGCGAGTTTGCCGTTTTTTATTTATTGCACTTATTTATTTAAAGAAGGCATCAAAAAATCTTTTACCGAAGTGCGTACGCAAGTAGCGCGTATGAACGCATTTTTGCAAGAACACATAAGCGGCATGTCGATAGTACAAATATTTGCCGCCGAAGAACGCGAAAAAAACCGCTTCGCCGCCATCAACAAAGCCCAAACCGATGCCAACATTAAGTCTATTTGGTATTATTCGGTGTTTTTTCCGGTGGTAGAAATTATTCTCGCCAGTGCTTTGGGTACTATGGTGTGGTACGGAGCCAATCAAGTGCTGGGCGGCACTACTACTTTGGGAACACTCATTGCCTTTATTTTGTACCTCAATATGGTTTTTCGCCCTTTGCGCATGTTGGCAGATAGATTTAATACCTTGCAAATGGGTATGGTAGCCGCCGAAAGAGTTTTCGCCTTGCTCGACCGCCACGAGTTTATTGACGATAAAGGAACTCTGTCTCCCAAAAGTGTAAAGGGCAATATTCGTTTTGAAAAAGTATGGTTTGCCTACAATGAAGTGGATTGGGTGCTCAAAGGCATTTCTTTTCATTTGGAAGCCGGCAAAACCTTAGCCATTGTTGGTGCAACGGGTGCGGGCAAATCTTCTATTATCAATATTCTCAATCGTTTTTACGAAATTCAGCAAGGCACTATCAGCATAGACGATGTAAACATTAAAGACTATACCTTAAATTCCCTGCGTGCCAATATTGGCTTGGTGCTGCAAGATGTGTTTTTGTTTTCGGGCAGTATTTACGATAATATTAGCTTACGCAATCCCAATATTTCGCGCGAAGCGGTGCAGCAAGCAGCCAAAATGGTAGGTGCCGATACTTTTATTGAGAAATTGCCCAACAGCTATGACTATCAAGTAATGGAACGCGGTGCCACTTTGTCTATGGGACAACGCCAACTTATTTCGTTTATACGTGCTTTGGTATATAATCCGAGTATTCTTATTTTAGATGAAGCAACGGCATCTATTGATACCGAAACAGAACAACTCATTCAGGAAGCTACCGAGAAAATGGTAGAAAACCGCACTGCCATTATTATTGCCCACCGACTTTCCACCATCCGCAATGCCGACTACATTATGGTAATGGACAAAGGCGAAATTGTAGAAATGGGCAATCACGAAAGCCTTATTCAAGAAGCAAACGGTTTTTACCGAAAATTGTACGAAATGCAATTCGGAAAAATAGAAATAGTATAGTATTTTTACCTACAACTTAAAACCAACTACAAAGAAATGGACATTTTCTTTCAAGAAGCCATAGCCGAAGCCCAAAAAGGATTAGCCGAAGGCGGTATTCCTATTGGCAGCGTGCTGGTACACATGGAAAAAATAATTGGCAGAGGACACAACAAACGCATACAGCAAGGCAGTGTAGTGCTGCACGGCGAAATGGATGCCTTAGAAAATGCGGGCAGACAACACGCCGGCGTTTACAGAGAGTCCACACTCTATACTACCCTTTCGCCTTGCCCTATGTGTACGGGCGCGATATTGTTGTATGGTATTCCCAGAGTGGTTATTGGCGAAAATGTTACTTTTATGGGTGCCGAGGATTTGTTGCGCAGCAAAGGTGTAGAGGTAATCGTGCTGAACGATGCCGCATGTATTGAAATGATGCAGCAGTTTATCCACAATAAGCCCCAGTTGTGGAATGAAGATATAGGCGAGGAATAGAAAGAGTTTTTTGTGTGTAGCTGTTTTGCAGCAACACATTGCCATTTTTAAACCTTCCTATCTCTTCGTAACTTCGCCAACACACAATTTTTTGCGCTACCCAAAACTTTATCCTAATGAAACAAACCCTTTTATCCTTATTTTTTATTTCTATACTTACAGGCTTTTTTTCTTGCAAAAAAGACAATACTTCTTCAAACGATAAATACCCACAATACGGAACGCCTTTTGCCAATGTCCCCGAGATTGAAGACGTTTCTATGTACGAAATAAATCTGCGCGCTTTTAGTACGTCCGGCGATATTCAAGGCGTTATCGACAAGCTCGACCATATCGAAAACTTGGGCATAAACCTTATTTGGCTAATGCCTATTTATCCTATCGGCGAAATAAATTCGGTAAATTCTCCTTACTCCGTAAAAGATTACAAAGCCGTAAGCTCGGAATACGGAACATTGGACGACTTGCGCAAGCTAACTGACGAGGCACACGCGCGAGGTATTGCCGTAATGCTCGATTGGGTGGCGAACCACACGGCTTGGGACAATGCTTGGATTGACAGCACCGACTGGTACACCCAAGATGCCAACGGCAATATTATTCATCCGCCGGGTACTAATTGGCAAGATGTGGCAGACCTCAACTACGACAATACCGCAATGCGCGCCGCCATGATTGATGCGATGAAATATTGGGTGTATGAAGCCAACATTGATGGTTTTAGGTGCGACTACGCCGATGGTGTTCCTTTCGATTTTTGGCAATCGGCTTGGCAGAGTTTGGATTCTATTCCCAACCGAAAACTTATCTATTTTGCCGAAGGCACGCGCAGCGACCATTTTACGGCAGGCTTCGACCTAAACTTTGGTTGGCAGTTTTATGATGCCCTCAAAAATGTGTTTAACGGACAAGCCGTGAGTAAAATATTTACTGCCCACAAGAACGAATACAACAATGCGCCTTCCGGCAAACACTGGATTCGTTTTACCACCAATCACGACGAATCGGCTTGGGACGCAACGCCCATACAACTTTTCGATGGCGTTGAAGGAGCTTTAGCGGCTTCAGTGGTTACTATCTTCACAGGCGGCGTGCCGCTTATTTACGGCAGTCAGGAAGTAGGGCGCGCGAGTAAAGTACCGTTTTTTTCCAACACAACCATAAATTGGGACAGCAATCCCGAAATGTTGGCGGCATACCAAAAAATGTTGCAGTTTTATGCTAATACTCCCGTAGCAAGAGTAGGCGAAAACACTGTTTACCAAGATAATGATGTAGCTTGTTTCAAAAAAGCGTACAACAACGAAGAAATAGTCATCATTGCCAACCTCCGCAATACTACGCTGAATTTTAGTATTCCTGCTACTTTGGAAAATACCACGTGGAACGATGTAATGACGCAAACAAGCCTTAGCCTAAGTGGAGAAATTGCTTTAGAGCCTTATCAGTTTTATGTGCTTGAATGAGATAAAAGCAGAAAGTAACGTTAAATAAATTACTACTAATGAATAATCAATCCTTAATAGTAGCAAAAGTTGCTGCACTAAAAAAGAATTTTGAGAGTATTACCTATTCAGGAGAATATGGTTCATCTTGCTCTGTAACAATTTTAGAACCTCTTCTTCCAAGATATGAAAGTATAATTTCTCAGCTTAAAAAAGAATTTGATGGTATTTTTGATGATTTACCGGATTTACCATTACCAAAAACAAGCCACGACGTATATAGCAAAAATCAAATTATGCCACTAGTAAATAATTTAGACTATGTATTAGAACTGTATTCTAACATTAGAATTGGAGAAAAAAGGGAAGAAAAACAAAGACCCAATAGAATATTCATTAGTCATGGAAGAAGTCAACAATGGAGACAACTTCAAGCCTATATTGAAAAAGACTTAGAGAAAAATACTTTAGAATTAGCCCAAGAGGCTAATTTAGGCAGAACAATTCTGCAAAAATTATCTGAAGAAGCCAAAAAATGTTCAATAGCAATAATAGTTATGACAGGAGATGATTTGACTGAAGATGGAGAGATTCGAGCAAGAGAAAACGTTATACATGAAATTGGATTCTTTCAGGGTCTTTATGGCTTAGGTAATGTAATTTTACTTCACGAAAGTGATGTAAATATACCAACTAATATTGGTGGATTAGTTTACATTAATTTTCCTAAAGATACAATAGAGTCCACATTCGGAGCATTACATAGAGAGTTAAAGGTATTAATGAGTTCATGATTTTTATTTTGAATGCGGGAATGTTTTATATAAATTAAAATATCTTAAAATTTCATTTAACCGCCTCCCCTACTACTCCAATTTCCTCCTTCGAGCATTAAAATAATCCCGAAACCACTTTGCCAAAACCAAAGCAACAACCAACGAAATAAGACCCGATACAAACAAGATGCTTATCTCTTGTGTTGTTTGCGGCAGCGCAGTATCTTCTACTTCCATAACGCCCCAATAAGCCAAAACCACCTGAAAAGCATTGTTCACAAAGTGTCCGATGATGGGATACCACAAATTGCCACTCCACCAGTACAAATAACCCAAACCTACGCCAATAAACCAACGCGGGAAAAAGCCAAAAAACTGAAAGTGAATAAAACTGAAAATAGCCGCACTCACCCAAATTGCTAAATGCGGGTTTCCACTTATTTTTTGGAGCAAATTTTGGAATATTCCCCGAAAAGTAAGCTCCTCGCCTATGGCAGGTATCAGTGCAATAACCACAATATTAAACAACAAATCGAACACATTTCCGGCTTGCAAAAAACTTTGTGTCAATGCCGCAGCATCTTGTTCCTGCTGGCGCATCCACGCTTCTATGTCCGCCATAAAAGAAGGCAACACCATTTGCTGATTGAGGAACATTACAACCGATAGTGCCGGAAAAATACTCAACATAAAAAGCACCGCCCACAAAAGAGGTTTTTCTTGCAGCTTTTTGTTTAAACCAAAAAAATTGCCCACTTCTTTTTTTCCCACAAAAAAATACACCCACACCAAAGGCGGCAAAATGAAAATAAACGCCGAACTCATAAGCTGCATAAACTTAAAACCCAACAGTTCTTTGTCCGTAAATTCCGTAGCACCTGCCAAAGCAGAAAAGTCTATACCAAACAAAGCAGAAATAACTAAGCTACTTACCGTCATTCCAATAACTGCAAGCAGCAGTACAGCAATGTAGGTGATAATATCCACCCAAGTAAAATTCCTTCTTTCCATTAACTAAGTCACACCATATTTTAGCCTAAAAAATAGTTAGCGTTGCACCTGAAAATTGCGCACACGGCTGCGTGTATCGGCAGTTTGAATATAATAAAAATACATTCCCGAAGCCAAATTTTCGGTAGGAATTTGAAAACTGCCTTGCTCTGTTCGCAAAGTATAAGAACTTACCAACTGTCCTAAAGCATTATATACCAACAAATTAGCAGTTTGCGTCCAGGGCGGCAACTGATAATTGATATGGGTAAATTCGGCGGAAGGGTTTGGTTGTGCATTTGATACCAAAATATCGCGCGAAAGGGCTAAATGCTCCAATCCGATAACCGTATCTACTTCTTCTTCGGTTTGTATATTCACCGCCAAGTCATCAAAATAAAAACCATCTTTTTCTAAACCACCATCGGTAAAAATATCAAAACGCAACAGAATTTCTTTACCCAGAAAATCATTCAGCGACATTTTTTCCTGCACCCACTCACTCTGCAAACCTTGATACAAAGGATAAGTATCGCCGATGTAGTAATTTCCGTAAGTAGTGTATTCGCCGCAAAGTGCCGTAGCTGTGCCACTTTCTACATCAACGGCATTTATCATTACATAATCATAATCCTGTTCTATATCCCAGCGCGCCCAAAACGAAAGCTCTGCCAGCATAGCTTGGCTCAAATCTATGGTATCTACCAATGTAAGCGTGTTTAGTTCGTCTGCGTTGTAATCGTTATAAGGAGAGTCCGTGATACAGTTCGGCGCAGAGTGGTAGATTTCGTCAGTTATTCCCCAGTCGCCTGTAGCTTGCCAAGCGGCTAAAGTTGCTGTATTTATGGTATCTGTTTCGTTAAATACTATTTCGGCGGCTGTTTGAAAAACAAATTTTAGCGTATCGTCCAAAATATAATTGCCATTGTCGATGCTCAACAAAAATGCCAGCTGATTCGACAAAATTTCCGGCTCGTCAATGGCAAAAGCAATAGAGTCGGCAATACTGTCTAACAAATTAAGTCCTTGATACGATTTTTCATTTTCCGCAATGGTTACGCCGGGTGAAAGAGCCGCCAATTTTACCGTAAAATCGCCATTTCCCTGCAAACCCAAACGCTGCAAAGTATATTTCACAAATCCGTTTGTTTCGCTAATAACATTGGCATTGTTGCTGTGGTCTAAAACAGCGTAATTTCCACACACCCGCAAAGTAGTAAGGTTCATCCACATCGTTTCGCGGCTCAGTTGTTCAATACGCGCACTATTAGGCCAAAAACCATCTACTCCCGAGCCCACTTCGGGCGTGAACGAAAGTATTTTGTTTTTAGTAATTTGTTCGCCGTACATCCAGTCATCGCTGTCGCCATTGGTAAGGTAGCCCACGGTTTGGTTTCCCGTACCCACAATGTAGTTGTTTTCTTTGGTCATTTCTTTGCCAAAAGCGCGAAAAGTAAGCGAGTCGGGTGTTTCAAAATCGCCCACATAACCCCAAGGGTAAATGAGCATATTGCTGTAGGTATGGTAGTTTTGGGCAATGGTAAAAGGCACTTGCTCACACAACCATTTTACGGCACTGGTTTCCGCTTCCGAGAAGGGCCAAGGTCCGCGATACGTTTCGGAATTGGGATTGGGCGAAGAGCCTTCGTCGTCTATGCCCCAATGAAATCCGTAGTTGCGGTTTAAGTCCACACCTGTGCCATTTCTATTTTTGCGCCAAAAACCACCGCCTACCGGATTCGTGTTTTGGTTGTAAATGTATCCGTCGGGATTTAGACAAGGAATAAAGTAAATTTCCAAATTGTCCACCAAGTATTTTATTGCATCGTCCTTGTCGTAATTTTCCAACAAATAATACATAAAATACAACATTTGCGTAGCACTTTGCGGCTCGCGCGCGTGGTGTACTGCCGTAAACAATACTTTTGCCTCGTTTTCTTCATTGTCGTTGGGATTGTCCGAAATTTTCAGGAAATATATTTCGCGCCCTTCTACTGTTTCAAAAGTGCCGATGGCAGCTTTTTCGCTGATAAGATTGGGAAACTTGGCAAACATATTATCCAAATGTGCCAAAATTTCCTCATAAGTTTGAAATCCGCCCATTGAGCCTAAACTAAAATCTTCGGGCGTTACGTATTTATCAAAAATTTCTGCAGGTTGATTATTACATTCGGCGGTAGCTTTTTTGCGCAGCATTTTTTCAAAAGCTTCTTGGTAAAAACTTTGTCCGTTTTTTGCCAAAACTTCGTATTGCACACCCGATGCTGCCAAACGCTGCATATCTTCGGCACTAAAATCGCCTTCAAAAAAAAGATTGTGTTTGTACAAGCCGTGGTCTATACAAATACCTTGCGTTTGTAGCTTGTGCAACTCGTTTTTATCTGCCCAAATGCGCACATGCGAAAATCGGCTTTGCTGTGCCACCGCAATATTCGTCATAGCAAAAATAAAAACAAGTACAATTAATAAATTTCTCATAGTCTTATGTCAATTATTAGGATAAGTAACAAAGGTAAGGAAGTATTTTTTTTGACACAATTTAAACCTTCCGATTGTCATTTTTCTACATGAAATTGTTGTATTTATACATGCAAAATGCAGTTTTTTGAACAAAAATTTGAAATTATCCTTTATTTTACGCTAAAAAAATAGATGAAACTCGTTGAACGCATCGCCTTTGTAAGCCACACCTTAGATGATTTATTTCCGCATCCGGCGGTGCCTTTGCAGCACAAAGACCCTTATACTTTGTTGGTGGCGGTACTCCTTTCGGCACAGTGTACAGACGAGCGCGTGAACAAAACTACGCCCGAACTTTTTGCCTTAGCCGACACGCCGGACGAAATGCGGCACTTGGCGGTTCCGCAAATTCAACGCATTATTCATCCTTGCGGATTGGCACCTGCCAAAGCAAAACACATTCACCAACTTTCCGAAATTTTGGTGCGACAACATCAAGGAGAAGTTCCGCAAAACTTTGCCGACTTAGAAGCGTTGCCCGGTGTGGGACACAAAACGGCTTCGGTGGTGATGTCGCAGGCTTTTGGCGTAGCGGCTTTTCCGGTAGATACGCATATTCATCGTTTGGCGTGGCGGTGGAATCTTAGCAAGGGCAAAAATGTACTACAAACCGAGCGCGACCTTAAAAGACATTTCTCCGAATCTGACTGGAATAAGTTACATTTGCAAATGATTTATTTTGGGCGTACCTATTGTCCGGCGCGAGGACACAAGCCGCAAGAGTGTCCTATTTGCAGCCAAATTGGTCGCCGTATTTTGTTTAAACCCGGGCATGCGGATGATAAACCGTGAAATGATATGGATAAACTAACCCAAGCGCAAAGAAGAAAAAATATGCAAGCGAACAAATCTTCGGGGACGAAATCTGAGCTTTTGTTAGCTAAAACTCTTTTTTCACGAGGTCATCGTTACAGAAAAAACAATAAAACCGTATTTGGAAAACCGGATTTAACTTTCAAAAAAATTAAACTTGCTATTTTTGTTGACGGAGAGTTTTGGCACGGAAAAGAATGGGAAAAAAGAATGCACGATCATAAAACAAATAAAGAATTTTGGAAAAACAAAATTGAAAGAAATATTGAACGGGATAAAGAGGTAAACCAAGAGTTAAAGAAAAAAGGTTGGAAAGTATTAAGATTTTGGAGTAAAGACATAGAGAAAAAATTATTAAATTGCGTACTTGAAATTGAAAAAGAGATTAACAATTTGAAAATGAATTTAAAAGAAAAAATATCATTAGGAACGTTTGGAGACAAACAATTTAGAATAAAATTAGTAGAACCTGAAAATAATCAAGAAGCGGTTTTGACTCATTATTTGCACAACTCAAAAAACGGAGTTTCGCAATATTACAAAAAAGACGCAGTTGCATTTACCAAAGAAATTTTAGAACATAAATATCCTGAAAAAGAAATCACAAATAAAGTTGCAGAAGAAGCTCTACAATACGGAATTTTTGATACTTTTGACATTCCATTTCCGCCAAGCCAAAAACCAAAGTTTAAATTTATCGACTTGTTTGCAGGTATTGGAGGTTTTCGTTTAGCTTTACAAAATCTTGGTGGAAAATGCGTTTTTACAAGTGAATGGGATAAAGAAGCCAAACGTACTTACAAAGCCAACTTTGGAGAAACGCCATTTGGAGATATTACAAAAGAGGAAACCAAAAAGTATATTCCCGATAATTTTGATATTTTATGTGCTGGTTTTCCTTGTCAGGCATTTTCGATTGCTGGAAGACGAGGTGGATTTGAAGATACAAGAGGAACACTTTTTTTCGATGTTGCGGAAATAATTAGACGAAAGCAACCAAAAGCGATTTTTCTTGAAAATGTGAAAGGATTAAGGAATCATGATAAAGGAAAAACCTTGATGACAATTTTAAATGTTTTGCGTCAAGATTTAGGATATTTTGTTCCTGAACCAAAAATAATTAACGCAAAAGATTTTGGAGTTCCTCAAAATAGAGAAAGAATTTTTATTGTCGGTTTTCATCCAGACATAGAAATAAAAGAATTTAATTATCCAAAACCCATAAATAAAAAAGTAACTTTTTCAGATGTTAAAGAAGATAATGTTGTTCCAACAAAATATTATTTATCGACACAATATTTATCGACTTTAGAAAATCATAAGGCAAGACACGAAAGCAAAGGAAACGGTTTTGGTTATCAAATTATTAAAGATGATGAAACTGCAAACGCGGTAGTTTGTGGAGGAATGGGCAGGGAAAGAAATTTAGTTTTTGACGATAGAATTACAGACTTCACTCCTACTACGAAAATTAAAGGAAAAGTAAACCTAAAAGGAATCCGAAAAATGACACCGAGAGAATGGGCAAGACTACAAGGTTTTCCCGATGATTTTGTAATTCCTGTTGCTGATGCTTCAGCTTACAAACAATTCGGCAACTCCGTTGCAATTCCGGCAATTCAAGCAACTGCAAAAGAAATATTAAAAATATTAAAATAATCAACAAATGAGTAATTTAGAAAAGTTTAATCAAACATTATTTGTAAGTTTAGGTTCACAAATTGATACTGAACGCTTTATTCAATATTCTAGAAATGAGCAGTTTGAAGAGTTAAGAAAACCTAGAGGCTTTGTTTATTATCAAGTTCAAAATTTGAAAGAAGCAAGTGAACTTTGCCAAGAATTTATTAAGTTTTACGATTTAGGAAGTTCTTCTTGGATTGGTGGAAGAGTAATTGACAATGAAAACAATTTTATTGCTATGGTTTCTTACAATGGTAGATTGTGGAAAAGCGAAAAATTTCGTAGTGAAGAAATTATACTATAGAAATGGGCAAACTGAATGAATTAAGCATAACTATTGGAAAACAAAATAAAGCCGAGTTGATTTTTGATAGTTTATTTCCTAATTTTTTAGAAGTTAACTACGGTAAACCTTCTGAGTATATTCAAAAATATTGGAATGCTTACACGAATCATCCAGAAGGGAATAATAACCTAAACGGAAAAATTTTCGAATATATTTTAGCAACACTTTGTGTAAGGGAAGGAATTTTACCAATTTATATGAGTGCAAAAGTGGCGTTTGTTCCCAATGTAATTTACGATTTAATGTTTTATACTTCTGAACGTGGACCAATTTGTTGGAGCGTAAAAACAAGTTTGAGAGAACGCTATAAACAAGCAGATTTAGAATCTATTGCTTTAAAATATGTCCACAGAAAAGCCTTAGCTTATTTGATTACACTTGAAGAAAACGAAGCAAGAAGTGTAAAAGCCAAAATTAAAAGTGGAGATGTTATAGGACTTGACAATGTAATTATTGCGACTTCTGACGAGTTTAACAAACTTATTTCCGAATTGAAAGAATTTGAATTTTCTGAACCACCGACCGTGAAAGTAATTGAAAGTAACCAAATCATAACAAAGGAAAAACTGAAAGCAATTACGCAATAATTTCATCTTTAGAATAAACATACAAATGACAACTCGTAAAATAGCACTCAAAACTTTCCCCTTAAAACCACTCCTTTGGTTTTTTATACTGCTATTCAGTAAAAACCTCCACGCTCAACTCTACCTCCACATTAGCCAAATTCCCGCCAATACGCCGGAAAATGCCGACATTTATTTCGCCGGAAATATCAACAACTGGAACCCCGGCGATGAAAACTTTGTCTTCACCCAACTCAGCGACAACTCCTACGGTTTGCTTATAAACGAACTCGCTCCCACCAACCTACAGTTTAAGTTTACGCGCGGTAGCTGGGAAACGGTAGAAGGCAACAGCGAAGGATTTTTTCTGCCCAACCGCACTTACAATTACGCCGGTGGAGAAGATACGCTACAACTTAGCATTGCGGGCTGGGAAGATGTTGCCGGAAACAACAGCACCGCCAACGAGCAAGTGAGTATTCTTGCGGAAGATTTTTATATGCCGCAACTCAATCGTTATCGCCGCATTTGGATTTATCTGCCCACCTCCTACAACAGTTCGCCGCAACGGCACTATCCGGTGCTGTACATGCACGACGGACAAAATCTTTTCGACCAAGCGACCAGCTTTGCGGGCGAATGGGAAGTGGACGAAACCCTTAGCGAATTGGCACTCTACGAGCAAGGGCAAATTATTGTAGTGGGCATCGACAACGGCGGCAGCTATCGCATTGGCGAATACACACCCTACCCCAATGCCCAATACGGCGGCGGCGAAGGCGATGCGTATGTGCAATTTATTGTCAACACCCTAAAACCGTACATCGATACCAACTATCGCACGCTCCCTGAGCGCGAAAACACAGGCATTATGGGCAGTTCTTTGGGCGGACTTATTTCCTTCTATGCGGGCATTTCTTATGCTGATACCTTCGGAAAAATTGGTGTTTTTTCACCTTCTTTTTGGTTTAATAATACCATTTACACCTTAGTCGAAGAAACACCGAAAACCCAAAACAGCAAAATGTACTTTTTGGCAGGTGCGCAAGAAAGTGCCGACATGGTACCCGATATGCAAACAATGTACAATCTTTTGCTGGAAAACAACTACGCCACCAACGAACTTGCTTATGTAGTGAAAGCAGACGGACAACACAGCGAATGGTTTTGGGCACGCGAATTTAAAGATGCCTACCTTTGGCTTTTTGAAAACGAAAATACGGCTTTGGGTTCCGACAATACACAAAACGACATTCGTATCAGTCCCGTTCCTGCCACAAACAGTGTTTTTATTGAAGTGCCTGCTTCGGCGGAAAGTTATCGCGGCGTATTGCGCAATACACAATCGCAGATAATTGACACTTTTGAGATAAGCAACCAACACTATCATTACGCCACCGATTCCTTGGCAAATGGCGTGTATTGGTTGGAAATTTGGCAGCACAGCGGACTTCTTTCGACCAAAAAGCTATTAATTCAGCATTAAAACAAAAAAAAGCGCGCTAAAAATTTTTCTTTTTCTAAAAAATAACGATATTTGCCGCCTAATTTTAGGCACAGATTAATTATACAAAAGCGATAAATATTATGTCTCGTATATGTGAACTTTCGGGAAAAAAGCCTATGTCGGGCAATAATGTACCCAAGTCGAACCAAAAAACAAAACGTTGGTTTTATCCTAATTTGCAGAAAAAACGTTTTTATATACCCGAAACAGATGAATGGATTACGCTTAAAGTTTCCACATCTACTTTGCGTACCATCAACAAAAAAGGTATTTTCCAATACCTCAAAGATTTGAGTAAATAATAGCAACACAAATAACATCATTTTGCCATGGCGAAGAAATCAAAAGGTAATAGAATTCAGGTAATATTAGAATGTACCGAACAAAAAACTTCGGGCGTTCCGGGTATGTCACGTTATATTACTAAAAAAAATCGTAAAAATACTCCCGAACGTTTGGAACTAAAAAAGTATAATCCGTATTTAAGGAAATATACCGTTCACAAAGAAATTAAATAATCATGGGAAAAGTCAGTAAAAACGCACGTACCGACCGCGGAAATAAAGGCGGTGGAAAAGATTTTGTAAAAGTTGTGGTAAGTGAGCGTAATCCTGAAACAGGTGCTTACAGCTACAAAGAAAAAATGATTCACAAAGATAAAGTACAAGACTACTTATCTAGTGTGAAGTAATATTTTTTTAATTTATTTACATTATTTTTTTCGTACAAAAAATAGCTCATCTTCAGAAGATGAGCTATTTTTTATTGTTTTATTTATATGCTAAATTTTAGATAAATAATGGGATTTTTTGATAAATTTTTTACCAAAGAAAAAAAAGAAGACCTCGACCAAGGGCTAAAAAAAAGTAGTCAGGGCATTTTTGAAAAACTTTCTAAAGCCGTAGCGGGAAAAACTAAGGTTGATGAGGAACTTTTGGACGAGATTGAGTACATTTTGGTATCGAGCGATGTGGACATTCAAACGACTATAAAAATTATTGACCGTTTGGAAGAAAAGGTAGCGCAGGAAAAATACTTGGGTACCGAAGACCTTTACCGCCAGCTCAAAGAAGTGGTAATAGAACTTTTGGACGAAAACAACTCGCCCGACTTGGCAGATTTTGGTATTCCCGAAGGAGCGAAAAAACCGTATGTAATTTTGGTGGTTGGCGTAAATGGTGTCGGAAAAACAACTTCTATCGGCAAACTGGCTTATCAACTTAAAAAACGCGGGCTGCAAGTGCTTTTGGGCGCGGGCGACACTTTTCGCGCAGCAGCTATTTCGCAGCTAAAAGTGTGGGGCGAGCGTGTTGGTGTGCCTGTTGTTGCCAAAGAAATGGGCAGCGACCCGGCATCTACGGCTTACGAAGCTGTGCAGCAAGGCATAGATTCCGGTGCCGATGTAGTGATTATTGATACGGCGGGGCGTTTGCACAACAAAATCGGCTTGATGAATGAGCTTTCGAAGATTAAAAAAGTAATTCAAAAACACTTGCCCGATGCACCACACGAAGTGCTGTTGGTTTTAGATGGCTCTACGGGACAAAATGCTTTTGAGCAAGCGAAACAGTTTATGGCAGCAACCGATGTTACGGCTTTGTGTATTACCAAACTCGATGGCACTGCCAAAGGTGGCGTAGTGTTGGGCATTGCCGACCAGTTCAAAATTCCAATTAAGTACATTGGCGTAGGCGAGCAAATGGAGCAGTTGCAAGTGTTCAATAAGCGCGCTTTTGCCGAAAGTTTGTTTCAGTAATTGATGAAGTTTTGGTGGAAAATTTGGTTTGCCGTTGTAGTTGCGGGCGATTTGTTGGGCAGATGGCTGATGTCCGATACCCTGAATTATCTTTTTAAGCCACTTATTGTCCCTTCTCTTATTTTTTATTTTTTTCGTTTTAGAGAAAAAAATGCACAAGCTCCTTATGTAGCCAAAGTACTGCTTGCTGCCTTGGTTTGCAGTTGGCTGGGCGATATATTTTTGCTTTTTACGGGTGAAACAATGTTTATGGCGGGCTTGGCTTTTTTCTTGTTGGCGCACATTTTTTATATTTTTCTTTTTCTCAAAACTGCTACAAAACCCACTTTTTTATCACAAAAACCTTGGTGGGCAGTGCCGATTGTTGCATTTGCAGCAGCTATGTTTGCCTACTTATACCCTTATTTGCACGATTTTACGATACCCGTAGGCATATATTGTATTGCGTTGGGAAGCATGGTTTTGGCGGCACTAAATCGCAAAGGCTGTGTAGATGGCAACAGTTTTGCTTGGGTTTTTGGCGGGGCAATATTGTTTATGATTTCCGATAGTATTTTGGCAGTAAACAAATTTGCGCAGCCTCTACCCTATGCCGAAATATTGATAATGTTTACCTACATAGCGGCGCAGTTTAGTATTGTACAAGGCTTTTTGCATAAAAAAACTCCGGCACGCTGAAAATTCTACGTGCCGGAAATATTCACCTAAGCCAATGTAAGTATTATATTATTTTATTTCAACAAATAATATCTTTTTCACTACAACCAAGTATTTCGATACTATTTACCAAACATTTCATAATCAGCATTTTATCCTTAGCTTATCATTTGCACTTGCTTGATGGCAACTTCTTGCCGATTCACTTCGAGCTGGCATGTGTACCAACCGAACTAATACCAAAACGGAATCATCATTGCGTATTAAAAAGTAAAAACCCTCTTCATGTAAATATTTTTTGTATAAGAAAAGTTTAAAAATCTTTTTTTCGCCGTATAGCAGCTTTTTGGGCGTTAAAATTTTTGAAGCGCCAAAAATTTAGCCAAGAACTGCGGTTTTGCCTGCAAAAAAAAAATACCTTGAAAAAAGTGTCGTTTCTTTTGCTTCGTTTTCTTTGGACAAGCAAAGAAAATGAAGAAGTCCCCAAGCATAGTTTTGCCCTCAAAATTTCGGAGTAGATACTTACCCTTAATAATACCAAAAACAATACGCAACTTTCATACTATATTGGTATAATATTAGGATTTCCCGTAGCCATCAAATCAGCAATAGCTCTGCAAAGACAACGTTTGTGGTACATTTCGCCATAGAGGCTCACCAATTCGTACTCGTCGCAATCTCCACCGAGACATTTCCCGCTTACTTCAGCAACCGTCAGAATAGGATCTTTGCAAGTTGACATTACATATACAGGGTCGCTGGCACAGTTGGCTCCGGCACAACAGTTCGCAACTATCTCAAAAATATGATAGTCCCATTAGCATTCCGTTCGTTTTATTCCAAACAAGGTTCGAATTCATTTCTAAAATTAGCGTAGTTCGTATTTTTAGCCAATTACATTTTTTTGGCAAAATCCCGGCGTATGCTTAATATTCTTATTATTTATTAATAATTTTGTAGGAATACCCCTTGTAAATAATTATACTTCATTTACTTTTATAAATGACAAAAAAGTAATTGACATACTAAAAATTTTGGACAAACGCGCGATAGTTCGCTTGGAAATTTTTATGATGTCGCCCTACCACAACAAACACAAAAATCTTCAACAGCTTTTTGCGTTTATAAAAGATTTTTACCCATCGTTTGATAGCCCACATTTTACCGAAGAACAGGCATTTAGTTTCCTTTTTCCCAAAGAAAAATATAAGCCCAATACGATTACAAAACTGTTGTCGAAATTGCTTAAAGTGGTAGAAAAATTTTTGATAACGGACGATTTTTTACAAAAAGAAGACGAAAATAAAATCTATCTACTACAACTGTATAACAACAATAGCCTGAGCAAACTATTTCGGAGTACGCTTACGGAATTGGAAAAAATATTGGACAATACGCCCGTGCGCAACAAACACTTTTATTATTTGCAATATCAATTGGAAAACGAATATGCAACCTATTTGAGCCTCAACAGCGACACGCGTAGTGAAGATATCCGCTTTCACGAACTGTCGCAGGCGTTCAACAAGTATTATTTGTTTAGCAAACTGAAACTTTTGTGCCTTATGTACAATCGCACCCAACTTATTAATGTGCAATACGATATGATACTGATGGACGAAATTTTGCATATTTTAGATGAAGGTGTGTATGAAGACGAACAGGGCATTCAGATGATGTACAAAGGATTGCGCCTACTGATGCATGCCGATGTAGAAAAATACGAAGTACTGTACAACTTGCTGCAAGAACACAAAAACATTCTATCGCCCGAAGATTATCTCATTATTTTAACTATTCTGGAAAATACGGTCAATAAAATTTTCCCCAAAGAAAATCTTGTGCGCTATGAGGAGCTTTTTAAACTTTACCAAAACCGTATTGCGGCAAACTTACACCTAAACCAGTACGGCTATATTATTCCCGCTATTCTTAGCAATGTTGTTACGGTAGCTTTGCTACTGGGAAAATACGAATGGGCAGAAAACTTTGTGATAGCCCACAAAAACAATCTGGACACGAGTCTGAGCAATGAAATATACGACTTGTGTCTGGCAAATATCTATTATAACCAAGAAAACTACGATGCGGCAAGGAATATTTTGCTTACAGAAAGATTTACCGATGTTTTTGCCAAAATGACGGTGCGCCGATTGTTGCCCAAAATTTATTATGACGAAAAAGAAATGGAACTCTTGGAAGCCAATATCAACTCCAGCCGTGTATATATTTCTCGCTTAGATGCTATTTTCGACAGTTATATTCAACAAAACCAAGTGTTTTACAACAACTTACAACGCCTCACCAAGATATTTTCTTCCGATAAAAATGCGTGGAAAAGGTTTCATCAGGAACTCAGCCAAAATCCCGATACCTTCGATTATTTCTGGTTTTTACAAAAATTTAAACTCTATACTTCTTCTTAGTTCTTTCTCATTTTTAGGTAAATTTTTTCCTACAAAAGCAATGTTCCTGCTAAAAAGTGCGGGCTTGCCAACAAATAACTTATCTTTGTAGCCGAATGTAATCTTTACATAATCCCGTTGCAATTACATGAAAAAATACTTATTGCCTCTACTCATTATAGCTTTAGTAGGACTTAGCTTCTATTATTGGAATACCAATCGCCAAAACTCTACCCTCTCCGACAAGAGTGCTGCCATTGCTTTTCCACAAACCGATGTTATCCAAAAAATAGTAATTGCTGATGACGATGGTAAAGTAGTTTTAACAAAAGAAGCCAACGGCAGTTGGTCGGTAAATAATCGTTACTACGTACAACAAGCCGTAATAGACCTTACTCTCGAAACACTTCGGCGCATGCGTATCGACTATCCGGTAAGCAAATCGGCGTACGATTATGTAATGGAATTGCTCACACAACGCAGCAAACACATTGCTATTTACACCGACAATATGCAAACTCCTGCCCGCAGCTATCTTATGGGCAATGCTACAAGTACTTTAAATGGCACTTACCTAATGATTGAAGGCAGCAACGAACCTTATGTGGTAACTATTCCGGGTATGGAAGGACACATTGATATTCGTTTTTCGAGCCTTATTAATAATTGGCGCGACCGCAGTGTTTTTAACATTGCGCCGCAAAATATCCGAAGCATTGAAATGGCGTATCCTTCGGTGCCTAAAGAAGGATTTACACTTTTCCAATATGGTACAGATTCGATAAGCATTACGCCTTTGGATAAAACTATTAGTACAAAACCCGCTTCGGAACTGAATAAAAGTAGGGCAAAGGAGTTTTTACAACAGTTTGGCAACCTCAACCTTGAGGCCTATGACAACGAAGTAAGTTTTAAAGATTCTATTTTACATGCTCCGTACTTTTGTAAAATAACGCTTACCAAAACCGACAACACCCAACAAATAGCCCAACTTTATTATAAACCTATTAACAAACGCAGCAAATCGCAAACCGACCATCAAGGAAATCCTTTAAAACACGACATTGATAGGTATTATGCACTTATTAATGAAGGTAGAGATTTTGTAATTATTCAAGATTTTACATTCAGAAATGTGATAATTCCATATTCTGGCTTCTTTTTTGATGCTGACAAAAAATGATAAATGCTTTTAGTATGATTTCTTACGCGCGATTTCTATTAATCGGTTCTTTGTGCCTTGTTTTTTGCAAAAATTTCGTAGCTAACGCTCAAAACTTAGTGCCAAATGGTAGCTTTGAAGACAAAGTTAGTTGTCCCACTTACGAAGGTTCTTTTCAATCGAATGTAACGGATTGGATACAAATCAATACAGTCGATTACTTTAACACTTGTGGGAGCAATGGTTTTAATATGCCATTTACCTTGCATGGCTACCAAGATGCATACGAAGGAGATGCTTTTGCCGGTATAAAAACATATAGTGCCGTGAGTTATCGCGAGTTTATTATGGTACGACTCACCGAAAACTTGCAAGCAGGCACCGCCTATTGTCTCAGTTTTTATATAAATCATGCCGATTCTTCTTTTTGGTCTATTGATGCGTTAGGAGCTAATTTTTCTGTCGCACCGCTCGAAGATATCAACCTTGATACTTTTGTGCCTTCTATTACTTGTAAAGCAGATTATTTGTTTGAAGATACTACTACTTGGGTTATTACCGGCGAAAGATATGTGGCTACGGGTGGCGAAAGATATTTAACCATCGGCAATTTTTTGAATGATGAACGCACTACCGCCGAACCTACCAATATTCACGGTTTTGAAGGTACTGCCTATTATTATATTGATAATGTGAGTTTGTACGAAAATGATCAGATAGTAGTAAATGTTTCCATTTCCGAAACCGATACGCTCGAAATTTGTGAAGGTAGCAGCCTTATTCTCCAACCCGACAATTTTGACTATAAAACTTACTTATGGCAAGATGGAAGTTCGGGAGGAAGCCTGACAGTGACAGAAGCAGGGACTTACAAACTTACGGTTGAGGACGTATGCCACAACAAAGCAAGTGACGAAGTAGTAGTAGTATCGCGCGACTGCTCTAAGGGTTGTTTGCTTTTTCCCAATACTTTCACACCAAATGGCGATGGGATGAACGATGTTTTTCGCGCTTTGGGTGACTGTCCGGTAGAAAATTTTCAACTTAAAGTATTTAACCGCTGGGGCGATATTGTTTTTGAAGCCAATGACAAAGATACTGCCTGGGACGGCACTTTCGATGGAAAGTTGACACCAATAAGCACCTACGTCTGGTTAGCCAACTACTTTGATGTAGATCATAATCTTGCCATAACCGTAGGCGGACCTATTACTATTTTGCGCTAAACTCTTTCCAATACAACTGCGTATCCTTGCCCTACGCCCACGCACATCGTACACAAAGCATATCGTTTTTGGGTTTCTTGCAGTTGCAAAGCAGCAGTTTGTATAAGTCTGGCTCCCGACATTCCCAGCGGATGCCCCAAAGCAATAGCTCCTCCGTTAGGATTAATACGCTCATCGGCATCATCTAAACCCAAACTGCGGGTACACGCCAATACTTGCGCCGCAAAAGCTTCATTTATTTCTATAATATCCATTTTTTTCAGCGATAATCCGGCTTGGTTGAGAGCTTTTTTGCTCGCTTCTACCGGACCGATGCCCATAATTCTTGGCTCTACGCCCACTACTGCCCAACTTACGAATCTTGCCAATGGCTCAAGTCCTTTATGGCGTACGCCTTTATAAGAAGAAATCAACAAAGCCGCCGCGCCATCATTTAAGCCGGAAGCATTTCCTGCGGTAACACTACCATTTGCTTTAAAAGCAGGTTTTAGTTTTGCCAAAACTTCCCTATTTGTATCGGGTCGGATAAATTCGTCGTGTTCAAAAAGACGAGTTTCTTTTTTATTTACAGGAATTTCTATAGGTATTATTTCTTTGGCAAATCTTCCGCTACTTTGGGCTTTCGCCGCTTTTTGCTGCGACCATTCGGCAAATTTATCTTGGTCTTCGCGCGAAATAGAGTATTGTGCAACTAAGTTTTCGGCAGTTTGTCCCATACCTTCTGTGCCGTATTTTTCGTCGATTTTGGGATTTACAAATCGCCAGCCAAAAGTTGTATCGTATAATTGCACATCTCTGCCGTACGGTGCTGCCGACTTTGACAACACATAAGGTGCGCGCGTCATGTGTTCAATTCCTCCGGCAATATAAAAATCGCCTTCTTCGCAACGAATAGCGCGCGCGGCATGAATACACGCCGACATTCCCGAAGCGCATAGTCGATTAATAGTTTCGGCAGGTACGCTAACGGGCATTCCAGCCAACAAAGAAGCCATCCGGGCTACATTGCGATTATCTTCTCCGGCTTGATTGGCACAACCCAACATAATATCTTCTATTTCGGCGGGCGCAATGTCAGGATATTTATCTATTAAGGATTTTATCACAAAAGCGGCTAAATCATCTGCACGGATATTGCTTAATGAACCATTCAATTTGCCGATAGGCGTTCTCACGGCATCAATAACAAAGGCTTCTTTGTTGTAATTCATAGAATTTGGTTTTTTAGTTTTATTATATAAATTAATGGCATTTAAAATAATCGAAAGGTTCTTTGCAGCTATCGCACTTGTAGAGTGATTTGCAGGGCGTTGAGCCAAATTCGCTTACTAAACTTACAGTCTTGCTGCCGCAAAGCGGGCATTGTATGTTTTTGCTGCGCGAAGGTGGAGCTATTCCATAAGCATTTAGCTTTGTCATGGCTTGGGCTGTTATCCAATCGGTTGTCCAAGGCGGCGAAAGTTGCGTAATAATCTCAAAGTTTTGAATATCCTTTTCGCGCATTTTTTTTGCTATATCTGCTGCAATCATGTTCATTGCCGGACAACCGCTATACGTTGGCGTAATAATAATTTGCCACTGATTTTCTATCATTTTCACTTCGCGCAAAATGCCAAGTTCTACAATATTAATTACCGGGATTTCCGGGTCGGGAATTTCTTGCAAAATATGTTCAATATCTTTGGGTATTAGGCTGTTTTTCATTTTTGCATACTATTATTACAAAAAAGCGTTATCATTTGTTTTTTATATAATTAATCGCACACCGCCCAACTCTTCAATTCTATACGGAAATTTATTGCTGGGCGAGCCAATAAACATAAAATTGATAGGAATATTCCATTGGGTTGAAAGTTCTTGAATTAGTTCCGGGGTAAAATTTCCTTCTACTTTAACAAATTCGATGGCTATTTCCGGGTACTCTCTATCTAAAAAGTCTATTTCTTGTGCCAAATTAACCGGTACAGGGTTGGCATCATTGGTCACAATAACAATTTTCAATTTTTTAGTATGTTCGTTATTGCTAATGTACATCATCACCTTATTTAAAGTAGCAATATTATCTCCCCTTGTAAAAAACACAAATTCTTGCGAATTAATTTTATCGATGGTATGAACAATTTTTTTATCAATACTCACTACCATTTTGCGAATTTGGTTGAAAACGGTGTCTATTGTTTTTAATAAAATTTTTAGTAGAACCGTTCTATTGAGCATTATGAGAATAAAAAGAATAGAGGGAATAAAATAATAGAGAAAAACACTTAAATTACTGGGGAGTCCTTCTTTGCGCGGCATAATAAGATTTCCGATTAGGGCAATACCTACTGCTATAATGGCAAAAACTACGGCTATCCAAGATGCTTTTTCAGGTCGCGGCAATTTGCTTCTCCTCACTTTTAGCAAGATATTTCCAATGCCGAAAAGTGCCATTACCGACAAAAAAGAAATGGTATATACGCCTGCCAGCAGTTCTACATTTCCTTGTGTAATTAATAGTACTGATACACATAAAACAAAAAACATGATAATAATGCGGTAAGAACTATTGCGTTTGTTTTTTTTTAAAAAAAATGGCGGCATTATTCGGTCTAATGTCATGCGCTCCAGCAAACCCGAAACACCTACAAAACTGGTGAGTACCGCTCCACTCAGCACCAAAAACGCATCAATGGCAATAAGGTAGGCTACGCCTTCGCCGCCAACTTGTTTGCCCATTTCTATCAATAAAGTATTTTGGTATTCGGGACTTTGAAGTACGGGAATACTGAACAAAGCTAAAGCAAAAACTGCCATAAGCGGATTGATAACACTAACTACCAGCCACATATTTCGCAAGGTTTTGGGGAAAACGCCTCTTTGTTGTTCCTCCACAAAATTGGCAGAGCTTTCAAAACCAGAAACGCCTAACATAGATGCCGCAAATCCGAAAAATATTGCTTTAGAAACAGACTCATTGTTGGAAAGTGGCAAGTGCCAGTTTTGCAAAAGTGTATCCACCCCATTATTAAGCAAATAATAAAGAATAAATGCACTTAAAATAAACAGTGACGTAAGGTGGAAAATAAAAATTCCGATAGCCACTTTGGCAGATTCTGAAATGCCCCCGATAACCAGTAAAGCAAAAATTCCCAATAAGACTATTGTAGATACAATTATGGGCATTATTACAATAATGTGGTGCAAATAGTGAATGGCTTCGTTGGCAGAAATAACTGCCGTAGCCATATACGAAAGTAGCGTGAGCGTAGCCGCAAACGAAGCCGTTTGTTTGCTGGTGGTATTAAGCAAGGCGTTATACGCACCGCCATTTAGCGGAAGTGCGCCGACTACTTCTCCATATATTTTTCTAAATAAAAACAATACGAAGGATACAATAAGTAATGTAATCCACGCATATTGTCCGGCAAAAGCTATGGCTAATGCAGAAACATATAGTACGGAAGAACTTATATCATTTCCACAAATAGCCGTTGAAGCTAATTGATTTAATTTTGTGTGTTTGTTTTCCATCTTAAAATTAGAAACAGTTTTGTGATAAGTACCTATACAACAAAATTTTCAGGGGAAAAATAGGAATAATTTTACTAAAATCCATAAGAAATAAAAAAGAGGCTAATGTTTCCATTAACCTCTTTTAGCAAAACGTTCAGTATTGCGCTGTTTGTTCTAATTCGATTTAACGAACTTAATAGTATTTACCTCACTACCTTTGCCTACTACCAAATAGTAAGTGCCGGCAGCTAAATGATCTACGTGTAAATTCACCACATTTGTGCCTTGTATTACCTCTTCTACTTTGTGCAGTATTTCTTTTCCGGCTACATCGTACACTACTATGGTTATAAGATTGTTATCATTACTTGCATAGCTTAAATGCAATATATCTGTGGTAGGAATTGGATAAACATCTAACAAGCCAACGTAATTGGTTTCACGACTCAATACCACTACTTTATCTACTTCGTTGGTTTTACCGTAAATATCGGTATGCGACAAACGGTAATATGTTATACCCATTGGTGGTTCGACATCTAAGTAGTTGTAGGTTTGTGGAGAGTTGCTATCGCCGCGTGAATCCACTATGGCTATTTTCTCAAAATTAGTACCATCTATAGAGCGAGCGAGCTCGAAATAGTCGTTGTCGGTTTCGGTAGCAGTAATCCAAGTAAGCATATTGCCCTCAGCCTGTACCTCTCCGGTGAAACTGATTAAATCTATGGCTGTAACAGGTTCACAACTTATGCTTGCTTCTGTTACAGTATAAGTACACAATGGATGGTCGGCAATGGTTATGGTATAAGTATAGCCTGTACCGCCCGCAAACGAACCGTCAATAAACGAGCCACTTACATTTGCTCCATTATAGTAAGGCGATGTTGGCGAACTTACAATGTAACCGTTTTCACCTACATTTCCTCCACTTATAGTCACAATTACTTCGTAAGTGCCTGTGGTTTTGTCACACGAAGCCGAAGCAGATACGTAGAAGCCTTCACATACATCTGTATTCGGTATTAAACCAACATCGAAAGTGTAATTATTCTCTCCTTCACCCAACACAATATTTGTAATCATTCCGTTGCTATCGGCATCGCTGTCTATGTCATCACTTCCGGCATTTGGTATAGAAATACTGTAATCGGCAGGAATATCGAATATTAGTGTATAATTACCCGGAGGCAAATTAGTGAATATATAATAACCATCTTGGTTTGTAATGGTGGTACCTACTATTTCGCCATTTTCATTGATAAGCGTTACGGTAATGCCCGGAACGCCGGGTTCTCCGGGATCTTGTAATCCATCTCCATCTAAATCATTCCATACAAAATCGCCGATACTGCTGGTTATTACAATTACATCACTTGGGTCGTCATCGCTTACAGGAGAGCCGCCGCCTTGCGGAATACCCATCACTGTTGCAATATTGGTAAACGATTGTGTAACATTACCAATAGTACAAGTATAAGTATATGACTGACCAACGGCTAAACTACCAATATTTTCATTACAATCCGGCGACATTGGGTCTGTTACCTGCACGTTCACCAAATTTACATTACCTGTATTGGTTACAGTAATTTCAAACTCGGCTGTTCCTCCGTACGAAACTTGTTGTACATCGGTACCATCTAAAGCAGATTTTACAATTTCGATAGCCGGTATTTGCGGCGGAAGCACTGTAATTACGGTTGGGTCATCATCGCTTACGGGTTCTGTGCCGCCAACTGGTGTTCCTGTAACTACTGCTACGTTGATGTAGGATTCCATTACTTGTGTATCAATACAGTTGTAAGAAACAACTTGCCCTACGGCTAAGTATGGTATTACATTATCGCAATCTGGTGCGTAGGCATCTGTAATTGTTACATTTTCTAAATCTATATTTCCTGTATTGGTTACGGTAATAGCAAATTGTGCCGTGCCGCCCGTAGGAATTGTTTGAGTATCTGTATTGTCTATAGCAGATTTTACAATCTGAATTTGCGGATTGCCTAATATTACATTTGACGGGTCGTCATCTGTAACCGGATTGCCGCCGCCTATTGGCGTACCAGATACTTCTGCTATATTCGTGAAACCTTCGGTAATTCCCTGAGCTTCGCAATAATAACTGATACTTTGACCAGGTGTCATCGTTCCTAAAGAGGCATCACATTGTATTGACAATGGGTCTTGTACTACAACATTGGTGAGGGTTACATTTCCGGTATTTGTTACCGTAATTTCAAATATTGCTGTACCATTTGGTGCTACTATTTGCGTATCTGTACCATCTAAAGCTGTTTTTACAATTTCAATTGAAGGTGTATTATTGTAAATAAATACTTGGGTAGCATCTTCATCATCAACTATAGTGCCGCTAAACTCGCCCACTGCCGTTACATAAGCTGTATTGGTAAACGCAGCTGTAACATTATCAATAGTACAAGTATAATAATACGTTGCTCCCGGTAAGAATACACCCGGAATAACCGTATTACAATCTGGAGCCAATGGGTCAGTAATCGTCACATTTACCAATGGTTCTGTGCCTGTATTTACAATAGTTATTGTAAAGGTAGCTGTGCTGCCATTTGCAATGTATTGCATATCATCACTGTTATCCGCATCATCTTTATCTATACTAACTTGTGGTATTCCGGTGAAAACAGTTACTTCTGTATCGTCTGTATCATCTACCGGATTGCCGCCGCCTACAGGGTCGCCTGTTACATCCGCTACGTTGGTGAAGCCGGCTGTTACATTACTTACGGTACATTCGTAACTGAAGCTATTTCCTACGGCTAATACACCGCCATTGTCGGTATAAGTATAATTACAAGCACTTGCCAAAGCATCGGTTACTACTACGTTCATCAAATCCACATCACCATTGTTGGTTACGGTAATAGTGAAGGTTGCGGTACTGCCATAATTTACCATTTGTGTATCATCTCCATTATCTGCATCGTCTTTTACGATTACAATAGATGGATTCGTTATGGTTACTTCTGTATCGTCTGTGTCATCTACCGGATTGCCGCCGCCTACAGGGTCGCCTGTTACATCGGCTACGTTGGTGAAGCCTGCTGTTACATTACTTACGGTACATTCATAACTGAAGCTATTTCCTACGGCTAATACACCGCCATTGTCGGTATAAGTATAATTACAAGCACTTGCCAAAGCATCGGTTACTACTACGTTCATCAAATCCACATCGCCATTGTTCGTTACCGTGATTGTAAAGGTTGCGGTGCCGCCCGGATTTACTGCTTGTGTATCATCTCCATTATCTGCATCGTCTTTTACGATTAGGATTGACGGACTCGTTATGGTTACTTCTGTATCGTCTGTGTCATCTACCGGAGTGCCGCCACCTACAGGATCGCCTGTTACATCGGCTACATTGATGAAGCCTGCTGTTACATTACTTACGGTACATTCGTAACTGAAGCTATTTCCTACGGCTAATACGCCGCCGTTATCAGTATAAGTATAATCACAACCACTTGCCAAAGCATCGGTTACTACTACATTCATCAAATCCACATCGCCATTGTTCGTTACCGTAATTGTAAAGGTTGCGGTGCCGCCCGGATTTACTGCTTGTGTATCATCGCCATTATCTGCATCGTCTTTTACGATTAAGATAGACGGTCCGTTATACGTTACTTCTGTATCGTCTGTGTCATCTACCGGAGTGCCGCCACCTACAGGGTCGCCTGTTACATCCGCTACGTTGGTGAAGCCTGCTGTTACATTCGGTACATTCGTAACTGAAGCTATTTCCTACGGCTAATACGCCGCCATTGTCGGTATAAGTATAATCACAACCACTTGCCAAAGCATCGGTTACTACTACATTCATCAAATCCACATCGCCATTGTTCGTTACCGTAATTGTAAAGGTTGCGGTGCCGCCCGGATTTACTGCTTGTGTATCATCGCCATTATCTGCATCGTCTTTTACGATTAAGATAGACGGTCCGTTATACGTTACTTCTGTATCGTCTGTGTCATCTACCGGAGTGCCGCCACCTACAGGGTCGCCTGTTACATCCGCTACGTTGGTGAAGCCTGCTGTTACATTCGTTACGGTACATTCGTAACTGAAGCTATTTCCTACGGCTAATACGCCGCCATTGTCGGTATAAGTATAATCACAACCACTTGCCAAAGCATCGGTTACTACTACATTCATCAAATCCACATCGCCATTGTTCGTTACCGTGATTGTAAAGGTTGCCGTACCGCCCGGATTTACTGCTTGTGTATCATCTCCATTATCTGCATCGTCTTTTACGATTAGGATTGACGGACTCGTTATGGTTACTTCTGTATCGTCTGTGTCATCTACCGGATCGCCACCGCCTACGGGTTCACCTGTTACATCGGCTACGTTGATGAAGCCTGCTGTTACATTACTTACGGTACATCCGTAACTGAAGCTATTTCCTACGGCTAATACGCCGCCGTTATCAGTATAAGTATAATCACAACCACTTGCCAAAGCATCGGTTACTACTACATTCATCAAGTCCACATCGCCATTGTTCGTTACCGTGATTGTAAAGGTTGCCGTACCGCCCGGATTTACTGCTTGTGTATCATCTCCATTATCTGCATCGTCTTTTACGATTAGGATTGACGGACTCGTTATGGTTACTTCTGTATCGTCTGTGTCATCTACCGGATCGCCACCGCCTACGGGTTCACCTGTTACATCGGCTACATTGATGAAGCCTGCTGTTACATTACTTACGGTACATTCGTAACTGAAGCTATTTCCTACGGCTAATACGCCGCCATTGTCGGTATAAGTATAATCACAACCACTTGCCAAAGCATCGGTTACTACTACATTCATCAAATCCACATCGCCATTGTTCGTTACCGTAATTGTAAAGGTTGCGGTGCCGCCCGGATTTACTGCTTGTGTATCATCGCCATTATCTGCATCGTCTTTTACGATTAAGATAGACGGATTGGTACAAAGCGGTGCATCATACATTGTTGCATTTTCACATAAAGGTGCAAAGGCGACTCCATTTACTTGTGTAAGTAATGTTGTACCAAAAATGCCGTGTTGCATCATAAGTAGTCCTACTACCGGGGTCTAAATTAAGTGACTCATCATTTCCTGTTCTGTTCCATAAGCGATTAACAATTAATTACCCAATTCCATTAAGGTTACATCGGAATTATTTAAACTTAATCCGCCAGTGCTTGCTGTTTGCATCTCCAGTACCTATAGCAGGGTCAGCTAAAATTTCATTTTGGTTCCCACTTTCAATACTGAGCTTGCCACTGAAACAACATGTCTGACACCTAAGGCAATTGTCCAACCGCTAATACCTGTTGCATTAACGATTTCAACAAATTCATCATCGGAAGAACTTGCCACACCATCACCATTTGCATCTCCAGTACCTATAGCAGGGTGTATAAGTTTAATTCCCACTCACCTGAGCTTGCCACTGAAACAACATCTGTTCCGTATTATTTCCATCATTCAAACCTGTAATGAATTTGGATTGTTTGCGGAGAAGTTGTATAAGTGTAAGGCGACCGTAAGTTGTTCCGTTTATTTCCAATTCAAATTGTGTTGAATTAGATCCTGTAACTTCCACATCAAGGTCGTAAGTAGTTCCCTGTACACGCTGTTGGTGTAGCTATAACTGCCAAAGTACAAGGTGTAACCACAGGACAAGCCAGTACGCTTATTACTACATCATACGAAACATCGGTACAGAAACTTCCTGCTGCCGGAGAAATAGTGTAGGTATAAGTGTAATCGCCTTCCGGCATTCCCGTTGCGTCAATAGTAGTTACGGTGTTATTCATTTGGTCTGTCCAAGTACCGTCCATTTGTCCGGCAGTTACCAAAGTGCTGAGGTCTAAAGTATTTGTATATAATCCACCTGCCACATTACACAAAGTTTCCGTAGTGGTAACAGTAGCAGAAGGTGCTTCATCAATAGTAATCATTATCGGAGCCGCCGCGCTGGTACAATTTCCATCGGTTGCGGTTATCCAAATTGTTTGAGAAGTTCCGCTGCTGTCATTGGGTCGTAAGAAGTGGCATTACCACTTAATAAATTAGCAGCACCTGCCGGGTCGGCATCGTAGAAGTTATATACAATTGGGTCCACTTTTGTGGTGTTACATCGCCTATAATGCTTACATTATCTACTCTCCAAGTACCCAAATCGCCTGCGGATGAATGACCATATAGTCTAAAAGCAAACTTGTGATGCATCATTTGTAACAGCCGCTTGATTTATCGTACCAAAAGTTAATACCGGATTATTGGTAATTGGGTCTGGCAAATCGAAAGAAGAAATATTATCAATCGATAAATTCGCGTAAGCACCGCCATCTACCGACATGGCTATGTCAAAATACACAGGACCCGAGCCTGAACTACGGAAATCAAATGATATTTCCGAAACGTCTAATACAAATCCGCTGGTAGCACTAATACAGAACTCAAAGTAATCGCCCGCATCTTGGGTGGTGTTGGTTGTCCACATATTACTTGCAAAAGCTTATCCGTAGAAGCATTTCCTTGCGGATATGACAATGCGCCAATGGTTGGGTCCACCAGTAGCATCTGCTGTATTTACCGAAGGATTATCGGATACACCCACTGGCGTTTCTCCTTCAAAATCCCAAAGCGTGCTAAATGGCTGAGGCGTATATCCTCCACCCACAGGGGAATATTTCGGTACTTACACCATCGGTTTCACAAGCCTCAATATCGGTAAGCATCGGCGCGCCAAAGCCATCACAATTACAGTTCAATACAGAAATTGTAACCGGATAGGTTTGTTCGGTACAAAGTGTTCCTAATGGAGTAACCACATATTGATAATTAAAGCTGCCAACACCTAAGACACTTCCATCAAGTGTTGTAGATGCCAATGGCGTTCCACTTACATCTTGCCACTCGCCTGTGCCGTTAGTCGGTCCCTGAGGTTACTAAAGTATTTAAATCCAATAAATTTGATGGTGAACTTCCTGCTGCGTTGCACAATAAGGCTGCATTAGACACTACGGCTGAAGGTTCGCCTTCTATGGTTATTGTTACTTGTACAGGGTCACTTTCACAAGTGCCGTCAGTTGCTGTTACCCAATAGGTGTAAGTTCCTACTGCTGTAAGAGCAGGGTCGTAAGTAGCTCCACTGGCTATTGGTGCCGGAACCGGAACAGTTGTGGCAGGGTCTGCATCGTAGAAATTGTAGGTTACTACTGATGGAGGATTTGCTCCTATAAAAGTATGTGTTCCTGCATCGCTCACTATGTTTTCGCCTGCTACTGTCCATTCACTGGCAGAAGAAGTTGTCCAATCGGTAGTTGGTGCAATAACATCGGCATTACGTATCAAGGTGTTGTTAGCAGTAGCATTTGCTATTCCTGAAACAGTCCAACCAGTTCCTTGGATCGGCTCCGTCTATTCCTACCGCATCTATTAAACTAAATACTGTGCCACTTCCGCCATTCCACGCCAAACCTATCGCATCGTCTCCGTTGAAGTTCATCGGACCTGTGTTTACCGCTAATATTAAATTAGATAAACCGGTTAAGTTCGCATCGGCACAATCTTGGTTTAATATTACTACGGTTCCACCAGCACTTAGCGTTCCTGATAAGGACAAAGTAGATTCTGACCAAGTTCCACCATTGCTGATGCCCCAAATTTCGTAATTTGCCAAATCTACATCGGCACCTGTTCCGTTGTACAATTCAATATACTTACAGTTACCGCCATTTGGCTCGCTGTATTCGCTTATAAATAAATCTGAAGCAGTTGTTACAAGTGTCGGAGGGAAACCACCATCACTTGGCATCAATTCAGTACTTCCGCTTCCGCAAATATCAATGTTAGCCACAGTTGGAACGTCAAAACCAGTACAACAATTACTTACCGTAACTGTAACCGGATAGGTCGCTGGTGGACAAATACCGCCCGAAGTAGTTACTACATATTGATAGTCAAAACTTCCAACGCCTAACACACTTCCATCAATAGTTGTTGAAGCTAAAGGCGTTCCGACTGCATCTTGCCACTCGCCTGTACCATTGGTTGGGCCCTGAAGTTACCAAAGTATTCAAATCTATGGTAGTAGGGAATGTTCCGCCATCTGCACTACACAAATCTGCCGTTGCGGTTAGTATTGCAGAAGGTTCGCCTTCTATGGTTATGCTTACTTGCACCGGAGTACTCTCACAGTTTCCATCTGTGGCAGTTACCCAATAATTGTATGTGCCAATAGTTGTAAGCGCAGGGTCGTAAGTAGCTCCACTGGCTATTGGCGTTGGTACCGGAATGGTTGTCGCAGGGGTCTGCATCGTAGAAGTTGTAAGTTACTGTTGCGACTGTTGTAGAACCAGTGAAAGTATGTGTTCCTGCATCGCTCACTACGTTTTCGCCTGCTACCGTCCATTCACTGGCAGAAGAAGTTGTCCAATCGGTAGTTGGTGCAATAACATCGGCATTACGTATTAAGGTATTGTTAGCAGTAGCATTTGCAGTACCTGAAACAGTCCAACCAGTTCCCGGATCGGCTCCGTCTGCTCCTACTGCATCTATTAAGCTAAATACTGTTCCGCTACCGCCATTCCACGCTAAACCTATCGCATCATCTCCGTTGAAGTTCATCGACCTGTATTTGCTGCTAATATTACATTTGGCAAAGCTAATAGATTTGCGTCTGCACAAGCATCATTTAATATTACTACCGTTTCGCCATCATTTAGTATTCCTGATAATTGAGCGTGTATTCTGTCCAAGTTCCACCATTACTGATGCCCCAAATTTCGTAATTCGCCAAGTCTATGGCTACACCTGTTCCGTTGTACAATTCAATATATTTACAGTTACCGCCATTTGGCTCGCTGTATTCACTTATAAATAAATTCGAGGCAGTTGTATTCGTCATAGTGCCAAATCCTCCTCCGCTTGAGCTAATTCAGTATTTCCACTACCACAAATTTCTATATCCGCTATGGTTGGTATGTCAAAGCCATCGCAACAAGTAATAATATCAATTTGAACATTATCTGCTACTGGCGTACAAGGTCCGGCGGGGTCATCTGAAGTAAGCGTGAGCGTCACTGTACCTGCCGTAATGTCACCAGCACCAGGTACATAAGCTGTTGCGGTAGTGAAATTAGTTCCGCCTGTGAAGCTACCATCACCACTTGAAGACCAAGTTCCGTCAGCAACACCTGTAATACTTGCTGCCAACATGCTCAAATCAATTTCGTCTGTATTACACACAGGGTCTATCATTCCGCATCTACTATTGGTGCAGCATTTACCGTTACTGTAATAGTTGCCATATCGGTACATCCATCGGCTGTTGTAGTGAAAAGATAGGTAAATTGATCGCCATTGCTTACTGCTACCATTGTCAAGTCGCCGCTTACCAAAGTTGTGGTAGTTGCTCCTTCATACCATTCGCCTGTTCCTGCAATACCATTTAGTTCGGCGGGTACATAAGCTGTTAAATCTAACAAATCTCCTTCGCAGAGTACAGGATTTACTACAACATCTAAATCAGGAATACATTGATTTACACTCACTATCATTGGAGTACTTAATTCCCAACAACCTGCTGTGGGTACTTGTCCAAGGACCCGGAGAAGTGCCTGCGGTGAAATTGCTGATATTTTCGCCCGGAGTGAATGCCGGAATGGTTAGATCGCCCGTTAAATAATTGAGGGCATATACTTCATAAACACCCGTTGATACGGTAAATTCTCCGGTACTACTATTTTGCAAAATAACACCAGCCTGTACCAATAAATAAATTTGGGTATAGCCATCTACATTATATGTGCCAGGCTGAGAGATAGTCAAAAATCATTCCGTCACTTCCGTCACAACTACAAACTTCTGTTACTACATTGCAATTAAATAAAGTAAATGAAGTTGTTTCTGCGGACGAAATACAACCCACAGCATCTTGTTGATACACATAAATAATTTGCTCAACACCTGTTGTACTATAGTCTGCCGTTGGATTATAAGAAGTTCCTGAAGCTAAATAATTTACAAAAGGATTCATCGGGTCACGCGGCGCACTATACCACAAATACGTACTTCCCGCCACTGGCGAATCTACGGTAAGCCCTGCACTTGTCATATCATCTACACACAAGTGAATTGGTGCAACTGAAGGAGGTGCTGGTGTAGCAGCAGTAAGCATTTCGGTAAGACTACAGCCTGAAGGTGCATTTGCTATACTAATAGTAAAGGTTACATCTACTGATGCCGCGCCTTCCGCAAAAAGTATACGAATCAGTATAAACAGCTGCACTTTGGTCATTTGTAATACTTAAATTAGCACAAATAGGTACAATAGAAACTTCGCAAAATGCCATCTCCTGCTGTTGTATAGCTCAGACCTGCTTTGAGGTAATGGGAATACCGTAATTACTTCAGGGAATACATATTCTATTGTATTGTCTGTTACACAAGTTAAGTGCAATTCATATTTATAATCTTTCGGGTCACAAGGATCTGTATTATCTGGATTAACATCCCCGTTCAGTGTACTTAATACAAGTTGTGGTGAAGCTAAGTTCACATCATCAATTGAAACCAAATACCAAGCTGCTGTATAATCCACACCTTCAACAGCTGTTGCCGGACTAACGGTACCGCCTAAACTTACAGTGTTATCTGTAACGCATACTTCGTAAACAGATGCTTGCGAATCTACCAATACCGGACAAGGACTCACACAATCGCCTACAACAACGTTCACAGAAACCGGACAAAATGGAGTTGAGCCATTGTCCACATTAACCGTAAATGAAGCCGTCCTTCTATATCAAACATTATGCTACTGGTACTTGCCATAAATGGTGATGATGTGCCATAATTACCATTTGCTATAATGGCTGCTTCGGCTACTGCGGCATCGGTTCCACTTATGGTAAAAGTATATGGTGCGCCATTTCCACCTGTAATATTTACTGTAACCGTTCTCGTATCATCTGCATTACATACAGATACCAAAGGTGTGAGCGTAATTGGATTGATTACTTCTATTTGAACAGTATCGGCATCTACACAGTCTCCATTCATTATTGTCCAAATAAATTCATACACATTGCCATTTTCCAAACCAAATACAGTTGCTGAAGGATCATTCACATTACTAAAGCCAACAGAAGTGTTCGTATTAGTTCCTGCTGCCGACCAAGTTCCACTACTTCCGCCGATGGCGCAGTAGCTGCTAATGTTGTTTGGGTAGTATTTCCACACAATATTTGGTCTGCACCTGCATTACTACTTTCACTATTATTTATTGTTACTGTAAATGAATTTTCTGCATAACAATTTGGTACTGTGCCTGTCTCCGCATATACGTATATCGTTTGGCTGCTTGTTATTGACGTTCCTGCCGCCAACATCGTGCCTGTGCCAAGACTGCCTGTGTAATAATTGTTACCTGCGCTCAATACTGGCAAAATATAACTGTCGCACGCTACAACATTCGATGGTGCATCGGCCACCGGCGTGGTATTTATTGTTACTGTAAATGAATTTTCTGCATAACAATTTGGTACTGTGCCTGTCTCCGCATATACGTATATCGTTTGGCTGCTTGTTATTGACGTTCCTGCCGCCAACATCGTGCCTGTGCCAAGAATGCCTGTGTAATAATTGTTCCCTGCACTCAATACTGGCAAAATATAACTGTCGCACGCTACAACATTCGATGGTGCATCGGCTACCGGCGTGGTATTTATTGTTACTGTAAATGAATTTTCTGCATAACAATTTGGTACTGTGCCCGTCTCCGCATATACGTATATCGTTTGGCTGCTTGTTATTGACGTTCCTGCCGCCAACATCGTGCCTGTGCCAAGAATGCCTGTGTAATAATTGTTCCCTGCACTCAATACTGGCAAAATATAACCGTCGCACGCTACAACATTCGATGGTGCATCGGCTACCGGCGTGGTATTTATTGTTACTGTAAATGAATTTTCTGCATAACAATTTGGTACTGTGCCTGTCTCCGCGCATATACGTATATCGTTTGGCTGTTTGTTATTGACGTTCCTGCCGCCAACATCGTGCCTGTGCCACCACTGCCTGTATAGTAATTGTTGCCTGCACTCAATACTGGCAAAATATAACTATCACACGCCACAACATTCGATGGTGCATCATTTTTCGGCGTGGTATTTATTGTTACTGTAAATGAATTTTCTGCATAACAATTTGGTACTGTGCCCGTCTCCGCATATACGTATATCGTTTGGCTGCTTGTTATTGACGTTCCTGCCGCCAACATCGTGCCTGTGCCACCACTGCCTGTGTAATAATTGTTGCCTGCACTCAATACTGGCAAAATATAACTATCGCACGCTACAACATTCGATGGTGCATCGCCACCGGCGTGGTATTTATTGTTACTGTAAATGAATTTTCTGCATAACAATTTGGTACTGTGCCTGTCTCCGCATATACGTATATCGTTTGGCTGCTTGTTATTGACGTTCCTGCCGCCAACATCGTGCCTGTGCCACCACTGCCTGTATAGTAATTGTTGCCTGCACTCAATACTGGCAAAATATAACTATCGCACGCTACAACATTCGATGGTGCATCGGCCACCGGCGTGGTATTTATTGTTACTGTAAATGAATTTTCTGCATAACAATTTGGTACTGTGCCTGTCTCCGCATATACGTATATCGTTTGGCTGCTTGTTATTGACGTTCCCGCCGCCAACATCGTGCCTGTGCCACCACTGCCTGTGTAATAATTGTTCCCTGCGCTCAATACTGGCAAAATATAACTATCGCACGCTACAACATTCGATGGTGCATCGGCTACCGGCGTGGTATTTATTGTTACTGTAAATGAATTTTCTGCATAACAATTTGGTACTGTGCCTGTCTCCGCATATACGTATATCGTTTGGCTGCTTGTTATTGACGTTCCTGCCGCCAACATCGTGCCTGTGCCACCACTGCCTGTGTAATAATTGTTACCTGCGCTCAATACTGGCAAAATATAACTATCACACGCTACAACATTCGATGGTGCATCGGCTACTGGGGCAGCGATAACTTCTACATCTACTTGCGTTGCAGGACTTTCACAACCATTAAGCGTTTGTGTAACATATACTGTTTCTATTCCAATGAATCCCTGAGGAATAAATATTTCATCATTTGTACCTGCTACTTGTGCGCCAGCAACATTGGTTGTAAGGGCAGCATCTGTGTACCAATTGAACATAGCACCTGCCTCACCTGTTGCCGTTACATTATTAATCGTTGTTCCTTCACAATACGTTGTACCCATTGCTGTTGGTGCCAAAGGTATTGCATAGATAGTAATACTGGTACAAGCCGAAGGGCGGCAATTTGTATCACTTGGAAGTGCATCTAAAATTGCACAAATTTGATATGTACCTGCTGTTAAGCTGTTAGCACTCTATACCCAATAAGTCTGCTGTTTGATTAGGATCGGTTCCCATTAAACTTCCATTCGCAACATTTCCCAATAACGTTCCACCAGTATATACATCAGCAGGAAGTGCTACATCTGTACCAAAATGGACAAAATTTATACCATAATCTGCTTCACCATTAAGTGTGAGTGCCATATTAGACAGACCTGATGCAGTTAAATCAAATGAATCTCCTTCACACATTGGTATTGGATTGGTAATAGCCGTAATAGTAGGACAAGATGTGCAATCACAGGCAACCACCTGCGGATTTGGCGTACTCACTTCATAACATAAGCCCAAATACTCTGCATCTGTATCAAAAATCTGTAATTGGCGCGCCTACTGTAAAACCAACTGTAAGTGCTGCAACATCTGCATCTAATACATTAAAAGCATATATACTGTAATTGCCATTTGACAAGCCAGTAAATAATCCTGTATTATTATACATCATAATTCCGCCCGTATCATCTATTAACACGTAAATTTGCGTATAGCCATTAATATTGAATGAACCGAACTGACTGCGCAAATACCGCACCTGTTGGGGAAGCAGGATTTGAACAATCACAAGGAGTAAAACCACATAGTGTTTCGATAACTTCCGTTGTACCCATACAATCTATACACGAACCATTTGTATCATTGTCATCGGTAACGGTAATGGTTTGTGTAGCTAAACCTGTACCTGAATGTGTAAACGACCAAAATATAAAGTTGTGCCGTTGAATACTTGCATAGGTTGTGTTCCTACAGTTACTTCATATAGGTGCTGTTCCGCCAGAAATGGCCGATACTGCTACATAATATTCATTATCTGCTACCGAACTGGTACAAGTTGCTACTGCCGTAATTTGAATTGGGGCTAATATACTAAACGGTTGTGGTGCAGTAACAACACCACAGGCACCTGCTGCAATTGTATTGTTTATATCTGTTATAGTTAGGGCGCCTGTTACAGGATTATCGGCTGTTACATAATATACTCCGTATAAAATATAATCGCTTGTGTTCGTCAATCCATTTATATCCAAACTGCTCGGCGGATTACCTGATATTCCATTTTGAACAGATAATATATTGCCACTTGCATCTGTGATAACATAGGCATACGTATTATTCGTTGCGCCCGTTGCAGGTGGAATGAAACTATTGGTAACGGTAGCGGTTGTTTCTTCGGCGCAATAACTTGTGCATTGGAGAAGAATTGTTCCCTTGGACTTAGCACGCAAGGTGCTTCGCAATCAATTTCGGTTACTTCTATACTGGCACTACAAGCAGCACTAACTATGCCTGCATCTACAGCCATCACGGTTTGTGTTGCAGCACCATTTACATAATTAAACGGTCCAAAATACAAGGTTGAACCTGTAAAAGTCTGGGTAGTAGCTCCAATAGAAACATCATAATCTCCACCGTTTCCGCCAGTTACAGAACTTACGGCAACATAGTATGTTGTACCCGTTACTGGTGTTGTACCATCGGTTGTACAAATTGCTGTTGCTAATATTTGTATTGCGGGTAAAATATTCAGTGTTACTGTTGTTGTTGCATAACAGCCATTTCCATCTGCTACTCTTACATACAATACTTCATCATCCATACCCAAATATGGATCTGCCGGGTTAATCGCATTTGTTCCTGATTCTGCATCTGCCAAACTTGTGTGGTACGTTACCGTCAAGCCACCTGTAGTCGCATCGCCACTGTTGTCCACATCTACGTTATTTACATTGATACTGTTACCAGCATCTTCTGACGCATTCAAATTGAAGCCCATACTGTTGCCACTATTCGTATCGTCATCGCATTGTTCTAATATTACTGCATTTGCTATTGGTAACGGATTTACGGTGAACGTGATGGTCGTTGTGTTTTCACAGCCTGTTGTGCTGTCCGTGAATGTTACATCTACCACCGCGCCATCTAATGCTGTATAACTCGTAGGATCTACTACGGCTGTGCCGCCTTCTGCATACGCAAAACTGCCTGCATCGCCCGTGATTGAACCTTCTAAACTTGTTAAATCGTAAGGATTTGCATCTACACAGATTTCAGGCGTTTGCGCTACTAATATCGGCAATGGATTTACCGTGAATGTAATGGTCGTTGTGTTTTCACAACCTGTTGTGCCGTCTGTAAACGTTACTTCTACCACCGCCCCATCTAATGCTGTGTAATTACTCGCATCTGCTACTGCCACACCACCTTCTGCATACGCAAAACTACCCACATCGCCTGTTATTGAACTTTCTAAACTTGTTAAATCATAAGGATTTGCATCTACACAGATTTCAGGCGTTTGCGCTACTAATATCGGTAATGGATTTACCGTGAATGTAATGGTCGTTGTGTTTTCACAGCCTGTTGTGCCGTCTGTAAACGTTACTTCTACCACCGCCCCATCTAATGCTGTGTAATTACTCGCATCTGCTACTGCCACACCACCTTCTGCATACGCAAAACTACCTGCATCGCCTGTTATTGAACTTTCCAAACTTGTTAAATCATAAGGATTTGCATCTACACAGATTTCAGGCGTTTGCGCTACTAATATCGGCAATGGATTTACCGTGAATGTAATGGTCGTTGTGTTTTCACAGCCTGTTGTGCCGTCTGTAAACGTTACTTCTACCACCGCGCCATCTACGGCTGTATAATTCGTAGGATCTGCTACCGCTACGCCACCTTCTGCATACGCAAAATGCCCGCATCGCTCGTGATTGAACTTTCTAAACTCGTTAAATCATAAGGATTTGCATCTACACAGATTTCAGGCGTTTGCGCTACTAATATAGGTAATGGATTTACCGTAAATGTGATGGTTGTAGTGTTTTCACAGCCTGTTGTGCCGTCTGTAAACGTTACTTCTACCACTGCGCCATCTACGGCGGTGTAACTTGTAGCATCTGCTACCGCTACACCACCTTCTGCATACGCAAAACTGCCTGCCGCTCCCGTCATTGCACTTTCTAAACTCGTTAAATCATACGGATTTGCGTCTGCACAGATTTCTGGCGTTTGTGCTACTAATATCGGTAATGGCAATATGTTTAATGTTACCGTACTCGTTACATAACAGCCATTTACATCTTCTACTCTTACATAAATTATCTCACCATCTGTGCCCAAATATGGATTTGTCGGGTTCAGTGCATTTGTGCCTGCTTCTGCTTCCGCTAAACTTGTGTGGTACGTTACCGTCAAGCCACCTGTAGTCGCATCGCCGCTGTTGTCCACATCTACGCCGTTCACATTTATACTATTGCTCGCATCTTCTGACGCGTTCAAATTGAAGCCCATACTGTTGCCACTGTTCGTATCATCATCGCATTGTTCTAATACTACGGCGTTTGCGATGGGGAGCGGAACTATAGTTACTTGTACTGCATCTGAATTAGCATCTATATCGTCATCATCTAAATGCGCCAAATCTAAACAATAAGTACCTGTTCAGGGAGCTGTTCCTGCCAAACTGGAGGTATCATCGTCATCACTTACAATTTCGGAGATATTGGCGGGTGCAGCGAGTGCTGCTAAATAGGCTGCTACCGTATTGGGCGTATTAGCTGTTGCATAATTTAATACATAAACATCGTAGGTTCCTACCGCTAATGTTGAGAATCAAAATCACCGCCCGGAACTATTTGTAATATTTCACCAGCGGTGTTTGTTAAAAGGAATGTTGTTTCATAATCTGTAGTGCAGGGGTCTGTCTCGTCCGAAACGCCTGCTGCCACAATGGTATAAACGTTTGTAAATGCGCCTAAATCATCACCCAGACATATTGTTTGATTTCCGTGGTTGCATCTATTACGCCACCCGTAGGTCGTACAATATTTCCTGCATCGGCAACACAACAATTACAATTTATCGTGAAATCGGCAAAAGATTGTGTAACAAAAGCATATCGTAAGGAGCTACCATAGCGACTAAATTTTGCAATGTTATCATTATCTGAAACATCTGCATCAACGCTTAGGAGTGTGCCTGTAGCTCCTAACAAAGCTGATTCTAATGCGGCTACATCACCATCTAACACATTTACAGCATATACCTGATAGTCGCCATTTTCTAACATATCAAACAAACCAGTATGATTAGCATCTATTACTGTTCCTACGGCTAAGGCTGCTCCATTATACGTTCCATCATTTTCTACTAATACATACACTTGCGTATAACCGTCTGTATTAAATGTACCCGGACTCGATTGTGCGATGAGAGTACCGGAATTAGGTTGGTTAGTGCAGTCACAAAGAATTTTCTGCTATGGGCATAAAGCCTCTAACACTTCGTAAGTGGCTGTACAGTCGCTACAACTACCGTTCATATCGTTGTCATCGGTAATGAGTAATGTTTTGGTACCCAAGCCTGTACCAGAATGTGTATAGGGTCCGAAATAAAGCGTCGTTCCTGAAAAACTTGTGCCGGATCTGCCTCTCCTTGCACCGAAATCTCATAATTCGGACTTCCGCCACTTACGGCTGTTACCGCAATATAATATTCGCCATCGGCGGCAGCTACACCGCCCGCACCTGTACAAGAAGCCATAGCAGTAAGCGTTATTGGCGATAAAATATCAAAGGCAAGTGGTCCGGTGAGTTCGACACAATCTCCGTTTGCTATAGCTGTTTGAATGTTTGAAATATTTGCCGCACCAGTTACGGGGTCATCTGCTATTAAATAATGTACTGCATATACATTGAATGAGGCATTGTTTGCCAAAATACTAATGTCCACCGTAGCAGGCGGTGTACTGCCAGTACCTTGTACGGATATAATATTTCCTGCAAGGTCTGTAATTATATACGCATAAACATAATCGGCAGGATTGGTGGTCGGTGCCGTAAAAGTAGGCGTAATATCTAAGTTCATATCTTCTGCACAATAAACACTACAATTTGATGCGATAGTACCCACACCAGCTTCGCAGCAGCCGCCAATGATATAACTTCCTCTATAAAAACAGTTTGCATTAGGTCGGTGTATCTTATTTCATAATAAACCGTTTCTCCATCATTTGTATTAGGAGATGATGCTAAATTATCCCAAGCGATCTACACCATCAGCATCGTAAGTAATACTAATAAGTCCGCACAAGCTACAACTGGCGTAACTTCTGCGGAGCAAGTGGTAGAACCATCAACTATATCAGTTGCATCTAAGGTTGGATATACGTAAACTGTGTGCGTACCCGCTATCAAATCTAAATTGGGGTCTGAAACACAATCAATGGTAAGGGTAAAAGTTACATTTTCGGCATCACAACCTACACCCGAATGGGTAATATTTACAGAAGTTAAATCAGTCATATCTACTATTGGCGCGCCAGAATTAACGACAAAAGTCCAATTTAATACTGCATTGGCAGGATATTCATTTACTAAAGTTAAATCTGCATAGGCATCTAAATCCAAGCGACTTAGACCGTCACAAGCGTAAGTAGTATCAGCAAATTCTGCTCCTGCCAAACAAGCAGGACAGCAGCTGGGGCTTGTACCATTCGTTGCTGCATTAGCACAAACGCCATCGCCAACCGTAATATCCCAAGCTCCCGTTGTAGGAAAGGACCCTACCGAAAAAGTATTGCTTGCTGTTTCTACCGCCACTACTCCGCCAACACTTGAAGTTATGATATAGTCCGCTGCTGCATCAACACTTGGTTGTCCGCCGCTTACTTGTAAAATCACATAATAATCTTCACCGGATTCTGAACAAATAGGCGTAGCATTTACAATACTTATTGCCTCTGCTACATCCACGCGAATAGGATTGCCATAGTCTTGACAATTTGCGTCTATGGTAGTGGTAGCCGGATCGGTAGCACTTAAAATGGGGTATAATAATACGTACCTGCTGTTGTTGGTGCGGCAACAGATAAAGGGTTCCCGAACCTTCAAAATTTGCCGTACTGATTTGTGTAGAACTTGTGATAGGTGCAGTACCGGAAGCCCAACCGATTTGTGGTGGTGGTCCGTTTAATACCGGATTATTTACACTCAAACTAATATTCGCTGGTGCGCCGTCCACACAATAAGCATAAGATGCCGAAGTAGTACCTACCTCATCGGAACAAGTATTGGTACAAGTGGTAGGGTCTGGAGCAGTAACAGTACCACTCATACTACAACCATTTACATCCAAAATGGTAATATTGTGTGTGATGTTATCGGCAAGTAGCGTACCTACGGTAAATGTAGTGCTGCTGAAACTTCCTACCGATAAGCCATCATACAAGACTTCGTAAGGAGCTTCGCCATCGGTAAGCACTACATCAAAGGTGTATTTTCCCGCACCCAGACAAGCGGAAGGCGTAATGCTGGTTATTGCAGACCTATTCTTACTTCAAACGGTACACGAATGGTCATAATACAGTCTAAAGACATAGGTTTAGCAATATCTGTTACAGAGCAAGATTCTGTTAGAAAATTTCCAGTAGCATAGGCTTGCTCTCCTCAATTGTAATTCTAAATAACCTATATCGCCTGCCGCCAAAGTCGCTGTAATACCGCCATCAATAATGGAATATTGTGATGGTTGTTCCGTTAATATTTACATCAATGTAAGAACCTCTGTCATTACTCGAAGTAAAAGGTCCCGGGTCTTGATAAACAAGTGTTCCATTGATATTTTCTCTATCCACCCACAAATTTTGGTAATTTTCATTATTATCAAATCCTATTGAGACTGTTCCTGCATTACAGATATAAATTTTCTCCCCAAAATCTCCTTGTAGTGGTGCTGTCATGTCATATAGCGGTACCCAAATTATAGTCCACGCCATCCACCGTTAAAATATATGCCGAATGTGTATTTTTCAATTCCAGGGTTGGTGTATCATCTACAATCCAGTCGCCATCTACAAAAGCCCAAGAGGAAGAACAGGCATTTTCAGTCGTAATATTAGGCATTTCACTATCGTAAAAAGCACTACCCAAAGCGGAAACGAGTAAGTAATATTAGAAGTAGCACAACCTACTACGGTAGCGGTTGTAGCTGAGCCGTTGTTGTTTCCAGTAATGCCCACATCTTGTCCACCTTGCCATACTACGGCATAAACAGGATTGGTAGTATTACCTGTTCCATCAAAAGGGCAAGTTGTTCTCCGCTTCTACTATTAAGGATAAAGTTGGGATAAACAGTACCCGTTCCATCAGGACAAGTAGAGGTTACCGTAGAACCCGAATAATAACCTGCTTGATACAACAAATTCACATCAATATCATACTCTGTTCCTTGCCCGATAGGAATAGTATTGGCTGGATTTGGAGCTAAATCTGTATGCGTAATCGTTCCTGCACCAGTCTGGGGTCTGCATTATCACAGTTTGGACAAGAAGCAAACGCATCCACGCCAATGGTTAAATATTGCCCTGCACCTATGGTAGTTCCTGCCGGAAAAATAATTGCCCAGTCACCATCGGTAAGTACGTAGCAGCTCATATCTATGTCCGAAGTGGTAGGGATTATAGAGCTCAACCCATTCGGAAGATCCTTGTCCGTCACCAGAGCCATTGTCGGCGGCTATTTCGGTGATATACACTGTGCATTGAGGTGATACAGTATAACTAACGTCAGCATTACTTAAAGTCCCATTGTCAGCACTTGCGGAAAGGGTATAATCACCTGAAGTTTGATTTAATGTAAAAGAGGCACAGCCTGTGACGGCTGATGCTGTTACAGGGCTACCTTCAACATCTAAAGTTATTATACCTGTATAAGAAGTAACATTTGTACCACTACCTACACACTGCAAACAAACGGTAATATTAAAATCTGTATTGGCAGCAATACAGCCAGATGAGTTGAGAAATAACAAGTTCATAAGGGCTGTGGATAGTTTTCAGTAGTAACAGTTTCTGAGCCTTGCCCTACAGTTGGTGTACCAGCACTTACAAATGTTCCTGAAGAATTAAATGTCTGTGCATTACAATCCCCATTAGCCGTTGCTGTATTATAAGTAACTGTATTAACCGTGTTACCACAATTATCCACCAAGTTTATTGTTTCTCCTGTATTGTTGAGTCCATCAGACACATCAAAATTTGCGTTCCGCCAGGTATTGCATAGCCGCAAGTACCAATATTAGTCGCATTTATTCCTACGACAATATACTCGCCAGAGGCTATTGTCGTTCCACCAGCAAAAGTATGTGAAGTACCAGTAGTAAGTTGCCAACCACTAATATCTACCGTATTGGCATAAGCATTGAATATCTCTAAATATTCACAATCAGCATCGGCACCCTGTGCTCCACAAGGATTATAGGATAGCTCTGAAATATAAATTTGCCCCCAACTTGTGTAGGACAAAAAAGAAAAGTATAACAAAACTTATAATGCTTCTCAATGTTAAAAGTTTTTCATAGTATATATTGTTTTTAATTTTCTCTTTTGTATTTTTAAAACTCATTTACGGTACAGCCTGCTGCATTGGTGTAAACTGCGCAGTCTGTAGGTGTAGTAGGTGTAACAACAAAATTACTGTACAAACCGGGTGCACGATTTAGAATACTCAATGTCCCTCCGGTTGAGGTAAGTCCGTTAAGGTGGTAGTGGTGCTACCATTAAAGGTGTAGGTCACATCATAAGTGCCGTCCGGCAAATCTGTTATATTGCAAATGCCGTCTTCGGCATCGCAGGCTTGCTTCGGCAACACAGCTTACGCCAATAGGTGCACAACCTGCTTGTGCCGCCGCAGCTTCATCTAAAATATTGAAAGTTGTAGTATAATATGTGCCTGCTGTTTCCGGGTCTCGAATAGTAGCAGGAAAATCTCCCGCCACAGTAATTCACATCTGTTTCGGTGTATAGTTCAAGTACATACGTTCCGGGTTCATCTATAGCTACCTCAGGATTTGTTCCCGAACAATCTAATAAATCTACCCCAGCGTAGCTCCGCCGTAGCGTGTTTGCCAGCGTTGCTGCGTTTGACAACCGCTACTTTGACAAGAACCACCATTGGGAAATACAGTAATATAACTACTACCCGGACAATTATCTACACCGGAATAAGGCGTAACACTTATATCCGAACCAATACCTGCCGTTCCTAAGGCTATATTGTCAAAAAGTCGGAGGAGCCGTACCTGCTTTATACACACGATAATGAATTCTTTCTGCACCACTTACATCTGCATCACAATCATTGCGTTTCATTGTATTCACTTCCCCGCCATCTAAAGTAAGTGTTCCATTCGGGCAAAACCATTCGGTGGAAAACTGGCGATAGATACGCACGCAGGGTCGTACAAAAAGTCAAAATCGTGTAATGAGCCGGGCAACGCCGGATTCCTGGTTGAAACTTACCTAAATCTAAAAAAGCCATTGAGAATAACCCATGGTTCTGTACACATCGGCATCTCCAATATTGATGTATTCCAATTGGCTGGACTATCTAATGCTATATTATTTAAAGGGTCTGGCGGATTACAACTACCAGCCACGCCGGATATAATACGGCGATGGCGTATTGTATATCCACGTAGCTATTGCAGTATTAGTAGTGTAATCGCCACTTACACAGTCGCACTGTATTTCTACCGAATACCGCCCATTGGGTAACTGTGGGTTACAAGTATTTAAGTTCGCGACATAAACGTCATCGTTAGTACCACCTAAATCACTTAGATACGTGCCATTTACGATACAAACAGGCTCGGAAGCTACTAAACTCTGCGGATCTCCGTTGGGAGACATTCCCCGTACTATCACTCTACATTTACTGCCCTGCCCTGCTCCTGTGGTTCCTACACCACTACAGTCCGTACCATCTACATATACGCGCCAGTTTATCCACATATTGCTTGCGCCATTTGCTTACGCACTCCCCAAAAGCGGTGTACCGCCTCCTTGGCCCTCCGCAAATGAGTTATTTCCGGCATCTGAGTTATGTCCTATAAACAGTGCTTGTGCTTGAACAACTCCGTAAAAAATAAAATAAAAGAAATTATAGCAAACGGCTTAATTATTTTCATAGTTTTTAGTATTAAGGTAACAAATAAAATCCAAAAAATCGAATTAGGACACACTTCTGTTTCTAATTCCAAGTTTTTTGCTCAAATTTAAACATAAAAAACTATTTCTAACAAGAAATATAGTATTTTTTCGGTTATTTGTCTTAAAAATAATATTCATTTAATATATTAAAAATTACTATTTAATTTGCGGGAAAAGTACCTGGACTAGGCGCACAAACTGGCGGCATATAACCGAAATTCGCAATATTGTAATCCTGCCCTATTCTAAATTTATCGTGCCCGTTGGGTCTGTACCGCCCGTCAAACTGCCTGTCGGTTCTCCATTTACTACTTCTACTACGTAGCTACTCAGGGTAAGTTCGTGAAATCGTAATTGCCGCCGCCAGTCGTGAAATCACTACATCATCTCCACCGTCGGACCCATACCACGTCAATTGAATTTCCACCAGTCATACCCGTTAATGTTACTGTTCATTTTGACCGCCGCCACACCCATACATCACGCCCATACTCACCGTCCGGACCATACCACGTCAATTGAATTTCCACACCGTCTATACCCGTACCCACTTCGTTCTGTGTACCGTCTCCATCCGTGTCTTCCCATACATAAGAACCAATGCTACCTGTACCTGTAAAACTCGCATTCATCGATAAATTACTGGTTGTGCCATCAAAACTAAAATCATTCGTAGAACCTGCGCCGTTTGCTCCTGTGATATTGTTGTTGTTGTTGCCTGTTGGAACTGTGCCGCTCACTTGATAACCACTTGGTGTTGTAAATACTACATAATAATCGCCCGCAGGTACGCCCGTGAACAAATAATTGCCACTCGCATCCGTCACATCCGTATAACTTGTCGCCGTATCCGTTGTCGCATCGTACAAGGTCGCCGTAACACCGGACAGCGGTAAATCACTTCCATTATATATACCGTCATTGTTCAAATCTATAAACACAAAATCACCGATGCTGCCCGTTGGTGGCTGATAACCAAAGTCGGCATCATTGTAATCTTGTCCGTTGCCTAATGCTATCGTACCCGTTGGGTCGGTGCCGCCCGTCAAACTGCTGCCAGCAGGCTCGCCACTTAGTACATCTACCACATAATTGCCCGGCGGCAAGTTCCCAAAATCGTAATTCCCGCCGCCGCTTGTTTGTTGTGTAGGATAAATAACATCATCACCGCCGCCTGCTGCGCCGTCCGGCCCGTACCACGTCAGTTGCAAGGTTACGCCGTCTATTCCTGTCGCTCCATCGTTTTGCATACCATCGCCATTCGTGTCTTCCCATACATAATCCCCTATGCTGCCCGTTCCTGTGAAACTTGCATCTATGGTTAAATTATCACTCAACCCATCAAAACTAAAATCATTCGTAGAACCTGCGCCATTTGCTCCTGTGATGTTATTGTTGTTGTTGCCTGTTGGAACTGTGCCGCTCACTTGATAACCGCTCGGTGTTGTAAATACTACATAATAATCGCCAGCAGGTACGCCCGTGAACAAATAGTTGCCACTCGCATCCGTCACATCCGTATAACTTGTCGCCGTATCCGTTGTCGCATCGTACAAGGTCGCCGTAACACCGGACATCGGTAAATCACTTCCATTATATATCCCGTCATTGTTCAAATCTATAAATACAAAATCTCCTATGCTGCCCGTTGGTGGCTGATAACCAAAGTCGGCATCATTATAATCTTGTCCGTTGCCTAATGCTATCGTACCCGTTGGGTCGGTGCCGCCCGTCAAACTGCTGCCAGCAGGCTCGCCACTTAGTACATCTACCACATAATTGCCCGGCGGCAAGTTCCCAAAATCGTAATTCCCGCCGCCGCTTGTTTGTTGTGTAGGATAAATAACATCATCACCGCCGCCTGCTGCGCCGTCCGGCCCGTACCACGTCAGTTGCAAGGTTACTCCGTCTATTCCTGTCGCTCCATCGTTTTGCATACCATCGCCATTCGTGTCTTCCCATACATAATCCCCTATACTCCCCGTTCCTGTGAAACTTGCATCTAAAGTAAGATTTGAAGTTGGTGTAACGCTTGATATAGTGAAATCGTTTGTAGAACCCGTACCGTTGGCACCTGTAATATTGTTGTTGTTATCACCCGTAGGAACTGTGCCACTCACTTGATATCCACTTGGCGTAGTAAATACCACATAATAATCGCCCGCAGGTACGCCCGTGAACAAATAATTACCCGTTGCATTAGTAACTTGTGCATTTGCGCCAGCATATTCTGTAATAGGCGCATCTGTATCCGCATTGTATAATTCTACTGTTACACCCGCCATTGGCAAATCACTTCCATTAAAAATACCATCATTATTTAAATCAATGAATACAAAATCCCCAACATCTACACAATCTGCGACAGTGTAACTACCGCTTGCCACACAAGCATTATCTATTAAAGTTTGTGGCGTAGCTGTAACATAGGCTCTATAAAATATTTGCTCCCCATTGGTAAGTGGTAAAGGATGAATGGCATTTGGGTCTGTATTCCAACCCGTACTTCCATTAGCAGAATATTCTATGGTAATGTTGGAGGCATCGCCATCAACGGCGGCACAATCGGCGGTAGCCACAACGCTACAACCAGCAGGAGCCATTAAAGGTGGACGCGGATAAACCGTCACCTGCATTTCCTGATAAGGTCGGCAATCTGCCGCAGCAGGTGTTTCGGTAGCACGCACATAAATATTATACGTTTTGGCTTCGCATGTTTCATTTGCCGGAAGTGTTGCATCACTCAAAGTTGTAGGGGCTGTGGTTTCTCCGTCAGGAATAACTGGGAGCGGTGCTGTTCCAAGTGAAATTACACCACCTACTCCATCAACGGCATTATATACTGCATCGCCATCTGCTAAAGTTGCGGGTGCTTCGATGGAAATAAATTCAACTTCGGTGTTTACCTCTGCGGTTAAATCAAATACATCTGAAGCCGTTGAAGGGTCGTTACTATTTGTACAAATATCAACATCAATATTGCCCGTTGTACCACTATACAAATCGGTAATTAGAGGTGCTACATTCACAATTATATCGAAATTGGTTTGTCTTCCACCAAAAGCATCTACCATTACATAATAAACCTCTCCGGGAGAAAGGGGCGGTATATTAATATTGTCTCCATTTTCTAATTTATCGGCGCAATATACTCTATAATTGTCCCATTGGTCGGGCGCAACACAACCATCTGTTTCATACAAAACAAATTGTGCTCCTGTAGTGCCATCTGAATTGATATAAATCGAAGATATGTTCGCTATTTGCACATCAACAAGCGGCTCGCTACCACAACTAATGGGCGGAACAACAAACTTATACCATACCGTACTTTCCAACTGGGTAATTCTGCTTGTCGCAGTATTGGTAGGATCACAAAAATCAGGAGAAACACCACCAATTTCCAATACGGGGTCTGTAATAAAGGGTTCGCCTATGGATAAAAACGAATTGCTTTGATACACACCAGGTGAAGAAATATCCAAAGCATTTACACAATTACTCGAACCATTGGGCAAAATAGGCGGCGCAGTGAATACATTAGCACACCAGCCCGCATCTACAACTGAGCCATCGGAAACAAATAAAAAAGTTAAGCAGCCCGTAGGACTATCGGGACTGGCACGCAAAATACCGAGCGGATTAGTTTCTCCACCAAATTTTCCAATTAAAGGAGAATTAATATCCGGTCCGTCAAAAACATAGAGTAAATCTCTTCTTTCTGAGGTTAAATTTATCGTTCCCATATCTACTTGTACCACTTCTCCGGCAGCAAGCGCGGCTGCGTCAGGGCAGAAGGTTTGAATGTAGTGTTGATTATTAGTATAATTTCCTGTACAACCACCTGTATCGCTAAAAGGAATGGTATCGTTTTGTGCAACTACTGTTGTGTTGGTAGTAGGCGGTGTGGTACAAGTTACTTGAAATACAAAACCTGTGGCAACGCCTGTTTCACCCGAAATAAAATGCAATGTCAATCCATCATTAGAACTTACATAAGTGCCTACTTTAGGCGCGGAGCCTCCTTCACCCGTAATTACTGTTACAATATTGTCTGAGGTACTGGTTCCGTCGTGAAGATAGAGATAATCGTTTCCACTCAAAACTGTTTCGTTGGAACTGTTTTCACCGGGTTGTAAAATGGCAATACCGCCCAAAAGTCCATCGGGACCAGTTTCTATAATCATTAATTGCTGATTGGGGTCGGAAGGCACTAGAGTAATGGTGTAATCTTCATTATTGTCATAGCAATTACTTTGTCCGGTGGGATGTGTACCAGAACAGTTATTTACATTACTATCAGTAATGGTAATGGTAGAACCACAGTTTACCACTACTGTCGAGCCGTTTGTTTGGGCATTCATCGCAATAGTCTGGCTTCCTGTTCCTGCCGGTGTAAAGTTGATAATTACATCAAAAGTTTTCGTAAAAGGGTCACAATCATAATCCCACACTCTCAAGTACAAAATTGTTCCACCTATCAAGTTTGTTGCACTTACGCCATCATTTGCATCATCGTGCAAGGCATCGCACGACATTAAAGTCAAATCTTCGCAAGAGCCATTTACAGAGCCTTCGGTCTGATAATACAGTGCAGTTCCCATACTTGAACCTCCTCCGCCTGCTACATTAGCAAGGTCCACATCAATATTTCCTCCACCAGCAGGCACAATATATTTAAACCAAGCATCTTCACAAATTAAAGTATCGCCTACACCAAACGCCCCACAACCCGGTGAAGAAAAATTGGAAACCGAACCGCCCGTACTTTGTCCGGCAGTAGTTCCTGCCGTAATGGTAGGTGCATCACAGGCTGTTTCTATTACATAAGAAATAAATACCGGATTAATTGTAAATTGTACGTTGCCATCACAATTATAATCCCACACTCTTATATAATACGTATCGCCTGCGTCCATCACAAAGTTCAGTTCGTTAGGCGTGCCTGCATCATGAAAATCATCGCAAGCAATAGGAATTAAATCAGGGCAAGCACCGTCATACACTTCATACGACAAGCTTGAGCCACTTGCTGTTCCTCCTGTACGCGTAATATCAAAAGTGACACTACCATCGGAAGGTGCTGTGAATTGGAACCAAGTATCTTCGCAGTTGAACACATAGTTTCCGCAAGAAGGTATGGGATATTCCGTCAAACTGGTACTTGTTCCACTTGTATTGCCGCTGTCAGCAACATTAGCCGTTAGTGCCGGAGCGGGGTCATTACAAGGGTCGTTTAGGGCAATATATTCTGTAATACAAAGATCTACCACACGCCCTTGATTACAATTATAATCCCACGCGCGAATAAAAATCGTATCGCCAGGCGTATAACCATAAATATCGTAAGTATATAGTGCGTGATAACCGATAGGACCATCATTCAAGCAAATATCTTGCACAAAGGGCGTAGTGCTACAGTTGCCGGAATACAAGGCAAAATTTATAAAAAAGTCCGAATTGGTTATATCCAAATTAAACAAGCCGGAAGGAGGAACAATGTATCGAAACCAACCGTCATTACAGCCGTCCACATCATTGGTTGGTGCCCAGCCTGCGTCTTCGCAAAATGTATCGGTAGGGTCGGGCGCAGTTGCCGGAGTAGTTTGCGTTAAGGTTTCGGGCAAATTTACGGTATTACAAAATCCCGTAGGCGAGCCCGTTAAAAAAGGTGCTACGGGCGATGTTCCCGAACAAGGGTTAGAGGTTTGTGCTTTTGTGTTTAAATTACTTAATACAAAAATGAACGTAGTACATACGATTATTCTGAAAATATTTTTCATAGAGTGTAAGGTTTAATTTTTTTTCAAATACGATTTCCCAAAAATTATCTGATAAACGATTCAAATCGTTCACAATAACTATTGGCTTTTTCTGCCAGTGAGGCATCTAATTTTGCAGCTTGCGCCAAATCATTGCACATATCTATTGTGTAAGCAAATTGAGATTTTGAAACAAGTTCCTGTCCGTTCATATCATAGTAATCCGCCACAACATTATATTTTTTTATTCCGCGCATGTACCAATATTCGGCATTATTGGGGTCGTATTTTATTGCCAAATCCATATCGGCAAGGTATTTTTGTGCTTGTGTGTAAGGGTGCAACTTAGCGCGAAGCACATACGCAAGTGGATTTTCTTTCTTCAAAGAAATACTTTTATCCACATCCGCCATAGCGTTGTCTGTCTGTTTTTGATAATAATACGCAATAGCTCTGTAATAATAAATTTCGTAGTCATTACTCCTTTGCTGACTGGCTTGATTAAGTGCAGTTATAGCGTCTTTAATATACCCTTGTTTCACTTTTTCAATAGCTTGCTTTTTCAGCGTTTCATAGCTTTGCGTTTGCGACTGCGCATTGATACTACCATACATTAGTATGAATAATAGTATAAGAATGGTAAATTTTTTCATAGAATCATTACAATATTTATAAAATATTTCAAATAAAAGTTAAATTCACAATTAGGGTTGGATTTCAAAGGTTGCTGCTCAAATGTAGTATTTTTTTATAATTTTTTATTTTTTTTACAATAAAATGAATAAAATTTCACTTCTTATGTCTAATAATTCATACTTTGTTCACTAAAATTTAATTCACTTTATGTATTTCTCAAAAATTAGTTTTATTACAGTTCTTACGTTTGCACTATTATTGGGTGCATGCCAAAAAGAAAACACCAGCCCCCAAAGCGTTTCTGAAAGCACCCTTAGTGTTGCTACCGAAGTATCCGAAAATGAAGGAATGTTCGATGATGTAGCATTTTTGACCGACGAACAATGCGACAAGGCATTTAAAGGCGAGCAAGATGAAACGGAAGATTGCCCTACCCGCACTTGGTTGTACGATTTGGGTACTTTTCCCAACACACTTACCATTGACTTTGGCGATGCCTGCACCAATGCCAAAGGAATTACACGCTCAGGACAAATTGTGATTACGGTAAGCGATTTGCCACAAAACGCAGGTGCTACGCGCACTACTACCCTAAACAACTACTATGTAGATGGCAGACACATTGAAGGTACGCGTACTTGGACCAACAACGGCGCAGATGAAAATGGCAATCCTTCTTTTACCGAAACACTTAGTGGAGGCGTTATTACATTTGAAGATGGCAGCCAAAATACTTGGGAAAGCAGCCATACGGTAAGCCAAATTGCCGGAAATGACACCGACTATTTTATGGACGATATGATGCAAATTACAGGTGGTGCCAGCGGTACAAACAAAGACGGTATTTCGTTTTTGAGCGAAATTACTACGCCGCTTATTAAAAAACGCGCTTGTCCGTGGATTGTGAGCGGCGTGCGCAGTATTACCCTCAGCGATGGCAACAGTCGCAGCCTTGACTACGGCGACGGCACTTGCGACCGCGATGCCATATTAACGGTTAATGACGAAGCACCCGTTATGATTAAACTACACAGAGCTTGGCACTAAGTTGCTTTTAGCGTTGAATAAATCTTTTTTAAGCCTGAAATATTAATTTATTTCGGGCTTTTTTATACCATTACCGTCAGCCGCGCCAAATAATTGCCTGTTTCTCCTTCGCAAAGGTAGTCGCATTGTAGTCCTGCTTGCTCTGCCAAATCGCACATTTGCGCAAAATCGATAAATACCCAAGGGAATTTTTCACCTTTTTGTTTGTTATACGATACCTGAAAAATCACTTCTCCATAATAGTTTGCAGTCAAATCGAGCATAATACTGCCGTCATCATTTTCGTACAGATGCAAAATATCGGAGGAGTCGAAGATAATTTGCCCTCCTTTGGCAAGCAAGGATTTGAGTTTTTCCAACAATCTTGGCGTTTCTTCCAAAGTTCCCGCCAAACCGATGCCATTCATCAAAAGTAAAATGGTGTCGTATTTTTGAGCATTATCAAAAGTAAAAATATCAGCCTCCACTACATTTTTCACACCTCTTTGGCGCATACACGCCGCCGATAATGATGATATTTCTAAGGCAGTTACGGTACATTTTTCTTGTAAAATAATACTATGGCAACCCGAACCTGCCCCAACATCTAACACTTTTCCGCACGCCAAATCTATGGCTTGTTGTTCGGGCAGCGGCATTTGCTCGTAAGTGCGAAACAAGTACGCTCCCGAAAGCCAACGTACACCGCCTACGCTGGAATACACGCGCGCCTTAGCTTGTACGTCTCCCTTAAAATAATCCCAAATACAAGCACCCATCGGGTCAGGATGAAAGTCGGTTGTTTTTTTCATCGCCTTGCTAATTTTTCCCAAAAGTGACAAGAATACAATTCGTTTTATGGAAAATACGGTTGCTTAGTCGCGTAAAAGTTCAATTTTTGCCCTTTGGAGAACTACGCTCCGTCACCATCTTGCATATTGTGAAACACTGCCTGAACGTCTTCGTCTTCTTCCAATTTTTCGATAATTTTATCTAATTCTTCGCGTTGTGCTTCGCTAACGGCAACATAGTTCATTGGAATACGCTCAATGTCGGTGGAGACAACACTTATATTTTGCTCCTCTAAGGCAGTTTGCATTTTCCCAAAATCGGTGAAAGTAGTTTGCACAATGGTTTCTTCCTCGTCTCGCACCAACTCTTCCAAGCCAAAATCAATCAAACTCAGTTCGAGTTCTTCCAAATCTTGTTCGGGGGCATCTATTTTAAAAAACGCCTTGCGCTCAAACATATAGTCCACCGAGCCGGAAGTGCCCAAAGCTCCGCCGTATTTAGAAAAATAGTGGCGCACATTGGCAACCGTTCTGGTAGGATTGTCGGTAGCTGTTTCTACAATAATGGCTACACCATAAGGTCCGTAACCTTCGTACACTACCTCCTGATAATCTTTTTCATCTTTGGAAGTAGCGCGTTTTATGGCAGCTTCCACATTTGCTTTGGGCATGTTGGCAGCACGTGCATTTTGCATAGCAATACGCAGGCGAGGATTGTTTTCGGGAAAAGGACCTCCCGACTTCACTGCCATCGCTATTTCTTTTCCGATGCGGGTAAACTGTACCGCCATCTTGTTCCAACGTGCAAATTTTCGAGCTTTGCGATATTCAAAAGCGCGTCCCATAGTTTTGTTTTATTTTTCGTTAAATTATTTTGCTGCAAAAATAAACAATAAATACAAAGCAATATAGCTTTTGAAAATATTAGCCTAAATCTATCCAACAAACTACTGCAAAACTTACGAAATGCCAAGTCGCGGGATTATTGGATTTGGAGTTTCTGCGCGTTATTGTTAAAATGCAAGGTTAATGATTTGTAACTACTGGAGTAAGTACAGTAGTAGTGAGCATAGACACACGCTGGTACAAGCTTGTAGCTCGTACCCCATCAATCCAATAAAATAACATCGCCTACACTTTTATTCCCAGCATAATCGCTTGCACTACTGTATTTGCGAATGTAATTCATCTTATATTTTATGCTTATATCACAAATCTACTACTTATTCGTTTTATGCAAAAGTATTTGTGGCAATTTTATAACAAAATACGATACGAGTTACAACGCTCGCGCCAGTAAGTGGCATACTTAGCCCATAATTTTTACATTTCTATTTCCTCTTTTTGAAATTTAAAAAAACCTTCAAAACTCAAATCTTCATCTATCTCTTCCCAATGAATCCCGTATGGTGATAGTTTGAAATTCTCTCTTTGTTTTAATGTTGCGTTTTGTAGCTTAGGAAACCATTTTAAGGGCATAGACTTTTCAATTCCTGCTTTTGTTTTAAGGAATATGTTTTCTTTGTCAAACCAAATTTTCAGAACTTCCATAATTTATCTATTTGTTGAAATAATTGTGCCAAGCCTTGATTATCAAATCTTTATTTTCTTCGATTAAAGATTCTGCCAGTTTAAGGTCTTTATTTTTTAGCCCTTTATTACCAACCCATATCATATTTTCAACATCAAACTTAGCTTCTCCATCCGCATTACTAATATGAATATGAATTGGCTCGTGTTCATTGGAATAAAAGAAAAATCGCAACCCAAAAGCTCTAAAAAGTGTCGGCATAAATTATTTATCTTACTACAAATTTTAGTTGTTTAAAATGCTATATAGCGCATATTTTTTCCATAAAAACAAAAATAACTAACCTCCTCAAAATAAACAAACATTTCAAAAGATATTTCCCAAATTCAAGCTATAAATTCCCCCACTTAATCCAATAAAACAACATTTCCCACACATATTACAAACCTAATACTTATCCATTTCATACAAAAATATTTGTGGCAATTTTTATAACAAAACACGATACGAGCTATAAAATAACGCCCAAAACGTTCCTTTGCATAAAAACTACAAACACACCGGCGCGGAGAAACACGTAATTTCACTTTTTTCATAAAAAATTTACAATTTTCCCAACCTCCTTTTCCTTTTTGTCCGTCTTTAAGGATAAAGATTTTTTATTTTTTAAAAATAGTTATTATGTCAAAACAAAATTTTTCTCTGTTTATAAGCCTTTGCCTTATTGCGCTAAGTTTTCAGTCTTGTATGAAAGATACTTGCGAAGCCAGCTTGCGCTACATCAGCTACGAGCCTGTATATAAAACGCCCGAAGAAATTCGCCACCCAATAGCGATGGAAGTAGCGCGCGATTTGGAAAATCCGGGCAAAATATTTTACTACAACAATATAATGCTGGTAAATGAAATCCGCGAAGGCGTGCATTTTATTGACAACAGCGAGCCTGAGAATCCAATAAACTTCGGCTTTTTACCCATTGATGGCAATGTGGACATTTCCGTTTCCAACAATATTTTGTATGCCGACAATTACATGGATTTGCTGGCAATAGACCTCAGCAATATTAATGCGCCTGTGCTGGTAGATAGAATTGAAGATGTGTTTCACAACCTCACTTTTGATTCGGAGCTTGGCTATATTGTAGATTATACACCTACACAAGTTACGCAAGAAATTCCTTGCAGCGACCCTTATTACGGTTATCCGTATTTCTATTACGGCGAAGATGTACTCGTTGCCGAAAGTGCAAGTACTGATGGTAGTTTTAATAGTTCAGATTTGGCTAACAACAACACAAGTCCACAAAATGGTATTGCCGGCTCTATGAGTCGTTTTGCTTTGTACCAAAATATGCTGTATGCCATTGATGGCGCAAACTTACAAGTGTATGACATTGCACAAGCCAACAATCCAGATTACATCAATCAAGTGCCTGTTTCTTGGGATATCGAAACACTTTTCCCTTACAAAAACTACTTATTTATCGGCTCGCAAAGCGGTATGTTTATTTTTGACAACAGCAATGCCAGCAATCCAACGTATGTGAGCAAATTTGAACATGCGCGTGCCTGCGACCCTGTCTATGTGAAAAACGATATTGCCTATGTTACGCTTCGTGACGGTACGGTTTGTGAAGGTTTTGAAAACCAGTTGGACGTAATAGACGTGAGCAATCTTTTGGAGCCACAACTCATAAAATCTTATCCTATGCTTCATCCGCACGGACTTACTATTCAGGGCAATTATTTGTATCTGTGCGAAGGAACACACGGACTAAAAGTATTAGATATAAGCAACAACGAAAATATTAGCACCACCGAATACATCGAAAATTTTGATACTTACGATGCCATCGCTATTCCCAATCAGCCGGTAGTGATGGTTATTGGGAAAGATGGTTTTTACCAATTTGATACCACCGACCCAAGCGATTTGCGCCAGTTGAGTGTAATTCCTGTTAGGCAATAAGGCTCAAAACATAGTTTTTATTATTTCATTCCATTTTAACATAAAAAATTGTGAAAAATATTTTAAGCCTTGTTGTATGCTGGCTCTTTTTTGTACCGCTTGCAGCGCAAAACAGCAGCCAAGCCACCGTAATTTTGAAAAACGGCAGTCAGTTTGTAGGAGAAATTATTAACTATACACCAAAGGAAACGCTGGTGCTGCAAATAGAAAACGGCACACAAATAAGTTTTGACGACCAAAGTATTAAAAGAATTATTCAAGAAGGTAGTGCCAACCCGAAAAGTTTTACGAAGAAGCCTTACTTTTTTGAAAAGCAAGAATTTTATAATGAAACAAATGTTTTTTTAGGTTTTGGTAGAGACGGTTGGAGTGGAGATATAACCGGGAACGTAGGTATTCAGCATGTTTTTGGCAAACAGTTTAATCATTGGCTGGGTACAGGCGTTGGCGTTGCGTGGGACAGTTATTACTTTGACCCGCCGCAAAGTGTATTGCCTGTATTTGCGGAAGCGCGCGGGTATTTTTTACCCAAAAACTTTAGTCCTATGTACAAATTGGCGGTGGGCTATGGTTTTGCCATTAAAGATAAGGATTACAACAATATAAAATCCACAGGAGGCTTGCTACTTTATCCCGCGCTGGGTTTCAGAATTGGCGTGGGCGAAAATGTTGGAATTACCTTCGATCTCGGTTATAAATTTCAAAAAGCTACCTACTATTATGCTTATGACTACTGGGAAGGAGACACAAATTACAGCTACAAAATGAACTTCAAACGGCTTAATTTTCGCTTTGGCGTTGTTTTTTAACGAAAAAAACTTGTGTCCTCTTACACGGAAAAAGAAATAGTGGCAGCCTGCGCGCGCAATGAACGGTATTTTCAGGAAATATTGTACAAAAAGTATTTTGCCAATATGATGCGTCTTTGCCTGCGCTACACCCAAAACGACGAAACACTCGCCTTGCAGTTGGTAAACGACGGCATGTTGCGGGTGTTTAAAAAAATTCATCTTTTTCAGTTTAAAGGCTCTTTGGAAGGCTGGATTCGCAAACTTGTGTATCATACGCTTTGCGATTATTACAAACAAGAAAACAAATACCTCAAACGAATGATTTTTGAAGAAAATTTGCCGGAAACTTCTGTCGCCGACAATACAGTCAATGATTTGTTTTATGACGACCTCATTATTTTAATTGCACAACTGCCCCAAAAATCGCAAGATGTTTTCAGACTATTTGCTATTGAAGGGTACTCGCACGCGGAAATTGCCGCCATGCTGGACATCAGCGAAGGCACTTCCAAATGGTACTTGTCGGAAGCGCGAAAATGGCTTTCGGAAAAAATACATTCTCTAAACCAAAACGAACGCTATGCCGGATAAATCTTTTTATGAAAACGATGCCTATGTAAATGACGCATGGCAGTCTATGCGCGAACTTTTGGACAAAGAAATGCCCGAAAAAAAAGCTAAAAAAGTCGGCGCGTTTTTGTGGTGGTTTGCGCTACCTTTAGTAATGGGTGCTGGAATTTTGGCTTATACTTTTTGGCATAATAGCAACTTCCAACAAACTGATTTACAGCCAAATACGCAAATTTTTACGCCACAAGAACAAGCAACAACAGTTTCTTCGAGAAATACGAATCTCAATAACACGCCTTCGGAAAATACTACGTTTTCGGAAAATGCAAGCCTCCAGTCCGGCGATGCAGCTACGGCATCTTTTTCTTCAACTAAAACTACTTTTTCACAAAATAATCAAACAAAAACAAGTAATATTTTCACACCGGAAATAGCTGCTGCTGCACCAAATACTTTCACCAATAATACGCTACAAAGCAGCAAACAAGTAGCCATTTCCGATATGTTTGAAAAAGTAGCAGCAGAAAATAACGCTCCAACATTGGTTATGTCCAAAGCTGTTACCAAAACATTTTCGCCCATAGAAACACTGCCCAGACAAGGTTTTGAAGTAGAGAAAAAATCGTTATCGCTGTTGGAAATAACGGCAGCTGCGTCCAAAAAATCGCGCGCCCAAACTCAGTTTTTACAAGCAGGATTTCAAGCAAATTTGGCGGGTGCGCAAGGTTTTTACGCCGGATATTTGTTCCAAAAAAATATTTCCACCCGATGGCGCATCGAAACGGGTTTGCAGCTAAGTTTTAATCAATCGAAACGGAAAAACTATATTAAAGATTACAATCTTTGGTCGGATACAAACAATAGTTTCCAAAGCAATAGCGAGTCTTCTTTTGACGGAACAGCAAACTCGTCCGACCCGAATGATTTTTCTGTAAACGTAGATGCGTACCAACAGATTACGGCACATTTTCCTTTGCAAATAGTATATGCGCCCAAAACACGCTGGCAATTTGGCGCGGGCGTTTATAATGATTTTAACGTATTTCCTCATGTAGGGTATGAATTTGGAAGTGGATTTGCGGCTGTTACTTTTGACTACGGCAATGCAATGGCTTTTCACTTGCAGCAATTCGGTGCGAAGGCTTTGGTGCGCTTTGCGCTTCGTCCGAGAATTCTTGTAGAAGCGAGTTATTTGTCGGCATTCCGCCCTTTGGTGCGGGAAAATTTTCGCTTAGAGAACAAAAAATATCACACGCATTGGCTAAAAGTGGGCATTAATTTTAAACTATAAAAGATTTTGCAGCGTTTTTACACAAAATAGCCTAACTTTGTGGGCATAAATGTTAATTTATTATGACTAATTTTCTTTTTTTCATATTTCTCCCTGGCGGTAGCGAGTGGATTATTATTTTGTTTGCCATTATTTTATTGTTTGGTGGCAGAAAAATTCCTGAATTAATGCGTGGCTTGGGCAAAGGTATCCGCGAGTTTAATGCAGCCAAAGACAACATCCGCGATGAATTAGAAACGGGCATGCGCAATGATGACAAGCGTGACGCGGCTTCATCTAAGTAAACACCTTCTGTTTTTCAAAAAATTTGAAAAATCAACTTAGTTCGCCAAAAACTCCCGCACCGCTTTTTCCAACACTTCCGGCTGGTCGGCATTTACCCAATGTCCCGCATTTGGAATAACTTCTAAGCGATAGTTCGGAAAATAATGTGCTATCAGCGGCAAGTCTTCCATTTCTATATAACGCGGCGAATTTCCTCCTTTTATAAACAAAACGGCTTTTTCAAACGTATCGTAAGGCGTAAGCGAGTTGGCAATAATGTGTGCATAGTTTTCATAAATTATCGGCAAATTAAACCGCCAATCGTAAGTAGCTTGCCCAGTACGATACAAATTCTTTAAGAAAAACTGTACCGTTGTATCGTCCAAACCTTCGGCAGCAAGTATCGCTCCTACTGCATTCCGACTTTGTATTTCCACCAGATTTACAGCAAACAATGCTTTGAACACATCATCGTGTCCCGAAGGATAATCTTTGGGAGCAATATCCACCACAATTAGTTTTTCAAATAATTCCGGTGCCGAAACTGCCGCCTGCATCGCCACTTTTCCGCCCATAGAATGTCCTAAAATACTTACATTTTGCAAGGCATTTTCTTCTACAAAAGCAATAATATCTTCCGCCATTAAGTAATAATCCATCTCCAACAAGTGCGGCGACTTCCCGTGATTGCGCAAATCCAGCGCATATACATTCACAGTATCAGACCAAGCGCGCGCCAAATACTGCCAATTGTCCAACATACCAAATAAGCCGTGTAAAATCAGCAAATTTTGGGCGTTGTTTTCGCCGTATTTTTTATAATTCAACTGCATAATTTATTGACTTTCATCATAGGGAAAAGCAGGTAATATTTCACCACTTACTTCGCCCAAACCTATGCGCAAACCGTCTTTTTCTGCCCAAGCCTTAATAGTGAGCGTGTCGCCATCTTCCAAAAACTTGCGCATAGAGCCATCAGCCAGTAGTAGTGGATTTTGCCCACGCCAAGTGAGTTCCAGCATAGAACCATAGCTGTCGGGCGTGCTGCCGCTTATCGTACCCGAAGCCAAAATATCGCCGGCATTGATATTGCAACCGTTAATGGTATGATGCGCCATTTGCTGTGCAATAGTCCAGTACATATATTTAAAATTGGTTTTGGCAATAGATTGCTGTTCTCCCTGAGGCGTTTTCAACAGCACTTCCAAGTGTATATCGAATGCTTTTTTGCCTTTGTATTGCAAATACGGCAAAAGTGGCTCAACAGGTTCGGGTGCCGCTACGCGAAATGGTTCGAGGGCTTCGAGACTCACAATCCATGGCGCGAGGGAAGAAGCAAAGTTTTTACCCAAAAAAGGACCCAAAGGCACATATTCCCAACTTTGAATGTCGCGCGCCGACCAGTCGTTGAACACCGACAAACCAAAAATATAATCTTCGGCTTCGGCAGTGCTGATACGTTCGCCAAGCGGTTTGCCTTGTGCCGCAATGTACGCCATTTCTACTTCAAAATCCAGCAAGCGCGTTGCGCCAAAAACAGGCGGCTGCGTAGCGTCCGGTCGCATTTGTCCCATTGGACGGCGCACAGGCGTACCGGAAACAAGCACAGACGATGCTCTGCCATGATAGCCCACCGGAAGATGCAACCAGTTGGGCATCAGCGCATTTTCTTTGCCGCGAAACATAATACCTACATTGGTGGCGTGTTCTTTGCTGGCGTAAAAATCTGTGTAATCGCCTACGCTTACGGGCAGATGCATGCGCACATTTTCCATCGAAAAAAGCACTTTTTCTCTTGCAGCAGCATTGTCGCGGAGTTCGGGATTTTCCTTGTCAAAAATTTCCAACAATCGTTGGCGCAATGCCGACCAGCTCTTTTTTCCGGTTTTGATAAAATTATTGAGCGTAGCTTGGGCAAAAATGTTGGGAGGTAAGGACAAGTTTTCCAAAAGTCCTATCGCTTGTAAAGCCGCCAAATCAATAATAGTATCGCCTATACGCGTAGCGGCGCGCAGAGCAGTATTTGCTTCGGAAAAAATGCCCATCGGCAGGTTTTGAATCGGAAAATCACTTTGTGCAGGAACCTCAATCCACGAAGAAAGTTGTAGGAGTTGTTGGGAGGGAAAAGACATATTGTAGCGTATTTGATTTTAGTTTGTGGGCAAAATTACGCAAAATATTAGGGTTTTGGGGTAAACGAAATACAATTTTGAGGGTGTTTTTGGGGTTTTTATAAAAAAGAAGAACAGCATATTTTTAAACTATATTTATTTTTATGCAAAAAATGCAATATTATATTTTCTTTCTATTTGCTTTGCTGCTGAGTGCATGTACATCAAACAATAAAGATACTTTTGATAAAAATAATCTTCTCGGAAATTGGATTTTGGTAGCACATAAAGATTTTCCCAAGGAAACACCAAAACCAAATGAACTTATTCCGCCACCTATCATTGGTATTGTAAAGAAATCGTATGTATTTTTGGAAAACGACAGTTGTATAAACCGAATAGGCTATACCAAAAGACTTGATTGGATTAAACATACTTACTATAATCCATTATTTCCCAATAAAACGGGAATTATTTATCTCGGTGATAAAACTATCTACCAAATAGTGAATGATAGTCTTGAAATTTACAATTTGTCGTATAATAATTGGCAAAAATATAAGATACTTTTATTGACAAAAGACACGCTACGCCTTTCTTTTAATAAGGAGAAAGCAACTGTAATAGAAACCTATGCGAGAAAAACCTACTCCTTAGATAGTAGCGAAACTTATGATGAAATTATTGTTTCTTCTTCGGGCTGCTATGGAGAATGTCCGATTTCAAATACCTTATTTACTTCTAATGGGAATATTTTGTATTTTGGAGAAACCTACAATTACATTGATGGATTTTACACCGCCAAAATAACGCCCAAAACATACCAAGACATAGAAAGTCGTTTTAAAATGGCGAATATTTCTGCACTAAATAAAAACTATTACGCCGATTGGACAGATGACGAAACGGTAAGTGTTAGTTTTGTGCGTGACCATTGTATTGTAAAAACTGTAAGTGATTATGGCAGGCAAGCACCTACCGAATTTATTTGGGCTTATACCTACGCACGATATTTCCATCAAAACTTGCAGCTAACACCTTTTGTTTCTCAAAACCCTTATTTGCCGAAATTAATTAAAACAATTAGGCGGGAAGATGACTATCTTCGAATAACAGATAGTGAATTATTTTTTTTACAGACAGAAATATTAGGCGGAAAAATGATTGCCAACAAATCCATAGAAAATACGTATTCACTGCTAATTACAAACGATTGTTCTTATAAGGAAATGATGTTTTCTGATGGCAGATTTTTTCAAATTAGCGACCAAAATGATACTTTGACAATAGATATTGGCTATAATTTTTTTGTAGAAAACAATATCGTTGTTAAAAAACCAGCATTTCCTTTTGCTGTTGGCGCAATAAAAAACTCTCTTTTCAAAAAATAATAAGCATTATTCATTACAGCGAATCGTCGAAACTCCTTATCATCAAATAGTCTTCTTCTCCCACACATACACCACCGAACTTGCTTTTTTCACTTCCCTGAGCGAGCGAAAATAAGAACGCAATCCCACCCAAAATGCCGTGAATGTACTTTTGTGTGCGTAGCGTGCGCTTAACAAACTCACATAAAAAGCATCAAAGGGCATCGCAAAGTAGCGTGTTACCGAAAATCCATGTTTTTCTGCCAAGGTTTCTACACTTTCCGGCGAAAAATGATACAAATGGCGCGGCACGTCCCAAGCTGCCCAAAATTCTTTGAAATATTCTGCATCGTAAGAAGTATGGTTGGGCATAGCCGTAATAAAAAAACCTCCATTGTGCAATAATCTGCTCACCTGCACCAAACATTCATCTAAGCGATGTACATGTTCGAGTACATGCCACATACTTATCAGTTGAAAATGCGCTTCGGGCAATTTTCCCGCATAGAACTGTTCATTATTATAAGGTTTTATGCCAAATTTCTGAAACATTGCAGTTGCGGCTTGTTCGTCTGGCTCTACTGTCGTTATTTCCCAAGATTTTTGTTGCATAAAATTCGCAAAATAACCTGTTCCTGCGCCAATATCCAAAATCGTTTTCGGTGTATCCGCAATATTCACTGCTTTAATCCAAGCATATTTTTGACCCAACATATAATTTCTCACCCAATGATATAACTTATTTATCCAACCTTTTTGCGTATCACTATGCGAAATATAATTTTCAGAGGCATAATATGGTATAATATCACGCTCATTTGGTATCGCTTGGGTAAATTTCAGATTACAAGTATTGCACTGCCATACCTCAAACGTTTCGTGACTTTTAAAATAATCCTTTGTTTTTAGTAAAAATTGTATATCCGCTCTAGCACAAACCGGACATTCTTTATAGACTATTGGGGAAGAAACTGCCATTTTTTTAATTACAAAAATGGTATAAAAAGCTAATGTTTGAAAATTTTTCGGGTAAAAATAAAAAAACAGCCTTGCTTATAGCAAGGCTGTTTTGTAAAAGGTTGGCGGCGACCTACTCTTCCGGAGGTTTAGTCCAGTACCATCGGCGCGGTGGGGCTTAACTGCTCTGTTCGGAATGGGAAGAGGTGTACACCCACGCTATAGCCACCTTTAGTTCTTTGCGTCTATTTCTGTTGTTCTCTTTTCTTTTAAACAACATCTAACGCTTTGCTTTTTTATTGACTATATCGGCATTAAGGCGACTTTATCGCTTTTCTTTGTCTTTTGCGTATTCGCTTCTTTAAGCTCGTTTCCAACACAATAATTTTGTTCATTGAAAGCTTACGGGCTATTAGTACTACTCGGCTTTGATGTTACCATCTTTACACCTGTAGCCTATCTACGTGCTCGTCTTGCACGACCCTTAAAAGAAATCTCATCTTGAAGATGGTTTCGCGCTTAGATGCTTTCAGCGCTTATCCTAGCCAAACATAGCTACCCAGCCGTGCACCTGGCGATACAACTGGTTCACTAGCGGTTTGTCCAACACGGTCCTCTCGTACTAATGTCAGTCCTTCGCAGATTTCTAACGCCCGCAACAGATAGAGACCGAACTGTCTTGCGACGTTCTGAACCCAGCTCGCGTGCCACTTTAATGGGCGAACAGCCCAACCCTTGGGACCTTCTTCAGCCCCAGGATGTGACGAGCCGACATCGAGGTGCCAAACCGCGCCGTCGATATGAGCTCTTGGGCGCGATCAGCCTGTTATCCCCGGAGTACCTTTTATCCTTTGAGCGATGGCCCTTCCATTCGGAACCACCGGATCACTTTAGCCTGCTTTCGCACCTGCTCGACCTGTCTGTCTCGCAGTCAAGCTACCTTGTACTAATACGCTCTTCGTACAGTTGCCAACTGTACTGAGGTAACCTTTGCGAGCCTCCGTTACGCTTTTGGAGGCGACCACCCCAGTCAAACTACCCACCAAGCAATGTCTCCCACTTGCGCAGGATTAGACTCTAAGCAAATAAAGGGTGGTATTTCAACGGCGACTCCACATACACTGGCGTGCACACTTCGCAGTCTCCCACCTATCCTACACATCATTTGCTCAAAATCAATGCTAAGCTATAGTGAAGGTTCACGGGGTCTTTTCGTCCCGTTGCGGGTAAACGGCATCTTCACCGTTACTACAATTTCACCGAGCTCGTGGCTGAGACAGTGTCTAGATCGTTACACCATTCGTGCAGGTCGGAACTTACCCGACAAGGAATTTCGCTACCTTAGGACCGTTATAGTTACGGCCGCCGTTTACTGGGGCTTCAGTTAATTGCTTCGCGTTTCCGCTAACAACCTTCCTTAACCTTCCAGCACCGGGCAGGTGTCAGACCCTATACTTCATCTTCCGATTTTGCAGAGTCCTGTGTTTTTGTTAAACAGTCGCCTAGACCTCTTCACTGCGTCCCCCCAATCGCTTGAGGGGAGACCTTTCTCCCTAAGTTACAGGCCCATTTTGCCTAGTTCCTTAGCCACGATTCACTCGAGCACCTCAGGATTCTCTCCTTGACTACCTGTGTCGGTTTACGGTACGGGCTTTAGTGTAAGGGCTTTTCTTGGAAGTGACTTCACTACAACAACTTCGCCCGAGGGCTAGGTCTCAACTTTTCCGTCTGTCTTCAGCAGCTACTTCACTCCGTCCTCCTTACTTGGTGCAGGAATATTAACCTGCTTGCCATCGACTTCCCCTCGCGGGTACGCCTTAGGTCCCGACTAACCCTGATCCGATTAACGTTGATCAGGAACCCTTAGTCTATCGGTGGGCGGGGTTCTCACCCGCCTTATCGTTACTTATGCCTACATTTGCTTTTCTAATCGCTCCAGCATACCTCACAGTACACCTTCTCCGCAATTACAATGCTCCCCTACCACGTATTTCTACATCCATAGCTTCGGTAGCTAACTTATGCCCGCTTATTTTCCGCGCATAATCACTCGACCAGTGAGCTGTTACGCACTCTTTAAATGAATTGCTGCTTCCAAGCAAACATCCTGGCTGTCATTGCAATCTCACATCGTTAGTGCAACTTAGCTAGCATTTCGGGACCTTAGCTGATGGTCTGGGTTCTTTCCCTCTCGGATACGGACCTTAGCACCCATACCCTCACTCCCGCTCTTCCTATTATAGCATTCGGAGTTCATCAGGGTTTGGTAGGCTGTGAAGCCCCCTAGCCCTATTGGTAGCTCTACCTCTATAATATAATAAGCGAGGCTGCACCTCAATGCATTTCGGGGAGTACGAGCTATCTCCTAGTTTGATTAGCCTTTCACCCCTACCCTCAGGTCATCCGAAAACTTTTCAACGTTTACCGGTTCGGTCCTCCATTACGCTTTACCGCAACTTCAACCTGCCCAAGGGTAGATCACTAGGTTTCGCGTCTACGACTACTGACTTGTCGCGCCCTGTTAAGACTCGCTTTCGCTTCGCTTGCCCTTTTTCTAAAGGTTATGCTCGCCAGTAATCTGTAACTCGTAGGCTCATTATGCAAAAGGCACGCCGTCATCCCCAATTTTACTCGGAGACTCCGACCGCTTGTAAGCGCAAGGTTTCAGGGTCTATTGCACTCCCCTGCTCGGGGTCCTTTTCACCTTTCCTTCACAGTACTTGTTCTCTATCGGTCTCTCAGGAGTATTTAGTCTTACCGGATGGTGCCGGCTGTTTCAGACAGGATTTCTCCGGTCCCGCCCTACTCAGGATTCTGTCCTAATGCCTTCTTCTACACTTACGGGGCTCTCACCCTCTATGGCTTAGTT
>JACJXU010000002.1:0-82500 GCA_020636475.1 Chitinophagales bacterium | reverse complement strand
TTTTCCATACCGCTATCAAAGTCGTGGTTGCCAATAGTTGCTGCATCGTAAGCCATAGCGTTCATTATTTCAAACTCGGGTTTGCCGTGATACATATTAAAGTAGGGCGTACCTTGCAGAATATCGCCACTATCGAAAAGTAGTACATTTTCGTGTGTTTGGCGTATTTGTTGAACAATAGCTGCTCGCCGCGCGGCACCGCCTAATCCTGCGTATTTTCCGGCATCGGCGGGAAAAGGTTCTAAGCGACTATGCACATCGTTGGTGTGCAAGATGGTTAAGCGCACTGTGCGGGAATCGCTCGCCCATACGGGAAACGGCAGTAGTGTGTGCATACTTGCTCCGGCGGCTAACCACAAGGATTTTTCGATAAAGTTTCTTCTACTGCTCATATATTATTCTATTTTCCAAGTGCCTAACAATGGGTTGTGGTGTGTCTGCAAAATATTCCATTAAAATATCGCGCAGCAATATGCCTAAGTTCTGATTTTCTTTTCCTATTAAAAAACTACAATTATCTCCGCCATTTGCCAAATAATCGCTGGTAGCAACTTGATACATTCGATTGTTGGTTATGGGTTTTCCGTGTAGCCGAATGTCGTTTGCTTGCCAATGCAGCGTATCTATGCGCATACTTATTCCTTCGGAAATGGGCCAGCCGCCTTGACTTGCAATGTGCGAGAGCCAAGCGTACAAGGTAGTGCTGTCTATGGAAACTACCGTGAGTGTGTTATCGAAGGGCATTAGTTCAAAAACTTTGCCGCGTGTAATATTGCCGTTTATTTCGAGAATACGCAAGCCGCCGTAGTTGGAAATGGCGAAGTCTATGTTGTGAAGAGAGTCGTTCTTTTGGGCAGCCCACAGCATAGCATCGGCGCAAATGTTGCCGAGAGTGCTTTCGGGTTTTTGTTTGGTAAGAGGCGTTTCTACGCGTGCTATTATCTGATTCATTTCTTCCTCCATACCGGTTTTGTAAGGAGCAATTAGTTTGTTTATCACATCATTTTGGGCTTGGGTATCGTTCATTTCTATGTGCTGATTGGCTATTTCGGCGAGGTGTAGTTGTTTGGTACACGCACTTAGCAATAGCAGGCATATACATGCAAAAAGAAAATTTTTTTTTGCTAAAAAATATTTATGCGGCATTGTTTTATTTTTGCGTTTTTTTGAACAAAATTGAGGTCTTTGCGCCTTTAATTTTCTATAAAATGATGTGCTGTTTAAATTTATTACATTCTTGGGGTAATCAAAAATGTTTTCTATATTTTTTTTAAATATTTTGAAATGTTTTTCCGCAAGGCATTGTTTTGTACGCATTAGAAGTATTTTTCAAACTTTATTTTTATCATTTTTAAATTTTTGTATTTTGAAAATAGGTATTGCATTATGTGGCGGCGGCGCAAGAGGCTGGGCGCATATTGGCATTTTGAAAGCTCTTGAAGAAAGAGGTATTGTGTTTGATTATATTAGTGGTGCCAGTGCTGGCTCTATTGTAGGAGCTTTATACGCTTCGGGTATTTCGCCGAAAAACATGCTGGAAATTGCCGAAGAAACAAGTTTATTCGATATTTTTAGATTGGGCGTGAGTTTTAATATTCTTGGCGGTGGTGGGTTTACTCAATTAACTTTGTTGGACAAAATTATCAAAAAATATGTTCCCGAAAATAATTTTGCCTCGCTCTCAAAGCAACTTTATATTGCTGTATCAAACTTAAAAAAAGGCACTGCGGAGATTATTAACGAAGGAAACTTGAGTGAAGTGGTGATGGCATCTTCGGCAATTCCGCTTATTTTTCAGCCTATCGCAATTAATGAAGATTTGTATGTGGACGGTGGCTTGATAAACAATTTACCGATTGCACCGCTGCAAAAAGCGAATATTCCTTTTATTGGGGTGAACGTAAATCCGCACGGCTATAGTAGTGATTTGGACAATATTTTTGAAATAGGACAACGTTGCTTCGATTTGATTTTGTGGAACAATACTGCTCCTTCGCTGCACCAATGTCCGGTTATTATTGAGCCGGAAGAAGTTTTTCAGTTTAGTCTCTTCGATTTTAACAAGGCTGAAGAAATTTTTGACATTGGCTATCGGCATACAATGAATAATATGGACAGAATTTTAGCGCAGCTTGAAAAAGCCGGCTATACGCTACCTTCGCCTTCAGTTGACTAACACCCACTGATGTTCACCATCTTCAAAACCGATTAAGCCTTTTTCCACTTGGTAATAGAGTTTTATTGCCGGGCTTTGTATTTGTAAAACATTTTGAAATAATTCATTCTTAATTACGACTGTGTCCACTTTAAGCAAGGGGTTTGGGAGTTGAGAAACCAACAAAAGACTATCTGCATTTTGGGCATCTGCTACGGCATTTCCCATTCCTACCGCTTCGTTTATGGATAGTGTTATGCCAAATTGGTAGTACATTACTATGGTATCGCTTGTGTAGATATTGGGGAAAAGGCTAATATCTAAAACGACATCTTGGGAAGCATTGGCAAAAACCCACTTTTTAGACTCAGCCGCAACATATTCGCAGCTGCTTTCTCCATCAAATTGCGGTTCTGTGCAAAGGTGCTTAACACACAATTTTTCGTGAAAATTATGGATATTTTCTATTTCAAAGAGTTGCATTAACTGTGCTTGCTCGTTTAAAAACTGCAAAGTATCATTTGAGGTATAGGGAACAAATTCTTTGGCATTTGTTTGCATTTCTACTGTGCCTACTTGCTTGTCTTGGGGGCAAATTTTATGCTCGCACGATGCAAAAACTAAAGCTAACAGCATTATTTCCACAAGATTTTTTAAAGACATGATTTCACAATTTTATACAAAAAAACCGTTTCTTTTCAGAAACGGTTTTAGCGATATATTTTTTAATTTTAAAATTTATTCTGCTGATTGGCTTTCGTTGGTGGAAGATTTTTTTCTGCCTCTGCGTGTTCCACGGCGCGTTTTGCTTGTTTTTTCACTCAACATCAATTCGTTGAAATCCACCAACTCTATCAAGCAAGTTTCGGCATTGTCGCCCAAACGATAGCCCAACCGAATAATACGTGTGTAACCTCCGGGGCGGTCGCCAACTTTGGGTGCTACGGTATCGAACAATTCCTTTACGGCGTATTTGTTGTTGAGGTATTTAAACACTACGCGGCGGTTGTGGGTTTCGTTCACTTTTGATTTTGTTACCAAAGGTTCTACAAATTTGCGCAATTCCTTTGCTTTTGCCAAAGTGGTGGTTATTCTTTTGTGCAATATTAGAGAACTTGCCATATTAGACAACATTGCCTTGCGGTGGCTGTAAGTTCTGCCTAAGTGATTTATTTTATTTCCGTGTCTCATGATTAATTACAAATATATTTGAGGTAGTTATACCTTTTTTCTAAATTAAAAAATGCTATTCTTCGTCTAATTTGTATTTTGATAAATCCATGCCAAAAGACAAGCCTTTGTCTATTACCAACTGTTCTATTTCCAACATAGATTTGCGTCCAAAGTTGCGGAATTTCATCAAAGCATTGGTATCGTACTGCACCAATTCGCCAAGTGTGTTGATTTTGGCAGCTTTAAGACAGTTGTAGGCACGTACCGACAAATCCATATCTTCCAAACTGGTTTTTAGGAGCTTACGCATTTGCAACACGTGTTCATCTACCACATTTTCTTCTTCTTCCACTTTGGTATCGAAGGTTATTTTCTCGTCGGAAATAAGCATCAAGTGTTGGATAAGAATTTTGGCTGCTTCCTTGATAGCTTCTTCGGGATGAATAGTGCCGTCGGTTACTATTTCTATGATTAATTTTTCGTAATCGGTTTTTTGTTCTACACGCGTATTTTCGATGGCGTATTTCACATTTTTAATAGGCGTATAGATAGAATCTATGGCTATAGTGCCAATACTTTTATCAACGTTTTGGTGTTCTTCGGCGGGAATATAGCCGCGTCCGTGTTCGATGGTCAGTTCCATTTCTAATTTCACCGATGCGTCCATATTACATATTACCAACTCAGGATTAGTTATTTCGTATAAACTGGTAAACTGTTCGATATCGCCTGCTACCAATCGGTCTTTCCCACTTACCGAAAGAAATATTTTATCTATTTCTCCACTTTGCTCTAAGGTTTCTAAGCGTTTAAGTCTTATTTGTTTTAGATTGAGTATTATTTCGGGAATATCTTCTATTACGCCTTTAAGGGTTGTAAATTCGTGATCTACCCCTGAGATTTTGATAGAAGTGATGGCATAGCCTTCTAAAGAAGACAACAAAACTCTTCTAAGCGAATTGCCTATGGTTACGCCAAATCCGGGTTCCAAAGGTTTAAACTCAAATATTCCGTAAAAGTCATCTGCCTTTTGGAGATTAATTTTATCGGGTTTTTGGAAATTCAATAATCCCATGTTTATTTATAAAATTTTTAGCTATACAAACGAATAAAATATCACAATACGAAAAAGGAAGTATTACTTAGAATACAACTCTACTATCAGCTGTTCGTTGATATTTTCGGGAATATTTTCACGTTCGGGTTTATGCAAATAAGTAGCGGTCATTGTTTCGCCGTTCCACTCTATCCAAGGGAAGCCTTTTCCTCTTTGTCCAATAGCGGAGTTTACTACGTCTAAGTTTTTAGAGCGTTCTCTTACGCTTATTTGTTCGCCGGGACGCATTATGCGCGAAGGAACATTACAGACTTCGCCGTTTACTTTAATATGTTTGTGTACAACCAATTGACGCGCAGCACGGCGGCTCGGGGCAAAACCTGCTCGGTACACCAAGTTATCTAAGCGCGACTCAAGGGCTTGCAACAAGTTGGTACCCGTTACGCCTTCGTGGCGGTTGGCAGCTTCAAACAAATTGCGGAATTGGCGTTCCAACAAGCCGTAAGTATGTTTTGCTTTTTGTTTTTCTTTTAATTGTTGCGCAAATTCGGAGCCGGCTTTGCGTTTGCGGGATAAGCCGTGTTGTCCGGGAGGATATTTTCTGCGTTCAAATGATTTATCGTGTCCAAAAATAGCTTCGCCAAATTTACGGGCTATTTTAGTGGTGGGTCCAGTATATCTTGCCATTATAATAGTATTTTTTTATTGTTTAAACTCTTCTTCTTTTAGGCGGACGACAACCGTTGTGTGGTAGCGGTGTTACATCTTTGATAAGCGTTACTTCTATGCCACTGTTTGCTACCGTACGAATAGCAGACTCGCGACCGGAGCCGGGACCTTTTACAAATACTTCGGCTCTGCGCATACCCGCATCATAAGCCACTTTTGCGGCATCGGTGGTTGCCATTTGCGCAGCATAAGGGGTATTTTTTTTAGAGCCACGAAAGCCTGCTTTACCCGCAGAACCCCACGAAATAACATCGCCTTCCATGTTTGTAAAGCTTATAATTAGGTTGTTAAAGCTAGCTTGGATGAACACTTTTCCTTCGGCACCTACTTTTACAACTCTTTTTTTAACAACTTTTTTTTGTGTTTTTGCCATAATTCTTTAGCTATTATAAATAAGGACAAATGTGTGAACAGGACTATATTGCAACACTTCTTCGTCCGAATGATTAATTATTTTTTAGGTGCTTTCTTTTTACCGGCTACTGTTTTACGCTTTCCTTTACGGGTACGCGCGTTGGTTTGGGTATTTTGACCACGCACCGGCAAGCCTTTTCTGTGGCGCAAGCCGCGGTAACAAGCGATATCCATTAATCGTTTAATATCCATTTGTACTTCGGAGCGCAATTGCCCTTCTACTTTCATATCGGCAATAACCGCGCGAATGTTGGTGATGTCTTCATCAGACCAATCGTTCACTTTTTTGTTGATGTCCACCTGAGCGTTTTCCAACAACTCATAAGCTTTGGTGCGTCCTATTCCGTAGATATATTGCAGCGCAAACGGACCTCTTTTATTGCGCGGAAGATCTATACCAGCTATACGTGCCATAATTTAGTTTTTATTATCCTTGTCTTTGTTTGTATTTAGGATTTTTTTTGTTAATAACATACAATTTGCCTTTGCGTCTTACTATACGACATTCGGCAGTTCTTTTTTTGATGGAAGGTCTTACTTTCATCGCTTTATTTTTTTAAATTTTAATTATTTTTATTTATACCTATAAACAATTCGTCCTTTGGTTAAGTCGTAGGGAGACATTTCTATCGCCACTTTATCGCCGGGAAGAATTCTAATATAATTCATACGCATTTTTCCGGCAATATGGCTTATCAATTCGTGCCCATTCTGCAAACGCACTCTAAATTTGGCATTTCCAAGTGACTCAACCACTATTCCGTCTTGTTTTATTACGTCTTGTTTACCCATGTTTTTAAATCAGAGTGCAAAGATACATGTTTTTATTGAATTTCTACAAGTTCAATATTCTTTTTAATTTCTTCTTCCAAAAATTTAAACGTACTTAGTATATCTGCTTCGCCCGTACATATTGCCACAGTATGTTCGTAGTGTGCAGAAATTGTTTTATCCTTAGTCGTTATTGTCCAGCCGTCTTCTTCTTGAATAACCTGATAAGCACCTAAGTTAATCATCGGTTCTATGGCGATGACCAAACCTTTTTTCAAACGCAAGCCTGCATTTTTTTTACCGAAATTGGGTACACTGGGACTTTCGTGCAAATGGCGACCAATACCATGTCCTACTAAATCGCGAACTACACCGTAGCCATTCATCTTTTCGGAATGAAACTGTATCGCATACGATATATCTCCTACGCGATTACCACTTCTTGCCTGCTCTATACCTTTGTACAAAGCTTCTTTGGTAATGCGCAAGAGTTTCATTTTGGCAGGTGCTATTTCACCTAAGGCATAGGTATAAGCCGAATCGCCAAAATAATTATTTTTTTCTACACCACAGTCTATCGATACAACATCGCCTTCGCGCAACTCTCTCTTGCCGGGAATTCCATGTACTACTTGCTCGTTTACAGAAATACACAAAGTTGCCGGAAAATCGTTGTAGCCTTTGAAGGCGGGTATCGCTTGATGGTCTCGAATAAAGCTTTCTGCAATATTATCCAAGTAATCGGTAGTACGTCCGGGTTTTATAAAAGAAGCTACTGCTGCATGTGTTTTCGAAACCAATAAATTGCTTTCACGCATCAGTTCAACTTCTTCAGGGGTTTTATAATACAACATAATTTTTTAAAGAACTATTCTATATTTATTAAATTATCCCTCACACAAATCGTGGAGGGATAATTTCAGGCATTTATTCATTAATTTCTAAACATCATTTTTTAGTAGATATTACACTTGTGTACCCAAGGCACCTGCCGCTCGTCCTTTTATTCTATTTCCACCTTCCATCAATCCATCATAATGGCGCATTAGCAAATAGCTTTCTATTTGTTGTAATGTATCTAAAATTACGGCAACCATAATCAATAGCGAAGTCCCGCCATAAAATTGAGAAAACTGTGTGTTTATCCCCAATAGTCTGGCAAAAATTGGCAAAATGGCTATAATCCCTAAGAAAATAGAACCGGGCAAAGTAATTCTTGATAAAATAGTATCTATAAACTCGGCAGTTTTTCTTCCGGGTTTTACGCCGGGAATAAAGCCATTGTTGCGTTTCATATCATCGGCAATTTGGGTAGGATTTATAATAAGTGCCGTGTAGAAATACGTGAAGAGTACGATTAACAAGAAAAATGAAATATTGTACCAAGCCGAGTAATAAAACTGTCCGCTGGATAAACTTTGCCCGAAAGAAGAGTTCGGAAAAAACTGTCCTACAAACGATGGTATAAACATTAATGCTTGTGCAAAAATGATTGGCATTACCCCTGCGGCATTTACGCGCAAAGGAATGTATTGGCGCACACCGCCGTACTGACGATTTCCAACAATGCGTTTGGCATAGTTTACCGGAATTTTGCGCACACCTTGTACCAACATTACTGTTACTCCTACTACTACAATAAGCAAAGCCAACTCAATAAGCATAAAGATTAATCCACCGCCTCCGGCTGACATTCTCGCGCCCATTTCTGCTGCTAATGCAAAAGGCAATCGGGCAATAATACCCACCATTATCAGAATAGAAATACCGTTTCCGATACCTCTGTCGGTAATTTTTTCGCCCAGCCACATACAGAATATCGTTCCGGCAGTAAGCACCACGCCTGTGGATAGCGCAAACAAGAAAGGTGAGTTGAGGACAATAGCATCGCCTACGGTAGAGCGCAGGAAGGTAACATAGCCCACAGCTTGGAAAAGCGTAACACCTACGGTAAGATATCTTGTAATTTCGTTAATGCGTTTGCGCCCACTTTCGCCTTCTTTCTGCATTTTTTGGAAATACGGCACGGCTAAAGTAAGCAACTGCATCGCAATAGATGCTGAGATGTAGGGCATTACGCCTAATGCAAAAACGGAAGCTCTTAAGAAAGAACCTCCTACAAACATATCAATTAAGCCCAATAATCCGCCTTGTCTTCCGGTAGATTGGAATTGTGCCAAAGCATTTGGGTCTATACCGGGCAATACGATGTACGAACCAATACGATACACCAATATCAAGGCGAAGGTGTAAAGTATCTTATCGCGCAATTCTTTAATTTTCCAGATATTTTTTATAGTTTCTATAAATCCTTTCATATACTTACATGAAAAATGGAGCGATTTTTACTCCGAACAAATAATTAATGATTGAGCTTTTGTAAAAAAATTATTCTGCGGCTCCGATGATTGTTACATCACCACCTGCATTTTCTACAGCAGCTTTTGCTTTTTCAGAACAGGCATGTACTTCAAAATTGATGCCTGATTTTAGTTCACCTCTGCCTAAGAGTTTTATTTTATCGAATTTTTTAACAATTTTGTGGGCATAGAGCTGTTCAAAACTAAATGCAGATAAATTATATTTATCTATAATTTTCTGGGCTGTATCCAAATTAAGCCCTACATATTCCACACGATTAACATTGTTAAATCCTCTTTTGGGCGTACGGCGTTGCAAGGGCATTTGTCCACCTTCAAAGCCTTTTTTGGCTGAATAACCGGAACGAGATTTACCCCCTTTGTGTCCGCGCGTAGATGTTCCACCACGCGTAGAGCCTTGTCCACGACCAATGCGTTTACTGCTTTTGGTAGAGCCTTCGGCAGGTTTTAATGTATGCAGTTTCATTTTATAAATATTCTACTTTTACTAAATGTTTTACTTTGTTTACTTGTCCTAAGGTTTGCGGGGTTGCTTCAAATTCTCTTGATTGGTTAATTTTACGCAAACCCAAAGCCTCCATTGTCAGTTTTTGTGTTTGGGGACGGTCAATGGTGCTTTTTACTTTTGTTACTTTTATTCTTGCCATAATCAAATTACTTCTTAGCTATTCTTACAAAAATTTTAATTTCCGTTAAAAACTTTATTTAAGGAAATACCGCGTTCTCGCGCTATTTGGTCGGCAGGGCGGATGTGAATTAAAGCATCTAAAGTAGCCTTGATAACATTGTGCGGATTGGAAGAGCCTAATGACTTGGCAATTACATCGGTAATTCCGGCACTTTCCAACACAGCACGCATGGCACCACCTGCAATAACACCAGTACCTTTAGATGCAGGACGTAACAATACTTTTCCGGCACCGAATTTTCCAATTTGTGGATGAGGAATGGTTCCATTGCGTAAAGGAACGGCTATCATATTTCTCATGGCAGCATCTTTTCCTTTGCTGATAGCATCGGTAACTTCGCGGGCTTTGCCCAAACCATGTCCTACCGAACCCTCGCCATCGCCTACTACAACTATGGCAGCAAAGCTAAAGGTACGTCCACCTTTGGTTACTTTTGCTACTCTGTTTAAAGCCACCACTCTATCGTGTATGTTTTCTATGTCGGTGGGTTTTACTCTTTTTACTGGAATTTTCACGCTATATAGTATTTATTATTTTTAAAAATCTAATCCGCCTTCGCGCGCGCCTTCGGCTAAGGCTTTTACGCGTCCGTGATACAAATATCCGCTACGGTCGAACACTACTTTAGAAACACCGGCGGCTTTTCCACGGCTTGCCAAGGCATTGCCTACTGCTTTCGCTTGTTCGGTTTTGTTGCCACTGCCTAGCGATGCTTCTTTTGAAGAAGCCGAAGCAAGTGTATGTCCGGCAACATCATTGATGAGTTGGGCATAAATTGCTTTATTGCTTCTGAACACGCTCAAGCGTGGGCGTTGTTCGGTACCGGTTACTTTTTTGCGAATTTTGTACCGAATATTTTGTCTTCTTGTTACTTTTTTAGAGGGCATATTCTACTTTTTTATTTCGATTCCAACCGAAATGCTATTTTTATTAAAAATTTATTGAGCCTAATTATTTTTTAGCGGCAGTTTTTCCGGCTTTTCTTCTAATAACCTCTCCTTTGAAACGAATACCTTTTCCTTTGTAAGGCTCCGGTTTGCGGAAAGAACGAAGTTTTGCACATACTTGCCCAATGAGTTGTTTGTCAATACCTTCGAGGATTACCGTAGGCGCTTGTCCTTTTTCGGCGGTAGTAGTCACTTTAATCTCGGAAGGTACTACAAAGAAAATAGGGTGCGAATAACCTACGGAAAGTTCTAACAACTGTCCGGTACTATTTGCTCTGTAACCTACTCCTATCAATTCCATTTCTTTTTTGTATCCGTTGGAAACGCCTTCAATCATATTGTTGATAAGCGCGCGATACAATCCGTGATAGGCTCTTGTTTGTTTTAGGTCATTTTTGCGTTTTAATACTACTTCGCCATCTTCAACGCTCACTTCAATATCTCTGTGAACACGCTGGGATAATTCGCCTTTGGGTCCTTTAATTTTTACATTAAACTTATCCACATTTAAACTCACTCCATTGGGAATGCTAATGGGAAGTTTTCCTACTCTTGACATAATTTATTAAATTCAAATAATGTTTAATAATATTTTCTTAATAAACAGAGCACAATATTTCTCCGCCTATGTGTCTTTCGCGGGCTTCTTTGTCGGTCATCAAGCCTTGCGAAGTTGAAACAATTGCGATACCTAAGCCATTGATAATACGTGGCAACTCGTCGGCACTAACATATTTGCGCAAGCCCGGCTTACTGATACGGCGCAACTCGCGAATGACAGGTAATTTTGTTTGTCCGTCATATTTCAATGCAATTTTAATCACACCTTGCCCGTTAGAGGTATCTTCAAATTTATACTTTAAGATATAACCTTGATTGTACAAAATCTCGGTCATGCTTTTTTTAAGATTGGAAGCCGGAATTTCTACCACGCGATGATTTGCCATCATGGCATTTCTGAGTCGGGTAAGGTAATCGGCTATAGGATCCGTCACTGCTGACATACGCTTATGATTTATAGTTTGCTTTTAAAATTATTTTTACCAACTTGCTTTTGATACGCCGGGAATTTTGCCCATATTGGCCAATTCACGGAATTTCACACGACACAATCCGAAATGGCGGATATAGCCTCTTGGTCTGCCGGTTAGTTTACAACGATTGCGCAAACGCACAGGAGAAGAGTTTTTGGGCAATTTATCTAATTCTTGCCATTTGCCTTCTTCTTTCAATTTTTTTCTTCTTTCGGCGTATAAGGCTACCAATCTTTCACGTTTACGCTCGCGTGCTTTTATACTTTCTTTTGCCATACTTTATATTGTCAAAAATTATTGTTGTTTTTGATTTTTAAATGGAACACCTAATGCTTTCAAAAGCGCGAAGGCTTCGTTGTCGGTTTGCGCCGAGGTTACAAAGGTAATATCCATTCCGGTAATTCTGTTAATTTTATCCATTACAATTTCGGGAAAAATTATCTGTTCGGTAATTCCCATACTGTAATTGCCGCGTCCGTCAAAACTTTTGTCGTTTACGCCTCTGAAGTCGCGTACACGCGGGAGGGTTACAGAAATGAGTCTGTCTAAGAATTCCCACATACGTTCTTTGCGCAAGGTTACGCGCGCGCCAATGGGCATTCCTTCGCGGAGTTTAAAGTTTGAAACCGATTTTTTCGCTTTGGTTGCTACGGCGCGTTGTCCGGCAATAAGTGACATTTCTTCTACGGCTACATCTACCAATTTTTTATCGGCAGTGGCTGCGCCTACGCCTTGGTTCAAGCAAATTTTCTCCAATTTGGGTACTTGCATGATTGATTTATAGCCAAATTGTTCCATTAATGCGGGAACAACTTCTTTTTGGTATTTTTCAGCTATTCTTAAAGGTATTCTTTCCATAATTTATTTTATCACCTCCCCTGATTTTTTTGCATATCTAAAAATTTTGCCTTCGTGTTCTTTTCTACCGATACGAGTAGGTTTTCCCGAACTGGGATCTACAAGCATCAAATTAGAAATATGAACACTACCTTCTTTTTCAATACGTCCGCCGTTGGGGAAAGCCGCATTGGGTTTTTGGTGTTTTATTTGAATGTTCACACCTTCTACAATAGCGCGGTATTTGGCAGTAATTACTTCCAACACTTTGCCTTGTTTTCCTTTATCTTCCCCGGCAATTACTTGTACCGTATCGCCTTTGCGGATGTGAAACTTTGAAGGGATATTTTTATTCTTTTTCATAATCATTACAATACTTCTGGTGCCAAAGAAACTATTTTCATATATTGTTTGTCGCGGAGTTCGCGCGCAACGGGTCCAAAGATACGGGTTCCACGCGGCTCGTCTTGTGCATTGAGCATCACTACGGCGTTGTCGTCAAAGCGGATGTAGGAGCCGTCTTTTCTGCGTACTTCTTTGCGGGTACGCACTACTACTGCACGCGATACGCTTCCTTTTTTCATATTTCCGCCGGGCATAGCATCTTTTACAGAAACTACAATTTTATCGCCTACGGAAGCATAGCGGGCACGGGTTCCTCCGAGTACTCTTATACAAAGCACTTCTTTCGCTCCGCTATTGTCGGCTACTTTGAGCCTTGTTTCTTGTTGTATCATGGCTTATTTCTTCTTTTTTAATTTTGTTTTTTAAGCAAATTTATTTGGCGCGTTCAATTATTTCTACTAAACGCCAACGTTTCAACTTACTGAGGGGGCGCGTTTCCATAATTTTTACTACATCGCCTTCATTGCACTCATTTTTTTCGTCATGCGCATGGAATTTTTTGGTTTTTTTGATAAATTTTCCATACAAAGGGTGACGCTCTTTACGCTCAATAGAAACCGTAATGGTTTTATCGGGTTTACTACTGGTAACGATACCAACACGCGTTTTTCTTAAATTTTTATGCGACATATCTTTCGGTTCTTTTATTTATTTTCACTAATTTCTCTGGCTCTCAATTCAGTATAAATACGAGCTATATCGCGGCGTATTTGCTTTATTTGATGCGGATTTTCTATTTGCGAAACTACGTGATTGAAACGCAATTTTTGGATACGTTCTTTTTCTTCTCCCAATCTTTCTAACAAGTCGGGGGTAGTAAATTCGCTAAAATTTGTTTTCACTTTCTTTGCCATGATACATTATGCTTTATAATCCGGACGAACAATAAATTTGGTTAAAACGGGTAATTTTTGTGCCGCAAGGCGGAAGGCTTCTTTTGCTATTGGTTCTGGAACACCATCGGCTTCAAAAAGAATTTTTCCGGGTTTTACTACGGCTACCCAATGGCTAGGAGCACCTTTACCTTTACCCATACGTACTTCGGCGGGCTTTGCGGTAACGGGTTTATCGGGAAAAATACGAATCCAAACTTTTCCTTCCCTTTTCATATAACGCGTAAGCGCAACACGGGCAGCCTCAATAGTTTTGGCGGTGATAAATCCCGTAGTAGTAGCTTTCAGGGCAAATGAGCCAAAGGCTATAGTTGTTCCTCTTTGAGCTACGCCTTTTACACGTCCTTTTTGCTGTTTTCTATATTTGGTTCTTTTCGGTTGTAACATAATAGCTTACTATTTATTATTGACTCGTAAAAGTCATGCTTTTTATTAATTTCTGTTTCTGTTTCTATTTCTACCACGACGGTCTCCCGAGCCTCCTTCATTTCTTCTTCCGCCTCCCGATGAGTTTCCACTGCTCGTTTGTTCAAATAAATCCACTTTACCATATTTTTCGCCTTTGCAAATCCAAACCTTCACCCCTATCAGACCATAAACGGTTAATGCTTCTTTCAACGAATAATCTATATCGGCACGGAAGGTGTGCAAAGGAATTCTTCCTTCTTTGTACTCTTCGCGGCGCGCCATATCTGCTCCATTCAAACGACCGGAAATACGCACTTTTATTCCTTCGGCTCCGGCGCGCATAGTTGAGGCAATAGCCATTTTAATAGCGCGGCGGAAACTTACTCTGGCTTCCAACTGGCGCGCAATGGTTTCGGCTACGATATTGGCATCCAACTCTGCCTTGCGAATTTCCATAATATTTATCTGAACTTCTTTATTGGTCAATTTTTTAAGTTCTTCACGGATTTTATCTACTTCGCCGCCGCCTTTACCAATAATAATTCCGGGGCGTGAGGTTTGAATGCTCACCGTAATTTTCTTTAATGTACGCTCAATAATAATATTAGAGATACCACCTTTGTTGATACGTGCATTGAGATAAGAACGTATTTTTTGGTCTTCCATCAGTTTGTCGGCATAGTCGGAAGGTGTTCCGTACCAGTTGGATTCCCAACCGCGAACAATACCTAAACGATTACCTATTGGATTGGTCTTTTGTCCCATATCTTTTTATCTATTTGAACTTTTCGCTGCTAATTAATTAATTTAAACTATCCAAAATAATGGTAACGTGATTAGAGCGTTTTCTTATTTTATGAGGACGACCAAAAGGTGCCGGACGAAAACGTTTGAGCATACTGCCACCATCTACTTTTATCTGCGCAATGTACAAATCGGCATCTTGCGCGTTGCGTGCATTTTTAACTTCCCAGTTTGAAATAGCCGAAATCAAGAGTTTTTCAACGTCACGAGCGGCGTGTTTGCGCGTATATTTTAAAATATTTAATGCCTGCTCCACATTTTTTCCACGCACTAAATCTACCACTAAGCGCATTTTACGTGGTGAGGTGGGACAGTTATTTAATTTTGCTATTGCTTCCATTACTAAAATTGTTTATTTTTTCTTAGATGAATGACCTCTAAATGAGCGCGTAGGAGCAAATTCACCTAATTTATGCCCTACCATATTTTCGGTTACATAAACCGGAATAAATTTGTTTCCATTATGCACTGCAAATGTATGTCCTACAAACTCTGGCGTTATCAAGGAGCGGCGTGACCATGTTTTAATCACGGTTTTTTTGCTGGATTGATTAAGTACATCTACCTTTTTTTGTAGTTTATATGCTACATAAGGTCCTTTTTTTAGGGAACGTGCCATTATTATTTACCTTTTTTCTTCTTGCTAATAATTAATTTTGATGAGGTTTTATGACGATTGCGCGTCTTCATACCCTTGGCAAACATACCTGTACGCGAGCGTGGATGACCACCGGATGCGCGTCCTTCACCACCACCCATTGGGTGATCTACAGGATTCATTACAACCCCTCTGTTTCTTGGGCGACGACCCAACCAGCGTTTGCGTCCGGCTTTGCCTAATACTTCTAAGCTGTGGTCGCCATTAGAAACTGTTCCTACGGTTGCTACACAAGTAGCCAGCACCATTCTGGTTTCGCCGGAAGGTAATTTAACGATAACGTATTTACCATCTTTTGCGGTAAGTTGGGCAGATGAGCCAGCACTACGAACCATTACGCCACCACGACCGGGATTTAACTCTATGTTGTGTATATAGCTACCCAAAGGAATATTTTTCAAAGGCAAGGTATTTCCCAAATCGGGCGATACATTGTCTCCTGAAATTACTTTATCGCCTACTTTCAAACCTTCGGGAGCAAGGATATAGCTTTTTTCGCCGTCTTCGTATTGCAAAAGTGCAATAAATGCTGTGCGGTTGGGGTCGTACTCTATGGTTTGTACGGTTCCGGGCATATTAAATTTATTGCGTTTGAAATCTATGATACGGTATTTGCGTTTGTGTCCACCGCCACGATAGCGCATGGTCATACGCCCCTTTGAATTACGACCGCCTGATTTGTGTAGCGGTGCAACCAAGCTTTTTTCCGGCTTATTGGTAGTTATTTCGGTATAATCTACCGATACTTTGAAGCGTAAGCTCGGGGTTATGGGATTATATTTTTTTATTGCCATTTTTTAACGATAATTATCGGGTATCGCAACCTTATGAATAAATTTTATTTAAATATTTTCGTAGTAATTGATGGTGTGTCCCTCTTTCAAGAAAATTACTGCGCGTTTTTGAGCAGGTTTTTTTCCTTCAATAATACCTTTTTTCGTGTATCTGCGTTTGGTTTTTGCAGGGCGAATGGAGGTATTTATACGTTCAACTTCTACATCAAACAACTCTTCTACCGCTTTTTTAATATCTTTTTTATTAGCTCTTTTATCTACCTCAAAAGTAAAGCGATTTAGTTTTTCACTATGCTGATTACTTTTTTCTGTGATGATAGGTTTTTTTAATACGTTCATGTTGCAAATAGTTTTATTTTTTATTGAAACGCACTTACGCAATCTTCCGATAAAATAAGGGAATCTGCTTTAATAATTTGATAAGTATTCAGGCTATCTTTGGTAGATACTACGGCTTTTTGCAAGTTGCTGGCAGATTTATTAATGTTATAATCCGACTTATTGAGCACTAACAAAGAGCGTTGGTTTTCTATGCCTAAATTTTTCAATAAAGCCAAATATTCTTTTGTTTTAGGTGTGTCCATAGAAAGACTTTCCAAAACAATAACTTTATTTTCGGTAGCTTTATAACTCAATGCTGAACGGCGCGCCAAGTCTTTTACTTTTTTGTTTAGCTTAAAGCCGTAATTGCGCGGGCGCGGACCAAAAATACGCGCACCTCCGTGAAACAAAGGGTTTTTGATACTACCTGCACGTGCGCCACCAGTACCTTTTTGGCGTTTCAACTTACGTGTAGAGCCGGAAAGTTCTGATTTTTCTTTGGTTTTGTGCGTACCTTGTCTTTGGTTTGCCAAATATTGTTTTACATCTAAGTAAATACAATGGTCGTTGGGGCTTATGCCAAAGAAATGGTCGCTCAATTCAACACTTCTTCCGGTAGATTTACCGTCTTTATTTAATACTTCGATTTTCATAACTGCTCGTTTTTGGTGTTGCTACTTTATTTTTGAATAATAAGGTACGAACCTTTGGCTCCGGGCAATGCGCCTTTTATTAACACCAAGTTCTTTTCTTTAAATACTTTTACAATTTCGAGGTTACGCACTTTCACGCGGTCGCCGCCCATACGTCCTGCCATACGTTTTCCTTTAAAAACTCTCGCGGGGAAAGAGCAGGCTCCAACAGAACCCGGCGCACGCAAACGGTTGTGCTGTCCGTGTGTTGCCTGACCTACACCGCCGAAGCCGTGTCGTTTTACAACACCTTGAAAGCCTTTTCCTTTGGAAACACCTACTACACTTACTTTATCGCCTTCGGCAAAAGTTTCTACATCTACTACATCGCCTGCATTTACCGATTTTTCGTAATTGCGAATCTCTACTACTTTGCGTTTAGGATTTACACTTGATTTTGCGTAGTGTCCTTTCAATGCGTTGGGAGTGTTTTTTTCTTTCGCATCGTCGTATGCTAACTGTACGGCGTTGTAGCCATCAGTGTCGTTTGTTTTTACTTGTGTTACATAACAAGGACCAGCTTCTACGATAGTACAAGCTACACTTGCGCCATCGTTGCGAAATATGCTGGTCATGCCTATTTTTTTACCAATTATTCCTATCATGGTTTTTGTTACGCTTTAATTTCTACATCTACGCCACTCGGCAATTCGAGTTTCATCAATGCATCAATGGTTTTAGAAGTTGAACTGTAAATATCAAGCACTCTTTTATAGGTAAAAAGCTTGAATTGCTCGCGCGATTTTTTGTTTACGTGCGGAGAGCGAATTACTGTAAAGATGCGCTTTGATGTTGGTAATGGAATGGGACCACTTACCATAGCTCCGGTAGTTTTTACCGTTTTTACAATCTTCTCGGCAGATTTGTCCACCAAGCTGTGATCGAATGATTTTAGTTTTATTCTAATTCGTTGGGTCATAGTATTAATCTACTTTAACTTTACCTTTTGCTTTTGCAATTACTTCTTCAGAGATTCCGGAGGGTGCTTCGGCGTAGTGTGAAAACTCCATAGTTGAGGTTGCTCTACCGGAAGTTATCGTACGCAAAGAGGTTACATAGCCAAACATTTCAGAAAGTGGCACTTTAGCTTTTACTACTTGTGCGCCTGCTTTCATATCCATACCTTCCATAATACCACGGCGACGGTTGATATCGCCTACTACATCTCCGGTATTTTCTTCTGGCGTAATTACTTCTAATTTCATAATTGGCTCTAACAATACAGGGCGCGCTTTGCGACATGCTTCGCGGAAGCCCATTTTACCGGCTTGCTCAAATGAGAAAGCATCGGAGTCCACTGCGTGGAAACTTCCATCGTACAAGCGCACACGTAGTGAATCTACATTATAACCTGCCAATACACCCGTTTTCATTGCTTCTTTGAAGCCTTTTTCTACCGATGGAATAAACTCGCGCGGAATAGAACCACCCACAATTTGATTAATGAACTGCAAGCCTTCTTCCACTTTTCCGGTTTCTGCATTAGGATCTGCCGGCATAATTTCAAACATAATGTCCGCAAACTTACCACGACCACCCGATTGTTTTTTATACACTTCACGGTGTTCTACAGCCATTGTAATTGCCTCTTTGTAGTTTACTTGTGGCGCGCCTTGGTTACACTCTACTTTAAACTCGCGTTTTAAACGATCAATAATAATTTCAAGGTGCAACTCGCCCATACCACTAATAATAGTTTGTCCGGTATTTTCATCGAAAGACACGCGGAAAGTTGGGTCTTCTTCTGCCAATTTTGCCAATGCCATACCCAATTTATCTAAGTCTTTCTGCGTTTTTGGCTCAATAGCAATACTGATTACCGGCTCAGGGAAAGTCATACTTTCTAAAATAATGGGGGCATTTTCAGCACAAAGAGTATCTCCGGTTTTAATATCTTTAAAACCAACTGCTGCCCCAATATCACCTGCTTCGATTACTTCGATAGGATTTTGCTTATTGGCGTGCATTTGATAAATACGAGAAATACGCTCTTTTTTATCGCTGCGCGTATTTAATACATAAGAACCTGCTTCCAAGCGACCTGAATACACTCTGAAGAATGCCAAGCGTCCTACATAAGGGTCGGTCGCGATTTTGAATGCCAAGGCAGCAAAGGGTTCTTTTTCATTTGGCTTGCGCTCAATTGTTTGCTCTGTGCGCGGGTCTATTCCTTCTACCGCATCAATATCTACAGGAGAGGGCAAATATGCTGCTACGGCATCAAGCATATACTGAACACCTTTATTTTTGAAAGAAGAGCCACACATCATCGGAATGATTTTCATGCTGCATGTAGCCTTGCGAATGGCGGCTTTTACTTCTTCTTCTGTAATAGACTCCGGGTCTTCAAAGAATTTTTCCAAAATAGCATCGTCAAACTCTGCTACTTGTTCAAATAATTTTTCGCGATATTCGGCAACGGTATCTACTAAATCCGCAGGTACATCTATTTCGTCGTAGGTCATTCCTTGTGTATCGTCGTGCCAAACAATGGCTTTATTGCTTATTAAGTCCACCACGCCGCGGAAAGTATCTTCTGCGCCAATAGGCACTTGCAAAGGAACCGGATTTGCGCCCAACATTTCGCGCACCTGACGCACTACATCAAAGAAGTCGGCACCGGAACGGTCCATTTTGTTTACAAAACCAATACGCGGAACTTTGTAACGGTCGGCTTGTCTCCAAACGGTTTCGGACTGTGGCTCTACCCCACTCACGGCACAGAACAAAGCTACCACACCGTCCAATACACGCAACGAACGCTCTACTTCTACAGTAAAGTCCACGTGACCGGGCGTGTCAATAATATTTACGGTATAAACGTCATCTTTGTATTTCCACTCGGTTTTGGTGGCAGCAGAGGTAATGGTAATACCACGCTCTTGCTCTTGCTCCATCCAGTCCATCGTAGCAGCACCTTCGTGTACTTCGCCTATTTTGTGCGTTTTACCCGTATAGTACAAGATACGCTCGGTGGTAGTTGTTTTTCCGGCATCAATGTGCGCCGCAATACCGATATTTCTTGTATATTTAAGATCCCTTGCCATAATTTTTTATGTTAAAATTTTATTTTTTTTTTAAAGATTGAGAAAAAATTAAGCTCTAAAGTGTGCAAATGCTTTGTTTGCCTCTGCCATACGATGTACGTCTTCTTTTTTCTTTACTGCCGCACCTTCATTTTTAGCTGCTTGCATTATTTCGTTGCCGAGTTTTTCTGCCATAGACTTTCCGTTGCGTTTGCGCGCAAAGCCTATCATCCATTTCATACCCATCGACACTTTACGCTCGGCAGGAATTTCGGTAGGAATTTGAAAAGTAGAACCTCCAATACGGCGACTGCGAACTTCCACTTGTGGAATTACATTGCCCAATGCCTTTTTCCATACTTCATAACCGTTTTCGCCAGTTTTTTCGCCTACCATTTCTACAGCATTGTAAAATATGGTAAATGCAGTGCTTTTTTTACCGTCCCACATCAAGTTATTTACAAAACGCGTCACCATCGGGTCGTTGAATTGCGGATCGGGCGCGAGATATCTTTTTTTAGGTTTTGCCTTTCTCATGGCTTATGTTTAATTTCTGTGTTTTTTTTTAAATAAAATTACGCTTACCAATTATTTCTTTTTGCCGGGCGCAGCTGCAGGTTGTCCGGGTTTTGGACGTTTTGTACCGTACTTAGAACGCGATTTTTTACGATTGTTCACGCCCGCAGTATCTAAAGAACCACGCACAATGTGATAACGCACACCGGGCAAATCTTTTACCCTTCCGCCGCGAATAAGCACGATGGAGTGTTCTTGTAGGTTGTGACCTTCGCCGGGAATGTAGGCAATTACTTCAATTTGGTTTGTCAAACGCACTTTTGCCACCTTACGCAAAGCCGAATTCGGTTTTTTGGGTGTAGTAGTATATACACGCGTACATACACCTCTGCGTTGTGGACAAGCGTCTAATGCGCGTGATTTACTTTGTGATTTTTGCAACACGCGACCTTTTCTTACTAATTGTTGTATAGTTGGCATTATTTCGAGGTTGTTTTTATAACCTTTTGTTATTATTTAATAAAAATTAGGAAGGACAAAGCAATAATAACACAACCTCTTATCAGGAAAGCTCATTTGAATATTATATGAAACTTCTGTGACAATTAAGAGGGAAGTCTTTGTTAAACAATTGCCGGAGTGCTTCCATTAACTTTTGCTATCACAGACAAATAGCCCATAAAAACGGGCATATTTATCAAAATGCGGGGCAAAGGTAAGTATTGTTTTTAAAACTTGTACTTTTTTCTTAAAATATTTTGCTTTTTCTTGTTTTTTTTGACATATTCGAAGCAAAATATAATTTTCTCCTCCTCATTTATTTTCCAAAATTTCAATAATTAGTTTTTTATTGTGTTATTTTTGGCGTTATTCTTACAACTTATACAACTTTTGTTGATAAATCAGTTCGTTTGTTTGCGTATTTTTAATGCCTGCTATATAAACTCCGGCAGTCCACATATTCGTATTAATTGTCGTAACTTGCTTAGAAATAGGTATTTCGGCTTGAATTTGCCCCTTAAGGTTGGCAATAAACAAGTTTAAGTTGCGATGCTCCATCGTTGGGTCAAGGGTGAGTTCAATGCTTTGGGGAAGTATATTAAAGTGTAGTTTGGTTGCTATTTCGTCCGCCAGACCATACACCAAATCATAATCGCAGTCGGTGCTACCATTGTTGTAGTACGGGTCTATCGCCAAAGTAATTACCAGTTCATTGTCTTGGTAACAGTGTAGTTGTCCTTCGCCATTATCGTCGAGTTCAATGCTGTGAAACAACATAAACGGTGCCGCGCCTAATTTCGTGTTGATGGCAAACTGGTTGTAGAACGGAAAGTTGGCAATTCCATATTGTGCAACAATAGTATCGGGAAAACTAATGTGGGTGAATAATGTTTTGCTCGGCAGATTGCCCACCCATTCGTTTTTTACAGAATCTACATGTACCGTAGTCGGCAAAACAAAATTACTCATCAAATTACTCTGAAAATTAAGATTAACCAAAGATTTTGTTTCCCACTCATCGCCTGCTTGAGCATTAAAATCGTAAAGCGTAAAAAAATTTTCTCCATCAAAAATACGCACCAAGCCATTTTGCGCTGTTATGTACACATTGGTTTCATATTGTGTAAACTGTTTTATTTTCAGCACTTTACACATTGTATTGTTTATAAGCGTATCTTTTGTACATTCTATGGTGCGTGTCCAGTAAGTTGGCGGACCCAAAGCGGAAGTACAAGCATACCACCATTTCGCTCCGACAGGTGCAAATTCGCTTTCTTCTTGGGCAAATGCTTGGTATGAAGCGAAAATACTCCAACAAATTGCTATCCACCAATAATAGTTTTTGGGTTGGTATCTGTTTTTCATAAAGCAAGTAGTAAACATGTAAAAACCTGCTCAAAATTAGCATTATTACTAAATCGAAATAAAAAATAGTGTAAAATTTTGGTCATTTTTTATTGTTTCACTTTCGTTTATTCGGAAGTTTATACCAAAACCGTATGAAAGTTGCGTATTGGTTTAGGTATTATTAAGGGTAAGTACTCGCCCTATAAGTTTGGGGGCATATCTATACTTAGAGCTTCTTCATTTTCTTTGCTTGTCCAAAGAAAACGAAGCAAAAGAAACGACACTTTTTTTAAGGTATTTTTGCCCTGTTCGGGCAAAACCGCAGTTTTTGGGCTAAATTTTTTCCAAGGCTTCAAAAATTTTTAACGCCAAAAAACTGCTATACGGCGAAAAAAGATTTTTACCTTTTCTAATACGCAATAGCTATTCGATTTTAGTATTATTTTACAAAAAACAATACTGCCAACTTTCGGATAATAGCAGTATTTTGTCCTTCATGAGGTTCTAAAATCATTGTCGATAGACATTTTGATAGTGTGGGAAAACAATTCTGCAAAAGATTGGTTGGCAAATATGAAAGATGCTTATTTTGAAGCAATATTTCGCGCTTGCTTAAGAAAGTGTCAGAACAATATTTGAGGAAATCTAAACGATTTTTCCATAATTTTTGAATATAAAGTCAATCTTTTCTTTAGTTGATTGCAACTCCGTATCACGTAAGAGTATTAAAATGTCCTTAACATCCTCAATTTCTAAATAACTACCATCAGCATACATATTACATATTGCACTTAGCAAAGTAGAAATAATGCTATCAATATTTAACGGATAGTATAATCTTATTAAATTACAAATTGCCAATACATTTGAACACCGAAACAAAACCTTGATACAAAGCGCGTTATAATATATCTCCTCCACATCTTTAATAGCTATGGCATTATAGAAAAGATAGTTATTAATAAAATCAAACTCAAAGTCGCTTAATTTTAAATCCAAATATTTACTATTTGAAAACATTAGCAAATAATCTTTATCCCAGTTCTCCGAAAAGTTAGTTATTGTATATATCTCTATAATTCCCTGTAAGTCTAAATAGGCTTGGCTTTTAGCTTCTAATGAATTAGCCAAAGATATTCTCTCTATTATTTCTATTATGTATTTATTCATAAGGAAAGTTATTATTTAAAGTTAAGCCCTCTCAGAACTTTGGTTCCAATTCTATACCCAATTTTGTTGTATGTAAACATTTCGTGTTGTTTGATAGAACACTTTTTTATTCCTCCGGCTATATTTTTAATTTTTTCACTAACTGCTATAACCCAGCAAGAGCAAAGAAAAGCACTTTGCTACATCAAAAAAAACATACTACTTTAAAAATGAAAAACAATAGGCAGGTAAAGGAGCGGAGAGAGAGGGATTCGAACCCCCGGTACCTTTCGGTACAACGGTTTTCAAGACCGCCGCATTAAACCGCTCTGCCATCTCTCCGTGGGCAAAGATACGGCTTTTTTGAATTTGTACAACTCTTGGTGAAAATCTTTTTAAAAAAAATTACGGGTTACAACTTGGTATAGTGGCAACATTTTAGTACTGACGTTGATTAGCATTACTACCGTTCAATTTAGCACTAATGTTCAATAGAAATTCGTTACCCGCCATTGCACCAAACCAATTTTGTAGGCGGTCCTTATCCTAAGCTAAAATTTCGTCAAAAATTACTTCAAGGTCTTCGTCTAAATTTCCACTATAATCTGTGTACGGAATTTCTAACTTTTCTAAAACATTTTTGAAGCGTTTGAATCCCTCTTCCGCTCGTAACTCTACCCAACTTATGTTTAGACTGTCAAGTTGGTTTTTATTTGTGTCAGAAAGTTTGTCGGCTATAAAAACCTTGCTTTCCCTTGCAATTACTGCATCAGCAACTTCTGGATTCCCTTTTCCCATAAGCTTTACTTCGCATTTATAATTTGTTCCGTTGTTTGACAAGAAAAAATCTACTTCTCGCTCAAAGTCTCCATAACTTGCAGTACCACCACCTTCAATGTTAATGTTGTAATTTTCTGTAGGGACTTTGTATAATTTGCATAAAGTTAGCATTAAAGGACCTTCAACATTTTTACCGATGGCACTATACGCACCGCCTGTAATTGCGGCACGTTTTACGGCTAAACTCGTGATAACAATTAGGCTTTCGTTCAAATAAAACTCAACGCTTACGCTATTGAGTTTTATTGTAAGTTTTAAATCAATAGAGTCGTTTTCCTCAATTAAATGAGAGATTGAATTTACAAGGGTATCATAATTATCTTCGGATGCGGAAACTACAATTTCTTTTGTTCCGCTATTAAACATATTTGTAATTGTTTTCTTGTTAATTCCTGCATAAATTGCTCTATCAACAGGTTTGTGAGAATTGTTCATCACAAAATTGTCTTTGTACCAATCTTCCGTAATTGTTGTTCCGTTTATCTTTGTTTCAACAACTTTTTTGAAGAAATCAAGGCAATATGTCAAAAACTTTGTGTTGATTTCTGTTTGTGTTACAATTCTGTAATCCTTTGCTCTAAGCAGTCGCTCGATTTCCTTTATTACTATTTTTCTTGTGAAATCCATTCTTTAAATTCGTCTAATGATAAAAATTTCGTCTCTCTATTATCAAAAATTTCTTTTGATTTTTTTGACTTCATATACTCAAAATAGGTTTCGTCTTTTTCGGTCAAGAAAAAATTACGTCCTAAACTTTTTGCTGTTTTTCCCATTGTTCCGCTTCCGCCAAAAGGGTCAAATACTAAATCATTCTTGAAAGAATAATATTGTATTACTCGTTTACAAAGTTCAACAGGAAAAACAGCCGAATGAACTTTGTCAAAACAGGGGTCAATTTTCCAAACGTTAGTCGTTTCATAGCCGTCAGCAACTTTACTTCCCTCAACTGTTTCGTAGTCATATTCCCTCATATTCCAATCCAATAACTTTTCAGTTGATTTTCTATAAACCATTAAATATTCAGTTACACAATTGGGTTTGTAGCCAAGCGGTTTACGGTGTTGCATAAAACCGCCAATACGGTTTTTTACACTTGCTTCGGGTTTCAGCCATACAATGTCATCAATAAATTCCCAACCCATTTCCATTAAATACGGGTGAATGTCAAACGGAATTGGATAACGTTTGCTTGAATGGCTTCTACTAATTCTTGGAATAATTATTGGCGAAGTGTTTACGATTAAAAATCGTCCTTCTTTTGTGATACGATGAACTTCTTTGAAAACGTCTGCAAGAAATTCCAAATACGCTTTGTAGCTTGGGTAAATTGAATAATCTCTTGCGTTGTAATATGGTGGAGAAGTGAATGTTAAGTGAATACTTTCATCTTCTAAAAATTTCATTGTTTCTATTGTATCAGCATTTACAACAACATTTTTCAAGTAGTCATAACTTTCGGTGTGAGGCTGATTTTTATGAGTTTTTTGTGTAGCAAAAAACTCTTTATAAATCACTGTTCGCACCATTTCGTTTTCGTGGTTTATGAGTTTTTTTAGTTGTTCATCAACTCCGTTTCCTTTGAAAACCAAAAGTCCACGAATAGCTTGGCAAACGACTTTCGGGTCTTCGTCTTGTAGTGCCTCAACCAAATATGGTTTCACAATTTCTTTTCGCATACGTCCGATTGAAGAAATTGCTTCACGTCTTACGGTTGTGTCGTTGTCGTGTTTAGAAATGTATGAAAGAAGTTGAATGTTTTGTTCGTCTTCTAATTTGCCAATGTTCTTAACTGCCAAAAGTCTAACGTCAGAACTTTTGTGTGTTGTCAAGTCGGGCAGAAATGAGCTGTCAAAGTTTTTAGGCAATTGTCCCAAACTTTCCAAGATAAAAACCAAGTTGCCACTATTAGTCTTGTGTTGTTCCACAAGGCTTTTAATAGCACCGTTTCCGTTGGTTTTTAACTTTTTTATGTATTCTTTTGTCAACATTTGTCTGTCTATAAAATTTATTGAACATAGTTAGTAAAATTGTCGGTTTGTTAGTTACTTTTACATATAATATATGTTAATCTAACGAGCTTGTCTGCAACTTTTCACTTATTCCAACTGCCAGCGACCGTCTTCCTGAATAATTTTTATCAATTCATCTACCGCAAATTCTGTATCAATATTGCGTTTCACTACTTCCTTGCCTTTGTACAAAGTAATTTTTCCTACGCCACTGCCTACATAACCATAATCGGCATCTGCCATTTCGCCGGGTCCGTTTACAATGCAACCCATAATACCAATTTTCACGCCTTTGAGGTGTTGGGTGCGCTGGCGAATCATGGCAGTTGTTTCTTCCAAATCGAATAGCGTACGCCCACACGATGGACAGGAAATATATTCAGTCTTGGAAATGCGCAACCTGCTGGCTTGCAATATGCCAAAACTCAATGAATTGATAAACGCTGCCGACTGGTTTTTGCCTTTTAGCCACAAGCCATTGCCAAAACCGTCAATAAATAAACCTCCGGCATCGGTGGCGGAAAATAACTGCATTTGCTCATTTGGCAAATTTTCATAATTACGATAAATAATTACCGGAAAATCATATTTTTTGGCGATTAGTTCAAAAAATATGCGGCGCAAATCTGCCATAGCGTGTTCATTTTGCGTATGCAATACCAAAACAGCACTTGGTGTTGCCGCCAAAGCATTACAAAGTGCTTCATCTATAGCTGAAGTATCGGCTTGTACAAAATTGAGTATGGGCGACTTAGCAGTATTTTCTAAAAACGTAGCTTTATCCATCAGCGGAAAAGTCTTGGCAGTTTCTTTTGCCTGTTGCCATTTTGCGTAGGGAAGTATTACTTGCAATGTTCCCGGCAAAGCAAAGGGTATTTTTTCGGCACAAAAAATAAAATCGGCGGCTTGGTCGCTGATGTGCCATTTGTCCAAGTCTTCACTATATGTGTATCCCACCGCTTGCAAATCCGAAGGTGTTATATTTTTTGCATCACTCATATCAATACACACTACCGGAACGTGCTCGCCACCTACATTTTCTACAGCGTAAGTGTAACGATGTTTATATTCAAAAGGATTTACAGGTATTTGCGCAATAAACGGTATAGGTTGGTGCTGCGCGCGCGTCTGGTAGCGTTCTACCAAATGAATTGCCACCGGAACTTCGGCTTCGGGAGCTTCGGTAAGCGAAACGCGAACTGTATCGCCTAAGCCATCTTCGAGCAACGTGCCTATGCCACAAGCCGATTTTATCCGACCATCTTCGCCATCGCCGGCTTCGGTTACGCCTAAGTGCAAAGGATAATTCATTCCTTCGTCCATCATTTTGTGTACCAACAAACGATAAGCCTCTACCATCACTTCGGGATTGCTTGATTTCATAGACAATACCAAATCGAAATAGCCTTCGTCTTCGCAAATGCGTACAAACTCTAAGGCACTTTCCACCATTCCCATGGGCGAATCGCCGTAGCGGCTCATAATTCTGTCGGAAAGCGAGCCGTGATTGGTGCCAATACGCATCGCTGTTCCTTCTTGCTTACATATACGCACCAAAGGCACAAAACGCTTGCGAATACGCGCCAATTCTTCTTCGTAAGTGGCATCGGTATAGTTTATAAACTGAAACTTTTTTTTGTCGGCGTAATTTCCCGGATTTATGCGTACTTTTTCTACAATACGCGCTGCCAGTTCGGCGGCATTGGGTGTAAAATGAATATCGGCAATGAGTGGAATTTGGTAGCCTTGTCGTTGAATTTCTTTTTTGATATTGGCTAAATTCTCCGCTTCGCGCAAACTCGGTGCGGTAATGCGCACATAGTCAGCTCCGGCACGAAAAATACGAACGCACTGGTCGGCAGTAGCTTGCGTGTTCATGGTGTCGGTGGTAGTCATCGACTGTATGCGAATGGGTTGCTTGCCGCCCAAAGCTATATCGCCAATTTTTACTTCGCGGGTACGAAAACGCTCGTAGCGAATGAGGGACGGGCAATATTGGTACGGATTTTTTATCTCTAACATAAATTGCAATTATCTCAAAGAATATTGGTTTTATTGTAAAATATTTTGCTTTCAAAACATTTACTAAAAAGCTATTGTTTCCAAAAGCGTATGTTTTGCCGGAAAATCGTATCTTGAAAACACAATTTTTGCAAAGTTAATATTTAATCGTCTATGCGTGCCTTACAACTGTGGCATCCTTTGTTTTTATTTTATGCCTTAGTCATTTATGTGTTTGCTTCGGCAATTTGGTGGACAAGTTTGCATTTGAAAAACAATGAAACTATTTTCCAGAATCAGTTGGTCATTTTAGAAATGAAACATCATCAAAATCCGCCTTTGAACAATGCCACCATCAAAGAAACTTCCGTATATCAGGACTTATTACAGAAAAAGCAGCGGAAGAACAAAATGATATTAGGCGAAAGTTTAGTATTTTTATTCATCATGGCATTAGGGTCTTATCAAGTGCATCAGGGCTTACGCAAAGAAATGCAACTGAGCAAACAACAACACAATTTTTTACTTTCTATCACCCACGAACTAAAGTCGCCTTTGGCGGCGATAAAGTTGGCAATAGAAACCTTACAAAACAGACCTTTGCCCGAAGAAAAAAAAGCGCGTATGTACCATAATGCTTTGGGTGATGTGGAAAGACTTAAAGTGCTGGTGGACAATTTGTTGCTGGCGGCACACTTGGAAAACGATACGGCATTTTTTACGTCCGAAAACCAAAATTTGTCGGACATAACCGCCGACATTGCTTATAATTTTTGTGAAAAATATGAGCATCTGCGCCATTTTGACATAAGCATTTCCGAAGATATTTACTATACTTGCGACCTAAACGCATACGCCTCTATCCTGAGCAATTTGATTGAAAACGCTATAAAATACTCTTTGAAAGAAGATAAAATTGGTATTTCGCTAAAAATGAATGAACACAACAATACAATATGCCTTGCCATAAGCGATACTGGTTTGGGTATTCCCGACAAAGAAAAAGCGAAGGTTTTTCAAAAGTTTTATCGCATTGGAAGTGAAAATACGCGCAGCACCAAAGGAACCGGCTTGGGACTTTTTATTGTATATCAACTCGTGCAAAAATTACAAGCACAAATACGCATAAGCGACAACACACCTAAAGGAAGTGTTTTTAGCATTTTTTTCCCTAAATAAAAATTTTTAATGAATACGAACTATCAAAAATATACCGAGAAGTTGGTTAAAATTACTGATGTAAACAAAGCCATTGCTATTTTGGGCTGGGACCAAGAAATAAACATGCCCGAAGGTGGTGCAGCTATACGCGCGCAACAAATAGCCACTTTGTCGGGTATTGCCCACGAGTTATTTACCGACCATTCGATGGGAGATTTGCTCAATGAGCTAACAAACGACCCTTCGCTAACTCCCGAGCAAGCCAATAATGTGGCGCACAGCAAACAGGAATTCGACAAAAAAACTCATTTGCCCGCCAGTTTTGTACAAAAGCTCAGCCACAGCACTTCCGAAGGTTTTCAGGCTTGGTTGGCTGCGCGCAAGAAAAATGATTTTGCCGTATTTGCGCCTTTTTTAGAAAAAATGGTAAACTTAAAACGCCAGCAAGCCAATTTGTTGGGTTTTGAAAAACAGCCCTACAATGCTCTTTTGGACGAGTTTGAGCCAAACTTACAAGTAGCCCAGTTAGAAGTGCTTTTTGCAGATGTACGCCAAAAAATAAGTGGTCTTTTGGCAAAAATAGCCGCAAAACCCGTTCCAAAAAACGATTTTATGTTTCGCTTTTATGCGCACCAAAAGCAATGGGATTTTGGCATAAGTTTGTTGAAACAAATAGGCTACGATTTCACGTACGGACGACAAGACATCAGCACGCATCCTTTTACTACCGACTTGGGGATGCAAGATGTGCGCGTGACTACGCGTATTAACGAACACAATTTTCATGAAATGACGTGGAGTACGCTGCACGAAGGTGGACACGGCTTGTACGAACAAGGGCTTCTGCCCCAAAATTATGGACTGCCCTCCGGTGCGTATTTGTCGCTGAGTATGCACGAAGCGCAGTCGCGGCTGTACGAAAACAATGTGGGGCGAAGCAAGGCATTTTGGCAGTACAATTTTCCGATTTTACAAAAAATATTTCCCGATAATTTACAAAAAATAAGTGCGGAGCAATTTTATGCTGCCGCCAATATTGTGCAGCCCGGCTTTATACGCACCAGTGCCGACGAAATAAGCTACCATTTTCATATAATGATTCGCTATGAAATAGAAAAAGCCTTGATAGAAGGCAACTTAGCCGTAAAAGATGTGCCGGATATTTGGAATAGTTTGTACAAAAAATACTTAAACCTTACGGTAAAAAACGACTTGGAGGGTTGTTTGCAAGATGTACATTGGTCGCACGGCTTGTTTGGCTATTTTCCTACTTATTCTTTGGGCAGTTTTTATGCGGCGCAAATTTTTCGCGCTGCCGAAAAAGCAATGCCGCAGCTTGCAACAGAAATTCAGCAAGGTAGTTTGCTCGGTTTAAACAAATGGCTGCGCGAAAATATTTACCAATATGGTAAAAAATACAGCATAGACGAGCTTTGTAAAAAAATTACGGGCGAGGAGTTGAACTTGTCGGCGTTTATTGATTATGCGGAAAAAAAATATACCGACTTGTACAATTTATAAGAAACTTATACCAAAAATTGCACGAAAATTGCCAATCGGTTTAGGTATTATTAAGTGTAAGTATCCGCCCCGCAACTTTGGGTACAAAACTTTGCTTGGGGACTTCTTCATTTTCTTTGCTTGTCCAAAGAAAACGAAGCAAAAGAAACGACACTTTTTTAGTCCTTTTTCTTATACGAAAACTGCACGATAATTCCGTAAATGAGGATGCACTTTTCTTTTCTAATACGCAATCATTATTCGATTTTGGTATTATTTGCCGGAAGGCTTAAAGTTGCTGTCTTCAATAAAAACCTGGGCGGAGAACATGCCGTCTTTTTTGAGCAGACCGAGTTGGATACGCTTGGTGCCGGATTGCCATTCGTGGGTGAAAAGAATGCGATTGTTTTCTAAATAACTGATGGGCGGATATAGTTTTGGCTCGCCTACCGCACGACCATATTTGAGTGTAAATACGTCTATGAGGTCTTCCCACACGAAATAAATCGCCGTAGTATATTGTTTGGGTTCGGAAGTAGGAATGCCTTTTATTTGAAGCAAATACAACTGGTCTTGGTCATTGAAGTAGCCCTTTACGGCATAACCATATTTGCCCAGCGGAATAGGATAACCTTCGGGAATTTCCACTTCATTAAATTCGGTACGGCTCATACCAAAACTTATGGCATCTAAGCCGTATTTTTCGATAGATTTTTTATCCTCTTTTGTCGCCGAAGTATCGGTCGCGGAAGATGAAGCATCGTTACAAGAAGATAAGCCTGCTAAGAAAAAGAAAAAAAGTGCAAACGAAATAGCGCGAATAGACATTCTTTGAAATTAAATATTAACTATCGGCTGCAAAACTACGCAGAAGTGTGTAATTTTTGGTAAAAAATGTTCTATTCGGGGAGTTTTTACAAATAGGCTAAGTTTTTAATTCTTGCTCATTTTTAGTCTTTTCTTAAAATCCTTTCGGTGTCCTTCGCCATACAATACCAGAATTTTTGTGTCGGCGTGTTTGTTAATTGTCTCCAGCAGATAGTTGTTTCTAAAATAAATAACTACGCTTTTGTATTGTTTTTGGGTGTAAAAAGTTCCTTTTTCATAGTTTTCACCAAAAGGCGTATGTATATCAAGACTATCCAAAATTATTTCCCCATTTTGCTGTTCCCAATAATTTATAAACTGCAAATAATCTACATCGGCTCTTATGTCAGTCGTATCTATAGGGTTTTCTTATAAAAAACGAATCTTCTTCAAAAAAGCAATGCACTTGAAGAAATGGTCTGCAAAATAATCCATTACTTCAGAGCGATTTTTAATGTCGGATTTATTTAAAATGCTGATAACCATAGTTCTACAGAGTGCTATTGTCTGATTAGTGTGCGTGATAGTGCATCTCAATTTATCTTCTCTTAAAATACAATCTCTAGTGTTATTGGCTGTTTCCACTTGCCAATGACAACGAATAGCTTGGTATAATTCCATTGCATCTGCCTGATTTTGCACCTTTTTATTGGTTAAAAAGTAGGCAATTTGCTTACTGTGGGTATGGCTATTGCAAATAGTTCGTTCTCGTTGTACCTTAATAAGGTAGTTAAAATTTGCTCTTTTCCAGCGTTTATCCACATAGGCTTTCTCTATGTTATAAGAACAATAACTACGCCGCTCCTCTCTACCGTGTCCTTTTTTTACACCTGAATCATAGGCATAAATCCCCTGATCCTGCTCGCTACAAAATCGCATTTCAGCTAATAACTCTGCTTGATTGTCTTTTAAACCAACCAAAAAAATACCGCCTGCTTCAGCTATGGGTATCAAGGAGTTTGGCTTTAAATGCAATGCGTCCATCGTTATTTTTTGACTCACTAATGGGGATTTAAGCATTGTTCGTACCGCTACTACTTCGCTCTCTTTGGTGCCATTGAAAAAGGACATTCTACAAACTGACCTGTCTTCATGGCTGACGGCTAAGGCTACTGCTTGCCCTCTATTGTCTCCTGCTAAAATGCTGCCTTTCAGTTCTTTACCGTCAAGTGCAAACCATTTCTTCTCTTTTTCAGATAGCGAAACACCATAGTACTCATAAAGCAATTTAGCCAAAGATGCTCCATTTACTTTGCTCAATAGTATGGGTAAATGAGATCTTGATACCGTTTTTTTTGCGCAACTTTTTCCATACTTAATTCCTTTACAAGACTCGAATGGTGTGCGCTCATGTGACGACGTATTGAAGATAAATTCCCATCTCGATTACACAATAGTGCCACTATAAACTCTACTAAGATTAAGCATAAATCATGATGTTTCCCTCTGTTGTCTCGTAAATCTAATGTCTCTTCATTTTGTAGGGCTTCTAAAAATGTTGTACTTTTGTTCATAAGGTAAGTTTTGAATTTGGTATTTTTTTCTCACTCTAATTTACAAATTCTTGCTTACCTTTTTTAGTTGCATTTTTTTTATAAGAAAACCCTAGTCGTATCTATACCCAAATCGGCATAGGCAGGCTGTTTTACATAATTTTTAAAAATAGTTGTTTCATCTGCCAACTGTTTATAATCCTTATTTGTACCCTTTATTTTCCGTACTTTTCTGCGGATAATATCTTTCTGAAGGCTATCTCCCGGTATGTCCGTAGTTATCAGTTCGTAATACACCTTATATCCTTGCAATTTGTAGGCAGTAATTTTATTTTTTACATCAGCATAAAAACTCGGCTTGCCTACATGGTGTAGCGGCAAATAAGCAATTTCTTTTCCGTTGTATTCATAATGATGTACGCTTGCTTTTTCTTTTTTTAGTTCAACAACGCTTCGCACTATTTTGCAAGAAGAGAACAATCCTAAAAACAAGAGTAAGATATATTTGCTCATTTTTATCTAAGGTGTGTTTCTAAATTTTGCCAAATGTAAAAAATTTAGAAATAATGCGGTCAATTAATGCAAAAAATACTAAAACAATGCTCCAATTAGGCGTTTTTTAGGTAGAAATATAAAATTTATCCTAAAAATAATCTACATTTAAAATCTATTATTATCAATAAAAATAATTTTGCCCAAAACCTTATGCAATTATGGAAACATTTTCTTGGAGACGGTTGAACGGGCAACGCATAAAGTTGCCTATCCGCGAAGCCGTAGAAAAAACGCTTATTGAAGAATCCCGCCAAAACCATCGCCTCAAAGTGTGCATTGGCACTGACTCGCAAGTACATGGCAATCATACCGAATTTGCCACGGTTATTGTGTTTTTGCGCGAAGGGCGCGGCGGTTTTATGTTTATCAGCAACGACCACACTTACCGCAAACTTTCGCTAAAAGAGCGTATGTTGCTCGAAGTGGGAAAATCTATTGAAGTTGCGTATCACCTCTGCGATTTGTTCGACCAATACGCGGTAGATATGGAAATTCACGCTGACATTAACACAAATCCGCAGTTCAAATCGAACATTGCGCTGAATGAAGCGATTGGTTATATTATTGGCATGGGCTTCGCTTTCAAAGCCAAACCCGATGCCTTTGCCAGTAGTTCCTGCGCCAATAAAGTGGTTTAAACTACCTCCCCACCACAAATTTCTCCGCATACCACTGCTCGCCGATTTGTACTTTTAAGGTATAAACGCCGCTCGGCAAGTTTTGGATGTTTATCCTTGCATCGGGACTTGTTTGTACAATGTGCAACCTGCCCGCACTGTCGTAGATTTCGACTTGTGCTATGTTGTCGTACTTGCTGCCAAGGCTGATGTATTCGCTGGCGGGGTTGGGGGTGATTGTGAAGAAACTTTTACTTTGTAATGCTGCTAAACCGACTGGCTCACTTATATCTTCTATCACTTCCGTTTCGGTGGTGTTCGTGATGATAGGGAAATTGTAATCGAAATAAATTTGCGCCGTGTTTTCTATCTTGTCGCCCAAGGCTACGGCTTTAGGTTTTATCTTGAAGGCTACGAACCCGTGACTTTCCGGCTCGTTACTCGTACTGTCGGGTAGATTGATGTTTTCAAAGTAAAATTCTACCGTTCTGCCTTCCAAGCGAAAACGATAATCGTGACTCGCTGAAATCATCTGAAAAGTGGAAACATCTAAGTTTGCCGCCAATTCGTCCGTTACGATTACGTTAATCGCTTCGGCGGAGCCTGTGTTCTGGAAACGAATGACGTAATCCAAATAATCTCCAACATTTTTCACCTCAACGGCTGTGCCTTGCAAACAAGTTTTGTCATTCGGGTCGTAAGAATTTACTACGGTTTGGCGCAAGGCAGAACTATTATCTTCGGGCGTTTCGTCTGTGTAAGCGTAATTGAGGTACGCCAAAAACGAAAGAATATCATCACCATTTACGGCAGGAATTTCTTGCGGCGAATTTACATTGAGGATAACGGCAATACTGCGACTTTCAAAAGGCTGCAAGTCAACGAAATTCCACGTAAGCAAGCTATCACTTTGCGCCACCACATTCGGCGATGCCGACACAAAATCCAACACACTATCGTCAAATTGCAACGAAACGCTACCACTTTCAGTTTCTGTGCCTTGATTTTGGTAAGTGATTTGGTATTTTGCATCAAAGCCCGGACGAGCATTGTTTACAGGCAATAAGGTAATTTCCAAATCGTGATGCGTGCCGTTAGGGGTGATACAGAAGTTTTGAAGACTAATGAGGTTATTGGTCGTATCAAAACTTGCGAACGCTGGAGAGGGCGTGGAAAAATAAGGGTGTTCCCAAAGTGGTTGTAAACTAAAAGTACCTTCATTACAATAAAAATTGTATTTACCTAACGTATCAGCAATAATGTAACCCATTTCTGAGCCATCACTTACTTGCAAGAGTTGCGTACCTACGGAGACTGCATTTTCACTACAATCGTTATTACCCATATCTAACCGTACTGTTCCAGAAATTTTATTAGAATTGCTGCCGGGTTCAAAGGTGCAATAGGTATTAAGTAAAAAATCGCCTAATCCATAACCTACTGCTTTGTTTATTACCTCTTCTATTTGATTTTCATCGCAACAAATATAATTTATATCTGGATTATCTGAAAAATTTAAAGAGGTTTCATTACTACCATTTTTTACTAATAGACTCGTCAAACTATTAAAAGAACAATTTAAAAATTTTAGATTTGACATGTTTGTCAAATCTAAAATTGTAAGATTATTATTACTACAGGTTAAATTTCGTAAATCTATTACATCTGAAAAATCCAAACTTGTTAGATTATTGGTACCACAAGATAAATATTTCAAATTCGGCACATAAGTTAAATCCAAACTTGTTAGATTATTAGTACCACAAGATAAATATTTCAAATTCGGCACATAAGTTAAATCCAAACTTGTTAGGTCATTCTCAAAACAATATAAAGAATCTAAATTCGGTGCATCTGCCAAATTTAAATATGATATACTATTTCTATAGCATGATAAATATTTTAAATTCGGTACATCTGCCAAGTCAAAACTTGTTAGATTATTATTACCACAATCCAAATAAATCAAATTTGGCACATCAGAAAAATCTATATCGACTATATTATTGTAAGAATAAATTAATTTTTTCAAATTCGGCACATCAGAAAAATCCAAACTTGTTAAATTATTATCAGCACAATATAAAATTTGTAAATCTGTTACGTTCGTCAAATCCAAACTTGTTAGATTATTGAAGGAACAATTTAAAGTTTGTAGATTTGCTAAATTTAATATATCTAAACTTGATATTTTATTGCCACTACAATTTAAAGTTTGTAAATTTACTAAATTTGTTACATCCAAACTTGTTAAGGCACCACCATCATTCCAACAATTTAGGTTTTGCAAATTTATTAGATTTGTTACATTTAAGCTTGTTAAATAATGACAACCACCGCAATTTAAACTTTTCAAATCAGTCAAATTAGAGACATCTAAACTGCTTAAATTACTATTATTCTCACAATTTAAATATTCCAAATTAACAAAAGAATTAATCCCCGTCAAATCTGAAATACCTTTACTCTTCAAATACAACGAATCCACCGCCTCCGCTTCGGTCACTTGTATTTCGTCATCATTGTTCGTGTCCACAGGAGGATTGTGGTTTAAAAGGGCGTTTTTAAATTGTATATCCGGTATATTCACTATTTGGGCGTAGGTGCTTGTGGTGGTGGCTACTATTATTAGCAGGCTGAGGAGTAATAGTTGTTTCATGTTGTATGTTTTTTTTTGTGATAAATAAATCCTGTTCTGTTCAACAAAGAACATAGTATGTAAACATATAACATTTTGGGCAATGGTGCAAATGTTTTGCTAATATTTGACCCGTTTCTTTGCATAAATGCCTTTGTTAAATCCGTTACTATCTTTTTCTCCACATCTTCTCCTTGCGAATTTTCTTTTTTAGCCCATGAAATCTTACTACTTTTAGGCTTTCTTTGTGCCTAATGTTTTTAAAAATTTTCCGATGAAAAATTTGTTACGCTTTTTGCTTTGTTGTCTGCCGCTTACTGCCGCTTTTGCCGAAACAGGCGATACGCTTCACATTCAAGCACACGAGCATGTGGACATGACTTGGTACGGCGCGTACGACCAAGACGTAGTTTTTCCTGATGAAAACACCGAATTTCAGCAAATTCTGATGTATTACACCTTGGGTTGCGCCTCCGGCGGTTGCAGCGATTGGGACTACACCAACCAAGTACAACTGCTATGGAAAACGGGTCTTACCGATTCTTCAGTAGCACAAATTGATACTATCTCCACCAATCCTTTACAAACCGACACCACTTGGAATTATTTTCCCCAAACCATCGCCTACGAGTTGGGGCGACTCATTACACCTTACGGCACTTACATGGACATCAACAATGCTAATTACGGCACAGCCGGTTTTGATAGCGCGTGGGAGCATACTTTCGTATTCGATGTCACCGATTTCGCTCCTTACTTGCGCAATGAACAAACCCTTCGCTCTTTTTATTCCGGTTGGTCGAGCGGTTTTAGCACTACTATTTCCTTCCAATTTATTGAAGGTACGCCTGTGCGAAAAGTGCAGCGCATCGAAAAGTTGTACAGCAATTTCACCTACACCACACCTGCCGAAGTAGAAGCTGGTCCATTAGCTGCCCAAAACATACAGCTGCCCAACAATACACACCAAGCCAAGTTGCGCGTCATTACTTCCGGTCACGGCTACGACAATACTACTTACTGCGGCGAGTTTTGCGAGCGTTTTTACTATGTAAAAGTGAATGGTGATACCAAATTTTCGCAAAAAATGTGGCGCGATGACTGCGGACTAAACAATGTATATCCACAAGGCGGCACATGGATTTACAATCGCGGAAACTGGTGTCCGGGCGATAAAGTTTATGTAGATGAATTTGAGCTAACACCTTTTATAAGTAATGGAGAAAACTTTAACTTAGACGTTGATTTTCAGTCAATTAACTGGTCGGGAACACAAGCACCTTCGTATGCTTTTTCGGGTTTGTTGGTTATTTACGAACCGCCCACGCGCAGCGTAGATGCCGCTTTAGAAAAAATTATTGCGCCGAGCAAAGATGACGAATATTTACGCCAAAATCCTATTTGCGGCAATCCGGTGGTACAAATAAAAAACAAAGGCAGCGAACCACTTACTACTTGTATTATCAAATATGGCATTGTAGGTTTAGGAAATTTTTCGTTTCCCTGCTACTACGAGTGGTTTGGCAATTTGCCCATTGGTGCTACGGAAAATGTAGTGTTGCCACTTTTCAACTGGGTAAATTTCGACCCCGAAAATCCGCAATTTACCGCTTCACTCTTAGAACCGAATTATACCACCGACCAAAACGATTTCGACAACCACAAAACAGTTGCTTTTACGCCGCCGCCTACCTATGCCAAGGGTTTGAAATTTCAATTCCGTACCAACAACAAACCTTTGGAAAATGCCTACACCATCACCAACGATTTGGGCGAGGTACTTTTTGAAGGAAATAATTTTACGGCAAATACGGTTTACGAAATAGACTTAAACAGCTTATCGGAAGGTTGTTATACCTTGCTTTTTACAGATTATGATGCCGAATTGGGCGGCGGTGATGGCATTTCGTGGTGGGCTAACAGCGATGAAACCAACAATGGCTATTTGCGTTTGTTGGACAAAAACGACCAGATACTCAAAACTTTTGAGCCGGATTTTGGCAATGAAGTGCGCCACCAGTTCAAAATTCAAATTCCTTTGGGACAAGAAACCATAAACGAAGACCGTATTTGCGAAGATATTACGGCTATTGTAAACATTGAGAATACTTCCGATATTCAACTTTTACCTAATCCCGCACACAATTTCATTCAACTTGATGCCCGCAATTTGCAAGCGGTTATCGCCAAAGTACAAATTATCGATTTACAAGGAAAAATTGTGTGGGAAAAAGAAGCGGCAAATATCCAAACACCTTTAAATATTAATACAGAAACGCTACCAAGCGGCTGGTACAATGTACAAATAACCACCCACGCCCAAACTTTAAACAAAGCCTTTGTGATAATACCCTAAATTTTCCTGCAAGGATTTTTTGTATGAAATGGAAAAAAATAAAACAACTATACAACGCAGACGGCAGTGTATTTTTCTTACAATCGCACGCTGCCAATCCGGTGGCGCAAGTGTTGTCCGACAAAATAGTTCGCATCTATTTTAGCCCCCGCGATGCGGAAAATCGTGCGCATATTGCTTCCATAGATTTCGATTTTTCGCAAAATTTCAATGCCGTTTCTTCCCCAAAACATATCCTCGCGCCGGGCAAAATCGGCACTTTCGACGACAGAGGCTGCTCTATGGCTTGTCTGGCAAACGTGCGCGGAACTCAGTACCTCTACTATCTCGGCTGGAATTTATCGACAGATGTACCTTTCCAAAATGCGATTGGTGTGCTGCAATGGAGCGAAAACACCCAAGGCTTTGAACGCATCAGCGAAGGACCAATGATGGACCGAAATTTCGACGACCCATACTCGCTCTCCTACCCTTTTGTGTTGGTGCAAGCCGAAAAACAACTAATGTGGTACGGCTCGCATACACGCTGGGGAAAGCAAAACAGCGATATGTTGCATCCGCTAAAATATGCTTGGGCAATTGACGGCATACATTTTTTGCGTAGCAATCACATTTGCTTGCCCACTACCGCCACCGATTATGCTTTTTCCAAACCTGTAGTTTTGTACGAAAACAATTTGTATAAAATGTGGTACTCCTTTCGAGGCGAAAAATACTTAATCGGTTACGCCGAATCGAATGATGGCATATACTGGCAACGCAAAGATGAAAGCGTAGGCATTAGCGTTGCTGCCGAAGCCACTGCTTGGGACAGCGAAATGTTGTGCTACCCTTTTGTATTCGATATGAAAGGCGCGCGTTATATGTTGTATTGCGGCAATGCGTATGGAAAAACCGGTTTTGGCTTGGCAATTTTAGAAACAGATTAGTTGCCTCAAATTTTATTTTTTCACAAAATGCAAAATACTTTACCCAAAATACCCTTCAACAAACCTTTTCTTACCGGCAACGAAACCTTGTATATCACCCAAGCCGTAGCCAAAGGACATCTTGCCGGAGACGGTTTTTTTACCAAAAAAGTACACGCGTTTTTTGAAACGCATTTTCCTTTTAAAAAATGCTTGCTGGTACACTCTTGTACTGCTGCCTTAGAAATGAGTGCCTTTTTGTTGGATATTCAGCCCGGCGATGAAGTAATAATGCCTGCATTTACCTTTGTTTCTACTGCCAATGCCTTCGTAATGCGCGGCGCGAAAGTGATTTTTGTAGATACACAAGCCGATTTCCCGAACATCGATGCTGACAAAATTGAGGCACATATTTCGGAAAAAACCAAAGCAATTGTCATTGTACATTACGCGGGTGTAGCCTGCGATATGGACAAAATTTTGCACTTAACCCAAAAATATAAGATTGCACTTATCGAAGATGCTGCCCACGCTATTGACAGTTATTATAAGGGCAAAGCCTTGGGAAGTTTTGGCTGTATGAGTACTTTTTCTTTTCACGAAACTAAAAATGTTATTTCTGGTGAAGGCGGACTTTTGGTAATAAACAACGAAAAATACATTGCCCGCGCTGAAATTATCCGCGAGAAAGGAACGAACCGAGCTGCTTTTTTCCGGGGCGAAATTGACAAATATACTTGGGTGGACATTGGTTCTTCTTATTTGCCTTCGGAAATTATTGCTGCTTTTTTGTATGCCCAACTCAATCATTTAGCCGATATTCAAACAAAGCGCAAATACTTGTGGCAACGCTACGCCGACAAATTGGCTGAGTTGCAAAAGTTCGGCGTAAAACTTCCGCAAATTCCCGCTTATGCAACTAACAACGGACATCTTTTTTTCATGGTTTGCAATAATCTTTCCGAGCGAAGTGCATTAATTTCTTTTTTGAAAAAGCAAAATATTGATGCCGTATTCCATTATCAAGCCTTGCATCTTTCGCCATTTTACCAAAAAAATCATTCCGGCGAAGCCTTGCCTCATACGCTTATGTTTGCCGACCAGCTTTTGCGCTTGCCGCTTTTCTATGACCTAAGTGATGATGAACAAGACCGTGTTATTGAAGGCATATTTGAATTTTATGAAAATTATTAAAAAAATTATAAATCCATGCATTTACTCCTTAAAAATATCCGCCAGTTGTGGCTTACCGAAACCGAAAATCGCTTATTGTACAAAGGAAAAGAAATGAGCGAAGTTCCTTTTATAGAAAATGCCTTTTTGTATATAAAAGATGGACATTTTGCCGATTTTGGCACAATGGATACACTAACAAACTTTCCCGAAGATACAGAAGTAATTGATGCAAGTGGACAATTAGTGTTGCCCGCTTGGTGCGATTCGCACACACATATTGTGTTTGCGGCTTCGCGAGAGGAAGAATTTTTGTACCGACTGCAAGGAATGACGTACGAGGAAATTGCCGAAAAAGGTGGCGGAATCCTCAACTCTGCCCGCAAATTGCAAACTACTTCCGAAAACGACTTATTTGCTTCGGCTTGGCAACGCTTGCAAAACGTAATGGCAATGGGCACAGGTGCCATAGAAATAAAAAGTGGCTACGGATTGAGTGTAGCTGCCGAATTGAAAATGTTGCGGGTTATTCAACGCCTGAAGGAAAAAGCACCCATTCCCATAAAAGCTACTTTTTTGGGCGCACACGCCGTTCCGATGGAATACAAAACACGCCGCAACGAGTATATAAATCTGATTATCAATGAAATGCTCCCTCAAATCGCCAGCGAAAGTTTAGCCGACTACTGCGATGTTTTTTGCGATAAAGGTTTTTTTACACCCGACGAAACGGAAACTATTTTGGAAGCAGCGTGGAAATATGGTTTAAAACCCAAAATTCACGCCAACGAACTGGCAGTAAGCGGCGGTGTACAAACTGGTGTGAAAATGAATGCGGTTTCGGTTGATCATTTGGAATGTATTACCCAAACCGAAATAGATTGCCTGCTTGCTTCTGAAACAATGCCTACGGTTTTGCCGGGTACTTCGTTTTTTCTGAACATAGCCTACAGTCCGGCGCGCAAAATGATAGAAAATGGCTTGCCCGTTTGTATTGCTACGGACTACAATCCGGGCTCTACGCCAAGCGGAAATATGGCTTTTACCGTAGCATTAGCTTGTACACAACAAAAACTTCTGCCGCAAGAAGCCTTGGCTGCCGCAACGCTTAATGGTGCCGCCGCAATGGAAATTGCGGAAAATTATGGCAGTATTTCTATAGGAAAAGTAGCCAATTTTATCCTTACCAAAAAAATTCCTTCTTTGGCATATATGCCCTACGCTTATGGCGAAAATCATATTGATAAGGTGTTTTTCTCGGGAAAATTGTTTACCAAAGAAAAATAAAGCATTTTACTGATTATGTTTTCAGGCTTCTACCAATAAATTACAGCCGCGCAAATCGCTGTTGTCAGTACGACCGAGTATTTCAAAAGTACCATCGGGAAAAACTTTGCCCACATCTTGGGTAGCAATAAACGAACAACTATACAAATTGGCTAAATCGATGATGCGCAAAACGCCATTTTGCCCCGAAGCTACCCAAGCGCGAGGGTCGTAGGCATCGCCACACAGTACACGCATCCAAGGCGGACAAGCAAAAATACCCTCTCCTTGCGAATACGCCTGCGACAGCAGTTCGGTCATTCCGTATTCCGAATGGATTTTTTCTACCGCAAAAGCTGCCGACAAAATTCCGTGCAATTCCGGTCGGGTGAGTTCGGGACGTTTACCTTTCATACCGCCTGTTTCCATTATAATCGTATTTTTTAAAGGGAAATGTGGATATTTTTCTACAAAATCCAACAAGGCAAAGCTCACGCCTATCAAGAGTGTTTTTTGTCCCGAAACTTCAGCTTTTATTATTTTTTCGGCTAAACTTTCGTAATCATACAAATAAAAACCACTGTATGCACCTTTGCTTTGCCGAATAAGTGCATCTGCCATATAGACCAATGATGAGCCTTCGCGCTCCAAATAAGCCGGTAGTAGTGCAAGAATATGATAATTTTCCGGCGTATCATAAAACAAAGAAAAAGTCTGCCGAAAACTTTGTTCATACATTTCCATACGCGCTACGTGGTGCTGCGAAAAAGCGTTTTGCTGTGCGGTGCCGCTACTCGTAAAAATAGTTTCGGCTTGCTGATAGTAGGTAAGTATTTTTTGGGTTTTGAATAAACTGATAGGCAGAAACGGAATATCGTGTATGTTTTCGATTGCTGCAGGAGTACAATTTATTTGCTGCAAAAACTGACGATAAACGGGATTGTGGCTCGCTTGGAAACGAAAAACATTTAATGCTAAACTATGAAAATCGCTTTGGGCAAGCGAAAAATATTCTTGTATGTCAAACTGATTGATAAAATTCACAAATACAATTTTATTTCCAAAAATAAGTTAATTTTGTGAACTACCAGTGCGAATTTTGCCTTGCGTTTTTAATGTAATTATACCCAATAATATGTTTCATTTTCTTAAAAAATATACTTTTCTGTTAGTAATATTGGTTGCGTTTTTTAGTGTTGCAGGTTGTATTAAACCGGAAGAATATAGTCCTGTGCCGCGAATAGTGTCCATACAACCCAGCAAAACCATTATAAGAAATGTGACGGATACTTTGTATTTTTTGATAGAGTTTGAAGATAGTGGTGCGGATTTAGGCGTGATAGAATTAGATTCTCAGCCGGGTTTATTTTTATACGATGCTCGCACCGATTATATTGATTCGCTCTTGATACCTCAAATAGAAGATAGAGGCGTAACCAGCAGTATAAAAGGGCAAATACTTGCGCGCATTCCCACACAATGTTGTATTCCTATTAGCGGCATACCATGTACGCCAAATGCCGACTATCCACTCTTAGACAGTTTGCACTTTTTAGTAAAGCTAAAAGACCGTTCGGACAATGAAAGTGAATGGGTGCCGGCTCCTTTGGTATTGATAGATTGTTATAGTTTCTAACGACTTAACGCCTTAAATTGCGCAACTCCTGTACTCTTTCTTCAAAAATATTTGTTTCTAAAGACACTACTACTGCCGAAAACATATCAATGAGTCGTTGGTCGTGGGACAATCTTCTATTCATTGTTCCAGCCCCAATCGGATCATGAAACCCAACTTATTGAATTCACCTTTTCTTTTGCTTTTTTCCAAGCTTCACAAAAAATTCGCAATCGCTTTCTAATAGTTTGATTGTAGAGTTCTTCTTTTTATTTCAGGAGAAATTTCTAAAATCGCCATAAATGATTCTTCAACGCAGCCTTCATTTCAAAATCATTTCTTCTGTAACATCGAATTTTATCATTTTTTCCAATTGACTTCAAAAAGGTAATTTGGATATCCTATGTATTCAAAATCTAAGTAATAATCAAATTCAAAATTAAAAGCACCTATTTTTTCAAATTCATCAGAAAACTCGTATCCACTATTCAAAAAATTTTCTATCTGAGAGGATAGGTTTTCTATTTTTTTTGAAAGTATTTCCCTGTGTACTCTCTGTTTAAAAAGTTCTTTTGCAATTTTTTCAGATGATGTCAGCCTCATTTTTCAGTAGATTGGTTTTAAAAACAACTTAATGCCGTAAGTTTCGCAGTTGTTGTACTCTCTCCTCAAAAATATTTGTTTCTAAAGGCACTACTACTGCCGAAAACATATCAATGAGTCGTTGGTCGTGGGTTTCGCTTTTTTGTTTTACAAAATTGTAGTGTGTAAACTCCGCCCACATCACCGACTTCAAAGACGATTTGTCGCGATTGAACATCAGCAATTCTACTTTTAGCTTACGGTCGGTAAAACCGATGGTTTTCGATTGTATCACTACCTCTTCCATCAGCATTGCGGGGCGGAAAAAAGCAATTTGGCTTTGGGTAATAAACCAGCCGATACCTTCTTCGGCAGCCAGTTTAAAAAGGTCGAAGTCGTAGTATTCTTTTACTTGGTCCTCGCGGGCATTGATGAAGTAATGGATAAAACGGGCGTTGTTCAGATGACGATTCGGGTCGCAATCCTGAAAGCGAACTGTTGCGGTACTCTCCAAAATTTTGGGAAGTTCTTTTTCCATTTTTTGCAAAAAAACGGACTTTTGGACAGAATACAAAACTTCTTGCGGATGTACCAGTAGAAAAGACTTACAATACGCAACTTAATTAAGTAGCAATATTGCTACGGCAATATTCACGCCCAGACCAATTCCCCAAGCAGTCCATACTTTTCTGCTTTTTATTTTCTTGCTTCTTTATTGAGTAGCAATATTGCTACGGCAATATTCACGCCCAGACCAATTCCCAAGCAGTCCATACTTTTCTGCTTTTTATTTTTCTTGCCTTGTTGGAGTAGCCATTTCTGTAATCAATATCCTGCATTAGTTCCACACTGGGATAACCCAAATTTGCTTCTCTTGGCGTAGTAGAAGAGCAGGCTATGGCAGGAATAAGCCCTCCGAAAGGATTCAATATACTCACCACCAAGGTACCTGTTTTTCCGCCGTCGTGGTCGTAATAGGTTTTCGCATCAATACGCCCTTTTTCGTACATACTTGTCCCTCCGGCAATACTATTATTATCCGAAGCATTGTTGGTGGCATTTTTCGTTAAATTTCACCGCACCATCACGTCAAATACAATACGCTGAATATCTGACCTGTCAATGTAGAAAGTGATACTTTCAGGCTTATCTATTTCCTTGCAAGCCACTTTGTTTTTCATTCACCTCCATAATTTTCACTACTTTTTCTTCTCCCGAACTTAAAACAATTAAATCCTGTGCATAAACACGGACAAACGAACACAACAATACTAGACTAAAGTACATTAATTTTTCATAATAATTTTCTTTATAAGATTAATAAAATAATGATTTTTATAAATTTACTTATATTTAATTTAAATACTTTTTATCTTTTATTCTTATGCTGTTATAGGTATAAAAGCTAAAAGCTATTTTTTATAAAATGCTATAAAAAGAATAGAATATTTAAACGTCAATTAGTTTAAAAGACTCAGGAAAAAGAAACGGCACACCCAAAAAACACAAATAGCAGTAGAAAGAAAAGTCGAAAATTATTTGCACCACATTTGAGAAAGAGAATAAGCATATTTCAGCTAATATTCTTTTGGTTTAAATAAATTTAGTTATTTGTAAATATTTATAATATTATTTTAAAAATATAGAAACCGAAGAAAAAATTTGGCTCAGGCTTTAACTTAATCGCTGCTATATATAACAAAAATAGCTCAAGTAAATGATTTTCCGAAGATGTCTATTGTAGCCTTCAAATATTTTTGTTTATTTCGCCTTAGCCTCTAACAATAATGCTGTATGAAAAAAAATCCGTCTATTCCCATTTTAGTCCAAAACGACCCAACACTAAAGCCTTTTACAGAGGCGATAAAATTGCGCATCAAAAACTATAAAAAACGCCGAAAACTTATCAAGGGCGCATTCGACAATTTAGAATCCTTTGCGCAAGCCTATCGCTATTTGGGTTTTAACTACGATGCGGAAAAAAAAGGTTGGTGGTATAGAGAGTGGGCACCTGCCGCCAAAGGTTTGTGGCTTACGGGCGATTTTAATCACTGGGGACGCTACACGCATCCGCTACGCCGAAATGAAATGGGCTACTGGGAGCTTTTTCTCTCAGACCAATACTATGCCGACAAGCTAAAACACCTCTCCAAGTACAAAGTACACGTACACACCACCAAAGGAGCCATCGACCGATTGCCTGCTTATACACGCTACGTTGTGCAAGATGCTAAAACAAAAGATTTTGCCGCTTGTTTCTGGCAGCCTGACGAAACATTTGAGTGGACGGACGAGGATTTTGAAATACCCGAACAAGCACTTATCTACGAATGTCACGTAGGTATGTCGTCCGAAGAGCCGTTTGTAAACACTTACCGAAATTTTGCCGACAATGTTTTGCCGCACATTCACAAGTTGGGCTACAACTGTATTCAGCTCATGGCGGTTCAGGAGCATCCTTATTATGGCTCGTTTGGTTATCATGTCTCCAACTTTTTTGCGCCGTCTTCCCGTTTCGGTACACCCGACGATTTGAAGTATCTTATCAACAAGGCGCACAGCATGCAAATTGCCGTGATAATGGACATTGTACATTCGCATGCCGTAAAAAATTATGCCGAAGGACTCAATGACTTTGATGGTTCGGACAATCAATATTTTCACAAAGGAGAGCGCGGTTATCACAAACTGTGGGATTCAAAACTATTCGACTACGGCAATCCCGAAGTAATACGTTTTTTGTTGTCGAATGTGCGCTATTGGTTAGAGGAGTTTCATTTCGACGGCTTCCGCTTCGATGGTGTTACGTCTATGATGTATTTACATCAAGGCAATACTTCTTTTGATAGCTACGAGGCTTATTTTGGCGATACTGTGGACAAAGATGCTATAATGTATTTGCAGTTTGCCAACCAACTTATTCACAAACTAAAACCCAAAGCTATCAGCATTGCCGAAGATGTGAGCGGAATGCCCGGCTTGTGTCGTCCGGTTTCGGAAGGTGGCATCGGCTTCGATTATCGCTTGGCAATGGGTTTGCCCGATTTTTGGATTAATTTAATTAAAAAACCGGAACGCTCGTGGAATATCGGACATATGTGGCATGTGCTGAACAATCGCCGCGTGAACGAAAAACATATTGCCTATGCCGAAAGTCACGACCAAGCTTTGGTGGGCGACAAAACGCTGGCATTTCGCTTGATGGACCGCTATATGTACAAAGACATGAACATCGGCAGCAAAAACGAAATTATTGACCGAGGTATGGCTTTACTCAAACTTATTCGGCTGCTCACTATTTCTATCGGCGGAGAGGCGTACCTCAATTTTATGGGCAATGAATTTGGACATCCCGAGTGGATAGATTTTCCGCGCGAAGGCAACAACTGGAGTTATCAGTATGCGCGCCGACAGTGGAGTTTGGCGCAGAGTCCTTTTTTGCGTTACGGACGGCTCATGGCTTTCGACCAAGCGATGATTCATTTATTTGCCCAAGAAAAAGATTTTTTTGATACGGGCTTCGCCAAAGTGCTTTTTTTAGATGAATACAATAAAATTCTCACCTACGAGCGCGACGATTTGGTTTTTGTGGTAAATCTAAACCCCCAACGCTCGTTGGTAAATTATCATTTTCCGGTAAGCAAACACGGTAAGTACAAAATTCTTTTATGTTCGGACGATGAAACTTTTGACGGACACCAGCGCGTAGATACCGAAATTCGCCACCTTACCGCCAATGTGCGCGGACAAGCCGTGTTGAGTATTTACATTCCGCACCAAACGGGTTTGGTATTGAAAAAAATTGGGTAAAAGTATTTTTGTTCTTCGTGTGATTTTTGTGTATTCAACATTGTGATAATCGCTGCACTAAGTTTCGCAAAGTAATTTATTGCAAGTTGCGTTCATAAATACAATAACGTTGCGCGAAAGCGTTTTTTTCGTCCGCAGTAAAATAATGCTCGTGTACAAGTCGCCACTTTTCCTTATCTATTGCCGGATAATACACGCCTTTGTCTTGCTCGGAAAGTGTAATTTCAGTCGCAATTTCGGTGCAATACAGCCTGTCGCAAAACGAAAGCGATTGTTGGTAAATTTGCGCCCCGCCAATAACAAAAAGCTCCGTTTCTTCATTAAACTGCGCCAGCGCAATGGCTTCTTCAAAACTATACACCACTATCGCCCCTTCTGCACGATAATTTTCGCTGCGCGTAAGCACCAAATTAGTCCGATTGGGCAAGGGCTTTCCCTTAAATGTTTCAAAAGTGGTGCGCCCCATCAACACATGATGCTGCAAAGTAGTAGCTTTGAAAAAACGCAAATCGCGCGGGAGATGCCAAGGTATTTCGCTGTTTTTGGCTATCAAATAGTTTTGGTCGTAGGCTACAATTTGAGAGATGCGCATTTTTTTAGCTATATTTTCACACTGCTACTTTTGCCGGAATATTGGGATAAGGCTCGTAGTTTTCCAACATAACATCTTCGTAGGTAAAATCGAACACGGACTTTACAGCAGAGTTGAGTTTTATTTGTGGCAAACTCTTAGGCACACGACTCAATTGCAAATTGGCTTGCGCAAAATGATTGTGATACAAATGCACATCGCCAAAAGTGTGTACATAATCGCCGACTTGTAAATCGCATACTTGCGCTATCATCATCGTAAGCAAAGCGTAGGAGGCAATATTAAAAGGTACGCCCAAAAACACATCGGCACTGCGCTGATAGAGCTGGCAACTGAGCTTGCCATCGGCTACATAAAACTGAAACAGACAATGACAAGGGCTTAGTGCCATTTTGGGCAAATCGGCAACATTCCACGCACTTACTACCAAGCGGCGAGAGTAAGGATTTTGTTTTATTTGGGCAATTACCTCCGAAATTTGGTCAATCGTTTTGCCGTCAGCACCTTCCCAAGCGCGCCATTGTTTGCCATAAACAGGACCTAAATCGCCGTTTTCGTCCGCCCATTCGTCCCAAATGCGCACTTTATTTTCGTTTAAATAAGCAATATTGGTATCGCCTTTCAGAAACCACAGCAATTCGTAAATAACCGACTTGAGGTGAATTTTTTTGGTAGTAAGCAAAGGAAAGCCTTCGCCCAAATCGAAGCGAAACTGATAACCGAAAATACTGCGTGTTCCCACGCCTGTACGGTCATTTCTATCAATACCTTCCTTCATTATTTTATCTAATAAGCTCAAATACGCTTTCACGGTACATACATTTTACGTTAAGTAATTAATTTTTCGGCGGTCGAATTTACAAATAAAATATTACCGAGTTCGGTATAATCCAAAAACAAATCCTGCCCGCGCGCCTTGAGCATTTCCGTACGAAAACCCATAATGGTAAGGTCGGCACTAGCCGATTTTTCATTTATAATTTGCGGAATACTAATGTCGGTTAGTTGCGAAATTATTTCAACATTTTTCATCGAAATAGGCAAGCGACCATCTTCTATCACACGTTTCAGTTTTTGCTGCTCTTCGTCAATTTTTTCGGGAGGAATAATAGAGAAAATACTGATGTGCGATCTTTGCCAGTCGGGGTGTCCCATTAAAATATAACCCAACAAAATCATCATATTGGCATTGTCGTAATCGTTGGGTTTTAGCCAAATATGAATTTCGCGCCTTCTGCCAAAACCGCGCTCGGTGGTACACAAAATACACACATCGAAGTTGCCGGCTTTAACTAATTGAAAATTCTCAATAATTTTTTTCAAATGGTCTAAATGATGAATAGAAAACTCGAACAAAGCCGTATTATTTTCTTTGCCCGAAATGCCCGGCAGCTGAATCGCCTGTGCAATAGCCGATGTATAAGAAGGACTGATAAGCGTATCGACAAAAACATTGGTATCAATGGCAATATCAATAAGTCTTCGCTTTAATTTTTCGGCTTCGGCATGGGTGGCTTTGGAATAGTAGCCGTCTATTTGGTGAATATAGGTGGAAAAACCGTAGCGATACGCAATCCACTCCAAGAGGTCAAACGCCGAAAGTCTTTTGAAAGAATCGTTGGAAACACAAATTACGGCAGGTCGCCAAGTGCTTAGGTCGTCATCTGCTGTATCGGCTTTTTGCAAATACAACTGCAACATACGATTGAACCGCCAAATAATTCCTTCAAATATGTGCGCCAAACCATCTTTTGCCTTGCGAAAATAACTAATTCCCCAATACATCAGCATCATTGCAACAAAAGCAGCAACAGCGTATTGGGTATTAATTTTGAACATCAACCAAATGCACATAATAGCTCCTGCCAACGAAATATACCAAGGCGAACGGAACACAGGACGATAAGAAGGCGAGGCATTGAAATAATGTAAAAATGAAATTAAACACAAAGAGCCGTACGTAACCATAAAAAACATACTGATTATCTCCGCCACAAAGTTTACATCGCCAATGAAAATAATAGCAAATGCAATGGCAATGGTAATAAGCGAAGCGTTGAAGGGTTCATTGCTTTTTCCTTTTCCTTTTTGCAAAAACTGATTGGTGGTTTCGGTAGGAAAAATATTATCTTTTGCCAAAGCCTGCAAGGTGCGCGGGGCAACTAAAATAGACCCCAAAGCAGAAGAAACCGTTGCGGCTGCCAAACCAATAGGAATAATAGGACCCCACACTGCAATTTTTGCCATAACGAACTGGTCATTTACCAACTCCTGCGGGTCGGCGGAAATGGCGAGTTTTAGGGCGATTAGAATATACACCACCATACCAATAAGCGTAGCCAAGAGCGTTCCCAAAGGAATAGAACGACTGGGATTGCGCAAATCGCCCGACAGCCCTACGCCCGCCGTCATGCCCGTAAACGCGGGAAAACATATCGCAAACACATAAAAAAACGGGTCGCCATTAGGAATTTTTTGCTGCAAAACTTGCCAAGATTCCAAAGTATACTTATTGGCTCCGACAAAAAACATTAACAGCGAAACGAAAATAATTGCCACCACTACATACAGCGCAGCTACACCCAAATCGGCTCCTTTCAGCAAAATAAGCCCTGCCAAAATGCCCATTGCTACTAATGAAATAATTTTTTTGGTAAGATAAATATTGTATGTATCGGCGAGCCACGAAATAACACCTTCAAACGATTCGCCGAAGGCAATAATATAAAACGCTACGCTAATAGCTTGCGACAAATACAAAGCCACGCCAATTGCCGAGCCAATACTTATGCCAAAAGAACGCGAAATAATAAAATATTCGCCGCCGCCCTCTACCCTTTGGTTGGTAGCAATTTCGGCAATAGCCATAGCAGTAGGAATAGTAACCAAGTGTCCGAGTATAATAAGCAAACACGTTTGAAAAAAGCCTAAATTGCCTACGGCATACCCAAAACGCAAGAACATTATAGCTCCCAAAATAGTGGATATAGCCGTTAAAAATACCGGCAAAGTACCAAAACGCCCCTTGGGCAAACTACTTGTGTTGAGGTTGTTTGTCATACGATAAAAATCAACAATCGAATTTATTATTTCGTAAAAGTATAAAATTTAGGGCGAGAAACACAAAACAACAAGCAAAGAAACCAAACTAATGGTCGGCTCTGTCGTTGCTGCGCCAGAGGGAGAAGTACAAAAAAGTGCCCGATAAAAAAGCCAACACCAAGCACAATATTCCTACAAACTGGAAGCCTTCGGTATTGTTGAGCAACAAAGCTCCGGCAATGATGAGCGAAGCAATAATAAAGCCTTGTGTTAGGCGATTAATGGCATTGTTGAAGGTTTTTATTTGCTCCTCTTGATGCGGATTTTCGGTTTTAAGCAGTAATTTCCCCTGTCGTATCTGCGATAAAATATTGCCTACGTCCGGCGGAATTTTTTGCAAAAGTTCGTCCCACTCATACAATCGGTTACTTAGTGTATTAATGATATTTTGAGCGGAAAACTGCTCAACAATCATTTTTTTTCCGTAGGGAAGCAAATGTTCATACACATTAAAATTAGGATGAATTTGCTTGCCAATGCCTTCCAAAATAGCGATGGCACGCAAGATAAGAAATACCGAGCCGGGCAATTCTATGGCATTGCGGTATATTATTTTTTGAAATCGCAAACCGGCATTGCTCAAATTGCTCTCCTGTACATTCAGCATTGCAATGTCTTGTATTATTTCGTTCAGCTCATTTTCAAAGCTTATTTTATCTATTACCTTGTGACTCACCGCCAGTTTCAGCAAATTGTTGGCTAATTGCTGCGCATCTTGCTGGCTTATCGCCAAAAATATTTGTGCAATGGCAAATTTTTCGCGTTTGGTCAGTTTTGCCACCATACCAAAATCTATCAAACAAATATTGCCATTGGTTTGTACCAATACATTGCCCGGATGTGGGTCGGCGTGAAAAAAACCATACTCAAATATCTGCGACAAATAAATGTCCATTCCATTTTCGGCAATTTTTTCCGGCTGTAGTCCCCACGAACTAATGGTGTCGGTATCAGAAATTTTGCAAGCATTTATGTATTCGCTCACCAGCACGCGCTCGCTACACAAACTGCGAAACACTTCGGGAATGTACAAATGTGTCTGGTGGTGATAAAACTGGCGGAACATTTGCATATTGCGCGCTTCATAGACATAATTGAGTTCGCGGTGCATTATTTTCTCGAAAGTAAGTACAAATGTTTCGAGATTGGTAATGCCGTTGCGCTTAAAAAAAGCATCGCCGCGCTGCACTACTTCTTTGATAATGGATAAGTCGGTATCAATAATTTTTCCAATGCCCGGACGGCGCACTTTCACGACAACCTCTTCGCCACTAAGCAACTTTGCGCGATGAACCTGCCCAATAGAAGCAGCAGCAATGGGTCGGTCTAAAAAATACTCGAAGGTTTCGTCTATGTTTTTGCCTGTTTCGGATTCGATAATATTTTTGGCAGTTGCCGAATCGAAAAAAGGAGCTTTATCCTGAAATTTTTCAAACTCTTTAATCAAGCCTTCCGGCAAAATGTCGGGGCGACTACTCAATACTTGGGCAAATTTGATAAAAGTGGGTCCCAACTCTTCGGCAGCCATGCGAATACGCTCCCAGCGCGTATATTCAAATACTGGTTTTTCTTTTCCCAACCAGTTGAGGCGTTTGTTTTGAGGAATAAAATTTTTGAGCGGTGTATTGATAACTACTTCCTCGAAACCGTATTTGAGAAGAATTTGGATAATTTCGCGTCCGCGATTGAGGTTTTTTATGGTTTGTCCTATAGACATTCTATAAGATTTATACTTTTCTTTTCTGCCGAACTAATAATTTTTTTTACAAAGCTAATTCACTTAAAAAAAACGCCATCAACTTGCAATAACTGCCCTGTTTTTTTGTCATAAAATCCATTTTCCAATGAAAACAATTTAAATCCAAGTGTTTGCACAAAATGCAGCATTTCATCAAACAACATTTCATCGGCATAAAGTGGCATTAAGGACATTTCGAGTTGCAAGCCCACTATGTTTTCCAAAGACTTGGCAGCACCTATCAGTACATTTCTTTCGTATCCTTGTGTATCAATTTTTAGAAAAATTTTATCATTGGGTTCATAAATAGTGCCAAATATGCTATCTAAAGTTTTGATGGTAATAGTTTCTTGCGATACGTATTGCGATTCGGGCGCGCTGTGTACGTGTGCGGGCAACATTTCCAACAAGGAACTACTAAAAGCGTTTTGTGCGACATTTATGGTCGTTTTTGTTGCCTCATCTCCCAAGGCAAAATTGTGAATAAGCCAAAGTGTGTCACTGGCTTTATTTTTCTGCAATTCAGCAAATGAAGCGGACAAGGGCTCGAAGGAAATAATTTTTCCTTTAAAACCCAATCGCCTGCACAAAAGCGCGTATTGACCAATACTTGCCCCTACATCAATAATTTTGTTCACGCCAAAATGTTGCCAAAGCGCATAGCGACGACGCTGGTCTATGGTAGGAAAACGCTTTATTTCAAAACCTGCCTTTTTAAGTTGCTTACTTATAAATTTTTGCACAGACATATTATTTCAAGTATTTATTACGAGCAAGGTAGCAATATTTTTTTTATTGGTATATAAAAACAAAAAGCCGAAGCTAAATGCTAGCTCCGACTTTTTCTCACCTACAAAAAATTTCACTGTGTTCTACTTAGTAGTTGTTGTTTTCGCTGCTTTTGCTGCGGCTTTGGTCATTTTGGTTAGTTCTGTTTCCAAATCCTCAATTCTTTTGCTCAAGCCATTCACATCTTCGCGTGTTACTACGTTTAGTTTTTTCACTACGCTTTCTACCAAATCTTTCATTTTGCCTTCAAATTCGTCTTTTTTGTTTTCCGTACTTTTGATAAAATCATCAACAATACGTTTACCTTCTTCTTGTTTTAGCTTGTCTTTATCCACCAAGTCGTTTACCATTGTCTGCACTTTTTCGGTAGTAGCTGCTACTAAACCAACGCCTGTGTAAAGCAATTTTTTTACTAAATCTTCCATTTTATTAATTATTTTAAATTTGTTTAAAAAACTATGAATTAAATTTCTGCTGCAAAGTTATGGTACAATACTCGATTGCAGAAGCTTTTGGGAATGTTTCTAAAGTGTTATTTTGACACTTTTAATACGTATTTCGCTATTTTTCACTTATTTATAAAAAATCAGCTCCCAAAATTTCTGGGAGCTGAGGGAGAATATTATCAATGAAAAAAAACTACTGTATTGCTACTTTACGGTTTGTTTCCAACTTCGCTTCTTCTTTTTTAGGCAAACTGATGCTCAATACACCGTCAGCATAATTGGCTTCGATATTGCTTTGCTCAATGGTGTCGGGCAATACGAAAGAACGCTCGAAAGTTTGGTAATTAAATTCTTTACGGGTGAAACGCTCGTTGGCTTCTTCGGTTTGGTTTTCTTTTTGGGCGCGAATGGTGATGATGTTTTTGTCCAAGTTGATGTCAAAGTCTGACTTTTGTAAGCCCGGAGCAGCTACGTCCAAGCGAAAACCGGTTTCGGTTTCGGCGATGTTTACATTAGGAACTTTGGCTACCCAACCTTCTTTGAAAGCAGGGCGATTGCCAAAAAATTGATCCATCCAGTCGAAAACGGTGGGTAAGTGTTGTTGGTTGCTTTTTTTGATAAGTGTCATAATTGATATTTTTTATGAAATAATAATTGAAATTATGCCTGAGTACGTACAAAGCGCGTACCATTTGCCAAAATGTTTATTTTTTGCGCCATTTTGTCACTATGTAGTAATTTTTAAGCGACAAAATGACATTTTTTATTTTTTCAACGTCAATATGGCGCAAAAAATACTTTCATAATTGCGTTAATATTTGGTATTTCCGAAAAAACTTTTATATTTGTATGAATTTAAAGTTTGAAGGGAGTGTGGCTGTTTTGGTTTGTGCTAAAGCAGTGTTGGTGAGTTTTATTTCTATTATTTAAAAATATACGCTATGATTTCAGGAAAATTACCCAAACTAATTGTATTAGGTATCACATTTTTGCTAAGTTTTTGCTATGGCGCAATGGCGCAGGAAGAGCCGAGCTTTGAAGTACAGGCTGCTTTTTCGGCTGATTGTGATAACAACGGCTACTTTATTTACATTTATCCGCCTTGTGATGAAGGATTTGAACTTACGGATAATATAAGCGGAGAAGTTTTTACAACTTACTACAATTACTACAATTATTCCTACAAGTTTTTTGCTTCGACTGACGATACGCTTACTTTAGACTATACTATTTTAAACTATTGCACTAACGAAACCGAAATCTTCAGCGACACCATAATTAAGCAAGAAAATTGTTTGATATTTGAAGAAAATGACTTTGGGGGTTATGGTTATTATGATTATTATGATTTTTGTGGGGCCAGTATTTATAACGGTCAGTATAATGCAAGTTTTTATTTTGAAGCTGAAAATCCTTGCGATTTGGGAATTGAGGTTTGGCACATATACGACAACCAAAAAGATACCATTTATTTTGCCAATAATGAAAATACACTCGAATATAGCGAAGTAGCGTGCTATGAAGGATATGACCAAATTTCAAACACTATTTATGATATAAAAACGCTTATTCTTTTTACCAATTTGTGTACCGGAGAGATTAGTTTTTCTAATGAATTCTTTTATTATCCTTGTGAACCATGCTCTACTGGAGAGCTTAGTATACTTATAAATAGTCCTCGCACAGACACTATTAGTGTAAACACTAACCTTATTTGGCAAAATATTTATGAAAAAACTTTACAAGATTTTGGCGGGATGTATGCCTATGGTCTCCCTTTTTTCACTTTTTGTGAACAATGCTATGTAGGTCAAAAATATTTTAATGAATTTTCTAACTATTCAGCAAAAAATATATCATCTTGCATTAATTCATTTCATGATTATATTTTTGTAGAAAATGATTTCTTAATAGTTGATGTTGACTCCCTTCTATTTTATTACAATCAATATTCAATAGTTTTTAGAGATGAAGAAAATAATAGAATTGATGTTAGAATTTATTTTAATATCAATCCCACATTACCTTTAGATACTCCTCTTGAATATACTTTTTCCAATGATTTTGGGCTTATGTCTTCGTATCAAAGTTCCGGCATCCAATACTGCCTCAACCAACTGCACTACTTCAATGCCGAAGTAACTCCCCAATGCACACAAAACGAAAACCTCCTCCTCCAAACCATCGGCTACTGTGAGGACGGCTTCGTGGCGACTGACCTCAACAACGGAAATTCCTACAACCTCACCGCCGACCTGCAAGATTCGCTCAAGTGGAGCATCGCCTTCAACTATCCGCTCGGCGAAAGCTACGACTTTCAGATTACCAACCTTTGCTCCGGCAGCAGCGATACTATTTCTTGCGTTTTCGATTGCGACATCGCGCCCGAAACCTTGCATTTTACTTATCCTTGCCAAATTCCGCAAGGGCTTAGCAAAAAATACAATCCCAAAAGTATCATTGACTGGCTGAACACGCAGGTGAACAATCAAGCCGTTTTTACCGACCCGTACTGCGGCGACACCAAAGCCGGTTTCTGGATTAATCACTTCCTAAGTCTTGACGTAAGCCCTGAAAATGTGTTCGACCAAAACAAAATTGTCGCCACCCACGACCAAGCACTGCTTTTCACTGCCCACATCAACGGTTTTGATATTCCGGTTGAGGTTCATTTCGACGACCCCAACGCGCCCAACTGTTCGCCTATTCAAATTGGCGTTATCAATCCTGATATCATCGACATTTTCGGCGGAATTATCGACACTGCCAACGACAGTTTGTGGATTTTCGGCTCCGGCAAAACCGAAACCGACCTCTTGAACAAAACCCACAACTTACGCATTTTCCCCAACCCCGCCAGCAGCGATTTTCAAGTGGAGTTGCCGCCTTATTTGGAAGGTGCGACCCTTAGCTTTTTCAACGCTCAAGGTAGTTTGGTGCAGCAAATTGTTGGCATTACTAATCGTGAAAACATTGATATCCGCCAGTTACCAAAAGGGGTGTATTTCCTTCATTTTCAGCAACTTGGCTACTTGAAGGTGGAGAAATTGGTGGTGATGTAATTAAAATTTTTGCACCACAAATTTCGTATTATATACTACATCGTCTATTTGCACTTGCAAAAGATACATACCATTCTGCCAGTCTGCTACGGGCAATTCCAAGCCTTTAGCAACATAAGGCAGATTGGATTTTTCTTGTACTATGGCTCCTTTTAAGTCAAAAACACGCCACGAAACGACTGTATTTTCCGGCACATTTTCTAAATGGATAAATACTTCATTGTGCGCCGGTTGCGGGTAAATTTTCAAGCTAATTGCAGCAGTATTCGCACTTTGCAGTGCAATATTGTCTGTTTTTGCGCCAGCAGTACAGCCCTGAATAACGGCTTCAAAAAAGGCGGCTGTTTCTGCCAAAAATTCCGGCTGTAAATCAATGTAATCACCTGCGTGATACACCACATTTGCGCCAGCAGCAATGATATTGCTCGCTTCAATGTAGTCCGAAGCCTCATACACAGCAGTTTCTCCCGAAGCATAGTTTATTGTTATTACATAAAACGGCTCGCAACCACTACTTTCGCAAGCATCGCCAACACCATTATTGTCAGCATCTTCTTGCAGCGGATTGGGCGTATTCACACAATTATCGTCAGGGTCGCAAATGCCGTCGCCATCTGTATCCGGCTGCACGGTAATGTATGCGGTGAGTGTTGTAGAATCTGCGCCACCGGCATTAAACACTTTCAGTTTCACCCAATAAGTGCCTGCGGTTGTGTAAATTACATTAGGATTGGCATCGGAAGATGTAGCAGGACTTCCGCCTTCAAATTCCCAACATCTTTCCAAAATATTATCGGTAGATGTATCGGTAAAATGTACGGTTTCGTTTACACAAATTGTTTGCATATCTGCCGAAAAACTCGCCACAGGTTTAGGCGTTAAAAAAGTAGTCACTTCGGCAAAAATATTGTTGCGTACACTGGCATCGGTAATTGTTTCTAAGGGAAAACCAAAATTTACCACCCCAAAAGTGCCTTTATATTTCACTGCCGCGCCGTCAGCCGTGCCGCCGCTATAATTCATGATTTTGGTAGAACCTCCGGTAGTTCCCAAACGGTCGGGATACTCGGCATTGTAATATTGGGCGTAGGTGCCGTCAAAACCGCCACTAATGCCCGCCAGAATATCAATTCCCGAAAAATTGTATGTATTGGCATCATCGCCGACATAAGTAGCTTTCAAATAATTGTTGTAAAATGCCAAATCGGCATTTGGTGAAGCCGAGCGACCAATATCCCAACCTATTTCTGCACCGGAAATAAGTAAGTTTCCGCCATTATCCAAAAAAGTACTCAAAAGGGATTTTTCGGTACTATCCAAACTTTTATCTATAGTCGATTCTTCTCCTGTAATCCAATCAATGGCTTCGTAATCTGCCAAGACAACATTTCCGCCACTTACGGCTTCATTGCTCGCACCGTCGAAGGTGAGTCCGCAAAACTCCAACGACTTGGCGTGTTCCACCATATAATCGAAGCTGTTCATTTTTTCGAGAAAAAGACGATTTAACAAACCCAAAGGTGCCGCAGTAGGTTTGGTTTCGTTCACCTTCACCGCAGCAGATTTGTCCAATCTGTCAAATCCATCAACAATTAGGTAGGGTACAATATTGCTACAAGCATCGGGTGTGCGGGCTGCAACTATTGCCGTAGGAAACGATTCGCCACCATTATTAAGGGCACTTAGCCGAAAATAGTAGGTAGTATTAGGCATCAAACCCGAAACGGTATAAGTGTTTCCATTTACAGTAATGCCATCGGCAAATGCTTTGCCGTGCGTACCTATATATACTTTGTAGCTTGTAGCGGCATCGCCCAAAGCACCACCGGAAGGAGGTGTATTCCAACTGAGTTGTATTTCACCGTTTCCTATGTTTTTGGCGTACAAATGTGTAGGTGGCTCGGGCAAAAGTTTGGGCGTAATGCCGTCTTTATCGGCAAAAAATTTCACAATACCTTGATAAACAGCTCTTGCCGCTACATTGCGAAATCCGGGCGACAACAAATAATTGGTATCGTAGCTGTTGTCGTGAAAACCCACTTCTACCAAAGCTCCGGGCATCGTAGAAAGTTCGCGCAATTCGCCCAAGTTCATAGCTTTTTTTCCTCTGTCCACCCAAGCTGCGTCCCAATCGTTTTGAATGTCGTAAATAAGTTCGTCGTGTACAAAATCGCGCAACTCCATACTTCCGGGCGTGGCTACGCCATTGTACATAATGGTTTCGGTACCCGTACCACTGCAACAAGCATTGGTGTGCCAAGAAATAAAACAAGCATTGGCTTGCTCTGTAGCCGTACCTTTGGCGAGTTCCCATTCGGCGTAGTGCGGACGCGTAACCACATCATTTTCGCAAGTAGGATATCCTTGATACGGCGCGTAATAACGGGACGCTTGTTCAAAACGAGGTTCGTTGTTTACATAACCATAGTCGCAGTCGGCTTCGTCACCCAAGCCGCCGCCAATGCGCACCGCATCGGCAATAAGTGCTTGCCCTACATCGCTGGATTGGTTGGAAAGAATAATTTTTCCATTAGTGCCTGCATCGAAATAAAACTGTCCGAGATATACCCAGGTGCTGCCATGAACTTCTTGGTTAATACTTACCAGAGTTTCGCCTCCGGCGTGCTGAATACGATAGTGCGCATCAATAGGACGATTCGTTCCATTTAAATAATGTACCGAAATCCAATAATAACCAGCCTGCGGAATATTGGGCGTATAAGTAGCCGTAGCAGTTTCGGTGGAGGTAGTGTAAACGTATTTGTACGTGCCTCCATTGTAGCCCGTAGATACGCTTTGTGTCCAAGTGCCGGATTCTACATAATTTGGCGCGCCTTGGTCGTTGTCCAAAATGAGTTCTGCCTCTTGCAAATCACGCTCGCGCACCGTCCATACTTGCGCACCGGCATTCCACAAATATTTTAACAAATAATAATTCACAGATTCGATATTACCAAAATCTTCTACCAAGCCAAAACCTGCGGAATTGTCGCGCTGGGTGGAGTAATAACCCAAAGTGGTGTAATACAACCAGCCGTGTCCGCCGCTAAGCCAAACGGTTTTGCCACTCAAAGCTCCGTTAGCTTGTGTTTGCCCTACGTTGGGATTGCCGTAGCCTTTGGCATTGTTTCCGGCTATGGGAGGAGCATTATCTTTGTTGGGAGGCGTTTGGTAAACGGTTTTTTCTTTATTTCGGGGTGAAAAAATATCGGACAGTACTCGCTCTTCGCCGTCTGCGTCTATATAGCGCACATCAATATTGGTAATGCCCCAGCCGTGCGTCATTCCCGAGAGGTGTTCGATGAGTTCCTCGTGCCAGTATTCGTTGATACAATGCGTTTGGAATTGGGGATTGAGGGAGAGGAGGATACTCAGTTTTTCGCCTTTGTTTTCGCAGCGTAAAATTTTGTAGGCGGCATCGTTATTGGAAGCGTCAGGACATAGTTCCGACATTTCCTGCATTACTTCCTCGACAGTCTGCTGCAAGGAAGGATTTTTATTTTCTTGCGAATGGAGTACGTTTTGTGCTAAAAAAACGACCAATAAGAGGGTAATCACAGTGTTTTTCATACGTATTTTTTATATAAAGGGGTAATGTTTTGCAAGATAAAAAATTTTTTAAACCTCATTAGCATACACTATTCGATTGTTTTGATTTATTATATACCCCCAAATATTGCGTATTGTTATACAGAACGGTCACAACGTACTTGGGCGCGGTTTTTGCCGTAGTTGAGTTCGGTTTCGCCGCAGGCGTGTACGAAGTGTAAAAAAAAACATTATATAGGTAACATCTCATAAAAAGTGTGTAAGTCGGATTTTTAGATTATTAATCTATCGTCAAAAATAGTCATAAATTTAATTTATTATAATATATAATTTCAAAATAAAATAATGATTGCATATTAGAAAAGGAAATCGCATCATCATTTACGGAAATTTCGTGCAGTTTTAGTATAAGTAAAAGGGGTAAAAATCTTTTTTCGCCGTATAACAGTTTTTTGGCGTTAGAAATTTTTGAAGCCTTGGAAAAAATTTAGCCAAAAAGCTGTGGTTTTGTCCTGCAAGGGCAAAATACCTTGGGGAAAATCGTTTCTTTTGCTTCTTTTTCTTTGGACAAGCAAACAAAATGAAGAAGTCCAAAGCATAAGATTTGCGCCCAAAGTTGCGGAGCCGGATACTTACACTTAATAATACCTAAACCGATAGGTATTTCTCATGCAATTTTGGAATAATATTGCTATCCAAACCTGAGTTCATTCCACACAAGCATCCTTTTTACCAAACAAGCCTGCTGATTTTGCTTGCCCGTAGAGGCAAAATATAGCCTAATTTTTTAGCGAAAATTCGCTAAAAAAGAAATATTCACTAAAATTGTGTATTTTTACCCAACAAATTTTTTCTAATCTATCTCTAAAAATTCATTGAAAAATGTCTTCTATACCCCAAAGTATAACCAATGAACCCAACATAATCCCCGCCGATGTCCGCAAAATAAAAAAAGTAGCGGTTTTAGGCTCCGGTATTATGGGTTCGCGTATTGCTTGCCATTTTGCCAATATCGGCTGCGAAGTGCTTTTGCTCGATATTGTACCTTTCGATTTATCCGAAAAAGATATAACCAATGCCGCCGCGCGCAATCGTATTGTAAACGAATCGCTGCAAAATACCCTAAAAAGCAAACCCGCCGCTTTGTATCAAGGCGATTTTGCCAAACGCATCCGCACCGGAAATTTTGACGATGATTTGGCGAAAATTAAAGATTGCGACTGGGTAATCGAAGCCATTATCGAACGCCTTGATATAAAACAACAACTCTTTGAAAAAGTAGAACAGTTTCGCCGCGCAGGCACACTTATCAGTAGCAACACTTCGGGAATCCCTATTCACCTGATGACCGAAGGGCGCAGCGACGATTTTAAAGCTCATTTTTGCGGTACACACTTTTTCAATCCACCGCGCTATTTGCGTTTGTTAGAAATAATTCCCTCACCCTTTACCAACAGCGAAGTCATTAAGTTTTTGCAACACTACGGCGACCTTTTCTTGGGAAAAACTACCGTGCTGTGCAAAGACACGCCCGCCTTTATTGCCAATCGTATTGGCGTGTTTGGCATTATGGCTATTTTTAAACTGATGGAAGATATAGACCTCACTATTCCCGAAATAGACGCGCTAACCGGAACTATTGCCGGACGACCCAAATCTGCCACCTTCCGAACGTCCGATGTTGTAGGTTTGGATACACTCGTTAAAGTTGCCAAAGGCGTACACCAAAATTGTCCTAATGACGAAATGCGGGAAATTTTTGAAATTCCGGCTTATATAAGCGAAATGGAAGAAAATAAATTACTGGGCGACAAAACAGGCAAAGGTTTTTATAAAAAAGATAAAAATGCCGAAGGCAAAACCGTTTTCAAAACCTTAAACCTTATCACTAAAGAATACGAAGAACTGCCCAAGCCCAAACTCGCTTCCATTGCTGCCGCCAAGCCCATCGACGACTTGCGCAAACGCTTGCGCGTACTCCACGAAGCCGGCGATAAAGGCTCGGAGTTTTTGAATAAATTGTCGTACATGATGTTCACTTATGTATCGAATCGTATTCCCGAAATTTCGGACAATATCTACCAGATAGACGACGCGATGCGTGCCGGATTTGGCTGGGAATTAGGTCCTTTTGAAACTTGGGATGCACTAGGTGTAGAAAAAATGCGTTCGCAAATGAAACAAGAAGGTTACGAACCCGCGCAATGGGTAACTGACATGCTTGCCAAAGGTTTTACCTCATTTTACAAAGTAGAAAACGGGCAGCGTTTGGCGTATAGTCCTAAAGAACAAAACTATATTTCCATTCCGGGTACCGAAAATTATATTGTGCTGGAAAACTACCGCAACCAAAAACCCGTCTGGAAAAACTCGGGAGCTACCTTGCACGATATTGGCGATGGTGTATTGTGTTTGGAGTTTCATACCAAAATGAACAGTATTGGTGGCGAAATTTTAGAAGCTATCAACAAAAGCATTGATATTGCCGAAACACAAGGCTGGAAAGGTATTGTAATCGGAAACGATGCCGCTAATTTTTCGGCAGGTGCCAATTTGGCAATGATTTTAATGCTGGCAATAGAGCAAGAATACGAAGAATTAGACATGGCAATTCGCCTTTTCCAAAACACCGTTACTCGCTTGCGCTTCTGCAAAGTTCCTACCGTAGCAGCACCGCGCGGACTCACTTTGGGGGGAGGATGCGAAATTTCTATGCACTGCGACAAAGTTGTAGCGGCTGCCGAAACGTATATCGGTTTGGTAGAAGTTGGCGCGGGCGTTATTCCGGGCGGTGGTGGCACCAAAGAGTTTGTACTCCGCGCCTCCGATGCCTACTACGAAGGCGATGTGGAAATTCCTGTATTGCAAAAATATTTGCTTACCATTGGTAAAGCCGATGTAGCCACTTCTGCTTACGAAGCCTATGGTTTGGGCATTTTACAAAAAGGAAAAGACGATGTGTGCGTAAGTCAAAGTCGCTTGCTTGCCGAAGCCAAAGAGGCTGTGTTGGAACTTTTCCAAAACGGTTACACGCCGCCTACGCCGCGCACGGATATTAAAGTGTTGGGTCGTCAGGCATTGGGGTCTTTGCTTATCGGAATAGACCAAATGCAAGAAGGTCATTTTATTACCGAATACGATGCGCTTATTGCTAAAAAATTGGCGTATGTAATGTGTGGTGGCGACTTGTCGCAGCCTTCTTATGTATCTGAGCAGTATTTGCTGGATTTAGAAAGAAAAACATTTTTAGAATTGCTTATGCAAAAGAAAACCTTAGAGCGTATTCAGAGTATTCTCACTACCGGAAAACCATTGCGCAACTAAGATTTCATTTATTTATAAAAAATAAAACCGTAAAAATATGCAAACAGCTTATATAGTAGCCGGATTTCGTACGGCAGTAGGTCGTGCTAAAAAAGGAGGATTTCGTTTTACGCGTCCCGACGACTTAGCCGTACAAACAATTCAACAACTTTTGGCTGCCGTGCCAGCCTTAGACCCTACCAGAGTAGAAGACCTTATTGTGGGAAATGCCATTCCCGAAGCGGCACAAGGTATGCAAATTGGCAGAATGATTGGCGTGCAAGTGTTGCCCAAATCCACTGCCGGAATGACCGTAAATCGCTATTGCGCATCGGGCGTAGAAACCATTGCCATTGCTGCTGCCAAAATTCAGGCAGGTATTGCCGATTGTATTATTGCAGGTGGTACGGAAAGTATGAGTTTGGTGCCAATGGTGGGCTGGCGAACAGAACTAAACTACGAAGTTGCCAAGCATCACCCCGACTATTATTCGAGTATGGGACTTACTGCCGAAGCCGTGGCGCGTGAGTTTAAGGTGTCGCGCGAAGACCAAGATTTATTTGCCTACCAATCGCACCAAAAAGCCCTCAACGCCATTGAAAAAGGCTATTTTAAAAGTGGTATTTGTCCGATAAAAGTAAATGAGGTATATGTTGATGCAAAAGGCAAACGTGCCGAGCGCGACTATGTTGTAGATACAGACGAAGGTCCGCGCGCCGATACAACTTTGGAAGCACTGGCAAGATTGCGCCCTGCTTTTGATGCGAAAGGAACCGTAACTGCCGGAAACTCGTCCCAAACTTCTGATGGTGCTGCCTTTGTAGTAGTAATGAGCGAAAGAATGGTAAAAGAATTGGGCGTTACACCCATCGGACGGTTTGTAACCGCCGTAAGTGTGGGCGTAGAGCCGCGCATTATGGGCATCGGTCCTGTAAAAGCTATTCCGAAAGCCTTAGAAAACGCCGGACTTAAGCTAAGCGATATTGATTTGATAGAACTCAACGAAGCCTTTGCCGCGCAAGCATTGGCAGTTATTCGCGAAGCAAAACTCAATCCCGAAATTGTAAATATCAACGGTGGTGCCATTGCTTTGGGACATCCGCTGGGCTGCACCGGAACCAAACTTACTGTGCAAATTCTCAACGACCTGAAACGCACTGGTGGACGCTACGGAATGGTTACTGCCTGCGTGGGTGGCGGACAAGGAATTGCCGGAATTTTTGAGCGAATGAATTAGAAAAAGGTTTTTTAGCAATAATTTTTTTGGAAAAGCTGTCACCACTTTGGGGCAGCTTTTTTTACAACACAAAAACATGGAAAATACAATTTTCACCTACGAAATGACCATCAAAGAGTTTCATTTGGATACTTTTGGACACGTAAACAACGCTACTTATCTCCAAATTTACGAAGAAGCGCGCTGGCAGTTTATTACCGAAAAAGGATACGGCTTACAGAAAATACTGCAAACAGGTTTGGGTCCCGTAATCGTCGAAATAAACATGCGCTTTATCAAAGAACTGCGACTGCGCGAAAAAATAACGATACACTCCCAAACCGGCGACTACAACGGACGCATAGGTACCATAAAACAATGGATTACCGACCGCGAAGGTAACATTTGCTCCGATATAGCACTAAAAGTTGGTTTGTTCGACACCCGCCAACGCAAGCTCGTAGAACCTACCCAAGAATGGCTTGATGCGATAAAATAAGAAGACAAAAGAAACCCAGAGGTATAAGTCATTAATATTTTTTGGCAAATTATAGGAAATGATGCTTTGTTAAGTTCTTATTGTTTTCGTATAACACATAATACATTGTTTTTCTTATTGTTACACCAAGTTGCGTGAAGTATTTTACTAAGTCATGTAAAGTAATTTATGTGTTTGGGGGAAAGATGTCCGATATAAGTTATTGGTATTTTTTAGCTTATTATCAAATGTCTTGAATTTTTTATTCTTTTGTTTAAAGACAAAAGAACAAACAAGCAAAAGATAATCATAAAACCTTGTCTTCCGAATCGCACGAGAGGGAACTCAAACCAATCATTCTATATTTCCCCCTTTCGGTAGAAATGACAGCCTTAAAAGAAGCAAAAGCTAAAAAAGTGCTAAAAATGAAGACAAACATTAAATTTAGTACAAATAGTACCAAATTATAGATAATTTATATGAATTTTTTTGGTGTATAGTTTTGTTATTTTAGAGAAATTTTTTGACAAAAAAACTTGATAAAAAATAATTTTAATTAGAATGAAAAAAATGATGAATCAATCTCTAAAATTAATGGCGTTGGTGCTTGCTCTTATGTTAGGCATGAACGCGAATGCGCAGCAATATTTATTAGCTGGAAGTAGTAAAATGGAAATTAAAGGAACTTCTTCCTTACACGATTGGGAATCGGCTGTGGAAGGTATGGAAGGATTAATTTCAATGGATGGCAGTAATATTAAAAAATTGGTATTAACCATAGATGTAATGTCTATTAAAAGTGGGATAAGTAGTATTATGGATAAAAATACCTACAGAGCACTAAAATACAATGACGGATACCATGAAATAACTTTCGTTTCGGAAGATATTTCGATGAACGGAACTGAATTTACTGCCAAAGGCAACTTATCTATTGCCGGCACAAAAAAATACACTACCGTAGAAGGAGAGTGTACGGTGCTTAGTGATGGCGGACTGAACTGTAAAGGAGAGAAAAAACTTAAAATGACCGACTATGGCGTAGAACCTCCAACAGCTTTAATGGGAACTATCACCACGGGCGACGAAGTGCGTATTTCTTTTGATGCAACATTCAAATAAACAACGAAAATAAATTATTTTAATCCAAATTAACAAACTAAAAATTTAAACAAAGATTTATGAACACATTTTCTAAAATTTTAGGATTATCACTCGTTTTGTGCATAGTAGGCATGTTTAGTGCAAATGCACAACAATTACAGTATTTTAGAGCACCGAGCAAAGCCGGACTAAATGTTTTTGAAACACCAAAAGACAATGAAACTTCTTTTGACGGAGTAAAAATTAAAGTCGGCGCAGATTTTGCCCTTCAGTTTCAGGGACTTTCGCAGGAAACTGCTTACACGGGAGACACCTTAGTGGAACTTTCTAATAATTTTAACTTACCAACCGCCAACTTGAACCTTGATGCGCAGTTGGCAGACGGTATGCGCGTACACTTGCGTACTTATTTGTCTTCAAGACACCACACCGAATCGTATGTAGAAGGTGGTTATCTTCAAATTGATAGATTAGATTTTATCAAAGAAGGATTTTTAAGTGGTTTTATGGATTTGGCTACTATCCGTGTGGGTATGGACGAAATTAACTACGGCGACACACACTTTAGAAGATCCAACAATGCCTTAGCTATTTACAATCCTTTTGTAGGTAATTATATTATGGACTCTTATACTACTGAGCCTTATTTGGAACTTACCCTTCAAGGTGGCGGTATTTTAGGCGTTATTGGTGCAACTAATGGTCGTTTAAATCAAAGCTCTTTGCCCGGCGATGACGGTATGGTTGTATATGCAAAGTTGGGCTATGACAAACAAATTGATGAAGACTTGAGAGTTCGTTTGACGGGTTCTATATACTCAAGTTCTAAAAAAAGCACAAGAGATTATTTGTATGGTGGCGACAGAACCGGCGCACGTTATTACAATATTCTAAGAGTAGTTGGTGGAGCAGATAGTCCATTCCTTCCTCGCTTCAATCCAGGATTTAAATACCAAACAGCTTTCCAAATCAACCCTTTTGTAAAATTTGCAGGTTTAGAAGTATTTGGTGTGTTTGAAGTAGCCAGCAATGGTGATAAAGACACAGGAGGTGCTTATACACAAATTGGTGCCGAAGCCTTGTATCGTTTTGGTTCTTGGGAACAACTCTACGTTGGTGGAAGATATAATGCCGTTTCCGGCAAAGGTACTGATGGAGATGCCAAAGGTGATATTTCACGTATTAATGTTGGTGGCGGTTGGTTCTTAACGCCCAATGTTTTGGCAAAATTGGAGTACGTAACACAAGATTATAGTGGAGATAAATGGGCGAACTCAATTTACCAAGACACAAACTTTAGCGGACTTATGTTAGAAGCAGCTATTTCTTTCTAACAATAATTTTGTCTAAAATTCTTTATTATAAATAAAACCAAAAAAGTGAGCAGGTTTTTGCCTGCCCACTTTTTTATTAAATTAGCCATAACTATACTAAATTAATAATGATAAGATTGTCCTTGTTAATACTTTTGTTTGTTTTTTCCAATGCTTTCAAAACCAAAGAAGTCGAAAAAATAAATCTGACCATTGGCGCAAATAGCTATCTGTTAATTGACGGTAAATCTAATGTCAATACTTTTCAATGTGTTTTTGATGACTACTTAGAACAAGAGAAAATTTGCCTTGAAGTGGTAAAAGATGGTGAATGTATCCATTTTTCCAATGCCGAGTTTTCTTTTCCCATTCAACTTTTTGACTGTGGCAATAAATTGATGAACAACGATTTTTACGAATTGCTGGAGTATAGCACCTATCCAAAAATTTTATGCGAAATAGTCTGTATTAAAGACAAAGATTTAGTTGCCTCATCGCAGCAAAAATGTAAAACGGCAGTAGTAAGTACGCGCATCACCCTTGCAGGACATTCCTGCGACTTTAGCTTGCCCGTAGAAGTAGAAAGCCACCAAAACGAGCGGAATTATATTGGTTCGCTGCACTTAGACATTCGTTCCTTTGGCTTAGAACCTCCCAGCAAGTGTCTCGGAATGATTCAGGTAGATCCGGAAATAGATATAAAGTTCAATTTCAGTGCTACTATCGAAAGAAATTAATCATTCTTCTCTCGTTATCTTTATAAAAAAACTTCCTCCCTCATCAAGCCCACCTACAAAAAATAAAGCCCTGCTTATACAGCCGGGCTTCCCCTAGTAAGATTTATTTATCAATAATAAACTCTATTGATACGAAATATTTTCCAACACACCGGAGGATACAACACTTGCATCACCTGTCTGATCGTTGGTACAATTAAACAAAAACGCACCACTTACTTTCTTGGTAGAAGTATTAAAAGTAGTAATACTAATACTACCCGCCGTAGCTACACACAAATCCGTAATGTCTGTACCATACGTAGCCGAAAACGCTGTGCCCAATAACACCGAAGTAGCTGCAAAATTACCCGTATAAGTCAAAGAAACCTTCTTACCATCGGCAGCAGTGCCTACAATAATGAGTTGATTGCCACTAACAGTTGCTTCAATACTGCTCGCAGTCCACGCCGCACCATTTACAAGTGCCGTCATACTCGAAGTTTCCGCTACCGTGCAGGCAGGACAGTCCGTTCCGCCACAGTCAATACCCGTTTCATCACCATTTTGCACTCCATCGCTGCACGTAGGCAAGATATTACCGTTCAAAGGATTACAACTCGGCAAAGCCGTACAAGGCGTACAAGGTCCGCAGCAATCTATACCCAACTCACCCTGATTTTGCTTACCATCCGTGCAAGTAGCATCTTTTTTGCACGCCGAAATACCTATAAATATGCCCAAAATAAACAATAGTAGTAGATTTTTTTTCATGATTGTATTACAATTCTTTTTCAAAAGGAAAATATAAATTATCGCAAAATTTTATTTTAGTATAAAAATCAATTTTACCTAAAACAATGTAAAGCTAAAAAAACATTTTTACATACCTACACTACAAACACAAAAACTTGCAAAAACGCCGTAAAAAAATAACAACATCATTTTTCTATCTGCTTTAGTGAACTACCCATAAGCTAAAGACTTATGGGCTTCGGGGGTCGCAGACTTGCCCAATGACAACGCCTCATCCCGTTTTTGTTTTTTGTCCGACTGCGTTCCACAACCAGACAGTATTTTTATGCCTTCTTGCAGGATATTCTTTGCTGCATTTACGTCCCTTTCGTGATGCGCACCACACGCGGCACATTCCCATTTTCTAATGGACAGCGTCAAATCTTCTTTCACCCAGCCACATACCGAACAACTTTTACTACTCGGAAAAAAGCGGTCTATCTTTACAAAATCCCGCTCGTGCCAAGCTGCCTTATATTCCAGCATTGCATAAAATGCACCCAACGATACATCACTCATTGCTTGGGACAAACAATGGTTTTTTAGTATGTTTTTTACTGCCAAGTCCTCTATCGAAATTATGTCGTGGTTTTTGACTATTTCGCTTGATACCTTGTGCAAGTAATCTTTTCTACTATTGCTTATTTTTTCGTGCAATACGCCTAATTTCCGCTTTTGTCTGTGTCTTGCTGCACTTCCTTTTTGCTTCTTGGAAAGCTGTCTTTGCACATATTTCAGCCGTTTTAGCTTTGTTTTGAGCGATTTAATATTTTCATAGCTGCTACCGTCCGACAATATCGCCAATTCTTTGATGCCCGTGTCCACACCTACCGATTTACCTGTTTTGGCGTGGGGACTATGCGCTACTTCGCAGGTCAGCGATACATAGTATTTGCCCGTAGTGCTTTTTAATACTGTGGCAAACAATATCTTTCCTTCCATTTCGCGGTGGACTTTTGCCTTTATTCCTTCTCGAAATTTGGGCAGTACAAGTTTGTCGCCCACTAAAGACACATTTTGCGGTACTTTGAAACTTTGTCGGTCGTATTTCGACTTGAAGTGCGGAAAGCGATTTTGTTGCTTGAAAAAATGCTTATATGCCGTATCAAGATTTTTTAGCGATGCTTGCAAACATTGGCTGTTCACTTCCTTTAGCCATTCAAAGTCCGCCGTTTTTTTAAGTTCCGTTAGTGCCGCCGCATTGTCGTAATAATTCAGACTCGTTTTGTCTTTGGCGTATTGTTCCTTGCGTGTGTGCAAAAAACGATTGAACACAAACCTGCAAGAACCGAAATGCTTTGCCAGTAAGACCGCTTGTGTCTCACTTGGATATATGCGGTATTTGTAAGATTTGTGTATCGTTTTCATTGTTTAAAGTTAATACTTTTTAGGAAGATATTTTAGTTTTGTAATCAAAAAATATACTGTGAAATAATCATCTTATATCTCAACAAATGGCACAAAACATTATTTGAAATGCCATCTTATTTTTGTGTGTAAGTATCGCAAAAAACTACTTGTTGGGCAGTTGAAAAACGATATGCACGCTATAATTCTAAACATTGCTACTACGGCAGATTTTCAAATTGAAGTATTTGAAAGCGATTTAGACCATATTCATTTTCTTATTCGCTATATTCCCCGTCTATCCGTCACACAAATAGTGCGCAAACTGAAACAGGAAACTACTTATCATATTTGGCGTTCTGTTCATAGAAACTTTTTGTTTAGTCACTTTTGGAAAGAACATACCTTTTGGACAGACGGATTTTTTGTTTGTTCTATTGGCGAAGCATCGCCTGACACTATCCGACAATATATCATCTCTCAAGGGTAGGCAGGTCGCTTACATCCCACAGGCTAAAGAACTGTGGGTTTTACGCTCCTTTGTATAAAAGCTAAAGCCAAGTTACAACTTAAATTTGAAAATCTCGGCAATAATTCACCATCCGCCACGATTTTACTCGTTACTTCACTAAACTCAATCATTTCCCGCAATGCAAAACTACCTTTGCGCACTCGCCTAAACCATAAATGTACTACCTTTGTTACAAAAGCAATAATATATTGCAGATGCAAACAAATTTACACAAAAACAGAGTCCTTGTAGCAATGAGCGGCGGCATTGACAGCACCGTAGCAGCAGTAATGTTGCACAAACAAGGCTACGAAGTAATAGGCATGACTATGAAAACTTGGGACTATGCCAGTTCCGGCGGAAGCAAAAAAGAAACCGGCTGTTGCAGTTTAGATTCCATCAACGATGCCCGCGAAGTAGCCGTAGATTTTGGGTTTCCACATTATATCATCGACATCCGCGAAGAATTTGGCGAATCCGTTATCAACTATTTTGTAGAAGAATACATTGCAGGACGCACACCTAATCCTTGTGTAATGTGCAACACCCACATAAAATGGAACGCCCTCTTGCGCCGCGCCGACGCGCTCGGCTGTGCCTACATTGCCACCGGACACTATGCCCAAGCCCGCTTCGAAAACGACCGCTGGGTTATTTCCAAAGGCATTGATGCCCACAAAGACCAATCTTACGTTCTGTGGGGACTTAGTCAAGAAAATTTGGCGCGCAATCTTTTTCCTGTTGGCAAATTTCAAAAATCGGCTATTCGCCAAATGGCTGCCGACTGGGGCTATCAGGAACTCGCCAAAAAAGCCGAAAGCTACGAAATATGTTTTGTACCCGACAACGATTATCGCGGCTTTCTAAAACGGCAGGTACACGATTTGGAAGAAAAAGTGCAAGGCGGTAATTTTATAGACACACAAGGCAATATTATCGGTACGCATCAAGGTTATCCTTTTTACACTATCGGGCAGCGCAAAGGTTTGGGCGAAGCATTTGGCAAACCCATGTACGTTACGGACATTGATGCCGAAAAAAATATTGTTGTTTTAGGCGAATTAAACGACCTCCAACGCAACGGAATGTGGGTGCGCAACGTCAATCTCATTAAATATCCCGAACTTTACAACGGAATGGACGCTTTGGTAAAAATTCGCTATCAAGACAAAGGCGCGCCGGCACATATTCGGCAACACCAAAACGGTAAAATAGAAGTCCACTTTTTCGATAAAGTATCGGCTATTGCGCCCGGACAATCTGCTGTTTTTTATGAGGGAAATGATGTAATTGGCGGCGGCGATATTGAAACTGCTTTTGACATATAAATTTTTTGTAACTTTACCTTTAATGAAATATTTTTTTGCATTTTTATTTATTGCTCTGTTGTCGTTTTCAGCTTGCAAAGACGAATACACAACACCCGAAATCGACACAGATTGGACTTATTTTCCTATCGAAGAAAATTACTGGATTGTTTATAGAATAGACACCATTCAAAAACACGAAGGTTTTTCCGATACACAATCGTCTTGGGAAGTGCGAGAAGAAATCGGCAATAGTTTTACCGACAATGCCGGACGTACTGCTCATTGGCTCAATCGCTATTTGCGTCCCGTAGGCAGTTCGCAAGCGTGGGAAGAGATTATTCCGCAACAAGCCTACACGGTACGCACCGCCACTACTGCCGAGCGCATCAGCGAAAACCGCCGCTTTTTGGTCTTGGCGTTTCCTTTTAGCGAAGCGAAATCGTGGTGGGGCAATACGTACATAGACGAAGAGTTTTATGCCGAAGGCGACCAGTTTAGCGACGAATGTAGCAACGTATATTTCGATAAAAACTGGCGATATACCCTAAGCAATATCAACGAACCTGCTCAGTTGGCTTCCCTTAGTTTCGACTCCACCGTAACCGTTATTCAAAACGACTACTACGACCTGCGCGACCGCGTATATAGCAAAGAAATTTATGCCAAAAATGTGGGATTGGTATATAAAGAAATAGAAGATTTGTCCTTACTGAGCTTTACCCTTCCTTCTTTAGAAGAAAGTCCGTGGCCCAATCGTGCGAATTGCGGTTCTACTATCATTTGGCGCGTATTAGATTACAAAAAATAAATTTGTGCTATGACAAAACAAACTATCCTCAGCATTTTTTGCGCAGTATTTTTTATTGTAAACAATGGACTTTTTGCCCAAGAAGAAAAAGCGTATTGGATAAGCCTCAGCGACAAGAACCACAACGAATATTCCCTACATAACGCAAGTACATTTTTATCGCCTGCCGCCCTCGAACGCCGCCAACGGCAAAATATTTCCTTAAACGAAACCGATTTACCCATTTCGCCAAGCTACAAACAACAAATTTTGGCAACTGGTGCGCGCGAACACGCCGTTTCTAAATGGTTCAACGCTATAACCGTTTGGGCAGACGATGCTGCCATTGCACAAATAACACAATTACCCTTTGTAAAAAGTGTAAAATGTATTTCCCGCCACGCGCAACGCAGTAATTTGCAAACAAAAAAGTTAGCTATTTCCACCGAAACATTGGACGATGATTTTTTTGGCGATTCGTTCAATCAGTTAAAAATGATGCAAGGCGATTTACTGCAATTAAATGGTTTTCGGGGTGAAAATATGCTCATTGCCATAATGGACGCAGGCTATGTAGGCTTAGAAAATTCTGAAGCATTGGCAAAAGTACGCAACAACAATCAAATAGTATTCACCTACGACTACGTTCACCACAGTAGTGAAATTAGTTCCGCCAACTCCTCGCACGGCTACAATGTATTTTGCCTGCTGGCAGGCTCCATTCCCGATAAATATTCCGGCAGCGCGCCTAATGCACAATACGCACTTTTTGTTACCGAAGATGTGAGTTCCGAAACGCCTATCGAAGAAAGCAACTGGTTAGCCGCCGCCGAAAAAGCGGACAGTTTGGGCGCAGATGTGTTGAGTACATCTTTAGGATATTCGGTTTTCGATGCCGGCTGGGATAGCTACACTTACGAAGATATGAACGGCGAAACCACCATTATTACACGTGCAGCAGATATGGCAGCCGCCAAAGGAATGTTGGTAATAAACAGTGCCGGCAACGAAGGAAACGATGCGTGGAAATACATTACCGCTCCCGCCGATGGTGACAGCGTACTTACTGTTGGTGCTGTAAATCCTGAAGGCATTTATGCCGGTTTCAGTTCGCAAGGACCCACTTTCGATGGAAGAATAAAACCCAATATAATGGCACAAGGTGCTTCGTCTGTTTTGATTACGCCGCTGTCGGATATTGTAACGGGAAGCGGCACTTCGTACGCTACGCCCATATTGGCAGGTTTGGCAGCTTGCTTGTGGCAGTCCGCGCCCGAAACAAACAATATGGACATTTTTACCACCATCGAAACTACTGCTTCGCAGGCACTCAATCCTGATTATTTTATGGGCTATGGTATTCCCAATTTTGCCAAAGCCTACGAAAAATTACACGAAAAAACATTATTTACCCACGAAGAAAACGACCCGCGAACCCATATTTTTTACCAAGAACAAAACTATGAAATTGTATTATACAGCGATGTCGCGCAGAAGGTGCATTTAGATTTGTACAACAGTACCGGACAACTATTAGCAAGTTTCAACATACAAACCAACGACAATCAAGTATATGAACTCGCACAGTATTTACCTTCGGGACTTAATGCGGGCGTTTATTTTTATCAGATAAAAGGAGATAATTTTTCCGAAACCCAAAAAATTGTACAATTTTAGTCGAAAAGGAATACGAAATGCTAAATTTTCTTAAATTTTAAGAAAAATCCAATCTTTTGGCGGAAATTATCGTTTAGTAGATAAATATTATTTGGCATTTACTATGACAAGAAAAATAACGCTTTTCGCTTTTTTGCTCGTACTTTGGGGCAATAGTGCGTTTTCGCAGAATGTGTCCATTGAAATAGATGACGATTTATCCGAAAAAATTGAAAATGCACTTGCGCCTTTGGTGGATTATTTTGAAAGTGACGAATTTCAAAACAAAATGCAGCGAATAGGCGATAACTTGGAAGAAAATATTTCCATTGATATTGATACCGATGAGGAAAAACTCATTATTAATGACGATGAAATTGATATTTCGGGTATAAGCAAAGCCTGCGAAAATTCTGCCGACCGCCTCAGCAATGCACTCCAAAGTGCCGTTGATGGCTTTGATGCCTACGTTGAAAAAGATTTGCCTAAAGATGTAGAAACCATGAAAAAAGAAATAAGGCATATGCTGAACAGTATTGAAAAATGGGCTGACGACCAGAACAAAGAAAAAGACAAGGAATAAAATTTTAGACAAGTGATTGTCTTGTGTTTCATAATTAATTGTTTTGCTGTTGAAAACCTGTGTGTAAAAGCACAGGTTTTTCTTTTTTAGTCAAAAATATCTCACTACTTGCTAACTTCCAAACTCCAAACCATAGTAACTTTATCTCCTTTTCACTTTTTGTTTGTATAAAAACTATTGCATTTTATTCGCCGCTTAATACATGAAAAATACGCTACTTACCACCTTGTTCTGCTTATTATTTTCTACACTTCAAGCTCTCAGCCAAGAAAATAGTGTTTATTCCTATCCGCAAAATTATTTCGGTAATCCGTTAAATATTCCTTTGATATTAGCAGGAAATTTTGGCGAATTGCGCCCTAACCATTTTCACGCAGGCATTGATATAAAAACCGAAGGGCAAGAAGGTTTGCCTGTGTTGGCTGCCGCCGAGGGTTATGTTTCGCGTATCAAAATTGAGGCTTCGGGCTACGGAAATGCCTTATACATTACCCACCCCAACGGATTTACGACTGTTTATGCTCATCTAAAATCGTTCAACGCGGCGATTGCGACATACGTCCGCCAGCAACAATACCAACAGCAAAGTTTTGCCATAGACATTACCGTTCCGCCCAACGTATTGCCCGTAAGCAAAGGTGCGCAAATTGCCCTTTCGGGAAATACCGGAGCTTCTTTAGCACCACATTTGCACTTTGAAATTCGCGACACTTACTCCGAAAAAGCCATTAATCCGCTACTTTTCAATTTTCCTATACAAGATACGCGCCCGCCTGTAATAAAGTCGATTTACCTTTATGCTTACAACCGTTTTTACCAAAAAAAAATGCCGCCTACTGAAGTAAGTATTCTGCGCGACAAAAACGGACAATATCGTTGCAAAGGCGATACCATACGTGTAGATGCCGACTATTTTGGCGTAGCTGTAAATGCTTTCGACCAGCAAAATGCTGCCGACAATGCCAATGGCATTTACAGTATTGATTTGTATGAAAAAGAGCTGTTGTGTTTTGAAATGGAAATGCACACTTTTGCCTTCGACGAAACCCGCTACCTCAATGCGCACATAGACTATGCCGCGTATGTAGAAGGCAAGGGAATGCGCCACAAGTGTTTTTCCGAAGCGGGCGACAAACTTTCGATGTATGGCATACGCCAAAATTTGGGCTATATTCCGCTTTCGCCTAATGAAATAGTACCGATTCGCTTAGTATTGAATGATGTAGCGGGCAACCAAACCGAAATTCGTTTTTTTGTACAAAAGAAATTTTCTACTGTGAGCAATGATACAAACCATACAAATTCGGCAAACGGTTTGCCATTTTGTTATTATGGCACCTACAATTTCTATGAAAACGACCAGATTCGCGTAGAATTTCCGCCCGATGTTTTTTACAATGATATGGCTTTGGCGTATTTTTCTGAAAATACTGCTACTTCCCGTTTTTCGGCAGTGCATCATATTTTCGACTATACCGTTCCGGCACATACGTACTTTAATGTAAGTATTTTGCCCACGCGCCTTCCCGCAAATCTGCACGAGAAAGCATTGATTGTTTTGAAACAAAAAGGCAGAACGTATCCGCTTACCGACAGCCATTGGGAAGGAGAATATTTGTCGGGCAAAGCGCGCGGTTTTGGCGAATTTTATGTTGATATAGACACCATAGCTCCTGCTATAAAAGCGGCAAGCACCTACGCCAATAAAAAAATGTCGGCAAGTTCGGTTATGAGCTTTAGCATTAGCGACAATTTATCGGGTATAGACACTTACAATGCTTACATAGATGATGCTTGGACCTTGGCGAGCTTCGATGCGAAAAGTGCTTCGCTAAAAGTAACGATGCCGCCGGAGCTAAATGCAGGAAAACATCGCTTTCGCTTAGAAGTAAGCGATTATTGCGGCAACAGACAAGTGCTAAAGTTCGACTTTTTACGGTAAGTTATTAATATTTTCTTTGAACTCCTTTCTGTATAGCTTCTATAATATTAAAATCTGACATTAGCACCCAATTCTAACCCATAGCTATTTTAAATTGAGTAGCTAACCACTCTCAATATAAACACAACTTTCTTGTTAGTCATAGTATCTCTGTGGATTTCTGCGGCTTTTATGACCTTGCAATATGCTATATAGTTGCATTTTATTTAACACTACCTCAATTTTTTAAAGAAATAATCGCCGCAAGCGTCTAAGCCCTTAATATTGTTACAGTCAGAAACGTCACAGCTTGGCGCAAAATAGTTCACCGCATCTTCCGTGTCAGGCTCAACAGTAAACAATATAATAATATTGCCAAAAGAATTAATTATCGTGCCTGATGCTATTTTGCCGCCACTTGTTCTTCCAGACATAGCTATTGCCTTTTCAATATTGGTTGATGCCTTATTGATAAGACTATCCAACGTAATAATATAAGGTGGTTTTCCTTCGCATTGATTAATTGCCGTGCCATCGCTATACGGTACATATCGCACGTCCCAAGTTCCGGTCAGTAGCACTTCCATACCCTCAAAGGTTTCTAAATCAATGCTATCGCAATTAGTGTTAGCATCGTTCATATTGTCGTTATCTTTGTTGCAGGCTGCGAAAAACAGTCCAAAAAATAAAAGTAAAAATAGTTGTTTCATAATTTCAGGTTTTGAATTTAGAAACAAAGATATTTATAAAATAATTCAAAAACCAAAAAAATCACTACTAAAATCTTATAATAAGCTCATCACAATCTACCAATGACTATAACGCCACGCCGATGGTTAAACTTACTCTGCCTACAATTGCTTTTTTGTAAGGATTTACAATCGGAATGTCTATTTGTTCTACATCTTTATCGTCAATAGGAGCTACAACACCGCCGCCTACATACAAATCAATGGTGGTGCGCTTGCCTATATTGCCTTGTGTTCCCAAAAGAACACCTGCGCCCCAAGCACTTCCTTGTTTTTCTACGTATTGGTTGTTAAAATTGTTATACTCATACGATTCAAATTGCATTTGTTTGTACAAGGCATAAGGCGCAACATAACCGCCGCGCAAAGGCAGTTTTTTTTCTTGTAAATAAAAACGATACTGTGTTTCCAATTTTAGTCCTTCCAAGTTTTTTCCGTCCAAGCCGGGCGCATTTCCCGACAAAAAATAACCTGCTTGCACACGCAAAGAATTGGGAAATCTTGTTGCAAATTCGTAGCCCATTTCAAAACCACCTACGGTAAATGAAAACGGATGAATGGACAATACGTGTGTATAAACTCTTTCGGTATCTTCATTTTGTGCAACTACTTTGGAGGCAGGTAAAAAGGTAAAACAAAGAAGCAATAACCATAATTTTTTCATAAAAATTAATTTTAAAAGGTTTTTAATATTTTGCTTAGATATTTTATGTTGCGAATTGTTTAAGTAGAAGATAAAATTGTCTTCTTAGCATTTTTTAATAAAAAAATGTGCTTTTTCTCATAACGAAAAAAAACACATTTTAGATGGGTATATCGCAAAAAATAATAGTCCTATTGTTGTTTCGCCCAACTGTCTTTTAAGCCTACGGTAAGGTTAAAAATCAATTTTTCGCTGCTACTGTCGGGGTCGAGGGCAAAGTATCCTTTGCGAATGAATTGGTATTTGGTATCGAAGGTAGCATTTGCCAAATAAGGCTCCACTTTCACGTCTGGCAACACTTGCAGCGAGTCGGGATTCAAGAAGGTTTTAAAATCCACCTCATCGTGTCCTGCGGGGTCGGGGTCGGAAAAAAGACGGTCGTACATCCGCACCTCCACCGACAAAGCCTGCGCCGCCGAAACCCAATGCAAAGTACCTTTTACCTTCACGCCCGAAGTGTCGGAGCCGCTTTTGCTGTTGGGCAAGTAAGTACAACGCAATTCGGTAATATTTCCTTCGGCATCTTTCACTACTTCATCGCACTGAATAATGTACGCACTTTTCAAACGCACCATACCGCCGGGCTGAAGGCGAAAATATTTTTTGGGTGGATTTTCCATAAAATCATCGCGCTCAATAAAAATTTCCCGACTAAACGGTACTTCGCGCGTGCCTGCTTCCGGCATTTCGGGATTGTTTTCGCTTTCCAACATTTCGGTTTTCCCTTCGGGATAATTGGTAATTACTACTTTTAAAGGGTCCAAAACTGCCATTACCCGATGCGCTTCTCTGTTCAGTTCTTCACGGACAAAAAACTCTAACAAGCCTATTTCTACCAAATTTTCCCGTTTGCCAATACCTATTCGGTCGCAAAAATTCCGAATTGCCATTGGCGGATAGCCTCGTCTTCGCATGCCGCTAACAGTAGGCATACGCGGGTCGTCCCAACCGTTCACATATTTTTCATTCACGAGTTGGAGTAGTTTTCTTTTAGAAGTAATGGTGTAGTTTACATTTCTGCGTGCAAATTCGTATTGATGCGAAGGATAAATTTCCAATTTTTCAATCAGCCAATCGTAGAGTTCGCGGTGTGGCACAAATTCCAAAGTGCAAATAGAATGTGTAATATGTTCAATACTGTCGCTTTGTCCATGCGCAAAATCGTACATTGGATAAATGCACCATTTATCGCCCGTGCGATGGTGGTGCGCTTTTTTTATGCGATACAAAATAGGGTCGCGCATAAGCATGTTCGGATGTGCCATATCTATTTTGGCACGAAGCGTACGACTTCCATCAGCAAATTCGCCGTTTTTCATCCGCTCGAACAGGTCTAAATTTTCTTCGATGCTGCGCGTTCTGTAAGGACTGTTTTTGCCTACGGTAGTGGGCGTGCCTTTCATTTCGGCTATCGTTTCACTGCTGCTGTCATCTACATACGCCAAGCCTTTTTCGATGAGCGTTAGGGCATATTGGTACAAAGTATCGAAATAGTCGCTGGCGTATAGTTCGTGTTCCCACTTAAAGCCCAACCACTGAATATCTTTTTTAATACTCTCTACGTATTCGGTTTCTTCGGTGGTAGGATTTGTATCGTCGAAACGCAAATTGGTGTATCCGGGAAATTTTTTCGTCAAG
>JACJXU010000017.1 GCA_020636475.1 Chitinophagales bacterium | reverse complement strand
GGAAAAAGCACTGCTGTGCGAAAAAGTAGCACGTGTTTCTTCGTGGGTAGGTTTGCCGTGAATGATTACGGTAAAGTCGTTTTTACCCAAACTTTCGGCGCGATTCCATACTTTTTTTACAAACGGGCAAGTGGTATCATACACTTCCACGATAGCTCCGATGGTTTTGAGTTTTTGTGCTACTTCTAAGGTAGTGCCAAAAGCCGGAATAAGTACAACAGCATTGGTGGGAAGCGACTCCCAAGCGATAAGTTGATTGCCGTAGGTGTCGAAAATGAAAGAGATGCCATTGTTTTGTAAGTCGGCATTTACTTCGGGATTGTGAATCATTTCACTTAAAAAGTAAATATGCTGCTGCGGATGTTTTGCCAGTGCATTGTAGGCAATTTCGATGGCATTTTCTACGCCATAGCAAAAGCCAAAGTGTCGCGCCAATAGAATACGGAACGCGCCAAAATCTAAAACCGTAGGGGAAAAATCTTTTTTGCGCGGGTCTTGCTCCTTGCGATAGTTTTTTATGGCACTAATGAGCGGACTTTTGAAAATGCTAGGGACATCAAAATTTTTCATGCGAATTTGTTTTTAGCATTACAACAGCGCATTAGTTCGTTATGTTTTCGCTATCTTCAATAATGTGGAGAGCGTAATTAAGGCAAAGTCGCAGTTGTTGTTCGCGGGTAAGAAGAGAATTGTCAATGAGAATGGCATCGTTGGCTTTGTACAAAGGGCTTTCGGTTCGGTGTGTGTCTATATAGTCTCTATGTTCGATATTTTGGCCGATTTCCTCTTTAGAAGCCTTAATACCTTTGAGCAATAGTTCTAAATAACGTCTTTCTACCCGCGTGGGCAGGTCGGCAGTAATAAAAAATTTGAGTTCGGCATCGGGAAAAACCACTGTTCCAATATCGCGTCCGTCCATTACTACCCCTTTTTCTGCACCAATGGCTTGCTGCTGTTGCACCAAAAACTGCCGCACTTCCTTAATGCTACTCACTTCGCTTACGCTCTCGGCAACAATGGTACTGCGAATAAGCAATTCTACATTTTCGTCATTTAACAAAGTGATGGCTTGTTGTTTTTCGTCGGTATCAAAACAGATTTGAATGTTTTGAAGTGCCGTTTCAACGGCATTTTTTTCGGCAAAATCAATATTATTTTGAATAAAGTACAAGGTAACAGCACGATACATTGCGCCGGTGTCTATATAAGTGTAGTTTAATACTTGCGCTAAGTCGCGGGCGAGGGTGCTTTTTCCGCAAGAAGAGTAGCCGTCAATGGCAATATTTATTTTTTTTTTCATATCGCACAAAAGTACAAATAGAAGCTATATAATTTGTAAATTTTCATACAGATACTTTAAATTGGTGTAACTTAAACGGAAATTTAATATTTTTACGAAAAAACTAAACAATATTTCAATAGAAAATTGACATTTAATAATAAAAAAACACCTAAGTAGTTATGAAAAAAATTTTACTTTTAGTATTGCTCTGTATTGTTGTACAAGCACAAGCGCAACAACGGTATTTAGACGAAGTTTTTAGCGATGTTGCCGCAACAAAAGATGTAGTGTATGGACAAAACTATCCTTTTTCTTTTGGAACAGCCAACTTGATAGATTTGAAAATGGACGTGTATGAGCCGATTGGCGATACAGAAACAGAACGTCCTATTGTAGTCATTACCGGAGCCGGAAGTTATTTGCCGCCTTATTCGCTTTCACCTTTGGGAAGCAAAAAAGACCCTTATCTTATTGAAATTGCGCATCAGTTAGCCAGACGTGGTTGGGTAGCTATTGTTGCCGATTATCGCGTGGGCTGGTTGCCTTTTGGTGGTACGCAAACCATTCGTGCCAAGAGTATTATCCAAGCTGTTTATAGAGCCACACAAGATATGCGTACGTTGGCGCGCTATTTGCGCAAAGATGCTGCCGAAAATGGTAATACTTTTGGGGTTGATGTGAATAAATTTGTTATTGCCGGCTCGAATACCGGCGCGTATAATGCAGTGAACACTGTATATTTTAACAAAGAAGAAGAATTGTATTTGCCTAAGTTTTTGGACGATTTCGGGCAGCCGTTTGTAAGTTTGGATACTTTGGGAAATTTCGATGGAACCGGAGGAATAATGGGTTATCACAATCCGCAATACACCGAGTATTCCTCCAATTATCAGATGATTTTGAGTTTGGGCGGTGCCGTTGGCGATATTTCTTGGATTGACCCTAACGATATTCCCATTGTAAGTTTCCATGAGATGGAAAATCAGGGAACGCCGTTTGACTGTGGTGTGGTAATTGTAAATTCTACCGGCGACCCTATTGTCGAAGTTTGTGGTTCTAATGCTATTTGCACAAGAGCATTGGAGCAAGGTGTATTTTCTGTATATAATGATGCCGTATTCGACGACCCATACACACAAGTTGCAGAATCGCGCGTGGGTAGCCAGCTGAAAAACGCCTTTTTGCCTTTCCCCGGCGTAAATTTCGAGCCTTGGGGATTTTATTTGTGCGATGTAACCGGAAGTCCGGTGCCCAGCGGAAATCCTGATGCACTGTATTGCGGTTCTACTTCCAATCCGGGCAATGACGAATTTGTTGCCGCGCCGTATATTGATACCGTTATGCACTTTTTCGCGCCGAGAGCTATGTGGGTGCTAAAGTTAGTGGGCTACGAACAATTTGAAAATTCGGGCGTATCTTCTTTTGTAAAAAGTAGTTTGCATATTTTCCCTACCGTAACACAGCAGGCAGTGCAAATTGAGTCGGATAATAGTCAGGTGGAAATTCAACAGGTGAATTTGTTTGATATAAACGGGCGAAAAGTTTTTGATAGCGGAAAAATAAAAACGCTCCAATACAGCCTCACCCGAAATGAAATACCCGGCGGCGTATATATTCTTAGCATTACAACCTCCGAAGGAATAGCACAAGAAAAAATTACACTTTTATAAACTATTGGTAAAATTATAGCAAAAAAGCAAGCAAATGGAAGCATTTGCTTGCTTTTTTGTCTATTAACGACAAATAATGGCTTTATAAATCCACAATATTATTATTAATGAAAATTGTGTGATATATTTGCTGCGCTACAAAAAAATGTTATGATAAAAGAACGTTTATTTTCTAGATTTTTGTTTATAACTGCATTGGCGGCATTAGCCTATTACGGCAACAAATTTTCTACTCCGCCCCTTGACAGTGCAGTGCAAGAAACTGTAAATTATCAAAAAGGTGAAATGTTTGGCATTTCTTTGCTTGGCTTTAGCGACTTCACCGATATAATTCAACCCAACCAATTTTTATCCGATATATTGCTTAGTGCAAATGTTAGCTATCAAACGATTGATGCCATTGCCAAAAAAGCGAAAAATGTTTTTGATGTTCGTCAAATAAGAGCAGGAAGACCCTATACTATTTTGTGCGATGAAAATGATGACGAAGCAAAATATTTTATCTACGAAAATGATCCAACCTCTTATGTGGTTTTCGATTTGAACGATAGTTTGTGCGTACAAGTGAAACAAAGAGATATTGTTACCAGAACCGTTACCGCTTCGGGCATTATAGAAAGTTCGCTTTCCGAGACGATGGCACAGCAAAATCTTTCTCCAAAACTTACAATGGAACTTTCCGATGTGTTTGCGTGGACAGTCGATTTCTTCCACTTACAAAAAGGGGATTGGTTTAAGGTTATTTATGAGGAAAAATATGCCGATGGGCAGTTTGTAGGTATCGGCGAAATAAAATCCGCAGCCTTTAACCATTATGGGCAAACCAGCTATGCCATTTATTTTGAAGAAGGAGACACTAATGGCTATTTTGATGAAAACGCCAATCGTATTCAACGGACTTTTTTAAAATCTCCGGTAAAATTTTCGCGCATTTCCTCCGGATATAGTAAAAAACGCTTTCACCCGGTACTCAAAACGAATCGTGCGCATTTGGGCACCGACTTTGCTGCGCCAAGCGGAACGCCCATTTACGCTACCGCCGATGGCGTGCTTACAAAAGTTGGCTACACACGCGGAAATGGAAATTATGTAAAAATTCGTCACAATCAAGTGTATGAAACGCAATATTTGCACATGTCGAAATTTGCACAGGGTATGAAGCCCGGCAAACACGTTAGACAAGGCGAGGTGATTGGTTATGTAGGAAGTACTGGTTTGGCAACCGGTCCGCACGTTTGCTATCGTTTTTGGAAAAATGGTGTTCAGGTGGACCCTATGCGAGAGAAATTTCCTTCTTTGGAACCCATCAAAGCAGACTTGAAACCAGCCTACGAAAAAGTGCGCGATGTGCAAATACCATTGATAGAAAAAATTGCCTTGCCCGAGCTTGAAACAGAAACCTTAGCAACGGTACAAGTGCAAAATACGGAAGGATAGCCGGAAAATCGCAATCTTTGGGCAAAAAAGTTGTTATTGTAGAGCCTTACTTGGGTGGTTCGCACGCATATTGGGCAAAATCTTTACAACAATACAGCCGTTTTGAAATAAGCATTGTAGGCTTAAAAGCCCGATTTTGGAAATGGCGCATGCAAGGAGGAGCGATTAGTTTGGCGGAGAAAGTTAATGCTTTACCTTACACTCCCGATTTGTTTATCGCTACGGATATGCTGCATGTGGCTTTGTTCAAAAGTTTGCTCAAGCCATCGTTTGCCCACATTCCGATATTGCTCTATTTTCACGAAAATCAGATAAGTTATCCTTTATCCATAAACGATACGGACAAAACTGCCCGGCGGGACAATCATTATGCTTTTATCAATTACACCGCAGCGTTGGTAGCAGATGCTATTGCGTTTAATTCCGTTTATCATTACAATAGTTTCTTTCAAGCACTTTCCGATACGCTACAAAAATACCCGGACGAGGTAAACAAGGAACACCCGAAAATGCTGCAATCGAAAAGCAGCGTGCTTGCCGCAGGAATAAATATTCCACCAGAATTTGAGGACATACCTTTGCCCAAAAGTACCAAAACAACCCAAAATGCTCCGCTTTTTATGTGGAATCATCGGTGGGAGTATGACAAAAATCCTGAAGTTTTTTTTCAAACATTGTTTTCGCTGAAAGAAAAAGGCATTGCTTTTCGCTTGGCGGTATGTGGCGAAAGAAATGAAAAACACCAACCGCCTATTTTTGCGATAGCGAGAAAAAAGTTGGCAGAACACATTATTCACTGGGGATTTCTGGAAAATGAAAATGCGTATTTTGAATTGCTAAAATCTGCCGATATCTTGTTGGTGACGGCGCAACAGGATTTTTTTGGTATCAGCGTAGTTGAGGCGATGTATTTCGACTGTATTCCGCTACTTCCCAAACGACTGGCGTATTGCGAGCATATTCCCGAATCATATCAGCCGAATTTGATGTACGAAAACGATGACGAAATCCTGCCTCTTTTATCGCAAATTTTTTCCAATATTGATGTGTATAAAAAAATGCCCATTCGTTCTTGGGTAGAAAAATATCTTTGGCGTAACTTAGTCGCCACTTACGATTGCCAAATAGCTGCCTTAATGAACAAAAAAAAATGAGTAGTGTCTTTCAAAATATGCGTTGGAAAATAGCGCAATCCGCAGAAAAAATCTGGTGGCAACGCTATTTACAAAACAAATCGCCGGAGCAATATTTGGCGTGGAAACGAAACTATTGGCAGGAAAATGTTTTGCAAAAACTCCCCGAAGTCTTATTTATAACGTCCGAAACCCGAATTTTAGATGCTGGATGCGGACCCGCAGGAATTTTTATGGCATTGCCGCAAGCAAAAGTTACTGCCATAGACCCATTATTAGAAAGTTATAAAAATTTACCTCATTTTATTCCCAACCAATATCCTAACGTGCATTTTGAAGCCCAAACCATTGAAGGTTTTCGCAGCGAGCAGCAGTTTGACGTGGTTTTTTGTTTGAATGTTATCAATCATGTAAAAAACATACACCAAAGCCTTGCTAATCTGGCAGCATTAAGCAAAAAATGGTGGGTAATGAGCATTGACGCGCACAATTATAGCCTATACCAAAAAATATTTTCCCTTCTGCCCGGCGATATTTTACATCCGCATCAATACAGTTTAGAAAACTACAAAAACTTTATGCAACAACGTGGCTTTACTTTATATCCGCCGATATTGTTGCAAAAAAATCATATTTTTAATTATTATTTGCTGGTGGGTGAACGAGCGGAATTGTAAACGTTTTGCCTTCCAATCCCAAAAATGTGTTCGGGAAAATAGCTCTTGCTTCTTCCAAAAAAGGTAATAAATCAAAATATTTAGCCGAAAAATGACCAATGAGTAAGTTTTGCACTTTCGCGGCTTGGGCAAATTCGGCGGCTTGGGTTGTAGTAGAATGTAGCGTAAACTTAGCTCTTTCGGCACTATCCTGCAAAAAAGTAGTTTCGTGATACAGAAAATCTGCTCCTTCCACCAAAGCACGGTACTGCATTTGTACAGAAGTGTCGGTCATATAAACGTAGCGGCGCGGAAAGGGTGGCGCAATAGTTAAATGCCGATGTGGGTGTATTGTTCCGTTTTCATCTGTCCAATGATTACCTTGTTTTATGCCCATAATCTCCTGAAACGGAATATTCAAGTCCGCAATTTTGTCGCGGCGCATATTGGGCAAGCGTCTTTTTTCTTCAAAAATAAATCCACTACAAACAATACGATGCATCAACGGAAACGCCCAAACTTTGAGTTTGTGGTCTTCAAAAAGAAGCTGCGGAATTATTTCGGCATCAATTTCATGAAAAATAATAGGGAATATGAAATTATTGGCTTGCGGTTGGATAACGGTATCAATGTACAACATCAAGTCTTTATGCGCATAAAGGTGTAGCGGCTTATCTCTTCTGGATAGCGCGTAGGAAGTAAGCAAGCCAAACAAGCCAAAGAAATGGTCGCCGTGCAAGTGGCTGATAAAAATATGATTTATTTTGGAGCGGCGAATATTATAAGTATCAAATTGCATTTGCGTACCCTCTCCGCAATCAAGTAGAAACAATTCTTCGTCAAAGTTTACGATTTGTGCACTCGGATGCCGTCCAAAAGCAGGTACCGCCGAATTGCTTCCCAAAATACTAATCGAAAAATTCACTACTCAGGATTACTGTTCGATTCAGATTCTACATCATCGGTAATTTGACGACCCAACTCGTGCATCATTACATAATCTTTGGCTTCGGAAAGACTTGGAATAATAACCAACACAGACTGAAGTTGCGAAATATGTAGTAATCGCTCAATGGCAGGATTAATGCCTGTGAGTACCAAAACACCACCTTGCTCTTTGCAGGCTCTGTGTCCTACCAAGATGGCACTAAGACCGGAAGAATCAATAAATTCGACAGCACTAAGGTCTAAAATAATGTTTTGTACACCTTCGTTTACCATTACTAATAGCTCCATTTTCACCTCGGGAGCTAGTAGCGTATTCAATTTCGTTTCGCCGATAGAAAAAATGGTGTAAACTTCTCTTTTGTCTAAAGAAATCTTCATACTATTGTTTTATTTAGGCAAATGTACATGATTTTGAGTTATTAATATCAACTTTACACAAGATAAGGTGTTTATATTATATTGTGGGACAATGCACATCATTTTGGAACAAAAAATACGAAAAAAAACTAAGAAACGTAAAAATAAAATATATTTGACCTGAAAAGACGTTTATTATAAACCATAAAAATCAAAATTTTCGAGAAAAATGTAATTTTTTTTGAGAATGATGGTCTAAACCTTGGAAATGTTAATCAGCTATAAAAAATGGATCAAAAATTTTCACAAAAAATAAAAGATGTATTAGCCTTCAGTCGCGAGGAAGCTATTCGTTTGCGACATCAGTACATCGGCGTAGAACACCTTATGTTGGGTATTATTCGCCAACAAAAAAACATGGCAATAAAAGTGTTGCACTCTTTGGGTGTGGATATTGCTTCGTATAAATCGGCTTTGGAAAACTCCATTACCGAAGGCTCAAAAACGGTGTTTTATCCTGAGCAAAGTATAGCACTTACACACCAAGCCGAAAAAATTTTGAAATTTACTAACATAGAAGCGAAAAATACGCGCATGGAGGTAATTGGCACAGAACACTTGATGCTGGCTATTTTGAAAAATACAGAAAATGTAGCCACAAAACTTTTTAATCATTATAATGTTGATTACGAAATATTTTTAACAGAATTGGAAATTATGAATCAAGAAATAAGAAACGAATTTCCCAATAATCCGGAAGAATCTTTTGACGAAGGAAGAATGTATGCCAAAAAATCAGGTAACGTAAAATCTAAAACACCGGTTTTGGATAATTTTGGCAGGGATATTACCCGCTTGGCAGAAGAAGACAAATTAGACCCGATTGTTGGGCGTGAAGCCGAAATAGAACGTGTTTCACAAATATTAAGCCGCCGCAAAAAAAACAATCCTATCCTTATCGGCGAACCCGGTGTGGGAAAAACCGCTATTGTAGAAGGATTGGCACTGCGCATATTCGAGCGAAAAGTATCGCGTGTGCTTTTTGACAAACGAATTGTAATGCTGGACTTAGCTGCTTTGGTTGCAGGAACAAAATATCGCGGGCAGTTTGAAGAGCGCATCAAAAGTATTATGAACGAACTCGAAAAAGACCGCGATGTTATTTTGTTTATTGACGAAATTCACACCATTGTAGGTGCCGGAGGTGCGACAGGTTCTTTAGATGCTTCCAACATTTTTAAGCCCGCACTGGCGCGTGGCGAATTGCAAGTTATCGGCGCATCTACCTTAGACGAGTATCGTCAGTTTATAGAAAAAGACGGAGCCTTAGACCGCCGCTTCCAAAAAGTAATGGTAGATCCGCCCAGCGTAGAAGAAACCGTAACTATTCTCAATAACATCAAGTCGAAATACGAGGCGTTTCACAATGTTTTGTACAGCAAAGATGCCATTACCGCTTGTGTAAATCTCAGCAATCGCTACATCACCGACCGCTATTTGCCCGACAAAGCCATTGATGTATTAGACGAAGTAGGCGCGCGCGTACATTTAAAAAACATACACGTACCCAAAGCTATTACCGAATTAGAAGAAAAAATTGAACGGGTGAAAGACCAGAAAAGCGAGATGGTGAAAACCCAAGACTACGAAAAAGCTGCCGAGCTGCGCGATGACGAACGCAAGTATCTTACGGAATTGGAAAAAGAGAAAAAACGCTGGGAAGAAGAGGTGAAAACCAAAAAATATCCCGTAAACGAAGAAGATATTGCCGAAGTGGTAGCTTTGATGACCGGAATTCCGGTGAAACGTGTGGCGCAAAGCGAAAGTAATCGCTTGTTGAACATGACCGAAGACATCAAAAAAGAGGTGATTGGGCAAGATGATGCAGTAATGAAAATTACCAAAGCAATTCAGCGCAATAGGGTAGGGCTAAAAGACCCAAATAAACCCATCGGCTCTTTCATATTTCTCGGACCTACCGGTGTAGGAAAAACCGAACTCGCCAAAGCTCTGTCGCGGTATTTGTTCGATAGCGAAGATGCTTTAGTGCGCATTGATATGAGCGAATACATGGAAAAATTCTCGGTTTCGCGCCTAATTGGTGCGCCTCCGGGCTATGTAGGCTACGAGGAAGGCGGGCAGCTTACCGAAAAAGTAAGACGCAAACCCTATTCGGTTATTCTTTTAGATGAAATAGAAAAAGCGCATCCCGATGTGTATAATATTTTGTTGCAGGTATTAGATGACGGGCAACTTACCGATGGTTTGGGCAGAAAAGTGGATTTTAAAAATACACTCATTATTATGACTTCCAACATTGGGGTTCGCCAGTTGAAAGACTTTGGCTCGGGCGTGGGTTTTAGCACCGCTACCCGCGAGCAAATGGAAAGCGAAAACACCAAATCTGTCATCAACCAAGCACTTAAACGCACTTTTGCGCCGGAGTTTCTCAATCGCATAGACGATGTGATTGTGTTTAATTCTTTAGGAAGAGAAGAAATTCATTCCATTATAGATATCGCTTTGCGGGATATTTATAACAGAATCGAAAAATTGGGTTATCATATCACTTTGACGGAGCAAGCCAAGGCATTTTTAGCCGACAAAGGTTTTGACCCGCAATTTGGCGCACGACCTTTGCACCGCGCCATTCAAAAATATGTAGAAGACCCGCTGGCAGAGGAAATTCTAGCTGCAAAACTCAAGCCCGGAGATAATATTTTGATAGATCTTGACGATAAGGGCTTTGCCAAAATAAGTATAAACAGCTCGGCAACTGCTTAAAATGTTGCTATAAATAGACTGTATAGAAAATCCGCAATGAAAATTGCGGATTTTTTTATTTATTTACCCGATGAATAATTCTCTTATTGCCCAAAATACACAGATAGTGAGGCAAATTGCCGCAGAATTAGGTTTCGATTTTGTAGGCATTTCCGTGGCGGACTTTTTGGAAGAAGATGCGCCTTTAGTAGAAAAATGGCTAAAAAACAAACAACATGCGCAAATGCAGTATATGGAAAACTACTTCGATATGCGTTTAGACCCGCGAAAATTACACGAAGGTACGCGTTCCGTAATTAGTTTGATGTACAATTATTTTCCTACCAAAAAACAGTTGTCGAATACATATAAAATTTCTCGTTATGCGTATGGAGAGGATTATCATTTTGTTATAAAAAAAATATTAAAAGAATTTGTTCAAAAAATAGAAGCAAAAATAGGTGCAATATCCGCCCGATATTTTGTAGATAGTGCGCCAGTTTTGGAAAGAGCTTGGGCAAAAAAAAGCGGTTTAGGCTGGCAAGGCAAAAACACGATGTTGATAAATCCCAAAGCAGGGTCGTATTATTTTTTGGCAGAAATTCTCACCGATTTGCCCTTGCTTCCCGACAATCCGATGCACGATTATTGCGGAACCTGCCAGCGTTGTATCGAAGCCTGTCCTACGGAAGCTCTTACACCTTATTGGTTAAATGCAGAAAAATGTATTTCCTATGCTACTATCGAACTGAAAGACCAAATTTCCGAACAAGTGTTTGGCAATAAAATGGAAAACTGGATTTTTGGTTGTGATATTTGTCAGGAAGTTTGCCCTTGGAACAAATTTGCCAAACCACATCAACAAGTCGCTTTTGAGCCCGACGAAAAACTAATACACATGAAAAATGAAGATTGGGAATTGCTAACAGAAACAATGTTTTCTGTCTTATTTAAAAAGTCCGCCATTAAAAGAACAAAATATGCGGGACTAAAAAGAAATATTGCATTTATAAAAAAATCGCCAAAAGATGAAAAATAAGGAAACAAAAAAAGACCTTATCGGAATAAGCATTGCGCTAATTATCATATTCCTTTGGTGCGGGAATTTGTATTACATATTTTCTAAGGATTGGACAGCTATTCGTCTGTTTAACATAATTAATTTTTTTTTACAAATACAACTCTTCACCGGATTGTTCATTACGGCACACGATGCTATGCACCAAACACTCGCGCCACATTTTTTAAGAGTCAATAATTTTATCGGAGCTATTTGTACTAATTTATATGCTTTCTTTAGTTTCGATAAATTAAAGAAAAAACATTACTTGCACCATCAATTTGTTGCAACCGACAAAGACCCCGATTTTAGCAATGAAAATATATTCGCTTGGTATGGTAGTTTTTTAAAAGAATATATTAGTTTGCAACAAATAATAGGATATGCCATTGCGTTTAATATTTTGAAAATCTTTGTAGATGGTAGGATATTAATAATATTCTGGATTGTTCCGGCGATTATGAGTACATCGCAATTATTTTATTTTGGTACATATCAGCCACATAATCCACATCCACTACCCAACAATATACATAAATCTCGCACACAAAGCAGAAATCACCTTTGGGCGTTTTTGAGTTGTTATTTTTTTGGATATCATTTTGAACATCACGATAAACCATTCGTGCCTTGGTGGGAGTTGTGGAAGTACAAATAATTCAAAAAATACATTAAAATTATATAATAAATTTATTTAGTTTATTTTTACGTATAATTGATTTTCTTTAGATATGTCGTAAATTTTACTTAATAGGGCAAAATGAGGGGAGTAGCTATTTGTATTATAAATAAATATAATATATTAAAGAAAATTATGATTGGTTGCTTTTACCGCAGGGAAAAATGAAAAATACCTTGAAGTTGTATTATTTTATTTAACATAATAAATATTACAACAAATTTTTATTAATTGCTTCCTGAACGGCACGCCAAACTGTTTCTATATTCAATCCCGACATAATCTTGAAATTTGTATTTTCTTTTTCTAAGTCTGCTTCGGTACAATTAAAATTATACATTATTTGTGTGTACTCATTTTGGGAGACAACAATTTGGGAACTCTGTTTTAGTGGTCGGGTGCGGGCTATGTCAGTTGGGCCATACAATGCAATTAATGGTTTTGAAAGTGCATCGGCTATGTGCATCAACCCTGAATCATGGGCAATAACCAAACTTGAGGCATTAATTATTTGAATTGCCTCGGCAAGGGTGGTTTTGTTGATAAGGTTTATGCATTTTTTAGGCAAATTATCTAAGTAAGGCACTAATTGTTTTTTATCACCACTATCTCCCAAAAGTACAACCGGAAGGTGCAGTTCATTATTGATGCCATCAATAATTTGTTTAGCGTTTTCAGGATGCCAAATTTTCGCACTGTATGTGCCGTTTGCTCCCCCCATTTGATATACAACAAAAGGGTAGGGGATGCCAAATTTTTCGAGTACAGATTTGTCGGTGTTTACATGGAGTTTTACTGTATTATCCCGAACAATAGATTTTTTAAGTAAGGCTTCCCCAAGGTCTAAATTTAAGTCAGTTTCATGTCGTGATGCCAAAAGTGGAACATAAGTGGTGTTAGGGTAAAAACTGGTCTGTCGGATATGGCGAAGTTTGGAGACAATATTATTTTCAGGGAAACTTTGATGTTTAATGCGTGTATTTATTTTGGCTCTATAAGATGCTATAAGATAATTGTGCGGCATACAATCAAAAGGTAAAAGTAAATACTTAATATTAGAATCGTTAATGCTAATTAAGTTAATGTAAATTAATCCACTTAAGTTAAAATAATTAATAATTTGATTAATTAAGTTAATATTGGTTGAAATTAAGTATATTTTGGCAATATTTTTATCGTTTTGCAATAGCTTTAGCAAGGGATATTTTAAAATAAAATTCCCCAATCCGGTATCTACGGCAATTCCTACCGAGTATTTTTGAGAAGATTTATCGCTTAAATTTTCCACGCCACTGGGTAATTATGTTTACAAGTTCCAAGTGAGCCTTTGCGGAGTTTTCCAATGCTCTGGCTATTTCAAAATCCAAATCGTTAGTAATAGCAGTATTTGGCGTAGTGGGGAAGTTGCTTGGAGGCATTTCGTCCATATAATTCCCCATACTACTTGTGTTGCTTACGACCTGACTTCCGGTACTTGTAGCATTAGTAGCATTATTTCCTTTCATGTCCCATTGCTGTTCTATCGGATGTACTGCATCAGGCAATAGTATATTGGCTTCGCCTTTAAAGAAAAACCCCGGGTTCACAGGGTATTTATTAAAGAAATTAGACAGTAAATCCAATGGAATAGGGGTTTTGTCGTTTAATAATTGACTAAGAAATTGAGGCGTAATGTCTAATTCTTCTGCAAAACTTTTTTTATTTTTAAAATATCGCCTATCATACAGGTAATAAAAGGCTTCTAAAAACTTTTGCTTAATAACATCTTTCATAGTACCGTTAATTATAATTAAGTTAATAGCTGTAAAATTAATAAATAAAAATTAAATTAAAAATAAAAAAGTTAAGAAATTAATAATTAATTAAAAACGCAATAAATATTATTAAGTAAATTTTAACTTTAATGTTTAACTTAATTAAGTATTAAGGAAATTAACCATAATCAAAGAATAAAATAGCCCCGATTGGTGAAATTGTCGATAAGGTTTAGTATCTTTATGAAGAGTATTTTTTAAAGACTATTTAATGTATTATTAAATAGTGTAATGTTAATTAAAACTTTGATACTATATTGTAAAATGTTATAAATCAATGAATTGTAAAAAAATAATTAAAGTAAATGATTATGAACTTTAAAAAAATATACTGTCAATTTGGCAGCATGCTTTTTGTCCTGCTGTTAGCGTCTTGCTATACTATTTCTGCGCAAGATTTGATATTCTCGCGTTTAGATTCGCTTAGAGGAAGTTTATCTCCTTTCCGGTCGAATATTGATGTGTTATTTTACAATTTGGATGTAGAAGTTTTTCCGCAAGATTCTATCATAGTCGGTTCAGTTGAAATTTTGTTTGAGAAAATTACAGATGAAAAGCTACTACAAATTGATGCACACAGAAATTTAATAATAGACAGTATTTTTTGGAAAGAAACTCCTTTGATATTTGTCCGAGAAAATGATGTAATATGGATTACATTGCCGGAAATTGAGTTACAAAACAAGTCTTCGATAATTATCTATTATCACGGTAAACCAACAATTGCGAATAATCCGCCTTGGGACGGCGGTTTTGTATGGCGCGAAGATGCAGAGGGAAATCCTTGGATTGGAGTAGCCTGCGAGGGGATAGGCGCAAGTATTTGGTGGCCCAATAAAGATCATTTGAGTGATGAGCCAGATAGCTGTACTATCACTTGTACGGTTCCCTATCCGTTGGAATGTATTGCGAATGGAGAGCTACGGCAAAAAAATACCGCCAACAATAAAGTTAAAAGCACTTGGCATGTGAGTTATCCGATTAATAATTACAACATTACGCTCAATATTGGAAAATATGCACATTTTGCCGACACCTTGTATAGAACGGCAGATAACAGTTCGCTGAAACTCGATTTTTATCCTTTGGCATATAATTACGAGAAAGCACAGCATCATTTCGGGCAAATAAAACCTATGCTACATTGTTTGGAACACTATCTGGGATATTATCCTTTTGAAAATGACGGCTATGCTTTGGTGGAAACGCCTTATTTGGGTATGGAACACCAAGGCGCGATAGCTTGGGGAAATGAATATAAACCCGGCTATTTGGGCAGAGATTTGTCGCAGCAGGGCTATACTTTCGATTACATTATGCTCCACGAAACTATTCACGAATGGTGGGGCAATAGTGTGAGTTGCGCCGACTTGGCGGATTTGTGGATACACGAAGCCTTTTGCACTTATGCCGAGTCTTTTTATATAGAATGTTTGTACGGCTATCAAAAAGCGATAGAGTACATAAACGGAAGCAAATATCGCTTGCTGAACGACGTGCCGATGCGTGGGCAATATGGTGTAAACAACGAAGGAAGTGGCGATATGTATGTAAAAGGAGCCTTGTTTTTAAACACGCTTCGGCATGTAGTAAACAAGGATGAGCTGTGGTGGAATATGATTTATGGACTGGCGAATGATTATAAATTTCAAACAATACATGCCGATACAATAATTGATTATTTTTGCCAAAAATCGGCTATGCCATTGCGTCCGATTTTTATACAGTATTTAGATTTTGCTACCGTTCCGGAATTCGATTTTTATTACAAAAACGAAGGAAAAAATCTGGTTTTATACTATCGGTGGAAAGCAGATGTTGCCGATTTTTCGATGCCGTTTTGGTACAAAAACAAGGCTGAAAAAGACTGGCAAATACTACAAGTAAATGCAGATTGGCAAAAAATAAATCTCGGAAAAAAAGCCATAGAAGATGATATAGTGTTTGGTTATAATTATTTTTATGTTAAATAGAAAAATTTATATTGTTTTTGAAAAAGAGTAGATTATATAGTAAATAAATTTAATATTTTGCAAATAGCGGTAAATACGCGCCTTTTACAGAAGAAGAATTTAGACGGTATCGGGCAGTTTTCGGTAGAAATTTTAAAGCGTCTTTGTGTAAACATGGCAGCGCAACAGTTCCTGTTTATTTTCGACCGGAAAGAGGAGCAAGATTATATTTTTTGCCCCAACGTACAGTATATGCGTGTGCCGCCGCCAACGCGCCATCCCTTGCTGATAAAAACATGGTTTAACTATGCCATACCGCTTAGTGTAAGATTAAAAAAAGCGGATATTTTTTTCTCACCCGATGGCTTTCTTTCGCCCAATCTCAACATACCACAAATTCCGGTAGTACACGACCTCAATTTTTTGCACTATCCGCAGGCGTTTCCCGAAGTGTATAAAAAATTGTTTTTAGACTACTTCGTCAAAAATCTCCTCAAAGCAGACCATATTATAACGGTTTCCAATTTTTCAAAAAATGATATTGTAAACAGCTTGCAGATTCCCGCAGAAAAAATAACGGTAGCCTACAATGGCAGAAGTGATGCCTATCGCCCTTTGCAGGAAGAAGAAAAGAACAATGTAAGAAAACGCTATACGCAGGGAAAACCCTACTTTATTTTTATAGGCACACTTATTCCTCGTAAAAATATAGCCCGCTTATTACAAGCATTCGATAAGTTTAAGACGACCTATCAAACAGAGCATAAATTGCTTATAGTAGGAAACAAAAGGTGGTGGGATACCGAAATGGAGGAAGCCTTTATAAATATGTTGCACCACAAATCGGTTGTTTTTACCGGATACTTGCCACAAAATCAGATGCCTTATATTTTAGGTGCTGCCGAATGTTTGCTGTTTGTGCCACTTTTTGAAGGTTTTGGTATTCCGCTGGTCGATGCGATGGCGGCAAATGTTCCCATTATTAGTTCCAACACTTCCGCTATGCCCGAAGTAGTAGGAAAAGCCGCTCTTTTAGTAAATCCATTGGATATTGATGCTATTGTAGCCGCGATGTGTGAAATAATTACTGAAAAAACGCAGTGCCAGCACTTAATACAAGCAGGTAACCGGCAACTAAAGCTATTTTCGTGGGATAATTCTGCCCAAATTATCGCAAAATTGTTGCAATCTTATAATTGATTGTATCTTTGTGCGGTGCATATACTTCAAATTTGTAATAGAATTCCGTATCCTTTAAACGATGGTGGCAATATTGCCACATACTATCTCACTCACCACTTAGAAGCACTGCATCACCAAGTATATTTATTGGCACTCAACACTAAAAAGCACTACCAAAATGTTGAGCAACTTCCTCCTTTAGCCACGAATTTTGAAGCCATAGACATCGCTGCCAACATAAGCAAAAGCGGTGCGTTTAAAGCATTATTACAGCAAGAAAATTATTTAGTGCAGCGTTTTTATAGCGAAAAAATGTTGGAAAAAATTTTATATGTCATTAAGCATAATAAATTTGAAATCATACAGTTAGAAAGTGTTTATTTGAGTGTTTATTTAAGTGAAATAAAACAACATTCCAATATTCCGCTTGTATTGCGCGCGCACAATATTGAACATAAAATTTGGGAACGAACAGCTTCTACCACAAGCAATTTTTTGCTAAAAACGTATCTAAAAATTTTAAGCCGGCAAATAAAAACATTTGAACAACAAGCCTTTGCCCAATACAATGCCGTAATAACACTTACGGAGGTAGATGCAAATTATGTTCGGCAAAATACTGCTCCGCAGAAAGTTTATGCTATTCCGCCCGGCGTAAATAAATTTGTTCCGCCTTTAAATCCACCCGTTACCAATAAAATAGGCTTTTTAGGCAGCTTAGAATGGCTGCCCAATCGTGACGGACTACAATGGTTTGTGCAAGAAGTGATGCCAAAAGTATGGCAGAAATTACCGAATTTGGAATTTCATATTGCCGGAAAAAATCCTCCTGCCGATTTTAACTTTAAAGAATATCCGCAGATTGTTTTTCACGGAGAAATTAATGATATAGACGCGTATTACTGTAATTTTTCGCTTATGGTAGTACCTTTGCTTTCCGGTTCCGGCTTGCGGATTAAGATTTTAGAGGCATTTGCCCAAGGTAAATGTGTAGTAAGTACCAGCGTAGGCGCAGAAGGAATAGCGGCTTCCGACAAAGAACATTTCTTTTTAGCCGATTCGGCAGACGATTTTGCCAATAACATTATTTCGCTGTTGTCAGATAAACAACTTATGATGCAAACTTGTTACCATGCAAGCCAATGGATTGAAGAAAATTATAAATGGGAAAATTTGGCTAAAAAGATTGAGAATGTTTATAAATCTTTAGTTTAATAAAATTGTGTAAAATATTAAAAATCAGATAAATAGTATGGTAAAAATGAATACTATTCCCGAAGCGATAGAAGATATAAAAGACGGAAAATTAGTGATTGTAGTAGATGATGAAGACCGTGAAAATGAAGGTGATTTTATTACTGCTGCCGCCAATGTTTCCCCTGAAGTTATCAATTTTATGGCAAAATACGGCAGAGGACTCATCTGCGCGCCACTTACGGAATCGCGCTGTCAGGCGTTGGATTTGGATTTGATGGTGGGCAGAAACACTTCTTTGCACGAAACACCTTTTACTATTTCGGTAGATTTGCTGGGACACGGCTGCACTACGGGCATTTCGGCACACGACCGCGCCAAAACCGTACAAGCACTCATTAACCCGAATACAAAACCTTCCGATTTGGGTCGCCCCGGACATATTTTCCCCCTAAAAGCTAAGGAAGAAGGCGTGTTGCGCCGTACCGGGCACACCGAAGCGGCTATTGATTTGGCGCGTTTGGCGGGTTTTGAACCTGCTGGAATTTTGGTGGAAATATTAAATGAAGATGGCACAATGGCAAGGCTGCCACAACTGATGGAAATAGCGCAGAAGTACCAATTAAAGGTAATTTCTATTAAAGATTTGGTGGCGTATCGCTTAGAAAATGAAAGATTGATAAAAGAAGAAGTAGCTGTGAAAATGCCGACAAAATACGGCGAATTTACCTTGAAAGCCTATCGCGAGTTGCATACCAATGAACTCCATTTAGCTATGATAAAAGGAACATGGAGTGAAGATGAGCCTGTTCTCTGCCGTGTACATTCTTCTTGTGTAACGGGCGATATTCTCGGTTCTTTGCGCTGCGACTGCGGCGACCAGTTGCACGAAGCACTACGCCGAATTGAACAAGAAGGCAAGGGCGTACTATTATACATGAACCAAGAGGGAAGAGGTATTGGTTTGCTCAATAAACTTAAAGCCTACAAACTACAGGAAGAAGGAAAAGATACGGTAGAAGCAAATTTGGCTTTGGGTTTTAAGAAAGACCAGCGCGATTACGGTATTGGTGCACAGATTTTGCGCGATTTGAAAGTAACAAAACTGAAACTTATGACCAACAATCCCAAGAAAAGGGTAGGGCTTATTGGTTATGGTTTGGAAATTGTAGAAAATGTGCCTATCGAAGTTTGCCCAAATCCGCACAATGAACAGTACCTTGCTACCAAGCGCGATAAGTTGGGGCACGAAATTCTCTCCGATAATAATAATTATGTTAAATAGAAAAATTATTTCTATCATTATACCTTAATTTTAGGTTGAAATACTTAAAATTTACTACTTTAAACCCGAATTTAACATGAAAAATTTGGCTTAAAATGCTTTTTGGCTTAGATATAGCAATGATTTGGGTTTTGGCGATTGTAATAATTGCAATAGTTCTCTATGTTACAGAATGGATTAGCTCCGATGTAACCTCATCATTGATTCTTGTTTTGCTCATTATTTCCGGCGTACTCACGCCGCAAGAAGGGTTTTCCGGTTTCAATAATGTAGCTACGGTTTCCGTTTTTTCGCTTTTGGTACTTAGTTTAGGACTCCAAAGTACTGGAGCCGTCCATCAAATGGGCGAATTTTTAGAACAGTTCGATATTAGGAGCGAAGCCAAACTGATGATTATTATATTAATAATTGTAGGCATTAGCTCGGCATTTCTGAATAATACGGCAATTGTGGCGATATTTTTACCCGTAGTAGTGCGCCTTTCCAAAATTGCAGGCATTAGTAGCTCGCGCTTGCTTATTCCATTGTCGTTTACTGCCATTGTTGGCGGAACTTTAAGCCTTATCGGCACTTCGACCAATGTATTGGTAAGTAGTATTTACTTAGAAAAATACGGCGAACCCTTTCATATTTTTGAGTTTTCGGGCATTGCAGCAGTGCTTTTTGCGATATTTCTATTATATATGCTCACTCTTGGCAGGTGGCTTTTGCCAAAACGTACCGATTCCGAAAAACTGACCACCGACTACGATTTGTCGAAATTTTTGGTGCGTATTACCATTAACGAAAACTGTGAGTGGCTGAATAAAAGTCTGGATAACACCGATTTATATAAAAGGTATCATGTAGATGTGTTGGAACTAATGCGGGTAGAAGGAGATAAGGTGTGGCTTCCCAGCGACAATGTGCGTATTCGCGTGGGCGATACCTTGATTATAAAAACTAATGCCGAGAATATTATAAAACTGCGCGGAACGCCCGGCGTGCAAGTATATACGGGCGAAACCCTTGACGATAAAGAACTTACCTCGGAAGAAACGGTTATTGTAGAGGCAATTATCGGCACAAATTCGTTTTTGCTGGGAAAAAAAATGAGTGATATTGATTTCAAATCCTTGTTCAACTCCATTCCCTTAGCAATTCGTCACCGCAATATGGAAATTAATAGCCAAGAACTGGCAAAAGAAGTAATTCAGTTTGGCGATACCTTGCTTTTGGAGTCGCGGCGAAAAAGTCTGGAAAAGTTTTCAAATTCGCCGGAGTTTATTCTTTTGGAAAAAATAAAGAAAGATAATTTTCGCCGGAGCAAACTTTTTCTTTCGGTGGTGATTGTAGTGTCGGTTATTGTTATTGCCACAATGGGAATCCTTCCTTTAGAAGTGGCAGGTCCTTTCGGTTGTTTGTTGCTAATTCTAACCAACTGTATTTCAGCCAAGTATATTTATAGAAAAATGGACTGGAATGTAATTTTTATGTTGGGCGGCATATTGCCTTTGGGCTTGGCAGTAGAAAAAACAGGTCTCAGCAAAGTATTTGTCGATCACTACCTCAGCACTTTGGGACACACCGAACCCTATTGGCTCATCGGCAGTTTGTTCGTTATCACTACTTTGCTCACCAACATCATGTCCAACAATGCCACGGCAATACTTTTAGCTCCTATCGCTATTTCTATTGCCAACCACCTAAATCTTTCACCCAAGCCTTTGTTGGCAACGGTAATGTTCGCGGCGAGCATGAGTTTTCTTACGCCCATCGGTTATCAAACCAATGCTTTGGTATATGGTATAGGAAAGTACAAGTTTTCCGACTTTTTCAAAATTGGTTTTGCGTTGAGTATTTTTTTGGGAATTGTTTTTACTTATATAGTAGTTAGGATATATTTTTAAAAAACGCCCAAATGTTTGTTGTAAGCCATTTTTGCATCAACATGGACATGTTTTGTCGAAAAATGAAAAATAGCACGAGCAGTGTTTAGTATTATTAAAAATTTTAATGTATAATAAAAACAATACATAATCTGCTTCACGACGAAGCTTTATTACATTGTGTAAAAAGTACCATACGAAAAAAGCCGCCCCAAAATTCGGAACGGCTTTTTGTATATGTGCTATATTTTTTATTATTATTTAAATTTATCTAACTTTGATTTTATAAATTTAACAATATCTTCATTATTGTCAATCTCTTTTTCTGTTTCATTTTGTTCTACCTCATTTTGTTCTATATCTTTTTCTGCTTTTATAATATTTTCTTTATATTTTTCTATATCGCTGTGGAGGTTATCATTTTCTTTTTTCAGTTTTTCTAATTTGTTTTCAGATTTACTCAATTCTTTTTGCGCAGCATCAAATTCTCCTTCAATTTTTTGTTTTACCATCAACACCGCAAAGTCGTGTACAAAATTGCGGGCAGCTTCGTATTCTTCCGGCGTATCGGTTGAGTTGATAAAATTATCGCCCAAGTCAAAAAATGCCGTGAGGGTAGTTACATCGTTAGAGCGGTCGAAAATAGCATACACATCCATTTTGTTGCGGCTGATATTCAGAATACTCGAACCCAAAGCGGAAGTTTCACCCCGCGAGCTATTCACTTTGGCTTTGCGGTCTTTCATATCGCTTTTCCAACTTTTTTCGGCATCCTTCAATTCAATGTCCGGCATCTCTACCAACAAGCCATACTGAAATCCTTTACTCATATCTTTTTGAACTTCATCTATCTGAAAACTCGGTACTTCGAAATCATCTTTTTGCGCAAAAACAAAAGACGATGTCAAAATAAAGCTTAGTGTTAAAATTAATTTCTTCATGTTTACGTTTAATTTAAAAAATGTTTGATTAATATTAAAAACTTACAAAAGTGTACAACAAATTTACTATTTTGGCACGATATTAAGCACACTTTATACTTTGTTGTCGCCTATTACTGTTTAGACCATTTTTGCATAAATGGTTTATTTTTACAATAACATGCAGTAAATATACAGCTTTAGTTTGAAATAAACGTATGGAAGATTTTAAAAGACGTTATGAATTCAATCCCCAAACCGATTTGATAGGGAAGGGAGGCTTCTCGAAGGTATATAAAGCCTACGATAAATTTCGCAAACGTACGGTAGCCCTAAAATTCTACTATGGCGTTTGGTCGGAAAAATACGATATTATTAGTGAAATAAACCGCATGGAAGACCTCATTCATCCAAATCTAATTCGCTATTACGATGCAACCATAGTTGAGTCTTTTAACGGATTAGGGGAAAAAGAGCAAATTCAGGTGGGAATTATGGAATATGCCGATGCCGGCGATATCACGGCTATTTATGATAAAAAAGATATTGAAACCTATAAAGCGGTCGTTTTGGATATTTTGTATGGCTTAGATTATTTGCACAAACACGGCATTGCCCACAGAGATTTGAAACCCAAAAATATTTTGTTGGCTCATGTTGAGCAAAAAATGGTGGCAAAAATAGCCGATTTTGGAATTAGCAAAAAACTGAGCCACGAAGATACAGGAGCCTCAACCCAACTTTTGGGAAGTGTAGAATACATGGCTCCCGAGCAGTTTAACACCCGCAAGTTTGGCATTGACAATAAGTTGCATACCAACGTGGATTTGTGGGCATTGGGCGTAATTGTATATGAAATGTTGGTACACCATACGCCTTTTGGCAATCGTTCTACGGGTTTTAGCAATGAAGAAATCCTGAGCAATATTTTGTTTAGCGATTTAAAAATTGACTATACCCAACTGCCCAATCCGTTTGATACGCTCGTGCGTCTTTGTTTGAAAAAAAATGCTTCCGAAAGAGTAAAAACGGCACAAGAACTGATTGATTTGTTTGAAAAACAACCTTCGCGCGTTAGCGAAACCGAAACCAAACTAAGTACCGACACCTACATTACGGAAATTATTCCCAAAGAAAAAATTACCGCTACCCAAGCAGAGACTTCGCTACCGAAAGAAGAAACCAAAATTTTGCAACCCCAAGTTTTGTACAAAGCGGAAAAGGAATTGCCTACGCCTAAAGCGGAAAAACCCTATGTAAATGATTTTGAAATTCAAAAACCAAGGGGAAATCCCAACAATGGAATTGCTAATATAACTTTAGAAAGAGGGAAAAATGCTTTTAAAAGCCGCAATTATCCCGAAAGTTATCGTTATTTTCATCAAGTTCCCGTGCAAAATATGGATACCGAAGCGAAGTTTTTTTATGGTTTTTTGCTTTTTAATGGTAAATGCGGCGGACCACACGACCCCAAAGCAGGCAAACAACTTATGGAAACTGCCAAAGCCGAAGACCACGATATGGTAGTACAACTCATGGTTAAATATATTTTAAATGATTATAAATAATTTGTATGCATAAAATAAATTGTTACAACTGCAAAAGAGTTACACAAGTTAGTGCTCCAGCCTATCGTTGTGAACATTGCAATTATCCACTGAAAAAATTTATTGATGGAAAACCGGATGTTTTAGATGAAGAATTGATAAAAGACATTCATAAAAAAGTGGATAAAATTGAAGACAAGGTAAAAAACGGACTTCAACAAGTAGAGTTAATAATAGAAGGCAATTTACCTGCCGAAGAAAAAAAACAAGCACCTGAAAAAAAGGAAACTTCTGCACCCAAACCACTGCCAAAAGCAACTGCTCCGCCGGAAAAAAGCCGCGAAGAGCTGCTCCAAAAGTTAGAAACCCTAATTGGCTCGCCCAAACCCAGCGTTTTGGAAAAAATTCAACAAGATAAAACCCCACCTTCAACCCCGTCAACGCCCAAAGTGTTGCAAGTAGAAGCAAAAATTAAAGAAAAACCAATCGAAAAACCCGTGGAAAAGGAAAAAGAAGAAGTTCCCAAGCCAACGGATGTGCCTGTAATTCAGCACGAAACTAACACTACCAACAAAATTATTCTCAAGCTCAATCAAAATCCCGACAAAAAAGGGAAAATAGTTGCCGGATGGTTAGTAGTTCACACCGAAAACAAAGCCTCGCACTCTTTTGAGCTTTTTGAAGGTACAAACATAATTGGTCGCTCCGACAAAAACAGACCGGCGGATATTTCTATAGAAAAAGATAAATATATAAGTCGCGTGCATTGCGGCATAGAGGTACGCAAAGATTTTTTACATCGATTTGTGTATATTCTCAAAGACGATGGCGAAGTTTCCGGCAAACCCAGCACCAATGGCTGTTTTGTAAATGGTATTGATGAACGCTTGCCCAAAGAACAAGTAGTGTATCTGCGCGATGGCGATATTATACAAGTAGGCGAAACCAAATTGGTATTCAAGGATACATATAAATCTGAAAATCTCAACGATGCCGCTACCAGCGTAATCAATATGGATTATATTAAGACTATTCAAATGCAATAAAAATAATTGTGAACGCAAATTAAAATGAACATTTTTATGTTTATTTAATATAATAAAAAATATTGCGAAC
>JACJXU010000016.1 GCA_020636475.1 Chitinophagales bacterium | reverse complement strand
TCTTTGGATAAAATTACCAAATCTACAGGTTATATGATAGAAATGTACAATAACAACAAAGTACATATAGCACCAGATACAACTATTTCTATTACCGATATGATGGATAAAGGGTTCACGGATGAAGAAATAGAATTTGAGATGTTAAAAAAAAATGACGAATTTAATCCGAGAAATAGAACCTTTGAACAAAAAGATTTTGCAAGAACGGATAAGAATATTTCTTTCATTGATGGTCTTACAAGAGATTTTGAACATTTAAACCGATTAAATGAACAGTGGAAAATAATTGATGGAAATAATGACCCTAAATGGGAAGAGTTTTTGAAACAATTAAATGAAAATTATTTCAATAAAGATAAAAACGAGTTAGGAAAGTTAGTAATATTCACAGAGAGTGTAGATACATTAGATTATCTAAATGGCAGAATAGAAAAAGAAACTAACTTAAAAATATTAAGTATAACTGCCGAGAATAGAAATAGAGATTTTGAAACTATTAGAGAAAATTTTGATGCTAATTTTGAAGGCAAGTTTAAATATGATTTTGATATTATCTTAACCACCGATGTATTGGCAGAAGGTATCAACTTGCATAGGGCAAATGTTATTGTAAACTATGATACACCGTGGAACCCTACAAAACTCATTCAGCGTTTGGGGCGTATTAATCGTATCGGTACTGAAGCTAAGTATATATATAACTTCAACTTTTTACCTTCGGCAGAGGGAGATAATCGTATCAATTTAAAAAACCGCTCTTTAGGTAAGCTACAAAGTAGCCATAGTGCCTATGGTGAAGATAATAAAATATATTCCTTACAGGAAATTATAGATCAATGGACGATGTTTAATCCAGAACAAAATGAAGATATTGATATTAGAACTCAATATTTAGATTTCTTACGCACTTTTAAAAATAATAACAAAGAAGAATTTGAACGCATTCAAAAAATGCCTTTAAAAATTCGTTGTATTCGTAAATCAAAAGATACCGAAAATAGTATCGCCTTCGTAAAAAATGGAGAATATAAAAATATCTATGTGCATAGTCAAGGAAAGTCATATCCTTTACCCTTTGAAAAAGCTGTAAAAATTTTTGAAGCTCAAAAGTTAGAAGAAGGTATTTTGCCAATACCCGAAATTCATTATAAGCAAATCAATCACATTTTAGAACAGTTTGAAAGAGATATTACAACTCCTGAAATGGTAGGCGGTAAAGACGATAATATTGATGTAAGAACACAAACTGCTGTTAACAGGTTAAGCAATTGGTTAGCAGATACCTTAATTACTGAGGAAAGTAAAGAAAGTGCTAACAACCTTTTACCTCTACTAAAAAATGGCACGTATGCCAACCTCACCAACGAAGTGTATAAATTACGAAACGAGGCTGATGCTTATAAATTAGAAAGAGAATTGATAAAATTGGCACAGAAATACACCACCAAAATAAAGCGAAAGATTAAAAAAGAAATAGCACCAATAGAGCCTAAAATTATCATTTCAGAAACTTTTATATAGATGCAGTTAAATAAAAATACAAATTTAGATTTTGAGCAAATACTCTTATTAATACAAGAGGCTCGTAGTCGTGTATTTGCTAAAGCAAATGCAAAATTAGTTTTACTTTATTTTAATGTGGGTAAAGTAGTATCTCAAAAAGTGGAAGAAGGTAATTGGGGCGAAAACACTGTACAAGAATTAGCCAATTTCATTGCCTCAAAACAACCCGAATTATCAGGCTTTAATCGTAGAGGTTTATATAGAATGAAACAGTTTTATGAAACTTACAACATTCAATCTGAATGCTTTTTATTATGGCTTTCAATAAATTACCCAAAAGGGTCGCTACCAGCGACACAATTACAACACATTGATAATAAAGAAGATATAAAAGTGTCGGCAGTGCCGACACTTTTACCAAACCTTGAAAATTCAAATATGTCGGCACTGCCGACACAATTTCAAGAACATTCAAAATTTCTTGAAAATATACTCTTAAAACTACTGTGGACAAATCATTTAGAAATATTATCTACCTGCAAAAAAGCAGAAGAACAATTATTTTATATAATGAGTGCAGTAGCCGAAAAATGGACAATGAGAGAATTAAGACGACAAATAAAAACTGCCACTTTTGAAAGAACAATGCTCTCAAAAGAACAACAAAAAATAACTTCTATGCTACAAAACCAACTACCTCAAAACCTTTTCAAAGACCCTAACATATTTGAATTTTTACAATTACCTGAAAGCCACAGCGAAAAAGATTTTGAAAAAGCAATCATACACAACCTACAGAAATTTATTTTAGAAGTAGGCAAAGGATTTACCTATATGGGCAACCAATACAGGTTACAAGTGGGCAATAAAGATTATTATACCGATTTGCTTTTTTACCATAGAGATTTACAATGCTTGGTATTGTTTGAATTAAAAATTGAAGACTTCGCACCCGAGTTTTTGGGAAAACTCAATTTTTATTTAGAAGCCTTAGACAGGGATGTAAAACGACCAACCGAAAATCCAAGTATAGGCATATTGCTTTGCAAAGGAAAAGATACAGAAGTGGTAGAATATGCAATGGCTCGCAATACAAGCCCAACTATTATTGCCGATTACGAAACCAAATTGATTGATAAGAAAATCTTAGCCAATAAACTACACCAATTAGTAGAAATTTTTAATAAAGAAACTAAATAATGGATATAAAGCAAATACGGGAAATATTAGAAGCCCCATACAACCGAACAGTATGGAAAAACTTCATACAAACACAGTTTACCAATAACCAATTGGCTAAGGACGATTATACCTTACAATTAGGTAAAAGCGACCTTTATACCGAGTGTTATTCATTGGGGCATTATGCCGTAGATGATTATACAAAAATTGGCATTTTTGAAGTTCAACTTACTAAAGGGGTAAACCTTACTCGTAACCGTGTGGGTTTGCGTAACCTCATTAAAGACCTTACAAAACAGGTTGCAGGGGCAATGGTGGTTTTTGTTCAAGAAGATAAATGGCGTTTTAGTTATATTAGTAAACGAAAGGTAAGAAACAAGGAAACCAATACCATAGAAGATAAAGAAACTGCACCTAAGCGTTATACTTACCTATTTGGAAGTAATGAAAAAGCCTTGACAGCCTCAATTCAATTTGATAAGCTAATTAAAAAACAACAGTCTAATATTTTTCAATACTTAACTCTAAATGATTTTGAAGAAGCATTTAGCGTAGAAAAATTAAGTAAAGATTTCTTTGCTCACTATAAGAAATACTATGAAGATTTTGTGCAGTTCCTTACAGGTAAAAAATATGTAAAAAAAGGAAATAAATACACAGAACAAGAACTAAATAAACCAAGCTCTCAATTTGCCAAACTTTTCAAATCAGATAATAGAGAAAGAGAAGCAAGGGATTTTGTAAAAAGAATGATGGGGCGTGTTGTATTTCTCTATTTCATTCAAAAAAAGGGTTGGTTGGCTGTACCTCAAAATAAAAAATGGGGCGAAGGCAACCACGATTATTTATTTGACTTATTCAAATCTTCAAAATCTAAAAATGACTTCTATTCAAAAGAGTTAGTGCCTTTATTTTTTGAAACACTTAATGACCCTAATGCTGAAAATACTGAAAAAGAATTTAGATTTCCATACCTAAATGGTGGCTTATTTGATGATAGTCAAGACAAAATTTATAATGAATTAAAATTACCAGAAGAAATTTTTAGTGCATTATTCCAAACTTTCAACGAATACAACTTTACCATTCACGAAGATGCACCAGACGAACATACAGTGGCCGTTGATCCCGAAATGTTAGGGCATATTTTTGAAAACTTGTTGGAAGACAATAAGGAAAAAGGTGCTTTCTACACACCAAAGGAAATAGTACACTATATGTGTCAAGAGAGTTTAGCAGAGCATTTATCAGCCAAATTCAATGAAAATTACAGAACCACAATTTTTAACCTTGTACTTCAAAAAAACTTAGAGCCTTCCGAAGAAATTTGGGCTAAACAAAATGCAACCGAACTAATCTCAATTTTAGAAAAACTCAAAATATGCGACCCTGCTATTGGTTCAGGTGCTTTCCCTATGGGTTTATTGCAAGAAATTTTCAATTTAATGGTGGTGCTTTATGGATATAAAGGTTGGGGTAAGGCAAATGAAGTAGATATAAAGAAGCACATAATACAAGAAAGTATTTACGGAGTAGATTTAGATGCAGGAGCTGTGGACATAGCACGACTTCGTTTTTGGTTGAGTTTAGTGGTAGATGAAGATGTGCCACAACCTTTACCCAATTTAGATTTCAAAATAATGCAGGGCGATAGTCTCAAAGGTATTCAGGTTATAGATGTTACAGCCGACCAAAAGTTTGAGGAGTATAAACTTTTGTACTTTGAAGAAAATAATCCAACAAGAAAAGCGGAGTTAAAAGAAAAAATCAATTTCTATCTACAAAAAATACTTACTACTGCTAACCAGTTTAGTGCTTATAAAATAACCTTTGATTTTAGATACTTTTTTAGCGAAGTTTTTCACGGTCCATTTTCAGGATTTGATATTGTTATAGGCAATCCACCTTATGGAGCTAAGCTTTCAAAAGATGAAAAAGATATTTATAAAGTAATGTTTCACGATGTACATATGCGAACACCTGATACCTTCAATTACTTTATTTCAAAGTCTTTTACTTTATTAAAGCCCGATGGTGTTTTAGCTTTTATAGTGCCAAACAACCTATTATTTCAAAATGAAAATACCAAAACACGGCAATTACTCATTAATCACAATTACCTCAAAAGAGTTATAAACTTAGGCGATAATACGTTTGAAAATGCCGATGTGCCTACTTGTATTTTTGTAGGCTTAAAAAAGAAAGAAGCAGAATATTATATTGAATATAGCGACAATCGTAAAGAACGCATTGAAGAAATAGACTTTTTTAGTCCTCAAAAATCTTTGCTCAATTCCGAAATTAAAGATGTGCCTGATATGGTTATTGGGGTAAGTAGCAGTGGGGTTAAGTTAATGAAAGATATTGAAGCCAAAAGCTATACCATTAATGAAATAGCATTAGAGGTTGCCAGTGGTATTAGTACAGGCGGAGATAAAATTTTTAGAATACCTAAACAATTTGCAGAGGAAAACCAATTTGAAGAAGAAATTTTAAAACCTGTTTTAGTTGGTGGTGAAATTGATAAATATAAAATACAAAATACAGAACATTGCTTAATTTATTCTTATAAAAAATCTAATACAGATAAACTTAAAAATGTATTTGAATACCTAAAACCTTTTGAAGAAAAATTATCTCAAAAAAGAGAAACAAAAAACGGTACACTTCCTTGGTGGTGTTTACATTGGCATAGATACCCTGAATTATTTGAAGGAGAAAAAATAATAATGCGTCAAACTTCTGACAGTATTAGAGCTACTTATGATGATAAAGGGTATTATGTTTTAAATAGTATTTTAATTTTCAAAATAAATCCTCAATATGATATTAGCTATAAGTATGCTTTAATCGCATTAAATAGCAAAATGAATAACCTTATTTATAAAAATAATACCCAAGAGGAAGGTAGAACATTTGCTGAGGTAAAACCTCAAAATGTACGAAAGCTATTTATACCTAAAATAAGCCAAGCCGACCAAAAAGTTTTTGAAATTCTATGTGATTATCTAATGTTTTTAAACAATGAGACACACCAGCCAGTAAATCAAAGGTTAGATAATAAAGCCCTTGCCCACTACATTCAGCAAATTGCTGATGCTTGTATGGTAGAGTTAATTTATGGCAAAGAAATGAAAGAAAAGCAAGTGGATATTTTGGAGTTTGTACGCAAAGAAATTAACTCATTTGAAGATTTGCCGTGGGAAGAAAAACAAGCAAGAGAAATATTTGAGACACACCAAAAATGGACAATGCCACAAAGCGAAGTACGTAATCGTTTAAAAATTATCAGCCTGATGTGTCCTGATACAGCAGGTAAAATTCTAAATCCGAATGAAGAAGATTAACAGCATAAAATTTAAAAACTTCAAAGCCTTTTTTGGAGAAGAAACCATACAATTAGATGGTAAAAATTTATTGGTGTATGGCGAAAACGGCAGTGGTAAATCCTCTATTTTTTGGGGCTTATATACTTTTTTGCAAAGTAGTAATAAGTCATTAGCAGATGTCAATAAATACTTTGTCAATTTTGATGAGAACGATGAAAAAACTTTTGATAGTCTAAAAAACATTTTTGCAGACCAAGCAGACGATGCCTACATAGAATTAGAAACTGTTATCTACACCCAAACACCAGGCACAACAGAGTATGTGAATAGTGGTATTGTAAAAAATCGAATAGATGCCACACCTACTTCAAATAATAAAACATTAGGTAATCAACACATAAGTATAGCCAATGCTTCCAGTGATTTTATCAACTATAAATTATTGCATAACTTTTACAATGTAACACATAAGCAAGAAATAAACCTTTGGGATGTATTTTACAAAGATGTGTTTCCATATTATAGAGTTAATGAAAATCCTGATGAACCCTATTTCAGAGAAAGAATAGACCAATTAACAGAAAGTGTTCCATATTCTTCAGGTGGTGCTAAAAGGGCTTGGGGTTATAAAGTTGATGAATATAATGAAGAAATTGACAACTTAAATAGTGATATAGCTAACTTTTTATATGAAATAGAATCTAATGCTAATAATTTTTTAAAAGAACATTTCTTTGATGGAAAAGAGTATTTAAAAATACATATTGAATATCCCATAGCAAATAGAATAACTTATGATAGTGTTAGGCACGAAACATACGGTTATAAAATAATAATGAGTGTGGAGTTATACGACAACTCAAAAACAGCTTATATTCCAGTAAAAAGACCACATTCATTCTTAAATGAAGCACTTTTAACTCGGTTGGCTATTTCTGTTAGAGTAGGTGCATTAATGACTCGGTTACAAGATAGAGATTATCAAATTCTTTGTTTAGATGATATGCTTATTAGCTTGGATATGGGTAATAGAGACAGAGTAATTCAAACATTTCTAAACACCCAAAAGAAGACTTCCTTACAAGATTTTGATAAATTTCAAAAGCTAATATTTACACACGATAAGTTGTTTTTTGAAATAGTAAAACAGACTACTAAGTCAGATAAAGACAATTGGAAATATTTAGAAATTTATGCTGATGCTTCAACACCAATAACCAAACCTAAAATTTACAATTCAAAGGATTATTTAGCAAGTGCAAAGTATTATTTGGAAAACAATAATTATGAAGTAGCAGGAAATTATTTAAGAAAAGAAACGGAACTTTTTTGTAAACAAATATTACCTGATAGATATAAGTTAGGTGCTTTTGGGCAAGTAAAACCCCTTGCAGAGTTGCTACAGCAGATGGAGAACTTTATTACTGATAATAAACTTAATATAGTACAATTTAATCAATTAGACATATATAGGAAATTCTTATTAAACGATGCAAGTCACGATAGTTATGATGTACCTAAATATAAAAATGAAATTGAGAGTGCAATATTGCTGTTAGAAGAGCTTAGAAAAATTCAATTTGAAACTATTCTAAAAAAGAAAGATAAGCTATTCTTTGAGTTAAGACATTCCAATAATGTAGATATTTATCGTTTTGAAATTATCATTCAAGATGAGTTTAAATTAATCAAATTAGGCAGTAATAATTCCATTTTATCCAAAGGTTTAATAAATTTTTCAGTTTTTCAAAATACAAACAAGTTGCCAGCTCAAAATCCGTCAGACAACTACAATCATAGTATTGAGAGTTTGGAAAATATGTATATAAAAAATTGGAACAAATCAGATAAGGCAAAAAGCAATGATTTTTGGAATAGTGTATTTTTTGTTGATAGTGGGTTGCCATTAAATTCTATTCGTAAGTTTTAAATTATATATAGTGAGCAGTCAGAAATTAATATTAAATGTTTTACAATTTAGTCACCCAGTTACTAAAAAGTCTTTTCATTTCATAGCCGAAAAGAAAGAAGGTTATTTCCCTATCAAAAAAGAAGAAATACCAGAACATTTATTAAACAAATATCCTGCTGAACGCAGAGCCAAACTGCATAAACTCTATACCAATTTTCAAGAAGATACCGACCCAATCTTAAATACAGAAATAGATTTTGATATAAGTCCAGGCATTGCAAAACACTACTACAACTATCTTATTTACAATTACTTTAAAGACAAAGTAGATTTAATTAAGTCAAACTTCATACACGATAACGAAATATGGATTACACACACAAAATCTGATAATGAAAATTACACCGGCTATTCTGTTTTTACAATCAAAGTTCAAATTGCAAAAATTACCCAAACACCTGAGTTGGTAATATCCTATGAAGGCATTTCTAAAATAGCCAAAAAGAGTGTAACCGAAATAGGTTGCGATACCAAGCTATACAATTGGGTGGTATATGAAGGCAGTTTATACAAATACGACAGCTTACCTGATGAAGCATACTATAAATTAGAAAATGTATATCCTAAAATGCGTTATGAATTATATGCCCCTTTAGGCGTAGAATTTAAACCCAACAAAGACGATCACAAATACAACACTTATTTAAAAAATATTAAGGGCTTATTTACTAAATTTCTAAATACAGACAAATTTAAGGCTGTTATTCCTATTACTTCTAAAAGTTATATTTCGGTACAAGAAGGAGAAGAAAAACACACTTCCGATGAAATGAACACCTTAATTTTTGGAGGAGACAAGCCGTGGGAAGATCCTTACGAGGGTGTAAGGGAATATGGTCCTTGCACCTTGCCTGCCAGTAAGCACATAAAATTCATTTTCATTTATCACAAAGACGATGAACCAAAATACAAGCTACTTAAACAATGGCTACAAGGTGAGAAAAAAGGCTTTAAGGGCATTACTACTTATGCAAGACTTTTATTTTCTGAAGATACAAAAAACAACATAGTTTTTAGTTCGGTAGATACTATCATAGATGAAGTAAGAGACCATTTTTTTGATGCCAAATTAGATGCAGAAAGTCGTTACATAGCCTTTTACATTACACCATTTGGCAATGACGAAAAAGACCCAATACACAAGCTACAATACTATTTAGTAAAGCAAGAATTACTAAGGCATAGAGTTACTTCCCAAGCTATGGACAGTAACAAATTCTATCAATACAATTTCAACTTTTTCTTTCCACCTATATCGGTAGCCACTATTGCTAAATTAGGTGGTGTGCCGTGGCGATTAAAAAGAGACCCTGACAAAGAATTAATAGTAGGTGTAGGTGCATTCAAAAATCAAGAAATAGGACAGCGTTTTATAGGCAGTGCCTTTTGTTTTTCAAATGATGGACACTTCAAAGGTTTTGAATGTTTACCTGCCAACCAACCAGACCTTTTGGGTGGTTCTATTGCTAAAGCAATACGAACTTTCAAAGCCAAAAACGAAAAAGCAGAAAGGTTGATTATTCACTTCTACAAATCAATGTCCTATGCAGAACTCAAACCAATAGAGGATGAAATAAAAAAAATAGAAGACGATATACCTGTAATCATTATTACTATCAATAAAACAGAAAGCAAAGACCTTGTGATATTTGATACAGATTATAAAAAACTGATGCCACTGAGTGGCACATATCTTAGCATTGGAGATAATGAATATTTACTTTGCAACAATACTCGTTATCCTAAAAAAGAACCAAGAGCAACAGACGGCTTACCCTTTCCTATCAAACTAAAATTTAGTGCCAACAAAGAAGGTATAATTGACAATACAGAAACAATAAAAGAACTCATAGACCAAGTATATCAATTCAGCAGAATGTATTGGAAAAGTGTAAGGCAAAATGGAATACCAGTAACAATCCTTTACCCTGAAATGGTAGCCCAAAAAGTACCTTTCTTTGAGAATATGGATGTACCACCTTTTGGCTTAGATAATCTTTGGTTTTTGTAACAAAATGAATATGACAGTAAAATTAATAAATATAAACTTCTCATATACTGGCACTAAAAAAGTGATAGATGATTTTTCTTTGGAATTAACCGAAGGAAATATTTATGCCTTAATGGGTGCAAATGGAGCAGGAAAATCTACTTTGTTCAACATTATAAACGGCTTTATAAAACCTCAATCAGGCAATATTATTTTTAATGAAACAGATATAACCAAATTCAGTCCGTACAAAAGAAACCTTATTGGAATTGGTAGAACATTTCAAGATTTACGTTTGATAACCACCATTTCAGTAAAAGAAAATATATTACTTTCTTTTAAAAACAACCTATCTGATAAATGGCATAATGCCATTTTGAAGCCAAATAAATTAAAACTACAACAAATAGAATTGGAGAAACGAACCAGAGAAATAATACAGCAGTTTCATTTAGAAGAAGTAGAAAGTAATTTAGCCAGTGATATTTCTTTTGGTCAGCAGAAATTATTGTCTTTAGCTTGTTGTGTTGCCAATGATGCACAGCTATTATTGTTAGACGAACCCGTAGCAGGTGTAAACCCTGTGTATAGAGAACAGCTTACTGAAATTCTGTTAAGACTGAAACAGCAAGGCAAAATTATTTTACTGATAGAACACAATACCGATTTTATTAACCAAGTAGCTGATAGTATTTGTTTTATGGCTTATGGACAGAAACATAATTTTAAAAATATAGCAGAGATGAAACAAAGTGAAATCGTTTTAAATGCCTATTTATAATGTTAAGAGTAGAAAAATTAAATACGGGTTACGATAAAAAGCAAGTGCTTTTTGATAATTCTTTTGAAATTTCAAGAGGCGAAATTGCCTTACTCATAGGCTCAAATGGTAGTGGAAAATCTACTTTACTAAAAGCAATTTATGGCATTACAGAAGTATGGTCAGGTAAAGTTTACTTCAAAGAAAATGAAATAACCAATACGCAACCAAGTGCCTTACTGCAAAAAGGAATTTGCTATGTACCACAAAAAAACAATGTATTTGAACAACTCACTGTAAAAGAAAACTTAGAAATAAGCGGACTTGCTCTTAATAATAAAAAACTATTTGCCGAAAGGCTGGAATTGGTTTTGAGTAAGTTTAATACCTTAAAAGAATTTTGGAACAGATACCCAATGAAGATGAGTGGAGGCGAAAGACAACAATTAGTGTTAGCAATGGCAATGTTGCACCAACCTCAATTACTGCTTTTAGACGAACCATTCACTGGTTTATCACCCAAAGCCATACAACGAATTTCGGAACAGATTCAAGCCATAAAACAAGAAAACAACACCACAATAATAATGGTAGAACACCGAATAAAAGAAGCCTTACCTTTAGCAAACAGGATTATTGGCTTAAAAGTCGGTAATATAGTGCAGAATACTACAGAAATTAGTATTTTTGACGACAAATTTTTTAATAATATTTTAATATAGAGATATGAGCAAAAAAACTTTAATAATAGTATTAGCCCTTGTTCTTTTAGGAGGTTTGGGGTATTGGTGGTGGAGTAAAAATAAATCTATAAAACCACAATTATCAGATCAGATTAAAATTGGAGCATTACTACCTTTGACTGGTGATTTAGCAAAGTATGGAGAAAGTGGCAAACAAGGTTTGATAATTGCACTTAATGAATTCAAAACAAATCACAAAAACCTAAATTGCGAAATTGTAATAGAAGATGATAAAGCCGATGTTAAAGTAGCTTTATCTTCACTCAATAAATTAATCACTATTGACAATGTCAAAATAGTTGTAGGAGCAATGGCAAGTGGTGTAACATTAGGGATTGCACCAACAATAAACGAAAAAAAAATCATTCTAATTGCCCCTACTTCTACTGCATCCGATGTTACTAATGCAGGTGATTACATTTTTAGAGTTTGTGTTTCTGATGCTTTTGAAGGCAAATCAATGGCTAACTATATTGCAAATAATTTCAAAAGTAAAAGAATTGGTGTAATTTATATCAATAATGATTACGGTGTTGGGCTAAAGAAAAATTTCATAGAAAGTGCAAAAGCCGAGAATTTGAATATCGTTTTTGAAAACGGTTATAATCCAACACAAAAAGATTTCAGAATCATTATTAATAAACTAAAAAATGAGATGGTAGATTTGCTTTACATCGTTTCTCAAAAAGAACAGATTGATTTTTTCAGTCAATGTAAAGAGCAAAATTACAAACCTCAATTTACAGGTTCAACAATGATAGAGGATAACGACCTATTAAATAAGTTAGGCGATTTTTTGAATGGGACTCTATACACTTACCGTAGTTACAATTCATCAGACACTGGAGTAACTACAAAATACTTTGTTGATGCGTATCAAAAAAAGTTCAATACTTTGCCTGATTTTTATGCAGCTTCTGTTTATGATGCAACAAAGTTGGCATTGAAAACTGCTTTTGATTGTTCAACAAATAACACGGATTATAAAACATATCTATATACTTTGAAGAATTTCAATGGCGTAACTGGTTTGATAACCTTTGACAAAAACGGGGATGTTCAGCAAGGGTTTTCAATTAAAGAAATAAAAAGTGGTAATTTCTTTTTTAAAGATTAAATAATGGAAATAAGAACCAAGAGTAAAGCATTATGGGAAAAATTGCAAGTTTATTATGATGATGATAAATATTTTATCTTAAAAATAAATATTGCTAAAGACTTTATTTGGGCATTAATTATTGGATTGATTTATACATTTGGAAAAGAGTTTTATAACAATTACATTTCAAATTCAGGTGAATGGGGTAAAGTATTTACTACTATAAGCAACCATTGGACTATATTGCTTTTAAATTTTTTTATATCATTTTCTTTTACATTTATTATTAGAACTATAATTCTAAATAATATTAAACTTAATTTAAAACTTAGAAACAAAACAGGTTTTGATGTAAAAGATGAATTATTCAAATTAATAAAATCAATTTTATATGATATTGATAATCCAGAAATACTTATAAAAACAAGAAATCTAAGAGCTATAAGCTATTTTTTAAAAACGATGAATAATCGTACTGGAAAAACACTGGAATTTGCTCCCGATAATGAATCAATAAATTTACTTCATAAAGTAAATGGTGCTGTATCAATAACACAAGCTACACCATCTGAGTGGCTTAATCCAACATATAATTTTTTTTTAATAAATAATTATGTCGCTTCTCTTAAACAAAAATTAAATGATAAGAGTAGTATTTCAAAGTTGTGGTTTTCAAAAAATAGAGAAGATTCCGTTTTTTTAGAATTTGAGAAAAGTAAATTTCAAATTATTGATGAATTATCTTCATTGTCTCTTGACAATGTAAACACTCTTGAAAATTATCTAAAATCAAAAAAAATATACATACGTTTTTATTTTTTATCTGAAAATGAAATTGAAAACAACCGAAGTATTATTGAGACTTTAATTGCCGGTCACGATTTGTTTGGATGTTATATATATTTTATCAATACTTCTGTACTATCTGATTTTTTTGAAAAGAATAAAAAAGAACTTTTCCAAAGATTAAAAAGCTTTATATCAAGTATTGAATATGATTTAGAAGACAATAACAATAAGATAGATTTAATGTTAGCTCAATATGAAACAAATTTTGATGTTATTTACAGAAAAGAAGATTTCTTAGCAACCAAAAAGTTAGAAGATATTGAGAAAATTGAAATACAGCATTTTATTAACGAATTATGTAAATATCTTAAAAATAACTATAATGAGAAGGCAATACTATTCAATGCAGGGATTGATAAAAATAATTTTGAAATAAACAACGAATTTTGTCACATATATTTTAAGTAGAATGAATAATAACACGGTAATTATAACAGGTACAGGCTTTAGGCATAATGAAAACTTTAACTCATCTGAAAATATTTTTACATCAGAAAATGTAAAAATTAATATCGGGACTGCAACTGCGAAAATACTTGCTCAAAAAGGATATAATATTATACTAATTTCAAGGACAATTGAAAAGTTAGAAATAATAAGAAAAGACATTTTAATGTTATTCCCAAATATTACAGTTGCAATATATCCAATTGATATTTTAAATGAAGAAAGTTGCCACCAGTTTTTTAAAAATCTCTCTAATGAAAGTAATTATTATTACGTTCACAGTGCAGGTTTAAGTACAGGGTCTTATGATTTAAAAGACGATAATCCATATTTGCCAATAGAAGAAATTCCAGTTGATTTACCATCTTTAGAATTTACAACTGTAGTAAAGTCATTGCTAATTATGATGAAAGGTCTTCTGCCTTTTTTTTCAAATCAACTTTTATCTAAGGTGGTGGTAATAAATTCAATGAGTGGTATTCGTTCTTATCCTCTTGGTTATTCCCATTCAAGTGCAAAAGGAGGTTTACACAATGCAGTTAGAGCATTATCTTTGGAGTTAAGTAAAAGGAATATACTATTTTCAGAAATAATGCCTGGTATTGTTGATACAGGTTTGTATGACAATAATGCTGTAGTAAAATCTGTAAGAAGAATAGGTAAAGAATTTGGATATAATTACGATACATCTGATATTCCTAAAATGAATCCTTTATGCGTTGCTGATGTTGTTTATACTTGTTTAGTTAGCGAAGCTAATATCCTTTCAATTAATATGGTTTCTCAAGGTCAATGGACACACCAAAACTCTTAGTAGTTATGCAGCTCATTTTAAATATTTTGCACAATCATATGATAATAGTTTTATTAGCTCTTTCTATTTCAATGAATTATTATCTATTAAAAAATTTTAATATCGCACAAGCTGTTGTAATTACTTTCGGTGCATATTTATCATATTTATTGCTATATAGCTTTCATCAGCCGTTATACATAGCAATAATTATTGCAATTATTTTATCAGTATCTATTGGCTTATTATCAGAGTTGTTCATATTCAAACAAATGCGTAATCGCAAATTACCGTCATTTGCCTTTTTAGTAGCATCTATTGGCTTATATACTATTTTGCAAAATTGTATTTCATTGTATTTCGGAGATGATACAAAAAGCCTCAACATAGGAGAAATAGCTGTAGGTCATCAAATATTTGGTGCATACATTACAACGGTTCAAATTTTTACAATTGCTGTTTCTGCTTTCGTCTTTATAGGTATGTATTTGCTCTATAATTACACAACCTTAGGCAAACAAATCCGTGCCGTTTCTGAAAATGCAGAGTTTGCAACTATCTATGGTATTTCATCCAATAAAATTATTCTTATTGTTACTGCTGTTAGTTCGGCATTGGCTGCTATTGCTGGTATTTTATATGCCTATGATACCAATCTTACACCTACAATGGGTTTTAACTTATTGTTGTATGGTATTGTAGCAATGATAATAGGTGGTGTAGGCAGTTTCAGAGGTTTATTGTTGGGTAGCTTGTTGTTGGCATCTGCACAAAATTTAGTGGCTTACTATTTAGATACCAAATGGATGGATGCAGCAACTTACATTATACTTATTGCCTTTCTTTTATGGAAACCATTGGGCTTTTCAGGTAAAAAATTAAAAAAAGTAGAAATCTAATGGAGTACATTTTGCATCTTATCATATTAATCTGTTTTTACACAATGCTTGCACAAAGCCTTAATTTAAATGCAGGCTTTACAGGTTTAATATCTTTGGCTCAAGCAGGTTTTTATGGTATTGGTGCTTATACTTCGGCTATTCTTTCTGTACAGTATGGCTTCCCTTTTTGGTTCAATTTACCAGTGGCAATGTTATTGAGTTTCGGTGTCAGTTATGTTGTTTCATTAATTGCTTTGCGTACTGTAGATGATTATTTTATTGTTTGCACCTTAGGTATTCAGGTAATTATTTTTTCTATAATGAACAATTGGATGCAGGTTACCAAAGGTCCTTTAGGCATTCCGGGTATTCCTGCCATTTCATTTTTCGGTTTTGAGGTGAGCAGTAAAATTAGTTTTTTACTACTTTCTTTGGCATTGATGTTGTTGGTTTGGTTGGTACTAAATAATCTTGTCAATTCGGGTTTTGGTAAATCCTTAAAAGCCATTTGTGAAGATGAAATTTATACCCAAAGCATAGGTAAAAATGTAAAACAATTAAAAGTGTTATCCTTTACCATTAGTGCAGTTTTAGCTTCCATTCCTGGTGCTTTATATGCTCATTATATCACATACATAGACCCAACAAGTTTTACAGTTAATGAATCAATTTTTATTTTGTCTATTGTTATCATTGGGGGTATGGGTAATTTAAAAGGTAGCTTTTATGCTTCAGTATTTATGATTTTATTACCCGAAGTTTTAAGATTTGTAGGCATTTCCAATTCAGATTCTGCTAATTATAGACAAATCATATATGGAGCTATTTTAGTTTTGGTTATGATGAGGGGGAACAAAAACCTATTTTCATTTTTGCAAGTTCAAAATCCTAAAGTTAAATAACCCCCAAGCCAACACACAAAAAAATACGGCTTAGGGCTTTGCCAACACACAAAGCCAACGCACAGAGCCCTCTAAGGTATTGCAGTCAGTTTTTAACTGTCATATTTTTTGTGGCTATGCTACCTACGCTGTTGGCACATTGCCTGTTCCACTTCGTTCCACAGCCAAAGAGCCAAGCCAACCCACAGCATAGCAACAAAAAAACGCTTCGTTCCAACCACCACCACCACTTCGCTTATGCCAGTATAAAAACTGCCTGAAGCTAAATAACATAATGTTGCCTTATAGTACATTTTACCAACGCTTATAGGCGACTATGCCAACGCAAAAAATGTCCTATAAGAACATTATGTTAAATAGCCAATACCTTAGCACCCTTGCATTAAAAAGGATAGTAGTTATTTTTCATAGGTTCTTTTTAATGCAAGTGTGAAGCCGTATTTTTTACCTACGCTTCACCCCCCAAATGAAGCGAAGCAAATTCACGAATACCATTAAAAAAATAAAAATGCAATGAGTAAAGCCACACACCCCAACCACCCTTTCAAAGGTGTAGAAAAAATTAAAGCATTTTTTATTGATGCCAATGTGCTAAATAAAGTGTTCATTTATTGCGTTTCATTTCGTTTCGGCAGGCTATCGCAAATTTGCCTTCACTTCATTGCACTACATAAATTTCACACCTTATTTTTAGCACCCCACAGCAAGAGTATTTCGTACCTCATACACTTGCTTTTTACCAATGCTACAACGGTAGGTATGCTTTATTTTTTCTGCGACTTGTTTGCCCCATTCCTACGCTACAATAAGATTTAATTTTTTGATATTTAAAAACAAGAACGATGCAAGAAGTTTTCCAAAGAGAAAAAACAAACCGAATAAAAAGGAAAGCAAAGTTAGGTGGCTTGCACAAGTCTACACACTAAAAAATCCAAAAGACTACGGCATAATGAAAGGCAAATAATCTAAGTATTTTTTATTGGTATTTGCCTTTCAGCCTTCGGCACTTATTCCGTTTCCTTTTGGCTTTTTTGCCCCGCCACCCTTTTAGATGCTTTCTTTTTTTTCTGTTTTTTTCTTTGTAAAAATATTTGTTGGTTTTAGCCACAGCAAGGAACAAAGCAGGTAACTATTAAAGCAATGTTTCTTATGAGGTCAATAAAAATTTACACATTCAACCCCAAAAATCCAGTTAATGAATTTGATATTTACGCCTTGAGCAGGGGCTTAAATAGTGGTAAACCACTTGAAACACCTTGCCCAAATTGTTTTGTATTAGCTTGTAAAAACCAAGCTGAAAAGGACTTTTATACCACCTTGCTTTTTGGCTTATGGAAAACAAAGCATTTCTACCCATATCATACAGGGTCAGTCATTCCATTTATAAGAATTTCCGATTTTAAACAAGTGGTTCAAGAACAAGCCAAGCGGGTAAGCATAAAGCCAAAGGATTTTTTGCAAGATGTAGAAAAAGTCAAACTCTTAGAAGCCAAGCAAAAACATATTTACGAACAAATGGCATTAATCAACGATGTCAAAAGAGCCTTAATATACAGGCATTTCCACAGCAAGCGATAACAGTATGCTGAATGTGCCGATAACTGCCATAAATAAAAATCAAATATGCAAAAGTAGCAAGGGTGGCAACGCACAATGCCAACCAAAAAAAACAAAAAGACTACGGCATAATGCAAAAAAAATAGCTGCAAGGCAAAGCCAAATTTGCACCTATTTTTTTGCACCCTTCGGGACTTATTCCGTTTCCTTTTGGTTTTTTTATCACCCTTGCTGTGAAAAGCATATTAATTTTTATTTATTATGTCAGTACAGCACATTTCCCAGTCAGCCACCAGTTTAGCCGTTTGTCGTTGTGGCTCTTGTCAGTTAGGCTCTTTAGTAGCCGTTTCGCCTTTTGCCCACCAGCGTAGGGTTCGTAGGCGTTTTTTCTCTTGGTCGCCTTCTGCGGGTTGCCGTGTTTATTCTTTAGCTTGCGGTTGCTTCCTTTGGGTGTATTCTTCAGGTCAGCGTTTCGTTTCGTCTTTGCCCTTTTAGGGCATTGACGATACTTTGAAGCTCTCTACATTTTCGGATAACTGAATTTGTAGAGCATACCGACCCAATCCCCACAGCTTGACGACTTGACAAAGTCCAACAAGTCTAATCAGTCTAACTATTTAATGGCTTGACTACAATTAGACTATGACCCAAGTCCAACACAAACCGATACTTAAACTAACTATACTACTTAGACTATTTAGACTACTTAGACCACGATATTAGATTTGATTTAATTGCTATTTAAAGCACATTTAAGCCATACATAAGTCCTATATATTTAACCCACCTACACAAATTTGTGAAATAGGATGCAAGGCATAACAAGACGATTATTTTTTTAGCTATGGCAAGGCCATAAAACAAAAAACCCCACCAACAAGGGCGGGGCTTTTTGAAGCAGTAGATAGATGTTAAAATACAGTATCGCAACGAAGTGCATTACCTTGAGCAAATAGGTAATAATTACCACCTACTTGTTGGTAAAACTCAATACCGATACAATTCAATACGCTAACTGTTGCAGTCATTGTAGGAGTACCAGGTAAATTTGTAGTTACAGTTGTTGCAGGAGTAGTAGCATTCAATGGCAAATAAGCAGAGTAGCTAATATCACTCAATGAATTTAGTGTTGGATCTGTTGGTTCATAACTGCTTGTGGCAGGATTATAAACCCAGTCAGAAATACCTACAATTGCATTTACCAATCTGAAGTGTGTAGCACCGGCAGGAGCATTTACCAAACTTGCAGGATTAAATGCAGGTACAGTAAAAGTTGCACTATCTCTTGCCGTATTATTGGTAAGTGTGTAAGGTGCATTGAAAATACCTGACAAACTCACATTGATATTGAAATTAATACCAGCAATCAAATTTTGATAAGCTGAAATTTCAATACTTCTTTGACCTCTTGGGTTTGCAGTATCTTCTAAATTGATTTGTTTCATTATTGCAGTTAAGCGACCAGTCAAACGGCTATCACTCATTTGCTTAATGATTTGCGACAAGCCTACACGAACAGCTTTACCAGCTGATGCACACCCACCAAACTCACTCATATTTTCACGAGTTCTTTCAAATGCACTGTCATTGTAAATTTGTTCTGCTGTAGGACCACCTACAAGTCCTGCAAAGTCGCCTTGCAGTCCTTTGATTTTGAAATGTCTTACCCCACCCATTGAGCCAGAGTATCTTAATAGACCTGTTTGTTTTGCCATTTTATTAATTTTTTTAAGCGTTAAACATTAAATTATTACGATACAAAAATAACTCTAACTTTGTAAATATTTAATACATAAATAGTTGATAATCAATGCAAAACAACGCAAAAGCACCGATAATTGTAGAAACTCATTTAGTCATTACAGAAGTGATAGACGGAGACAGTATAAAAGTGAGTTCAATCTTTAATAAAGATGAAAAAGAAATACGACTTTATGGGATAGACTGCCCAGAGAATAAGTATAATAGAAAAATGTTAGAAGATGAAAAGAAACTACATACACCTGCACAATTTCTTTTGGGCTTAGGTCAAGAAGCACATAAATTCGTTTTAAGCGTTGCACCAGTCGGAACGAGTGTAACACTACAAATTGAAAAAGGAAACGAATTAGACCACTATAAACGCCATTTAGCCTATGTTATTCTACCTGATGGCAGTTGCTTAAATGAAACGATAGTAGCCAATGGATATGCAAGAGCAACAGGCGATTATTATTGTGCTGAATTGCCTAAATATCAAGCCTTACAACTTAGAGCAATGCAGAAAAAACAAGGACTTTTCAAATACATTTCAAGGTTATAGGGTAGGTGCAAAATGTTGTACTTATGTTGTACTAATTTAAGTATAACACTTGCAAACCCTTTATTTATAGGCTATTCCATAGCTATTTACGATAAACCCGTGTTGGCAACCGTCTATTTTTTCGTCCACCAATTATTTTATACCAAAATCAAGTTCAATATTGTCAATAGGCTTATCAATTGTCCAAAGTGGAAATGAATTAATAAATTCTTGAATCATTCCTTTTTGTTTTTCGGTCAAATCAAATGGCGAAACAATGTCCACGAGTTCAAATTTTGCCCCAAGATTAATTTTCAACTTTAGTTTAATTACTGTCCCTCTTAATTGTTTTCTAATTCCTTGATAATTAGAAATGTAAGCCACGTAGTTATCAAATTCATTTGGAATAATAAAGTCTGTAATAGTGTTGTCCGACCATTTAATTGAAGTTGAATAATTTGACCTATAACCTTTTGTAATTGCATTTGAACTCAAACCAATTATGCTAATTCGATTGTTACTCAAAATGTCGTTAAAAGTAGGTTTGAAAAATATATTAGTGTCAATATTGTCGGGAAGTCTTTCTGCTAATCTTGATGCTAATTTTAGGTTTGCTGAATTCCTGTCGCCAAATATTTTAATTCGTTCCTTGTCAATGAAGTGAATACCTTTTGTTGTCCTAATTGTGATAGTAATTGTAGGATAGTCGGCTGGGAATTGGAATACAAATAAATCAACATAAAAAATCTCTTCGTTGGGTAAAACATCTTTTAAAATCTGAAATCCTTTTTTAGTTAATGCTTGACTTATAATAATCTCAATTTCCTCTGGAATTGTGTTTACAGTTACAAAACTTTCACCTCTCAAGACATTAGCTTTGTTAGTAGCGAATGACGTATAAAAGCCAAATAAAAGTAATAATATTGCTGTTGTTCCTTTCATTTTATAAAATTTGAATTTGTTTATAAGTTGTCTTGCTGGTTTGTATTTTTTCTGATCTCCGCTAACGGTTTGAATAAACGCAGTGCAGGTTTTAAAACTCTAAACTTGAATTTGTCACAATACAAGCTTAAAGCTACAATTTTTCATTTATTAATAAAAACACTGCATTGCGTTTATTTTTTGTTGGTCAAAATAGTCGCTCCGCTCCCATTTTGACCAAGGCGGGGCGGATTGCATCCGCTGTCGGACTGCGCCGTCGCTACGCGACTACTTCGTCCAACAACTGATTTGCTAAATTACTTCGCTTGAAAACTTCGTTTCCGCTTCGTAACTTCGCAAATCCGCCCCGCGTTAGCAAATGTTATTCTTTTTTCATTTCTTCAAAAAAATCTCTCACTTTTTCATTTACAGCAAGGTCTTTTGCGGTTTTACCTTCTTTGTTTTTTATATCTGTTTTAGCTCCTAATTTTATTAAATAGGCAATGGTTTCTACTAACTCTTTGGCATCATTTGGTGCTGGACAGAGGCAATATTCCATTAAAAGCGTATTACCCGTTTTGGGGTCTTGATAGTTAAAATCATAGTTGTTTTTTTCCAATCTATCAAAAATTACAGATACATAGTCAATAGTAGAACAATTTTCTTCAAAACTATTGGCTTTAGCACCCTTTTTTAACAATAGTTCAATTATACTGTCATTAGCATCATTCCATAAAAAACCTGACAAGAGATTGTTTAAATCTTTTGATGATATTGAATAATCTAAATATATTTCAAGTAGTTCATAAGAATTTGATTTTACTACTGCACTAATTAAATCATATTGTGTACCCATTCTACCTTCTCTACTCCAACAGCAAAGCGAAGGATCTCCACCGTTTTCTAAATAGATTTTTAACGCTTCAACATCTCCTTTTTCTGTAGCTTTTAAAACCTGTAATTCTTTTTCACTGCACCAGTTACAAGAAGATAAGAAAAGTGTTATACTACTTAATAGGAGGATTGAGTAATTCTTCGATAAAATCTTTAAATTCATTGTGTTTATCTTTTTTATTATGTATTGGGTATATCCAATTTTAATAAAAATGAAATATGTTTGATATTTTGCTGTAAATCAATGATTTATCACTAAAAATAAACAAAATAAAAAAATGCAAAAACCCATTACACTACGGATATCCAACAAAAAAAGAGACCATCTATAACCGACAGTCTCTTTTTATATGTAATCGTTTGCGGAACATTATCCTATTTTATTCGGGTCGCGTCCGCCATCTAAGTAGTCTTGGTAGTCGTCGAGTTCTTGCCATTTTCCATCTACCGCCATCTGTGCTTGTTTAGGCCAAGTGTCGGGGTCGGCAAGGGCAAAGCGTCCGCCGGCAGCAGTAAGTATGTCCTTAATCTTGTGCGCAGAACTATTGGCGAGGTCGTGCCAAGTTTTAATGCCGGCTCGTTTAAGCACTTCTTCAATTTTAGGTCCAATGCCTTCAATCAGTTTAAGGTCGTCAGACTTTGCAAGCGAGCGTCCGAAAAGTTTGGTCGCAAATTTTTCCACTTTGGCAATACCGCCACCTACATTCACATCGTCGCGTCCGCCGCCAAGGAATTTTTGGTATTCAATAAGTTTTTCCCACTCATTTGCATTGGCTAAGCGCGCTTGCTCGGGCCAAGTGTGTGGGTCGGCGAGTTTGAAACGGTCGCCTGCGGCATCTAAAAACCCTTTTAGTTTTTCTTCGCTCGTTGCGGAGAGCATTCCCCAAGTAGAAATGTTATTGCTTTTTAGAACAGCCTCAATTTGAGGTCCTATACCTTCTACTACTTGCAGGTTGTCATTTTTCAAAATAGCATAATCAATACCGCCTACTAAGTAGCTAACTTTGGTTTCGACTTTTCTGTGAGAGATGTCCTCAATTGTTTTTGCCGAAAGCGCATTAACTTGGCTATGAAGTTCGGTATTTTTCAAATTCAAATTCGCCAATTCAGCATTGAGTTGTGCATTTTGTCGGCGTAAGCGTTCAAGCTCATCTTCGAGTTCTTTTTGGCGTTTTTTGCAAGGTGCGGCGCAAATGAACCAACAAAATAGCATACCCAAAAGAAATGCACCCAACAGCATAGCTAATATTTGAAGGGTACAAGAGGTACAACTTAATAATATGATACTCATGGTTATAATTTTAAAATTTTAGATAATTTATTTAACAATTTGCAATTCACAACGGCGATTGAGTTGTCGTCCTTCGGCTGTATCATTGCTGGCAGTAGGTTCGGTTTCGCCTTTCGATAAAGCAGTAATACGGTTGGCAGCGATACCTTTGCGAACAATAATGCTCTTGATGGCATCGGCGCGTTTTTGTGCCAAAGCTTGATTGGCTTCTGGGCTGCCTACATTGTCGGTATGACCCGTTATAATCACTTTTTCGTTGGTTTGTTTCAATCTTTCCGCCAATTTGCTCAAGTAGTCATCTACTTTGTTGTTGCTGTTTTTTTGCGATGAATTGGTAGGGAAATAAATAACAATACGGTCGGCGAGTTCTACAACCGGATTTTCCTGTACCTCTTTTAGGTTCGGTGCTTGCACGTACTGGAAGTTGCAACTTTCAAAGAGCGATTTGCTTTTAGGTTCGCCTTCCAACATTTGCGAGCGCAACACTATCCGGTTGTCGGGAATATCTTTCAGGAATAGTTCTTTCACGCGATGTGCGCGCGCAAGTCCTAAGTTTTCGTATCTGGTCGTATTTTTTTCATCGGGATAATAATATCCGGTAATTTCAAAGTTTTGACCATCCGACAAGCCGTTTACCCACTGCTGTTTCAGTGCGGGAAATTTTTCGTTGGTAATGGGTTCTGCCGAGTCCCAGTTAAAAACCAAGGTACCTACTGCAACAGTTGCTGCTGCTGGCGGCGGCGTAACTTCTTGCTTTTGTTCTACAACGGTGTTAGACCCACAGTCGTAACATTCTTGGTAGAGCAAGCAAGTGTACCACCAATGGCAAAACCAAAACCACAAAAGGGTTAGTAATAATACTAAGAGTGCTTTGGTATTCATAGTACAATTAAAAATTAAGGTGAATTAAAAAAATAACTTTATAATACAAAATATTATAATTTTTTTGATTTTTATGGTTTATGTTATAAAATAGCGGGGCTTTCTTCAATCGCTATCAGCTCGTCGCTATCTTTTTCTACGCGCAGGTTGTCAATAATAAAGTCCTGCCTTTCTTGCGAATTGGAGCCCATATAATATTCCAACAATTTTTTTACCGGAGCATCTTTCAAAATTACAGGTTCTAAGCGGATATTTTCGCCAATAAAATTGGCAAATTCTTCGGGCGATATTTCTCCCAAACCTTTAAAACGCGTCACTTCGGCAGTTTTGCCAAACTGTTTCATCGCCTGCAATTTTTCGCTTTCGTTGTAGCAGTAGCGCGTTTCTTTTTTGTTGCGTACCCTAAAAAGTGGCGTTTCCAGCACATACACGTGTCCATTGCGTACTAATTCGGGAAAAAACTGCAAAAAGAAAGTCATCAACAACAATCGTATGTGCATTCCGTCCACGTCGGCATCGGTGGCAATTACTATTTTGTTGTAGCGGAGGTTGTCTAAGCTGTCTTCTATGTCAAGGGCGTGTTGCAAAAGATTAAATTCTTCGTTTTCATAGACGATTTTTTTGGTTTTACCGAAGGTATTCAAAGGTTTTCCGCGCAAGCTAAATACGGCTTGGGTTTGCACATTGCGCGATTTGGTAATAGAGCCGCTCGCCGAATCACCTTCGGTGATGAAAATGGTGCTGTCAATGTGGTGGTCTTCATTTTTGTCGGTAAAATGAATACGGCAGTCGCGCAATTTTTTGTTGTGAAGAGCGGCTTTTTTGGCGCGGGTATTTGCCAATTTTTTAATACCGGAAAGTTCCTTGCGCTCGCGCTCCGATTGTTGAATACGGTAGAGTAGTTGCTTGGTAGTTTCGGGGTTTTTGTGTAAAAAATCGTCCAAGTTTTGTTTTACAAAGTCGATAATATAGCTGCGAACACTCACACCCTCGGGAGCCATTTTTTCGGAGCCTAATTTTGTTTTGGTTTGCGATTCAAACACGGGGTCTTGCACGCGAATACTGATGGCTGCCAGAATAGAAGCGCGAATGTCGGTAGTGTCGAACTGTTTGCCGAAAAACTCGCGCACGGTTTTAATAATCGCCTCCTTGAAAGCAGAAAGGTGCGTGCCGCCTTGGGTAGTCCATTGTCCGTTTACAAAGGAGTAGTATTCTTCGCCGTACTGGTTGTTGTGGGTGAGGGCAATTTCAATATCTTCGCCTTTGAGGTGAATGGCAGGATAGCGAAATTCTTCTTCGGTCGCTTTTCGGTGCAGCAAGTCTAAGAGTCCGTTGCGGGAAAAAAAGCGTTTTCCGTTAAAATGAATGCTTAGTCCGGCATTGAGATAGACGTAGTTCCAGATTTGGTTTTCAACAAACTCGTTGATGTAGTGATAATTTTTGAAAATGCTGTTGTCGGGTACAAATTCTATGAGTGTTCCTTCTTCTTCATTGGTTTTGCCCAAAGGAAAATCTTCGCGAATATCGCCTTGTTCAAACAAAACCGACTTTTGCTTGCCTTCGCGTATCGATTTTACAAAGAAATGTGTAGAGAGTGCGTTTACTGCCTTGGTTCCTACGCCGTTTAGTCCTACCGACTTTTGAAAGGCTTTGGAATCGTATTTTCCGCCGGTGTTTATTTTAGAAACACAATCGATTACTTTTCCCAAGGGAATACCGCGCCCAAAGTCGCGTATCTGTACTTTGCCCTGACTTATCTGTACCTCAATATTCTTGCCGTAGCCCATTACAAATTCATCAATGGAATTATCAATTATTTCTTTGAGCAATACATAAATACCATCGTCCGGCGAACTGCCATCGCCCAATTTGCCAATATACATGCCCGGGCGGAGACGCAAGTGTTCTTTCCAGTCTAAGGAGCGTATGTTTTCTTCGGTGTAATTGTGGTTGTTCACTTTTTGGTTTAAGATTTTAAAGCTTTTGTAAATATTTTGACGTAAATATTGCGAAAACGGCACAAATAAAACAAATTTAGTTCTTTTTTACGATTTATGTAACAGTTATTGTATATTTGACACTAACTATAAAAAATTAATTTTTTACCTCAGAATAATAAATATACACTATGTTGAAAAAAGTTATGACTCTTTGCTTTGTACTTGCTTGTACAAGTAATGTTTATGCCCAGCAGTTTTTGATGCAGGGTTGGTATTGGGATTTTCCTAAAACCGCCAATGGCGAAGTGTGGGCAGATACGATGCAAAATAATGCATTGGAATTGCATGAAGGCGGATTTACACATGTATGGTTGCCGCCACTTTCCAAAACATCTTCGGGACAGTACAGCAATGGCTACGACCCCAAAGATTTGTACGATTTGGGCGAATATGGTGGACCTACCGGATTTGGAACGCGCACAGACGTGGATAACTGTATTGCCGCGCTCAATGCAAATGGTATTAAAGCGGTGGGCGATTTTGTGTATAATCACCGCGATGGTGGAGACCCTGAAACGAATCCTGCCGTGCAAAACTGGGTGAATACGTGTAGCGGCTGTGTGCCGTTTCCTTCGGATAGATTTCGCTATGTATTGCCGCTAAGTGCAGGTGCATTGGGTACGGGAACGTACTATATAAAAATTAGCTCGCTTTCGGGTGGCTATGGTGATACGGCGTACAAATTCTATGCGCAAACTTCGGCGGTGGGTTATCAGGGAATGCCCGCGCAAAACGAAACCGAACCCAATGGTGGCGGCGATTGTGGTCAAGTATTTAATCCGGCACAATTGGGTGTTGATTATTTGGCTACCGTAGATACCAGCGGCTGTACCGTAGATGAATTTGCCATTACGCTCACGGCGGCAGATTTCAATGCTACGGGCGATTCGCTGCAAATATACATTCCTAACACAGGCGGATATTCCGACCATCGAATTTATGGAATATGGTACGACAATGGCACAAGCGGACAAAATGTTGTTTCGCAGCTTTTGTTGCAAACTTATACCGATTTTACCAATATGCCCAGCGGACAAGGTGCAATGAACTATATGAATTTTAGACCTAATGGAACTTATGGTACTTGTTTGTGTGATGACGAATCGGCGATGTATTTTTATTATGACTATGAGCAACAGCAAGCCAGCACACAAACGGTTTTGTACAACTGGACTAACTGGATGTTTTCGGATGTGGGAATTGAAGGGATTCGCGCCGATGCCGTAAAACATTTTCCCACTTGGTTTTTTGGGGATATGTTAGATAATCTGTATCAAAATGGACATTCTCCCGATTTGGTTGTTGGCGAATACTATGATGGAAATACTACCAATTTGAATAATTGGGTGAACAATGTAAAATCGAATATGGACGCTGCCACCAATGCGGCTATTAGTGTGAAAGCGTTTGATTTTGCCCTGCGTTTTAGCTTGAAAGATGTGTGTGACTATGGTGCCGATGCGCGAAATCTGTACAACAACTGTATGGCTTGCGTTGGAGGTGGAAGTGGATTTAATGCGGTTACTTTTGTAAATAACCATGATTTTAGAGATAGTTCCAATCCGCCGGTTTATTGGGCAATGCCCGGCTATGCGTATATTCTCACCAACAATCAGATTGGTGTGCCTACGGTGTATTATTCCGATTATTACGGTCTTGATTTGGACGGAGCAGCCGGTTTGTACAACGATTTTTATTTGCGTCCCGATATTAACGAGCTTATTCGCATACACAAAGACCATATTTACAATTCTCCTTCCGTAGATTACCTCAATCGCTTTAGCACGCCTTATACTGGCATCTACACTTCGGGTAGTGCGGCGCAGTGTGCTATTTACCAACTTAACGGAACGGGTTCTGTGGACGGCAATGATGTAGTGGTGGTGGTGAATTTTGGTAGTACCAACTTACAAGTTACCCACTCTTTGAACACCGGAACATATAATTTGGCAACGGGCGATACTTTGGTAGAACTCACCGGAAACACGCCCCAGCCTTATGCCGTAGTAAATGGTAGTTCGCAGGCATATTTTGAAGTGCCGGCACGCAGTTATGGCGTGTGGGTGCAAGGAAGTGCCGTAGATTCTGACGGGGACGGTATTGCCGATTTGCGCGACAACTGCCCCAACACTCCCAATGCCGACCAAGCCGACAGCAATTATGACGGCATTGGCGATGCCTGCGACAATACTTGTGTGGTGGACTTGAACATTAGCATTGCTTACAATACGGGCGCGAATGTGGTGGACCAAGCCAGCAATTCTATTACCGCTACAAATACCATAGCCGCAGGAGCTACGGTGGAGTACCATGCAGGTTCGGTGATTTATTTGCAACAAAACTTTTGGGCAAAAAGCGGCTCCAATTTCTGGGCGCATATTGCACCTTGTAGCGTAAATAAAGTGTTGGATGATGAAAATGCAGCGAATCAGCAAATTTTAGAAAGCTATGCCGATGTTTTAGCCAACGGAAAACCTTTGTATTTATACATTAGCCCCAATCCGGTGGCACAGAAAGCAAATGTTCTTTTTGAAGGAAAAGCAGATGCCGGAAATCTGTTGCTGTCGGTATATAGTATTGAGGGAAAACGACTTTTGGCAATGGAAATGGAAGCAGTACAGGGGCAGCAGCATTACCAAGTACAATTCGATACCGACCAAATGCAAGATGGCTTGTATTTGGTAGAAATAAAGTACCAAGATGGCTCAACTGCTGTACAAAAAATGTTGGTAAGACATTAATCTTTAGTTAAAATTGAAACTAAAAATCAAGAAAAGGCTGCTCGAAAAGGGTAGCCTTTTTTATTTGCTTGATGTTTTTGAATTTCCATTTGATAAGTTCTTTGATAAAAGAAAAACCGGTATAAATAATACTAAAATCGAATAGCTATTGCGTATTAGAAAAGGTAAAAATCTTTTTTCGTAGTATAGCAAGTACTTACCCTTAATAATACTTAAACCAATAAGCAACTTTCATACGGTTTTGGTATAAATAAGATATGCCGCTCGTTATAAGTACTGTATTTCTATTTCTTAACCCTTAAAAGGAGAATAATCATGAAAAAACATTTGAATTTAGCGAACAAGCTAACTGCCGAAGAAATGATTGAGGTATGCAATCATTTACAAAAAACAGCCGACTTGCTCGGCAAATTTTCAGTGAGTCTATCGGACGAGGAGCGTTTTAGTGTACGCAATGTATCGAAAGGGCGCGAAGACTATGTACGGGAAGTATTGCGGGTGACACAGGAATTTTCTGATGAGTTGCCCCGCAGTGTGGATATTGCAGAGTTTGGCGAGCTGCTTGCTATATTTGACGACTGGCGAAAATTGATTCTTATTGCGGAGAAGATTGCCGAAAAAACAGACGATACCAATATCGTGCTGGGTATAGAGTTGATGCGCTATGCCGATACTTGTTATCCTATTTTGCAAAACAGGCGCAATGATAATGCAAATTTAGACCGCGCCATGCAACGTTTAGATGACTACAACAAACGTTTTGGTGGTCCTTCAAAACCGTTCAATAAGCCGCCCGATCTGGGTGAAAGACCTTTGGTTGACGAAGGTTTATCTTATAAAAAAAGGAGCTGCCTTTTTCGGACAACCCCTTTTTTATTATGAAAAACTTGCTGGAATTATTTGTCTTTTTCGGACTCTTCCATTTTCTTCTTCAATTTCGATAACACATCTAAATCCCCTAAAGTTGATTTTTCTACACCACTATTGATGTTTTTCACATTATCGCTGGTTTTTTTAGCTTCTTTTTCCACTTCAGCTTTTTGGGCTTCTTCTTCTTTGGCTCTTTCTTTGCGATAGGTTTCGGAGTGAGAGGCTACAATTTTTTTATCATCGCGGTTGAATTCGATAATAACAAAATCTAATACTTCGTCTAAAGCGGCAATTTCGTTATCCTCTTTTTTAAGATGTTTGGTAGAAACAAAAGCCTCTAAACCATACGGAAGTGCTACTATCGCGCCTTTGTCGTCTTTTTTTACAATAGTGCCCTGATGAATAGAGCCTACCGGAAATACGGTTTCAAAAGTATCCCAAGGGTCTTCTTCAATTTGACGATGACCTAATGCCATTTTTCTTCCTTCTGCATCAATATCCAACACAATTACTTCCAAATTCTCGCCAACTTTGGTGTATTCCGATGGGTGATTGAAGCGTTTTAGCCAAGACAAATCCGAAATGTGTACCATACCGCCAATTCCGTCTTCCAATTCTACAAATACACCATAAGGTGTAATATTGCGTACTATTCCGGTATGTTTGCTGTTGATAGGATACTTTGTTTGAATATTTTCCCAAGGGTCGGGCAAAAGTTGTTTCAAACTCAAAGACATTTTGCGCTCGTTGCGGTCGATGGTAACTACTATAGCCTCGTACTCGTCATTTAAGTTAAAGAAATCGCGAGAATTAATAGGCTGGTTTGACCAAGAAATTTCCGATACGTGAATCAATCCTTCTACACCCGGTGTAATTTCCAAGAACGCGCCATAATCCTCAATATTTACAATTTTACCTTTTACTTTAGAGCCAATATCCAAAGAGTTGTCTAACACTTCCCACGGATGTGGTTGCAGTTGTTTAAGTCCCAACGAAATACGTTTTTTGTTGTCGTCGAAATCCAACACAACTACATTCAGTTTTTGTTCTCTTTCGAGTACTTCCGAAGGGTGATTTATTCTTCCCCAAGAAATGTCTGTAATATATAATAAACCATCAACGCCACCCAAGTCCACAAAAGCACCGAAGTCGGTAATATTTTTAATAGTACCTTCAATAACCTGTCCTTTTTCTAATTTAGAAATAATTTCGAGGCGTTGTTGTTCCATACCGCTTTCAATCAAGGCTTTGTGCGAAAGAACGGCATTTTTAATAATTTCATTTATTTTCACTACCTTAAACTCCATAGACTTGCCTACATACCAATCGTAGTCGGTAATTGGTTTTACATCTATTTGCGAGCCGGGCAAGAAAGTTTCCAAGCCAAATGCATCTACAATCAAACCACCTTTAGTTTTGCTGATAATTTGTCCTTGAATAATCATATTCTCGTTGTAAGCCTGTACAATTTTATCCCATGCACGGGTTAAGCGTGCTTTGCGGCGCGATAAAATCAACTGACCGTTTTCGTCTTCTTTTTGTTCTACATACACTTCCACGCGGTCGCCAACACGCAAGTTGGGCAAATCTCTAAATTCTGAACGCGAAACCAATCCATCGGATTTGAAACCAATATTGAGTACTACATCCGCAGGCGTAATAGATTCCACCACACCATCAACAATTTCTTGGTCGTTTATTTCTTTGAAAGTGCTGTCGTACATTTGGGTCAATCTATCCATTTCATCGTTCGAGTAAGGCAATTTCATGTCATTACCCGCCTCCCAGTCAAATGCATCGTGGGGTGTAGCTTGGTAGTCGTTGGCTCCGGCATCAAAAATAATATCATCACCTTCTTCCAACATTTCGTGCGATGCTTCTGTACGCTCACGATTTACAATTGTTTCCTCCTCGTCATCATCGCTTAGGTTTTTAGTTGTTTTGTTTGCCACGTCCTGAACGCTATTTTCAGACTCGGGACTTACAGAATGACGGCTCTGCTCCGTTTGATCGTTAAGTAAATTTTTTTCTTTTTCTGTCATAAAAAAATAAATTGAAAAATTAAAATAGTTTTTTGGTTTAAAAATGTTTGCAAAAGTACGCATATTATTTGTATAATAGTGCATTTTTGCGCGAAAAAAGAATGGATAAACAAGGGAAAATGCAAAAATTGAGCTTATTTTGATGTTTTTGAAAAATAGCGGCTTTCTTTTAATAAAAAATACGAAAAATATTTGGCGTTCTGTTTTGTATGTTTACTACATCTCACTAACTTTGCGCTTCATTTTTTGTTTTACCACAAAATATGTTGGTTGGTAAGTTGCCAAACATAATCATCTTGCCCAGATGGTGGAATTGGTAGACACGCTACTTTGAGGGGGTAGTGGCTGCAAAGCCGTGCAAGTTCGAGTCTTGTTCTGGGCACCTATTAAAAAACTAACCGTATGGACATACTTGCAGTCTGTACGGTTTTTTGCTTTATAAAAATTTGTTGAAAAATGAGCATATTGTCGCATCGCATAGAAAATTTACAAGAGTCTGCCACTATTATGATGGCGAAGTTGAGCCGCGAACTCAAAGCAAAAGGCATTAAGGTAATAGACCTCAGTTTGGGCGAGCCGGATTTCGATACGCCGCTACATATTCAAGAAGCCGCCAAAAAAGCTATTGATGAGCATTATTTTAAATACATGCCCGTTTCGGGATATTTGGATTTGCGCCAGTACATCAGCGAAAAATTTCAGCGCGATAATCATTTGCATTATGCCCCCGAACAAATTGTGGTAAGTACAGGAGCAAAGCAGTCGCTAGTAAATGTGATATTAAGCTTAGTTAATCCCGGCGATGAGGTAATTATTCCCGCGCCTTATTGGGTTAGCTACGCTGCAATGGTACAACTTGCCGAAGGTGTAATTGTAGAAATTCCTACTACTATTGCGCAAGATTTTAAAATATCGCCCCAGCAATTAGAGGCAGCTATTACGCCACGAAGCAAAGTGTTGTTGTATTCTTCGCCTTGCAATCCTACCGGCTCGGTGTATAGCGAGCAAGAGTTGCATGCATTGGCAAAAGTGTTGGCAAAACATCCCCAAATTATTGTGGTGTCCGATGAAATTTACGAATACATCAATTTTACTGACAAACATGCGAGTATGGCTGCCTTTGAGGAGGTAAAAGACAGAGTTGTTACGGTAAATGGCTTGTCCAAAGGATTTGCGATGACGGGCTGGCGTTTGGGTTATATGGGAGCACCTTTGGCAATAGCCAAGGCTTGCGATAAAATGCAAGGACAATTTACCAGTGGCACCTGTTCTATTTCCCAGCGTGCGGCAATTGCTGCGCTGACGGGAACAATGGAACCTACTTATGCCATGCGCGATGCGTTTGAACGCCGCCGAGATTTGGTATTGGAGCAGTTGGGTACCATAGAAGGTATGATACTAAACAAGCCCGAAGGTGCATTTTATGTATTTCCCGATGTGCGTGCATTTATTGGGAAATCGTATGAAGGAACTATCATCGAAAATGTAGATGATTTGTGTATGTTTTTGCTTAATGATGCGCATGTTTCTTTGGTTTCGGGGGCTGCTTTTGGCGATAGTAGTTGTGTGCGTTTGTCGTATGCAGCTTCGGAGAATGACCTGCGCGAGGCAACAAAAAGAATTAAGCAATATTTGGAAATGTTGCGATAAATAATTGTTTTTTTTAAAAATAAGGAATTTTTTGAACTTATTTCAGTTCGATTGTTGTATCTGTAATTGATTTATAAAAATAAAAAAACTCTTTTGCGTGTAAAAACACGTAATAATTAGACAATGGCGAGTGAATTTGAAGAAATTTTAGGTTATATACAAGACAAAAACATCATGGTTGTTGGCGACCTGATGATTGACAGGTATATTTATGGGAAAGTAAATCGCATATCGCCCGAAGCACCTGTTCCTATTGTAGAAATAGAAGATACCGAAGACCGTTTGGGCGGAGCTGCCAATGTTGCCCTAAATTTAGCCTCATTAGGCGTAGAACCCATCGTTATTTCGGTAATTGGCAGAGATACCGATGCTTATAGAATGTTGGACTTGCTCAAACAAAACAACATACGCGGCGAAGGTATTATTTTAAGCGAAGAGCGCAAAACAACGCTAAAAACGCGCATCGTGAGCCACGCTACGCAAATGCTTCGCTTGGATGAGGAAATAATTACTGACATTAGCGACCAATTAGAAACCGCCCTGATTGACAAATTTGTAGAATCTGTCGAAATTAACGAACCCGCAGTAGTTATTTTTCAGGATTACAACAAAGGCGTGCTTACGCCAAAAGTAATTCGCAATCTCCTACAGGTTTGCAAAGAACTGGCAATTCCTACGGCAGTAGATCCCAAAAGGAAAAACTTTTTTGCTTACTCCGATTGCACTTTGTTCAAGCCCAACCTCAAAGAAGCCTCCGAAGGTTTGAATTTTTCCATCAATCCCAACGATATTAATTCATTGGTAAAAGCGGCACAACTTATAGAAGAAAAACTCTACAACACACAAACCATTATCACCTTGTCGGAATTGGGCATTTTTGGCTACGAAAACACCAATTCACTCATCAGTCCTTCGCGTATTCACAAAGTATTCGATGTTTCCGGGGCGGGAGATACGGTTATTGCCGTGTTGGGAATTTGCTTGGCGTTAAACATAGATTTGGAAATTGCCTTGGAAATTGCCAATATTGCAGCGAGCATTGTTTGCGTGAAACGCGGCGTAAGCACCGTGACGAAGCATGAACTGGTTATGGAGGTGGAAAAACACTTGTATGGTTCCAAAAATAATACATTGCTTGGTTAAAGCTAAGTGCTTCGTGAGGA
>JACJXU010000015.1 GCA_020636475.1 Chitinophagales bacterium | reverse complement strand
ATTCTACAAAAGCACCGTAAGGCATAATAGATTTTACTTGTGAATCGTAAACCTCACCCACTTCCGGTACGGCTACAATGGCTTTGATGCGTCTCATAGCAGCTTCAATCGCATCTTTGTTTTGTGCCGCAACTGTTACATGACCTTGCTCATCAATTTCTTCAATATTGATAATGGTTTTGGTTTGGGCTTGTAATTCTTGAATGTGTTTGCCGCCGGGTCCAATAATTGGTCCGATAAATTCTTTGGCAATAATAATTTTTTCGATGCGCGGTGCGTGCGGTTTGTAGTCTTCGCGCGATTGGCTGATTACTTCGTCCATTGCGTTGAGAATGTGCAAACGTCCTTTTTTAGCCTGTTCTAAGGCTTGGGCAAGGGTTTCGTAGCTCAATCCGTCAATTTTTATATCCATTTGGCAAGCACAAATACCTTTGTGGGTGCCGGTTACTTTAAAATCCATATCGCCCAAATGGTCTTCATCGCCCAAAATATCGGTAAGAATAGCGTAGCGTTGTGTGTTTTCGGGGTCGGAAATCATGCCCATGGCAATGCCGGAAACGCCACCACTTAGCGGAATGCCTGCATCCATCAATGCCAAACTTCCGGCACAAACAGTAGCCATAGAAGAAGAACCGTTGGATTCCAAAATATCGGAAACCACGCGAATGGTGTAGGGATTGTCTTCGTCATTGGGCATCACTTGCTTGAGGGAGCGCATTGCCAAGTTGCCGTGCCCAACTTCTCTGCGTCCGGGTCCGCGTTGTGGTTTCACTTCGCCCGTAGAGTATGCGGGAAAGTTGTAGTGTAAAATAAATTTTTTATACTCCAAACCTACGGCTTTATCAATCATTTGCTCGTCTTGCTTGGTACCCAGCGTTACGGTAGTAAGCGATTGGGTTTCACCGCGAGTAAACAAGGCACAACCGTGCGGTGAAGGCAAAAAGTCTATTTCCATGCTCAATGGGCGCACTTCGTCAAGTTTTCTGCCATCAAGGCGTACTCTGTCGTTAAGCACCATTTCGCGAATGATATGTTTTTCGTTTTTAGCTAAATACGTAGCAGCTTGTGCTTTTTCCTCGTCCGTAATTTCTTCGCCCAGCATTTCAAACAAGGCTTCTTTTATGGCTTTAAAACGATTTTTGCGCTCGTGTTTCGATAAGCCCGCTTTGGCTACTTCATAGATTTTGTCGGAACTGAAAGCAAGTACTTTTTCTTTGAGTTCTTTGTTTTCTTCGGGAGCAGTTACTGCTCTTTTTTGGGTAGCTGCGTTGGCTTTTTCGGCAAATGTTTTTTGGGCTGCAATTTGTATTTTAATAGCACTATGTGCTGTTTTAATGGCTTCTAAAAGGTCGGCTTCGGAACATTCTTTGGCTTCGCCTTCCACCATCATCACATTTTCGTCGGTAGCGGCAACAATAATGTCCACGCTGGCAGCATCAAGCAAATTGCGGTCGGGATTTACCATAAACTTGCCATCAATTTTGGCTACACGAACTTCTGAGATAGGTCCTTGAAAAGGAATATCCGATACCGCAAGAGCCGATGAAGCTGCCAATGCGGCTAAAGCATCTGGCTCAATATTTTCATCGTTTGATACGAGATTGATAATGATTTGGGTATCGTTTACATAATTATCGGCAAAAAGCGGACGAATAGCACGGTCCACTAAGCGAGAAATAAGTATTTCATAGTCCGACAGGCGCGATTCGCGCTTTAAAAAACCTCCGGGAATACGTCCGGCGGCGGCAAATTTTTCTTGATAATCAACAGATAAAGGGAAAAAGTCGACATCTGGTCGGGGTTCGGGCAGCGATACTACGGTAGCAATTAAAGCCGCATTTCCCATGCGAACTAATACAGCACCGTCGGCTTGGCGGGCTAATTTTCCGGTTTCTAAGGTTACTGTACGTCCGTCACCTATATCAAAAGTGTGTGTTATGGCCTGAAGCGGCATAGATTTTTAGTTTAATTAAAATAAAAAAGAGGAAAAGGCAGAGCCAATTCCTCTTGTATAAAATAAAATTTGAATTAGAAATGAATGAAAAAGAGGATATGCGGCATGCATCTTACTTACGCAATCCTAATTTTTCAATAATAGCACGATAACGGCTAATATCTTTGTGGGCTAAATAATTGAGTAAACTGCGGCGTTTACCTACGTAGCTAAGCAACACACGGCGGTTGGCGTGGTCTTTTTTGAAGTCTTGTAAGTGTTCCGAAATAGACTTAATACGCTCGGTAAATAGGGCAATTTGCGCTTCGGTAGAGCCTGTATTTTGTGCTGCTCCGCCAAATTCTTTAATAATTTCTACTTTTCTTTCGCTGCTGATAGCCATTGCTTTAATCTTTAAAATTGTATTCTTTTAGTAAAATAGGCTGCAAAAATAAGTAATTTTTCTATTGTGTGAAATATTTTTTGCATAAAAAATTCTATAAATCGCTGTTCTTCACAGAAAAAAATTAAATCTTGTTTAATTAATGTGCAAAAAAACTGAGAATTTGCCCTAATTCGGCTTTCAGTTTTTGGCGAGGCACTACGCGGTCTAAAAATCCTTTTTCCAATAAAAACTCGGAACGCTGAAATCCCGGCGGCAAATCTTTTTTGATGGTTTCTTTCACTACCCGAGGTCCGGCAAAGGCAATAAGTGCATTGGGTTCGGCAAGATTAACATCGCCGAGCATGGCGTAAGAAGCCGTTACGCCACCCGTAGTAGGGTCGGTAAGCAAGGAAATATAAGGCAGTTGCGCTTCGGCTAATTGGGTGAGTTTTGCGGCGGTTTTTGCCATTTGCATTAGCGAAAACGCCGATTCCATCATGCGCGCGCCGCCCGATTTGGAAATGATAATTAATGGTAATTTGTGCTTTATGCAATAATCAATGGCGAGGGCAATTTTTTCGCCTACCACCGAACCCATTGAGCCGCCAATAAAGCCAAAATCCATTGCTACAATCACAACGGCTTGTTTTTCGAGCGTTCCTTTTCCTACGCGTACAGCATCTTTTAGTCCTGTTTTTTCAGTAGCTTCGGCAATGCGTGTTTTGTACGAGCGCAGGTCGGAAAATTGCAGAAAATCTTCGGGTTCTATATTATTAAATAGTTCTTCAAATTTTTCTTCGTCGAACAGTAGTTCAAAATACTGCTGCGCGCTAAGTGAATAATGTGTGCCGCACGAAGGACAAACAAAAAGCTTGTCGCTCAGTTCTTTTTGCGTACCCGTAAATCTACATTTTTTGCACTTGAACCACAATCCGTCAGGAACTTCCTTTTTTTGACTGGTTTGTGTGTTTATTCCACTGGTTATTCGTTTGAACCACGACATAGCTTGTTGGGCGATTTTTTATAAATAAAGGTTAAAAAATTTTGTTTAAATTTAAGCAAAAAAATTATTTGCTGTCACAAAGTTAATACAAAACATGCCTACTGAGTTATTATTTGCTACATCTAATAAGCATAAAAAAGAAGAAATACAACGAATTTTGGGGGATGACTGGAAAGTGTTGTCGCTAAAAGACTTGCCATTCGAGCAAGTGATTGAGGAGCCTTTTGAAACTTTAGAAGCAAATGCGTTGCACAAGGCAAATACTTTGTTTCGATATAATGGAATACCTTGTATTGCCGAAGATACAGGCTTGGAAGTAGCTGCACTAAAGGGTGCGCCGGGCGTGCGGACGGCACGATACGCGGGCGAAAATTGTACGGCGGCAGACAATATAAAAAAGTTGTTGCAGGTACTTGAAGGGACGGAAAATCGAGTAGCGCAATTTCGGACTGTGTTGGTGTGGAAAACGGCAACAGAGGAGCTTTGTTTTGAAGGCATCGTGCGGGGAAAAATTGCGGAACAGGCAACTGGCGAAAAGGGTTTTGGCTACGACCCTGTGTTTATTCCCGAAAACTATGCGCAGACTTTTGCCGTATTAGATAGTAAAATAAAAGATGAAATTAGCCACAGAGCTATTGCGTTGAAGAAATTTTTATTGTATCTTGCTACACGAAAAACAAACTAATTGCGTTTCGTTAATCATGCAACCTTTTTGATTTAACTATCATCTACTTTACAACGTACGAAGCATGTTTAAAAAAATATTTACGAAAAAAACGGACGAGGCTGAACTAATAGCCAGATGCCTAAAGGGAAATGTACAAGCACAAGAGGCTATGTACGAGCGATTTGCGGCGAAAATGTATGGCGTGTGCTTGCGCTATACCAAAAACACACATACCGCCGAAGATGTGATGCAAGAGGGATTTATTAAGGTGTTCAGAAATTTGGCACAGTTTCGGGGAGAAGGTTCGTTTGAAGGTTGGGTGAGGCGTATTTTTGTCAATACAGCCATAGAACACTACCGAAAGCAAGTGAATATGTATCCTATCTTGGAAGTAAATTACTTAGAAGAAGAGCCTTACAGCGATGAAATAATAGGACACTTGTCGGCGGAAGACTTGATGAATATGATAAACCAACTCGCTCCGGGCTATCGTACTATTTTCAACCTTTTTGTTATTGAAGGCTATAGCCATCAGGAAATTGCCGACCAACTACAGATAAGCGAAGGCACGTCTAAGTCGCAGTTGTCGCGCGCACGATATTTATTACAACAAATGATTTTAGAACAAAAAATTTCCGGAAGTAAAGAAAAATATGTCTAACGAAAAATTTGATGATTTGATAAAGCAAAAGTTAGAAAACTTTGCGCCAAATCCTCCGCCACAACTTTGGGATAAGGTGCGGCATAGCTTGGAAAACGCGCCACCTGCCGCTGCCCAAAGTCGCTTTCGCTTAAAGAACCGTTATGCCGCTGCTATTGCTATGGGCGTTGCCATTTTTAGCAGCTTGGGCTACTTTTTAAGCAATTATTCCTTACAAGTTTCTATCACACCAAAAAATTCTAACAATATTGAATATACTTCTACATTAAACAATACCTCTTCGACAACTGCCGAAACTGCAACTTTTGCTTCGTCCACCCACCACGGCAATTTGTTGCCACGCGACTATGCTGAAGCCAGTTTGTCCGGCGAATCGTTTGCCTTTAGTACAGCACCCGCCGTACCTTTGTGGTCGGTATTGTACTCGCCGCTTGCGTTGGTTTCGGCACAAACGACGAATAAAAACAACTTTAAAGAAAAGTATCAGCCAATTTCGCTGGCAAGCAAACTAAAACCTATCGAAAGCAAAAAAGTAAGTAGCAAGGAAGAGCAAATGCTGGCAACAATTCAGCCGCAAAAAGTAGCTGTAAAAACGAGCTTGCCTAAACTTGTTTCCAAAAAAACAGACCGTGTACACTGGGCGAGCAATTATGGTTCGTCGCCTATGCCCAATTTTCCGTTTAAAGGTTTGTACGCAGGTTTTGAGTTTCAAAAAAATCTTACCCACATTTACAATAATATAAATGCACAAAACTGGCAAGAACAAAGAAGCACCGGCGAGGCATATTGGTTGAAAATTGGTTATGATATAAATAAAAACTGGGCGGTAGAAACGGGATTTGTACCAAAAACAAGAGTTGCGCAGAACTATACGCTCACCGAAAACGAAACGCCGCAAGCCAAAGTTGTAGAGTTGGTGTACCGCAGCTATCCGATGGTGGTGAAATACAAAAAGCCACATTACCTTTCTTGGTTACACGCGCCAGCAAGTATGAACTTTTTTGCGGGTTTTGCGTACAACACTTTGCGCACGATGTACATAGATGTAGCGTATTTGAATGCGCCTTTGGCGAAAAAAATGTTCCACCAAAACCAATTAGCGTATCTGGCGGGTGTGGATTATGATGTGTATTTAACGCACAATCATGTAATAAGTTTGGGAAGCCAAGTAGCGTACAGCGATACATTTCTAACCCCAAAAGGAAACCGACAGTTGGCGGTAGGGGCGAAAGTTGCGTTTAAGTATCGGTTTGTGCAGTGATAATAGGTCTGTAATTTGTTGATAGTGCTTATGCTATGGTTAAGTCTTCTCGGTTGAATTTTAGTTTTGGATTATCAAGTTGTTTAATGGCTTTAATAATTTTCGCCCTTTCGGATTGCGCTAAAAAAGTTGGCACCAAATCGGTTAGGGCAATTTTCAAAACTTGATTAATAACAATCAAATCCTTTAGGGAAAATGGTCTTATGCCATTTATCAATTCAGACATATAGGATTTGCTTTGATGTCCCAGAATTTTTCCAAAGTCTTGTTGGGTAAGATTTAAGTTTTTTAATTTTCTTCGGATAAGCTCTTTTCTTCTTTGTATAAAAAAACGCTCCCTCTCCGCAGCCAATTCTGCTATATCGCTTTCTCTAAGTTTCTTATCGGTAATTTTTGCATTGGCATTCCAATTTTCGTTTTCGTATTGTTCAATCAAATCCCTTAATTTTTTCCTAATAGAGTTGAATTTATACTAAAACCGAATAATCATTGCGTATTAAAAAAAGAAACGCCATCTTCGTGTAAGTAATTTTCATGAAGTTTTGGTATAAGAAAAGCAGTAAAATCTTTTTTCGCCGTATAGCTGTTTTGGGGCGTTAAAAATTTTTGAAGCCTTGGAAAAAATTTAGCCCCCAAACAGCGGTTTTGCCCGAATAGGGCAAAAATACCTTGAAAAAAGTGTCGTTTCTTTTGCTTCGTTTTCTTTGGACAAGCAAAGAAAATGAAGATACCCAAAGTATAGATTTGCCCCCAAACTTGCAGGGCAGATACTTACGTTTAATAGTACCTAAAACGATACGCAACTTTCATACCGTTTTGGTATTAGAATTTTCTTTTGATAGAATGCGTAATTTTCTGTCTGCAATCAACGCTCTTTCAAAATCTAATTCATTTTGAATTTTCCCTACTTCAATTAATTGTAAAATATCGAATTGTATTGTCATAAGCTCAATTTTTTTTAAATCCAATTGTTTGACCTTAACCACTTTTTTATGGTGTTCTTATTGTTCTTGAATGTTGTTTCATACGCTTGATGCGTTCCTGTCCAAACTACTGTTGCTTCGTTATCGCTAAACTCAATTAGTATCATTGTCCTGTCAATATTGATATTGAAAAATAAAACCCGTCACTGTGTATATTGTCTGCATCCGGTCTTGTTTTATTTAGTTCGTTTTGGTCTTTCCAATTGTTTTCCTCAATATCCTTAATCAGTTTATCAATGGCATTGGTCAAAGAGGTGTTTCCTTTCTTCTTTATGTTTTAGTTTTTCTAATATCTTTTTATTGATTAGCCTCATTTACTGTTGCAAATATACAAAAAAAAAGTTCGACATTTATACGAACTTTTTTTATATTGTTTAATTATTGTCTATTACTCCTCCGAAATAATAACATACTTTTTCCTGCGCCAGCGCGGCAGTACAAATTGTTTTTCCAAAAAAGCTTTTCGCAAAACAAGAAAACCTGTGGCAGTACATAAAACAATGGCAATAATAGAGGCTTCGGCTCCAAAACTTCCGCCCGTAATCCACTCGCTGCCCGAAATTTCTACTTCCAAAAAACTATTCATCTGATTGCCCGAAACCGCAAATCCCAACACAGCAGTCTGCACAAAATTCCACGCAAAGTGCAAGCCCTGCGACAACCAAATGCGCCGCGTAAGCATATACGTTGCGCCCAACAAAATACCTGCTTCTAAAGCGATAGCCATACAACTAAACCAAGTAGCATTGTCGTTGGTGAGGTGCAAAATGCCAAACATTAAAGCAGAAATGACGAGTGCCCAAATGCTGCCCAAATATTCTTCTACCACTTTAAACAACAAGGCGCGCATAAGCAATTCTTCTAAAAAAGCAGCGGGCCAAAACAGTACCAATCCTTCCCAAAGTGCTTTGTAATTTCCCGAACTTACTACCGAATAATTGCCCAACAGATACATCACTAAGGCAACAACGAGCATCAATGTCGCGCCAATGCCAATGCCCCAAAAAGTTTCTTTTACCGCGCCAAAAGTGCTGAGTTCTACGGCATGTCGTTCTTCGACGAGCCTTGTGTATAAGTGGAAAATGAGCATGAAAAGTACAAAAACCAGCAAAGACGAAAATCCTTGAAAAATATAAGTTGCTATTCCGTACGGAACGTACAAGCCGGCAAAACCTAACATTTCTTGTACAAATACTATTGCAATAAAAGCAATTGTGCAGATAAAAATTCTGGTGATAGGAAAGTTGAGGATTTTGTTTAAAGTTGTATCGTTGGGGCGCGCCGTAAAAAGCTGTTCCGGGGTGTTGTGTATCATAGCGATAAGTACCAATTTTTTTTACAAAAAGTGTTTTAATAAAAAGGAAAGGGTAAATCTATCAAAAGTCATTCTAAATTTATAACATAGAGGGGCTTCAATTTTAGTTTCGGGGCGATTTTTTTCGGGTAAAATATATACCGCATTGTCGAACTGTGGTTGCATAAAAGCCAAATGTTGTGCGGCAGCGTCTTTGTCGAATGCTACTGCGGCTACTTCTGTGTTCCAGTTTTGCGAAACAGCATGAATATTGTAACTGCCAATAACCGAAATGCTGTCGTCAATAACCATGGTTTTCATATGAACCATTTTCGGACCCTTAAATTCCCAAAGCCTAATACCCAATTTAAGCAATCTTTTGCGCATATTGCGATAAGCACCTTGCATGAGCAATACATCGTTGGTTGCTACGGAATTGGTCATTACTTTCACCTTTACGCCTCTACTAAGTGCTTCTTTAAACGCCTTTCGCCAAGCGTGGGTAGGCGCGAAATAAGGATTTTGAATGGTAATATTTTCTTGTGCATTGCGCACCAAATAAAGGAGAGAATCGGTAATCATATTGCTTTTTTGCCGACCTTCTTGCTTAAACTGATTATGCCAAAAACGAATATTGGGAATATTTTTTTGCCCTTCTGACCAATCGTTCTGCGTATCAAAGTGATAAGTGTTTAAGCGCGCAAATTCGGCTAAATTCGCCTCAATATTTTCAAGTAGTGTGGCTCTATCTTCTTCTGTAAGAAGTTCTCGTTTTTTCCACGTGGTAATGCTGCTGTTATTCCAAAGGGTATAAAAATGCGCACGTGCCGAATCCACACTGGCTTTTTGCTGTACCAATACATCTCTGTCCATAAAATTGCGTTCCGCCAAATTGTAGTAGGCGTTTTTAATATTTCTGCCACCTATAATCATTCGTTGGGCATCGGTAAGAAAAATTTTGTCGTGCAGGCGATGGGTAAAAGTATTTATTTTAGGAAAATTAGGCTCGTTATACACGCGAATTTCGATACCTTTTTCATATAAGTATTGTGCATACTGGCGCGAAAATGTATTGCCCATATCATCTACCAAAATACAAATTTTTATGCCTCGCTCGGCTGCCTCCAACAATAGCGTTAATAGTTGCGTTCCCACAAGGTCGGGTTCGAAAATGTAATAAGACAATAAAATTTCATTTTGCGCCTGCTGAATAAGGTCTATGCGACATTGCAACGCATCTTCTTCACTATTTAAAATATGGTAGATATTTTGTGCAAAAATGCTGCAAGTTCCCATAAAAAAGAACAAAACACTCAGGATAATATTTCGGATAAAGCCCATAAATTCTACTTTTCCAAGTACATTTGACAAAAAATTAAGCAAAATAATGAACTTATCGCAAAGAAGATTGATTTTAAGTACAAAACATGCTATGCGCACCAATTTGTTGAGGTTTTCCCTTTTATTTTTTACATATTTTTTATTTTTTGGTCAATCTTTGGTTGCTTTCGATGTGCCAAAGCCTTTGCAGCCGCCACGTTTGGTAAATGATTTTGCCGATATTTTTAGCCGCAATCAGGAATATGAACTCGAAAATAAATTGGTAGCGTACAACGATAGCACTTCTACACAAATTACCGTAGTGACTGTTGCTTCTTTAGACGGTGCCGACCCAAATATGTATGCTTACGAAATTGGTGAAAAATGGGGTGTAGGGCAAAAAGGATTTAATAACGGAATTGTCATTCTTATTGCGCCCAACGACAGAAAAACAGCTATTCAGGTGGGTTACGGTATTGAAGCAGAAGTACCGGACGCTTGGTCAAAACGTATTATTGACACTTACATGTTGCCTGCGTTTCGACAAGGCGATTACTACAAAGGCACTTCCGATGCTTCGGATATTTTGTTTCAGTTGCTTACGGGAACGTACAAGCCCATCGAGGAAGAAGGTTTGCCCAGTTGGGCAATTATTTTGATTTTTCTATTTATCATTGTCATCTTTTTTATCATCATCAGCAATGCGATGAGCGATGTAGTTTCTGCCGAAACTTATACAGGAGAAGGGCGTTATCCGCGCCAAAGGCGTACATCTGGTCGCACTATTTGGTGGGGCAGCGGTGGCGGAAGTTCCGGTGGTTTTGGTGGCGGCGGCGGCTTCGGTGGTGGTGGTGGTTTTGGCGGTTTTGGCGGCGGCAGCTTTGGTGGCGGCGGTGCCAGCGGCAGTTGGTAGCGTTTATTCCAAACCGTTTTCTATGTCATCGCAGTGGTAAAAATGATTTTCCTTTTTGCCGGGTTTCTGCTTTTTCTTGCCGTCTTTTTTATTTTCGTCCAACATTTTCTGGATTAAACGATTGCGTTCTGCATTTATTTCTTGGCGCATTTGCGCATCTTTTTCTATATCAAAAAAGCAAATGCCATCAACAAAGGTATATTCCGCTTTGGCAAATACGCTAAGGGGTTTTTCGTTCCACACTACCACGTCTGCATCTTTTCCTACTTTAAGGCTTCCCACTTGTTGGTCAATGTGCAACATTTTGGCGGGATTAAGCGTGACTAATTTCCAAGCATCTTCTTCACTCATTTTGCCATACTTCACGCCTTTGGCGGCTTCGGCATTCAAGCGGCGCGCCATATCTGCATCGTCCGAGTTGAAACCCGTTACAATATCCATTTCATTCAAAATAGCTCCGTTGTAAGGAATGGCATCATTCACTTCAAACTTGTACATCCACCAGTCGGAAAAAGTAGAAGCTGCGGCTCCGTGTTCTTTTATTTTATCGGCAAGTTTGTAGCCTTCCAAAATATGCGTGAAGGTATTGACGTGAAATCCCCACTTTTCGGTTACTTTCATGAGCATGTTTATTTCGGATTGCACATAAGAATGGCAGGTGATGAAGCGTTTTTGGTTCAGAATTTCTAAAATTGCGTCCAATTCCAAATCTCTTCGGGCATTAGGCTTTTTGCTTTCACGTTCGTAAATGCGTGCGCGATTGAAATAATCGTCATACACTTGTGCTACGCCCATGCGTGTTTGCGGGAAGCGTTCGCGCTGATTGTCGCCCCAGTTCGATTGTTTAACATTTTCGCCTAAGGCAAATTTGATAAAAGGCGCGGCATTTTGAAATTTCATTTCTTCGGGATTATATCCCCAACGAAGTTTGATAAGTACACTTTGTCCGCCAATAGGATTTGCCGAGCCGTGTAGTAATTGCGCAACAGTAACGCCGCCAGCCAGTTGGCGATAAATATTAATATCTTGCGAATTAACAACATCGCCGATGCGGACTTCGGCGGAACTGGCTTGTGTGCCTTCGTTTACGCCTTTGCTGATGGCAATGTGCGAATGTTCGTCAATAATGCCGCTGGTTACGTATTTTCCGGTGGCATCAATAATGCGCTGGGCTTTGCTTTCGGGAAGGTCTTTGCCAATGGCAGCAATTTTGCCGTTTTGTAATAAAATGTCGGTGTTTTCGAGAATACCCTCCTTTTCGTTTGTCCAGAGGGTTGCGTTTTTAATGAGTACAGTTGCTGCTTCGGGTTTTTCTGTCCAGCCATACGGCAAAAACGGATAGCATACTTTGGTAAGCATATCATCGGACATCTTGTCGTTTTGACTAAGTGAATCTTTAAGCATTTTTTTGCTTAGCGAATCATTTTTTGCGATAAAGCCCAAGGTCCAATCTATCCACTCGCCTTGTGCATTTTGTCCTTTTCCTTGCCAAGTATTGTTTTTGTTTTTCCACGCGGCGAGGCGGTATTTTTCCTTGTTTGGTGGTAGGGAAAAACTGATACTCAACTCTTGTTCGCTAATATTGGGTGTTACTTTTACTTTTAGTGTATCATCAAGTGCTATTTCCCAATTTTGTTTGTCTTTTTCCCCGCTTATCTGAAGGGTGTAATTTCGTTTTGTATCGCTTAACCAAAGGCGATAATCGCCATTGGCAAATAGTTCCGTATTCGTGCTATTGCCGAAGTGTAACATTTGTCCTTGAACCCAAGATTCAAGAATTATCCCTTTGTCGAAAATATTGTCGGAGGCGATAAAAAAGTTGGCAATTTTACCGTTTTCCAAAGAACCTAATTTGTCCGAAACTTGTAATAATTGTGCCGGAACATAGCTTAGTGCTTTGAGGACAATGGTGGAGTCCAAGCCATTTTCGACACTTTTTTGAATATTTTTCCAAAAATCGGTTTTGTTTTTCAAGCCATCGCTGGTAATAGCAAAGGTAATATTCGCTTCGGCAAGTCGCTCTAAGTTGTAAGGAGCTAATTCCCAGTGTTTCAGTTTTTCCAAATCTACATACAAAGCATCATAAGGGTCGCTTACATTGTAGGCATCGGGATAATTTACCGGAATAATAAAACTGGCTTGCGTGGCTTTTATGTCATTAATTTGTTGATATTCTTCGCCTGTGCCTTTTAGAATGTATTGCACCCCAAATTCATCACCAATTTTGTCGGCGCGCAATTCCGAAAGTCGGTCGCGTGGGTCGAATATTTGCGGCAGTGCCATGTTTTCGTTGAAAGCAGCTAAAGATAAGTTGTATTCTTTGCGCGATGGATTGTTTTGTGCGTACCACTGTGCATCGTAGTAGGTTTGTCGCAAAAGTGCAATAGTTCCCATCAAAGAAGAAGGGTAGTCTTGGCGAGAACTTCCTTTGCTAAAGGAATACATAGCGGCGGCTTTGTCTTTGATAATGAGTTCGTTGTCGGATTTGTTTGCCAAAGAAACCAAAACAGCGGTGCCGCGTGCAATACCATCTTGTTGGTGCGAAAGCACCGCCCCGAAGCCCATTTTTCGCCAAGCGTTGGCGGCGGCAGTATCGGCAGAGAAAAGCGTGTAGGCTTGTATTTCGGGACGAATGGCTTCGTTCCAGCCATAAGCACCTTTTTTATTGGAAACAAACTGCGGTCTCCCTTCTTTGTAAGATTGTTTGGGATTTTGCGTTTCGGAAGAAATACCGTAATCGGCAATCATTTCGATAAAAGCCGGATAAATATACTTGCCGCTACAATCAATAATTACCGCATCTTTGGGAATATTAATATTTTTTCCTACGGCAACAACTTTTCCATTTTCTATGTGTAAATTAGCATCCGTTAATTTTTCCTGATAGTTTTTGTAAATAGTTGCGTGGGTAAAAACGTAGCTATCACTGCGCTGGTCTTTGGTGCCATTTATAGGAAAAGTTTCTTGTGCTTGTAAGGAAAAAAAACAACTTAAAACACTAAGAAAGAAACAAATTTTGTACATTATAGTCAATAATTTAAAAGAGATAATTACTTTTATAGTATTTTTTGCAGCAAATTGCGCAATTTTTATTAATTTTCAAAAATAGTATTTTAAAAAAGATTTTGTAGATGAAATTTGTGGCATATAAAGAAAAAAAGTTTTATTACCAAGATATTGGAGCTACGCAAAAACCTTGTGTGTTGCTGTTGCATGGCTTTGGATTTACGCATACGCTTTGGCGCGATTGGCTGAAGCATTGGGGCGATGATTATCGTTTTTTGTTGCCGGATATGCCAGGGTTTGGGAAAAGCGAATTTCTCCCTGCTTTGGAGATTAGCGATATTGCGGTGATTATGCAACGTATCTTGGAAGAAGAAAATGTAGCAAAATGCACCTTTGTCGGTCATTCGATGGGCGGCTATGTTGCGGCAAGTTTTGCGGCACAGTTTCCCAAGTATTTGCAGCGATTGGTGATGTTTCATTCGAGTTTTCAGGCAGATGATGCGGAGAAAAAGCAAGTTCGCCAAAAGGCAATAGATTTTATGGCGAAAAATGGGACGAAGGATTTTTTTGCTAATTTGTTTAAAAATATTTTCAGCAAAGACTTTAGCGAAAATAATGTGGACGTAGTAAGCAATTTTTGTAAAAAAGCCCAATCTTTCGACCCAGAATCGGTTATTGCTGCGTACCATGCAATGATGATACGCCCCGACTTGACGGCTGTTTTGCCAACACTGACTTTTCCGGTGATTTATCTGATGGGCGAAGAAGATACTTCTATTCCGCTGGACAGAAACGTCAAAGAATTGTCAAATTTATTGTTTGGCGAAGCATTATACTATAAAAATGTAGCGCATATGGCTATATTGGAAAAAACTGAACATAGCGCGCAAGATTTGAAACAAGTTTTTGAAACGACCGCCTATTTAGCAAATAAATGATGATAAAAAAACGGATACTTACTATTTTCTTGTTTTGTTGTAGCATTTTTTTATATCAAACAACAAAAGCGGCGCACTTAATTGGCGGTGAACTGACGTATGAATGTTTGGGTGGAAATAATTTTAAAATAAGAATGACCATTTACCGTGACTGTAATTGTACAGGATGTGCCCAATTTTTTGATGCACCGGCATATATTTTTATTCAAGATGCCAATGGAAATCCTATTGATGTATTCGGGCAGGGGCATTATATTGTGGCTAATTTTAACGAAATTGTTGACGATACAGCCGTAATTCCCGACTTTTCGGATTTGTGCGAAGGTAGTGAGCCGAATTTGTGTATCCGCAAGGGTGTTTATGAAGAGGACGTTTTTTTTCCGCCTCGTGCCGATGGTTATTATTTGGTGTATCAGCGGTGTTGCAGAAACAATACCATCACCAATATTGTATCGCCCGAAAGTACTGGTGCTACGTATGTTACGCATGTATATCACCCAACCAACGACTGTGATAATAGCTCTCCTTATTATAATGGTTTTCCGCCAATTGTTATTTGCAACGATTATCCTTTAATATTCGACCACTCTGCTACCGACCCTGACGGGGATTCGCTGTACTATCATATGTGTACGCCTTTTGATGGCGCGAATACCAACTGTCCGTCCATAGATCCGACCGATAATGGTCCTTGTTCCAATGAACCATATCCTTACGACCCTATCATTTGGAGTTTTAATTACAGCGAAGAAAATCAGTTGGGAGGAAATCCATTTTTGGATATCAATCCAAGTACAGGCTTGCTTTCGGGGCACCCGGTGGCTACGGGACAATATGTAGTAGGCGTTTGTGTGGACGAATTTCGCAATGGCGTGATGATTGGTTCTACCTTGCGCGATTTTCAGTTTAATGTTACGGACTGCGATTTGGTGAGTGCTTCTATTGGTGCCGATGCAATACAAATTGATATTGGACAATATGCCTTACTAAACTGCTCCAGTCTTACCATTAATTTTGACAATACGAGTATTGGTGCTACAGATTATTTTTGGGATTTTGGCGACCCTACCAACAGCAACGATACCAGTACGCTCGAAAATCCGACTTATACGTATCCCGACACCGGAAAATACACCATTCAGCTAATTGCCAATCCCGACAAAACCTGCAATGATACAGCAATTATTCAGTTGGGAATTTATCCTACTTTTGAAGCAGATTTTTTATTCGATAATCAAAAATGCGCCGATGAAGTATTTAGTTTTTCCGATCAAAGTATTACCACTTTTGGCGAAATAAATACTTGGACATGGAATTTTGGCGATGGAACTGTTTTAGGTCCTTTCACTGCTGCCAGTACGCCAATTAATACCGCCAACACGAGTGGCACCGCCGAGAATCCTTCCCATATTTATACCAATGGTGGCACTTATACGGTTACGCTTACTTGTGGAAACAGCATAGGTTGTACGGCAGATTTATCGAATACCATTGAGGTTTATTCGGAACCTAACCCACTTATTCAAATACAAAATGCTTGCTTAGATGTGGGCACTGTTTTAAGTGATATTTCCAATGTGGCAGGCGTAAATAGTTGGGCGTGGACGCTAAGCGATGGCAATGCCACCTACAATACACAAACGGTAACGCATACGTTCTCCCAAGCGGGAAATTATACCATAAATTTATGGACACAAACAAACCACCAGTGCCGAGATACTACACAACAGAACATTACCATTTATCCCGAAATAAATATTGATTTGCCAAGTAGTATAGAAATTTGTGCCGGAGACCAAGCCGAACTAAATGCGATTGTTACAGGTGGTTCGCCTACTAATACATTTCATTGGGAACCTGTAACAATGGTACAAACGCCAAATAATGATTCTACTACAACCATATCGCTAACGGCAACCCAAACCTTTATTTTGTATGCCAATGATGTCAATCACTGTGAAAAAACTGCCGAAATTGAAGTGATTGTACATCCATTGCCCGAAACAGTTTTACCAGAAGAAATAAAAGTATGCTTTGAAGAGAGTACCCAACTTAGCTTTTCGCCAACGCCGGATATTGCTGCTTGGCAGTGGCAGGAATTAGGTAATAATCAAGCGATTTTTGCACCAAACGAAAACAATATTACTATTACGCCTTTCGATACAATATATTATGTACTCGAAACGCAAAATATTTATCAATGTTTGGATTACGACACGCTACAAGTGAGTGTTATTCCGCCATTTTCGATACTTTCTGTAAGTGAGCCGCAAAGTATTTGTCCCGGCGACAGTGCTGTAATGACGGCTTCGGGTGCATTGAGTTATACGTGGATGCCTTCCAACTCTCTCAATAATGACAGTAGCGCACAGGTTTTGGCAAGCCCTTCGGAAAATACCACTTATACGGTTATTTTTGAAAATGAGGGTTGTTTTTTCGATACACTAAGCACTTCCATAGATTTGTATCCTCTGCCTTATGTAGATGCGGGTGCTGATGTAACTTACAATGTAGGCGAGTCGGCGGTGCTGAATGGTACGGGCGAAAATGGTTATTTTTGGTCGCCGGATACAGCACTCAGCGACAGCAATATTCCCAACCCAACCACCAACGCATTAGTAAGCACTACTTATTTTTTGACTACTTATTCCGACCACAACTGCGCCGCAACCGATGCCGTTCATGTAGAAGTTACCAATTATTTCGACATTTGGATTCCGCAGGCATTTAGTCCTAATGGCGATGGACTGAACGATAAAATTCGTTTCTTTTCGCGCGGAATTGCCGATGTTTTAGAGTTTAAAATATTTAACCGCTGGGGCGAAATGGTATATAGTGGCAACGATTTAAATGATGGCTGGGACGGCATTTACAAAGGATTTCCGGCTCCGCTGGGCGTGTATGTGTATTACATTCGTGCCGAAAAATATTTGGGCGGTATTTATGAAAAACAGGGAAATATTACCCTTATACGCTAATTACCGTCCGGGGCAAGTTGCACTTTTAGTCCATCTAAATCGTCGCTTAGGTGAATTTGGCAACCCAGCCGACTGTTGTCGCGTACAGAAAATGCTTGGTCGAGAATAATTTCCTCGTCTTCTGTCATTTCTTTAAGCTGGTGGTCGCTCAAAACATATACATGGCAAGTACTGCACAAAGCCATTCCGCCACAAGTTCCCAAAACAGGCAGCTCGTACGCTTTGCACAATTCCATTAAATTCAAGCCCATATCGGTAGGCGTTTCTAAAAGATGGTCTTCTCCTTTGCGGTCTATAACCGTAATATTTATCATTAAAAATAAAATAGTTTTTAATATTTATTCAAAACCTTGTACGCCGTTAACGGTAGTGTATTTCAGGGTTAATTTTCTTTCTGGGTTAATGCGCTTCCACGCCGACTGCACCATTAGCGTAGCTTCGTGAAAACCACACAAAATAAGTTTGAGTTTGCCCGGATAATTATTAATATCGCCAATGGCGTAAATTCCCGGAACATTGGTACTATAATCAAACGTATCCACATCAATAGCATTTTTGCTGATGTTTAGTCCCCAATCGGCAATAGGGCCCAACTGCGGCGACAAGCCAAACAAAGGAATAAAGAAATCAACATCTTGTGTAAGGATACTATCGTCTGTTTTGCGAATAGAAGCACTTTGCAAATGACCATTTCCGTGCAAATTCACTACTTCGGCATTGGTTATAAGGTTTATTTTTCCCGATTCCGCCAAATCTTTTATTTTCTCCACCGAATCCGGCGCACCTCTAAACTCTGTGCGGCGATGCACCATTGTCACTTCTTTGGCAATGTTCGATAAATAAATTGTCCAGTCAAGTGCAGAATCGCCGCCGCCGGCAATCAACAATTTTTTACCGGCATAAATTTCAGGATTTTTAATAATATACGCCACGCCCTTATCTTCAAAATCTTCAATATTGGCAATAGGTGGTTTGCGCGGTTCAAAACAACCCAGTCCGCCTGCAATAGCTACTACCGAAGCCAAGTGAACGGTTCCTTTATTGCTTGTTACCACAAAACGACCATCATTTTGTTTTTCAATTTTTTCGGCGCGCTCGCCCAAAGTAAAACCGGGCTTGAAAGGTTCTATTTGTTTCATCAAATTAGTCACCAAATCGCCAGCCAATATTTCGGGAAATCCCGGAATGTCGTAAATCGGTTTTTTAGGATAAATTTCGGTAAGCTGTCCGCCGGGCATAGGCAAAGTGTCAATCAAATGACAACGCAACTTTACCAAACCTGCCTCGAATACTGTAAACAAACCAACAGGTCCTGCGCCAATGATTAAAATATCCGTTTCAACATCATAATGGATATTGGCTGAATCGTGCAATTTTTTGGCGGAATTTGTTATCATAAATACATTTAAAATTTTAGGATTAACAGCGCAAAATTAAATAAGTTTCCTTTTTTTATAAACAAATGAAAATTTTGATGTTATAAATACCACAATTTTCACGGAAAAATGAGTTTTTTAGTATCTTGCCAAAACATATTTTTAAGATTTTAGTTTATCCGAATAAAAAAATCGTTGCAATGCAAAAAAACTTTTTCTTTTGGGGATTATTCTTTTTGTTGTTTTTGGCAAAAGATAATTGTTTTGCACAAACAGGAAGTTCCACTACTGTAAAACTGACAGATAAGAATTCTTTTCTGGCACATTATAAACCTGCAATTAATTTTTCGCAAAATAAGTTTACCCTTCTCACCGAAGATTTAATATTTGAGCCGGAGAAAGCACTTTCGGCAAGTTCGGAGGCTTGGAATGTTGATTTGAGTGCAGATAAAAAAAATATTGTATTCTCTGCCAAACTTAAAAACGCACCTGCCATTTCGGTTTTGCGGCTTGTAACGAAAGACGAAACAATTGATTTTTTGCTGCGCAAAATTCCCTCTGCCAATTTGGACAATTATCAGGCTAAAATAGACGTATTTACCCAAGTACAAAAAGATGGAACTTTAACAGTTCGTAGTGCCGCGCCTTTGGCAGGTGTTATTGCGTTTTGGGAAAACAGCCAAATTACGCCTGTGCGCGTAGATGAAACACATTATACCATAACAATTCCCGAAGCTGCTAAAAAATGGCAGCGGTCGCATTTGCGCATTTGGACATCGAATAAGGAAATGTTGAACAACGAGCTACTTTTTCCTTTGGAATATGGCAAAGTGGTGCAAAATGCCACCCAGTTAAATCGTCACGACTGGGAAGCGCAAATAATGTATTTTCCTTTGATGGACCGTTTTTATAATGGCAATAAAGACAATGATGCTCCTTTGCATCGTGCTGATATTGGACCTAAGCAAAATTTTCAAGGAGGCGATATTGCCGGAATTACCCAAAAAATAAATGATGGTTTTTTCGATAAACTGAGTGTGAATTGTTTGTGGCTGTCGCCAATTACCCAAAACCCCGAAGGAGCTTACCAAGAGTACATTCCGCCGCAGCGTTGGTATAGTGGCTATCATGGTTATTGGCCCATTAGTTCTTCCAAAATTGACCATCATTTTGGTACGGACGATGAATTGCATATTTTGATAAAAACAGCACATCAGCACGGAATGAATGTTATTTTGGATTATGTGTGTCACCATGTTCACACCGAACATTCTATTTATCAGGAGCATCCCGACTGGGTTACGCCAATGTATTTGCCGGACGGTACGCGCAACTTGCGTCTTTGGGACGGCGAAACGCGCACCACTACTTGGTTCGATACTTTTTTGCCAACGCTAAACTTTTCCAATCCTGAAGTAAACAGACTGCAAAGCGATTCGGCTTTGTATTGGATAAAAAAGTTTAAATTCGATGGTTTCCGTCACGATGCAACCAAGCATGTTCCGGTGCCTTTTTGGCGCATGCTTACCTACAAAATGCAAAATGAAGTAGTGATTCCCGAACAACGCAATGTATATCAAATTGGTGAAACCTATGGCAGCAACGAATTGATAAGTGAATACATTGGCAATGGTTTGTTAGATGCTCAGTTCGATTTTAATAGCTATTACGAAATGCGCGATGTATTGATAAAAGAAGGTGAGTCGTCCGAGCGATTGGCAAAATCTTTGCTGAGTTCTTGGAATTGGTATGGCAACTACAATACGATGGCTAATATAACCGGCAATCACGACAATGCGCGTTTTATGGCATTGGCAGGAAAAGGAATAAAGCCCGGCGAAAATGATAAAGAAGTAGGCTGGGAGCGTGAAGTAATTGTAGAAGATTCTACGGCTTACGAAAAAATACAAATATTGGCAGGTTTAATTTTTACCATTCCCGGCATTCCTACCATTTATTACGGTGACGAATTTGGTATGGTTGGTGCCAACGACCCTGACAATCGCCGCCTAATGCGTTTTGACGGATACAACCATACCGAAGCCCAAACCAAAGAAACCTTTGAAAAATTGGCAGCTCTGCGCAAAAACAATATTTGTCTTACTTACGGAGATGCGAATATTTTGCAGGCAGAAAAAAATACTTTGGTTTATAAAAGGCAGTATTTGGGCAAGGCAGCTTTGGTATTTTTTAATATTGGCGATGAAAAAGCAAGTATAAACTTGGAAATATCTTCAAATGAAAAATTAAGTAATATAGAAGCAACAATGGGCAATCGTTTTTCTTATGCTGACAATCAGTTGGTTGTAGATCTTCCGGCATTTCAGTTTGAAATAATAATGTGTGATATGGAATAAGTTTAGAGCTAATATTACGATTAGTTATTGTAGAGAAAAACCCTTATTAAAAAATAAGGGTTTTTCTGACTTTAACGTATTATTCCTTGTTTATAAGAATTATTTGTATTAATAAAATTCACTATGCGAACCGAAAAAATTGACATACACCTGCATATTTTAACACGCTCGGAAATACAAGACCCTGCACTGTTAGGGCTTTTTGAAGCGTGTAAAGCAGCGTGTAAAAATGCCTACGCACCTTATTCAGGATTTAGGGTAGGTGCGGCGGTATTGATGGAAAATGGCGAAATAGTAATAGGCAACAACCAAGAAAATGCAGCTTATCCCAGCGGTTTGTGCGCCGAGCGAGTAGCAGTGTTTCAAGCAGGTGCACTTTTTCCCGATACGCCGATAAAAGCGATAGCAATAACTATAGACTATGAAAAATTTCCGACCCAAAATTGGGTTTTTCCCTGTGGAAGTTGTCGGCAGTCTTTGGTGGAATACGAACGCCGCTACGACCATTCGATAAAAGTATATTTGTTGGGAAAAAATGGCGAAATAGCCTACGTGGACGATGTAGCAAGTTTGCTGCCATTTGTATTTTCGGGCGATGCACTACAAAACAAAAGCGAAGAAAACTTCTAAAAATGAATAAAATATTGTAACTTTGCGGACAAATTAGAAAAATTATTTTTTTAGTTATAATTAAATTTTTTAAAATGAGTCTTAAAAAACAGTATTTAAAATCGAAAAACACTTGCAAAGTGACTTTTACTTTGCCTAAAAATGAAGCAGAAAACGCTGGAAATGTATCTTTGTTGGGCGATTTTAACAATTGGGATGCTAATGCAAACCCTATGAAAAGCAGCAAAAAAGGTGATTACAGCGTATCGCTTAACTTGGAAAGCGGAAAAGAATACCAATTTCGATATTTGGTAGATGGCAACGTTTGGTTAAACGAAAATGAAGCCGATAAATTAGTTCCTGCTCCTTTTGGCGTAGAAAACTCTTTAATCAGCTTATAATTTAGGCATAGTTTTCGGCAAAATTTATCCCACATTTCGGGGTGAAATTTAAAAAAAACTTCTTGTATATGTTAATAACTTAGCAAAAGACAGAAGACTTATCAGTAGTGTTCGAAAGTAGTCTATTTCACTATTTTCAAGCACTACTTTTTATTTTCCTTTATACCCCCAACTCCAGCAGATGAGGTTTGCATTGAGGATATTTAATCGCTTTTTAATATTTGCGTTTTTAGAATTGCGGCGTGTTTGCTGAAACTACAAAATTGATTACGTTTATGCTCTTGCCGTGTGTGCGTCAGTTGCTCGAAAAACAGTAGAAGGTTTGCGTTTTGGGATACATTTGTAGGCTCGGGGAGTTACAACAATTCGATAGGCTTTTCAATATGTCGGTTGATGATATTTTGAACTATGACGGCTTCTGGTCGCGCAGGATTAACAAAGAGCACAGGCTTGTCTATCAAGTTGAAAAAAATAGCATATTTGTTTTTCTTCCGGAGGACATTACGCATAAAAAAAGCCCACACCTACTACGGTATGAGCTTTTGCTTTGCTTCTATTTTATTTGCCTTTTATCTTGGACGAAAAACTTTAACATTTTTTATTTTGTAAAACCATAGTTATCAGAGGGAGGGCTTTGGGATTTGTCATTTACGAATCGTACCAATGAGTCCTTAATTCAACAAATGATAAATACAGGCAATTAGACTAACACAACTCATAATCAACAAAATTTTGATTCTTCTTTTTTGAAGACTATTTGCCAATAGAATAGTGATAAAAGCCATAATAATTGCATTAATCCAATTAATTCCAAATATTGCATAAATTAAATCACTTAAAAAATAACTTTTATGTGTTATATTTATTGTGTAATAAGAAAATCCTATAATTGCAAATAAGGGCAATTCAATAATTTTGCTTTTAAAATCCATTATTCAAATAAATTTAATATGTAGGTGACTCCGGGTAAAGCATTACGGGACGTGGTAATCAAATGGTTACCATCCGAATAATATAGATTGTAGGAGTTGTATTCACTAAAAATATTGATAGTATTTCCAGTATGCGTTCTAATTTCGTATAATCCATTTTGATTATCTGATTGATAATAGTCTAATAAAGCATTAAATAGTTTTTTTTGGTCATTATTGAGGGATAATTTTTCACTAGTTACCAACATCGACAAAATCACAGTAATTGGTATATTTATTCCTTTTGTTTTTATAGAGCCTGATAGAGAAGTGTTGCTCGTAATCCCAGAAAAAACCCATGAACCAACAGTTAGTTCAGTTAAAAAACTCGAAATATCTCCTAAATGGTCTATCTCATCTTGTACCAAATTTCTGATATCTTCATGTTTTATAAATTTTCCAGAAGAGCTTTCAAAGTAAACAAAGCCATTTGATTTATATCCAAAGTAATCATTTAAATTTTTACCCTCTAATGGTCCTCCTTTAGCTATTACAGAACTTGGTTCTTCGTAACTTGTTTGCGGTCGTCTTCTTTCACTCGAATAAATCAATCGCCTAAAAGCATTCTGAGCATCCCCACCTGTGTATATTGTGCGATTGCCAGTATTTATTACATCCCTGCCGTCAGGGTCGATTAGGTTAACCGGATTATCTAATGTATAATTATATGGTGTATAGCTTAGATACTTCTCAGCCAACGGATCGACACTCATCCAACGCGCAATAGCGGGGTCGTAGAAACGTGCGCCGTAGTCGTACCAGTTGAGTCCGAGTTGGGGGTTTAGTTCTTTGTTGTTGTATTGGTAGTGCATAGGGTGAAGGTAGGGAGTTTTTCTTAGATTTTTAGGCGTAGATTAAAAAAGCACGAACCTTTTTGTGGGTCGTGCTTTGTAGTATTTTTTATCATAAAATGTGCTAAATAAGGAAAATTGTCGGCAGGAAATCATTTACCAAATATGATCAATTTCATTTATATAGGAAACATCGTTGTAAAATTTAGATAAATTTTTTCCGCAAAATGGGCAGAAATCAATAAAACTAAATTGTCCTTTTTTGCCTAAAGTGCCAGAGTACCCCTCTGTCATTATGTATTTGTAGATATTTTTTTTGTTAATTAAAAATACTTCTCTTTTTTTTGCTTCTATATTAAAAGAAACACTAGGTTGTATTATTCTAATGTTTAAGCCCATGGAGGAGGAGCCACTATGCAGAAATTTAAATTTATTGCAACAAAAATCTTTCATATTAGTAGGGTTTTGCTAATGAATTTATCGCTTCTATTAAATTCTTTCCAGAAAAAATAGGATTGAGATTCTCGCTTATTGATGTTTATTTTTTTAAAAAATCCTAAGATTGACACTTCTTTATTTGATAAAACCCCACGCTGCTGCAAACTTGTAGCTCGTACCCACTTAATCCAATAAAAAAACACTTTCTGCACATATTACAAATCTAATACTTATTCGTTTTATACAAAAATATTTGTCTCAATTTTTTAACAATACACGGCACACGCTATAAAGCTCGCGTCTTTACGGTATGAGCTTTTGCTTTTACTTTGCTTTGACTCTTGGCTATGGACACGAGCTATATAAGCTCGCGCCAGCAGAGGGGAGTTTTTGCTTATATTTTGTAGGTAGATTACTTGGTTTTTCTATCACCTTCTAAGCATGAAACCTCCTTAGCCTCTTCAAATTCGATAAAACTGGCAATTAACATGAAAATATATGCCAATGAAATAAATGTGTAAAAAAATAACAATTCATCTTTTAAAGGATAGAGTGTTTTTTTAAGCAAAACATATGCCGATAATGAAAAAAGAAATAGTCGAGTTAAAGTAGTAAGCCTTAATGAAAACAAGATTCTCCATTTTCGATTCTTCAAAATAAAATACATGTAGAATACAAAAGACAAGAAAAGTGACATTGACAATGCATTGGCAATGTTATAATGATCTCTAACATTAACAATTAGTAACCCTAAATACGACCCTAAAAAGAGTAAAAACAAACTTATAGTTAATAAAGTTTTCATTTGCTATAATTCAATTTAATTTTCTCAGGATTAGTTTCTGCGGTAGAAGAGACCCCTAATGCTGCTACACCTATTCCCGAGACAACTTTACCTGTTGTTTGGGCGTATGGATGAGGAATAAATGAAATAACAGCACCGCTTACTGTAGCAGCACCACTAACTAGTTCCGCAATATCTGCTCTACTTTCATTAAGCGTAGCTTCTTGTTGGACGAGACTTATTCCATTTTCTTTTTTAAAGTCCTTAGACATATTTACAACATCTTGAAAATTTTTACTTGTTTCTTCCAATGAAATATTGTCTTCTTCTTCTGAGTACTGTGTTACTCCTCCATCAAGTCCATTTGTAATAACAGTTGATAAAGTGCTTTTACTGATATTTGTAATATTTCCATTTGCATCAATTTCTGCATTTGTTGTAGTAAGGTCAGTTTTTCGATATAATTCCACTCCATCTTTGTCTCTTCTTTGAACTGTGACTACGGTGTGTTGTTCGGTAATAATATCTGTTCCACAATTTCTACAATTATCATTGTATTTAAAAGTGTTGTAGATTGTTGTTCTTTTTGTTTTTGTTGGCGGGTCACCAACTCTTTTCCCATCCGGATCCACAAATAAGATCGGATTCCCCAAAACATAGTTGTAAGGAGAGTAGCTGTAGTAACTTTCCGCCAAGGGGTCAACACTTCCCCAACGCGCAATAGCGGGGTCGTAGAAACGTGCGCCGTAGTCGTACCAGTTGAGTGTGAGTTCGGGGTTTAGTTCTTTGTTGTTGTATTGGTAGCGCATAGGGTGAAGATAAGGATTTTTTTCTTAGATTTTTAGGTGGTAGTTATAAAAAAGCCCACACCTACTACGATATGAGCTTTTGCTTTGCTTCTCTTTTACTTGCCTTTTATCTTGGACACGAGCTATATAAGCTCGCGCCAGCAGAGGCCATTTTTATTTACATCTACATAAGATAATCGCACATTGCCGAGATGGTCGTAAGATTGATAGTTATTCACAGTATGATAAAATAGTCTTTATTTTACAGTCATCTTTAATACTTAATTCTTTTAGAAAAGTGCATAATTTTGGATAGAAATTGTCTTGTGGTGCTATTGATTCAAATAAAAATTTAATATGATTTTCAAAATCAATACAAGATAATTCTTCATATAAAAATTCTGTCTTTTTTTTATTTTTCATCAAAAAAATAGTAGAGAAATGCTGTAAGTGGCTTGGAGCATCTGCGTTGTACTGTATTTTAGTGCCCAATCGAATAATTTTTACTAATTCCTGATATTGATAACACGTATCTAAGCATACAAAAAGCTGTTGTATATTTTCATTTCCATCATAGAATATACCGTTAGGATATCCGAAATATTTTTCAAAGTCTGTTGAATTCTTAGGAAATGAAGCGTAAATGGAATCGCACTTCACACAATTATCTTTTAAACTCTGCGTCGAATTTAAAATTTCAGATTTTTCAGAAACTTGTTTTACGTTACAACTTATTGTATGAAGTATTATTGATAATATAAATACGGTTAATATTATGTGTTTCATTAATTGTCAATATTTGTTTTGATAATCATTTTAATAGCTGGCGTATTATTACCATTGATAAAACTTCTAATTGCATTCATTGCTTCACGACCTTCCCCACGCTGGTGCGAGCTTGTAGCTCGTACCCACTCAATCCAATAAAAAAACACTTTCTGCACATATTACAAATCTAATACTTATTTGTTTTATACAAAAAAAATTTGTCGCAATTTTTTTAACAATACACGACACGCGCTGCAAAGCCCACACATATGCGGTATGAGCTTTTACTTTGCTTCTCTTTTAATTGCCTTTTATCTTGGACACGAGCTACATGCTCGCGCCAGCTTGTGTTGTATTAGTAGGGCATAGGTATAACGCCACTTTAATAGTAAATGGTACTTGTATAAAATGAATTTAATAATTGAGGTAACTCCTTATCAAGAAGGCTTCGATTACCCGAAATCGTCAACTCCAAACAAATGTTTTTAGAGTCGATTTTAACTTGCTTTATAAGTATTACCTGATAACTTGTATTTTTTTCGTCCTCTCCGAACTTTATTAAATAAATGTTGTATTTGTCTTGCTTCTCAATAATGCCATCAGTGTATTTGTAAATTTTAAGATAATTGACTATTTCATCTTGTGTTTGACTAATACTTAAATTCAATCGACATTTCTTTCTTTTGCGTGGTACTAATTCATATATTGAAAATTCCGGCACGTTGCTTCGCTTAATGGTTTGAGGAATAATTTCGACCTTATAAGGTAAGATTATTTCAAACCGTAAATTTTCTTTTAACTCTTTCTCAAAGAAAGGTTGAATTATTGCTTTATTCTGCGCCAAAATACTTTGGTATGGAACAAAGTAAAATGCAATGAGTATAACAATTTTTTTAAACATTTTTTATTTTTTTTCTAGTTGTTGTTTAACTTTTGTGCTATTTTTGTTGCTATCTTGGGTTACAGTAACTATTACTCTCACACCTCCCACCACAAATACAGTAGGTCTTACTTCGAGTTGCGGGTTACTAATATTTCTTAAATCTTCCCCTCGCATACTGCCACTAACCCTATTTTCCGCTTGAATCGCCCTTTCATGAGCACTCGGAAAGTCTTTATTTCCATTTATTTGTCTGTCGTATTGTTCTGTAATTTCATGTGCAATTTTACTTTGTGCTGAAGTTGCATTAGGCAAGCCTGATGTGTTGTCAACATTTTCAAACGCTGCTAAATCTTTCATATCAATTGCTTGGTCATCAAATGAGCCAACAACTACATTGTCATCACCATTTAACACGTTTATTTTTACCGTACCATCTGCTGATACAGATTGGTTAAGTACATCATAAAAACCTTTTACTTGATCAGAGGCTTCTGAAAAATCCATACCTTTGACAGCTATCAAAGACAAATATCCTTTCTTATCAATAGAAGCAGTATAATACCCTGCTAATCCTTCGTTTAATTGTCTTAGTAAATTGGCTTTGTCTTCTTTTTTTGTTTCTTTATTTTTGAAAGCAAAATTTACGTCCATCCCGTCCGGATCCACAAATAAGATAGGATTCCCCATCACATAGTTGTAAGGAGAGTAGCTGTAGTAGTTTTCCGCCAATGGATCGACACTTCCCCAACGCGCAATAGCGGGGTCGTAGAAACGTGCGCCGTAGTCGTACCAGTTGAGTCCGAGTTGGGGGTTTAGTTCTTTGTTGTTGTATTGGTAGCGGTAAAATGCATCACCATTTGCATCATTGTAACCTTTGTGTTCTAAGCCATAAGGATAGTAGTTGTTCTCATTTATTATTTCATAAGGTAAATCTATCTCACCGTTTTTATTAGTGTCGCTATAAGAAAGGCGCACATTGCCCAGATGGTCGTAGTACTGGTAATAATAACGAGTTTGATAAAGAGGTGCTCCCGGAATAGGGTCTGTTTTTGATGTATAAAATTTAATATATGATTTGTCTAAATTGATAAAAAAGGGTTGGTGGAAAATATAATGATGTCGGTTAAAATATCTGTAATCATAAAGTTGCTCATTTCCATTGGGAAAGGCAATGTAGTTTTTGGCTACCTTTTGTCCGTCGGCGGTATAAACAAATGTCAGACTACCGTCAGAAGGGTTGTTCATTAGTACCTTTACAGGCAGGTTCAGGTGGTTGTAGCGGATAGTATTAATATCTTTGTTGGTATCGCTAATCATATTGCCTTCGTAGTCCACCCCACTCAATCCAATAAAAAAACACTTTCTGCACATATTACAAATCTAATACTTATTCGTTTTATACAAAAATATTTGTCGCAATTTTTTTAACAATACACGACACGGGCTGGAAAGTGCGCGTCTTTACGGTATGAATTTTTGCTTTTCTTGACTTTTAGCTTGGACACGAGCTGAACAAGCTCGCGCCAGCTTGAGGTGAGGATAGTGTCCTTTATTCATCACACCCATAATTCAATTTATATATTTCTTTTTTAGTTTTAGCATATACACTAACATTTAATGTGTTTTTCTTTTTATTTATACTATCTCCAACCAACACACTAGAATAAAAAGAACTTTTATCATTTAAAAAATGTACTTCCCTCACTTCACCCTTTTTTCTTATAAGAATAGTTGGCTTATTATGGTTCATAGAATCTTTATATTTTTTATCCACAATTCCTTCAAATTCTGAAATTTTCATTCGATCGCTCCATATGCAATTTATTTCTGTTTCCTTTAACGACGGAACAAATAGCATAAAAATTATGATTGCTAAAAACACAAAAGACCCAACAATCCAAATTTTAATATTTTTAAATATCATAATTTATAGTTCACCCATTTTCCACTTTAAGTAATCATTCATTTTATATATTCTCTTTTTCCCTACCCAAGTAAAGGTATTGGCATCAGTTCTACTAATATCAATTCCAATTCCAAGAGAAATTCCCACACTACTGCTAACTTGTAGCTCGTACCCACTTAATCCAATAAAATAACATTTCCTACACTTTCTGCACATATTATAAATCTAATACATATTCGTTTTATACAAAAATATTTGTTGTAACTTTTTTAACAATACACGACACGGGCTACAAAGCCCACACATATGCGGTATGAGCTTTTGCTTTGCTCTTGGCTATGGACACGAGCTATTAGAAGCTCGCGCCAGCTTAAGGCTTGCCTTTTATCTTGGACACGGGCTATTAAAGCTCGCGACTGTGGGGACAATAATAATTCAAATTATTTATTTTTAAAATAGTTTATTGTTTCCTTTACAAAAGAATGACAACGAAAAAGTCTAATACCAAAACGGAATCATCATTGCGTATTAAAAAAGTAAAAACCCTCTTCATGTACATAGTTTTTGTATAAGAAAAGTTTAAAAATCTTTTTTCGCCGTATAGCAGCATTTGGGCGTTAGAAATTTTTGAAGCCTTGGAAAAAATTTAGCCAAAAAGCTGCGGTTTTGCCCGAATAGGGCAAAAATACCTTGAAAAAAGTGTCGTTTCTTTTGCTTCGTTTTCTTTGGACAAGCAAAGAAAATGAAGAAGCCCAAGCAAAGTTTTGCACCCAAAGTTGCGAGGATACTTACATTTAAGTACCTACCCAAAAGAAATCAAATATTTTCTTCAATAATTTGTCCAACAATTTATCTTTTAATAAATAAAATATATTGCTACTAAATCCTTAAAAACCCGCACATTGAGCGAAACCGAAATGTGCTTTTGGGTAGTGTGCTAAGTTGAGCGTTTACATAATACTTACAAAACGACATAAAAGCAAAACGCCCATAAATCAATGATTTACAGGCGTTTGTTGTTGAGTACCCGAGGCCGGAATCGAACCGGCACGTTGTTGCCAACACAGGATTTTGAATCCAGCGCGTCTACCAGTTCCGCCACTCGGGCAAACGGTGGGCAAATTTAGCAATTTTTTTATTATTGCGTATCTTTTCTAAAATAAATCTTTCAAAATTTGCCAAATATCTTTCGCCATAATCAGTATCATCAAGGGAATGAGCAATAACATTCCTGCAATTTGCGCACGCTCCAAGAATTTATCGCTAAGTGGCTTGCCGCGCAATGTTTCGATAATTATAAACAGAATATGTCCGCCATCTAAAGCGGGTATAGGTAAGATATTCATAAATGCCAGTACAAACGAAAGCAAACCCGTAATGCGCCAAAATCGCTGCCAATTCCAAACCGAACCAAAAAACTTGGCAATACCAATAGGACTTTGCATAGATTCTACCGGATTTATTTTTCCCGTAAACATCAATCCTATTCCTTTGGCATTGAAATAGATAGCTTCCCATCCTTCTTTGATACCATATTTAAAACTTTCTGCCCAAGAATATGGCTTCACTATATTCACCGCCTTATAATTGAAAAAGGGAAAAAAGCCAATTTTTCCGGTCGAGTCTATGGCTACTTCTACGGTTTGCATTTTTCCGTCACGCTCTATATCCAAAGGCACCGTTTGATTTTTGTAAAGTTCCAACTTAGCTTGCATCTCACCGAAATTTTCGACGAGTTCATCTTTTAATCCTACAACATAATCCCCTTTCTGCAATTTTGCTTTGTCCGCAGCACTTCCTTCCAAAACACCCAATACTTCTATTTTGTGGTTATAAGGAACAAAATAATCTTCACCTTTTCGACTAAACAAAGTATCCGGCAACTGAATATCTACTGTTTGTCCGTTCCGCTCTACTTTTACGTCAGCACCAAACAGCAATTCCATTGAACGATAATCTTCAAACCGATTAGGTGATTTTCCATTGATGGATAAAAGTTTGTCTCCGGTTTTAAATCCTAACTCTTCCCCTGCTTCAAAAGCATAAATACCCTTATCCATAGCCGCTACGGGCAAATAATCTTTATCGTAATGGTGCAGATAAAAAGCAAAAATGACAATACCCAACAGCACATTCATCACAATTCCGCCAATCATTACAATAAAACGCTGCCAAGCCGGCTTCGAGCGAAATTCCCAAGGCTGCGGCGGTGCTTTCATTTTTTCCGTGTCCATCGACTCGTCTATCATTCCGGCTATTTTTACATAACCACCCAAAGGCAACCAGCCAATACCATATTCTGTTTCGCCTATTTTTTTGCTCCAAAGTTTTGTACCCCAAGCATCAAAGAAGATAAAAAATTTATCCACCCGCATCTTAAACATCTTTGCGGCGATAAAATGTCCAAATTCGTGAATAAAAACCAACAAAGACAAGCTCGCAATTAATTGCAACGCCATCATTAATCCACCCATGTATATTGTACTGTTTTAGAGATTTTAATAATATTTTAGTTTGCCACAGATTGTTTTTAACAATTTGTAAACACAAAAGTCCCAAAAGGGTTCTTGAAACTGCAAAGATTACACTTTTTTAAGAATTTTTTTACACCAAAGAGTATGCTGCCAACAAAGCACGGCATGTGGCATCTGTTTCTATGTAGTCTGCTAAGTTAGGTTGGGCAATAGCAGGCACTTTGTTTAAGGCATATTCTATCAGCTTGGGTATTTCTACAAATTTTATTTTGTCTTGTAAAAAATAGCTCACTGCCAGTTCGTTTGCTGCATTGACAATACAAGGCGCGTTGCCACCTTTTTCCATCGCTTCGTAGGCGATAGCCAAGCAAGGAAACAATTTTGTGTCGGGTGTTTCAAAACTCAAGTTTGCGAACTGCCGGAAATCCATTCGCGGAAATTGGGTAACATATCGCTGCGGATAGGATAAAGCGTAGAGAATGGGCAGTTTCATGTCGGGCAAACCCATTTGTGCTTTGATAGAGCCATCGACAAATTGTACCATTGAGTGAATAATACTTTGCGGATGTACCAAAACGTCTATTTGTTCATTTTTTAATCCAAAAAGCCATTTAGCTTCGATAACCTCCAAGCCCTTGTTCATCATACTCGCCGAATCGATGGTTATTTTCGCGCCCATTGTCCAGTTTGGGTGCTTTAGGGCTTGTGTTTTGGTAACATTTTCTAAAAATGCTTGCGATTTTCCTCTAAAAGGACCGCCCGAAGCAGTGAGAATTATTTTTTCGATAGATTGCGCGCTTTCGCCTGTAAGGCACTGAAAAATAGCAGAATGTTCTGAATCTACGGGATAAATATTCACGCCATGTTGGCGCACCAGCTCGCGGATAAGTTCGCCGGCTACGACTAAGGTTTCTTTGTTGGCTAAGGCTATGTTTTTACCATTTTCGATTGCCGAAATAGTGGGCATAAGTCCCGCTACGCCTACTAATGCCGTCAAAACAGTATCTACACCTTCGTAGGCAGCTACTTCATTTAGTGCTTCGGTGCCGGAGAGTACTTCAATAGGCAAATGCGCTAAGGCATCTTTTACGAATTTGTATTTTTTGCCATCGGCTATGTGTACGGCTTTGGGTTGCAAGGTTTGGGCTTGTTGTATCAGCAAGTCGGCGTTAGTATTTGCCGTGAGGACGCTTGCTTCAAAAAGCTGCGGATACTGTGCAATTACTTCTATGGTTTGTGTACCAATAGAACCCGTTGAGCCTAAAATGGCGATGCTGGTTTTCTTTTTTTTAGATGAATGATACATTCCTACTTTTTAGCAAAAAATATTCAATTGTTTGGGCAAGATGAATTAATTTTTTGATTATTCAAAAATAAAAACGGATTAAGACAAGTATTATCGTTCATTCGCCTACTCTTGAAATTTAGGGTCTAAAGCCTGCTGAATGGACGAAACATTAAAATACAAGCCTTCTATGCCTTTGGTATTTTCCGATACGCGCAAAAATTCGTTGTTTCCTACGGCTTTTTGTTGTCCGTCAAAGCGAAATCCGAGGAAGTCGAGCAACATATATTCGTGTTGTAAAAAAAGAACGTGGTAAGCCGTTTCGGGCGTTAATCCATCGCCACTGAGGCATATTGTTGCCACAATTTTTTTAAATTTATCATAATACGCTACGCCTTGCTTTTTTTTGCCTAAAGATTCATAAGAACGGTAAGCCATCCAAAGCATTTCTAAGTCGAAAGGAAAATCTTTGAGGTTGCGCAGGGCAAATTTGAGGAGCTTTCGCTGGTCGGATTTGCTGCGGTTTTGCTGGTATAAAATAGCTTCAATACTGGTAAAATCAATGTAATATAGTGGGTGATAATTTGGCTGATGGGCAAATCCGTAGTACAAGGCTACATAATCTTCGAGGGTGAGTTGGGTGTCGTTTTGTTCGTAGCGCACAAATAGTGCAGGATAATAAAAAGGCGATTGCGGGTCGTTTATGGCATAGGAAATGGCTTCAAAATCTAATTTTGGTGCAGAAGCCGACTGTGCTTTTAGCGTTGTGAATGCTAAGAGCAAGCAAAATCCTATTTTTGCGATAAACTTAATTTTCATCAATCAATATTTTCTTTCTGCGCAATTCAAACTGTTGCCCCAAGTAAACGCGGCGCACTTGCTCGTCGGCGGCGAGTTCTTCGGCAGTACCCGACTTGAGCAAATTTCCTTCGAAAAGCAAATAGGCGCGGTCGGTTATTGACAAGGTTTCTTGTACGTTGTGGTCGGTAATGAGAATGCCAATATTCTTGAACTTTAGCTTTGCTACAATATATTGAATATCTTCTACGGCAATCGGATCTACGCCCGCAAAGGGTTCGTCTAAAAGAATAAACTTAGGATTTACGGCTAATGCGCGGGCAATTTCGGTGCGTCTGCGCTCGCCGCCCGACAGTACATTTCCTTTGCTTTTGCGTACCTTTTGCAGGTGAAATTCATCTAAAAGAGATTCTAACTTTTCAGTTTGCTCACTTTTCGACAAGGCGGTCATTTGCAAAACTGCCTTAATATTATCTTCTACGCTGAGGGTTCTGAAAACAGAGGCTTCCTGCGGCAAATAAGCAATGCCGTGCTGCGCGCGCTTGTACATTGGCAGTTTGGTAATGTCTTTGTCATTTAAAAACACTTTTCCCGAGTCGGGTTTTATCAATCCTACTATCATATAAAAAGTAGTGGTTTTTCCGGCACCGTTCGGTCCGAGCAAACCTACTATTTCGCCTTGCTCTACATTTACCGAAACACGATTGGCAACGGTTCTTTTGCCATAAGTTTTTAATAAGTTTTCGGATTTTAATATCATTTTTTATATGTTTTGTCTCAGCAGATTTTTTACAAAATTACACTCTGTGTGTGTGCTATTCAAGTTTTCTTACACATAAACGTTTTATACGACAAAAAACAATACGTTTACGTGCTAAAAAATGTTTATTTCAGTTTTTTATAGCGAAGGCGCAAAGAATTACCAATCACAATAACATCGGAAAATGCCATCGTGAAAGCGGCAATCATGGGATTTAAAAAGCCGAGTGCTGCCAAAGGAATTGCCATTACATTGTAGAAAAATGCCCAAAATAGGTTTTGCTTGATAGTTGCCACGGTGCGCAAACTAAGTTGGTGTGCACTTACCAAATCGGCGAGTTTTCCTTTGAGCAATATCACTTCTGCCGACTGAATAGCAACCTGTGTAGCATCGCCTAAGGAAATTCCTACGGTAGCTGCCGTCAAAGCCGGCGCATCGTTGATGCCGTCACCAACCATTGCCGTAACGTCTTTGCTACTCAAGGCGTGAATGGCAGCTAATTTTTCTTCGGGTAATAAGCCTGCGTTGCGATGTGCAATTTGCAGCGCGTCAGCTGTGTCGTTGGTTTTTTGGCTGTTGTCGCCGCTCATAATGTAGGTGTCGATGTTTTTGTTTTTAAAATATTGTATTGTCGTTTTGGCATCGTTTTTCAGTTCGTCTTTTACATTAACGCTGCCTACATATTTTCCATTTTCAAACAGGTACAAATCTTTTTGCGTGGGAACTTGTGTCTGCGGATACAGTTTGTTGTTCCCCAAAGCATATTCTGTGCCTTCGGTGCTTGTTCCTATAATACCTTTTCCGGCTATTTCTTGTACATTTTGCAACTGTAGGGCGGTAGTTTCGGCAAAATTTTCCCGCAAGGATTCTGCCAAACTGTGGGAGGAGTGTTTTTCTAAACCTGCAATAATTGCTTTAAAATTTTCTTCATCAAGAGAAGTTTCGTAAGACGCTACTTTAAAGTTTCCGGTGGTGAGTGTACCTGTTTTATCGAACACAATATTTTGCAATTTCGCCAACACCTCAAAGGTATTGCCGCCTTTGTACAAAATGCCCATTTTGGCGGCGCGTCCTAACCCTACGGCTACGGCAGTAGGCGTGGCGAGTCCCATAGCGCAAGGACAAGCAATGACCAAGACGGCTATTGCATTGAGCATACTGGTCTGAAATGTCCAATGCACCACAAAATATTCCACCAAAAACACCAAGGCTGCAATGCTCAGAACCGTTGGTACGAAATAAGCACTAATGGTATCGGCGAGTTTTTGAATGTTGGGTTTGAGTTGCTGGGCAGCTTTTACTTGAGCAATAATATTAGCCAAAGTGGTGTCTTTGCCGAGTTCGGTAACTTTCATTTGCATATTTCCTTCCACCAAAATTGTTCCGCCAATTACTTTTTCACCTATGTCTTTGGCTTTGGGCAAAGTTTCGCCGCTTATCATTGCTTCGTTGATGCTGGCAATACCTTTTATAATAACACCATCGGTAGGAACTGCTTCGCCGGAATTTACTTGTAAAATATCGCCTACGTGGAGTTTTTTTACCATTATTTTTTCAATATGACCATTCTCGTCTATTCTGTTGGCAAAATCAACTTGCAATTTTGCCAAATCTTGCAGCGCGGAGGTGGTTTGAGAAACGGCGTATTTTTCGATAACATTGCCCAAGAGTACCAAAGTAATAATACTGGCGGCGGTTTCAAAAAACATGTACTGATGCCCAAGATGATTGAGCCAGCCGTATATGCTGTAAAAAAAAGCTGCCGATGAGCCAATAATAATGAGTACGTCCATATTGGGTACGCCAATTTTGATGGAAGACCACGCACTTCGCCCGAAATGATACATGCCAATAAGCATAACGGGTAGGCTAAGGGCAAATTGTACCGCAGGCTGATGTAAAAAACTTAGCGGTACGAACATTGCTAATATCAAAGGAATAGTGAAAATAGCCGAGACGATGAACATTTTTTCCAATTTTCCCCACTTTGTACTGTGGTCGTGCTGATGTCCGTGCGAAAGTTCGGCATCGTTTTCTTCTTTGGGCAAAACTACTTCGTAGCCCATCGCTTCAATGTCGGAAGCCAACTTTTCTAAAGGAATGTGGGCATCATTGTGAAAAGAAAGGTCGCCGGTAGTATAATTTACTGCCACTTGCGAGGCACCTTTTTTTTCGAGCATTTTTTGAATTCCCAAAGCGCAGTTGGTGCAGGTCATTCCTTCTATTTGCCATTGAATCGAATCTTTGTTATTTTCCATGAGTCAATTTTAATTTTTGTCAAATTCCTTTGCAAAAGGCAAGTTTTATTGTAATTTTGTTAGCTAAAACACTTTATTAACGCACTCAAATTTAGCTTATGCAAAAATACAAACTACTTAGCCTATTGGGTTTTTTAAGCCTTTTATTTATTGTGTCATGTACATCTAATACACAACAAACCGAAAGCGAAACGGTTGTGAAAGAAGAAAAACCGAAAGAAATAACGCTGACACCTGCGCCGAAATCCGCTGCTTTTGCCGATGCTTCTATTAAACTCGAAGCTCCTTTGCGCAAGGACAAACTAAAAGCCGGAGATGTTGCTTTTGATTTTACGGTAGAAAATTATGAATTGGGCAACCAAACCGCCGATGCCGCCCAAAAACTTTGTGCTAATTCTGCGGAAGGGCAGCACATTCATTTGATATTGAACAATCAGCCTTACAGTGCCTACTACACGGCAGATTTTATGAAAGAACTTACGGACAATTATTATGTGGCTTTGGCATTTTTGTCGCGCTCGTATCACGAGAGTATCAAAGAAAAAAATGCCTATGTGTTGTGGGATTTTGTAGTGGGCGATATGAAAGAAGTTCCGAGTATAGATTTGCAAGCTCCGCATATGTTTTATAGTCGCCCTAAGGGAAACTATGTAGGCGAAGGCAATATCGAAAATATTTTGCTCGATTTCTACCTGACCAATGTTTCGCTAAGTCCTGACGGCAACAAAGTACGCGCTACCATTGACGACAAAGAGTTTATGCTTACTTCGTGGGAGCCGTATTTTATTTCGGGCTTGGGTTTGGGCGAGCATACGGTGAAATTGGAATTGTTGGACAATCAAAACCAATTGGTGCAAAGTCCGTTTAATCCGGTAACGAGAAAATTTTCTTTGTTTGAGGACGAGCCTTTGGTGAATTAAAAAAATGCTTTAACTTTGCGCATCAAAAGTTGGTGGTTGTAGCTCAGTCGGTTAGAGCACCAGATTGTGGTTCTGGGGGTCGTGGGTTCGAACCCCATCATCCACCCTTAAAAAAGAAAGGCTGTCCGTGTTGGGCAGTCTTTTTTGTTTTATGATATAATAAAAAGAGGAAAGTACATAAAAATTTGTAAAAATGAGCGCATTGATATTAAGCACATTATTTTCATTCATCGCTTGCGTCAATCCTGATTCAAATAAATTTTTGATTGTTGGGAAGTGGAATTCCGGTCATTCAGAATTGAATTTTGTCAACAGAATTATTGATTATACATACAACGAAAAAAATGAAAAAATCCGTTTTTATCCCTATTTTTCCTTCTTTTTCAAAAAAATTATTACTTTCGGACTTTCTAAAACAAATAATTTACACATAAATAATCTTTACAAAATAATTTTATGAGTACAAACAAAGAAGCTTGGGGTACCCGTGTCGGACTTATTTTGGCGATGGCGGGTAATGCTGTGGGATTGGGAAATTTCTTGCGATTTCCGGTTCAAGCGGTACAAAATGGCGGCGGTGCTTTTATTATTCCCTATTTCGTATGTTTTTTATTAATGGGTATTCCGCTTTTACTTATCGAATGGTCCACCGGACGATTTGGCGGAAAATTTGGCAACCACAGTACCCCTTACATTTTAGATACGATGGCAAAAGGTCGCTTGTGGAAATACATTGGCGTTTTTGGTATTTTTACCAACATTGCCGTTGCGGCATACTATTGCTACATTGAGTCGTGGACAATTTCCTACGTTTTTCACTCGCTTTTTGGTACTTTTAGTGGCAAGTCGCAAGCCGAAGTCGCCACATTTTTCACCCAATATATTGATGTAATGCACAGTACCACGGGCATTCCGTTCGAAGCTATTGTGGTATATATACTTTGTTTGGCGTTAAATACTTACATCCTCTCGCGTGGACTGCGCGGGGTAGAAAATGTTGCCAAAATAGGTATGCCTTTACTTATCTTCTTCGGGATAGTATTAGCCTTGCGCGGACTTACCTTAGGTACTTCCGGTGCTACCGAACTTCATCCTACCGCCAATGCTTGGGACGGTATCAATTTCTTGTGGACACCGCAGTTCGACTCGCTTACCAATCCTAAAGTATGGCTCGCGGCTGCGGGACAAATTTTCTTTACTCTTTCCGTAGGAATGGGTACCGTTCACTGTTATGCTGCCTATCTCAAAACCAAAGATGATATTGCGCTCAATGCCGTATCGGCGGGTTTTATGAACGAATTTGTAGAAGTGGTTTTAGGTAGTATGGTGGTTATTCCTATTGCCGCAGGTTATTTGGGTTTGGATTGGGTGAAAGAAAACGCAGGTTTTGGTATGGCATTTCAAACAATGCCTTATCTGTTCCAGCAGTGGGGTAGCCTTTTTGCCGTAATAGCTGGCGTAATGTGGTTTGGTTTGCTGTTTTTTGCAGGCATTACCTCTTCGCTGGCAATGGGTACGCCATGGATGGGTTTTATGCAAGATGAATTTAACTGGAAACGTGAAAAATCGGCTTATTCTTTTGGCTTAATTGTTTTGTTGATGGGCTTGCCTACGGTTATTTTTTACCAGCAAGGCGTATTCGATGAATATGACTACTGGGCAGGAACGGTTTCTTTAGTCGTATTTGCTTTGCTCGAAACCATTGTTTTTGCGTGGATTTTCGGCATCAACAGAGGTTGGGCAGAAATTAATGCCGGAGCCGATATTCGTATTCCTCAGTTTTATAAATTTGTCATAAAATACATCACACCGCTGCTGTTGTTATTTGTATTTTTGGGTTCATTGCTCACGCCCTTAGGTAACGATTGGCAAGCAGCTTTATCCGGTTTGTTTAGTGGCAATGGTTGGTTATTAGACAATAGTTCCATTATCAAGCAAATAACAAATGCTGCCTTATACGAACAATTAGCGGCAGCTACCGATGTAGCACAAATTGCGGCTTTGAAAAGCAAAATATTTTTTGTAAACTTAGCACGTACCTTTCTTATTCTCCTGTTCCTCGGAATCTGTGTAATTGTTTATATAGCTTATAAAAAACGTGTAAAAGAAGGAAGAAATACATTATGAACACCAGCGCACTAATAACCATGATTTTGGTACAAGTACCCGTAACCATTGTTACGATTTATTTCTTTTTAAAGGTACTTCGCACGCCGCCGCGTGCCGAGCCGGACTCGTATATAGATAATGATGATGTTCCGCGTTGATAGGATACCTTAGCGACAGAAGATGCATGCCATAAAATGGTGGAAGATAATTTTTTACTGAAATACGTTTAGCGCAACTTTGTGCAACAATAATATCACAATGTTACACGAAGAACAATAAGCACCTACCCAAAACAAATGAAGCATCGTTTGCCATAATTTATACCGGACTGCTTTTGTACTGATGCTTATAATTTATAATCTCCGCGCCTTTGCGTGATAATACATTAAGCTCGTGCAAAGAAGATAGTTTTTGAACACTTAATGCTGCGCTGCGTTTGATACTTTATCGGCAATTTCTTGCAAACTTTTCGCTAAATTTTCATGCGAAAACCAATGTATTTTTTCATTTTTCCGAAACCATGTAAGTTGTCGTTTGGCATAGCGGCGGGTATTTTGCTGAATTAAGGCAGTCGCTTCTTCTAAACTACACTGCCCTTCAAAATAGGCGAAAAGTTCCTGGTAGCCTACTGTTTGCAGGGATTTCAGATGTTTAAAAGGAAATAAATTTCTGGCTTCGTCCACCAAACCATTTTCCATCATTTGTTCTACACGAAGGTTAATGCGCCGATACAAATGTTCGCGCGGCATATCAATGCCAACGTACATAATTTCAAAAGGGCGTTCTTGAGACAATCCGGTTTGAAAATGTGCCGGATTTTTGCCGTGTGTAAGCATTATTTCGAGTGCGCGAATAAGCCGATGAGGGTTTTGATTTTCCATTTGGGCATAATAGCTTGCATCAAGGGTGCGCATATTCGCTTGTAGCATAGCGATGCCTTCGGTTTTCCACAAATGGGTGAGTTCGGTACGCAATTTTTCATTGGCAGGTGGCAAATTATCCAGGCCTTCGCAAACCGCTTTTATGTACATTCCCGAGCCGCCGACCATTATTTGTACCGGATTTTTTTGGTGTAAAATAGCGATAAGTGCCAGTGCATCGCGTTCGTACATTCCGGCATTGTAAGGCTGATGAATACTAATGTGTTGTATAAAATGATGCGGCACGGCAGCCAACTCTTGGGTGGAAGGAACTGCCGTGCCTATATTCATTTCTTTATAAAACTGTCGGGCATCGCAAGAAATAATTTCGCTGCCGAAATGCTGAGCCAACTGTATTGCCCAAGCCGTTTTGCCCGAAGCCGTAGCACCTAAGACTACCAATAAAACCGGTTTTTTCTTAGCAGACTTAGTGTTCAAATTCACGTAAAAAAGTATTTTTCCTACAAAAACTACTAAGACAAAGTTTCCACATTGTTTAGGTCTTGGAAAGCTTGGGTGAGGCGTTCGTTAAAAGAAAGCTCTGCCTTGCGCAACCACACACGTGGGTCGTATTGTTTTTTATTGGGTTTGTCGTCACCTTCGGGATTGCCGATTTGTCCTTGTAAATAGTCTTTTTTATCCAAATAATAGTGGCGCACACCGTCCCAGAAAGCCCACTGAAGGTCAGTATCAATATTCATTTTTATTACACCGTAGCCTATTGCTTCGCGAATTTCTTCTACCGTAGAACCGGAACCCCCATGAAACACAAAATCAATAGGATTGGCGACAGTATTATACTTTTGCTGCACATAGCTTTGTGAATTTTTGAGAATAATAGGCGTAAGTTTCACATTGCCCGGCTTATACACACCATGCACATTGCCAAAAGCCGCCGCAATAGTAAAACGATTACTCACTTTCATTAACTCCTCGTAGGCATAAGCCACTTCTTCGGGTTGGGTGTAGAGGCGCGCATTGTCCACTTGTGTATTGTCCACACCATCTTCTTCGCCACCGGTTACGCCCAATTCTATTTCGAGCGTCATACCCATTTTGCTCATGCGCTCTAAGTAGCGTTTGCAAATTTCGATGTTCTCGTGCAAGGGTTCTTCCGAAAGGTCGAGCATATGCGAACTGTAAAGCGGAATGCCGTGCGCTTTATAAAAATCTTCTCCGGCAGCTAACATGCCGTCCATCCAAGGAAGGAGTTTTTTGGCGCAATGGTCGGTGTGAAGAATAACAACGGCGTTGTATTTTGCCGCCAACTGATGCACATGATGCGCGCCACTTACTGCACCGGCAATAGAAGCGGCTTGGTTGGTATTGCCAAAACCTTTTCCGGCAAAAAACTCGGCACCACCATTGGAAAACTGAATAATAACGGGCGCATTAAGATTGCGGGCGGTTTCCATTACGGCATTTACCGAATCAGTGCCGATAACGTTGGCTGCCGGTAGGGCAAATTGTTTTTGTTTGGCTAAGGCAAAAATAGCTTGAACGGTATCGCCGGTAGCTACACCTTTGGGAATGTTGGGGGTTTGTTGTGACATACTTTTTGTTTGAAATGGAGGCAGAAGCCTAAGAAATATAAGTAAGTGCAAAGGTAGGGATTTTGTACCATTTGGGCAATACGGAATGGGAGAAGTATTTTGATGAAATACTATAATAGGGAACAAAAATTAAAATGAACAGTATGTTTCATTAATTTGACATACAATGTTTTTTTGAGCTTGTTGGATGAATTTCTTTTTGTATTAAGTACTTGGACAAAAGAAAATCAACACAAATTATTTACCGAGCGTTGAGCGAAGTCGAAACGCGGCTATACTCAATACACAAGTTTCAACGTAAATTATTCAAGAGAATACTTGATTATTTTTGGGTAGATGCTTATTTCTGTTGAGATTGAAAGAGTAGCAAGTTGATAGTATTTTTTGTGTATAAATTACTGTAAAAAGCTACATAAACTAAAAAAATAGCTTAATTTTATAATATTAAAACTATTTTGCCCTAAGTGCTATCTTGTTTAGGATGTTTTGAATTTAATTTAAGTACTTGGACAAAAGAAACCCAGTATTATAATAATGTTTAGCAAATGCAAAGCGAGCGTTGAGCGAAGTCGAAACGCAACTAACGCTATTAAAAGCACATTTCGGCTTCGCTCAATGTGCGCGTTTCAAGGTTTTAATAGTAATATAGTATATTCGTTAAAAATAAATTATTGGC
>JACJXU010000014.1 GCA_020636475.1 Chitinophagales bacterium | reverse complement strand
AGGCGACAAGCGCAAAATAGAATGGGGTTCGCAAATTCGCTCGTATGTATTGGACGACCGCCGCGTAAAAGACCATCGAACCAATTACCAAACAGGCAATACCGACGAAGTGCTAAACGGTGGCTTGGAGCCATTTATAAAAGCCTACTTGCAGCACAACGCTGCTCAAATGACTGAAGACTAAGCTATCAACAAGCTGAAAACATTTAGCCGACTTTTAGGAAAAAAACATTAAATTTGTTGGTACATAAAGATTATGAGCAATTATTTAGTTTCCGCAAGAAAATATCGTCCTTTGCAATTTATAGATGTAGTGGGTCAAGAACATATTACCACTACTTTGAAAAATGCTTTGCGCAACGGACATATCGCACAGTCGTACTTGTTTAACGGACCGCGCGGCGTGGGCAAAACTACTTGCGCGCGTATTTTGGCAAAAACGCTTAATTGCTATAACCCTACGGCTGATATGGAAGCCTGCGGTACTTGCGATTCGTGTACTTCATTTCAAAATGCTGCCTCTTTCAATATTTTTGAGTTAGATGCCGCCTCCAACAATACCGTAGAAGGAATTCGCTCGCTGATAGAACAAGTGCGTTTTGCGCCGCAACAAGGCAAATACAAAGTATATATCATCGACGAAGTACACATGCTTTCTACGGCAGCTTTCAATGCTTTTCTCAAAACATTGGAAGAACCGCCTTCTTACGCCGTATTCATTTTGGCAACCACCGAAAAACACAAAGTGTTGCCCACCATTATTTCGCGCTGCCAGGTATTCGATTTTAGCCGTATCCAAATTCCGGCAATGGTACAGCACCTCAAAAAAATATGCACCATAGAAGGCTTACAAGCCGATGAGCGCGCGCTACATCTTATTGCCGAAAAAGCAGATGGTGGCTTGCGCGATGCCTTATCTATTTTCGATAGAATAGCCGGATACACCCAAGGTAGCATTACTTTTCAGGCAGTGCTACAGAATTTGAATGTATTGGATTACGATTATTTTTTCAATACTACGGAGGCTTTGCTGGCGCAAGATACTACGCAAGCACTTTTGTATTTAAATGAAATAATTTTAGCCGGTTTTGAGCCGGAAGATTTTATTGATGGCTTAGCGCAGCATTTCAGGAATTTGCTTTTCGCAAAAAATCCCGCCACTTTTGCCCTAATTCAGCATACCGAAGAAGTGTTGCAGCGATATTACAGCCAAGCGGCAATTTGTCCTAACGCTTTCGTTATTTCCGCTATGTCTATTGCCAACGATTGCGCCCTACAATACAAACAAGCCACCAACAAACAACTTTTGGTAGAGTTGGCATTGGTGAAATTAGCACATTTGCACCAAATTATTAAAGTAGAAAAATTGAACATTTCTTCACCGGAAAATACAGTCGAAAAAAAAAATCCACCTAATGCGGTAGTGAACGAGCCGAGTGTGCAGCAGTATCAAACTTCGTATGTGCCACTGCAGAAGGAAAAAGAAAATACAGTTTTAGCACCGCAAAAAGTACCAACTATTACCGAAAATGTAGCAACAAACGAGCAAGTGGAGACGGAGACATTTGCCCAAAAAGCCGAAGAAACAGAACCCACCACTTCGGGAAAAACCTTGCGCCTCAATCTTTCGATGGACGCTATTTTAGCCAATAAAAACAATGAAACAAAGGAAAATAAGCGTTTGGATAAGTCCTCTTTAGAAAAATTGTGGGCAAAATTTGTAGCGAAAATCGAATCGCAAGCCGTAAAAAGCACCTGCCAAGAAATTACCCTCGAACTCGAAGAGAAAACTATTGTTACAGTAGTGGATTCTACTTTAAAACAAGTGCAAATAAGAGAGGAAGTAGCAAGTTTTATAGCACAACTAAGTGCCGAAGGTTACAATGCTTATCTGTTTGACGTACAAATTGATAAATCTTTGATTAATACAAACGAAAAAATTCCCTTTACTCCCTACGAGAAAATGGAAGTAATGAAAGAGGAAAATCCTGCTTTTAGCGATTTTATCCAAAAATTTCAATTGAGCTTATTGTATTAGAATAATATTTTATTTTTATTTATACAACATCTTGTACTACTATACCAATCTTCAAAACTATTTTATTCATGAAGCGTTATAGCTGTTTAGTAAGTTTTTTTTGCCTAATTTTTATGATAAATACAAAAGCTCAAGTTGTTCCTAACAGTCAGTTGGAAACTGCCAAAAGTGCAGGATATACCTACCAATATGTAGCAAATGACCCCTTGCTTACGCGCATTTATACTTTGTCAAACGGATTGAAAATATATATCAGTCCCAATTCCGGCAGTCCGCGTATTCAAACCATGATTGCCGTGCGTACCGGCTCTAAAAACGACCCCGCAGAAACTACAGGACTGGCGCATTATTTGGAGCATATGCTTTTTAAGGGCACTTCCAAATTAGGTACTTCCGATTGGGAAAAAGAAAAAAAACTTCTCAATCAGATTGCAGAACTGTACGAACTACACAAACAAACCCAAGACCCTGCCGAAAAGAAAGCTATTTACCACAAAATTGACAGCTTGTCGGTAGAAGCTTCGCAGTACGCCATTGCCAGCGAATACGACAAATTAGTGTCCGTTTTGGGCGCAAGTGGCACCAATGCCTACACTTCCAACGACCAAACCGTGTATATCAATGATATTCCTACCAGCGAATTCGAGCGTTGGATGTCCATTGAAGCCGAGCGTATGCAAGAATTAGTGTTGCGCCTTTTTCACACAGAATTGGAAACAGTGTATGAAGAATTTAATATGGGGCAAGACAACGACTACCGCAAATCGTGGAAATCTATTTTTGAAGGATTATTTTCGCCGCACCCTTATGGCACACAAACCACCATTGGCGAAGGCGAACACCTCAAAAACCCTTCGATGTACAACATACACCAGTTTTTTTCTACCTATTATGTTCCCAACAATATGGCGGTAATTCTGGCGGGCGATATTGACCCCGACCAAGCGATAAAACTCGCCGATAAGTATTTTGGAAAATGGCAAGCAAAAGAAGTTCCGGCAAAGGTTTTTCCTAAGCCTGCACCTTTAGAAAGTCCCAAAGAGTTTCACAATTACGGCTCGCAGGCCGAGCATTTGTACTTAGGCTTTGCCTTTGAAGGTGTCAATTCGCACGATGTTATGATGATGAAATTGGTGAGCGGAATATTGGAAAACGGCTCCGCAGGTTTGTTTGATTTGGATTTACTCCAAAAACAAAAAGTCTTAGACATCAGCTCGTTTGATATGACCTTGCAAGACGCTTCGGCACATGTGATATACGCACAAGCGCGCGAAGGACAAACTTTGGAACAACTCAAAGAACTTATTTTAGCCGAGCTTGAAAAACTCAAAAAAGGAGACTTTCCCGATTGGCTGCCCCAAGCCGTAGTAAACAACTATCGCCTCAACCAAATCGTGGGCTTTGAGGACAACCGCAACCGTGCCAATACTTTAACAACAGCCTTTATTTACGACTTGCCATACAACTATTTGGTACACTATTATGATGAAATGGAAAAAATTTCCAAGCAGGAAATTATTGATTTTGTAAAAACGCATTACCAAAATAATTATGTAGTAAGTTACAAACACTTAGGCGAAGACCCGAATGTGCATAAAGTGGAAAAACCCACCATTACGCCCATCGAAATAAACCGCAAAGAACAGTCTGCTTTTTACGAAAGTATTCTTCAAATGCCGGAAATTGAGGCGAAGCCCGTTTTTGTAGATTATCAAACCGATTTGGCGCAAAGCACACTCGGCGCACAAACACCTTTCTATTATATAGAAAACACCGAAAACGAAACTTTTAAACTCTACTATATTTTTGACTTTGGTGCCGACAACGATTTAATGTTGCCTTTGGCAATGCGCTACCTTACTTACTTAGGTACAGACAAACTCACCGCCGAGCAACTCAATCAGGAATGGTTCAAGTTGGGTTTGAAATTTAATACCTACACGGCAAGAAACAAATGCTATGTATATATCGCAGGTTTGCAAAAATCGTTTGAAGAAGGTATTGAGCTCTTGTCGCAACTTTTAGCCAATGCACAAGCCGACGAGCAAGTATATAAAAGTTTGGTAGAAGATATTTTGAAAGAAAGAACCGATGAAAAACTTTCCAAGCAAAGTATTTTGCGCAAGGCAATGATAAGCCACGCCAAATACGGCAGCGAATCGCCTTTTACACATATTCTTACTGCCGAACAACTCCAACAAATAAAACCGCAAGCACTCACACAACTCATTCAGTCGCTTACGCAGTATCCGATGCGTATTTTTTATTTTGGTTCGGAAAAAAGTGAACCCATAAAAAATACTATCATTCAACACCAAAAAGAAGTTGCACAAAGTCCTGTTTTGTCCTACCCTGAAGCCAAAACATTTGCAGAGTTGGATACGGATAAAAACGAAATTTACTTTGTGGATTATCAACAAAAGCAAGTGGATATACTGCTGGTGGCAAAAGATGAAAAATTCAACATTGCCGATGTGGCTGCAATGAATATTTTTAATGAGTTTTTTGGTACGGGCTTATCGTCTATTGTTTTTCAGGAAATTCGCGAGTCCAAAGCCTTAGCCTATTCCGCCTACGCCTACTTTAGTATTCCGGCAAAAAAAGATGAAGCGCATTACCTTTCCGCGTATTTGGGTACACAATCCGACAAAATGAACGATGCTATTACGGCAATGCAAAACCTGATGAACAACTTGCCGAAGGCGGAAGCACAGTTTAACAATGCAAAACTAGCGGCACTGAAAAAAATAGCCACCGAGCGCGTACTGCGCGATGCCATATTTTGGGATTATGAAAATGCACGCCAAAGAGGATTAGACCAAGAAATTCGCGAAATAATTTATCGGCAAATACAAACGATGAGCCTGAGCAATTTTACGACATTTTTTGAACAACATGTGGCGCATCGTCCGTTTACTTTCTTAATTTTGGGCGATAAAGAAAATATAAATTTTGACGAATTAGCCAAAATATCCAAGGTAAAAGAACTAAATTTGACCGAAATTTTTGGATTTTAATACAAAGGCAATTAAAAACCCAACAAAAAAGTAAACTTAACTATGGCTGAAATAATTCGTATGCCTCGCATGAGCGATACTATGACCGAAGGCACTATTGTAGAATGGCACAAAAAAATTGGTGATGAAGTAAAATCCGGCGACTTGCTTGCCGAAGTGGAAACCGACAAAGCTACTATGGAATTGGAGAGCTATCAAAATGGTACGCTTTTGCATATAGGCGTACCCAAAGGCGAAACTGTACCCGTAGATGTGATTATTGCCATTTTGGGTAAAAAAGGTGAAGATGTTGGCGAAATATTAAAACAAGAAAAAGCCGCTACCGCAACAAGCAAAACAGAACAACAAACGGAAACGAGTATAATACCTCAAGTGCAGCCAACGGTGGCTACAACTACGCCACAAACTACCGTTTCCACTCCTGAAACTGCACCCAAAGGCGACCCACAACGTTTGTTTATTTCTCCATTGGCGAGAAAAATAGCCGAAGAACACGGTTTAGACCTTACAAAAATAAGCGGTTCGGGCGATGAAGGACGCATTGTGAAACGCGATGTAGAACAATACTTACAGCAAGCACCTGCCGCCACGGCTCAAACGGCTGCTCCGGCGCAAACAACTATCATACAACTGCCAACCGTAGCAAGTACCGAAAAATACGAAGACGTTCCGATAAGTCAAATGCGCAAAACAATTGCTATTCGCTTGGCAGAAAGCAAATACTCGGCTCCGCATTTTTATTTGACCACCGAAATAAATATGGACAAAGCCGTAGCAGGACGCGAAGGATTGAATAAAATTTCGCCCGTGAAAATATCCTACAACGATATGATTATAAAAGCGGCGGGATTGGCATTGCGCCAGCACAAAGCTATTAATGCCTCGTGGTTGGGCAATGTGATTCGCTACAACGAACACATACATATCGGTATGGCAGTTGCCGTTCCCGAAGGATTGTTAGTGCCGGTAATTCGTTTTGCCGACCAAAAAACGCTTAGTCACTTAGCCGCCGAAAGTCGCCAGTTGGCAGAAAAAGCACGCAACAAAAAACTCACGCCACAAGAAATGGAAGGAAGCACATTTAGTATTTCCAATTTGGGCATGATGGATATTGAGGAGTTTACGGCAATTATCAATCCGCCTAATTCGTGTATTTTGGCAATAGGGCGCATCAGCCAGCAGCCGCGTGTAATAGATGGCAATATTGCCATAGCAAATGTGATGCGCGTAACGCTATCGTGCGACCACCGCGTAGTAGATGGTATGACGGGCGCGAAATTCTTAGAGACTTTTAAAGCATTTCTCGAAGAGCCGATGAATATGTTGGTGTAGGGATGGTTTTATGGTAAACTTGAAAAATGGTAGGTCAAGTGCTTTTTGTCTGTCGCATTAATAAAACATATACCAAAAATGCTACGCCAAAGCCACTAAACCAACTTAATTTATACAAAGGTGAAAGTGCCTCGATAAAATAACCCAGCAAAGCTACAATCACGCCAACAACTAAGGCAATGATGGCAGCGATATTAAAACCGCTTTGGTACGTGTACTGTCCTTGCAGATGAAATAAATCACTTAGAGAAAGTTGGGTTTTGCGCACCACAAAGTAGTCGGCGAGCATAATTCCCAAAACGGGACCCAACAAACCACTTACAAAAATGAGCAAATTGCTGATGTCGTTGAGCAACCACCAAGGACAAAGCGCAATGCCTATTAGTCCGGCAATAAGTCCGCCGCGCTTGAAATCTATTTTTTGTGGATAAATATTGGCAAAAATATTAGCCGGGGCAATTACATTGGCGGCAATATTGGTGCTTAAAGTAGCAATAAGTAGCATCACTTGGGCAAAAATAACCACCCATTTGTTGTCAAATTTCGCAATCAAACTCACGGGGTCCCAAGGCGCATCGTTGGCAATGAGAATGTCGTTGAAATTGATAACGGCGGCGCAGGTTACAAAAATTCCCACAAAAGAATACAACATCATACTGAGGGGCAAACCCAAAAACTGTCCTTCTATTTGCGCCTTTTGGTCGATGGCAAAGCGTGTAATATCGGAAATACTGATGGACATTGTTGCCCAAAAACCAACCATAATCGTAAGCCAAAGAATGTAATTCCATATACGGGAAGAAGCTGTTTTTTCTGCTTTGTCATCTAATGTAGCGTTTGCGATACTCGAATAAACATAGCTGTTGTCGGCGGTTTTTTTGCGAAATTGTACGCTCACTTCCGGCGGCGTACTTCCTGCTTCCGGCAGTGCAATTTCGGTAGCAACGGGCTTCCAAGTTTGCGGTACACCATTAATCGTTAGCAGAAATTCGTCTGCTTTGGAAACATTGTTTTTATCGTGTAACGGGTGAAGTTGTAATGTATAAGCATCATTTTCCTGCACAAGTGTTGCGGCGGGTTTTTCCAACTGCTGGCTTTGTTGTAGCACAATGTCAAATCCGCCTGCTTTTTGATAGCCCCAATAAATGAGCAGCAAACCCATCAAAATTAAAATAGGTGCCGAAAATTCCTCAAGCCATTTAATAGATTCGGTGCCGCGCCAGATGAAATAAATATTTACCAGCCAAAAAATGCCAAAAGCGATGAATTTTCCTAAAGAAAGACTTGTGTCTGTTTCAATTCCCATTAGTGTTGTTACAATGGCGTAAATTGCCAGCCCGCCAATCCAAGTTTGGATACCAAACCACCCGCAAGCAATAAAAGCCCTTACAATAGAAGGAATATGCACGCCTTTTATACCAAAACAACTGCGCCCTATTACCGGAAACGGAATACCGTATTTAACGCCTGCGTGTCCATTGAGTACCATCGGAATAGTAATGATAAGATTGGCTACACCGATAATAACAATTGCTTCCAACCAGTGCATTCCTTGTGTAATCATGTACGAAGCCAACAGATAAGTAGGAATACATACCGCCATTCCCACCCAAAGTGCCGCCAAGTGCCATTTGTTCCAAGTGCGCTTGTCGGGCGCAATAGGTGCTAAGTCATCGCTGTATAGTTCTTTGTCGTAGGAAAATAGCGGAATATTTTTCATACAAATAAGTTTTTAAGAGACTTCGTAGGCAGCATCTGCAAACAGAAGTGCTTCGCTGATAATGGCTAATCCTTCATCAATTTGTTCGGGTGTAATACAAAGTGGCGGAGCGATAAATATGTAATTCCAACGCACAAAAGTGTACATGCCCAATTCTTTTATTTTTGCCGCAACTTTTGCCATAGCACCCATTTGGGAAGGCGTTGCATTAAAAGGAGCCATCGGTTCTTTGGTTTCTCTGTTTTTTACAATTTCCAAACAACCCAACAAACCTGTATTGCGCCAATCGCCGATGGAAGGATGTTTCGCCCGCAATTTTTCTATTTGTTGGTTCAAATATTTTTCCATTTTGCGCGTATTTTCTATCAAGTTTTCGTCTTCATAAATCTGCAATGTTTCTACGCCTGCCGCACAACTTACAGGATGCGCTGAATAAGTAAGTCCCAACATTAAGGGAATATCGTTGAAATGATTCGCTATTTTATCGCTCACGATTACTGCGCCTAAGGGCAAATATCCGGCAGTAAGTCCTTTAGCCGTAACAATAATGTCCGGCACTACGCCATAATTATCCACGCCAAACCATTGTCCGGTTCTTCCAAAACCCGACATCACCTCATCGGCAATAAACAAAATGCCATATTTATCGCACAAAGCGCGTACTTTAGGCAAATAGTCGGGTGGATATTTTATGCAGCCCGAAGAGCCGGATTCGCCTTCCATCAAAATAGCGGCTACGTTTTCAGGTCCTTCAAATTGAATAACGCGTTCTAAATGTTGAATACACTCGCGCTGGCAGTGGTTCATATCCTTTTGCCCAAACGGACAACGATAGCAATAAGGGTCTTCAATGTGAATAATATTGGGAATTTGCTGTGTATCGTGCGCCAATTTGCGCGGGTCGCCGCCGGCAGTCATTGCGCCGTAAGTAGCTCCGTGATACGCCCGATATTTAGTAATTATCTTGTGTCTTCCGGTATATAAACGCGCCAATTTTATCGCATTGTCAATAGAAGTAGCCCCACAAACGGTAAAAAGTGTTTTTTGGAGGTTTCCCGGACTTATTTCGGCTAATTTTTTACCTAAATCGCCCCTTGCTTCTGTAATACAGGCAGGTGTAACATAGCTTACGGCTTGCATTTGTTTTATTACGGCATCGGTTACGCGTTGGTTTCCGTGTCCTATGTTCACATTCATCAAACCCGATGAAAAATCAAGGTACTTTTTGCCGTTTTTGTCATATACATAAACGCCTTTGGCATAATCAACTACAATAGGGTCTAAGCCTGTTTGTTTCGACCATGAAAATAAGGTATAGTCTAAACTGTTTTGTAATATTTCTTGTCTTTCCACGAGGGTAAATACTTTTTAAGTTGAATAATTTTGTGTAAAATAGCGGTTTTGTCTTAAAGACGATTGCAATTTCTATGACATCCAATTAGTTTTGGATTCGGGATTCCATTTAGTGGTTGTTTTTTTGAGTTTAGTCCAAAATTCGATAGAACTTTTTCCGGTAATATCGCCTGTACCAAAGCGCGATTCATTCCAGCCGCCAAAAGAAAAAGGCTCGCGCGGAACGGGTACACCAATATTTACACCAATCATTCCGGCACTGGCATTTTCCATAACGTAGCGCGCCCAAGCACCACTTTGAGTAAATACCGCTGCGGCATTGCCATAAGGATTGGCATTTTCAATCGCCAAGGCTTCGTCAATATCTTTTGTACGCAAAATACTGATTACAGGACCGAAAATCTCTTCCCGCGCCACAGACATATCAGGTGTTACGTAATCAATTACCGTAGGTCCTACATAATAGCCACCTTCGGCATTTTGTACTGTAGTGTTTCTGCCATCCAGCAATATTTTTGCCCCTTGCGCTTCTGCTTCGCCTATAAAGCGTTCAATACGCTCTTTGGCTGTTTTAGAAATAACGGCTCCCAAGTTTTCGCCCGGCACTATTTTTTTAGCTTCTTCTACCAACTGCGCTACAATATGATCCACATTACCTACGCCTACCATTGCCGAAGCCGCCATACAGCGTTGTCCGGCGCAACCACTCATCGAAGCGGCTACATTAGAAGCCGTCATTTGCACGTGCGCATCGGGCAATACAATGAGGTGATTTTTGGCTCCGCCCAAGGCAAGGCAACGCTTGAGGTGCGAAGTAGCACGCTGATAAACGAGTTTTGCTACTTTGGTAGAACCTACAAACGATACCGCCTGAATGTCGGGATGGTCGCAAATAGCTTCTACAATCTCTTTGTCGCCGTTTACTACATTAAACACGCCATCGGGCAAACCTGCTTCGGTAAGTATTTCGGCTAAACGCAAGGTACTAAGCGGCACCATTTCCGAAGGTTTCATAATCATGGTATTGCCCAGCACTAAGGCATTGGGAATAGTCCAATTGGGAACCATAGCCGGAAAATTGAAGGGAACAATACTGGCTACCACGCCCAACGGAAAATGCTCGGTACGACACTCTACTCCTTTGGAAACTTCCATCACTTCTCCGGTAATGAGTTGTGGCATAGAGCAGGCAAATTCGCACAATTCGATACTTTTGTCTATTTCGGCTTTCGATTCGTCAATGGTTTTGCCATTTTCTTCGTGGACTAATTGTACCAATTCGTCATAATATTTTTCTAAAAGATTGCGATAGCGAAAAAATATTTGCACCCGCGCCTTTATGGGCATTTTTGACCATGTTTCAAAGGCTTTTTTGGCGGCAGCTACGGCTTGGGCTAAGTCTTGGGCAGAAGACAAATATACTTCCGAAAGCAGGCTGCCATCTAAAGGAGATTCTACGGATAAAACACGCTGAGAAAAGGTGTTTACTTTTTTACCGCCAACATAATTGTTCGCTTGGGCGTATTTCATAGAGGATAATACGTTAGACATATTTTGTGTTTTTTAGTGTTAAAGCAAAGGTGTCAAATTTAGAAAAAATTTATTTATTGAATAAATTAATTGATAGTGAAGAAGAAATTTCTTTGTCAAAGTAACAAAAAGTAGCCATTATAGCTTCTTTTACGGCGAAATAAACTATTTTTGAAATCTGGAAAATGGCACAATTTTAAAACCAAAAATTATGTATAAAAATCCTTGGAAAACATTGCAAACCAAAAAAATTTATGAAAATCCTTGGATAAGCGTAACAGAGTCGAAGATTATAAATCCGGCGGGCAAGCCCGGAATTTATGGCAATGTACACTTCAAAAACTGGGCAATAGGCATTATTCCTTTAGATGAGAGCTACAATACTTGGTTAGTAGGGCAATATCGCTACGCGCTGGATGCGTATAGCTGGGAAATTCCCGAAGGCGGCTGCCCGCTACATACAGAACCTTTGGAGACTGCCAAGCGCGAACTAAAAGAAGAAACGGGTATAGAGGCAAACAAATGGACAACTTTGTTGGATATTCACACCTCGAACTCGGTAACGGACGAATTTGGGATAGTGTATGTGGCGCAGGACTTGCGTTTTGGTGAGAGCGAGCCGGAAGAAACCGAACAACTGAGCGTGTGGAAATTGCCTTTTGATGAGGCTTTTGCGATGGTAATGAAAGGACAAATTACCGATAGCCTGAGTGTAGCAGGAATACTAAAAGCACAGTTTTTGATTATAAACAATGCTTTATAACGCACAAAAAGTACACATTGTGTCATAAATAAGCCAATTTTGCCGTTATTTAACCGAAAAAAATATATTTTTCTCCGCGTTATTGAATAAAATGTTAAATTTGCTTACAAAACTGTTAAATTGTAACCTTATGAAGCATCTTTTTCTCCCCTTGTTTTTTGTACTGGCTTATGTACAGTCGTGGGCGGGCGTAAGCACCGATGTAGATGAGTTCATGAAAAAATATCAGCGTGAAAGCGGTTTTAGTGTCACGCATTTTGAGGCAGATGCGTTTAGTAACGAATTGCTTTCTTCTGCTATGCGCCAAAATATGCAGTCGGACTTATTGCGCAATGCCGAGTTTGTAGATTTGCTGAGTTACAACCGACAAAATACACAAGCCGTATCAGGTGTGGTATTGTTTGGAGAATTGTTTTCGAAACTCAACCAAGACCCTTACCAACTCATTACCTACCGACAAATAAGAGGAGAAAATCTTTCCGTTTTTTTGAATAATACATCCGTCGATTCGCAAGAGTTGATTATCATCAATGCGAATGAGTTTTTCTTTAAATGTATTCGCATAAAAGGTGATTTTGCCTTAGAATCCACTTCTTCTTCTACAAATTATCGCAACATTTATTAGTACAGCGTACAGCTATTTTATTTTTCACTATAGTAAATATATGGTAGAAAAAGTCTAAATTGCCTTCTTTTTTCAAAAAAAATATATGGCAACATCAGACGATAACCTTCAGCCCAAATTTATGTACGAGCCGGTGATACCGGACATTCGCCAGTGGCCCATATATGAGCTAAGTCGCGATAACAAACATTTTATCCAGCAGTACGTTGCCCAGTCTAAAGCACAAATTATTCAAAGAACTAAAACCATCGATGCCTTAGAAGATACTATTGCCAAAGCGGTGTATCTCGAAGACAGACGCATTAAGGAGTCGCCTTGGAAAATAGACCCACCTGATGAAAAGGCTTTTTGGAAGCAAATAAAAAAAAACTTACTCAACTACTCTCAAAACAAAGCCAATCTGCAAGCTGCCGAAAATGACATTTACAATGATTTGGACAATATCGTAAATCGCTACGCCCAGGAAATTGTAGGACACTTTGAAATTCCATATTATCGTTTTGCGGCAAAATTTTTACCTATTTTTTTCAACCGATTGCTCAATGCCGCCGGTCAGCGCAATTGGCAGCGTTTGTTTGGAAAAAACTTGCTAATAACCGAAAACATACTTTTGCGGGGACACTTGGCAGAAATACGCAATCTTTGTACCAAAGGAACCGTAATTGTAGTACCTACACACCACAGCAATTTGGACTCCATTTTGGTAGGTTGGGCTATTCATTGCTTGGGCTTGCCGGCACTTTTGTATGGCGCGGGTCTCAATCTGTTCAACAGCAAGCCCGTGGCGCATTTTATGAACCGATTAGGTGCGTACAAAATAGACCGCCGCAAGAAAAACACCATTTATTTGGAAACCCTGAAAATGTACTCGCGGCTTACTTTGCAGCAAGGAGCGCACTCCTTGTTTTTCCCCGGCGGTACGCGCTCGCGCTCAGGACAGTTGGAAACTCAGTTGAAACTCGGCTTGTTGGGAACGGCTTTCGATGCCCAACGCCTCAATTTTATGAACCCGCAGCCGCATCATCCGCAAAAAATATTTGTAGTACCATTGGTAATTTCCTATCATTTTGTATTGGAAGCGGCTACGCTCATTCACCAACACCTAAAAAGTGTAGGCAAGGAGCATTATTATATTGACAAATACTATTTTCCCAACATTAGCTACGGTTTAAAGTTCTTTTGGAAATTGTTTTCGCAGCAGTCCAAAGTGTGGCTGTCGTTTGGCAAACCAATGGATTTGTTTGGACACGACCTGGACCCAGAAGGAAACAGCCTTGATGCAGAAGGAAAAATAATTGATATTTCCCGCTATTATGAAAGCAAAGGCAGTATTGTGCAAGATGTTCAGCGCGACAATGAATATACGCGTCTGCTCAGTCAGCATATTTTAGCGCGTTTTTATAGCGAAAATATTGTACTTTCGAGTCATTTGGTAGCATTTGCCGCATTTGAAATATTGCGAAAAAAGCATCGCACACTCGATTTTTATGGCTTATTGCATTTGCCCGAAGAAGATAGAATTATTCCGTATTCGTATTTTGCCAAGGTAATAGAGCGACTTTTGGCGCAAATAACAGTATTGCACGAAAATGGAAAAATGAAAATGAGTGAGAGCATTTTGCAAAGTCCTGAAGAGGTAATTAAGGACGGTATAAAACATGTGGGAATGTATCATGATAAAAAAGTTTTGCGCAAAACCTCCGAAGGAGATATTACCTCCGACGACATGAATTTGTTACTGTTTTATCATAATCGTTTGGAAGGATATAAATTAGAAGAAATTGTTTAGAAAATAATTTAACGATGGAAAAAGTAGGTGTAATAGGAGCCGGAAGTTTTGGAACAGCCATTGCCAATTTGCTGGCAAAAAACAATGACGTACTACAATATGTGCGCCGCGCCGAGCAAGCGGAAGAAATAAATGTAAAAAGATTTAATAAAAAACAAAATATAGAAGATAATGTCATTGCCACAACAGATATAAAGCAATTAGCCGAAAATACTACACTTATCTACGCTATGGTAGATTCGGGCAATTTCAGCAGTATGATGAAAACACTTTCGCCACATCTCAATCCCGCACATATTATCATACACGGCACCAAAGGCTTGAACGTATTGCTTCCCGAAGGAAAAACCCTAGCCGAAATGCAACTTCTTTCGCGCCAGCAAATCCGCACAATGACGGAAGTAATTCAAGAAGAAAGTGTAATTATTCGCACCGGAGCCTTGTCGGGACCCAACTTGGCACTTGAACTGGCACAGGGTTTTCCTGCCGCTACGGTTGTAAGCAGCTACTTCGACGAAGTTATAAATTTGGGGCGTAGCAGTTTGCATAGCGCAAATTTTAGAGTATATAGCAGTTACGATGTAATAGGTGTAGAACTTGCGGGCGTATTAAAAAACATATTTGCCATTGCTTCGGGCATTATCTATGGTTTGGAACTCGGCGAAAACACCCGCGCTATGTTGTTGAGCCGCAGTTTGGGCGAAATGGTGCGTTTGGGCAGAGCCTTGGGCGCGCATACCGAAGCGTTTTACGGCATTGCCGGCATTGGCGACCTTATCGCTACTTGCGCCAGTACCAAAAGCCGAAACTTTAATGTAGGTTATCAATTGGCATTAGGCAATTCGCTCAAGGATATTCTAAGCAATTTAGATGAAGTAGCAGAAGGTATTCGCACTACCAAAATTGCGTATTGTTTGAGTAATTTTTACAAATGTGAAACGCCTATTATCAATGCCATGCACGCCATTTTATACGAAGAAAAACCTATAAAAGACTCCATTGGCGAACTTTTGCTGCACAAGCATAGCGCAGATGCCGATTTTGTGAGTATTTTTGAATAAAAGTTCTAAAAAATGTAAATTGGAGCGATTTTTAGGAAAAAATAAATCCATGAAAACACCAAAACTCCTTTTTATTGTAAGTATATTGTTTGTGCTCGCTTGTACAAATCCACAAAATACGGAAGAAAAAACTGCTCAAAAACCTGTTGAAAATACATCAGCAGAACCGAGCACGAATCCGAAGTATCCCAATATTCCGCTTGCCGAAAAAGGCATTACCGTAGTAAATCCCGAAGGCTGGAAAAAAGAAACGATGGAGTTTCACTTGAACTATTGTGCAGAAATGTTACAAAAATTGGACAATGTAGATGCCGCAAAGTTTTGCGAATGTTTTTTATCCAAAATTCAGTATTACTACGACCCCATTTACTTTAAAGAAGCCTACGAAGACCAAAGCAAGTGGAATCAGGAATGTTTGGCTGCTGCATCTAAGTAAAAGCGATGCCACTACAAAAAATTATACATTTTGCCAATGGCGGAAAAATAGCTTTGTGGCAGCTTACTGAAACCACCGAAGCCTTGCTCAAGCAAGTAAATGACACAGCAATTTGGCAATATATCCAACAGCGCGCATCGCACCCTTTGCGCCACCAGCAAATGCTGGCAAGCCAGCTAATGGCAAAACACTTGAGCCAAAATCCGAAAGAAAATATTTATCACAATGATAAAAATAAGCCTTTGTTGCGTATTAGCGATGCGCATATATCGTTAAGTCACAGCGAAAAATATGTAGCCGCTTTTTATCACGAGGCTAAAAATATTAGTATAGATCTTGAAAAAATTGCCGAAAAAGCCCTACATTTGCACCCTAGATTTTTAAACCCTACTGAATATAATTTATTGTTGCAAAACAACAACCTGGTGGAAAATGCTTGTATCTTTTGGTCAGCAAAGGAAGCTGTATTTAAGTATTTTGGCGGAGCTTATGTAGATTTTAAAGAACAGTTTTGTATAAATTCTTTTACACAAAAAAACAACAAAGGCTATTTGAAAATGCGTGTGGATGATAAATATGATGTTTTTGTAGCGTTTAAAAAAAATAAGTTGTTTGTAATAACTTATGTGTTACTGTTTTAACTATTAATGGTTTAATTTTAACATTTTATGGCGTAATTTTTGCTATAATGGAAGCATGTTCTAATATAAAATTGATAAAAAAATGAAAAAGTTTTACTTTTTAGGATTTGTGTTTGTATTGTTTGTTAGTTCTTGTAAAGACGATTTACACACAAATCATCAAAACTTAGATGACGACTTAGTACAGGCACTTATCACCGCATCTAATGGAAAAGGAATTGATTACTATATTTTACCGGAAAGCGATAATTTTTCGGCGATTCCGCAAGATGACAATAATCCTATTTCTGCGGCAAAGGTTGAATTAGGGCAAAATCTGTATCACGAAACAGCCATAGCACTTCATCCTAAAAATACTATCGGTTTACAAACCTACTCTTGTTCCAGTTGTCACTTTGCTTCCGCCGGATTTCAGGCGTGTAGAGTACAAGGAATTGGCGATGGCGGTAGCGGTTTTGGCACGAATGGCGAGCATCGCATTAATGATCCCGCCTACAATCTACCCGACATAGACACACAACCTATTCGTTCTCCGTCCACCTTAAATTCTGCGTATCAGCGCATTACTTTGTGGAATGGTCAGTTTGGTGCGAATAGCTTAAATGTAGGCACAGAATACGCTTGGACACAAGGTACACCAAAAGAAAAAAATAATTTGGGCTTTGATGGACTCGAAACACAAGCTATTGCCGGATTGGGTGTACACAGAATGGATATTGATACAAGTTTTGTTTTTCATACCGCCTATAAATGGATGTTTGATAAAGCATTCCCCAATATTCCCGAAGAGCAACGCTACACTTTAAGAAATGCCGGACTGGCTATTGCTGCTTATGAGCGTACACTTTTGGCAAATAGAGCACCTTTTCAAGATTGGTTGCGCGGCAACGATTTAGCCATGAATATGCAAGAAAAAGAAGGAGCAATACTGTTTTTTACCAAAGCAGGCTGCGCCAACTGTCACAACGGTCCTGCCCTCAACTCTATGGGCTTTTATGCTTATGGTATGAATGACCTTGGTGGGGAAAGCACCTACAACATCAATGAAAACCAACCGGAACATTTAGGTCGCGGAGGTTTTACCCAAAATGCGTATGATATGTACAAATTTAAAGTGCCACAGCTATATAATCTAAAAGATTCGCCGTTTTTTGGTCACGGAAGTAGCTTCAGAGCCGTAAGAGATGTAGTGGCATACAAAAACGCCGGTGTGCCGGAAAATGCCAACGTACCCCAAAGTCAGTTGGCAGCGGATTTCAAACCACTAGGCTTGACCGAAACCGAAATAGATGCCATCACTGCTTTCTTGTTGCACAGCTTGCACGATCCACAACTTCACCGTTATGAACCGGAATTGTTACCGAGCGGGCTTTGTTTTCCCAACAACGACCCTGCATCAAAAGAAGATTTAGGTTGTCAGTAAAAAAATAGTTTCTAAAACCATAAAATAAAAAGGCTCGGTAAGGAAATTTCTTACCGAGCCTTTTTTGTTTTTGAAATATAAAATACGGCTAAACCCTTCTACTTTCTTCCATCAAAAAATGCCCAAACTGTAACAATTTTTCCTCCGAAAAAGGCTCACTCAAAACTTGCAACCCCACCGGAAGTTTATTTTCTTCATTGTGAAAAGCAGGTATCGAAATTGCCGGAACACCCGCCAAGTTGGCTTGTACCGTAAAAATATCTGCCAAGTACATCTCTACCGGCGATTGCGAAGGCAATTCTCCCAAATTAAATGCCGCATCGGGCGTAGTGGGCATCAATAAAAAATCGTTCTCCGACAGTATTTCTTGGGTGCGCTGCGCAATTCTTTGGCGTATTTGCTGTGCTTTGTTAAAATAAGCATCATAGTAGCCTGCCGAAAGCACGAAAGTACCTAATAAAATACGTCTTTTTACTTCTTTTCCAAATCCTTCACTGCGGCTATTCCGATAAATTTCATCTAAAGTGTCTCCATTCTTGCTGCGATAGCCGTACAACAATCCCGTATATCTGCCCAAATTAGACGAAGCTTCGGCAGCCGTCAATACATAATAAGTGGGCACTAAATAATCAAATTCGGGAAAATTTACTTTTTTTATCGCAAATCCTTGCTTTTCTAAAGTATCAAGTAAGGTGTAAAACTGTTGCCGAATATTTTTATTAAGCCCTTTATTTTCCAGCATTTGCGGACAATAAGCCAAGCGTTTTCCAGAGTTTTGTTGCGGTAATTTTGTAGAAAAATTGCTTACCTCTTGCGAACTCGCCGTAGCGTCAAAATCATCAGAACCCATCATCGTTTCCAAAACCACTGCCGCATCGCGTATATTGTGACTTAGCGTGCCAATTTGGTCGAATGACGAAGCATACGCCACCAAACCGTGTCGCGAAATACGCCCATAAGTAGGCTTGCAGCCAACAATTCCGCAAAACGAAGCAGGTTGTCGTACGGATCCGCCTGTATCCGAGCCCAAAGCTACGTGACAAAGATTTGCCTGTACCGCTACCGCCGAACCGCCCGAAGAACCACCTGCCACTTTGGTATTGTCTAAGGCATTTTTTACCGCGCCATACACCGAATGTTCGTTGGTAGAACCCATTGCAAATTCATCGCAATTAAGGCGACCAATAACAATAGCACCTGCATCAAGCAGTCGCTGCAAAGCCGTAGCGGTATATAAAGACGTAAAGTTTTCCAACATTTTGGAAGCTGCACCCAAACGATGTTGCTGGTAAGCAATCACATCTTTGATGCCCAACACCATACCCGTTAAAGCTTGAAGTGGCATTCCGGCATCAATTTCCGCATCAATTTTTTGTGCTTTGGCGAGTGCTTCGTTAGCAAAAACTTCTACAAAAGCGTTTAAATCCTTGTTTTTTTCGATGCGTTGCAAAAAATGCTGTACCATTTTGGTACAAGAAATCTGTTTTTGGGAAAGTGCCTCCCGAAAAATATGATAGTGATAATACTGCTTTGGTATCAAGGGAATGAGTGTGTATTTAAGCCGATTATTTGTTTTCGAACTTCATATCTGGTATATAATCTTCCATGGCTACCTCCGAAATATTGCGCATTTCTAAGGACTTAAATGCCAAAGGAAGTTTTCGGTCTAAGTTTTCCTCAATATGCGAATATACTTCGTCTTTAGGCGTAGCATAGTTCCAATGAGGTGGCTTAAAAGGAATTTTTATTCTTATTGGCGCATACTCAGAAGGAATAAATGTTTTGTAAATACAAGGATTAATGCGTTGCAAATCCGCCAATTCTACATTGTATATCGCTGCCACTTCACTCAGATACACCTCATTGTCGAGGGTTACAATTTCGTCAAACATCAGATTGTCGAAAACCATAGGCGGATTTATACCGTGTTCGTGGTAAAAACGGGTAAGATAAATTGCCGCAAATAACTTGGGAATATACTGGCGCGTAACGCTCGGTAAATGCTTGCGTATTTTCCAATAATCATAGACATTGCCGCTTTTTTTAATGGCAGCACTTACAGTGCCTTCTCCGCAGTTGTATGCTGCAATTGCCAAAAGCCAGTCACCAAAACGGTCGTGCAAATATTTTAGGTATTGTGCCGCTGCTTCGCTGGAAAAGTATGGGTCGCGGCGTTCGTCCATTATTTTATTTATCTTTAAGTCGAACATTTGGGCAGCAGTGCTGTTCATTTGCCACATGCCTACATGGCCGTTTCCATCGCTGGCATCAGGATTTATTTTCGATTCGATGATGGTAATACAAGCCAATTCTTCGGGAATTTGATACTTCGATAAGGCAGATTGTACCAAAGGAAAATACAAATCCTTTCGTTGAATAATATTGACTAAATCGTCTTCATAACGTAAATATTGCTCCACCTCTTTTTGTACATCTGTGTTCCACTGTAAAGGAATGGTGGTGTATAAATTTTTGAAACGTTCTTGGTAAGAGCTACCTTCAATAGAAGTATTTGGCGCAATAGAAAAGGAAAATAGCGTACAAACTATTATTAAAATTGCACCTTTTAATGCGTTATACTGCATAATTTTATTACTTTTATCCGATAAAACATCTTATAAAAGATGTTTACCTTTATAAGAAAAAATTTTATAACCTGCAAAGATACACCATTTTTAGCTAAAAAATACCGTTACACTATGCAAAGTCCATTTTTGCCCTTATTGGGATTGATTATTTTGTGTCAATTTAATTTTTTTAACACAAATGCGCAGACATTTGAACCCGCTTTCAGAGCAGGACAAGTGCTGGTACAAGTGCAAGAGGAAGAGGATATTTTTACTATAATCAAGGATTTTGCAAATAAATCCCAGCCAATACATTTTTATATTATCAGCGAAGTTTCGCAACCTATGCACGTGTGGCAGTTGGGTTTTGATGAACAAAAAAACACAGAACAAACGGTATTGCAGCAGTTATGGCGAAATACATTGGTACAAAACGCACAACTCAATCATCTTATTTCATACCGTTCTACGATTCCAAACGATAGCCAGTTTAACCAACAATGGCAGTATGTAAATAATGACGACATAGACTTGGATATAGATTTGGCGTGGGATGTTACAACTGGCGGAATAACGCCCTTGGGCGATACGATTGTGGTTTGTGTGGTGGACGATGGAATTAACTTAAATCATCCTGATATAAAAGCAAATTTGTGGAAAAACTATGCCGAAATTCCCAATAATGGTATTGACGATGACAATAACGGCTATATTGATGATTATCGGGGCTGGAATGCTTATGATGATAATGATGACGTAGGTTCCGGTTTTGGCGTAGGTTTTCATGGTACGCCCGTAGCGGGTATTGTAGGCGCGCGCGGCGATAACGGTATAGGCGTTAGCGGTATCAGTTGGCAAGTGAAACTAATGATTGTAGAAGGTGGTGGCGATGAAGCCGCAGCAATTGCTGCCTATACTTATCCGCTGATAATGCGCAAAAAATACAACGAATCTGGCGGGAAAGACGGAGCTTTTGTAGTGGCAACCAATTCCTCTTGGGGAATAGACTTTGGCAAACCGCAAACCGCGCCGCTTTGGTGTGCAATGTACGATTCTTTGGGTATGCAAGGTATTGTTAGTGCCGGAGCTACCGCCAATGCCAATGTAAATGTAGATACGCAAGGCGACTTGCCTACGGGTTGTGGCAGCGATTATCTTATTGCCGTTACCAATATTGGCGAAAATGATGTAAAAATTACCCAAGCGGGTTATGGCATAAATTCGGTAGATTTAGGAGCTTTCGGGGAAAATACTTATACCGTAAGCTACAATAATTACGGTGGTTTCGGCGGAACTTCCGGTGCCACACCGCACGTAGCTGGTACGGTAGGTTTGTTGTATGCTGCACCATGTTTGGGCTTTGCTACTTTCTCTAAACAAAACCCCGCCGAAGCTGCTCTTTTGATAAAACAATACATTTTAGATGGCGTAGAACCTAACGCAAGTTTACAAGGAATAACCGTTACCGGCGGACGTTTGAACATAAACAACAGCATGCAACTAATAATGGCGGGTGAGTGTAACCTTGCGCCAATAGCACAGTTTGAAGCATCGGAAACAAATCTTTGCCCCGGCGAAACAATACAATTTACGGATATGTCCACCAATTTGCCTAATTCTTGGTTTTGGACATTTTACGGTGGCAATCCCGGATTTTCTACCGAACAAAATCCAAGTGTAACCTACGACACTGAAGGTGTTTTTAACGTGAAACTCTCCGTAACCAATGATATAGGTGAAAACACTTTTTTCCACCTCGACTATATTAGCGTAGCAACGCCTTCGGGTATTAATGCGCCAGTTGTGGAAGATTTTACCGAGCAATCCGATTGGACGATTGAAAACCCTGACAACGACATTACGTGGACTTTTTCTTCCAATGCCTGTAACGGAAAATCCGCACTTATCAATAATTTTAGCAACCAGAATATTCCCAGCAAAGATGCTTTGGTATTGAATGTGGACTTGCGCTACCTTGAAACGGCGGAGCTAAATTTCGATTGGGCGTATACGCCTACTACTGACACCAGCGACAGCCTCAGTGTAGTAATAAGCATGTGTAATGACGATACTGTATTGTGGGCCGCAGGCGGTGATGATTTGGCAACCGCCGCGCCAACCGACCAGGCTTTTACCCCAAATGCTTGTAGTGAATGGGAAAGTGTCACGCTCAACTTAGACGACTATGTTGGAGAAGTGCTTAGTATTCACTTTATCAATACCAATATGGGCGGAAATTATTTGTTTTTAGACAATATTAGCGTTGTTGGAAATATTACAGGTGTAGAAAATGTGTCTCCTTCTGCCGATGTTTCTTTGTTTCCTAACCCTTCCGGCGGAAAATTATACATTACGGCAAATAATGCATGGACGGGCAACGCAAATGTACAACTATTTGATATTCAAGGGAAAATACTATTGAATACTACGATTGCAGAACAGTCCACTTTAGACCTTTCTGCTTACGAAAAAGGCGTTTATTTTGTAAAAATAACTTCCAATCGTTTTAGTACCCTACAAAAAATAGTCTTGCAATAATTTATGCACATAGCATTAGCCGTTGTAAATGACCTGAACTACGACCAGCGCATGCAACGGATTTGTACCACTTTGGCAAAAGCGGGCTATGAGGTTACACTTCTGGGACGAACTTTGCCCAACTCAAAGCCACTTTCCGCGCAATTATTTCGACAAAAAAGGTTTCATTACTTTGTAAACAAAGGCAAATTATTTTATTTGTTCCATAACTTGCGCTTACTTCTGTATTATCTGCGCCACCGAAGCGATGTATATGTTGCCAATGATTTGGATACGGCTCCGGCGGCAATAATTGCAGCAGCTTTTTGGCAGAAAAAATTGGTGTACGATGCTCATGAATATTTTTCGGAACTCCCCGAAGTAGTACATCGTCCTTTGGTAAAAAAAACTTGGGAGTGGATAGAAAAATGGTGTATTGCCCGCACCAATGCCTGCTACACTATCAATGATTCTTATGCGCAAATATTTGAGGAAAAATACCATAAACACTTTTTCATTGTCCGCAATGCTACTGTTTTAACAGATGAAACGCCCAAAATGACTATTCCTTCGCAAAAGTATATTTTGTATCAAGGAGCGGTAAATGTAGGGCGCGGCGTAGAACAAATGATTGAGGCGATGCAATACTTACCGGAACTTACGCTCATTATTTGCGGACAAGGCGATGTGTTGGAAAATTGTAAGGAATTGACTAAAAGTTTGGGCTTGGAAAATCAAGTTGAGTTTAAAGGTGTAGTAGCTCCCGAAAATCTGAAACACTACACACGCGAGGCGTATTTGGGATTTACGTTTTTTACCCAAGACGGACACAGTTATTATTATTCTTTAGCCAATCGTTTTTTCGATTATATGCACCATGCTGTGCCGCAGTTGTTGGTAGATTTTCCCGAGTACAGGCGCATCAACAACGAATTTGAAATTGGCTTGATGCTGCCGGATATTTCTCCCAAAACAATAGCCGAAAAGGTGCAGTATTTATGGCAAAATCCTGAGGAATATTTAACGTTAAAACAGAATTGTCTGGCGGCAAGGCAAAAATACAACTGGCAAAACGAAGCTAAAACCTTGCTACAAATCTATGCCGATTTAGCGAAAAATATGCAGGACTAAGTCTGTAAAATTTCCCAAACTTTTTCCATTTTCACACTCCGCGAAGCCTTTATGAGAATAATACCTTCGGAAAAATTTTGCGTTTTCAGCCAAATTCCGGCTTCGGTACTATTTTCAAAGTGCGGATAAGTAGTAGCTAAGGCAGAAAAATTTTCTCCAACCAAAATGATGTGTTCAATAGACAAGTTTTGGGCTAAATCCAATATAGCTTGGTGTTCTTTTGGAGCATATTCTCCTAATTCTGCCATATCACCTAAAACGGCAATGCGCGGACGAATATCACTTTTTGCCAAACTATGCAAAGCAGCAGCCATACTGTTCGGATTGGCATTGTAAGCATCTAACACAATGGTTTTCCCTTCCCACTGATGCACTTCCGAACGGTTGTTTTGCGGAATATACGCCGCAACTCCTTGCGCAATGTTGGTCGTATTTAAGCCAAAAAAATTACCTACGGCAATAGCGGCTAACACATTGCCAAAATGCTGCAAACCCAACAAATAAGTAGAAATATTTACTTCATTTTGGGGAGATAAATGCCATTTTATGTGTAAAAAATCTTTGCTGTCGGCAACAGAAGCAAACACATGACAAGATGCGTGGCTACCGTAAGTAATACAAGGAATATTTTGCGGGGAAATAGCCGAAATCTTTGGGTCATCGGCAAATACAAAAGCTGTACCTTGATGCTGCGCCAAATAGTGAAACAATTCACCTTTGCCTTGTTGAACGCCCTCCAAAGAGCCAAAACCCTCCAAATGTGCTTTGCCAATACTGGTAATAAGTCCGTGTGTAGGTTGAGCAATGTTGCATAGCATAGCTATTTCGCCAAGATGATTGGCACCCATTTCTATTACCGCAATTTCCGTATTTTGTGGCATACGCAAAAGACTAAGCGGCACGCCAATATGATTATTGAGATTTCCTTGCGTAAAATGTACTCGGTAGTGTTGCGACAATACGCCGGCAAGCAATTCTTTGGTGGTCGTTTTTCCATTAGAACCTGTAATGCCAATTATCGGAATATCAAACTGCTGGCGATGATAGCGCGCCAAGTTTTGCAAATATTCCAAGGTATCGTTTACCAAAATGCACTTTTCGTGCTGCGAATATGCGGCATCTTCTACAATAGCGTAGGCAGCTCCTTTTTCCAAAGCCTGCGAGGCAAAAGTATTGGCATTAAAGTTTTCGCCGGAAATAGCGATAAAAATTTCCCCTTGCTGTAAACTGCGCGTATCAATACTAATACCTTTAGATTGACGAAAAAGCTGGTATAAAAAAGCGATGTCGGGATTTTTCCACATAAACTTTATATTTTTGGTGGATAAAAATACTTATTTACGGAAAATAAAAAAAGCACCCACAAAAGAGCAGGTGCTTAAAAATGAACAATGAATTGTGGGGAATTCTAATGAATAATTTGAATTTTTGTGTACTGAGAAAGTTTATCATTCGTAAATTTTCCCATATAAATACCGTTCGATAATTCGGGTAGGTCTATCGTTAGTTGGGTAGAAAAATTTGAAATAGCTTCTTGAAATACTTGCTTGCCGGTAATATCGTAGAGGGTAAAGGAAGTGAAAAGTTCGTCTGAAACAACTTCAATTTTATCGGAACAAGGGTTAGGATAAATTTCCAAATGTACATTTTTCGCAATATTTTCAAAACCCACGCCCCCTAAAGTTGTAAGTTGCACATAAAAATTGCCGAAAGCGCCACCGTAGCCATCTACCAACAAATAATAAATTTGTCCGGGCGTAAGATTCTCCAAACTCAAAAAACTATCATAATCGGTAGAACAAGTTTCGGGTCCGTCATCGTTGGCAGCTACAAGCGCATAAGAACCAAAGTTGCCACATTCGCCTACACTATACACCGCAATTTGGGTATCAAAATCCGCTAAGTCGCAAGTGCTTATTTCTATCTTGCCTGTTTCGGGAGCAGTAAAAGTAAACCACACTGAATTGTCAATAGTATTGGCATCCGTACACCAAGCTTCTTGTGAAGTGCAATCTCCTCCCGGAGGAGCAATAGCTTCTTCACCCGACTCTACATTTCCGTCCACATTGCTGAAAGGACCATGCTGCGTACCATCAATCGATAAGTTAAGTGCGCCGCAAGTATAGCTAAAATCAAGTGGTGGAGGGTCGCCGAAATAAACGTTCATCAGTATAGCGGAAACGATAGGCTCATTGCCTTGTGTAGCATCATTGGAGCAGGCTTCTAAGTAAAGTTCTACGTTTTCAAACGTAGTAAGGGTAGAAGGAGCTAAGGAAGTGACAATCATGTTTTGGGAAATACAAGTATTTGGCGCAATACTAAAGGCGTGTCCGGTAGAAGTAGAATTCAGTACAGTACCGGCAACGTTCATATTTAGTCCATTGGGATTTTCCGCATTGTTCGATTTTAAATAATAGTCTCTTTCATACTGCGATTCGTTGCAAATTTCAATTGGAATAACGATAGCTTCGCCTACTGGTCCATTGAATGTTCTGCTTTTATCACCATTTTGGAAATGCAATTCAGGTTGGTCAATTTGATAACCGCCTTCGTACGGACAACTTGTTTGTGAACCCGCATCTTGTAATAAAAATGCCGGCGTGCCATACTTGGAATCATTCAATACCTTCACTACAAATTTGTCGCCGCCAATGCCCGCAGCATCGTTATCGCCTAAGAAATACGAAATATCATTGGTATTGATGCTATTGTTGGATGAAGATGAACCAGTGCTAGTTCTGAGGTCAATACTTACACCACCCGAAGCTCCTACACCACCAACTTCTATACCTGCTTCAATCGCTAATCCTTGACTGATATCGACACTCGTTTCTATGGTATTGATGGTACTAACGGTTGATTCTTGGCTATAAGATTGGCTGGCTCCGGCGGTAAAATCTTTGGTCGTAATAGTGCTGCCATTATATACTGCATCATTTTGTGCCAATGCCTGCTGCCAAACCGAAAGTTGTCTTTGCGCCGTTTTATCGTTAGGATTTTGGGCTAAGGTATTTTCGAGTTGAGGAATTAAGGTATTACGTATAAAATCTTCGGTATAAGCAAATTCAGTACTTACGCCCGTAGGAGCCATGACTAATTTTTTGCTAATAGTAGGATTAACACAATCAAATTCTGCTATTTCATACAAGCCAAAACTCAGTTCTGTGGCTTTGCCAATAAACACATCGCCGCGCTTTCCGGTAATGTCATCTTGCGAAGTTGAAAATGTGGAGGTAGTTTTCAAGCATCGGGTAGTTTCTCCGGCACTATTCGTTTCCATCGACATTTGCATGCTTCCTGTTGCTTGGGCATATACTTCGTAGTCGGTTTCTACAATACCCAAAAAACCAACCGAACCTTTTGCGCCTACTTTTACACTTGCCCAACCACCTAAAGTACTATTTTCTTTGGCACTCCAACCAACCGTAGTACAATATTCTGTACCGGAAGACATACTGGCATAACTTTGGTCGCCCGGAGGGTCGTGTAGTACCATCATAGGCATAGAAGGCGTATAGCTTGTAGATTGGATAGGTACTTCATCTTCGGTCGGTCCGACTATGGCTGGTGTAAGTTGCGTAAAAGTATCAAATAATTTGTCAGATTGTCCCCATAACGTTTTAAAACTTAGGGTAGAGGTGCCAGCGTGAACTTCATTACCCGAATCTATGGAAAAATTACTATCAGCTACTTTAAAATCAATATAGCAAATATATCCTACATTGTTGGACTGCGAATAATATATTTGGGATTCGCCAGTAAGCGCAAAGTTTTCACCATTTGTTGTACTAAGGTAGTACTTCGCATATTCTAATAATACCGTGAATGTGGGCCAGGCATTAATTATCGTAGAAATATCCGCAGGACTGGCAAATATTGACGTGCTTATTACAGCTGTATAGGTTTTATTTCGCTCTAAAGGAAATTTTCTATAGTTGTCTACATATAGAATACTGGTATAATTATTTCCATTAGACGAAAGGCTGAGTTCTCCCATTTGTTCATTGGCACTGCAATTATTTTTAAGTACGTCATTAGCAGGCGTTTGCGACATCCCTTTTTCATATATTTCTACTGTCTGCCAAAGCGTATATCCTCCTGCATTATATCCGCCGTAGTAATCAATAGATTTTTCAAATTTTGCATGTAATAGCGGAGATATTAAAAAACATACAACTAAAACGTAAATTAACTTTCTCATGTTTTTTAGGTTTTAAAATGAATAAAAATTTACCCAAAGTTATTCTGTGTACAGCCGCTGTTTTGAAAAAGTTAGGGAACGGTAGTTTGTTGCGGATAAACGGTAGAATTTGACCGATAAACGGTAAAACGACTTGAAAACAGTATCTTTGTAAAAATGCTTGTTTTCGATAAAACGATTAAGCAAGAATAGCTCTTGCTATTGTAACATCGGTTTTGGGGCATAAGCGTTTTTACCTTTTTTAGAAAAAACGGAGCATGGAAAAATTTTTCTGTCTAATTTCGTTAATAAAATAAAGTATATTTTTTGGCAAAAATGAAAACAAGAACGAAACAGCCTTTTCTCCTTATCGCAAAAACTATTTTCGGAAGCGTTTGTGTATTAATGTTGGGCATGCATTTTTTATCGGCGCAAAATATTGCCGTGTGGGAGGACAACCAACAACACTTGTGGGTATTTGATAATGGTGTGGCACAGCAAATTGAATACCTTCCGGTGAGTGGCTACAAAGTAGGCGGAAATTATCTTATTTACGAAGATACGCGCAACAATACCGTATATTACCGACACGGACAAAAGCAGACTTTGCATACCGCCAAGTTCTTGGACCAATATACCGTTACGCGCTTTTATGCCATTACCGAAGTTGCCAATGTACTTTCGGTGATAGACGACAAACGCTTGGAAACCATAAGTTTGGAGCCTAAGCCCGTAAATGACCAATATTTTGTGTACGGAGACAGTATTGTAGCTTTTGTGGACTATGACAATTTTTTGAAAGTCTATGACAAAGGAAAATTACGAGAATTAGAAAAATTTACCGTACAAAACTGGAAAGCCTCCAACAACAGCTTTGCTTTTTGTGATAATGCCGATATTTTTCACTTTTATCATGGCGGCAATACCGAAACCGTAGATTGGGATTTGCCGCAAGATTACAAAGTAGGCAGCGATTTTTTGTTGTACATCAATCAGTTTGGGGAGTTTTATCTTTTTGACGAAGGAAATAATACGATGTTAGATAACTTTGCGCCGCAATCTTTTGCCTGCGGAAATTCCGTAGCAGCTTGGGTGGACTATCAGAATATTTTTTATATCTGGGACAATGGCAATCTCGAAGAAGTATTGCCCAATCCGCCCAAATATTACCAAGTATTCGACAATACCATAATGTACCTCGACGATTTGGGACAGTTGTATGTTTATTGGCGCGGGCAACATCATTTGTTGTCGCCGTATCCGCCCAAAAGCACCCAAATGTATGAAGGAATTGTAGCGTATGAAGACGAAAGAGGTTACTTAAAAGGATTTTACGAAGGAGAAACCGTAAACTTTTCTACCCAAATTGCCGCCAGCTACAAACTTTTCGGGCGAGTGCTGCTCTACGACACAAATCACCGTAACTACCAGCTATATTTTGAAGGGAAAACGTATTAAATACTTGGACAAAAGAAAACCAGTATAAATTATTGAATGTTGTTTTCGTGTAATTTTGTGCAGAACTTTGTGTAACATTGTAATATTATAGGTACACTAAGTTGCACTAAGTATTTCACTAAGTCACACAAAGTAAGTTAAAAAGCTAGTATAAATTATTGCTATTCTTTAGCAAATTATAGCAACCAACACTTGATTTTTTTGGGTAGCTACTTAATACCCAAATCGAATACTCACTGCATATTAGAAAAGGGAGCTCTATCCTCATTTACGGAATTATTGAGCAGTTTTAGTAAAAACAAAAGGAGTAAAAATCTTTTTTCGCAGTATAGCAGTTTTTGGGCGTTAAGTATCTGCCCAAAAGTAATCAAGTATTTCCTTCAATAATTTAGCCAACAATTTATTTTTAACGAATAAACTATATTACTATTAAAACCTTGAAACGCGCACATTGAGCGAAGCCGAAATGTGCTTTTAATAGCGTTAGTTGCGTTTCGACTTCGCTCAACGCTCGGTAAATAATTTATGCGGGTTTTCTTTTGTCCAAGTACTTAAAAATTTTTGAAGCCTTGGAAAAAATTTAGCCAAAGAACTGCGGTTTTGCCCGAGTAGGGCAAAAATACCTTGAAAAAAGTGTCCTTTCTTTTACTTCGTTTTCTTTGGACAAGCAAAGAAAATGAAGATGTCCCCAAAGCATAGTTTTACACCTAAAGTTGCGAGGTGGATACTTACACTTAATAATACCTAAACCGATACCCAATTTTCCTGCATTTTTGCGATAAAAACTTAGCACTAATAATGCCAATGAAAATCCTTCGTAAGTTGCCGATACGCTTCGGAATGTTGGGTAGTGCCATCGTTATAAATAAAAAGTGAAGTCTCTTCCGCCAGCATTGTTTCAAAGCCCAAACAAGCCAAAACCCTATGCGGCTTACTAAACGAATAACTCCCCACCCAAAGCAATTTTTGTACTTTTAGCGAATGTGTTGCCGCCGTATGCTGAAAAATTTTCCAAACATCTGCCGGTACTATCACAAAAGCATTTCCTGCTGGTTGTAGCATGTTTGCGATGGCTTCTATCAGTTGCCTGTAATTAAGGCTTTTACAATGCTTCGCTGTTTGCAAATGTGCCTTTTGCGGCAAAATACTTTGGCTAAAGTATGGCGGATTGCTAATAATAATATCGTAGCGTTGGCGATGGTCTTTTTGCCAAATATTTACATCAGCCTGTTGCGCTGCCAAGCGATTTTTCCAAGCACTTTCTACAAAATTGCGTTGCGCCAAAGCAACAGCTTCCGCCGAAATATCAATCGCTTGTATTATTGCCTGCGAAAATTTTTGTGCCATCATCAGTGCCAAAACACCCGTTCCGGTGCCAATATCCAAAATATTTTGCGGAAAAAAACTTGCCTGAGTCCATGCTCCCAACAACATGGCATCGGTATTTACCTTAAAAACTGCCTCGTTTTGCTGCACATCAAATTGCTTACAACGAAAAACGCTCATACAATTTTACTTTATGCGATGTGGATTTTTTTCGATAAATGCTTTCCAGTTTTTTGTCGAACCCTTGCCCAAATTTCCCAACAAACTTGTTTGCTGTAAATGATGACACACCGCTACGCCCAAGGCATCGGTAGCATCGTAGTATTTGGGCAGGCGGTCTAACTGTAGCAAACGCTGTAACATCGCAGCCACTTGTTCTTTCGAGGCATTGCCATTGCCTGTAATAGCTTGTTTAATGGTTTTGGGCGAGTATTCCGTAATAACGAGCTTGTGTATGCGCGCGCACGCAATAGCCACACCTTGCGCACGCCCCAGTTTTAGCATCGATTGTACATTTTTGCCATAAAAAGGAGCTTCTATTGCCATTTGCGTAGGTTTATACGTCTCAATAAGTTTACTTATTTTCCTAAAAATGAGTTCGAGTTTGTGGTACGCATCTTCGTATTTATCTAAGCGCACCGCCCCTACCGACAAGAGTTGCGTAGCTTGTTTTCCTTCGGTTTCCAGCAAAGCATAACCGAAAACTTGTGTTCCCGGGTCAATGCCCAAAATGATATTTTTTTCGGTATGTTGGGTCAATTTTCAGTTTGTTTTAAAGCAGGACGGCGCAGCATCCACAGCAAAAATACCAAATAAAAACTATATCCTATTTGGTGTTCAATGGTATTTTCTCCTATAAAATTGGATAGCAAAATAAGATAAAAAGCCAGTAATAAAGAGTAACGATAATTTTTTTTATAAAACAACGGAAAAAATATTGCCCAAGCAAACAATACAAAACCTACCAAACCAGTCGCTGCCCACACAAAAATCCACTCGTTTATAGGTAAAAAACGTTCTTTTTCTTGCATCTGAGGATAATATTGGTCGTAAGTTTTCATTACTTCTGTATGCAAATCGCCCGCCCCAACACCAAGAATAGGATTTTGTTTAATAAGTTTTAAGCCTACCTCCACCGACACCAAACGGCAGTAGTCACTCGTTTTAAAAGTAGGATCATTTTTTCGATACATTTCCCAATCCCACAAACTATATTGCACCTTGTTTTGAAAGGAAGGAAAAACAAAATAAGTAACAATAGGCAGCAACAACAAAGTGAAGGCTAACAACAAGGCTTGTCGGCGGTTTTTATGGGTAATAATATGCTGCACCAACCAACCCAAAGCCGCGCTATACAACGCCAGCAAGCCGGAACGTGTTGCCAAAACATGTAAAAATATTATCAACAGCAATACGCCAATCAAAGTGGCTGTTTTCTCCCATGCAAAACGTAAAAAAAATCGCTCTTTCCACAAATAAATGCCCGTCATCGCCGCAAAGGCAATGATAATACTAAAACGCACGTACATTATCGGCGTGGACATTACTTGTCCTTGCTTGTAAATTTCGTTTACCGAAGAAAAATTGTACAAATATTTCCCTACAACCAACAAAACCGCTAAAACACTCAGCCAAAAGAAAAAATACAATACACTATAATACTGCTTTTTGCGAAGATTGGGCATTGCCGAATACGCAAAAGGCAAGGCGATAAAAGGCAATTTTATGCGCACCCACTCCAACCAAGTAGTCGTATCGCTACTCACAATACCCGACAATGCCCACGCAAAAAAAATTCCCCACAAACTCACGGCAGCCGGCTGGCGAAAAAAAAGCCGAAAACCCTCTCTAAAGCCTCTGTGCAAAACTGCAATACTGATAAGCGCGCCCGTAGCAATAGAAATAAGTGCACGCGAATAGAACAAGCCCACTATCATCACGATAGTAAAAAAAATATACGCCCACACCCAAAAATGGTGCGAACGCCACTGCGCTATTTTTTGACTTAAACTAATTTTGGGACTTACCGACAAGCGTAATTTTTTTGAAGGACAAAAGTACATTTATCAGACGGCTTTTTGTAATATTGGGTTGCCAAGATTTTACACACATGTTTTGGCAGATAAAAATTATTTGCGGCAAAATCTATATTTTTGGGAATAATATTTGCCTGAAAATTATTTTATTTACAAAAAATAAAACCTTTTATACAAAATGGAAGAACAAGAAGAAATATTGGGCGTAGGCTCGAAAGTAATGCACGCTTATTATGGAACAGGCATTATTGTAGAAAATTCGTTGAGCGATTATAGTGTGTATTTTAAAAACAGAGGTGCTGTGGACATTCCGCACGCCGATACGCGCTTGCAAGCGATAACTGCCAAGGAATCGCCTGAACAAAAACTGAGTTTGCGGGAAGTAAAAAATACTTTGCGCGAGGTATTGCGCCAATTTGGCGATTTGGTGGAAGATGTGCCGCTTGGCGAAAAATGGAACGGTGGAATGCTTATTTTGCAACCTGCCAACCCGCAGTTAAAACCGAAAGAAATTCCAATCGAAACATTTTTTCATAAAATAGTAATGACCCGCGACCGCCTGCGCGTGATGGAGCAAAAAATAAACACTAGTGCCATAGACGATGCGTCAAAGTTGGAATTGCAACAATACATTACGCGTATTTACGGCTCGCTAACTACCTTCAATGTGCTTTTTGCCGACAGCGAAGACTATTTTAAAGGAACAGGCGGTGGCGGATAAGCAATGCTGGCACATCGGCAATTTTGCGCCGATAAGTGTGGAGCAAGCAAATTTTTTTACCGAAAAACTATTGTATTGGAACGAACACCAAAACAAGCGCGAAATGCCTTGGAAAGGAATTAGCGATCCTTACAAAATATGGCTTTCGGAAATTATTTTGCAACAAACGCGCGTAGCGCAAGGCTTACCTTATTACCAAAAGTTTGCAACGGCATTTCCCGATATACACGCTCTGGCAAATGCTTCCCAAGACGAAGTGATGACACTCTGGCAAGGTTTGGGCTATTACTCGCGCGCACGCAACTTGCACGCTACCGCACAATACATCAGTCGCGAACTGGGCGGCGTTTTTCCAAATACTTATGTCCAAATTCGGCAGCTAACAGGCGTTGGCGATTATACGGCGGCGGCGATTGCCTCTTTTGCCTACAACTTGCCCCACGCCGTACTTGATGGCAATGTTTTTCGGGTGCTGGCGCGTTACTTTGGTATTGAACAAGCCACAGACGAAACAGCTACCCGCAAACATTTTGCTACTTTGGCGCAGCAACTATTGCCACCGACTAAGGCAGGAAAATACAACCAAGCCATTATGGACTTTGGTGCCGAAGTATGTACGCCAGCTCTGCCGGATTGTGCCAACTGTGTGTTGCAAACGCAATGTACCGCATTTGCAGCGCAAAAAGTGAACGAATTACCGATTAAAAGCAAGAAGATAAAAATAAAACATCGCTATTTTGTGTTTCTGTATTTGCACAATGAAGCACAGTTTTTTATTGAAAAAAGAACAGAAGCCGATATTTGGCAAAACTTGTATCAACTGCCTTTGATTGAAGTAAAAAATGCCAAAATGTTTGAAAATATAAACCCCTTGTTGCAACAAAACTGGGGCGTAGAAACTACTAATCTCCAATTGTCGAAGGTATTTGTACAGCAACTTACGCACCAAAAAATTCATGCAGTTTTTGCAGAAGCTTTTATGAAAAAAGAGCTTAATACACTAACTATTCCTGCCACTTGGTTGCTAATTTTTAAAAAAAATTATATAAATTTTGCATTTCCAAAGCTAATTAATTTGTTTTTATCAAATATTGCCTTAACTTCAACTTAGATTAAAATAACACTTGGCAATATTTTGTATTAGATATTTGAAAAAACTTAAAACATGAGAACGTTAAACAAAGTAATGATTATTGGACGATTAGGCGGTGACCCTCGCATAAAATATTTTGAAAATGGTGCTGTAAAAGCAAGTTTGCGTATTGCTACCGACGAATCTTATAAAACCAAAGAAGGCGAGCGCGTGGAACTAACCGAATGGCATACCGTAGTGCTTTGGCGCGGTTTGGCAAATATTGCCGAAAAATATCTTAAAAAAGGAAACTTGGTGTATGTAGAAGGCAAATTGCGCACCCGCTCGTGGAAAGACGATGCGCAACAAGAACATTCCATAACCGAAATTGAAGCATCGGAATTGTTGATGTTGGAATCGCCTTCGCGCAGCAGCAATAGTTCCCAACACAACAGCACCTCCGACAATGATTTGCTGCTGCCGGACGTACCCGAAGGTGATGATTTGCCGTTTTAGTACTACTACTTAAGTACACAAACTTCTATTATCACAAAAACGAATATTTTTTATAATTTTGCAGATTGTTTCGCATTTTTTTAACCTAAAAACTTGAAAAAATCGACAACAATAGCAAATTAGGCATTATTTTTTATTATATAAACAATATAAATTTTGCTTACGCGCTTGTGTGTATTATACAAAATACTTTGTTTGGTACTTATGGTTTTCATTAAATAACTAAAATTTGGAAAGTTCCTCATCCGTAGAGCCTCCGCAGGTCGTTTTTGAACAACTGCTTTGGATATTGTGGCAGCAGTCTTCGGGTACTGCTATGCTCGTATTGTCGCTTGCTGCAATCGTACTATTACTTATTTGTTCTGCCTTGGTCTCTGCTTCGGAAGTAGCGTTTTTTTCGCTTTCGCCCAAGCAAATAAGCGATATGCGCGAAGACAACAGCCCGCCCGCTCACAGAGTATTACACCTTTTGGAAAAACCCAATTTTTTGTTGGCAACTATTCTCATTGCCAATAATATGTTCAATATAGCCATTGTTTTTACAGGTTACTATATTATACAGACTTACTTCACTTTTTCCAATCCGGTAATAGCGTTTTTGGTAAACGTAGTTTTTATCTCGTTTCTCTTGGTACTTTTTGGCGAAGTCTTGCCCAAAGTATTTGCTACCGAAAACAATGAACGCGTAGCAAAATCTACGGCACCTTTATTAGCTTTTTTCAATCGTATTTTCGCGCCATTGAGCAAAGTATTGGTGTATTCGACCAATTTTTTGGAAAAAAGAATTCAGAAAATTACCCAAAATGAAGAGATAAATTTTCAGGAAATAGGCAAAGCCATCGAAATAGTTTCGGAAGACCAGAGCAAACCTTTGGACAAGTATATGCTGAAGGGAATTATTAATTTTGGGAATGTGTCGGTGAGGAAAATTATGCGCTCGCGGGTGGATATTACGGCAATTGACATTAACACTCCTTTTGTCGAAATGATGGAAACCATAAAAGATTCCGGCTACTCGCGCATTCCTGTTTTTGAAGATAGCTTAGATAATATAAAAGGTTTGGTGTATGTAAAAGATTTGTTACCTTTTGCCCAAGATACTCCCGACAACTTTGAATGGCGCGGCATTATTCGTCCGCCGTTTTTTATACCCGAAAGCAAAAAAATAGCCACGCTACTGGAAGATTTTCGCCGTATGCGCCTGCATATTGCTATTGTAGTGGACGAATATGGCGGCACTTCCGGTTTGGTAACACTCGAAGATATTTTGGAAGAAGTGGTGGGCGATATTTATGATGAATTTGATGTGATGGAGGAGGAAATTCAGTATCAGCGATTAGACGATGACAATTATATTTTTCATGGAAAAACCTTGCTGCGCGATATTTCCAAAATTATTGGCGTAGAACACGAAGTTTTTGAACAATTTCAGGGCGTTTATACTTTGGCAGGACTTATTTTGGAACTCGCCAATAAGTTTCCCGAAGAAAATGAGTCGGTATCGTACGAAAACTTTACTTTTACCGTTCTGTCAAAAAGCGAAAATCGTATTGACGATGTGCGTTTAACTATTCACCATCCAAATGACAAAGAAAGTTAGTTTTTATTGGCTTTTTCTGGTAATAATACTATCAAGTTTATTGGCTTGCGAGCGTACGTATGTGCCCAAACCGCGCGCATATCCGCGCATTATTTATCCCGAAAAAAGCTACCAGCACTGGCAAAATGAGGCGTGCCCTTTAGCGTTCGACTATCCGAAATACGCCAAAGTAGTGCGCGATTCGATGTTTTTTGAGGAAAAAATTGATAATCCGTGCTGGTTTAATATTGTTTTTCCCGACTTTGGCGCAACTATTCATTGCAGCTATAAGTCTATTTCGGATAAAAATAATTTGGTAAAATTGTTAGAAGATGCGCACAAACTTACTGCCAAGCACATTATAAAAGCGGAGTACATTGATGAGCAGTTAATTCAAAAACCGCAACAGCACGTGTATGGTTTGTTTTCGGATGTTGGCGGCAATGCGGCTTCTTCGGTGCAGTTTTATCTTACCGATAGTACCGAACACTTTTTGCGGGGAGCTTTGTATTTTTCGGCTGCGCCTAATTACGACTCGCTGCGTCCGGTAATTGATTTTTTAAAAACAGATATTTTCTACTTTTTTGATACTTTTACGTGGAATAATTAGTCCACACGAAATAAATAAAACCTTATGAATCGTATTTTTATTGTTGTAATGTTATGCCTTATGGGCGGAATTTTTAATACAAAAGTGCAGGCGCAAGATGTGCGCATCGACGATGCCAACAATCAAGTGGAAAGCCTTGACCGACTGACTTTTGAGTTTACGTATGCCGATTTTTTGAACAAGCCCGAGGGGATGAAAACCAAATGGTATAATCGCGGCGTGAATGTGTATTACAATTACAACATTTATATTGATAAAAATAAACACGTAGCATTTTCGCCGGGTTTGGGTATTAGTTCGCAAAATGTGTACAGCAATTCGCGCCACTACTTAGCCGACAACGACAGCACGGCTTTTGCGGTGATTGACGGCAATTTGTCGTACCGGAACAACAAACTGGCATTAACGTATTTGGAAGCACCGATGGAGTTGCGTTTTTCGAGCAATGCCGACAAAATGAACCGCAAATTCAAGTTTGCTTTAGGCATTCGGTTAGGTTATTTGATGAATATTCACAGCAAATATCGCGGCGATGAATATGATGCGAGCAATTCGTTGGTGGTAGTGAAGGAAAAAGATGCGCGCATACCCAATGTATCGAAAGTGCGATTTAGTCCTTCGGTGCGCATAGGTTATGGAAGTGTAAATTTGGTAGCGTCTTATGCTATGCCACTTTTCGACCAAGACAAGGGTCCGCAGATGAATTTGCTGATGATAGGGGTGAGTTTTAATACGTTTTAGTGGAGATATTTTAGTGTTTTTCGTATGCTTCTGGTGGAAGAAATGGAAGATATGGCAAAATTACATTTGAATGGCGGTAAAGAGCAGACATAGTTTAAATAAAATTAAATCACCACTAAATTATATTGGTGGAAAGGCAAAGATATTAGACCAAATTCTGCCTTTATTTCCAAAAGAAACTAACAATTTTATTGACTTGTTTGCAGGAGGTTGTAATGTTGGAATTAATGTAAAAGCTAACAAAGTTTACTTTAACGACAACTTGACTTACTTAATTGAAATGTATCAAGCATTTCAAGAAAACGACCTTGATACCACAATTTTACATATTGAAAACCGAATAAAAGAGTTTGAACTTTCTTTAACAAACGAAGAAGGATATAAAAAAATGAGAGCAAAATATAATGAGCAAAAAAATTCTTTGGATTTATTTGTTCTGATAGCTTTTTCGTTTAACCACCAAATTCGTTTTAACAATAATCACGAATTTAATAACCCCTTTGGACGCGAAAGAAGTAGTTTTAATGCTTCAATGAAAAAAAATTTAGAAAAATTTATAATCAGATTAAAAGAATCAAACATTTGCTTTGTAAATGTTTGTTTTAATAACTTTGATTTTAGTTTTTTAGACAATAATGATTTTGTGTATTGCGACCCACCTTATCTAATTACTACAGGAACTTATAATGATGGAAAACGAGGTTTTAAAGGTTGGGGTATAAAAGAAGAAAAACAACTTTTAAAAATACTTGATAATTTAGATGGTAAAAATATAAAATTTGGACTTTCTAATGTGTTAGAACACAAAGGAAAATCAAATGATATTTTAAAATCTTGGGTTGAACATAATCCTAATTATAAAATCAATTTTATTGATTTTCATTATTCAAATTCAAATTATCAAACTTTAGATAGAAATAAAAATTCAAGTATTGAAGTGCTTATAACAAATTACGAACCTCAAATACCAAAAAAAGAAAAAACTCTTTTTGACGATTTTATTTTTTAGTTTTTATGAGGTATATCGGAAACAAAGAAAATTTACTTGACAAAATTCATCAAGTAATGCAATCAAAAAATATTCAAGGTAATTCATTTTTTGATTTTTTTGCAGGGACTACTAGTGTAGCTAAATTTTTTAAAAAGTTAAATTATCAAATTTTTTCCTCTGACTTAATGTATTTTTCGTATGTTTTACAGAAAGCATATATTTCAAATAATCAAGTATTAAACTTTGAAAAAATATTAAACAAAATTAATTTTCAAAGTACTTCGCTTTTTCCTTCGCCTTTGCATATTGTCGTAGAATATTTAAACCAAATTGAACCACTAGAGGGATTTATTTCACAAAATTATACGCCATTGGGAACGTCTGATTTAGAAATTCCAAGAATGTACTATTCTGGTGAAAACGGAAAAATAATTGATGCCATTAGACAAAAAATTGAATTTTGGAAAACAAAAGATTTGATAAATGAAAACGAATATTTTATTTTATTGACTTGTTTAATAGAAACTGTTCCGTTTTACGCCAATATTTCAGGCGTTTATGCAGCATTTCAAAAAAAATGGGATCCAAGAGCCGTAAAAAAAATGATTTTGCGACCAGTTGAATTTGTTTTAAACAACAAAGAAAATTATACTTACAATGTAAATTCAACTGAATTGTTAGACCAAGTTGAGGCAGACATTTTTTATCTTGACCCACCATACAACCAAAGACAGTATGCTCCGAATTATCATTTATTAGAGACTATTGCAAAATATGATAATCCAAGAATAAAAGGAATTTCAGGATTAAGAGATTATAAAAATCAAAAATCAAAATTTTGTAATGCAACCACAGCTTTGCAAGAACTCAATAAAATAGCAAAAAAAGGTAAATTTAAAACCTTAATTTTGAGTTATAATACGGAAGGAATTATGAAACAAGACAACATAATTTCTACCTTAGAAAAATACGGAAAAGTTGAACTAGTGGAGTTTGAATATTTGCGTTTCAAAAGCAATAACAACGGCGAAAGTAAGTACAAAAAAATAATTCAAGAACAACTTTATATTTTAAAAAAATGAGACCAAGAGGTTGGATACAAGACAGTGGAAGTTTAGATAATTTGATAAAAATCGTTGAAATATTTGATAATTCGTCAACATCTTTTCAAGAATTAAGAGATAATGAAATTGATGAAAAAATTCAAAATATAGAACTCCGTTTAAATTTAAAGTCTGCATTAGAAAACAACTCTGGCTATGAAAACAATCCGTTAATCAGTTTTCACAATCTTGTTGGTACTCGAACTTCAAATGATGAAGTAAACAGTCTATTACAAGTTTTGATACCTGGTCAAAATCGTGTAGGAATTGTAGATTGGGCTTGTGACAACTTTATCCGCTTTGCCTATACATTGGATTTTATAAGCTATGTTGAAGAAAGTGATAGCTTTACAATTACACAAACAGGTTTAGAATTGACACAAGCTGAAAGCAAGGAAGCAAAATATGATATTTTAAAATCAAGTTTCAAAAAATATCCTCCATTAATTCGAGTTTTAGAATTACTCTATAATCAATATGAACAAAGTCCCCAAAATCCTTCTTTAACAAAATTTGAAATTGGTAGAGAATTAGGCTTCAAAGGTGAAGATGGATTCTCAACATATTCTCAAAATGTTTTTATTCAAGCACTTAACTCTGCTGAAAAAAAAACCGAAAGAAGTAAAATTAGACAAAATTGGGAAGGCTCGTCAGATAAATATGCGAGAATGATTTGTGGTTGGCTCACAAATGAGAGTATTAACTGGGTTACAAAAACAAGAAAGTCTGTAACTGTTCAAATTGGTAATGAAAACTTTACTGAAATATTACAATCTTACCAAATTACAATTTCAGGAATTTCTGCTTTTAGAAGTTGCAGAGCATACAGCAGAAATGCAGGAACTGTCAAAAATGTATATTTTGAAATGCTGGCAACAAAAGGAACAGATAGAGAATATCTTAGAACAAGAAGAACCTATTTACTATATTGTATTAAGCGACCTAAATCTATTGAACAAATTAATCGATTTTATGAAAGCAAAAATTTGGATAATATTAGTTTACAAACTATCAAAGATGATATTGAAAATTTAAAAAGAATAGGACTAGAAATTACATATCATTCTAATCGTTATCATTTGAAAGATAAAATTGTACTATTAGAAATTCCAAATTATATAATAAATACAAACCTAACACCATCTTCGTTAGAACAAACAAAACAGGATTTAAGAGGTGAGTTGAAAAAATTAGACCATAAATATTTAGACATTTTAGACTTTAGTATTTTAGGGACAAGTGGAGCAAGACAATTTGAAGTGAGAATTGTTGAATTGCTAAATGAGATTATTATTGCAAAACATCTTTCTGGAGGAAATAGGCCTGAAATTATTGGTTACAACCCCGAAAAAAATCCAATAGATTGTTTGATAATGGATAGTAAATCTTATTCCGAAGGATTTAACATTCCTGCAAATGAACGAGATAAAATGATTCGCTATGTTGAAGAATATAATGCGAAAGATGAAACTTTAAACGCTAACAAATGGTGGGAAGAATTTAAAAGCCCTAACTATCCGATAAATGAAGTGAAGTTTGGTTTTGTTTCGAGTAGTTTTACAGGTCAATATTTGAGTCAATTAGCATATATTACAAATCGAACTAAAAGAAATGGTTGTTTAATTTCGGCTGAAACCTTATTAAAGAAAGTTAATAATATACTGAATTTGAATAGTGAATACAATTTAGATTCATTTTTTACGGAACTAGGAAGTAATGAATTGTTAATTTAATAATTTTTCACCTCACCTCAACCTTCTCCCCCAAAAACTTGGGCTGCACACCCAATACTATATCCCAAAACACTTTTGCACGGGCAAAATATTCCCGAACTTTGGTTTTTAAGCCATACTTCACCGACACGTCTTTGGCATTGAAACCTACTGCATTTATAGCATAGTGGTCGGCGAGATAAATGGCACGCTCGTTGTGAAACTGCTGCGAAATAATGGTAATGCTATCTTGCCCGAAAACTTTTTTGGCTCTTACTACCGAATCCAATGTTCTGAATCCGGCATAGTCGAGTACAATATTTTGCTCGGGGACACCTCTTTTTATCAGTTCTGCCTTGAAATCGCTTGGCTCATCGTAAGTTTTTCGGCTGTTGTCGCCACTTACCAGTACAAAATCAATTTTTCCGGCTTTGAATAAAGCTACTGCTGCTTCTACTCTGTAGGTGAAATACAAATTGGTGTAGCCATTTTGCAGCTTTTTGGAAGTGCCGAGCAACAAGCCAACTTTGTTTTTTGGTACATTTGCTATGTCGTTAAAAATTCTATTTTTAGCACTTATTTCTACCCAATAATTTACACATAACAACACGCCCAAAAACAGCACCGCCGCAAAAAACAATCCCAAGATTATTTTCTTTATCATAGAAAATTCACTTTAGATTTACAATTCTTGAAAACAGCAAGCAATTTTTCGGCTATTTTGTTTCGTAATATTGCTTGAAGAAATTCTGGTATGTATCGGCGTTTTTATCTTTGAAAAAAACAGCAAAATTCTCTTTGCTGATAACAAACAATTTGTATTTTTTGCTGGGAATATCTCTAAAAATATTCTCCTTTTGCGCTTTACATTCCGTATAATAATTCATCGCATTTTCACCCGAACGGAATGTTTTTACCACAATAATAGGCGTTTGCGGGTCGAGCAACATAGAAGTTGTTTTTAGATTTTCATCGGGAAAATTCGTTCCGCTAAAATCGCTTAATGCCGTGGAAATAACACTTTGGTCGTTTTTATCAACAATGGTTGCCACCAAATAGTGTTCTGTATCAAAATTCTCTTTGTAAATATTGGCATTGGGGTCTTCGATGAACGAGGTATTGCTATTTTTTTTCAGATAGCTCAATATTTCTTTGGCGCGCTGGTTCACATCGCCGGAAGGATAGTCTTTTACAATACTTTCCAAGGCACTAATGTACGGTTCGCGCCCTTGCAAACTTCCAATGGCAAATGCCGCCAAAAGGTCGAACTGTGGCTGAAGGTCGCTGGAGGCAAAAAGTGTTTTGGCTTCTTGTCGGCGGCTCAACACTTGCTCGTATTTATTTTGTTCGTACAAGTTGTAGGTT
>JACJXU010000013.1 GCA_020636475.1 Chitinophagales bacterium | reverse complement strand
GAGGTCAAACCAGCCAAGCGAGCCTAAACATAAGCCATCTCCCCAAAGGCATATACCTCTTACAAGTAGTCACCGTTGAAGGAAAATACTACCACCAAAAAATACTAAAAGAATGAAGAACGAACGAAGCAGCAAGCAAGCCCTTAAATTCCCCTCCTATGGAGGGGCAAGGGGAGGTCAAGATGCTGCCGCCCATATTGCCCAAAGCTTTGATGCTGCCTATAATGATAATACTTACCGCAGGTATTTTGCTACTGCCAATGGCACAACGGCAAAAAGTATCTCAAGCAATGCCTTAACTACGGCTTCGTTTGCTATTTTTCCCAATCCTGCGCAAGACTATTTCTTTATAGAATTAGCCAATACTACAAGCAATGAAGTGTTGGAAATATACAATATATCAGGTAAATTAGTAATAAGCGAGCCAGTATACCACCATAAAAAGCTATTGTTAAAGAACCTTAGCACGGGTATCTATTATGGCAAACTACAAGGCAAAAGTGAAGTAGTAAAGTTAGTTATTATAAAATAGTACGGAAATGAAACTGAAATTCATTTGTATATTAAGTATGTTACTATCTTGTCCCCTTATCATAAGGGGGCAAGATACTTTAGATTTTGTTTATTTCAATAAAGTGTATAATGAAAATATAGACTCATTCGGGTTTTCATTTTGGAATATAGTACCTATAAACGAAGAATATATAGCAGCAGGTTGGTATGGAGAGTTACTTCCAAATGGAATAACCCAAAAAGACATGTATATTCAAAAGATTGATAAAAAAGGAGAGAGTAAATGGAAAAAAGTACTATATTCTGAAGAGAATATTACAGCATTTCCAAGTGGCAATTTATTTATATTGCTAAAAAATGGCTTGTTGTTATTGTCCTTTATGACAGAAAAAGAAACATTAGCAGGTTATGGAGATCCTCACTTAATGTTATTAAGCGATGAAGGAGAAGTATTAATAAGTAAAAATATAGGTTTAGAATATCCAAACGTATCGCTATTGGTTAGACAAATAATAGAGGTTGAAAATGGCATAATATTAATGGGTTCAAGATTTCAAGAAGGAGATAGTTATAGCAGAATAATGTTAATGAAGACAAGCATTTTCGGTGAAGTAGAATGGCTAAAGACGTACGGCTTAGCAAAAACTTCACGGGGCTTTACAGTACAACAAACCACAGACGGCGGATTCATCTTAGGCGGCGATGCCATAGACGAGTTTGACAACCACGATATGTACATCGTGAAAACAGACAGTCAGGGAAACCAACAATGGGATAAAAGATTGGGTAGTGAGGAAACGGATTGTGCTGCCTTTGCCAATATATTGCCGGATAATACCTACTTAATAAATGGTTGCATCACCAATGCACAAGGTAATCATAAGCTGTATTTAGCGAAATTAGATACGAATGGCGGTCTGATATGGGAAAAAACATACAATAATTTGCCAACCTATCAAGCGTTTGAGGACTTATGTATCTTGGAAGATGGCGGATTTATGGCAACGGCATTCAAGTTTGGTACATCAGGCACAAGCACAGAGTTGATGCGCTTTGACAGTGACGGAAAAATACTATGGCAAAAGGGATTGCACTTAAATGAAGGTAAAGACTGTTATTTAAAGGATATAGAACCTACGCCCGACGGCGGTTACGTCTTATGCGGCTTCCAGTACACCAGTCCGCAGTACAGTTGGGTAGTAAAGATAGACAGCCTCGGCAATACTTGCAGCTACACCGGCTGCGACAGCACCTACACTTATATAAATGAAGTCACGCCCGGTGTAGGAGACGAGCCAGTTGTTGTGTCGCACTTTAGGGTATATCCTAATCCTGCGGAGAATTATATTTACTTAGAAAATTCTACTAAACAAGCTTATATCTTTACGATGTACGACCTAAACGGAAAAAAGGTATTAGAACACAAAGCAAGCAATAGCGAAAACATTTCCCTACATCAGTTGCATCAGGGCATGTATTTCTACCAATTCATACAAAACGAAAAAGCAGCAATAAGCGGTAAGCTAACGATACACAAGTTTTGAGCAACTACTTGTTTTTTTGTTGCTGCATCGGGTTGTCCAATTTTTCTTTTTGCGCCTTAAACAATTCAAAACGACTCGGTGTGGCTTGTGGGGGCCAATAATTGTTGGCTGTATCGCAGTCGGCGGTTTCAAGATGTGGGTCTAAAGTAATTTGCTTGATGGTTTTGTTGGTAACAAAAACTTTGTGCACATTCCAATTATCTTGCATCCATATTTCGGCAGGAATACGATGCTCTTCGTGCGAACCGTCTGTAAATTCAAAGTCCAAAAGAATAGGCATTACCAATCCGCCAACATTTTTGAAACTTAATTCATAAAAATTGCCGCCTTCGTCCAACATTTTTTTAGTAGCCTCATCTAAACTACTGCGATAGCGTTTGTATGCTTCTTTGTCCGAGTTTGTCACTGCAAATTCATCATAAGTAGCATAAAAATCTTTAGTTGCTTTGTCGGCTTCGGTTATAGTTTGAGGAACGGCAGTTTTGTTGCGTTCATTAGAAATAAATTGTAATTCCGGTGCATCATTTGCTTGTCGGGCAAGTGGTTTTTCAATATCGGGATTTTGCGTATTTATCTGATACCATTTCACCTCATCAAGGGCAATATCCACATAGTCGGTAGTAAAAAACCAACCGCGCCAAAACCAGTCCAAATCCACGCCCGAAGCATCTTCCATTACACGGAAAAAGTCGGCAGGGGTAGGGTGTTTAAATTTCCACGACTGGGCATATTCTTTAAAAGCAAAATCGAAAAGCTCACGCCCCATTACCGTTTCGCGCAAAATATTGAGTGCAGTAGCCGGTTTGCCGTAGGCATTATTTCCAAATTGAAAAATAGATTCCGAATTGGTCATTATCGGGCGAATATTACTTTGGTCGCCTTTCATATAATCTACAATTTTGTAGGCGGGTCCGCGGCGCGAAGGATAATTGCGTTCCCAAGTTTGCTCTGTGAGATATTGCAAAAAAGTATTCAAACCTTCGTCCATCCACGTCCACTGACGCTCATCGGAATTGACAATCATGGGGAAAAAGTTGTGTCCCACTTCGTGAATAATCACGCCAATCATACGATATTTGGTTATTTCTGGATAAGTACCGTCTTTTTCGGGTCGTCCCCAGTTAAAACAAATCATCGGATATTCCATACCAATATCGTCGGTGTGTACCGAAATAGCTACCGGATAAGGATAATCGAAAGTATGTGCCGAATAGCTGCGCAAAGTGTGCGCCACTACGCGAGTAGAATATTGCTCCCACAGCGGATTTCCTTCTTTAGGATAAAAACTCATTGCCATAACCGTACGGTCGCCAAAAGGAACGCCAATGGCATCCCAAATAAATTTGCGGGAACTGGCAAAAGCAAAGTCGCGTACATTATCTGCGTGAAATTCCCAAGTAGCCGTTTTCTTAGACTTCGATTTTTCCTTGTTGCGGGCTTCGCTTTCGCTTACAATAATAACAGGCTCTTTGGCAGTTTTGGCTTTTTCAAAAGCATTTTGTTGGTCTTTGGTAAGCACTTTGTCGGCATTCTGCAAAGTTCCCGTAGCAGCAACAATATGGTCGTCGGGCACCGTGAGTTTTACGGTGTAGTTGCCAAAATCTAAGGTAAACTCGCCTCTGCCCAAGAACTGTTTGTGTTGCCAGCCTTCGTAGTCGGTGTAGGCAACCATACGCGGATAAAATTGTGCTATGGCATACAAATAGTTGTCATCTTCGGGAAAATACTCGTAGCCCGAGCGTCCGCCCATGTGCATTCTGTCTTGAATATTGTACCACCATTTCAGCTGCAAAACTGTGCTTTCTCCCGAAGGAAGCGGTTTGGGCAAGTCCACACGCATCATGGTTTTGTTGATGGTATAAGGCAAATCTTGGTCTTGTCCGTTTTTTACATAATCTATTTTAAAACCGCCATCAAAATCGTAGCCTTTTATACGCTCCAACTGTTCGTTGTTCATTTTTTCGTTGATACTACTTTGTTGAATTTTGTAAGTATCCGATTCTTTGGCGCGTACATTTTGGTCGAGTTGCAGCCACAAATAACTGAGGGCATCGGGCGAATTGTTGGTGTAGGTAATAGTAGAAGTGCCGTAGATGCGTTGTTTGTCGTCATCTAAGGTAATGTCCATATCGTAGCTGGCGGTTTGTTGCCAGTAATCGTGTCCGGGTTTTCCTGCGGCATTGCGATAAGTGTTGGGCGTAGGCAATTCGTAATCTTCCAATTGCTTGAAAAGATCCGTTGCTTTGGGGGAAGTATTTTGTGCATTGGCAGCTAAAAAACTGCCTATTACAACAAAAAGTGTGATAAAAATATTTCGCATAGGTTTTTATTTTGCGCTCCAAAGATAGCGATTAATCCTACAAAATAAGGGACAAAGTATGTGTTTATAGCCAAATGAAATGTTAAAAATATAAAAGCAGTACAGTCAAGTTTTGTGGCATTTAATTTTCTTTTTGATAAAAGGAAGAAAAAATAGCACACTCATTTGCCTGAAAAGGCATAATTATTGCGGGAGAAACTGTATTATTGTGCTAAATTTTTTGATACAATATGTTTTCAGCCGATATTATGTTGCCGGTAAGTATTTTCATTATTTGTGCGATGGCAGCATTATGGTTTTTTAAAGATTCAAAACTTTCGACAAATATGGAATTTAAAGGTGCTGGCGGCTCCGAAGGTGGTATTATTCGCTATTTTGTGGGCTTGCTTATGTTTATTGGCGGACTGTACTTGTTGCTGCGCTCCATTCATGTGATGAATTTTTGGGGACACGGCATGTTTCGCTTTGGTGGCTACGATATAACTACAGGCTACTTGCTCATTCCGTTTATGTTTGGCGTAGGTATGATTTTTTATAACTCCCAAAACTGGTTGGGTTGGATTTTGAGTGGCGGAGCTTTGGTGGCACTTATTTTTGGTGTTATTACCAGTGTACAACTTACGCTCAATGGTATGAGTGCTTTCGATTTACTGATTATTCTCACCCTTACCGTAGGAGGTTTGGGCTTGTTGCTCAGTAGCCTGCGCCGCCGCGATTCTTCTTTTTAGCTATTTAGCACTTACCCTACATATTTCCCTATAATCACAAAATGTACAGTTTTTGGTATCGGCAGTTTGTACAAAAGGCTGCGCAGGGTCGAATAATTCCGTTAGGCTTTCGTCAAGGTGGTTTCGATAAGCATTAAAATCCTCAAGTTTCCACGAGAGAATATTTCTTTCGCTAAAAAAATAAGTATTTTCCTGCAAAGCACCTAAGTTATAAATCGCCAGCAGAATTTCCTTAGAAGGATTTTTCCACAAATACAACAAAGCATAAAACAACAACTGAAATTGTGCCTTGTATCGGTTGCTGCTCCATACGGTTTCGGTAAAATCTTGCGCGTTTTTGCTGTTTTTGTAAGTAAGTGCTTCCACTTTGCCCGTTTTGTAATCCACCAAGCGGAGGTGCTGATTTTGTGCAAGGTGGGGAATATCCAAACGGTCTATTTTTCCACTGAGCTGTACTATGGTTCCATTGGGCAAAGGGTAATTTATTTTCCAACTTTCTTCTTCTACCGAAACAATTTGCAAAGGAGTGCTAAAGTGTGCATCGTGCGTAAGGACGTTTTTTACCAAATGCATAATCACTTTTTCCTGCAACAAATTAAAACCTGTAAGGGATTCATTTTCTTTTAAAAAATAATTTTTTTGCAAAGCGGCAGTAATTGCTTGCTGCAAGTTTTCGGGCGAAGCCAACGATAAAATATCGCCTTTTTCCATCGTTTTTCCCTGAAATTTTTGGTACAATATTTCTAAACTATGGTGTACCACAGTTCCGAGCTCCAAAGGCGTAACATTGTTTTCTACCTCTTCGGGCGGACTCATTTTGGCAAGATATTTAAAATAAAAACGCAACGGACATTCGTGGTACAGTAGCAAAGAAGTGGGCGAAATATATTTTTCGCCTCCGGCGGTATAGCTTTTTAGTTGGGCGAGAATGTGTTCCGATTTGTGTACCATAATTTCGCGCATTTGGTAGTCCAATCGTGCTATGGCTACTTTTTCGGGAATATTATTGATGGATAATTTTACGTTTTCGTACAAAATATCCGCGTACTCCAATTGGGTAATAAAACGACTCGCTTCGCCTTTGTTGTTGCCGGATGTGCTATTGTCGTAGAGTAAATGAACATTGGTACTGCGCCCCAGCAAACGGAAAAAGTGATACGCAAAAATGGTATCTTGCTCTTCAAACGTAGGCATTTTGTGTGCTTTGCGCAGATAAAAAGGCAAAAAAGTGTCCATAGAACGGGCGGCAGGAATTTTTCCTTCATTGAGCGACAGCACAATAATACGCTCGAAGTCCAAATTCCGTGTTTCCAAAAAACCCATCACTTGCAGGGCAGCATTTTCATCGCTTTTAAATGGAATACGCTGCACGCTGAGTTGTGGCAGGAGTATTTTTTGCAAAGAAGCAAGCGAAATAAAAGGCAGGTATTGCTGAATGTTTTGGGTAAAATTTTGGATAAAAACAAGGCTGTGTTGCAGTATTATTTTGCCCGAAAAATAAGTTTGCACGCTTGTATCTTCGTTGGAAGTGCTATGTATAAGATGCACCAGCAGTTTTTGAATCCGTGCCAATATTTCACCAATATCATCACTTGCTTCCAAAAGCCACGACAACGCTCCCCAATCAATATTTTCTTTTAAAACCGACAAGCTAAAGTAGCGCGTGCGATATTGGAGCATATGCGCATGTATCCACGCAAAGGCTTCGGGCAAAGTTTGTTGCATATAAGGGTTTTCTACAAAAGGCAGCACCACTTCCGCCTTGATGGAATGACTTGCTAACAGTGCGTGCCAATCCAAAAACGCCTGAATAAGTTGCGGCACAGGTGTAGCCTGCAAAGGATAACCCATCGTTACGTTGATGTTTTCTTGCTGAGTTGGCGGCAAATAATGCAACAAGGGAACCAGCAAGGCTTCATCGGCTAATACTACGGCAGTAGTTTCGTACGAAACGGTTTCCCGAAGTAGTTGGGCAGCTTGAAACAACTGTGCCTGAGTGCCGCCGCGTGGATAAAGATGTATCGTTTGTCCGCTTTGCCAAAAATTGCTGCTTATCCAGTAAGAAGAGGCGTGCTGCCATTTTTGCCGATATTTTCGCAAAAAAACCGCTGCTTCGTGCGAAGGATTTTCTTCAAAAAAAATATCATAATCCCAAAAAACAACTGCTTTTTCTTGTTGTAGTAAGCTATCAAAAATGCTTTCTTCGGTTTTGGAAAGTGCATTGAATCCGGCAAAAACAATTTTTTCGTAAGGGTTTTGGTAGTCCGGCGAATGGAGCAAGTCGCAAAAATTTCGGTAGAGCATACCTTCGTAGGCAATGTTTTTTTCCTGCAAAGTAGCCTTAAAGTGTTTGTACAAGTACGGCAACTGTTGCCAAATGCGCAAAAAGCGTTGCATCAGTTCGGTTTTTTCTTCGGCAGATAAAATATTGCGCAAGCGTGCTACGGCTTCAAAAGCATCGTTATCGGCTCCATAAATGCTTTCTATTTCCTTTATATCGCCCAAAATGCTAAAAAGCGCATCGGCATCTACCAAATATTTGTCTATTTCGTCAAAATCTTTGAGCAACACCTCGCCCCAAGGAAGAAAAGTATCCAATGGAAGTATCGCATCGGCGGTTTCTGTTTGTACATATACCTGATAGAGTTCAAGCAAAAGACCGATGTCATTGCCAAGCGTTTGTTGGCACATTTCCTGCACAAAATCGGCAATGCTAAAGAACGAAGGAGCCCAAAACGTATGCTGGGCAAACTTTTGGAGAAGCATATTCTCAAAAATACGAGCAGCACGCCTTGTGGGAAACACAAAGCAATAGTTGCCGAGTTGGGCGAGGTCTTTTTCGGTAAAAGTCTGTAAAACTTGAAACAGGAAAGTGTTTTGTTGCATCGGAAATATTTAAGCAAAAATCAGATAAGCAAGCTAAAATTTTTTTTGGAATAAAAAGTAAAAAACTGCTTGACTTTAGCAAAATTAGCACGGTTTTTTCTGAAAAGAACAGGTAAATTAATAAAAAATGAACTACAAACAGCTAAAGTTTTTGAAAATATTTGCGACTTTTGAAGCATCAAAAAATTATTGCATATTAGCTATCCGATAAAAAATACCATAAATAATTGAAAATAAACCCCAAAAACAATACTTTGAAAATATTAAAAAACAAAATTTATAAAGAATTGATTTTCAAATAATTGTATTAATGATGGTTTTTTTATAAAAAATATAAAAATGTATTTAATGTGCCAATTAATGTGTAATTGACTGATTATTAATTAAGTGTAATTTGTTTAGAATAAGTCTAAATAGGTTGCATGTTGTCGGAAAAAGTTTGCGATTAGTACAATAAAAATATTTAATGCCTATTTTTGTGGCAAAATACCCTGAATTGTAAATTTCATTAGGTTTAATATGAAAATTGTTAAATATTTGTTAAAATCTACTCCTACTGTTGTCAGCGCGGCAATATGTTTATTGCTGTTAATGAGTTCGCTGCACATTCATGCACAAGATAGAACCGCAGCCATCGCAGCAACAAACGGTGCTTACGAAGCCGGAGAAAAATTATTTAAGTCGAATTGCTCGAGTTGTCATAAGGTAAATGCAAAAATGACAGGTCCTGCACTTGCAGGAGTATATGACAAGTATGAGGCAGAATGGCTTCATAGCTGGGTGAAAAACTCTCAAGCAATGGTGAAGGCTGGCGATCCTCGTGCCGTACAAATATATAACGAGTACAAACTGGTGATGACCTCTTTCCCCACTTTGCAAAATGCTGACATAGATAATATTTTAGCCTATGTAAAAGTTGAAGCGGATTTTCCACCTACGGCACAAACTGTTGCCGCATCGCCTGAAGGCGCAGCTCCGGCGGCAGCCAATAATAGCCAAATGTTGTATATCTTCTTGGCGGCAATAGCAGTTTTGTTGGCGGTTATTGCTTTTACTTTGGGCAAAGTGGTGCGTTCTGCTTCAAATCTTGTGCGCGAACGCAACAACCAACCTTTGTTAGAGCCTATTACTGCGGGAAGAGTGTTGCGCAACAGATGGGTTAAGTTGGGGCTCGGATTACTCATTTTCGGTTTTTTGAGCTACACCACTTACGACAATGCGCAATCGCTGGGACGACAAAAAAACTATCAACCAGAGCAACCCATTAAGTTCTCGCACCAACTACACGCCGGAAAGTGGGGCATTGATTGCCAATATTGCCATTCGGGCGCAAACAAAGGAAAAACAGCACTTATCCCTTCTGCCAACGTGTGTATGAATTGCCACAAAGCTATTGACAAAGGACCTAAATACGGCACCAAAGAAATTAGCAAAATTTATGCCGCCATAGGTTGGGATAAAGATAAAAAAGAATATATTAAAGATTACGAACAGAAACCAATAGAGTGGGTGCGTATTCACAACTTACCCGACCACGTATATTTCAATCATGCGCAGCACGTAAATGCCGGAAAAATAGCCTGCCAAAAATGCCACGGCGAAATTCAGGAAATGGAAGTGGTAAAACAGCAAAATTCATTGGGTATGGGTTGGTGTATTACTTGCCACCGCGAAACGGAGGTTCAGTTCTCTTCTAACGATTATTATAGTGTTTACGAAAAATATCATAAAGAACTTAAAGAAGGTAAGATTGATAAAATTACCGTAGAGAAAATTGGTGGTGTAGAATGTCAAAAATGCCACTATTAACAAAAAGGTTTGAAGTTCTTTTTTATAGCATAATTGAAGAAAAAATATCCTAAATCCATGAAGGAAAAAAAATATTGGAAAGGGCTTGATGAATTAAATCAAAGTCCGGAATTTTTAGAAAGCAAAAAAAATGAATTTGCCGAAGAGTTGCCCGTTTTAGAGCATCTAAACGGATTGGTACAAGATACCAAAGCTCCTCGCCGCGATTTCTTAAAAATGTTGGGTTTTAGCCTTACGGCAGCCACAGTTGCCGCAAGTTGTGAAATGCCTATTCGCAAGGCAATTCCTTACGTAGTAAAACCCGAAGAAATAAATCCCGGTATTGCCAATTATTATGCCTCTACTTTTGTAAATGGTAGCGACTTTTGTAGTGTTTTAGTAAAATCGCGCGAAGGACGACCCATAAAAATAGAAGGAAATAGTTCTTGTCAACTTACGCAAGGCGGAACAACTGCCCGCGCCCAAGCATCTGTATTAGATTTGTACGATATGGCGCGTTTGCGCAATCCGAAAATCAAAGGAAAAGATGCCAACTGGGAACAGGTAGATAAGGAAATAAAAACGGCACTTAGCTCCACTTCGGGCGATATTGTATTGCTTACTTCAGCGATTGTAGGACCCAGTTCGCAAAAAGCGATTGAGCAATTCAAAGCAACTTATCCTCAAACGAAGGTGGTAGTATATGATGCTATTTCAAACGCCGCCTTATTAGATGCCAATGCCCAAACTTTGGGTAAAAGAATGGCTCCGTACTACCACTTCGACAAAGCCGATGTAGTAGTAGGCGTAGGTTGCGATTTCTTAGGAACTTGGCTTTTGCCCGCCGCATTTGCGCCCGCTTATGCCAAAAAACGGAAAGTAAATCCCGAGAATCCACAGATGTCGCGCCATTTTCAGTTTGAGTCGTACATGTCTATTACCGGAGCAAAAGCCGACTATCGCAGTTCGGTAAAACCTTCCCAAGAAGCCTTAGTATTAGTTGCCTTGTACAACGAACTTAATGGCGGTGGAAGTGTAAATGGCTTGTCGGAACACACCAAACAGACTGTAAAAAAAGCTGCCGTAGCCCTTAAAGCTGCCGCAGGAAAAAGTTTGGTAGTATGTGGCTTGAACGATGTAAATGCACAAATGCTTACCAATGCTATCAACAGTAGTTTGGGCAATTATGGCAATACAATAGATACCAATCGTGCTATAAAATTAGCGCAAAGCGACGATAAAGCCATGAAACAATTGGTAAGCGATATGAATAGTGGTAGTGTGGGAACTATTATTATTAACGATGTAAACCCTGCATATAATTACGCCGAGGCGGATAAATTTGTTGCCGGATTGAAAAAAGTAAAAACCACTATTTCATTTAACGACAGAGAAGACGAAACTGCCGAGAATATAAGCTACTTAACACCTGCCAGTCATTATCTTGAATCGTGGAACGATGTAGAGGCGGTGAGCGGTCATTACACATTTATTCAGCCACTTATTAGCCCCTTGTTCAAAACCCGTCAATGGGAAGAGAGCTTGTTGAATTGGGCAGGAAATAATACCAATTACTACGATTTTGTCCGCAATAACTGGACCGGTAAAGCTAATGGAGATTTTGAACTCTTTTGGCAAAAAAACATACAAGAAGGTGTGTTGCACACTGCCGCAAGCGAAGGCGTAGGCGCACCTTCGGGAATAGACGCTTCTGGCGCAGCTCAGGCAATTCAGTCGAATGCAGCGAAAGCGCAAGGCATAGAAGTAGTATTGTACGAAACGGTGGGTATTGGAAATGGTAAGTATGCGAACAATCCGTTTTTGCAAGAACTTCCCGACCCTATCTCGCGCGTAACTTGGGAAAATTGTGCCGTAGTGCCTTTAAAAACTGCCGAAACGCTTGGTTTGAAAGAGGCCGGCTCCGAAAATAAAAACGGAAACGATGTAATAAAAGTAAGCGTAAACGGAAAGTCTATTGAGGTGCCGATAACCATTCAGCCCGGACAAACGGAAGGCGTAATTTCTGTGGCAATGGGCTATGGTCGCACAAAACCCGGAAACAAAAAATGTACTTTGGGTGCCAATGTTTTTCCAATGGTAAATAACAATGGCGACTACAATCAATATGCGGCAGCAAATGCCCAAATAGAAAAAGTAGATAGCGGCTATCCATTGGCACAAACGCAAACGCATCATACAATAGACGATGAGCGTGAAATAGTTAATGAAACGTCATTACACCAATACAAAAAAGACCATTGGTCGGGCAACTACAACACACAAGCGAAAAAAACCGACCCGCACTACGCCGACCATCATTATTTTTCTTTGTATCCCGACCGTTCTGAGGTATATGCCAACGGACACCACTGGGGAATGGCAGTAGATATGAACGCTTGTATAGGCTGTGGTGCTTGTGTAGTAGCTTGTAATATTGAAAATAACGTTCCGGTAGTAGGAAAACGCGAAGTATATAGAGCACACGAAATGCACTGGATGCGCATTGATCGTTATTATAGCTTTGATAAAACTACCGACCCTTATGCCGAGCATCCTGCCGTAGCTTTCCAGCCGATGATGTGTCAGCACTGCGACAACGCTCCTTGCGAAAATGTGTGTCCGGTAAATGCAACCAACCATAGCAGCGAAGGTTTAAACCAAATGGCATATAATCGCTGTATTGGAACACGCTACTGTGCCAATAACTGTCCTTTTAAAGTTCGCCGTTTCAATTGGTTCGATTTTCAAGGAGCAGATAGTTTTTATAAAGGAACTATTTTAAGCAATGACGAAAATGTAATTATGGACGATTTGTCGCGCTTGGTACTCAATCCTGATGTAACTGTTCGCTCCAGAGGTGTGATGGAAAAATGTAGTTTTTGTGTACAAAACTTGCAAGCAGCTAAGTTGGAAGCTAAAAAAGCAGGTCGCCCACTAAAAGACGGTGATGCCAAAACTGCTTGTCAAACTTCTTGTCCTACACAGGCAATTATGTTTGGCGATATGAATATAAAAGATAGCGAAATAGTGAAAGCGTGGGACAACGAGCGTGCTTATACCTTATTGGATCATATAGAAATACTATCTTCGGTAGCATACCAAACTATTATTCGCAATGTAGATGAGGTGCTAAATCCGGACGAAAAGCCGCATGTACCTGCTCATCACGAGGAGGCAAACCACCAACCAGCTAACGAACATTCAAACGAACATCATTAATAAAAATATTTGCTTGTAAACAACAAGTTGAAAAGTAAAAAAATATGTCACATCAATATTATTCACCGGTTCGAGACCCGCTTATTTTAGGAAACAAAACCTACGCTCAAATCACAGAAGATATTAGCTCACAAGCAGAGCGAGGCCCTACTTTGCGATTTATGTTGGCAATTACCTTTACAGGGCTAATTGCTTTAATGGGTGTGTTAGCCATTCTTTATACAATATGGAAAGGTATAGGGGTATGGGGCGAAAACAAAACCGTTGGCTGGGCTTGGGATATTACCAACTTCGTATGGTGGGTGGGTATTGGTCACGCCGGAACCCTTATTTCTGCCATCTTGTTGCTGTTTCGTCAGCGTTGGCGTACAGGCGTGAACCGCGCCGCAGAAGCAATGACCATTTTTGCGGTAATTTGTGCGGGTTTGTTCCCGATGATTCACATGGGGCGTATTTGGGACGCATTCTTTATTTTTCCTTACCCGAATAGTCGTGCCGCAGAAGGATTTATTGATTGGCGCAGCTTGTGGCCCAACTTCAATTCGCCGCTTTTGTGGGACGTATTTGCGATTTCTACCTATTTCACCGTTTCTTTGTTGTTTTGGTACACAGGTCTATTGCCCGATTTGGCAACCATTAGAGACCGAACCAAAGGAATAAAACAAAAAATATACGCCAGCTTGAGTTTCGGTTGGCGCGGTACGGCAAAACAATGGCAACGCTTTGAGTCTATTTCCTTAGTATTGGCAGGTTTAGCAACGCCACTGGTACTTTCAGTGCACTCTGTGGTATCTTTCGACTTCGCCACATCAGTAATTCCGGGTTGGCACACCACTATTTTCCCGCCTTACTTCGTATCGGGCGCCATCTTTTCGGGTTTTGCGATGGTACTAACGCTCATGTTGGTAGCAAGAGTGGTAATGAAATTAGAAGATTACATCACCATCAACCACATAGAATCTATGAATAAAGTAATTTTGCTTACAGGTTCGATAGTGGGTATAGCGTATTTAACGGAGTTGTTTATGGCTTGGTATTCTGGCAATTTGTACGAGCAATATGCTTTTATGAATCGCGCAACGGGACCTTATTGGTGGTCGTATGCAGCTATGATGACGTGCAATGTTATTTCTCCGCAAATATTTTGGTTTAAAGGTGCGCGCCGCAATGTGGTAATTACCTTTATAATGTCTATTTTTATCAATATTGGTATGTGGTTCGAGCGTTTTGTAATTATCGTAACATCACTGCACCGCGACTACATTCCTTCAAGCTGGTTGTATTATACGCCTACTTGGGTAGAGGTAGCAATATTTGTAGGAACAATAGGTATTTTTATGACGCTTTTCTTATTGTTTGCCAAATATTTCCCTGTGGTAGCTATTGCAGAGGTGAAAAGTATTTTAAAATCTTCCGGCGACCAATATATAGCTGCGCAAGCAAAAGAAGATGCAGAGGAGCGCAATGAGCAAGGTGGCGCAGCATTTGCCGGAGCTTATAGAAAAGATAAAGATCAGTAAATTTTAAGAAAATAATAAACAGAATATATATGGCTTACAGATATTTATTGGGATTATTTGACGATGAAGTTCCTTTGTTAGATGCCGTAGGAAAACTCAGACACGATGGCTGGCACATTCACGATGTACTTACACCTTTTCCTGTACACGGTTTAGACCCTGTTTTGGGACTTAAGGAAACACGCTTGCATACAGCAGGTTTTGTTTTTGGTGCTACAGGAACCGCTTTTGCGCTTTTGGCAATGACCTATATTTCTACGGTGGACTGGCCCAATGTTTTTGGGGGAAAACCTTATTTTTCCTTGCCGGCATTTATTCCAATTGCATTTGAGGTAACGGTGCTTTTTGCATCGGTAGGAATGGTTATTACGTATTATTTGCGCAATAGATTGTCTGTTTTCGCCCATCCCGAAATTTTAGAGCCACGTACCTCCAACGACCGTTTTGCCATTGTATTCGATTTGGGAAAATATAATGACGATGCCGGAAAATTGGAAGAAGCTCTGCTAAGAATGGGTGCCGTAGAAGTAAAAGTAAGAGAAATGAACCAACGTCAGCGCAGTCATAACGAACAAAGTGCCTGATATGGAAGCGTGTCATTTTTCTTTGATATAAAAATAAAAGCAAAATAAATAATATCGTAAACGATGAAATTTAAGCATACATTAGGATTTGGATTGATAGGTGTAGCGGCTATGTATTTAGTAGGTTGCAAAGCACACGGCGACTTTACCGGACGTGAATACATGCCCGATATGGCGCATTCGCAAGCATACGAAACCTATGGAAAAGCACCCCAAGACCGCACGCCTTCTAACCAAAAAATAAACTTGACCAATACGCCATTTGTTGTTTTTGCAGATGGTAAAAGTGCCCGTGAGCCTGTAAAAGGTACTATTCCGCGTGGTTTTATGCCGTATCCTTTTGATAATTCTGAAGAAAGCTACGAGCGTGCCGCAACGAGTATGATTAATCCACATGCAATGGCTGACGCAGCTACTTTGGAAGAGGGGAAACGCCTTTATACCATTTATTGTGCCGTATGCCACGGCGATAGTGGAGCAGGTGATGGCAGTATTTCTGCTAATGGACCAAAAGAAGGACCGTTCGGCGGAATTATCAACTATTTTAGTGGTGCTTATTTGCAGTTGGAAGAAGGAAAAATGTATCATACCCTTCAGTATGGTAAAAATAACATGGGTTCGTATGCTGCACAGTTGAGTGCTGACGAGCGTTGGAAAGTAGTTGCTTATGTAAAAAAAATGCAAGCCGACCAAGTAGTTAAAGACCAAAAACTAAGCGCGGAAGATGCGATGAAATTTGTGAGAGGTAGAGTAGGCGACGTTTTTCCTGAAGTAACGTCACATCAAACAAGCGCAGACCTAATGATGGAAGAAGGTGCAGCAATGCACGAAGTTGTGCAAGGAGCAGGAACTAATGCCGAAGCACATACTACTACAGAAGCAGCGACAAGCGAAACACACGAAGGTGCTGTAGTAGCCAGTACGTCCGGTGGTTTCATCGACGATTATGTGGGCAAAAAAATTAACAAAGGCACTATTATTACTTTGCGAAATGTATATTTTAATGCGGCATCTGCCAAATTGAAAGATGAGTCGAAAGCAGAGTTGGATAAATTGGTGAACTTGCTAAAAACAAATAAAGACCTGCAAATAGAAGTAGCCGGACACACGGACGATGCAGGACCTAAAGCAATAAACAAAAAATTGTCCCTCAATCGTGCGAAATCTGTAATGGAGTATCTTGTAGAAAACGGTATTGGCGGAGATAGAGTAACTGCTATGGGCTATGGTGACGAAAACCCTGTAACAACAGAAAATACACCGGAAGCCAAAGCACGAAATCGCCGAGTAGAAATAAGAGTGAAATAAAACGATTGAAAAATAAATGCAAAAGTAATTAATACATAAAAAAATTATGATTAAGCCATTTCCAGAATATTACAAACTCAGCCCTTCAGTCAAAACGTTTAGTTTTGTTACTATCGGGGTAGGATTAGTATTTTTTATTATAGGCGTGCTCCTAAATTTACATTATCCGGCAAGAATATGGTCGGTATTGTTTTCGACAAACTTATACTTTACCCTAATCGGTCTGGCGGCTATTTTTTGGGTAACATCGCAAACCATTGGTTATAATGGCTGGTTCATTCTGCTCAAGCGTATTCCCGAAGCAATGGGAAGTTTCGTTAAGTGGGGCGCACTGCTCATGATTGTCATACTGGCATTGGGTTCTCATAGCATCTACCATTGGATGCACGAAGGAATAACCAATCCTGCCAGCCCTGATTACGATGCGCTTATTGCCGGAAAAAAACCATTTTTAAATCAAGGATTTTTTTGGATAGCTACCATTGTATATTTAGGACTCTGGGTAGGACTTATTTATTTGGTACGTAAAAACTCTCTCGAAAGCGACAAAGCTTGGGACTTAGCTAACTACCGCAGAAGCAAAGTAATAAGCATGTTTTTCTTGGTTGTATTTGCCGTGAGTACTTCTACGGCTATTTGGCACTGGCTAATGTCCGTAGATCCACATTGGTTGAGTACACTCTATGGCTGGTATTGTTTTATAAGCATGTTTGTAGGAAGTTTATCCACTATCGCGCTCATTACTATTTATTTAAAAGAAAATGGACATCTAAAATTGGTAAACGACAGTCATATCCACGACTTAGGAAAATGGGTTTTTGCTTTTAGTGTAGCTTGGACGTATTTGTGGTTCTCACAATTCATGCTTATTTGGTACGGAAATATTCCCGAAGAAACTTTATATTACCGCAATCGATTCGAGTCCTATCAAATATTATACTGGCTTACGTTTTTCATAAACTTCGTACTTCCATTATTGGTATTGATGACGGCGGGCAACAAACGCAACCCTAATGTTCTGAGATTTGTAGCCATATTATTGGTATTTGGTCACTGGTTGGATTACTACTTAATGGTAACGCCCGGAGCCGTAGGTAATGCAGGATATTACGATGCAAATGGTCAGGCGATTACCAACTTTGGTATAGGATTTATGGAATTAGGCTTACCGACAGCCTATCTCGGATTTTTTGTATATGTGGTGTTTACAGCTTTGAGTAAATCATCGTTGGTTCCGATAAACCACCCATTTGTAAAAGAAAGTATTACTCATCAAACATAGAAAAAATAAAATATATGATAAGTATATTAGCAATAATTTCCGTTTTTTTAATAATAGTTATTCTTTTTCAGGTATCGAAAATAGCTGAATTGGTAACAGAAGTAAAAGGAGAGGAAGAAGCCATCATAAGAAACAATAACCTCCAAGCCAATTTATTTATAATTTTCTTGGTTGTAGGAATGATTGCGGCAGTATGGTCTGCGATACATTATTCACCTTTATTTTTGCCCGCATCTTCGTCCGCTCATGGTGCTTGGATAGAGAATATGTTTTTTTGGACTTGGATGGCAACCATTCCCGTGTTTTTTATTACCCACGTATTGCTTTTCTGGTTTGTTTACAAATACAAAGGACAACCTGGCAAATTGGCATATTATTTTTCACATTCTAATAAATTAGAAATATTGTGGACAAGTGTACCGGCAGCAGTGATGATAGCCTTGGTAGTTGTGGGTATGAATAATTGGTATAAAATAACGGGAACAGCTCCAGACGATGCCGTAGTAATAGAAGCAACGGGTATGCAATTCAAATGGGATTTGCGCTATGCCGGAAAAGACAATGTGCTGGGCAAAAAAAGTGTACGCCTAATAAGCGATGCGAATCCATTTGGACAAGACTGGGAAGACCAGGGAAACATGGATGATTTTCTTGCCGACACCCTGCATTTGCCATTGAATAAACCTGTGTTGATGCGCATCAACGCCTTAGACGTGTTACATAGTTTTTATTTGGCACATTTTAGTGTGAAAATGGATGCGGTACCCGGAATTCCTACGCAATTTTGGTTTGTACCAACTAAAACTACACGGCAGATGCGTGAAGAGTTGAACAATCCCGAATTTAACTATGAATTGGCTTGCGCCGAATTGTGCGGTTCGGCACACTATAACATGCGCAAAGTAGTAGTAGTAGATACGGAAGAAGATTTTAATAAATGGTTGGCAGCGCAGTCGCCAATTTCAACAATGTTTGGACCAAATGCCAAAACGGCTGAAAATACTACTGCGGATACAACCCAAACAAATATTACATCATTATAAAAATAATTATAAAAAAAATTAAGATATGGCTACAACAGAAATAGGCTTGGATCATCATCTATCTAACCACGATGACCACGAACATCATGAGCACCATGATAATTTTTTTACTAAGTATGTTTTTAGTCAAGACCATAAAATTATTGCGCGCCAATTTTTAATAACGGGAATTATTTGGGCTATCGTAGGCGTGTTTTTTTCGGTATTGTTTAGAATACAGTTGGCTTGGCCCAATGAATCGTTTCCCATTTTGGAAACACTATTGGGCAAATGGGCAGAAGGCGGAAAAATGAGTCCCGACTTTTACTATTCTTTAGTAACAATGCACGGGACTATTATGGTGTTTTTTGTGCTTACTGCCGGACTGAGTGGTACGTTTAGCAATTTGCTTATTCCGTTGCAATGTGGCGTACGCGATATGGCAAGTCCTTTTATCAATATGCTTTCGTTTTGGTTTTTCTTGATAGCGGGTTTGATTATGTTCTCCTCTTTGTTTTTGGAAAACGGTGCTGCTTCTGGTGGTTGGACATCGTATCCGCCATTGAGTGGATTGCCGGAAGCGACAAAAGGAGGCGGAATGGGCATGACACTTTGGTTGGTGAGTATGGCCTTGTTTATTGTTTCGTCTTTGATGGGCGGGCTAAACTATATCGCCACAATATTGAATATGCGCACTAAAGGCATGACAATGTTTAGATTGCCGCTGACTATTTGGGCATTTTTCTTTACAGCTATCATTGGCGTTTTGTCGTTTCCTGTACTGTTGGCAGGAGCAATATTATTAATTTTTGACCGCTCATTTGGCACTGCTTTTTATTTATCTGACATTTTCTTTAAAGGTGAAGTGCTTACAAACCACGCCGGACAAATTATAGAAGGCGGTAGTCCTTTGCTTTTCCAACACTTATTTTGGTTTTTAGGACACCCTGAGGTGTATATCGTAATTCTTCCAGCAATGGGTATGGTTTCGGAAATTCTTTCAACCAATTCCCGCAAGCCAATTTTTGGTTATACAGCTATGGTCTATTCTATAATGGCAATTACGGTATTGTCCTTTTTGGTATGGGCGCACCACATGTTCGTGTCGGGATTGAACCCTTTTGTAGGTTCTGTGTTTGTGTTGGTAACGCTCTTGATTGCAGTACCTTCGGCGGTAAAAGTATTTAACTGGATAACGACCGTTTGGCGTGGAAATATTCGTTTTACGCCGGCTATGCTTTTTGCCATAGGCTTTGTTTCTATGTTTATTTCCGGCGGTTTAACAGGAATTTTCTTAGGAAACTCATCTTTAGATATACCTTTGCACGATACCTACTTTGTAGTAGCGCACTTTCATATTGTAATGGCTATTGCGGCAGGCTTTGGTATGTTTGCAGGAATATATCACTGGTTTCCTAAGTTGTTTAATGGTAGAATGATGAACGAGCCGATTGCCTATATTCATTTTTGGATAACACTGATAGGAAGTTACTGTATTTTCTGGCCTATGCACTATTTGGGAATGACAGGTGTGCCTCGCCGTTATTTTTCTTTTAATGAATTTGATACTTTTGGTGTGTATGGCGACTTGAACGTATTTATCACCGTTGCAGCGATTGTGGTATTCTGTACGCAGTTTTTATTTGTGTTCAACTTTTTCTACAGTATATTTTATGGTAGAAAAATGAAAACACTTAACCCTTGGAAAGCAAACACCTTAGAGTGGACAACGCCAAGAGAGTTGGGACACGGAAACTGGCCCGGTGCTATTCCTTCTGTTTACAGAGGTGCACACGAATATAGCAAAGATGGCAGAGACTACACGCCTCAGCACATACCCGATAGTCAGTTGGACAACTATAACCCTATCATTGCCGAAGCGGTAAAATAAAAAACATAGAAGAAGTAGATGTTCCAAAAAATAATACCATATAATGCATTGCATTTGCTTGGGGATAAAATTAAAGATTATGCCCAGCTGGTAAAGTTACGTCTAAGTCTTACGGTGGTGAGTTCGGCAGTATTTGCCTTTGTGCTAGCAAGCCCGGCTATTGCGTTTTTACCTATGTTATATTTAGTAATTGCAGGTTTTTTGGTAACGGCATCCGCTAATATCATCAATCAAATTTTAGAAAAAGATTATGATAAGCTAATGAAGCGCACGGCTTTGCGCCCATTAGCTGCCCAGCGCATGCAAGTACCCGAAGCCATTTTGTTGGCAGGTATCTGTGGCGTTGCAGGCGTAGTTTTGTTGTGGTTGTGGTTCAATACCACCGCCGCTTTAATTGGAAGTCTATCCTTGTTTTTGTACGCATTTGTCTATACGCCTTTAAAGCGAATATCGCCGATTGCAGTATTTTGGGGAGCTATTCCCGGCGCATTGCCACCCGTTATTGGTTGGGTTGCCGCCGCCAATGCCTTAACCTACGAAACACTATTGCTTTTTGCTATACAGTTTTTGTGGCAATTCCCACATTTTTGGGCAATAGGCTGGATTGGATACAACGATTACAAAAAAGCGGGGTATAAATTACTGCCCACCTCCTACGATGGTAGAAACAAAATAACTGCTACCCAAATTATTATTTATATTTGGGCATTATTGGTGGTTTCACTTATTCCGTATTTTATTGGTTTTATGGGCATTATTGCATTAGTAGCAGCCGTATTGTTGGGTATAATGTTTTTGCATTATGGCATAAAACTATATCGCGAATGTAGTGATGGCGCAGCGTTAAAACTTATGTTTGCTTCTATCATATATTTGCCGGTATTGCAATTAAGTATGATTGTAGATAAGGTTTTAGGATAAAAAAGAACAGTATTATGATGACAACATCTTATCAAGAAAACGAATATCAAAAACCGATAATACAACCCAAAAAGTTTGTGTTGTGGGGAGCTATTGCAAGTATGATAATGATGTTTGCAGGATTAACGAGTGCCTACATCGTCCGAAAAGCACAAGGCAATTGGGTATTGTTCAAAATGCCCGACATATTTTGGATAAGTACTATTGTTATTATTATAAGTAGTATTACGCTCTACTTAGCCGAGCGGTCTTTTAAGCAAGAAAACATTAAAATGTATCGCCTTTCGTTGGGAATTACCTTTGTTTTGGCAGTAGTGTTTTTGGTGTGCCAGTATTTGGGCTGGAAACAAATGGGCGAATATGGTATTCACTTGAAAGGAAACCCCTCGGGTTCTTTTTTGTATGTAATTTCCGGACTACACGCGCTGCACCTTGTAGGCGGCTTGTTTTTTATTTTGATAATGTTTGTGAAATCGTTTTTTTTACATCCGGTGAAATTATTGATAGACACCCTCAATCCCGAAAGGTATTTGAACATTGAGCTATTATCTACTTACTGGCACTTTGTAGATATCTTGTGGATTTATTTGTTTATCTTTTTTCTAATCAATTCTTTGTAAATAATAATTAATAAATTTATACTAAAAATATTACTATGTCTTCTGAAAATATCGCAACTACACATCACCAAAACGAAGAAGTCGCATGGCAAGGTGGGCACTCGCCCTTTAATGTGAGCTACGGGAAGTTAATGATGTGGTACTTCTTACTTTCTGATGCTTTTACTTTTGCTTCATTACTTATTTCTTATGGTGCGTTGCGTTTTAGTTCACCTACTTGGGCAGACCCTAATAAAGTTTTTAGTGCTTTTCCGGGTATGGGGCATCGCGAAGTTCCTTTGGGTTTTGTAAGTTTAATGACCTTTATCCTTATTCTAAGCTCCGTTTTTGTAGTATTGGCAGTAATAGAAGGGCATCGCAATAACAAACAAGGCGTAATGAAGTGGATGTTTGGCGGAATTTTGGGCGGTGCTGCTTTCTTGGGTTGCCAAGCTTGGGAATGGACGCACCTAATTCATGAGGGTATGAATATTTGGGCAAATCCATTCGGGCCACAAGCCTTTGGAATGTTGTTTTTCCTTATCACAGGTTTTCACGGCTTTCACGTATTTAGCGGTGTTTGTCTCAATATTTGGGCATTTGTCAATACCGCCAATGGTGAATTTGGTAGCCGCAACAATGGTTATGAAATGATTGAAAAAGTAGGATTATACTGGCACTTTGTAGATTTGGTTTGGGTATTTGTGTTCCTTGCTTTTTACTTATTATAAAAAAATTAAAAACAGATAAACAATTATGGGTCAGCACATATTAGACGATACCGAATATAGAAGTCAGGTAAGAGCCGTTTGGCGCGCTACCTTATGGCTTACAATTATTACTATTATTGAAGTGGGCGCAGCCGTGCTTTGGTATGAGCTTTATCCTACCGGAAACAGGTTTTTGTTGAATAGCTTTTTTATTGGTGCCAGTTTGTTGAAAGCGTATTTTATTGTAGCAGAGTTTATGCACGTAAAATACGAAACACGCGCTTTAACAATTTCTATTTTAGCCCCTACCATGTTTTTCATTTGGTTTATTATAGCCTTCCTGATGGAAGGAGAATCTTGGGGTGCAATGCGAACTTGGCTTGGGATATAAGAAGTAACTATTCGATGAATACCGGGCTGAACTTTTCAAAAATAGCGTGAAACAAACTGTCGGGATAAGCGTCGCTACTGCCGCGACTTTGCAATAAAAAAATACTATTTTTTTCTTTAAAAATAAGCGTTTCACAAAATACATTGTAATACCGCCCCAACTGGTCATCTCTAAAAGAATACGATAAATAATAGGCAGCTTGTTGTTGAAACAGGCTGTCTTTTTTTGTTACAAAATGATACCGATTAAGATAGGAAGCGATTTTGGCCGTGTGTGTTTGGGCAAATGCTGCTAAGTTTTTGGACGAAACTAAGGTATCGTGAAAAATAGTAAAATTAGCTCTGTAATTGGCGAAAGTATCTTCGGGAGCAAGGGCATAAAAGTTTTGGGTAGTTTTTTTGTATTCGCGAATTTCCCAATCGTCTGGTAATTCCACACAAAACAAGCCCGATTTTGCCCAATAGGACTGAAAATTGTTTTGCGGAGCAATAAATGTCTGTGTGGTATCGGCTGTTTCGGTTGAGACGGAAGCCGTGTCATTTGGTGGAGTAGCGGCATATTGGCAGGCACTAATACTACATACGCACAAGAAACATAGTATGAGGCTTTTTCGCCAAGGAAACAACGGCATTTGCATACGGAAAAGCTAAATTATTGCGCCACTTCGCTTTCGCTGGCAGTCATTTTTTCCAAACGCAAACCAATATCCAAAATATGCGGAATAGGATTTTCGCGCAGATAAGGTACAATATCGAAGGTATAAGTGCCTTCTTGCGGCAGTTTAGCACGGTTTTGAATAAGTAAATTTCGCTGTAATACCGAACCTAAACCATCACCAAGCCATTTGCCGTCGGCATCGGCGAGCGGAATATCCAACTGCTGCGAAGCCATTTCGCCCGAAGGATAGGTAGTGTTTATTTTTATCCACAGATTGGCGTAAGGATATTCGGTGTTGTGGCGCAGTTCTACCCACAATTTGTACAAAGCGGCAGTATCGGCAATATCGAAAGCAAAATGCGCCGTGTCGGTATAAATCCAACCGGTTTTGGTATCAATACGGTACGACTCCTCCCAAGAGTTGGAAGGGCTACAGGCAGAAAAATAAAATAGTACACAGCCCAAAGCCAAGCCTGCAACTATCCTTCCGAAGGTGGTGGCGGAGATGTCGGTTTGTTTCTGTTGTTGTTCTGCGAAGGATTTTTGCCCTTGTAGCGATTGCTTCTCCGTTTGTTTGGCGATTTGTTCGCTTGCTTGTTTTTGTCTTCTTCTTTGTTGGTGTTTGAAGATTGATTTTCTTGCTTCCATTTGCTTGAATTACTTGATTGGGAATTGTTTGTTTTGGAAGACGATTGTGTTTCGGAACTTTGGTTATTAGGGCTATCTTTTCGGTTACTTTTTCTTCTTTCTTTTTGGCGTTTGCGTTTATTTCTTTTATCCAAAGAATGTAGGCTTTCTAAAGAGGTTTGTCCTGCCAAATCATCGGAAACATCGGCTTGTGTTTCGCTCATTTGTTGTTCGTTTATCAAACTTTCGGGCAATTTGCCGCTTTTTATTTGTGCCAAAAAAGTATTTACTTGCTCCACACTAAGCTCCAGCATGGGTTCGTCTAAGTAGCGATACCACATTTTTCGCTTAAAAATATCGGTTTTAATAAGTATGCCACTGCCTTTTTTGGTGGCGAGGGTTTGGGCATTTTGCGGAAAATCCTTGAGTGCGTCAAGATAGACATCTAATTCGTAGTTGAGGCAACATTTCAGCCGCCCGCATTGCCCCGAAAGTTTGTTGATATTCAAAGATAAGTTTTGATAACGCGCCGCAGTAGTATTCACGGTTTTGTAGTCGGTAAGCCAGGTAGAGCAGCAAAGTTCGCGTCCACACGAGCCAATGCCGCCAATACGACTTGCCTCTTGGCGTGCTCCAATTTGACGCATTTCTATTTTTACCCTAAAATCGTGGGCAAATACTTTAATGAGTTCCCGAAAATCTACTCTTTGCGAGGCGGTGTAATAAAAAGTAGCCTTGCGTCCGTCAGCTTGGTATTCCACATCGCCTATTTTCATTTCCAAGCCAAGGTCGCGGGCAATAATGCGCGCCATCAGCATGGTTTCTTGTTCTTTTTGTCGGGCATTTTCCCAACTATAAATATCATTTTCGGTAGGAAAACGCAAGATATTTCGGATAGTATCCGAGCTCATAGAAATGCCTTTTTTGCGCATTTGCATGGGCACCAACACACCGCTGAGGCTCACTTTGCCAATATCGAAGCCCGAGCTGCTGCCCTCTACCACAAGCGTATCGCCGGTGATGAACTGTATATTGTAAGGATTGCGGAAAAACGCTTTCCGGCTACCGTTTCTAAAACTTATTTCAAAAAGATCATCATGGTTGTAGCTACTTCCGGTGGGAATTTCTGCCAACCAATTGTAGGTATTTAGTTTGTTGCAACCACCGCTACTGCATCCATTGGTTTTGCAGCCTCCGGCGGCACTTGTGCCACAGTTTGAGCATGACATAAATATTTTCGTTCGATATATTTGTATTCTGTATCAAAACAATTTTTTCCTGTTTTTGCTACAGAAGTAAGGGTTAAAAAATAACTTTTGCTACAAAAAGATATAGTACAAATTAAGGCTGTGACATATTTTCCACAGACTTGTGCTTTGTTTGCAAAAGTTTATGAAGTTGCAACGATAAATTAAAGAACAAAATTTTGGCGTGAATATTTCTTTCTAAATAAAAAAAAGATTTATTCAAAAGAGCGTTCAATTGTCCGATACGCTGCAAGGGCAAAATATTTGCCCATTTTTTTAGCAACTCTATTTGCGTGTTGTTCAAGCGTGCTTGCGCGCCCAGCATTTGATAGTTCAAAAGACTTTGTACAAAATCAAGTGTAAAGCTAACGAAATTTTTTTGCTTTTCTCGACCGCGTGCGTGCATTTGGCTGCTCCACTGCAAGCAAGCTGCTAAGTTGTGTTGGTAGCAAAAACTTAGCCAATCATCTAATACTTTGCTCCATGCTTCAGTTTCGTCGAAAAACATTTGCCGCGCCTTACGGAAATTGCCTTTTGCCTGCCACGCCAAAGCTTCGCTGCGGCTGGGAGAGCAAGTTAGTTTTTCTTGCAAGGCGGCTGCCAGCGTGGGCGAGTCGATGGGTTTGAGCAAAAGCTGGTGCGTGCGCGATACAATGGTGGGCAGCAAACTGCCGGATTGCTGGGCAATAAGAATAATAAAAGTATTGGGTGTAGGTTCTTCAATGGTTTTGAGGAGTACGTTGCCTTCTTTGCCCAAATATTCGGCTTGCCAGATAATGAGTACTTTGTGGCGCGCCTCGTAGGCTTTTAGACTTAGTTTGCGGATAATATCGACACACTCTTTCTTGTGGATATTGGCTTGGCGGTTGTCGGCTTTTAGAAACTGTAGCCAGTCTTCCATATTTAGGTATGGGCTTTGGTGGAGTGCTTCGCGCCAAGTTTTGAGTACATCGCTGCACAATACATCGTTGCCGATTATCGGAAACGAAAAATGTATGTCAGGGTGAATATGTTTCTGGGCTTTGGTGCAGCCCGCACAAGTGCCGCAGGAGTCGCTTGCTTGGGGATTTTCGCAAACCAAGTATTGGGCTAATGCTAATGCCATCGATAATTTTCCGCTGCCTTCGGGTCCGCAAAAAAGCTGCGCATGTCCCAAATGGTCTTGCGCACATTTGTTTAGTAGTTCTTGCTTGGCAGGGGCTTGTCCTATTACTTCTTTAAACAACATACACCAACTTTATAATTTTATGCCTATGGCAGCCAGCACTTTGGGGTCGAAAACCGAAACCGAAGGGGCAAAAATGTCGCACAATGCTACTTGCGGATTGATTAAGTATTTTTGAAAATTCCAAGCCACTTCGCTATCGGCAAATTGGTTGTGTGTTTTTTGGGTAAGCCAAGCGTACAAAGGGCTTATGTTTTCGCCTTTTACGGCTATTTTTTCGCTAACCGGAAAACTCACGCCATAATTTTTTTGGCAAAAAGTAGCTATTTCGGCATTGGTACCCGGCTCTTGGTTGCCAAATTGGTTGCAGGGAAAAGCAATAATGCCTACTTCCTTGCCAAAATGAGTGCAAAATTCCTGCATTTGCGCATATTGGGGCGTGAAACCACACGCGGAAGCAGTATTGACGAGCAGGAGAAACCTCCCTTCGTACTCTTGCAGCGACAAAGCCTCGCCCGAAAGCAGTTGTATGGTAAAATGGTAGATAGAAGCAGCCAAAATTTGTTGTTTTGTACAAAGTTACGATTTTTATGAGTAAACAAATGCTTTTTAGACATACAATGTGTAGTATGCGATATGTACGAATAATGTTGGTTTTTCAATTTCTTGCATTGATATAGCTTAAAGTTGTTCCGGCGCAAGAATTTCTTGAATTGGATTGTATTATTGGCGGAGTAATTGGGTAGTAGGGCGAATTTTACAAAAAATATTTATTTTGATGAAAATATTGGCTTAAATTTGGGAAAAGGCAAATTGTTGCAGGAAAAACAGCTTTTTTACCTAAAAATAAATGCTATGCTAAAGTGGCTGTTCCTCCCCAACGGCATCTACCTACTACACCTACAAACCACAGCAGGCGAGAGTATTTACCGAAAGGTGGTGGTGCAGCATTAAGTTAAAGTGTCTTCCCGACCGTGAGGGAGGGAACACGAACCCCAAGGGTTTTTATATGTAAAAAAATAGTTTAATATAATAAAGCAAGGGCATTGCGCCCTTGCTTTTAATACTTTGTTTATGAAAAAAATAATTATAGGACTAATGGTAGTGGTTTGCTCTAATCTATTACAAGGACAAGGATTTTCACTAAGCTTAGATATTGGCGATGACTCTGGGGAAGGAAGATATATTTTATTAAAGAAAAATGGAAACTACATCATATATAGTGCTGGCTTTTGTCAACCTGAAGTCGTTCGTTGTGATAGATTTATTGAATTAAGTACGCAAGGAGAAATAATAAGAGATAAACTCATAGAGCAACAAGATGCTTCTACAGATGTACCTGAAAAATTCATAGAGACCTTAGACGGTAATTACATTTATGCTTACTCAAAATATTACGAAAGCACAGGATATGATATGCATATCTACAAAAGAGATGAAAACTTTGAATTAATATGGGAAAAGAAAATAGCTTACGCTAAAGACGATATTATAAAGGGAATAGTACAAACAGCTAACGGAGATATAGTAGCTACGGGCTGGACATACAGCTATCCACAAACGGGTTATCGGCAAACATTTCTGTTGTGCATAGATGGACAAACACAAGTCCTAAAGTGGTTTAAATTACTTAAACAAGGAGAGAACACCTACGGTGTAACGCTCATTGAAGATAACGAAGGTAATTTTCTGATAGGAGGTATGATTTATGATGACGATGAATACGATATCAACGGCTACATACTCAAAACCGATAGCTTGGGCAATGAAATAAGTTGGTATGAAATACCCGGATTAGTTCCTGATGAAGAATCTGTTTATCCTTGGGATTCTTACCCTGATATAGTTCTTCACCCAGATGGCGGCTTTGTTTATGAAATAAATTATCAATTTGACGACCCTTTACATTTTCAAAGTGATATGAAGCATTTGGTGCGCTTTCATTACAACGAAGCCCAAGAATATGTAGAAGATTGGCGACTGGCGTTGGATTATAAAAGAGATATTTGGGTGACAAGTATTATCATAGCCCAAAATGGCGACATAATAGGATGCGGAAATGACCTCAATAATCCCTTTCAAGAAGGACAGACCACAGGTTTGTTGCTTAGAGTAAGTCCCGAAGGAGGATTACGCTGGCTAAGAAAGATAGTAGCGATGCAAGGAACACAAGAAGCTAATGAGTATTATTTTTGGGACGTAGTAGAAGATAGCTTAAACAATATCATTGCTACGGGTATAATAGATTGGTCAGATACTACTTACTACGATATTTGGCTCGTCCGCACCGATGCCGATGGTTGTCTATACGAAAGCAGCTGCACCGACCCCCTTATTTTTACCAATGGTATAGAAGATGTAGAAAGTGTTGGTATTAGCCTTTACCCCAACCCTACGGATGGTGATTTTTATCTTATAAGCAATGATAAAACCATTACCGGGTATGCTATTTACAACTATAACGGTATGCTGCAAAAACAACAGAACTTAAAAGTAAGGCAGGGCGAAATAATTCATATTGATGTGAATGATTTCCCCAATGGTATTTACTATGTAGCGGTACACACTACGGATGATACTGTCTATCAAAAAGTAGTAATACAGCACTAAATTATAATTATTTGATTTATCATAGAGCAAGGGCATTGCGCCCTTGCTTTTTAAATACTTTGTTGATGAAAAAAATAATGACAGTATTGCTGCTAATTATATGTTGTGTAAGTTTACGAGGACAAGGATTTTCGCTGAGTTTGGATATTGACGGAGATGCAAATGATGGACGATATATGATAAAATCACATTCCGGTACATTTATTATCTATTGTTCTGGATTTTGTATGCCTGAGCTTATTTCTTGTGATAGATTAATAGAAGTAAACGATAAGGGGGAAATATTAAAAGAAAAATTATTGGAAGATGCAGATGGTACCGCTGACCTACCAAGAAATATTATTTCACTAAATGATGGAGGCTATGCTTATGCCCATTCTAAATTTAATACTGTTACAGAAAATTATGACATATTTGTCTACAAAAGAGATGAAAACTTTGAATTAATATGGGAAAAGAAGATAGCCTACGCTAAAGATGATATTATAAAAGGAATAGTACAAACAACTAATGGAGATATAGTAGCTACGGGCTGGACATATAGCTATCCACAAACGGGTTATCGGCAAACATTTCTGTTGTGTATAGATGGGCAAACACAAGCTCTAAAGTGGTTTAAGTTACTCAAACAAGGGGAGAATACCTACGGTTTTACCCTAATCCAAGATGAGGAAGGAAACTTATTAGTAGGAGGGGTAATCTACGACCCTGAAGAAGATGACATCAACGGCTACATACTCAAAACCGACAGTTTGGGTAATGAAATAAGTTGGTATGAAATACCCGGATTAATTCCTGATGAAGAATCCATTTATCCTTGGGATTCTTACCCTGATATAGTTCTACACCCAGATAGTGGCTTTGTTTATGAAATGAGATATGACTACTTTACACAAGATTTATATAAACCGGATATAACCCATTTGGTGCGTTTCCACTACAACGAAAACCAAGAATATGTAGAAGATTGGCGGTTAATTTTAGATGAAAAGGATAGTCAGTGGTTATATAGCATTACAGTAGCCCAAAATGGCGACATAATAGGCTGCGGGAACGACCTCAATAATCCCTTTCAGGAAGGTAGTAGTACGGGCTTATTATTACGGGTAAGTCCTGAAGGAGAGTTGCGCTGGCTACATAAAATAGTAGCAATGGACAGCACACACGAGGCATCGCGTTATTGGTTTTGGGATGTAGCAGAAGATAACACAGGTAATATCATTGCTACCGGACCCATTCAGTGGGTAGATACGGTTTATTATGATATTTGGCTCGTCCGCACCGATGCCGATGGTTGCCTATACGAAAGTAGCTGCACCGACCCCCTCATTTTTACCAATGGTATAGAAGATGTAGAAAGTGGTAGTGTTGGTATTAGTGTTTATCCCAACCCTACGGATGGTGATTTTTATCTTATAAGCAATGATAAAACCATTACCGGGTATGCTATTTACAACTATAACGGTGTGCTGCAAAAACAACAGAAGCTAAAAGTAGCCCAAGGCGAGATAGTTCATATTGATGTGAATGATTTGCCCAATGGTATTTACTATGTAGCGGTACATACTACAGATGATATTGTCTATCAAAAAGTAGTAATACAGCACTAAATTATAATTATTTGATTTATCATAGAGCAAGGGCATTGCGCCCTTGCTTTTAATACTTTGTTTATGAAAAAAATAATTATAGGACTAATAGTAATTGTTTGCTCTAATCTATTACAAGGACAAGGATTTTCACTGAGTTTGGATATTGATGCTGATGCAAATGATGGGCGATATATGATAAAATCACATTCCGGAACATTTATTATCTATTGTTCTGGATTTTGTATGCCCGGGCTTATTTCCTGTAATAGACTAATAGAAGTAAATGATAAGGGAGAAATACTAAAAGAAAAATTATTGGAAGATGTAGATAGTTCTGCTGACGTGCCTACTAATTTTATTCAAGTTAATGATGGTGGATTTGTTTATGCTCATTCTAAATTCAATAGCAATACAAATAAATTTGAAATGTATATTTATAAAAGAGATGAAAATTTTGAATTGCTTTGGGGAAAAAAAATAAATTATGGTAGCGACAACATAATTCGAAATGTTGTAGAAGCCGCAAATGGAGATATACTGGCTTGCGGATGGACAAATAATTCTAATGTAAGACGTTCTTTTTTGTTATGTATTAATGGAGAAAATCAATCCGTTAAGTGGTATAAATTATTAGGGGAAGATACTTATCATTACGCTATCACTATTATAAACCTGAGTTCGATTAATAATTCTACATAAAAAACCGGGGAAAAGCAAGAAATAGCTGTATATTTAATGCTCTGAACAACAAATATTTAACAGCTATTTCTATGATTAATTTCGATAAAATTACGGATATTTTTTGTGTTGTGGATGAATTTTGCACTAATTTTCATCAATCTACCCAAAGTTTTATAATTGGAAACAAACCCAAACGCCCACCAACAATGACAACTTCTGAAGTTGTGACCATTTATCTGCTATTTCATTTAAGCGGTTTTCGGTGTTTCAAGCACTTCTACCTTTATTATGTCCTAAAACATATGAAAAACGAATTTCCTAATACGGTTTCCTACAATCGCTTTGTTGAGTTGATGCAGTCTGCCATTATGCCATTGACTATATTTGCAAAAACTTGTTGTTTAGGGAAATGTAGCGGAATATCATTTATTGACTCTACCCCCATTAGGGTTTGTAAAAACAAGCGGATTAAACGCAATAAAGTGTTCAAAGGTTTTGCTACAACCGGAAAATCAACTATGGGATGGTTTCATGGCTTTAAACTGCATATCATTATCAATGACAAAGGTGAAATTATCAGTTTTGCCATCACCCAAGCCAATGTAGATGACCGTGAGCCTTTGAAAAATGAAGGTTTTCTCAAAGCGGTTTTCGGTAAAATCTTCGGCGATAAAGGCTACATCAGCCAAAAACTCCAACAAATCCTATTTGTGGACGGTATCCATTTAATCACAACCATCCGTAACAATATGAAAAACAGCTTAATGACTATGTCTGATAAAATGCTACTCCGTAAACGCTCAGTTATTGAGACTGTGAACGACGAACTCAAAAACATCTGTCAAGTAGAGCATTCCAGACATAGAAGTGTCTGCAACTTCATAACCAACCTGATTGCAGGTATTATTGCCTATCACTTCTTGCCAAAAAAACCTTCCCTGAAATTTGGAACATTCAAATCTAATCAGTTAACTGTGTTTTATTAATCGAACTCAGGTTATAAGGGATAATGAGGAAAATTACCTTGTAGGCGGTGAAATTTATAGTTATGAAGAAGATGACATCAACGGCTACATACTCAAAACCGATAGCTTGGGTAATGAAATAAGCTGGTATGAAATACCCGGATTAATTCCCGATGAAGATTCTGTTTATCCTTGGGATTCTTACCCTGATATAGTTCTTCACCCGGATGGCGGATTTGTTTATGAAATGAGATATGACTACTTTACACAAGATTTATATAAACCAGATATAACTCATTTAGTGCGTTTTCACTACAACGATAACCAAGAATATGTAGAAGATTGGCGGTTAATTTTAGATGAAAAGGATAGTCAATATGTAAGGAAGATCATTGTAGCCAATAATGGAGACATTATTGGTTGTGGATTAGATCTAAATAATCCATTTAACGAAGCGAGTTTTACAGGTATGTTGTTGCGGGTAAGCCCTGATGGAGAATTGCGCTGGCTACATAAAATAGTAGCGATGCAAGGAACACAAGAAGCTAATGAGTATTATTTTTGGGATGTAGTAGAAGATAGCTTAAACAATATCATTGCTACGGGTATAATAGATTGGTCAGATACTACTTACTACGATATTTGGCTCGTCCGCACCGATGCCGATGGTTGCCTATACGAAAGCAGCTGCACCGACCCCCTTATTTTCACCAATGGTATAGAAGATGTAGAAAGTAGTAGAGCTGGTATTAGTGTTTACCCCAACCCCGCCAGCGAAACAATACAAATACAAAGCCCCGAAGCCATACAGCGCATCACGCTCTACAACAGTCAAGGGCAAAAACAAAAGTTCCCCACCAAATTCCCCTCCTATGGAGGGGCAGGGGGAGGTCAAACAAGTCAAGAAGGTCAAGGTGGTCAATTCCCCTCCTATGGAGGGGCAAGGGGAGGTAAAACCCAAACCCTAAACCTAAGCCATCTCCCCAACGGCATCTACCTACTACACCTACAAACCACAGCAGGCGAGAGTATTTACCGAAAGGTGGTGGTGCAGCATTAAGTTAAAGTGTCTTCCCGACCGCAAGGGAGGGAACGCAAACCCCAAGGGTTTTTATATGCAAAAAAATAGTTTAACTTTGAAGAAGAACAAACCCGAAAACAAATGAAGATAGCAATGCTATTCAGTGGGGATTTTTAATATTGGGGGTTTTTTGTTATATTTGGAAAATTAATTCAGTTAGAAAATGAAGCCAACCCTCTTTTTGGGGATAAAGATTCTATAATAATAAAAATTATATATTTTCTAATGATTAATTATGAAAGAAGAATTCAAGATAAAGGTAAACGGAATTTATAAGAAAGTAAATTCCAGCGCGGATAAGCCATTATTGTGGGTACTGAGGGAAGATTTGAACTTAACCGGAACAAAATATGGCTGTGGTTTTGGTGTTTGCGGTGCTTGTACTGCTATCATAGATAACGAACCTATTCGCACCTGCCAAATTCCAATTGCTGATTGTGAAAATAAAGTTATTACAACTATTGAAGGACTTTCGGAAAATGGCTCCCACTATGTGCAACAGGCTTGGATAGAAGAGGGCGTACCACAATGTGGCTATTGTCAGTGTGGTCAAATTATGTCTGCTACAGCCTTGCTAAATAAAAAACCTACGCCTTCGGAAGAAGAAATTAATACAGCGATGAGCGATAACTACTGTCGCTGCGGCACCTACCAAAGACTTAGAAAAGCCATAGAAAGAGCCGTTCAAATAAAAAAACAATAGCTATGGAACGAAGGAATTTTATTAAGTTGTCGGTTGTATATAGTTCGGGTTTTTTGGTGCTTCACCATTTTCCGGTATATTCGATTAAGGCGGAAAATGACGTACCTTTTTGTTTTCAACCGCATCCTTTATTAAAACTCTGTGATGACGGCTCTATTGTAATTTATGTACGAAAACAAGAATTTGGTCAAGGAGTGGATACTTCTTTGCCTATGATTGTAGCGGAAGAGTTAGATGCGCAATGGAAGGATGTAAGGTCCGAAATAGCTCCGTTTGAGTATGAGCACAAAGATGATTATGTCACTTGGGCAAGCTGTTCTGTAAAGGATAATTGGCAACCTTTGCGGGAAGCCGGAGCCTTGGCGCGCGAAATGTTAATTCAAGCAGCTGCCAACAAATGGAACATTGATACCACGCTGTGCATAACAGAAAAAAGTAAGGTAATTAATTCGGTTTCGCAAGCATCTATAGCTTATAAAGACTTAATTCTGGCAGCTTCGGATTTACCTATTCCGGAAACCCCAAAACTTAAAAACTACCAAGATTTTAAGCTGATTGGCAAGCATAAGAAAAAAATAAACACCGCCAATCTTGTAATGGGAAAAACCCTATTTAGCTACGACTTCAGTTTGCCTAATATGATGTATGCTTTGGTATTGCGTTGTCCTGTATATGGTGGCACCATTATAAAGTACGATGCTTCCGAAGCCGCAAATCTAAAAGGCGTTTATGATATTGTTGAAATTCAGCCGATGCCAAAAGCAAAAGTGCAGCAAGGCATTGCTGTAGTGGCAGATTCTTTCTGGACTGCCCAAAAAGCGATAACTCTAATAGACGTTGAATGGGATTTTGGCAAATTCGAAAAGGTATCTTCGGCAAGTTTTATGCAAAATCTTAAAGATAACATACGCAACAAAGAATTAGTTGTTTTAGATGAATTTGGCAAGGCTGAAACTGCATACAAAAAATCAAAAATAAAAACCGAACTTCAGTTTGAATATCCTTTTTTAGCGCAAGCACCTATTGAGCCGCCAAGTTGTACGGCAACATATAAGGATGGTAAATTTGAAATTTGGGGCGGTTATCAAAATCCGGGATTGGCATCTGACAGATTATGCGAATCGTTTAATATTGAAAGAGAAAACCTCCAAATAAACCTAATGCTTATTGGCGGTGGTTTTGGTCGTAGGGTAAGTTTCGACAATGCAGCAGAAGCTATGCAGTTGGCAAAAGTAACAGAAAAACCCATAAAATTGTATTGGAGCCGGATGGACGATATGAAACATAGTGCGTACAGACCAGCAGTAGCTACAACTATTCTTGCTTCATTAAATAGACATAAAAACTTGAAATCTTGGGAGTTTAAATCGTCGGGAAGTGCATTTATGGTAGATACTTGGGCAACAGAGGGCGTTCCTGATTGGGCAATAAAGGTTGAAGGTTCAGGTGGTGCGCGTGGGGAGTTTTATTATCCTGTTAATAATTTTAAGAGTGGATATTTTCATGAACCTGCGCCAGTTAATACAGGTCCTTGGCGTTCTATTTCAAACTCTGTTAATAATTTTTCTATAGAATGTACCATAGACGACTTGGCAAATAAGGCAAATATGGATCCATTAGCGTTTAGACTTCATCTTTTAGCTGAAAATACTTGGACAAAATTACAATCTAAGCTAGCAGAAAAAGAATATACTTATCAGCCAAAACGTATGGTAAACTTATTGAAACGTGTAGCCAAACACATAGGATGGAATTCTCCCAAGAAAAAAGACCATTATTATGGTATTGCATGTTGTCCGTATGTAGGCGCGCATAGTTATGCAGCACATGCTTTTGATATTTCGGTTTCAGTAGATAAAAAAATTAAAATCCATCGCGTTGTTGCAGGTATTGATTGTGGTATTGTTATTAACCCGGATGGCGTTTATGCCCAAATGGAAGGTGCTTTTATTTGGGCGTTAAGTGCTGTATTACGAGGCGAAATTACCTTGAGCAATGGTATTGTTCAACAAGCTACATTTAAGCAATATGATGTATTGCGATATGACGAAATGCCGCCATTAGAGATTATCATTATAAATAGTGAAGAAACTCCTGGCAGTGTTGGGGAAGTTGGCGTGCCATCTGTTGCTCCGGCTTTATGCAATGCTATTTTCTCTGCAACTGGCGATAGAATTACAAAATTACCGATTAGAAATAATGGGTACGAATTGATTAAGTAATACCAAAATTGAATAATGCTTGCGTATTAGGAAAGAAAAGCGCATCATCATTTACGGAAATTTTGCACAGTTTTGGCATAAGTACCTGCGAATACCAGTAAATATTTTTAGCGTCTTTTCTCTTCGATATAAAATGTGCAAAAACAAATCCCAAAAAAACTCCCCTCATTCCCCTCCTTACAAGGAGGGGTGTCCGAAGACGGGGTGGTCAATTCCCCTCCATTGGAGGGGCAAGGGGAGGTAAAATACAAACCCTAAACCTAAGCCATCTCCCCAACGGCATCTACCTACTACACCTACAAACCACAGCAGGCGAGAGTATTTACCGAAAGGTGGTGGTGCAACATTAAGTTAAAGAGACTTCCCGACCGCAAGGGAGGGAACGCAAAAAAATAAACGAGCCTACTTCATTGAAGCAAACTCGTTTAGAAAACAAATGAATTAAAAAAATTAAGCTATCGGATGTTCACACAATCCCACTACAATTTGAGAGGAGTTAAATTACAATGCCGCAGCACCGTAGCGTTGTTCTTTGTAAATAGCTTTGAGGTGTTGTTGTCTTTTTTCGATAGACGGTTTGGTAAAATACTTGCGGTCGCGCAATTCTCTTAACGTACCTGTACGCTCAAATTTCTTTTTATACTTTCTCAACGCTTTGTCGATAGTATCGCTATCTTTTACATCAATTATCAACATAAAGAATAAGTATTTATATTTTGTGTTTTATAAAAATTAGTGCGCAAATTTAGTATAATATTTTTTATTGTAAAATATTTTTTACAGCAAAAAGGGTTTTCTTATAAAAACAGATCTTCTTCAAAAAGCAATGCACTTGAAGAAATGGTCTGCAAAATAATCCATTACTTCAGAGCGATTTTAATGTCGGATTTATTTAAAATGCTGATAACCATAGTTCTACAGAGTGCTATTGTCTGATTAGTGTGCGTGATAGTGCATCTCAATTTATCTTCTCTTAAAATACAATCTCTAGTGTTATTGGCTGTTTCCACTTGCCAATGACAACGAATAGCTTAGTATAATTCCATTGCATCTGCCTGATTTTGCACCTTTTATTGGTTAAAAAGTAGGCAATTTGCTTACTGTGGGTATGGCTATTGCAAATAGTTCGTTCTCGTTGTACCTTAATAAGGTAGTTAAAATTTGCTCTTTTCCAGCGTTTATCCACATAGGCTTTCTCTATGTTATAAGAACAATAACTACGCCGCTCCTCTACCGTGTCCTTTTTACACCTGAATCATAGGCATAAATCCCTGATCCTGCTCGCTACAAAATCGCATTTCAGCTAATAACTCTGCTTGATTGTCTTTTAAACCAACCAAAAAATACCGCCTGCTTCAGCTATGGGTATCAAGGAGTTTGGCTTTAAATGCAATGCGTCCATCGTTATTTTTGACTCACTAATGGGGATTTAAGCATTGTTCGTACCGCTACTACTTCGCTCTCTTTGGTGCCATTGAAAAAGGACATTCTACAAACTGACCTGTCTTCATGGCTGACGGCTAAGGCTACTGCTTGCCCTCTATTGTCTCCTGCTAAAATGCTGCCTTTCAGTTCTTTACCGTCAAGTGCAAACCATTTCTTCTCTTTTCAGATAGCGAAACACCATAGTACTCATAAAGCAATTTAGCCAAAGATGCTCCATTTACTTTGCTCAATAGTATGGGTAAATGAGATCTTGATACCGTTTTTTGCGCAACTTTTTCCATACTTAATTCCTTTACAAGACTCGAATGGTGTGCGCTCATGTGACGACGTATTGAAGATAAATTCCCATCTCGATTACACAATAGTGCCACTATAAACTCTACTAAGATTAAGCATAAATCATGATGTTTCCTCTGTTGTCTCGTAAATCTAATGTCTCTTCATTTTGTAGGGCTTCTAAAAATGTTGTACTTTTGTTCATAAGGTAAGTTTTGAATTTGGTATTTTTTTCTCACTCTAATTTACAAATTCTTGCTTACCTTTTTTAGTTGCATTTTTTTTATAAGAAAACCCTAACAGCAAAAATACCTTTATTGCAATACTTCGCGCGAAATTACTAATTTTTGGATTTCCGATGTCCCTTCGCCAATCGTACAAAGTTTGGCATCGCGGTAAAATTTTTCTACCGGAAAATCTTTGGTGTAGCCATACCCGCCAAATACTTGTACGGCATCGTTGGCTATTTGTACGGCTATTTCTGAGGTGTAGTATTTTGCCATTGCCGATTCTTTGGTTACTTTTTCGTGGCGATTTTTCAAATCGGCAGCTTGTAGCGTAAGGAGTTCTCCGGCTTCAATCTTAGTAGCCATATCCGCCAATTTAAAGGCAATTGCCTGAAAGTGTGCAATAGGTTTGCCAAACTGTTCGCGCTCTTGGGCGTATTTCAGGGCAGCATCGTATGCTCCTTTGGCAATGCCCAAACCCAGCGAAGCAATAGAAATACGTCCGCCGTCTAATATTTTCATGGCTTGTATAAAACCCTCGCCTACTTGCCCCAGCACATTTTCTTCGGGAATGTGGCAGTCTTCAAAAATCACTTCGGCGGTTTCGGAAGCGCGCATACCGAGTTTGTTTTCTTTTTTTCCGGCTTTGAGTCCGGGCGTGCCGCGTTCTACTACAAAGGCTGTCATACCGTGCGAGTCCAATAGTTCGCCCGTGCGGGCAATAACCACCACCACATCGCCGGTTTTGCCGTGCGTAATCCAACACTTTGTGCCATTAAGTATCCATTGCTTACCTTCTTTGCGGGCGGTACATTTCATACGCATGGCATCCGAGCCAGTGTTGGGTTCGGTGAGTGCCCACGCGCCAATCCATTCGCCGGAGGCTAATTTGGGAAGATATTTTTGTTTTTGTGTCTCGTTGGCAAATGTTAGAATATGATTGGTGCAAAGTGAGTTGTGTGCAGCTACCGACAAACCTATGGAACCGCACACGCGCGCTATTTCTACAATTACATTTATATACTCGAAATAACCCAAGCCTGCGCCGCCATACTCGTGCGGCACCAAAACGCCCATAATACCCAATTTGCCCATTTTTTTGAAAAGCTCTACGGGAAAATGCTGACTTTCGTCCCAGTCCATTACATTTGGGCGGATTTCTTTTTCAGCAAAATCGCGTACCATCTGCTGAATCATACGTTGGTTTTCGGAAGGAATAAAGCTAATGCCTTGTGTATTCGATGTGTCCATAAGTTTTTGCTCAAAGATACATTTTTTATCCGAAGGAATGAAAAACTTACCCTTGAGGTAAATAGTGTTTTGTACTATTTTTGAAATATAAGATAATTTTTTTATAGTATATTTTTTCTTGAATACTGCTTTTACCAATAACCCCTTTGTTTTATTTCTTGCAACAAATTTTGGGCATCAATGCTGCTTTCGCCTTGTTTTTGTGCCAAGTGAATAGCTAAACTGGCAATTTCGTGCGCTTTGCGGAGGTTGTTTTGTTTCAAAAGCAGGCGCGCATAGGTGAGATTGTTGTAGTAGCGGCTTTCTACTTTTATAGAGCGTTCTGCCCAGTTGGTGGCGCGTTTTAGCAATTTGCCATCGGAAGTGTTGTACAAAATATTCACGGCAGCATTATTGAGAAAAACAGCATCGGGACGTTGGTTGCGGTAGGCATAGCCATTTATTTCATCGGCGTATTCGTTCCAATCTTTTATTTCGAGATAATAAGTACATTTTATTTCGGAAATAAAATCGCGCGAATTTTGCATGGGAGCTTTTCGCGCCAAGCGCAAACATTCTTTAAAATCATTTTCATTCCGATTAATGGCTGCGCGTTTTACGCCTACACGCAGCGAATTTTTGATTTTGGTTTCTATGTGCAATCCGCCGTAATGGTCGTCGTATTCTTTGTGGCGTTTTATCAATAGTTCCAAAGCTTTTGAAGGAGCCTCGTCGGCAAAATCATAAATAAAATTGATGGTACTTGCCTGATGACGCTTGCTTGGATTCCAGCATACTTTTTTTAAATAATCGTTGGCAACGGGTGCGGTTATTTGGTTATTGCTTCGGAGTTGCTGGGCATATTTATACAAAAAATCGGCTTTGCGATATCCTTCTTGGTACATTCTATCCAAGTGTGTAGCGGCATAATAATTTGTATTGCTTGGGGTAAAAACAGGCGAAGGTGCGTTGGAATTGTTGGCTACATTTTTTGAAGAAGTGGTGTTTTTTTTGCGTTTGTTTTGTTGCTGGTCATTCAAAAGTTGTTCTGCCAAAGTGATAAGTTCGCTGGTACTCATTTTGCCGTTGTCTCTAAAAATCACCTCGCCATCGGTATTAAGAAAAATAATATCGGGCAAGTAAGCAACTTCGTATTTTGCTTTAAATTCTTCGCCATCAATTGTGCCAATATTCGCTCTGAAATTTACAAAATTTTGATTAAAATAATTGGCAACATCGGGATTGCTGAAAACCTCTTGTTCCATTTCGCGGCAGGGGGCACACCAAGTAGCGTAGGCTTCTACAAAAATTATTTTTTCTTGCTTTTGCGCTGTTTTCAAGGCATCTTTCCACGAACCATTCAAAAACATAATGCCGGAAGGAGGTATTTTTGCCAAACAGTTGTGGCTTATTGTGCCAAAGAAAAACCATATTAAAGATATTGCCGAAAATCTATTCAATAATACAAGCGCGCGCATAAGTCTTTTTTTTTACATGACGAAACTATTGAAAATGTATTTTTTTAGAACAATAGTTGTGCCAAATGTTAAAATACGCGGGCTAAAAAAGCGGAGATTGTGAATGGAGCCTATAAAAAATACAACGGGCTAAGGTGAAATTCTATTCTTCTTGAAATATCAGGTTTAATTCTTGCGTGTCGTAGTTTTTTACCTCAATGAGGTACATATATTTCCCGTTTTCTAAGTATGTTTGGTTTGTGAAATTACTATCGGGTTGAAAAACAAAGTGGTTGCCGTCAATGCGTGCATTGACAAAAGCGGTGGCGTAGGCTACATCGAAACTGCGATAGCCAGTGGTGTCGCCTGCGGCTAAATTGCCGTAGTTTTGACTGCTCTTGGAGGTATTAATCAATATGGAATCCATATTGTAAGTGCTATTATTTTTGAGGCGTATCAGCACAGAATCGTAGTTGATAGTTTGTTTTTTACAAGAAAAAAAGCCTAGACTAAGGCAGGTGAATATAGTGAGCAAGAAAATATTTTTCATAGAATAGTTTTGATAAATAAAAATAAGAAAAATGCTAATGAACTTCGTTTAGTTACCGCCTCGGCGGGTTATTTCGTCGCGAAGTCGGGCGGCTTTTTCGTAATCTTCTTCGGAAAGCGCTTTCGAGAGTAGCTCTTTTAGTTGCTCAAGGCTGGAATTTTGCCAATCGCTGCTACTGGCTCCGGCAATGCTTACTTTGGCTTCGTCCGGTGCGTGGCTGTCGGCTTGTATGTCGCCGTCAATAGGCGATTCGATGATTAATCCGGCTTGGTCTAAAATAAATTCGTAGGTATAAATAGGACAATTAAAGCGAACTGCCAACGCAATGGCATCGGAAGTGCGGGAATCTATTTCAAACACTTTTCCTTGATTGCTACAAATCAGCTTGGCAAAAAATACGCCCTCCAGCAAATTATTGATAATCACCTCCACCAAGTCGATATTGAAATCTTGCATCAGGTTTTTCATCAAATCGTGGGTAAGTGGGCGTTTGGTGTTCATTTTTTCCATTGCTACTGCAATAGCTTGCGCTTCGGCTACGCCAATAATAACGGGCAAGCGGCGGCGACCCGACTTTTCGCTCAACACTACGGCATACGATTGTCCTTGGGTAATATCTTGAGATAAATTATAAATTTCTAATTCTATTTTGTGCATTGAAACAGCCTTAATATATGTGGCTCAAAAATACGCTTTATTCCTTGAAATATAAAAAATCTTGTGTGTACTCGTTTAAAATATATTCCTGTTATAATTGCAACAGCCCTTTTTTCTGTGCGTAAAAATACGTAATTTATAGCGTATTTCTACGTTTTTTTAAATGTAAAAAGGTATTCTAAAAAAGTAAGTTTCTATTTTTATAAAAATAATTTTTAAACCCATTAAAAACTTACACTATGACGCTGACAGACTTAGTAAACATTACTGCTTCAGGACATTTAATGGACAGAGCTACCTATACGAGCTTACACAATGATTTTGAAACAGCGCGAATTAACAATCCTTCCAGTTTGTTTTTTCCCCGCCAATCTTCGGCACCTTACGAGTTTTATGCGGCATTGGCGAAAGTGAGTGGCGTGGTAGAAATAGCCAATAAATATTTAAAAACAAATACTTCGGGTAGTACCCAAAATCCCAATGTAAATGTAGCAATTGTGGCATTGAATGCACAAGGTAACGAAATAAATGTTACCTTAGAAGCGTGGATAGATGCATTGGCAGACGTGGTAAATGCGAGTAGTGCAGAAGTAGCCAGCATAAAGGCAGCACATAGTGCTTTTTTGGATAAGATGTATGTGTTGGATAGGATAAAAAGATGTCCTCCAGATTGTAACTAACAATAAAATTTTTTCATCAATAGTGAATATTAATGGGATAATAGTATCAATTCAGTTGATAATAAATATAGTAATTATTGCATTTTTTATTAAACACAAAAAATATTTGATGCAAAGCAATTCATATATTGTCTATTTATTTATTACCTTATTGCTTGTCTCTTTAATGATTTCTCTGTTTAGTGTTGCCTTTAATACTAGTGTGGAAATTGATGATGCCGTTTCAAATTTGTATAGTTTGTTTGAAATGATAGTTTATGGATTATTCTTCCATAACATCTTAACTAATCCTAATGACAAAAAAGTTACGGTTTACGTATTTTTTACTTTATTTATTCTCAACGTCTTAAATTTTCTTTTATATGAAGGGTTTTGGGTTTTTAATTCATTAGCACTTACCCTCAATAGCATAGTGTATATTATTTTTACCATTTTATATTTCAGGCAAATATTAAAAAATCCGGTTACACTTAATTTAGAAAAGTATCCAGTTTTCTGGTTGGCAGCAGCTATTTTTTTCTATCATTCAGCGAGTTTGTTCATTTTTTTATTTCAAAAATTTATCTATTTGGGATATTTTACAACTTCTTTTCCTATTTGGTATATTCACAATTTTTTTATGATTTTATATGAGTTAATAATCGGTTATGCTTTTCTTTTATGGATTCCGCGCAAAACAACTTAGATATAAGAATGATTACCTTATAGGCGTGGATAGATGCATTGGCAGATGTGGTAAATGCGAGTAGTGCAGAAGTAGCCAGCGTAAAGGCGGCACATAGTACTTTTTGGGATAAGATGTATGTGTTGGATAGAACTAAAAGTTGTCCACCATTTTGCTAAATGATAATAAGATAATTATGAATGAAAATTCACTATTTCTATTAGTAGCTCAATATTTATCTGTAGCGTATGTAGTTATTAGTGGATTAATTACAGTGTTATATTTTTTTTGTATAAAACTAAACTATTTACAAGATAGGCGTATTTCTGACTTGTTTTTTATTTTGATGGCAATTTCGTTTGTCAATTCGCTTATAATTGAGGTGATAAATGAAATTTTTCCTCATGATCCCGGCAAATACACAATAATTGTTAATTTATATAATTTGTACGAGTTAGTAATTTATGGAATATTTTTTTACCGAATATTAGAAAACCTAAAAGAAAGAAAGGCTACGAAGTATATATTTTCTATTTTTTTGATAACTAATGTGCTTAATTATTTTTTTTATGAAGGAATTATGGTTTTTAATTCATTAGCACTTTCTTTAAACTGTATTGTGTATATTACTTTTGCTATTTTGTATTTTAGGCAAATTCTACAAAATCCGGTTACGCTCCATTTAGAAAAGTATCCTATTTTTTGGTTAGTAGCCGCCATCTTTTTTTATCATTCGGCGAGTTTATTTATCTCTTTGTTTCAAAAATTTATTTATTTGGGGTATTTTGCAGCTTCCTTTCCTATTTGGAACTTATACAATATTTTTGTGATTTTATATGAGTTACTAATCGGTTATGCCTTGTTGTTATGGATTCCCCACAAAACATCTCCTTCCTAATATATTTTGCCGTTTCGCTGCTGTCATTTTTCAGCGTGTTTCTGATTGGGTTTATGTTTTCCTATCAACGCAAAGCCTATGAATCGAAAGAGCGATTGGCACAGATAGAAAAGGAAAAAGAGCGGGAAATATTAAAGGCGAGTATTAATGCACAAGAGCAGGTTCGCCGAAAAATTGGTGCCGACCTGCACGACGATTTGGGTCCGTCGCTTTCTATCATAAAGTTTAACTTGGGCAGAAAACAGTACGAACTGAAAGACCGCCCGAAAATAAGTGAAGAACTTGCCAACTTGTCGTCAAAGATAGACGAAGTGATTTTTAAGGTGCGTAATATTTCCAAAGAAATAGAAACCATAACGGTAGATAAACTGGGTTTAGAAGCCGCGCTTATTGAACTGATTGAACAAACCCAAAAATTAGTGCCTATTCAAATTAATTACGAAGTAGCACCTCATTTGCCCGTTCTTTCAAGGGAAATATCGCTCAATGTAATTCGTATTATACAAGAACTCATCAGCAACACCATAAAGCACAGTGAGGCGCAAAGTATAAACCTAAACGTGGGAAATACCGATAAAATGTTTTTTTTTCAATACAGCGATAACGGCATCGGCATTGACCAAAGCAAATTGGACAATAAGCCGGGCATTGGCTTGAAAAACATACAGGCGCGTTCCAATGCTTTGCGTGCTAAAATAAACTTTCACTCCGCGCTTAATGAAGGAGTAAATTTCTCTTTTGAAATACCCTTGGAAAATATAGTAGAAGAATAAAGTCGCAGCGTATTCGTTAGTACTTAAAGTTGGCAAAAGTCTGCCGGATAAAATCACTGAAATTGTTGTATCTTTGTACCAAATTTTTCGTTTTTATGCGTTTTTTTAATATAGGGAAGTTCGCTTTTTTGTTTGTTGTAATGATGCTGTTTTTCCAAAACCTTCATGCGCAATTAACTTTTGAATATACCACGGAGTGTAGTACTACAGTATTTGATGAATTTGCACTTTTCGGCACAGTAAGTGGTGGAAGTGGCAGTTATGGATATATTTTTGGTGGAGAATTAACCAATGTTTCGGCAGACCCTAATGACCCAACGATTGGATACATATATTTCCCAGATTTAAAGTCCGATCAACCCGATCCTTACATACTTATCATTTACGATTTAAATTCAAACGAAGAAATTACCGAATACATCAGTGTATCTTGTGTAAAAGCAGGATTAGAATTAACCCAGCAAGAAATTTTTTGTACCGGAAATACTTTTACTTACACAGGGCTTGTCACTTTGGGCAGCGGCAATTATGTTTACTCCCTTGACGGCAGCGAATTTGAAACCATTCCGACAATAAATGATACGACAAGCCTTTTAACCCTCGAAATGTTGGAATCGGGTGAAGAGGTGTTGCATATTGTGACAATAAGCGATTTGACAACAGGACATACTTTAACCGATACGCTTTCTATGCTTTGCGAAGACAACTGGGCAGTAGAGTTGCTCAATTTTACCGGAACCAAAACCACAGACGGTTTCACCCTAAACTGGAGTACCGTGCAAGAGCAAAACGTAAACTACTTTTTGCTGCAAACTTCTACCGATGGTGTAAATTTTACTACTATCGATACGATAGCCGCTACCGGAAACAGTAACATTCCGCAAAACTATTTCCTGCACTACACCACCGAAGCGTGTAGCCAGTACTTTCAGGTAGTTGCCGTAGGCGGCGGCTCCAACGAAGTTCAGATTATCAGTAATCAGCTACTTCTCAACGACTGTTCCGAAGAAATTTCCGTGAGTTTGGGCGCAACGCTTGTACGCGAGCAAATTATTGTCAGTTATCAAAATGTGAAGGATTTAACCATCTACTTGTATGATGTGTGTGGGCGTTTGGTGCGCATTTACGACAATATTGCCGATGGAACGGCAACGCTTAATTTAACGGAAAAAGATTTGCCGCCCAGTATGTATATTGTACATTTTAAATGGGCAAATGGGAACAAAACGGAGAAAATTTTGCTTAATCCTTAGAAAAATACATGCCCTTTCAGCGAATTTGGCGTATTCTAAAAGCCGAAATAAATCATATTTTTGAAGAAAAAAATACTGCAACCACATCGCAGCAGCAATGGGAGCAGCAATATAAGGATACCAACTATCAACAAACCCACACTTCGCCACAAGAAGAACGGAAGGCAAAAGCCTATGCAGTTTTAGAACTTCCTTACGGTAGTTCGTGGGAGGCGGTTAAAAAATCCTTCAAACGATTGATGCTGCAATATCACCCCGACAAATTTCATAACGATGCCGAGAAAAAAGACAAGGCGCGAATTGTGAGCCAGAAAATAATAGAAGCGTACGAATACCTCAAGGAAGAAATGAATGTGGAGAGTAAGAAATAATACCAAAGTCGAATAATCATTGCGTATTAGAAAAGGGAATCGCACCATCATTTACGCAATTTTGGTATAACTTTTAGCAAAAAGAAAACAAAAAAAGCGTCGAGGCTTCCCCCAACGCTTTTCTTTTTTCCAACAAAACAAATTACTCTTTTTCGGCGAGTTCGGCAATAATATGCTCCAACTCATATTCATCGCCTTCTACATAGCCATTATGCTCGTAAGCAATGTTTCCTTCTTTATCTACCACCAAAGTAAAAGGTACACTCTGAAAGTTCAAGGCGCGTTTCAAGTCTTCGTTTACATCCAACAGCACCGTGTATTCCCAACCCTGACCACTTACATAAGGCTTAATTTTTGCCGTATTGCGCTGGTCGTCAATGCTCACCGCCACTACTTCTACATCATATGCTTCCTGCCAGTCCTCATAAAGTGCGCTAATGTTACTCAACTCTTTTTTACAAGGCGAACACCACGTAGCCCAAAAACTAAATACCGTAATTTTACCATCTTTGGCATAATCGGCTATTTGTACTTTGTTGCCGTCAATGTCATTTAAACTAACTTCAGGAAGAGATTTTTGTGCAAAAACAGATACACCTGCAATACTGCTAAAAGCAAAAAGAAGAACGAGAAAAATAGATTTCATATATCAAATTATTAATAAAAAAAGATAGAGACTGCTAAATAAGACCTATTATAGCGTAAAAGTTTAAAGATATTGCGAAAGTTTTTATTTTGCAGCAAAAATCTAAAAGATGCGAAGAATTTTTACATTTTATCTGTGTATTTGTGCTTGTTTTTTGAGTGCGACAATACTTCATGCACAAGGGCAATTTTCCGGTGATTTACAGCTAAATGCCAAATTTTTTGATACTGATACCCTTCGAGCGGCTGCCAATACACCTTTTTACGACTGGGCAAAATTTGGCTCCGATGCATGGTTCAGCCTCAACTACAGCAACTACGAAAACCATTTGGAAATGGGCGTTCGTTTTGACAGTTTCAACAATACCGACCTTTTTAGCGGCGGCGTACTGCAAAACAACGGCTCCGGCATAGGCGCATTTTATATCCGCAAACGCATTGACAA
>JACJXU010000012.1 GCA_020636475.1 Chitinophagales bacterium | reverse complement strand
TGCCAAGCGGTCAAGTCGGGGCGTTTTCGCACATTTAAGCGCAATTTATCCAAAATAATGCTGTCAATTTTTTCTTTGAGCAAATGCATAGGTACATCGTAGATGGAAGTAGCATCTTGCGCTTCGATAACGGCATTGAAATCTACATTGCAAAAGAGGGCTAATTTGTGGCGAATATCATCGGTGAGGTTTTTTTCGGTACGACAAACCAACACATCGGGACTTACGCCGTTTTTGGCAAGTTCTTTTACAGAATGTTGGGTAGGTTTGGTTTTCAGTTCTTTGGCAGCACTTAAATAAGGAATAAGGGTAAGATGCACTACAACACAATTTCCTGCTCCCAGTTCCCAGCGAAGCTGGCGCACCGCCTCTACGTAAGGCAGCGATTCGATGTCGCCTACCGTGCCGCCCAGCTCGGTTATTACTATGTCGAAATCGTTTCCCTGTCCCAAAATCAACATTCGGCGTTTTATCTCATCGGTTATATGTGGTACAATCTGTACCGTTTTTCCCAAATAATCGCCTTTTCGTTCTTTTTCTATTACCGTTAAATATACTCGTCCGGTGGTTACATTGTTGGCTTGGGTAGTGTTTACATCTAAAAAACGCTCGTAGTGTCCTAAGTCGAGGTCGGTTTCGGCACCATCTTCGGTGACAAAACATTCGCCGTGTTCGTAAGGATTTAGGGTGCCGGGATCTACATTTATGTACGGGTCAAATTTTTGGATACTTACCCTTAGTCCTCTTGCCTGCAACAATTTGGCTAATGAGGAAGCAAAAATACCTTTTCCTAATGATGAAGTAACGCCGCCGGTTACAAAAACATATTTGGTCATCTTTCGATTTGATAGGGTTTATAGAAAATTAATGATGTGTTTTTTTCCCTCCAAATTCATCCACCACCGTTTGTAGTAACAAGTCATAAGGCAAATTATTGATTTGCTTATAATTTTCATTGACTTTGATTTTATTTTGTTCCTTTTTTGTTTTTTTATTATTTTCTTCAACCTCTTCCTTCGGGTACGCTTTTATCTTTTTATTATTTTCTTCAACCTCCTCCCCCTTCGGGTACTCCTCCTTGGAAGGAGGAGAGTTTTGGGGAGCGTTTTGGTGAGCGTTTTTGGGTGTAAAGGCTGCACTAAACCGGGTCAGTTTATAGTTCAGGTCTTTTAGGGTTTCTGTTAATATTATTTTTTTTGTACTCTGCATTAATTTTTACAGCTTAAACATTTCTATTATTTGTACTAAATCTTGTGGCGTATCAATAGCTTTCGATACATATTTTGTTTCGGCAGTTTGGATATTAAAATCATTCTCTAACCAAGTTAGCTGCTCTAATGATTCTGTTAGTGCCAAAGCAGAAACGGGTAGTGCCACTATTTTTTGCAAGGTTTCTATCGTAAACGCATAAATGCCCAAATGCTTGTAATATACTATTTCCGTATCGCCCGTTTGTGCATACGGAATAGAACATCGGCTAAAATACAAAGCTCTACCGGAAAGACTGCGCACTACTTTTACCACGTTGGGATTGTTTAGTTCTTCGGCATTTTGAACCGGATAAATGAGTGTAGCAATATCGGCTTCGGCGGTTTGGATAAGTTGCACAATTTCCGAAACCTGCTGCGGTTGAATAAAAGGCTCATCTCCCTGAATATTGACAATATATTTTGCCGATGAGTTAATGCGTTTTGCTGCTTCGGCTATGCGTTGTGTACCGTTTATGTGTACACTGTCTGTCATTATACAATTAGCACCTATTTCTTGGCAATGAGCAAAAATCCGCTCATCATCCGTAGCTATCCATACATCGTCTATGTCAGAACACTTTTTCACTTGCTCCCAAGTTCGCTGTATCATTGTTTTTCCGGCAATATCTACAAGGGGTTTTCCCGGAAATCGTGTAGAAGCGTAGCGCGCCGGAATAATGCCGAGAACTTGAGGCTTCATGTATTTAAATGCTGCGTTTATAATCGAAGGCTTCTAAATAGTCGGCAACTCTTTTGAGGAAAGAACCTCCCAATACGCCATCTACGATGCGGTGGTCGTAGGACAATGACAAGAACATTTTTTGGCGAATAGCAATTACATCGCCCATTTCTGTTTCTATTACGGCGGGCATTTTGCGTATAGCACCAACTGCCATAATAGCTACTTGCGGCTGATTGATAATAGGTGTACCCATTACATTGCCGAAAGTGCCTACATTGCTAAGGGTAAAAGTTCCGTCTTGAATATCGGCAGGCGAGAGTTTGTTAGTACGCGCTTTTTCTACCAGTTCGTTGGTAGCTTTTGCCAAACCTAAAAGATTGAGGCTATCGGCATTTTTTAGTACGGGAACTATCAGATTTCCACTCGGCAACGCAGTAGCTATTCCAATGTTTATATTTTTCTTCTGAATAATATTGTAGCCATCTACCGAGCTATTGACACGCGGAAAATCTTTAATGGCTTTTACAATCGCTTCGATAAAAATAGGTGTAAACGTTATATTCAGGGCTTCTCTTTTCCAAAGTTCATTTTTTGCCTTTTGTCGCCAGCGCACCAAGTTGGTTACATCGGCTTCTACAAATGAGGTTACATGCGGCGACACTTTTTTGGACATTACCATATGGTCGGCGATGAGTTTTCGCATGCGGTCCATTTCAATAATTTCCACGCTGCCATCATTGGCATAGGTTTCTTTGGCTTGCGACACAGCAGGAACACTTGTAGCGGTGGCTACTTCTTGTGGTCTCGTACTTGGCGCGCTTGTACGATTGGCAAGGTACGCTAAAATATCTTTTTTCGTAACGCGATTATCTTTGCCGGAGCCGGGTATTTGTGCCAATTCATTTGCCGAAATATTTTCTTGCTTTGCAATATTTAATACCAATGGCGAATAAAATCGGTTATCTGCATTTCCCAACGAACTGGCACTTGCAGCAGACTGATTCACACTGGCGGAAGTAGTAACTTCAACCGAAGGTGTTGCATTAGGCGACGAAACAGCAGGAGGCTGCGCTTGCTGAACACTGGCAGTTTTTTCTCCTTCGGTAGCAATGAGTGCTATCACTTTATCCACTTCAACGGTTGTACCTTCGGGGTATTTTATTTCCTGCAATACGCCACTCACGGGAGAGGGAACTTCAGAATCAACTTTGTCGGTCGCTATTTCTAAGATGGTTTCGTCTTCGTCAATGCTATCGCCCACATTTTTCACCCATTTCAAAATAGTTGCTTCCATTATACTTTCACCCATTTTGGGCATAATAAGTTCAATTATTGCCATTTTGGTATTATTTATTTTTTTGCAAAGTTAATAGTTTTATTAGGCTTATAAAATGTTGTGTTAGAAGTTTTTTCAGTTCTTAGTTTCTTTTTCAAAATTTGTAGTTGTATTGAAATCCCGAATAAACGAATAAAACCCTGAATCAATCCGAAAAAGGCAGCCTTTTTTTGTTTTGGATATGCTGGGCAAATATTAGCCGAATTGTCACTTTTTTGTAAAAAATAAAGAAATCATTTTGAGTATTTAAATTTTTAGGTAGATTTGAAAAACATATTTTTGAAGCACGTAATAATCATTAACAACAACTAAACAAAAAAAATGAAAAGTAGGTTTTTCTAGCATGTACCTAATCGCTAACTGCGAATCCCCGAACAAGATTGATTTTACTTATGGACAAAATTATTTTGACAACAAAACTAAGTCTTAAAGACTACATTAAAGTTAGTTATCACCTAACTTATAGAAAGTTAGCAATCAAGTTTATAACAGGTATTGGGCTTTTTATATTAGTCTCAATTATCTTTTCCTATAGTTCACTCACACAATTCCCATGGATTCAACTAATCTTTGGACTGTACTTTACGGTTGTTATAGCAATTTTAGTTTATTTTTATGCTATAAGAAACTATAAATCGAATAGACGAATAAGTGAAACTATAAACTACGAATTTGACAGCGAAAACATTCAAATAACGGGTGAATCATTTAGCTCAAAATTAACGTGGAACAAAATATATAGTGTCACAGAAAACAAAGACTGGATTTTGATTTGGCAAAGCAGACAAATTGCAAATATTGTTCCAAAACGCGACTTCAAGGAGGGCGAATTACAAGCATTTAAGGATATTGTAAAATCGCAAAGTGGACTCAAAAACAAATTAAAAAAATGATGTTAAATATATTATCAACAAAAAACAAAACCACCCCCAAAAAATGAAAAAAACACTCTTACTCCTAACCCTCCTAATTTTAACCCAATTCGTTATCGCACAAAACATCCAAGAAATTTGCGAAACATCCACCACAAACGGCACTATAGTAGATTGCCAGTATTTTAACGGTACACTTTATTCTACCGGATTTTTCAATGTAATCTGCGGCGAACCTACCAACTATATCGCCCAATGGGAAAACGGCACATGGAAACCGTCCACCATAAGTATCAATAACCCCGGACACGCTTTGACGGTAATAAACGACAAATTATACATCGCCAAATATGTGGAAAGCGTTGATTCCAATTGGGTGTATGTCTATGACAATGCAACCCTAGAAAAAGTAGGCAAAGGCGTTTATCTTAGCACAGCAAGCGGATTTTCACAGTTGCCAAATATCTACGACATCATAGAATATGACGGAAAAATAATTGCCTGTGGCGAGTTCGACAGAGTCGGCGAAGCGTCCATTAAAGGCATAATGCAGTGGGACGGAAGCAGTTGGAGTGCCTTAGGTCCGGGCTTGAGCGGAAATATTCCGGCAACGGCTCCGGTAATGTATCCGCACCAAATGATGGTGTATAATGATGAACTCTATGTGATAGGTAATTTTAAAACCGCCGGAAATCAAACGGTGAATGGTATTGCCAAATGGAACGGTACAGAATGGACAAATCTGGGCGCAGGATTTAACAGCACGGTTTACGGCATCACTGTTTTTAATGATGAAATTATTGCCGGAGGCGACTTTACCGAAAGTGACGGAACAGCCTTGAATAGAATTGCCAAATGGAACGGAACAACTTGGGTGCCTTTGGATTTTGGCTTTACCCCAACCTCCGCGAATGACTACATTTATGTACATACCCTAAAAGTAATTGACGACGTATTGTACATAGGCGGAGGCTTAAAACAAATAACCTACACCGATAATTCTACCGAAGTGTGCGGCGGCATTGTGAGTTATGCAAACAATACCGTTAATACATTTATGGGCGGCGTTGCCGATAACGATATTGAAGCAATATGTATCGAAAATAACCAATTGATAGTTGGCGGCGGTGTTTATGGTAGCGGATATGCCGGAATAGCTGACCTTCCTACAGGCGTTATCGAATACGGCTTTAATGATGTAACAATATCGCCCAACCCTTTTAATGAAGTAATCTCCATTAACACGAAAAATCAGTACATAAAATATGAAATCATTAACAATGTTGGTGAGCTGGTGACAGCAGGAAAATTGGAAAACAGTTTGGCATTAGAACTGCCTCGCGGGTTTTACTTTCTAAAACTAATCGACGAAGCAAACGCTTATTCGGTGCATAAAATAGTGAAAAGGTAATGCTGTTTGTGCGTAATTATCGCATTTTGTCTTGAGATTTATGTGCTTGCCAGAAAATCGAAAATAATAAAATGACAATGATTTGGAGTATGCCAATAATATTCTTAGTAGCAATTCTATTGTTGTTGATGCACGATAAAATTAAGTATATTAAACTTCGAAATAAGGCAAAAAAAGTTAGTGCAGAAGTTGTTGAGTACAAAAAAGAAAGAGGTCCATTCAGAAACGACTTTACCCTTTTGAATTATCCGTACGTAAAAATTGAAACAGAAAAAGACAAGCATATCATAGTAAAATTACGATTTGCCAATAATTGGAATAAGCCCTTTAAAATTGGCGAAAAAATTCCTGTCTTTTGGAATGAAAGCGACTTATTTTATTGGAATGCTTACGACAGAGGTTTATACAAATATTTACCAGAAAGTTGGAGAATTTTCCATTCAATTTGAATATGCACCTTCAGACGATGAAGAAGAATTTGACAGTGATATTGAACTCTGGCGAAATATGAATGAAGAGCAGCTAAAAACAATACGCACACGCTACAAGGGTTTTGCGTCAAGCAGACTAATATCTACTCTTAAAAAACTTCTACACCAAAATTAATTTGAAAAGATTACGACTTTGATTTTCCGCCCCCAATAAATGATCACCACGCATCAATATTTAGACAAATATCTCATCGCCGCTGAAAGCGAAAAACTTATTGTTGGAACAATCCACCCACACCAGCATCAAAGTTTTTCAATTCCGTTTTTCTACGGCAATGTTTCGAGCCTTTGGATATTGTTAAGCAATGCTTTCCCAAACGAGCTAAAAAAACCCATTACCTTGGAGGGTGTACTGAACTTTCTTCACAACAAAAAAATAGCCGTGAGCGACACTATACGAAAATGTTCGCGAAAAAATCTGACCGCCTTCGACAGCGACTTAATTCCGATAGAACTCAATACAAAAATGATAGCCGACATTAGAAAATCTGCCATCAAAGAAATTTTATTCACAAGCGGATTTGGCAAAAACAGCGCGTTCAAACTATTTTATACAGACATTTTAGGACTCAAAATAACGCAAGAAATTAAAGAAAATCGCGAAATAATTATGGGCGAATCTATTTTTGGAAGACCCATTAAGCTCAAGGTTTTGTATTCTCCCTCAGGCTCGTCGAATGTTGGCATAGCCCAATCCAAGCTTTACAAAATGAACCAAGCAAAATACAAAAACTCAAAACGACCCGTCCACGACTTTAAGCTTGATTACTACAAAAATATTTTTTCGTAGCTTTACCTTTCCCAACAACCGAATAGCCGCAACATTTTTCTTTTCACAGATAAAATGCAATTAGTTTTTAACCAAAACCAGTATAAGTCATATTCTTTGATAAATTATTGAAAATGAGGCTTTATTTCTTTGGGATAAGTTTTTATTGTTGTTACACTAAGTTACACAAAGTAATTTACGTACTTGGTGGGAAATAGCCGAAATAAGTTCTTGCTATTTTTAAGCAAACTATGAAAACCAATATTTAATTTCTTTTGGGGAAAACACTAAAAAACACGTGCAATTAAAATAAAAACTACACGTGAATTGAAAATTAATAGGTAACTTTGTAGCAAAGAAAAAAAATCAATTTTCAAATGAATACAAAATTGACATTGACGATGGAAAAAGATATAATCGAACGAGCTAAAATTTATGCTAAACATAAAAATCGCAGCTTGTCGGATATTATTGAAAATTATTTAAAAATTCTTACCGAAAAAGAACAAAAAGACAAAGACCCAAAGCTTAATCCAATTGTTGCGTCCTTAAAAGGCTCGTTTAAAATGCCTAAAAACATGGATTACGAAAAAGAACTTAGCAATCGTTTGGAAGAAAAATATTTGTAATGGATAAAGTTCTTATCGACACAGATGTTTTAATGGACTTTTTCTTTGACAGGAAGCCATTTGCAAAATATTCAACCGAATTAATTAACCTTTGCGCGGAAAAGCAAATACAAGGATTTACTACGCCCATTATTATCTCGAATGTTTATTACTTGCTGCGTAAAGTAGCCAAACACGACATCATTATTGAAAAATTAAAGCAACTTTTAACCATAATCGAAATTGTGAAAATGGATAAAAATACGGTTGTGAATGCGATGAATTCAGCGTTTAAAGATTTTGAAGATGCCTTGCAAAACTTTTCTGCGATGGAAAACGGACAGATTACAATAATTTTAACGAGAAATTTGAAAGATTTTAACAAAAGTGAATTAGCAATATTAACCCCCGAAACTTATTTAAAAGGAAGATTTGCTGGTTAGCAATAGCTCGCTTGGGATTGGGCAAAGCTGAAAGTTTCAACTTCAAAAATTCCGTGCTACGCATAGTCGACACCTTGTAATCAAAACAACTATCAATACAATTCAAGACTCTCCCCCACAACAAACCCCGCCGACCAGCAAGCCTGAAAGTTAAAACCACCCGTAAGCGCATCAATATCCAACACTTCTCCGGCAAAGTACAGCTTCGGGAATAGCTTACTTTCAAAGGTTTTGAGGTTTATTTCCTTCAAATCCACGCCGCCCGCCGTTACAAACTCTTCTTTGTGCGTGCTTTTTCCTTGCACGGCTACCCTATTGTTTTGCAAAATCTGCTGCAAATTTTCCCAAGATTTGTTGCTTACATCGGCGTAGTTTTTTTCGGGAGAAATTTGCGCTAAGTGCAAAAAATACAACCACAATCGCTGCGGAATTTCGCTAAAAGCGGCGTTTTTCAATTTTTTGCGGGCATTGTTTTGCTTATAATTTTGCCACTTTTCTTGCAAATCCACAAAACTATACTGCGGCAGCCAGTTTATTTTTATGAAAAAATGATAATTTTTTTCGGCAAAAAAACGCGTCCCCCAAGCCGAAAGTTTCAGCACTGCCGGGCCACTCAAACCTTTGTGCGTAAGCAAAATAGCTCCCTCCGTCTGCAAGTTTTTCATGTTTTCTACACTAATTTCTACTGCCGCCACACTTACGCCCGACAAAGCGTGCAAATTTTTATCGGCGGTATTAAATGCAAACAAAGACGGCACAGGTGCAATAATTCGATGCCCCAATTTTTCTAAAATTTGCCACATAGCCGCACTACTGCCACAACAAACCACCACATTTTTGCTATGGAATACCCTTGAAGTAGTGCTTATTTCCCAAAAAGATTCTTTGCTTGTTTCTTCCAAACGGATGTCGGTTACTTTTTGTTGAAGTTGAATTGCCACGCCACATTTTTCGGCTTGTTGCAAAAAACAATCCACAATACTTTGCGAAGTATTGGAAGCCGGAAAACAGCGTCCGTCTTTTTCTGCTACAATGGGTACGCCTCTTTGCGCAAACCACGCCATCGTATCGGCGCAGCCAAAATGATAAAATGCACCCAACAAGGATTTTCCGCCACGCGGATAGTATTCAATAAGTTCTTGCGCATCGAAGCAAGCGTGGGTAACATTGCATCTGCCCCCACCCGATACTTTTACTTTTGCCAGCAGTTTGCTACTCGCTTCGAGAATGAGTATTTTGGCAGCAGGATTTTTCTCGGCAATATTAATAGCCGTAAAAAAACCCGCCGCACCGCCGCCTATTATTAGCACATCGTACATCAAAACTGTTTTGTAGTATTTTCCTGCAAAGGTAATACTACAAAAAATATAGCAGCAAATACACGGCGGCTCCGGCAAAATAACCTGCCGCTGCCAACCAAGTCATATTTTTGAAATACCAGATAAAATCAATACGCTCGATACCCATAGCCGCCACGCCCGCCGCCGAGCCGATAATGAGCAAACTTCCGCCCGTTCCGGCGCAATAAGCCATAAATTCCCAAAACATACCGTCTTGGGCAAAATACGAAACCATTTGCGGTGTAGCATTGGCGGCTCCTTCGTGCAAAACAGGATACATTCCCATACAGGCTGCCACCAACGGAACATTGTCTATAATAGACGACAGCACACCGATTACTACTACAATAAATGGATAATTGCCGATATTGTGGTCTAAAGAAAGGGCTAATTTTCCTAAAATTCCCGCTACTTCCAATGCCGAAACAGCTAATAAAATACCCAAGAAAAACAACACGCTGGGAACATCTATTTTGGTAAGTGCCTTAACCACCGAAAACCCGGATTTCTGTTCGGGGTTTTTTCTAAAGTGAATTAGTTCTACCGTTATCCACACTATAGCCAAGCCCATCAACATTCCCATAAAAGGCGGAAGGTGCGTAACAGTTTTGAAAATAGGCACAAATATCAAGGCAGCCAAACCCATAAGCAGTACCACCCATTTCTCGAACATAGTTCCCTGCGCAGCATGCGTGGTTTCTCTTTCGGGCAACTTCCCTTTTAGAATGGGGCGCGTAGAAAGTAATAACAACGGCACCACTAAACACACAATACTGGGCAAAAACACACCTTTTATAATTGCCATAGTAGTTACTTGTCCACCAATCCAAAGCATGGTAGTTGTTACATCGCCGATGGGAGTCCACGCACCGCCAGCATTGGCAGCTATTACCACCATACCTACATAGTAGAGGCGCAACTTGCGGTCGCTGATAAGTTTTAGCAACAAGGACACCATTACAATAGTCGTGGTAAGATTGTCTAAAACCGAAGACATAAAAAACGCCAATACGCCAATAATCCACAACAAGCTCACTTTGTTGGTAGTTTGTACTTTTCGGGTAATAATATCAAAACCACCGTGCAAGTCCACCGTTTCCACAATAGTCATTGCCCCCAGCAAAAAGAACAAAATATTGGAAATATCAAAAAGATGCTCCGAAAGCTGCTCATCTAAAAAAGACATAAAACCGTGTTCACCCGCGGCTACGTCCAAATTTAAATACGTACCTCCCAAAGCCAAAACTGCCCAAAGTAACATTCCGGTGAGCAACGCAATGGGCGTTTTGTCTAAATGCAAAGGATGCTCAAAAGCAATAGCAATGTAGCCCAATACAAAAATCAGTATTAGCAATAAAGTAATCATAATAAAAATTTTATGTTTTATACAATTTGTAAGTAACTGAAAATAAGTGTTTTATTTACAAACATTTTATATTTCATGCAAAAGTGCGCGCAAATTTATGCGGAAATACAATAGCTTGCTTTTTTTTAACAAAAAACTACAAACTTTTTTTGGCATAGAAGTTGTAAAGAAATGAGTAGTGTAAGTTTTTTCAAATACTTGATTGAGGTTTATGGGTCGCGTACTGAAGTATTGCGACCCATTTTTTTATTTCCTGATACCGCAAATTATTATTGCTTATATTAGCAGTTTCATTAATTTTTTAAGAAAAAACGTATGCAAAAAAAAGGAATTTTTCTCTGGCACGACCTCACCGTAGAAAATGCCGAAAAAGTTAGAGACTTTTACAGTGCCGTAGTGGGTTGGACGTTTGAGCCAGTAAGTCAGGGCGACTATAACGACTACAATATGATTGTAGAAGACGGCGAAGACAAAATAGTAGTGGCGGGGATTTGTCATAAAAAGGGTTCCATACAAAACTTTCCTTCGCAATGGTTGAATTATGTAATCGTGGAAAGTATGGACGAAAGCATAGCAAATTGTAAGCGTTTGGGCGGCAATGTGATTGACGGACCCAAAATGATGGGCAATGCCAAATTTGCCATTATCCAAGACCCCGCAGGTGCTTTTATGGTATTGATGGAAGAGTAATATTATCGAAAAATCTATCCTTACGCGTCTTTATAATTTGTACAACAAAAATAAATTTTATATCTTTGCACCCTTAATAAAAATCTTATTACAATAGACATAAATAATACGTGGCTATATGAAAAAAAATATTCATCCTAAAAACTATCGCACCGTTGTTTTCAAAGACTTCTCTTGCGATTACGCTTTTCTAAGCAAAAGCACCGCCGATACCAAAGAAACTATCGTTTGGGAAGACGGCAAAGAATACCCGCTTATCAAATTAGAGATTTCTAATATGTCTCACCCGTTTTATACAGGTCGTATGCAGTTTGTAGATACAGCAGGACGTATTGATAAGTTCAACAAAAAATACGCTAAAAAATAACATTTTTTAAAAGAAAAACTAAAAGCCCCATCGGAAAAAACGGTGGGGCTTTTGTATTTTTACCGCTATGAAAAAATTTGATTCGCTTATCCTTTTCGATGATTTACAAATAAGTAAACAACTGCTGCCATTTACTTACACACGCCCTATCGCTTCGCTGCGCTTGGGCATTAGCACCATTGCCGAAAAATGGCAGCATTATGCTGAAGCAAGCGTTGGTTTCGACCCCGCCTTTGCTTATTTAACCCATAAATATAGCTACGAACTCCACAATGCAACACTTTGGGTAAATGCCTCTTTTTTGCCCGATGAAGATTTTGTTGCCGAACTGGCGGAATTAGCCGAAGGAGAAAGTTTATGGACACACCAAACTTTGGTAGCCTACAAGTCGGCGGAAAAAATAAACCCCGAACGAATACTCCAAGAAAAACAGCTACGCGCTACGCCCAAAACAATTACCCGTCTTTGGGACATTTTTAAACTGAACGACTATGCCTTGCAACAAGACTACACCCTACTCACGCAAGGGCGCAACTCACAAGCTATGTCGGATACAAATACACTTATCGGTCCTTCTAAAAACCTGTTTATAGAAGCCGGAGCCAAAGTAGAAGGCAGTATTTTTAATGTGCAAAATGGGCCCATATTTATTGGAAAAAATGCCGAAATAATGGAAGGTTGCTTAGTACGCGGCGGTTTTGCATTGGGCGAAGGTGCTACGCTAAAAATGGGTACTAAAATTTACGGTGCTACTACCGTAGGACCTGGCGCAAAAGTAGGCGGCGAACTGAACAACGTAGTCATTTGGGGCAACAGCAACAAAGCACACGATGGTTTTTTGGGCAATTCTGTTATTGGCGAATGGTGCAATTTGGGTGCCGATACCAACAATTCCAACCTCAAAAACAACTACGACTTGGTAAAAGTGTGGGATTATGTAAGCGATAGTTATATTGATACAGGTTTGCAATTTTGCGGCTTATTTATGGGCGATCATTCCAAATGTGGCATCAATACCATGTTCAATACCGGAACAGTAGTAGGCGTGTGTGCCAATATTTTCGGCGCAGGTTTTCCCGACAAGTTCGTACCTTCCTTCACTTGGGGCGGCGTACAACAGTCCGATGTGTATCAATTCGATAAATCGCTGGAAACGGCTGGACGTGTGCTGATGCGCCGACAGCAAATTCTGAATCAACAAGACACCGAAATTTTACAGGCAATATTTGCCATTTCACAGAAATATAGAAAATGGTATAACTAATAAATGATTCCACTAAAACTGAGCATTCAGGGCTTATTTTCTTACGAAACAAAGCAAGAAATTGATTTTACAACCCTCAATACGTCCAAACTTTTCGGTATTTTTGGTAAAGTAGGCAGTGGCAAATCGTCTATTTTGGAAGCCATTACTTTGGCATTGTACAAAAATGTAAACCGCATGTCGTTAATAGGTGCAAAGCAAAATTTGGTAAACCTAAATAGCGATACTTTGGAAATTGATTTCACTTTTGCCGCAGGAAACAAAAACGAACAGATTTATCGTTTTCAACTAAAAACAAAACGCAAGAAAAAGAAAACTGATGAGTTTGACACTTTTGAACACAACAAATACTTGTGTAACGAAGCCGGCGAGTGGCTGCCCATAGACACCGACACCGAAACCATACTCGGAGAGGGAATGAACTTTGACAATTTTTGCAAAACCATTATCATTCCGCAAAATCAGTTTATGGGCTTCCTCAACGAAACACCCGCCAATCGTACTGAAATGCTCATGAAAATTTTTGGCTTGGAGAAATACGATTTTTCCGAACAAACCAAAGCTCTGCTGCGCAAAACCGAAGAAAATCGCAATAAATTAGAAGGAATTTTAAGCACATACCAAACATTTACGCCAGAAAGTTTAGCCGATTTACAACAAAGTTTTTCCGACAAAAACGCTCATTTTTCGCAGCTAAAAAATGACTTGGAAAAAGAGAAACAATTTCTTTCGCTACAAGAAAAATACTGGAAAGCCCACAAACAACTCCACAACTTACAACATCAAAATCAAACTTTTGCCGACCTACAAACCGATATTGCCCTTTTTGAAAAACTGCAAACACAATACAGCACATTTGTACAAGTTCGCGACAACGAAAACGAGCTTTTGGCAACAAAAAAACAATATACACAGCTACAAACACAAATAAGCACACACCAAGAAAATCTACAAAAAACCTCGTCGGCGCAAGAAAGCATCAACAAAGAGTTTGGAGATTTAGCACAAATCCAAAACGCGCTTCAAGAAATAGAAAACCTCTTGCAAATCCAGGAAATTCGCCAAAGTTTACAGCAAAACCTGCAAGTACGCAACCAATTGAAGCAAAATTTTGACACCCAAAATACCAAACTCGTCCAAACAGAAACACAACTCAACCAACTGCAACAACAGCTAACAACACTCGAAACCCAACAAACCGACCTTGCTATGCTGGAAAAAGCGCGCTACTGGTGGGAAAAAAATGCACAACTACAAAACATCGAAACCAAGATAAAACAATTGGACAGTGGCGAAACTTTTGAGCAGCAAAAACAGCAACTCATCGCCAATTTTCATTTGGAAAAACTATTTTCCGCCACCGACATCCACCAAATACGCATTACGGCACTGCGCGCGCACTTGGAAGAAGAAATTAGCAACACCAAAACCAAACTTGCCGCCACGCAGCAAAATCTGCAACACTTAGAAGTACAGCAACAACTCCAACAATACAGCCAGCAACTTTCCGAAGGAGAACCTTGTCCACTTTGTGGCGCAACACATCACCCAAATCCGCTGCAAAACGAAACACTACCCACCCATTTAGCCACAACAAATGCTGCAAAAACCGCCGAAGAAAAACGCTTGGAACTATTAGAAAATGCGTTGAAACAGGTCGAAAATATTATTAACGAATACAAAAATACGCGCACGAATTTTAAGCAGCAGCAGCAAGAATTAAGCACCGATTTGGCACAAAAAGCCGCAGCAATAAACGAAAAATCTTTGTTGGAAACAGCAGAAAAATTCCAAGCATTAGACCAACAAAGCAAAGTAGCCCTTGCCGAAAAACAGCGTATTCAAGAACAAATAAGCACGCTACAAAAGCATTTTCAACAGCAAAAGCAAAATGTAGAAATTAGCCGCCAACAATACAGCGAAGCAGAACTTGCCTACCAGACATTGCAAAAACAAGAAATTTTCTATACGGAAAAAATAATTGCTTTGGCAACATATCGCTCCGCCACACAAAACGAAATTCTCGCCTTACAAAAAACCTATCAAAGTGCAGAAAACGAGCTGAAAAAACTGAGCGAAAAATTGCAACAACTCCAACAACAAAGTTTTGTGCATCAGGCAGAAGAAAAAAGCCTTTCGGCAAATATTCAAACACTTGAAAGCAAAATAAACACGCACAAACAAAGCCTCGAAGCAGCGTATCAGCAATTAAAAATTACCGCCGACCAAGCGGAAAATATTTTTGACAAAGCGCAATATTTGTCCGAAAAAAGCAAAGTTTACCAACAACTGCAATACGACATTGCCAAAGCAAAAGAAGCGTTTGCAACGATTGAAACCGAGCTAAACGGCAACATTATCAGCGAGGAAGCATTGCAAAAACAAGAGGCAGAACTCACAGAAAAACAACACACTTTCGAGGCACTTCAAAAGGAAATCGCTGTTTTGGAAAATAATATCGTTTTACAAACACAAAAATTACGCGAAAAAGAAACTATTTCTGCGGAGTATAAAACTATTGAAGCCAAAGCGAACCGACTCACAGAATTGAGAAAATATTTTGCCGGAAAAGGAATGGTCAATTTTGTGCTATCGAAATACCTGCAACAGCTAACATACTTAGCCAACCAACGTTTTTTGCAACTCAGCAACAACGCTTTGGGACTAACGCTCAATGCAGAAAACAACGAATTTGCTATTTGCGACTACCTCAACGGTGGCAAAAGCCGCAGCGTACAATCGCTTTCCGGCGGGCAGCAGTTTCAAGTGTCGCTCTGCTTAGCCTTAGCCTTGTCCGACACCGTACACCAGCGCAAAGGCAACGCAAGCAATTTCTTTTTTTTGGACGAAGGTTTTGGCAGTCAAGACAACGAAAGCCTACAAGTTATTTTCAAAACCCTGCGAAATTTGCGCAACGAAAACAAAATTATCGGCTTAATTTCGCACGTAGATGCCCTAAAAGAGCAAATGGACACTTATGTAGAAATTCAGCGCACCGAACAAGGCTCGCAAATTTTTGTTAATACTTAAATTTTTATTTAAAAACACAATTTTTATCCAAAATGATAGCAGAAATAAGCGTTCAGGACTTGCAAAATATGCGCCAAAACAACGAAAACTTCCAACTTATAGACGTACGCGAACCCTACGAATACGAACACTCCAACCTTGGCGGCGAAAATATTCCACTGGCAATGTTGCCCCTCAATTTAGACAAAATAGCCAACGACAAAAAACTGATTCTTCAATGCCGTAGCGGCGGAAGAAGTGCACAAGCTGCTATGTTTCTCCAGCAAAAAGGTTACAAAGATGTTTACAACCTAAGAGGCGGAATGATGGCTTGGGCGCGCGAAATAGACCCCAGCGTTTCCGTTGCTTAAACGGTAAATTATCGTTTTTTTTCCGCCAAACCCTTGTAATAACAAGCGCGGCAGCGCGCCTCATAAGTATCTTTTTCTCCCAACAAAATCTTGTTGTCGCTACTACCTTTGCGGAAAGAGTGCGTTGCCAAATCGCCACACACTACACAAATGGCGTGCAGTTTGGTAATGTAGTCGCCTATTGCCAGCAGTTGTGGTAAGCAGCCGAAGGGTTTGCCGGAAAAATCTTTGTCTAATCCCGCAATAATAACGCGTATGCCTTTTCGCGCCAGCTGCTCACACACTTCGGGCAACTCTACATCAAAAAATTGCGCTTCGTCTATGCCTACTACATCTACATCTGTTGCCAACAACAAAATAGATGTAGCCGATTCAATGGGCGTAGAAGGAATACTATTGGCATTGTGCGATACTACATTTTCCGCGTGATAACGCTTGTCTATCATTGGTTTAAAAATCTCTACGCGCTGGTTCGCAATGGTAGCGCGCTTCAGTCGCCGAATCAATTCTTCGGTTTTTCCCGAAAACATCGACCCACAAATTACTTCAATCCAACCTTTCTTATCGCTCGAGCTATAAGGTTCTATAAACATTTGTCCTTTTTTTATTGTCAGGTAAAAATAATTCTTTATTTTTACTGTTTTTAAAAAAGTCTGCCAAGATTGTTTTATTTTACCCTTATTACAAAAATTTACACTAACTATGAGCCAGCACACCCTTCAATCAGTAAAAGACATCATAAATAAGATAGAATATTTATACAAATGCCTTTTAGAAGCACCCAACAACAAAACGTATAGCCTTCAACTGTTACTTTTTAAACAATATACCACCGAGTTGTACGACAAAATAATAGAATTGGAAATAGATAATGCTTCTACGCCCATAAAAAGCGCGCCACAAAACGTACCACTCTACAACAACATCGTTCCGGCAACAGTACCCAAAGTAGAAAACAAAATAGTGGAAAAGCCTATTGAAGTAAAAAAAGAAGAACCAATTCCGGTAGAAATTCCGAAGGAAGAAGAAAAATATGTTGAAGTAAAAACAACCAATACCATCTTAGAAGACGAAACACTAAATGGTAGCCACATTGTTGTAAGCGAAGAAGAAGAAGTAGATGAAACAGACGAACAAGATACCGGAAATATGCGCAAAGCAGTTGAAAATGTAACAGAAAAAATAAGTGATACTGCCGAAAAAGTAGAAGAAAAAGTTTCCGACTGGATAGACGACGGCAAAGAAGTTGCAGAAAATCTGTGGGCGAAAACGAAAAAGCCTTTTGAGGTTTTAGAAGAAAAATTACAACAGTCGCGTGAAAATATGAGCGAAAAATTTGCCGAAGCCGACCACGACAAAACCGAAGTACTCACCAACCTGAAAGGCAATATGCAAGAGTCGGTAAAAGAAATATACAGCGATGTAAAAAGCAAAACCGGCGAACTGCACGAACACCTTTCTCAACGCAAAAACACAGAACCTCAGTTAGCGGACAAGTTGGCGAGTAGCGTTCACGAAAACGGATTTGAAATAGGCTACAACGACAAAGTAGCTTATCTAAACGAACTTTTTGGTGGAGACGAAGCTGTTTTCAACAAATCGCTCGAAGAGCTTTCCCAAAGCAAAAACATCATTGAAGCGATGACCTATGTAAATCTTCACCTAAAAATGCGCTACAAATGGGACAGCGACAGCAGCACCGCGCGCAATTTTATGAGTATGTTGCGCAACAAATTTGCTTAAAAAATACTTAAACTTATTCGCACCACGACTACGCAACATTTCATAGTCGTGGTTTTTTAATTTTACAAAATGCAATACACTCTCACGCAAAGCAAAAAAAACAATATCCCGAAAATGATTGCCATGCTATACAATTTGGTGGCAATATTTTTGATAGTCGGCATTTTCTTTATGAAAAATATTTCGATGCAAATCAAAGTTTTTCTGATAATCGGCACTATTATAATGCAACTACTTGTCCTTGTACTTTTGCCCCTCGGCAACAGAAGATTTTTGCAGTCGGTTGTTTTCGACAGCGACACAGAAAACCTAAAACTCGTTTCTTCCGTAAAAAATGTCGAGAACAACTATCCTATTTCTGCTATAAATGACCTTAAAATCATTGATGCAATAGGATTTGGCAGCAACAAAGGAGGTTTTCCCAATAAAAATTTTGTGATACTAATAAAAGACAAACTTCAACCACAAATATTTGAAATCAGAAACGAAGCAGAACTGAATACTGCCAACGAAATAATGCATAGTATCAAAGCAAAATTAGCTATGTCTTAGCACTTAGCTTTTTATAATTTTACATTTTATCACAACTAAAAATAATAAAAATGATTATAGCAATATTAGGAACAGGCATTGTCGGACAAACTTTAGCTGAAAACTTTAGCGCGCAAGGACATCAAGTAATCATTGGTACAAGAAGTACCCAAAATAAAACAGCAGCTGATAATTTTGCCGAATGGCTGAACAAACAAAAAAACATAACATTACAAACATTTGACGAAGCAGTAAAAGAAGGGCAAATAATCGTAAATGCCCTCAACGGAAATCATACCATAAGTGTGCTGCAAAATTGTAATCCGCAAAATTTCGACCACAAAATCCTTATCGACCTCTCCAATCCACTGGACTTTAGCAATGGCTTCCCGCCAAAACTAATAGATGGACTAAATAACGAATTTTCTCTTGGAGAAGCCATTCAAAAACAGTTACCCAATGCCAAAGTTGTAAAAACCCTCAACACGATGTGGTGCGGAATCATGCTAAACCCACAACGCGTCAACAACCGACAACACATCAATTTCATCTGCGGCAACGACCTACAAGCCAAGCAAGAGGTAGTAACGCTACTGAAAAATTTTGGCTGGACTGACCAAACTATTTTGGACTTAGGCGACATCAGCAATGCGAGAGGCACCGAAGGATACTTATTACTTTGGACAAGAATATATGCTGCTACTCAAAATGGGGCTTTTAATGTGCAAATTGTAACCTAAACAAAGCAAAAAAGCTTTCAAGCTATCCGAAAAGCTACAACACAAATGCCCGCATCTTATTCTATGCTACAAATTGCCGACATTATTCAGGCGAAAATCGTAAAAAAAGACCACAACATAACGCTAAACGAGTCGCAGATTTTCCAAATTTGTATTGACAGTCGGCAAGAAAACATCAGCCCGCACACCATTTTTTTTGCCCTTCGCGGAACACAGCACGATGCACATCAGTTTTTGGCGCAAGCATACGCACAAGGCATACGTGTTTTTGTAGTAGAATACTTGCCTCCTCAAAGCGAACAACTCTCCAACAGCATTTTTTTGCAAGTAAATAACAGCCTTCGCGCCCTTCAACAATTAGCTGCATTTCACCGCCGACAGTTTTTGCTGCAAGTCATTGCCATTACCGGCAGCAACGGCAAAACCATCGTTAAAGAATGGCTGCGCAATGCACTTTCGCCCCTTTTTGCCGTAGTGGCAAGTCCCAAAAGCTACAATTCGCAAGTGGGAGTACCGCTTTCGGTTTGGGAAATAAATGCACCGCATCAAATCGGCATTTTTGAAGCAGGTATTTCCACTACACACGAAATGCAGCACCTCGCCGAAATATTGCGCCCCAACATTGGCATACTCACCAACATTGGCACGGCACACAACGAAGGTTTTAGCTCGCAACAAGAAAAAATTGAAGAAAAACTACAACTTTTTGAAGACGTAAATACCTTAATTTTTCGCGCTGATTCGCCGGAAATTACAAATGCCATTCGGCAAAAATTTGCGCCACAACAATGTTTTAGCTGGAGTACACAAGCGGATACAGCAAGTCAAGTTCTTTTACAAAAAATAGAAATACTCTCTGCCCAAAAAAGCCGTTTGCAGTTGCAATATTTACAAAAAAATTATTACTGCGAAATTCCTTTTTCCGATGAAGCCGCTATCGAAAATGCGATGCATGTAATTTGTACTTTGCTTTATTTACAAATAGATTGGTTGTATATCGCCCAATACTGCCAGCAACTCGCGCCGGTGGCAATGCGCTTGGAAACAAAAGCGGGAATTAACTTCTCTACGCTCCTCAACGATAGCTACAATACCGATTTATTGTCGTTAAAAATTGCCCTCAATCACTTAGCCCAACAGCAGCAACACGCCAAGCACAGCCTTATTCTATCGGATATTCCACAAACGGGCGAAACGGCAGCTATTTTGTATAAAAAAGTTGCCCAACTCCTTGACAATAGTTCCGTAAAAAGATTTATCGGCATCGGCGAAGAACTTTTTGCCCACCAGCATTTGTTCGATTTTGTAGCGGAAAAAATATTTTTTAAAACTACCGAGCAATTTTTACAGGCTACGCCTCATTTTTTCCAAGAAGCTATTCTCATAAAAGGTGCCCGCCAATTTACTTTCGAGAAAATTGCTACCCAACTCTCCCAACAAACACACAGCGCGCAGGTTTTAGTAAACTTGAATGCTTTGGCGCATAACTATCTCATTTTCAAACGCTTACTGAAACCCAACACCAAAATAATGGCAATGGTAAAAGCTACTTCGTACGGATTGGGTATTTATGAAATTGCGCAAGTGCTGCAACACTACCAAGCCGATTATCTCGCCGTAGCCTATACAGATGAAGGCATAAGTTTGCGGCAATCGGGCATACGACTTCCTATTATGGTAATGAATGCCGACGAAAGTTCTTTTGGCAAATTGTTGGAATATTCGCTGGAGCCGGAAATATTTTCCGTGGCACACTTGCAAAAATGGTTGGCATTTCTGCACACCCAAAACATTAATGCGCCCTACTCTATTCATCTAAAAGTAGATTCGGGAATGCACCGTTTGGGTTTTGTAGCAAATGATTTGCCCTCATTACAAAAAATTCTATCGGCTTCGCAGGATAAAATACAACTAAAAAGTGTATTTACACACTTAGCTGCCAGCGATGAATTGGCACATTCGGCATTTACATTGCAACAAATTGACACTTACCAAAATTTTTGCGAAGCGATACAAAAATTCATTTCTTATCCTTTTCTACAACACGCTCTAAACACCGCAGGCATTGTCAATTTTAAGGATTATCAAATGGATATGGTTCGTTTGGGCATCGGTTTATACGGCGTGAATACGGGCGCGCAAAACTTGTCGTTAGAAGTCTGCATTAGTTTGCAAGCTGTAATTGTGCAAATAAAAAATGTGGCAGCGGGCGAAAGTATTGGTTATGGCAGAAATACTATGCTCGAAGAAAAAAAACGTATTGCTACGCTAAACATTGGTTACAGCGATGGCTTGCCGCGCATTGCCGGAAATGGGAATGTTTATTTTTGGCTCAATGGCAAAAAAGTGCCGACTATTGGCAATATTTGCATGGACATGTGTATGATTGATGTGAGCAATGTGCCATGTAGCGAAGGCGATGTGGTAGAAATATTTGGAGAAAATGCGCCCATCGAATCTTTGGCAGAGGCTTGCGGAACAATTGCATACGAAATTCTTACAGGTATTTCCCAACGCTTGCAGCGAGTGTATCGGCAGGAGTAGATAAAACAAAAAAATTGAATGTTTATTAAAAAAATATTTGTTACTTTGTGGTAACAGTACCCGTGTTGCATACCATAAGAACTGCACGCGGGTCATTCTTTTTTATAGCTATGGCGAAACCCGTAAAAACAATAACAGACCAAATTTCTCTTCTGAAAAGCCGGGGTATGTCATTTAGCGATGAAAACCAAGCCTCTCATTACCTTAGTCACATTAGCTATTACCGTCTAAAAGGATATTGGTGGGATATGCAGAAGGACAGAGTTAATCACATTTTTTATCCAGATTCTGTATTCGAAACAGTTATCGAACGTTACAACTTTGACCGATATTTAAGACTAATATTATTCGATGCAATTGAAAGAATTGAAATTGCTTTACGAACAAAAATGATATATCATTTATCTCTAACTTACGGAACGAATTGGTATCAAGATTCAAGCCTGTTTTCGGATGTAAGCAAACATTCTGACCACTTGAGCAATTTGCTTAGAGAGTTTGGATATAGCCCAGAAATATTTATTCGTAAGAGAACACAAAACAAAATACCCAAATATTGCCCCAGAAGCTTGGAAAATTTTGGAAATTGCCTCAATGGGAACGTTATCTAAGTTCTATAAAAATTTGAAACACCAACTACCCGAGAAATCATCAGTAGCTAATGAAATGGGATTAAATTTCCATAGTGAATTATCAAGTTGGTTAGAAGCAATAACTTATGTTAGAAATATTATAGCTCACCACTCAAGATTGTGGGGTCGAAATATGGTAAAAATACCTGTTGATAATTTGAATAATCCAAGTCAAATTTGGTTTTCTCATCCATTACAACCTATTCAAAAAAAAAGGCCTTTCTTAATAATTTCGACGATGCTATACCTTTGTAATAAGGTTACTCCCGGACATAGTATTAAAAGCAAGATTCTTGATTTATTTAATCAAAATCCAAATATTCCAATTTACGAACTTGGTTTTTTGAACAATTGGAACAATGAACCTATATGGAGATAGCATATTATTATACATAAGCAACAATAAAGTCATCAATGACAAGAATGTTTCACCGCACCCGCACTTGTATCAAAGTGAGGACTAATAAGCGGAATACCCAAATTTAAGCCGCGCAGTATAAACAACACAGCTACTACTATGGTAATAATTTGCAAACTCCAGCGAAAACTATGACTAAATTTTCCCCGCAACCAATTTCCTGCAAACAGCATCAACAACATAGAAGGAAACGTACCTAAACCAAAAAAGAACATATACGTAGTACTTTTCCACACAAAGCCCGTGCTTATTGCGCCGGCAAGTGCTATATACACCATTCCGCAAGGCAAAAGTCCGTTGATAGCACCCATTATTCCCCAAGCATAAAAACTATCATTATGGATAAATCGGCTGAAAGTAGCACTCACTTTACGCTGCAAATGCGCGAGAAAAGGGATATTATTTTCGAGAAACGTACTCATTTTTCCCGAAAGCAATACATTGAGCAACATAAACACGCCCACAGCAATAGAAAAAACTTGCTGCCAGCCCACCAAGCGCAAACCCATTCCCAAAAAGCCAAATACAAGTCCTATGAGCGCGTAAGTAGTAATTCTACCCAAATTGTACAGCACGCGTTTTGCCACATAACCGAAAGAAGAATTTTGCGGTAGTGCCATCAGCAAAGGTCCGCACATACCAATACAATGCAGACTGCTGCCAAGTCCAATCACTACGGCTGTCCAAAGTTCCATGCTTACAGCGTTAGTTTTAGCTCGTAATAATACGGTGTTTCTCCTTGCGACCAAGTAACTTTTACTTGCCAGTAGCCAATTTGCAGTTCTTTGGTAGAGATTTGCTGTTCAAAGTTTGGCGCAGCAATAGGCACTTTAAAATCTAAAGATGCATCAGAAGGGCGATAAAAATAAATATCCCCTTGTGGCGCAGTAGCCAATGTAGGAAACTGAAAATATAAAATCTGTTTTGCCTTATCGAAATTGTATTCAAAGGGCGTTTCTAATGTTCGGGTGTTTTGTACGCGGTCTATGTGTTGCTGGTAAGCTATTTCTTGCGCATAATAATCGTCTGTTACCAAAGTAAAATCTTCCCTCACGCTGGCAACTACCAAGAATAATATCATGGCAATAAATCCACCAAAAAACACGACAAAAAATATACCCATGCCCGAAACTTTCATTGTTTATTTTTTTAGGTAAAAAAATTATTTTATAGGACCCATAAAATTCGTCTTCACATCGTCCAAGACTTCGCCGTTAGCTTTTACCAATATTTCAATTTTATTTTTGGTAGCAGACAAATCTTCCTTTTTCAATTCTACAAAAAAAGAACTTTTCAATACATCGGCGGGTTTTAGTTCCCAATTTTCGCCCACCAATTTTATATTTCCCTGGCGGTCTTTAAGTTCTAAGCTAATCGGATAAGTTTCTTGGGTTTTGTTAATCACCTGAATATTGTACAAATTCGACACCGTAAACTCATCAACATCTTGGTACAACATGCCGGGCGTGCGCAAAATCGTAGCCGCAACTTTGGTTCTGCTTCCCATCGAAAATCCTACTATCGCCAGAAGAATTAGCAATACTGCCGAGTAAGCCGAAAGGCGTTTTGTCCATATCAAACCTGTTTTGTTTTTTATGCCATTGTAGCTATCGTAGCGAATCAAGCCTTTCGGTTTTCCTACTTTATCCATAATGCTATCGCAGGCATCAATACAAGCGGTACAGTTAATACACTCCAACTGTGTTCCATTGCGAATATCAATCGCCGTAGGGCACACGCGCACACAAAGTCCGCAGTCCACACAATCACCTTTTTCACCCTCCAGCTGATTCTTTTTTATTTTACCACGCGGCTCGCCTCGTTCAAAATCATACGCCACCACAATAGAGTTGGGGTCGAGCAATACACCTTGTAGCCTTCCGTAAGGACAAATTACCGTACACACCTGCTCGCGCATAAAGGCAAATACGAAGTAAAAAACAAAACTAAAAACGATGATAGTCAAAAAACCGCCAATGTGCATTGCTACAGGTTCGGTAATTATTTGCCACAAAGCATCGGTACCAATAATATACGATAAAAAAGTATTGGCAACAATAAATGCTATGGCAAAAAACAGTATATGTTTGGCGGTTTTTTTAAACATTTTTTCGCGCGTCCAAGGCGCTTCGTTCAATCTTTTCTGTGCCTGACTATCGCCTTCTATCCAATACTCTATTTTGCGATACACCATTTCCATAAAAATTGTTTGCGGACAAACCCAGCCGCAGAACAATCTGCCGAAAACCGCCGTAAACAAGGCAATGAACACAATAAAAATAATCATGGACAAAAAGAACAGATAAAAATCTTGAGGCCAAAAGATATTGCCGAAAAAAATAAATTTTCGCCCAATAATATCTATTTGCAACAAAGGCAAACCATTGATGCGCAAATAAGGAGCTATCAGCAAGAACGCCAGCAAAATATAGGCTACAATATTGCGCCATTTATAGTAAAATCCGGTTTGTTTTTTAGGATAAACCCACTTGCGTTTTCCCTGTTCGTCAATGGTGCTTACCGAGTCTCTAAAGCCTTCTTGGTCTTCATAAATTTCCTGTAAATTTGCCATATTTTGTTTTAGCTTTTTAAGGGCGAAGTTAGCCTCAAACAACCAATTCCTCTGTAACTTGCTTTACTTATGCCTCTTATTTTTATATTAATTTATTTTTTATATAAAATAAGCAAAATGAAGTATTATACAGCCGATACTGAAAACACTTCATTTTGATAGATTATATTATATAAAACATGCTAAATCGCAGATTCTTGAACGCTTGCTGTTTGCAGCGAGTCGGGAGCTTGCTGAGGCGCGTCCTTACCTCCCGGCACATACAAGCTCCCTTCCGGTTCTTTCATGTTGTCGGGATGAGTACCTTGAAACTGAAGCAAATAGCTTGATACTGCGCGAATGTCGCCGGGGCGCAAACCTTGCTCTTGCCAAGATACCATTCCTTTGCTGGGTACGCCGTATCTCACCGTTTTAAACACATCATTTATACTACCGCCGTGTATCCAGTATTGGTCGGCAAAAGTAGGACCTACGCCACCTTCGCCAAATGCGCCGTGACAAGGCACACAGTTTGTGGTATAAATTTCTTTTCCTAAAGCCAGTGTACTTTCGTCTGTGGCGAGCGTTACATTGGTTTCATCAATAAGGTTTGCCGCTTTTTTGAGATACTCGGCTTTGGCAATTTCCGCCTGCTCTTGCGAGTATTTCAATTCTTCTAAAGGCAATTTTCCAACGCCGGACACATGATAATAAAAAATATACACCACCGCAAACACAATGGAAAGATAAAACATCCAAACCCACCAAGGCGGCAGTTTATTGTCCAATTCGCGTATGCCATCGTATTCATGGTCAAACTCAATACTTTTTTCATCTTCAACAGATACTGCCTGCGTCAGTTCGTGCATAATAGTCGCAGCGGTACTTTGTTTAGCTTTTTTCTCGGCAAGATAAGATTCCAATTTGCCAATATCTTTGTAGTGTTGCATGCGCAACTCTTCTAACAAGCCATTAATCACCTTGTACATTGTCCACACCACACCAATCACCGCAATAATGGCAATAAGCAACAAGGCATAGATAAGAAGATTAGGATCTTGCAACCAAGATGAAACTACAGGAACTTGTGCCGCAGCATTGTCGGCAGTTTGTGCTACCAGCGAAAAAGTATTGCCAAACGCCAGTACACAAAGGAGTAATTTATGATAATTATTTTTCATTTTTTCTCTATTTATTGTTTTATCAAAAAAATCAAATACTATCTTTTTCATTTTGTATGCTTCCATCTTGCAAAGGCATTTCGGACATTTTGTCCATAAATTTTTTGCTCGAACGCATGGTCCATATAAAAAGCACTACGAAAAAAATAATAAATACAAGTAAGGAGAAGTTGGCGTAAAAATCAACCCCGTCAATACTTCTTAAAACTTCTTTGTACATAATAATACTATTTAGCGTTTGAAGCAGTTTCGCTTTCACCTTTAATATCAGTACCCAAGCGTTGTAAATACGCAATAAGTGCTACAATTTCCTTGTTCGGCGCAACTTCTATTTTATCTTTTTTCAAGTCATCTGCAATTCCTTGCGCTTGTGCCTGCAAATCTGCCACTGCCTGTGTGTCGTATCCTTCGGGATAAGGAACGCCCAAGGTTTGCATCGCTCTGATTTTTTTCTCTGTAAGCGATACATTCAAGTCATTTTTAATAAGCCAAGAGTAAGGAGGCATAATAGAGCCGGGCGACATGGATTCCGGGTCGTTCATGTGATTGAAATGCCATGAATTTCTGTACTTTCCACCTACACGATGTAAATCCGGTCCGGTGCGTTTTGACCCCCACTGAAACGGATGGTCGTACACAAACTCTCCGGCTTTGCTGTATTCGCCGTAGCGCACTACTTCATCTCTAAAGGGTCGCACCATTTGCGAATGGCACACATAGCAACCTTCGCGCACATAAATATCGCGTCCTTCAAGTTCCAAAGGTGTATAAGGTTTTACCGATGCAATAGTAGGTATATTCGATTTTATTAAATACGTTGGTACTATTTCTACAAGACCACCTATAAGTATCACCACCAACGACCACACCAACATTTGTACCGGACGGCGTTCAATCCAACGGTGCCAGTATCCGTCAGAGTGTACTGGTTTTGTCTGCAATGATGCCGATTCTGCAGCTTCATTAGCCACCAATTTACCGCTCGCCATAGTTTGTAGTAAATTGTATGCCATCAAAATAGCTCCGCTTAAATACAAAAAGCCGCCAAAAGCGCGTGCAGCGTACATAGGTGCTAACTGAGTTACGGTTTCCAAGAAATTAGGATAAACCAAATAACCATCAGCAGCAAATTGTTTCCACATTAAACTCTGTACAAAACCCGCCCAATACATAGGTACTGCGTAAAACACAATACCTAAAGTGCCTATCCAAAAGTGCGCATTAGCTAAACTTTGCGAATAGAGTTTTGTATTAAAAATGCGCGGTATGAGCCAATACAAGACCCCAAAGGTTAAAAATCCGTTCCAACCCAAACCTCCTACGTGTACGTGGGCAATAGTCCAGTCGGTAAAGTGACTTATCGCATTTACATTTTTTAGCGAAAGCATCGGACCCTCGAAAGTAGCCATACCGTAAGCAGTAACTGCTACCAAGAAAAACTTGAGAATAGGGTCTTGGCGCACACGGTCCCACGCGCCACGCAAGGTGAGCAAACCATTAATCATACCACCCCAAGAAGGAGCCAGAAGCATGATGGAGAATACGGTTCCCAAAGATTGTGCCCAGTCGGGAAGTGCAGTATAAAGCAAATGGTGTGGACCTGCCCAAATGTAAATGAAAATAAGTGCCCAGAAGTGAATGATAGAAAGTTTGTAAGAATACACCGGACGGTTGGCAGCTTTAGGAACAAAGTAGTACATCAAGCCCAAATAGGGTGTTGTAAGGAAAAACGCTACCGCATTGTGTCCATACCACCACTGCACCAAAGCATCTTGTACGCCTGCAAACATGGAGTAACTTTTAAGCATGCTAATGGGCAACTCAAAACTATTTACTACGTGGAGAACGGTTACTGTAATCCAAGTAGCAATATAAAACCAAATTGCTACGTATAAATGATGCTCGCGGCGTTTTACCAGCGTCATCATCATATTAGCACCAAAAACTACCCAAATAAGGGCAATAAGAATATCAATAAACCACTCAAGTTCTGCATATTCTTTACCAGAAGTAATACCTAAAGGCAAAGTAACGGCGGCTAAAACAATAATAAATTGCCAGCCCCAAAAGTGGATATTGCTGAGCATGTCGCTCCACATACGGGCTTTTACCAAGCGTTGCAGTGAATAATACACGCCCATAAAAATACCATTTCCCACAAATGCGAAAATTACGGCATTGGTGTGAAGCGGGCGCAACCTACCAAAAGTAGTATAAGGCCAATCAAAATTTAGTGCCGGAAAAACTAATTGTAGTGCAACTATTAGTCCCACGGTCATGCCCACTAAGCCCCAAATAATGGCAGCTAAGGCAAAATTCTTTACGATTCGATTATCGTAATAAAATTTTTCAATTGTGTTCTGAAGATTTGTTTGCATGTTGTTTATTTATAGTTTCATCGTGAAAAATTCTTAATGAAGGAGTATAATCATCATCGTACTGACCGGAGCGAACTGCCCATAAAAAAGCACCTAAAAATATTAGTGCTACCAACAAACTCGCTACAATTAAAATAACAATTACACTCATTATACTTGGGTTTTTATATCTAAAGAAAATTTAGTGGATGTTTTTTGTGGTGCAAATGTCAAACTATCCGCTATGTCACGCGCTATGTGGGAATAGTATTTTTTTACCAAAATATTGCTGCCCAACATGCCGTATATCACCACGCTTACCGAACTCAAAGGCATAATAATTGCCGCAAACAAAGGCGATAACATTCCGCTACTTGCCACATAAATTCCCACTACATTGTATAAAAGTGAAATCAGTAAGGCTCCATAAATAAGTTTTTTTCCGCCTTTGGCAATCGCCAATACTTCGGGCATTTTTACCAAATTATTTCCCTCAATAATGGCATGAGAAGCGGGCGAAAACTGCAAATTTTGCTCGCTTATTGCCAAGCCAAAATCGCTTTGCTTCAATGCTCCCGCATCGTTTAAGCCATCGCCAATCATCATTACTTTATGGTTTTTTTCTTGTTTTTCACGTATAAAATTCAGCTTATCGTACGGGCTACAGGCAAATTTTAAGGGTACATTTTCACCAAATACTGCTTCCATCATCTTTTCATCTTGTACACCATCGCCCGAAAGCATCGCTATTTTGTAGTGTAGCCCTTTAAGTGTGTTAATTAATGACTTTATGCCCGTCCTTATTTTTCTTTCTTGTAAAAATACACCTTTTTCTTTACCATCTATCACGATAATAGTTCCGTTTTCACTGCGCTCTTTTTTTCCAATAAAAATATAATGTCTCGCAACATTAAAATGAATACCCGCTCCTACTCTCTCTTCAAAAAATACATCTTCAGGCATTTTTTCGGGCATATATGTCTTAAATTTTTCAAAAATACTACGACTCATTGGGTGTCCCGACTGCACAGTTGCCATAGCAATAAGCGATTTTTCTTCTTCCGAAAGTGGCGCGCCTTCATATTGTAATATTGCATTTTGCACTTCGGTAAGGGTTCCTGTTTTATCAAAAACAATAAAATCGATATCCGACAGTTGTTCCAAAGCCTGTGTATCTTTAATTAAAATTCCTTTGGCTGCCAGCAAGCGCAAAATATTTCCCCAAATAATGGGAGACGATAGCAACAATGCGCAAGGACAAGTGATGATTAACACGGCACTGATAATTTCCCACATTCTATCGACTTCGTTGAAATACCAATAAATACCCACAATTACACTTATCGACAAGACTACGGGTACAAATATTTTGCTTATTTTATCGGTAAGGGTAGCATATAAAGGTTTGTTTGACGACTGAAATGGCACTTCCTGCCACAATTTTATCAGATAACTTTGGTTGAGGGCTTTTTCCAATAACAAACTTATTTTTCCGCCCATTTGCCTTCCTCCGGCATATAGCAAATCTCCTTTATTCACCTGCACCCTTTCCGACTCACCTGTAACAAAGCTATAATCTATTTGGGCAATTCCTTCTTGCAAAACAGCATCCGCAGGAACCAAATCTCCGTGTTGTAGTTGTATCTCATCCCCTTTTTGCAATTGTGTGATAGGCGTAGGAATCCATTTGTCATTTATTTTTTTGCGCGCCGACAAGGGGAAAAACGACTTGTAATCTCGGTCAAAACGCAAGTTGTCGTAAGATTTTTGCTGAAACCATTTTCCCAATAGCATAAAAAACACAAAACCTGCCAGCGTATCGAAATACGAAGCCTGATGCGCAATAAACACTTCGTAAGTGCTGCGCAAAAACAATACGCTCATTCCCAACACAATGGGAATATTCAAATCCAAATGGCGCATTTTCAAACTCATAAATGCTGCTTTCCAATAAGGGGCTGCGGCATAGACTACAACCACCAAAGCCAAAGCAAAACTGACATACGAAAACACGTCCATCAAGTACGGCTCCATACTGTTTTGGGTGTCTAAATACGTGGGAAAACTCGCCAGCATAATATTGCCAAAACAAAAACCGGCTACGCCGATGCGCAAATACAAATCCCGATTAGGATTTTTGCTTGCCTTTTCCGATACACTTTCGAGGTCAATTTTGGGTTCGTAGCCCACTTGCCCTAAAAGAAAAGCAATTTCACTGAGTTGCACTTGCGCAGGATTAAACCAAATATCCACCTCTTTGCGCAAAAAATCTATTTTTGATTGGAGAACTCCTTGTTGTAATTGCGGAAGTCGCTCTAACAACCACACACAAGCCGAGCAGTGAATAGTGGGCAAATAAAAACTCACATTAGCTTTGTCGGATTGCTGAAAACGCAACAGTTGTTTGCGAATGTTTTCTGTATCCAAATACCTGTAATCGTCCAATAGTTTAGATGAGCCTACTACCTTTGATGTTCCTTCCTGAAACCGATAGTAATCGCATAAATTATTGTTTTGTAAAATTTCGTAAACCTGCTTACATCCGGTGCAGCAAAATACCTCACCCGATTCGTTATACACTTTCGTGACACAATCCGAATTACAATGTTGGCAAGGTAATTTATGGGACATGCTTTTGCGTTTTTTTTGCGATAAAAATAGCAAATTTTATATAAAACCTTCAAAATTAATACCTAAACAATGATTGCAAAACATTTTACATCATTAATACCATTATTAGAGTAATTTGTAAGTAGGGCTTGTTGGTACAGAATATATTTCTGCTTCGCTAAAAGAAGTATTCTCTTTCTGCGTTTTTTTTTATTCTTTTGCAGAAAAAAATAATGGCAAAAGATACCATTTTAGTATTGGGTGCTTTAGGGCAAATAGGCACCGAACTCACCGCTTCGCTCCGAGAAATTTATGGCGAAAATCAGGTAATTGCTTCGGATATTGCCGATGAGCGCAAACTCATAGAAACGCCTGGATTGTACGAACACATAAACGTACTCGACAAAGAAAAACTGGCTTATGTGATAGACAAATATAAGGTAACGCACTTGTATTTATTGGCGGCTATTCTGTCGGCAGTAGGCGAAACCAATCCCAAATTTGCTTGGAATCTCAACATGGAAAGTCTTTTTAACGTATTGGAAATTGCTGCCGAAAAGGGTATCAAAAAAATATTTTGGCCCAGCAGTATTGCTATTTTCGGTAGCGATACGCCCAAAATAAACACACCACAGAACACTACTCTCAATCCTACAACTGCCTATGGCATTAGCAAACTTGCCGGAGAAATGTGGGTAAATTATTTCTTTCTGAAAAAAGGCTTAGATATTCGCAGCGTGCGCTATCCGGGCTTAATTAGTTACAAAACATTGCCCGGCGGTGGCACAACGGATTATGCCGTAGAAATTTTTTATGCGGCAAAAAGAGAAAATAAATATCAGTGTTTTCTCCGCTCAGACACTATCCTTCCGATGATGTATATGCCCGATGCGCTTCGTGCGTGTATAGAACTGATGGAGGCTCCGGCAGCAGATATTCGCGTGCGAAGCAGCTATAATATTGCCGGAATGAGTTTTTCGCCCGCAGACTTGGCAGCTGCTATCCAACAATATTTGCCCGATTTTTCTATTACGTATAAACCCGATTTTCGGCAGGAAATTGCTGACTCGTGGACACAAAGTATCGACGACTCGCAAGCGCGCAACGACTGGCACTGGCAGCCCAAATTCACGCTCAGTTCAATGGTGAACGACATGTTGGAAAATGTAAAAATTTAGCATTTCACTGCGAATTATACCAAAACTGCGCGAAAATTGCGTAAATGATGATGTGCTTTCCTTTTCTAATACGCAATCATTATTCAATTTTGGTATTATTGCCGGCTACTATTATTACAAATTCACCTTTGGGGGCAGTATTTTCAAAGTGCGTTAATACTTCTTGGGCTGTTCCGCGCAAGGTTTCTTCGTATATTTTGCTTATTTCCCTACTGACAGAAACCAAACGTTCTGTGCCAAAATAAGTACAAACTTCCTCCAATAACTTTGCCACGCGGTAAGGTGATTCGTAAAAAATAATGGTTCTTGTTTCGTTTTGTAAGTTTTGCAAGCGGGTGTGCCGTCCTTTTTTGTGGGGCAAAAAACCTTCAAACACAAAACGGTCGCAGGGCAAACCCGACATTACCAAAGCGGGAATAAAAGCAACGGCTCCGGGCAAACATTGCACCTTTACATTTGCCTGAATAGCTGCCCGAACAATGAGAAATCCGGGGTCGGAAATTGCCGGCGTTCCAGCATCACTTATCAAAGCGAAAGTGGTGCCGGTTTTCATTTCGGCAATAATTTTTTCGATACTTTGGTGTTCGTTGTGGGCGTGGTGTGCACGAAGCGGCTTTTGAATGGCAAAGTGTTTTAATAAATGACCACTGGTGCGAGTGTCTTCGGCTAAAATAACATCAACACTTTTCAGCACTTCGAGTGCGCGAAAACTTATATCTTGCAAATTGCCAATAGGTGTGGGAACAACGTACAGCATTTTTTTGATGGGGAAGATAGTATTTTTTGAGCGTTTAAAAATAATTTATCATCAATGATTTCTTTTTCAATTTATCCTCTTTTTCTAAAATTTTGACAATTTTATGAATATTTGTTTTCGTTTTTTTGCGAACAAAACCTGTATATTTACCCACACTTTTCAAGTAGAAAAAGCTATTTCCTAAAAAAATTAAAAAATTTCAACATAATACTATTAAATAGTAGCTTTACGCTTAACAATTTTTCCAAAACTTACACGTATATGCGATTTTTTTACCAATGCTTCTTTTTTCTGTGTGCCATATGGCTGTGCGCTGTCAATGTATTTGCCCAAACAGGCGACGTGCGCGGCTATGTGTACGATACTGCCAGCGGCGAGCCAATTATATTTACGAATGTTTTTATTGAAGGCACTACTTACGGCTCCAGCACGGATGTAAATGGGTTTTATTCTATTACCAAAATTCCGGTAGGAAAATATACCCTTGTTTCTACGTATATCGGCTACGATACGATACGCACGGAGATTGAGATTATCGCCAACAGAATTGCCAGCCAGAATATTTTTCTCAGCGAACAAAGTGTTTCTTTGGAAACGATAGAAATTTCGGCGCAAAAAGAAGAAAGCCGCACGGAAATCAAAGCATCGGTTATCAAAATTTCGCCTAAGCAAATCACCAAAATTCCGAGCATCGGCGGTGAGCCGGACTTGGCGCAGTACCTGCAAATATTGCCGGGCGTTACGTTTACGGGCGACCAAGGCGGACAGCTCTACATTCGAGGCGGCTCGCCCATTCAGACAAAAGTACTCCTTGATGGGCTTACGGTGTATAATCCTTTTCACTCCATTGGTTTGTTTTCGGTGTTTGATACGGAGATTATCAAGAATGTAGAAGTTTTTACCGGAGGATTTAATGCTTATTACGGCGGGCGCGTGTCGGCGGTGATAGACGTGACGACCATAGACGGCAACAAAAAACGCCACGAAGGAAAAGTTTCGGTGGGACCGTTTTTGGCAAGTGCTACCCTAAACGGACCTTTGGTGAAAATGCGCGACAACGGCAGCAGCCTCAGCTATGTACTCAGCTACAAAAACTCTTACTTAGACCGCACTTCGCCTGTTTTTTATGAGTACATCAATGACGAAGGAAAACTGCCCTACACTTTCAATGATTTTTATGGAAAAATTGCTTTTAATACTAAAACAGGCTCCAAACTCAACTTTTTTGGTTTTAATTTTAACGATGCGGTGCATTTTTCCAACGATGCCAATTATGATTGGAAATCTACCGGAGCGGGCGGAAATTTTGTATTAGTGCCTTATCAGTCGAAATTAATTATGAATGGTAAGTTTTCGTACTCCAAATACGATATAAGTCTGCTCGAAGCAGATGCTATCAAGCCGCGTACCAGCAGTATTGGCGGTTTCACTTTTGGCTTGGATTTTAAATATTTTTTGCCAAAAGGAAGTATCAACTACGGCTTTGATGCAAGTGGTTTCCGCACCGATTTTGCTTTTACCAACAGTACGGGGCTTAAAATTGAACAAAACCAAAACACTTCCGAAATTGGCGGCTTTGCCGTATATAAGCAACAGTTCAATAAGTTGGTTATTGAGCCGAGTATTCGTTTTAATTATTACGCTTCTTTGAGTACCGGAAGTTTGGAGCCGCGTTTGGGCGTTAAGTACAATGTAAATGACCGCTTTCGCTTGAAATTTGCCGGAGGCAGATACTCGCAAAACTTCATTTCTACCAAATCCGACCGTGATGTGGTAAATCTTTTCACCGGATTTTTGTCATTGCCGGAATATTCGCTCACCGACCGCGAAGGAAACAAATACAGCAGTAATTTGGAAACGGCTTGGCACGCTATTGCGGGTTTTGAATATGATATAAGCAATAATTTTGATGTAAATATTGAGGGCTATTACAAAGATTTTACGCAATTAGTAAATCTCAATCGGGAAAAACTTTTTGCTAACGACCCCGACTTTATTGTAGAAACGGGCGATGCCTATGGTGTCGATTTTTTGTTTAAATACGAACTCAATCGCTTGTATTTGTGGACGGCTTACTCCTTGTCTTTTGTCACCAGAACAGATGGAGAACTTACTTATTATCCGCATTTCGACAGACGGCACAACCTCAATTTTGTGGGTTCTTATCAGTTGGGCAAACGCAAAGATTGGGAACTTAGCGCGCGCTGGAACTTAGGTTCGGGCTTTCCTTTTACGCGTACCGAAGGTTTTTATGAAGAAATAAATTTTTCTGATGGCATCTCCACCGATTATGTAAGCCAAAACGGCGATTTGGGGCTTATTTATGAAGACAAACTCAACGCAGGACGCTTGCCTTATTATCATCGTTTAGATGTTTCGCTCAAAAAAGAGTTTCGTTTTGGAGAGCACAGCACTTTAGAAGCTACCGCCAGCGTAACGAATCTCTACAATCGCGACAATATTTTTTACATAAATCGCATCACCTTAGAAAAAATTTACCAGTTGCCTTTGCTGCCCAGCGTTTCTATTGCGTGGAAGTTTTAGAAAAAATTTTAAATTTATTTAATTAAATTTATTACAATAAAACGATTCAATAATCGCTCTTAAAACATAAACATTGTCACCTTACAAAAGCATTTCATCAATTGCCTGTGGATATACTGCCAGTTTTTCTTCCAGCAAGGCTGTATTTACGGTAAAATTTTCAATATTTGGGTCGAAACTCCACGATTGGGGTTGGTTTTGCAAATTTACGTAGCGGTTTCGGTAAAAACGCTCCGCTTCAATATCGCGCAAAAAGCCAATAATTTTTCCTTTTGTCGGGTCGGTATAATCCAAAATGTAATTATTCCCCTGCAAAATAGTTTGAAAAACCACCGCGTGAAAACGCATACCAACATTAGCATCGGCATGCGCAAAAAGCTGCATCGTTTCAAAAAGGCTCAAGGGCTCATTTTGTACCACTACTTGTGGAAACGCTGCTGCCAAATCAAAACGCAGCTGATGTAAAAACATTCGGTCGTCATTGCCGATATGAAAATAGTGCATAGGCACTAAGCGAACCACATGTTCGGGAAATTGCCTACATATTTGCCCTACAAACGCCAACAGAGAATCCGTCAAAGTCTGCTTGTCAAACGCCGTATTATATTCTGAAGGAAATGCCCTGAAATTGATGGCAACAAAAGGTGTTGTTTTTTCAAAATAATAGTTTTTACTTTTGTAATCCATCAAACAACGCACCGCAGGGTCTATTGCCTCCAACACAGGACGAGCTTTTTTGTCTAATTGTCGGTAAAATTCCGCCGAAGCCTTATCGCGCAAAACAACAACATCGCTGTTGGCAAATATCTTCAGCAGCGAACGCTGGTGCATACGCTTTTCCAAAGGACCAATGCCACAACCCATAATCATGGTTTTTTTGTGCTGTTTTCGGGCATACTTAAAGGCATATTCCACCATAAACATGGTATGAATGTGCATCAAGGGTCCGCCGCCCATTATCAACATATCACTTTGGCGAATGGCTTGTTCCAATTCTTTTATCTTGCGGGAATCAAAAAGCTGAATGTTGATTTTTTTTCCACAAAAAGCAGCATACAGTTCCTCATCTTCTGCCAATGTTCTTTCGGTAAAAAAAGGATATAAACTACCCAAAGCTATTTCAAAAGAGGAGAAACAGTCGTTTAACAAGGCAATAATACCTGCCAAAATAGCTCTGTCGCCAAGGGTTTCTGTGCCATACCAACCAATTATTGTTATTTTCATAAAACTACAATCGTTGGAACAAATATACAGGCTTTGGCGTTAAAAAACGGGAAAACTCTTTTTTGTATCCTACTAAATTCAATTAATTTTACCGCCAAAAAACTATTCTTTGTGTCATTATTAAAGAACCTGCGCATAAAATTACAGCAAAATGAACAGAGCAGAAATCTGCTGCAAAGTGCCAAGATATTATTTGCCGCAAAATGGCGCGAAGAAACAGGCTTGCGCAAACTGAAACCCAAAGTAATTCAGCTTCCTATTACCTACAACTGCAACAGCAAATGTGTGATGTGCAATATTTGGAATATGGATTACAGCAACGAAATGAACGTAGAAGAGTTTGCCAATTTTCTGACTGACCCGCTTTTTTCGGAAGTAGAAATTGTAGGAATAAACGGTGGTGAACCTACTTTGGTGAAAAACCTGCACGAATTTGCCGAGGTGATTGTGGCAAAACTTCCCAAACTAAAATCGCTTAACATCATTTCGCATGGTTTTAACCAAAAACAGCTTTTTAAGCAGTTGGAACTGATGTACGCTACTTGCAAAACCCACAATATTCATTTTCACGTGTCTATTTCCTTAGATGGCTACGGTGAAACACACAACACAGTGCGCGGACTCAAGGTTTTTAAACTCACCGATGGAAGTATCCGCACGCTGCAAAACGAAAAAAACAAATATTGCGACAGTTTAGACGTAGGCTGTACGGTAATCCGGCAAAATGTTGATGCACTTTCGGAATTGGTGGTGTATGCGGAAAGGCAAAATATTCCGATAAAATATCGCTTGGGAATTGAAAATAAACGCATAGAAAGTGACATTTTAAGTGACAATTTTAATTTATACCATCAAAAAGAAAAGCAGTCGGCAAAAGAATTTTTCCATGCCTGCTATTTTTCGGCACGTTCTTTTTACGAATCGTTCAAGTACTTTGCCATTTATCACCAATTAGCTGCGCCAAAAACCGAACGGCTCTTGGGTTGCAATTGGAAAGAAAAAGGCATTACTTTGGACTCGCGCGGCGACTTGTACTATTGTGCGGTTGCCAGCGACAAAATTGGTAGCCTGCGCCAAGATACGGGCGAAGCAATATTTTGGAATGAACAAAATTTACACTATCGACAACAAATAATTGAACACACGTGTAAAGATTGTATTCACGACTACTATGGAACGCCACAATTGAAACATATTTGGTATTTTTTAAAAGAACACTTTAACGAAAAACTCTATTGGTTGCCCTATTTTATAAAAACTCGGACATTTTTTTAACTACTGTTCGCAATTTATTTTTTCCCATTTTTACTACTGTAAAAAAACTTTAGATAAATTTGCGCGCAAATTTTTAACTTATTATGAAAATAACAAACATCTTATCCATTAGCGGAAAATCCGGCTTACACGAGCTAAAATCCACTAAAAACAATGGCATTATTGTTCGCAACTTAGAAGACGACAGCGTTCGTTTTATTTCGTCGCGCAATCATGCATTTTCTATGTTAGAAAACATCACCGTTTATACACAAACCGATACTATCCCCCTAAAAGAGGTTTTTGAACGGATGTTAGCCAATGATGGCAAGGTAGATTTGCCGCACGCAAATGGTCGCACGGAAGATTTGCGCGATTACTTTTTGGTAGTTGTACCCGAACACGATGTCGAAAAAGTTTATACCAGCGACATCAAAAAAATTATCCGTTGGTACAGCATCCTCAAAGAAAAAGACTTGCTTTCGAGCGAAGAAACGCCCAGCGATGCTACTGAAGAAACATCTGAAGCGTAAACAATAACAACATTTCTGTTTTTCAGACCTATTTTCTCGGCAATTTTTTTTACAAACAATCTGTTCTTCCGCCATCAACGGGCAAGTTGATGCCATTGATGTAAGCAGCAGCAGGTGTACACAAAAAAGCTACCGCCGAAGCAATTTCTTCGGCACGGGCGAATCGTTGCATCGGAACACCAGCTTTCATGGAATCGGCTACTTGCGCAGTATCCAAATGCTGTTGTTGGGCTTTGTTGTAGATAATACTGGTGAGCCTTTGTGTTTCGGTGTAGCCGGGCAATACATTATTTACAGTAATTCCCCAATGTGCCACTTCATTGGCTAATGTTTTTGCCCAGTTGGCAACAGCGGCGCGGATAGTATTGGAAACACCCAAACCATTGATGGGAGCTTTTACGGAAGTAGAAATAATATTGACTATTCTCCCGTAGGCTGCTTGCTGCATGCGCGGCAATAATGCTTGCACAATGGCTTGATTGCACAATACATGTTTTTCAAAAGCATCGCTAAATGCCGAAAGCGGAGCTTCTGCGATAGGTCCTCCCGCAGGACCGCCGGTGTTGTTTATCAAAATATGAACGGGCGCAGTGTCTTTGGCTAAAAAATCTTGTAAGGCTTTTTCTACTGCCGCCACTTTAGAAAAATCGGCACACAAGTAAGTATGCTTTTGTCCATTTTGGGTACTTAGTTCCGATACTATTTGTTGCATTTTTGCTTCATTTCGGGCAAAAAGAATAACACTTGCACCCAAGCTCGCCAACATTTGTGCAGATGCTAAACCAATTCCCTGTGTACTACCACACACTACTGCCCTGTAAGATTGTAAATTGATGTCCATTATTTTTATTAATATTTTAAAAAAAATTAAGATTAGCCAAATTTAGGGCTGATTTTTGATACTATTACGCCATTTATACACTATTTCCTTTATTTTGCTGTAAATTTGCGCAAGAAAATAATTATTTTATGTCATTGATAAAAACACAAGTAACATTTCACGATTATTCCTATCAACGCCCTGATATGGAAAAAACGGTTAAACAATTTGATGCACTTTTAGAAAAAATGGCGGCGGCTGATACGATTGATACACTAAATACTATCGTCCATGAAATAAACACCCTCCGCAACGATTTTGAAACGATGCGCACCTTAGTATCTATTCGACATTCACTGGATGTAACGGACGATTTTTATGAAACAGAAAATACTTTTTTCGATGAAAACTCACCTTTGTTTCAAGATATTGTAACCAAATTTTACCAACAGTTGGTCATTTCTCCTTTCAAAAAAGACTTAGAAGCACATTGGGGAAAACAACTTTTTACGGTAGCTGAGTTGAGTTTAAAAATTTTCAAACCGGAAGTTATTGAGGATTTGATACACGAAAACCAGCTCAACAGCAAGTATTTAAAATTGACCTCAACCGCAAAAATTCCCTACGAAGGCGAAGTGTATAATCTTACAGGACTAAAGCCCTTTATGCAATCGCCCGACCGAGCTGTTCGCCGGAAATCGACTATTGCCTACTGGCAGTTTTTTGAAGAAAATGCAGCAGAATTTGATGAAATTTACGACCAATTGGTAAAAATACGCCATAACATTGCGACCAAATTAGGCTACAAAAACTTTGTACAATTAGGCTACGACCGTATGTTTCGCTCCGACTACACCGCCCAAGATGTTGCGCAGTTTAGAGAAAATATTCATCGTTTTGTAGTGCCCCTCGCTGCGGAATTGCGCAAGCGGCAGGCAAAGCGCATTGGCATTGAACACCCGCAAACCTACGATTTTGAAATAAAATTCACTTCCGGCAATCCCACGCCCAAAGGCGACCCTGCTTGGATTATTGCGCAAGGCAAAAAAATGTACGAAGAACTTTCGCCGCAAACAGACGCATTTTTCAATTTTATGCAAGAAGGCGAATTGATGGATTTGGAAAATAAAACAGGAAAAGCCGGCGGCGGTTATTGTACGTATTTGCCCAACTACAAAGCTCCGTTTATTTTCAGTAATTTTAATGGTACGGCACACGACATTGATGTACTTACCCACGAAGCAGGACACGCTTTTCAGGTATATGAAAGCCGTCATTTTGATATTCCCGAATACCTTTGGCCCACCGCCGAAGCTGCCGAAATTCACTCTATGGGCATGGAGTTTTTTGCATGGCCCTGGATTCCCAGTTTTTTCAAAGAAGATACTACCAAATACTATTTTACACACCTGAGCGATAGCATTTTGTTTTTGCCCTATGGCGTAGCAGTCGATGAGTTTCAGCATTGTGTGTACGAAAATCCGAACATGACTCCTCGAGAGCGCAAAGAATGTTGGCAAAAAATTGAAGCAAAGTACTTGCCTTGGAATGTGTATGACGAAATTTCGCATTTGCAAAACGGCGGTATGTGGCAACGCCAAGTACATATTTACGAAATGCCTTTTTACTACATCGACTATACTTTGGCACAAATTTGCGCTTTTCAGTTTTGGGATAAATCGCAAAACAATGCAAGCCATGCTTTTAAAGACTACTTGTATCTTTGCCGCTTGGGTGGTTCTTTACCGTTTTTGAATTTGGTACAAGAAGCCAAACTCCATTCGCCGTTTTCAGCCGAAGCAGTAGAAAGTAGTATTGGTAAGGTAAATGCCTTTTTGCAGACCATAGATGATATGAAACTTTAGTAAAAAAGACGTAGTTTTAGGTAATTATTGTTACTGATTGTAAACAAAAGGCTGGTTTTTCACCCTTTAATACAATACTAATTGCCCAAAAAAAGTCATCATGGAAAAAACAATTTATGGAATGACGATTTTGATTTGGGGTTGTCAAAATTCGTCAAATAAGCCAATTAATAATCCCAAAATAGACATTAACTCAATTGAATTAATTGACACATTTAAAAACAAATTGTTACTTGATACGGCAAATTCTATTACAATAGCTGAATTTCATCCAACGTATATAGGCGTAGCTAAAAATTCAATCCTATTAAATTATTGGTCTGACGAAATTGAATATAGGACAATGGATTGGCAAGAGTATAAAGACCCAGATTCTAACGATTTGGAAATTTATGTTGATACTTCTCAAATTATAGGTTCGGTAAATAAATTTTCAATCTCACTTCCGCCGCCGCCTTTAAATTATGAAAATGACCCTAAGGAAATAGACAATGAAGAAGATAAACAAGAGAAAAAAAATTATAGGGGAGAAATAAAATCTTATCCGGTATTCGTTAAGAACAAAACAAAAGACACTTTGGATGTAGGATATGGCGAATATATTCCATTGATAATAGAAGCAAAGGACAACTCAGGGAATTGGAAACCAATTCAAAAACCCTATATTTATCGTTGTGGAACAGGATTGACAAATTACTTTTTACCTCCCAACGAAATTATCATTACATCTTGTAAATTATTTGAAGGAGATTATGAAACAAAAATGAGGGTTACATTTGGATTCGATAATACAACTTCTTCTAATGAGTTTAAAGGAAAAATGAATTACAAGCAATTTGATGAATCAAAAGAAAAGTACTATTAAAAATAATGAAAAATGGCTACCTTAGAAAAAACGCGCATTGATAAATGGCTTTGGGCGGTGCGTGTGTTTAAAACGCGCAGCCTCGCCACCGATGCCTGCAATGCAGGAAAAGTAAAAATAAACGGCAGTAGCATAAAACCTTCGTATTTATTGAAAATAGGCGAAACGGTACACATAAAAAAGGAGCAACAGCAAATTATTTATCAGTGTACCCAAATTATCGAAAAACGGGTTTCGGCAGAATTGGCGGCAGAGTGCTTTGAAGATTTGTCGCCGCCACCGCCGCCCAAAGAAAAAACTTTAGATGCTGCTTTTATTCAGCGAATGCCGGTTTTTCAGCGCAAGCGCGGCGAAGGACGACCGACCAAAAAAGACCGCCGCGATATTGATAAACTCATTGAGGATAATTGGGATACGGAGTGGTATCTTAACGAAGAATAACATTCCTGCCGGCTATTTTGCCTCGCATTGGGTAAGAAGAACAACGCGAGAGAGTCGGTAATGGCACAAATAATTAATCTTGTAAATATAAAAAAATCAACATCAAATTTCCATTGCAAGAAATACACGCCATAAATACACCAATTTATATTGGAATTTTTCTCTCAACAATCTTAGGAATAATTGGAATTATCTACTGGCTTGCGAAAGACATAAATCTTATCCGATGGATAACGGCATTTCATATAATAACTACTATTTCAAGTTTCCTCTTAACTGAAACCGTTAATCTAATATTTAAAGGTATATTTTATACTTATTTTGACATAAACTCATTACCTGAGCAAATTATGCTCACAATTATTCTATTGGCATTCGTAAGCCAAATAATGTTCGTAGCAAACTTAATCGTCAGCTTAATCCGTACACTTTTCAAAAAACACCAAAAAAACAAACCTCAACAAACAATATAATACCAAAATGGAATAGCTATTGCGTATTAAAAAAGGTAAAAATCTTTTTTCGCCGTATAGCAGTTTTTTGGCGTTAAAAATTTTTGAAGCCTTGGAAAAAAATTTAGCCCAAAAACTGCGGTTTTGCACTCACTTCGCCCAATTTGGCATCGCGTTCATATCAATTCCAAAGGTAGCCGCTCCCCAAAAGTACACTACTATTGCTATAATAATTGCAGTAATAAGGTTGAGAACAAATCCTGTTTTTGCCATCTCATAAATTTTTATCCTATTTGTAGAAAAAACAATCGCATTGGGCGGAGTAGCAACGGGCAACATAAATGCCATTGAACCGGCAATAGTGGCAGGTATCATAAACAGCAGAGGATTTATATTTACCGACAAGGAAAGACCGACAAGAATCGGCAAAAAAGTACTCACGGTTGCCATATTCGATGTCAATTCGGTAATAAACGTTACCATAAGCGCAATAACGAGAATAACGATTATCGGATGCAAACTGCCTATCCACGAAAGTTGTTCGCCAATCCACTGCGAAAGACCCGACTCTTTGAAACCCGCAGCAAGAGCAAATCCGCCGCCAAACAATAATATAATCTCCCAAGGAATATCTTCTGCCGCTTTCCAGTCCATCAGGTATTTCCCTTGTTCTTGTTTTGTAGGAATAACAAACAAAGCAATAGCCACAAGGATAGCTACAGTACCATCGTTGATGTAATTTGGTTTTGCAAATAAATTAGACCATCCTTTTACATTGATAAATCCAAAATTGATATCTGCCCTTAAAAACCATAAAAGAACTAAAATAATAAATGCAATCAACACGGACTTTTCTTCATACGATGGTTTGCCTAATTCCTTGTACTCCTTATCCAAATCCGATGCTGTGATGTTTTGCCACGATGGACCTTTTTTGATAAAAACAAAATAAAGGTAAGTGTAAACAACTATAAAAATGAACACCGCAAGCGGAAAAGCAAAAATGAACCATTCGGCAAACGATATTTCGGGGGCATTTGCAAAACTCATTGCAAAAATTCTGGAAAAAGCAAGATTTGGCGGAGTTCCTATTAATGTTGCGATGCCACCAACTGAACAGCCGTAAGCTATGGCAAGGAGCATTCCGACAGAAAAATGCCGTATATTTTTTTTCCCGTTTATCCATTCCAGTTTTGTAATTACAGAAAGTAATATCGGCACCATCATCATAGCAGTAGCAGTATTTGAAATCCACATGGATAAAAATGCAGAAGCGAACATAAATCCAAAAAGTATTTTTCCTTTACTAACACCTACTAAACGCAATATTATTAAGGCAATACGCTTGTGCAAATTCCACTTTTGAATGGCTAACGCAACAATAAAACCACCTATAAAAATAAAAATCACATCATTGAAATACGTAGCAGATACATTTTTACCATCCATTATCCCCAAGATTGGGAAAAGCACTATTGGCAAAAGAGATGTTATAGCAAGCGGAACAATTTCTGTGAGCCACCAAAGTGCCATCCATACAGCAACTGCCAGCGTATAAGTAACTGTAGGTTTTTCAGCATCCAGTTCTAAAAATAAAATGATGTAAAGTGAAATAAACGGCGCAAGGACAAAAAAGAACTTTCGCCAAGGAATATCTTTGCTTATTTTTAAATATCTTTTTCCGGCTGACATCGGTTGGGGGATTATTTTTTCACCAAATCTAAATATTTTTAATGTCGAATTTTAGCATTGACACTATTTGTATGCAAGAATGACCGAATGTAAAAAAATTAGTTAAAAACAACAAATTTCCCCTACCACACAGCAAAATTCGCCAAATCCCTGTAATTTTGGGGCAAAAACCTATGAACACCGTCATCAATATTCTCATCAATGCGGCGGCACTGTACCTCACGGCTTATTTGCTGCCCGGAGCTACCTTCAATCGCCCCACAGATGCCATTATTTTAGCCATAGTTTTAGCCATTATCAATACACTCGTAAAACCCATCGCCAACATAATTTTCTTTCCCGTTACGGTTATCACCTTCGGTTTGTTTATGTGGGTCATCAACGCACTAATGCTCTACCTCGCCGATTATTTTGTGAGCGGTTTCCAGCTCAGCAGTTTTTGGGTTGCCTTGCTTTTTAGCCTCGTAATGGCTGTTGTCAATGCTCTCTTATTCAAATTAGTACGCAAAGATTAGTTTTGGCAAAAATTCTCATTATTCAAACGGCTTTTATCGGCGATGTCATTTTGGCTACTTCCTTGGTGCAGTTTTGGCAGCAGCACTATCCGCAAGACAGTATCGATTTTTTGCTACGCAAAGGCAATGAAAGTTTGCTGGCGGAGCATCCGCATTTGCGAAAAATATGGATTTGGGATAAAAAAAAGCAAAAATATTTCCAACTCCGCCAACTCTTGCAGCAAATTCGCCACGAAAAATACGACATCGTTTTCAATGCCCAACGTTTCGGCGCAACGGGTTTTTTAACCGCTTTTTCCGGTGCAAAAACCAAAGTAGGCTTTCGCAAAAACCCCTTTTCTATCTTTTTTACCCACAAACTGCCGCATCAATACAACGCCCAAACCCACGAAATAGACCGCTTGTTGTCTTTGGCGTATGCCGTAAGTCCTTTTCGCACACGCAATAAACCACAAATTTTCCCGCAACAAAAAGATATAGCAACACTGCCGCCGCTGCCCGAAAAATACATTAGCATTGCGCCGGCTTCGGTGTGGTTCACCAAGCAATATCCGCCGCAGGCGTGGACTAATTTTCTCAAAATACTGCCAGCCGAAATGCCTGTTTTGCTGCTCGGCGGCAAAGAAGATTACGAATTGTGTCATTTTATTGCCGAAAATTCCCAGCGCACAAATACCATTAATCTCAGCGGAAAAATAAATTTGCGCCAATCTGCCGTAGTGATGCAGCGCGCGCAAATGAACTATGTAAACGACTCGGCACCCTTGCACTTAGCTTCGGCAATGAACGCACCCGTGCGGGCAATTTTCTGCTCCACCATTCCCGACTTTGGTTTCACGCCGCTCTCCGATGACGGAAAAGTGATACAAAGCACCGAAAATTTACCTTGTCGCCCTTGCGGATTGCACGGCTACAAGGCTTGCCCTAAAAAACATTTTCGCTGCGCCGACATTTCGCCCACACAATTACTTTTGCCGAAAAAATAACACAAAATATAGGCATTTCGCCATTATTTGTAAAACCTGCGTACAAGATATTTTTGTAATTTTGCAATTATTTCATAACCATACTTATACGCAGTATGAAACAGTTACACAATAAAATTAATCGCCACGAGCTGCGACAAAAAATGCTCGAAAACCAAGAAGCACGTACTACCATTTCTTTTTATCGCTACGCGCAAATTGCCAATCCGCAACTTTTTAGAGATTATTTGTACCTCCACCTTGAAGAATTGGGTGTTATGGGGCGCATTTATGTTGCCAACGAAGGTATTAATGCACAAATTTCCGTTCCTAACGAACACATGGAAGATTTTAAAACCTTCCTCAACAACATTGACTTTTTGGAAAATGTGCGCCTCAATATTGCCGTAGAAGACAACGGAAAGTCCTTTTTTAAACTAAAAATATTGGTACGCTCCAAGATTGTTGCCGATGGTTTGGACGATGCACTTTTTGATGCCTCAAAACCCGGAAGATATTTAGATGCCGCCAATTTCAATGAAATTATTGCGCAAGAAAATACTATTTTGGTGGATATGCGCAATCATTACGAAAGCGAAATAGGACATTTTAAAGGAGCTATTACGCCCGATGTGGACACATTTCGCGATTCGTTGCCCATTATCGAAGATATGCTAAAAGGAAATGAAGACAAAAATTTGGTGATGTATTGCACGGGCGGTATTCGCTGCGAAAAAGCCAGCGCATGGTTTAAGCACAAAGGTTTTAAAAATGTATTTCACTTGGAAGGTGGTATTATAAAATACGCCCACGACATTGAAAAAAACGATTTGGAAAACAAATTTATTGGTAAAAACTTCGTATTCGACGAGCGCATGGGCGAAAGCGTAGGACACGAGATTATTGCCCACTGCCACCAATGCGGCAATCCTTTTGATACACACACCAACTGCAAAAACGAAGCCTGTCACATACTTTTTATCCAGTGCCCCGCCTGCGCCGAAAAGTACAACGGCTGCTGTTCCGAAGCCTGCCAAGAAATCTATGCCCTACCTTTGGAAGAGCAGCGCGCCCTGCGGAAAGGAAAAGTTACAAAGCGGAATGTATTTCGCAAAGGGCGTTTTCCGAAGGCGGTGGCGGAGAAGGAAGATTGAGAGAAAATTCAATTCAATAAAAAAATGCTAACTATAGTATGTTGCAACTAATATTTATGAGAAGTAACTTTGCATACTTTAATTAGCAATGAACCCAAAGAAAAAAATTTTAATACAATTTGGTAATAAAGTCCGTGAAATACGCAAAGAACGTGGTTTATCGCAAGAAGAGTTGTCTTTTAAATCTAACTTGCATAGAACTTATATTGGCATGATTGAACGAGCGGAGAAAAATATTACACTTATTAATATTGAAAAAATTGCTAATGCACTTGAACTAAATATTAGTGAGTTGTTTTCATGATAAAAATTGAAGATTTTGTAATTTCAAGAAAGAGTGGTATAAGTGTCCCAATTAACGCCGTGGGGGTGGTTCGTGAAATTGATGCTATTAATCAAATTGCAGTTGTTTTTTTCATTGGAAAAAGGATCAATCTAACGTTATCGCTGGAAGATATTGATTATTTAGATGTAACTAAAACTGGGAAAACTCACAAATATAAAATTTGCAATGTTTGCCATATTTTAAAAAAGGACTTAGAAGACTTTGATGTAAATCAAACTGATGCAAAGGGAAGAAAAACTACAAGACCGAGTTGTAAAGAATGTCGAAAAAGTATTGATGGCATTCCGTTAAAGTTGAACGAAAAAAATAGGTTAGATGCCATAAAACCGAAGCATTTTTTTATTTGCCCCATATGTGAAAAAGGATCAATACCGGGTGTAACAGCTAACTTTGTAAAAGACCATGACCATAACACCGGAAATGGACGGGAATGGATATGTGATAGTTGTAATACTGGATTGGGAAGATTTAAAGATGATATTTCCCTACTACAAAAGGCTATCAAATATCTAAAAAAGCATAATCCAATTTAAAAGAGTTGCCCATCTAATAATTCTACTCTTTTTTTTGCTAAATTTGCATAAACATCGGATATTTCCATACCTAAGTACAACCTATTATTCAGGCGTGCCATTTTACAAGTTGTACCAGACCCACACATTGGGTCAAAAACAATATCTCCTTCATTCGACCAACTTAATATATGATCTTGTGCCAATTTTTCAGGGAAAATAGCACTATGTTGAAAAGCAATTTTATCTTTTGTGGTACCACCCAATCCTACTGCATAAGACCATATATTAGTTAAGGTTTTTTCAGATTTAAGCTCGCCAAGTATTTTCTTATTTATTCCATCAGCTTTCTTATTAGATACCAACTTTTCGACTCCTTGTCTTACGGTCCCTGTTTTCAAGGGATTAAATGTATTTGGCTTACCTTTTGAAAAAACAAACATATATTCAAAACAATTAGTATAAGCATTTGAGCGCATAAACGGAGTATTTTTCTTTTTATATATCATTGTATCATGAACATTAAACCCTATTTCTTGGAAATGGATAGCTTGTCTGAAACTTGTTAATGATTTATTTCCATTTTTAATTTTATCCCCTACAACCCAAACGACAACACCCCCCAACTTCATAATTCTATAAATCTCTTCTGCAATTCTTTCAAAATTAAACTTATATCCATTATAATCTCTTAGATCATCATAAGGAGGTGAGGTGACAATCAAATCAATAGAATTATTGGGTATTTTTTGCATGCCCAACGCACAATCCACATTGTAAATATTATTTAATTGATACTCGCCTAAAAACATTGTACAGTAATTTTATTTAAATTAGCTACTTATAGTATGCAAATTTACAAAAAAAAAGTTATTCAAGCAAGTTTTATAAAACAAGGCGAAGCAAAAATTTTCACTTCGCCTTGTTCTCTGCTAATGTACCACCATCATTTTCACTTGCCTGCTTTGCTTCGACGATTGTAGTTGTACCACATACATCCCCTGCGCCAAAGGCTGTGTATTTATGCGAATACTGTGCCAGCCGATTGTATTTTCTGCTAATGCTTTTTGATAAACCAATGTGCCATTGATATTGTAAATGCGTACATGTAAGCGTTCATTTTGCGGTATAAAATACGTAATCGTAGCAATATCCATTACAGGATTAGGACTAATATAATATAGAAAATCATCTCCTTCTAAAACTGTTTTCAAAGTATTATCAAGCAATGTTTCTTCTTCTGTTTCCGTTACCGTATTTGCTTGCACACCACAATTTTCGATTTTTGCTTCAAAAAATGCACCCGCCTGTGCCCAAAATCCTTCTTGTAACAAAATACTGTCGCCTGCGGTAAAATTCACATTGGCTGTATTGGGAATAAGGGCTGCGCTGTGTATCGCATTCGCTGCCTGAAAGTCGCCACTACTCAGCGGATTGTCGTTGATGCCAAGAAATGCCTCACAAAAAAGCGAACACCCATCAATATAATCCAAAAGTGCTTGGTACTTCGGTGCTGTAGTAGCATAGGGCGGCGCAATATCAATATTATCCAGAACGCCCCACGAGCCATACACGCTTTCTTGCGCTGAGGCTAAACTGAAGTTGCCTGCCAAAGTACAACCCCAAGTGCGGAAAGTATCCAAAACTTCGGTGTACATATCGTACATTTGGGTACTGAGTTGTGCGTCCCACATAGCTTGCTGATAGTCGTAGGGAATACCGAATACATTGCCTACAAAATGCTGCCCGCCTTCGTAGGTGCATATTTCTTTTCCAAAAAGTTTTATTTGGTTGTAGTCTGCCTTGAAATAAGGCAAATTTGTCAGCCAGTAGTTATGTGCATTGGTCATAATATCGGCTACGGTAGCACTTGCACTAAGCACCGGATTGCCCGTAGCTTCGTGGTCTAAACCAAAATAATGTGTGGGCGACCCCACATCCCAATCGTCTTGGTCTAATTGCGAAAGTATTTGCTCGTTCAAATAATTGTAGGTTGTTTGAATGCCCAGTACACGTTTCACCCTTGAGCTTTCATTTCCAAACACACTATGCCATATTTGAAAAGCATTTTTTGCCTTTTCCGCATACGCTCTGCCATAGTTTAAGTTGGAGGGACGGTTTTCGTCGTTGTAATACGACTGGTCGAAAATCCAGTTCCATACTTCATTCGAGTATTCTAAGTAAACGTTTAAGTTATTATCAAGGCTATCGCGAAAAAGCGTTGCTATTTGCTGTATATAATTGTCGTCTGCCAAATGTGGCACACAAATCCACACATCTTTTTGCGTGGTATTGGCTAATTGAATCATTATTTCATACGGCACGCCTGTATTCGTTGCATAGGTAAAATAATCAGGCTCCGTTCTTTCGCTCCAACTCATAACAGGATTGTTGTTGATGCTGCCCCAATCCATAAAACGCAACATTGCAAAAGGTGTTATTTTATCCAAAAATCCTTGATAAAAAGGAGCGGCTACTAAATCTTCAAATTCGTCTGCAATGCGCAATACACGAATATTCCGCACGTGGTCTGCTACATTAGAACTCAACAAATTTAGCCACGTAGTACCATCTCCTGCGGCAGTAAACGTAATTCTTCCGGGTGTACTTATTACGTTTGTTCCGCCAATTATTTCTATAGTACCTATGCCGTCATACAAGAGTACATAATCCTGCCCTACGGTCATTATATTATTTTCCGATGATAAAAAATACCGCAATACACCATCGCCCTGCGAAGTAGTTTGTGGCAAATGGGTTGGATAACCATTAGCATCAAAAGTTATTTCGTTTAAAATAGGTAGTTCCCAGCAAAAGCAGGCTTCGGTAAACGCAATAGGTTCGGGACGACCGTGTTTCAGTAAGTTTTTAAAAGGACGTTCCGGCGACCAGTCAATGGGAAAACTCATATTTGTACCAATTTGCATTGCACAAGCGGGAGCTTCCCAGCCGGCGCAAGTAGTGCTGTCCACCTGCAAATGCAGCATAAACGTATCGCGGCATCCGCCAGCACCGCCATCCGCCGTAAAGTTATAAACACCTGCGGAGAGGTTGTGATATTCGTTGCCATTGCTCACGCTCATCAACTGGTTCATATCATCGCGCAAGCTAAAACTCACCGAAGTATTATTAATTTGTATTGCGCCATTTGTATTGCTACAGTCGGGCATATTTAGCACCGTAAACGAACTCTGACAAGGATATGTGCCATTTTCATCCAACACCGTTATCGTTTCGTAAACTGTTTGCTCAAGTCCTACATCATCTGTTGCCGTAAGCGAAACCGTAATATTGCCCAGTGCCGTATAAGTATGCGTAGGCGTTTCACTTGTACTGGCAGGACTTCCGTCACCAAAATCCCACAGATACGTCAGTGCGCCATTTTCAGGGTCGGAAGAGTTTCCGGCATCGAAATTAATGTTGAGCGGTGTCATACCCGAAGTAGTATTTGCTGTAATTACCGCCTGCGGAGGCAAATTTACTGAAACTGTATTGTCGGGTGCTACACAAGCATAGGAAGTAGCAAAACGAATTTCATCTAAAGCACTATTCGCGGGAAAACTTCCGGCATAATAGGCAAAGCTGCGAATAATATTTTCGGCTCCGGTAGCCTGCGAAATGGTTGCCGTAGCAGGTGGGTTATCGCCCAAATTAGGCGGATTGACATACCAATCTACTTGTGTGCTTCCGCTGTTGAAGATGATGCGCAAAACCGAAAAAACACTGTTGCCAATTACTACTTGTTCTGATGATGGGAAATAGTTGTTGTTCAGGCGCAATGTCCAGCGGCGTTGCCCGCCTACATCGGAAACACCACCATCAAAATAGCCCACCGCAATATGTTGCGAGGCACAATTAGGACAAGCGGCAAACGGGTCATTGTGTAAGTCCACATACACATCTTCGGCATTGTTTTGGTCTTTGCGCAACAAAAAACTTACCCATAGCGTATCGCCTTGCGCCATCGTGCCAATGCCCGAATTAAACTCCTCCACCAAATTGGCAAACGGTCCGCTATCCGAAACATTCAAAGCTCTACCTGATGTTAAGTAAACTTCTCCACCTGTGGCAAAACGTCCGATGGTTTGCAACTGACCATACGCCAGCGAACCCGGCACATTCACAATCTGATAACCCGGCACGGTAGTGCTTTCATTTTGTACATACCAAACGGAAGCCCAACCATTTCCACCACTCAAGCTGTGTAGAGAAATATTTGCATTGTAGTCAAAGGCTTCGTAGGCTTGATATACACAAGTTTGGGCTGGCAAATAAGCAGAATAAAAAATAATACTCAGGAAAATAAGAAAATTAAATTTCATAATAAGGTTTTTATAGGTTATAAAAAAAGGTAGGCTCAATATAATATACCTTTTTGTATTTTTAAAACAAAACCATATATTTTTTTAGTTTGTATCAATTTTTAAGCAGAGAATAATTAGGATTGTGTAATTTTGTTCGGAAAATTATTTTACCACAAAAACAAAAAAACGGGAGTAATTTCCAATTTCATTAATAAAAAATAACATTAAATTTTTATAACTTATGAGAAAATTTTTACTTGCCATCTTGTTTCTAATGGCACATTTAAGCATTGCCAATGCGCAAAGTTGCGATGGAGGTGCTGTAAACAGCAACGCCGGAACTACTTTCTTTATTTGTCCGGGCAGTACTGTAACCCTCAGCAATAACAGCTCCACGCCTTCGGCAAATTACGCCTATCTCGTTACGGATGTAAACGGCAATATTTTAGCAATAATCGAAGGTAATACTTTAGGGGCAGACTCCGAATTTTTGAACAACCGAAGAATTTACGGTATCTCCTACCAAGGAAGTCTGTTCGCTTCTATAGGAATGAATATCGTGAATGTATCTGCCACTACTTGCTATGCACTTTCTTCCAATTTTTTAACCAATGGAGCTCCTTTGAATTTAGAAGTACAGGTAAATTGTGTAAATGGTGATGCGCAGGTGTATATTACACCCAGTGGTGGAGCCGGCGGATATATTCTTACCGACCAAAATGGGAATATTCTCACCAGTATTGGCAACACCAATATTACCGAACTGATACTGATAGACCAAACGGGCTGTACCGTGAGCCAAGCAGTGGATTTTAGTTGTCCCAGCGTTTGCGAAAACACCAACATTACCGTTTCGGCGGGCTATAGCTGTGATGGCAATCAAAATGCACTCCTCAACTTTTCTGCCCAAGGCGGCACCTCGCCTTATACTTTTGTAAATCAATTTAACGACCCCGTAAATCTTGGCGATGTGCTGCAAGAAGGATTGTCGTATCAAATTCGCGCTATTGATGCCAATGGTTGTACCAATGTAGCTCCCGCATTTACCGTAAACTGTGTGCCGGGCTCTTGCGAAGATATTGTTTTTAATCCGGGCTACAATTGCAACACCGCAGGACAAGCTGTTCTTTCGCTTAGTGCAAGTGGTGGAAGCGGCAATTATTTGTTTACCAACAATGGCAGCCAAGTACAAAACGGTAGCATTATCGCCAACAACCAAACCCTAAACTTAGCTGTAACCGACCTCGACAACAACTGTACTATTCCGGCTCCGCCTATCAATGTAAGTTGTGAACCTACCGTAAATCTCAACATCGACCTTACTTATTACTGTTTCTTTGGACGTGCCTATGTGTATTACACCCCAAAGCCCAATGTAGTGGTAACGGGTCCGCAAGGCGGCGTAGTAAGCAGTGGTGACGATTTTGCTGCGAATACGGTTTTGAATATTACTTATTCGCAAAACGGGCAAGTAATTCAGGTAAACCAGATTACCCTCAATGCTTGCGACCCTTGTGACGGACTTTTTGTTTCGCCAACATTTAGCTGCAATGGCAATACCGCAACGATGGGTTTTGCGCCGGTAGGTGGTTCGGGAAATTATACCCTTAAAGATGGCAGTGGCAATATTTTATATACGGGTATTCAAAAAGCACACGGCGATACGCTCACCGTAGTAGTAACCGACAATGTGACGGGCTGTACCTACAAAACACCTTTATTACAGGTGAATTGTAACAATTTGTGCAGTACCTATATGGCACAAATTGCTTATGCTTGTATTGAAGGACACCCTACCCTTTTCACCAACTCAGCCAATGATGGCACTACCTTTACTGATGTAGAAGGAACTGAATATGCTACGGGCGATATTTTACCGAACAACGAACCCTTGCTGCTTTTTGCCAGTAACAATGCCGGCTGTACCCGCGCTTTTCAGGAGTTTACGCCTTCGTGCGACCTTTGTGGGGCTTCCGACCTGAGCATTGCGGCTTCGTACAACTGTAATCCCAACGGCGGTGTGGCTACACTAAATGTTTCGGCAAGTGGCGGAGAAGGTGCATATACCTTTACTGATGCCGATGGCAATGTACTTACCAACGGTATGGCATTGGAAAATGGCGAAACTTTGGTAGTGAGTGTTACAGATGGCAATGAATGTACCGTAACTGCCAATGCCTTTACGGTTAGTTGCAACAATGTTTGTGAGAGTTTGAGCCTATCGGCAAATTATAACTGCATTGGTGGGGTTGCTTCCTTGGCACTCAATGCTTCGGGCGGTGCAGGGGGCTATATTTTCACCAATCAAAATGATGCCATCGTTACAAATGGTTCAGTAGTTTCTAATGGAAGTGTACAAACCATTACCGTTACCGATGCGCTTGGTTGTAGCCTTACTGCCAATTCTTTTACCATTGATTGTATTGTGCCTTGCAGTACCTTGCAGGTAAATGCAGGCTATACTTGCAATAATGGAGCAGCCACGCTACAAGTAAGTGCTACCGGAGGAAACGGAGCGTATGTTTTTACCGACCAAAACGGCAACACGTTTACCAACGGACAAAGTCTGAGCGATGCACAAACCGTGAGCGTAACGGTTATTGACAGCGAAGGCTGTATGGTTGCGGCTCCTCCTTTTACGGTAGATTGCCAAGACCCTTGTGAAGATTTTTCGTTAGCATTAAATTATGAGTGTGTTAATGCCATTTATGGTCTTTTAAATATTAATATTAGCGGTGGCGAAGCTCCTTATTATCATAATGGACAAATAATAGAAGCCAATAGCCAAGAACAAATATTAATTGGTATCACCATTGATGATTTTACGGTAACTGATGCAAATGGTTGCAGCCAAACGGTTTCTAATCTGTACATTGATTGTCCTGATGTATGTGCCGATTTGAGTTTGGAAGCCGACTATCTTTGCTTGAGTGGTACGGCAACTTTGTTGTTGAGTCCGAGTGGTGGCGACGGCACTTATGTATATACCAACCAAAACGGTAATATTGTAGATACCAATACTTCATTACAACATTTGCAAAGCTATACCATTACCGTTACGGACGGCAATGGCTGTACTGCCGTAGCACCTACTTTTTCGGTAGATTGTCCTGACCCTTGCGTAAGTGCCAATCTGGGAATTTCGGCAACCTATGTGTGTAACAGCAATGGTACGGCACTACTAATCATTAACGGTTCGGGCGGCGATGGCAACTATACTTTTACCCTCGACAACGGGCAAGAAGTGCAAAATGGCAGCATTGTAAGCAACGGAAATTATGTAATAACGCTTACAGACGGACAGGCTTGTAGTGTATCTACCGGAACCTTGAACATCAACTGCGAGAACGATTGCGCCAGTTCCAATCTTCAAATTGCAACCGATTATATCTGCAACGACAATGGTACTGCCAATGTACAAATAAGTGCTTCGGGTGGTACGCCGCCTTATATTTTCACAAACCAAAATGGTAATATTGTACAAAACGGGCTATTGGTAAATAATAACCAGATTGTAACTATAAGCGTTACCGATGCCAATAGTTGCGTGGATGTTGCGCCTGCTTTATTTATTGATTGTGAGGTTATTGCGCCTTGCGACCTCAGTATTGCTGCGGGCTATGTGTGCGTAGATGAACAAGGTATTTTAAATATATCGGCAGCAAACGGCACGCCACCTTATGCTTTTACCGACCAAAACGGCAATCTGCTTACCAACGGACAGGAAATTGGCAATGGAACTTACACCATTACAGCTACCGATGCCAACGATTGTGTGGCTACTGCGCCTACATTCACGATAGATTGTACGGTAGTAAATCCTTGTAATATTAGCCTTAATGCCAATTATACTTGCTATAACAGCGAATATGCTATCCTTGATTTTACGGTGAATAATGGCACGCCACCTTATGCTTTTACCGACCAAAACGGCAACATACTCACAAATCAACAGGCTATAGCTAATGGTAGTTGGGTTTTTACCGTAACCGATGCAAATAATTGTACGGCAAACAGCGCTACTATCACACTCGACTGTATTTCGCTATGCGATGGTCTTAGTGGCGACGTAGGTTACAACTGCGATGATGATGGCTTGGCTACTTTGTTTATTGACATAATAGGTGGTAGTGCGCCTTATGTTGTTACAGATGCCGTAACCGACCAAAGCTATACGAATGGTACTGGCTTAGTTACGGGTCAGACTTGTACGGTAGTCGTGCAAGATGCCAATGGTTGTACCATAAACTTCACTCCTTTTACGGTAGAAGAATGTATAATAAGCCCTTGTGCAAATATTTCCATCTCATTTGTCAGCACTTATAACTGTATTAACGAAGTAGCTACTTTGGTGTTAGAAGCCTCAGGCGGCACGGCACCTTATATGTTCACGAACCAAAACGGACTTAGCTACGAAAGTGGCGAGGTGGTTGCGCATGGTGTAGATTTTGAATTTACAGTAACTGACGCGAATGGTTGCACTACCGTAGGGCAAGCGTTTACCGTAAATTGTCCTACAGGATTGGCGGATATTGCAGCAGGAAATATTTTACTTATTCCTAATCCGGCAAATAATTACATTCAAATTTCTTCGGAAGCAAACGGAAAATACATTACACAAGTTACTATTTTGGATATGTACGGACGGGCTGTGTTGCAGCAAACACCGCCACAAAGTTTAAGTAGCGAACTTAATATTTCGATTGCAGATTTACCGAATGCTGTTTACAATGTGATAATTCGTACCAACGATGAGGGCATTTTCTTCAGCCGATTGGTGAAAATGTAATTGATTGCAATAGTATCAAAAACTACCAAAGCCCCTACCGTAACGTACGGCAGGGGCTTTTTTGCTTTAAAGGGTGTACTTGCAAGTATATTGCGCTAAATTGTCCCATCATCACGCATTTTTTGGTAGGTACTATCGCTGATTTGCTAAGAAAATTGGGTTATTTTTTGCAATGCCCATTGGTCTATTCTGATGTAAACCTTGTAAGGGTCGTTATTGATAGAGGCGTTTTTATCGTAGTACATCAGCACCTCGTCGTACAGATTTTTAAAAATACGTAATCTTTCTTTCCGATTACTGGAGTTTATCACTTCCTGTATATTGGTGAGAATAATTTCTTCTATTTGAAAATAAATCTTTTTCTTGGTCAAAAACTGTATGGTTTTGGGAATAAGTAGTTGCAAAAATGTTTCGCTTTCTCGCTCAAAGTGAAGTATTACATCAAAAACCTTGATGTAGGCTATCAGCTGCGATTTTTCTACATAATTGTAAATGTTTTCAAAATTGAAAATCCACTTGTGGGCTTCTTTCCAGTTTTTTTGGTAAAAATATACCAAAGCTACCCCAAAACAAATGCGCATGGCTTGCTCGGGATTGTGATATACCTTATCGGTTTGTTGAATAAACTTTTCTATTTTGGGAACATATTCTTCAAATCCATCAAAATTTTCATTCCGAACATTAAAATTCAACTTATTGGTATATAAAAAAAGAAAAAGTTTGCTGTTTAAATACTCGTTCATAAGTTCTTTTTCTTTGCCAAACTCTTCCATTTTTTTCAATGCCTCCTTAAACTGCTGTGCATAGCCGAGTTCCATCGAAATTGTTGCAAAATTATTGAGAATTGTAATGTACCAGCGTGGATATAGTTGTTTTATGTGCGGTTTTTGTTCTACTATACTCAGTTGTTTTTGTATTTGCTGATAGGCTTTTTCTATTTCACCAAAAACATGATAGTATTGTGCAAAAATGGTGTAATAATCAAGTTGTGCCTTGGTGGTCATTTTGCCGGAAAGTGCCTGCAAAGATTTAGAGTGAATGAGTTTGCTAAACGCCGCTTTATCTTCTTTGGTGCGCGGGATACCTATTTGTAAGTACAACCTATAAAATTCATAACCCAACTCTTGTACCGTTGCTTGATTTTCTAAAAGCTGCAAGATATAGCGTATATTTTCAATTCCTTCGTTAAAAATAGTTTGGGCTTGTTGCATGCCATAGTACTCTTGCCCCATGTACAACTGCAACTGTATGATATAAAGTAGCAATTCGTTTTGTTCGTAGGTTTCGGCAAGATTGCGCGCCTTGTCTATGGAAATAACTGCTTCGTCCAATACGCCGCGATTGTACAAAAGATTGGCATTGTTTATCAATTCAAAAATTTGTGCTAAAATATTCGACTTGGCATATTGCGAAACCAAAGAAGTGAGCAACATTTTTTGTAACTGCGAGCGCACCACACTCATATTTTTAGAAACATCGTGTGCTTCTATTTTCTTTTGGAGGTCTTCTGCATCATATTCGTCCAAAGTATCTATAATTTCGTACAATCTTACACTGGCGGGACTGTTTTCTTTAGAATATTTGGTTACAAACAAACTAAAAGCTCTTTTCTCGCCCCGTGTAAGCGTTTTTATTAGTTGATACAGTGATTTAAAATTAATCATTAGTCGTCTTTAGTTTTCCGCACAAGCTGCTTTATCCTAATTTTTCTTGTGGTACGAAATAAATTTTTCTTTCATTTATCATTGCAAAAGGCGGTTGAAAAGGCGGAAAATACGTAGCACGAATATATCGCCAAATCTGCTCCTTGTCCCACGCCAAATCTATTTGCTTGAGGGTTTCAATTTCTTTCCGATAATGCAGCGAAGTGCCGCGTTGAGGGATTACACTTTGCTGGGAAACAGGGCTAAAGTTATGTCGAATTATATCCGGCAAGTGTTGTTGAAAAAGTGCCAGGGAGTGCTTTTCCGTCAGTTCGTACAAATCTTTCACAAATATATCCAACGGAATAGAAAAACGCTGCTCCCACAAAATATCGCCATCATCTATGCCTTCGGTCATTAGGTGCAAGGTGGTGCCAAAGTAATCTTTCTGGTCTAAAATAGCAAACGAAAACTGATTACAGCCTCGATATTCGGGCAAAGGCGCCATGTGTAAATTAATGGCAGCTACGCCGGCTTTTGCCAAATGTTCTTTGCGTAAAATTTGGTGGTACTGCACCGAAAGTAAAATATCGCAAGCCGGTAGTTGCGACAAATCGGACAAGACCGCAATATGGTGTATTTCGCACAACCGGCTTATGGTATTCTCTTCTGCATCTAATATATTTTCTTTGGTAAAAACGGCAAGCAGCTGAAAATCTAAGTGTTCTTGCTTTTCAATTAAATACATTAAACACTGATATCCTATTTTTTTCGCGCCCAGAAAAACAAGCGTTTGCGGCATAGAGTAGTCTATTTTTATTGGCTTCTAAAACAAAAATACAATTAGTTCCAAAAGTATGCAAACAGCGCGAGTGTATATAGCAACATGGGGTTGACAAAACGAAACCGTTTTTCACAAAGTGGTAAAATTGTGGAGGATAACGGAGTCGAACCGATGACCTCTTGCATGCCATGCAAGCGCTCTAGCCAGCTGAGCTAATCCCCCAAAAAGGAAAGGCAAATATAAACGCATTCGCACTAATTACCAATATTTTTGCAAAAATAATCTGCAAGGCTACGAAATACGCGACCACAAGCCGCCTTGTCGTTGGGTTTCGGCTATTAGATAAGTGCGTAAATGTAGATGCAATGGGGTTTCTAAATTAGGGTCTTTTTCAATAATCTGGGCGGCTTCTTCGCGCGCTTGCTCCAAAATGGCTCTGTCGGCACTAATACTGGCGAGTTTAAAATTGAGCAATCCGCTTTGGCGCGTTCCTTCCAAATCGCCGGGTCCGCGCAGTTCCATATCTTTTTCGGCAATGATAAAACCATTGTTGGTCGCCACCATTGTTTTTATGCGTTTGCGCGCATCTGCCGACAATTTGTGTCCCGTCATCAAAATACAGTACGACTGTTCGGCTCCGCGCCCTACCCTTCCGCGCAACTGGTGTAGCTGCGACAGCCCAAACCTTTCGGCATTTTCGATAATCATTACGGAGGCATTGGGTACGTTTACGCCCACTTCTATCACCGTAGTAGCCACCATTATTTGGGTTTCGCCCCGCACAAAACGCTGCATTTCAAATTCCTTCTCGTCGGCTTTCATTTTGCCATGCACCATACTTACCCGATACTCCGGCAGCGGAAATTCTCGGCTGATACTTTCAAAGCCATCTACCAGATTTTTCAAATCCAATTTTTCCGATTCTTCAATAAGCGGATACACCATATATACTTGCCGCCCCTTTGCTATTTCCTCCCGAACAAAGCCAAATACTTCCAAACGCCGATTATCGTAGCGATGCGCCGTAACGATAGCTTTTCGCCCTGCGGGCAATTCGTCAATGACCGAAATATCCAAATCGCCGTACAAGGTAAGTGCCAGCGTACGCGGAATAGGCGTAGCCGTCATGACCAAAATATGCGGAGGAGTATCATTTTTGCGCCAGAGTTTTGCCCGCTGGGCTACGCCAAAACGGTGCTGCTCGTCAATAATAACCAAGCCCAAGTTTTGAAACTGCACCGCATCTTCTATCAAGGCATGCGTGCCTACCAGCAAGTGTAGCGAGCCAGCTGCCAAATCCGCCAATATTTGTTTGCGGGCTTTTCCTTTCACCGAACCCGTAAGCAAGGCAATATTTACGTGCAAATCGGTGAGGTATTCTTGCAGGCTTTGAAAATGCTGCTGCGCTAATATTTCCGTAGGTGCCATTATACACGCCTGAAAGCCATTGTC
>JACJXU010000011.1 GCA_020636475.1 Chitinophagales bacterium | reverse complement strand
CCTACAATTTTTCTAAGAAAAACTATTGACGATAAAATGAATTAGAAAATACAACAATTATACGCTGTCTTCATCATTTTCATTTTGCAAATATTTATTGCGGGCTTTCACTTTCCAAGGTGCATCTTTTTGCCAGTCGCCAGCCATAATACAGCCATAGGGCAATATTCTGTCCACCACTTCACCCAAGCCAAATTCTTTCATTTGCGCCTGTACATTTTGGGCATTTTTGTAAGCACTGGGCAATTCGGAAATGTCGATATTGTTAGAAAAAAAGCGTACATCTAAATTTTGGGTTTCTTCGGCAAAAATTTGCTCAAAAGTTTTGTGTGCATTGTTGCGGAGGTGCTGGCTGCGGCTAATATCGCGTCCTGCACCGTGTGGCGCAAAGCCCAAATTATGGGCAGTAGTCTCGCCTTTTACAATAAGCACGGGTTCGCTCATATTCAGCGGAATAAGGCGCAATCCGTTTAGTGAATCGGGTACAAATTTGTCGTCGAGCGGGGTAGCACCTTTGGCATGGTAAAACAAATCGTTTTCTTTAAAAACAAAATTGTGTTCGTTCCAAAAGCGGTTGTACGGTTCTATTTTTAACTTTTCTGCCGCTGCATTGTGAATTACGGTATGGTTTAGTTTGGTCCATTCGCGCACTAATTGCAAGGCTTCCCAATATTGCTGCCCTTCGGTGGTATCGAAGGGAATCCACGCATTTTTTTCCAATGTTTTGGGGGAAATTTCTTTGCGAAAATACTCCGCCAACTTCATACCAATACCATAAAGGTTTGCGCCAAATCCGCGACTGCCGTGATGCGTTACCAGAATAGTTTCGCCTGTTTGTTCGGAGCGTCCCACAAACAAAAAATGGTTGCCATCGCCTTGTGTACCCAAGTGTGTTTGGGCGAGGGAAAGACTTTTTTCGGTATTCAGCAAGTAGTTTGCTTTTATTTTTTCGGTTAGTTCATCGGGAAAAGGAAAAAAATCATTGCGCCCGTCACCGCCAAAATGCGTTACCGAATGTGCCGCATCAAGCACTTGTTTAGGGTCAATTTGTCCTAAGTTGGTCATCATTACCGAACAGCAAATATCTGCGCTGTGCATTGCCGGATGAATAGCGTTTTGGGCAACAGCAATACCGCCAACCGGAATTTGTCCTTTTGCGCCGGTTGGACAAGCATCGGGCATAATAGCTCCGGCTACCAAAGTTGGTGTTGTCATCAAGTGTTGCATGGTTTCCAATACTTGCGCTACATTATTCATTTCGTCTTCGTTTTCCGCACGAATATTTTTATAAAAATCAAGTGGTTTGTCATAAGGTTCTATAATTTCGGGTCTCACCGATTCAATGTAATTTATCAGTGCCGCACCTTCGAGCGCGTTTTCATTGGCGTGTGCAATTACATCGCCAAACCATTTAGCGGGCTTGTAGCCCATTTCTATCAATGTTTTTCCGGTAATCATTTTGCAAATAAAAATAAAATAGGAATATCTAAGCGTTCTTTCCAAGCATTTTCGCTATGGTCTTTTCCTTCAAAATAGCGTGTTTGCCAGTTTTTGTGTGTATAAGCGTGCTTTTGCATGATGGAATCTACTTGTTGCTGAAGCGGCGGATACAGTGCATCTAAAGTTTGGTCGCCGCAATCGAAATAGAATTTGTGGGTAGATGCCTTCGGCAAATTTTGGTCTAAATAATGGAAAAATGCTTGGGGAATAGGATTATTTTCAAGGCTAAAAGTGCCTACCCAATGCGTACTTAAACAGGCAGCACCACCAAAAATATGTGGGTATTCGCAAATGGCGTACATCGAAATAAGTCCTCCCATACTGCTTCCGGCAATAAAGGTGTTTTTTCGGTTGGTGTGTACGCTATAATGTTGGTCAATATAAGGTTTTAGCTCTTGTGTAATAAATTTCAAGTAGTCGTCGGAGTTGGGCTGAAACGCAGTTGTGGTGCGCCCTTTTTCTGCCAACTGATGAGAAATAGCTTCTTTTTCAGCCTTGCTGAGGCTTTCAAAGGGTTTTTTGGGAAAATAGTTCGTGTGGCGTATTTCGGGAATATTCCAAATACCCACTACGATAAAATTGCGTATTTTTTGGCTTTGCAAGAGTTTTGTAGCAATGTCGTCCACGTCCCACGATTGGTTGTTCCACGTATGGGTGCTATCGAAAAGCATTTGTCCATCGTGCATGTACAGTACCGCAAATTTCTTTTTTCCATCATAGTTTTCGGGCAGCCAGACATCAACATTTCGGGCGGCAACAAAGGCTGAAGGAAAGTTTTCTATACGGTCTATTTTTCCGGCAAGGGGTATTTGTAGTTCGTTTTGGGCAGATAGCATTATGGGTAAAAAAACGAGTAAATAGCGGTAAAGAAATTTCATTATTACGCAAATTGTTTTTTATAAAATTTTACATTTTTTTATTGCCCACCCAATTGTGGCGAGTAAGAAAAAAGTAATTGCAAAAAATCTCTCCCACTTCCGACAGATACGAAAAAACGCAAGCACTCCTGAAAAAAATGGAGTAGTGGTGAAGATTAGGTATATTAGTGTACCCTTTAAAACGTCTAAATTTTTACGTTGGTTTTTATCTTTTTTATCAATGCCAATTCTTTCTCGGCAGCGATAGGTACTGGCGTGGTTTTAGGATATTCCCATTTTTTTATTTCTGAATAGTAGTTTAATATTTGTTCAACGCTTTTGTGAATATCCCTAAACGTAAAACCAAAATCGGATATGGCTCTGGAATTGTCTGTGGTTAAAAAATTGCCGTTTAACCATAGTGGTAAGTCCGTCCATTGGCTTACGGCATTTTCTTCGAGAAATTCGGGCGTGGCGGATATCAATTCTACATTGGTGTTCAACAATTCAGTGCCTATATCTATGAAATCTTTTAAACTGGCGGTAAAAGAAGTCACATTATACACCTTAAAATTACGGTCTGTTTCAATGGATAACATTATCAAATCTACCAAATCGCAAACATTGGTGTATGAAATAATATTTTCGCCATTGTTGCAAATTAGCATTTCTGCCTGATGTTTTAGTTTATAAAACCAATAGTAAAGCCTGTCAGTATAGTCGTATTTGCCAATAATTAAACCCGGTCTAAGAATAAGGTAATTTAGCGCGTTTTGTTTTTGTAAAATTCTTTCACATTCTGCTTTATTTTGATTATAATACATAGGATTGTCACTAAATTTCTGCTCCAACGTGCAAGGCACCAAGTCTTCATTTTCTTGTATTAAATGAGGATTTGTTTCATCAAACTCGTAGTGGCTGGAAGTGGAAATGTAAATGTACTTGCCAATTTTGCCACTTTGTAGGTTTATTTGCTGCTCCAAGGCTCCAGCCCAATATCCCGACACATCAATGACAACGTCCCAATCTTTTGCGCAAATACGGCGGAGGTCTTCCGCAACTTTTCGGTCTCCTTTTATGGTTTCAACAGCAGGGAACAAATCAGCATTTAAGTTGCCTCTATTAAAAAGTGTGATGTTATACTTTTCGGTTTCAATTAACTTTTCAACAAGGTTTCTTCCGACAAATCGCGTTCCTCCGAGTATTAGAATTTTCTTCATTTGTTTTAGATTTTAAAAGGGAATGTGGGCTAAAATTAATATTTCCAAAGATAATTGGTCTTTTGTATTAAAGATACGGCAATTCTACAAATGAAGCACTTTATGATACTAAAATTATAATTATTTTTAAAAACTATTAGTGCAAACTCACCAATAATCCAAAGGAAACGCCTGCTTCAAAAGAGCGGGCGTTTTTTTAAGATATAAAATATATGAGAATCTATTGCCCCGCAAGTACCTGTCATTTTATTTTGCCACAAAATCTTTTGTAAAAATTAAAAGCAAAAAATGAAATGAAAACCGTAAACAAAATCATTACCCAACTAAAAGTTATCATCAAAGATGGCGATAACGCTACAAAAATTTGCTATAAAAAATCTGCTTTATTCGAGACAAACAACGCTGCTGCTAAACCTAAAAGCAAAATAAGGCTTAAAAAACTGAGTAATTTTTTATTTCACTCAATTGATTACAATAAGCTAAAAAAAATTACGCACTTACTTTCTTTTTTGTTAATAAAAATTAAATTATCAGGCACAATTACATAGAATCGTACTTATTACAGCATTTTTGCAGATATAAATTTTATAATTGGTAAAATTATTTTCATAATAAAAATTTACCAACATAAACCATAATTTTTCATGCATAAAAATATACGCCTTTTCCTTAGTTTTCTCTTTGTAGCTTGCTTTGCCGCGCTACCGTTGCACGCACAGTCTTCCGGCATAAGCGTAAGCGGAAAAGTATTAGACCAAAACAGTCGCCAACCAATTCCGTATGCCACTATTGCTATTGTAGATAGCAACACCCAAAACATTATTACCGGAACAACTACCGAAGAAGATGGTACTTTTAGCCTTCAAACCAAAGTAAAAGACTTTTACGTAGAAGTGAGTTTTATTGGTTTTGTAAAACAAAGCGTCAAAGATTTTACCATTGCCAACGGAAAAGTGCATTTGGGCGATATTTTGCTGGCAGAAAATAGCCAAACCTTAGATGAGGTTGTCATTCAAGCGGAAAAATCGACCACCGAATTTAAGTTGGACAAGCGCGTATTCAACGTAGGAAAAGACCTTAGCAGCACCGGAGCGAGTGCCTTAGAAGTGCTCAATAACGTACCTTCGGTAAATGTAAACATTGAAGGACAAATAAGTCTGCGCGGGAGTTCGGGCGTACAAATACTCATAAATGGCAAGCCTTCGGTAATTGCCAGTGAACAAGGAAATGCGTTGGGAACTATTACTGCCGAAATGATTGAAAAAATAGAAGTAATTACCAATCCTTCTGCCAAATACGATGCCGAAGGTACAACGGGAATCATTAATATTATTCTCAAAAAAGAAGAGAAAAAAGGCATCAATGGCTCCGTAACACTTAATGCCGGCTATCCGCACAACCACAGCATTGGTTTGAGTCTGAACCGCCGTACCGAAAAATTTAATCTTTTTAGCCAAATAGGCGCAGGCTATCGCGAATTGCCGCGCTACAATCGCAATATCAATACAAACCTGCTCGAAAATACTGCCGTTTACAGCGATGGCACCGAATATCGCAACGAACAGTTTTACAACCTCATTCTCGGCACCGACTACCACATCAACGAACGAAATGTACTTACGCTTTCGGGAAGTTTTGCCCTCGAACTCGAAGACCAGCCCTCAAAAACAAATTTGCGCTTTGAAAATGCCGCCGGCCTTGCTACTTCGGAATGGTACAGAACCGAAACCACGACCGCCACAAACCCCAAATATCAATACGAATTGCAGTACAAAAGCGATTTCAAAGACCACAAAGAACACGCGCTGTTGTTCAGTGCCTTAGGTTCTTTTTTCGGTAAAGACCAGTCCTCCGACTTTGAAGATATAACCCTTGCAGGCACAGAAAATGACAATCAGCAAAAAACCAGCACCAATTTTCAGGAAGCCAATTATACTTTTAAATTAGATTATACCAAGCCTTTTGCTAAAAAAATTACCATAGAAACAGGGGCGCAATACGTTTTGCAAGATGTAAGTAACGACTACGAAGTGCAAAACTTTGAAAACAACGATTGGATACAAGACCCTTCGTTTACCAACACTTTCGACTACAAGCAAAATGTGCTGGGAATTTATGAAACAACCTCCTATGAAGGCGAAAAATTTGGTATAAAAGCGGGTTTGCGTGTAGAAAATACCGACCTAAAAACACTTTTGCTTACCACTGCCCAGCAGAACAATCAAAACTATACCAATCTTTTTCCGAGTTTGCATACTTCCTACAAACTCACGGAGCGTTTTTCGTTGCAAGCAGGCTTTTCGCGCAGAATTTACCGCCCACGCTTATGGGATTTAAATCCGTTTTTCAATATCCGAAACGCTTATACTATTCGCACCGGAAATCCCGAACTACAGCCGGAATTTACCAATGCTTACGAATTGGCAGCCATTTATATTTTGGAAAAAATTTCTCTCAATTTCAGCCTTTATCAAAACAATACCACCGATGTAATCGAACGTGTAACAACTGTGGAAGGAAATGTAACCACTACCAAGCCACTCAATATTGGCACCAGCAAAACAACGGGAATTGAATTTAATACCCAATACAAAATTCATAAAAACTTTAGCCTTCAGGGCGATATAAACTACAATATTTTCAACAGAAAAGGCACTTTAGAAGGCACTTCTTTCGATTTTGATGCCGACAAATGGACGACCAAATGGACGGCAAAATGGAAACTTCCTGCACAAATTGACTTTGAACTGACGGGACAATACGAGTCCCGCTATAAAACGCTACAAGGCGCGCAAGCCGACCAACTCTATGCAGACTTAGGTTTACGCAAAAAAATGTTGAAAGGAAAAATTGTCATGAACTTAGGCGTGCGCGACCTTTTTGCTTCGCGTATTCAGGTTAGCGAAACCTTCCAACCAACTTTTTACGCCTACAATCGTGGCTTTAGAGGCAGGTTTTTTACTTTTGGTATTAGTTATGGTTTTGGCAAAGGCGAAGCCATGGAGTTTTCAGGACAAAGACACTATCATTAATTTTTACACAAACACGACTTTTCCTTAGCTGTTTTTCTGTACATTTGTACCCTTAGTGAAAAATAAGCTTTAGTATTTCCCGTGAAAGTCAAATTAATAGGCATCTTATTGTTGTTTTGCTTGGTAGCTCCGGTTACGGGAATGTTTTTTTTATTGCAATACCAAAAATTTCAGTTAAAAAAAGAAATAAAACAACACATTATTTCGGGTATTGACAAAGAAGATTTGGTACTCCTCAAATTCACCCGCGAGCAAGTGCAAAGCCAACTCGTGTGGGAGCACGACAAAGAATTTTCCTACCAAGGCGAAATGTACGACATCGTATCTACCCAAACCGTAGGCGATACTATTTTTTATTGGTGCTGGTGGGACAACGAAGAAACGCAACTCAATCAAAAACTTATTGCTTTATTAAATATTCAATTACAGCACAATCAACAACGTAAAAGCAATCAACAGCAAATACTCGCTTTTTTTAAATCGCTTTTTTGTAATGAAATAGAGGAAAAAATAACGTTTTCCACGGCAAAAGAAAATCCTTTCATGCATTATTGTTTTCATTATCAACACACTGCAAATTCTCCTCCCTTCCCGCCGCCAAGATTAGTTTAAACAAGTAATATCCTCTTTATGACTGCTCGTTTTGTACAAACGGGTAGCCTGTAATTTATTTGTTTAATATTAATTTTTATAGAATGAAAAACTTTATTCTACTGTGCTTATGTCTGTTTGCCTTAAAAAAATCGCAGGCACAAACCATAAGCATTTTCGACCAAAAAACGGAAACACCTTTGGAAGGTGTAACGCTAAGTAGCCAAAGCCCCGAAGCTGTTGTCGTAAGCAATGCCGCAGGGCAAGCCGATATTTCAAGTTTTAAAAATTCGCCCAACATTGAAATCCGCTACTTGGGCTACAAAACAGAAAACCTAAGTTATGCCCAACTCGCCACGGTCAATTTTGTTGTAGAACTTACTTACGAAAACTTCAACCTCAACGAATTAGTTATTTCTGCGAGCCGTTGGCAACAAAATTCCTACGATATTCCGGCAAAAATAAGCACTATTTCGCCCAATGAAATAAGCCTGCAAAATCCGCAAACTGCTGCCGATTTGTTAAACATTTCGGGCAAAGTATTTATCCAAAAAAGCCAACAAGGCGGCGGAAGTCCAATGATTCGCGGTTTTTCCACCAACCGTTTGCTTTACGCGGTGGATGGCGTGCGCATGAACACCGCAATTTTTAGAGGCGGCAATATCCAAAATGTCATTTCGCTCGACCCTTTTGCCATCGAAAATACCGAAGTCCTTTTTGGTCCCGGCTCCGTTATTTACGGCAGCGATGCCATTGGTGGCGTAATGAGTTTTCAAACCCTAATTCCTCATTTTTCCTTGGATAACGAACCACTTATTCACGGAAAAGCGGTAACGCGCTATGCTTCGGCAAACAACGAAAAAACCGCTCACTTTGATGTGAATATGGGTTGGAAAAAATGGGCGATGATATCCAGCATCAGCTCCAATGATTATGGCGATTTGCGTATGGGAAGTCACGGACCAACAGAATATTTGCGCTCTTTTTATGTGCAACGCATAGATAGCGTAGATGTAATTGTAACCAACGATGACCCGAAAATACAACGCCCTTCGGCTTATAGCCAAATGAATATTATGCAAAAATTGCGTTTCAACCCCAACGATGCGTGGGATTTTCAGTATGGTTTTCATTATTCCGAAACTTCCGACTACGCGCGCTACGATAGGCACATTCGCTACAAAAACGGACTGCCGCGCTACGGTGAGTGGAATTACGGTCCGCAAAAATGGATGATGAATCAGTTAAGTGTTTCATTTTCCCCACAAAGTGGTTTTTTCGATGAAATGAACTTTCGCCTTGCAAAGCAATATTTTGAAGAAAGCCGCATCAGCCGCGACATCAACAAAGCCAATCGCGAAACACGTATCGAAAAAGTAGATGCCTATTCGGCAAATCTCGATTTAATGAAATCGCTATCGGAGAAAAATAAACTTTTTTATGGTTTGGAATACATCAGTAATGCCGTAAACTCTAGCGGAATTGACCAAAATATTGTTACGGGCGATAGTGAAAAAGGAGCTTCGCGTTATCCGCAATCCACTTGGGCATCGTATGGCATTTATGCTTCCGACCAGCATCAATTTTCCGAAACATTTTTGCTACAGACAAGTTTGCGCTACAATCGTTACCAACTCAATGCAGACTTTGACACTACTTTTTACCCTTTTCCTTTTACTACTGCTTCGCTCAATGAAGGCGCACTTACAGGAAGTTTGGGTTTTGTATATCGCCCTACCGAAAAATGGGTAATCAGTAGCAATATCGCTACGGCTTTTCGCGCACCCAATGTGGACGACATAGGCAAAGTATTTGATTCGGAGCCGGGAGCCGTAACGGTTCCCAATCCTAATTTAAAAGCCGAATATGCTTACAATGCGGATTTTAACGTAGCAAAAATTTTTGGCGAAAAAGTAAAAATAGACTTCAGCGCGTATTATACGCAGTTGAAAAATGCAATGGTGCGCCGCAATTTTGCCCTCAATGGTTTGGATAGCATTGTATATGACGGTGAGTTGAGCCAAGTGCAAGCAATACAAAATGCAGCTATAGCAAATGTATATGGCGTGCAGGCAGGTGTAGAAATAAAACTACCACAAGGCTTTACTTTCACGAGCGATATCAATTTTCAAAAAGGAGAAGAAGAATTGGATGATGGCACAAAAAGTCCCTCGCGACACGCGCCGCCGATATTTGGTGTTTCGCGCTTGCGTTATGTGTATGAAAAATTGCATTGGGAAGTGTATAGCACTTATAGTGGTGCGCGCAAATACGCGGATATGCCGGAAGAAGAAAAAGGCAAGACCGAAATTTATGCCATTGACGAGAACGGAAATCCTTGGTCGCCGAGTTGGTACACGCTCAATTTTAAGGCGAGTTATGGTGTTACGAGCAGGTGTACGGTGAGTGCCGGAATGGAAAATATTACCGACCAGCGATACCGACCTTACAGTTCGGGAATAGTGGCTGCGGGGCGAAATTTTATCCTTTCACTGCGCTGCAACTTTTAGCGTGTTTTTATATATTTTTTGGAATGGCTGCTGTGAAAGGCAGCCATTTTTTTATTTTTGTAGCACTAATCCGTTTAGGAGTGTGTCGCAAGTTTTTTGATATTCTTTTAATAAATTTTGTGCGGTATAAGTGATGAACTGTGTAGTACCATTTTCATCAGAGTAATAATAACCGTAGTAAGAAATTTTTATTCCACTAACAGTTCCGTTCATTTGAAGCATCAAAACCCTCAAGCCATTTACATTGCGGAATTCTTCCTTTACAACTTTTAAGTCTGGAGATACTGCCTGTCCATTCATTACGGCGATATTCTTTAATGTTTCCAATGGAATTTCTATTTTTTCGGTAATAATCATTCCATATAAATCGCCACTTTTCAGTGTTAATTCATATTCGGCTTCTTCATTATTTTTAGCTTTTTCAAATTTCCAGACTTTGGGATTAATCCAAAAACCTAAATGAACTCTATCACTTTTCAGTAAAAAAGAAGATTTTTCGTCTTTTGTAAAAGGTGTAGGATTTGTTGGAATTACTACATTTTCTTCCTCTGTTAAAGCTTCTGGCTCGGCATATTCCCAAGTGCCATTTTCATATAACAGTACTTCATCACCTTTTTCGGTTACGGCTTTTTGCTGCGCAAAACCACTTGTACTGTAAAATAAAAAAGCAAGTAATAATAATAATTTTTTCATTATATTGAAAATTTTTAACCCCAAAAATAAAACATCAAATTACTATCTGCAAATAAAACATTATTTTTGGGCAAAACAATCTTTTGTAGGAGATTTTAACGGAAATTTTTCTTAAAAATATTTACACAAAAACAATATGCTTTTACAAATTACAACTACGCACCAGCCTGCGACCGATTTGGGTTACGTGCTACACAAACACCCTGATAAATTTCAAAGTGTTGAATTTTCTATGGGAAAAGCGCATATATTTTATCCCGAAGTAAGTGAAGAAAAAACGAGTATTTGCTTATTGCTGGATATTGACCCAATAAACATGGTACGCAGCGGAAGAAATAATGACAGCAACAATTTTGTATTGGCACATTACGTAAACGACCGTCCTTATGTGGCTTCTTCGTTTTTAAGTGTTGCCTTGGCAAAAACTTTTTCTACGGCTATGAATGGCAAATGCAAAGACAAGCCCGAATTAGTGGATACCAAAATGCCATTTGAAGTAAGTATTTCTGTAGTATCGGCACCGAGTGGCGGCGAAAATCTTATCCGAAACCTCTTTCTGCCACTCGGCTATACCGTAAGTTTGGAGCGACAAACTTTGGATAATAAATTTCCCGAATGGGGCGAAAGCAAATATTATAAGCTAAAACTCCAACATACCCTCACCACAAAAGAATTGTTGTCGCATTTGTACGTACTCATCCCTACGCTCGACAACGACAAACACTATTTTGTAAGTTCCAACGAAATCGAAAAGCTATTGCAAAAAGGAGAAGGTTGGCTAAAAGACCACCCAAAAAAAGAACAAATTGCCAAAAGGTATCTTGTCAATTTAAACTCACTCACACGCCAAGCACTTGAGCGTTTAAGCGAGGGAGAGGCGGTAAATAACGCAAAAGATGAAGACGATTTTTTGGAAAAAACAGAAGTGGAAAAACGCAAAGAAACTTTACACGATGTGAGAATAAAACTCGTCGCAGAAAAAATTGCAGCCTTAGCGGCTGAAAATGTTTTAGACCTCGGCTGCGGCGAAGGAAAATTAATTCGGCAACTGCTAAAACAAAAACAAATTAAAAAAATAGTAGGTATGGACGTTTCCTACGGCGATTTGCTAAAAGCCAAAGAACGTCTCCACTACGACCAAATGTCGCCAAAACAAAAAGAAAGAATACAACTCATTCAGGGCTCGCTAACCTACAAGGACAAAAGGTTTGAAGGTTTTGAAGTGGCAACTTTGGTAGAAGTAATAGAACACCTCGACCCAAACCGACTCAAAGCATTGGAGCGCGTGGTCTTTGAATTTGCACAACCCAAAACAGTCATTCTCACCACACCCAACAAAGAATACAATGTAATGTGGGAAAAATTAGCAGCAGACCAACTGCGCCACACAGACCATCGCTTTGAATGGACACGCAAAGAATTTGCCGACTGGACCCAACAAATTTGCGAAAATTATAAGTATGAAGTAAGCCTTTTGCCGATAGGCGAAGAAATAGAAAACATTGGCGGACCTTCACAAATGGCTATTTTTACCTATGGAAATTAAAATCCCCGAACTTTCGCTTGTTGCGTTAATGGGCGCATCAGGCTCCGGCAAAAGCAGTTTTGCCCGTAAGCATTTCAAACCCACCGAAATCGTATCGTCCGACACATGCAGAGGGCTTGTTTCAGACGATGAAAACAGCCTGTTTGCCACCAGCGATGCCTTCGACGTATTGTACTACATTGCCCGAAAACGCCTCAAAAACGGCTTGCTTACGGTAATTGATGCCACCAATGTACAACAAGAATCCAGAAAAGGAATCATAGAACTCGCCCGCGAATATCACTGTTTGCCCGTTGCCATTGTGCTACTTTTGTCGGAAGATGTGTGTCAAGCCAGAAACCAACACAGACCCGACCGAAATTTTGGTGCACACGTCATTCGGCAGCAATATATTCAACTCAAAAAATCGCTTAGAAATCTAAAAAAAGAAGGATTTCGCTACGTTTACGTACTGCGTTCGGAAGAAGAAGTAAACGCCGTACAACATATTCAGCGCGAAAAATTGTACAATGATAAAAAAGATGAAACAGGACCTTTCGACATTATCGGAGACATACACGGCTGCTTCGACGAACTCCAAGAATTATTGCAAAAATTAGGCTACACCATAGTCAAAGTAGAAGCAAACGAACAAAACTTTGGCTTCAACGTAAGTGTACCCGACAATCGAAAAATTATTTTTTTAGGCGATTTTATAGACCGAGGTCCCGACAGTCCCAATGTATTGCGCTTAGTAATGAGCATGGTCAATGCAGGCACTGCCTATTGTGTGCCCGGCAATCACGATTTAAAACTGCAAAAATATCTTGTCGGTAAAAAAGTTCAACTCAAACACGGCTTAGAAATAACCGTTCAGCAACTCACCAACGAAAGTGAAGCATTTAAACAAAGTGTTGAAAACTTTTTGTACAGTTTAATCAGCCACTACGTGTTTGATGATGGAAAACTGGTTGTTGCCCACGCCGGACTCAAAGAAGAAATGCAAGGCAGAGGCTCGGCTGCGGTACGCGCATTTTGCTTGTATGGCGAAACTACGGGAGAAATAGATGAATTTGGTTTGCCTGTTCGCTACAACTGGGCAAAGGAATATCGCGGAAAAGCAAAAGTAGTGTACGGACACACACCCGTTCCCGAAGCGGAGTGGCTCAACAAAACCATTGATATTGATACCGGCTGCGTTTTTGGCGGAAAACTAACTGCCTTCCGCTACCCCGAAGAAGAATTGGTTTCCGTGTCAGCCCGACAAGTCTATTGCGAACCCGCCAAACCCTTGCAACAACAAGAAAATACCCTTGCCTTCAGTTCGCAGCAAGCGTATGACGATTTGTTGGATATAGAAGATGTGATAGGCAAAAGAATTGTACAAACGCGCCTGCGCCACAACATTACGCTACGCGAAGAAAATTCCATCGCCGCTTTGGAAGTAATGAGCAGATTTTCAGTAAATCCCAAATGGCTCATGTACTTGCCACCTACTATGTCGTCTTGCGCCACCAGCGATTTGCCCGACTTTCTGGAATATCCTGCGCAAGCCTTGAATTATTACAAAAAACGCGGCGTACAAAAAGTAATTTGCGAAGAAAAACATATGGGTTCACGCGCGATTTTGGTCATTTGTCAAAACGAAACCGCCGCCACTCAACGCTTTGGCATCGCCAACGAAGGCTTGGGAATATGCTACACGCGCACCGGAAGGAACTTTTTTAATGATACTGCCGTAGAAAAAGCCTTTATTTCGCGGGTAAATATGGCTTTAACGAAAAGTGGCTTCTGGGAAAAATTCGACACTAACTGGGTTTGTTTAGATGCTGAACTAATGCCTTGGTCGGCAAAAGCACAATCTCTGCTCAAAGACCAATACGCTGCCGTAGGTGCTGCCGCTTCAGGCGCATTGCCCGAAGTACAAAAAACATTGCAAATGGCAGTAGCCCGCGGCGTAGAAGATGCGACACCGTTCTACGAAAATTTTCAACAAAAAACTGCCTGTATCCATCAATACATACACGCTTACCAACACTATTGTTGGCAGGTAAACAGTTTGGACGATTATAAACTCGCTCCTTTTCATATACTGGCAACCGAAGCTGCTGTGCATACCGACAAAAACCATGAATGGCACATGCAAAATATCGCTGAAATTTGCCCTGCCGACCCGCAACTGCTTATGGCTACGCCTTACAAAATAGTAGATTTTGCAGACCAAAACACTTTTGACGATGCCGTAGCCTGGTGGCTGCAACTTACCGGAAAAGGCGGCGAAGGAATGGTAGTAAAACCGTATGATTTTATTGCTTACCAAAAACAAGAACTGTTGCAACCTGCCATAAAATGCAGAGGTAAGGAATACTTGCGCATTATTTACGGACCCGAATACGACCTTGCGGAAAATATAACACGGCTCAAAAAGCGCGGACTTTCGCGCAAGCAATCGCTGGCGATAAGAGAATTTGCCTTAGGCGTAGAAGCCTTAGAACGATTTGTTCGCCGCGAGCCGCTGCGCCGTATTCACGAAAGCGTTTTCGGCGTATTAGCCTTAGAAAGCGAAGAAGTAGACCCGAGATTGTGAGTGTGGAGATAAACACTAATTCCCAACTTCTATGTTTTTTTGTTCGTTTTGGGGAAGATTACAAATGCGTATATTTTTACACAATTAAAACGAGGCTGTTTTCTTCGATAAAACCATAGAAAATTACAATATTTTGGCAAATTTGACATAAATGTACCAACGCCTCCAACCGCAAGTTCGAAAGAACGAATAATCGACGGAAATACAATTTACCCATGAAAGCCTTATCTTTGTAAGACTACTTGTTTTTTATTACAAAGTATGCTTATTCAAGAACTTCATCGGCAACTCGAAAAAGCTACCGGAGTTGCACGATTGGAAATATTGGAAAAACTCATTTTTCAATATTTCAACACCAGTATTGACAAAATCCCTTCTCTCAACCAACAACTGCTGGCTGAAGCTACTGCACAAAAAAATATTTCCAAAGAAATAAGAGCTTACAGCAATTTTGGCATGTATTATTGCGAGAATAACGAAGTGGCGCAGGCAGAATTTTACTTTGAAAAAGGCTTGGCACTTGCCCTGCAAAGCAAAGACGATAAGCTCATTTCGGCGATATACAACAATTACAGCCTGTTGTACGTAAGCAATAATTTGGAAAAATCTTTCGGGCTGCTTAGTAACGCCTTGGCTTATAGCACCAAAGCAAACTACTTGCCTTTTATGTGCAGGCAATACAACAATTTGGCAAACAACTTATCTATTATCGAACCTCAAAATCCGCTCGTTCTCGAATATTTGGAAAAAGGAACAAGTATTGCACAAGAAATTGGAGACTGGAATGAAGTGGTGATGGGTTTTGTAAAAATAGCGGAGTATTACAAAAACAAGCAAGAATATGCAAACGCGCTGAATTATTTAGACCGAGTTGAGAAACTAATTCTCCAAATCGAAAACCTATATTACGAAGCAATTCGCTACGATGTGTACGGGCAAGTGTATTTGGAAATGAAGGTGTATGAAAAAACAATTTTTTATGCAAAAAAAGCTCTAAATCTTTACCAAAAAATCTCTCTTTCCGATAAAATAGCTTACGCACATCACATTCTTGGGGCAGCTTATTTGCACCTCAATGAATTGGATAATGCGCTTCACCATCTTACTAAAGCAAAAGAAATTTGTTTGAAAATTGCCATCATGCGCGTTCCATCTATCAATGAGCAAATGATAGCACTTGCCCTGAAAACCAACGATTATGCTACGGCTTTTGCTTTATCGCAGGAAACCTTAATCACAAGAGAAAAATATTTAAGCGAGGAAAAACGAAAAGAAGTTGCCAAATACCAGATAAAGTTTGAAACAGAGCGCAAAGAGCGCGAAAATGTGGAACTGAAACTCAAAGCCCTGCGCAGCCAGATGAATCCACATTTTATTTTCAATACGCTTAATGCTATTCAAAGTTTTGTGGCGAAAAACGATAACATAAAAGCCATGAAATTCATTGCAAAATTTGCCCAACTGATGCGTCAAATTCTGAACGGCAGCGATGTGCAATTTATCAGTATTGACCGCGAAGTGGAATTTATCCGAAACTATATGAGCATCGAACAGGCGCGCTTTGACGGGAGTTTTGAATTTGAAATAAACATAGACGAAGAAATAGAACCCGACCTAATGCAAATTCCTCCCATGATTTTGCAACCCTACATCGAAAACGCCATTTTGCATGGAATGAAAGGTATAGAAAATGGAAAAATTACCGTTTCTTTTGATATAGACGACAAGGAAGAATCGCTTGTTTGCACGGTCGAAGATAACGGCATTGGGCGAAAAAAAGCCCAAGAATTGAAACAAAACCTTACCAACACGCACCAAAGTATGGGTACACGCGTAACGGAAGAAAGATTAGCTGCGCTAAACAAAGAATTAGCCACCGAAGTAAGTGTAAAATACGAAGATTTAATGGACAAAAATGGCAATTCCTTAGGAACCAAGCTTGTAATATTGCTTCCATTGCAGTATATTTCCTTGTAAAAAACAAACCTATATACAACAAAAATGAAAGCCCTAATCGTTGACGACGAAAAAGAAAGTAGAGCTATTTTACAGCATACACTTGCTATGTTTTGCCCGCAGGTAGAAGTTGTTTCCGAAGCGCAAAATGTACACGAAGCCCTGCAAAAAGTGCAGCAGACAGAAGTTTTAGACATTGTTTTTCTGGATATTCAAATGCCGGACGGAACAGGTTTCGATTTTTTAAAAAAACTGTCCAAAATCAATTTTGAAGTAATATTCACCACTGCCTACGACCAGTTCTCCCTCAAAGCTTTCGAGTATTCGGCAATCGACTACTTGCTCAAACCCATTGACCCCGAATTGTTGGTAAAAGCCGTAAACAAAGTTTCACCCCGCAACCTCAATCGGTTTATAGAACAGAAAGTTGCTGCTTTGATGGAAAACTACACCCAAAATTCATTCAAAAAAATAGGCGTACTCACGCCAGATGGCATGGAATTTATTGAAATACAAAAAATTATCCGCTGCGAAGCCAACGACAACTACACTAATATTTTTATCGCCGAAAATTTCCCTAAAAAAGCCTTGCTCAACAAAACACTGTCTGCCCTCGAAGAATTATTGCCGCAAAATATGTTTTTCAAAATTCACAAATCGCATATCATCAATTTGCATAGAATAAGCAAGTTTATCAAAGAAGACGGTGGTTTTTTGCTAATGGAAGATGGAAACGAAATTCCGATAGCCCGCCGCCGCAAAGATGCACTTATCAAAAGATTGGAAGTTTTTTAGAGAAAATATAAAAATTTTAGACAAGCACAAACACACACTTTTTAGCCATATTTCAATACAAACCCAAGCAGAATTTGTACAACTCCTAAGTTTCTCCTATCTTACCGTAAGAAATTTACTTTTCAAACAATTTTTATGAAAATTATCCGACTGCTTTTTTTTGCTGCCTTGACTTTTCTATGGGTTTACGCGCTAAACAAACCTTGGCATCTCAGTAACAAAGATGTTCCGGCAATAGCTCCTTTGCTAAGTCCTTTTTCAGGATTTTGGAAAAATGCTCCCGTGCATTACCAAAATGAAAGCCTAAAATTGCAAGGTATTCAAGAAGATGTAAGCATTGTGTACGACCAACGCCAAGTGCCGCATATTTTTGCGCAAAATATCAGCGATGTCCTGTTCGCACAAGGCTACGTTACAGCAAAAGACCGCCTCTGGCAAATGGATTTTACCACGCGCGCCACAGCAGGACGCATTTCCGAGATTATTGGTGAAAAAGCCTTACAATTCGATTTGGGAAAACGCCGCGCCGGATTATTGGCTTCCGCCGAAACCATTGCCGAATCTTGGCGAAAAGATATAAAACAATTCCCTTTGCTCAAAGCATATTGCGAAGGAATAAACGCCTATATTCATCAACTTTCTCCTGCCGATTATCCTATCGAATACAAACTGATGGGCTTTAGTCCTGAAGAATGGACTCCGCTAAAAACGGCACTTTATTATGTAGCAATGGTAGAAACCTTAGCTACCAATTCCAACGACATTGCAGCTACACACGCACGCCAAGTTTTCGGTGGGCAGGTGTACGATTTTTTGTATCCGCCCTACAATCCGCAAGACATTCCCATCATTCCCGACCAAGAAATTTGGCAGGAATTTACCAATCTCAAGGATACTTTACCGCTTTTGCAAAGTGTTCCAATCGATTCTGTAAAAGTTACGCCTTCGCCTCCAACGCAAGTAGGCGTTTTTCCCGATGAAACTGCCATTGGTAGCAATAATTGGGCAGTAACTGCTACCAAAACAGCACAAGGATATGCTATTCTTTGCAACGACCCGCACTTGCAACTTAGTTTGCCCAGCATTTGGTACGAAATTCAGTTGCACATACCGCAAGCCAATGTCTATGGCGTTTCTTTGCCCGGCGTTCCGGGTGTGGTTATTGGTTTTAATGATAATATTGCTTGGGGACTCACCAACACAGAATGGGACGTTGCCGACTATTACCAAATAACTTGGAAAGATGATTGGAAAAACGAGTATCTTTTGGACGGCATGTATCGCGAAGTGAATAAACGTGCGGAAAAAATAGTTGTAAAAAATGGAGAAACGGTTTACGACACTATTCGCTACACTGTGTGGGGGCCCGTAATGAAAGAAAGCAACGAGCGCGATGCCAAAGTAACCAATATTGCCGAGCATTGGCTGGCGTTTGATGTACCGCAAACCAATGAACTTACCGCTTTTTTACAAGTAAATATGGCAAAGAACTTTGCCGAGTTTTCTAAGGCTTTGGAAAATCACGCCATTCCTGCCCAAAACTTTGCCTATGCCGATGTAAGCGGAAATGTGGGTATGGTAGTGCAAGGAAAAGTGCCTATTAGTTCACTTTCGCACAGCCGATTTGTACAGCGCGGCGATTCTTCCAAAAATCAGTGGAAAGAATATATCGCTCCTCGGCGAATGCCCAAAGTGTATAATCCCGACAGCAATTATGTTGTTTCGGCAAATCAGCGTACTACTTCTGAACGCTATCCTTACGCGCTAAGTGGAAACTATGCCTCGTACAGAGGCAATTATCTAAACCGACAACTCAATGCCAACGATAGTATTGATATTGATTTTATGCAGCATTTGCAAAATAGTACCTATAGTATAAAAGCAGAAGCCGCATTGCCTTTGTTGTTGCAAAACTTACAGCAAAACCATTTGGGAAATGAAGCGCAGATTTATGTAGAGCTTTTGCAGGCATGGAAATACGACTTCGATGCCAACAAAGCGGCTCCGGTATTATTCGACCAATGGTATCAGTTGTTTTACGAAAAAACTTGGGACGAAATGTATCGTTTGCAAGACAGTATTGCCATAGAAATGCCCAAATCGTGGCGGACAACGGCTCTGTTGGCAGAAAATCCCGAGAATTTCTTTTTCGACAATACCGCAACGCCACAACGCGAAACCGCCGCCGATATAGTTACCGAAGCGTTTTTGGAAATGGTGAGCCGCATTGAAAAGTGGAAATCGGAAAACAACAACCAGTTTCCTACGCTGGCTACTTTTAGGAATAAAACTATTCCACATTTGGCGCAATTAGCTCCTTTTAGCAGCAAAATGCTGGAAACAGGCGGCGATGCAAGCTGCGTAAATGCTTATACCGGAACGACCGGACCTTCGTGGCGAATGGTCGTTTCTTTGGAAAAACCCGTAAAGGCTTGGGGCGTTTTTCCCGGCGGAGCTTCCGGCAATCCGGGCAGTGCGTTTTATGATAATGGCGTAGCAGCTTGGGATAAGGGAAATTATTTTGAACTATTGTTTTTAGATAATCCGCAACCCAATCCTGAAACCGTTTCGCATACCCTCATCTTATCGAAATAAATTCTTCATTTGCCAATAAAAATTATAAACTATGAAAAAAAATTACGCACTTCTTCTATTAATAAGCACTTTTTGCGGTGTATTTCAGTTTGCGCAAGCGCAAATAAGCATTGAAGCCGCCGATTTGCCACAAGCAGATACACAGGCAATCGTTAGTACAGCTAATAATCCGTTAATAATTGTTGGTATAAGTGCCGACTATACCCAAACTTGGGATTTTACGAACGTGCCATTGTCGGAAAATTATTTTAATCTTCATTTTTTAGGCAATGAGGCACCTGCTTTTCCTTTTGAAAATGCTACGCTCACGCAAAATGGTACTTTGGCGCAGCTTTTGGGCATAGATATTTCGCTTACGGGTGAAAATACGCCGGAGCCGCAAGCACAGGCTTTTTATAGCAAAGATGCCGAAGGAAATGTTTACTTAGATGGAATGCAGTTAGATGCTTCGTTTATTGGTTTTAATGAGCCGCTGTTTTTCACCGCCGACCCGCCATATCGCTTTTTTTCGGTAGGAGAGTATAATGACAATTTCACCGCAGATTCTGAGCTCACTTTTCGGGTGGAAATTGATACACTTATTTACAGAATAGATGTAGCCATTAATACACAAACCCAAATTGACGGATTTGGCGAGTTGATTTTGCCCAATAGCCAAGACCAAGTGCTTCGCTACAACGAATGGAGTGATATTCATGCTACTTCGGGGTTTTTTATAGATATTTTTGGTTTTGAAGTGCCTGTTCCCGAAGAGTTGGTACAAAACATTTTACCCATTCCTTATATTGATACTACTTTTCAAACGCAAAATATTCGTTTTTATGCCAAAGAAAAAAATTATCCGCTGGCTACTGTTAATCTCAATGTAGCACAAGAACCGGCGAAACCTATTTTTTTGCAATATATCAATGCGCCCCAAGCTCCTTTGGTAACTTTTGAAGCGAATGTGAGTTGTCCCGACCAAACGGTAACATTTGCCAATAATAGCGAAGGTACGCAACTTGTGTATTTGTGGGATTTTGGCGATGGCAGCGAAACAGCACAAACGCTTGCGCCAGTACATCAGTTTGCCGACAATGGAACGTACAATGTAGCCCTGACGGTAACAGATGCCGCCGGGCAAACGACTACTTACAGCGAAGATGTGTTGGTAGATTGTGAAGTGATAGGCGTGGAAAACATTGTTTTGGATAAAATTGTATGGCAGCAGGCTGGCAATGTTTTGTGGCTGCGGAATTTACCACAAACCGTAAAAAGTGTAGAAATTTTTGCCTTAGACGGAAAAATGATAGCCAGTAAAACATTGTTTGGTCAAGAAAACGTTTCCATATCAATGGAAAACGAACTTCCGGCAGCGATGTATGTGGTGAAATTATTGAACGAGCATCACGCAAATATAATTACCCAAAAAATTTATTGGCAATAAGGAAACTGCGCAAAATAATCTAATTTTTATTGTTTTTATGCTTTTTGCTTGGCTGAATTGCTTTTAAAAGACTTATGCCTATCTCGTCGGGTTTGTTGGCACTGTTCGCCAAAATAACTACGCCCGTTTGCGTTTCGGGTACAAAAGCGATGTAGCAACTGCTACCGTCGGTATTGCCGCTTTGGGTGTAAACGGCGGGATACTTTTTTTGTACAAAAACATGCCAACCCAAAGTTGTCCACAATTTTTTTATGGGAGTTTTTGCTTCTATGGCAAGGCTTTTTTGTGCCATAGGAAACAAATGTTGCGTACTGTCTAAAAACATTTGCACAAATTTTGTTACATCGGGCAGCGAAGCATTAATGCCCATCGTAGCTTCTTGCGCGGTAAACTCCCAAGTTTCAACGGGCTGTCCGTTTTTGTTGTGAAGCGGAATAATATTTTGGCTTTCGGTAGAAGTATGCGTAAGTGCAAGTGCCGGAGCTATTTTTTCTTGTAAAAGTTGTGCATAAGTTTGTTGGCTAATATTTTCCAAGCACGCGCCCCACAAGCCGTACGCCCAATGTGAGTATTGGTAGGTAGCCGTTTTTTCGGTGGCAGTTTGTAGCAGAAATTGCTCGAACAACTGATTTTTAGTGTATTTTTTGTAGTATTCCCTAAGATTTGTTGCCGCGTAGGGTGCATCAAAAGGAAATCGGCTCAAGTTGGCGGTGTGGCTCAAAAGTTGGCGAACGGTAGGTTTTGCAGGTATTTTTTTAGGGCGAATATTCGAGGGTAAATATTGATAGACGCTACTGTCTAAGTGTATTTTTCCTTCATTTTCGAGCATAAGACTTAGCAATACGGTATAAATTTTGGAAAAACTCCCCAACGGATAAACGCTGTTTTCGTTGGGGTGTTGGCGAGAAGAATTATCTGTTTTCCCCAAATAAAAATGCGATACTTTTTCTGGTTCAATAATGCCTACGGCAAGGCTGTAATTTTGCGGATTTTCTAAGTAAGTTGCGCAAATTTCTTGTACTAATTGTGCTAAGGTTAAAGGCGCAGCTGTATTTTGTGCTTTGCTCCAAAACGGTGCGAAGACAAGTGCAAGGCATATTGTTCCAATGCAAAACTTTCGTTTGAAGGGCATTATTTTCACTTCATTAGGATGCCATACGCAATAGATTCAGCTTCGATTTGGTGATTTTTTCCTTGGCGTAGTCTAAGGTAAGAGTGAATTTTTTTACATTTTTTTCCGAAGGAATCGTAAACATTGCCTCATTGAGAATGGCTTCGCAAATAGAGCGCAGACCGCGCGCACCCAACTCAAATTCGATGGCTTTTTCTACAATAAAATCAATAGCTTCGGGTTCTACTTCAAAAGTTACGCCTTCCAATTCAAAAAGTTTGGTGTATTGTTTTATCAGCGCGTTGCGCGGTTCTATCAAAATAGCGCGAAGCGTTTTGGCATCTAAAGGATTGAGGAAAGTAACTACGGGCAAGCGACCAATAAGCTCGGGAATAAGTCCAAATTGGCGAAAATCGGGCGGCGCAACGTATTGCAGCAAATTGTTGTTGTCGATGGCTCCACTTACTTCGTCGGGAATATTGAAACCAATTGCGTTGGCTTTCATGCGTTTGGCAATAATGCGTTCGATACCTTCAAAAGCTCCTCCGCAAATAAATAAAATGTTTTGGGTGTTCAGTTTAATAAGTTTTTGTTCCGGATGTTTGCGTCCACCTTGTGGCGGCACCAATACTTCAGTACCTTCGAGGAGTTTTAGCATGGCTTGTTGTACGCCTTCGCCGGAAACATCGCGGGTGATGGAAGGGTTGTCGCTTTTGCGTCCTATTTTATCTATTTCGTCAATATAAACAATGCCTTTTTCGGCGGCTTTTACATCGTAGTTGCATACTTGCAGCAAACGCGAAAGAATAGACTCTACATCTTCGCCCACATAACCAGCTTCGGTAAATACGGTAGCATCTACAATGGTGAAAGGTACATTCAAAAACTTGGCAACAGTTTTGGCGAGTAAGGTTTTTCCCGTTCCGGTACGCCCTACCATAATAATGTTCGATTTTTCTATCTCTACCTCATTTTTTTTGTCGGAACCTAATTGCAAGCGTTTGTAGTGATTATATACGGCAACCGAAAGTATTTTTTTTGCTTCGTCCTGTCCAATTACGTATTGGTCTAAAAATTCTTTAATTTTTTTTGGTTTTAGTAATTGTTGGTCGTGTATAGAAAAATTGGAAGAGGAAGTGGCTAATTCTTCGTTGATAATTTGGCTGGCTTGTGCAACACAGTTTTCGCAAATGTGTCCATCAATACCTGCAATGAGTATTAAAGTTTCTTCTTTAGATTTTCCACAAAACGAACAATATTGCTTGCTTGATTTTGCCATAGTTTATGGGAAGTTAAATTTAAATAAGTGTGAAATAAGCAAAAAAGTACGCTGCTTTTTATACTATAAAAAGCAGGTACTTTATAATTTTTTTAGCTAAATAAGAACCCTTAGGATTTTTTGCCCAACACTTCGTCAATCATGCCGTATTCTTTGGCTTCGTTGGCGAGCATCCAGTAGTCGCGGTCGCTATCGGCTTGTATTTTGTCAAATTCCTGCCCTGTATGACGACTCAAAATGGTATAAAGTTCCGTTCTAATTTTCTGAATTTCACGAACAGTAATCTCCATATCGCTGGCTTGTCCTTGTGCGCCGCCCATAGGCTGGTGAATCATTACACGGCTATGTTCTAAAGCAGAGCGTTTGCCTTGGGCTCCGGCAGCCAAAAGCACCGCTGCCATAGAAGCTGCCATTCCGGTACAAATAGTGGCAACATCCGGTTTTACTACTTGCATAGTGTCGTAAATGCCTAACCCGTCATAAACACTTCCGCCCGGACTATTGATGTACAGGTTGATGTCTTTTGTAGGGTCGGTTGATTGCAAAAACAAAAGTTGTGCCTGAATAATATTGGCAGTATCGGAATAAACGGCTTCGCCCAACCAAATAATTCGGTCCATCATCAGTCGCGAAAAAACATCTAACTGCGTAATGTTCATCGGGCGTTCTTCGATAATGTAGGGCTTTAGAATAGCATTTTGTACTTGTGGGTTTTGGTACATTGCGTAGAGCGATTTTCCCATATAGTCATCTACCAAAGTACCGCCCAAACCGTGATGTTTTACGGCATATTTTCTAAATTCGCTTGAATTCTTCATAAAATTTGTAATAAATTAATTTTGAAAATCAACAGTTAAAACCACTGAACTGGCTTTTTGGTTCAATGGTGGTGATGATGTTCGTCTCCGTGGGGGTGATATTTTTGGTTAAAGTCATCAGCCGACATATACACTTCTTCTATCTTAATTTTATCTTTAACGGTCATAAGTAGTTTTGAAGTAAGTACTTGGCGATAAGTTTCATCATAAGTTTGTTTATCCCCGTTTATTTTTTCGCTTGCCATTTTGGTAATCATTTCTTCGGTAAAATACGGGCGCAAGTAGGGCGGAATGTTCTGTTCAAAGTCGTACATAAAGGCAGATAATACTTCCTCTTGACTTACGCTTATGCCTTCATCGGCTTGTACTTTTTCTTCGATAAGCAGCCAACGAATAAGGGAATCGTAGTTTTTGTCCCATTCTTCGGCTAAGGTTTCGGCAGAAAGTTCTGGATTGTTGCTGCGTACAAACTTTTGGGCGAAGTCTTTGGAGTAATCTATAGTGATGTTTTTTATAAGATAATTTCTCAATTCGGGATAAAAATGCTGCCAAGAATGCTGATCTTCTCTATTTTTCAAACTCTCTTCTAAAATAGCACGCAAGGCAACTTGGTTGTGAATGTCTGTCCCTTCGGCTTCGTTAAGTTGTTGGTAAAAATCTTCGTTCAATTCTGCCGGAACAAACTTTTTTATTTCTTTAATATTAATTTCATAATCCAAGTCGGCTAAAACGGTTTTATCTAAGTCTGTTTTTAATAATCGCGGAAAATTTTCCTGTTGAGCCTCTTTTAAGTAAGTATAAAATTTGGCGTTAAAAGTATCGTTTTCCTGATGCGATTTTAGTGTGTTGAAGCCTTCTTCGGTAAGCATATTGTTATCAACAGGCAATTCTTCTATCACTAATTCAGGCGTTTCACCATTTTCGTTTGCGGGCAGGTTCAAGGCTTTTATTTGTAGGCTGAAAATACCTTTGTCGGCAACTTCGCTGCCGCTACTTACTTTCTCGTAGGTGCTATATCTTTGTAGTACATCTTTTTCAAAGTTTTCCACATCTTGTACCGTTACGTTTTTTATGTGGCGTTGGAGAACAATATTTTCGTAAGGAATTTCAATGTTGCTTTGTGTGCCTATATCAAAAGTAAAGTTATAAGCAGAAGGATTGTTTACATTTAAATCCAAAGGAGTAGAGTTGTCAATAACAGGGCTGCGAAATAGATTAATTTCATTTTCTTTCAAGTAGGCATCCAACTTATTGGACAATTCATTTTGTAGGGTGTCAAACAAAATTTCGTTGCCGTACTGGTGTTTAATGAGTTGTGTTGGAGCAGTTCCTGGTCTGAAACCTTTTATTTGCACAGAACGCGCATATTTTTTGAGGGCTTTTTCAAATTCTTGTTGGTAGTCTTCAGGCGTTAGTTCAATGCTTAGGCGGAAATAATTTTTATCTACGTCCTCTCTGGTTATTTTCATAAAAGATTGGTTTAAAAAAGAAAAAGGTGTTGAAAAACACCAACACCTTTAGTTAAATGAATGCGGATGAAGGGACTCGAACCCCCACGCCTCTCGGCACTAGATCCTAAGTCTAGCGCGGCTACCAATTACGCCACATCCGCGTTAAGGTGCGCAAAGGTACAAATTTTTGTTTTATTTACCAAAAATATTACATGATTGCACGGAAAATTTTATCCAATGTATAATTTTCAATCTTTAACGTATTTTTGCACCGACAAAGTGTATCTTACATTCGTTATGTAAAATATAATGTATAAACTTCCGCGAAATTTTTCTAGGAGTTTTGTAATACTAAAAATTAACTAAGTGCTTCAACCAAATTATTGTATCGTATAATTCCTTCATGTCATCTCCTTCCCAAAAACCATCACAGTTTTATTATCTTCCACTGCTTTCCGCCATTATGATTATCGGCGGCATTCAAATTGGATTTCTGTTTTATGAACGTCTGCACGGCGGGAAATCGCTGCTACATGCCGGAAATTCCAACCGCAATACTTTGGAAGAAATGATGAACTACATTGACCAACGCTACGTAGATGAAGTAAATACGCCCGAAATTGTAAAAACGGTGATAGATGAAACGCTTTCCCGCTTAGACCCACACTCTGTGTATATTCCCGCCGAAGATTTGGCGGATGCCAATGAAAGTTTGCAAGGAAATTTTGACGGAATAGGCATAGAATTTTCTATAATAAACGATACCATTACCGTAGTAAGTCCTATTCCCGATGGTCCGGCAGCGGTGCAAGGAATTTTGCCCGGCGACAAGATTGTAAAAGTAAACGACAGTCTTTTTGTTGGCGAAAAGGTAAATAATCAAAGCGTTATTGGCAAACTAAAAGGCGAACAAGGAACAAAAGTACAGGTGAGCGTATTTCGGGAAGGTACGCCGGACTTGCTCGATTTTACCATTACCCGTCAGCAAATTCCCATTCAAAGCGTGGACGCTGCTTATATGCTCAATGCCGAAACGGGTTTTATTAATATTGTTAGTTTTTCGGCAACTACGCACAAGGAGTTTTTCCAAGCAATAAAAGATTTGAAAGCACAGGGAATGAAAAAACTTATTCTTGACTTGCGCCAAAATGCCGGCGGTTTTTTAACAGAAGCCACCGAAATTGCCGATGAGTTTATTGCGGGCAGAAGGCTTTTGGTTTATACCAAAAGTCACGAAGATGAGTCCACCGAAGAGTATATGTCGTCTGTGAAGGAAGGCGAGTTTGAAACGGGCGATGTGGTCGTGCTTATTGACCAGTTTTCGGCTTCGGCGAGCGAAATTGTAGCCGGAGCTTTGCAGGATTGGGATAGAGCACTTATTGTAGGCAGACGCTCTTTTGGAAAAGGTTTGGTGCAGGAACAGTTTCCGCTTTCCAACGGAGGTGTGTTGCAACTCACGGTGGCGCGCTATTTTACGCCTGCCGGACGATGTATTCAAAAACCGTATATGGAAGATATAAATGCCTACGACCACGAGCTTATTGAACGATATGTACACGGCGAAATGTTTTATAGCGATAGTATTGCTATTAACGACACGACTACCTATTTGTCGAACAACGGACGTAAATTGTATGGCGGAGGTGGTATTACGCCTGATGTGTTTGTTGCTTTGGACAGCACTTTGCTCAGTGCGGAGATGTATAGTTTTCGCGCAATAATTCCATCTTTTTGTTATACGTATTTTAGTGAAATTCGCCCGCAAATGCTTTCTTACGAAACGATGCAAGAGTTTGATGAAGACTTTAGTTTCAGTGACGATTTGTTTGAAAAAATGCAAACTTTTGCCCAAAAACAAGATTTAAAGCTCAACAAGAAAACTTTTTTAAACAATAAGTCTTATATAACGCAAGAACTAAAAGCACAACTTGCGCGGCAGATTTGGCGCGGCAATGGATTCTATTATTTTAACAATAAACAAGATAGAGATGTGCAAAAAGCCTTAGAACTGATTAGTGCCAACATGGCATTGCTATTACATTCCGATAAAGAGAAAGAAGCAAATTAGCCGATAAAACTACTTTTGGAGAAAATTTGAGGAATAAAATTTCACTACATTTTAACGGAGTATTATTTCATTCGCCTTTTTGTATATTTTTGCACCTAATATGATGAAGAACATTCGCAATTTTTGTATTATAGCCCATATTGACCATGGCAAAAGCACCTTAGCCGACCGTTTGCTGGAGGTTACACAAACTATTTCGCAGCGCGAAATGCAAAACCAAGCCTTAGACGATATGGATTTGGAGCGTGAGCGTGGCATCACCATTAAGAGCCATGCCATTCAAATGGATTTTATCCATAAAGATACTTCGTATGTGTTTAATTTGATTGATACGCCCGGACACGTGGACTTTTCCTACGAAGTATCGCGCGCCATTGCCGCTTGCGAAGGTGCGTTGTTGTTGGTTGATGCTACACAAGGTATTCAGGCGCAAACTATTTCCAATTTGTATCTTGCTTTAGAACACGATTTGGAGATTATTCCTATTATCAATAAAATAGATATGGACGGCGCAATGATTGAGGAAGTTGCCGACCAAATCATTGACCTGATAGGTTGTGAACGCGAAAGTATTATTGAAGCCAGCGGAAAAACAGGTATCGGTATTGATGCTATTTTCGATGCTATTATTAATCGTATTCCGCCGCCCAAAGGAAATCCTGAAGCACCTTTAGAAGCTCTTATCTTCGATTCGATGTACAATTCGTTTAGAGGCGTTATTATATATTTTAGAATTTACAACGGCACAATTAAAAAAGGCGATCGCATAAAATTTGTCAATACAGGCAAGGATTATTACGCCGACGAAATTGGCATTTTACGCATGAATCTCGAACCACGCAATGAGCTTTCTGCCGGAAACGTGGGTTATCTTATAACGGGTATTAAAGAATCGCGCGAGGTAAAAGTGGGCGATACCGTTACTTTGTATAGTCGTCCTTGCGCCGCAGGTATCAAGGGTTTTGAAGATGTGAAACCAATGGTTTTTGCCGGAATTTATCCAATGGACTCAGACGACTTTGAAGATTTGCGCGAAGCCCTTGCCAAGTTACAACTCAATGATGCCTCACTCACCTACGAGCCGGAAACCTCTTTGGCATTGGGTTTTGGCTTTCGCTGTGGATTTTTGGGTATGTTGCACCTCGAAATAGTGCAGGAACGCTTGGAACGCGAGTTTGAAATGTCTGTAATAATGACCGTGCCGCAAGTGTCGTATTGGGCATATACTACGCGCGGCGAGCAGTTGCAAGTGCGCACGCCTTCCGACATGCCCGACCCTACAAACTTAGACCGCATAGAAGAACCATACATCAAGGCGCAAATTATCACCAAGCCGGAATTTATTGGCAGTATCATGACGCTTTGTATTGACAAACGCGGGCAGTTGGTAAACCAAATGTACTTGTCGGAGAGTAGGGTAGAGCTTACTTTCAATATGCCGCTTGCCGAAATAGTGTTCGATTTTTATGATAAATTAAAATCTATTTCCAAAGGCTATGCTTCGTTCGATTACCATATGATTGGTTTTCAGGCGGGCGATTTGGTGAAAATGGATATTTTGCTCAATGGCGAAAAAGTAGATGCACTTTCTGCAATTATTCACCGTTCTAAAGCCTATGATTTTGGTAAAAAAATGTGCAAAAAACTCCGCGAATTAATTGATAGACAGCAGTTTATGATTGCTATACAAGCAGCTATCGGCGCGAAAATTATTGCCCGCGAAACTATTAGTGCTTTTCGTAAAGACGTTACGGCAAAGTGTTACGGCGGCGATATTACCAGAAAAAGAAAATTATTAGAAAAGCAGAAAAAAGGAAAGAAAAAAATGCGCCAAGTGGGTAATGTAGAAGTGCCACAGCAAGCGTTTTTAGCCGTATTGAAATTAGATGATTAGAGCGTTTTTTGTAGCAAATTCTACGAATTTAAATTCTTTTTCGCTGATATTAAAACTAATTCTTTTCAAGATTTGGCGGCTTTTGTATATTTGCGCTTCTAATTTACGCTAAATATTTAGTCAAAAAAAGCCTTGTTTTTTATGAATATGCTGCCAAAAACTATTTTGGGAATTTTTTTAGTGGGAATCATTTCTTGGAGCATTTGGGCGCAGCCCGGATTTGAACAGGCACAGCTCAATTTTACGCGTGTACGTACTGCCAAAAACGAAAAAGATGCCACTTTGCGCCACGAATTTGAACGCCGCGCCCTCAATTTTGCCCCTAAAAATATTTATTTGCGTGCCTTTAAGGAAGAAAAAATATTGGAGGTATGGGTGCAAAACGAATTTGGGCAGGATTATGTGAAGTTCAGAGATTATTCTTTTTGTAAGTCATCGGGTATTTTGGGACCCAAAAAAAAGCAAGGTGACGAACAGGTTCCCGAAGGATTTTATTACATAGACGAGTTCAATCCAAACAGTAAGTTTTACTTGTCGCTAGGCATCAATTATCCCAATCGCTCCGACCGTATAAAGGCGCAGAGTAGTAATTTGGGTGGCGATATTTATATTCATGGCGATTGTGTGAGCATTGGCTGTATTGCCATTACCGACGAAAATATTAAAGAATTGTATTGGTTGGCGGTTAAAACGCGCGAAAACGGACAAACCTACATTCCCATTCATATTTTTCCTTACAAATTTGATATCACAAGCCCATTTTTGTACGAACACGCAAAAGCAGATGTGGCGTTGCATCAATTTTGGGACAACTTAAAAGATGCGTATTACTTTTTTTCCTACAAACGCCGCCCGCCTTTTGTGCACATCAACGACGACGGGACGTATGAATTTTTCTAATTTCTAACTTTTTATATTTTGTATATTTTTAAAAAAAATGCCGACTTGCAGGCTTTTTTGGCCCATCAAAAAGGCAAAGTAGGTTTTGTGCCTACCATGGGTGCCTTGCACGAAGGTCATTTGGCATTGATTGCGCAAGCGAAGGAGCAAGCGGATTGGGTGGTTTGTAGTATTTTTGTAAATCCTACACAGTTTAATGATGCTCAGGATTTGGCGAAATATCCGCGTACCGAAGAGGCGGATATAAAATTGTTGTTGTTGCACGGAAAGTGCGATGTACTGTATTTGCCAGATGTGGCGGAAATTTATCCTTCCGATAATCCCTTGCCCAAATACGATTACGATTTTGGCAATGCCGGAAAAGTTTTGGAAGCAGCGCATCGTCCCGGACACTTTGAAGGTGTTGCGCAAGTAGTGCGCAGGTTGCTGGAAATAGTGAAACCCGACCAACTTTTTATGGGACAAAAAGATTTTCAGCAAGTAATTATTGTAAGAAAAATGTTGGAACAATCGCCCATTAACACCGAACTAATCGCTTGTCCTACCATCCGGGAGGAAAGTGGCTTGGCACGAAGTTCTCGCAATACGCGCCTCAGTGCATCGGCAAGGCTGGCATCGGCTGAAATATACAAAACCTTGCGTTGGGTGGCAGCGAACTTTGGCAACTTGCCGCCCGACGAAATATGTGCAAAAGCCGTAGCACACTTAGCGGAAAATCTACTTTTTCAACCGGAGTATTTTGAAATTGTATCGGTAGAAGATTTAACGAAAATTACAGATTATCATGCCAATGAAAAAGCAGTTGCTTGTACGGCAGTTTATGTGGAAGGAGTGCGACTGATTGACAATATTTTATTGAACTAAAAAAATGCGAAGTGTTTAAATAAAAAAAAGAGGCTATCATTATCTGAGTAGCCTCTTTTTTAGTATAAGGTTGTACTATTTATTATTTAACTTTTGAAAAACGCTTGGTTTCCAAAATGCGTCCATCGGCAGCGATAACGTGCAATAGATACATTCCTTGTGGAAGGTCGTAAGCAGCGTATTGTATTACTTTTTGGTTGTTATCGGGAAAGAAAGTAGCTACTTTTTTACCTAACAAAGTATAAACTTCAAAACTGCCTACCTGTGGGTAGTTAATAAGTTCAATGTTCAGGTTGTTTACTACTGGATTCGGAAAAATGCGTAAATCTTTGTTATTGCCAAAATCATTGATGCCCGTAGCCACAGTAGAACTCACTTCAAAATCAATGGTATCAAAAATGGTAGGGTTGGCAAAGCTATAGGCTTTTAGCGAAACGTGGGCAGTTCCCCATTGCTCAGCATCATCTGGAATAATAACGCCTATTTTTAGTTTTGCTTTATCGCCGCTATCTAACAGAAAACTGTTGGTGGAAATACTGGACAACCAGCAAGTAATAGGGTCGCACACTTGTACTTCCCAGCCTTCAGGAACATCTACAAGCGTACGTTCCCATACTACGGTAGTCTTTCCTACAATATCATTTTTAAGTTCAACTTCTTGCGAAAAACCTATACTACCTCCCAATAAATAAGGATCTATAGAAGTTACAACAGGCCCTTCATCTAAGAAATGTAAATCTTGTGCCTTCATTGACACAAAGTTTATGAGTAAAGACAATATTATATAAAAAGTGTAGTTTTTTAGCATGGTTTCAAAAGTTTTAATAAAATTAGTATTTTATTGATTGTTGTGCGAAAATACCTAATTTACTTTAAAATGACTAATTTTTGACTGGATAATAATGCACTTTCGCTAAATATTTGACATAAATAGGCACCATTGGTCACTTCATCTAAAGAAATACTTGTATTTCCACTCGTAGCATCTACGATGTACGATTTGACTAATCTTCCTGATAAGTCGTTTAATTGTACTAACACTTTACCGCTAATATTGTTTGTGACAAGGCTTAATTTATTTTGCGCCGGATTGGGATAAATACCAACTGCCTGCTCGTTATTAAGATTTTCGAAGCCAATAATTTCCACCCCGTCATAGAACCAATTGTGCGCTTTGGTAATAATGTCGTTGCGTACGCTTTCATTTTCAACCATTTCCATTCCTATGGCAATATATACGGTTTTGTAATTGGCACTTTCATTGCGAATACCGCAAACAAGCGAACTATTGTCGTTATAATCAAAAATAGCACTTGCAGTACTGATACCGTCAGCCAATTTTATCACATCTGGATAATAGTAGCTACTGGTAAAAGCAGCAAAAATATCGGAAGAACCCACATTGCCAAAAATTGGGTCTGTAGAGATGCTATGAATACTCGCATTAGTTGAGCCGCCATCATCTACAAAATCTACGCCCAAATAATTATACACAAATTCGCGGGTATTTTGTGTGCCATTGGCTGCGCCGGAAGCTGTATCGAAGGTATCCCAAGCTACATCTTGCCCTGCTACTAAGAGGTTTCCACCATTATCCAAGAATTGTCCTAAAATCACAACTTCTTCATCGGTAAAGGCGGGAAATGTCCAACCAATATTTAAGTAAATGTTGTAAACATCATCTAAAATTCCTGCCTTATAAGCATTGCTGAAAGTTGCAATAGCGGTAGCTCCATAATGTGTATTGCCCGCAGCAATTAGTCCGTTTGTGTAGTAAGTTCCGTCAAAAATATTCGTATCGGTAGAACCTTCGCCCGATTCGGCATTGTTTACCACCAAATCGTGGACGTTAGAAATCAAAGTTACTAAGGCATTGTTGTAGGCGTAGTCTTCTTGTGGACTTCTCATTTTTAATCGGAAGTTATATATGCCAGAATTGTCATTGGGAATTACATTTATAAATACAGGCGTAGTGCTGTTTGCCGCTAAGCTAATGGTGTTTGCTTGATTAGGATTATAGTTTTGTCCATCAATGATAAAATAGCCAACCCAATCATTTGTTGCGCTTTCCAAACTAAGTTCGTAATCTCCGGCGGGTCCATTATTTACAATTTGTCCTAAAAAGCTGGTTGTACTGCCCGGCTCACCTTTTTTGAAAGCATTATCCGATATGCGAAGATACCAACTGGGGTCGTTTGAAGCACCGGAGTTTTCGATGTATTTGCTGTCTTCATTTTGTACAAAGGCTACGACATAAATATTTTCGGGAACCCAAGTTTCGTCTAAGTCGTAAGAGAAGTTATAAGTATTGGTATTGCCAAGTGCAGCGGCAGTAAAATCTTCTACAGTAAGAAACTGACGAAACACATTAGGGAAATATTTTTCGCCGTTAGAGCCGGGAGCCGAAGTGTAGTTAATTTCTTTTTCTACTACGGCTACGCGCAATTTCCAATTGCCCTCAGCACTCCAAGTATCCATACTTTTTATATTTACCGTTACATTGCGAGTATTGTCTTGAGTAGTCTCACTTACCAAAATTTCTAATACACTTTCATCTAATGCCGTATTGTCTATCCAATCTTGCGAGGCATTAACGGGACTGCCTATATCTTCGCCATCGGCAATCATAGTAGGAACGCCTCCGATGCTGTAATAATCTTGTCGTGCCAATATTTCAGTTGGATTGAACAAGTGCATGGGGTCGTTGTTGGGCGAAGGGAAATTGGCATGATAGGCTATGTGGTGGATATTGCCAAAGTTATTGTTTAAAATATTCTCCTGAAAAATAGGGTTTTGTTGTGCGCAAGGTCCACAATTAGTTTGGGTAAAATGTTCGAACAATGGATATTTCTTTGCGCGTGCTTGTGCGTTTGTTTCTAAGGTAGAAAAAACCAAAAGCAGCAATGCTAAAAGGTGAAATTGTTTCATTTTTTTGTAAAATTTTTAATAACAGTAATAAAAATGGTTTTAAAAGTAAGAATTTTGTAGCCAAATATAAGAAAATACGCGTATTTTCGCAAAAATGATTGATTTATCTGTTTTTTATTAAAAAATCTCCTCTAATTTATTACCTTAATTGTTTAAAAATTATGCAGAAATTATTTACTTTTCTTTTGTGCGGTTTGTTTTTAATGATACAGCAAACTGCTTGGGCGCAATTACCAAGTGGTTCTGTTGCACCCAATTTTACGCTTACCGATATTGATGGAAATACCCACACTTTGTATGACTACTTAGATGATGGCAAAACCGTAGTATTAGATGTGTTTGCAGTATGGTGTGGTCCTTGTTGGAATTACGCGCCTACTTTGGAACAAGCCTATGGGTTGTATGGTCCTGATGGAACCGACGAAATAGTATTTTTGGCATTGGAAGGTGATGATGCTACAAATGACGCACTCACAAACAATGGTGCAGTAGGAGATTGGAATGCAGCAATTCCTTACCCTATTATTAATCAAACAGGTACTGTAACAGATTTGCTTCAAATAGCCTATTTCCCTACTATTTATATGATTTGTCCGGATCATATTATCTATGAAATAGACCAATCTCCTGCAAGCTATTTTGGTGAATTTGCAGCAGAAAATTGTGCTGTAGCTGTGGGCAACAATAACGCACGTGTGATGGCTTATAACGGTGATAATACCTTTTGTGGCTCGTTTGAACCTTCTATAACCATTCAAAATGTAGGTAACTCACCACTTACACAATTCGCTGTGGAAATGTCGGTAAATGGCACTTCTTACCAAACGGTAAACTGGACAGGTAACTTACCAACTTTTGGTTTAGCTTCAATAAATTTTAATGCCATTAGTGCTACCGAAAGCGTAAACTTAACCTTTCATGTAAGTATGCCTAATGGTGTAGCCGATGAGCAAGAAGACAATGATTTGTATAACAAAACCGTTAATTTACTTAAATCTTCTAAAAATATAAGTTTTGGAATAACAACTGATAAATGGGCTGAAGAAGTTCATTGGTATTTGCGCGACCCTTCTGGAAATACCATAGCGCAAAATGAAGTGATGAGCTGCGAAACTAGCTATACTTACGACTTTGAATTGACCCAAGATGGTTGTTACGAGTTTCAGTTGGTAGATGATTATGGTGATGGATTATTGAATGGTCCTGTAAATGCTAGCTCGCACTCTTGTACCAAAGGTGATGCCGGACTTGCTATTGGAGCAGTGCTTTTGCAAGATGATGCAGGCTTTATTCTTTGGGATGATGCTAGCTATGGCGATGGTGTAACTATTACTTTCTACGCTGGCGATGTTGTAGTGCAGTCGCCTTCGGCTGGTTTTAGTGCACAAGTAGTACAGGAAATAAATACAGTGAATTTTACCAATACTTCTTCAAATGCTAACACTTATTTGTGGAATTTTGGCGATGGAACTACTTCTACCGAACAAAGCCCTGCCAGTCATTATTATGCTGTTTCGGGTGTTTACCAAGTATGCTTGAGTGTAACCAATAGTGCCGGAACAGATATGTTCTGTCAAGAAGTTACCATTGACCAAACAACCGGATTGGAAGAAAATGCTTTTGTATTAGAAAACATTTACCCCGTACCCGCACAAAATGTATTGAACATTTCCTTTAGTTTGGCGCACAATAGTTCTCTTGATTTTACGATTACCAATACTTTAGGACAAACCGTACAAACTACTACACAGCAACTTTTTGTGGGAAATCAGTTACAACAAATTGATATAGAAAATCTGCATGAAGGTGTTTATTTCTTAAATGTTAGAAGCGATAAAGGTATCAATACGTACAAGTTTGTAGTGGCGCGATAGAAAAGTTTTTTTTGTTATGAATACACAAAGAGAAATTATCTTTTGATAGTTTCTCTTTTTTTTCATAAAATTTTATTTTCGATGTTTAAACATTAATTTGAACTTATTCGAAATCTAATTGTTCAATAGCCTTGCATAATATAAAAAACATACGCATTTTCTTTGAAGTTGAAAATAGCTTTTTGATAAAAAATAATATTTAATTTTTATATAAACAATTTTTTAAACTTACTATTTATGAACAAAAAATCTTTTTTAGTTGCGTTGTTTTTCATCGCGATATTCGCTGTGAGTTGTAAACAACAACCCGAATCCGACAAGGCAAAGGTAGAAGACGCAAAACCTGTTGCCGAGCAACCCAAAACTTCTGCTTCTTTCAAAGTAGATCCCGCCAAAAGTACGGTAACATGGATTGGTTCTAAACCAACCGGCACGCACAACGGAACAATTGGTATTAAGAAGGGACTAATTTTGGTAAATGACGACAATATTGTGGGCGGCGAAATAGTGTTGGATATGAACGATGTGAAAGTTGTGGACTTGACCGGAGACGATGCCGCAAAACTTGCCGGACACTTGAAGTCGGACGACTTTTTTAAATCTGAAAAATACCCCGAAGCAGTTTTTGCACTTACCGGACATCAACCTTACACCGCGCCTGCCGATGAGTCGGAAAAAGCATTGCTCGAAAATGCCACCCACTTGCTTACCGGAAACCTAACAATCTTGGACACCAGTAAAAGCATTACTTTTCCCGCTAAAATCAGCTTGGAAAACAATGTCCTCACCGCCCAAGCATTGTTCAATATTGACCGTACCGATTGGGGCATTAGCTACCACGCTGCCGAATCCTTCGGAGATAAAATTATCAGTTCACAAGTTACGGTTGGTTTCAATATTGTAGCGCAACCGTAGTAGAGAATTTTTCTTTTAAAAAAAATTAAGCCGAGTAATGATGCAAAACATGCTCGGCTTTTTTGTTTAAAATTTACGCATTTTTAGGTAGTTTTACCCTTAAAATTTTTGACAACTATGTACAATCCTGCCGATGCTAAAAACATGCTTGCGCTGGGCAAAATGCTGCTTGCAGAAAAAAACAACGCTGCTACCTCTGCCCAACAACAAATAGAAGAACTCAAAAAAGTAATTAATTACCACGATTGGCGATATTATGTATTGGCAGAACCCGTAGTGAGCGATTTGGAATACGATACGCTTTTTAAGCAATTAAAAAAATTAGAAGAAAGCTATCCGCAATACAAAACTCCCGACTCACCCACGCAGCGTGTAGCCTTTACCCTCACCAAAGAATTTCCGGCGGTACAACACTTGTCGCCAATGCTTTCGTTAGATAATTCCTACAATGCCGAAGACTTGGCAACTTTTGATACCCAAATAAAAAAACTCACCAGCTTAGACTCCATTGATTACACCCTCGAACCCAAATTTGATGGTACAGGCATATCTTTGGTATATGAAAACGACCAATTGGTGCGTGCCGCTACGCGCGGCGATGGTTCTTCGGGCGAAGAAATTACCAACAATGCGCGTGTGTTGCGCTCTATTCCGCTTAGTGCCGCTTTTTCAAAATTTGGGATATACAAAATAGAAATTCGCGGCGAAGTGCTTATTTCCAAAACATTTTTTGAAAGCATGAACCAATTGCGCCGCGAAGCAGGACTAAAAGAATTTGCCAATGCCCGCAATACTGCCGCAGGAGCTATGCGTATGCAAGACAATCGCGAAATAGCACAGCGTGGCTTAGAAGCAGTAATGTATCATATTGGTTACGCCGTAAATACCCAAAACAATAATTTATTAGCCAGAAAAATTGAATCGCACCAGCAAAGTATTCAAATGTTGGCGGAATTGGGTTTTAAAACACCACTACACGATTTATTTGTGACACATTCGCTGGATGAGTTGGTGAAGAAATTAGCAAAATGGGAAGCACAACGCGAAACCTATCCTTACGAGGTTGATGGAATGGTAATAAAGGTAAATCGCTTGGACTTACAAGAAATTTGCGGAGCTACGGCGCATCATCCGCGCTGGGCAATTGCGTATAAATTTAAAGCAAAAGAAACTACTACCACACTTTTGGACATAGATTTTCAGGTAGGGCGCACGGGAGCTATTACGCCGGTGGCAAAACTCCAGCCCGTACAGTTGGCGGGTGTAACAGTATCATCGGCTTCTTTGCACAATGAAGATTATATTGTAGAAAAAGATATTCGCTTGGGCGATACGGTAGTAGTGGAGCGTTCGGGCGATGTAATTCCGCAAATAGTACGCCCGCTGCCGGAAACACGTACTGGTAAGGAAATCCCGATTATTTTTCCCAAAAATTGCCCCGTGTGCGATACTGCTTTGGAAAAAACAGAAACCGAAGCCGTTTGGCGTTGTCCTAACAAACAATGCCCGGCTCAAGTAGTAGAAGGAATTATTCATTTTGTGAGTAAAAATGCGATGGATATTGAAGGTTTGGGACGCAACCAAGTGAAACTTTTTTACCAAGAAAATTTTATTCAAAACATACCCGACATTTTCCAACTTCCTTATCATGAAATACTGCAACTGAAAGGCTACAAAGAAAAATCGGTACAAAACCTGCAAAAAGGTATTGAAAATGCCAAAGACCGCTCCGCCGATAGATTGTTGTATGCCTTGGGAATACGCTTTGTAGGGCGCGGCAATGCCAAAATTCTTATGCAATACGTGGAGGATGTTGAAGATTTGAAAAACTGGACTCCCGAACAACTGCAAGAACTGCCGGAGATTGGTCCTACGGTGGCGCAAAGTGTTTGCGACTACTTTGCCGACGAAGCGAATCTCCACTTGTTGCATCAACTCAAAGCATTTGGGGTGAATACGCAAAGCAAACAAAACTCACAAGAACTTTTGGGTGATAGCCTTAGCGGCAAAACGTTTTTATTTACCGGAACGCTACAAAAATTTTCGCGCAACGAAGCAGAAACATTTGTGGAGCAGCATGGCGGAAAAATTCTTTCTTCGGTAAGTAAAAACCTAAATTATTTGGTAGTAGGTGAAAACGCAGGCTCGAAACTCGCCAAAGCCGAAAAAATCGGAACCGTAACGGTGCTTAGCGAAACAGATTTTTGGGCGATGATTGAAGGGTAGAAGGTATAAGTAATTGTCTGTATTAAGTACCCTCTCCAAAGAAACGCATCATCGTTTTTCATAATTTGTACTGTTTTTGTATTTAGTAAAACCATCACCCATCCGCCAAAGCAAAACACGCAATACTCACCTTTGCTTGCGCTTTGTAAACAAGTGGATGCACTACTGCCTCCAAAGTAGCTCCTGTAGTAAGTACGTCATCTACTACCAAAATATGTTTGTGTTGTAGCGTTGTTTTGTTTGTTACCTCAAATCCTTCTGCTACATTTTCCCAGCGTTCCACCCGTGTTTTGCGCGTTTGCGAACTTGTGTATTGGCTGCGCTGCAAGGCTTCGGGTAGTAAAGGAACATTCATTATGTCGCTTATACCTTTTGCCAAAAACTCCGACTGATTGTAGCCGCGTTCTTTCAGTTTTTTGGGATGAAGCGGCACCGGAATAATGCCGTCAATTTGCTGGAAATACGGACTATCCATCAGTTTTTGTCCCATTAATTTCCCCAAAAAAATGCCTAAATCTGTCTGTCCATCATATTTGAGCGCGTGCATGATATGCTGTACGTGCAAACCTTTGTTGAAAAAATACAAAGCCGCAGCATCTTCAAAAGGGAACCTTCCGCCTAAGATTCGCGTGACAATATTGTCTTTGTGTTTTTCATACTGAGTTTCGGGCAAATCGTATAGACAAGGCAGACAAATAAACTGCTCGCCCGTTAGCAAGCGATTTTGGCAGGCAACACACAAACTCGGATACACCAGCGACACAAGGTCGTGCAAATAAGTGCGCACATCGGCGGCAAGGGAAGATAGTGGCATAAGCTCATTCGTATTTAATTGTCGCTGAAATATTGTACATCATCTGTTGCTTCATCGCCATCATCATTTTCTTCGTCCACTTCAAAGGGTACAAAAATAAAATTCATCTCATCGGGTGTAGCCATAAAAATACACGTATTTTGTGTAGGGTCGCCTAAAGTTTCTACGAAATCCGATATTTTGTCTTTGTCAAACAATTTTTTTACGACCAATTCCTCCAACATACTGGCATTGAACGACCAATGGGTGCGCGATTTTTCTGCAACAATAACAGCTTTGCCCAAATTAATAGCACTTTCGTGGTGTGCTATAAACAAAGGGTATTTAGAAATATTATTTTCCAGCATAGCAAGAGCTATTTCTTGTAAATAGCCGCCTACAATTTTCATGTCTTCGCGCAAACTCAGTAATTTTTGTTCTTTGTTCATGCCCAAAAGTAAGAAAAATGAAGCAAATAATTCAAATAATGCTAAACTTTTATTTCTTCTTCGGAATAAGAGGCTAAGGGCGGACAAGTACAAATCAAATTGCGGTCGCCATACGAACTGTTAATACGCCCTACTGAAGCCCAAAATTTGTGGTGGCGCACAAAAGGAAGCGGAAAAGCTGCTTCTTCGCGCGAGTAAGGATAGTTCCATTGGTTTGCGGTGCAGATTGCCAAAGTGTGCGGTGCATTTTTTAGTACATTGTTTTGGGCATCTGCTTTTCCTTCAGCAATCGCTTCTATTTCCTGCTTAATAGCAATAAGCGCATCACAAAAACGGTCGAGTTCAGCTTTGTTTTCACTTTCGGTGGGCTCTATCATCAAGGTTCCCGCCACAGGAAACGATACGGTTGGTGCGTGAAAACCGTAGTCCATCAGGCGTTTGGCAATGTCTTCTACTTCAATATCGGCAGTGTTTTTATAGGCACGCATATCCAAAATAAATTCGTGGGCTACATTGCCGTGCGGACCCGTGTAAAGAATTTTATAATGTTTTTCCAAACGACTTTTTAAATAATTGGCGTTTAAAATAGCATACATACTGGCTTTTTGTAAGCCATCACTGCCCAACAATTTTATATAAGCGTAGGAAATAAGCAAAATATTGGCACTGCCAAAAGGAGCTCCCGACACTGCGCCCAAGCGTTTTTTGCGCAAATTTTTATCTAAAAATCCGTGCGAAGGCAGGAAAGGAGCTAATTTTTTGTTTACACAAATAGGACCCATTCCCGGACCGCCGCCGCCGTGCGGAATAGCAAAGGTTTTGTGGAGATTCAAATGACAAACATCGGCTCCAATAGCTCCGGGCGAACTCAATCCTACTTGTGCGTTCATATTCGCGCCGTCCATATACACCAAGCCGCCATATTGATGCACGATGTCGCATATTTTCCGAATGGCAGTTTCATACACGCCGTGTGTGGAAGGATATGTTACCATTAAGCATGCCAAAGTGTCTTGATACTGTTTGGCTTTTTCTTGTAAATCATTTACATCAATATTGCCATGTTCGTCACATTTTACTACTACTACTTTCATGCCGCTCATTACTGCCGAGGCCGGATTAGTGCCATGCGCCGACGAAGGAATAAGAGCTACATTGCGTTGAGATTGTTTGTGCGCTGCATGATATTTGCTAATAGTGAGCAAGCCTGCGTATTCGCCTTGTGCGCCGGAATTAGGTTGTAGCGAACAAGCTTCAAATTCGGTAATATCGCATAAATATTGTGCTAACTCATCAAGTAATATTTGGTAACCTTTGGTTTGCTGCAAAGGTGCAAAGGGATGTAAACTATTGAATGTCTGCCAACTTACAGGCAAAAGTTCTACGGCGGCATTGAGTTTCATGGTACACGAACCTAAAGGAATCATAGAATGAGTAAGCGATAAATCCTTTTGTTCCAACTGTTTGATATAGCGCATTAGCTCTGTTTCGGTGCGGTATTGTTTAAAAACATCGTGGGCTAAAAAAGGCGTTTTGCGCAATAAACTTTTGTTAATGCCAATTGATTTTGCAACGTTTTTTTGCTTGGGCGCGAAATTGCTGAAAATATGCACTAAAGTGTCCACTTCAGTTGTATTCGTCAATTCATCGAAAGCTACGCAAACCGTATCGGCAGATTTAAAACGAATATTGAAGCCATTTTTCTCTAAATTTTTTCTTAGTGCTTGCCAAGTATCCGGCATTATTTCAATGCAAACCGTGTCAAAAAACTGTGTATGGACAATTTTAAAGCCGTGGTTTTGCAATTTTTCGGCAAAATCTTTGGCGTATTTATGAACTGTATTCGCGATTTGTTTTAAGCCATCAGCACCATAGTAAACGGCATACATAGAAGCCATAATAGCAAGTAAGGCTTGAGCAGTGCAAATATTGAGGTTGCTTTTTCGCGCCGAATGTGTTGCTCGCGGGTTTTGTAGTGCCATTCGCAGAGCAGGATTGTTGTGTTTGTCTATGGATACCCCAATAATTCTTCCGGGAATAAGGCGTTTGTATTCGTCTTTGGTCGCCATAAACGCAGCGTGTGACCGCCGTAGCCCATCGGCACGCCAAAACGCTGGCTGTTACCTACTACTACATCGGCACCCCATTCGCCGAGCCTGCAAAATAGTAAGTGCCAATAAGTCGGCAGCTACGGCTACAAAAAGCACCCGCAGCTTGGGTTTTTGGCAGAGTTGGGCGTAGTTTTCGATATTGCCATCTTCGGCAGGATATTGTAGTAAAATACCAAAAGTATTGCTATCAGGTTTTATATCTTTACAGGACATATTTTTACGTCTATTCCCACGGCATTTGCGCGTGTACACACCACTTCTTGGGTAGCGGGAAAACAGTTGTCGGCAAGCCAAAAACATTGGCTTCGGTTTGTTGTGGGTTTTTGTTGCGCAAGTGGTAGTAGAGTAGGAGCATGGCTTCGGCGGCGGCAGTAGCTTCGTCCAAAAGTGAAGCATTGGCTACAGGCAAGCCACAAAGGTCGGCTACTACTGTTTGAAAATTGAGGAGTGCCCCAAGCGACCTTGTGCTATTTCAGCCTGATAAGGTGTATATTGTGTGTACCACGAAGGGTTTTCAAAAAATATTTCGCTGAATAACGGCAGGCGTATAAGTGCCATAGTATCCTAAACCTATGAGGGAACATATGAGCTGATTTTTTTTGCCTAATTGTTTCAAATGAGCCAATATTTCCGGCTCGCTGAGTGCTGTGCCAATGTGCAAAGGTTTTTGCGGTAAATTTCTTTTAGGGAGAGTTTGTTTTATTAGCGCATCAACAGATTTTACGCCAATGCTTTGCAACATAGTTTTTTCTTCTTCGGCAGCAATGCCAATGTGACGCTGTTCAAATGGAATGTAAGATGGATTTTGTAGCGATAGTTTTAGCAAAAGAAAATGTTAATATTTTTACAAAATTACGATTATGCGGAATTTTTTTAGGGAAATAGAAATAAGAAGTTAATCGTAAAAATGTTTACGGGCAGAGTGCTTAGGTTGTTATTTTTTCATTATTCGGTTTGGTATTTTTATAGATGGGTTCTAAAACATGATTATGTGGTTGTGCCAAAGTTCGTCTGTATCAGGATTTACTTGATTTTAGGATTTTCGTGATTATTGTCTGTATCAGGATGCTCAGTATTATTAGATATATTTTATCATTCAAATTCTGTCCATCATTTAATCCTGTAAATCTTGATTCTGACGTTATTTAGGATTAAATATTTTCTTAAATTGAAGATTATTTGCGCCGAAATTTATTAGCAGTCCAATAGGTTTATTGTAGGCAACTACATAATTTTTTGCCTGCGCCAAATGAACATCTTCCAAATTGATAACTGCTTTCAATTCCACCACAATATCGTTTTCAACAATAAAATCGACTCTTCGCGTGCCGACAAGTATTCCATCACAAAAATATCTTGTTCAATTTCACGAGCGAAGCCAAGACCTACCCGCCCTAACTCAATAGCTAAACAACGTTGGTAAATAACTCTCTTGAAAACCATTGCCTAAGGTATTATGTATCTTCATGGCTCTTCATGGCAATATCCATTGATTTTTGTAGATTATTTCATCGTACTTATGCATCTTGATTTATCTTAATAGTCCTAAAAAAAATGCTAATTAGGACAAGTTGAAAAAATTACCCTTTTGCTGCCACCAAGCCAGCGCAAAACAAACCCAGCCCGCAATAAAAACTCAATCCGCCTAAAGGTGTTATGGGTCCCTAAAATGGGTGTGGAGTGATTGAATGGAAAGCATATCGCAACTTGCCAACAAATACAAAGAACCGGAAAAAAACAATATTCCTATTATAAATAAAATACCTGCCCAGCGGAAAAGTGCTGTATTTTCATTGGTTAAAAATTGCATAGATATGCCCACTGCCAACAGTGCCAGCACATGAAAAACTGATAATGAACGCCTGTTTCCATAAATACGAATTTGGTCGGCGGATAAGTGCGCGCGCAATGCGTGTGCGCCAAAAGCACCCAAAATTACTGCCAGCGCGCCTAAAACCGGCAGCTACTAAAAAGAATTTACTATAAATCATGAAGCTATCTTTTGAATAAAGATGAATAAAACGGCTGCAATTTAACATTATGTTTTGTACCTTTGTTGCAAAAAAAAATAAGATGCGAAAAATACAGATGCGTGAAGCCATACGCGAAGCGATGAGCGAAAAATGCGCCGCGATATGCGTGTGTTTTTGATGGGAGAAAGGTGGCAGAATACAATGGAGCTTACAAAGTGGGCCAGGGGATGTTGGACGAATTTGGTGCCGAGCGTGTAATAGATACACCTATTTCCGAACTGGGTTTTGCGGATTGGGCGTGGGAGCGTCTATGAACGGACTGCGCCCTGTGATAGAATTTATGACGTGGAACTTTGCCATTTTAGCTGCCGACCAGATTATAAATTCTGCGGCAAAAATGTTGCAAATGTCTGGCGGGCAGTTTAGTTGTCCTATTATTTTCCGCAGCAACAATGGCTCTGCGGGACAATTGGCGGCAACACACTCTCAAAGTTTTGAGGCGTTTTATGGTAATATTCCGGGCTTGAAAGTTATTTCTATTTCTACGCCTTACGATGCAAAAGGCTTACTCAAATCTGCCATTCGCGATGACGACCCGGTGGTGTTTATGGAGTCGGAGGTAATGTATTCCGATACGGGCGAAGTGCCGGAAGAAGAATACTTAATTCCTATTGGCGTAGCGGACATTAAGCGCGAAGGCAAAGATGTGACCATTGTATCGTACAACAAAATGATGAAAGTAGCCTTAGAAAGTGCCGATATTTTAGCGCAGCAAGGTATTGAAGCAGAAGTAATAGATTTGCGTACCATTCGTCCGATGGATTATACTACGGTTATCAATTCGGTGAAAAAAACAAACCGTTTGGTAATTGAAGAAAAGTAAAATTACCCTTAGCGGTATTGCTTCGGAACTTTCGCATATTGTGCAGTATCGCGCTTTCGATTACTTAGATGCGCCCATAGCCCGCGTGTGTAGCAAAGACACACCTTTGGCGTACGCACCAACACTTATTGATGCTTGGTTGCCCTAATCCCGAGCGTGTAGTGAAAGCGGTACAAGAGGTGTTGTATATGGTGAAATAATTCCCGATTTTTTTGTAAAATATTAAAGCGATGGTAGGTTTTTATCACAAAATCTGCTATCGCTTTTGTATTATATCTTTATCAGCGAAAATGTTTTTAGGGCAAGTATTGTAGCCAATTTTAGAACACGGGCGGCAGCCTAAATTTGCTACTTCTGCCATAAAGTGTTTGGCGGTACTGTTATTTTTATAAAAAGGATACATACCCAAAACTGGCACCGTATTTCCCCAAACCGAAACCATATTTTTATCTAAAGCTGCCGCAATGTGCATTAAGCCCGTATCGTGACTTACAATGAAGCCGGCGCGGCGAATTACTTCCGCTGATTGGGCAAGATTGAGTTGTCCGCAGGCATTTACAATTTGTGCCTCACTTTGTGTTACAATTTCTTGAGCAATGGCAGCATCTTCTTTTCCTCCCAACAATACCAAAGGATATTGGCGTAAAAGATTACACAGTTCTATTAATTTATCGGCAGGCAAACGCTTGGTGGCGTGTTGTCCGCCAATGGCTAATGCAATAAAGGCTTTTGAAAAGTAAATATTTCGGATAAATTTTGTGCTTCTTTCGCGATAAAAAATCAAACCTTCGCCATCGTACTGCACATTCAACGATTTTACCGTTTCCATATATCTATCCACAATATGTATTATCCGGCATAATATTCCACTTAAAATTCACCAACAACCATTTTGTACATTGAGTTTCGGAAAAAAGCTATTCGTGTGTAGTTTTTGCTTAATTCTAAGGGTTCGCAAATTGTGGTGGAGGTCTATTACATAATCAAAATTTTCTGTTTGTAAATCATGTAAAAAATCCTTCCAATTATTTTCCGCTAATAAATGAAATTTTCTGATAAAAGGATTAACCACTAAAACGCTGTGATATTTTGCAAAAAGTGGCATAATGGATTTCGGCTTGTGGAAGTTGCTGTGCCAAACAACGCACTAAAGGCGTAGTAAGTACAATATCGCCGATAGAACTAAAACGGACTACTAAAATGCGCAATGGTTTTTGCAAAGTGTTCATTTATCGGATAATGCTTACATTGCCTTGCTCAGAAGCTATAATTTCACCTGTTTCGGAAAAAGTTTTGTAATTTATTACCCAAACAAAACGCCAATATCACAGCTAATGCCTTTGTTTGTACCGTCCCACGAAGCGTTGTTGCCGTCTGCTTCAAATACCAAATCCCCCAGCGATTAAAAAATTTTCCAGTTCAAAATTTCGACAGAACCTTTTGTTATTGGTCGGAATACATCATTCACGCCATCGCCATTCGGACTAAAAGCACTGGGCATAAACAACGCACCATCGTGTACATTTTGCACCGTTACTTGAAGTGTATCGGCGGCAGTACAACCATTTTCATCGGTAATCTGTAGGCTTATTTCCTCCGAACTATTCGCGATAAATGTTGGATTTAAGCAATCTTCGCAACTCAAATCACTATTGCTTTGCCAGTTGTAGCTTGCGATATTATTGCTATTGCTCGAGGCATTGATTTGCACCGTTTGTTCAGCATAAGTTTCTATGTCATCGCCTAAGTCGAGGCTTAATGCTTCGGGTGTAAGGAGTGACAGCGTTTCGGTATAAAAACAGTTTTGGCTTAAATCTTCAATCGTCAAAGTATAAGTACCTGAACTTAAATTAGTGAAAATAGCATCATTTTGGAAGTTTTCGCCGTCAAGGGAAAAGACTAAATTCGTCAAGTCGCCCATTATTTCAATACTTCCGTTATGGTCGCCGAAGCAATTTACGTCATTGGTTTGCGACAAAATACTGGGTGGCTGTTGGGCGATGACATTTAAGGTAAAAGTAGAGTCACAGCCTTGCGTAGATACATAATCGAAGCTATGAGAATTGCCCGCTTGAATATTAATATTTTCCCAAACTACAGTTTCATTGGCACAAATTAAAGGTATCTTTTGAGGTCTCAAAATTTTCAATACCTACAACGTGGTAAATAACCGTAGAATCACAGTTGGATAAAGTGGAAAATGTTACGGTAACGCTGTCGCCAGCGACCAATGGTTTATTATCAATAATAATAGAACTGCCTTCACAAATGAGCGTATCAATTAAAGTTGCTGGAATCGCCGCGACTTCATTAACCGTCACCGTAAGCACAGAATCGCAACCTGCGGCAGAAGTATAATTGAAAGGCGTAGAAGTATTGGGAAAAAGCTCCACCCCATCAAAGAAAGTGCTGCTATTTTCGCAAGCATCAATGAAAATCTCATCGGTAATCGCCGCAACTTCATTCACCGTTACGGTAAGCACAGAATCGCAACCTGCGGCAGAAGTGTAATTGAAAGGCGTAGAAGTGTTTGGAAAAAGTTCCACCCCATCGAAGAAAGTGCTACTATTTTCGCAAGCGTTCAAGAAAATTTCATTGGTAATCGCCGCTACTTCATTCACCGTTACCGTAAGGACAGAATCGCAACCTGCGGCAGAAGTATAATTGAAAGGCGTAGAAGTATTGGGAAAAAGTTCCACCCCATCAAAGAAAGTGCTGCTATTTTCGCAAGCGTTCAAGAAAAATTTCATTGGTAATTGCAGCCACTTCATTCACCGTCACGGTAAGCACAGAATCGCAACCTGCGGCAGAAGTATAATTGAAAGGCGTAGAAGTGTTGGGAAAAAGTTCCACCCCATCAAAGAAAGTGCTACTATTTTCGCAAGCGTTCAAGAAAATCTCATTTGTAATTGCCGCAACTTCATTGACCGTAACCGTAAGGACAGAATCGCAACCTGCGGAAGAAGTGTAATTGAAAGGCGTAGAAGTATTGGGAAAAAGCTCCACCCCATCAAAGAAAGTGCTACTATTTTCGCAAGCATCAATGAAAATCTCATTTGTAATTGCGGCAACTTCATTCACCGTCACGGTAAGCACAGAATCGCAACCTGCGGAAGAAGTGTAATTGAAAGGCGTAGAAGTATTGGGAAAAAGCTCCACCCCATCAAAGAAAGTGCTACTATTTTCGCAAGCATCAATGAAAATCTCATTTGTAATTGCGGCAACTTCATTCACCGTTACCGTAAAAGCAGAGAATCGCAGCCTGCGGCAGAAGTGTAATTGAAAGGCGTAGAAGTATTGGGAAAAAGCTCCACACCATCAAAGAAAGTGCTGCTATTTTCGCAAGCATCAATGAAAATCTCATTTGTAATTGCGGCGACTTCATTCACCGTTACGGTAAGCACAGAATCGCAACCTGCGGCAGAAGTGTAATTGAAAGGCGTAGAAGTATTGGGAAAAAGCTCCACACCATCAAAGAAAGTGCTACTATTTTCGCAAGCATCAATGAAAATCTCATTTGTAATTGCGGCAACTTCATTCACCGTTACGGTAAGCACAGAATCGCAACCTGCGGCAGAAGTGTAATTGAAAGGCGTAGAAGTATTGGGAAAAAGTTCCACACCATCAAAGAAAGTGCTACTATTTTCGCAAGCATCTAAATCAATACTATTCGTAATTGCCTCGGTTTCACTAACATTTACAATCAACAAAGAATCGCAGCCTGAAGCGGCAGTTAAATGTAAAGTATCACTTGCTCCGGCAATAATCGAAACTCCTTCAATTTCTACAAAACTTCCTGCACAAGCGGAAGTATCTTTGGTATTGGTGATAACGGGTAACTCATTTACCGTAACATAAACAATAGAATCGCAAGAAAGTGAACTCGTTAAATACAGCGTATCGCTGCTTCCTGCCGGAATATTTACACCTTCTATAGTATAAAATCCTCCCGCACAAACGGCTTCGGTCAGCGAAGTAGTAAGCGGCGCAATAGCATTGCTACGAACTATTAATATCGAATCGCATTGATTCGTATCCGTTAAGGTAATGAAGGTGGTATCTCCCGCAAAAATTGTCACATTTTCAATTTCGGTACTTGTTCCTTCACAGAGTGGAATATCTAAAAAACTTGTATCTACAGGATAGGCTTTTACCGATAAATTAATGGTTGAATCGCAGCCGTTATCTGTTTGTAAATTAAATGTATTATTGCTTCCCGGACCTAAAGAAATATTATTGTAAACAAAAACATCGCCTTGGCAAACCCATTCGGTAATATTTTCTTCGTAAGTTGGATATTCATTAACCGTATAATGTGCAATAGAGTCACAGCCCGAAGCAGCTACCAAAGTAGTGTCCCAAGTTGTTCCGGCGAGAAGATATTTATCTAAAGAAGCAATGTAGGCAAATTCTTCTGGACAAGCGAAAAGTGGAATATATTTATTTTTTGGCGGAATGCCGGAAATAATATAAGTAACCGTAGAATCGCAACCATCGGCTGTTTGTAGCGTCACCGGATAAGGAGGGTCGCCGGGAGAAAGAATTTCTCCGTCAGGAGCCGTAAAAGTTGCACTCGTGCAAATACTGAGCATTTGGTCGGGACCTTCTATGGGCGGTTTGGACAAAAAGGTAATAAATGCCGTAGAGTCACAGCCGTATTCGGAAGATAAATGCAAAACTGCCCCCAAATTACTCAAACTGTAAGCATTGCCATCTGCCAAAGTTACTGTTTCGTTGCTGCAAAGGTACAGCGTGTCTTGCGTAGCAGGATATACATTGTGTACGCCTACGCTAAAGGTAATGACGCTGGATTGCCCACATTCGTTGATGGCATAAACCGAAATACCTGTATTGGCAAGGGGAATATTATTATTTAATAAATTTAAAGAAAATTGCTGTACACTCGGTGTGGTAGCATTAGAAGGAACGGGAATGGTTAAACTGCCGGGAGCCCATTGTACTTCCGGGTTTGGGTCGGCAGTCCAAATAATATAATCGGCATTGGTGGCATTTACGCCAAAAGTAAAAGGTTCGAACTCACAAGTAATTACTTGGGTAGGTGTAGTATTAACCAAAATAGGCGGCGCACCACAGTTAGGTGGCGAAATTACCCCTTCAAAATCATACGAAAATGGCGCAATGGGACCCGTAGGGCAATAGCAAATTGAGTCCGCAGCACAATATACTGTATTAATTTGACTATAATAAGCCTCTTGCCCGCTACCATTCCAACTGCTGGGCCAAGAAGCTAAGGTAATAATTGCCGGAATACTAACCGCAGGCTCGGTGTCGGCATCTAAAAAATCGACTGATAAATTTTCAGGGTCGCCCCAAATGACGGTAGTGCCATTAATGGTAGCGCAAATTTGTACGCCTGTATTAGGATTGGTAATGCAGTTGGGTGAAACAGAAACAATTGGCGCATCGGCACTAAAAATAATACCGTGCGTATCGGGAACGCCGGGAGTAGTATTGCCATCAATATGAATAACAATGGGTAAACTAACGGTGCCGTTTGGATTGAGGGTAGGTGTTTGAACTGTAAAGCCCGAATTATCGCAAGCAAAACCGTGTGTTGTGGCAAAAACAAACAGCAGGCTACAAGCAACTATCCAAGATAGCATCGGCTGTTTTTTATACAAGAAAGCCGTTATATGTTTCCAGAATTTCTTATTTTGCGTTGTGGGTATGTAATACACTGCTTGGGAAAACTGAATTTTAGCCCACAAAGGTAAGCACAAACCCTAAGAAATTAGCGTTTTTATAACAGTTTGTGCAGAAATAGACATTAAAAATTCCTAAAAAGCAATTTTTTAGCGCAAATGATACGCTTTTGAACAACTTAGCCCCACAAATTGTATTTTAGAATGCAGTAAATGGCGCGAAAACCGTCCTGCCAATTTATCTTTTTTCCTTCCTCATACGTGCGTCCGTAATAAGAAATACCTACTTCGTAAATGCGAATTTTGGGTATGCGGGCAATTTTTGCCGTAACCTCCGGCTCAATACCAAAGCGATTTTCTTTGAGCGTAATGCTTTGAATAATTTCTCGGCGAAACAATTTGTAGCAAGTTTCCATGTCCGTAAGGTTCAGATTGGTGAACATATTGGACAAAAATGTTAAGAACTTATTGCCGATAGTATGCCAAAAAAACAAAATTCGGTGCGGCTTGCCACCAATAAAACGCGAACCATACACTACATCGGCGAAGCCATTTTCCAAAGGAGCGAGCAAAATATTAAACTCCTGCGGGTCATATTCCAAGTCTGCATCTTGCACTACCACGTAGTCGCCAGTTGCTTGGGCAAAACCAGTGTTCAAAGCGGCACCCTTGCCCTTGTTCACTTCGTGCTTAAAGTAGCGAATATTGGCTTGTGGATTTTGCTGCTGGTACTGTTGTATTACGCTTTCGGTTGCATCTTTCGAGCAATCGTTTACCACGATAATTTCCTTCGTCATTGCGTTAATCAATACCACTTCATTTATTTTGTCTAAGATGGTCGTAATGGTTTTTTCTTCGTTGTAAGCGGGAATTACAATACTTAGTATCTTGGGCATAAATGTTTTTCGGCTGATGAGAAATTAAGGGCAAATATAATTTATTATTTTTAGGGACTGTTTTAATTTTATGCCTGAAAATGAAAAATTGCCTATGAAACCGAAAACTAAAAGTAGTGCCTGCGAAAATTGTAACTTTCCCTTTGCCCAGAGCCTCTACGACAACTATTGCCCGAATTGCGGACAAGAAAACAGCAACAAACATTTGCGATTTAGTCAGTTAGTCATCGATTTTTTGGGCGATTTGTTCGCTTTCGATACCAAAGTGTTTCAGAGTTTGAAACTATTGTTGCTGAAGCCGGGCATGCTTAGCAAAATGTATTGGCAAGGCAAGCGTATTCGTTTTGTGCCGCCGGTGCGTTTGTTTATTTGGTTGGGGGTCGTGTTTTTCTTTTTGCTGAATTTAAAAATAAATTCGATGCTGAAAGAAACTTCCTCTCAGTCTCTTGCGGAAATGGTGATGACGGAGATAGTGAAAAAACAAAAAGACACCGTGAACATAAGTGACGAAGTAGTGAATGTGAATGTTTTTAAGAAAAAAGACACCCTTGATAGCAATGAAATAAAAACGTATATCGCTCTCGCCGCTTCGGATATCTCGCCCGAAGCCTTTGCCGATAGTGTGGGTTTGGAGCCTAATTCCACCAAACGCCTTTTGGGTTTGCAACTGCTCAAATTGTCGCGCGCCGGGCAGCGGGATTTGGGCTTTTATATTTTCGCACATATTACTTGGGCGGTGTTTTGTTTGGTGCCGGTTTTGGCAATGTGGCTGAGTTTGGTGTTTTTGCGACACAAAGACATTTATTTTCTCCAAAATCTTATCTTTTCCCTGCATTTTCATGCGTTTATTTTTGTCGTTTTGAGTGTTTATTTGCTGTTCAATAATTTTTATGCCACGAGTATTGTTGTAGCGATAATATTGCTGGGAGTGTATTTTTTGTTGGCAATGCGCAAAATGTACGGGCAGGCTTGGTGGAAAACTATTTTGAAAAGTAGTTTTCTCACACTTTCGTATCTATTGTCGGCGAGTTTGGTGTGGCTGCTATATTTTGTGCTGAGTTTGTTGTTTTTCTAAGAAAACGGCAGACAGGAAACTTTTTCGGCAAAAAAACCATTCTGTAATAAAAATATGTAGCAATGAGTAGCGGAATGGTTGATTATATGATTCGGAGTTTGAAAAACAATGTGCGCAAACGTAAAACTTTGTACGATAAGCAGGACGTTTTTACCGCCAAGCCGCCGGAAGTACCCAAAAACATTCCTCAACGCAAAACTACCGAACGGGAACTGCGGCAAATACGACAAGCAATAGAAGGAAAACGCCAAAAGGAGTTGGTGATACTGTCGGTAGCGTTTTTTGTGTTGGTGACGATAGGTTTGTTGGTAGCGCAGTATTATTTGGGGCGTAGTTGGGAGCGGTTTTTTTATTAAGTACCTACCCAAAAGAAATGAAGTATTGGTTTCTATAATTTGCTAAAAAAAATAGTTTATGCCGGATATTTTTTCCAAGTACGTAAATTACTTTGTGAAACTTGGTGAAATACTTAGCAAAACTTAGTGCAACAATAGGAACATAATGTTACACAAAGTTACACGAAAAAAAGAAGAACTTGTCTCAAAGAAATGAAGTATTATTTCCTATCTTTTGTCAAAGACTATTAATGACTTATGCTATTTTTGCTGTTTTGCTTCTATTTTGGGCAGTTGTTTTTTTATATTCTTCCGCGTCCCAGATTATGTTCCATTGTATAACATACTCAGAAATTGGACCCAAGCCTGCTTCTGCTCTGCGTTTATCGACATTGTCGGGGTCGTCGAGCGGTAAAACAAAGCTCGTATTTGTATCATTATCGTAGCCAATCTGACTGCCATAAATTTGCCTTCTTCCTTCGCCCAAAGCTACTCTATCTTCCAATAAGGCTAATGATTTGCTACTGGCATTGTTATTTTTTACAGCCGCTCGCATCATCGGAAGGTATTTTTGCTGAGTTGCTAAGTCGGCGTGTTGAATTACCAAAAACAATGTTTGATTTGCTGCTTCTCCAACTTTGTCGGGACCTACCCAGCCATACTGATCCAAAATTTCAGTAACCTTAATCAAGTTGATGCTGTCTCTGTAGAACATTATTTTCGACAGACTGTCGGCTTGCTTACTTTGATATCCAAATTCATTACGGGCTGCCACATAGGCTCGTCTTATTATTTGGTCATCGTCAAAAATTGCCAACAACTTAGCTTGGAGCGGTTTGTCATAATCCGCTTCTTTTATGTCAATCGCTTCTTGCATTTCATTCAGCAGTTTGTCCCACTTTTTACTTTCGTGCAACGAAACCAAATCTGTATCTTTCTTTAAATGTTTTATGTTGTACCAATTATTTTTTTTAAACGCAACATTTAACCATTTAAAAGCCAAATTCTTTTCTCCAAGCAAAGCTGCCGAACAAGCCGCATTATATACATCATTGCCACTGTTCTGTTCAATTTTAAATGCTTCCTTGTATTTTTCTACCGATTTTTTGTAATCCTTTTCTTTGTAATAAATACTGGCTTCTGAAATAAGTGTTTTGTAGGTACTTTGCCCGTAAGCCAATGAGCAAATAAAAATAAAAATTGCGGTGATGCTTATTTTCATAGTGTTTGTGTTTTTCGGTTATGAGAAAAAAATTATAGCCTAAATTCCGATGTTAAGCTGCCGGATTGACCCTTGTACAATATTTTGCTCGCCAACTTGAAGAACAAATCAAGATCATTTTGCAGCTGTTTGTAAATATTATCTCAAATATATAAAAGGCAGTATTTTTTATCATTATGGCATTTTATTTGAGGTAGTAAACTTCTTTTTATAACGAACAACAAGACTTTTATCAAACAAACAAACAAATCTAATAAAATATTTTAAAATGAGAATAATTTTTCTCGAATATTTTTTTTTATTTTATATAAATCGCTTAATATTAAGGTTTTTGTTGTATATTGCCCGACTTTTCTAAAAACACACACTGTATATTTAAAATAATATGAAAAATACTCACTTTATCATAATAGCCTTATGGTTGTGCCAATGGAGTGTCTCACTTTTTGCACAAGATGATACACTTACGGTAATGACTTACAATTTGCTCAATTTCCCTAATCCGCAAAACAACGACCCTCTCGGAAATGACAATGCGCGCGCTGCCGATTTTGCCGCTATCGTAGTTGCCGCCGATGCCGATGTTGTTTTGATGGAAGAATTTGTGGGTTACAACGCTTGGGCTGCCGACCTTTTGCTTAGTGAGCTAAATGCGTTGAGTACAAAAACTTACGCCCGTACCAATACTTTTTCGGCTTATGCAAGCGACCAGTTGGGAAATATGTTTTTTTACAATACGGCAAAACTAAGTTTGGAGTCCACCACCAACATCAATCAAGTGACTACGGCAAGCAACGGAAATACCGGACCGCGCCGTCATACACATTATCGCACGTTTGCCAATGACCCTAATCTTTCGCAGCACGGCATTAAAACTTATTTAGACTTTTTTGCCATACACCTCAAAGCCTCCGACACTTCTACCGACGAAGATATAAGACGCGTAGGCTGTGTGGACTTGATGAATTACTTGGAAAATACTACTGCTTTGACAAATAGTAATATTATTGTGGGCGGCGATTGTAATTTTTACAACGAAACAGAAACCGGCTACCAAACGCTTACCGATGCGACTACTTATTCCAACAATTATCTTACGGATGTAAAAGGTGCGTGGACACGTACCAGTCCTTGTTGTGTGGCGAGTTTTACCCAAGCAACACGCAACGGCATTACCAATTTGTTTGGCAATGGCGGCATTAGCGGCGGCTTAGACGACCGTTTCGATTTTTTGTTTATGAACGATGAAACACTTTTGCAGGGAAATGGAAACAGTAGTATTGGCGATGTGGTGTATATTAACAATTCTTATAAAACATTTGGTTCGGAGGGTGTGCCTTTAGATGGTAATGCTTCCGAAGGCACTTCTTCGGTAAAAAATGAGCTTTACCATATGTCAGACCACTATCCGGTTATTTTTAAAGTGAGTGTAACGTATCCTAATCCCAACTTGCTTTGCGACATTAGCAATGTGAGTATAGGAACACAAACCGCTTGCGATTCTTTAACCAATACTTATACACAACAAGTTACACTTACCTATAGCGATGCGCCAAGTACCGGAAACTTAGTCGTTAATAATCAGGCTTTTCCTGTTACGGGCAGTCCGCAAACAGTAACGCTAACCAACTTGACGGCAAATGGTGCTGCGGTTGATATTAGTGCCTACTTTTCTGACGAATCGCTGTGTGCGTATTTTCAAAGTGCTGCATTTACAGCAGCTGCGGCTTGTGTAACCTTATGTCCTTTGGTGATAAATGGTGTGTTTGATGGTACACTTGCTGGCGGATATCCCAAAGGTGTAGAGCTTTTAGCTTTGGATAATATTCCCGATTTATCCATTTATAGCATTTTGGTTACTTTTAATGGTGTAAGCACCAGTACGATTACTTATACTTTACCAACAGGTTCTTTGTTGGCGGGAGAATATTATTATGTTACCAATTCGCTACTTGAGTTTAGCAACTTTTTTGGGTGTACGGCAAATTTTGAAGCTGCAATTAGTATAAATGGTGATGATGCAGTACAAGTATTGTGCAATGGTAGCGTGAGCGATACTTTTGGCGATATAAATGTAGATGGTACGGGAACAGCTTGGGAATACCTTGACGGTTGGGCTTCGCGTGTAGCGGGCGGTCCTGACGGAAATACTTTTATACTGACTAATTGGAGCTTTGGTGGCGTAGGCGCACTCAATGGCGGCACAACCAATGTAACAACCAATACGCCTTTTCCCATTCAACAATGCCCTGCTACCGATTGCGAAATTACCAATGTAAGTGCCGGAACACCTTCCGCTTGTAATAGTGTGGATAATACATACACCGTTGCTATTACGGTAGAATATATCAACGAACCTGCTACGGGCAATCTTTTAATTGAAGGACAATCATTTGCCATTACCACCAGTCCGCAAACCGAAACCATTACACTTACAGCGGACGGGAATGCCAAAAATATTTGGGTACAGTTTTCAGATGACCTTAATTGTGGACTTTTGGGAACTAATTTGTTTACTGCGCCACAGGCTTGTGCCACCATCTCGGCACCTTTGGTTATTACAGGTCTTTACGATGGTCCGCTCGTAGGTGGCGCGCCTAAAGGAGTAGAATTATATGTGTTAAATGACATTCCCGACCTGAGCATTTATGGGCTTGGCTCTGCCAATAATGGCGGCGGTACTGATGGACAGGAATTTACTTTTCCTGCTGTTTCGGTAAGCGCAGGTACGTGTATTTTTGTTGCATCGGAATCTATCGAATTTACCAATTTCTTTGGTTTTGCGCCCGACTACACCAGTGGAAGTATGGCAATAAATGGTGATGATGCCATCGAATTGTTTGGCAATGGCGAAGTGATAGATGTGTTTGGCGATATCAATGCTTCGGGTAGTGGAACGGCTTGGGATTATCTTGACGGCTGGGTATATCGAGTAGATAATACAGGACCCGACGGCAATGTTTTTAATATTAATAATTGGACTTTTAGTGGTATCAATGCCTTAGATAATGAAACCACCAATGCTACGGCAGCTATTCCTTATCCAACTTGCACTTATTCGGTGGCAGCGTGTGAAATAGATATAATATTGGGCAATCCTGCCGACAACAGCACAGACCAATCGAATAACCAATCGGCTACGAACAGCATTGTAGCGAGCAATAGTATTGTATTTTCCGCTAATCTCGGTTTAATGATGAGTTATACTGCGGGAAATTTCCTCGATTTTACTGAAGGTTTTAATGTAAATGCCGACAATAATTCTCTTTTTGAAGCCAAAATTCAAGCGTGTAGCGGCGCGGCGAAAAACGAGGGCGTAATAAAACCGATTTATATTGCTCCGCTTACTTCATTAGATATTATGGTTGCTCCTAATCCGGGGCATGACATTGTGCATGTTTTTATCAAAAATTTGAACAGTTCGGCAATGCTTAATTTGCACGATATGATGGGCAACAGCATTTTTAGAAAGAGCCTATCACCTACACAAAATGATATTTCGATAGCACTGCCGCAACTGCCTGCGGGAATTTATTTGTTGAATGTAATAGAAGAAAAAGTACAAAAGTTTAGTCGAAAGATAATTATTTTATAGGAATTTTTGTTATATATTTGTGCAGAGCCTTGTGGTGTGTACAAAAAACATTTTTCTTATGTTTAAATTTTTAGCTATACAAAAAGTATTGGGTGTATTGCTTGTTTTTATGAGTATAAATGCTTGCAAAGACGAACTGCCGGAGCCAAAAAAAGAATATCCCCAACCAACAGCTTTTGAAATAGCAATATCTTCTGCTTTTCCGTCTATACCTATTCCAGTCGATAATCCGACCACAGTGGAGGGAATCGCTTTGGGAAGAATGCTTTTCTACGACCCCATTATTTCTCGCGATAGTAGTATGTCTTGTGCTTCGTGCCACGTGCAGGAGCATGCTTTTTCCGACCCGAATCGTTTTAGTATTGGCGTGGACGATTTGCCCGGAACGCGCCAAGCGATGGCATTGGTTAATGTTGCTTATCCTAATAAATTGATGTGGGACGGACGCAATGCTTCTTTAGAAGAACAGGCATTGGGCCCGGTAGAACATCCGTTGGAGTTGAATATTGCTTGGGAAGAAGTGGAAAAACGCCTCCAACGCTCTGCCGTGTATCCCGAAATGTTCGGAAACGCTTTTGGCAATGATATTCCCGACCGAAATATGGCGGTAAAAGCTATTGCACAGTTCGAGCGTACGCTTATTTCCCAAACTTCAAAATTCGATTTGGCGCGCCAAAATGGTTCCGGGGTGTTTTTTTCGGAAGAAGAATTGCGCGGTTACGAATTGTTTGAAAATGAAAAAGGAAACTGTTTCCACTGCCACGGCAGTATTCTTTTTACCGATAATTCTTTTGGCAATAATGGTTTAGATGCGGTAGCGAATGCGAGTCAGTTTAGTGATTTAGGTTTGGGAGCCATTAGTGGAAAAACCACCGACAACGGCTTGTTTCGCGCGCCTACCTTGCGCAACATTGCGCTTACGGCACCGTATATGCACGATGGACGCTTTAACACACTCGAAGAAGTATTAGACCATTACAGTTCCGGTATTGAGGCATCGCCTACTTTGCATCCTATTATACAGTCGGAGTCGCCGGGTGGCGTGGGACTTACCGCACAGCAAAAATCTGACCTTATCGCTTTTTTACATACGCTTACAGATACGGCTTTTGTAAATAATCCGGCTTTTTCCAATCCGTTTGAGTAGGTTTTTATAGCTTAAAACATAGTTTTTTGTAATTCATAATACATAAACTTCTTTTTCAACGCCATTTTTTAGGCTATTTCAAAGCAATTTTCTAATTTTAGCGGCGCTCAATTTCTTGAGTAGCCGTTTATTTGCTTTTTTACAAAAATAACCCCACGATTATGAATCGCTTAATGCCCATTTTTGCTTTTGTGTTTTGTATGCTCATCAGTTTTGCACTTTCTGCGCAAACGATTTACCCTGACTACCAAGATGGAAAATTGTATCTAAAAATTTCTAACAAATCTGCCATTGAATTGGTGGAGAACTCTCCGGCTAACACTATTGCAGACTTGGCGGCTATCGAAGATATTTTTAAAAATTTTGGTGTATCAAATTTACACAAGCCTTTTTATTTGTTGCGAACGCCTATTTTCGACCGGACTTATCAACTGGAATTTGCCAATCCTGCTGAGGTGGACAATCTTATTGAAGCACTAATGTCCTTAGATTTTATCGAATATGCCGAAAAAATTCCCCTCAACAAACCAGTATTTACACCCAACGACCCGCAACTAAGTTCGCAATGGCATCTCACCAAAATAAATGCTGCCGGCGCGTGGGACATTCATCAAGGAGGAAACGCATTGGTAGCTATTGTAGATGACGCTTGTAAAATAACGCATCAGGATTTGGCACCCAATATTTACACGAATCCAAACGAAATAGCCGGAAATGGTATTGACGACGATAACAACGGCTACATAGACGATGTAAATGGTTTTGACGTAGCCGACAACGACAATAATCCCAATCCTCCTGCTTCGGCATCGAATAGCAGTTTTTCGCACGGAACGCACTGTTCGGGTATTGCCAGTGGTGCTACCAACAATGGTTTGGGCATTGCATCTATTGGATTTAGCAACAAAATTTTACCCGTAAAATGTACCGGCGACAACGGCGACCCACAATACATTGAAGAAGGATATTTGGGTATTCAGTATGCTATTGCTGCCGGAGCAGATGTAATCAGTATGTCGTGGGGCGGCGGCGGTTTTTCTACTACTGAGCAAAATATTTTTAATCAGGCACACAATCAAGGCATTACATTGGTAGCTGCTGCCGGAAACAGCAATGTGAATACTGCCTTTTATCCTGCCGCATACAATTATGTAATAAGTGTAGCATCTTCTGCCGAAACCGATGCGAAATCGAGTTTTTCCAACTACGGAACGTGGGTGGACATTACTGCTCCGGGCAGCAATATATTGAGTACCGTTGCCGGAAGTAACAGTTCGTACACCAATTATTCCGGTACTTCTATGGCTTGTCCTTTGGTAGCGGGTTTGTGTGGATTGATGAAATCGTACCAAACTAATCTCACGCCCGATGAAATAGAAAGTTGTATTACTGCTTCTGCCGATAATATTGATGCACAAAACAGCAGTTATATTGGTCAGTTAGGCGCGGGACGCATCAATGCACAAGCCGCCTTGACGTGTGTAAATCCCAATGCGCCGCCTATTGTACAATTTACCTCCGATGCGAATGAAGCAATGTGTCCGGGTACAATGGTACAGTTTACGGATTTATCTACCAACAATCCTACGGCTTGGTCTTGGTCTTTTCCGGGAGGAACGCCCTCAAGTTCTACACAGCAAAATCCGAGTGTAACGTACAATACTGATGGCGTTTATCAAGTGAGTCTTACGGCTACCAACCAGTTTGGCAGCAATACCAACACTTATACCAATTACATAAACATTGATGTTGTAAATGGGAGATATATTTTCTACGAAAATGGTTTTGAAAGTGGCTTTGGTGGCTGGGTAGTAAGTAATCCTGATGCGGGCATTACGTGGCAAACAATAAGTGTTGGCGGAACACAGTCAGGTAGTCAGGCGGTGTATGTAAACTGTTATAATTATAATTCACAAGGGCAAATAGATGAAATGGTTTCGCCTATACTTGATTTTAGTGGCAAAAACAATGTATCCTTGAGTTTTGATTATGCGCATCGTCGCTATTCGGCAGATTACAGCGACCAGTTAAGTGTATTTTTATCTACTGATGGCGGAGCTACGTATCCAATTACTTTGTTTCAAGGAGCGGAAAACGGCACAGGGAATTTTGCTACGGGCTACTTAATTACGACCAATTTTATTCCTACATCAGAGCAAGATTGGTGCTATGCTGCCGTAACGAGTGTAACTTGCCCGGAAATAGATTTGAGTGCCTACGATAATTTTAACAATATTAAAATAAAGTTTCAGGTGCTAAATGATTATGGAAACAATATTTTTGTAGATAACGTACGCCTTAGCAGCACTTGCACCTTGCCTGCGGGTACTATACAAGCATCAATACAGGCGGATACACAAGCGGGTTGCGCGCCACTAACTGTATCTTTTAGCGATGTTTCAGCCGCCAATCCGGCAGTTAGTTCGTGGTTGTGGTCTTTTCCGGGCGGTACGCCATCAACTTCTACTTTGGCAAATCCAACGGTAGTTTACAATGAAGCTGGCTCGTATGCTGTTACGCTCAGTGTTTCTAATGGCAATAATGACCAAATAACCCTCAATAATTACATAAACGCACTTTCGGAATATGCTTTGGACTGTACTACTTATTGCAGTTCCGGTGGGCAAAATAGCAGCGAAGAGTGGATTGAGAATTTTACTTTTGGCAGTATTAACAATAGTTCGGGAAATGATGGCGGCTATGGCGACTTTGGCGATATAAGTGAAACCGTGAGTTTGGAGCAAACGATTCCTTTTTCCATTACGCCTAATTTTTTCAATGGTACTTTTTCCGAGTATTTTAAAATATACATTGACTATAATGGCGATGGCGACTTTGCAGATGCCAATGAATTGGCTTTTGATGCCGGAGGAACTACTTCTTCCACTATGAGCGGCAATATTACCATTCCTGCTACGGCTACGGTGGGTGCTGCGCGCATGCGTGTATCTATGAAATATGTGAATCCCAATAGTGGCACGCCATCGAATACGGTTTCGCAAGGTCCTTGTGAGAGTTTTCTTTATGGCGAAGTAGAAGATTATACTGTATTTATCAATGCGGGAAATACCTGTTTGAGCAATTACCAAGAAACTACGGACTACACTACTGGCAGTGGCATTATTTCCATTAATTCTTCCAATTGGATTTCGGCAGATAATACGATTGCTTCGGGAGCAGATGTGAGTTATTTTGCGGCGGATTATATAGACCTTACCGAAAATTTTCAGGCAGTAAGTGGTTGCGATTTTGCGGCGATTATTCAGGATTGTGTTTCCAACAAATCAGCAAATACCGAAGGCGGCTATGAATTGTTGAGTGCGCTTACGCAAGGAATGTACAAAGAAGAACCTCTTTTTTCGGTTTTGCCCAATCCGGCTCGCGATAAGATTGTGGTAGAAAACTTCGCTGCAAGCGATGCTTTGTTGCGGATGCTGTCGGCAGATGGACGGGTGGTTTTACAGCAAACTATTGCGGGTACATCAAGCCAAAACATAGACATGAGTACGTACTGCAATGGCGTATATCTGATACAGTTTTATACACCTCAAACAAGCACTTGGATTACGCAAAAACTTATTATAAGTCGTTAGTTTGTGTACCTAAAATTTGAAAATAAAAAGAGGCTGTCCGAGAAGTATAGACAGCCTCTTTTGTTTCATGTTTGTTATACAAATTATACCAAAACAGTTTGAAAGTTGCATATCGGCTTAGGGATTATCAAGTGTAAGTATCTGCCCTGCAACCTTGGGTGCAAGACTATGCTTTGGGTTGCTTCATTTTTTTTGCTTGTCCAAAGAAAACGAAGCAAAAGAAAGGACACTTTTTTCTTATACGAAAACTGCACGAAAATTATGTAAATGAGGATGCGATTTCCTTTTTTAATACGCAATCATTATTCGATTTTGGCACTATTTCTTTTTGCCGCCATCGCCGTCTTTTTTCACTTTTCCGTCTTCCGTCCAGCGCGTAATTGGTTCGCGGGGCAATCCATCAATCAAATAGCCGTTGTACATCATTTTGCCGCTTTTGTACCAGCCCATAAACTCGCCGGTGCGCGCATTTTTGAGGTAAGTGGTAAGACTTTTTAGTTCGCCGGTAGGATACCATTCGTATTCCACGCCTGTTTTTTTACCTTGTACGTATTGGGCGAGTTTGGCTACATTTCCGTTGTCAAAATATTCTTTAGAAATACCGTCTCTTTTTTTGTTAATTTCTATGTATTCTCTGATGGGCTTGTCTTTTTTGTACCACACCCACTTAATAATGTATTCGCCGTTGAGGTTGGCGGCGTAGCGTTTGTTTACAGGCGTAGAATCTAATTTTTGCCATTGCGCCCCTTCATACTTATCGAATGGAGGAGAATAAGTGGCTTCGACCACCGGATGAGTAGGTTCTGCTTCTTGTTGGCAAGCGGTGAAATACAAGCTCAATCCTAATAAAATTATTCCAAAATAGCGTAAACGCATAATGTGTATGTTTTTTGCAAAAAATATAAATAATGAGTGAAACTAAACTGTAGTTTCTTGATTTTCGGTGTATTCGTGAAAACGCTCGGCAATAACGATAGCCAACTCGCGGGCATTGCGCTGATTTTGTGGTATGGTCAGCTCCGCTTGTTCGTAAAAAGGAATCCGTTTTGTTAAAGTATCTTCCAGAAAAAGCTGCAATTCGTCTTTGTCCAAGTCCGCAATTAGTGGGCGCGAATCTTTTTGGTTTTTGAGTCGTCCGTATAAAATATCCGAAGGCAACTCCAAGTATATCGACCAGCCGTGTTGGTTAATCCAGTGCATATTATCAAAAAAACAAGGCGTGCCGCCTCCGGTAGAAATAACCACTTTCTCAAACAGTTTCATATCCTTCAGGGCATCGCTTTCCAATGCTCTGAACTTTGTTTCGCCATATTGTTTCACCAAAGATTTGATACTTTTTCCCAATTTACTTTCAATATAGTCGTCCAAATCTATAAATTCATAACCAATGCGTTTGGCTAATTGTTTGCCTACCGTTGTTTTACCGGCTCCCATAAATCCCACTAAAAATATTCTCGAATTTGACATATTTACCTTTATAAAAAGCGAATGCTACAGTTTCAAAATTTGGGCAAAGTTACAAAGCCCATGAGATTTTTGTTAGTAAATAAATGCTAAAAAGTGTTTATTTGAAATATTTTGTAAGGGGAGATTTTTTGGTATAGTGTGCAACGAAATTCAAATCTCCGTGTTTTTCCTGTGCATTTGTTTGTATTCCGACGAGTCTGTTGCAGTTTTTTGTTGCTGATTCTCTCTGTGCATTTGTTTGTATTTTAACGAATCTGTTGCAATTTTCTGCTGCTGATTTTTCTTGTCGGTCTTAATAGTTTCTTTATGTGGAACAGATTCAGCGTTTTTACTATCTGTCTCTTTTTTGATGCCGGTGTTGTGGTATAAAATACCGAACAATATAGTTGCTATTGCCATTACAATGGCAAGCAAAAGCCAGCGTATCCATTTCTTTTTTTTGCTTTGGTTCTTTTTTGTTTTTTTCTTGGCTGTGATACCCATTTCTTTTGGGGTATTTTTGGATAAAACGGTATCCTCCGATGCATATACTTTTGCCAATACTGCCGTATTGTTATCGTGTGAATTTTCTATGCAAGGTTGCGCTATTTCTTTTATGAGCAATTCGACATTTTGCGGCGGACTTCCTAACAACACCGACAAGGCTTCGTCTGTCCAGGCTTCTAATACGCCATCGGTGCAAACCAAAAGGAAATCCCCTTTTTCTACGGTAGCCAGTTCGGTAATGGCGGCTTTTACCTTGTGTCCTTCTTTGCCCTGCAACACCCGCGTAATTATATTTTTTCGGGGGTGGTCGGCTGCCTGCTCAGGTGTTAGTACTGCTGCGTCTAAAAGTTCTTGAACAAGGGAGTGGTCTTTGCTCACCCACTTAATCCTACCATCGGATGCAAAATGATAAACGCGACTATCGCCGATGTGGATGGAATACAAGTTGGCTTCAACTTGCAATACCATTGCCAGTGTTGCACCCATGCCATGCGACTCTGGATGCTGCTCAACATATTTCCACATATTTTCGAGGATTTCGCTTACTAAATGTTCTACCCAAGCTTGGATAGTTTCGGGAGTAGGCAGGCTTTTATTAATTGCAGCTTCGCAAGTTTTAGCAACTATTTCGGATGCCTTATTGCCTTTGGCATGACCGCCTACGCCATCGGAAACCAGCAAGTAGCCCTCGCCAAACGCAAACTTATCTTCTTGATAATCTCTTTGTCCCGGGTGGGTGTAATGATTGATTTTTAGTTTCATATTCAAATTTTAAAAAGGTTTATAGACATTCAAAAACATTATATTTTTCGCTAAATTTATACTAAAACGGTTGGAAAAATGGGTAAATAAAGATTGGGCTCTTTTTTCAATAGACCAATCTCACTTTGTCCTGCCGAAACGCAGAGAGGCATCTCACTTGGTGCTGTTTTGAGATTTCTCCCTTGCGGTCGAAATGACAAGCGGAAATAAACATTATTAATATGCAATAATGATTCGGTTTTAGTATTATTATCAATTACGCAACTTTACAGGCATATTTCTCAAAAAATTTTTGATCGACTTCGCTCAACGCTCGTTTTCTTTTGTTAAAGTACGCAATATAGTTATATTAAAAATACAAATTTTCCTTCGGCGGCTCGCCTGCTCATAGGTATGGAAGGATTCCACTCAATAAACTGCAAGGCGAAAACCCAGAAAGCCGAGCCGACTGTCCGGGCCGCTTTCGTCGCGACACGAGACACGGCAAAAGCTGGCAGCGCCGTTCCAACTGCCGCCGCGTCCTTCGCGGCGGGAGCCTGTATAATCAGTTACACCACTACTGCCGGGGTAGCCCTTGTACCAATCGTTGCACCATTCATATACATTGCCGCTCATATCGTACAAGCCTAATTCATTGGCTTGTTTTCCGCCGACTGCGTGGGTTTCTTTACCTGCTTTTTCATATCCGTACCAAGCTACTTCATCTATATTATTGCTCCCTGCATATTTGTAGCCCTTGCTTTTGTTGCCGCCCCGTGCGGCATATTCCCATTCTGCTTCGCTGGGTAGGCGGTAGTTTTTACCCGTTTGTGCATTCAGTTTTTTTAAAAAATCTTGCACATCCTCCCAACTTACGTTTTCCACGGGGCAGCGGTCGCAGCCTTTGAAATATAATTCCGCCGGGTCGCTGCCCATTACAGCCCGCCATTCTTCTTGCGTCACTTCGTACTTGCCTATGTAAAAATTTTTTACACTTACCGGGTGGGCAGGCTTTTCATTATCATAACAGTCACTGCCCTGCTCGGAGGTACAGCCCATAGTAAAGCTGCCGCCTGCTACATAGACCATATTTTTTTCTAATTGGGCTATAATATTCGTATTGCCAGAGAAAAAATAATACGCTCCCGCTACGACAAACAGCCCTAAGACAAGCAGCCACCAATTACTTTGTGGTTTGGACGGATCGGGCGGCTTGGGCGGCGTTTTTTGTACTTCGGTTTCTTCGTTTTGCGCCTCCCCAAAAGGCTGTCCTTGCCCTTTTGTAGCTATTTTTTCGAGTGCTTCTGCTGTTGTTTTTGCTCTTATTTCGGGATCTTTCTCCAAGCAGTTGGCTACAAAAGTGTTAAAAGGTGTCGGCAGGTTTTCTACATCTTTGGGCAAGGGGGCGTTCACTATTTTATTGAAAATCTCTTGCCGCTTGGCTTCGGCACTGCTGTTGGTGTTGTCGGTAACAAAGGGGCGTTTTCCGGTGAACAGCTCGTAAACAATTACGCCTAAAGCCCAGAGGTCGGCATTGTAGCGGAGGGTTTTGCCGAGCAGTTGCTCGGGGGCGGAGTATTCGAGTGTGCCGCCGCCGAAGCTGTTGGAAATGCGGCTTCCTTCGGATTGGGAGAGTTTGCTGAGACCGAAATCGGCGATGAGGGGAAAATAATTATTTCCCTGTTGGTGAATGAGGATGTTGGCGGGTTTGAGGTCGCGGTGGAGCACGCCGTTTTGGTGCAGGTGCGCCACGCCGGCGATGAGTTGCCGGGCAATGCTTTCCTTTTGTGCTTGGCTCAGGGAGTGTTCGGAAAGTATATTTTTGAGGTTGCCGTGGGGGTAGTATTTCATAATGGCAAAGTCGAAAATACCGTTGGGCATTTCGAACTGATAGACTTCTTTGTAGAGCGCGATGTTGGGGTGGTCGGGCATACTTTTTACGGTATCCAACTCTATTTTCAGGGAAAATTCCTTGTTGCCGAAATGCTGTACTTCGGCCACTTTTACGGCAACGTCTTCGTGATGGACATTGTCGTGTGCTTTGTACACATTGCCGAAGCTGCCGCCGCCTATTCTGTCGGTGCGGATGTCGTAGGAGTATCTTTTAAAAAATTCTTGTTGGTTCATGGGGTTTTATTTTTTATCAAATCCAAATAATGTTTTATAGTCAATTAACGTCACAACGCAAGGCGAAAACCCAAACGACCATCGCGATTACCCGGTTTACGACCGTTGAAACGGTGAGAGGAACGGCAGTATGTGGCAGCGTAATACCAACTGCCGCCGCGAAATACATGGGTAACGTCTGTGAAATCAGATATATCATTGCTGCCGGGATAACCCTTATACCAGTCGCCACACCATTCATATACATTTCCACTCATATCATACAAGTCTAATTCATTGGCTTGCTTGTTGCCTACGGGGTGGGTTTTACCTTTGCTATTGCCTTCGTACCAGGCGACACTGCTTATATTATTGCTTCCGGCATATATATAGCCCTTACTTTTGTTGCCGCCCCGTGCGGCATATTCCCATTCTGCTTCGCTGGGTAGGCGGTAGTTTTTACCCGTTTGTGCATTCAGTTTTTTTAAAAAATCTTGCACATCCTCCCAACTTACGTTTTCCACGGGGCAGCGGTCGCAGCCTTTGAAATATAATTCCTCCGGGTCGCTGCCCATTACTGCCCGCCATTCTGCTTGCGTCACTTCGTACTTGCCTATGTAAAAACTTTTTACACTTACCGGGTGGGCAGGCTTTTCATTATCATAACAGTCACTGCCCTGCTCGGAGGTACAGCCCATAGTAAAGCTGCCGCCTGCTACATAGACCATATTTTTTTCTAATTGGGCTATAATATTCGTATTGCCAGAGAAAAAATAATACGCTCCCGCTACGACAAACAGCCCTAAGACAAGCAGCCACCAATTACTTTGTGGTTTGGACGGATCGGGCGGCTTGGGCGGCGTTTTTTGTACTTCGGTTTCTTCGTTTTGCGCCTCCCCAAAAGGCTGTCCTTGCCCTTTTGTAGCTATTTTTTCGAGTGCTTCTGCTGTTGTTTTTGCTCTTATTTCGGGATCTTTCTCCAAGCAGTTGGCTACAAAAGTGTTAAAAGGTGTCGGCAGGTTTTCTACATCTTTGGGCAAGGGGGCGTTCACTATTTTATTGAAAATCTCTTGCCGCTTGGCTTCGGCACTGCTGTTGGTGTTGTCGGTAACAAAGGGGCGTTTTCCGGTGAACAGCTCGTAAACAATTACGCCTAAAGCCCAGAGGTCGGCATTGTAGCGGAGGGTTTTGCCGAGCAGTTGCTCGGGGGCGGAGTATTCGAGTGTGCCGCCGCCGAAGCTGTTGGAAATGCGGCTTCCTTCGGATTGGGAGAGTTTGCTGAGACCGAAATCGGCGATGAGGGGAAAATAATTATTTCCCTGTTGGTGAATGAGGATGTTGGCGGGTTTGAGGTCGCGGTGGAGCACGCCGTTTTGGTGCAGGTGCGCCACGCCGGCGATGAGTTGCCGGGCAATGCTTTCCTTTTGTGCTTGGCTCAGGGAGTGTTCGGAAAGTATATTTTTGAGGTTGCCGTGGGGGTAGTATTTCATAATGGCAAAGTCGAAAATACCGTTGGGCATTTCGAACTGATAGACTTCTTTGTAGAGCGCGATGTTGGGGTGGTCGGGCATACTTTTTACGGTATCCAACTCTATTTTCAGGGAAAATTCCTTGTTGCCGAAATGCTGTACTTCGGCCACTTTTACGGCAACGTCTTCGTGATGGACATTGTCGTGTGCTTTGTACACATTGCCGAAGCTGCCGCCGCCTATTCTGTCGGTGCGGATGTCGTAGGAGTATCTTTTAAAAAATTCTTGTTGGTTCATGGGGTTTTATTTTTTATCAAATCCAAATAATGTTTTATAGTCAATTAACGTCACAACGCAAGGCGAAAACCCAAACGACCATCGCGATTACCCGGTTTACGACCGTTGAAACGGTGAGAGGAACGGCAGTATGTGGCAGCGTAATACCAACTGCCGCCGCGAAATACATGGGTAACGTCTGTGAAATCAGATATATCATTGCTGCCGGGATAACCCTTATACCAGTCGCCACACCATTCATATACATTTCCACTCATATCATACAAGTCTAATTCATTGGCTTGCTTGTTGCCTACGGGGTGGGTTTTACCTTTGCTATTGCCTTCGTACCAGGCGACACTGCTTATATTATTGCTTCCGGCATATATATAGCCCTTACTTTTGTTGCCGCCCCGTGCGGCATATTCCCATTCTGCTTCGCTGGGTAGGCGGTAGTTTTTACCCGTTTGTGCATTCAGTTTTTTTAAAAAATCTTGCACATCCTCCCAACTTACGTTTTCCACGGGGCAGCGGTCGCAGCCTTTGAAATATAATTCCTCCGGGTCGCTGCCCATTACTGCCCGCCATTCTGCTTGCGTCACTTCGTACTTGCCTATGTAAAAACTTTTTACACTTACCGGGTGGGCAGGCTTTTCATTATCATAACAGTCACTGCCCTGCTCGGAGGTACAGCCCATAGTAAAGCTGCCGCCTGCTACATAGACCATATTTTTTTCTAATTGGGCTATAATATTCGTATTGCCAGAGAAAAAATAATACGCTCCCGCTACGACAAACAGCCCTAAGACAAGCAGCCACCAGCCTTTCGGTTTGGGGGGTGGTTTTACTTCGTTTTTTTCGGTCTTTGGCAGCGGTGACTTAGGGGTAGGAGGAGGAGCTGCTGTTAGTTTATCCTTTCCAAAACGCTGTTTTATAAACTTTCTAATCAAAACGCTTATAAATGGGATAAAAGCAGCACTAATGCCCATTACAATAAAGGTGTAGGGTTCTTTTATAGAACAAATGTTGAGCAAATTGAGGCAAAAAACTCCTCCCAGCCCTCCCAGTCCCCCCAGTATTCCAAAAATTATATTGCCAATTAATCCGAGGCTACGTCCTTTTATAAATTTTTCGCCCAGCCAACCACCAAGGACACCAAGGATACCATATGAGATAAAATATAATAATAATAATATAACATTAATATATTTGTTATTATTTTTGTCAATAAAACAATAAAATAATAACTGGCATATTATTATAATAATTAAAATAATAAACCAGGGTCGCTTGGGTGCGGGTTCTGGCGTTGGCTTGGGGGGTGATTTTACGATGGTTATTTCGGGAGATATGGGAGTATCAAAACTCAACAGGCTAAGTTCGCTTCTTTTTTGCGCATCTTTAAGCAGCAGCGGCTTCAATACTTTTTGCCAGTCTGTGGGTACTTTGCCCAAATTGAGTTCTTCGTGTACAATTTTAGTTTGTACAGCCCAGTCGCTGTGGGTACTAAGGTCGTAGGGAGCCTTGCCGGTAAGCAGATGAAAGAAAGTGACCGCCAGCGAGTAGTTGTCGGTTTTGTAGTTCAGTCGTTTGGGGTCTTTAACTTGCTCGGGCGACATATATACTACTGTGCCGAGGGTTTGTCCGGTATTGGTATGTCCCTTTCCTTCTTTTACTTTGGCGATACCGAAGTCCACTATTTTTATTTGTCCGTCTTTGGTAAGAAAGATATTGGAAGGTTTTATATCGCGGTGTATAATGTTTCGGCTGTGGGTATAGCGGAGGGCATCGCAACATTGGGTAAAATAGGCTTTTAGTTCTTCACTATCGAATTTTTTTTGTGCATGGAGAAGTTCGCTAAGGCTATGCCCGTCAAGATATTCCATGATGATAGCGGGCTGGTCGTGGAGCTCGCCGATGTCGAATACTTTACGAATATTGGGGTGGTCTAAGCCCACCATTATTTGCGCTTCTTGGATGAAGCGGTCGTGAACGGATTTTTCGTCGCAGAATTTTTTTTTCAGTACTTTAATGGCAGCGGGGAGGCCGAGTTTGTTTTCGGCATAATATACGTCGGCCATGCCGCCGGAGCCGATTATTTTTTTGAGGGTGTAACCGTTTAGCGATGAATTGAGCATATATTGTTATTCAAAACCAAGTTGAAAGACGTTTCCTTCTATTTTTTTCACCCATTTTAGTTTGAGGTCTTTATCTTTGGTAATGGTGAGTTTACCCGAACTTGTACCAAATATCATTTGGCGACCTTTGGAGGTATTTACGACTGTTTTTGCGATGAGTTTATACTGGTGTACTCCTTTTTTTAGATAGACTCTTTTTAGCACTTTTTGTCCTACTTCGGTAAGGCTCCAATGATAGGTATTATCATCAATAGTGAGATAGAGTTCTTCGTATTCCTGTTTTTCTTTCATTTGTGCGTATATGCCCAATTTCACATTTTCGGCATCGGGTATTATTTTGGGTTCGTCTTTTTTATCGGGTTCAATTTTTGCATCGATCCAGGCGGCGTAGGTACCAATATTGTTGGCACCGTATTCGAGCCACATATAGCCGTCTTCGCCCCAGGCATCGCCCCAGGAGTTACGGATGAGCCATGCGCCTTTGGTATCGTCCCAGCCTACAATATTAACGGCGTGGTCAACCAAATCGGTATCAAAGCCATCATCTTTCATGATGCCGCCGGTATAGAATGCCCAATTATCACCAACCAAAACGGCAGAAGATACGGCACCATGGTTGTAAATGGCATCTTTAATATCTTCAATAGAAGGTTTGTCGGCGTAGGGGTCTATAATACGTTGGTCCACTACTCCAAAATTGGCTGCTTCGTATATTCCTTGGCGGTTTGAACAAGCCTGTTGTTCGTTTTGGTATGGTACGTCCGATTCCTTTACGAGTTTTTTTCCATTTTCTATCATATCAAAAAATACCATAAGCGGCAGGCCTCCGGCACAAGATGCACCTTCGGTACAGTTGAGTAGGTCTTGTTCTGAGGCATTGATTTGTTTCCCGTTTTTTATAGCATAGCTGGATTCGTAGGAGGCGACTGCACTAAAAGCCCAACAAGAACCGCAAAGCAGTTGGTTTCGGATGGGCGGCAATAATCCTTCATTTCTCATATCGTATTTCGATATTGAAGCGATATTGTCTATTCTGGTAGTTGCGCTTTTTAAGAGTTGGTATCCATTGCCGTAAAACGATTTAAATTGCTTGCCGAGCATATCTTCTTGCTGCGCTGTTGGTGGAATTAGCCCTTTCCCATGTTGCCCGAACAGTTGGGTAGATAAGAATAGGATAAAAATAAAGCATAGGTATTGTCTATATTTCATGGTTAAATTTTTATTGAATGATAATAATCTGATTAAGCGTTTTTACATCAAGTGTATCCCTGTCAAAAGGTCTTTTGTTTTCTAATTTCAAGGAATAAATTCCTGCGGGCATAGGCATAAATCGGAGAATTTGAAAAGCGGTAGCCCTTTCTTTTTCGTTTACATTTTTTCTTTTTCTGTCTAATAGTAAAAGGCTATCGCTATTCTCGCTTATTACCCACGACTTACCGAGCGAGAATTGGTTTTCTAAGGCTAAGACAATGGTATCGGTTGCTGCGAAAGAGAGGGTATCTGCCAGTACGATAGCTGTATTGTTTTTCTCTTTTTTATGGTCGATATCGGTAAAGGAAGTATCAGGTACTGTTTTGTTGTCAATATCGGTAAGGGTAGTATCAGGCACTGTCTTGTTAGTTGTCTTTTTGTCGTTTAACAGGTCGGTATTTTCTTGTGTTTTACAACTTACTAAAATTGTGAGTAGGGCTACTACGAGTACATATTTTATTTTCATATTAGTTTTATTAAAGTGATTCCAATTTCTATTTGACTTTCTTTGGAAATGAACACTTCATCGTGCTCGGATAGTTTAATGCCGTTGTGGTATGTTCCATTAGTGCTTTTACAATCTTTTAAAATATACTGAAATTTTTCGTTTGTTTTTTCTACGGTAATGAGGCAATGTTCTCTTGACATCTCCATATCATTCGTTACGACAGCCACCTTATTTTGCTTTTCATCAGAGGAAGCTCGCCCGATAATATTTTCTCCTATATTCAATTTCAGCAACTGCGCTTTCGTATAATCATTTTCAATGATTTTTAGCTGTAGCAATTCCGAGGAGGTTTTATTATTGGCTCTGTCATCAATAACGTCTGTATGGAATTTTTTCTCAGGTACTTTTTTTTGATTTAAAAAGTCAGCGGTTACATGTATCTTAATGTCATTCCCACAATTTTTACAGGGAAATTTTATTTTTTTATTGTAGAGTCCTTTTAGTTTTTCCGGATTTACTTTGAGTTGAACACCACAACTTTCACATCGAACATTCATATATTTTATATTTAACCAAGGTCAGAAATATCCAAATCATTATCATATGGGTCATTATCTATAATATCACCATTGTGATGGTCGTATGGGTCATCATCAATATCATCATATACAATATCATCATCGTGATGGTCATCTGGCACATGCTCCGGTTCAATAACGACCATGTCTTCATCGGACATATCCACTTCCTCGTATTCCTCCTTCTCATTAATTACAACATCCTCAGCATCAATGTTAATTTCATCGTCGTTTGGATCATCGTTTAGTATGTCCAATATCTCATGCTCATCCACGATACCATCGTTGGGATGTCTGTCATCTACCGAAGCAAAGAAATCGTTTCTTTCGTCCGGACTGAGGGCATCCCATTCTTCCTTGTAGTAGGTGTTATAGGTTTCGCCGTGCCACTCGAAAAAACCGCCGGGGCCTATGTCTTTTCGGGCAGCACCAAAAGCTTCGTTGAAAGACATATCATCATTGACAGCATCCGAAAAAGGAGCTTCGGTAAAAATAGGGACTTCCATGTCGTTTCCTCCGGCTTTTCGGTTATCAGTATTAGAAGGAGGTGTTACTTCTTTGTCGTTATCTTGGCTTATTGTGCTGCCCATCAGAGCCATAACAATCGCACCGAATGATATACCCGCTCCTCCGACTGCTGCTTTTTCAAGTGTGGATTTTTGCTTGTCAGTGAGGTGCTTAAATTTCACTTTTTTCTCTTCTCTCTGCTGATTTTCAGCGTTGGAATTTTTAACTTTTGTTTTTTCTGAGTTTTTATTTTCTTTCATAATAAAATTTTTTGTAAAGATGAGCTATATAAGTTAAATAGTGAAATCCAATACATCTACGTAACGATTTACTACATAATACAACGATTGACTGATTTATTTGACCCAATTTGCCTGACACTTCGGGCATTTTCTTTGGTTCTTCCAAAATAAAAAATCTTTCGATACAAGACTATAGGTACACTTAGGACATTTTAATTTGTCTGAATATTCCTCGCGCAGTATTGCCAATTTGTCGGTAATAGTTTTTTCGTCAAAAATTTTGTTTGCCAGAAAAAAACCTAAAGTTCCCCCTAATAAACTAATAGCAAATCTAAAGAAAGGAGGAATGCCCAATTGTGTACCAAATACATAAAATGCTCCTAATAAAATTAACATTATAAGTGACCTAAATAATTGAATTTTAATGCTTCTTGTACCTTTAATTTTAAGACTATCCTTTTGATATTGTTCAAAAAACGGCTTCATTGCCTGGAATTCATCAAAAAATTGAACCTTTCCCATATATTTAAAAGGGATAGCCTTATTGATGAGTTCAGCTCCTGTAAAAATATTGAATCCTATTTCAATTTTATCATTTGGTTTAACATCGGTTTGGCGAATAAAAATTCCATTTTTTTTGGTGCCATTTTTACTGCCAATGTCTTTAATAATCAAATTTGCTTTATCGTCCCACCACAATTCAAGATGCTCTGAACTGACACTGCTATCTTGAATAGGGATATCGTTTTTGGGATTTTTAGCGTTTCCCAATTTAAAAGTTTTCATAATGTGTATTTATTTAATCCAAAGTAATTGTTTCTTAATGGCTATTACAGTTTTACTGCTCAGTTTTAGAATAACCGTAGGTTTCCCCCTAAAATAAGCATTATTCGATTTTATCTGAGATAAATGATTGACATTGATGATTAAAGACTTGTGGATTCTTGCCATATATGGAAAAGCACTTAATAATTCAGCAATATTTCCAATTCTAATTGTGTATAAAGAAGGAGGGTGATTTTTTAGAAAGAACTTGCAATAATTACCTTGTCCTTGAATTACAGATATTTCGTTTGGGTGTATCAAATGAAACCCCCCTTGAAAACTCAATTTCAGTTTTTCAATATCCTTACGGTAATAAAATTCTTTGTTGATTTTAATCTTGAGTAATTTTAGTTGCTCAAGATCTAAGGGATAAGATAGAAAATGGAATACACCAATATTCCAAGCAAATTTGGCTACAGATTCGCGCGAGGATAAGATTATAAAGTGAGCACCTTCGTATTTATTGACAGCTTTTCTTAAGGTCCATCTACTGTCTTCTAATAAATCTTTAATTATAACAAGGACAAATGAAATATCATTAAAGGTGTCGGTCCAAACAGAATGCCTAATATTGTTGTCTATCAGTTGAAATTCTTTTTCTTGAAGGTTGATATTTATTAAATTCATTGTTGTTTAAAATGTGTGCTTTTAATTTCGTTTTTTGCTACAAAAATGAATACGTTTATCATAGCTTAAGTAAAAAATTGCCTCTAAAATAATTGAATATTCTTAATGTTTTACTATCTTTAGCTAAAAAATAAAAAACTAAAAACATGTATAATATATAAATAAATATAATGTTTATACAAAATCACTCATACAACCTTATGCGCGGGTCTATAATACTGTACAAAATGTCCGTGCAAAAATTTATCACAATAAAAATACTCGCCGTAAGTAGCACCGAACCCATTACCACCGGAAAATCCAATACATTAAGGGCATTTACCGTTACAAATCCGAGTCCTTTGCAATCAAAAATTATTTCTACAAAATACGCCCCCGTAAGCACTGCCGCCAACCAGCCGCTTAGTGCCGTTACAACAGGAATGAGGGCATTGCGCAAAGCGTGTTTCACCAAAACTATTTTCTCCGACAAACCTTTGGCGCGCGCCGTACGGATATAATCTTGCTGCAATACATCTAACATACTGCTGCGGCAAAGTTGCAGAATAATAGCCACAGGTCTGATGCCCAGCGCAAGTGCCGGCAGGATAAGATTTTGCCACTGCACCACCGTATTGCCATAGTCATTGAGCATGAGCAAAGCTCCCGAAGGCGACAAATGCGTGAAATCGTGCAGCCAATAGCCTAAAACAGTCGCCAAAATCACGGCAGTTACATACGAAGGTTGCGAAATGCCCACCACCGAACCGGCAATTAAGCCCCAATCGAGCCAAGTGTTTTGTTTTAGCGCAGCAATAATGCCCAAACCAATGCCCAAAACGCCCGCCAGCAAAATAGCGGCTATCGCCAAAACAAAAGTAGTAGGTATGGCAGCCGTAAGAATTTCGCTCACCCGCCTATGGCTTTGAAACGAACGCCGCAAGTAAGGCATTTTGGCTACTATACCCCACGAATTGTTGTGGTTTGCCCACAGCACACGGTAGCGATATTCGCGCGCATTGTAGTCATTAAGCGGATAAGCGGCAATAGGCGAGAGGTCGTTAAGATAATAAGCGAATTGTTGCCACATAGGTTTGTCCAAATGCTCCGTCTGGCGAATTTGCGCAATAGTTGCCGCATCGCTGCGCTGCCCCATGGTAAGTTGGGCGGGGTCGGGCATAAACTTAAACAAGAAAAACAAGCCCATCACCACGCCGACTAAGATGCTGATGCTATAGAGTAGTTTTTTTAAAATTAGTAAGCCCATAGGGTAAAGGTACGGTGTTTTGGGTTGAAGTGAATGTCTTTGTTTATCAAGCCCAAAACAATTATTTAGCCTATTTTTCTACTATTTTTCCGATAAAACAACAAAAAATTAGGCATAAAGCATTATTAATCAAAATTTTACAAGTTTTTATATAGCAAATAACTTCTGATAAATGCTCTAAAATGTAATGAAAAAAGTAAAATAACTTAGTGTACTTTTAACGAAATTTACTACAGAACTAATAAAAACCACGCAATATGAAAAATAAGTTTACACCATGACTTTTATAATGGGCATCTGTTTTTGTCAGCAACTGGTAGCACAAGACAAAGTAGATACTTTGGGCGTGGGAAATATTTGGGAATTAATAGAAAAAACAATAAATGGAGACTATAACTATAAACAATAATGGTAGCATACCCTTTTTATCAAATTCCACTTATGTTTTTAGTATTTGGAATATGCCCATTCCCAGTAATACTTTAAATTCTAATTAAATATGAAATATTTATTATTAGTGCTATTTATTTTTTCAAATAATATTGTAGCGATAATAGCCCAGCAAGACACAAGTGCATTTATTGATAGCATCGATAATATAGTCGGTAGATCTTACAGAGACACCTTAAATGAAAGTGATTATGTTTTTGTAGCTAATATTGTGGAAAATTTTACCCAAGATTCTTGTGGAAATACCTTGCGCAACTATATTGAGAGTCATCTAATTTCAAATAGTATTACTGGGGAATTAGTAAAAGAATTGATGGAAAAAAACTTGTGTATTCCTGAAATTTTGGACCAAATCTCTTATCAAAAACTCCAGACAGAAAGCAATAAAAGACCTTGGGAGAGTATGGATTTTTTACCTATTTACAAAGTAATTTACGAAAATAAAAACCTCCAAGATACGGTGGTACAGTATTTTGCCCACTCCAATTACTTGAACGACTGTAGTTTTCTTTTGCAGAACAATAAACTCAAAATTACGCTTATCAGCAAAATAGTGTACGAAAATAGCCAAGTTTTAGACAAAAAATATACACATAAAGAAGTTGATTGCGAGAACGCAAACTATATTTTGTTAAAAGAGATTTTTCCAGAATTGAAGAAAGTATTTCCTGAAGTGCAACCCTTTCTTTACCGATAAGTTCTTTGCTGTTTATTATCTCTAAAAATTTATGCCCCAATGAAAAATAGACCTCACCCATATAGAATTACCATCGTCTTAGCCTGCTGGCTTATGGCAAGTGCTTGGCTGTATGCACAAACAGATGCGCTTACCGTAAATATTACATTGCCTACCAAGCAATGGCATAAGGTAAAGGTACAGTGTTTTGGGTATTTCGTTATGGCGTTTTAGCAACCGCAGCAAAATTACTTAACAGGCACTTCCCCAATTTGTCATTCACATTTCATTTTCTTTTGAACGAATATTTATTATTTTTGGATAAAACAAATTCCCACTACTATTACTAATACTTTATACAGCAATTGACATGAAAAAGACACTCTTATTTTTAAATATTTTATTATATAGCCTTAATTTAATTAATGCGCAACAAGAAGTCATTCTTCCAAAAGGAGGAAGTATGGACGACAGATTTTCTTATGTTTTAAGTAGCCAAGATTCTATTTTTTTAGAAAAATTTGATAGCTTATACCAGTTATACACCAAAATAAATAATGAATTTTTAACTATATTCGATACAATTTCTCCCAATCCTTTAGTGGCTATACCAAGTGTAAAAAAATATCTCGACAATTTACAAACAATGCACAATTCTACC
>JACJXU010000010.1 GCA_020636475.1 Chitinophagales bacterium | reverse complement strand
TGCCTACCCAACTGCCGTCAGTTAGGTGCAGTAGTCTTCTAATTCCCCTATTTTCACACAAACAAGGGGAAGTCCATTGCATATTTTGTTCTCTATCAAACTGCGTTATGATACCGCACCTTTCCTTTTCTTCTACTATTCCATTTATTGTTACCCAATTTGTATAGCCTATTATTCCCACAAAAGTAGAATCATTTATTTCATAGGTATCCCCTAAGCCCTCTATATCTGCAAAATCCTTGATACTGTGCCATTCTTCCCTGCCTTCGCTGTCTGTTTTTAGCAACAGGCAATCACTGTAACCACGCCCCTCAAACACATAATTGGTAAAACCACTCAGATAATAGCCCCCATCTGCTGCGGGTGTAATGTAGTTTACCCTGCCATAGCTTGGCAAATACGAAAATATGCGATGCCAGATGTAATTCCCTGCCGTATCTATTAAGCAAATGTTGGGCTTGGGCAAACTTGAGATTTCACTACTGTCTGTTGCCGTTGCTGCCGTTATATAGCCACTCCCGTGCTGATTATTTATTATATGATATGCCGTATTAGACCAAGTTGTTGTGGTATCCATCAAACTTATATACTTTTGTGTCTGCCCTAAGCTGTCCAATTCTATTAAATAGCGCGACAAGTAGTAGGTAGCAAAAGGTCTTGTGTGCATCACAAAATTTATGTGTCTTTCCTGTGTTATATTTATTTGTAATGTACTATTAGGAGCCGTATAATCGCCAAAAATTCTATTCCATTGTAGTTCCCCTTTGGCATTCACTGCCCACAAAGTCACGCGCTGACCGGGACCCACAGGGTCAAAATCTACGCCTATGGCTATGTACAAATCATCATTTAGCGCAACTATTCTATCCGACATTTCCTGCAAACTATCCGTACCATAATATTGCCAAAAGTACTTCTCCGTTTGCCCTTGTAGCGTGCAGCATAGCAGCAGCAATACTACACTAAGGCAATACCAGTAGTTTCTCATAGGCTATTAGGTTTTGGTGTTGGTATAATTGTACCACATATACCCCCGGCGGCATAGCTTTCAGCGAAAGGCTGAGCGTTTGCTGCCCTGCTGCCACTGGCAGGCTTTGGTAGATATTGCCCTGCCAGTCCGATATGCGCACTTGCAAGTCCGTTGCGGTGGGGGGCATTGCCTGTATATATAGCTGCACTTGCGCCTGTGCGGGGTTGGGGCTTAGCTGCAAGTGCTTGGGCAGGGCGGGCTTAGCCGATAGCTGGCTTGCCTGCTTGGCAGTTGCCTGATTGAGTATGAGGTCCACTGCCGGCTCGGCAAAGGCATAGCCTTTCAGCGCGCTCAGGTAGGCTCGCGCCCAAGGGGCGGCGGCACTGTTTTGCAAGGCAATGGATAGCAGTTGGCTTTCTTGTGCGGCACTCATTGTCAGGTTCGGTTTTTTCAGCAAAGCTAACTGAAAAGATTTGATATAAGCGGTGTTTTTGTCTAAAACAGGTTTTAGGGCATTGTAAATACTGTTCGCCGTAGTAAGGTTGTTGTGGGCGATGGCATTGTCCAGCAAAAACAGCTTACTGCTGCGGGTGTTCATTGCCTGAAGCAGTTGGAAAGCAGCCTGCCCCTGGTTTTGGCTAAAATAATGCTCCACCCACAAATGCCCGAAGCGGTCGCGCACAGGCTCGTCGGGTATATCCTCTATATCTATCGGCAGATAATACAAAAAACATTCACCATTTCCCTGATAATCTAAACCTTCCGAATACACCTGACAACTTAAAATATCAATTTCAGGATAATAGCTTGCATTGTACGAAGTCATATCGGGCTGATAATCTTGCAATTGCCCTGCCAGCGTAAAGTTCGGGTTAGTGAGGTCGTCGGGATAGTAATAATCGAAGTCGAAACTGCTCAGAAGATTTACGGGATTGATGTCACGGTAAGCCGGGTCTTCGTAAAATCGGTTGAGGGGTAAGTCTATCATAGGATTATTCTGGTCCGAATAATCGCAAACCCCTTGCGTACTGAGGAAGGCATCGTTGGTATTGCTGTTGGCGTTGTAGATACCCCAAGAGGCGGCACTGTTGTAAAAGGTATTGCACTTGGTGTGGATACCCTTGTTGTTGCCCATGGTAGCCAAGCCATATTTGTTGTAGCCAAAATAATTGCGGCTTACCGAGAGGTTGTAGCTGTTGTGCAGGGCTACCATACCCGCCGCTACATCGTTCAGGTAGTTGTTATATACAAAGCCATTGGCGGCATGGGCAAAAATACCCACTTGTATTTGGGCGGTATAGCTTCCTGCACCCTTATTGATGGTATTGAACTCCACCGTAATACCGCCGGAGCATTGGATGGCGTTTTGGCAGGTGGTGTATTCGTTGTCGTCTATTTTTACATTCTCGGCAGAAAGAGCACCCTTAATGCTGGTACCAGCAGCGGTGATGTTGGTAAAGTAGGAGTCGCGCACATACATATTGCCTACGCCCTGCCCCCTCACGCCAAAGCGTAAGTTGTTGAAGGTAGATTGGTCTTCAACCGTAATACCTCTATAGTACTGGGTATGTACGCCTACTTCGGAGGGCTGGTTGGCAAAAGGATATTTCAGGTTTGTAGCACCCTCGAAATGGCAGTCGGAAATATTTACCTTCTCTATGTCGGAGGCATAATATGAGGCATTTACCCCTTGCAGACAATCGACAAAATCGGTCTCAAAAATGGTGGCTCTCCCGCCGCCGGACACAGAGCCTGTACCGCCGGAATTGAGGTACACCAGATTGCTGACGGTGTTGGTAGTGTAGGCATCGGAATAGGCATTGTACTGAAAATTGCTACTCTGGATAGCACTGTTAGCAAAGGCATAATTGATGCGCGGAAAGCCCGACATACTCACGCCTACAATGGCATCGCTGATGGTACAGTTGCGTAAGTCCAGCATACCGTATTTTGCCGCCGTATTGTACGAAGTTCCCAAGCCTTCGCCCCTTACCTGAATGCCGTGCCACATACAGTTGCCCGCGCTCTGAAAGATTGTGCCATCGGCATCAAGGGTGCCGCCGGGGGCTACAATGAGCCTGCCACAGGGACCGAACGCCAATACCTCGCCCGACAAATTGAGAGATACATTGTCGGGAATAGTAAAGTCGGCATTGATGGTAATAGTGGTATTGGCGGGAATACCAAAGTCTTGTTTCCAAGTAATGGGGTTGTTTATTACGGCATCTTCTGTAATAAGAAAATTGACACCCTCCGCACAATCGCTGCTTTTTACGAGATGAAACAGTTTGTAATCGTTACAATCGTTTACCGTTAGCGGATAGTCCAATACATTGAATACCCGATGTACGCGGTAGGTGGCACCATCTTCGGCAGCTACAAAAATAAGGCGTTGGTTGTTGTATTGCGGCAGGGCTTGGTAGGTGCTGGTGTTGGGGTCATATTTTTCCCAAGTGTAGTTCACTACATTAAAATCGCTGCAATAGGCGGGAATTTCCAAACGCACCTCCGATTGGTCGCAAATATATTCGGCATCGGAATCTTCACCAAAGGCATCATCATAAAGAAAAATATCGGCGACTAAGGCGTTGCCCATAAGTTGCCCCGGCACATCGGTTGGTGATATAGGTCCATCTTTTAATGCACAATCATTTTCATTATTAATTTTTCTTTGGGTATAAATATAGAGTACATCCCAATCGTCCGTTGCCTGGAAACACTGTATTATTTGGTTGAAGGAAGGTCCGGTCTCATCATTTAGCTCCACATATACGTCCTGATAGCTTTCGTTGTCATTATCATCCAAAGGAGTAAAAAAGTTAACATACTCACCCGGCGTTTGCCCATTGGCTATTATGCCATTAAAAATATAGGCTTTTTTGGTGAGTCTTACCACCAAACTGGTATAAGTTTGGCAATAAGCTGGCGAATAATATTGAAGATTATCCCCTTGCCAAGGATAGGAGCGTTTGTTAAAAGAAAAAGTATAGAAATTATCTTTTGTGATGTTTACATCCGTACCTACTGATTCCATACCCGTACACCCATAGAATGAAAAAGGACCTGCATCGCTATTACACATTAAGTAGAAGACAGGTTTATTAATCAATTCCCAATCTATTGCCGAATTAACATTTAACCAATTTGTAGTTGCTAAATTATAAAACGCTGTAAAATACCCCGGATTACCAGTTACAGGATACCAATTGTCCACTACGTCAGCATTATAAATATTAGACCCAAGCGAGCTCAAATTAGCATTGATATCTCCTCCAATGTTATTGTTAATTGTACTTGAATTGGGTTTTGTATTGGCAATAAGATTACAAGATAATTGTGCTTTTAGGTTTGTTTGTCCTCCTACTAACAAGCAAAGACATACGGCACATAGCCATAATTTGTGTACATTAAAAATGAGTTTTTTCATAATGGTAAACTTTAAAAAAGATTAAAATATGAAACAAATATACACTATTTTTTACAATAACAAAAAAATGAATATGTTTTTTACGGAAAAATGACAAGCTAAGGAAATTGCGTTAATTTGTCTTCCCGATACGCAGTAAGGGAACTCACAACACGAACAGTTTCCACCATTTGATAGGTAGCACCTTTCCATTTGATAGGTAGCACCTTTCCATTTGATAGGTAGTACCTTGCTATTTGATAGGTAGTAGCTTGCTATTTGATAGGTAGTACCTCGTCATTTGATAGGTAGTACCTCGTCATTTGATAGGTAGTACCTTGCTATTTGATAGGTAGTACCTTGCTATTTGATAGGTAGTACCTTGCCATTTGATAGGTAGTACCTTGCTATTTGATAGGTAGTACCTTGCTATTTGATAGGTAGTACCTTGCCATTTGATAGGTAGTACCTTGCCTTTTGATAGGTAGCACCTCGCCTTTTGATAGGTAGTACCTCGCCTTTTGATAGGTAGTACCTTGCCTTTTGATAGGTAGTAGCTTGCTATTTGATAGGTAGTACCTTTCCATTTGATAGGTAGTACCTCGCCATTTGATAGGTAGCGCATATTGCTATGCAAAAAAGCTCAATATTTTACAATTTGAGAAAATAAATAAAATATACCGTTCGTTATAAGTCTTGTATTTTTATTTCTTAACCTTTTAATGGAGAATAATCATGAAAAAACATTTGAATTTAGCGAACAAGCTAACTGCCGAAGAAATGATTGAGGTACGCGATCATTTACAAAAAACAGCTGACTTACTCGGCAAATTTTCGGTGAGTCTATCGGACGAGGAACGTATTAGTGTACGCAATGTATCTGAAGGGCGCGAAGGCTATGTGCGGGAAGTATTGCGGGTGACACAGGAATTTCCTGATGAATTGCCCCGCAGTGTGGATATTGCAGAGTTTGGGGAACTGCTTGCCATATTTGACGACTGGCGAAAACTGATACTTACTGCGGAGAAGATTGCCGAAAAAACAGACGATACCAATATCGCGCTGGGTATAGAACTGATGCGCTATACCGATACTTGTTATCCTATTTTGCAAAACAGGCGCAATGATAATGCAAATTTAGACCGCGCCATGCAACGTTTAGATGACTACAACAAACGTTTTGGTGGTCCTTCAAAACCAATAACGGACTCACCCGATTCCGGTGAAAGTCCTTTGGTCGGGGAAGAGTAAGCGCAAGGATATAGTTGTAAAAAAAGCGGCTGCCCAAAAGGGCAGCCGCTTTTTGCGCCTTCTACTACACCATCTGGCGCATCCACTTCACATTTAAGAAAAAAACGCCTACTTTTGGAAAATCAAACCATCAATCACAATCTTATGCCCACAAAAATTTTACCCCTATTAGTTTTTCTTCTCCCGCTTTTGCTACAAGCACAAGTAAAGTTCCCCGACAACGGTCGCGTATTTAATGATACCCTCGTTCCCAGCATTTTTATTACCATAGACGGCGGCAATTTGCAAAGTATTTTGGAAGAAACCCTCAATAATGTAGATTATCCCGCCACTTTTACTTTCGACGATGGTATTGCTCCACCAACTACTATCGAAAATATAGGATTTCGGCTGCGCGGCAACACTTCTTTGCTTTCGGGGAAAAAATCTTTTAAAGTATCGTTCAATAGCTTTGTAAGTGGGCAAAAATTTGAAGGTTTGGAAAAGCTAAACCTCAACGGCGAACACAACGACCCAAGTGTAATGCGTTCCAAAATTTGCTGGGACGTACTCCGCCATTTGGAAGTTCCCGCGCCTCGCGCCAATCATATCGCCCTCTACATCAACAACCAATACTACGGCTTGTACGCCAACATAGAGCATATCGACGAAGAGTTTGTCCAATCGCGCTTCACCAATGGCAGTGGCAATTTGTACAAGTGTACTTATCCTGCCAATATGGATTATGAAGGCAACACTGCTGCCGATTTTGAAAGTGCAGGCTATGCTTTGCAACAGTCGGGAACAAATGCTTGGGCGGATGTTGTTGCTTTTACCCAAACGCTAAACCAAACGCCCGAGGAGGAACTTTTTTGCGACATCAGAGAAGTGTTCAATCTCGAAGCCTACCTAAAATGCGCCGCTTTTGAAGTGATGTGCGGACACTGGGACGCGCCTTTGTACAATCCCAACAACTTTTACCTGTACCACAATCCTTACACGCAGCAGTTGGAGTATATTCCCTACGACTTGGACAATACGCTGGGGACCGATTGGTTTAATATTGATTGGTCGCAGCGCAATATTTATAACTGGGATGCCGACTGGAAAGCCTCGCCTATGTTTGAGAAAATAGTAAGTGTGCCGGAGTTTCGGGCTATCTATAATTTTTATATCGAAAAAATAAGCACGCTTTTTAAGGACGAGACATTTTTAGCCAAAATAGAAACCCGCAAAGAACTCATCGCAAGCTACGTAGCTTCCGACCCTTTTTATTCGTTGGATTATGGCTTTGATGACAATGATTTTGAAAACTGCTTTTATCAAGAAGTTGCCAATCATCAGCCCATCGGCATTTTTCCTTATCTGTCGCAGCGAAGTAACTCTGCCGCCAATCAGTTAGATGCAAATTACAACCTTGCACCTATTTTGAGTTTTGCCGATGTATCGCAACCGCTGGCAGGAGAATTATTGCCCGTACAAATTCAGATTACCGACAAAAGCGACATTTCCCAAGCCTATCTTCAATATCGCTTCGATGGTGGCAACTGGCAAAATACCGACCTCTACGATACTGGCAACAGCAACGACAAAAATCCTAACGATGGCATCTATGGCAATTATGTTGCAGTTCCTGAAAACGCTACTTCTTTTGAATATCGCTTTGAAATAAAAAATACCCAAAACCTTTGGGCTTATTTACCTTGCGATTATGCCGGTTTTGCCGTTTTGTCGTCCAACTACGGCTTGGTTATCAACGAATGGATGCCCAGCAACAGCAGCACTATCGCCAACGAAGCGGGCGAGTATGCGGATTGGTTGGAAATTGTAAATATTTCGGGAAATAATATCGACCTGAACGGCTTGTACCTAACCGACAATTTCGCTATTCCCGACAAATGGACTTTGCCAAATTACAGCATCAGTCCGCAGGAACATATTCTTATTTGGGCAGACGAAATGGGCGAATTGGGTGCTTGGCACGCCAACTTCAAACTAAATGCCGATGGCGAAGAATTGGCTATTATGGGGCAAGATGAAAACGGTTGGTTTCCCATTGACAAACAAGTCTGGAGCAATGCCCAAACTGACGAAAGTTTTGGACGATTGCCCAATGGTACAGGCGTTGTGCAAATATTGCCTTGGGCAAGCCCCGGCGAAAACAATGAAAATGCCGCCGGACTTACGCATGTTGCGCCAACAAACCAAATACAGGTTTTCCCCAATCCTGTTCAAGAGTTTTTTACTTTAAAACAAATTACTAATAACACAGAAAAATTATCCACCGTAGCCTTAATCAATTCCCAAGCGAATGTAGTAAGTTTGTGGCAAAATCCGTTGGCAGACCAAGTGTATGTTATTCCCCAAAATTTACCCAAAGGAATTTATTGGTTGCGCATCACCAACGAAGCCCAACAACTACAAACTTTAGCCTTAACCATTTTATAATTGCAAAAAAGTATGAAACAAGCCTTAATTGAATGTGTTCCCAATATTTCCGAAGGAAGAAATAGACAAATAATAGATGCCATTGCGGGCGTTGTAGAAACCGTTGATGGCGTGAAACTCTTGGATATTGACCCCGGACAAGCGACCAACCGTACCGTTATCACTTTTGTAGGTGCGCCGGAAGCAGTTGTTGAAGCTGCTTTTCGCCTTATCAAAAAATCGAACGAACTCATAGACATGCGCAAACACCAAGGCGAGCACCCACGCTTTGGCGCAACCGATGTATGTCCGCTTATTCCCATTGCCCATATTAGTATGGAAGAAACTGCCGCTTTTGCACACAAATTGGGAGAACGCGTAGGCAAAGAATTAGGCTTGTCGGGTTATTTCTACGAATCGGCGGCAAAATCACCGCAGCGCAAAAACTTAGCCAGCGTACGCGCAGGCGAATACGAAGGCTTAGAGCAAAAATTGGCAAAACCGGAATGGCAAGTTGATTTTGGACCCAATACTTTCAATCCAAAATTCGGTGCAGTAGCTATTGGTGCGCGCGATTTTTTGGTAGCATACAACGTAAATCTCAATACTACTTCGACGCGCCGCGCCAATGCCGTAGCCTTTGATGTGCGTGAAGCAGGGAGAACGCAAAACGACCCTAAAACGGGCAAGCCGATGAAAGATGAGAAGGGAGAATTAATTCGTATTCCGGGCAAATTGAAAGCCGTAAAAGCCATTGGTTGGTATATTGAAGAATACGGCATTTGTCAAATTTCGATGAACCTCACCAACATAAACATCACTTCCGTACACGAGGCTTTTGATGCCGTATGCGAAAGTGCACAAGCGCGGGGAATGAGAGTAACAGGTAGTGAAATTGTAGGACTATTGCCTAAAAAAGCATTGCTGGATGCCGGAAAACATTACCTGCGCAAACAAGAACGCTCTTTGGGCGTGGACGAAGCCGAATTGATAAAAATTGCCGTTAAGTCAATGGGCTTAGATGACTTAGCTCCTTTCGACCCGCAACAGAAAATAATAGAATACAAACTCCAATCGCCCAATGAATCGCCTTTAGTGGCAATGAGTCTGACCGATTTCGCCAATCAAACCGCTTCGGAAAGTCCTGCTCCGGGCGGCGGTTCGGTTTCAGCATATCTGGGCAGTCTGGCGGCAGCACTCGGCACAATGGTTGCTAACCTTTCCTCGCACAAACGCGGCTGGGACGAGCGTTGGGAATATTTTTCGCAATGGGCAGAAAAAGGACAATCGCTAAAAGACGAACTCCTACATTTAGTCGATGAAGATACGCGCGCATTCAACGAAATTCTCAACGCTATCCGCCTACCCAAAAACGATGCGCAAGCCGTACAAGCTCGCAACGAAGCCATCAATGTAGCTACGCGCTATGCCATAGAAGTACCTTTCCGCGTAATGCAAACCAGTTTGCAGTGTTTTCCGCTGCTGAAAGAAATGTTGCAATCCGGCTTAGCGGCTTCTGCTTCCGATGCCGCCGTAGGTGCACTCTGCGCGCGCGCTGCGGTAATGGGTGCTTATTTTAATGTGCAAATAAATTGCAAAGATTTTGAAGACAAAGTTTTTGTACAAGAAAAATTAGCTTTAGCTAAAACTATTGCCGAACAAGCGCGAGCACAAGAGCAGGAAATTATTGACCTGCTTTCGCAAAAAATAGGACTATAACTTTTCATGCAAAACCCCATAAGTATTGCTTGGTTTCGGCGTGATTTGCGCATAGAAGACCATCGAGCGCTTTTTGAAGCACAAAAATTGGGATTGCCCATATTGCCGCTTTTTATTTTTGATACGGATATTTTGGATAAACTAAAAGCTGAGGATGCGCGCATAACATTTATTCACCAACACTTGGCATTGCTCCATCAATATTTTGCTTCTTTCGGTAGTCAAATGCTTTGTCTAAAAGGCACACCGCAGGCAGTTTGGCAACAGTTGTGTACGGAATTTGACATTGCGCATGTATTTTTCCATCAAGATTTTGAGCCATATGCCCTCGCACGCGACCAAAAAGTAAGCACTTTATTAGCCAATAACAACATTCGTGTTCACTCATTTTTAGACCATATTTTGTTTGCGCCGGGGCAAATTTTGAAAGACGACCAAACGCCTTACACGGTTTATACGCCTTTTAGAAAAAAGTGGGAAAGTTTGTTTCATCAAAACTTACTTAGCTCTTTCCCCAGCGAAAAGAATTTCGACCATTACGTTTCACTACCTACTTACAACTTTCCAAGTTTAGGAGATATAGGTTTTGTAAAATCGAGTATTGAAGTAAAGCCTTATCGTTTAGAACATTTGGCTAACTACGCCCACCAACGCAACTTTCCTGCCGAAGATGAAGGCAGTTATTTGAGTCCTCACTTGCGTTTTGGTACAGTAAGTATCCGAAAAGTGGTGCAAATTGCCCAAAAGTATCCCGTTTTTTTGCACGAAATAATTTGGCGCAGCTTTTTTATTCATATTTTATATTTTTTCCCGAAAGTAGTTTCCCACAATTTCAAAGCCAAATACGATGTGCTGGAATGGCGCGTTGATGAAGCAAATTTTGCGAAATGGTGCGAAGGAAAAACGGGTTATCCTTTGGTAGATGCAGGTATGCGACAATTAAATGCTACGGGTTATATGCACAATCGCGTGCGCATGATTACGGCGAGTTTTTTGTGCAAGCATTTGCTCATTGACTGGCGTTGGGGCGAAGCCTATTTTGCCGAAAAACTATTGGATTTTGAATTGGCATCGAACAATGGCAACTGGCAATGGGTGGCGGGAACTGGTTGCGATGCTGCACCGTATTTTCGTATTTTTAATCCTGCGGAGCAGCAAAAAAAATTCGACCCGAAAGCTGTTTATATTCGCCAATGGGTAAAAGAATTTGACGATTTTGGCTATCCTGCGCCCATCGTAGAACACACTTTTGCCCGCGAAAGAGCTTTAAATTTTTACCAAAAAATAAATGCCTAAACAAATGGAAGCCACTATTTTTGTAGAGAAAAACTGGACGAAAGAGGAAAAATATATCCACTTGCTACCACAAATACAAGCCGTAGTAGCTGCCGAAACCGACCTTATTGCCAATATGGCAAATGTTTGTGCCTTGCTCAAAACGTATTTCAATTTTTTCTGGATTGGCTTTTACCGCGTGCAGGAAAATGCGCTGGTGTTGGGTCCTTTTCAAGGTACGTTGGCGTGTACGCGCATCGCGTGGGGAAAAGGCGTTTGCGGAACAGCTTGGCAAAAGGCGGAAACAATTATTGTACCTGATGTGGAACAATTTCCCGGACATATTGCTTGTAGCAGTGCTTCGCGCTCGGAAATTGTGGTGCCGGGCATTACAAACCAAATGGTTACTTTTGTGCTCGATATCGACAGCGAAGAACTTGCTGCTTTTGATGAAGTAGATGCTATTTACTTAGCCAAAATTGTTGCATATTTGTCATAAAAAATAGAAAAAGTGGAAATTATTAGCGTAAACTCTTCGCGCATACTCTCGGTTGGGTACAATGCCAGCAACCAACAGCTATTGGTTGTGTTTAAAAATGGCATCCAATTTTTGCATCAACATGTTCCACAAAATTTTTGGTTGGAATTGATGCTCGCGCCTTCTTTGGGTAAATATTATTTCGATAATATTCGCTTTAGTTTTCCTTATATCAGCCAAAAAAATGCGAATTAAACAACTTGATAGCTAAAAATATTTTTGACCAGACCCACCACTTACAATGAACTTATTGCATAAACTTCGCGCCGTTTGGCATCCCGAAATGTACCATGGTTGGGGAAAGCAAAAAAAATATTTTGAGGGTTGGTATTTCAAAATGGTTGCCGCCGACAAACAAGCGGCACTGGCAATTATTCCGGGCGTAAGTATGAGTGCGCAAGGCGAAAAACATGCGTTTATTCAGGTTTTAGATGCTATTCATCACAAGGTTTCCTATCACCGTTTTGCTTTTGAGGAATTTAACGCCGACCCGCACAAATTTGCGATTCAAATTGGCAAAAATTCTTTTTCTACCGAAGGTATTTCACTCCAACTAAGCGATGTGCAAGGACATTTGCAATGGCATAATACCAATGCTTGGCAAAAAAGTTTTATGCGTCCGGGTATTATGGGTTGGTACGGATTTATTCCTTCGATGGAGTGTTATCATGGTTTGGTGTCGCTGTATCACGGCATTTCGGGTAATTTGGTGGTGCAAGGGCAACACATTGATTTTGAAGATGGCAGAGGCTACATTGAGAAAGATTGGGGACGCTCATTTCCCGAAGCATGGGTGTGGATGCAATCGAATACTTTTCGCTGGGACCGCGAGGTGTCGTTTATGTGTTCGGTTGCCAAAATTCCTTGGCTGGGCAAATCATTTATCGGTTTTTTGGCTATTTTGTACATAGACGAAGCCGTTTACACTTTTACTACTTACACCAAAGCCAAAATTGGTGAAATAAAGATTGAGCCGCCGCATATTTTTATAAAAATAACCGACAAACAAGGTCATTTGCTGCTTATAAAAGCCCAGCAAGCAGAAGGTAGTAAATTGGCAAGCCCTATAAATGGAGAAATGACAGGAAAAATAAACGAGAGTTTGGGTAGTGAAATAGAAATACGGTTTTTTAAGGGGAATAAGCTCATTTACACCGGAACCGGAAAATGTGCAGGTATGGAAATTAGTGATAACTATACGGTACTTTTGCCGAAAAAATAAGTGCTAACTTTTGAAAATAAGCACGGGAACTTTGCCGTGAAAAGCCATTTTTTCGGTGAAACTTATGGCAAAGAAATCATTGAGAGAGGATTGTTTCTTGCGGAACATTGCCAAAATATCCACTTTATTTTCCTTGGTATAAGCATCTAAGCCTTCTAAAACCGAGCGGGCTTTCATTTCGATAAAGTCGTAGCTGTCTTCGCCCAAAATTTCGTTTACTGAGGACAAAAATTGCTCCAAACGGTCGGCATAACTGCGGGTTTCTTCTACAATAATGTGTAAAAATTTCAATCGGGCATTTAAAAACTGTGCAATATCGTATATTTTGCCAATGGCAGAAAGTGCTTTTGCGCTGAGGTCGGTAGCGATAACAATATTCTCAATTTCGGCAGACTGTGCTTCAATAGGCACTGCCAAAACGGGTACATCGGTGCGTTCGATAATGGCTTGGGTGTTGCTGCCAAAAAACATTTGGCGTAGCCCCGACACGCCTTTTGTGCCAATAATCAACAAATCGAAGTGCTGTGCTTGCGACAATTCGATGATTTGGTCAACTGCAAAACCTTCCATCAAAATATACTCCAACGGCATGTTACTCAACTCTTCGCGCGAGTATTCTTCCTGCACTTTTTGGAGATATTGCTTAAAGTCGTCATTTGCTTTTTCGTGGCTTATTTCGATAAATTGGTGCAAGTTTTCGGTAGATGCCTGTGTGGGGGCATAGCCTTTGTAGAGTGCGTGCATAAGAAATATTTTCGCACCGGAAGTATAGGCAATTTCAAGCGCATAGTGCAAGGCATTATGCGAAAACGTAGAAAAATCGGTAGGGACTAAAATATTTTGCATCTCTTACATTTTCTTTCTTATTTAGTACGGATAAATTTACAATTTTTATTCAATTTTTACTTATGTAATGCACTTTTTTGTTATAATCAAGTATTAATACTAAAATTGAATAGCTTTTGCGTATTAGAAAAGGTAAAAAATTTTTTTTCGCCGTATAGCACAGTTTTGGGGCTAAATTTTTTCCAAAACTTCAAAAATTTTAACGCCCCAAAACTGCGGTTTTGCCCTGCAAGGGCAAAAATACCTTGAAAAAAAGTGTCGTTTCTTTTGCTTCGTTTTCTTTGGACAAGCAAAGAAAATGAAGAGGTTCCCAAAGCCTTAGTATTGTGCCTAAAGTTGCGGGGAGAGTACTTACTCTTAATAATACCCAAACCAATACGCAACTTTCATACGGTTTTAGTATAAATACAAATAGTAATTGTTCGGTTTGTGGAATTTTGCCCAAATAATTTTAGGTGAACAAATTAAGGACTGAACGGTGTTTGCTTTAGTTTGAAAAATAAATTCGATAAAATCTCTTAAAAAGCTAAGGATAATTCACCTGTTTTGCATATAATTTCGCCATTTGTCAATCACGGTTTGCATATCTTCGGGCATATCGGCTTCAAACTGCAAATATTCGCCCGTACGCGGATGCACAAATCCCAAAGCACGCGCATGTAATGCCTGACGTGGAAGTAGTGAAAAGCAATTTTCGACAAACTGTTTGTATTTACTATAGATAGTACCTTTCACAATACGATTGCCATCGTAGAGCGGGTCGTTGAAAAGCGGATGTCCGATATACTTAAAGTGTACGCGAATTTGATGCGTGCGCCCTGTTTCCAAGCGACATTCTACTACACTTACATAGCCGAGCCGTTCTAACACTTTGTAATGTGTGCGCGCGGGTTTTCCGGCATCACCTTCGGGATACACGTCCATCATTTTGCGGTAGCGCGCATGTCTTCCTATATTGCCTTCAATGATTCCTTCTTCGTCCGGCAAGTCGCCCCACACTAAGGCAATATAGCGGCGGTAAACCGTACGGTTGAAAAACTGTTTTGCCAAAAAGCTCATGCTTTCATCATCTTTGGCAATCACCAACAGTCCGGTGGTATCTTTGTCAATACGATGCACCAAGCCCGGATACGCATCGCCGGAACGCGCGGGCAAGTTTTGAAAATGATACAGCAAGCCATTTACCAATGTGCCATCGAAATTGCCCACACCCGGATGAACGACTAAACCAGCAGGCTTGTTGAGTACCAAAACCGCCTCGTCTTCATACACAATATCCAAAGGAATATTCTCCGGTTCTAAAGTATTGTTGCGTTCGGGGTAGGGTAGTACAATGCTTATTACATCGTTGGGTTTTACCTTATAGTTTTGTTTTACGGCTATGCCATTTACCAATATAGAACTCGCCTTGGCAGCATTTTGAATTCTGTTTCTACTGGTATTTTCTAAGCGGTCGCCCAAAAATTTGTCAATACGCAGTAAACTTTGCTTGCGGTCAGCGGTAAATCTATAATGCTCGTATAGTTCTTCTTGTTCTTCGTTATTATCGTTTAAGAAAATATCTTCTTCGTTTTCGGAAATTTTCACAGAAAAATTTTTTTGAAAAAATATATTTTATTTGGTAAAATTACTTTGCTTTGTATCTTTATGCCTTTACAAAGATGCGTTTTTTATTTAATATTATTTTTTCACCTTTAAAATGTTATGATTATGATGAAAAATTTTATCGTGTTGTTATTACTCATTTTCGTGGGTACTACACAAGCGTATGCGGGAAGCAAGTACAAATTGGATAACCAAGCGGTGGAAGCAATGTTTGCTGCCAGCACCGAAACGTCTATGTACCTTGCCGATATGGCACAAACTGCCGATGCAAGTGCTACATACGCAGGTATGTTGTCGTTTAGCAGTGCTGCGAACGATAAAAATGCCGTAGTTGCATTTATTTTGGCTTGGGCACTTGGTACACTTGGTATCCACCGTTTGTATTTGGGTACTGCTACACTTACATTTATTGGCTATATCCTTACGCTTGGTGGCTGTGGTATTGTAGCCATGGTTGACTGGATTATGCTGTTAATCGGTATGATAGACGATGATATCAGTAATTACATTGACAATCCGAAATTCTTTATGTGGGGGAATAAGTTCTGACATATTTCCTTACTATAAAGTGGTTAAAAGTGCATTGTTTTACAACAAAACAATGCACTTTTTAGTATAAGTAAAGATAAATTCTGTATTTTTGCGCGCAGAAGTTTAATTGTAAATTATTTTCCGAAAATATTATGAAATATAACCTGAATTTCAAAGACATTATTTTGCATTACGTCATTATGATTGTAATTGTTATGATTGGAGCATTGACGAAAATACCAGCGATAATGTTTTTTGCTTTACCGTTTTTTATTATTGCCTTAACGGGAATGTCTCCCATTTATACTTTGTTGGGGATTGACCATTCTGACCACGAGGACGAATAAAAACAAACTCAGCTTTGCAAAGCATAAACTTTGGAAGAAAAATATGCGCTTTGGCAAAGCCGATTATCATGGGCATTATCAACTATACCCCCGACTCTTTTTATGACGGAGGTGCTTATGCCAATAGTAGCGCAGCCATAGCTGCCGCCGAAAAAATGCTTGCCGCAGGGTCTACTATAATTGATGTAGGTGGCATGTCAAGTCGTCCGGGAGCGGCTGTTATTTCTCCACAAACCGAAATAGAAAGGGTAGTCCCATTAGTGACACAGTTGGCGAAAGAGTTTCCCGAAAGTATTATTTCTATTGATACCGTTTACGGAATAGTGGCGCAGGCTTGTGCTGATGTGGGCGCAAAAATGATAAACGATATTTCGGCGGGAAGCATTGATGCCGAAATTGTGCAAGTAGCAGCGGCTTACCAATTGCCCTACGTGCTGATGCACATGCAAGGCTTGCCGCAAAGCATGCAGCAAAGTCCCACCTACGATGATATATTAGTGGAGCTCGTCGATTTTTTTGTGGAGAAAATAGCTTATGTAAAAAGCATTGGCGTAAATGAAATAGTGTTAGATGTAGGTTTTGGTTTTGGCAAGAGTATTGAACACAATTTTACCTTGCTCAAAAACTTGTCTATGTTCAAAGAATTGTTTCAATTGCCCGTACTCGCAGGTTTGTCGCGCAAATCTATGATTTGGAAAACCTTACAAACTACTCCCCGCGAATCCTTGAATGGCACTACCGTTTGCAATACCTTAGCACTCTGGCAGGGTGCCGATATTTTACGCGTACACGATGTTGCCGAAGCGTGTGAGACCCTAAAACTGTGGCAAATGTTTTGCGAAGCCTAAAAAGAATATACCTACCTTTTCTATTTTTTCGGCGAATAAATGTAAATTGGCTGTCGAAAAACGAAACAATACAAAACAATTTTTTTTTTGATAGCAGCAATCCCTTTTGGCTTTTTAGAAATCCGCCTTTTAGATGTGTTCGACATTGTACTGGCGGCGATATTGATGTACCAAGTATATCGCTTGTTGCGCGGCAATTTGTCGTTTAATATTCTCATTGGGATTATCCTGTTTTTTGTCCTCAACTTTATTGTAAATGCCTTAGGCATGCGGCTAATGTCGGGCATTTTAGGCAAGTTTATAGAAGTGGGCGTTATTGCTTTGCTCATTGTTTTTCAGCCGGAAGTGCGCAGTTTTCTATTAGTTTTAGGCAGACGTAGCGGCATTGGTAAGCAAAACAGCATTTGGCAGTTTTTCTTTGGGCACAAAAAATCTGTTTCACAAGAATACAAGTGGGTTGCCGAAGAAATAAGCCGTGCCTTGATAAAACTGTCGGAAAATAAATTAGGAGCTTTGTTGGTGCTTTTGCCTACGGACGAAAAACCGACTATTTTAGATAGTGGCAAAATGCTTAACGCCGATATAAACGGCGCATTGATAGAAGCTATATTTCAGAAAAAATCTCCTTTACACGATGGTGCAATGCTGCTGAGTAGCGAAAAAATTATCGCCGCCGCTTGCGTATTGCCCGTAACCGAACAAACCAATCTGCCCGAAAACTTTGGTATGCGCCACAAAGCGGCTATTGGCATCACCGAACGCTTAGAAGTTTCGGTATTGGTAGTATCGGAAGAAACGGGTACTATTTCTTTTGCACAACACGGAAAAATAGTAAGCGGTCTCAATGAAGAGCGTATTCAGCAAGTAGTGCGACAAGCTTTTATCGGACAGAATATCAAGAAGCCGGAGTAGCTAAAACTTGTTTGGTGCTGTCGTTGTGCATAAAGTCTTTAATAATATCTTCCGGCGATTTTCCCAAATTTTGCAGCAAAAACTTTGCATCATCTGCCATTTCGTGATTCGGGTATTTTTGCAAAAATAATTCGTAATATTTTTGTGCCTCTGTGATGTTTTTTAAATCGTTTTCGTAGGTAAATCCAATCAAAAAGAGACTTTGAGGCGTTTTGTTGAAATTGGGATATTTTTCGTAAATCTTTTTATAGTTGTCAATTGCCGCATCAAACTGATGTGCCGAGCGCAACACTTCGCCCGCTTTAAAAAGATATTCCGGTGCTTTGGGGTCATCGCTGTAATTGCTGGCATATTGTTCATATGATTGTGCCAAACTTTCGGCTTTTTTGCTATCAAAACTTGCCGCATTTTGATTTCCAAAAAGTTCTTTTTCGGCAGCGGCAATATTTTCCTGCTCTTTTTCTTTATTATTTCCATTATTGCAAGCTGCCAAGAACAAACTGCAAACTATGCTTAGAATAAGTAAAGGTTTCATTTTTTATTTTGTTTTTTCGCGTTAAAATTAATACCTTTTTGCACACAAAAAAAATTTGTGAATAATTTATAAAGTAATGCGTAAAATTTCTGTTTTTTTAACAATACTTCTTGTACAAATGGCACTAACAGCACAAAAAACAGTGTCCCGACCAAACAATGATAAAGTAATTTGCAACTGCGGTACGGCTTCCAATTATGCCCCAGACCCTAAAAATATGAATTTTTATCCCACGAAATACGTGCGCGTAAATGTTCATTTTATTGATGCTAAAGACACAACGCTCAACTTTTCGGAAGAAACAGGGCGCGAATATGCGAGAATGTTAATAGAAGGCTGTAATGAGCGATTGGAGCATAATTTGAAAATGAATATTCCGGCGAATAATGATTTGCCCGCTTTGCCTATCAATTTTAGGTATGTAATTTCTCCCTGCAATTCAGACGACCCTGAGGATGATGGTATTTATTTTCACCAAGACGATTATTTGTGCTACTACAACAAAACACACAGTAGCCGCGATTATAGCCTTTTCAGTGACAAGCAATTTGAAACGTACAAAAAATGCGGCGATGAAGTACTCAATATTTTTTTGTTGGAGCATCATCCCGACAGTATTGCTTCGCCTACGTACAAAACTTCGGCAGACGGTGTAGGCAAACCTCATTGGGTAAAAATTGCCAACAGTTATCATCATTACATTAACAATGCTAATCAAAATTTAGCGGAAACCGTAGGTTCTATTGCGCGTTTGATGAATCACGAAATTGGACATAGTTTGGGCTTGGCACATACATGGTCAATGGAAGATGGCTGTCCGGATACGCCCAAAAACCGCAACTGCTGGTATATTGACCCCGCCGACCCCGGCTGCGATGAATGGGGCGAAGTGTCGAACAATGTAATGGATTACAACGCGTTTCAACAAGCCTACACACCTTGCCAGTTGGCAAAAATAAATTATAACTTTTACCGTGAGGGCGCGCCGCAAGGCAAAAATCTGCTCAACACTTGGTGTAGCTACAAGTCCGACAAAAAAGTGATAATCGAAGCCGGAAACGAAGTGGATTGGTGTGATATAAAATATTTGGAAGGTGATATTATAATAGAAAAAGACGCTTTTTTGACCCTGCACTGCAAATTATCTTTGCCCAAAGGCGCGCAAATTTATATCTTGCCCGGCGGTAAATTGTTTTTAGATAATGGTAGCGAAATTACCAATATTTGTGGCGATGAGTGGACGGGCGTTACCTTGTTTCATACAAAAAAGCAAAAAGCAGTCTTTGAAAAAACAGCGAACAGCGATTTGACACATTTTGCCAATGAAACGAAAGAAATTTTTTTAGAAAAAAGAGCCTTAAGAAAAATGTTGAAAGAATTAATTCATTAAAAAATAAAAGAATATTATGGAAATAGCTTTTTATGGTGCCGCGCAACAAGTTACGGGCAGTAAGCATGTGATAACGCTTAAAAGTGGAAAAAGAATATTGTTGGATTGCGGACTTTTTCAAGGAAAAGGAAGTCAGGTTGATGGACTGAACCGTCATTTTGGCTTTAATCCAAAAGATATAGACCTTTTTATCTTGTCGCACGCACATATCGACCATTCGGGTTTAATTCCCAAATTGGTAAAAGAAGGCTATGAAGGAAAAATTTGGTGTACGCCTGCCACGCGCGACTTGTGCGAGTTTATGCTCTTGGATAGTGCACACATTCAGGAATCGGATATAAAATACATCAATCTGGCACTAAAAGAACGCGGCAAGCCGCTTATCAAGCCTATTTATACTATTGAAGATGCCAAAGCCTGTATGAGCAGTTTTTATACTATTCCTTATAATACCGTAAAGCAAATTGATGAAGATGTATGGGTGGAATTTACTGATGCAGGTCATATTTTGGGCAGTGCGGTGGTGAATTTGCGTATAAAAGATGGTATGCACTATCATCGCATTGCATTTACCGGCGACCTCGGGCGATATACCAATCGTATTATCCGCACGCCGCAGGATTTTCCGCAGTGCGATTTTCTTATTGCCGAAAGTACGTATGGCAATCGCTTGCATCCACACCCACCCAAACCCAAAGAAAAACTCTTGGAAGTAGTGCGTAGCACCTGTATCGAAAAAGGAGGCAAACTCATTATTCCGGCATTTAGTGTAGGCAGAACGCAAGAGATAGTGAGTGTACTCAACGATTTGGAATTTGAAGGACAAATGCCGCCTATTAAGGTTTTTGTAGATAGCCCTATGGCAATAGACGCTACCGAAGTGATGCGCGAGCACAGCGACTGTTTTAATGAAGACATGCAGCGTTTTATGCAAAAAGACCCTGACCCTTTTGGTTTTTCGCGCCTTACCTATGTGCGTAGTGTGGACGAATCGAAAGCCCTTAATGACATAAAAGAGCCTTGTATTATTATTTCGGCTTCGGGAATGATTGAAGGCGGACGCATAAAACATCATTTGATAAACAGTATCGAAAACAAAAAAAATACCATTCTTATTGTGGGTTATTGTTCGAAATCGAGTGTGGGCGGGCAGCTTGTGAATGGCGCAGAGGAGGTTTCATTGTTTGGCAAACCTTACAAAGTAAGAGCCGATGTAAGAAAAATTAATGCCTTTAGTGCACACGGCGACTATGAGGAAATGATTCGCACCATTTCTTGCCAAGACAAACAAATTATGAAAAAAATATTTCTTGTACACGGCGATCCCGAAGTAATGGAAGATTATCGTGCTACCTTGTTACAGCGCGATTTTCACAACATTTACATACCCGACTACAAGCAGCATTTTCAAATATAGACTTGGGGAAAGATTTTAAGCGTCTTTTTTGTTTTTTAATATACTGCGGGCTATCAGAAACCCTGCTGCGGCAAAACCTACTTGTACGGCAGTAGCTTTGAGAATGCGTTTGCTTTTCGGTTCCGGCGTGATGTTGGCGGCAGCTAATTTTTGTGCCTTAGCTATTTTTTTGGATTTGTTTTTTTTTCGCTTTTTAAGCTGGCTTTTCAGGCTATTCCACGTCCAAACTCCCGCAGTTTGCGCCATATCTGTCAAAGAATTGTTGATAATATCATTGCTGCTGTAGCTTGTACTATTTCTTAGTAGCTCCTTTTTTTCCGAAATGCTACTGTTTCTATAAGCTTTACTTTCATTTTCTGATTCTATCTCACGCAAAATTTCGCTGCTTATAATTTTATAAATACCGTACTGCAAAACTCTTTTTCGGGTAATTACCAAAAAAATAATGACGATAATTTGAATAAGAGAAGTATAAGCAAAACCCCACAATATGCCGTAAGTGTTGGAAAGATATACGGCTAAATTGACTAATAGAAAAATATACAAACCGAAACCCATCAATGCAAAAATGACGTAACTGGCTATTTTGGCAAATATAGAAGACGTTTTATCTACGCTGGTGAGGGTAATAATTTTGAACCGATTTTCCTGTTGCTGCTTAAAACTCTGTATCCATTTGTTTTCTAAAATTGCAGATAAAAAAGATGCCATCGTATTATTATTTTTGAGTATTTGTAAGTGTTATATGCTATTTTTTCCCAAATATATAGCAAAAAAATCGCTTTGGCTAAAATACTTTTATGCGAAATTGGACTTGTGGAGTACTACTTTTGTCACATAAAAATTTAGTCGAAAAAATTATAACTTTGCCCTAAAAAAATGCTGACAGACACGCACACGCATCTTTTTAGCAAGGAATTTTCGGACGAAACCGCCTATGCACACGTACAGCGCGCCATAGATGCAGGCGTTGAAAAGATGTTTATGCCCAATGTGGACCTAAGCACTATTGCCGCAATGAACCAAATTGCCGCTACTTTCCCCAACAACTGTTTTTCGATGATTGGCTTGCATCCTTGTTCGGTAGAAGCCGATTTTGAAGAAAAATTAGCGGTGTTGGCAAAAGAATTGGCACAGCAAAAATATTATGGTATAGGCGAAACGGGTTTGGATTACTACTGGGACACTACTTTTACCGCACAACAAAAACAGTCCTTAACGCAACACGCCCGATGGGCAAAACAGTACCAAATTCCTATTATTTTACACACGCGCAATGCTTTTGCCGATACTTTAGCTATTATGCAGTCCGAAAACAATGCCGACTTGCGTGGAATTTTTCATTGTTTTTCGGAAAATGCCGCCGCTGCACAAGAAGTTATTGCTTTGGGCGATTTTTATATAGGAATAGGTGGTGTAATAACGTTTAAGAAAAATACAGAACTGGCGGAAACCGTAGCGGCAACCAGTCTCGAACATATTGTTTTGGAAACCGATGCGCCTTATTTGGCTCCTACGCCGTATAGAGGCAAGCGCAACGAAAGTGCGTATTTGCCACTTATTGCGCAAAAAATTGCCGAAATAAAAGCTGTAAGCATAGCCGAAGTAATAGCCCAAACGAGCAGAAATGCCCAAAAACTTTTTGGCATAAACAAATAATATTTGCGTACATTAGTTCGATGCTTTTTGTAGAGAAAAACGTATTTGGAAATTATCAAACGATTTCATGGATGATTTGGACAAGCAGAAATATCATGAAATTGTAAAAAAGAACGAAATAAGGCTTGCAGAAAGCAAACAAGCTGGAAAAAGTGAAATATTTGTACAAAATACCACGTTCAAATTTTGATAGAACAAAAAGATAAACTATTTTGGACGCAAAATTTTGAAAAGAATAGCAAAAATAGAAACGTTAAACAATAAATTGGAGAGGTGTCCGAGTGGTTGAAGGAGCACGCCTGGAAAGTGTGTAAACGCCAAAAGCGTTTCGAGGGTTCGAATCCCTCTCTCTCCGTTTTTTAGCAATTTTTGCAGATAAAAACATACGATAAACGCAAAATTTTAATTATATTTTCATCAAATTTTATAAAAAATTAAAAACCAGAAATTTAGCAGCATGAAAAGACTATTTATTCTGTTGGCACTTATTGGAAGCCTTTTGGTGCTTCCAATGTTTCAGGGAACAAGCCTTCACGCACAAGATGACACTGAAACAGTAACTACTACTACCCAACCGGAGCAAACCGTAAAAGGCGTAGAACTCTTGAAGAAATACTTCTTAGATGGTGGTTGGCAATTTATGAGTTTGGTACTCGTTTGTCTTATCTTGGGTTTGGCAATCGCTATTGAGCGTATTATTTCCCTCAACTTGGCTACTACCAACACCAACAAACTATTATCAGATGTGTCCGACAAATTGGCGGCAAATGATGTAGATGGCGCGAAAGAAGTAGCAAAGGCAACGCGCGGTCCGGTGGCGAGTATTTTTTATCAAGGCTTAGACCGTATCAACGAAGGCTTAGATGTAGTAGAAAAATCTATTGTAGCTTACGGTTCTGTTCAAATGGGACGCTTGGAAAGTGGTTTGAGCTGGCTGAGCTTGTTTATTGCCTTGGCACCAATGCTCGGGTTCATGGGAACGGTAATCGGTATGATTGAAGCCTTCGACTCTATCCAAGCGGCGGGTGATATTTCGCCTTCTTTGGTTGCCGGAGGTATTAAAGTGGCACTACTTACTACCGTATTCGGTTTGGTGGTAGCTATTATTCTGCAAATATTTTATAACTACTTGGTATCCAAGGTAGATAGTCTTGTAAATAATATGGAAGATTCATCTATTGGTTTAGTAGATTTAATCACACGTTATTACAACCGTAATAAATAAAAAAACAACAGCTATATGGAAAGTTTTGTGACCAATTGGGGCATTAACATAGCACTTTGGCTGGTGTACATAGCCATAGGGCTTATTGTGGTGTTCTTTATTCTCAATGCCATTAAAAATCCAAAGTCTGCCTTTAAATCTATTCTAAGCGCAGGGGTTTTGGCATTATTCCTAATAATCGTTTACTTCACTGCCTCAGACAGTATCGGCAAAGTATTTCAAACGGCATCGTACGCTTACCTTACGCCTTCTATTATGAAATACGTTACGGCAGGTATCAACGCTTCTGTTTTTTTGCTTATCGCCGCCTTAGCTTCTTGGGTACTGTTGGAAGTTTATAATTTTGTAAAATAATTAAATATTATGGCTAAATCCAAAACCAGAAAAGCTCCCGAAATCAATGCCAGTTCTATGGCGGATATCGCTTTTTTGCTGTTGATATTCTTCTTGGTAACAACTACTATGAATATCGACAAAGGGATATTGGTAACGCTGCCGCCTTATGACCCAAATCAGGAAGAAACAAAAGTTGATATAAATCAGCGGAATGTGTTGGAGATATTGGTAAATTTTAAGGACCAATTATTGGTAGAAGGCGAGCCTTTGGAAATTACAGAATTGCGGACTTTAACCAAAAAGTTTGTAAACAATAATGGTATTGATCCTGAAATGTCCGAAAATCCTAAGAAGGCAGTAGTTTCTATGAAAAACGATAAGAGTACTACCTACAATCGTTACATAGAAGTGTACAATGAAGTGCGTGCTGCTTACAATGAGTTGCGCGATGAATATGCCCAGCAGCAATTTGGCAGAAAGTATGACAATCTTACGGAAGATCAACAAAAAACGGTACGCGATGAATATCCTTTACGCTTGTCGGAAGCAGAACCGGAAGATTATGGCAATGCCAAAAAATAATTTTTTACGAAGACTTTAAATTATTGAAAGATATGTTGATACGAAAAAGAGGTTCCAAAGAATTACCGGCTATATCTACGGCATCTTTGCCGGATATCATTTTTATCCTTTTGTTTTTCTTTATGGTGGCTACCGTAATGCGCGATACCGAACAAAAAGTAATTGTACATTATCCGCAAGCAACCGAGTTACAAAAATTGGAGAAAAAATCCTTGGTGACCAATATTTTTATTGGTCCGCCAAATCCAACTTATGCGGCAAAATTGGGTGACGCACCACGTTTGCAACTGAATGATACTTTTGCAACCAAAGACGATTTGAAAACATTTATCCTTAACGAGCGTGCTAAGTTGCCCGAAGCATTGCAAGGAAAACTTACCGTTTCTTTAAAGGTAGATAAAGATACAAAAATGGGAATAGTATCGGAAGTGAAATCAGAGCTGAGAAGACTCAATGCGCTGAAAATCAATTATTCCGCTACTCCTAAAGTAAAATAAGTTTTTTTACGATAACTTACCAAGTATTTGGTTCAAACTTACAGGTCGTTTTGCTGAAAATCGACCTGTTTTTTTATTTACACGCAAGCGAACTATTTTTTTCGGAAAGAGGTTATGTAGTAAAAACTTTTTAAAATTCCCCAAAAGAAAGAAATATGACCACAGAATCTTATCAGAGCGAAAAGAAAATATTAGGTGTGTGCGCGTGGTTGAGCGACAAATTTGATATTGATGTAACGATTATTCGCTTGATTTTTGTAATAGCTGCCGTATTTGGATTAGGTTCTCCAATCCTTATTTATTTTATTTTAGCTTTGGTGAAGTAGGCTTAGGCAGTTCGGAAAACTTTCGGTGGCGCAGTATTTTTGCCTGCCATACAATACTATAAGTCTGTCGCTGTGAAACGTCTTTTGGGTCGGGAGAAATAGCGCGTATTTTGCGTTTGATAGCTTGGCGTTGTTTTATCCAGCGATAAAATAAAAAAGGCATCGTTAAGTGTGCGCGATAAAATGTAACAAATTCGCTGAATTTTCCCTTTAGCAAAGCCATCATCGCCGCCGTATTTTCGATGAGCGAGCGCAAAGGAAACACCCAAAACCAATGCCGAAAAGCCAAATTGCGAAAAAGCATTGCCCAGTTGTTGCGGATATTGAGGTAGAGTTTGCGCGGATTTCCTTGTGGCAAAGTGCCGCCGCCTACGTGATAGACTATTGCTTTGGTGCATACACCAATGTCGAATCCCGCGCGTTGCAGTCGCCAGCAGAGGTCTATTTCTTCCATGTGTGCAAAAAAATCTGCTTCAAATCCTCCTATTTCTATAAAAAGTTCTCGCCGAATCATCAGCGCGCAGCCGCTTGCCCAAAATGTTTTTAGGTCGGTATTGTACTGTTGTGTGTCTTTTTCTATGTATTCCAAAATACGCCCACGACAAAAAGGATAGCCCAAGGCATCAATAAAACCACCTGCGGCTCCGGCGTATTCAAAAAACTCCGGCTGGTGATACGACAAAACTTTGGGCTGGCAGGCAGCCAAGTTTGGGTTTCGTTCCATACAAAGTACCAATTCCTCCAACCAATTCGGTTCTACGGCAATATCCGAATTGAGCAATACACAGTAAGTGTAGTTCGTATCTATTTGGGCAATGCTGCGATTGTAACCTTCGGCGTAGCCCCAGTTTTTTTCTAAACAAATGATTGAAACTTGTGGATAGTGCTTTTCCAACCAAGTTACAGATTCGTCGGTAGAGGCATTGTCGGCGATAATAAGTTGAAAGTTGGGATATTGCGTAGCGCATACGCTGGGCAAAAATTTTTCTAACCAATGCTTGCCATTGTAGTTTAGAATAACTATTGCCACTTTGGGCATATCGGACATATTTTTCAAATATTTGGTACAAATATAGCCTTATTCTACACCCGAATTACCTGAACTTTTGCTGTCGCTCATACTTTTAATATCAATACTTCCGCCGCGCCTGTTGTCTGTATTGTTGTTGCGAAGCACTTCTTGTTTCCAGTTGGGATTGTATATTTCGTTTGGAAAATCGGTATGAATGAGTTTAAACTCGTCGGTGGCAATTTCTTTGTTTACAAAAACAAAAATTACATTGCTTCTATTCTCCAAAGTATAATATTGCCATATTTCGTACGGATAATTATCGTTGGAAAAAGGAAATCTATCTACGGCATTAGGCGCGCCATATTTTAAATAATAAAAACCCATATCCGTATTGTAGCCTTCGCGAAAATTAGTGCCGTATTCGTCTTCAACCATATTTACCAAACTGACATAATTCTGCAAAGCTAATTCGGAACTTTCGGGATTTTTTTTCGCCCAAAAGTTGTAGATGAACTGTTTTTGTAGCTCAGGATTGTCAATGGCATCTAAGTTTTTGATAATCGTTTGAGTTTCAGTATCGGCAATAGGCGCAAGGGAATTGAGGTAATAGCGAACTTGTTTGGCGGTAAATTTATTCAAAACACTTGCGCTAAGGTCGTGGGTTTGAATAAGCTCGTTTTCGTGCTGAATGTTTTGCTTGCTGCGCTGAAAAAACTTGCGTTTTTCGGCAAGGATTTGCTTATTGTTGTCGTAGGCAGCCACCCAAAGTTCGTAGTTTCCCGAAGGCAGTGTGCCAATGTCTATTTTTTGTAAAAAAGGAATTACCGAAGTTTCTTTTACGCGCTTAAAAGCATTGAAATTGGGTAAGGCTGTTTCGCTTTTGGTTTTGCAAATACGAAAAGTGAGGAGTATATTTTCATCGGAAATTTGCGCATTGGGCAAATACAGTTCGCCATAAAACTGCAAAGTATTGTTCGCAGACGGATAAAAAGGCAACACCATCGGAATTATATCATAATTATTGCGGCTAAAACTATTTTCTTGCGTTGTTTTGGCAAGCGTATCTACGAGCATTATGTCCGAAATATGTGCTTCTTGGGTATATTTTTGCAGTATAAAAGTGTCGTTGGCTTTGGCAATAGCTGTTTCATTGTGGACATCGGTAACGCTAATTTCTACGGAATAAGTCCCTTCGGGCAGTGGAAAGCGTTTTATATCCACCAAATTAGAAGTTTTAGCTTTTTCGGCAGTTAAACCTGCAGGACTGTTCAGCGTATATTTGTCGAAAGCCACAATACTGCTATCACTTTGGTAAAAAATAATGGATACTTGTGCCGCAGCTTCTATGCTATTATCGGCTTGAGTAATTTGTTGCAAACCGGGCAGCCCGATACTCAAATGTACTTCTACATAAGGATTGTTTTGTGGGTCTTGCATTTGTACAATATCATAAACCAAATCAATGGCTTTGGCAGGCTGCCAGGCAACAAACAACCACAGTGCTATAAAAATTGCGATAAAACGATTCATAATCGGTGTATTATAATTTGTCAAAAATAAAGGAAAAATGACAGATACTTGTTCAATATTTGTCAGAAAAAGGTAAAAGTTTGTAGCGGAGTGAGCAAAGCTGTGTTTTTTGGGGAGAATATTTTGCGCTATAATGAGACTTTTTGCCTTTTTTTAGACTTGTCAAGTAGATGAAAAATGTACGCAAAATTGCGGGAAAGTTTTGGGTATAAAATTGCTAAGCAAAATGATTGTTTTACACCAATTTTATGCGGATTTTTCACTTATAAACTTTGTTCCCATGTCGTAATTTCGCCTTCCAAATAACGGTTATAGAATTTGAACGATGAACTTAAAATAAGTGTTGAATAAATGAACTAAAAAATTTTTGATTATGACAACAACAGTAGTAATTGGCGGTAGTTTTGCAGGCATGACAGCCGCCCTCGAATTAAAGCGTAAAGGTAAAAACGACCATAAGGTAATCTTAATAGACAAATCGCCACTATTTTTATTTATTCCTTCTTTAATTTGGGTACCTTTTAAAAGGCGAGAAATGAAAGATATTTCCTTCAAAAAAGAAAGTGTCTTGAAGAAAAAAGGCGTTGATTTTGTTCATGCAGAGGCATTAAGTGTTAATACCGAAACAAGAACCGTTTCCACCACAAACGGCGATTATACTTACGACCATTTGGTAGTAGCCACAGGACCTAAAGTGAAATTTGATGTTGCGCCCGGCGTAGCCGAATATTCTCATTATGTAGGCACGCCCAATGGAGCGATGAAACTTAGAAGCGCATTGGAAGAGTTTAAGAAAAATCCTGGTACGATTGTTATTGGAGCTACGCAAAATGCCGGCTGTATGGGTGCAGCCTATGAGTTTTTGTTTAATGTAGAAAAGTGGCTCAGAGAGCAAAAGATAAGAGAAAAAGTAGATCTCTACTGGATAACACCCGAAGACTACTTAGGACATTTTGGAATAGACGGAATGCCAATGGGCGAAACGATGCTGAGGACTTTTATGAAAATGTTTAACATCAAATACAAAACCCAAGTAGCTGTAAAAGAAGTTACGCCCGATGCTGTAATTCTTTCCAATGGAGAAGAAATAAAAAGTTCCCTAACACAACTTATGCCGCCTTTTGTGGGCGTTGATTTTGTGCGAAATTCTGCTTCATTGTTGGCAAATCAAAATGGATATATTCCCGTAGAAGATACCTACCGTCATAAACAGTTAGAAAATGTTTGGGCAGCGGGAATTGCCGTACAAGTAGATATACCGTTTGAATGTAAAAATATTCCTTTTTCTGCTCCAAAAACCGGCTATCCATCTGACGAGACGGGCAAAATTGTAGCGGAAAATATTATTAGAACTGTAAAAGGCAACACCAAGTTAATTAAAAAACCTTGGGGGAAAATTCCAGGACTATGTGTGATGGACGCAGGAAAGAAAGAAGTGCTAATTTTTTCGAACCATCTTTTTAGACCCAGAACCATTGCTATAATGTTTCCTAATGTATTGTATGATTTTACGAAAGTTTTGTTAGAAAAATATTTTCTTTGGAAATCCAAAAGAGGATATGCTTGGATGCCTTAGGAGTTTAGCGTGAAATTGAGAAAACTAAACCATAAATTTAGATTTCTTACAACATTTTTACACGGTTGTTCAAAAATGAAGTATAAACTATTACTATCCTCTTTGCGTCTTCGCGACTTTGCGTGAATTTAGTTTGTGTCATCACGCCAAGACGGCAAGGGCGCGCAGAGGTTATAAATTGATACTACCCTAAAAGTGTATCTTTGGTAAAAAAAACCGCCTCTTCCGAGGCGGTTCTTCATTTGGCGGCAAATAATAATTTTTTATAACCCCATCTTTTAAGCACTGCAACTCTCGCAGTCGGGATTGTCGATAGAGCATACTTTTGCCACTTGCTCCACCATTTTGGCAGATACTTCGGAAAGCACATACGCTCCATTCGCTGTTGCAGGGTGCGCCTGCATATTCACTATTTCATTTTCTACTACGGTTTCTTTGTTGGCAAAATCTTCCTCTTGTTGGTGTCCAAGTTGCTCATCTTTTCTTTTTTTGGCGTAAGCAGCATCTAAAGTAAATTTGATAGGGTCGGCGGCAGGACGCGTACGCAAATAATACATACCCGTTTTCAAGCCTTTTTCCCACGCATAAAAGTGCATAGAGCTAAGCTTGCTGTAGTTGGCATCTTGCAAAAACAGATTGAGGCTTTGGCTTTGGCAAATAAATGCGCCACGGTCGGCAGCCATATCAATGATGCATTTTTGTTTAATTTCCCACGAAGTTTTATACACTTCTTTGAGGAGTTGCGGCAAGCCGTCAATGTATTGGATAGAACCATTATTAGCAATAAGGTTATTGCGCACTTCGTCGTTCCACATGCCCAATTTTATGAGGTCTTTGAGCAAGTGTTTGTTCACCACAATAAACTCGCCCGACAGTACGCGGCGCGTAAAAATATTGGTCATATAAGGCTCAAAACATTCGTTGTTGCCGAGAATTTGTGAAGTAGAAGCCGTAGGCATTGGGGCGAGCAGCAAACTGTTGCGCAAGCCTTGCTGCATTATTTTTTTCTTTAGTCCCGACCAGTCCCAGCGGTTGCTTGGTTGTACGTCCCACATATCAAACTGTAAAATACCTTTGCTGGCAGGCGAGCCGTCGAAAGTTTCGTAAGCTCCGTTTTCTTGGGCAAGTTGGTTGGAAGTAGTAAGTGCAGCAAAATAAATGGTTTCAAAAATTTCACTATTCAATTGGCGGGCTTCGTCGCTTTCAAAAGGCAAATGCAACATAATGAACACATCTGCCAATCCTTGTACACCAATGCCAATAGGACGATGGCGCATATTCGACCTTTTTGCTTCGGGAATAGGGTAGTAGTTCACGTCAATCACTTTGTTGAGGTTGCGGGTCATAACCTGCACTATTTCAAAGAGATGTTTATGGTCAAATTCTCCGTTTTCGGTAACAAATTTCGGCAAAGAAACCGATGCCAAATTACACACCGCTACTTCGTCTTTGGAGGTATATTCCAAAATTTCGGTGCAAAGATTGGAACTGCGGATAGTGCCGATATTTTTTTGATTAGATTTTTGGTTGGCGGCATCTTTGTACAACATATAAGGCGTACCCGTTTCTATTTGTGCATCTAAAATAGCAAACCACAAGTCTTGGGCTTTTACCACTTTGCGGGCGCGCCCTTCGTTTTCGTATTGGGTATAAAGTTGTTCAAATTCTTCGCCGTAGGTATCGTACAAGCCCGGAGTTTCGTTGGGACAAAACAGCGACCACTCGGCATTTTCTTTCACCCGTTTCATAAACAAGTCGGGAATCCAAAGGGCATAAAACAGGTCGCGGGCGCGCATTTCTTCTTTGCCGTGATTTTTTTTCAATTCCAAAAAGTCTTCAATATCGCTGTGCCAAGGTTCTAAATATACCGCAAAAGCTCCTTTGCGTTTGCCGCCACCTTGGTCCACATAGCGTGCGGTATCGTTGTAAACGCGCAGCATCGGCACCAAGCCATTCGAGTGTCCGCCGGTACCTTTTATGTAGCTACCTTTTGCGCGAATATTGTGTACGCTCAAGCCAATACCTCCGGCAGCTTGCGATATTTTGGCGCATTGGGTAAGTGTATCGAAAATGCCCGTGATGCTGTCGTCTTGCATCGATACCAAAAAGCAGGAAGAAAGTTGCGGTTTGGGTGTTCCGGCATTGAACAAGGTAGGCGTGGCGTGTATAAACCATTTTTCCGACATCAATTCGTAGGTTTGTATTGCTGCTTCAATGTCTTCGCCGTGAATACCAATGGCTACGCGCATAAACATGTGTTGCGGGCGTTCTACCACTTTGCCGTTGATGCGCATTAAATACGAACGTTCGAGGGTTTTAAAACCAAAAAAATCGAAATGATAATCGCGGTCGTAAATGAGCGTAGAGTCTAAAAGGTCTTTGTTTTTTTTAATTACTTCGTAAGTTGTATCAGAAATGAGCGGAGCTTTATCGCCTGTTTTGGGTTCTACGTGTTGATAGAGTTCGCGCATGCTTGCGAAAAACGATTTTTTGGTATTTTTATGCAAATTAGAAACTGCAATTCTGGCAGCCAGTACCGAATAGTCGGGATGAATAGTTGCCATTGTGGCAGCCGTTTCGGCGGCAAGATTATCCAATTCGGTTGTGCTAACGCCATCATAAATACCTTGAATTACTTTTTTAGAAATTTCAATAGGCGAAACGTATTGATTATCTAAGCCATAACAAAGTTTGGTAATACGGGCAGTAATTTTATCAAATTTTACGGCTTCTTTAAGACCACTTCTTTTTACAACGTACATAGGCAAAGTTTTTTATTTGGAGATAATTTTTTAGGGAAATAAGGTTTGTTTAGGTTTTTTAAGGGCGATATTTTGCTTAAAAAGACTTAGAAATCGTCTGTCAGGGTAAATGTTTGGTCTTCGCGCTTGCTGTTCACACCCGATTTTTGGTATTCGGCTACTTTTTTCTCAAAGAAATTGGTTTTGCCCGTAAGGCTTATCATTTCCATAAAAGAAAAAGGATTGGTGGCACCATACACTTTGTCGTAGCCTAATGCTACAAGCAGGCGGTCGGCAACAAACTCAATGTATTGGCACATCAGTTCGGCGTTCATACCAATAAGCGAAACGGGCAGCGCATCAGTTACAAATTCTTTTTCAAAACTAACGGCATCGGTAATAATGGCTACTACATCTTGCTCGCTGGGCTTGTTTTGCAACATGCTGTACAAAAGACAGGCAAAATCGCAGTGCAGTCCTTCGTCTCGGCTGATGAGTTCGTTGGAGAAAGACAAGCCCGGCATTAATCCGCGACTTTTAAGCCAGAAAATAGAGCAAAAGCTACCCGAAAAGAAAATTCCTTCTACCGCTGCAAACGCAATGAGTCGGTGTGCAAACGAAGGAGCATCTTCAATCCACTTCAGTGCCCAATTTGCCTTTTTGCTCACGCAATCCAAGTTTTGCATCGCATTAAAAAGTTGTTCTTTTTCTTTGCTGTCTTTGATATAAGTATCAATGAGAAGGCTGTAAGTTTCGGCGTGGATGTTTTCGATGGCTACCTGAAAACCATAGAAGCAGCGCGCTTCGGGAATGGGTACATCTTGCATGAAATTTACCACCAAATTTTCGTTTACAATACCATCGCTGGCGGCAAAAAAGGCGAGTACATGTTTTATAAAATGCTGTTCGTCAGGGTTTAGTTTTTGCCAATCGGTAAGGTCTTGGTTAAGGTCTATTTCTTCGGCTGTCCAAAAACTCGCTTCGGCTTGTTTATACATTTTCCAAATGTTGTCGTATTGAATAGGAAAAAGCACAAAACGGTTTTTTTCTTCGGTAAGGATAGGCTCGTTTTTTGTCATTTCTAATAAAGTATTTGTAATTTTATCGCAATATAACTAATTGAAAATTAGTAAATTATAATAGAAGTGCTTAGATTCTTTTTGAGGAATTAGCTGTAGCGAAACAAAAACATTTCAAAATAAAAGAGGAGAGCAACATTAAGCTTTCGTTAGCTCAAAATTAAATTATGTGGGATATTTTAGGCAATTTTTTTTGTAAAAGTTATCCACATTTTGTGGAAAAAAAAATGGAGCGAAAGCCCCATTTTTCTTTTTGCTTATAATATCAAGCAGTTATGAATAATCCGAATTTGTATGCCGCCGAAATCTTTTTTAAGAATTGGGACTTCGGTAGCCAATACGCGAAGTTTTGTTCATAAAATCGTTTAGTTTTGCCGGCGTAAAATGTTCTACATCACTCAATCGAATGGTTTTGCTTTCGACACCGGTTCGCTTTTTGGGCGACATGCCCGCCAAACGCAGATTTTGGTTTTTAATAATTTCGCGTACTGCATTGCGTGCTACTCTTCCGTTGCCAAAATATTTGTCTTTTACCTCAAACAAGAAAGTGAAATAATTGGTAAGATGATTTTTGGCGGCATCTTCCAATACATAATCCGCTTCGGCGAGCAGGTTTTCGGCAATTTGCATAAGTTCTGCCACAGAATAATCCTGAAAAGGAATAATGCGGTCGAAGCGCGACTTTAGTCCGGGGTTCGATTCTACAAATTGCTTCATCGGTTCGGGATAGCCTGCAACGATAACGGCAAACTCGCCGTTTTGGTCTTCCATGCGTTTGAGCAGTGTTTCTATGGCTTCGGAGCCGTAGTCATTGCCGCCGCGCTGAATAAGTGCGTAGGCTTCGTCAATAAACAATACGCCACCTTGGGCTTCATCTATTTTTTTGGAAGTTTTAAGTGCCGTTTGTCCCACAAAACCTGCTACTAAGGCTTGGCGGTCACATTCTACCAAGTGTCCGCGTTCTATAATGCCCAAGGCTTTGTAAATTTTGGCAATAATACGTGCCACAGAGGTTTTTCCGGTGCCCGGATTGCCTACAAATACGCTGTGCATCGAAAAATTATTGAGTACATTTTTGCCGGTTTCTTTGTAGTAACGCACCAATTTTACCAAATCATTAATGTCTGTTTTTACATTTTCCAAACCTATCATCGCATTAAGTTCTTCGAGAGCTGCTTTAAGCATTTCCTCTTCAATAGGAATTTCCGGCTGGCGGTTGGCGGCAGTTACAAAAATGCGTTCCACATCATCTACTTTAATGGTAGAAAGTTCTTCTTGCGAAAGATCTTGTACATTGGGCAATTTCATGATACGCAAGCCCAAATTTATTTTTGCCTGTTCAATAAGTCGGTTTACATAGCGCGCATTGCCAAAAAAGCGGTCGCGATTGCGGTAGGCATCTACAATTTTGTCGTGCAAATAGGCGCGCGCCTGCGGCGTGAGTTGTACTTTGCGGTCTTGGGCGGCGTAGTCGGCAATTTCGATGAGTTCTTGTGGCAGATAATCGGGAAAATCGAACCAGAGATTGAGGCGCGACTGCAAACCGGAATTGGCATCTAAAAAAGTGCGCATTTCGGCGGGATATCCGGCAAAAATAATGGCTAAATCGCCTTTTCCGTCAGACATTTCCTTGATAAGAATTTCTATCACTTCGCGTCCAAAGTCTTTGGCATCGTCTAAGGAGCGCGCCAAGCTGTAGGCTTCGTCGATAAACAAAATACCGCCACGTGCTTTTTTGATGGCTTCTTTTACTTTAGGAGCTGTTTGTCCAATATATTCGCCTACCAAATCGGAGCGATCTACTTCGTGGATGTGTCCTTTGGAGAGCAAGCCCATTTTGTGGTAAATTTTGCCCAGCATTTTGGCAACGGTGGTTTTTCCGGTACCCGGATTTCCGGTAAATACGGAGTGCATTTGTATGCCTTCTTCGGAGTCGAAGCCTTTGTCGGTACGCAATTTTACAAAACGAAGATACTCGGCATATTCTTTCACTTTGGTTTTGATGGTATTGAGTCCTATAAGATTATCCAAATTTTGGATTACTTCTTCGAGGCTGCGCTCGCGTTCTATGGGTTTTTGTACCAATTTGGTGCCTGCATCGGGAATGTAGGCTTCGTTGATACCTTCTTCAAAATTATCGCCTACTTCAAAGGGGAGCACGGCGACTAATTGGTCCATAAAAATGATTTCGATGGTGTATTTGTCGGGAAACCACGAGCCTTTGGTGTCGCTTCCCCAGCCGGAGGTGATGCTAAAATTATTGTCGTTTTCCGAAATTTGCTTTAATTCTACGGTTTCACCTTTTAGTTGTCGGGCATCGTTGTAAAAATTAAATATCAACTCGCAATTCCAAGGGTTGGGGTAGAGCGTGTTTTGGATATTAAATTCCACAAAGACAAAGCGCGTTTCTTTGGTATCGAACTTGCGGAGGTAGCGGCGATTTTCCGGTGCTGTTCCGGCATCGTCGCTTTCGTAGAGTTTAATGGATTCGATATTGAAAAACGGATTGGTGTGTTCGGATACTTGCCCTACTTCTTCTACATAAAAACGAACCGTGCTGATTACTTCGCCTTCTACGATAGCGTCCCATTCGTAGATGCCTTTTTTCCAATAGGCACCTTTTTTCTTATTTCCCCAGCCTTCGCGGATAAAAATAATGGGTTCGTCTTTGGCTACCACACGATCTACATCTAAGGAGCAAAACTCGGTGCGTTTGTTTCCTTTGAGGGTGTAGCCTTTTATGGTCGCGGTTATTTTCCAGTCTTTTTCGTCAAAATATTTGTTGTATAAGGAAAGTTCTGCGTAGATGTAGGTAGTTTCCGATCTGTCGTACACGCGGCGATATTTTTTGCTTTTTCCTGCCATCCATTCCGCCGAACCATATACTTTTAGGTCTTTGTATTTGTATGGTTTTTGTGTTTGTTTGTTCTCAGACATAAATAAGTGTGTTTTTTACTTCTTCCGCTATACAATTATTATACCGTAAGGTATAAATGCAAATTTGGCGGCAAAAAGTTCCTTTATGGAATAAATATAAACAATACTTGCCAATCGCATAAGGGAGTGCGTAAATTTTTATGTACAAGTAGTCAAAAAATACGCCAAAAGCTAAATAACGGTCAAAATGGCATTTATTTTTTTGGCAATAACTGAAAACTTTTGCGATGAAAGGGGCTAATTCCGAAAGTTTCGATGGCTTTTCGGTGTGCAAGGGTGGGGTAGCCTTTGTTTTGTTGCCAGTGGTAAGCCGGAAATGCTTGGTGAAGTTGTTGCATTAGCTGGTCGCGGTAGGTTTTGGCTAAGATGGAAGCGGCGGCAATGGCGGCGAATTTGCTATCGCCTTTGACAATACAGGTGTGCGGAATGAAGTGGTAGGGCAGGAAGCGATTGCCATCGACTAAGATGTGTTCGGGAGTGAGGGAGAGCTGGTCTAAGGCGCGGTGCATTGCCAGAAACGAAGCCTGAAGAATGTTGATGTGGTCGATTTCGGTTTCGCTGGCGGCGGCGATTGCCCAAGCGAGGGCGTTGTCTTTGATGTAGTGCTGGAGTGTATTGCGGGTGGCTTCGCTGAGTTGTTTGGAATCGTTGAGGAGGGGGTGATGAAAGTTTTTGGGCAAAATAACGGCGGCTGCAACTACGGGTCCGGCAAGACAGCCGCGTCCTACTTCATCGCAGCCGGCTTCTGTGAGGTTTTGGTTGTAGTATGGTTTGAGCATGGGCTTGCGAAAGTAAGGATTTTTGGGGTTTGTTTCTTAGTCTTTTGTTGGCTTTTTTGAATTCTACGAGTATAATTGCTACTAACTGTTATTTTCTCTTTTCTCTGTTGAGGTAAACTATATCAAGTACGTAAATAAAATATTGTTAATCAGCAAATTATTCAACAATTTTCTATTTTTCCCTTCCAAACCATTTTTTAAAAGTCCAAGCAATTCTCTTCCATATCGTTGGTTTCTCTACATAGAAATAGGTTGTTCCAACAATGTCCTGACTTAATTGCGGGTCAAAATGAATATTGTGAGCAAGCTCTTTTCCGAGCGTATATTCGAGACTGATATATCCTATCGTTGAATAAACAATTGTTGGATTTTGAATTGTATCAATATGGTCTGATATATCAAGCGAATATCTGCCTAATTCGTCAGCAAAAACTCCAGTTTTAGTCCCTTTTAGGTAAACAGTCGTATAGCCCAAGGTGTCGATGTTGCCATTTTTACTTATACCTGTAATTGTGCCGGCAATGATTGTTTTGGTGTTTAAAGTATCTGCTTTATTTGCCACCTGCCCAAAGACACTTCCTGTCGTTAGTCCTACAACTATTGCAGCTGTAGTAATAGATTTGTTTGCAGCGAAAGTTGGTACTTCTTGCCCCCAATATTGTAATTGTTTTTTTGAGTACATCCCGCAAATCGAATTGTTATTGTCTATTTGCGTTTTTTCAATTTCTGCCCAACTTTTTTGGGAGAAGTCAATGATATTCTTTTTACATTCTTCGCAAAGTTTACCGTTTTCTGTTGGGGTCATATCCAACCAATTTTGTCCGCAATATTTTGGTTTCGGAATTTTCATTTATCGGGAAAACTTTTTAATGATAAGTGTAGCTAAATATGATTCGAACAAACTTAGTGGAATTGCGAAATATAGTATTTTGTAGGGGAGAACACCCATATTTCCTGTTACTACCCACATCAAAATGAACGCCACGAGCCAAGATAGGAGGGTAGTTTGAAGCAGTGTAAATTTTTTTGCAATAAAATAAATTGCAATAGCAAACAGGAAAGACCAAAGCCCCCAAATTGCACCATTTATTGGTTCGGAGGGAAATGTCAGTCCCAAATTTTGGTAATGTTCTGTCCAATAGGTTTTGAGCAACCATTCATTTCTGACAAATTCGGAAATACTTATCCAAATAGTCGCAAGTATAATTGGTAGAAATGTTTTTCTAAATGCACTCATTTCGCTGTTCGTTTTATTGTTTGTTTTAATGACATACAAGGTGGGATGAATTGGTGAAGTTGCGGCTTTAAAATTTCTGACGTTCAGTTCACCTTTCATAAATACCACAGTTACGTGCCCTTATTTTTCTGTTCTTGTTTTTCTATCATTTTTAGTCCGTAATTTCTTATTGTCGTAATGAGTTTTATAATCTCTTTACCTTGTTCAGTCAAACTGTACTCTGTCTTGGGTGGTACAACTGCATAAACTTTTCGTTCAATGTATCCGTCTTCTTCTAATTCTCTTAACTGTGTTGTAAGCATTTTGTCGGAAATATGGGGTATGTCTTTTCGAAGTTCACCATAACGCATTATTTGGTCTTTTAAACGCCATAAAATGGGTGCTTTCCAAGTACCGCCTATTTGTTCCATTACTAATTGAACAGGGTTGTAGTATATTTTTCCGTTGTATTTAAAATCAGGCATTGTTTAATTCTTGATGGTTAATTGTTAGTTGTTATTGAGATTTTGTTTTGTTGATTTAATAATAGCGGTAATAAGTTTAATAATAACAATAGCATCTTCATTTATGCTATCAAATTCTTTTTTAGCAATGATTTCTGTTTCCGAAAGCAACTCAAGCCAATATATACTCTCATTAATTTCTTTTTGTGCAATAGACATTTTATGTATAAAATCAGCTTTACTTTCACTATGCTCTGCTTCTCTAATCATTGCTCCCACAGCTGTTCCAGATTTTAATAACTGTCTTGACATTACAAATTCCTTCTTAATTGTAGTCAAGAATTGATACATCTTCACAATTCTAATTGCGAATGCAAAAATCTTGTAAAAGGCAAGATTTTCTTTCATCTTATTTATCATTAAATATTAATAACCAACCATCAACAATTAAGCTAATACTTACCAAAAAGTATGTATCGCACTTTTTGGTTGTACACATTGCAAAGGTAGATATAGTTCTGATATTTGCGCCATAAAAATTTTCAAAATATAAAAAATGATCAAGTCAATTTTCACTTTATCGCTGGTTGTCTTAGCTACATTAGGATTGTCGGCACAAACAAAAAAATCATCTAATAAATTAAATTCAAAAAAAATGGTAACAGAAGTAAACAGTTATGTGCATTTTCACGGTGCACCTACAAAAGGCAAAATTTTAATGGTGGCAAGTTCACCAAGTGTAAGCAAGCAAACTCAATGGCCAATTGGCTTTTGGGCAGCTGAATTAACGCATCCTTTGAGAGTTTTTCAAGAAGCAGGTTATGAAGTTGAATTGGTTTCTACCGAAGGCGGAAAATTAGAAATGGACGGTTATTCAAACCCAACTGATGCAAGTGGTTATTCGGCTCACGATGTCATTTCTTTGGGTTATATGCAACAAGAGTGGTTCAACAAAATGCTTGAAAACACAAAAAAACTAACTGAAGTAGATGCTAAAAATTACGATGCTATCTTTTTAGTAGGCGGTCAAGGTCCGATGTACACTTTCAAAGGCAATAAAGATTTAGAAAAATTATTTGTTGCTTTTTACGAAGCAGGAAAACCGAGTTCGGCAGTTTGTCACTCAACAACTTTATTACTTGAAGCTAAAAAATCAAATGGCGAATTATTGGTAAAAGGCAAAACTTGGACTGGATTTGCAGATGCCGAAGAAGAATTTGCAGACAAAGCCGTTGGTATGAAAATTCAACCTTACAGAATAGAAGATGAAGCCAAGAAAATAGCAGGAACTACTTTTAAGGTGGCTGCTCCTTTTAGTTCATACGCTATTGCCGATGGAAACCTAATTACTGGGCAACAACAAAATTCAGGTGCAGCAGCAGCAGAATTGGTGGTAAAAGCTTTAAGCAAATAATGAAATTCAATTTCAAAATATTTATTGTAGTAATGGCGATGCTTCTTTTTAGAGGCATTGCCTTTGCTCAAATAATTCTGTTGAAGTTTTTGCAGGGCATAAAAAGGCAACGGTGGATATTATGTTTTTAAGTTTCTCAAAAAAACAAAGAAGGACATAATTCAAAGTTTTTATTTTTTTAACCGTAACTGTGCCAGTATAGATTATGCAATGACGAAAACCACCAATTTGCCACAGTTTGGCTTTTTACAGAAGCATTTAGCTATAACCACGAAAAAACTTAAAGGCTTTGCTCCTGTTGTTGTTGTAAGTATTTTAAACAGAGGTGTATTTCCAAAAGCTGGTGTTCAGTTCGCAAAAATCAAAAAGAGTACACCATTTTTAGTTGGTTGGTGACTGAAACATTGAAAGAACCGAATATTGATTTTTTTCTTTTGGCAAGATATACACCAAAGCTAACTGAAAAACTAAACTTGTTTTCACAGGTTGAATTAGTCAATGCTTTTCCAACTGTTGAGCAAAATGCTTTTCATTTACACAGCGTTTTCGTTTGGGTTTGAAAATAAAGGAATTTCAATTTGGTGCTGGTTTTAGATTTATCTCAAAATGGTAGGAATAATTATGTTACCACTGAAAATTTTGGTGGTTTTTTACGATACGAATTTTAAAATATGATAATAAAGAGAAGCTTTGATTTGCGAAAAGTGTTTTGGAACATTCGTTTTGAAACATTAACCACTCTTTTTGTGGCAGTAGTTATTTTTGTATTGCATAGAAATAAAATTATTGTCCTTGCTTTGCCTTTCTCAATTGCAGGAATTTTGGGTTCTGCATTGGCTATTTTTATTGCATTTAGAAACCAAAGTAGTTATGCCCGATGGTGGGAAGCCCGAACCATTTGGGGAGGCATTATCAACAATAGTAGAATTTTTGCAAGGCAGATAATTGCTAATGTAAATAATGCAATGGTCATTGGTAAAGTGTCAAAAGAATATGCCGATGCTTATAAAAAGAAATGATTGATAGGCAAATTGCATTTGCTCACAGTTTGCGTTTGCATTTAAGAAAGCAAAATAATTTGGCAGAATTTCAACATTTGCTTTGTGAAAAAGAGTTTGAGGAAATAAAACAAAAGCAAAACCGTCCAAATATTTTATTGCACACACAAGGTTTGAGAATAAAAGAAGCGATGCAAAGGAAATGTTGGGAGCTTTTGATAATATATTAGTATGGAACCGAATTTGGCGACATTTAGTAATTGGCAAGGTGCTTGTGAACGCATAAAAAAACACACCTTTACCTATGAATTATCAATATTTTACAAAGTTGTTTTTATATGTTTTTATTTTGTTTTACCCATTTGTTTGATTGGTGATTTTACAAAAATGAATATCGGATTTATGGTTATTCCTGTGAGTTTTGTTATCTGTTTTGTATTTGCAGTAATGAATCGTGTAGGCGAAATCAATGAAAATCCTTTTGAAAATCAAATGTCTGATATACCAATGACTGCTTTGTGCAATACCATTGAACGAGATTTGAAAGAAATGTTAGGTGAACCAATGCCTGAAAAATTAGAAGCAAAAAACGGATATTTATTTTAAAAATAGAAAATATGAATATAGCAATTATAGGTTCTGAAATGTAGGTGGTGCATTAGCACAACAATGGATTAAAGCAGGTCATACGGTTTTAATTGGTGCAAAATTTCCATTAAGTGAAAAAACATACAATTAGCCACCAAGATTGGCGAAGATAGATTTTGCCAATTTTGAAAAGTGCAGTTAACAATGCGAAATTATTTTAATCGCTACACCACCAACTGCCATTTTTGAGATAATAGAAAAATGAGATGATGTCCAACAAAATAATTATTGATGCTACCAATTCTATAATGAAAAGCCCCTGAACCATACAAAACAGTCTACCATTGTCTGGAAGATAAAACTAATGCAGAAGTTGTCAAGTGTTTTAATAGCACAGGTTTTGAAAATATGTTAAACCCTGTCTATAATGGTCAAGGAATAGATATGTTTATGGCTGGCGATAGCGAAAAAGCAAAGTCTGTTGCTAAACAATTGGCATTAGATTGTGGTTTTGGCTGTTGTATAGATTTTGGCAAGTCTGACAAAGTTGAATTACTAGAAAAATTCGCCTTGTCTTGGATAAATTTAGCAATAATGCAAGGTCACAGTCGTGATATGGCTTTTAAAGTTGTTCGCAGGTAGTTGATGTTAGTACTGCGGTTCGGTAGTATAATTTTTAGCACCCACTTCAATAGAAGTACCAATGCTCAAATATAACACAAAAGTTCAATATAATCCCTTTAGCCCTGCTTTTGGCAATACCTTGCGCCTTTTTATTCTTCATTTATTAAATTAGTTTATTCAAAATCCCATTAATTTGTATTTTCTCGTTTAGGTTTAGTTTTTGGGAAAAATCTCTAAAAATAGTATCGATTTTTGGCTGGATTGCAGTTAACTCATTCTGACCTTTTGTAGTTATTTTAATTCGTTTTGCCCTTTTGTCTTCAGTATCTGCAAACTCTTCAATCAAATCATTTTTTAAAAGTCGTTTGATAATTTCAATTCCTGTAGGTGCCTCAAGGTTGTGCATTTCTATTATCTCCATTTTTCTGAAACTTTCTTGATAGTCTAAATGAAGTAAAAAACTATACTCATCAATAGACGAAACATTTGATTCTGCTAGTACGACTTTTGTTTGCTTTTTCAACTCCTTGTTTAGGAACATTATTTTGAACGCTATAACTAATTCGTTATGTGAATTATGTTCATCATTCTTCTTTATTGTAAAAATCTTGTTGTTAAGCCAAATTGTAAAATCCTCAATTTTTTGTGAAGAGTTTTCAGTTTGGTATTCCTCTACAAGCCCCACTAATTCTTTAAGTAATGAATAGTTCATTTCATAATGTTATTTCTATAATGAACAAAAATACAATAAATATTGTGTTTATGAAATAAATAAGTATATTTGCATCAGAAACATAATATTAAATTTAAATTACAATGAATATGAATAATCCAACGTACACCTTTGTATCTGTATCAACAGCAAAGCCTGGGAGGCTCGACGAAGTTATTAAAATTGCAAAAGCACCTACTGAAAAAATGGACAAAAAAATCGACGGACTACGTGCTTATCAAGTAAGCGTTGATAGAGAAAAAAACTCCGTAATTGTTTGGGCAACTTTTGATAAGAAAGAAACTCTTTACAATTTTCTAGAAACCGAACAAGGCAAGGACGACCACGGGGAAAACGAGGATATGAGTTGCATTGAAACTTTTACAATGTACGACCTCGAACCTATTAATGGAAGACTTTAGCCTTTCTTTTCTCGTTTATGGATTTGATTTTATAACTTTCCAAAGTCTTGAAACTGCCCAAATTTCTAAACTCGCCAATACTATTAGAGCAATTGTATTTGATGTAAATCCGTCTAAAATTAAGCCTAAAATCAAATCTCCAATTTCTACAAAAACTCTTCCCAATAGGGTTGCAAATAGCCAACTGGGCTTATTAGCGAGAAGGCTTACAAGAAGTATTAAAACACCCCCAATAATTCTAACTCCTGTACTTGCAAAACCCATTTTGGCGGAATAAGTGTCCAAACTTGCATTTGGAAAACTAATGGCAGGATTGAAAGTGTAAACGTAAAAGAAAAAACAACCTGCACAGATTAATACCCAAGTGAATATTTTTACTGGTGTTGGTATGCCAACAGTTAAATTTTGATTTGCCATTTTTTATTTATTTGAAAGTGAAACGTATTTGTTTAATTCTGTTGGGTTTTCGGCTTGCTTAACTAAAAAGTCAGCAACATCGGTTCGGTTGATACTTCCAATATTTATTCCATCGAATAATTTGGTTTCAACTCTATATTTTTCTGTCAAAGGTTTGTCTTTCAAAAGTCCTGGTCTTACAATTTCCCATTTCAGTTTTGAGTTGCTAATGATTTCTTCCATCTTGGTCTTGTCAGCATACACATCTTTTAGTAGGAACTTGAAGAACAATTTCATAATAAATCCATTGTATCTCCCACTTTCTCCTGCACCAAAACCTGTCAATACTATGAATGGAATTTGCGTATTAGTTTCTTTTTGAACTTCCACCAGAAGTGTTGCAAAGTCAGAATACAAAGTGGTTGGCTTCATACTTTTTCCTGTTCCCAAAGCCACAATTACTGCGTCTGCTTTTTCAATAGATTTTGTTAGGTCGGCTTTGTTAGTTGCACTGCCTTTTAACATTGTCAAGCTGTTGTTACTTGACAAATTGATTTCAGAACGAGAAAGAGTAGTAACATTGTGATTTCTGTCCAATGCTCTTTTTACAGTTTCAAGTCCAACACCAGCCGAAGCACCTATAATTGTTATGTTCATTTACTACTAAAATTATTTAAAATTATTTCGCAGCAAATGTATAAATAAAGTATCCAAAATATACTACATTTGCAGAAAATACCACTATCTTTTAGGATACTGCTAATTCTAATAATATGAAGAATAAACAAAAACAAATTCAACTCAGAGATGTCCAAGATGTTATTGATGTTATCGGTGGTCGTTGGCGTGGGGCAATATTGGCAAGCCTCTGCGACAAGGAAAAAAGGTTTAATGAACTCAAAAGAGATTTAGGAAATATCACACCACGTACACTTACCAAAGAATTAAAATATCTTGAAATGAATAAGTTGGTCAGTCGTGAGGTAGATACATCTGGTGCTGTTACGATTAGTTACAGTCTAACAGAACATGGAAAGTCTTTAGAGCCTTTAATTGTTCAAATAGTCGCTTGGGGACAAAAGCACAGAAAAGTTGTATTGGCAAGGGTTGTTCTGCCCACATAGTACCGTCATTATCAAAACAAGCTATGCGGTCTTCTGGTTTAACATATCCATTAGATTTTACAGTCTCCGGCATTTTTTACAAAATCTATAATCCTTGTTTTAGCAGCACCTTCATTAAAAGAAACTAAATCTTTAGTAATTGTTTTTGTCTTCTTAGATTTTTGGGCAAATACATTACTTGACATTATTATTACCATCAATGCCAAAAAGTAAAATTTTGTTTTTTCATAATTGTTTCACTTAGATGTTGGTAAATATTTTAGCCTATAATAAAATGATTAATTAGTTTATAATGGCAAAGTATATAAACAATAACGATAAAAATTCACATTACTGTTATTGCTTATATAAAAAAATAGCAAACTTTTTATAGTCCTAATCCTAAATCAGTATTTGGATATTTTTTCATGGTTGCTAAATGTCTTGCTTTAAATGCTACAACAGCAGGCATTCCCCACTCGAAGAATAGATGACCTTGGCTTCGCATTTCTTTAGGGTCCACATTTAAATTATAAACCCAAGGTGCTGTTCCTACTTTGCTTAATGTGGATGCATCTATGTTTCTACCTGTTTCGGTTACGTCAAACACCTGAAAATGAACTTTATAATCTTTCCATCGCAAAGCACAAAAATCAGTTGAGTTCCACATAAACTCTACTTGTCTTCTTGAATGTCCATTTTTTGTCAATAAAAAGGCTGTTTGGTCTATGCCATCATAATAAAGATTATTAGGAAGTTTAGATTGTAAATTTCCTCCAAGACGAAGAGATGTCATATATAAATCGGTAAGGTCTATTAATTCATTAGATTCTTGTCCTGGTTCTATCATTCCTTTCCAATAAGCGATACCAGGAACACGAACTCCACCTTCCCAAGTTGTCCCTTTTCCACCTTTCCAAGGGTGATAACCAGCATCTGGATATGAATCTTCGTTTGCTCCGTTGTCTGAAGTAAAAAACACTAAAGTGTTTTCAAGTTCACCTGTCTCTTCCAATACTTTCATATTTTCTCCCACAATATCGTCCATTTTCAACAATAGCATCTTTTACAGGCATTGCTGCAGGACTTTTCCAACGTATTCTGCTCCACAGTATGTGTCATTATGTATAGCCGTAAAGGAATGAATTAGATAAAATGGTGTTTTTCCTCCTGAATTTTCTTTAATGAATTTAATTGATTCATCTTTTAATACACCATCAACTTTGCGCATATCGTCTAAATTTTCAATAGGGAAACCAACCTCTCTTTTTCCACCTTTTTTTCCTTTAATTAAGCCCTCTGGCTGAAGAGTAAATGCAATATCTGCAATTTTGGGGTTGTTATGCATATCGCTATAGCGTCTTTCGTCTAGGAATTGTGTATAGTCTGATTGTACTGCAGGTAGACCAAAGAAATAGTCAAAACCTACTTCATGAGGAAGCATTCCTTCTGCTTCGCCAACGTGCCATTTCCCAATTAGAGCAGATTTATAACCCGCATCGGATAATAATTTTCCTTGAGATACTTCTACTTTCCAAGGATTAGTTTTTACTTTGTCTCCACTTAAAAGCGGACGAACTAAACCACTTCGCTGTGGAATACGTCCTGTTACTAATGCCGCTCTTGAACCTGTACAAGTTGGTGTAGAGTAAAACGATGTAAAACGTTTTCCATCATGAGCTAAACGGTCAATATTTGGTGTTGGTGCACCAACTGTAATTCCTCCACCATTTACACCAAGGTCTGCCCATCCTAAATCATCTACCAAAAAGATTAATACATTTGGTTTTTTCCTGTTTTAGATTGCAAGTTTTTTAATTTCTGATTGGCAATTTTTTCTTGTTCGGGTCTTGGAATTACGGGTTCAAAATTTTCTCGTTCGACAATGGTCTCATCAAAAACGCTAATTTTTTCTTGAGCTAATAAACCATTTGTTAAAAGTACAATCGTTAAAATTGTTAAAATTAAATGTTTCATATTGCTGGGTTTTAGTTAAGTGATTGCTGACAGTAAAGTATTGCCGAAAGTGAGAACTATATTTTACGGTTGCTCTGTAAAAGTAATATAGTTTGTTCATATTACCAAACTTTATTTAAAAAACTTCTGCCCCGCTTTGGGCAATACGATGTTATGTGTTCGCTTTTCTTTTTTCACCATATAATTTAAGTTTTTTATTTGGCATTGTCTGTTCGTAATATTTTTTCACTTTAAGTACATTACCTATCGGACTGTAACAAAATGCAATATTGCACAATCCCGTTTCTTTGTAAGTCATTTTTGAAGAACTTAAAATAATTAAAAAACAAAATTTGACTATAAAATTATTATTTGTAAAAAATGAAACACTTTTCCGAACCGAGGAACTGCGGGTTCAAATTTTTTTTTACAAACTTCACTCCATTTCTGTGGTCTTTTGCTATCAATCTTTCGAGTGTAAATGATAAAACTAAATATATTAGAGGCGTTCAAAAATAAGAAATCCTTATTTCAATTTCCGTTTTTATTTACATTTTTATTGTTATATTATTACTATAATTTTAGATAGAAATTGGAATGTATGTATAAAAACTATTTATACTTATGAATAAAATACTCGTAATATTATATCGATTAATATTTTAAAATAAATGGTTCCCTAAATTCTAATAAGTAAAATAAAAATAATTAAATGTATAAGTTCAATCTTGGGAATTAAAAAAAACCAAGCGATTTGTCTAATTATTGGTACGTTTGAGGTCATATTTTATCTCTCCAATTGCTTGTTCATCATTTCAAAAAATTCGGTGTCAGTCATTTTCTTTCGGGTGTCGAGTAAGTAATTGGCATCTTCTCCTGATCGGTAACGCAGTTGATTTGTTCCATCTGTTACGGCATTAAAAATTACTTCGGCAACCAAACTTGGTTGCGAAACTGTATTGTCAGGATTTTGCCATTGTTTCATCAATGCTCCAATGATGGGTTGATATTCTGTTACATCACCTGCTTGAAAATCAAATGAACGACCGCCAAAATCTGTGGCGATAAATCCCGGCTCTACAATTTTGACTTTCACACCAATTTCTTTCATTTCATAGTGTAATGATTCCGAAATGCCTTCTACGGCAAACTTTGTTCCGTGATAAAGCGAACCCAAAGCAAAGGTCATTTGTCCACCAATAGAAGAAATATTGACAATTACTCCGTCTTTATTTTGTCTAAAATGTGGGATAATTGCTTTGGTTACGTCCATTAAGCCAATAACATTGGTGTTGAATTGCTTGATGATATTTTCTCGTGGAAACGTTTCAAGTGGTCCATAAGCTCCATAACCTGCATTGTTTACCAAAGCATCAATTTTACCAAATTTTTGAATGCCGTTTTGAATGGCATTTTCAATAGATTGCAAATCAAGCACATCTAACTTTTCAAGATGTACGTTTTCTAATTTGCTTAATTCTGTGTCTTTTTCAGGACTTCGCATAGTGGCAATTACAGTCCATCCTTTTTGTTGAAAATGAATTGCGGTTGCTTTGCCAATTCCGCTACTTGCTCCTGTAATTAATATGGTTTTACTCATTTTAGTCTTTGTTTAAGGTTAATAAAGTGTCCACACCATTCGCAGTATAAATCGCTTTGGTGGTTTGGTTTAATACTTCGTTGTAATTTACAATGGCTTGTTTCAAACCCGAAAAATCTACAACTGTTCTAAATGGTTTTTCTCCAAAAGGTGTGTTTACCAATTTAACAACTGCTTCTGCCACTCGTTCAGGTCTTTGTTCGGGAATAGATTCTACATAAGCAACATATCCATTAATTGAAGCTTCGGGAAGATTAGCCATTTCTCCGTAGGCATTTATTCTATCGGTATCACTTGGGGTAATCATACCACTCATAAAAGCTGTTGGAAATCCGCCTGGTTCTACAATGCAAGATTCAATTCCAAAGCCTGAAAGTTCGGCTCTGTAACCTTCTGCCAAAGATTCCAAAGCATATTTTGAAGCACAATAAGAAGCTAAAAATGGAGTGGTAACTCTACCAATACAACTTGAAGTATGTATGATTGTTCCTTTGCCTTGCTGTCTTAAGTGCGGTAAAACGGCTCTCATTACTCGTTGAACACCAAATACATTAACGTCAAACATTTTTTGAATATCGTTTGTGGTAAAACATTCCAAAATACCATTTGCTCCGATGCCTGCATTGTTGAAAACGGTATCCAATCCGCCCATCATTTCAATAGCCGATAGTACACCTGCATTTACGCTGTCTTCATTGGTTACGTCCATTTCTACCAATGCAACTCCTTTTGATTTTAATTCGTTGGCAATGGCTTCGTTTTTTCCTTGCAACGAACGCATTGTTCCTACTACTTGATGACCGTTTTCGACTAATTGAATACAAGCTAAACTTCCAAAAGCACCACTTGAACCTGTTACTAAAATTTTATGTTTCATTTATTTAAATTTTAAATGATTAAATTAATGGTGCAAATATCTTTCAAAGTATTTTGAAGGCTTAACACGAAAAAAGGAAGGTTGAACACGAATCGTAGAAGAACAGATTAATTAAAAGTAAAATGCAGTTGAAATAAATCCAACTGCATAATATCTATACTATAAAATTACTTCGTAGCGAAAGTGGCGAAGTATGACTTAACATCAATAAGACTTGCAAAATCAGCATATTCTTTAGAACCAAATATTGGAGTGGCTGCGGCTTGAAATTTTTCAGGATTATCCCAAACTATAATTACAGCTTGTGTATTTTCTGCCAACTTTGGCATTCCTTGTGCATCTAACTCATAAAACTTAAATTCACGGGCAAATTTGTAACCTTCATAGTTTTCAAGAGATTTGAAAAACGCTTCCCTTTTCTGACCAAAAGCATCATCCGTTTTTCCTTTTCTTATGGCAAACTCGATAACATTGCCTTGTTTTTTAATAGTTTCCATATCAAATGGTTTTCCGTCAACGGTTTCCAATAAGCCATAAGCCAATGGATTGAAACTTGCAAAATAGTTTTTCGTAACTTCTTGAGGCATTAGCTTCATTGCTGTTTCTCCAAAACCTTGCATCGAGTTCCAATGCGTCATTCCAATGAGGATTTCGTCTAATTTCAAACTTGGGTCAACCGTGAAAAAAGGTTTCCATTTGCCTTCGTTTAAGGTGTTTTCTTCTTTCCCAAGCACTTCTACAAATTTTGCTCTTGTATCCAAAAAGTTTTGAATATTTCCGTTTTTTGCCTGATTTATGGCGATTTCATACATCGGTGTCATATTTTTTTGATTTTTTGATTGATTACTAATTTTTGAAGTTGAACAACTGAATAATACCATTACTGAAATGGCTGTTATTATTACATTTTTCATTTTATTATATTTATTTTAATACAGAATTAATAGTTGCTACCTTGTTAGGTGGATAAGTTCCTAAGAAGTTCATTACCGCAGAACTGTTCGTAAAATTGGTATCTGACAATATACCAACGGCTGCCGATTGACTTGCATAAACTGTCATACCTACAACTACATTGGGATTCGTTACAGACTTCCATTGCACTTCTTGCACAAATCCGCTTTGCTGTTTCAAGGCATTTAAAAACGCATCTCTTTTGGCTTCATAATCCGCTTGGTTGAAATTGTTATACAATGACAAATCTCTTACTGCTATTTCCAACACTTGACCGCTATTCTTTGCTGCCAACGTGCTTAAATCAACAGGTTTGTATTCGTCTAATGGTTGTAATGCCTCAAAAGCTAACGGTGTGAACTTGCTAATAAATGGTAATGCTTCTGACCAATTTGAAGCTTCTGTTGCCAATGAAGTATAGGTTTCCAAATCCTCGTACTGCGTCATTCCAATATAAACGCTGTCAAGTGGCAAGCTTTGAGAAAAATCAAAGAAAGGTTGTACTTCCCTATCATTAGATGTTCCTTCTTGTTGCATTAACTTAGCTACAAAAGCATCTCTCGCTGCTGTAAAATCACTGATTGTGACACCTGAATTAATTCTTCTAACGGCTAATTCAAAAACATCATCGTTTTTATCTTCGGTTACATCATCATCTTTATCACAACTTTGAAATGCGAAAAGAGAGAAAATCATCATAGAACCCACAAATATTTGGCGAACTGTTTTTAAGGAAATCATTTTTGTTATCATTTTTTGTTATTTAAAAATTATTTTGCAAATTTGCATACTAATAGCTTTTAAAACAAGTAGTTACTTTTTTATTTTATAGTATAAAAAAAGTAACCATTATTGATATTCAATACTTTAAAAAATGAAAATAGAAGAAAAAAATTCAGAACGATTTACCACTATGGTAGAAAATATCAAAAAATATGGCGGTTGTCCAGTAAGTGCAACGCTAAAACTCATCGGTGGTAAATGGAAACCATTGATTTTGTACTTCATTTCTGTTGACGTCAATCGTTTTGGGCAGTTACAACGAATGATGCCCGATTGTAGCAAACGAATGATGACGGTACAATTGAGAGAATTAGAAAATGATGGGTTAGTTCACCGTGAAGTTTTTGCAGAAGTTCCCCCTAAAGTAATATATACTTTGACAGAAAAGGGAGAAAGTTTAAGGCCTCTATTTAGTATGCTAAGCCAATGGGGAATTGACAACATTCTGAAAAAGAAGGTATAGCATCAATTCAACTGCCTGTATTCTTGTGGTGTTTTTCCAGTTTTTTGTTTGAAAAGTCTTCCGAAATAATGCGGATAATTAAAACCTAAAGTATAGGCAATTTCACATACAGAATCCGTTGAGCCAAGCAACAAATCTTGGGCTTTGTGGATTAGGAAATCGTTGATGTGGTCTTTGGCTGAACGCCCTGTTTCTTTTGCCAATAGGTCACTCAAATAATTGGGTGATAAATGGCAATGCTCTGCCAAATATTGAATTGTTGGTTGCCCTTTTTCGATAATTTGATTTTCGGAATAATAATTTTTGAGCAGTATTTCAACCTTAGAAACCACATCGCTGTTGCTTGCTGAACGCGTATTAAATTGTCTCTCGTAAAATCTTTTGCTGTAATTGAGCAATAATTCGATATTAGAAACCAAAACTTGCTGGCTATGATTGTCGATGCGTTCTTTAATTTCGTCTTGAATGAGCTGAACAATCTGATTCATTGTATTTTGCTCATTTTGAGATAAATGCAATGCTTCGTGCACTTCATAATTGAAGAAGTTGTACGAATCTATTTTTGAGCCAAGCGTCGTATTTCTGATAAGGTCTGGATGAAAATAGAGCATCCAACCTTTAACCTGATTGAGTTCTTGAGGTTTTTTGACCGTAATAATTTGTTTAGGTGCGGTAAAAATCAAAACACCATCGTCAAAATCATAGGTATTTCGACCATAATCAATGCCACAACTTGAATCTTTTAAAGCAATGCAGTATAAATCAGATGTAAATCTTTGTCCTACAGTGTCTTCGCCGTAAGCGAGTTTTTGGGTATCGAGAATCGTAATTAAAGGATGCGTTGGTTTGTCCAAGCCAAACACTGCCCGTATTTCTGTGATGGATTTTGAATGAATAATCGGATTCGTCACTTTATTTTTTTACAAATTTACGTCTTATGTGCTCAACTTCATTAACACAAATCGCTGAAAGTCTAGCATAAATTAGGAAATGCTTCATTTTTATTTGTTAACCATTGGCTTTATAAAGTCTTAAATCCAAAAGGGTATTAAGTTGCGGTTAGGTAAACTTGGAAGATTTGGACGATGGTTTGAATTATTGGTTTACTTAGAATAAAGAGGTCAGTTTTTCTCTGTATCTGTTTTCTATTACACGCGCAAAGGTAGTTTTGTCATTTCTTAATAATTCCATTTCTTCACCATTCACAATGGTCGGATGAATGTCTCTAAGATGTTTGTCGCTCCAAAATGCCAATTCTACTAAAACAGAAGTCAATGCCAAGCCTTTTTCCGTTAAAAGATAGAGGTTTGTCTTTTTATTATCTGGTCTTTGGGTTTTAATAACAATGCCCATTTCCTCCAAAAATTTAAGTTTGGCAGTCAAAATATTGGTAGCAATGGCTTCATCAGCTTCGGTAAAGTCTTTAAAAGTTTCTTTTCCTTCTATGAGCATTTGCTTTACGATAACCAACAGCCACTTGTCGCCTACAACATCCAATGCCGAAGTAAAGGGGCAATTACATTTAAATTTTACATCCATTTCATCTATTTTATTCTAACCACAAATGTAGAAAAAATAATTATTACTTGCAATATGAAATTTATTTTTAAAATTACTTGCGAAATAAAAGTAATTTTGTAATTTTGCTGGCGATATGCAAGCAATAATTATTCAGTAAAATTAAATAAATGAGAAAAGTATTAGCGGTATTAGCTCTATCAGGTATTCTCGCTTCCTGTGGTGTTAATCAAACGAAATCAATTAGCGAGCTAAATCAATCAAAAATTTTAAAATGAAAAACAAGGAAATCGTAGGTACTTTCTTAGGTGCTGCAATGAAACAAGACACCGCAACTATGCGACAGGTAGCTAACGCTGATTACATTCAGCATAATCCCTTTGTGCCAACCGGTTTAGAACCTTTTATTGGTTTATTACCCGTTTTGAAAGAACACGGAACCTATGCCGAAAACGTGAGAATGTTTCAAGATGGCGATTTTGTATTTATGCACAACATTTGGAAAAACGCCAAACCTTTTGGGGCAGATGAAATGGTGGCATTTGACATTATTCGTGTAGATAAAAACGGAAAAGTAGCCGAGCATTGGGACGCTATGACCGTTTTAGTAAAAGAAACTGCAAGTGGCAGAACACAAACCGATGGACCAACAACTGTTGAAGATTTAGACAAAACTGAAACCAATAAAGCACTTGCCAAGGATTTAGTGGAAGATGTTTTGATGGGTAAAAATCCAAGTAATATTACGAAATACATCAGTTCCGAAGAGTACCACCAGCATAATCCACAAATCAAAGACGGATTAAGTGGTATAATGGAAGCCGTACAGTATCTCACTTCGCAGAACAATATGTTTCAATACACCAAAATTCATAAAGTGTTGGGCGAAGGCAACTTTGTTTTAGTAATTAGCGAAGGAAAGTGGAATAATACCAACAATGTATTTTATGATTTACTCCGATTCAAAGATGGAAAAGCGGTAGAACATTGGGACGTAATTCAAGAAATACCTACCGAAGGTTTGGCACACAATAACGGAATGTTTGGATTCTAAAAAATTAAAATTAGTCAAAATGAAAAATATAATCATCACAGGAAGCAGCAACGGTTTTGGTCTGAAAGCTGCAAAAGATTTTGCTGACAAGGGCTATCAAGTTTTTGCGACAATGCGTAATCCAAATGGTAAAAATGCCAATGCAAAATTGGATTTGGAAAGCCATTCTACCAATATAAAAGTAGTAGATATGGATGTTACCAACGATGCTTCGGTAAAAGAAGCGATGTCAAATATTCTTGCTCAAGCAGGAAATATTGATGTACTCATCAACAATGCAGGTATTATGTATTTGGGAATTACCGAAGCATTCAGCGTTGAACAGGCAAAATTTCAAATGGAAACGAATTATTTTGGGGCTATTAGAGTGATGCAAGCAGTTTTGCCTTCTATGCGTAAAGCTGGTTCAGGTTTAATTATCAATACTTCTTCGTTGGTTGGTCGTATGTCACCACCATTTTTTGGTACTTACACTGCAACTAAGCACGCTTTGGAAGGATATTCACAAGCATTGCGTTACGAAGTTTCACCTTTTGGCGTTGACATAGTCTTGGTTGAACCTGGTCCATTTGGTACAGGATTGTTGGCATCAGGTCAAGCTCCTGCACATAATGAAGTTTTAGCAACTTATGGCGAATTGGCAGGTGTTCCAACTGCAATGGGTGAAAATTTTGCTCAAATGCTACAAAGCGAAAACGCACCCGACCCACAATGGGTAGTAGATGCGTATTTGAAATTGGCAGAACAACCATTTGGAAGCCGTCCTACTAGAACAGTTGTCGGTATCACTTGGGGTACTGACGAAATCAACAACCTAACTCAACCTATTCAAGACAGAATTTTGAAAGAAATGCAACTTGAAAGTGTTTTAGGTGGTGTTTCTGGTTAAAATTCAAAGAGGGTTTCAAATAAAAAAATCACAAGGGTTTCGGTTCTTGTGATTTTTTTTTTGTCAAGTTTTTCTGTTCGGTATTGTCGTCCTAAAATTGGCTACAACGGGCTAGTGTATGAGCAGTAGCGGATTTATAGCTACTACTTTTCGGAAAGCAAAATACTTAAGTAGTTAATCAAAAGTTTTCGGGTATTATTATAGGAGCAACTTATTAGTATTCTTAGTGAATACGGAACCAAATACTTGATTTCTTTTGCTTAACTACTTAATTAAACGCAATAGCGGTTCAAGTTTGCACAAGAACCGCTATTGCTTATACACAATGTTGTAGGTAGTATTCTAAATATTCTTTAATTGCATAATTGCTGTCATCCAGTCTTCAATATGATGAACATAAGCTATTTTTCCATTTTCAACGGTGTGAATGTCAATAGCGATTGTTTCGAATGTCTTAGAACCATCGGTTGGAATACCCATAAAATGCCCTTCGGGGGAGTTGGGAGTGCCTACAATTTTACTTCTTACAATTACTTTATTACCTGCTTCGATAATTTCCATCGGTTCAAAATTGAAATCTTTTATCATTCCTTTCATACCCAAAATTTGCTGAATAAGCTGCTCTCTTGTCTTATTCTTTTCAGGTGTAGTTCCGTATGAGATAAAATTATCGGATAAAATTTGAGGCAATACCACAGAGGGATTGCTTTCAGGATTTGAAGAAAGACCGTTTTGGTAAAACTGACTTACAATTTCTTTTGGACTTTTCATTTGATTTTATTTTAGATGCAAAGGTAAAAAGTTTCAGTCAATAAGAAAAGGTGTATCCAAGCTTAAAAATGGTAAATGTCGTACCACTAATGTTTATTTATAGATTGAATGAACAGTTTTGGTGTTATTCCTGTATGCTTTTTAAAGTACTTTGTAAAATTAGTAGGGTCTTCAAAACCCAATGAATAGGCTATTTCAGTACTTTTCATATCGGTATTAATAATTTTCCGTTTGGCTTGAAGCACTACAAAATCATCAATCACGTTTTTGGCAGTTTTGTTTATTACAGTTTTACAAACCAGATTTAAGTGTTTGTATGTAACGGCCATAGTATTGGCATAAAAGAGGGCGTTTCTATTTTCTGTATAATGTTTCTCTATAAGCTGCGTAAATATTTGAAAAAGTGAGATTTTAGATTTATCGGTAATACCTTTATAATACAGTTGTCTTATTTGCTCCACTTTTGATACCACTATGGTAAAAAGAGAATTAATTATCAGTTGATGATTGAAAGTATTTGGCGTATTAAATTCACTGAGTAACAACGTGAAATAGGTAAAAAAATCCGCATCCTCTGGTAAAAGTACGGTGGGTGAAGAAAGCTGATCGTTAAGAAATCGAAAAATAAAATTATCGGAGAACTGTGTGGTATATTTCACAAAATAACCTTCATTGAAAACCAGACAATACCCATCCAAATCTGTTGAAAAATCAAAGGCGTGAACTTGCTCCTTTGTAAGAAAAACTACCGTGTTTTTTTGCACAGGATACCATTCGAAATCTACATAATGTCTCCCACTTCCTTGGGTAAAATAGATAAGGGTATAGAATTTAAGTTGATGGGGTTGTTCTGAATGATGTGTTTTATTGTCCTGTCTTTGTTTGATATTATCAATAGAAACGATATCAAGTCCAAAGTCCTCAGTCGATTGAGGTTTATAATTAACTTTTGGAATATCCTTTTTCATATTAACTATAACGTTTTGCAGATTTGCGATGGGCGGGTTTTCGGAGCACTAAACTGTCAACCAGTACTGAACTTGAATAGAAGTACGTAACTCGCCATTTTGCAAAACCGCTGTTAGCGCTTCGCCCCTCTTTTCTGTCGTGTTTGTTCGTTGTCATTTTGTGTCTGTCTTGGTGCGTTGGCTTGGTGGCTCTTTTGCAAAAATTGGCTTTAGCGTGGTGTGCAATAATGTAATCCGTTATTTTTTCTAAACGGGTTTCATCTTCCATCAACTCTTTGGTGTCAATATCTTCTACTTCAATATCAATATTGGTTTCTGTGGAGATGCCATTAATGGCATCTTTACGATAATATCTGCCTACATATTCAACAGAGAATTTCAATACATTTTCGTCTTTGATAGCATCTGTTATTACATATTTGTGCAAGCAGTCTTCAAATAAATCGGCAGTAGTTCGTTTGCCGTGTTCGTTTTTAGCTGCATTGTCTGCAAAAATGGGTGTGCCTGTAAAACCAAATAGTTGAGCATTATTGAAAAATGCTTTTATGCGTTTGTGTGTATCCCCAAACTGGCTTCTATGGCATTCGTCAAAAATGAAAATAATGCGTTTGTCTTTGAGTTCTGCCATTTTTGCCTCATACTTCAATTTGCTAATTGCGGTATTGAGTTTTTGAATGGTTGTAACAATGAGTTTGGAGTTTTTGGCTTCTCCTTTTTTGTCAACGTATGTTCCTGTAAACTGCTTTACTAAGTTTTGAGTGTTGTCTGTTCCGTCAATACAACCTTCTTGAAAGCTGTTAAATTCTTTGGTGGTTTGGTAATCCAAATCTTTTCTATCTACCACAAAAACCACTTTGTGCACTTGTGGCAAATTCATTAAAATCTGGCTGGCTTTAAAACTGGTTAAGGTTTTGCCCGAACCTGTGGTGTGCCATATATAGCCGTTTTTGGGTTGTAGAGTTGCCATTAATGGCGACTCTACAACCCGTTTAATTAAGGCTTCTACTGCATAAAATTGATACGGACGAAGTACCATAGGAATTTTATAGGCTTCATTCAGCACAATGTATTTGCATATTATTTTACTCAAATGGCAAGGCTCTAAAAAGGTATCCGTAAAGCCATTTAAGATATTGGAAAGACGCTTGTTGTTTACATCTGTCCAATAGAATGTTTGTTTGAAGCTTTGGTTTCGGTTGTTGGCGTAATACTTGGTATTGACTCCGTTGCTGATAACGAATATTTGCACATACTGAAACAAAGCCGAGTTTGCACCAAACGAATGCCGTTGATAGCGGTTGATTTGGTTGAAAGCTTCTTTTAATTCCAATCCTCTGCGTTTGAGCTCTATTTGCACCAAAGGCAAACCGTTTATGAGAATGGTTACATCATAGCGGTTTTTAAATTTCCCTTCTTGGCTTACTTGGTTGGTTACTTGATATTGGTTTTGACACCAATGTTCTACATTCAGAAATTCAAAATAAAGATTGTCGCCATTATCTCGAACAATGTGCTGCTTTTGGCGAAGCATTTTTGATTTTTCAAAAACCGAACCTTTGCTCAACAAGTTTAAAATCTTCTCAAATTCTGTTTTGGTCAGTTGTTCGCTCCCTGTTTTGGCAAGTGCCGATTGATTGTGTTTTTCTAATTGTCCTTTGAGGTTGAGCAATAAATCTTTTTCGCTGTTGATTACAATATAGCTGTAACCCAATTTTTGCAATTGGGCAATTAATTGTTCTTCTAATATTTGTTCAGATTGTTTAGACATAAAATTTATCTTCTGCCCATTTTAATGGATTGTTTTGAACATAATTTTGAATGTTTTCAAAGGATTGTGCATTGCGAATGATATGGTCGTGAAAACGGGATTGCCAGGCGAAATCTGCGTGGATTTTACGCATTTCAAATGAACAACGCCCTTTGTACCATCTGATTATTCGAGATATATTATTGTGAAACATTGGATTTTTTGTACCTGAAAATCCACCGTTTATTTCGGTGGTGATTGGTATTTCCGTTGGGGATGGTAGAGACGCGATTAATCGCGTCTCTACGTTTGGCGTTTCCGTAACATTTGCGGGTTTGTCAATAATCAATATGCCGTGTGTATGGTTGGGCATTACCACAAAATTACCCAATTCAATAAATGAAAAATGTTGTGGTATTTCTAACCAATATTTTTCTGCCAATTGGCCTAATTCGTTTAATTGCATTTGACCGTTTACAACATCCCCAAAAAAATGTTCCCTATTTTGGGTGCAAATGGTTATAAAATACGCACCATTGCTGCCATAATCCCAATTTTGCAATCGGGCAGAGGGTATGCGGTATTTGTTTTGGTATTTATCCATTACACAAACATTTTTTGCAACAATCCTTTTTTCCATTGTTCCAGAGACGCGATTAATCGCGTCTGTACGTTTATTTTTTCATCGAGGTCAGATAGGAAATTGGCAATGAGGGTTTGTTCTTCGAGGCAGGGTAATATTATATCTTCATTTTTGTAATCTTTGAAATAAATATGCGGAATAGTGCTTCCAGTTGTGTATTTAGAAAAATCTATGTTTGATAATAAACAGTAAAGAAAGTAAGTGTTGATTTTACCTATTGGTTTTATAATATCTAATGTACCTAAAACAGAAGATTTGCCTTTGCAAAATAATAAACGTCCCACACCTGCACCATTTTTTACAATACTTATGTAATCTTCTTCAACCTCATAAAAATCAACTTTTTTCAATACTCCTGCTGCACCATAAATAATATAATTACCAAAGTTTTCTTCAATTTTGTTTGCAGAAATATTTGACGATTGCTTCTCACAAACCTCCCCCAACTTCTTCACTTCCCAATCCGGAAAATCATTTCCGTTTTCATCTTTGAAGCGTAATTGTCTGAACCTTGATTTTTTATGATTTTCTTGATTGCCCTGATTTTTTTCTTGTTTCCCGTCTCTCAAATCATATTCATCATGTAAATCAGGTGAATCATGATGCAGACAAAATAGCCTTTGCATCACGCCTTTTTTGTATACCTCTAAAAGGCTGTATTTCTTTTTGAGTGCTTGGATTTTTTCGTCAACTGCCGTGAGGAAGGTGGCGATTTTGGTTTGCTCGGTGAGAGTGGGAAATGAGATTTCTATTCCTTTTATAATAGATCCACTAAAATTTTCTTCTCCACCTTGATTGCTTAAGTCTCTTATTTCATCATATCGCTTTGCCAAGTTTTGAAAGGCAAATAACGAATTAAGAACTTCATTATTTGTAATGATTGCGCCACAAGCTTGATTAGTTGAAGCTTCAATATTTAAAATTGAGATTTTACCCCTTGTTTTTCCTTGTCCATACATTGCCATCAACAAAGTTCCTTTGGGAAGTAATTTTGCTGATGAATTTTTAAGTCTTTCTTCTGTTATATATTCTTCAGTTTTATCAATAAAGTTAAAATCAATTAATGTCGTGGAAACCCAAGGTATTTCACCATTCCAATATGTTCGATTTGTTCTACTTGGTGTTCCTCCAGAAGATATTTCTGCTACTTCCCCCAACTTCTTCTTTTCCCATTCTCCTGTAAATTCAGGAAAACGCAATTGTGGAATGTTGTTTGAACCTTGATTATTTTGATTGGCTTGATTTTTCATTTTCATGTTTATATTTCTTAATCATGTAATCTTTTAATCCTAAAAAATCATGGTTCAAGACTTTTTATTGTTATGAACCCTTTTGAATTGTAGGCTTTTTGCACCAAAATTGAGTAGCAGTCCGATTTCCAAATCGTATGCTTCTACATAATTCATGGCTTGTGCCAAGTGAACATCTTCCAAATTAATTATTGCTTTCAATTCTACCATTATTACATTTTCTACAAAAAAATCAACACGTCTAGTGCCAATTTCATGTCCTTTGTATTGTATTTTCATTTCGTGTTCTCTACTATAATCCAAACCTTGTAATTGCAATTCAATAGAAAGAGCCCTTTGGTATATTACTTCTTGAAAGCCATTACCTAGTTGTTTATGCACTTCCATAGCGCAACCAATTATTTTTCTTGTTAAATCCTCATATTTCATAATCAAGTAATCATTTAATCCTAAAAATCATGGTTTAAAAAGGTGTTGGAATTCCCAACTCTTTACAAAACTGTGCAATGGTTTTGTCTGTGCTTGCAATGGTTTCATCCAATGCTTTTATTTCTTTGGCTATGGCTTCAATATCAATATTTTCTTCTGCTTCAAGCGTATCTACATAGCGTTGCATGTTCAGGTTGTAATCGTTTTTAGCAATGCTATTGTCGCCACTTAGGGCGACTCTACGGCTGTACTTGGGTGTTTCGGTTCTGTTGCGGTAGGTTTCTACAATCAAATCAACATCTTGCTTACGCAATACATTTTGGGTTTTTACTTTTTCAAAATGCTGGCTGGCATCTATAAATAAAATATCATCAGGATTTTCTCTGCATTTTTTGAAAACCAAAATACAAGTCGGAATACTCGTTCCGTAATGGCAATATTCCAAAGTTGGGCTTCAAGTATTCTTTTATATTCTTCACTCATTGAGTTTGTCTTTAATTTTTAGGTCGTAAAGTTGGTTTTTAAAATTCAGTACCCGTCAAAAGTTCCCTTCAAATTGTCCATTACCTAAAAGTCGGCTGCTGCGTGGGAGCGGAGCGACTATTTTGCACTTAACCCACTCTTTTGCAAACACGATGTTGTGCGACGTTTTTTTTAATATTTATTATTCTTTAGGTTAAAAACGGAAAAGCTATTTTCATTAATGTTATATTCAAAATTACCACTAATTTCAGGACAGCAAGAAGCACCATCCTGCATTAAATCAAAATCACCATAACAAATGTTATTACTTATTTGATTAATTTTAAATGATTGTACTATAGTGTAATTATTTTCAACTCTCACATAAACATCTGAACCATAATTTTTAGTGACATAATTTTTAATTTTGGTTTTTAATTTATTTGTTAGTAACTCATTAACTGATAAACTACCATTTTGTGAAGTAAAAAATATAAAATCTGTTCCCCAACCGTTTCCTTGAACACAATTTTGAAGCGAATAATTTATGAGATAATCTTTTACTTTATCATTATTAAAATCAAAAGGTATTATTGATTTTGATTCAGTATGCATTGGATACTTTCCTTTGTCATACAAATTCATCATCCTGTCAAGATTTTCACAATCTTTTTTCGTAACATAATCAAATATGCCTTTCTTTTTCAAATTAATTTCCCATTCTTCAAATAGCAATTCAGGAGTCGGTATTGGTTTCTTTTGTTCACTAATTTTTTCAACATCATTATTTTTAGAAAATTCATTAATTAAAGTGTCATTTTTTAGTTGTAACTCTTGTTCTTTTAAATTTAGTTCTCTTTTTCGTAGATTTAATTCTTTCTCTTTTAATTCATTCGTTTTTTCCTTATTATTACAAGAGATAAAAACAATCAAAATAAAGATTATCAAATTGTTATGGGCTGCCTTTTCTTTCTTTTTCATCAAAATACTTGTCAATAAAGCCAATGTTGCTAGAAATAAAACAAGATACTTTCCATAGTGAGCTAAATCTTCAACTGTTGTGGATATGAAATTCGGTTGATAAGTTATTCGTTCTATCAACCAACCTAAAGCCGCAATTACACAAACTATTGCCCCTGCTATTCTTACCCATTTATAGATTTTGTATTTACTTAGAATTATTAACCAAGGAATTACAAGCAGAACAACAAACAGCTGCATAATTTCAATTCCTATATTAAAGCCTAAAATACTATAAACCATTTCAGTTCTTCCCAAATTCATTTCTGATAATATGGAAGAAAAAGCTAAGCCGTGAATAAGTCCAAAAGAGCTGGCAATCAGTATTTCTTTACTAGGGAAAATCGGACGCAAGGCGTGAATAGCGGTAATAACTATTGTCAAGGCAATCAATATTTCTATGGGTTGACTTGGGAAATTAACAAGTTGCAAACTCCCGAGAATGAGTGTTAAACTGTGCCCAATAGTAAAAGCAGTAATTATTTTTAATAATTGTATGATGCTTTTTCTCGTGCCTTTAGAGGTTGACCAACGCTTATTATCAATCAATAAAGTTGCAGGTAATAGCAAAACTAATAGAAACATTAAGTGGTCTGTTCCTTCAGAAATATGGTGCATTCCTAATGATACCATTGATTTAAAACCTTTCCAAGTACTCCCATTTTCTAATTGAATATTTATCGGATTAACACGATTATTGGCAATATCTAATTCAATAATTCCTATAGGAGTTTCGTCATTTTCTATTTTCCCGGATTTCCAGTCTTTTTTTAGTGTTACGAATATTTTATGTGTAACTACCTGATGTATGATTGCATCATACTCCAATACAAATTTTCGCAAATCGCTGCCAGCTGGCGGTGTCAGTAGTAAATAGGCCGTGAGTTCCTGATATTTTCCAGTAGCTGTTTGCTTGTCTTCTGATAATTTAAAATCTTTGACTTGAATATTCCATAATTTACCAAACTCATCTTTTAGTTGAATGTGTGATAAAATATATTCTTTAAGCTCATTTTCACTTCGTTCCAACAGTGAATTCGCATTGGTCGTAACATCGAAAGGAACGGCTAATTGAAGCTCATTAAGGGGGAGTTTTAGTTCTGCTTTCACTTCTTTGCTGCTCACATCCAGCGATATAATAGAATGGGGCATTGGATGCCCCATTACTAATTGAGTAATTATCGTAAGAAAGTACGATAAGACAAATTTTCTCATTATTTCTTAAGAAATTTTCCTCTGAATACTCCTGATTTGTCTGTTACCGTAATGAAATAAGTGCCAGACGTAAGTCTCTCAATATTTAAATCTAAATTACTACCGCTAACCTTTGAGGAAGACACTATTTTACCCGTAATATCAATCACATTTACAGTTGCATTTAAAGTTTGACGTGGAAAATCCATTTTAATCATTTGTGAAGATGGATTTGGATATACTTTAAGTGGTTTAACATTTTCAATTTCGTTTAATCCTACGGTAAATTCATCAATCGCACTTCCTGTTAAATCTACGCCATAGTCACTATTATGGTCTCTCCAAACAGAATGATAATGAATTTGATTTTGGATAACAACTCCATTTTGACAAGCAAATTCAATCCAAACAGTTGGTCCATCTATTCTAACATAATTACTATTTGCATTTAAAAAGGATGTAGCACTTCCAACGGTCGCACTTCCTGTAAAAGCAATATAAGTTTGGTCAATTTCATTGGTATATAATGCCATTAAGGATTCTGCTAAGGTAGAATCAACATCGTCTGTATAATTTTCAATAGCTGCCAACACAAGATTTTTCTGTGTTGTTGTTAGCCCACTAACAGCGAGCCCTTGTTTGGTTGTTGGAAAAGTATTGGAATTTCCGTTGCTTTCACCTGGACTCATCAAACAGTCACTGAATGTAGTGCTCAGTTTTGCAGTATTAAATTCAGTTGTGCTTAATGAAGCCAACATCGCTCTAAAAGCATCTCGTTCATCTTCCATAGGTGCATAATATGTTCCATTGTAAGTAAATGTAGCAGGTTCTAAGGCTACAAAAAATGGGGTTGCCCCAATGAAATGTCCATTGTTAAATGAAATATTGGCAGCATAGTGGTGTCCTCCATATTGTAGCATCCAAGCACCTGTTGCACTCGGAGCGTTTAAAAAGGCTATCCACCGCAAACCTGAATTATATTGACTACTATTAGCACCTGCGTTGACTAAAGCATCTTCTGCTACATTGATGGAAAGAAGCTCGTCATATCCATTGTTTGTCGTAGAACCCAATGCGTCTTCCATCACTTTTAATGCAAGGGCAAGTTGTGTAGCGTTTAAATCGCCCAACTGCACTCCATTTCTACACCCAGAACCACAAGGTAGATTGCTCCATTTTCGAGCCAATGTGTTAGTGTATGTTTGCATACATTGAGCTTGTTGTGTGCTACTAAGCGAATTGTAGAATGCTTGAGCGTCTGATACAATTGTGGGTATGTCGGTTGATAAAGCTTCCTCTGTTTCATCATTCTCGGTCATAATAAAATTCGAAGCATTTTGCTTTGGTTGAGGGTTTATTAACTCACCCATCGAAGCAAGGACATTATTTGAGACATTGGAAATGTTTGATGAAAACAAGAACATCATACATACTCCTGAAACTAAAACTAACAAGGCATTTAAGCTGTTTGGTTTTGAAAAATAGGAAGATTTACTTCCTGTTACTGCGATTGAATTTTTACTTATCATTTTATTTCGATTTTATTGTTTGTAAATATAATGTCTTTAACTTAGGTTGCCGCGTTGGTCGAAATAGGAGCGGAGCGACTATTTTGACCAACGGTTTGCAGCTACCCGAAGGTGGCGATTTCGAAGCGATTCACTGTCAACCAAGCAGAAACTTTGATATGAGCACAAAGCTTGATTTAACCACTGAACCGCCACTTTTGGGTAGGTGCTGTTATAGGGCGTTTTTCTCATTCGGTTCATAGTTTTCTCTTATTTGGTCTGCCCAAACTGCGACATAATTGTCAGCCCAATTTTCTCTTTTTTGCTCAGTCGCTTTGCTCCAATATCTTTTATAAAAACTGTCTATTGAGTGTCCGATTTCGTGTAACAGTAGATTTTCCAAGTAATATTTTTTAATCTTTTCTTCAGTCCACTTTAAATACCACCCGTCTTCGTCTTCTTTTAAGTCTGTCGTAAAGTCTTTATAATAGTTTAAGATTTTCGTTAATGGCTTTTTCTTTCCAAATCTCATTTTGTTGTCAGTCGGAAATGGATTGAGAATGATTAAGTACACACCACTTCCACAAACAAAAGAACCTTGAAATGTTTTTCCGTCCAAATAGTCAGTCTTTTTAATTTTTTGAAACCAAATGTGAGTTAAATGGTCTGTATGGTCTTTTGGTAATCGTCCAAGTATTTCTTTTACTTCGTCAACTGTCACAGGGAAATAAAAGTCACGTGAGGGATTGTCAACAATGAAAATTGGGATTTCTTGTCCTTCGTTAGGGGCTGTCAAGTTGTGTTGTCTATTGAAAATATTGTCCGCAAGTTTGGGTCTTTTTCGTCCACCCATTACGTCACCAAATTTTCGGTTTTTCTTCCAGGCTGTATGTTTTCTTGTTTGCACTGTGTCGTCTTTTAAAATGCCCTATAACGCGGGGCGGATTGGCGAAGTTACGAAGCGAAAACGAAGTTTGCAAGCGAAGTAATTTCAGCGCAACGGTTCAGTATATGAAAATTTGCGTGTAAATAAGTACTAAATATTCGGTTTAGCAATGATTTTAAAAATACAAAAAGACCTTTAAATTAAGCACTTAATAGCAATTTTTTATATACATTGTTAGGTGCTGGCGTTCTGTCCTTTATAGTCTTCCACTTGTTCTAAAAGTTCCATAGACTTCACTAGTGGTGTCCATTCTTTTCCACTAAAAATGAGTTGAAACCATTTCTTATTTCTGTTTTCAAATTTAATGCTGAAGAATAACCAAATAGCAATAACAGTAAATGAAATTGTAAAAAACAATGTTACTACCCATTGCAAAATACCCCAATCTGTTAACATAGTTTCGTTCCACCAGAAAGTTGTCCAAACAGGAAGTTGAAGAAAGAGAAGACGAGTTACCCAAAGCGTTGATATTTTTAGGCTTGACAATTTCTCTTGTGTCCTAATAATCGGTTCTGTTATATCTATTTGGTAGATAGTGATAAGCTGATAAAGGTAAATATATAATGAAATGGCGGTCAGCCCTACTTGTATAGAAGCCGAAAACAGAAAGAACTTATTCGCTTCATTAAATGAGTTTAAATAAATTGAACTCAAAGCAATCATTCCTATACCCACCCATAAAATACCGACCAATAGCGCAAATATTTTAATAGGCTTCATTGAACCTAAAATGCTATGAACCTTTACTCGGGTTACTTCATCTATATTTTTTTTGTTTATGACAAAGTTTTCTTCCAATTTTTCATTGGTATCTTGCCAAAGTTTTTTTAATTCTAATTCTTTCATTTTTTTATGTTTATAATTGTGAAAATCGTGTTTTTAATTTGTTTTTTATACGTCCCATTTTAGTCCCCACATTGCTTACAGATATTCCCAATATTTCAGCAATTTCAATATGACTTTTGTCTTCCAAATACAAAATCATCAATGCTTTGTCTATCTCTTTTAGTTCGCCAATAAATTGGTTCAACAAATTTAGATGCTGTTCATTTTCGGATTTTTCTTCGGTTGGCATTTCTGCCATTTGTTCATTTAGCACCGTATGTTTCTTTGCTCTTGTTGAACTTTTACGATAAAATGAGATAGCAACATTTAGTGAAATACGATACAACCAAGTTGTAATTTTATACTGGTCATTGTATTTGTGAACAGACTGCCAAATCTGAATCATCATTTCCTGTATGAGGTCTTGTCGTTCTTCTTCATCAGGGCAGTACGTGCGGGCAACCTTGAACAAAATACCTTTATGTTGTTCAATGATTTCTTGAAAAAATTGCTGTTGTTTTTTTCTGTGCATTATAATTTCGAAAACCAGTCTTTGATAAAAGTAAAAGATTGTGAGTTATATCTTACTCCATTATGCGAAGCTTTGCCTATTATTTGAAACGCTCCATTGCTATTTTTTAAAATGGCTTCTTTGGTCGCTTCCGGCGAAAAAGCTTCGTCTTCGCTTCCCATTAATACAAGTAACGGTTTATCAACTGCCTTCAGCCCTGCCACATAATCATCTGGAGCCATACTTTTATTGGCACGATGGCTATATTTTGTTAAGGGAACGGCTTCAGGTAAGTTGAAAAATAATACGGGCAAACTGTCATAATCGTGATTTCCAATTTCATTGAGCATAGTCAAACCAATTATCCGTTCAATGTGAATTTTCATAAATGGTTCTTCATCCATATTTTCGTTGGCTTGTGCTTGAGGAAAGGCAGGTGAGTTATGTCCGATTAGCGGTGCGAAAAGTAAAAAGCCATCAGGTTGTTCATATTGCTTTGCCATTGCGTATCGCAATGCTACTCCGCCACCCATTGAATGACCGGCAATGATTATTTTCCCATTGGGTTTCTCTTTGCGGATTGTTCTTAGAATATCAGCTAAATCATCAACATATTGATTAATGTAATCAACATCACCTCTGTTTCCTTCAGATTGTCCGTGTCCCCTTAGATCAATAGCGTAAACTTCCGCTTGGGTCGCTTCTTGTAGTAATCCTGCCGTTTTGTTGTATAAGTATGCGCTACTCGCTACTCCGTGAATAAGTATGATTGTATTGTTAGATTGTTTGGCAAACCTATAGGCAAAGATTTTTTTATTGTCACGTACAGTAAAAAATCGGTTTTCTGATTTATAAACCTGTTCAAATCCCATTTCTGCAATTAATCCTGGTTCTGGGTCGGTTACTTGGATTGGCGGGTTAAATGTCGGCTCAGGTGTATGTATAAGTTTAGTAGCTTCAATTGTCAAGCTGTCTTTGTTGCCACCGAAATACAAATCCAATAAACTTTGAGCGGAAACAGAAGTACTCCCTAAAAAAAGGAAGGTTAGAAAAGCATAAATTTTTAAATTCTTCATTTTGCGATTTTTTTTAAGTGAAACTTGTTTAATCAATTATTCGCAAGTCCTTTCAAAAAATCACAGATTTCAAAAATATTTTTTTTATTGCTTCAAGTTGTCGGATTGGATTGTTTGATTATATATAGCTTGTTTTCATTGGCACGGTCGTCTTTTACGCTTGCACCCAACGTGGGGCGGATTTGCGATGGTGGGGCATTTGAAAAACGTCAGCCCAACATTTGCATAAATGCCCAATAGAATTACAAATGTTGAGTTTTGTACTTCACCCCCACCATCGCCAATACGATGTTGGGGGCTGGCGTTCTTTCAGTTCTACATTTTGTTTGCCAAACTAAACTCCTGCAAAATTTTCCATTGTCCGCCGTCTTTTTGTTCAATAAGGCTGATTTTTTTGAAATTCAGTATTGTCGGCAAATTTATTGTTTCTACTTGTTTAAAAATATTGTCTGTACAGGTTGAGTTTCTTGGGTGCATTAAAGTTATATGTACTTCTTGTTTTCTTGGATTGTCAATAAGTCCACTTAAAACTTGTCTGCGTAAATTGTCAAACTCTTCATTACTGTTAGTTGCTGGAAGTAAAAGTCCTTTCCCGTTGTCAAACCTTTCAACTTTTCCAAACTTGATATTTAATTCAGTCTGTGTCAGCAAAAACAAGTTTGATATTACTTGTTCAAGGTTTTTTATTTCATCTTCTCTGCACAAAGTAACGTGAGCCTTTATTAAGTGAAATTGTCTTGGGTTAAATTCCTGTCTAATTTGTTCAATATGTTCAGCGTCTTTTACGTCTACGAATAGTGTTAATTGTCTGCGAATATTGTAAGTCACTTTTTTAATCGTTTCAAGTTTTAGGGTGTGTCGTTTTATGCTTGCCGCTAACGCGGGGCGGATTTGCGATGGGCGGGATTATTTGCACTAAAGCTCAATTGAAGAACTGAAGATGAATTTTGCACATCTGCCCAATCGAAGCTGTTCAGCCCGCCTATTGCCAATACGATGTTGGCGGTTCGTTGTTTTCTTTCTTTCACAATTTTTATCATTCGTGGTAACCTTTTTCTACTTGTCGTTTTGAAATCCACCAATAGTTTCCACAAGGGTCAATTATTCCTGATTGTCTGTCTTCGTATGGCATATTTCCGGGTTCAAACTCAATTTTTGCACCGTTGTCAACCGCTCTCTTATGGATAGCATCAACATCGTCAACAAAAAGATAAAGTGCCGTTTTCATTCCTTCAAACTGTTCACGGGCTTGACTAATCATAAAGCAAGTGTCGCCAATTTGCAAAATACAGTTAGCAATATCTCCATTTGTCGGATTGATGGAACGGTTGATTTCTTTTGCAAGAAAGGCGTTCTTTAAAAAGTCAATCAAAAGTTGTGGATTGTCAACAAAAAGATACGGTGTTACTGTATGAAAATTGTCAGGTTTGTAAGTTTTGAATATGTTGTCCATTTGTAAAAAAAATTTAGCCCTCATAAGTATGAAATTCAGTTGCCGTTATAAAATATCCGTCAGGGTCTCTGAACGAAAACTCTTGTTTAAGAGAGTTTACATTTTGTTGAATGTCTTTTTCAATTGTCCACCCGATTTTGTCAAGATTTTGTTTTATTTCTTTCCAATCAGCTGTCCTAAAATAAAGCAACAGTCCGTTTCCTGGCGTTATATTCGGGTTGGTCATTGATGGGTGATTGTCTGTTTCCCAAGCGTGCAGACAAAGTACAATTTCGTTGTCCTTGGTTGTCAAAACAGCAAAATGGTCACCACCGTGAGCTCTATTAAATCCAAAGATTTTACAGTACCATTTGGCACTTTCTTCAACTTTTTTTACGGCAATTATCGGGTCAAGTCTTGTCATTTGTTATCCGCTTGTTTTTTTGTAGTGTCGTTCGTTACAATGACCGCCAACGCGGGGCGGCTTTGCGAAGTTACGAAGCGGCAACGAAGTTTTCAAGCGAAGTAATTTAGCAAATCAGTTGTTGGACGAAGTAGTCGCGCAGCGACGGCGCAGTCCGACAGCGGATGCAATCCGCCCCGCGTTGGTCAAAATGGGAGCGGAGCGACTATTTTGACCAACGTTTTGCAGCTTGGCGATGGTGGGGCATTTGGAAAACGTCAGCCCAACATTTGCACAAATGCCCAATAGAATTACAAATGTTGAGTTTACAACTGTCAGCCCCACTATTGCCAATACGATGTTGTAGGCTGTGTTTCTTTTTGTCGCTTGTTACAATTCATTTACTAGTTGTCGTTAGTGTTAACGAGTTTCGATAACACTATTTCGTAAGCCTTTGCTTGCCAAATTTTTCATTTTTCAGTCAATTTATTCTTTAATTCAATTGATAGATTTTCGCCTGTCAAAACCATTGTTGCGTCTTGGCAATATTGCGTTTTTCCAATATATTGTTCGTATCCTGATGTCTTTATTGTTGCAAACTCTATCCACTCTTTATTCTCTCTTGATAGAAATTCACCACATAAAATAAAAGTTTTTTCGTTGTTAGTTGATTTTGTATAGCCAATTTTTACATTACGAAAATCAATATGTGTCGGTGGTTGATGATTACGAAAATCATTGGAAGCTGAATTTAATAAAAACTGAACAACGGTGTCAGGAATAATTTCATTTTCAGAAATTTCAGTTGGATTATTTTTCCTATCTGTTTTGCTGTTAGAGTTACAACTAATGATTGCTGACATAATTACTATGTAAGCAAATACATTTAATGTGTCTTTAATGATTTGTTTGGTCATATCGCAATTAAATTTATTTTTTGTTTTGTCTCGGTTTTGTCGTTTAAGTAATTGTCCTAACATAGCCTATAACGCGGGGCGGATTTGCGAAGTTACGAAGCGGCAACGAAGTTTTCAAGCGAAGTAATTTAGCAAATCAGTTGTTGGACGAAGTAGTCGCGCAGCGACGGCGCAGTCCGACAGCGGATGCAATCCGCCCCGCGTTGGTCAAAATGGGAGCGGAGCGACTATTTTGACCAACGTTTTCGGGCTTGGCGAAGGTGGCGATTTTCACCACAAATGTTGATGCGGAGAACCAAACTTTGATTAACCACAAATGTGTCTGCGGAGCACTGAACCGCCACTTTTGCCAAACCCGTGTTACCAGCAGTTTTTTTATTCATCGCTTCCAATGTAGCTTAATTCTTTGTTTTGTTTGTCTAACTGAAAACGAAAATGAAAAGTACCGTTTTCCGTTTTTGAGTTTGTCCAATATTCTCTCTCAAAATGATTGTCTGTTTCAAAGTCTATAGTGTCGGCAGTTTTGTAGTCTGCTGTCGGAAGGTTAGAATAATTTGTAAAATGTCCTTTGTAGTTTTTAGAGTTCTTTATTGTCTGGGAAATACGGTTAAAATCATTGTCCGATAATTTAAGAGTAAAGGTCTCGTAGTAGTCTCTAAAACCTCTTGCTTCGTTTTTTAAGATTTTGAAATCGTCTTTCAATTCAATATTGTGGAAGCGGAGAATTTTGGTCGCATCTTTTTTACTGAATGTCCAGTCAGAAATCCAAGGTTGCATTATTAGTAAAAGAAATCCAATGGTCAAGATTGTCGCAATTACCAGTCCTGTTTTCTTTCTATTAAAAGCGATAAAAGCCCAGTAGGAAATGAAAATTATTTGGAACATAATAATCACAGGCCAAATAAAAATTACTAGAAAGTCTAAATGTCCGATTAGTGTCAGAGTTATTATTACCGCTAAAGTTACTCCTACGATATATCCAGTCTGACGTTGTCCTTTTTTGAACGGAATGAAAAAGCATAGAAATGTCAGTCCATAAAGTATTAAGGTTGCTATAATGGTGAAGGCATTCATTTCTTGCATTGTGTCGTCTTAAAATTGCTGGTAACGCGGGGCGGATTTGCGAAGTTACGAAGCGGAAACGAAGTTTTCAAGCGAAGTAATTTAGCAAATCAGTTGTTGGACGAAGTAGTCGCGCAGCGACGGCGCAGTCCGACAGCGGATGCAATCCGCCCCGCGTTGGTCAAAATGGGAGCGGAGCGACTATTTTGACCAACGTTTTTGCGCTTGGCGTTCGTGCGGGATTTCAGGGCTCAAAACTGTCAACCTAGCACTAAAGCCCAATTGGAAAACTGAACTTGAATTTAAGCACGTCACCCCGCATGACGCCAAACGCATGTTACCACCAGTGCTTCCTTGTCTGCCGTGGTTTGTCAGTCTAAATGTTGCTGTCATTTTTATTTTCTTTTGTCGTGCGGTGGGGCATTTTTTAAAATTTCTTTTTTTCTTGGGTTGGCTTTGCAAGCTCTTTGACAAAGCTTTGGTCTGTGCTTGGGCTTGTGGGGCTTTGGCAATGTGCTTGCAAAATGCGTGGGCTATTTGTATTCATTCGGAATTTTATCGATTATACTATGTATTTTTTCTTCCTTTTTACTTTTTGAAATAAGTCTGCACCAACAGAAGTAAATCAAAGATGCAATTGCCAATGCCAATGCTCCATTTATTCCTTTCATTAAGTCTCGCTTGGTTTCACTTGGATTGTTGTCGATGAAGTTTACCAGTTGTTGAACGTAATTATACTGCCAATCGGAACAGCATAATTGGAAGAAGTAGAATAATATAATCAAACCAATCAATGGCAATAGCCAATATGCAGGTCTTTTCCAGTCGGCAATTTTCTCTGCAATATGTTTTTCTTGCAACGCTTCTTTTAATGCCTTATTCTCTTGCTCTTTCTTAGATAACTCTCTTGTTTGTTCACTTGTCTTTTGTTCAAGTTCTCCAATTTTATTGCTTGTTGTTTGTTTATGTGAGTCGAGTTCAGTTTTTAGATTATCGTGCTTACTTCCAATTTCTTCAACTTTCTTTTCAAGTTCAGTTTTAGCAAAGGTTTTCGTTCGTTCAAGTATTTCATCGTCTTTTATACCTTTTTCTAAAATGCCGTCAAATTTCTTTTGTACTAGTGCTTGAACAATAAACCTTTGTTGGTCAAAGTTTTCAGTCATTTCACTGATACCCGCCAAAATGATATGGATTTTTTCGCTGTCAATTTGAGATTCGCTGCTTGGTAAGTTTAGAAAGCTAACAAAACTCTTAAAGTCGTCATTTGACCTATTAATGTAACGCAACAAAATACTTAGCCATTGACTTGGCAGAATTACGATTGGAGTAACTGTATTGCGATAATAGTCCCAACGTCTTAATGACTGGTCGGTAGAAACAATAAATTGTTTGGTTTCAAAAATATTGGAGTTTTTGCCATCACGCTTAGTTTCAACAAGCAGGATGTTTAAAGCATCAATGTTATCTCCATTAACACCGTGTCTTGCACCATCGGTGTTTTTATAAGAACATATGCTTGCAGATAATTCATTGATGGTTTTTTCAGTCTTTTCGTCTTTCTCGTCAAATGGTATTTTGTAGTCAGTGGTTACTTTAAAATCAACTTTGAATTTTTCGTAAAGGCTCATAATGTAACCCTCGAATAATTCTAAACTGTCATTGGCTCTTCCTGCTCGCCATTTGTAGTAGAAATCGTAAACATCACTTAGACTTTTGAAATACTTTTCTTGAAAGATTTCAGGATTAATTTTTCTGTTGAGTGGTGTTCTTTTGAGTTTGTCAAGATAAAAGGCTATTGTGTCTTTAAATTCAGTTTCACTGAATTTTGAAATAACAAGTTGAGTGTTTGCTTCAAGGAATTTTCTTAAAAATGTATTGGTTCGGTTTTGTCTGTTCAGGCCATTTATTCCTAAGGCTCTGAAAATTACATTCGTATCAAGGTAAAATGTTTTGTTTTTTAGATTGTTTAATTGAATATGAGTTGCTCCGCTATTATTTGAAATCATACAATATTCCAAAGCATAGCTGGCAATGTCAAAAATTGCTTTGTTCTTTTCGTTGTTATCCCAAGTCAAGAACTCATTTATTATTTCTCTCTCTATTGCTGTATAGGTATGGGATTCAACGTTTATAAGGTCTTCAATTTTCTTTTTGCTGTCAAGCAATTTTTTAAAACTTTCAATATTTGTACTTAGTAACTCGTAAAGGAAGCGGTAAATTATTTCCTTGGTGTTGCTACCTGTAACAAGCGTTTCCCTCTCTTTTTCAAATTCGTTAATAAAATAGTCAATTGTTTTATTGGTGATTTTCGATTCAATCACTTGCTTACGTTTTTCGTGTAAGCAAACTATTGTATCACCATTTTTTTCATTTACTAAAAAACCATCCTCCTTTTCACTGGTAACGATGCTTTTTACTTCTTCTTCAATTAAATGCAGATTGTAGGAATCGTGAATTAAATCAATAAGTTGATGAATATTGATTGCATTGTTACCATTGATTAAAAGGGCAGATTCAATGACTTTTCTGATGATGGTTTTTGGTGCAACCTCATACGTGTTGTCAGCATAAAGAACTGCTGCTAAACGGAATAATTGATTTTTAGATTCTACAGACATTCTTTTTTATTTTAAACTTCAACCGGTTCTTTCCTCAACGCTTCTCTCAAAACCTGTTTCAGTAGTTTCTCATTTTGTGATTCACTTTGTTTGATGCTTGCTTCCAACTCATTGCAATAATGCATTAGTTCATCTAATTTTTGAACGATGTGATTTTGTTCTGCTAGTGGTGGAAGTGGTATTAGGAAAGAACGAATTCGACCTAGATTAAAATTACCTGCCGAACCTCCTTTGCTTGAAATATTTCCTTTAGCATATTTCACACCGTAAGGTGAATTAATTACCAATGCTAAGTATTCAGTATTTAAATATTCTTTGAATGGCTGAACAAGTCCTAAACTAACATAAAAGCAAAATTCTATTTCTTGGTTTATTACCGCTGCTTCGCCTATACCTGCTCCAACACGAGCAATGAGAATATCGCCTTTTTCAGGCTTTCTGTTTTTGATTATTTCTTGGTAAGTTTCTTCGGAAACAAATTTGTGTTCCTCAGGCATAAATTTGAAAGGCTTAATGTTTTGAGCAGAAAGGAAAATTCTACCTTCTTTTGTATAAGTTGGTGTTTGGTGCGTTCCATCGGTTATATTTTTTGATATTTCATCAAGATTACACCAAACCCAATTGTCAGGAATTTCAAATAATAGTTCTTCTTGTTTTTCTGCCTCTTGTATTTTTCCTTGCTTAATTACTTTCTCAGCAATCAGTTTTTCCTTTTCTGCTTTTATCTTTTTGAGCAATTCACTGGCTGGTTCGTCTTTGGGGTTTTGCTCTACCAATTTGCCTTGCACCGCATCTTGCAATAATTGCTGACGGAGTTTTTTTACTAATTCAACTTGATAGTTTAATTCGTTTGAAAGGTCTGATTTTAAGTCTTCCGATTTGACAAACCGATTCTTGATTTCAATTTGTGTGTCAATGTCAAAGTATGGCAACTGATATTTCCCGAAACTACCTAAGCCAATCGCTTCTTTTGATGTACCTGCTTTTGTATTTCGTACAATTTCATCTTTTAATTCATTGAAAAGAATGTGATAAAACTTTAAATCAACAGGTAAGTTCTCTTGGTCTTTTGGAGTGATGATAAAACACAAGTCGCTTGAAATGAATTTGCCGTTTACATAATGTGTTCTGCCCAACGAACCTGATGCAGCAGCAGCAAATATCAATGCTTCGCAGTCGTGAGTATATTCATTGTGCGTTTTCCAGTCAGATGAAGCCGTGATAAAATCATACTCACCTGGAACACACTTTGAACTTTGCAAAACACCTTTTTCAAAGTTAAATATTTCATCAATTCTCAATAGGCTCATTTGATTTCCTTAATTAGTTGTTCAAGCAAATGATTACTTTTCTTAAAGCTGCCTTTGAGCATTTCAATCAATTCTGCACTGCTGTGTTCTTGTTCTTCTTCTTTTTTAGTTGGATTCTTAACGTCCAAATCATAGCCACGTTCAATAATGGTTTTAATGTTTACTTTCCACGCTACTTCACTTTCTTTTCGTTTGTTCCACCATTTTTTAATCGGCTCAAACTCCTTTAACTGAATTGGTCTTGTTTTGCTGTATGCTTTGTAATCTTCGGGCATTCGGTGTTCGTAATACCAAATGTCTTTGGTGGGCTTTCCTTTGTCAAAAAACAATAGGTTGGTAGCCACCGTTGCATAGGGCTGAAAAACGGAATTTGGCAAACGAATAATGGTATGCAGATTGCAATCTTCCAATAGTTTTTGTCGTATGCGTTGTTTTACACCATCGCCCGTTAAACTGCCATCGGGCAATACAATTCCTGCTCGTCCGTCTTGCTTTAGCAAATGAATCATCAGGATTAAAAACAAATCGGCACTTTCTTTGGTGCGGTAAGTTTGTGGAAAATTGGTTTCGTTGTTGTTGGCTACAATGCCTCCAAAAGGCGGATTTGCCAATATCACATTTACTCGGTGCTTTTCTGTATAGTTGCTTAACGGTTGGTCTAAAGCATCACCAAATTTGATATTCGGAATTTCAATGTCATGTAAAATCAAATTGGTGGTTGCTAATAAGTAAGGTAAAGGTTTGTATTCCCAACCTGCAATGTTTTCTTCAATGCTTTTTCTGTCTTTTACATTCTTGGCTTGTTTCTTCAAATGCTCAACGGCACAAGTCAAGTAACCACCAGTTCCACAAGCAGGGTCAAGCACTTTTTCGCCCAATTGCGGATTTATTATTTCCGTAATGAATTGCGTAATGGCTCTGGGTGTATAAAACTCACCGCTTTTGCCTGCACTTTGCAATTCCTTTAAAATGGTTTCGTACAATTCGCCAAAAGCGTGACGGTCTTTGGCAATGTTAAAATCAATTTCGTTCAGCTTGTTCAACACCTTACGAATGTTGATACCGCTTTTCATATAGTTGTTATTGCCTTCAAAAACTTCACGAACAATAACTGCCCGTTGGTTGCCTGTGCTTAAATCTAAATTGCGAAGTGCAGGGAATAATTCACGGTCAACAAAATTCAGCAATTCATCACCAGTCATTCCTTCATCATCACCTGCCCAATTGCCTTTTTCTTTTACCCAATGAAATTTGTCGGGAATGGGAGATTTGTAGTTCTCGTCCAGTAACTCTAATTCTTTGTCTTTATCTGAAAATATTTTTAGAAAAAGCATCCAGCCCAATTGTTCAATGCGTTGTGCATCACCATTTAGGCCTGTGTCTTGCCACATTATGTTCTGAATACTTTTTACTATGCCTCCTATATTGCTCATTCTTTCTTATGCTGTTTTATACAATTCAATTTCTAATTCTTTTACGGCTTGCAAATATTTTTCTTTGCTGCCAAACTCGTTGATGATTTCAAGCGGTGAACCAAATTCATCAAACGGATTTACTCTCAATACTTCTATGCTTTCAATATTGGTAATGCCTTCATCAGCATATTTGTCTAACAAGGCTTCCAACACTTTTTTGGCTTGGTCGCCATACTTGGTAAAGTAGTTTCGTTTCTTTACGTTGTTAGCTCTTTCTTTTCGGGTTAATGGTGGTTGGTCAAATGCAACGTGACAAATCAAGTCGAACAAATCCACTTCTTTGTTCACGGCATCATACAAAGCTTCAACCATAACGCCCTGTTCTTGCAATTCGGCAATGATGGCTTCTTTGCGGTCGGTGGTATTCCATTTATTTAAAAAGTCGTCCAACGAAGCAAATTTTTCTTTGATGATTTCTTTGGTGTGGTCTTTTAAACTGGTGGTGATGGGTTTCCCGTGTTGGTCAAAATACATTTCACGGCTCACCAAAACTGAAACATCTACACCGTTTACATACACCTTTTCTCTTTGTTGGTTTGGCTCTTTGGCTACCCAATTGCCACCTAATTTTGAACCATCAGGATAGCGAATTGTAGCCTTTTCAAATTTGATTTCTTCGCCTGTTGCTTCGTCTAAAACGGTTACAGTGTTTTCTTCTTCCTCAATAACTACCAATGATAAATCTTCGTCTTGTGAAACTGGTTTTACACGAATTGGGTCTCCGTCAAAATCTTTGTCGGCAAACAAATCGGTTGCATTTCTAAAATCAAGAATGGTGAAATACATTTTGCCGTATTCCTCATTGATTCTGGTTCCACGTCCAATAATTTGTTTGAACTTGGTCATTGAATTGATGTTGGCATCCAATACAATTACTTTACAAGTTTGTGCATCTACGCCAGTAGTCATCAATTCAGAAGTAGTGGCAATAACAGGATATTTTTCTTCGGGGTTGATGAAGTTGTCCAACTCCCGTTTGCCTTCGTCATTGTCGCCCGTTATTTGCATTACGTATTTGTAATTCTCTGTTACCAAATCAGCATTTTGTTTGGCTAAAGCGGTTCGCATACGTTCAGCGTGGTCAATGTCCACACAAAACACAATGGTTTTAGCAAAGCGGTCGTAACCTTTCAAAAACTCAGTTAGCTTTTTTGCAACAAGTTCTGTTCTTTCTTCAATAACCAAATTGCGGTCAAAATCCTTACGGTTATAAATTCTATCTTCAACAATATTTCCGTCTTTGTCCGTTTTGCCTTGGTCTGGTCGCCAACCTTCGGCATCTACATTCAAACCAATTCTAACCACACGGTAAGGAGCAAGGAAACCATCGTCAATACCTTGTTTCAATGAATAGGTATAAACAGGGTCTCCAAAATATTCGGTGTTGCTTGTTTCTTTGGTTTCTTTTGGTGTGGCGGTTAAACCAATATGTGTAGCATTTTTGAAATAGGATAAAATCTCTCTCCAACTGCTGTCTTCTTTTGCACTTCCTCTGTGGCACTCATCAATTACAATCAAGTCAAAAAAGTCAGGAGAAAACTGTTTGTACACATTCGCATCTTCGTCTGAACCTGATAAACCTTGATACAAAGCCAAATAGATTTCATAGCTCTTATCAATTTGTCGGTGTTTTACCACCGTCATTTTATCTTTAAAGTGCTTGAAGTCGCCTCTGCGAGTTTGGTCAATTAAGGCGTTTCGGTCGGCTAAAAACAGAATACGTTTTTTTGCTCCGCTTTTCCAAAGTCGGTGAATGATTTGAAAAGCTGTGTATGTCTTTCCAGTTCCAGTTGCCATTACAAGCAAAATTCTGTCTTGTCCGTTGGCAATAGCTTCAACTGTTCTGTTTACTGCAATTTGTTGGTAGTATCTTGGTTTGCGGTTTGTGCCGTCAAAATAATAGTCTTGCGAAGCAATCTTTTCAGCCGTTTCTGTCGTGATGCCTTTATACTTTTTGTATTTCTCCCAAAGTTGTTGCGGAGAAGGGAAGTCGTCAATACCAATTTCAGTTTCAATATTTCCGTCTGTTGCTGTGCGGTCGTGAAATAAAAAGCCGTCACCGTTACTACTGAACACACAAGGAATGTCAAGTATTTGTGCATAGTCCAAAGCCTGTTGAATTCCTGCTCTAACTGAATGTTTGTTGTCTTTGGCTTCAATAATTGCAATTGGAATATTTGGCTTGTAATACAGAATGTAGTCTGCCCGTTTTTGATTTCCTCTTGCTGTCAGTTTACCTCTAACATAGATTTTTCCGTCCGTGAACGAAACTTCTTCCAATAGCTGTGTGAGTTTATTCCAACCCGATTTTTCAACCGCAGGAGTAATAAACTTGGTACATATATCACGTTCAGAAAGTGTTTTTTTATCTATCATTTATTCATTCAAATACATTATTGCAAAATACGAATTATTGTCGGTGCGTTGGCAAAAAACGGCTCTTTGGGTTTTGCGAAGGGTTGGCTTGTGTGTCGGGCAAAACCCAATGTGCCGTTTGTGCGGCTGGCAAAAAGAAACTTTAAAAAATGCGAAGGGTGGGCTTTCTCTTTCTTTTCTGTCACCTGTCCTAATAGCAAAACACGGTCAGCTTGAAATTCTGTCCGCTTGGTCGATATGGTCTGTATGTCGAGTCCATTTTTAGTCATTGTCTTGCTGTGTCGTCTGTCTTTTTAGCATTGGTGGTAACGCGGGGCGGATTTGCGAAGTTACGAAGCGGCAACGAAGTTTGCAAGCGAAGTAATTTAGCAAATGTGCTGTTGGACGAAGTAGTCGCGCAGCGACGGCGCAGTCCGACAGCGGATGCAATCCGCCCCGCGTTGGTCAAAATGGGAGCGGAGCGACTATTTTGACCAACGTTTTGCGGCTTTGCGTAGTGGGGGATTTGGAAGCACTAACTTTCAACCTTACACAAATGTAAATAAAAAGGACTAATTTTCATTTAAGCACGTCAGCCCCCATTACGCAAAACCGCTGTTAGCGGTAGTTTTTCTTCTCTCGTCTGTACAAGCAAGTATTTTAGTCCTTTGGATTAGGTCTAAAAAGTCTGTAAAAAATGTAGATGTGGCTCATAAAAGTTGTCAAACCATAGGTTACAAACATTAACCAAATGAAGCCAAGGTTTTGATTATAAAGTTTTAAACCGAAAAATTGAGGAAATGCGGTTACCAAATCTGCAAATCCAACTATGTTGAAAATCCAAACCAAAGGAATAGCAAATTTCCATTTTGTCTTTAATGCAACGCTTGTGATAATAGCTAAAATTGCGGTGCTTAAATCCCATAGTCCTACTGTGGTTAAAAAGTCGGTTGGAAAGCCATCATAGAACTGCTCTTTTGCCATAAATGACAAACCCAAATACCGAAATGTGTTTAAGAACACAAATGGTAAAAGTGCTTCGTGAATAGAAAGTTTGGAAATTTTGGGTTGAATCCAATACCTGAACCCCAAGTATATAGCTATCGAACCTGTGATTGCTTGTAAATTGATGATTGTAAAATTGTCCATAATTACTTTTTTATTGATTTTTGAAAACCTTTGATGGCATAAATACCTGAAATAATGGCTATTCCAGTTCTTATCCAATGTGAAAAAACCCACCCGTTCAATTTGCTTGTTGCTGTTACTACATCATATTTTAAAGCCATAAAATCCAAATTCATAGGCAAGTGATAAACCGAAGTTTGAAGAATAGTAAGGGTTAACCCCAAAAAGGCGATTCGCCAATATTTTCGGCTTTCAGAATTTTTGTCGCTTTTCACAAACACAAAAAGACTACCTAACCAAGCTGGTAATAGTGTTAAGGCCGTTGGAACTAAAAGCAATGGAAAATCTATAGCAAAGAATTTCATAAATTCTATTGGGTCAAGCGATTGCCAATAAGTGGCGTGACTTAAACCGATATTGAGCATATTACCTGCAAATGCACCAATGCCAATGATGGCAATGATTGAGATTGTATTTTTCATCGTCTTACTTTTTTGGAATAGGCTGTTTATTCAGTTGCTTGAATATAAAATTTGGTGCAAGTCTGCTCATCAATTTGAGCTGTGTGGAAATCCCTGGTGTAATTTCTTCTTTGTTGTTTAAGTAACCTTTCCAAAATGCTTCGGCTAATTTTTCTGATGGCATTGGTTTTAGATTGTCGTCTTCGGCAATATCCGCAGCGTGTGCTAATGGCGTATCTACAACTGGTGGCAATAGCTCCAATACTTTAATATTGTGAGGCTTTAAGTGAAGGCGGATGCTTCTTGTCCAAAAATGCAAAGCAGATTTTGTGGCTGAATAAACGGGTGCTTGTGCAAATGGAACATAAGCCAAACCCGAAGAAACATTGATGATAGCGGCTTCTTTACTTTTCTTTAATTGTGATAAAAAGTAATGCACCAAACGAACGGGCGAATTGAAATTTATATCAATTTCAGCATACTGTCTTGTTAAGTCGTTGGCTTCGTTACCTGTGTCAAGCAAACACATTATGCCTGCATTATTTATCAGTACATCAATTCCACCAAATTGTTGGTCAATATCGTCTGCCAATTTTTTGACTTCTGCTTCAGAAGTAACATCACTTTGAAAAAAAATAATTTTTGGGTTATCAGATTTTACTTTTTCAAGTTTGGCTAAATCTCTACCTGTAATTATAACGGTGTTCTTGTTGTCAATAAACTTTTTGGCAAGTGCAAGACCAATGCCCGAACTTCCGCCTGTTATCAATACTTTTAGGTTGGATTGCTTCATTATGAATAATGGTTTTAAAGTGAACCTGCATTTAATAGTCTGGTGTGAAACCAAAGCATTAAAGCGGTTGGAATCAATTCAATTGCAATCAGGAAAATGAGAAAAGGCGTTGCCGGATAATTGACCAATGCAGCAGCTCTGACTATGCCACCAATGATAAGAGCAATCATCAAAAATCGGAACAAAGCCGTTTCTGACGGATTCCAAGCCACATAGAAAAACGCCAAGGATGTAGCCATCCAAATAGCAGCAACATAGCGATGATTATTGTCGGTCATTGCATCTGTAAGAGAAGCGTTGAATTTGGCTGTTGTCCCCATAAAGCCTGTGGCAGCAGCAATAAGTCCATAAAGCACCAAGAAAATACGGATGAATAGTAGCATAATTATGAATTTTTAGAGGTTGGTTTTAGAAAGCAATAAGCCGCTATGATGATGGGAATGGCAAATGGAATATGTTGTAAAATATCCGTTGCACCTGCGTTGGGAACAAAGCTGCCCCAAACAAACATATCCACTACAATCACCAACAAAAGAGTAACCAAGTGGAAGTATCCTGCCAACTTATACTGCCGAAAAGAGATGGCTAGTAAAACGAAAATAGGAGGTAGAAAATCGCCAATTGCTTTGAAAATGGCGGTGATTTTTGCAAAGCGTATCGCAGCATCCGAATCGGGAACTATGGAAAAAGAACCTTCGGCAGCAGCAGGATGAGCTACCCAAAAAATGCCAATGCCAATCAGCATTACAGCCGATACAATACTTGCCCAAATGCCCGATTTTATATGTCGAGGCTGACTTTTGTCTAATAATTTTAACGCCATTTCTTGTCTCTTTTCTTATTTAGACAAGAGATGTTGGAATGTGTAAAGACTTTGAGAAAATTATTTTTAGTTCAAGTTCAAGCGGCTTTGCCAATTGGCATCTTCCAAAATTTTTACGAGGAAGTTTTTCTTGTCAAAAGTGGTTTTAAAACTATGGTCTTGGTGCAGTTCTGCAATTTTCAATTCGGAATCGTCCACCAAAAAATCAGCATCAGGTTCTAATTGCTCTTTAAAGGTTGAATATTCTGTTCGGTTGAAAAGCAGGTTTTTGGCATCTACCATTCCGTTTTCAGTGGCAAAGGTTACTTTCTTATGGCATCTACAAGGATTGGCTTTATTGACCAAACCGCATTTGTTTTGCATAAAATTATACAAGTCTTTGCGGGCTTTGCTCAATTTCATTCGGTAGTTGTCCTTTGTAATTTCCATAATTTCAGAACCAATATTGTGGTCTGCTGCAAAAATTTCTCCGATTATATAAATCATTCTTTGCTCTTTTGTTAGGCAAAGTAACATTCCTGATAAACATTGTAGTCTTACTTCACGAACCGTTTCAGCCTTTTCTAAAATTTCATCATCTGTCAAATCAATATTGGGTGCACTATCCAAACGCATCCCCAATTCTTCAAAATTGGAGGCAAAAATATGCGAGGGCTGTGACTGGCTATTGAGAAAATGATTTTTTGCAATTCTATAAGCCCAAGTCGTAAATGAACTTTCTTGCTTAAAGGTGCTTAAATTTGAAATGATTTTTATCAATGTTTCTTGTGTCAAGTCTTCTGCATCTGAAATATTTCCTGTCAGTTTCCAAGCAAGGTTATAAATAAATGGTTGGTGTCGCTCAATGAGTTGGGTCAAAGCGGTTTTCTTACCATCCAAAATTTGTTGGATGAGTTTTTTGTCCGTTTGGTCTGTATGATATGTTTTATTGAATATGTTCATTGTTTGTAGGGTGTTTGTTTAAATTACCGCTAACGCGGGGCGGATTTGCGAAGTTACGAAGCGGCAACGAAGTTTTCAAGCGAAGTAATTTAGCAAATCAGTTGTTGGACGAAGTAGTCGCGTAGCGACGGCGCAGTCCGACAGCGGATGCAATCCGCCCCGCGTTGGTCAAAATGGGAGCGGAGCGACTATTTTGACCAACGGTTTCGGGCTTTGCGTTCGGGCGGGTTTCGGAGCACAAAGTTTCAATTTATTACTAAAGTTCATTACTTGCACAAAGCTCCAAGTTTGCACATCACCCCGCCTGACGCAAAACCCGTGTTAGTGGCTGTTGTATTTCTATGCGTAAATGTCTGTCCAGTCATATGGTGCAGGATTTGTTAAGTTAAAAATTGTCTTTTCTCTGTTGGTAAGTCCACCATAATATTTATAGAACTGCATTAAATAATCTTCGCCCTTTCCCATTCTCCAAAACATATCGTGTTTGTCAATGTTTGGAAATATAGTCCAAGGTGTTTGTAGTGCATTGTCAAGTGGTTTGAAGTGTCCAAACTCCTTGAAGAAATCTCTAACCTCCATTAGAACGAAACCTAATAAATTAAGTCCACGCCAAGCATAAATATTGTCAATGTCGTTGCTGTCTTGCGAAAGTCCAATGCCCCAAACAATGTCAACTGGACTTGCTTCAACTAAAACTCTGTCGCCTGTTTTTATTAGAAAGTCAGCAAATGCAGGATTTTGATTGAACTTGTGAATGTTCCCAACCTTTACAATATCAAATCGTTTGTCGTTCCAAGTTTGGTCGTCAAAACCTAAAACTTGCCTGCCGAGTTCTTTTGCTTCTCCAGGTTTGTCAGCCGCTAAAATTTTTTCAAAGGTTGTTTTGTCGTCAAAGAGAAGTGCTTTTTGCGACATCATCCAATGCTCAGAAGTTTTATATGTCTTGTTCTCAACCGTGAAAGGACTTTCAAACCATTGACTAAAACAAAACTTGCCGACTTCTTCGTTGAATTTGTTGGTGTGTCCCCAGAAGTATATGAACTTCAAAGAGTCGCCACTTTCAAAGCTGTCTGTTAACCATTTTATGTCGTAATGTTTTGTCATTTTCTTGCACTTATTTTCGTTCAGCACTGTCTCGTCAACAATAGCCACTAACGCGGGCGGATTTGCGAGATGCAAGCGGAAACGAAGTTTGCAAGCGTAATTTGTAAATAGGGTTTCTTATAAAAACAGATCTTCTTCAAAAAGCAATGCACTTGAAGAAATGGTCTGCAAAATAATCCATTACTTCAGAGCGATTTTAATGTCGGATTTATTTAAAATGCTGATAACCATAGTTCTACAAGTGCTATTGTCTGATTAGTGTGCGTGATAGTGCATCTCAATTATCTTCTCTTAAATACAATCTCTGTAGTGTTATTATTTTATTTTCCACTTACCAATGACGACGAATAACAGTATGCAATTCCATTGCATCTGCCTGATTTTGCACCTTTTATTGGTTAAAGTAGGCAATTTTACTAATGGGTATGGCTATTGCAAATAGTTCGTTCTCGTTGTACCTTAATAAGGTAGTTAAAATTTGCTCTTTTCCAGCGTTTATCCGGCTTTCTCTATGTTATAAGAACAATAACTTCACCGCTCCTCTCTACCGTGTCCTTTTTTGCACCTGAATCATAGGCATAAATCCCTAGTCCTGCTCCTTCTAAAATCGCATTTCAGCTAATAACTCTGCTTGATTGTCTTTAAACCAGCCAAAAAATACCGCCTGCTTCAGCTATGGGTATCAAGGAGTTTGGCTTTTCGGCCTGTCGTCCATCGTTATTTTTGACTCACTATTAGGGATTTAAGCATTGTTCATTACTCCTCTACTTCGCTCTCTTTGGTGCCATTGAAAGGACATTCTACAAACTGACCTGTCTTCTATAGTAGCAGCTAAGGCACCCTCTATTGTCTCCCTGCTAAAATGCTGCCTTTCAGTTCTTTGCAATCGAAGTGCAAACCATTTCTTCTCTTTTCAGATAGCGAAACACCATAGTACTCATAAAGCAATTTAGCCAAAGATGCTCCATTACTTTGCTCAATAATTATGGGTAAATGAGATCTTGATACCGTTTTTTTGCGCAACTTTCCCATACTTAATTCCTTTACAAGACTCGAATGGTGTGCGCTCATGTGACGGCATGTGAAATAGATTTCCCCATCTACGATTACACAGCCAATTGCCTATAAACTCTAAGATTAAGCATAAATCATGATGTTTCCTCTGTTTATTATATAAATCTAATGCTAACTTTGTGGGAAACTCTAAAATGTTGTACTTTTGTTCATAAGGTAAGTTTTGAATTTGGTATTTTTTCTCACTCTAATTTTAAATTCTTGCTTACCTTTTTTAGATTATTTTTTATAAAACCTAATTTAGCAAATGTGCTGTTGGACAGAAATAGTCGCGCAACGCGGCGCGATCCGACAACTGGACTCACAATCCGCCCGCGTTGGTCAAAATGGGAGCGGGCATTATTTTTGACAACGGATACTAACGCGGCGAGGAATCGAGCCTATTGTCGTTTTATGCAGTGTTAGGCTCAGTTTTTCTATTTCTAAGAAAATAAAATTTTTCAATGAGGTAGGCGGATAAAATTCCAAGTAAAATTGCACAAACATCCCAAATGTCTACTGTACTACCCAATCCAGTTTTCTACCGAAATCACCTGTTAATTTCCATATAAAAGGTAATTAACTCCTACATACAACGGCGTTCTAAGTTCTCGCTTTTTCTTTTCAAAAAGATTAAACAAAATGACACCACCAATTACGGAATAGTAACTAGGGATAATTCCCAATATAAACTTGAAGGTCGAGCTCCAATTGTTTTCCACAACAATTGTTCGCAGATAATGAACAAAAAAATGGGTCAACAGCAAAAGCATTGCAGTTATTAATCTTTGATTTCTTTCTTTTTTTATCATTTCTCTTTTGCCATTCTTTGCTTTTTAATTGAGCCTAACGCGGGGCGGATTTGCGAAGTTACGAAGCGGCAACGAAGTTAGCAAGCGAAGTAATTTAGCAAATCAGTTGTTGGACGAAGTAGTCGCGTAGCGACGGCGCAGTCCGACAGCGGATGCAATCCGCCCCGCGTTGGTCAAAATGGGAGCGGAGCGACTATTTTGACCAACGGTCTCGTATAACCGTCAGTTACGGGATTAAAGTTAATTATTTTCGGTTTAGCACTGACGTAAGCAATTCCGAGTGGATTCGGACGTAGTCGAATCCGCCGTAATTGCGGTTATACGACAATTGTGCACTGGCTTTTTAATCAGTTTAAATTCAAAAGGTATCTGTTCGATTTGATACACAGGAATTTGTTTACTGTTACAAACTTCCATTATTTCATTTTTATGTTTATTAGACGTTTTAAGTCCAATAACAACTTCAGTTATAAAGTCGTTTGGAACAGATACAATTCTGTCCGCTTGAGTTGGTTCTTCAGGGAAAAACAACTTTGTCAACCGATATTCCTCTTCGTAATTCCAATCTTTTGCTTTGTAATGTGTCTGTAAAAAAGATTTTTCAGGTGTCCTATTATTTCTCGGGTCAATTTTTGGGAATTCATTGTCGTATGTTACAGGTCCGCCTTTTCCAAATAAGTTTGATTCCCTCATTTTAGTTTCATCAAATCCGACACAGAAGCCTTTATGAAAATCAGCATAGTGTGACCACATTAAAATACTGTCAAATCTCGCACTCATTGATAAAACGCCAAAATGCTTATCCTGCATTTTAAATGTGTTTTCGTCATCTCCTTTTTGAACAGATTTTAAATCCGTTTTCAATTCATTAATAATTCGTTCTTTTTCTTGGTTTGGGTCAAGCCCCATTTCAATTACTTTGTCCCAATGTCTTGTGGTTATTATTTCCGCATACTCTTTTATCTTCTCGTCAGTGTCAAGTAAACTGTAATTGTTTCCAATTCTACAGTCAATTGGGTCATTAAAATCCTTGGGTGAAGCAAGATATAATTGGTTTTCCGTAATTATTTTTCGGTGATATTCGTTACTCCAAGAACGATATTTGTATAATATTTCAGGATAGTCTTTCGGTTTCATTCAGCTTGTGCACAACGCGGGGCGGATTTGCGAAGTTACGAAGCGGAAACGAAGTTTGCAAGCGAAGTAATTTAGCAAATGTGCTGTTGGACGAAGTAGTCGCGCAGCGACGGCGCAGTCCGACAGCGGATGCAATCCGCCCCGCGTTGGTCAAAATGGGAGCGGAGCGACTATTTTGACCAACGGTCAAGTATTTGCGAAGAAGCGGTTTAAAATGCACTATCTTTCGATTAAGCACCAAAGTTACAAAAAATTACTGAACTTTGGTTAAGCACTTATCACGCTTTTTTGCAAATACTATGTTGGCTGGCGTACCTTTGTCCATTCCTTTTTTTCACTTTGGTAAAATTAGTAACTTTTTGTCAATCTGCTATGAAAAATCTCAAAATTTTTAATTTTTTGATTAAATTTTCAATTCTAAGACTTTATTTATGATATTAACTTGTTAGTTTTCTATATTTTAAAATCAAATATGTATATCTTTGTCAAATCTGTATTTATTTGGTTAATAATATTGTTAATGTCAATGTGTTAATTTTTTAAAGTGTTAATTTTCAAATTTTTAGAATGTAAAACTGTCTATATTTCTGAAAATTGGTTTGTCAGATCAAAATATCATTTATTTTTATTTGTCAATGCTGTATTTTTTCAAAATCGTTGGTTGTCAAACAATTGAAACTTTGTTAAGTCAGCGATTTGATTTTTTTCTTCAATATTTTTTTTGTCAGTCCAAATAGAAAATGAATTTAGACCATTCAACGTCATTTTGTTAAGTCTAAATTCAGTTTCTTATATGATTCAAAGATTTGTCAAAGTCAGAACCGTGATTTTTACACCGAGGTTCGATGGTATGACAGCCAACGCGGGGCGGATTTGCGAAGTTACGAAGCGGAAACGAAGTTTGCAAGCGAAGTAATTTAGCAAATGTGCTGTTGGACGAAGTAGTCGCGCAGCGACGGCGCAGTCCGACAGCGGATGCAATCCGCCCCGCGTTGGTCAAAATGGGAGCGGAGCGACTATTTTGACCAACGGTTTGCAGCTACCCGAAGGTGGCGATTTCGAAGCACTTCACTGTCAGCCAAGCACAAACTTTGATAGATGCACAAAGCTTGATTTAACCACTGAACCGCCACTTTTGGGTAGGTGCTGTTATGCCTTGTTATTATTTCTGTCATCACTTAATTCGTAGTCTTAAATAGTAAAAGTCATTTTCATTTGGCTGTCCATTTTCATTCATAAACTTATCAACCGCAACAACTTTTAAAATCAATGAATTATCCGTTTCCCAAACAAAGTCGTCTGGTGCCCAAATTTGTTGGTCAAGTTCTAAATGTTTTACTAAGGAAATTGGCTCTACTTGGTTATTTTCTTGTCTATTTATACGCCATATCTGAAGACCGTTTGGAACTCCATCAAGTCCGTATGTCATAGATAAATTTGCTATGAATTTGTCAGTAGGTGAAATCAGAGGAGTGTTCCAAATTGTTGTTTGTCTTCCTGTACGTTTGTCAATTAAGTAGCACTCATAATGCTCCCAAAAACTGCCACCTATAATGTAAAAGCCAATTTTGTCAAACTGTCCCAAGTATTGATATTCTCTAATATCTGTTTCGTCAGTGTTTAATAATGTGTCAGTGAATGTTACAAATGGCTTCCATTTTCTGTCAACTGGTAATTTAATTTCTCCATTTACCTTTTTAAATGTTGTCGTATCGTAAAGAATTTTGTCCCGTGATTTGGACTTGGCAGTTTTGAAGTCGTCAGCGGTTGCGTTGGTTATTGAAAAAGTCTGTACACTGTCAATAGTGACTTCTTTACTGTCTGTTAAAATATTGTCAGCCGATTGTGAATTTTGTCCGCAAGCAGTAATGAAAATTGTCAGGTAAACTATTAGTTGTCGTGTCATTTTATAATAAGGCATAACGCGGGGCGGATTTGCGAAGTTACGAAGCGGAAACGAAGTTTGCAAGCGAAGTAATTTAGCAAATGTGCTGTTGGACGAAGTAGTCGCGCAGCGACGGCGCAGTCCGACAGCGGATGCAATCCGCCCCGCGTTGGTCAAAATGGGAGCGGAGCGACTATTTTGACCAACGTTTCGGGTATTGCCGAAGGCGTGGATTATTAGTACAAGACTTAAATTAAAATAAAAATGATGAATAAAGTAAAAAAGTTGATTAAAAAACGGATGCCACGCTTTTGGCAATACCTTGTTATGTGCCGTTTTGATTTTCAGGTACACTTCTTTGACTTGTGGCTGAATAGGTTTATGAGTATAGGATTTGCTATACTTACCTTCGATAATATGAATAGAGATAGGAGTTTATTTGCCGTGTTTTATCAGCCACAAGACAGGCGAATATGGTTAAGTGTGTGTTTCATTAATTTCAGATGGTATCTGTAAAATGGCACATAACGCGGGGCGGATTTGCGAAGTTACGAAGCGGAAACGAAGTTTGCAAGCGAAGTAATTTAGCAAATGTGCTGTTGGACGAAGTAGTCGCGCAGCGACGGCGCAGTCCGACAGCGGATGCAATCCGCCCCGCGTTGGTCAAAATGGGAGCGGAGCGACTATTTTGACCAACGGTCTCGGCTATGAGTAGTTGCGTGGGTTAGCACTTAACTTTGCAAGTACACACCAAACTGAAAATCTGCGAGGATTTTCAGAAGTAGGCGAGAACAAGCAATTACTTATAGCCATTGTTGTACCCAGTTATTTTTTATCTCTTTGTTCAATTCCGTTTTTCTTTCCATTGGGTAAACTGTCATAAATTCCACCAACTCTTTTTGGCAAATCAATCATATATTCAACGATGACATTTACCAACTTAAAAAGCTGTCCAACAGTTTCCGGATTATCTGTATCAATTTGTCCAGGATGAACAGCATCATTTCCCGTAACTCTAACAATATCCAGTGATTGTTGAACAATAGTTGGAAGTCCTTTACTAACTAAATTTCCAATGTCTGTATTAATGTTTTTTCCTTCTTCTCCTAATTCTTTAGTCAATACTTGAATCGCAAGTCTCAAAAGTGCTGCTGCACCTCGTGGTGATTTAGAGTGGATTGATGCTGCTTCTCTATATAATTTCAAAACGTCTTCAGGCATTTCTGGATTTGGAAAAGGTGCGTTTCCATTGTCAGGAAATAATAATTTGTCAAAAACCCATAAAGTACTGTCATTACAATGGTCGCAAGTTCCAATTCTTATAGGATATTCCTCCTCGTATTGATATCCTCTTTGATGTTCCCAATCAAGTCGTCTCCATTCCTGTTTAGATAAGGTTCCGCAATGAGGGCAAGTAAATGACCTTAAAAATGGTTGTGGTTCTATGTAGTTCATTCTGCGTTTCGTTTTAATTGGGTACAACGGTTTGCAGCTACCCGAAGGGCGGGATTTTTACCACAAAACTTGATTTGAAAAACTAATGTTTGATTAAAGACAAAGCTGTCTTTGGAGCACGAAACCCCGCCTTTTGGGTAGGTGCTGTTATCGGTTCGGCTTTCTTTTCGTCCATCCGTTATTCTGTTTGTTTCAAAAATTCGTCCCATTTTTCTTTTAAAGTCAAGCCAAATTTATTAATTGTTTCATTTTGAGTTGTTGAACAGTTCTTACAATTTGATTTTAATTTCTTTATGTAGTCGTCAACTATTGGTTTGTCATAGCTGCCTTCTCCGCTTATGCTAAATTCCATAATTACAATGTCTGCCCAAGTCGCCAAATCATTGTCTGTGTGACATTGTTTATTGTCAAAGTATGAAGCAAATTCTTGAGTGTTGTTCAAAACGTAATTGTAACCTGCGTATCCAAGTCCTTCAGAATAATAGCCGTCTGATTTCTTTTCTGATTTCGTAACAACTTTAAAATAAAATGGTCTTGAATTTTTGTCTTTTGCTGTTAAACTGTCAAGCAACGCCAATGCTTCATTGTCATTATTTAAGTTCCATTCTTTGTCGAGATAAATGTCTTTTGCAAGTTTTGGTGTCTTCGCATCATTTACAAATTTGTCAAAGTCGCAATCATAAAATTCTTTGTATTCAGAACCACCTTTAATTTCATTTTCGTCTATGTAAAAACTGTCAATGTGAACCAAACTGTCTTTTGCAGTTTTATTGTCAACAGAGTTTTTGTCTGTCGGGTTATTACACGAAAGAAGTCCAAAAGTTAATATGATTATTACTGTCAATTTCATTGTTGGTGTCGTTTTTTAAGCTGACCGATAACGTTGAGTGTATGAGCAGTAGTGGATTTTCAGCACTATGCTTGTTAAAAATACTAAATTTTTGGTTTAGCACTAACTTTCATAAAATACCTGAAACCCGCTATTGCTTATACACAATGTTGTGTGCAGGTTTTTTGGTCATTTATTTAGTTATTGACTCCTTTTAATTCTGGGTCTTTATTACGTAAATCGTATCCTGTTTCATAAAATGATTTTAAGTTGAGTAGGTAGAAAGTCCACCCCTGTAAACATCCAATTCGGATATTAAATTTTGATTTTTCGTCTGTTGGGATATTATGTTGTTTTAGGGTTACAAGAATATTTTCTCCAATTTTTTTAAGTTGAACATCTACTAAGCAATCTCCTGCGAAAGTAAATTGAAGAAAATCTTTCCCATTTGATTGAGTAATTTTTCCTTTTTCCAAAATTTCATATAAAAACCACGTCCATTCATAGTTATAGTCAGACGTTACATTTTTGTTGCTGTCTAAAGTGTTGTTTTTCAAGTCTTTATATTTACAGGTTTCTAAAAACCATTTTTCAATTTCAGACGATTTTGTCCAAGCGTCATAAATCGTATTCAAAGTTGATTTAACGGCTATGTTTGTTGTAAATGAAGTCCAGTCTTGTGTCATACAAATGTTTTTTTTGAGTTGGGTTGGTTTTATGTGTTGTTTCTATTTCAAATTTCTTTACTCTATTCCAATTTTCTCAACTTGCACACAACGTTTTGCAGCTACCCGAAGGGCGGGACTTTTACCACAAAACTTGATTTGAAAAACTAATGTTTGATTAACCACAAAACTGTCTTTGGAACACGAAACCCCGCCTTTTGGGTAGGTGCTGTTATAGGCTGGCGTTCTTGTCTGTCGTGGGTTACAACCATTTTTATGTCGTCCGTTTGTGTCATTTGTTAAGTGCTTTTTTGTCTGGCTTGTGTGTCGGGGGTTTTATTTTTTTTGAAGCGTTGGGAATTTTTTAAAAACAGTTTTTCTTTTGTGTCGGCTTTGCAAGCTCTATTAAAAACTTGGGTCGAGTGTCAGGTTGAGCGGTTTTTAATAGTGCTCGCAAATTAAGTTGGTTCATAGTTTTAGTGAATATTCTTTTGCTACTTGTTCCCATTTCTTAGATACGTCTTTTGAAATTAAAAGAGATTCTTCATTAGCAACTTGTTGTCTTTCGTTTTTACCAAATGACAAAAAGTTAAAACTTCCGTGTATGTAATACTCGTTGTCTTTGATAACAAGTTTTCTGTGCGTTCCTGTCAGCCTTGAGTGAATTTCTGCAAAGTGTGTCGGCAAGTGAATAAGTTTAAACTTGTCCTTGTGTTGCTTTTGTAATTCTTCAACTTTTCTCAATGTATAAATGTCGTGTTCGTCTTTTTCACTAATTCCGTAAAGTATTGTTAGTTGTTTTTTGTCTTTCAAAAGCTTTTCAAAAAGCGGAATGTATTCTTGTGTTGCTCTTTTTATCCAAGGGCTTTCAATCAGAATTTTTTCTTTTACGTTATTCAACGCCTCAATAAATTTCTGTTTAGTTTCCCAAATTGTCAAAGTGCTTAAATCGTCTGTTTGTGATTGAACTTTTGGTTCTTCGTGAATTATGGTAATTTCTTCAAATTCTGTCCTTTCAGAACTACTAAGCGAATAAATGTAATGACGATATTCAGAATTGAATTTGGAAGTCAAACTTTTGATTTCTTTTAGCGTTTCAAAATTCCTAACTTCTAATTTTGGTTCTTCATTGCTTTTTCTGTCAGGAATGTATTCTATGAGCCAAAAATTACACCAATCGTTAGAGTCGTATTTTATGTCGTCAGAAGTGTAGCTTATCAAATACGCCTTGTTTTCATTGTCTTGTTTATAAGTGTCTGCCAACTGCTGAAATTTGCCTTCAATAAGTTCGGGGTTTCGGTTTGACAGTTTAACTTCTGGGGCTAAACTTTTCAGTAGTTTCTTTTCAGTTCTGTTTTGTCGTGCCGACATTATTTCACCCGAAATTCCGTCAATCAAAAATTCAAATTCTTCTTTTTCTTCAATACGAAGTATTTTTTCGTCTTGAATAAATTTTTCGCCTTCTTCTGTTACAATCCACTTTTCAGAAACCAAATCAACAAGACCTTTTTCACGTAACGTAAACAATTCACGCAAAACAAATTCGTCTGTTTGTCCCAAACCTAAAAACGTAAATAATTTGTCTTGTGATGAAAAACCTGCTTGAATTGCACGCAAAAGCACATTGTAAACTTTTACCAAAGATCCGTCTGGCTGCTTGTTTACAAGCACGTGTAATCTAATTTTCCGAACAGGGTAGCTAAACTGAATTAATTCGTTCAGTCTGTAACCTGTCGGGGCTTTATCTTTTAGTTGTTTATATGCTTCTTCCTCTGTCATTTAAAAAGTCCGTTTAGTTGTTCCGATTTAACAATCCAATCTTTTTTCAGTAGTTCCAAATAATTTTGCAAAGCGGCTTTTTCGCCCTTTAAACGTCTTGTCTTTGCATTGATAATACCGTGGTAATCACCAACTATTATGAGAAGTTTCTTTTGGCGTGATAACGCAACATTGATACGATTTGGAACTTCCAAAAAACCTAAATCAAGCCCCGCACCGCTTTTTACTAAATCCACAATTACTATGTCACGTTCTAAACCTTGAAAACGGTCAACGACCGAAACTGTGAGTTTATCTTCAGTTTTGTTCCATTTACAAATCGAATTGATTTTACCTTGAAAACGCTTTTTATCAATGTTCTTTTTCAGTTCACGGAATTGTGCTGTGTAGCCTGTGATTACGCCAATAGAATAATCTTTTACCTTTTCGTATTTGTTCAACAACTCCAAAATTTCTGGAATGATTGTCGCACTTTCTTTATTCAAAGACGATGAATTGTTGTCTTTTTCATTTTTGTAATGACTTCCAATGTCAATAAAAAATAAAGAACTATCAATTGCTAAAGGCAAATTGTGTTCTGCTGAAATTTCTCTGCTAACAGGTTCAATCGGTTCATCGCCTTCGGGTTCGTAAAAGCACTTTGAAGTAAGTTTTACCTGTTCGGCTGATGAACGCCTACACTCTGTTAATTGTGCTTTGTAGTCGTAATCAATATTTGTAATGACTTGCTCAAACAAACTCGGACGATTGAAATAATCTTCCCAATTTTCTAATTCCCCTGCTTCTTTCTTGAATTTTCCACGAAGCCAACTTTCAACTTCTCTTGTGCTGGTTAGCATTGGCCGCAATTGTCTGTGGTCTCCAACGTAAATTAGATTTTTGCCTGTAATAATAGGAACAAGAGCTTCGGCAGTTGTTGCTTTACCTGATTCGTCCATTATTACATAATCAAATTCAAAATTGTATTTGGCGTATTTCTTAGCTGCGATATGGTTACAAGTAGCACCAATTACACGAATACTGTCTATGAGTTTCTGATTGATTGCACTTTTTTCGTCCAAAGAATTTATTGTAACAATCCAATCTCTGTGTAAGTCGTGCAACTTCAAAAAACTTGTCAAATCAATCTGCAAAACTTGTTCAATCTTTTCAATTGCACTTTCTCTTTCGGTTGGCAAATTGTGTAATTGATTTAAGTTTTGAACTCTTCCAACAATGTTTTCAATGTTTTGCTTTGCCTTTTTCCAATCGCTTTGTTTAAAAATGATTTCAGTTATTGAAACAGCAAACGGATTTTTTCCCTTTAAACTTTCTAAAAACTTTGTTTCTTCTTTTTTGAAATTCTTTTCGGCTGATTCACGAACTTGTTGTTTCCAACCTTCCAATTTTCGGTCTAACGTATGCTTGCGAATACTTTGTATTCTTGGTTTTGTAATTCCACTTAAACGCAAAATCGGAATTTCGTTTTTCAAAAGATTTTCCAAAACTTGGTCAACCGCATTGTTGGTTTGCGAGGTGATAAGGATTTTTGCTTCGGGTTTTTGTGCAAGAATTTGAAAAACGATTTCTGTAATTACGGTTGTTTTTCCCGTTCCGGGCGGACCTTGAATCACTGAAAGCGGACTGCGATGCAAAGCATTTTCAATAGCACGTTTTTGATTGTATGAATAAACAAGCGGTTTACCGCTTGTGTCTTTCTGAAATACAAGCAAATCGTCCGAATGATTATTGTAAATAGGTGGTAATTCATCTGGTTTGAAAAGAAAATAAATTAAGTCAGGGTTTTGAACTTCGTTTTTATCAACTTTTCTAATGGCATCAAGTTGCCTGTTTTTTTCTTCTTCTTTTTTGTTCGTGTTTTCAAACAAAAATCCCGATTGCGGAATGCTGTCTTTTTTCAAGCGTTCGCAATCTTTGATTTTAAGAAGCATATCTTTTGTATGAAATTCGTAGGGCTTCCCTGCTAACTCAACTGTTTCTTTGTTTTGCTTTCTGTCAGCATTAGCGGAAACAACATATTCAAAGCCTTCTGAATTTACGTCATTTCCGTCCTCAATATGTTTTAAGACAAAACCAACGCTACTACTTTTGTCGTTTTGTTTAATTGTAAAAATTATTTCATCACCTTTTATTTCATAGTTTGAGTATTGAAGTCGCAAAGAATTTTTGGCAATAACTTCTTTTTCCTTTTCAAGTAGTTCACGATAAAAATTTAGTTCTTCTCTTACGGCTTTGCGGTTTTCACGAAGTGAAACCTGCTTTTTCTTTTGCTCAAACCATTTTTGGAAATGGGGCGTGAGGTCTGCCTTATTATGTGTATAGTCAACGGTGTAAACGAATTTGAAAGGTAATTTTTTACCGTCTTTAATTTTTCTTTCTACAATTTTACTATCAAGTGAATTAAGTGGTTTTATGCTATTGAATAGCAACTTATCTTCTGATTTTACCCAAATAACACCTTCACAAAGCCAATTACCAATAATAACGTCAAGCAAATAGTTTGCTCCTTCCTTTGGTGAAATATCAAAAATTGGATTCGATGAATTTAATAGGTCTAATATTTCGTATCCATTGGAAGAACGAAAACCAACTTGAACAGCTTCCGTTTCCGAAGCAACGGCAAAGTTTTTTAATGTATCAATAACTTGTTGCCAATTCGGTCTGTCAACAGGGTTTTCTGCAAGTAACCTTTGAAGCTGAAAAGCATATTCCTCCGCAAGTTCCATTTGCCTTTCGTCAAAAAACCATTCAACAACTTTACCGATTGAAAAAATGTCAGCCTGAAACGGAAAACCCTTTACAAGTTTATTCAGTTTTTCTGGTGCTGCAAAACCTCTTGCAAAAATTTCAAGTTCTTTTGTTTGGCTTAAAGTTTTTGTGATGTCTGCAAGTCCAAAATCTACAAGGTAGAATTGCCCGTTTTTGTCGATTAGAATATTTGCAGGGTGGATGTCTCCGTGATTGATTTTGAATTTCAAATGCAATTCTTTCAAGCAATCTGCAAGGTCAAGAAGTCCGCTAATTGCACCTTGTGTTTTAAGTTCAAAAACTTTCGTTTCAAAAGTTTCTACTTCTTCTAAAAGTTCATAGACTATGGCAAAAGCATTTTGTTCTTCATCATAGCCATATTCAATAATTTCGGGTAATGCAGAATGTCTGGCTTTTTGCAAATGACGAAGTTTATCCGCTAAAATTTTTGCTTTTGTGTCGTTCTTTTCAATTCCTAAAATCCACTTAACCCAAAACTCTTTACCTTCTTCATTAAAGGCAAGTGAGCTTTGCGAATAGCCTCTTTTGTTAATGCCAAATTGGTTATATTGATATTTATTAAAAAGCATTTAGTCCGTCAAATGTATAATGTTAATGAAAGTGTCGTTAAAAGCGTTGGCAAAAAATGGCTCTTTTGGTTTTGCAAAGGGTCGGCTTGTGTGTCGGGCAAAACCAAATGTGCCATTTGTGCGGCTGGCTAAAATTGTTTTTAAAAAATGCGGGGCGGCAAAAAAAAATAAAACACGAAGCGTTGGGCTGTCGTGTCGGAAAAAAGTCCGCTGTTAAGTTTATATGTTGTCCTGTCGTTTCGATAATTTTCTGTCAGTTTAATGGTTGTTGTGTCGTCTGTTACGCTTGCCTATAACGCGGGGCGGATTTGCGAAGTTACGAAGCGGCAACGAAGTTTGCAAGCGAAGTAATTTAGCAAATGTGCTGTTGGACGAAGTAGTCGCGCAGCGACGGCGCAGTCCGACAGCGGATGCAATCCGCCCCGCGTTGGTCAAAATGGGAGCGGAGCGACTATTTTGACCAACGAACAGGGCTTTGCGATGTGGTGGCATTAAAGGCTCGTCAGTTCAATAACCACCGAAGCTGATTAGATGTACACAGCTTGGATTTTGTACGTCAGCCACCATATAGCAAAACCCCTGTTATATGCTGTGCTTTTTTTAGGGGTGTAAAATTTGTTCAAAATGAAAGAAAAAATATTTAAGCATAAGTTTCGTGCTTGGTGCGATAAACAGAAGTATATGGCTTATGAAGGCACGGCAGATTTAATGACTACACAGTCGTTTATGCACCATTTTTCTGATAGTTTACTTATGTTATGGACTGGATATAAAGATAAAAATGATAAAGATATTTTCGAAGGTGATTTGATAACATCTCCTAATGGGCAGATTAAATTAGCACTTGTATTTTATAGCCAAAGTTCATTTTGGTATAAGCAATGGTGCGATATGTACAATGAATGGTCAATACACGAGTTAGGTTGGCTTGAAAATTATGGAACAGATAAAGTTGGCATACTTCATTGGTCTTGTAATAGAATAGCGGTTGAGGTGGTAGGTAATATCTTTGAAAATGCTGAACTTTTGGACTCTGTCGCACAACATAGCATATAACGGGAGGCGACTTCACGAAGTTCCCCTTTGGGGAATTTCGTGAAATTGTTGATGTGCGAAGTCCTTTTGGGCTTCGCGCAGCGACGATGTGAAGTCGCCTCCCGATGTGGCGAGAGCCCGAAGGGATTTCGCCACATCGGTTTACGTATTGGCGATGGTGGGGAATTTGAAAAACGTCAGCCCAACATTTGCACAAATGCCCAATAGTATTACAAATGTTGAGTTTACAACTTTCGGCCCCACTATTGCCAATACGATGTTAGGTGCTGCCTTTTTTTGTCGTCATTTGTTACTGAATTTCTTAATCACTTTTTCCACTCGTTTTCGTTTGGTATCTTTTTCAATATCGTCAAGTCGTGAAGTTAATGTTTTAATGAAAACTCTTTTATTACTTTCGTTGATTATTGGTATTGCTTTTTCTGCATACATTGGCAGTTGGTTTGTAGGGCTTTGTAAAAGTTGCTCGTTAAGCAAAGCAAAGGCGTTGTCTGAATATTGTTTTATTGAACATAATTTAATCAAAATGTTCACAGCGTAGTCTTTCGTAATTACAGAACCTTTGTCAGAGGCAGCAACAATCTTTGAAATAGAAGCATAAACTAATTTAGGATTTTCAAGAGTAATTGAATTAATTGCTGTCATAGCACCCCATTGTAAACGATTGTTTTTATGGTCAAGTAAGGCAATAAACTCTTTTGCATAATCCGAAATCAAGGAAGGGCTTATTTCACCTATTTCATACAGAACTTTTATGCAATCGTTTTGAATGTCCTTACTTTTATTATTTAGATTTTCAATAAGTTCTTGAACTGCTTTTTTATCCTTTTTGGTCGCAATTTGTTTTGCCAATTCTTGATTGGGCACTTCGTCTCTGCGGTCAAGGGAAGATGCTAATTTTGGTATTACACTCATTTTGCCCAGCGTTTAAGTGTTGGAATTTTTTTTGCGAACATATTTGCAAATAGCGACATTGGAAAACTCATTTCTTTCATCTTTCCCTTTACAAAGTCTTGCATTTGTGATGCTGTCCAGTCCGGTTGTTTAAACTGCCCGTTTTCGTAGCAATAAGCACAATACATTTTACTGATACTTTTATCTGAATTTGTTCCACCCCCGTTTGGTGATTTTTTCAGAGGCATTCCGCAACTCTGACAATTTTTGTGTGTCTGTTCCATTTTTTCTAAAATTATTTTTACAAAGATAATTTCACTCACTGACAACCCTATGTCAGCGATTTTGAAAATCTTTTAAACAAGGGATTTAATATAGTCGTTGATGTCATAATGATTTTGTTTTTTGAATGGTTCTTGCCTATTCGTTAGCTTACTTATTCGGTTTACTTTAAAATCCCGATAGGCACTTCGTGTCCAACACCACGCAATTAAATGCCATTGATTAGAGTAAAAAGTCAAGCCAATGGGTTCAATTTTTCTTTTACTGTGTTCAGAACTATTATTGACATATTCAATTTCCAATTCGGTCTTATTCGTAATTGCATTTTGAATTTCAGTCAAAAAATCTGTTGGTTCTTCTGTAGTTGGTGGATTGTAAATTTTTATTTGAGATTGCAAATTGTCTGCCTTGCCCTTGTCGACTGTGCGTAGCACAGCTTTAATTTTACTTAAAGCATTTGCAATATGCTTTTTTGTAGTCTTGTCTGCGAATTTTTCGGAAAGAGAAGAAATTAAAATTAGAGCATTTGCTTCTTCACTTGTCAATAAAACTGGTGGCAAAAAGAACCCTTGCAAAATTGAATACCCACGACCGTCTTCAAATGCTATTGGAACACCAATTTCTCCCAATGCTTTTAAGTCCCTATAAACTGTCCTGATACTTATCTCATACTTGTCAGCAATGAAGTCTGCCGTTACAAACTTTTTTGATTGTAAGGTGGTCAACGTTGCAATAAGTCTGTCTATTCTGTTCATTGTTTCACTGTTTGTTTGGTCGTCACAGGGTTGCACCTAACGGTTTGCCGCTTGCCGCAGTGGGGGATTTCGGAGCACTTCACTGTCAACCAAGCACAAATGTTGATAGAAGCACTGCACTTGATTTAACCACGTCAGCCCCCATTGCGGCAAACGGCTGTTATGGGCTGGTGTTCTTCTCTCGTTCATTTGTCGCTAAATTTTTTGGCTTAAAAATAATGATTGTCAAAATGCCCCAAACTGTTATTAAAAATCCCATATAGTTCACGATATTTTTGTCGGCAAGGTCTGCTGTAAATGCAATGTCTATTGTTGAGTGAAAAACAGCACAAATTAAAACACTTGCTCTGGATGAGTTGAAAAGCCAAGTCAATAAAATGCTTCCTGTCAATAGGCTAAATGTCCAACCGAATATGCCTGCAAAGTCCATTGAAGTGTAACCAGGTCTATAAAAGAAAAGAGGCCAATGCCAAACAGCCCAAAATATTGTCAAAATAATACTTGATGTCAAAGCATTAAACTTGTCTTGAAACCTTGGCAATGCAAAACCTCGCCAACCAACTTCTTCTCCAAATCCAAAGAAGATTAAGTTGTAAATGAAAAATGTCAACAAGTTAAACTGCGGAAACTCTTTTGAAGTTAAAAGTCCTGAAATATTGATAGGCGAGTTGTCAACGAAGTAGTTTAGGACTGTCGCAATGAAAACGAGTATAAATGGACTTAAAAGTGCAATTGTCAAATAAATTAGCGGTCTAACCTGTAAGCATTTTTTAATTAAATGTTTTACACCTTCGCTTCTTTGAAATATCCAAGTCGTCAGAAATGAAGCGAATAATGGTCCAAGTCCTCCAAGTCCGTGGTGATACGGCAAAGTCGGAAAATTTGTTAAGCAGAAAATATGTCCATACAATGGAAGCCAAATTGTCCAACTGAGTAAATATGCAAGTCCGAAATATGTTATTAGTTGTTTCATTATTTTGTTCTGTGTCGTCAGTTACACTTGCCCATAACGCGGGGCGGATTTGCGAAGTTACGAAGCGGCAACGAAGTTTGCAAGCGAAGTAATTTAGCAAATGTGCTGTTGGACGAAGTAGTCGCGCAGCGACGGCGCAGTCCGACAGCGGATGCAATCCGCCCCGCGTTGGTCAAAATGGGAGCGGAGCGACTATTTTGACCAACGAGTTCCGGCTTTGCGATGTGGCGCCAAAGAAGTTCCCCGTTTTCTATTTTTACCAAAGTTACAAAAAATCCGACAAGTTCAACCAAAAACTTTCCGCGCCATATTGCAAAACCGATGTTGTGCGATGTGCCTTTTTCCAAGATTTTAGTTTGTCCATCCCAATTTTCCTCTTAATTTCTTACTGTTTGTTAATTTTTTTTCGTTAAAATCCAAAAATTTTTTAAATACGGTTTTTGCGCAATTTTTTTTGTCAGCGCAATTTTTTGTCCAATTGTTAGATTCGGTGCAAGTTTGTAAAATTCGGCGCAAACTTTTGTCTGCCAAGTTTTTGTCAGCGCAATATTTTGTCCAATTGTTAGATTCGGCGCAAGTTTTGTGAAAAAATCAGCGCAAACTTTTGTCCGCCAAGTTTTAAATATTCATAGAGTTTGGAGCGCAGTTTTGGTTTTCCGTTGAAGATATTCCGCCAAAAATTTTTGTTGATATTCAGAATCTGGCTTTTTGTTTTCAGTCCACTCCATAGAAAATGAATTCAGACCTTTTGCGCAAAGAATTTTGGTCTGGATTCAGTTTCTTTAAAGATTCAAAAAATTCGGGAATCTGTTTGTCAGCGCAATTTTTGGTGGGATATCGCACAACGAGTTCCGGCTTTGCGATGTGGCGCCAAAGAAGTTCCCCGCTTTCTATTTTTACCAAAGTTACAAAAAAATCCGACAAGTTCTATTAAAAACTTTCCGCGCCATATTGCAAAACCGATGTTGCACGAAGCACCATTTTAGAGTTTTAGTCAAATTTCAGTTAAACTTCCCATTGTCAAACCGATAATTGCTAAAATTTCCAAAAATTTTTAAAATTTTGTCCGCAGATTTTGTCAGCGTTATTTTTCGTCAATTTTTTAAATTCAACTTAATTTTTGTCAAAGTCAGAGTTAATGTTTGTCAAATTCAGCGCAACGAATTTCGTCAGCGTTAATTTTTCGGCACATTTTTTTGTCGGCGCAATTTTTTGTCGAGATTTTGTTTTTTCACAAAGTTAGGAACGTTATTTTGTCATCGTTGAATGCGACACTGTCAGAAATTCATTCAGATTTAGCGTCGAGATTTTATTCAGTCCGTTTTATAGAAAATGAATTCAGACCTTGTTTTCAAAGTTTTTTGGTCTGGATTCAGTTTCTTCAAGATTCAAAAATTTGGATAGTAATTTTGAGCGGGATTTTTGGCGGTGTTGCGTGCAACGCACCGGAGGCTTTGCGCAGGCTTTTGCGCTTGCGCAAAACCTTCAGATGTACGAAGTCCCGAAGGGCTTCGTGCAGGCGGAAAGCCTCCGGTGCGATGTTCGGGAAGCCCGTAGGGATTTCCGAACATCGGTTTGGGGCTTGACGCAGTGGGGGATTATATCCACAAATGTTGAGTTTAGCACAAATGCCAAATAGAAGTACGAATGTTGAATTTAGTACATCTGCCCCCATTGCGTTCAAACCCTTGTTATGCCCTAGTGCCTTTTCTCGTCTGTTCATTTCGTTAGTTTTTTGTAGTGTCTTTGTGCGTTGGCTTACAAGCTCTTTTGCAGTTTTTGTGTTGGCTTGGGGCGGTGGTAAAAAATGCAAATGTGCTTGTAAATGTGTTGGCTTGGGGGGATTAAAATTTCATTCTTTGTATTCTCACTGCATTTAAGATTGCTAATAATGCAACACCTACATCTGCAAATACTGCTTCCCACATCGTAGCTAAACCACCTGCTCCAAGTATTAGAACAACTGCTTTTACCGTAAATGCTAAAATGATATTTTGCCATACAATTTTTTTAGTTTGTTTGCCTATGTTTATTGCCATTGGTATTTTACTTGGCATATCGTCTTGTATGACTACATCGGCTGTTTCTATGGTTGCATCGCTACCTAAACCACCCATTGCTATACCTACATCACTTAATGCTACTACAGGGGCATCGTTTACACCATCTCCTACAAAACAAACTGTTTCGTTTTTGGCCTTAATTTCTTTGACTTTATTGACTTTATCTTCTGGCAATAAATCACCAAAGGAATTTATAATACCCAATTTATCAGCTACAAATTTTACAACTGTAGATTTGTCGCCACTAAGCATTGTTGTTTTTACATTCAATGCTTTGAGTTTATCTATGGTAAGCTGTGCATCTTCTTTGATACTATCAGCAATGGTAAGATAGCCTATAAATTTTTCATCGTAAGCAATGGCAATTAATGTGTAAACTATGGTTGTTGGATCAATATCATAAGCAATATTGAATTTATCCATTAGCTTGAAATTGCCTACTAATAATTGTTTCTCGTTTACATTTGCTTTTAATCCGTGTCCTGATATTTCTTCTACATTTTCTAATTTGATAGTGCTATCTACATTGCCTACATAGTTATGAATAGCAGTAGCAACTGGGTGTGTACTTTGGCTTTCTAAAGCATTTACCATTTGCAGTATTTCATCTTTATTAAATTCTGGTTTTAATATTACTTCTTGAACCTTGAAAACACCTTCTGTCATTGTCCCTGTTTTGTCCATTACTACATTTTTAATGTTTGCAATAATGTCTAAAAAGTTACTGCCTTTAAACAAAATTCCGTTTTTAGAAGCTGCACCAATGCCACCAAAATAACCTAAAGGAATACTAATTACTAATGCACAAGGGCAAGAAATAACCAAAAAAACCAAAGCTCTATACAACCATTGACTGAATACATAATTTTCTACAAAGAAGTAAGGAAGTGTTGTAATTAGCACAGCAAGAAGTACAACTATTGGCGTATATATTTTTGCAAATTTTCTAATAAATAATTCGGTTGGTGCTTTTTGTGCTGTGGCATTTTGCACTAATTCTAAAATTTTAGATAGTTTACTATCGGTGTAAGCAGTAGTAACTTTTACTTGTGCTACTGTGTTTAGGTTTATCATTCCTGCTAATACCGTTTCGCCTTTTGCTTTAGTATCGGGTTTGCTTTCGCCTGTTAGAGCCGAAGTGTTGAATGAAGCAGTATCACTTAAAAGCTCTCCATCCAAACCTAATTTTTCTCCTGCTTTTAGTTGAATAATATTACCTATTTGTACGGCTTCAGCTTTTACTATTGTTGGTTGATTGTTTTCTAAAATGGTTACTTCATCAGGTCTTTGGTCAAGCAAAGTTTTGATATTGGCTTTGGCTCTTTTTACTGCTAAGGTTTGAAATACTTCGCCTACTGCATAGAACAACATCACAGCAACTGCTTCTGGGTATTCGCCTATGGCAAATGCTCCAATAGTAGCAATGCTCATTAATAAAAATTCTGAAAATATTTCTCCTTTGCCTATGTTTTGAATTGCTTCTTTCAATACCGGTAAGCCAACTGGTGCATACGCTACTACATACCAAATAATACGAACCCAACCTGTGAACCAAGTTTGAGGAAACCAATTATCAAAAGCAATGGCTATAAGTAATAAAACTAAACTTATAATAGCTGGTAAAAACATTTTGAAAGTGCTATCACTACCACTTGAATGGTTGTGTCCATCATTGTCTGAATGTACGCTGTGTTTGGGATCGTCTGTGGCACAACAACCAACTTCTTTATGTTCTTTTTTTAATTGCTTATTAGCAATATGATTAATTTTTTCCTCTTGTGTGCAACAAAGTTGTTTGCCTTGTGCATCGTATATATGAATGTGTTGCATAATTATGAGTTTTTATTTATAATATCTTGTAAATCGTCTGGTATTTCCATTGTTTTTAATGGTGGTACATTTGCACCGCCTGTATTGCCTATTGGAACTGTGCCTACAAAAGATTTTACTCCACCAAAAACTAATCTTGTAATTTGTCCAAATACTTCTTTGGTACTTTTAATTTTTATTCCAAACTTTAGCATCTGCCAATGGACATAAGAGTGTTGCAATGGATAGCGTTGCCCAAGTATATGAGCTCTTTCATAATGTCGCCAACATTCTTGCAACTTATTTTCTTTCAATAATTCTGTTGCCTTTTCCAATTCTAAGTTATAGAAAGGGTAAAGTGATTCTGGGATATTAAAATACAATTTCATTGTCTAAACTTTTTTAGTGTTAAAATTAATGTTCGTGACCACCTGTGTTAGATAATTTGGCATTGATAAAGAATGCACCTTTGGTTACTATTTTAGCATCTTTCGGTATTTCATTAACGAATGTAACAGAAGTATAGCCCATATTAGATACTCCTTTTACCACTTCTATTTTTTCAAAATTGGTATGTTTTTTTTGGTCTGCTTCTTTTTCTTTTTCTGCTTCGCTATGGTCGTGTCCTTCTTCGCCTTCTTTGTGGTGCTCTTCGGGTGCTTTATTGGTAACTATAAAAATATAGAATTTACCATCGGCTTCAACAATAGCATCTGTAGGCACTGCTGGTGTGGTTACATTATTTAAGCTAACTATAGCCGTAATGTTCATTCCATCTATCAATCCTGTTTTATTCCCTTTTACATTGCAATGTACTGGTATGGTTTTGCTGTCGCTTTCAAAGGCTGTACCTATGCTATATACAACTGCATCGTATTCAGTAGCAGGATTGTTGGTTAAAGTAAAATGAATGGTTTGCCCAACTCTTAGCATTGGTAAATCTTTTTCAAATATATTCAAATCTAAATGCAATGATCCATTATCTACTATTTCGGCAACTGGCGAAGAAACATCTACATAGCTTCCTATTTTAGCAAATACATTGCTTACAGTGCCGCCAATAGGACTTGTAACCACTAAAGCAGATTGTAAATTAGTATTAGAAACATTATTAGGATTAATACCCATTAACTGAATTTGTTGTTGTAAAGAAGCTCTACGAGTTCTTAGAGTTTTGAGTTCTGCATCGGCACTTTGTAAGTTTTTCTTTGCTCCTGCATTGCCTTCGTTGAGTTCTTTTTGTCTTGCTAATTCTTGTTCTGCAAAAGTAATTTTACTGGCAATGGTTAAATATTCTTCTTGCAATTGTATAAACTGAGGGTTAGCAATAGTCGCTATTACTTGACCTTTACGAACAAAAGAACCTATTTGTACATTTAAGGATTTGACTACACCACCGTACAATGAAGTTACATTGCCTTTATTATTGTTAGGTACTTTTAAGTTACCATTGGCTTTTATGGTAGCTGTTAGTTCTTTCATTTCAACAATGCCATAAGTAATGCCTACGGTTTTTATTTGCTCATCTGTTAAAGAAGCTATTGTAGCTGGTACTTCTTCGTGGTGTTCTTCTGCTTTGGCTTCGGTTTTTGTTTCAGTTGTGCCGTGGTTATGTCCATCGCCTTCTTTGTGGTTGTGGCAAGCTGTGAGTATCATAAACAGTATGATTACAGCACTTATTTTTATATTTATATTGAATGACATATTTTGAATTATTTATTGATTATTGAATTTATGTTTACTACTGTTTGATTGATTTGCTGAATAGATTGCAAATATTTTAATTGAATATCGGTAGCTGTTTGTAAAGCATACAAATACTCTACATAACTTATATCGCCTGTACGATAGCCCAATTGTGCTGCTTTTACAATATCATCTGCATTGGGTAATGCTTGGGTTTTGTAATAATTGTATTGCTGTACATCTTGCTGATATTGTGCTAAGGCATTTTGAAGTTGTGTATTGAGCAATTTACTTTGATACTCTGCTTGTGTTTGTAAACTTTGTTTTTGATATTCCAAACTCTTAATTCGGGCTTTGGTAGCTCCAAAAGTTAGTGGTATTGCAATTCCAATATTTACTACATTAAATCTATTACCTGCACCAAAGTATTTATCTACGTTATTTATCGTTTGAAAACCGATTAAAGATTGATTGGAATATCCAATTTTGAAATCTGGTAAACCCTGTGCTTTTTCAACCTTTTTGGTTTGCTCTGCTATTTGCATATTTTGATATATAGCTTGTAGCATTGGGTGGTTTACAATGGCATTGGTATCTATTAAACTATTTACTTGTAAAGGTGTATATGTATTATTTGAGGGAATTAAAATACTATCTTTTATACCTAATATGGTTTGTAAACTTTTATACGCATTATGCAAATACACTTGGTTTTGTTCTGCCAATAAATTGATTTCGCCTTTTTTGGTTTCTGCTGTGCTAATTTCAATTTTCTTGGTATCACCTGTTTTGTATCGCAAATTAGCAACTCGTATAAACTCATTGTATAAACTATCTAAGCCTTGCAGTTTTAGTTTGTTGTATTGCAGATATTCTATTTGATAATACAAAGTACGAACCTGGTTTTTGATTTCGTAAATAGACAGTTGCTGTTGTATTTGTTTTGCTTTTACTTCAGCATTTATCAGTTCTTTTTTTGCACCAAATAAGGTAGGGAAAGGAATGGTTTGCGAAAGCTGAAAAGCATTGTCAAACTTAATACTATTGTATTGCCCAAGCTGTGTATTAAAATCTAATTTAGGTAATTCATTGGCTGTTTTCTTCAAACTCTCAGTGGCTTGAATATCTATACCACTTGCTTTTACAGATTGATTATTTTGTATGGCTAAATTGATTGCTTCGTCTATTGTAAGTTGCTTAACTGTTTGTGCATTTGTATTTAATGCAAACATCAATAATAATACTGTAGTAGCTGTTGTTATATTATTCATTTTTGGTTTTCTCTTTAGTGAAATTTTGGTGTTGAATATGATATATAACAATGGTAAAACAAATAATGTAAGAAAAGTAGCCGTTATAAGTCCACCAATTACTACTGTGGCTAACGGCTTTTGTACTTCTGCACCTGCACTACTACTTAATGCCATTGGAAGGAAACCTAAACTGGCTACTGTAGCTGTCATCAAAACGGGTCGCAACCTAATTTTTGTGCCTTCTATCACTCTCTTTATTATATCTGTCCATCCTTCTTTTTCTAATTGATTAAAAGTGCCTACTAATACTATTCCATTTAACACTGCTACACCAAATAAAGCTATAAAACCAATACCTGCACTTATGCTAAACGGCATACCACGAAGTAATAAGGCAAATACACCACCTATGGCACTCATTGGTATAGCTGTGAAAATTAAACTGGCTTGTTTGAAACTACGGAAAGTAAAATAGAGCAACATAAAAATTAATAATAGTGAAATAGGAACGGCTATCATTAATCGTTTACTGGCTTTTTGTAGGTTTTCAAAAGTGCCCCCATAAGTAAAATAATAACCTGAAGGTAGTTGTATTTGTGTGCTTAATTTTTGTTGTATTTCAGTAACAACACTTTGTACATCTCTGTCTTTTACATTAAAGCCTACTACAATTCTACGCTTACCTGCTTCTCGGCTTATTTGTGCTGGCCCTACTTTGAAATTGATATTGGCTACTTGTGAAAGTGGTATTTGATTGCCTGTATTGGTTGGTATCATCAGATTATTTACATCTTCAATACTGCTTCTGTAGGTACTATCTAAGCGTACTACTAAATCAAATTTCCTTTCGTTTTCAAAAACAACACCTGTGCTTTTACCTGCAAAGGCCGTACTAACAATATCGTTTATATCTTCTACTGTTAAGCCGTAGTTGGCTAATCGCAATCTGTCGTATTCAATATTGATCTGTGGTAAACCACTTACTCTTTCTACTTGTGGTGCTGTAGCTCCTTGTACCGATTGAATAACATTGTTTACCTTATTGGCATAGCTTGATAGGGTGTCCATATTTTCTCCAAATATTTTTACGGCTACATCTTGGCGAATGCCTGTCATTAGTTCATTAAAACGCATTTGAATGGGTTGATTTTTTTCAAAAAATATTCCTGGTATGGCTTCTAATTTTTCCATAATTTCATCTGCCAACTCATTATACGATTTATCATTTTTCCATTCGTTTTGTGGTTTTAGAATTATCATCATATCGGTTGCTTCTGGTGGCATAGGGTCGGTAGGTACTTCGGCACTACCTGTTTTGCCCACTACCATTTTTACTTCATCAAACTGTTTTATAATTCGTGAAGCCTGCATTGAAGTTTCTATACTTTGGCTCAACGAACTACCTTGTGGTAATATGCAATGAAAAGCAAAATCGCCTTCGGCAAGTGTAGGAATAAATTCACCCCCCATTCGGCTGAACACAATTAATGATACTACGAATAATGCAACTGTACAACCTACTAACCAATATTTTATTTGTATGGCTTTTTGTAATAATGGTTGGTAAATTCTTTGAAAGAAATCCATCATTTTATCACTAAAGTTCTTTTTATGGCTTATTAATTTTGGTAAGAATAAGGCACACATCATAGGAATATAAGTAAGAGATAATATTAATGCTCCCAAAATGGCAAAGCCAACAGTTTGAGCCATAGGGCGAAACATCTTACCTTCAATGCCTATTAAAGACAATATGGGTATATAAACTATTAAAATAATGATTTCGCCAAAGGCTGCACTGCTACGAATTTTGGAAGCTGATACAAATACTTCTTCGTCCATTTCAGTCTGAGTTAGTTTGTTTATTGATTTTCTCAAACCTAAATGGTGTAGTGTGGCTTCTACAATAATAACTGCTCCATCTACTATTAAACCAAAATCAATAGCACCCAAACTCATTAGGTTAGCACTTACACCAAATACATTCATTAAGCCCAATGCAAAAAGCATAGACAAAGGAATGGCTGAAGCAACAATAAGCCCTGCTCTGAAATTGCCTAAGAAAAGGACTAAAACAAATATGACGATTAAAGCACCTTCAATTAAATTTTTTTCTACTGTGCTTATGGCTCTTTTTACTAAATCTGTTCTATCTAAATAAGGTTCTATTACAATATCGTCAGGTAGTGATTTTTGAATAGTAGGTAATTTCTCTTTTATTCTATTTACAACTTCATTACTGTTTTCGCCTTTTAGCATCATTACTACGCCACCTACTGCATCTACTTCGCCATTAAAGGTTAATGCTCCATAGCGTACAGCGTTTCCAAAACGAACTTCGGCAATATCTTTAATAAATATGGGTACTGCACCTGTATTTTTAACAGCAATGTTTTGTACATCTTCTATTGAAGTAACCAAACCAATGCCTCGAATAAAATAGGCATTTGGCTTTTTGTCTATGTATGCACCGCCTGTGTTTTGATTGTTTTTTTCTAAGGCGTTAAAAATATCTGGAATACTTACACCCATTGCTTTAAGGCGATTGGGATTTACTGATACTTCGTATTGTTTAAGTTCGCCACCAAAACTATTGACCTCGGCAATGCCGGGTGTGCCATTGAGTTGTCTTGCTACGATCCAATCTTGCATAGTACGCAAATCTTTGGCATTGTATTTATGCTCACTGCCTTTTTTGGGGTGTATAATGTATTGATACACTTCGCCAAGTCCTGTACTTACTGGTGCAAGCTCTGGTGTACCTATTCCTTTAGGGATTTTTTCTTCGGCTTCTTTTATTTTTTCGTTTATGAGTTGTCTTGCAAAGTATATATCTACTTCGTCCTTAAATACTACGGTAATGACCGATAAGCCAAAACGAGAAATACTACGCACTTCTTCAATGTTGGGAATGTTGGCTATACTCTGCTCAATAGGGAAAGTAACCAACTGCTCTACTTCTTGCCCTGCTAAAGTGGGACAAGTGGTAAATATTTGTACCTGATTATTGGTAATATCGGGTACGGCATCTATGGGTAGTTTTGTAGCACTCCAAACACCCCAAAGAATGAGTAAAAAAGTCATTATACCAATGACAATTTTGTTTTTTATACTGAATTTTATTATTTTATCTAACACTTTTATTTAATTATTAATGATTAATTGTGAATGATTAATGACCCAAATGCCATTATACCATAATGAGTAAACAATAATGATTAACGATACCATTTGCTAAATGCAAATGAGCAAAAAAATGTGAAGATTAATGGAATGTCTTAATCGTTAATCACTAACAATTAAACGATATTTTTGGGGGTTGCCAAATAGAGCCAAAGAAATTGGATATGAAAGTAAAGTTACGAAGACTTACTTTCTCAGAGATATGAAAAACCGTAGGGTTTTTTAACTTAAAAGGTGCAAAATCTACTGCAATAACCGAAGCACTACAACAAGCACAGGTGCAAAAAGGGGTGCAATTGTCGTCTTGGTCTTGCTGGTGGTCGTGGTTTTGGGTAAGTTCTGTTTTTGTGTTATTATCATTGCAATCATTATGCACATCGCTACAAGGTACTGCACTGAGTACCAAAATGTAGATAGCCATAAAGAATGCAAAAAGTTTCATTGGGGCAAAGATAAGAAATCTGTTGAAAAAATATCGTTTTAAATTTGGGCGGTGGGTGGGCTTGGGCGCATTGGGTAAAATTAAATGTGGTGTAAAAGCCTAGGCTTTGTGTGTTGGCTTGCACCTCTTTTAATTTTACGAAGCGTTGGCTTTTCTGTCATTTACAGTCAGACTGTCAAAGTTGGTAGGGTGTCTCTTGGCATTGGGCATAACGAGCCTGGTGTATGAAACGTGGCGGAGTAGAACGCCCGAACAATGCACCGACCTTTCAACCGCCATGTTTTATGACACCGTGTTATAAACTGGTGCTTATTTAACCCACTAAAGCCCGAACGAAGCACCGAACCTTTTTCTTTTCTTTTTGTGCGTTGGACAACCTGTTTTTGAATAAAAACAGAAATATATTAAAAATAATTACTAAAATATTTGGTAGATATAATTATATGCCGTATATTTACATTGTAATTAAAACTAAGAGATATGAACGCAGCGACAATAACAAAAACATTAAAAAAAGTAGCAGAGCAACCAAGCAACTACTCATTAGGATTTAGAAGATTAACTGTACTACCTACAAGAGTAAGAAGAGCTTTTGATTTAGCATCTAATTTAAAAACAAATTGGGACGGAAAACAAGCTTTAGAAAACCAAAAAAGCTTTTTAGAAGGTTTAACAGAGCAAGAATACATTAACTGGTTAAAATTAGCATAATGGATGTAATATTTAAAGGTGAAACGCTCTCTGGTGAAATACTAGAGAGTAATTCAATTTTGCAAGGTAAAAAGCCAGGAGGTATTAGGATATTTCTAAAAAAAGAGCGAGATAAAAAAGCAATGGGACGATGGATTGAGTGTAAACCAGAAACAGTAAAGCAAATAAAATGATAATATACAATACATACCCACCCGAAGCATACGGCAACTTAAAGACCTTATGCAATGATTTGAAAGTAAGCTACCATACTTACAAGGCTAAAACATTCCCATTTAAAATTGGCGAAATAGATGTTTTTAAAGTAGTAGTAAAAAGAGGGGAGAAAAAAGAAAAGAAAAAGACTTAACCGCAC
>JACJXU010000001.1 GCA_020636475.1 Chitinophagales bacterium | reverse complement strand
AACATTTGCCAGTATTTGTATTACCGTCATTGCGCTTACCTCACACGCAAGAGGTGCCATTTTAAAAGCTACTTTGCTTGTTATTGCCGTTAAATTTGCCCTAAGCCCACATTCGCCCATAATGGCTTATCTTGCGGTTTTGGTGCAGGGCTTGGCGGGAGAATTGTTTTTTTTAAGTAGAAAAAAAATTAAACTATCGGCTTTTGCAACGAGCTTTTTTGCCTTGCTTTACTCTGCTTTCCAACATTTGTTGGTATTGTGGATTTTATTTGGAATAGGATTTTATGAAGCACTAAATCAATTTTTGCACAAGATTACCCAAAGTTTTTTGCCCGAACAAAACGATATGGTGGCTTATATCATTTTGTTTTACATTTTGGCGTATGTGTTAGCCGGAATTGTTGCCGGACTGCTCAATATTCAAATTGTCCGAAAAATAAAATCGCGCAATATTCCTGATTATGTAAAGTTGGCGCAAACAACAGGCGAAATGCTTGAAATGCCCCAAAACCGCAAGCGAAAATGGTATAAAAAATATACACTATTTTTTGCCTTGTTTAGTGTTATGCTACTTGCAGTCAGTTATTTGCCCGATATGGAAAAACAACTTGCTCAAAACAAATTGCTGTATGTGTTGCTGCGCTCTTTTTTGATTGTTCTGGTGTGGATTTATACCCTTACGCCTTTTCTTAGGTGGCTTATTCGAGTTTATATCCGCCGAAAAAACATTGCCAATAGCAGCGATTTCAAAATAGTGCTTGAGTTGTTGCCCGAAATGCGCCTGCTCATTAGTAAAAGCTGGAAAGCCGGCTATTCGCCGAACAAGTGGACACATGTGAAACAATTTATAACCAGCTGTTTTTTATTGACCATTTTTTATGAGTAAAATAATTTTACTGAGCGGCGACAAACAAATTGGCAAAACCAGCGAATTGATGCGGCGTTTTGCGAAGCAAACGTACGTTGGCGGTATTTTAATGCCTGAAAAAGAAGACGGCAGGTATTTTTTTTCTTTGCGCACTAAAAACACTTGGAAAGCCGAAGCTGCTGCAAATGAAAGTGATATTTTGAACATTGGACGCTTCACTTTTTCTGCTGCTGCTTTTTCAAGGGCGAACCAAACTATACTTTCTGACATTGAAAAGTATCCGGTGATAATTTTGGATGAAATCGGACCGCTGGAACTCAATTATCAAAAAGGTTTGCAAGAATCTTTGGAATATTGCTTGCAGCATTGTAATAAAATTCGTTTTTTAATTTTAGTGGTGCGTCCTTCTTTGTTAGAAAATTTGCGCGAGCTTTGCGAGAAGTTTTCGGATAAAGTGTCGGTAGTGCGGCGGTGAACATTTGCACAAAAATAGGACTAAGTGTTCGCTATGATTAACGCATTTGTTTTCACAAATTGTTATTGTTTGTAGCTATTTTTTTTCCTGAAATGCCTGTTGCACAACCGAAAAAGTAGCTATCGTATTTTACGCGTAAATTATTTCTTTCAAAAATTTCTTTTACTTTTTGGCTGTTATCAAAATTTTCGGTGTATAGCCAAAGCATTCGATAATCATTTGGGTTTCCCAGAAAGAATTTCCCTAAAATCGGAATAATTTTGCTTAGGTAAAATTTGTAAGGAAAGAACAATATTTTTGCTTTTGGCTTTGATATTTCTATAAAGCTAAACTCGCCCTCATCTTTCAAAATTCTGTTTACGGTTTTGGCTAATAGCTCAAGTTGCTCCTCATTAAAAGTTTTTAAGCCGAATGCGCAAGTAATAATGTCAAAATCTTGGCTTTTTAACTTGTTTTCCAAAATATTTTGATGTAATATTTTAAATCTATTTCCTAATTGGCGAAGGTTTTTTCTTCGGCTCTTTTCTACCATTTCGTCCGCAAAATCCAAAGCAACAAAATTCGCATTGGGATAGTGTTTGGTGAGGTATTCCCAATTTTCGCCAAGCCCAGACATCAAGTCTATCACCTTAATTTCTTGGTCAGATTTTTTGAGTTTTCTAATAAATTGTTTTCGCCAAATAATGGAGAACCCAAACGAAGTGATAAAATTCATTCTTTCGTAAGAGTTTGACATTTGATTGAAAAGTTTTTTTACAAACTCAGGCTCATATATTTCGCGCATAAAATTCTAAAATATAAAAAACCGGAATACTTTTAGCGTATCTTCAACGCCTCAATTCTTCGGTAAATTTCTGTATTGTGTTTTTTAATTTTAATTTTTACATACTTGGAAGCGGGCATATTGCTGCCTTTTACGGTATTGTTGATAGACACCAACACATTGGTTTCGGGAAAATAAGTGACGGCGTTTTTTTCGGGAACAGGATAATCCACTATTTTAAACAAAGGCGCAATGCGTTCTTTGCCGTCATCAAAATTGAACAAATCCACCAAATCGCCGACTTGCAAACCGAGTTTGGCGATGTCTTTTTGGTTCATCAATACCACACGCCGCTCGTTGTGAATGCCGCGATAGCGGTCGTTTAAGCCGTAAATGGTCGTATTAAATTGGTCGTGCGACCTTGTGGTTGCCATCAAAAATTCATCGTCTGCCAAGCGATTGTTCGGCAAGTCAGTCAAGGAAAAAGGAGCTTTGTCGCCAAATTTCGCCGTTTTGAATACGCCCTCTCTGGCGGCATTGGGTAAGTAAAAGCCGCCTTTTTGCACTACGCGCTCGTTGTAATTTTCAAAGCCCGGCACTACTTTTTCTATTGCATCGCGCACGGCATCGTAGCTGTCGTGAAATAGCTGCCAATCTATAACCGACTTGCTGCCCAGCGTAGCCATTGCCAAGCGGCAAGCAATTTGGTTTTCATTTACTAATTTGTCCGAAACAGGATTTAGCACACCTCGCGACCATTGTACTATGCCCATCGAATTTTCGGTGCTTACGTGTTGCAATTTGCCGTTTACGATGTCCTTGTCGCTGCGTGCCAAAGTGGGCAAAATAAGTGCTTCTTTGCCGTGTACCAAATGGCTGCGGTTGAGTTTGGTGGAAACCTGAACGCTAAGGTCTAACTTCCGCATTCCGTCTGCCGTGTAAGCGGTGTCGGGTGTGGCGGAAAGAAAATTGCCGCCCATCGCAAAAAATACTTTCAATTTGCCTTCGTGCATCGCTTTAATGCTGTTTACCACATCGTAGCCTTGTTGGCGCGGCGGCTCAAAACCGAACACTTCTTTGAGCTTATCCAACTGCACTTCGGTCGGGTGGTTGTTGATAAGCATCGTGCGGTTGCCTTGCACATTGCTGTGTCCGCGCACCGGACAAGCACCACCGCCCGCAATGCCAATGCTGCCTTTTAGCAACAACACATTAAGCATTTCTTTAATCATATCCACGCCGTTTTGCTGTTGTGTAAGTCCCATTCCCCAGCAAATAATAATGCGTTTTTTGTAGGCAATCATTTCCGCCGCTTGGTAAATAAGCTCTTTTTTTACGCCCGATGCTTCGGCTAAATCATCAATAGAATGTTCCGCCAACTGTTTTTCCAATGCCTCAAAACCGACCGTTTTATTTTTAATAAAATCTAAATCAAAGACTTGTCCGGGCGATTTTTTTTCAAATTCAAACAAATATTTTAAAAGAGCCTTGAACAATGCCATATCGCCGTTGATGCAAACGGGCAAATACAAATCCGTTAGGCGAATGGGCTTGCCCAAGACGGCATTTAGCTGCTGCGGATTGCGAAAACCCATTAATCCGGCTTCGGGCAAGGGATTAACGGCAATGATTTTCGCGCCGTTTTGCTTGGCTTTTCCTAATGCGCTCAACATACGCGGCGCGTTGGTGCCGGGATTGTGTCCTACTTCAATAATGACATCAGCTTCGTAAAAATCGTCCAGTTTTACTGTTCCTTTGCCTACGCCGAGTACTTGTGACAAAGCAAAGCCCGATGTTTCGTGACACATATTGGAGCAGTCGGGAAAATTGTTTGTGCCAAATTCGCGCACAAAAAGCTGATACACAAAAGAGGCTTCGTTGCTCAATCGCCCTGAAGTGTAAAAAGCCGCTTCGTCGGGCGAGTTTAAGCCGTTGAGGTGTGTGGCAATTTTTTTAAAAGCATCGTCCCAAGAAATAGCTTGATAATGCGTGCCGCCGGACGGCAAATACATCGGCTCGGCAAGACGACCCAAATGTCCCAGCGCGTAGTCGGAGAGCAGCGACAAGTCATAGACCGAATTTTCTTTGAAAAACTCGGTGGTAATTTTTTTGGACGTAGCTTCCTCCGCCAGTGCCTTCGCGCCGTTTTCGCAGTATTCGGCAAGGGGCGAGCGGTCGTCGTCAGGGTCGGGCCAGGCGCAACTCGGACAATCAAAACCATCGAATTGGTTCATTTTAAACAAGGCTTTGCCGCCGCGTGTTACCGTTTTTTGTTTTATTAAACTTAAAACGGAATGATAAACTGCCGGAATGCCCGCCGTCCATTTTTTTACATTCGTAAAGTTCAAATCCAAGAGTTCGTAAGGCGGTTCTGCGTGAGGCAGTTTGTTGTTTTGCTTTTTTTTGTTCAATTCGTCGCTCATAATAAATTTTTAACACGTTTTATTCGGATTAGGATAATTGTCGCTTTGATCCTCATCGGTATTATCTAAGCAGGCAAAATCTTTTTCAAGCAAAATAGACACCGTGCCGCTTTCGTCGGCAAATGTTACGCGCTCGGTAGTTAGCCATTCGTCAATCATTGTTTGGGGCATTTTTACAATGATTTTATCGCCTACGAAATCGGCGGAAATGCGGTCGTCATTCGTACTTTCCAAGCGGTAATAAAATGTTTTGTTGGCAAATGTCGTTTTTTCCTCCAAAAAACCCGCCGCGCCTATTGTTGCGATGTCGCTTTGCGTCAATCGGTAGCGGAGACTGTTGCCTTTAATCCTAATTTTCATTGATGCCCGTAATTTTTATATTTCGTGTTTGATTGTAAATGTTAAAGCGATTTTCTTTTAAAAAACCGATGAGCGTAATGTCGCTTTCCGTTGCCAATTCTACTGCCAAACTGGAGGGCGCACCAATGGCAGCCACGAAAGCTACGCCCGCCATTGCCGCTTTTTGAATAAGCTCAAAACTTGCTCTACCGCTAAGGAGTAAAATATGTCGGTTTAAAGGAAGCCAATTTTGGGATAATGCCGCGCCAATGAGCTTGTCCAGCGCGTTGTGTCTGCCCACGTCCTCGCGCAGCAGCAGTAGCTCGCCTTGTGTGCTGAACAAGCCCGCCGCGTGAATGCCGCCCGTGTTTTCAAAATTGTTTTGGGCGGCTCGTAAGGTTCTCGGCAGTTGGTAAAGCGTTTCTACGGATACGGAAAATTCGACTTTGTCTATATTTTTAAACGAGCTTACGGTCGTAATGGCATCAATAGAGCCTTTGCCGCACAGGCCGCAGCTTGAAGTAGTGTAAAAATTGCGGTCGGCTTGCGACAGTTTTGGCGTGAAATTTTCTTGTAATGATACTTGAATGACGTTGTTTTTTGTCGGTTTTACGGTAAGTATATTGCTATAATCGGAAATGATGTTTTCGGTAAACAAAAAACCGACCGCCAAGTCCTCGTCTTTGCCCGGCGTGCGCATCGTCACGGAAATATTTTTCGTTGTTCGGTCGGCAGCATCGCCGTATTCAATGCAAATTTCAAGCGGCTCCTCTACGGCAAGCGCGTCCGTATTGCTGCGGCACGAGAAGCCGTTTACCTTTTTTACAGGCAGATGCATCAAAGAAGTCAGCAGTTCGGTGTTCATCGAATTTTTGTTTGAGTAAAAGTAGGGAATAAAATGATGATTTTTGGGATATACCTTAATTTTACTTGGAAATATGTAACTTTAAAGTACCTGCTTTGTCAAATTTAAAGTAAATTAGTTTTTTAATAGGTTATATATTGCGCAAATAGAATGATTGTAAAAAGACTTGTTCGGGTACTATTGATATTGTTGCTGTGTGCCGTTATTTCGTGGTTTATTCCTGAAATTTTTAAAAGAACTTTATCTTGGAATGAATTTTTATTCTACCTTATTTTTTTCAGCATCATGATATCAGCCTATTCGCTGGTTTATCAAAAGAAAAATAATAATAAGCACTAAATTGAATGTATTTCAGAAGTAAGGAATCGAAAAGACGTATATTATTACTTTTTATAATGGGCTTTTTTTCTATGATGGGTCTAACTATAATACTAAATCGCCCTTTCAATATTTGTGAACAGATTGCTTTTTGGCTATTGTTCAGTTTGCTTTCGGAATATGTTTACCAAAAAACCGGGAAATAGCGTATAAAAATTAAGTTTAATGCAAATAAAATATAAACCTTCTTTGAAAAGGATGAGCATTTTGTTTTCAATTATGTTTTTTTCCTATATCATACTCGCAGAACTCTTTCAAGTGGAATATAGTGCTGTTAGGCAATTTTGGTTTTGGTTGTTGTATTGCTGCTTGGCAGAATTTGTGTATCTTACAAAATAGCATACTCCCGCCGATTTTGAAAAAATCGACGGGAGTATTATCGTAAAAATAAGTACTCTTATCCCCAATTCCGCATCGCAGATTCCATTCTCTCCACCACTTCGGCTTTGCCCAGAAAGGCAGCAATGTCGGGAATATGCGGTCCGCTACTTTCGCCCGTAAGCATCAGGCGCAAAGGAAGTAAGACATTGCCCGTTTTTAGTTCGTTGTCGTGTATGAAATTTTGCAGGCAGGTATCAATATTCCCACTGCTAAATTCTTGCAAATGGTTGAAAAGCTGTGCCAATTTTTCAAAAATAGGTACAAAATCTTTCTGCCAGCGTTTGGCTATCATTTTTTCATCATATTGTTGAATATCGCCTACAATATTGACAGCATGTGTCCATATTTCGTGCAAAAAACTTACGCGCTCCTTGTACATTTTTACCAAAAGGCGCAGTTTTTGCTCAGAAAAATTATTGGCGCGGGCATCTTTTTTCAGCAACTGCACCAACTCATCCTCGCATTTTTGGCGCAGGTACTGCTGATTGAACCAAATAGCTTTTTCAAAATCGAACTTCGCGCCGGCTTTGTGTACACGGTCTAAGTCGAAGGCTTCAATAAGTTCGTCCATCGAAAAAATTTCCTGCTCCGTACCCGGATTCCAGCCCAAAAGTGCCAGAAAATTCACAAAAGCATCGGGAAAAAAGCCCATTTCTTTAAATCCATTGGAGTTTTCGCCTGTTTCGGTGTTGTACCACGCCAGCGGAAAAACGGGAAAGCCGAGTTTGTCGGCTTGTCTTTTGCTGAGTTTTCCTTTTCCACCCGGATTGAGCAAAAGCGGCAGATGGGCAAACTGCGGCATCACATTGTCCCAAGCAAAAGCCTCATACAGCAGTACATGCAAAGGCGTAGAAGAAAGCCATTCTTCTCCGCGAATAACGTGCGTAATCTGCATCAGATAATCGTCCACCACATTGGCAAGATGGTAAGTAGGCCAGCCATCGGCTTTGTACAGCACCTTGTCGTCCAACTGCTCGCTATCGAAACTCACTTCGCCGCGAATATGGTCGTAAAAAGAAACGGTGCGATTTTCGGGAATTTTAAAACGAATAGTGTAATCAACGCCGTCATTCAAAAGTCGTTGCGTTTCTTCTTTGGCAAGACTCAAACTATTGCGCATTTGGTGTCGTGTTTGGGCATTATACAAAAAAGCAGCCCCTTTGTCTTCGGCAATTTTGCGTACTGCATCTAATTCTTCCGGCGTATCGAAGGCGTAGTAGGCAAAGCCAGTATCAATAAGTTGCTGTGCGTAGGTTTGGTAGCGTTCGCGGCGTTCGCTTTGGCGGTAAGGTGCGTGTTGTCCGCCTACAAAAGGACTTTCGTTGAAGGTAATGCCCAACCAGTTGCAAGCATCAATAATGTACTGTTCGGCACCTTCCACATAGCGTTTTTGGTCAGTATCTTCTATGCGCAGCACGAGTTCGCCTTTGTGTTTTTGGGCAAAAAGATAGCAATAAAGTGCTGTGCGAATACCGCCAATGTGTTGAAATCCGGTAGGACTTGGTGCGTAGCGCGTGCGAATACGATGGTAAAGCATTTGGTTCGTCAAAAGTTTTTGTGTTTATCAATTAATTGCCTGCAAGTTACGAAGCACAACGAAAATATTTCAAATACAAGCGAAAAAGTATTAGATATGCATAAAAAATCGTAACTTTTTCGACGATTATTCTTCCAATAAAACTTTAAGGAAAAAATTAATGCTATATTTAAGAAAAACTTTGAAAATTTATTCGTACCGATTTAAAGCCAACAGACTATGAGTAATTATTACAATCAAAACACCCTTATATTTCTCAATGAAAATTTTATAGCTGCTAATACGGCACATACAAGTTTATACAGCCAAACACTACATTATGGAAGTGGTGTTTTTGAAGGCATACGCTCTTACAAAACGCCCCAAGGTACGCGCATTTTTAAAGCAAAAGAACACTATGAGCGATTACATTTTTCGGCAAAAAGTATGCACATAAATTTGCCGTATAGTGTAGCGCAACTTACGGAATATACCTATGAATTGCTTGAAAAAAACAACTTGTCGGATGCCTACATAAGACCTTTGGTGTATTTGGGCGAAAATATGTCTTTAACGCCAACCCAAGAAGTAAACGTAGTGATTATGGCGTGGGAATGGGGAAAATATTTGGGCGATAAGCTCATTCGTGTGATGCTTTCGCACTATCAGCGACCGAACCCCAAGTCTTGTAATGTAGAAGCAAAAGTGGTAGGACATTACATCAACAGTATTTTGGCTACTACCGAAGCGAAAAATAATGGTTTTGACGAAGCACTGTTGTGCGATATGAAAGGAAATATTGCCGAAGGTCCCGGAGCTAATTTTTTTGTGGAAAAAGATAACAAGTTATACACTGCCCCTTTGGGAAATATCTTGGCGGGTATAACGCGCGCTACGATTATAGAAATAGCCGCGAGCAAGGGAATTGAGGTAATAGAAAAGTATTTTTCGCCCGATTTTGTGTTGGAAGCGGATAGTGCATTTTTCTGTGGTACGGCTGCTGAAGTATCGGGGATTGCTTCGGTGAACGACTATACATTTCCACTTGCTTGGGAAAAATCTATGGGAGCGTTAATCCAAAAAGCGTATAAAGCATTGGTGGTGGAAGGCTAGGGAATATTTTTTTAAAATTATTCGCACAACAAATTTTGACGAATATGTTTCCCTAAGGTATCCGTAAAAATACGCGAACCTTTTAGGGTGGTGTTGAGGGTGGAAAAGAAGTTTTCTTCATTTTTTGACATAGGTATTTCTCCAAACTCCCAAAAGTCCACCGCCAAACTTTGCGCTGTATTTTTTATGTGTTCAATAAATTCGCCTCTATTTTTTTGATATGAAATGGTTGGTGCAAAAACAGGCGATTCATAAAAAATTACTTTTATGCCTTTTTTCTGCGCATATTTTACCAATTTAATCAAATATTTTTCGCGCATACTATTCCATTTAAACTCAATATTTTTTGGGTATAGTTCTACCATTTTGCTCAGGTTATAGTGCCAAGCCTGAATTGCCGGAGCTTCGTAGCCGTTTTCGTGATAAGGTGTTTTTCTTTTTTGAAAAAAATGCTTCACGCCTTGTACAAATTTAAAGTTTATAAAGTTGCTGTAATAAGCATATCTTACAAAGGGTAATTTCGACCACTTAAAGTAAAGCGGGTCCATTTCTTCCACAATAGAAGCGACCGTACTGTCAGCCAAAAAATCCGCAAATCGGTAGGTATTGAATTTGTTGTATCGCAAATCCATTGACTCTGGGGTGATGTACAATAAAAGATATTTGGGTGCTTTTTGGTGTTTTAAATATTGATAAAGATGAATGAAGTTGTCGGCAAAATCAGAATGACTTAGTGCTAAATTGTAAGAAGATATGCCAGTAATAGAATCAAGTTGCGTGGGATTAATCATCCAAAGTGGTTCGCAAGGTCCGTGAATGAGCAAGTCGTAGTCTAATTCCTCACGACTTATATAAGCCATTTTTGTGTTCATGTTTTGGCGCAAAAAAAACTGGAAGGCTTTGTCTAATAATATCAAACAGAACACTAAAGCAATTATAAGTAAAAAGAATTTTTTAACCATCATATACACCGAAATTATGACTAAAATTGCAAATAGATAAATGCTTCGCCGGCATCGAAAATGCCGAATAAAAATATAAGCAGGAGTAAGATAAAATTGATACTAAATCGAAATTTTGTGGATAGGTAATAGGGGTAAATTTTTTTTTCAAGAAATAAAAATAAAAAACAACCCAAAAGGCTTATATACAAATTGAACACTTGTTCTTGACTGCCGCCACCAGCTAAGGGTGCTATAAAATCGACCAACACAGACTGGGGAAAAAAAGGAAATGTAAAAACTTTTTGAATGAGTGTTTGAGCCGTAGCAAAACTATTAGCACGAAAAAACAAATGTGCAAAACAAACTAAGTTGAAGGTGATAAATATGCTAAAGTTTTGGTAAAACAGACGGGGTAACTTTTTGGCAATAGTATTTCGTTGCTTTTTGGTAAGCGTTTCGAACCATAAATAAACAATATGACAGGCAGCCCACAGCAAATAAGTAATTCCCCAACCGTGCCACACGCCCGAAAGACCAAAGACCACTGCAATTGCCAGCATTACAGCAAGGGTTGGATATTTTCGAAAACGATAAACTATCGGATAATACAAATACTGTGTAAGCCATTGAATGAGCGTAATATGCCAACATCGCCAAAAAGCAGCAATAGAAGTTGTATGTAAAGGAAAATTGAAGTTTTCGCTCAGTTTTATGCCTAGAATACGCGCCGAACCAATAGCAATGTCAATATAAGCGGAAAAATCGAAGTAGAGCGCAAGGGTAAACAGGCAAATGCCAAGCCAAACCGTAAATCCGTGAGCCGGCGTATGTAAGCCAAAAATTTGTTCTACAATCGGAAGTAATCGGTCGGCGAGTACCATTTTTTTGAAAAATCCCCAAAGAATACGCTGAAAACCATAAACAAAATTCTCTGAAGAAAACGACTGATTCAAAGAAGCTAACTGTGGTAAGAATGTTTGTGGCTTTTCAATAGGACCACTACTTATTTTTGGAAAAAAGGCGTGATAACTGAGGTAATTGCCGAGCGAAGGAAACGGAATTCGTTTGTGAAAAGTCTCTACCAAAAACGAAATATGCTGTAAGGTATAAAACGAAACGCCCAATGCCACAATTATTGTATTGGTTTGAAAATGCAAAGGACTTAGATTGACCAGTGTATTTCCCCAATGAAAATATTTAATGCCCAACAACACAATTATATGCAAACTTATGGCGAACCATAGCAAGGGTTTTGATTTCGTTTGAGCAATTTTTTTGGCAATGAAAAAAGTAAAAACACTACTGGCAACTAAGAATATTAAGGAAAAAAAGCTGTGTTGGGCAATAAAAATAAAACTGCATAAGAGTAGCAGATAAGCGCGTATTTTTTTGCTGGAAGTAAGATAATATAAGCCGGTAAAAACTACCAAAAAGCACAAATACTCTACATAAACCAGCGACATAATAAAATGCTAAGATTGTAACAATTGCGAAATGCCTTGAACTAAGTCGCCAACACTTTCCATTTCCATCAACATTTGAAAAGGAATAACAATGCCAAAAGTTTGTTCTACACTGTTAATCATTGCAATATGCGTAAGCGAGTCCCATTGTGCTACGTCATTGGCGGTGAGTTCCGGCTTGATAATAAGATTAGGTTCATCAAAAACTTCGCGGAAAATAACCTGAAGTTTTGGCATTATTTCATCTATGTTATAGCTCATAATTTTGGATTATACCATTGTTTTTAAGGTTTTTTTATCAATTTTTCCATTCAAACTCAAGGGCAATTCGTTTAAAATGATAATTTTTTTAGGAAGCATGTAAAAACTTACCAATTCCTGCATTTTTTGCGCAATAGAGGTCAAATCTAAAGTAGGCTTTTCAACAAAAGCAACCAAATACGCATTTTTATTTTCATCTTCTTTTGCCACAACTGCTGCTCGGCAATGGGCAATTTTCGACAGTACCTCTTCAATTTCCTTTAATTCAACACGATAGCCTTGTATTTGCACCTGCTCATCGTTTCTGCCAATGTACAAATAATTTCCCCATTTATTTCGCTTCACCAAGTCGCCGCTGCGGTAGAAAAGTAAAGTTTGTGCATTTTTTTGGTAATAAAAAAAACGTTCCTCATGCACCTGATTGATATACGCGACAATAAGTTGTTTTCCTGCTAAACACAATTCGCCAATTTCGCCGGAGTTTACCTCATCGCCTTTTTCATTTACTAACAAAATAGTCGTTTCGGGAAAAAAATGACCGATAGGCACAATGTCATTTACCGATTCTTTTGCACTGATATTTTCTTCAAAATTATAATACGAAATCACTATCGCCGATTCCGTTAGTCCATACATATTTACAATTTGCGCCAGTGGGACCGTTTTTGCCCAAACTGCTGTGTGCGAATGTAAAAGAGCTTCTCCCGAAAAAAAACAATAGCGAACGTGCGAAAAAACTAATTGAGGCAAATACTTTTGCGACAAGGCAATTACCGAAGGAACTAAAGCTAATACAGAAATTTTGTATTGCTGAATATACTGTAAAATTTGCACCCACTTTATGCTGCTTTCTTCCATTAAATAGCAACAACTTCCTTTTAAAAACGCCCCGAAAAGACACAAAACCGACATATCGAAAGTCCATTCAAAACATTGTAAAAAAGTATCTTTTTCGGAAAAATGATAGTTCTGGAGTAAAAAATCGAACAGCATTGCCACACTTTCTCCTTTTACCGGAACACCTTTGGGAACGCCCGTAGAACCGGAAGTGTAAAGAATGTATGCAACATCAACCGCTAATTGCGGATTTAGGTAATAAGGTGCTACTTGTTCCGTGTTATTTAGTTGCGATAAGCAAATAAGGGAAATATTTTCGCCAAAAAAAATAGTAGGCTCACTTGATAAAACACAGCGAAGATTACAATCCGCAACAATAAACGCATTTCTACTCGTAGGAAACTTAGGATTTATCGGCACATAAGCAGCTCCGTAAGCGCTTACCGCCAATATTGCCGCAACAGTCCACACATCGTTTGTACAATAAATGCCAATGCGCGTATCGGTAATATTTTGTGCAACTAAATGTTGATAAATAAGGTGTACCTGCTGAAACAATTCCTCATAAGTATAACTTTTATCTTTTGGAACGACAATGGCAGTTTGTTGGGGAAAACGCCGACAATTTTCTAAAAAATAATGCGCAATCGTTTTTTCCATCGGTTCTCTTTTTCTTCAATAAAAAAATCTTATTCCCTAAAATAAATCTTCCCCGGATTAATGCCAACGCCAAAACTGCTTTGAAACACGCCCTGTTTGTCATAAATATACACGCTGCCGTTTTGCTGAAAATCTACCGCATCGGCAACATAAATGTCGTTGGTGCTGGGTTGAATGCCCAAACCATACAAGTTTTTGCCGACAGCCGAAATAAGTGGCGTATCGGGCAAGGCAGTTGCCTCAATGTTCAGCGCATATACATCGCCGTTCAGCCAATACAAATGATTCTTTTCCTTATTCATCACCAAATCGTCAGGGAAACCACTTCCCAAATCAAAGTCTGCCTCTAAAGTGCGCGTCTCCATCGAAAAACGCTGCAAATGTGGCGCAGGGTCGCCGTCCCAATCGCCACTGCAAAGCACCCACAATTTTCCATTGGCATCTATCTGCAAATTCACCGGAGAAAACGCCGTAACAATACTATCTGTTATAAGATTAGTCTGCGGATTAATTATATAAAGATTATTTCCGCCTGCATTGGCAGCCCAAACATTTCCTTCGTGCAAAAGCATATTTTCTACCCAACCATTGGTAGGAATTTCGTGATAAGTAGTGCCGTTTATATAATCAATCACTGTTATTCTGTTGGCAAACAAATCCGAAACATAAGCATAGGTTTCATCTATAAACAACACATTGCGCGGCGAATTAAATCCGACAATCGTTTGCACCGAACTATACGTTGCCGTGTCTATCACTTCAATTTTTCCCGAATTATTAATCACCAAATACCAATAACCCTCGTGCAGCGCAGCCGACTGGCACACATCGCCCAAAGGACGCTCATTCGCATTTTCAAAAACATTGTTGTTTACTTCTTGCGTGTTCGGATTGTAAATGCTAATACTACTATTTCCTGCTAAAAAAATGCCTTCATTGCAAACCAATACCGAAGCAGTTGTCGGCTCGGAATTACCTTTGTTATCCTCTTTTTTACAAGAAAATTGAAACAAAACTAAAAAAACGCATAAGAAAACGAAGGCATGAATGGGAAATGTGCTTTTTTTCATGGAAATAAAAATTATTTACTGGATATGTTGCGCCAAAAATACAATAAATAAGTGTTGTAGCAGCTATTCTTAGAACGCAAAATTGATTTTAAACAAAAACCAGCGCGCCGGCATAGGGCGATAAGCGATAATTTCGTAAGAAGCGTTCCACAGATTATTAATCTCAATTTGTGGCGAAAAATGCAGCGATTTATATTTACATCTTCGCGAAATACCAAGGTCGGTGGTTTGATAAGCCGCTAAGTACTGCAAATTGTCGGTAGTAGTAAATCGTTTGTCGGTAATATGATGCCGCAGCCAAAACCGCCACTTTTGCCATTGCCCTTTCAGCGAAAGAGCCGTAATGTTTTGCGGCTGATAAATAAGTTGTCGGTCATTTTTCGCATCATAGCTAATATCCTGCGTTTTTACAAAAGCATGGTTGAGCGAAATTTGTCCAAAACGAAGCGAGTCTTTCGCAAAAAAGCTAATCTCCAAATGATAATTTGCGCCCCAACGCCGTACTTTTCCAATGTTTTGGGCAGTATAAAGCGTGTTTTCGGGTAGCCAAATAATCAAATCGGTGCTTTGTCCGTAAAAAAGGTAAAATTTTTGCTGCGCACTTATTTTTTTTCCGAAAAAAGGCAAGGTAAAACCTAATTGCGTATCCCAACTTTTTTCGGGCAGAAGATTTTCATTGCCGCCCGGCTCCCAAAAAAGGTCATTAAAAGTAGGCAAGCGATACGCTTGTGCATATTTTGCCCACCACTGTATTTTTTTGGGCGAAAAATATACATTTACCGTAGGTACAAAAACCGTTTTTTGTGCATTTACCCACTGCAAACGACTTCCAGCATCGAAGCGCAGTTTTTGTTGCAGAAAATGCTGCTGCCACTGCAACATTGTTGTAGTGGTGTGGCGTGTGGTGCGTGTGGGCGCGTAATTCTTCACTTTTGCCTGCTGCCACAAATATTCGCCCGACCAGCGAATTTTGGTATTTGCCGAAGGCGCGTATTCCAAAGAAGTTTCGCCCATTGCCGAAAGTGCGCTGTTGGGTGCGTCAATGGTTTTTAGCGAGTCGCGGTAGTGAATATTTTCGCTGAAAATAGCGGCTCGTTGGCTAAATTTTAGCTTATGGTTGAGTGCAATGGCAATTTCGGTGCCGTAGCGAATGTTTTTGTCCGATTGCTTTGCCGCAGATTGACTTTCCAAAAGGGTAGGCGGTATGTTTCGTTGGGCAGTTTGCCACCAAAACCAATTTTTCCACAAAGTTTTAGCCCCTATTTTTGCATAAAAATTAATATTACTCGAAAAAAAACGATAGTTGGCGTGCGTTTGTCGCTGATACGTTTTGTCGAAGCGATGATAAAAGCGAAAATCGTTGCGCGATTGCTGAAAATTTATCGTTGCATCAAAGGCTAATTTTTGGTTTGTCCAGCGCGTTTTGGCGTACAGACTTTTTTCGTTGGCAGAGCTGTATGAAAATGTAGCTTGCAAAGGTTTTGCGGTAGAAAAATTGGGCAAATTATTGAGCAGTAAGGCTCCGCCAATGCTTCCTGCTCCCCAAAAACTGCTGTTATTGCCCGTATTGAGCATTATTTCATCTAAAGAAGGCAGCGAAATAAGTTGCAAATCTATCACGCCGTTCATCGGACTTTGCAACGGAAATCCATTCCACAAAATATTGGTTTGGTTGGCAGCTGCGCCATTGATATTGAGCGTAGAAAGACTGCCCAAACCGTAGTTTTTAACAAAAACAGCCGTTTGGTTTGTCAAAAAATCACTAAAATTCTGTGCTTGTCCAAAGTTTTGTGTTTCGGGCGATAAAAGTATTTGCGTGGCAGCGTTTTCCCATAAGTTGTCGTAACGATTGTCGTTGACAAATACTAAGGGCAACTGTACTTGCAAACTGTCGTTTTGCGCAGTAACCACATTTGCCGAAGTTGCGATTATCAGCCATAAACATTTGAAGCGGAATATGCTGCGCAAAACTATTTTTTCTGAATGGCTTTAGCCTCTTGTAAAATAGAGTCGTGTCCTTCTTCGGAATTGGTAACGTGGTAAAAATTGCCACTACCAATTTGCGATAAGCTGGTAAGGCGGTCGGTAATAATAGGCGATTCGCCAAAGCCAAACTGAAATGCCGAAAGGGCAATGCCTTTGCGCGCATATTTTTTGATGAGCTTTTCCAATTTGCTGTCAATAATAAATTTTCCGTCAGTAGCAATAATAATACGATTGTTGCCATCGGGAATAAAGTTTTTATCACATTCTTCAAAAGCCAGTTTCATACCGTTGTAGCCATCGGTTTTGCCCGAAAAACGAAGTTCGCTAATGGCTTCTTTCAGTTCTTGCTTTTCCTTGCCGGAAGTAGAATTTAAGATTACTTTGGCATTTCCGGCGTAGGTAACAATAGCTACTTTGTCTTCGGGACGCAGCAAATCCACCAAAAATTTGAAAGATTCTTGTAAGAGTGGCATTTTTTCTTCTACGTTCATAGAGTGCGACACGTCCAAGAGGAAAATGAGGTTGTTGGTAGCAGCACCTTCGAGGCTGGGCGGTGGTTTTACAGGCGGCGGTGGCGGCAAATTGTCGTTTTCCATTGCGTTTTTCAGCGATTCTAAAATAGCAGCTTCATCTATTTTTAGTTCGGGTTTTTCCAAATAAACGGTCTTAAACCAAATTGTTTCTTCGGGCTGAAAAAGTAAGTCGAAGTTGCTGAGTTTTACAAATTCGTTGAAACACCACACAATTCCCTTTTGGTTGTGATTGAAATGTTCGACAATTTTTTCACCAAAATACATTGCGCCACCTACTTCGTTGTAGAGATTGTTTTGGTTGCCGTTTTGCCAAGGCGTTTTATTGGTTAAAAAGTTATCGGCGATGAGGCTAATTTGTTTTGCTTGGGCAATAATTGCTTGAATTTTGGTTTCGTCAAAGGAAAATTCATCGCTTTCTTTGAGCAGTGCTTCGTTTTCGCTGTTGTCGTTGGAGATGCCATTGTCCACATTTTTCTTGAAATAAGCGGTTTCATTTTTGTCGTTGCGGCGCATTGCCAGCAATAGTTGGTGAGCGTTGTAGGTAATGGCGTGCATTTTTTCCATACCCGGCAGCAAATATTGTCCATTCGATTCTAACATCACCTTAAACAATTTGTCCATCACCACCGAATAATCGAAGCACAAAAGCGAATATTTATCCAAAAGCGCGTAGGTACTTGCTAAGTTTTCTTCTTTAAGATAGCTGGGGTTTTGGGTTTGCTGGTCTATTTTTTGCAATAATTCTTCGTATTGTTTCAAAAGAATACGGCTTTTTTTCATCAGTTCTTGCAGTCTTTGCCGATAGCCTGGCGGAACTTTGTCGGCTTTTGCCAATGCTGCCTGATGTTGTTTTTCGATAGAAATAAAGGGCGTGGGAGCCATTTTTGCACATTGCGGCAAAAAGAAATTGGGGTTGTTAATTTCTTTAAACAGGCTTAGTTTGGGGGCTTTGTTGAGAATTTCCGCTTGTTTTTTGGTATTGGCTTCTGCTTGATAGGCTTTCGCTAATTGATTTATCTCAAAATTGAAGTTTTGCAAAGGTGTGTGGGCACTGTTTATGCAATGCGCCGCCTCGTTAATAGCTTCAATGGTTAGGTTGTAACACTCGTTCATATCCAGCACATTTTGCGGAATTTTCACCTGCGCCCGCGCCGATTGCTGTACGAAAAAAATAAGCAGAAAAAATAAAATATGTTGTCTCATGGTAATTTTCAAAATAAAATTAGCTACAAAATTAGTGTACTTAGGAGAAAAACGAAAAATTTAGCATTTTTTTATATTGAAAATCCTCTATTATTGAAATTAGGGTAGTTAAATTTTGCAAAAATTGTTTTAAAAATAATTTTTATAAGGTAAATCAATCCGAAAATTAATCATAATCCTTCAAACAAAAAATAGGCGCAGAGCAGTCTTTCTCCAATAATGCTTTGCCGTGCAAAAAATCTAAGTTTAGGAGAAAACTAAAGGCAACTACTGTTCCGCCCAAACTCTCAATAAGCGAATAAGCCGCCTTGGCAGTGCCGCCCGTAGCCAAAACATCATCGTGAATTACAACGCGGTCGTTGGGAGTAATAGCGTCTTTGTGCAATTCAATTACATTTGTGCCGTATTCCAGTTCGTAGCAAGCAGAAATAGTTTCGGCGGGAAGTTTCCCTTCTTTGCGAATGGGTACAAACGGAAGTCGCAGCTTGTTTGCCAGCAACATACCAAACAAAAATCCCCGACTTTCAATCGCCGCAATTTTGGTCGGTTGCAAGGGCGCAAGTTGTTGCGCTATGGTATCGGTTATTTCATCACACAAACTCGGCTCCAACAAAAGCGGTGTAATATCCTTGAAATAAACTCCTTCCTTCGGAAAGTCTTTTATCGTGCGTATGTGCTGTTCTATGAATGTTGCTATCAATTTTTTTTGCGGTAAAAATACATGCTTATTCCCGAAAGAGCCATTTTTTGTGTTGATTTGTACCTTTAGAAACAGAAAAATGCGTAAAAACATGTTACAAACAGCCAATATTTTCAAAAACTTAACGGTAATTGAACTCGCAGGCATTTTAGCAGGACCTTTGGTCGGTTCATTTTTTGCCGAGTTGGGTGCGCGGGTTATTAAAGTAGAAAATCCGCACACACAAGGCGACCCTACCCGAAAATGGAAATTGCCTAAAGAAGTATCTGGCGAATATTCGGCGTATTATGCTTCGGCAAATTATGGTAAAGAGGTACTTTTTGCCGATATAAAACATGCGCAAGAGCGCGAAAAAATTCACGCATTAATTGCGCAAGCCGATATTGTTATTTGCAATTTTAAAAAAGGAAGTGATGTGGCTTTGCAAATGGATTACGCTACTTTGTCGGCAGGCAACCCCAAACTTATTTACGCTGCCATCAATGGTTATGGAGCGGATTCGGCGCGTGCAGCCTTCGATGTGGTGCTACAAGCAGAAGCGGGATTTATGTACATGAACGGCACGCCGCAAAGTGGACCCTTGAAATTTCCGGTGGCTATTATTGATATTTTGGCGGCGCATCAGTTGCGAAGCGGCATTTTGTGTGCTTTGCTGCAAAGAAATGAAACCAAGTTAGGTGCGGCAGTACAAGTTTCTTTGTTCGATGCCGCCGTTTCTGCTTTGGTCAATCAAGCCAGCAATTATTTGATGTGCAATTATATTCCGCAGCCTATGGGTTCTTTGCATCCGAATATCGCGCCTTACGGCGAAACTTTTGCTTGTGCCGATGGTGCGTACATTGTATTGGCAATAGGCACCGACCGACAATTTGCTACGCTTTGCGAAATATTACAGGCTCCTGAATTGGCGCAGACGCAAGTGTTTTCGAGTAATGCCTTGCGCTTGGAAAATAGAGACCTGTTGCAGGAAAAACTGGCGTTGCTTTTTGCCCAATTTTCGCGAGACGAACTGATGGAAAAGCTACACCAAAATCATGTACCCGCAGGAGCTATTCGCAACTTAGCGGAGGTTTTTGTCGACGAAAAAGCACAGCGTATGGTGCATACGCAAGTTTGGGAGAATGACTACATCGCCAAAAGCATAAAACAAGTCGCTTTTCAGTGGGAAAGTTTTGGGAGTAAGTGACGATTGCTATATTCAAACTTTATTTTCTAATAGTCTGGGTCATCAGATAACTCATTCATAAAGTCTTCAAAAGATTCTGCTACTAGTTTAATTTCGCCGGTCTCATCCACAAGATAAATTATTTCGTAATCTTCTTTGTTTAGTGAAATGCAGAAAGTTGCTCCTACTAAATCTTCGCCAAAAGGAAAAAACCCTTTGGTAGAAAATTAATAGATAATCTAATAATTTTATTTATATTGTAATTTCCATATTTTATAGGTAGAAATAAAATATCTGTTCCATTAATATATTTTTTTCTGGACTGCCCCCATTATACTCAAGGATTACATTTCTATAACTTTCAGGTAATTTTAAGTTGAATTCTTTTTCAAATTCAAAGAGTTCTTTTTCTGTTAACTTTTGTTCATTATTTGTAAATCGCATTTTTAAATTTGCTATTTTTTAATAAAAAAATTACCCTTGCGCTAATGCTTCGTTACGCATTTGGGTCGCTAAATCGTTGCCCAAATATTTTTCTACGCCATAATGCACCAGATAAATAAGCGGCGTGAGCAGAATTGCCATAACGAATTTGTACACGTAATTTACCGTTCCTATCGCCAAGAACAACGAAATATTCCAATGCTGCGGACCCAAAACAAAAGCGATGTACAATACCACAAAACTATCGATAAACTGCGAAACAAGCGTAGAACCCGTAGCGCGCAACCAAATACTTTTTTCGCCCGTAATTTTTTTGATGCGATGAAAAATAAACACATCTACTATTTGTCCTACCATAAAAGCTACCAACGAACCGACAATAATCCAAGAACTTTGCCCAAAAATACTACCAAAAGCAGCTTGCATATTCGGCACACCTTGCTTTTCGGCAATATGCACCCACCAATCTGCGGGAGCTAAACCAATGGCAATATTTATCATTAAAAAAGCGTAAATAATTAAGCCTACGCCTAAAAAAGAAAGGAATTGCACCCCTTTTTTGCCAAAATATTCGTTGATAATATCGGTCAAAACAAAAATAAGAGGCCAAAGCAAAACGCCCGCCGTAAAATTAAGAGAGCCTTTGTTGCCAAACAAATTCCAATTAAACGATTCCCAACCAAAAGTATCTTCTAAGGCAAATATTTTTACCCCAATAAATTCGGCAATAAGGGCATTGGCGATAAAAAAACCACCCAAAAGGCTGAACAAAACCAAGCGTTTGTCGGACAATAATTTTTGCATAAAAACCAGCTTAAAACTTATAAGCGAAGATAACTTAAAAATGGAAAATTACAGGTATTGGGCGAAATTGTTTGGCTTAATGATTTAAGCAGTATATTTGTTGCTAATGAAACTTTATATTTATACGGACGGTGCTGCCAGCGGAAATCCCGGCAGAGGCGGCTTCGGCATAGTAATGGAATACGGCAAGCATCGCCGTGAATACGCACAAGGATTTTTGCGCACCACCAACAACCGAATGGAACTTTTGGCAGTAATTGTAGCCTTAGAAAGTCTTACTAAAACGGATTTGGACATCGAAATTTTCTCCGATTCTAAGTACGTGGTAGATGCGATAAACAAAAGATGGCTTTTCGATTGGGAAAGAAAGTATTTTAAAGGGAAAAAAAATCCTGACCTGTGGCTGCGTTTCTTGCCTTTGTATCGGCAGCATCGCATAGTTTTTCACTGGATAAAAGGACACAACAATCACCCACAAAACGAACGCTGCGACCAACTGGCGGTAGCGGCTTCTATGCAAGAAAATTTGCCGCCGGATGAAGGTTACGAAAAAATTTTGGCAGCCAATAAATCATTATTGTAGAAAGAAAACTAAGCTATGAATACCATTGTAGAAGCAAATAATATTCACAAATCGTATGGAAAATTGGAGGTTTTGAAAGGCGTAGATGTAAAAATTGCTGCCGGAGAAATCGTTTCTATTGTAGGAGCTTCGGGTGCCGGAAAAAGTACTTTGTTGCATATTTTGGGTACTTTAGATAGAGCAGATAGCGGCACATTACACATAAACCAAACAGCTATTCAGACGATGAATGAAAAAAAACTGGCGCAGTTTCGGAATACTACGCTGGGTTTTGTGTTTCAGTTTCACCATCTTTTGCCGGAATTTACCGCCTTGGAAAACATAGCCATACCCGCTATGTTGAACAATAAAAGTCAGAAAGAAGCCTACGCCCGCGCTCGTGAATTGCTCAATTTTTTACAATTAGAGCAACGCGAAAACCACAAACCCAACGAACTCTCCGGCGGTGAGCAACAACGTGTGGCAGTAGCGCGCGCTTTGGTTAATCAACCCAAAGTGGTGTTTGCCGACGAACCTTCGGGAAATTTAGATTCGGCAAATGCCCAAGCCTTGCATCAGTTGTTTTTTAAACTCCGCGAAGAGTTGGGGCAAACGTTTGTGATTGTAACCCACAACGAAGAATTGGCAACCATGGCAGACCGTTGTTTGCAAATGAAAGATGGGAAGATAATTTAGGGAAGATTTAAAATAACACTATGTTTTTGATGTATATTGATGAAAGTGGAGATGTTGGCTTACACAATAGTCCCACAAGATATTTTTTGCTTTCGGCTATAGTTTTGCATGAATTAAGTTGGAAGCCTATTTTAGATGATTTAGTTAATTTTAGGAGAATTCTGAGAGATACCAAAGGCTTAAAGTTGAGAGAAGAAATACATTGTACTAATTTCATCAATAGTCCCGGACAGTTGGTTAGAATAAAAAGAAATGATAGATTGGATATACTGAAAAAGTGTATTGATTGGTTAAATAGCCAAGTTCAACTAAATGTGTTTAGTGTGGTGGTGGATAAAAAAGATAGAAATGAGGATATTTTTGAGTTAGCTTGGAGTACATTAATTATGAGATTTGAAAATACTATCAGCAATAAAAATTTTCGAGGTTCACAAAATCCAAATGAAAGAGGAATTATATTGTCGGATAATACAGAAGGAGAGAAACTAAGAAAGTTAATTCGTCGTATGAGGCATTTTAATTCTATCCCTAATAGGAAAGATTTGTTTGAAGGGGGATACAGAAACTTAAAATTAGAATATGTTATTGAAGACCCAATATTGAGAGACTCGCAATATTCTTTTCTGCACCAAATGAATGATGTATTAGCTTATTGTGTCAGGCAAAAATATGAACCTAATGCTTATATGATAAAAAAAGGTGGCAAAAGCCACCGGGGGAATCCTACTATAAAGACGCGCCTTAGTTCAGATTCGCCACAAAATTACAATAAATATTTTAAATATACAATAGAAATAGCTTCTAAATTTGCAACAACCGCAACCGCCGAAAAGTAAGAAACAGGAAAAAGAAAATTACACTGCCAAAATAAATAAGGTCGCGCGAGTCCACCACACCACGACTAATGCTTTCGTAGTGTGCATAAATGCCTAAGTTTTGCAAAAAATAAGCAATTTTCTCCAACGAAGGAATCTGGCTCAACGCATCGAACGCCTGATAACCTACAAAACACAGAAAAACTGCCAGCAAAAACGCCACAATTTGGTTGGTGCTAATGCTGGAAGCAAATAAACCGATAGCCGCAAAAGTTCCGCCCAACAGCACCAAACCCAAATACGAACCATTGGTTGCGCCTGTATCGATATTGCCTTTTTCCATACCCAACTGATACACACTATAGTAGTAAATAAGTGTAGGCAGCAAAGCCAACACAATAAGTGCCCAAGCCGCCAAGTATTTTCCGCCAATAATCTGCCACAAACTCAGTGGGCGCGTTGCTAAAAGCTCGAAAGTGCCACTTTTTATTTCTTCGGCAAAAAGACGCATGCAAATTGCAGGAACCAAGAAAAGGAAAATCCAAGGAACAATATTGAAAAAATACGCCAAACTGGCTTCGTCGTAGTCGATAATGCTGGTGTCTGGGAAAACCCATAGCAACAAACTACAAACCAACAAAAAAATGCCTATGCTCAAATAACCGATAAGTGAGCTGAAAAACGTATTTATTTCTTTAAAAAAAATATTCCACATAAATTATTTCGAGAGCTTTTGTTAGTTTTGAACGTAAGCAGCGTATCGCAACTGTATGGCGCGCTTAATTTCGTAGGATTGTGATTGTAGCAAAAAATCTTCGGAAAAGTTACAAAAACGCATAAACTTAACAATATCATCTTCGTTTTCTAAGCCAACAATTTCACCAACAAGGGCAACATTGTACTTCGTAGCGATAATATCCAACTGTTTTTCGTGGGCAAAAACACGCTCGCGCTCGCGTTCCATTTTTCCTTCTTTGCTTACCAAGCCGTACAAATAACTCAGTGCGCCGCGTACGCCAATACCGCCATTTTCCAAAGGCTCTACACTAATATTGGTGTTGGGGTCGTAAAATAATCTGCGGGGCAAATTGAGTTCCGGCAGATTGGCATGATACATCGTGTCGGGGAGTTCTAAGGCTAAAAAAGCACGCTTGAGTTCCGAAATATTGCGCCACGGAAAAACTTTTACTTCTTCTAACTGGTAAGTGCGCGGACGCAGACAGCGTGCCTGAAAACTCTCGTAGGTTTGGTCGGTTATTTCTAAGGTGTCGGTATAAAAACCCAAAGCCGAAAAAACTACTTTATCGTATTTGCGAACCGGAATGTCAAAAAGTCCATTTTCATCGCTGGTGGTGCCTTTGCGGGTGTTGATGTTGATGATGTGCGCTGCAACAATTTTTTCACCGTTTTCGCAATTAATCAAAACGCCGCCGTAGGGCAAAAAATACTGCTGGGCAAAAATATTTTGTCCTAACAAAAGAAAAACAAAACCCAATAGAAATAATTTCAAAAACTGCATATTTTACGACATTTGAGTAATGGCTTGGAAAACATCTTCTAAGCGATTTTGTTCTTTTTGCAAGCCGATAAGAGTGAAATTATTTTTTACGGAAAAATTAAAAATTTCGGGACGCAAATCTTCATTCAAGCCGGCAGATTGCTGCAAATGAAATACATTTTGGGTGCTATCTAAGGATTTGACGGTATCTTTTGTAAAATGATTTTGTAGCTGCTGAAGCGGTACTTTTTCCAAAAATTCAATACGGTAAATATTGCCCTGATGTTTGTTTTTTAGCGATTCGGTTTTTTCGTTCGCCAAAATTTTTCCTTTATTAATGATAATAATTCTGTCGCAAAGAGCTTCTACTTCTTGCATAATGTGGGTAGAAAGCAAAACACTTTTTTCGCTACCTATTTCGCGAATAAGTTGGCGAATTTCGTGCAGTTGATTGGGGTCTAAGCCGGAAGTAGCTTCGTCGAGAATAAGCACTTCGGGCTGGTGCAAAATAGCTTGTGCCAAACCCACTCTTTGGCGATAGCCCTTAGAAAGTTGCTGTATTTTTTTGTGCTGTTCCGGCAACAAACCTGTTCGTTCCATAGCAGTTTGTATCATTTGCGGCGCGTTTTTGCCCACATTATAACATTTTGCCACAAAGTGGAGGTACTCTTTGATGTACATTTCGAGGTAGAGCGGATTGTTTTCCGGCAGGTAGCCTATATTTTGCCGAAAGTGTGTGCTTTCGGGGCTTACCGCTTCGTTACAAACTTTAATATTGCCCGAATCAGCTTGCAGATAGCCACAAATCATTTTCATGGTAGAAGTTTTTCCGGCACCGTTGGGTCCCAAAAAACCAACAACTTCACCTTTGTTTACTTCAAAACTCAAATGATCTACGGCAATTTGTTTGCCATAAGTTTTTACAATATTATCAACAACAATAGACATAGTTAGTGCAAAAAAACGGCTTATTTTTTCTTTAATTTGTTTTGAATATTTTCAATTAAATTGAGGGTACTTTTGTAGTTTCTTCCTTGCGCTTTGCCGAGTTCTAAGGCAATATTTGCTTCGGCAAGGGCATCATCAAAACGCTTAAGGCGATATAATATTGCAGCGCGGGTGTCGTGATTGTTGTAGTAGCTGCGCAAGGCAATAGATTTGTCCACCATTTCTAAGGCAGATTTTAGTTCTTTAGTTTTGTCGGCGTGTTCGTAGAAAACCCAAGCCATGTTGTTGAGAAATTCGCTGTCGGTAAGTTCATTGTGTTTAAAAAAATCCGTGGCGGTTTTCATATAATCTTCCCATTTTTCCGATAAGCGATAATACTCCAACTTTATTTTTCCTTCTAAAACAGGAGCTTCGGGTTTAGGATATTGGTGCAGTACGGCAACGGCTTGTTGCAAGTGCGTTTCGTCTTTGGTAGCAACGGCGCGTTTGGTAGCACTAATTACAGTTCCAACTACGGCATCGCTTACAAATTTTTCACCAAATTTTTCTTCAAAAGCATTGTAATTTTCCAAAATGATAGGCAAAAAAGGGCTGCGCACATCGTTTGCCATTTCAAAAAACAATTTCATATTTTCGTCCGTAAGGTAAGTTTCTTTGGAAATACTGTTCAAGTATTCTTGCTGCTCATCGAAGCCCAAGGTTTTTTTCTCGAAAGCTACTACAACCAAGTATTTGCGCAAAAACTCGGGACTCCGCTCGCCTTTTTTGTATTGTTCGTGCATACTTTCGAGGTAAGTAGGGGTGAACAGTGCTTTGCGGGCAGCGGCAATAAGCATATCCGGCTGGTGATAGCCTTGTGTTTTGTGGATAATATTGCCTTGTGGGTCTAAAAAAACAAGGGTAGGGTAGGCTCTAACGCCAAATTTCCCTTTGAGGCGCGGACCGTCTCCTTTTTCCATATCAATTTTTGCATTAATAAAGTTGGTATTGAAAAAATTGCCTACCATAGGGTTGGGAAAAACTTCGCTGCTGAGTTTGCGGCAGGGTCCGCACCAAGACGCATACGCATCAACGAAAATAGGTTTGTCTTGCTTTTGTGCTTCGGCGAGAATTTCTTCCCACGAGCCGTGAAAAAATTCAATTCCCCTTTCTTCTTCTTGTGCAAAGGAAAATTTTTGCAGCATACAAAGCGCAGCGATAAGCCAAATGTATTTCATATATAAAAAAGTTTTTGTATTTAATAGGACTTGTTTAAGGCAAAAATACAGAAACTAAAGGATAGTAGAAAAAGAGAAGCGGAATTTAGTGTTTTTTAAGTGAAAGAAGGGAGAGATTTATGTTTTTCTACTGATAAATACTTCTAAAAACTTAGCATTTAGCCCTAACTTTTCATTTATTTCTAAGTAAATGGTTGTATTGAGTCCACTATTTTCGTAAATAAAATCTGTAAAGTCAAGTCCCCAATCGTAAGTAACCAACGAGCCGTTTTCGCTGATAGGATTTCCATGATAGTTGGGTTCTAAGAGGTGTGTGATAGTGCCATTTTCGTGGAGTTCTGCACGTTTTATACTTTTAGGGAAATGCGGATACCAAGGCATGGTAAATACGTGCGCACCACCTGGTTTTAGTACACGTGCTATTTCTTTAAAAGCTTTTTCGGGGAAAAAAACATGTTCAAATACATCTTGTGTGATAAAAAGGTCAAACGTATTGTCGGGAAAAGTAAGATTGGTTAGATTTTCGCAGCGCATGCCGTTTACGTCAGAGCCTAATTTTTTATCAGGAAAAAAATGGGAGCAAGTGTAGTCTTTACAATTATTTTGGATGTATGTAGAAGATGGATCTTTTTTGCCTGGAGAGGATTCGTGTACGCTTAATTCATTAAGATTAGGATAAAATTTTTGCAGCGTATGAATGATCGCTCTTTTTCGGGGAATGGTGCGGCAGTATTTGCAGCGATAATTGTCGCGTAGCCATGGATTATACGCAATAAAGGTAGTATTGCGTTTGCATATCGGGCAAAAGCCTTTATTGTGCGGAAAGCGTAGGTCGCTTAGGTAGCGTATATTTTTTTTGATTGTAGCAAGCATTTTTCTTTAGTTTGAGAGTGCATTTTGCGTAGCTTCTAAATAGGCGCGTCCCCATTTTTGACAAGGTTCGAGATGGTTGCCTTCTGCCCATTCGTTCCAAGCATTGATAAAAATAAAGTTTTCCTCTTCGCTATAAGGCGTAAAATTAGCTACGATAGTTTTAAACCATTTTTCATAAATATAAGGGCTGGCATCTTTGAAAATGAGTGCGTTCACTTTTCGGCGGGCGGTGTTGTCCCACGAAGGAAATATACCCGGAAATCGTTTAAAATCCACCGGCGGAAGTTGTTGGATAGCACTAATCATTTCTTGGTAATCGTAGAGTCTGTGTTCGGGCAGGCGTTTAGGGCTTTTTTTGTTGCGTATTTTTTGGACAAAAGTTTCAGCTTGGCGTACTTGCTCTACCATATTTTCCCGAATAAAAGTAGGACAAAACTGAATGGCAGCATCAAAACCCAAGTCTTCCGGGCGATGTTTGGGGAAAGGTTCTTTGTCCATATAGGCTAAGTATAAACCATCGAAACCTGCTTTTTGGGCAGCATTGCGCCAAATGGTAGTTGTTTTTTTTATATCGGGAAAAAGTTCCGTGCGATATACAATGAAAAATGGTTTGTTGTCGATGCGGATATAACGCGAATCCTCGAAAGTTGGAAAAAGAAACTGAATATGGCGAAGATCATCTTCAAAATCATAGTCTTGTTTCATCAGCACTTCGTCGTCGTGACCGTCCCAACGGCGTGTCCAGTTTTCATTTGCCCAGCAAAAACAAAAAGGGAAATCCGGTTTTCCACTTGCCAGCATATTGTCAATAGGTGTGTGTAAAAGTCGTTTGCCATTGAACCAATAGTGGTAAAAACAAAAACCATATATACCATATTCTTTTGCCAAATCAGCTTGTGCAATTAAAGATTCTTCCAACCGAAGGTCATAAAACCCTAAGTCGGCAGGAAGATGTGGCTGATAATGTTCTTCAAAAAGCGGTTTTGCTTTGGTAGTATTGGTCCATTCCGTAAATCCCTTGCCCCACCAAGCATCATTTTCGGGAAAAGGATGAAACTGTGGAAGGTGAATAGCTAAGGCTCTATGTTTCATTAAAGAATTGTTTTTGAAAGTAAAATGTTGAGTTGTTTGTTTTTGTCGGCAATGCGGGTGAGTTGTCGTTTCCAAGGGCTAAACAAATTCCATTGGGTTTCAAAGTGTGATTTCCCACATTCGTAAAGCAGTAGGTCAATAGGACTATTCGCGCGAATTAAGGCAACAGCATTTTCGTTTAGTGCCGTTTTTTTAGGTTTTTGGCTGTTTACGTTGATTGTTTTGTATTGTAGCGAATTGTTTCCCCATTTTAGTATGTGTTTAAAATAGAGTATTGAGTCGTTAAAGCGTTCTGTTAAACCTATTTGTATGCTATTTTTTGTAATAAAGTCAAAAATAAGCGGCTTTATATCTTCACCCTTTTCATATTTTTCAAGAAAGTTGGGATAATGATCTCCAAAAAAATACTTTGCTTGAAAGTTTTGTGCATATTTAGAGGAGATAAATGCTTCAAAATCTCTATTTTGAAGTAAGTTTTTATGCTCGTACAAGTCAGAACCGGCTAAGTAATGGTAATGCGACTTGATTTGTGTGAGTGGGTCGCGCAAAAATGTGAGATAAGTGGAAGGTTTATCGAATAGTGTGTGGATACCAAAGGGCTCGTGACCAATAACCAATCTATAGCGGCGATTACTAGTCGTGTTAAAAACGATTTCGCGCAGTTTTTTCTTGCTAATAGCGTTATTTTTAAAGTAATCTTCGTAATTTAGATGATACTGACGGTCGATAGCATGCAAATCTAAAATAGGATACTTTCTGTATAGTTTAAGTAATAATGCTGAAAATGTAGAACCAGCAGTTTTGGGAATGTGTAGAAAAATTACAGGCATATCTTGCTTGGAATTACTATTATTTATACTGGATGTCCAAATTGAATTTTGTTCTAAAAATTTCGGCAATTTTTTTTGCAGCAATCGAAATGTCGAACAAATCTACAACTTCACTGGCTTTTTGTGAAGCAGATTGCAATAATTCGGGATTATTTTTATATTCTATAATAGCATCTAACATAGCGTCCAAGTCCAAATAATCTACTGAAACTCCGCCGCCCATATCTGTAAATTCGGGCATACCGCCGCCATCTTTGAAACAAATGACAGGATTACCGCAGGCGGCGTTTTCGAGGCAAACTAATGGAAACGGGTCTTCGCGTGAGGTGAGGGCAAAAACATCAAAAGATTTGAAGTAAGGGAGTACATCGCTGGTTAAATCCAATAATATTAAGTTATCCAACCCTAAATATTTAACATCTTTACGAATAAGGTAATTGAGTTGATTATTGGATGCACCTAATGCCGCCCAAATAATGTCGTTAATGCCTTTTTGTTTAGCCATTTCCGCCAAGCGAATGAAGAGGTCTATTCCTTTTCTTTGTGAATAGTGTGCGCAAAAGCCAACTACAAAAGGTTTTTTTATAGAAGTATATTGAGCATAATCGAAAGGAACAATGTCTTTAATATCGGATTTTATTTTTTTTACATTTACGGCTTCGTGAACGGTTTCTATTTTTTGGGGAGGAATATTAGTCGATTCTATAAATCCATTTCTACAAGCATCAGAAGCAGCTATAAAATATTGGGCATTATTATTTAGGTAATTTATACTACTTTTAAATATATTTAAAATTCCGTTTAACTCATGGATATGTGAAAAAGTTGGAATTTCTTTGAATTTGCGTATTTTGTTTACGGAGTAACCCACTACGGAAGTGTTGGCGTAAATAAGTTTAGTATTTTCTAAGGTATCCATAAAAGGGCGAGTCTTTGAAAAAAAAGATTTATACCATTTTTTGGGTTTTTGCAAAAAAGGCTCCTCATCTTCAAAAATAAAAACATTCCCTACTGCATTAAATGTATCGTATAAACTTCCATTTTTTAGACTTAAAAAAATAGGTGTAATGTTAGTATTTTCTTTGTGCCACTTAGCAATTTCAAAGAGACTTATAGGTGCTCCGGAACGACTAAGTTCGTGGGTTATATATAATATATTCATTTGTAAATTATTTGTCGTATGATATATTCCGTATTTTCGAAGAAAACAAAATACCAAGTTGAATTAATTAAGATTGTAAAAATAATAAAAACGGGATTTTGTTGAAAATAATCGTAAAATAAAGTTGTGACTCTTACTCTAAGATGAGACAAAAAATCACTTGTTATTAAGGATAAATGTTTAGTATAAAAATGAAATTTAATTTCTATAAATCGTTGTGAAACAAGATATTATAGAAAATCAATCAATCATTTTGAAATAATTTTTTGCACAAAAAATTGTAGCTAAAAAGTAAGCGCAAAAAAAATTTTATACGAATAGTATTTTTAATAGTCGTTGATTTTTTATGGATAAGATTACAAAGATTTTGAAAATACTTTAATTTGTGTTGTTTAATTCCCCAATTTGGTATATGCTTGTCTTTTAAGATATTAAAAAAATCGCAATACTGCTTAAATAATAATTGTATTCCTCTGTCAGTGTTTATTAATTGACTGTGAATACCTCCTTCATGTATTCTATAGGCACTCATGGGAATATCAAAAAAATGTCCTTTCCCTAAATTGAGTAACATTATATGCATGCTCCAATCAATATATGGTGTATATTTAAACCAACTAGTTGAAAAATCTAATAGTCCATTTCTAAAAACAGTAGATCCTGTTGGAATAAAATTCGATACATATAAATTCGACATGATTTTTTCACTTTGCATTCTCGTTTTATCTGGAAATGTCGAAATATATTTTCCCTCGCTATTTATTTTATTTGCTTGATGCCAACATACTACATAATGTTCATTCTTTTCCAAAAAATCTAATTGTGTTTGAATTTTATTATTATCAATCCAAAAATCATCGCCATCTAATAGCGCAATATACTTACCTTTAGCTTGAGTAAGATTATTTAGAAAGTTAAATCTTCCACTTGCTTTTCCATACAAGTAAATTTTATCTTTGTTAGAATTAATTAATATTTTTATTATATCAGGATGTTTAAGTTGATATTTTGTACATATTTCTAGGGTGTTGTCATTTGAAGGGTCAACTCCTATAATAATTTCATAGCTATAAGTGGTTTGTTGTGATATTATGGAGTTAATTGCTTGAGCAATGAACTTTTCATGATTGTATGCAGTAATACAAATACTAATTATAGGAGTCATATGTACAATAAAAAAGCTCGGAGAATACTCTCCGAGCTTTTAAAATTTAATTAAATAAATTATTTGCTTTTTAATGCATCAATTTGTTTTTGCAAATCAATGATATAAAGTGTTAATTCTTCAATTTTTTCCATTTGAATGCGAGACATGTCACCTAATGTAATACCATTAGCTTCAACTTCAGATGCAGAAGGAACACCAGGTAAGTGATTGTTCTCTTTGATACTGTTTTCTAATTCTGAAATTGACATCAAGTCATAATCATTTGAAAAAACATAGTCAGGCCAGTTTGCTTGTAACTGTACGCGAACTTCTTCAGCGATTACTTTTCCAGCAACTGACAATTTATAACCAGTAGCAATAGTAGTACCTCCTACACTTGCACCTAAGTTATTTACAAACAACATAGGATTACCAGGTAAACCAGTAGCACCAGTATGAGCAGGATCTACTTCAAAACCCATACCTTGGTTTGCTAATAAGTAACGTACCTGAGCTTTTGTATTTTTGCTTACCATAAAAGTAAAGTCTGGGTTACCAGCAGCAGCATCAAGTGCGAGCTCAAACTCAGAGTTACCATTAGAATAAACGTTAGCAATATTATCTGTAGCAGTAACACCATTTCCAATGGAGATGTTTCCATTTGTGTACATGTAAGCACCACTACCGTTCCATTGAGCACTAGCAGTAAACCCAATAAATAAAAGTGGGAGACCAAAGATTAACTTTTTCATAAAATAGAGTTTTTTTAATTTTTAAATTAATAATTAATAAAGTGATAAATAACAAGCAATGCAATATTACTACTTTTTTTTAAAAAAAAAAATTTTTTACTTTTTTTTTAAAAAAAATCAATCCAACTTACTTGTTTCGTAGAGCATAGCATGGCGAGTTATAGAACTAGTGTTTGTTTTGGTACGAAATGTATATTGAATATTTGGAGGAGTTGGAAAAGTTTGTTCAATATTCGCCTTGTTTATTATAGTTTGTAAAATACTAACAGGATTAGTACAGAAGTTTTTGTATGGAACATGTATGTAGTTTGAATTAGGTATTTTTTTTAATTCATTTTTTATGGCTTTATTTGTATAAAATACCTGTGCAACCACTTGTTCTTCAGGAGAAAGATTTTTAATATCGTCATACTCCTCAGGTTTAAATGAGAACCATTCATTTGTATTCCCGAAATAATTTAATCTTGCTTCTAAAATAGACTGAGCATTATCTGCTAAATCACGTTCAGTAAAAATAAAGAATGAGTTTGAAATGTGTTTATGTATTAGCTCAATATGCCAATTTAGCATCAATCCTTTCAGGAAGATTGGTGTTTTGTATATATCTTGGATACTTCTAAGCCCATTTTCAAATCCAGAAAAATTTGCTAATTTGTAATCTTCCGTAGTAAATTGTTGTTTTTCGTCACTAAATTGGAAAAATCTTCGCCAATAATACCAAAATTCATTAGGAGATAACGCATTTTTAGTTTTCCCCAAATCGCTGTTGAAAGGAATTTCGTTTTTTATTGATGCACACAATTCTTGTCTATTATCTAAATCAAACATTAATTTCTGTAATAGAGCACCAATTTTAGGAGCATAATAAAATCGGGAAATAAAATTTGAAGGATAACAAAAATTTGTATAATTAGCTAAAAATTGACTCATTAGAGTGGTTCCACTACGAGGAGAGCCTACAATAAAAATTATTGGTTGATTTGAGGAGTATTTTTCATTTTCTGCGGGATCTGTAATGTAGTTATTGAGTATTTTAAGAATATTTTCAACTTCATCTAACTTTTTATGTTTTTCTAATCGTTTATAATTCTCCATTTTAAGCTAATATGTTTTATATGGTTTTTGAGTTGATAATATTAGATGGAAGATTTTTTACTATGGCTACTTCTTTCATTACTTTTATGCCTTCTTCATAATTACCAATGCGGGGTTTGAGTTTTTTATTATTTAGCATAGCAATAATATATTTAACAAAATTTGCGCCAGCAACATGCGATATAGGGTATGCGCCACCAAACCTCGGATTTAACTCTATTATATAAACAACATTATTTTTAACAAAAAGATCTACATCTAAAGGACCTGTCATAAAATATTTTATTGCTTCAGCAAGTTTAAGTGCCGTTTCATTAATGAGATTGTCTTTAACTGTTTCCGCATGATCAACTTCCCCTGAGCGCATGACGAATTTCTCTTTCACAACAACTTCTATCAAAGTATCATTGTTATCAAAGAATAAGTCCATACAATATTCTCGCCCTATAATTTTTTCTTGGATAATAATTGGCTCTTTTATATAAGAAGCAAATGTTTTTAGCTGCGATATATTATAAATGGTAAATACATTACTACTGCCAAAACCAAAACGTGGTTTTAGTATTAAAGGGAAAGATAGTTTATTATTTTTAATGTCAGCAATTGCGGCATTCAAAATTTTATAGGTTTTAGGACTTACTAAACCATTTTTTTCTAAGAAAATACTTGTTTCATATTTGTCTAAGCAAATATTGCTGAAAAAATTTGAAGGCAATATTGGGGTTACATTTATTTTTTTAAATTCATTGATGTATTTTGAAAGTACTTGGACATCGTTGTCATAAAAGGATAGTATTGCCGTCACATTTTCTATTTTACAAATATGAAAAACAGCTTTTATATATTCTTCTTCATCTTCAATATCTGGCACGATATAGCCTAAATCGCAGTGTTTTAAACCTGTTGTCCATTCGGTATTACTTGTACCGATTAATTTTGAGTTGGGAGGGAGTTCGGCTTTAAAGTAGTCTGCCATATAACCTCTTCTACCTATACAGGAAAGTAGTATATTCATTGAGTTAAAAAATAAATGAGTTAAAAATATCTTCAGTCGTTTCTTTTCGTCTTAAAATCGCTATGCCGCCCTGTTCAAATGTAATGATAGGTGGGCTTGGTTCAATAAAAGGGGGTTTAAAAACAATATTATAAGATCCCATATTCTCAAAAGCAATAAAACTTTTATTGTTTAGAAAACCACAATAATTAGTGTAAAATCTATCATATTCTAAACAAGTATAACCAACAAAATCAAGGTTTTCGTAATATTTTTTTGTAGAATCGCTTAAGAAAATTTTTATGGGTAAGTTTTTTAGATTTCCACTTGGTTTAATAGTTTGAAAGCTAGCATTACAACTGGCAAAGTATTTACCGTTTATACATTTTATATTATTTACTTTAGCAAAAAAGGTCATTGTATTGGCAACCAATGCTACTCCTGGTTCAATAATTAGTTTTGTTTTATGCGTGGGGAAAAATCCATTCATTTGATTTGCGATAGCAGTAGAATAATCTTCAATTGTGGGTACTTCATAAGGAAATAGCGATTTTAATTCCTCACTCATATCTCCAAAAAATCCTCCACCAATATCCAAATATTCTGGCTCAAAATTAGGTATAAGATTTTTGCTTATTTCCAACAATTTAGTTAGTCTGAATTTATAGGATTCAATACTTCTTTCTTGGCTTGAATAATGGAAGTGTAAGCCGCTTAAAGTACAATTTCGTATTTCATTGATTGTATCTAAAGCCTGTTTGAAACTTTCATCCCCAATATCAATACCGAAGCGAGAAATTTTTTCATTAGGTAATAAGAAGTTGCATCTAAGTCCTATTTTAATTTTTTTGTTGGGATAGGTATTGGCAAAATCCTGTATAATTTGAAGTTCTTCTAATGAGTCTATGTTTAAATACGAGTCATTGGTTAAGGCATAAAAAATAGTGTCCTTCGACTTGATTGGTCCGTTGTAAATAATTTCTTTTGGCGAAATTTTAAGTTTAAGAGCAAGTTCATATTCCATCGGCGAAACTACTTCTGCCAAACCTCCCCACTGATTTACCATTTTACAGTAATAAGGTAGATAGTTTGTCTTAAAAGAATATCCGATTCCTAAATTTGGATAAGTACTTTGAATTGTATTTTTGAAACGCAAGAAGTTTCGATGTAGTACAGCTGTATCGCAAATGTAGAAAGAAGGGTTTTCTACTAATTTTTCAATTTCAAGAAGTTTGGAGTAAGAGTATTCGTGTTGCATTAATTACGTAAGATTATCATTTATTATATTACAAATAAGTGTAAGATCTTTTGTATTAAGGTCATTATACAAAGGCAAGCATAGTACTCTTTTTGAAATACTTTCGGAAATAGGCATTTTTTGTTTATTTTTTATATAAGGCAAATTGTTTAAAGATGGGAAAAAGTACCTTCTTGGAAAAATATTTTTTTCATTTAATTTTTGTACTATGTGGAGTAGCAGACTTTCATTACTAAATATTACGGGGAAATAAGCGTAATTCCAGTTAGTATCTTTCCTGATTTTTATAAATTGCAAGTCTTTTTTATGCAGATTTTGTGTATAAAAATCTATAATTTCTTTTCTTTTTGCTATAATATCGTCAATATAAGGTAGAACGGCTAAACCCATTGCAGCTTGTAATTCACTAATTTTTGCATTGATTCCTAATCCATGAAACTTTTCAGGACCATCATGTCCGAAGTTGTGGTGATAGAATAATTTATCATATAATTTTTTATTTGAACAAAATAATGCACCTCCTTCTCCGGTATGAAAAAGCTTCGTAGCATGAAAGCTACAGGTACTTACATCTCCATAGTTAAAAATTGATTTGTTGTTAAAGGTAACACCAAAGGCATGGGCGGCATCATATATTACTTTTAAAGAATATTTCTTCGCAATGGAATTTATAATTGGAATATTGCAAGGATTACCAAAAACATGCGTGGCTAAAATAGCCGTAGTTTTTTCAGTTATAGCATTTTCAATTAAGGTTTCGTCAATGGTTAAATGAGAAGGGTCTATATCGACGAATACAGGTTTGAGATTTTCCCAAACAATACTACTTGTTGTTGCCACATATGAAAAAGGAGTAGTAACAACTTCACCTTTTATAGATAAAGTTTTTAGGGCTATTTGTATCGGAATAGTACCATTGTTAGTGATAATGATGTAATTTGTATGTAGCTTATTTTGTAGTAATGTCTCTAGCTTTTTTACCAATTCACCTCTGTTAGTTATCCATGCTCTATCCCAAGCTATTTGAAGATATTTATTGTATTCTTCTAAAGGAGGTAGAAAAGTTTTTGTTACGGGAATCATTAATTTATTTTTTTATTTTTTATTTTGTTCCAAACGCTTAATCTATCGGTTAATAATTTTAACTCTTTCTGTCTAAAAGATATACTATTTCTTTTTAATTTCCAAGTCGCATATTTCTCTTTTAATGGAAATAATTTAGATTTATGAAACGAATAGTTTAGCTTGGATTGGAAATCATATCCTAAGTATTTCATTTCCTCTTGACATAATGTTTCAACAAGACAAATATCTTCTTTGCTTAAAAAGGATAAGTAATTTTCCTTGTTGTCTTTTAGTATAGGCTTTGAGATATTTTCCCAAAAAATATACTTTTTTGCATCTTTAGCATTTTTATCGCTATTAGTATTCAGTATGCTTTCTTCCCAATCTAAATTTACATAATTGAAAACATTTGTCATTATTTGTTTAGGATTACTAATTAAATCCTCATATTTAACAGGAAACATATTAATACCGGATTGAATTAAATTTATACATTTTTTCTGTTCATTTTTCCATTTTCTAACGATTTGATATGGCGTAAACATATAGATTGGTTTTTTTAGCCAACTCGTAACATGATCTCTTGGGTCTCTATACAAGTGTATAAAGTATGGATTTTTGTAATGCGATAATATAATGTCGATGTGATTATGAAGATGATTGTCTTTTATTACATAATAAGCTTTGTTTTCTTTTTCTGCCTTTGCTTTGTGTAATATATCATAAGCTATGATTAAGGAGAGGACTTTTGTATTATTTGTCCTTAAAATATTATTAAGATTATTGGAGTCAATTTTCCAATCACTAAACTTATGATTTACCATGGTTAGCATATCATCTAATAACGCATTGAAATTATTTGAAATGGGATGATATTTATTTATAATTGGTCTAAAGTAATCCAGTAAATGAGTTGCAATAGGAGCTTCTAATTTTGAATGATTATCAAGAAGTACACGCAGCAAATTAGAACCAGATCTCTCAGAACTTACTATAAATATGGTTGGATTGGTGTTCATTTAAGTTTTTTTACACGAAAGAAATCTTCATTTTTATTCACTCCATATATGTAGGCATCTTCTTCGGAAAATACATCTCCATGCTTAATTACTTCTAAGTGAAATCCTGTATTTCTTAAGTCATTCAAAAACGTTTCTTCACTAAATACTCTACAGTGATCTACTTGCCCATAAAAGCATTTCCTCAATTCATTAGTATTTATGTTTGGATCACTAAAGTTATTTTTTAACAATCTTGAAACAGGTGTTTGTAGAATAGCGATGCCACCAATAGATAAAACTCTGTATATTTCGGACATTCCTATTTTATAATCTTCCACATGCTCTAAAACATGATTGCAAATTACACTATCAAATGTGTTGTCGTCATAAGGTATATTCGTAACATCAATTTTTTGATAATCTTCATTTTCTATTAGCCAATCAGCTTTTATATATTTTTTGGGCGAAAGGGAATGAATTTTATTCATTAAATTAGATTCGGGAGCAAAGTGTAAAATATTACTATTAGGTATGTTATCCCAAAAATTGGTTTTATCAAAAAACATAAATAAGTGGCGTTCTCTGTCTATACAATTACAATTTGGACACCCAAAGTTATCTCTATCACTACCAATTATATTTAAGTGCTTCAAATACGTAGATTTGGACTTAGAGCCGCCTCTAAAACTTGTAAAGTTGGTAACTTTATTCTTGCATATATAACATTCTCTTGATGGCGAAGTTGTATTGTTTGTATTTTTTTGTCTGAAAAAAGAGTTTAGTTTTTTTATCATTTTTCAATGTTTATATTCCAGTTTAATAGTGGTCTTATAATACCCCTACTTTTTGTGAGAAATCTATATTTATTAAAATGTGTTATATTCTCTATGGTGAATTTAGCTATACAATATGCGTTGAAAATTATAGCCTTTTTTTCCATATCTGATATTACAATGTTCAGGTAGTAAGAAGAAGCGTTGAGTTGAAACTTGGGAATAATAGTTTGGAAGTTAATTCTGCTATTCGGAGTTTTAATTTCATCTAATAATTCGCACATATGAGAGTTACTGCCAAGAATTTGTAAATCTCTTTCAATATCAAATACTTGTATCCCTACATCAAATTTCCCTTCCTCCACCAACTTCCAAAAACTAATACTCACCTCTATGTCGTCCGACATGTTGATAGGGTCGTCCAAGCCTTTGTCTTTCGCTTTTACGTAGGCACTTTGCAATTTCACTAATTCATTGCCCGGAGCATCGTCAAAATTGAATGTTATATGATTTTTTACCTCCACATCAGTACTGATTTTAAAAGTAGATTTATAAACATCCACCACATCATCCACCAAGCCACTTTCTATAAGTTGCCCTTGCTTTAAATAAATGGCTTTGTTGCAAAGATTTTGAATACTGTTCAGGCTGTGACTTACAAAAAACACCGTTCTGCCGCTTTGGGCAATACTGCGCATTTTTGCCATACTTTTGCGCTGAAAATCGGCATCACCTACCGAAAGCACTTCGTCGAGAATAACAATGTCAGGATTGAGGTGTGCCGCTACCGAAAATCCTAAACGCACCCGCATGCCAGACGAATAATGTTTGATGGGCGTATCAATATGGTCTTCAATTTCGGCAAAACTAATAATCTCGTCTTCAATTTTGCGTACTTCGCTCTCGCGCATACCCAAAATGGTCGCATTTAAGTAAATGTTTTCTCTGCCTGTAAGTTCCGGATGAAAACCCGTCCCCACTTCCAATAAACTCGCTACACGTCCTTTCATTTTTATTTTTCCCTCCGTAGGAGAGGTAATACGCGAAAGTAGTTTTAATAAAGTAGATTTTCCCGCCCCATTTTTGCCTATTATGCCCATTATATCGCCTCGTTCTACTTCAAAATTAATGTTGCGCAATGCCCAAAAATCTTCTTCGTGTGTGGCAAAATGCTCTTCATCATCTCTAAACAACCGATTCCATTTGTGTTTTATACTATCTTTTAAGGTGTCGGCGTTTAAGCGACCTATTTTATATTTTTTTGAAACGTTTTCTGCTTGTACTACTATATTTCCCATATCCGATCTGTATTTTATTTATACCGTATCTACAAAATCTCTTTCTACTCTGTTAAACAAAAAAATCCCAATTAAAAAAATTACCAATAAGCAACCAACACTATACAAAGGAGTAGTGGTACAATAAACCGGAATATTGAATAGAAAATGTTTCCCATAATCAATAATAGCTGCTAAAGGATTAAGTGAAAGATATGGCAGAAATTCTTTCGGTACTATTTGCATTGGATATATTATTGGGGTGGTGTACATCAATAAGCGTGTAGAATAGCTGATCAGCATAGCAATGTCTCTGTATTTTATCGTCAGAGCTGAGATAATTAAACCTAAACTGCTGCCTATGCCGCCTATTATTAAAAACAAAAAAGGAATATACACTACACCCCAACTTGGTCGAACGGGCGAACCTACCCAAAACACATATATCAAATAAGCAACCACAAGTGTCATAAGTTCAAAAAAAGCGGGCACCAAGCCTGCCACCAATTTGGCAATAGGAAAAGCCAAACGTGGCACATATACTTTCTCGAAAATGGCTTTGTTCTCCCGTAGCACATTGCCTGTTTTGTTCATGCAATTCAGAAAATACTCCCAAAACATCAAACCACTCATAAAAAACAGCATGTGCGGTACACCTGTAGGATTCACACGGGCTATCATACCGAAAACCAAAGCAAAGGTAAGTGCCATTATCACCGCTTTGCCCACATACCACAGCGGACCCAAAACAGTTTGCAAGTGCGCAGCTACAATTTCTTTGCGGATTAAGACCCAAATCATATCCCGATACTGCCACAACTCCTGCCAATTAATGGAAATTCCTTTGTTTTTATCGGCATTAATTACAATATCCCATTGCTCGTTGGCGGTCTCGTTTTTTGTTTTTATCATCAAAAGTAGTATCCTTTTGTAAAATTGAATTTCGAAAGGCAAATATCTAAAAAAAAATTGATTGAAAATAAAAATGTACCTTTGCAGTGCGATTTATTCTCGCAGTAAAGTATTAAGTGTTTATACATTAGTTATAAAGAAGATTATCCCTAATAAATGAAAAAAGCAATAATAACAGGTATTACCGGACAAGATGGCGCGTATTTAGCTGAACTTTTATTGGAAAAAGGCTACGAAGTACACGGCATAAAACGCCGTTCATCTTTATTTAATACAGCGCGTATTGACCATTTGTACCAAGATCCGCACGAAACAGATTACAAATTTGTGCTACATTACGGCGATTTAACAGACTCCACCAACCTTATTCGTATTGTACAACAAGTACAACCCGACGAAATTTATAACTTAGGTGCACAAAGCCACGTACAAGTGAGTTTTGATACACCGGAATATACCGCCAATGTAGATGCCTTAGGTACGCTCCGCATTTTGGAAGCAGTGCGTATTTTGGGTTTAAAAGAAAAAACAAAAATCTACCAAGCCTCTACTTCCGAACTATACGGCGAAGTATTGGAAGTGCCACAGTCGGAAAATACGCCATTTAACCCGCGCTCTCCTTATGCGGTGGCAAAAATGTATGCATTTTATATTACCAAAAACTACCGCGAGCAAGGTTATTTTGCTTCCAATGGTATTTTGTTTAATCACGAAAGTCCGGTGCGCGGCGAAACCTTTGTTACGCGCAAAATTACCCGTGCCGTGGCGCGTATAGCACTCGGATTGCAAGAAAAACTCTACTTGGGCAACTTAGATGCGCAGCGCGATTGGGGACACGCCAAAGATTACGTAGCGGCGATGTATCTTATTTTGCAGCAAAATACACCGGACGATTTTGTTATTGCCACCGGCGAAACTACTTCCGTACGCGATTTCGTGCGAATGGCTTTTGCCGAAGCCGGCATTGTGGTAGAATTTGAAGGAAATGGCATAGATGAAAAAGCGAAAGTAGTGCGCTGCTTTAATAATGATACACCGCTACCCGAAGGAAAAACAGTAGTGGCGATTGATAAACGCTATTTCCGCCCTACGGAAGTAGATTTGCTTATAGGCGATGCGACCAAAGCAAGGGAAACCTTGGCGTGGAAGCCGCAACATTCGCTGGCAGATTTGGTACAAGAAATGGTGCAAAAAGATTTGGCTCTTTTCAGAAGAGAAAAATATTTGATAGATGGAGGACACGAGGTGAATATTCGCTCTTTTGACTAAAAAAAAGCAGCACAATTTTATGCAAAAAAAAGATAAAATATTTGTTGCAGGACATCGCGGAATGGTAGGTTCGGCTATTGTGCGAAATTTGCGCAGCAAAGGCTACGAAAATATTATCGAGCGTTCTTCTGCGGAGGTGGATTTGACGAATCAGGCGGCTACTGCAAAGTTTTTTGCCGAAGAAAAACCCGATTATGTGTTTTTGGCTGCCGCAAAAGTGGGCGGAATTCAAGCGAACAATATGTACCGCGCGGATTTTATTTACCAAAATCTGATGATTGAAGCCAATGTTATTCATCAAGCCTATAAAAATGAGGTAAAAAAACTCTTGTTTCTGGGTTCATCGTGCATTTATCCGAAAATGTCGCCGCAGCCGATAAAAGAAAGTTATTTGCTTACCGGAACTTTAGAAGCAACCAATCAACCCTACGCTTTGGCAAAAATTGCCGGCATAGAAATGTGCGATGCGTATCGCAAGCAATATGGCTGTAATTTTATTTCGTGTATGCCTACCAATTTGTACGGACCCAACGACAATTACGATTTACAAAATTCGCACGTGCTACCTGCACTTTTGCGAAAATTTATTGAAGCGAAAAAAAATAATGTTGTCGAAGTGGAAATTTGGGGAACAGGCACACCCAAACGCGAGTTTTTGCACGTGGACGACTTGGCAGATGCTTGTGTTTTTTTGATGAATCATTACAATGAAGCGCAGTGGGTGAATATTGGCGTAGGCGAAGATGTTTCTATAAAAGAATTGGCGGAAATGATAAAAAATACGGTAGGCTATAAAGGGAATTTGCGTTTTAATACCGAAAAACCGGATGGTACGCCGCGAAAATTATTAGATGTCAGTTTTTTGCATAATTTGGGTTGGAAACATCAAATTTCTTTACAAGATGGCATCGCTTCCGTATATGAGGAGGTAAAAGATAAATTTTAGAAAATAATTTTTATGAAAATATTGCTTACGGGCGGCTGTGGTTATATTGGCTCGCATACAGCTGTCGATTTGTTGGAAAAAGGTTTTGAGGTAATTATTGTAGATAATTTGTCGCGCTCAAGTGCATCAGTTTTAGATGGCATTGAGGAAATAACCGGAAAAAAACCTGTATTTTATCAAACAGACCTTTGTGATAGGGAGGCAACCGAAAAAATATTTGCCGAAAATAAAGACATTCAGGGAATTATCCATTTTGCGGCGTATAAGTCGGTAGGAGAGTCAGTACGCAATCCGCTCTTGTATTATCACAACAATATTGCATCGTTGGTAAATATGTTGGAAAATGTAGAAAAGTACGCAATTCCGTACTTTGTTTTTTCCTCTTCTTGTTCGGTGTATGGCAATATTGCCAATTTGCCGGTTACAGAACAAAGTCCTATGGCTCCTGCCGAATCGCCGTATGGATTTACGAAGCAGATAGGCGAGCAAATGATTCAGGATTTTGCCCGAAAATATGCGAAGGCAAAATTTGTATTGTTGCGCTATTTCAATCCTGTAGGTGCGCACCCTTCTGCGAAAATAGGTGAAACACCTTTTTCCACACCGGAAAATTTAGTGCCTTATATTACCCAAACGGCAGCAGGAAAACGCGAGCAACTTACCATTCACGGCAACGATTATCCCACGCGCGATGGAACGTGTATCAGAGATTATATTCACGTAAGCGATATTGCAAGTGCGCATACTTTGGCTTTGCAATATTTAATGGCAACGCCTGCCGCCGAAACGGTTGAAATATATAACTTAGGCACCGGAAATGGTGTGAGTGTCTTGGAAATGGTAGAAGCGTTTGAAGAAGTAAGTAGTTTGAAATTGCCTTACACTATTGGCGCACGCCGCGCAGGCGATGTAATTGCGGTGTATGCTGATAATACTTTGGCGAAGACCCGTTTAGGTTGGAAACTGCGCTACGATGTACATGACATGATGCGCACGGCTTGGGCGTGGGAGCGGAAGAATTAAGGAATCTTATTCAGAGTTTTTTCTTGCCCCAAAAATACTAAATCCAATACCAAGTACATACAAAAATGTACTAAAATAAAATATAGTTTTTCCTTCTTCCGAAAAAGGCGGAATATATTGCAATACAACCGCATGTTTCCCGCCCGAAATTTTTACGCCCATAAAACCGATATTGGTAAGATATTTTTTGCTTTCATTCCCATCAACAAATACATTCCAACCTTCATCATAAGGAATAGAGAAAAATAATAGCTTAGGCTTGGGAGTATAAATAAACCCTTCAATTCTACTGTGTTTGTGCATACTTATTTGCATGGTGTCGCGGCGCGAATTGTGTAAGTCTTTATCCCAATCATCTAAAGTGTATTCCGAAGAAATATTTGCCGGATTGATGGTGGAAAACTCCAAAAAATCGTTCACATCTTCATCTTCACAAATAAAAGCTTGCGCCATCGCAATATCTCGTATCGCATTGTTATCTATTTTTTCGTACTCACTCAATGTCAGTCGCTTGTCGTAGGTAAATCCTAAGGGCAAATAATATTTGTTGCGCAAAATTTTGATATTATCGGGAAAACAAGCGATTTCTTCCGCAAAATTATTGATTTCAAAGTAAGAAGTATCCCCTTTGGTAATTTCATACTTTACCGAACCAATAGGATGCAAAAACGGACGCGTACTAAGTCCGGGAGCCCAGCGTGTGTCAGTTTCGTTGTCCGATGCTATAATGTCCGTTTTTTGTAAAAATCGAATATAGTATTTCTGATTGAATGACGTATAGACGGTAGTGCCATAGAATCCTTGTATCATCGCATCATTAATGCTCGGGTGCATCGACAAGCCCGACGAGTACTCTTTGTTAATACGATAAAAAGTGTTGTCGTTTTGGTTTAAATATGCCAAAGCCTCTAAAGTATAATCGTTGTAACCCACTCGCTCCGTTAAAACACTTGCCTTCAGTGCATCGCGGTCGTTTACGGTGCGGTAGCCAAAGTAAGTTATTTCCACCATACTGAGCAGCATTATAACACCCAAAATTATTTTGTTAGGCTTGCTGTTCCACAAAAGCAGTAAAAGGGTATAGCTGCTCAAAAATGCCGTTCCTATCCATTGCCATTGTGTATTTACCACTAATTTTTCCGGTACAAAAGGAAAAAATATAATAAACAACGCTACAGCCAAACTCGCTAATAGCGCACCCAAATGTACTTTTTTTACTTGTTCTATTATCGAAAAAGAAGTAAGCCCAAACAAAACCAAGCTGAAACTTACAAAAAGCGAAATGCCATGTTTGTAATAGTCGCCCGTAAAAAGATAGTACGCATAGCGCAAGTAGGGAAAACAAATAATGAGTGCCCACAAGATAAGTATGCCACCTATCCAAAGTTTGAGTTTTTTGTTTTTGCTAAGAAAAAACACTTGTGGTATCAATAGCAAAAAAAGTAAGCCTACATAAAAAATAGGTGCTTCCAAGTAGTTGCGCCAACCCGAAAAAAGCGTTCCATTGCCCAAGTAATCATTGCCCATAAAGCGAATTGCCGCCGTGTAGTAGTGTTCGGCAGACTCCAAACCCCAAAATGGGAAGTCGCCCAAAATATCTTTTTTGGTATCTATTGCACCACTCAAACGCGGACTATCTACAATACGTGAAACAGAACTTACAATACCCGGAGCCGACAAACCAACTGCCAATACCAAACTTGCCACAACTCCTACTACTAAAGTTGCATATTTTTTGAAATCAAACTTGGCTTGTGTGGTAAAATACCTGAAATTGCCGTACAACAACAGAAAACTACCCGCAAAATACAAATAAGGTCCCATGCCAACATTATAAAAAGCCAAGGGAAGTAGCCACCAAATCCGTTTTCGGAAAAAAAGCTCAAACGACATCCACAAAAACACATTGTCCATAATAATGCCCGAGTGTGCGTACCAACTCGTTCCCAGCGTCATGTAGCCCGAAAAAGCAAACATGATAGCCCCAAAAAATGCCAGATGAATACGAAAAGGGTAGAGCCGCAGAAAAAAGTAAAAGAATATGCCCGTCAATAAAATTTTCAAAAATTCATTATAAACAATCCGATATTCTGCTTCCGCCGGAAAAAAATAATAGCCAATATAGCGATTAATCAGGCTGATAAAACTCGGAATTTTAGGCTCGCCCGAATAACGATTTTGCCCCATTCCTTCATAAAACGACCACGTCATTATATCGCCTTCCGTTTGGGCATAGTTGGCACTTTGCATTTTGCGCGGATAATATGTATTGATTGTGTCGCTGCCCACGCCCGTGAACATATACACGTATTCTCCCGAAAAAAACTTCGCGAAAACAATATACCCAATACCGCTAATACTCGCTATTAAAAGGAGTAGCAAGCCAATTTCAAGTGCTATTTTTTTAGGATTGAACTTAGACGAATTAAAAAGCATAAGCTTCATATTTCCCATTAGTTGCGTTTAATGTTTTTACATTTTCTATTCATAGAAAACTTTTGGCAAAGGTATATGATTAAATTGTTCTTTTTGCTTTTTTAGTTTTACTATCGTAATAAATTATACAAACTGTCGGGGAAATGATACGAAAATTTTTTGGATAAATCAAGCGATTCTTTTGCTTTGGATTTATTATTTAAGGCATAATAACAAGTAAAAAGATTGTAGTAAAGTGCGCCGTTTGCAGGTTGAATAGCGCGTGCTTTTTCAAACCATTGCAAAGCTGTGGCATAATCTTTTGTGCCATTAATAAAAGCCACACCACCGTTCATCCACGCATCGAAATAATTCGGCTCAATACGTAAGGCTTCGCTATAAATTTCAATCGCCTTGGGGTAATTTTTTTCGGCAAATTGCAGCAAATTAGCATATTGATAAAAGGCTTCCGCATTTTGTGGCATTAGTTGCATTGCTTTCACGTAATCTGCCGCTGCCGCCGAAGGATTTTGTAATAAAAAATAATAATTTTTAGCCCTGTTTACATACAAATCGCCATACTGCGCATTTATTTTTTCGCAAATATTATAATCTTCTAAGGCTTTTGCACCATTGCCGGCTTCGCTGTAATGCAAAGCGCGATTGTAGTGTGCCAAAAAATTATCGGGAAATAAAGTAACAACATTGTTCCAAAGTGTTTCACTATTTTTCCAAGCGGGTAAGTACATTTTTGCCGCAACAAAAAACCAAAGCAAAAAAACACCGCCAATCCAAGCCGTGCGTGGAAGGGCAGATTTTTGCGGTGTATCCAAATAATATTTGCCCAACAACCAAAAAACCATTGCCAAAAAAGGATAAGCAAAATACGTGTAACGGTCGGCGGTAATAGCATTGCCAATGCTGATAAACTGTAAGATGAGCAACAAGTGTAAGGCATAAATCGCTACGAAAAGTAACATTTTTCGTTTGTGCCGCAACAAAAAATACGCCACCACAAGCGAGGCAAGTACGCCAAGTGGCGCAATTTTATACACAAATGGCAAACTTTCGCTCGGGTCGGGAAAAGGATACAAAGCCGACAAATGCCAAGGAAAAAAGAACTTTAGCAAATACCAGCACCAAGCATACGAAGCAAAAAATACGCGCTCCACCAAACCTATTTCTTGCAAAGTACCTATTGCTTTTACCGACTGCGCTTGCCAAGTAACAAAAGCAATTGCCAGTGCCGGAAGCCAAAAAACGATACTTTGCAAAAGCTGTTTTCGACTCAGTTTGTGGTAATACCAAGCCAAAATATAAGTAAGCAACGGAAAAACTACTGCCGCAGGTTTGCATAAAATTGCTGCCACAAAAAACAACCAACTTATCGTTAAATAACGAAATGCGTAATTATTCTGTAGATATTTTACATAAAAAAAGATAGCCGGAAGGTAAAAAAAGACATACAGTACATCTTTTCGGGCAGAAATCCACGCCACACTTTCTATATGCAAAGGGTGAATAGCCATAACTATTGCCGCAAAAAACGCTCCCCAAGCCGATTTGCTGAGATAATAACACAAAAAATAAATGCCCAAAACATTGCAAAGGTGCAACAGCAAATTGCTAATATGAAAAACGCTGGCACTGCCATTGCCCGAGGCATAATCAAGGCTCAGCGAAACTAAAGTAAGCGGGTGATAATTGGAACTTACATAAATACGGAACATTTCCTGCAAATGTTGCCAATCCAACTGCCGAATGGCGGGATTTAACAAGACATAAGTAGGGTCGTCCCAGTTCGTGAAATCGAAATGTATTACCGGAAAATACAGCGCGAGTGTGAGCAAAACTAAAGAAAAAATTGCCCATTTGTGCGCCACTACTAATCGGTAAATCCTTCCAACGAATGCCATTTATGCTGTATTTTTAGCGTTTTTTCAATCAAATCGCGCGCGCAACCTTCGCCGCCGTTTACATGCGAGTGATACCGACAAATATGCTGAATTTCAGGTGCAGCATCGGCAGGACAAGCGGGCAAACCCACTATTTGCAATACTTCGTAGTCGGGAAAATCATCGCCCATATAAGCTACATTTTCCGCCGAAATAGCTTCTTTTAGCAACCAATCTTCCAACACACTTTTTTTGTCGAAAACTTTGGTATAAATATCTTTCACGCCCAAGCCCTGCAAGCGTTTGATAACGCCTTCCGAACTTCCGCCCGTAATAATTGCCACTTTGTAGCCTTTGTCGAGTGCTGTTTTTATGGCATAACCATCGCGTACATTCATTATGCGCAGAAGATTGCCATTCTCCGTCACCAGCAAGCTACTGTTGGTCAATACGCCGTCCACATCAAATACAAAGGCTTCGACTTTTTCAAAAAGTTGGGCTAATTTTTCTTTTGTCATACGTCATCATTTTTGTGTGCAGCCATAATCGCCTCACTAAGATATTGATACAAAGTGGGATTTATGCCATTTTCTATTAATAATTGCTGGTGAAAATCCATTGTTTTGCGGTCGTGGCGAACGGCAGGACCCGTTTGCATCAAATACGGATTAAACATAAACGCCTTGCGGATAGTTTCTTCGGCTAAAGGAGCTAAAATAGCAAAATCCACTTCATTTTTTGCGCACAAATCGTAGGCTTCTTGCAGCATATAATTGACAAAATTATTGGTAAAAACGGCTGCCAAGTGTAGCACTTTTCGCTGATGCTCCGCCAAGCAATATACAGGATTTTGGACAAAAGCAAGGGCGGCAAAATTTTCGAGTTGTTGGCGGCTGAAATCGTCTTCTGCTTTGGGTGTAAGGCAAATAGGAATTTTTTCCCAAATCGGAACGACTGTTTCGCTAAACGATTGCAGCGGATACAAAATGCCATGATGCGGATGTATTTCCAAATCCGACAAAGGGCGCGTTCCCGAAGTGTGCAACACCAATCTGTTTTCCGCCACCGGAACTTGTGCCGCAACCCTGGCAATATTATCATCTTGCACGGCAATAATTACCACATTTACCTCCGGCGAAATATTTTCGGGAGAAAAAATAGCATTTATGGGCTTGCCATTGTGAAAAACCGTTACTTTACTACGACTGCGCACCACCACTTCTGTTATATCAATATTGGCTTTCAGCAGTTTCATACACAAGTGCATACCCAATTTCCCCAAACCAATCATACAAACCTTAAAATTTTGGGACAATGTTTTTTCGTTATCAAGTGGAGTTAAATTCATTTTGCAAACAGTTTAGGCATAATATTGAACGTGCAACAAGTATTTTTCGGCATAATATTCCGAATTTAGGACGTTTTCTAACGGATATTTTTTTACCGGAAAATCGCAAGCCAAAATTTCTGCCTCCAAGTCGCCTCCTTTAAGCAACAACCAGCCCCCGCGCCCGTTTTTGGGTTGATAAAGCAAATGATTTGTCCATTGGCAAAGGGTGCTAATAGGCGCAACGGCACGCGCACAAATCCAGTGATACTTGCCGCGCAGGTTTTCGGCACGTTCTTGGCTGACTTGTACATTTTTCAATGATAATTGTTGGGCAATGTCATTGACGACCATAATTTTTTTGCCAATGCTGTCCACCAAATGAAAATGATTTTGTGGAAATAATATTGCCAAAGGAATGCCCGGAAATCCGCCGCCGGTGCCAATATCCAAAATTTTTTGTCTCGGCTCAAAAGGCACTATTTTGCCGATACTTAGCGAATGAAGAATATGTTTTTCGTACAAATATTGGATATCATTGCGTGAAATGAGGTTGATGCGCTCGTTCCAATAACGATACAAATCGGCTAATTGTGCAAACTGTTGTTTTTGCTGATCGCTTAGGTCGGGAAAAAGGGCTAATATTTCATTCATTTGCTTTCCATTTTTTTGGTTTGCCAAAACTTAAAAAAAACATCGTAATGTAATAAAAAATGTGTAAAAAATCGAAAACTAACATATTTTGTACTCTGGGTACGAGGCTTGGAAATTGTTGATGCAAACGCCAAAATAGTATTGCCTGTGCGGTTTCGTGAAATAAAAATATAAGCAAAATTGCTGCACAATACGCAGGATAACAAAGCAATAGCCAAAGCAACAGTGCATAACTTGCAACATGAACCAGCGCAAAGATACTCAATAGCGCACTTATGCGAAAAGGATAGTTTTGGGCACTGCTGAGGTGTCTTTTCTTTTGAATAAGCCACGCATAAAAGCTGTCGGGAGCTTGGGAAAAAGTAAAGGCTGCCGCTTCGGTCGATAAATTCACGGCTTTTTTATTGGCAAAATGAGCTACCAGCAAATCATCATCGCCCGAAAGTTTTTGGGCATAATCCGAAAAAACCGACGACTGTAAGGCAATATTTTTGTCGTAAGCCATATTTCTGCCCACGCCCATATATGCGCAGTTTCTTTGGGCAAATCCTCCGTACTGCAAGGCAGTAAGTGCTGTTTCGTACTGCACCCAAGCATTGACTATAGAAGGTTCTTTGTAATAAGGACTAAAGCCTAAAACAATATGCTGAGGCGATAATTTTTTTGCCAAAAGTTGCAGCCAAATACCAGACGCAGGCTTGCAGTCGGCATCAGTAACGACAACAAAATCCTTGTTGGCAGCTTGTAAACCTTCCCAAAGGGCGTTTTTTTTGCCCAAATGTGTTGTTTTTTCGCTCGGACTAAGCTGAATTATTTTGAGATGTGGAAATTTTTTTTCCAAAGTAGCGAGTACTTGTGCCGAAGTATCCTTGCTGCGGTCGTTTACTACAATTACTTCAAAATTTGGATAATCTTGCGTTAGAATGGCGGGGAGATTTTCTTGTAAATTGTGTGCTTCGTTGCGGGCGCAGATGATGACGCTAAGGGGTAATGCTGTATTTTTTTTATCCGAAACATGAATTGCTTTCTTTTTCGACAGCACAGCTCCAAAAACAAGATAAATCCAGCAGAGATGTACCACAAGCGCAATAATCCATACAAAAGCAAGGAACAAATGCATGAAAAACTACTTAATATTTTCGGTAAGTTTTTGCACTACTTTAAATTCACTTAAAAACTCTTTGAGTACAAGGCGCAAAATAGTATAAATGGGAATTGCCAAAACCATTCCCACAATACCCGAAAGCGAACCAGCCACTAATATTACGGTAAAAATTTCGAGAGGATGCGCATTTACGCTATTGGAAAAAATGTAGGGTTGAACAAACCAATTGTCGAGAAATTGCATGAGTGCCACCACAATAATTACTTTAACAATAATGGGAAAAACAACCGTTTGCACATCGGCATCTACTTGGTTGCTGATGCTCAATATTACGCTCATTACGCCGCCTATAATGGGCCCTACATAAGGAATAATATTGGAAATGCCGCAAATAAGCCCAATTAACAGCGCGTTTTCTATCCCTAAAATCAGCAGCAATATGGTTACAAAAGCACTATCAATGGCTATTTGAAGAAGAATGCCCAATATGTATCGCCGCATCAGTTCTTTAGAAGAACTCAGCACTTTATCTAATTTTACTTCGGCACTTTTCGGTATCAGGGCATTCACCATTTTATAGGAAAGAGAATCATCACTCATAAAAAAGAATGCAATAAAAGTAATAGAAAAAACAGCAATAAGCACAGAGGCGGTATTTTGTAAAATACCAAACAGAGAGCCAAACAAATCGCCTACTTTTTCGATGTTGAAATAGCCTTTTAAATTGTCTAAAATTACTGTTAGTGGATCTTTTTCAGAAATAAAAATGCCGAAATCTGCCATTTTGCTAATTACTTTTTCCCAAAAAGGATTAATAAAAGCCAACGATTTGCCAAAATCTATCTGAGAAAGGGCGTAAAAAGGCTTAAATACCAAAGGCGTAAGAATAATGGTTAGGAAGAAAAAAACGGTGTAAAATAGCAAAATCGTTATTACGGCAGCCACAGAACGCGGGAGACGCTTTTTTCCAATTTTTAGTTTTGTAAAAAAATTGACGAGTGGTTTTGCAAAAAATGCAAATATACCCGCAGCAATAAAATAAAACACAATATTGCCCAAATAGTAGAAAATTACTCCCACAAAAGCAAGCACTACGAGAGTGATAAATAAACGGGCGGCATTCTGTACGTCATTCATAAGAATAAGGCTTAAATAAGTTATGGGTAAATGTAAACATTATTTGTATTGTTTTTCTATGTGTGATTGTACACAACAAAAATAGGTTTCATTTTTTATCGCAAAAAAAATGAAAAAGTATCGAATTATTACATGAAAAGAGTAAATAGCTTTAATTTTGGCATCTTTATTTCGTTTCGCTTAAACGAAACGTATTTTGTTTAATCAATAATTTTTTTGGTAAAAATACAATTCAACATGAAACAATCTTTTTTAATATTTCTTTTGGCAGCGATGAGTTTTACCTCTTGTACCAGCTCGCAAATAAATAAAGCCCTCAACGATATTTTAGAAACCGGAGCCAACACACCCGTTACTGAAGGTGAAATGCAAGCCGGTTTGCGCGAAGCATTGATTAACGGAATTACCAATGGTGCCAATGTGGTGAGCAAAACCGACGGCTATTTCAAAAATCCCAAAATAAAAATTCCTTGGCCCCAAGACGTACAAAAAGTACAAAACACCTTGCGCGATATAGGTTTGGGCAACGAAGTGGACAAAGTAGTGTTGTCGCTCAACCGCGCCGCCGAAGATGCTGCCCTACAAGCAAAACCTATTTTCATTAATGCCATCAAACAAATGACCTTCCAAGATGCTTTGGGCATTATAAAAGGCAACCAAAGTGCCGCAACCGACTACTTGAAACGCACTACTTCTACACAACTGCAACAAGCCTTTTCGCCTGTTATTAAAAACTCGCTCAACAAAGTGAATGCGACCAAATATTGGGGCGATATAATGACGCAATACAACAAAATTCCATTGGTGAAGCCTGTAAATACAGACCTTACCGCTTATGTAACGGACAAAGCCATTGACGGCTTATTTACTATGGTGGCGCAAGAAGAGTTGAAAATAAGAAAAGACCCACTCGCCAGAACAACCGAATTGTTGAAAAAAGTATTTAAACTACAAGACAATTAGTCGAAAAATCGTAGTTCACGATATTTCGGTGGCTGTTTTTGTTTCTGCTGCCACGCTTGGTTTTAGCAAATTAATCAAATGATAAACGCTTATGTTAGTGTTTTTATCTTGCAAGTACGCATTGAATAAAAACATTGCCTCCGGCTCGGTGGTAATCAATATTTCAAACCGATTTTTTTGCATGTAATCAAGCCACACTTGCAAAATTCCATTGGAAAGTTCGGGATACATATAAGCAAAATACATGTCGCCAACGGGTGGCAACAGCAAGGGTGGAGCCAAAGTGTAGTGGAGTCCGCGGCAAGCGTCAAACAAACTCGACCACTTAACGGTATCTCCCATAAGTTCGCTGGGGCGAATGTGCGTGTAAAACAAAATCTTGCGTTCTTCGGGCAACTTGAGCGTGGGCGGATTTTCCATAAACCGATGAAACCAACTTACCCAATTTTTTACCGCATATATTATTCTTTTGAGGTTGTTGGCATATTTTATAGCGGAAGACAACTTTGGCATCACGTCCAATACATAGCGGATGTCTTCATAATTCATCATCGCCAGCATCTCCGCTTCAGAAAATTCTTGTATAAATTTGTTTGCCAAAATAATAGCGTCCTCTAATTGCCCCGCTTCGTAAAAGTATCTGCCAATATCTGCTTGCGAAGCAGGATACTTAACATCAAAATGAAATAACTGCAAAAACTCCACAAAATCCCAAGCTGTTGGTGCATAAAATGCATCAATAAGCGTAGGAATGTAAACAAAAACGGTATTTTTATTCTTCAATTAATGTAATTTTTCAATTTTCTTAAACACAAGCAAAAACAATGCAGCATTTTAAAATAATTTTACTCACGATATTCTTTCTAAACTCTCTAAACATGTTTTCGCAAATAAAAAGTTCGGCGTACAAGCTCATGCTCCAAAATTTATTGCAGCACAGCGTAAATGAAATAAGCGTTGAGGAAGCACATCAACTTCAAAAAAACAATCCACAAGTACAATTTTTAGACAGTCGCTCTTGGCGCGAATACGAAGTGAGCCACGTGCAAAATGCTTTATGGATAGGTTACGATGATTTTGAAATTTGTCGCGTCGAAAACATTGACTACAACACACCCGTTGTAGTTTATTGTTCGGTAGGATACCGTAGCGAAAAAATTGCAGAAAAATTACTTTCCGCAGGTTTTACGCAAGTATATAATATGTACGGAGGCTTATTTGAATGGTCGAATGAAAAATTCCCCATGCAAAATAGCGCAGGCTTAACCCAAAACATTCACCCTTTCGATGCCCAATGGGGCATTTGGATTAGTCACGGCAACAAAGTTTATTAAAAAAAACTACGGCTCCAACAATACACCATTCGCCTCGAAAACCAACTCTACTGCCGGTGCGCTTATTGCCGCTATTTCTTCCGCCGATTTACCTTCATCTTCGGCAAAATGGCGCAAATCTTCTACCGAAGTAGTGTCGTATTTGGCAATTCCTTCAACGATTACCTTTTTGCCCTCAATATCTTTGGGCATAAAAAACGCATAATCCTTAAACGTAACACGCATGGTAGAACTGTCGGGCTGGTACAAGTTCATCCAACAGCCTTTCACCTGACACACCGCCGCAACATTGCCCTCCACCTTAGCTTGTTGTTCGCTTGTGGTCTGTTGCATTTTTTCTGTTAGGCTTGCCATACTTATAGCACCGTCGGCAGTTATTTGCTCGCCAAAACTACGCATGCCGGCTACCGATTTGTTTTCAGGTGCAGTGCCATTACACGATGAAAAGGTAGCAATGCCGCCCATAATGCTGCAAACCAAGTATATTTTTACTATTTTTGAAGAAATTTTATAGGTATTAAAGTAATGTTTCATATTTTATTTTTATTTATGTAACAAATAATTTGTACAAAAGTATAATTTTTAGTTAAAATTTCTACTTTTGCAAGGTGCAAAGTTTATGCTTGTCGCCGAAATTTAATTATTTCGGAGGAAAGTCCGGGCAACGCTGGGCACCACACCTCCTAACGGGAGGGTATCTTTGCAAAAAGATAACAGCCAGTGCCGCAGAGAATTAGTATGATAGGTTTTCTATCGTAAGTGAAAATACTTCGTGTACAATAACCAAGTAATTGCTTATTGGGGTAAACCTTGTGGGTTGAAAAATCAAATATATTTCGGCTTCTGAAAAGATATATGGCAGCCCTCCAAAAAGAAATTGCCGAAATGGGTAGATTGATAGATGCTTTTTGTGAAAAAAGTACCAGATAAATGACAAGCTGTTTTTGAATGAAAACACACAGAACCCGGCTTATATAAACTTTGCACTTTTCTAAAATATTGTGACAAATAATATCGAAAAAAGTCTTTTAAATAAAAATTAAAGCAAAACGCCTCAAAAAAATTTATGGCAAAGATTCTTATTGTTGATGATGAAAAAAATATTCGGCGCACCCTAAGAGAAATATTAGAATACGAAGGCTATACAGTTGAAGAAGCCGAAGACGGTGTAGATGGACTCAATCAAATAAAAATTAACAAATACGACCTCGTTTTTTTGGACATTAAAATGCCCAAATTAGACGGCTTAGAGGTCTTGGCGCAGGCACTTGAGTTCAATCCGGAATTGCCTATTATTATTATTTCCGGTCACGGAACGATGGAAACTGCGGTAGAAGCAGTGCGAAACGGTGCTTTTGACTATATCGCCAAGCCGCCCGACCTCAACCGATTGTTGATTACCGTAAGAAACGCACTCGACCGCTCCAGCCTTATTAGCGAAAGCAAAAATCTAAAAAGACGCATCAATAAAACACGCGAAATTATTGGCGCATCTAAAGTAATTAAAAAAATAAAAGAAACCATCGACCGCGTAGCACCTACCGATGCGCGTGTGCTGATAACGGGCTCTAACGGAACGGGCAAGGAGTTGGTAGCGCGCTGGTTGCACGAAAAAAGCAATCGCTCCGAAGGTCCGATGATAGAAGTAAACTGTGCCGCTATTCCTTCGGAGTTGATAGAAAGTGAACTTTTTGGTCACGAAAAAGGTGCCTTTACCTCTGCCGTAAAACAACGTATCGGAAAATTTGAACTCGCCAATGGCGGTACGCTTTTCTTAGACGAAGTAGGCGATATGAGTCTTTCGGCACAAGCAAAAGTGTTGCGTGCGCTTCAAGAAAACAAAATTACCCGTGTAGGTGGCGACCGCGAAATTCCGGTGAACGTGCGTATTGTAGCCGCCACCAACAAAAACTTGCTGGAGCAAATAGCCGAAAAGAAATTCCGCGAAGACCTTTACCACCGTTTGGCGGTACTGCTCGTACACGTCCCTTCTTTAGACGAGCGCAAAGAAGACATACCCTTGCTGGCAGAAATGTTTACGGCAGAAATTTGCGCCGATTACAACATGAAACCCAAAGCCATTACGCCCGAGGCACTCACTTTGTTGCAAGAACTACACTGGTCGGGCAATGTGCGCGAGTTGCACAATGTGATTGAGCGTTTGGTTATTTTGAGCGATAAAAGTATTACCGACAAAGAAGTTCGAAGCTATGTTTCTCCCAACTTATCCGGCAGTACTTCCTCCAACATAGGTGGCGAAAGTGTGGATTTTGACAGTTTTCCTAATTTTTCCGACTACAAAGATTATGCGGAAAAGGTATATTTAGAGTTTAAGCTGCAAAAAAATAACTGGAATGTTTCCAAAACTGCCGAAGAAATAGAAATTCAGCGTAGCCATTTATACAACAAAATTGACAAGTTTAATTTAAAACGATAAAAAAATTATTTCTAAACCTTATTTTTATGGGACTTATTCAAGAATACAAAGATTTTATTAACCGCGGAAACGTCTTAGACCTTGCCGTTGGTGTAGTTATTGGTGCCGCCTTCGGCAAAATTATTAACTCCTTAGTGCAGGATATAATTATGCCGCCAATAGGTATGATGCTTGGTGGCGTTGATTTTAAAAACATGAAGTACGTATTGAAAGAAGCACAGGGCGACATTCCTGCGGTTTCTATTAATTATGGAGCCTTCATCAACACACTCATTGAGTTTTTCATTGTTGCTTTTGTTATCTTCTTGGTGGTACGCGCCTACAACAACATGAAAAAGAAAGAAGAAACTGCTCCGGCTCCACCACCCGCAAGCGAAGTGTTGCTTACGGAAATTCGGGATTTGTTGAAGAAGTAGGGTTTTGGGTATTTTAGTTTAGCTGTAAGTTCTTCCAAAACATTATGCAAGACGAAAAAATCATTAGAGACGAGGCGAAACAGTTTTATAATAAACATGTTAAAATTGATATTTTTGCAGAAGAAACTATTAAGCAATTTCATAAACTAAAATCACGACTTTACGATTTTTATTCTGATGAATTTAAATCTATTTTTCTTGATGAAATCCAAAATTGTATTAAAACCGAATTAATTGAACATAGAGAAACTCAACACAATGGTCAAATTGATTCAGATTGTACATATGAAAAGAATGCTGAAAAATTATTATTTTATATTAGACAGGAAATTGGGATATTACCAATTGTCGTACACCAAAATTTTAAAACTAATCCAGCTCAAGTAAGAGAAAAGATTTTTGTTAGTTATAGCCATAAAGACAAAGAGTTTTTAATTGACATCCAAAGACATTTTAAGCCATTTTTAAAACAAATAGATTATTGGGATGATACAAAGATTCAACCAAGTCAAAAATGGAAGGAGGAAATTAGAAAAGCTATAAATGAAACAAAAGTTGCAATTCTGCTAGTAAGCACAGATTTTTTAGGTTCGGATTTTATTGCAACTGATGAATTACCACCTTTGTTAGAGGCAGCAGAAAGAAATGGAGCGGCGATTCTAATTGTAATACTGAAACCTTGCTTATTTGAAGAATTTAGCGAATTAAATCAGTTTCAGGCTATGAATCCACCAACAAGACCATTAATAAAAATGGACGATACAGAGAAAGAAGAACTATTGGTAAATTTAGTCAGACAAACAAAGAGAATATTGAATAACCAATAAATTGTTGTTAAATACTGAACCAACATTCGCCAAATACCTTATCAATACTAATATCTAAACCAACAAAAAGCCATCGAATTTGCAAATTCGATGGCTTTTTGTTTTTTTTGTATAAAAAAAAATGCCCCTCGAAATACATCAACAAGGAATATTCAATGGTCATAAGGCGGCGGTTTATAGTTTGGTGGGTTCTGCTTTAAATCCCGACATATTTTGGTCGGCAGATGGCAATGGCAATATTGTGCAGTGGGACTTTGCACAAGGAAATATGGGAAAATTGATTGCGCGCCTTCCCGAACAAATTTTTTCCCTTAGCCTTTATGAACAAGAACAATTTTTGCTCGCCGGCGGAATGAACGGCGGTATGTACAAAATAGACCTGCTGCAAAAACAACTCGCCCACGACATAATAACACTGCCCGGAACCATTTATCACAGCACCGAAATAGGCAACAAAATAGGTTTGTGCTGCAAAAACGGCACTTTTTATGTATTCGACAAAAACACGCTCCAAAAAGAGTTTCAAATAAAAGTTTCCGACAAAGCCTTGCGCAGAAGCGTTTGGCTTGCTTCGGAAAACATGCTCGCTTTTGCTTGCAGCGATTCGCAAATTTACCTCCTTAATTGGCACAACAATTCCTTGGTGCAAAAATTGGCGCAAGGACACAATGACTCGGTCTTTGATGTCTGTTTTTTGCCGCACGAACAAGTAATTCTCAGTGGCGGGAAAGACGCATATTTATCCATTTGGAAAAAAAATATGGACCACTCCTACGAATTGTCGCACCGCATTCCGGCACATCATTTCACTATCAATCGGATTGTTTCTTTGGCACCGCTACCGTATTTTGCTACGGCTTCGCGCGATAAAAGTATCAAACTCTGGCAAAACGAAACCTACCAACTCGAAAAAGTGCTAAATTCCGAAAAAAATGCCTCAATGCACCGTTATTCTGTGAATACTTTGTGGTGGATTCCTTCGAAGCGCATACTCCTCAGTGCCGGAGATGATGGAAATATTATTGCTTGGAACGTATTATTTCACTAATTTTGAAAAGAATTTTACAGCAAATGATATTATCCGACTTAAAAATATTAGAAGAAATTGCCCATGGTAGTATTCTTATTGAACCTTTTGACCGACAAAACTTGGGCAGCAACTCCTACGATGTACACTTGGGTCGCTACTTGGCGGTGTACAAAAACCGAGAATTAGATGCAAGGCAACACAATATAGTGGACGAAATTATCATTCCCGTAGAAGGCTACGTTATTCAACCAAACACCATATATTTGGGCGTAACCGAAGAATATACCGAAACCCACAAACACGTGCCCTTTTTGGAAGGAAAATCCAGCGTAGGGCGTTTGGGCATTGATATTCATGCTACGGCAGGCAAAGGCGATGTAGGTTTTTGTAATACTTGGACACTCGAAATTTCTTGCGTGCAGCCTGTCCGTATTTATGCCGGAATGCCCATCGGGCAACTTATTTATTTTGAAATATCCGGCGAAGTGGAGAACTTGTACAAACACAAACCAAACGCCAAATACACCGAACGCTCCTTAAAACCCGTAGAATCGATGATGTGGAAAAACAACTTTTAGAAAATAGTTCATTTTTATAAAAATTTGCCTAACTTACCTTTTTAATCTTCACCTTAATTTTTGGATAAAAACGCTAAAAATTTGAAGACCACACCAATAGATAACATAAAACTACAGTTTATTGCCCCAAAGTTGCAAGTACTCATTTGCAGCCTCAATGGTTTTATTGTAGAAAGTTGCGACACCTTGTTTTCTACGGAAAATTATCGCGAAAAAAGTATTTTTGAGTACATTCCCTTGCTCAAAAACTTGGTAAAAGAAATGCAGCATATTTCCGATGGAATTACCAAAAAATTTCCGAAACAGAGTTTTCAATTCAATAATGAGACGTACCAGTTGAATGTATATGTACAAAAAACAAGCACAAACTGGTATTTTTATTTGGAAAAAGACAAACAAAATCCGGCTTATACTATAAACGATAAAACTGCTGCTTCGTCGTCGGGAAATTCTCTTTCAGAGTTGGACCAACTGCGCAAACAAATGGAAATTCATCAGCAGTTTTTTGCCCAAATCGCCCACGACATCAAACTCCCGCTCACAGAAATCATCGGCAATACTTTTTTGTTGCAACATTTTGTACACGATGCCAAAGGCAAACAGTACCTAAAAACACTTGCCGATGCCACGCGCGGACTCGACAATATGCTCAACGACCTGCTGCAACTTAGCCGCAATCAATTATCTCATTTCAAATTTAACGACCAATACTTTAGCCCCAAAACAGTATTGGACTCGCTGCTTACATCCTTCGCCTTCAAGTCGCAGCAAAAAAACATACCCATAGAACTTCACACCGACCCACAACTCCCCGAAAACGTAAACGGCGACCCTATGCGTTTATCGCAAATATTGTACAATCTTATCGACAATGCGCTAAAATTTACTTCCAAAGGAAAAATAATGCTCAATGCCCAAGTGCAGAAAAATACCGCCGACAAATGTTATTTGGAATTTTCGGTAAAAGATACAGGAATGGGTATTCCCGCCGAAAACTTACAGTCTATTTTTGAAACATTTAAGCAACTCCAAAACCTTTCCGGCGCGCAATCCGGCTACGGAATAGGTCTCAGCATTGTAAAACAATTGGTAGAACTGCAAGGAGGTAGCATTCACGCCAACAGCCAGCCCAACAAAGGTTCGGAATTTGTGTTTTGCTTGCCCTACAAGTCCGTAGCTGTTCCTTCTGCGTAGGAGCCTTCGTATTTTCAAAAACGCATATTTCGCAAAAATTATGGTAATTTTGCCCCAGAAATTATCAACATGAACCCAACTAATACTTCCGCAAAACCGGATATTCGCCAACTTACGCAAGAAGAATTACAAAATTATTTTTTATCTAAAAACGAACCTGCTTTTCGCGCCAAACAACTCTATCAGTGGCTGTGGCAAAAAGGGAGCAAAGATTTTTCCCAAATGACCAATCTCTCCCAAAACCTGCGACAACAACTCAGCGAAGATTTTACCTTGCAAACACTTCAGCTAAATCTGTTGCAAAAAAGCGAAGACGAAACCATTAAGTGCCGCTTTGCCTTGCACGACCACTATATGGTAGAAGGCGTAATTATTCCTACAGCCGAGCGCACCACCGCCTGCGTATCTTCGCAAGTGGGCTGTAGCCTCAGTTGTTCTTTTTGTGCTACAGGCAAAATGAAACGCATGCGCAACTTAGCCGCTTCCGAAATTTTCGACCAAGTAATTTCCCTCAACGAACTTTCGCAAAAACATTTTCAAAAAAACCTGAATAATATTGTATTTATGGGAATGGGCGAGCCGCTACTCAATTACAATAATACATTGCTGGCAATTGAAAAACTGACGCAACCTAACGCGCTGGGAATGTCGCCGCGAAGAATTACCGTTTCTACGGCAGGCGTTGCCAAAATGATTTACCGCCTGGCAGACGACAATCCGAAAGTGAATCTTGCCCTTTCGCTACATGCCGCCAACGATGCCAAACGCAGCGAAATAATGCCCATCAATGAGCAAAACAACTTGGAAAGTCTGCGCGAAGCACTGCAATATTTTCAAAACAAAAACGGACGCTTACTGTATTTTGAGTATATAATGTTCAAAAACTTTAACGATAGTTTGCAAGATGCCAAAGAATTGGTGCGTTTTTGTCGCAATTTTCCTTGCAAAGTCAATTTAATTGAATACAATACTGTAGAAGGTACGGGTATGCACAAATCGGAGGAAGATGCGCTATTTGCTTTTCAGCAGTATTTGCAAGCCAAAAACATTACCTGTACGCTGCGGCGCAGTCGCGGCAAAGATATTGATGCTGCTTGCGGACAATTAGCCAATAAAAATTAACTTTGCCTTGATTCGTTTCCGCAAATTTATTTTTAATACGTGAAAATTACATTCTTAGGTACGGGTACTTCTTTGGGCGTGCCAATGGTAGCGTGCAACTGTGCTGTATGCCGCAGCATCGACCCGCGTGACAAACGCTTGCGCAGTGCCGTTTTGGTAGAAACAAAAGGCAGAAATATTATAATAGACATAGGACCCGACTTTCGGCAACAAATGCTGCGCGCGGAGGTACAAGATATTGACGATGTACTCATTACCCACGAACACCGCGACCACATTAACGGAATAGACGAAGTGCGGGCTTTCAATTTTATTTGCGAAAAAAATATTCCGCTGTATGCTACGGCGCGAGTGCATGCCGCCATTCGCGAAGGATTTTCGTATATTTTTGATAATACTTATCCGGGTTTGCCGCAAATAACACAACATACCATAGCCGCTTACCAAAATTTTAACTTAGGCGATGTGTGTATTCAAGTTTTTGAAGTAATGCACTATCAGTTGCCTGTGCTGGGCTTTCGGATAAATGATTTTTCTTACATTACCGATGCCAATTTTATGGACGATAGGGCTTTAGAAATTATTGCAGGAAGTAAAATATTGGTACTTAATGCACTGCGAAAAGAGCCACATATTTCCCACTTTACTTTACGAGAAGCAATCGAAATGGCACAAAAAATAAATGCCGAGCAAACTTATTTCACGCACATAAGCCACCAGTTGGGCAAGCACGCGGAAGTAAGTAGCATATTGCCGCCCAACATACACTTAGCGTATGACGGACTCAGTCTTGTATGTTAGTTGGAGGCGTTAAAAATGCCTGAGGAATAGATACTGTCAAACAATGGTAGAATGTCTAATTCTTTTTCCAATTTCCCATTGCGCACTATGTCAATACGAATAAGCTGAAAAAACTCGCCATCGGCGTTCCAACGACAAATAACGCCAAAATCTTTTGTTACCAAAGAATAGTCGCCAATGCCCGAAGTTTTATTTGCCAAATCGGACACATACACTTTGTTTACGGTTTGATTAAAGCCCTGAAAAGTTATATTTTTCTGCGACATTTTGCGAATAATGCTGCTACCCAAAGTCCATTCGGTTTCGGGTGTGTAAAGTTTGGGCAAAAGCGAATAAATAAGCGAATCGGTGTCTTTGCAATGATACGAAACGCATTTTGCATTGGCATAGGCAAATCCGGCGCGGTCGTTTCCGTAATAAATCATCGTGTCCACCATTACGTCATTGTTTCCCATTTTGGTCATATCTTGCCAATAACGAATTTCGGTAATGGTAGCAGGTGGGTTGGTTTGTGCAGAAAGAATACTACTCCCCAACAAAATAAGTAAGAAAAAGAATGTTTTTAATGCTTTCATTTGTTTTTTAATTTACAACGATTTTTTAGGCGTAAATATTGGCACAAAGTTACAATTTTAACCGTATTATCGTGCAATTTTAAGATTTATTAGTCTTTATTTTTATACGATTTGTATTCTCAAAATATCTTTTTTCTTAATTTTTACGCATTAACATTTCCAAAGAAGAAACTGTATTTTTGCCAAAAATTCTTATTTATCGCATTTTGGAACACTTACAGCAATTAGCCGCTTTATTAGCGTTAGAAAAACAAGAGGATTACCGGCAATACACGCAATACTTGATGCGCCAATCTATGGCAGAACGCCAGCAGAAAGGTTCTTTGTGGTATCCGCTTGCTGTTAAAGAACAAGGTTTTGGAATGGGCGACCGACCTTTTTTGGTAGTGGAGCGAACCAAGTTTACGGATATTCCGCACCAGTTTTCGGCAGGAAAAGGGATTCATTTTTTTACCCAACAGCCCGGCTACGAAGTAATGCGCGTACAGGCGATTGTGCAAGCGGTAGGGTACAATTTTGTGAAAATAGTATTGTATGAAGATGATTTTCCCGAATGGACCAATGAAGGAAAAATTGGGATTGAACTAATTTTTGATGAACGCCCCTATCGGGAAATGGAAAAAGCACTTAAAAGTGCGCAAGAAGCTGAACGAAACCGATTTGCCAAACTCCGCGATATTATTTGTTTGCACAAAAAAGTTCTTTTCAACGACTTAAAAACGCCTTATGAAAGTCGGTTGCTGAATGTTTCGCAAGTGGCGGCGATAAATAAAATGTTGGCTGCCGATGAATTAGCTCTTTTGCACGGACCGCCGGGTACAGGAAAAACGACTACTTTGGTAAAGGCGATGCACTTTATGCGCAAAGTGTTGCAGCAAAAAATATTGGCGTGTGCGCCGAGCAATACGGCTGCCGATTTGTTGTGTACCAGCCTTGCCGTAGAAGGATTGAATGTGCTGCGCATTGGCAATCTTTCGCGGATGGACGAAGAAATTGTAGGTTATACCTTGGAAGGAAAAATGTACAATTTGCCGGAAAGCAAAGAAATTAAGCGCATGAAGCAAGAGGCGGAAAATTGCCGTAAACAAGCCCGAAAGTTTGTGCGCACTTTTAATGTCGAAGCGCGCGAAAACCGAAAAAGACTGTACCAAGAGGCGAGGGAAATAAGCAATCATATTTTGCTGATAGAGCATTATTTGGCGCAAAAACTTTTTGAGGAGGCAGATGTGGTGATAAGTACCTTAGTGGGTGCTTCGGACAAGTATTTGGAAGACAAGCACTTTGACGTGTTGTGTATTGACGAAGCGGGGCAAGCCCTTGAGCCTTCGTGTTGGATTGCTTTGCAAAAGGCGGATAAGTGGATTTTGGCGGGCGACCCTTTTCAGCTTCCGCCTACGGTAAAAAGCCGCGAAGCGGAGCAAAAAGGTTTTAACATTACTTTATTGGAGCGTTGTATTCGCGATTTTCCCGAAGCGGTGTCTCTGCTAAAAGTGCAATACCGTATGAACGAAAAAATTATGGGTTTTTCCAACCAATGGTTTTACAACAATGAATTGGAAGCACACGAAGAGGTTTCGGAATGGCAACTGAATTTGCAAAATGGCAGAAACGAAGCCTTAGAATTTATTGATACGGCGGGCTGTGGATTTGAGGAACAGTACAATCCCGAAACAAAAAGTATTTACAATCCCGAAGAATATGGCGTTTTGTGGCGGCATTTGGATACACTTATGGCAAACATTCTTCCTTCGGAAAATTTTCCGCAAATAGGCATTATTTCACCGTATAAAGAACAGGCTACTTTTATGGAGCAGTCAATTCTTCAGTATTTCGATGCCGCCCAAACGGAACACATTAGCGTAAATACCATTGATGCGTTTCAAGGACAGGAGCGGGATATTATTTACGTGTCGTTGGTGCGCTCCAACGAAAAGCAAGACATCGGTTTTTTGAAAGACTATCGGCGTTTGAATGTGGCGTTTACCCGCGCCAAGAAAAAGTTAGTTGTTATTGGCGACAGCACTACACTGGCTGGCGATGCTTTTTTTGAAGCGTTTATTGATTATTGCCAGAGCCACAATGCTTATTTTTCCGCTTGGGAGTATATGTAAAAACAAAAACTAATGCTCTCTTTCATTTCGTCTTATCGGTTTCGGTGGAGCGGGCTTTTCTTTCATTTCTTTCAGATATTCCTCAAGCGTTTTGTTGTTGGGAGTTAATAAAATATTTTCGTCAATAATTCCGGTATCGCCCAAATATGTCCATTTTATATAATTCGTGTATTTATCAAAAACAGTATTAAGCGAAGCTACATCTAAGTCGTTCACTTTTTGCATAAAATCTTGGGTTGTTTTCCAGTCGCCTGCCAATTCTGCCATACCTAAGCTGGTAGCAAGACTTGCATTGGTTTCTTGTTTTAGGTAGTATTGTGTCAAAAATTCTCCTTTTTTATTTTTTAGTTCTGTTTCAGAAAATCCTTCTTTATGAATTTTCCGAATTTCATCGGTCATTACTTGTACGGCTTCGTTGGGCTTGTCGGTGGACACATACACAAAAGTATAAGGATTGCTGATGATGGACGAAGGGAAAGCAGCGTAAGGCGAATACGACAAATTGCGTTTGGTGCGCACTTCTTCAAAATAGCGGTCGCTGAGAATAGACATAGCTACGCGCATGGGTATTTCGTCGGCGGAGCCTAAGCTCGGAGCTGCCATGTAGCCGCGCACATAGTTGGTGGCGATGTCGCGTTTTTCGGTGCGGAGGTTGTTTTCTTTAAAAATAGGCTTTTCTTCTTTGTTAAATGCAATACCTTGTGCGGGCAAATTGCCAAAGGCTTTATTTATTTTCAATACCAAATCGTCTAAGTCCACATCGCCTACAACTACGAGCAGTAATTTGTCTTTGCCTATTAAATGATTGTAATATCTTTTAACACTTTCCAACGAAATTGTAGTCAAACTCTCTTCCGTACCTTGTGGTATTTTGCTGTAATTTTTTCCGCTAAATACATTTTTCATGGCAATGTTGCGCAAATGTTCGTCCGGGTCGGTTTGTGCATTTTTGGCAGCAGCTATCATTTGTCCGCGAATGTTTTCAAACTCGCCCTCGTCAAAAGCAGGCTGAGTAATTGCTTCGGCGTATAGCTCCCAAGCAGTATCCCAATAGTTTGTAAGGCACTGAAGAGACACGAGGCTGTAGTCGTATTCCGAAGCGGCACTAATAGCAGTGCCTGTGCTTTCCAAAAGGGTGAAGTAATCGGTTTTGGGATGTTTTTTCGTGCCTCCTTGTGTGGCAGCTTGTAGTGCCAATGCCTCAATTCCTTCTTCGCGTTCCGTATAGTTTGCCGTGCCACCTTTAATGAATAATTGCGCGCTTATTACTTGCTTTACACTTGGTTTGTAGATTAGCGTAATGCCGTTTACGTCAATTTTTTGCACGGCAGATTTGTCGTTGTCTTTGTTGTTTGCTTTCAACTGACCGTAAAATCCGATTAAAATGCTTATTACTATTAATTGAAAAAATATTTTATTCATTTTGCTTATAATTTTCTAAGAAAGAAATAGGTTTTGTGCAAATTTTATTTAAAAAAATCATCCACTTTTAATTCGGAGCGTTGCGCCGGATTGATGAGCATTCCGCTTATGTGTGGCTTGTTTTTGATGTAATCACGCACGTATTTTTGAATATCCTTGCGGGTAACTTTTTTCATATTTGCCACGTAATTGGTGTAGTAATCAATGTCTGCCACTGCCCACCAGTAGGTTACGGTATGCACGAATTGGGAAGTTTTTTCGCGCGAATATGCATCGTCTATTGCCATAATCGTTTTGGCGTTTTGCAGTTGCTCGTCAGTAAAGTACGTTTCACTGTCCCATTGCGCTATTTCTTTTTCTACTGCCGCCAGACATTCTTGCATTTTTGCCGGATTGGGCACAATAAGTAGGCGAATAGGTCCGGTATATTTGTCGGTAGCATAGTTTAGTTGCGCACCAAAAGCGAGACCGCTATCCACTAAGTTTTTGGAAAATGCAGAAGTTTTTTGGTTGATAATACTCGAAAAAACATCGGCTACATAAGTGCCTTTTTCGTCATTGCGCGTGTCGGGTCCGTGCCACGACATAGTAATATAAGGCGTTTTGGCGTTTTCGTTTTCTACAATAAATGTGGAGGATGTTTTTATAGGTTCAAACTCGGGAATGGGGTATTTTTCAAACGGATTAAAGTCCGAAGATTTCCAGTCGCCATAAATTTCTTTCGCTTTATCGAAAATCTCTTGGTGTTTTACATCGCCGGCTACCGCCAAAAGCGTGTTGTTGGGGAAATAATACTTGTTTTTGATGATGTTCATCTTTTCGGGCGTAGCCAATTTTATGGTGTCGTGGTTGCCAATAGTGTTTTTGCGACTGTAGTTTTCGCCCCACATACGATGTGCCATTTCATCAAAGAGGAAAAAAAGCGGGTTACTTTCATTGCGCTCGAACTCGGCATCTACCACAATATTTTCTTTTTCCATTTCGGCTTTGTCGAAAAGCGGATAGCGCATTGCTGCATTCAGAAATGCCAAGCCATCGTCCACTTTTGTATTATTTACGGTAATAAAATAATTTACACGATTGGTGGAGGTAGTTCCGTTGAAAATGGCACCCATTTCGTTTATTTTATCCATAAATGCTTCTTGCGAAGGATATTCTTTGTTGGCTTTGAAAAACATGTGTTCGTACAAATGCGACAAGCCATCGTAGGAATCGGTTTCGGTGTAAGCTCCGTTGCGAACAACAAGTTCTATAGTTGCCAAAGGCACGCTATTGTCTTCGATAACCAAGATTTCCAAACCATTGTCGAGTTTTTTCATATAAAAATTGTCCGGCAAATCTTTTTGCGCCCAAGTTAGCAAGGGAAAACACAAAGCTGCAATTAACCCAAATGTTTTTTTCATATTTATTTTATTATTTTCAAATGTTAAATTTTCTATTTTCCCAAAATTATAGAAATTTTGGAGAAATTTTTTAGTTTTATAAGCAAATTAACAAATTTTAAAAAACTCATTTGATTTGGTTATCCTGTAATTTGGATACGGTATAACAATTTAAAGTCTAAATTATAAAATAAATGCATGAAAAAGAGCATTTTTATATTTTTCCTTAGTTGGCGCGTAGCTTTAATAGCTCGTGTCCAAGATAAAAGGCTATTAAAAGCGAAGCAAAGCAAAAGCTCTCAAGCTGGCGCGAGCTTGTGAGAGTTCCCAATTCAAGTAGCCGAATTCAAAAAAGATTTCCCTGAAAAATACAAGAGCTTATTTGAAGATTGTGGTTGGAGTGTTGAAAACGAAACTATGTATTTTTAAAACACTAAAAAACAAAGTACAGAGAAAGTAACTGGTAAAGAGTTAAAAAATGTGATAAGAGAAGGATTTAATTCAGAAACTAAAGGTAAAAAAGTAAGATGTATGGCCTTAGAGCCAATTGCAAAAGCAATAATTGATGAAGATTTTCAAGATAAACAAGTTACTGATTTTATTAAAAGACTTAATGAAATAGTATTAATGATAAAACCGACTGGGCATACTTCGTATAGGTTAAAGGATTTTTTGAAGTCGAAATTAGGAAAAGCCACAGCTTTGGATCATCATATAAATAGACCTAATTATGATGAAAGTGATTTTGGAAAGGCGTTAGATAATTTTTTTACTGCACAAGACAAAGAAATTGATGCAATAAATGAACAGATAGAAATAGAGAACGAAGGAATTACTGATCCGGAACTAATACAGGAATTGAAAGAAAAAATATCTCGCAATCCAAATGATTGGGGCGACAAACATAGCGAATATGAAAAGGAATTTGTCGAAGACTATGGAAAAAATAGAAGAGGATCTGATATGGAAAACCGATATAAAAAAATGAAAGAAAAATTATGATACAGTTTAAAGAAATGATATTGATTCTATTGGTATTTGTACTTTCGTGCAAAGAAAATAAGGGAAAAATTGATAGCAAGATGCAAGATATTGACAAACAGGTTGAGCATAATGCTACCATCAAAAATGACACATTGGTTGCTTTGCATAAAATAATTGACACTAATTATAGTGATTACCAATATTTAAAACATTTTGCCGGACATCTTGACGATGATAAAACCGAAGATATTGTTTTGGTAGTTGAGCGAAAATGTAAAGAAGAAGAAGCTAATGCTTCTGACGAATCAAGGTGTAGAAAGACTGTTTTGTTAATAAACACGGGCGAACTCCACTACAAAGTTGCAGCAGAAAGCACCACAATTTTTGAATGTTCTGATTGTGGCGGTGCGGGTGTTGGAGATCCAATGCAAGGTGTTGTTTTTGATAATGATACTGTAAAGTTTTTTTCATTTTATGGAGCTGCCACAAAAACAATGGAAACCACAGCGTTTGTGTACGATACGATAAGCAAAAAGTGGAAACAAACCCTTTTTACAAGTGAATGGTATAATATTTTTGATACACTCCCTGGTAGTGAAATAAAACAAAATATTGAGATTAAAACAGCTAAAGATTTTGGCGATATATATTTTGGGAGTGATTGAAATGAAAACCAAAAAGCCGATGCTGCACACAAAACAACATCAATTTCTTTTGTCCAAGTACATCAACGCAATAAGAAAACATTTTGCTTACTTGTGCCCCATTTTTGTTCCAGATTTAGGGCTTTTTGCCAAAAGTAGTTGCTTAAATCTGGGGCTGCTCAGATAAGGAAAAACCAACACACTTGCCAAAATGATAAGTGCGCCCACATAAAACCCTTTGTCCATCTTTTCCGATTCGCCGAAAATAAAATACGCCATTACAATAGCATACAAGGGTTCTAAATTGATACTTAGTGCAATAACATACGCACTGAATTTGCGCATAAGTCCCACCGTAGCAATAAAGGCATAGGCGGTACAAAAAATTGATAAAATGAGCAAATACACTACATCGAGCGAGGAGGCAGGCAAGGGAAAATATCCTTTGAAAAGCACTAAGCCAATACTGAGTAGTATTGCGCCGCTCAGCATTTCATAAAACGAAATAACCAATGGTGAATATCGAAACACCAACTGCTTATTGAGTACCCCAAAAAGCGATGCCAAAGCTGCGGAAACAAGCGCAATAGTAATCCCCAGGCTATAGTTGAACGCAAAGCGCGTAATGAGGTACAAGCCAAAAATAATGATAAGTCCAATGGCAATTTCTAAAGGTTTTATTTTTCTTTTTTCGATTAAAGGCTCAAAAATGCCCGTGAATAGGGTAGTGCTGGCAAAACAACCCAGCGTAACCGAAACATTAGACACTTTTATGGCGGCATAAAAAGTAACCCAATGCAAAGTAACGAGCACACCCACACCCACAATTTGCCAAAAAGCTTTGGAAGAAACTGACAGCGGATACTGGCGAATACGCGCATATAGCCAAATGAAAATACTTGCCAGTAGCATACGCCAACACACCAAACTCGCTGCATCAATGCTGATGAGTTTGCCTAAAATGCCCGTAAAACCAAACAGCAACACTATAAAGTGTAGATGCAGATAATCGCGAAAAGTAGCGGTTTGCATTAAGGCATTAATTTTTCGATAAAAAAAACGCTGCAAAGTATGTATTTTGGCACTTAATTTTATCGTTGAAAAATGAAAAAGACAAGGGATTTCGCTAAAAATGTCATGAAAAAGTAAAAAAATAATGGAGGGTATACAATATTGTTATAGAATAATTGGTTGTTAATAATAATATGCGTAATGTTACACAGTAATATTTTCTTAACATTTAAAAACTTTAATCGTGAAAAAGGGATTTCGTATTACCTTACCTTAGCGTGAAAAGCGTTTTGCGCGTATGGACGTATTTTTTAGTAGGCAGTATGTTGCTGCTCAGTGCCTGCCAGAAAGATGATTTGGGTGAACCTACCCCTACGGTGGGTTTTGCCGATGCGAAAGAAGACACTAGTAATGGCAGTGAATGTAGTTTGTATCAAAATTTTAAAGATGCTTTTTGTTATGGGCAGTTCGCGGAAACAGAAGCAGTACCGATACATATTGCCGAAAATTGGTGTAGAGATTGCGATATAGTGCCTTTACCTACGCCCAAAGGAGAATTGGATTTTAGGGTGACGGATAATTATTTGGGAAAAGAATATGTTGTAAGTAGAAGTACGTACTGGTACAAGCGCGAGCTGGCAAACAGCCAAACGCCCAACCAAAAGTTTGAGGTGTTATACCGCTTGGGCGATGTGTTGTTGGACCATAATGCCACACAGTCGGATGTTGCTGCACGCTTGGGCAATGCAGGTACAGTAAGTACCCAAAGTGGTGGTGGCTGGAACATAGATGTAAGCAGCACTTACACTGGTGAAGGCGGTTTGGGCTTGTTTTCGGCATCGGATATTTGTGGGTATAAGGAGCGCGAAACGGTGAGTTTGTATATGGAGCAAATAGGGTTTGCGACCGTGACAGCCTACGAATGGACGATAGAAGATGCGATGACTGCCTGCGGTGGTTTTAGCTGTAATGCTTGTATAGACCCGATATGTGTGTTTAATGAATTGTACAACGACTTGGCAGGCAACCCCAGCGACCAAGAGAAGGTGCGTGTGGCTTTTTTAGAATATGGGGTGGGCTTGAGTGAAAGTGAGGTTAATGGTTTAGAGGACTCCAAAGGATTATACGATTTAGTGATAAATTATGAAGATTTTTGTGGAATGGCTTCGCTCTCCCATGAAGCAGTGGTAAACGGTTGTTTTGCCAATGGAACTGTAATTAACGAAGAACTTGCTTACTTTTCTGCCCCTTATATAACAGCCTACAATGTTTATTATGGTACCGCTTACGATGCAGACGGCTTAGAGGCTGAATTACAGGCGGAAGGTATAAGTTTCTGTGATTTTTTAGCGGTTACCAAGTTTTTGTATGATGAAGAAGGTCCGGGGAAAACATCACTTACTTATGGTTCTTCCGAGCAAGCCATACCCTTGTATCTTATTCTTAAAGGCTTTGGCGAAGCCGGAATGGATGCCTTAATGCAAGCCTTTTTTATTTGGATGATAGATGCAGATGATACAAATATCACATTTGAACAGTCTTTGTATCAAGTAGATGCCTTTGAAGTATTAGGAGCATTTGTGACAGGCTTATTGCCAGTTAATGAAACCAAACAGATTTTGGCACAGTCTTGTGTTGTAGCAAGTGCCGTTATAATTAAAAATGCTATTGCAGATTATGACAATTACACGGCGGAGCAAGCAATTGCTGATTTTTCAGATGTTTTTTGGAGAATAGCAGCCGAAGAAGCAATAGGTACCGCAGCTTTAAAATACGGTATAGTTCCTTTGGGAAAAGGAATAATAAAAAAGTTTAATTTTGATGGTGGACTTTTTGGTGTGTATCTGCCCTATAAAACAGTTTGTAAGTGGTTTGGTGGTGGATTGATAGAGAATAACTATGGATTACCTGCTTGTAATACTTGTTTTTTTAATAATATTATTAGTGATTATGATCCAATATCAGTTAATAGGGTAATGAAAGGTTGGGATAATACTAATGAACTATATATAATAGGCACGGTTCAAAATAGAGTAAATGCATATAAGGAATATTTGGAAGGGTTGACTAATCTATCATATGAAATTAAGACGATTTCAGAAGATTTGCCTATTGATGGGTGGTCTTATGAATTCAATGTTGAATGGGTAAGGATGTTAAAAGAAAAAGGTAAAACTGTAATTGATATAGGAGTTCATGAAGGAGGATCTGAAGGTCCAAATTATGGCATGGAAATAGTTGAAATATTTAATTAATATGACTAAAGAAAAAATATACCAATTAGCCGAAGAATATAACAATGCCGCTGAAACAAGGCGAGCAGAAATTATAAACGCTATAACATACGATGATTCCGAAAAAATTAGAAAATACACAAAAAAATTGGCAGAATTGGCGGTTCAGCAAAACAAGGAAAGCTATTTGGTTGTAGGATTATTATTGCAAGTTATGGAAAATGCAAAGTTAGATTTCAGAGACAATATAATGCAATTATCACTTTTGTACCATAGTGCAAAAAAAATTGGGATAGATGCAGACAAGTTGTTTTTAGCCATAGCCCAAATTGCGGCAGATGAAATGCAGCGTATTATGCTACAATTTTTACAAAGAAGTGAGCATAATAAATCAATAGAAGCTATGGGTTTTCGAGAAGTGCTAACGCCATGTTTTCATTATTATCACAAATATTATGAAAATTGATAGTATATTTTTTATTTAATTGATGTATTGGACTAAAGAAATATTTATGGAAAATAAGGTAGATGGTACGTTTTTTTACAATCATCTAAAAGAAAAAATAGCTTTTCTTTTAAAAGACGAATACTGGCACATCAGCACAGAAAAAGTAGATAGTAAAACTGGTGGCTGTCTTATTGCTTATCGGTCTGTAAATAATCCCATAGAATTGTCCGGTATTACTTTTAGTTATAATTTACATGATAATTTTATGTGTGCTATTAGATGCTGCCAGAACAAAACTTTATGGTTTGAGCATTTTTTTAGGCGATGTGGATTGGATTTTGCCAAGGAGAATATTTATGTATTAGATAAAGGAAAAGGATTAACTACAGAAGAAATAATTCGTCTATATCCTCTAGCACTCGACGAAAATGTAAGATTATTAAAGAAAGGAATTGATTTTATTAGGGATAAGGATAAGCGTGAATATGTTTTTAGTTAATATTTCTTGGCAATAAAATGTACTAAGAAGTCGCAGGTTTTAGCTTGCGACTTCTTAATTAAGTATCAAGAATGCAACAGAAAGAATCTTTAAAAAATATCCCTATAGAGCATTTTAATAAAATATTATGCCAATTATTTAGCTTAGATGTTGTTAGGGATAGAGGGTATGATATATTTTTAAGATATTTATCAAATAAAAATAAAAAAACATATATCACATATTTTTTTGAAGCACGTGAGCCTATTACAACCCGTATTGTGTACGCTGAAAAGGAACAATTAGTTCCTTTTCTGTTGAGTAAGATGCTTAATAAATATAATATTGAGTTTGATTCCAACTTATTACATTTTTCTAGTGCACAGGTGAAAAAGGGAGAAGATTTTTGGAAGCACTACGAAAAAGCAGTTGCCTACAATGCACAAAAACTAAAAGAATTCATAGATGTGAGTGGGTTTGGAAAGTAATATTTTATTCTGCCGATAGCGAACCATTCTGCTTTGATGATGTATTAAAGTAAAATTATATTTCATATATTTTGGCAATATATATTTATAACATAAAGGAAGATGCGATAAAGAACTTTGGTTTTTTGGAGAAAATGGGCTATAATGTTTATAAAATTAGAGAAACTTCCTCACATCTTTATTTATCCTACAAAAATGTAAAATCCAATCTAATGGTAAGTATTTATGTTGAGTTTTTTGATGGGTTTTGGGATATCCAACTTGTAAATGGTTATAGGGGTTATCCTTTTTGGAAAATACTAAATTACTTGAAAGTAGTATATCCAAAAGACTTAGTCATTATTACAAACCATAATTATTCACCGCCTTTAGAAAGGTATGCAAAGTATATAGAAACGTTTTGCTCCGACTTTCTTACTGGAATTATTGAGGTAGATAAAGTGATTGAATAGTTAGCTATTTGAAAAAATCGACTAAAAAAAATCGCAAGCACCCGTTTGCGATTTTTTTAGATAAAGTGAAAACCTAGTATCTTCGTACTGATGAGCAAAAGCCACAAATATTTATACCGATTAGCCGAAGAATATAACAATGCCGCTAAAACAAAGCGAGTAGAAATTATAAACGCTATAACCTACGATGATTTTAAAAACAAGTCTTACATTTGTAAGTACCACAAAACTTACAAAAGATTATGAGCCCTGAAATTGAAAACTACTTCGCAAACGGTTGTGGGCGTTGTTCTTTGGGCGGCACGCCGGAATGCAAAGTACACCACTGGGCGGAAGAGCTGCTGTTGTTAAGAAAGATAATCCTCTCTACTGGCTTGAAAGAAGAGCTTAAATGGAGCGTACCCTGCTATACTTTTCAGGAGAAAAATGTATTATTGCTCACTGCTTTTAAGGAATACTGTGCCATTGCTTTTTTTAAGGGGACTTTATTGAAAGACACTGAAACCTTGCTCACAAAACCCGGCGACAACTCACAGGCAGTACGACAACTTCGGTCTACTAGCGTTCCGCAAATACAAGCAATCCATAAGACGATTGAAAACTATATCAAAGAAGCCATTGAATTGGAGAAACAAGGAGAAAAAGTATCTTTTGTTGAAAAAGATGAACTCATTTATCCCGAAGAATTAACGAATACTTTAGCAAAGGATAATCTCCTAAATTTTGCGTTTGAAGCACTTACGCAAGGGCGAAAAAGAGGCTATGTCTTGTATTTTGCCGCCCCAAAACAAAGCAAAACCCGTATGGCAAGAATACAAAAGTACAAAGCGCAAATATTGGCAGGTAAAGGTTTGCACGACCGTGATTAGTGGATAAAAGCAAAAGGGATAAAAAAGTGTCGTTTTCTTTGGACAAGCAAAGAAAATGAAGAATCCTCAAGCAAAGTTTTACTCCCAAAGTTGCGGGGCGAGTACTTATACCAAAACGGAATTATCATTGCGTATTAAAAAAGTAAAAACCCTCTTCATGTACATAGTTTTTGTATAAGAAAAGTTTAAAAATCTTTTTTCGCCGTATAGCAGCATTTGGGCGTTAAAAATATTTGAAGCCTTGGAAAAAATTTAGCCAAAAAGCTGCGGTTTTGCCCTGCAAGGGCAAAAATACCTTGAAAAAAGTGTCGTTTCTTTTGCTTCGTTTTCTTTGGACAAGCAAAGAAAATGAAGAAGTCTCAAGTTGCGGGGCAGCTACTTACACAAAATAACACCTAAGCCGATACGGAAATTTCGTATAAGCAAAAGGGATAAAAAATCTTTTTTCGCCGTATAGTAGTTTTTTGGCGTTAAAAATATTTTGAAGCCTTGGAAAAAATTTAGCCAAAAGCTGCGGTTTTGCCTGCAAGGGCAAAAATACCTTGAAAAAAGTGTCGTTTCTTTTGCTTCGTTTTCTTTGGACAAGCAAAGAAAATGAAGAAGTCTCAAGTTGCGGGGCAGCTACTTACACAAAATAACACCTAAGCCGATACGGAAATTTCGTATAAGCAAAGGGATAAAAAATCTTTTTCGCCGTATAGTAGTTTTTTGGCGTTAAAAATATTTGAAGCCTTGGAAAAAATTTAGCCAAAGAACTGCGGTTTTGCCCTGCAAGGGCAAAAATACCTTGAAAAAAGTGTCGTTTCTTTTGCTTCGTTTTCTTTGGACAAGCAAAGAAAATGAAGAAGCCCAAAGCATACTTCTGTACCCAAACTTGCAGGGCAGATACCTAAAGCTATACGCAACCTTCATACGGTTTTGGTATTACACTTAATAATACCTAAAACGATAAGCATTTTTCGTGCAATTTTGGTATAAAATAGCAAACGCTCGGAAATCGGAAATTCATTCGTATAAGAAAAGAGTAGCGTTACTTATTTTGAAGGATAAAAGTGTGCAAACGTAGGTAAAATATTATCTTTGCACCGCAAAATCTGAAATAGATATGCTTTTTTTTGAAATAAAATACAGATATTTTGCCCCAAAAAACCAATGTAACGCCTTACGGAAGCGAAAATTCTAAGAAAGAACAAGTGGCGGAAATGTTTAACAATATTGCCGCCCAATACGATTTTTTAAATCACTTTTTATCGCTGGGAATAGACCGAATCTGGCGGCGAAAAACCATTCAGTCGCTTGCTGCCATACAACCACAAGCTATTTTGGATGTCGCCACAGGCACAGCAGATTTGGCACTGGAAGCCCTAAAACTACAACCCAAACGCATTGTGGGCATTGATATTTCCAAAGATATGCTGGCAAAAGGGCAAGAAAAAATAAAACCCTACGCCGATGTGATAAGTTTGCAACTCGGCGATAGCGAAAACTTGCCTTTCCACGAAGCTGACTTCGACGCTGTAACCGTAGCCTTTGGCGTGCGCAACTTCGAAAACTTGGAAAAAGGATTGTCCGAAATGTACCGCGTATTGCGCAAGGGTGGGAGAGTAGCGATTTTGGAATTTTCGCGCCCCCACAACTTTCCTGTAAAACAAATTTTCAATTTTTATTTCAAAAATATACTACCTACCATAGGAAAGTTCGTTAGTAAAGATAATAGAGCTTATACTTACTTGCCCGAATCGGTGGCAGTTTTTCCCGAAGGAAAAGATTTTTGTGATATTTTATTAAACATAGGATTTAAAAACATTCAATGCAAAACACTCACATTTGGCATCAGCACACTGTATATTGCCGACAAATAATTGTTGCAATTTTGATAATGATAAGCGGAAGTACTGCCCTTTTCGGACAGAAAAACTTAGCTGACCACGACTACAAAAAAGTTTATTTCGGCTTTTTAATGGGCTACAACAGCACGCGTTTTGATATTGAACATTCGGCGGATTTTATCAACAACGACAGCATAAAAGTAGTGGAATCGCCCACTACGCCGGGTTTCAATTTGGGGATTATTTCCAATCTAAAACTTGCCAAACGCTTAGATTTGCGCTTTATTCCGACTTTGGTTTTTGCCGAAAAAAAATTGCGCTACACCGAAATTACCAATTTTGCCGACTCCACTTTTACCAATACCATCGAGTCCATTTATTTCGATTTCCCGCTATCGCTCAAATATAAAAGTGACCGTTTCAACGATAATTTTCGCTTTTACATTATGGCAGGTATCCGCCTCGACTACGACCTCGCCTCTAATTCCAAAAAACGCCGCGCCAACGATATTGTCAAATTAGGAAAATACGACTGGTCGGGCGAAGTAGGTTTTGGTTTCAATTTCTATTTCCCGATGTTTATTTTTTCGCCCGAAATAAAAATCGCCCGCGGCTTGAACAATGTACACGTTCCCACCGACAATTATCGCTACTCCGAAGTACTCGGAGCTTTGCGCTCGCGCACTATTACAGTTTCCATACAGTTCGAGGGCTAAAATTTTTTTAGTGAAACAATGCCTGCAAACTGCTATGCGCTTTTAGCAGACACTCTTCGTATTCTTGTGTAGCTACGGAATCGAAAGTGATGGCGCTGCCGGCGTGCATAGACAAATATTGCCGCTCGGCATTGTATAAAAGGCTGCGAATTACTACACTAAAATCGAAATTGGCTTGTGGGTCTATGTAGCCCAGCGCACCGGAATACACCGCTCGGCGACTGTTTTCGTATTGTTCTATCAGTTGCATCGCGCTTATTTTGGGTGCGCCCGTCATCGAACCCATCGGGAAAGCATCTTTTATAACTTGACTAAAAGGAACATTGGGCGAGATTTCGGCTTTTATCGTAGAAATGAGTTGATGTACGTGGGCAAAAGTGTAGCAGGCAAGCAATTCTTCTACTTCAATGCTTCCCGCAAGCGCGTGTTTGCTCAGGTCGTTGCGCACTAAGTCCACTATCATTATATTTTCGGCGCGCTCTTTGGGATTTTTCTGTAAAATTTCTTTTTGTAAATTATCATCGGTTACATTTTTTGCCCGTGCAATCGTACCTTTTATCGGTTGAGAAATAAGTTGTTGGTTTTTTTTCTGTAAAAAACGCTCGGGGCTGGCACAAAGCACGTAATGCGGACTTGTTTTGACGAAAGCTGCAAAAGGCGCAGGGCTGTACGTATTTAATTGATGAAAAAGTAAGAGTGGATTGGTGGCAAAGTTTTCATAGAAAAATTCGATGCACAAATTGAGTTCATATACATCGCCGCTGCGAATGTGCCGGATAATGGCAGCTACTTTTTCCAAATAGGCTTCGCGCGACATATTTTGTTGTAAAATTGCTTGGGGGGCGTTTGCTTTTTGGGTAAAAAAATGCTTTGGGCGAATTTTTTGTATTGTGCGAAAAATGGTTTCGGGATTTTCGTCCCAACTGCCTATGGTGAGTTGATTGTGTTGCAAAAAACCTACCGTTTGCGGCTGTACAAAGTACAAATCGTCGAAACCTAAACGGTCGGTGTTTTGTGAATGAAGATTTTCGATTTCGTTTTTGGTGTCGTAGGCGATGTAGCCAAACAGCCAATCGTGAATTTGTTGGTGAAACTGTTGTAATTGGGCAAAAGTGTTTCCAGGGTGCAAGGAAAGCGTTTGTTTGCTGCCGCTGGCAAAAAGGAGTTCGTATTGGCGGTGTTGGTCGTGAGCGTAGTGGTTGGAATCGTAGTAAAAGCAAGGGTTTTGGCGATTAGACCAAAGTAAAATTCGCTGTTTCCAAAGGGAGATTTTTGCTTGTGGTAGGGAGAAAGTTTGGTATTGGCGCATAGAAAAGCTTGAAAGATGGAGTGGTTCTGCGAAGGAGCAGAAAAGAAAGCCTAAAAACTTTCAATTTTGCAATATCACAATCAAAACCATTTTTTGTTGGCTAATGTACATTTTTTATGCAAATAAAAAATAGTTTTGCGACAAGAAAATGAACCTCTGTCGTTCAATTTGATATTTACTCTGTTCTTGTGAGTAACAAACATTGTAGTTACCTTATTTAGAAAGCTCGTAGCAAGTCAAGGCAATTCCACAGTCAAATTGTTTTACTAATTTTAGTTTAAGGTTTAGATTCTTGTCTATTCCCTTGAAGATGGTCATTCCGTTTCCTATTACAGTAGGATTTATGAACAAATGAAACTCGCCAATGAGTCCTGCATTGATTAATGAAGTTACAAATGTTCCCCCGCCATAAACAATAATGTCTTTGCCGTCTTGATTTTTCAGTTTGTTTATTTCGTCCGCAAGTTCTCCGTTTGCTACTGCGGTATTGTCCCAAAGAGATTTGCGTATTGTTTTGGTAAATACAATTTTAGGTGTAGCAGTAAATATTAGTCCGCCTTTGTAATCAGGGTCTTGTGGATTGTTGGCTACATTTTGCCAATGAGGAATAAAACCTTCGGCTAATTTTCTACCTAAAAGAATTGTGTCCACAGGTTCGGTAATTTCATTTACATAATCTTGAATGTCGTCTGTCCAAGGATAACACAGCCAATCCATTTCGCCATTTTGTCCTGAAATAAAACCGTCAACACTTATCTGAACTTGTAATTTTAATTTACGCATATTCTGTTTTTATTTGTATGTTTTTTTATTCTTTTTCTAATTTTTTGAATGATACTTATATAAATTTATCGATAAATTTTGAATTATTTGTGTTTTGAGGTTTGTTGTGAATGGTTTTGGGATTTTGCGTTTGGGCGTAGGTTTTCTTGTCATCTCCATTTGTTTACGTGTTCTACTTTGTTTTTAAATTGTGCCGCCAATGATTTTACTCGTGAGTTCAAAAGTAATTTTCTTCCGTCAATTGTCCTTGTGAAAATCAAGTCGCAAGTTCCTACAAGTCTTTCCCATTCACTTTGGAAATATTCAGCTAAATTTTTGTTTCGTCCCAGTATTTCTGGTACAGAATGATAGTCTTTTTGCTTAACGAAAAACATAAATTTGTTCTTTCTGATAATCACATATCGTGGGTTGTTAATTGGAGCAATTATTTCTTGAAGTGCATTTATAAATGTTGATTTTTCAAATGTAGTTCCACCTTCTAAATGGCAATAAACAGCACCCCAATTGTCAACTGAGGTTTCTACTTTTAATTTTGAGTTGTCGGTGCGAATTGCTCCTGCTTTAACTAATGAATTTAAAAGAGCATCACCGATTTGTTGTATGTCTTTTGAAATGTCACGGTATTTAAAATACAGTTTCAATGTCTTGTAAGTCTGTCTGCCGAAAATTGTCATTCCAATAGTTCCAAGAATAGCAAGGAATAGGTAAAAGTCTTGCATTGTTTTGATGTTTCTTGCTGCTCTGCCAAATCCTTGTAAACTTTCTAAGCCAAAGCCAACCAATCCTGAACCTAAAGTTGCCAATAGGTTTTTAATTGTCTTGTTTAGATACATTGACTTTACAGTCTTGTATTCTCTTTCTTCGGGGAATGGAATTTTGATTTCTTCTTCAAGGTTTACACCTGTTGCCAATGCTTCTTTCCAACGCTGTTTCAAACTTTCTCGGTCACCTGCGTGGGTAAACATTTCAAGGTTTTTCTTTTCTGCTTCTTCTTTATGGTGAATGTTTTCGGGCAAATTCAATCTGCCTATTCCGTTTTCAATTCCGGGTTCTTCTTTGAATGAAACACCAACGAAACTCCTAAAACGTCTTTTTAGTAAGTCAAAATCGTCTCCGCCTGTTGGCGAAGTGGGGTCAATACAGACCAAATGCCAAATATTTCCTGTCTTGTCGCCATTTCCGTTTTGTGTTCTAATGGCTCTGCCACGCATTTGATTGGAGAGCACAAACGAACCTACAAAACTTGCCAAGATTAAAGAATTGATTGCTGGAGCGTCCCAACCTTCTCCAAGCAAAGATTTTGTTCCTATCAAAACTTCAATTTCTCCACGCTGAAAGATTTGAGTTACTATGTGAACAATGTCGTGTTTAAGTTGCTCGGTTTGGCTGATTAAAATGTAATTATTGTCAAATGGAACAGGATTATAGTTGATTTGTGTAATACCATATTTTGCAGCTTTGGCTTCAAATGCGGGATAGGCACTAACAGGAATGATTATCATTGAGCCTGTCAAAACAGCAATTTTCTTGTTCTCTTTGTTTTCTCGCCTTAATTTTTCAAAGATTGGAATTACACCGATTTTATTTAGTTCAAGATTGTTGTCAGAAGCGTTGATATAAAACTCTTTACGGATGAAGTCGGAAAGAATTACTAAACGCAAATTGTTCCCTAAATTCTTGTGTTCAAAATCAACAATTTCTTTGATGCCATTTAGTTTGCTGATGCTTGAAGTCAAAAATCCTGTAACTCTCTTGTTATGCGAAAAATTGATTTGTCTTCTTTCAATTGCTCCGTATCTTCTTAGTCGGTTTTCAAGGGCTTTTTGATGTTTTTCAAACGTCTTAAAGTGTTCCTTTTCTTTGTAGAGATAAAAATCCAAAAGCGTTTCAATCCATTCGTAATCAAGTTTGGGAATTTCAAATTTCTTATCTCCAATTACTTCAAGATGTATTTCGGGAATTTCTTTATCGTTGGCTTTTAGAAAAATTAAACAAGCTGAATAGTAGGAGAGGTTATTATAAATCCAATCTAACTGCTCTGTCGGGTTTTGCCAAATTGGATGTTGTTCGATTGCCTGAATGATTGTCCCATCACTTTTAATTTCCAGAAAAAGCTTTTCAATGTTTTGTCTGAAATCAACGATGCTTTGATTTTCTTTCTCTGTCGGAAGTGTGAAATAAACGTAATCTTGATGAGGGCATAAATCGCCTTCAATTACCAATTCAGGAACAGAAATTTCTGTGTCAACAGGTCCGTTTAAGTCAATGTATCGTTGCCATTCTGTGGCTGTAACGTCATAAGGCGGTGTGGCTGTCAAGCCAACAATAATCGGGTCTAATTTTTCTTTAACTTTTGTCAGCGTTTGCCACCATTCATTTTTTAAATGGTGTGCTTCGTCAACTACAATCGTTTTTATTTTTTGTGCTTTTAGTCCGCTAACAATGTTGTCAAGATTGGGATTTGTTGCTCTGCCATTTCCATTTACTTTTTCTGTTTCTTCTTCTTCGCTTTCAAGTTCATCTTCGTCAATTCTCCAATTGTTACAAGCTGCGTGAAGACCTTGAAAAGTTACAACTGTCATAAATTTTGGATTGCGAATGTCTCTCGAAATCCAATCAGGTGTCAAGTTAGTTTGAAGGAACAGTTCACAAAAACGTTGTATCCATTGATTACGAATTGCAATTGTCGGGGCAAGAATTAAAGTCGGTTTATTTAGTCGAATAGCAACTTCAAGTCCTAAAACTGTCTTACCCGAACCTGGGGGAGCAATTACGTGTAAATGTCCGTCAGTTAAGTGGTCTTGTAAGTCGTCAAGCACTTTTTGCTGGTATTTTCTCCAACCGTATTTGAATCTTATGTCTTTAGGATATTCTGTCAATGTGTAGCGTCTTTTTTATATACATTCACGCAAGTACAACTTCACTAAGTTACGACACGCAAACAGAATTTGCAAGCGGAGGAATTGGGTAAATTGGCTGTTGGAAGAAGTAGTCGTTGAAACTTGCACAAATGTTGATAGAATCACTTCAGTCTTTATATTGCCAGTTCGAACATTATTCAGCATACTGTTTATTTATTTTTTGTTCTGGTTTATTGCAAATCAAATATAGGAATATTAGAAAAATCCATTCCAATGGTTTCATCAAAATATAAGTGATGCTTGACAGAAATGTGGTATTAATTTTCTTTGAAAGATTGTATCCATATTGGTCATAAATAGTCCTTATTTTGTAATGAAGTCTTGGCGATAAATCTTGAATCATTTCTTCAAATGCGTTTGCAATTAGAAGTTGTCTATTTACAATAATTCGCCCTCCGTTTCTTTTCCCAAATCTTATTGGTTTTACAATTTTTGGGTGTCCTAATGTTGCAACAGTACATAGATAATGTCCTTTATGGTCAAGTATTGGTGGATGAATTTGTTGAGATAACCTCCAAGTTGTTGTGTCTGTAAATGCTTTTACAATTGAGTTCGCGTCTTGTCCAAACAAAATTAAAAGTAGTGTTGTAATAAAAAATACCGGAAACATTAGTACAACTATCCAAAATGGATTGCTACTCTTTTTCGCTAAAAAAGTGTTTAGATAGTTTAAGATTTTGTTTGAATATGTCTTTTCAAATGCATCGTTTATTTCTTGGGTTGTTGTTTTATAGATGAGATAAACGCCAAGTACAATACTAAAAATTGGTGCAAATAAAAATAAAATTTTGCCTTCACCACCATTGTATGTGTTAAGTGTTTCCGTATTGTGAACTGATATTTGAAATAAAATTCCTATATTTAAAAGTACTCCAATTAGTATAAAAATCAAAGCAAGGGTCAATGTTAATGGTGGCAAAATATTACCCTTAACCCAAACTAAAAGCAATGAAATATTGAAAGCCAAAATATAAAAAATTAATGTGGTAGCTTCCTTTCCTGAAAATGGACTATAACACTCCATATCAATAGGGTCAATGGCTTTGTAATATGGGTTAGAATGGACTGACATTCCAATTGCGAACAGTGCTATTGAAAATATGTAGAGAGTGCCAATTATGATTTCTACGGAATTGGCATTTTCTTTTAAGAGTTTTAGTACTCCAATGGATAATGCTAAAAAATAAAAGAATATAAATGCGTATAAAATTAACGACATGGGGTCAAATTTGTTAAATTGTTGTCTTGATTATAGCGTTCTCTCGAAGGATGCTCCATCTTGAACAAAATGAAAGCGAAGCGACTATTTTAGCCAAGAGTTTGTGTATCAAGCATTGAGCATTTCGAGTGCCTCACTTTTAAATAATTACTTTTTATTATTTATTGTTTTCAAGTATTGTAACCCATTATTATTTGATAATCTTCCAATAACCTGTTTTGTCGCTTCCAATCCGTTCTATTATTCCTTGTTCTTTCAGGGCTTTTATTTTCCGTTTTGCGGTACTTAAACTTATACCAAAACCGTATGAAAGTTGCGTATTGGTTTAGGAATTATTAAAGGTAAGTATCTGCCTCGCAATTTTAGTTACAAAAACTATGCTTGGGGACTTCTTCATTTTCTTTGCTTGTCCAAAGAAAACGAAGCAAAAGAAAGGACACTTTTTTCAAGGTATTTTTGCCCTATTGGGGCAAAACCGCAGTTTTTGGGCTAAATTTTTTCCAAGGCTTCAAAAATTTTTAACGCCAAAAACTGCTATACGGCGAAAAAAGATTTTTACCTTTTTAATACGCAATAACTATTCGATTTTAGTATTATCTTCATTTGTTCGCTAATTTCAGCTGCCGTTATGTTCTTATTTTGTCTTATCAAAGAAAATACAGTGTCATTTACAGTGTCATTTTGTGATGGTACAGCTGAACGTTGTATAGTTTGCTTCTTGCCGTTTTTATTTTTTCCAAATTATTATTTGTACTGTCGGATAGATAAAGCTGATTGTTAGTCCAAATTCTAAAGAAGTGAAATATGTTTTAATGTTATATATTAATTTAATGATTCTATACAAGATTTCAATTGACTTATTAATTCCTCGTTAAATCCAGTTTGATTTCCTTTATTATCCCAAAACTTCCAAGTGGGTTCATCTATTATTCCTTCAATTATTTCATAAGAGCATCCACCTTGACCCTCAATAGTTTTTTTCTCCAATTTATAGGCTCCTTCTGCAATTAGCTGACCACCTATATTCCAAAATTTCCAATATCCGCTTTTATATCGGTATTGAACCTCCGTTGGTATTGTGCTACAAAATGTATATGTTTCAATATTATATTGCCCTTTGATAAAGAAATTTCCACAAGACATATTTGCTTCTTTGGGACGAATTTCTTTTGTCTCTCTGGGGCGAATTTCTTTTGTTTCTTGATTGCAGGTAAGGTAAACCAATCCGATTAGCAGAATCATTTTTTGTTTCATGTTTTATTCTTTTTCGTAATGGCGAGGAATGCAATACAACTTCACGAAGTTACGACACGCAAACGGAATTTGCAAGCGGAGGAATTTAGTCCATTGTAGTTGTTCAGCTGATGGAATCTGTCTCTAAATGCGTTTCTGACCCTTTTGTCAGTAAACCTTTAGGGTTAGTCCGGTAGCGTTAGCCTCATATTGTCAAAATAAGTCATTATTTACACAATATAACCGAATAAAATTTTTATTTCTAAACACATTTCGTAATTTTCGCCGCTAAAAAAAACTTTATGAAAAAATACTTTTACCCTTTATTTATTTTATTATCTATTATGAGCTATGCGCAAAATGACGACGTAGCAGCCATAGAAGACGTATTGCAAAATGTGGCAAAAAACATTTCATCGCTTCATGAAACCCACAATGCGCAGTCGGTTTTGAAATATTTTGATATAAATTATGTAGAAACAGAGCATCGTTTGTACATCAATCAAGAGTTGCAAATTATTGAAGAACCGTACAATGATTTTAAAAATATGATTGACGGTTACGCCAATACTACAGGTTTGGTGGTAAATTACCGCGTAACCAATTTTTTGAAAACGGTAAGTAAAAATAATTGGGGACTCACTATTGCAGAGTGCGAATATGATGTAACGCGCAATGGCGTAAAAGAATACTCGGCGCGGGAAATACAAAGTATTTCAATGCTTAAAAAAGAGGGTACTTGGAAAATTGTTCTGAACCAAACCACGAAATTTATTGATGAGGTTTTTAAAGGCGATTGTCTTTGCGAAATTTTTACCAGTTCTTCTAATAATTATGTGGCAAAAGTTACTTATCCGGCAGGCGGCGAACTAAAAGATAAGTTGTACAGCGTTGGCATCAGCGCATTAGATAGCGGGCGCAAACAAATAGTAGCCGACGAGCAATATTACACTTGGAACAGCAATACCTCTAAAACCGAGCGTATTGCTATGGGAAATATTCTCAGCAAAAACTTAGGAAATGCCAGCGACCAAAGTTCGGCAATTTTAGAAGTGATAAAAGACCTTACTAATACACATTGTGCAAAAGTGACCTTGAAGAAATAAGGTTTATTTCCTTAGCAGGTATTTGAAGTTTTTTTTACTTCAAAACGCCCAACTCTTTTCCTACTTCGGTAAAGGCGGCAATGGCTTTGTCCAAATGCTCTTGTTCGTGTATTGCCGAGAGTTGTACGCGTATACGTGCCTGCCCTTTGGGTACTACAGGATAATAAAAACCAATTACATAAATTCCTTTTGCCAAAAGTTTTTGGGCAAACTGCTGCGACAAAGCGGCATCGTACAACATTACGGGTACAATAGGATGCTCTCCGGCTTTAATATCAAAACCTGCTGCCGTCATTTTTTCGCGAAAATAGCGTGTGTTAGTTTCCAATTTGTCGCGCAGGGCGGTGCTTTGCGATAATATTTCCAAAACTTTCAGCGAAGCTCCCACAATAGGCGGAGCTACGGTATTGGAAAAAAGATAAGGGCGCGAGCGTTGGCGCAGCAAATCTACTATTTCTTTGCGTGCTGCCGTAAATCCGCCCGAAGCACCGCCAAGAGCTTTGCCCAGTGTTCCGGTTATAATATCAATACGCCCCATTACATTTCTAAATTCATGTGTGCCGCGTCCGGTTTTGCCCATAAATCCGCTGGCATGACACTCGTCAATCATCACTAAGGCATTGTATTTATCCGCCAAATCACAAATTTTATCTAATTGGGCAATCGTGCCGTCCATCGAAAAAACACCATCGGTAACAATTACCCGAAAGCGTTGTGCCTGCGCTTTTTTGAGTTGTTCTTCCAAGTCGTTCATATCATTGTGCAGGTAGCGATAGCGTTGCGCTTTGCAAAGTCGTACTCCGTCAATGATAGAAGCGTGGTTGAGTTGGTCGGAAATAATGGCATCTTCTTCTAAAAAAAGCGGTTCAAAAACGCCTCCGTTTGCATCGAAAGCAGCCGCGTATAAAATACTGTCTTCTGTTCCGAGAAATTTGGCGATAGCTGCTTCCAATTCTTTGTGAATATCTTGTGTGCCGCAAATAAAGCGCACCGAAGACATACCAAAGCCGTGCGTTTGAAGTGTTTGGTGTGCTGCTTCTATTACTTGCGGGTGCGAAGACAAGCCCAAGTAGTTGTTGGCACAAAAATTAATTACATCGCCGCCTTCTAAAGTATGAATATCTGCGGCTTGTGGACCCGTAATAGTGCGTTCGAGTTTGTAAAGTCCTGCTTTTTCTATTTCGTTCAGTTCGTTTTGCAAAAAAGATTGAAAATTGCCGTACATAGGTAAAGTTTTAGCTATTGAAATTTGGTTTTTATGATGTAATATCTTCCTTAGAGGCTAACAAATCGGCAGGAGATTCTTGATTATATTCTTCGCGTCTTTTTCCTTTTTTGTAATTTACGTTGTATTGCGGCTCGTTGTCATCGGCTTTGTCATAGGCGCGTATTATTTGTTTTACCAAACGGTGGCGCACTACATCTTCTTCGCTCAGGCGCACTACGCCAATTCCGTTTATATGTTCCAGAATTTCGATGGCTTTGCGCAAGCCCGATTTTTGGTTGTGCGGCAAGTCTATTTGCGACATATCGCCCGTAATAACGCATTTGGCGGAAGGACCTAAGCGTGTGAGAAACATTTTTAGTTGTACATTGGTCGCGTTTTGGGCTTCGTCCAGAATAATAAAAGCATTGTTGAGCGTGCGCCCGCGCATGTACGCAAGTGGCGCAATTTCGATGACCCTGTTTTCCATAAAAAGTTTCAGTTTATCTTTGGGAAGTAGGTCGTCTAAGGAGTCGTACAAAGGACGGAGGTAAGGGTCAATTTTGTCTTTGAGGTCGCCGGGCAAATAACCCAAACTTTCGCCTGCTTCTACGGCAGGGCGGGTAAGGATAATGCGTTTTACCAACTTATTTTTCAAAAACTTTACCGCCATTGCTACGGCGACAAAGGTTTTTCCGGTTCCGGCAGGACCTACGGCAAAAACAACATCATTTTCGTTGATGGTTTCTACCAATATTTTTTGGTTGGGCGTTTTGGCACGTACTGTATTGCCGTTGGGTCCATACACAATAACACTACTGTCGGGCGTGGGCAAGTCTTCAACTGCCATATCTAAGCCTTCTAAAATTGTTTCGATGTTTTGGATGGAAATTTGTCCGTATTTGCGGATAAAAAGCAAGATGCTTTCAATTTTATTTTCAAAAAGGACCACCTCGGCTTCATTGCCGCTAACGGTTAATTTATTCCCTCGATGATTTATTTTTAAGCCCGGAAAGGCTCTTTTTATGAGGGTGAGTTTTTCATTATTTATCCCAAAAAACTCCACTAAACTAACCCCTTCAATGGTAAGCAATATTTCTTTCAATATAGAATAAATTTAGCCAAAAGTAAACATTTAATGAAAAATGAGCAATTTTTCGATGTATTTTTTATTTTCTTGTATTATTTCTATCCAATAAACACCATTTTGCCAGTTTTGCGTGTTGAGAAGTGTTGTGTGTTGGGTGCTTTCCAAATATTGTATGCATTGCATTTGTGCGTTGTAAATATGTACCACAACGGGCGTTGTTGAAAGGGTGGGCATAACAATTTGCACGCTGTTTTGTGCGGGATTGGGATATAGTTTAGGTGCAATATTTTCCGATGAACTAATAGCAGGAGTAGCCGTTACATTTTGTTCGGTAAAAAATAGCAGACCGCCGCGCTGATTGCCCAAAAGGAGTTCATATTTTTGGTCGTTATTCAAGTCTTTTAGAAATGGACTGCTGTAATTGAGGTAATCGAAATTGCCCCAATTATCGCTTTGTAAAGTGAATGAGCCTTGCGTAAGATTGTTTTCGATTTGGGTGTAAGCAAAAATTTTTCCTGACAAAGAACCGACAATTAGTTGCCACATATTTTGCTTGTTTTTCCAAAGAAATGGCACGGAATAACCCACTAAGGCATTGTCCTGACGCACATCTACTGCGCCCCAATATTCGGAAATTAAGCTGAAGTTGGGATTTTGGAAATCGCCTGTGTTTTGAAAATAATTGAGGTTGCCGTTTTTTTCGCCTACTATCAAGTCCAATAGTCCGTCTTCGTTTATGTCCACCAAAAAAGGTGTAGTGTTTTTACCAATACTTTGTCCATTCCAAAGGAGAGATTTAAAAGAAAATTGCGCATTTTCGCCAGGGGCAGCCGTATTTTCATACCAATACAAAAGACCAATAACATCGCCAATAATTAAATCGTCATCGCCATCGTTGTCTATATCTCCTACGCTTGGGCGCAAGGCTGTTGTTTGAAACATTAGCCCTAAATCTATTACATCATCGCTAACAAAACTAAATGCGGGAGTCTCTAAAGTTCCGGTATTTTCGTATAGGACTAAAGATTTGAAGGTTCCATTGTCTTCATTTTCCCGAAAACTGCCAATAAGCAAATCCGGCAAGGAGTCGTTGTTGTAGTTGAATAGTAGTGGGTGACTTATTTTGTTGTAGTCAATGGTTTCGTTTTGCAAAAAATCGTTTTGCTGCCATGCAAAAGTAGCGGGACTGTCTTGGTTATTTTGGTAGTACCAACAGTTGTTTATAAAACTACCATTTTCGGCATTATTGGTGCTAATGAGCAAGTCGGAAAATCCGTCATTATTTACATCAATGGCAAATGGCGCAGCAAAATAAGGCATTTCAAAAGGTACGTTATAAGCAGGAAAATGATTGTCTTGTGCTGTCATCAAGGCGTTTTCAGCCGAGCCTCCATTGATAAGCAGCGAAAGCGAACTGATGCCCGATTCGCCGCAAAACAAGTCTTTGTCATTATCCCCGTCAATATCAAATGCCAACATACAACTGCCGCCCGGGTGGCGTTCGGCAGTGTTTTTTTCTTCGCAATCGCTATTTAAAATATAAGTATTTTCTACGGCAACTGCGGCACCGCTAAATTGCCCCCAGCAGTTTTCTAAATCAAATGTTAGATTTTCGCAGGGTAGATTTTGTTCGGCTTGTAAATTTTTAAACCAATTAACAAAAATTCCATTAGAGTCGTAATCCAAAATATCCAAGTCTCCATCATTGTCAATATCACTTAATGCAGGAATAGAGTAGGGTTTAATTTCAATTTGCTCACCGGAAGCAAGTGCTAAGGGCGGGTATGTTTCGTTGAAATGTAATTGATTATTGATAAAATTTCCTTTGAAAACAGTTATGCCATCATCAGAAGATGCCGTAAAAATATCGCAAACGCCATCGCAATTATAGTCGGCAAGCAGTGCCCAATGTTGCATTTTGGGAAAAATATTGCTTAGTTCGGGTACAAGATTTAGTTGAATAGTAGAAGGCGTGGAATTATTCTCAAACACAAAAACTTGCCCGTCGGCGCGGTCAAAAACAAAAATTTCTGGTATTCCGTCTTTGTCGAGGTCGGCTTGCGAAAACTGTGGGTTGTTGAAACCTCCCGAGAAAGGAAAACGCAGTGCTTGTGCGTTGGCGTTGTAAACAGGAATTTGATAATCTTGTACAAAAAAATCCTGCGCAAAGATAAAATTGGACAAGCCCAAAAATATCGTAAATACAAAACTTGATTTACAAAAAATCATGTTGAAAAATACTACGGTTTTTGTGGAAGAAAAATCTCTGCCATCATACATCTGGCACTTCCGCCACCAAGCAATTCTATAGTATCTAATGGACTATGAATTATTTTATTAAATTTTTTTAATTCTTTTTGTTGTTCGGCTGTTAAAGATTCATAGGCTTGGGAAGACATCACCAAAAAATGCTTGTTTTCATTGTTGTGTACTTGCAGCATATTTCCGGCAAAATGGTTCATTTGCTCGAAAGTGATAGAAATAATTTTTTTGCCCGATTTTTCTAAGGTATCTACTACCATTTCGCGCTCTTGCGGATTGCTGATAGCGTCCAAGCAAATCACCGCAAACTGGTCTGCTATACACATCAATACATTGGTGTGATAAATTTCACTGCCATTTTCGTTTTTTGCATCGAACCCACAAATGCTATAGCCTGTAAACTTCGACCATTCTTCCAATATTTTGTGGTGCGTGCGAGAAGAATAAACGGCGTAGGCAATATGATTTACTCTGTCGAGGACAATACTTCCGGTTCCTTCCAAAAACAAGCCATCGTTTTCATAAGCACTGTAGTCTTTTACTTGTTTAATAAAAAATCTTGATTTGCTTTTTAAACGCATAAAAATATCGGAGCGTCTTTCTAATCGTCTGTTTTCGGCGAGCATCGGATACAAAATAATGGTGCCATCTTCGTGAAATGAAACCCAGTTGTTGGGAAAAATACTATCGGGTGTTGCCGGAATAGGGTAGTCTTTAAATACACAGACATTAATGCCGTGTTTTCGCAATTTTTCTACAAATTGATGAAATTCTTTAATCGCATTATTTTGTATGGTTTCTTTATCTAAACCTACATTTTTTTGGAACACATTAGAAGTAGCTGTTTGTTCGTTAAAACCAAAATTTTGTGGCTCTATCATCATTATATGTGAAGTAGTCTGATTGTTTTGAATATCTCTAAACACGAATAAATGTTTTTTGTGATGTAATACTTATGATAAAGTTCTATTTTTTACCCGAACCCCGATGATTATTATTCTTGGTGCAAAGGTACAACATATTAACTATAAATTTTGTTAAAAATTTTCTTTATATTAAAAAAGTGCTACGCAACAATATTTAACAAAAATAGATTTTATTTTGCTAATTTAGTATAAAATAGCTTAGAATTTTAAATAAGCAGATAATAAAAAATGCCCTATATGTCACACATAAGGGCATTTTTTAAGAAATCCTAATTATTTACTTTTTTGTAACCAAGATAGCAATTCTTCGGTTTTGTGCGCGTCCTTCTTCTGTATCGTTTGAAGCAACCGGATGTTGGTCGCCATAGCCTTCGGCAGCTAAGCGTTTTGCATCAATGCCCAAAGCTACTAAGTTTCTCATTACGGTTTCTGCACGTGTTTGCGAAAGTACCATATTCACTTTAGGGTCTCCTGTATTGTCGGTATAGCCGCCTAATTTTATGTTTACATTCGGGTATGCTTTCAATATTTCGGCAATGTTTTTCACTTGCTCTTGCGATTCTGGCGTAAGTGTATTTTTGCCTGTTTCAAACAAAATACGGTCGAAATTGAACCAAGAAGTTTTATCCGCCGGTTTTGATTTGTCTTCAATGAAGGTAATAAGGTTGTTTTCAATTCCTTTTTCAGGAATATTCAATTCTACACCATTGGGTAATGTCTTTTTGAAGAACTCGCCCAATGCAGCCCAAGCACTTGTAGCAGCGTTGGCAGCGGCATTAGCGCCTTCCGAAACTGCGTTGGTTACAGCACTGGTGGTGTTTTCCACTGCATTTGTGGTAGTTTCTATGGTTTTGTTGCCAGCTTCTTTAATATCGTCTCCGCAACCTCTCCAGAAATAGAAAGCCAAGAAACCCAACAAAAGTAACAACAACAAAGGCAAAAGTTTGCCAAACATACTGCTACCTGCTTTCGCCGTTTGATTAGCGGCTTGTCCTACTTGTTTTCCTGCGTTTTGCGCACTTCCCCAAGCGGAGGCAAAATTGCTGTTGGCACTGCTAATAAGGTTGTCGAAAGAAGAAAATCCTAATACATTGCCTAAACCGGCAGGAAGTAAATTTTTGATAAAAGAACTTTGCCCTATCAATAGTTTTGCCAATCCCGAAGCATTGAGGTTATTTCCAATTACTTGTTTGCCCAATACGCTCATAATTACGGGCGTTAAAAAGCCCAGTAATGATTTGGTAGAACCCGAACTCATGGAAGAGCCGCCTGACAATAAGTCAACAAGACCGCCCAATTTATTGCCACCCAAAATGGTATCCAATAAACCTGTTCCTGAACTGATATTTGCGTTCATTTTATCGCTGCTGCCCAATATACCCGATAATGAGTCCAACATACTACCGTTGAAGTTGCCATTTTTTATAAGGTCAAATAACTGACCGGCACCCGAAGTAGTAGAGGCTTTGTTGATAAAACCAGCTAAAATAGAAGGTATTGCAGAAGTAACTGCCGAAGTAGTTGTTTGCTCGTTTTCACCGAGAAAAGAAGCTAAACTTCCCAATGTGCTACCACCCAAATACTTTTGAATAATAGATAATAAATTTTCGTTCATTTTTAAAAAAATTAATTTTGTTCGCCTTTATGACGTAAATAGTCAAAAAAGTATCAAATTTTTTTAAAATTAATATAAAATTGTTAAAGTGCCTGTTATTGGAGCACTACCTTTGGGCGTTTCAAGGGTGTAATAATACGTTCCTTGTGGGAGTGGATTTCCGTTGTATATACCGTTCCAGCTATTGTTGTAGTTGTCCGATTCGTAGAGTAAATTTCCCCAACGGTTGTAAATTTTTACGCTCAATGCCAAATTTTCGGGATTGCCGATAACCCAAGTGTCGTTTTTGTTGTCGCTATTGGGTGTAATGGTGTTGGGAATTTTTAATACGGTATCGCTTGATTCACAAACATCTACCGTAATAAGAATGCTGCCTTGTTGGCTACAGCCAGCCTCATTGGAAGCAATCACACTAAAAGTAGTTGTCTCGGTAGGCGTGGCGGTTACTTCACTGCCGATATTTGTGCTTAAAAAATCCGCGGGTTGCCAAGTGTAAGTATCATTACCATCAACCTGCAAGACTACATTTTCTCCTGAACAAATAGTTGTTTCTCCTTCTGCCTGAATATTCGCCGAAGGCAAAGACACAATTGTTACATCTACAAATGTAGAATCGGTGCAGTTTCCATTTTCGGCATATATTTTTAGGGGTAAATTTTCTTCAGGAGTAAAATTTGTAGTGGCAGTATTCCCAATTATTTCGTCATTATAATACCAAATGTAGTTTTGCGCGCCAGAAGCGGTAAGATTTATGGCATCACCTTCACAGACATTTATACTGGTGGGTAAATTAAAACTTGGGTAAGGATTTACTACAACATAGCTACTAAGGCTGTATGTGTCTAAGTTGTTGCAGGATTGTACTTCTAATATTACATCGTAAACGCCTGCTTCGTTGTATTGTACCACAGGGTTTTCTTCACTCGACGAACTGGGTGTTCCGCCAAGAAAAGTCCATTGGTAAGTTTCGGCATTTTCCGAAAGATTATTGAAACTAATAGCATCGCCTACACAAATTTGCGTATTTGAAGTCTCAAATGCTGCCACAGGATTGGCACTTCCGCCAACATTTATGGTAAAACTCAGTTCGTCCGAACAGCCACTTCCATTAAATCCTACTACGGTATAAGTGGTATTTTGGCTCGGTGTAGCAACAACACTCGCGCTTGAGGTACTGCTCAATCCGTTTGCCGGCGACCACGCATACGTTTGCGCGCCACTTACACTTAGTGTAATACTTTCGCCACCACAAATAATGTAGCTGCTATTATTTTGGGTGCTAATGCTAAAGTTTGGTTCTGTAATGCTTACTGTTTCGCTGTAGCTTTGAGAACAGCCTTGCGTATCTTTTACCACAATATTGTAATTTCCGGCACCAAGATTTTCAAAAATATTTACCGTAGTAAAATTGTCTCCATTGTTGATAGAGTAAACCAAAGTACCCGTTCCGCCAATAACATTTACCGAAATAGAACCATTGGCTACACCACAAGCACTTGCATTTTCTGCTACTACGGAAATAAATTCCAATGCCGGAGGATTCTCCAAGTTGATAGAACTTAGACTAACTTCACAGCTTTCATCGGAGGTGCGTAGTGCAAGTGTATATGTTCCGGCAGCCAAATTTTGAAAAACAGCTTCACTTTGCCAAGTAGTGCCGCCGTCGATGGAGTATTCTAAATCGGAAACATACGAAGCCATAATTTCGATAGAGCCATTATTTACATCAAAACAAGTCGGATTTTCGGCGATTATTTCTTGCACTACAATACCGGGCAAAATAGTTATCGGATTAGCTGGGTACACTACCGAACAACTACTTTCGGTATCTAAAACCTGAATTTGGTAATTTCCGGCAGGTAAATTTTCAAATACATTATTGATATTCCAACTATTTCCGCCATTGATGGAATAAACCAAAGTATTGCCACCTTCGGCTATGATTTCGATAGAAGCGTTGTTCGATAAACAATCTGTATTTTGTTGCACATTTATTTCGTTAATAAATACGCTTCCCGGGTCGTTGATGAAGGTTTGTTCCGGCGAATACCAAATACATTGATGTGCATCTATTATTGCCACAGCATAATCGCCTACGGGCAAATCTATAAAAGCATTATCGGTGGTGAAATTTTCTCCGCCATTAATAGAATATTGATAAGGAGCCGTACCGCCCGAAGCAATAATGCCTATCACACCATTAGCATCGCCGCAAAGGGCTACATCGGAGGCTTGCACCAATGCCGAAAGTGGTACGGGAGCTTCAACTACCAAAGGATTATTATCGTAAGCTACTTCACAACCCACTTGGTCGCGTACCAAAATATGATACGTACCTTGCGTTACATCTAAGAATAAGTTGGTGTTCGTCCAAGTCGTGCCGTTGTCAATAGAATAAGCTAACAAACCAGAACCACCGTAGGCTAATACGGAAATTTCGCCGTCATTGCTTTCGGCACATTGCGGAGATTGCGCATTTACTGCCGTAATTTGTGGATAGGGTGGAGGCAGCAGATTTACTGAACTACCCAATGCGCCATTGCAGCCATTTGCATCTTCTACATAAATTTGATATGCCCCTTCGGCTAATCCCTCAAAAGTGCCATTGTTCTGAAAGGTTTCTCCACCATCAATAGAATATTGATAAGGAGACGTACCGCCCAATACTGAAATAGAAATACTGCCGTTGTTTTGTACGCAACTGCTTAAATTTTGCGGATTTACCGAAATACCTAACTGAACAGGAACAATTCCTCCAACGTTTATGCTACTGCTGGCATCGCAGCCAATATTGTCTGTTACGGAAATAGTATAAGTTCCGGCGGCTAAGTTGGCAAAAGTGCTGTCGATAGAAAAAGGAGCATTGTTGATGGCAAAACTGTAAGGTGGATTTCCACCCGAAGCGTGTACTGTAATAGCACCATTGGGCGATTGACATTCGGAGTTTTGTACTACTTCGGTGGTGAAGCCAACAGGAGGAGTTGCATTTAATACAATAAGTGGTGGACTATCTAAAACACAATCGCCGCCATCAATGATACTCAACAAATACGTTCCGGCACCCAGATTATTAAAGTTGGGATTGCCGGAATAAGTATTGCCGCCATCTATGGAGTATTGTAGATTTCCTACACCGCCCGTAGCTTCTATGTGAATGTAGGCATCTTCGCCTTCTATGCAAGTATCGTCTTGTGTGGCTACATTAATCAATTCAATAGGACTAAAATCATTGATGTGAATATTTGTCGTATAAGTTGCAGAGCAGCCCAATTCATTTTTTACCAAAATGTTATAAGTTCCGGCAGCTACATTTTCAAATAAGGATTCTGTTTGAAAGGTTTCTCCGGCATCAATGGAATACATGATTTCATTGCCTCCTTCCGCAATTATTTTTATGCTGGAATAGCCATCATTGCTACAATTCGGTTGAATTACGTTTACATTATTTACCATTAAACCTATTTGTGTTTCTACTACTACGGGATTGTTTTCATAAGTAATTTCGCAACCATTATCGGCACGCACCATTACTTTATAAACGCCATCGCTTAAATCGCTGAAAAAATAGTCTGTACTATACGTTTCTCCACCGTCTATCGAATATTCTAACACAACACCTTGTGGTACATTGGCAATGATAGTAATGGCTCCGTCATTGGTATTGCAGCCCGTGGCATTCACCACATTCACCACATCTATCGAAAGTTCTTCTACAAAAATAGTTACTTGCGCACTTGTGCTACAGCCCGTTGTTGTTCCGGTAACGGTGTAAGTGGTGGTCTCGGAAGGCGTTGCTATTGGATTGGCAATGTTGGGATTGTCTAAACTTACAGAAGGCGACCAGTTGTAAGCATTTGCACCGGATGCTTGTAAACTCACCGCATCGCCGGCACAAATGTGTGCATCTTCACTTACTGAAACTTCGGGTTCGTCGAGTACTACCAAAACGGCAGAAGCAGTTTCGGTACAACCAAACTGATTAGTTACTTGTACGCTTACAGGATAGCTTCCTACTTGTGCCAGTGTGATAGTTGGGTTGGCAATAGTGCTATCGGAAACCAAATTGCCGGGTTGCCAAAGGTATGTATTTCCGCCCGTAGCTTGCAACTGTATAATTCCGCCACCGCAAATACTCGTATCGTCGGCGGTGAGTTCGGCAAAGGGTGGTAAAATATCACAACTTAGGGTAGTTATTAGTGTATTGGAAGAGAAAGGACTTAGTGTATTGCCATTACAAAAACCTTGTACTTGAAACTCGTAAGTAGTTCCGGGCAAGAGTTCACCCAATGCGATTTGCGTATTGTTGTAATTGGTAATTTCCGTCCACTCATCGCTTGAGTCCCAGATTCTGTAACGAATATTATACAGCAAAACGCCCGATTCGGCTTGCCAGTAAATTTCTATATCATTAAATCCAAAGGCATTTACCGTAACAGTAGGTGCGTGATCACAAGGTTCGTCTTGCGCCCAAGTACTTGTAGCAAAGCTACAAAAAAATAAGTATAAAAATAGAATATAACGCATCATAAATGTATTTTTTATAGTTGGCGGCAAAATTTTGAAATAAACCGATAAAGTTTTTTAGTCTGAAACAAAATTACGGGATAATTTCTAAATAAATTCATGCATTTGGGAAATATTAAAGCTAAAGTTATTTATATTCACCACATATAAGGACGTTTTTGGGTATATTGGGTTACGCAAATCCGAAAAACTTATTTTTACACTACGCTCCATTCTTCTTCTAAAATAAACTGATTTTCAGTAATTTGTAATTTTAGGCTGTATTTTAAGATGGATTTTACGAAACTTAATCTTTTTTTAAGATAATAAATTAATAAAAACGGTATTTTTGTCTTTGCTTATTTTTTATACAAAGTAAAAATTTTATATAATAAAAAAAACAAGTATGAACTGGAAAAAACTACTATTGTATTGTTGTATAAGTTTGTTTCCTTTGCTGCTCCATGCGCAAAATACAGTATTGAAAGGCGTATTGAGCGATGCGGAAACACAAGAAACATTAATTGGTGCTACTGTTTTGGTAGGAAGCCAAGGAACAGTTACCGATTTGGATGGAAACTATCAGCTAACGCTAAAAAATGGGAATTATGATATTACTTTTTCTTATGTAGGCTATGAGCCGCAGGTAATTGCTGTATCGCTTACTGGTGGCACGTACGATTTGAATGTAAATTTGCGCTCAAGTCAGTATCTCAAGGAAATTGTGATTGTATCGGATATTGCCGTAGAACGCGAAACCCCTGTTGCTTTTTCCAATATTTCGAGTATAAAATTACAAGAGGAATTAGCCTCACAGGATTTGCCGATGGTGCTAAACAGCACGCCCGGAACCTATGCAACCCAAACAGGTGGCGGCGATGGCGATGCGCGTATTACTATTCGCGGCTTTGACCAGCGCAACTTGGCGGTAATGCTTGACGGTATTCCGGTAAATGATATGGAAAATGGCTGGGTGTATTGGAGCAATTGGTTTGGCTTGGACTTAGTGACTAAAACCATGCAAGTACAGCGCGGATTGGGTGCTTCAAAACTTTCTATTCCTTCGGTAGGTGGTACGATTAATATTCTTACCAAAGGCATTGAATCCAAAAAAAGTTTGAGTTTTCAGCAAGAAGTAGGTAGCGGCAGCTACTTTCGTTCTACGCTGGGTTATACTTCCGGCAGGTTGCGCAACGGTTGGGGAATTTCCTTAGCCGCTTCCTACAAAAACAGCAAAGGTTGGGTGGACGGAACGTATAGCAAAGGTTATTTCTATTATTTCCGTATTGACAAAGAAATGGGCAAACACATGCTGAGCCTGTCGGGTTTTGGCGCGCCACAAGAACACGGACAACGCTCGTACGATTCTGCAATGGAAGTGATTGACGTAGATTATGCCAAAAAACATGGCGTGCCGGATAGTTTAATCGAAAATTATATTCCCCTGAATATGGGACGCAGATATAATCAGCACATTGGTATTTTGAATGGTAATGAAGAAAATACGGCAATTAACTATTACCACAAGCCGCAGTTTAGCCTTCGCCACTCTTGGCAAGTAACCCCTAAAACTTTTCTTTCCAACGTAATCTATTTGTCTGTTGGAAAAGGAGGCGGTGTAAACTTAGATGGCTCGCATCGTCCGATTAGAAGTATAGAAACAGGTTTGTATGACTTAGATGAAGTATATACTTTTAATCAATCAACCTCTTTGTTTAAACCCGACAAAAACTCCGAAGAAATATTGCGCGCCAGCAACAACGACCACTTTTGGTATGGCTTGCTCAGTACCGTACGCACCGACATCAGCCAGCGTTTTGCTATTTCGGGAGGAATAGATTTGCGCAGTTATCGTGGCGACCATTACCGTTCGGTGTATGACCTAATGGGTGGAGAGTATTACAAAAGCACCGGAAATTATCTTATCGACCAAAAAACAACTCAATTGCACGAAGGCGACAAATACGATTACAACAACTCGGCTTTTGTGCGTTGGGCGGGTGTTTTTGGTTTAGTAGAATACAAAACCGGCCCTTGGGCTACTTTCCTCAATCTTTCCGGAGCTTCTACGGGCTACCGCTTAGAAGATTATTTCAAACCCAAAGTGGTAGAACTCGCCGACACAAGTTTTTTTGTAACCAACGACCAGCCGGTTTTGTACCACGACGTACTTTATACCATCAATTCCGAAGAAGCCAAAATTCAGCAAACAGATTGGATTGTTCGCCCCAGTTTAACCATAAAATTCGGAGCTTCTTATGACATAAATGACGATTTAAGTGTGTTTGTAAATTTAGGAAACTTATCCCGCGCTACGCGCTTTACCAATGTGATAAACGACAATCGCTTTGGTGAAGAAATTATAGAAGTGCAAGACCCGCAAAACGAAAAAGTACAAGCTGCGGAGTTGGGATTGGGTTATGGAACAGAAAAATTTAGTGCAAACATAAATGCTTATTATACCAACTGGAAAAACAAACCCTTCGATTTCCCCATTTATGTATTAGAAGACCCCAACGACCCGGAATCCGACCGTGTGCAAGTAAATGTGTTTGGCATTGGTGCATTGCACAAAGGGATAGAGTTCGATTTTGCCTATAACCCAATCCCCAAATGGAGTTTTGAAGGCTTGATGTCTTTAGGAAATTGGACGTGGAATTCTAAAGCAGAATACTTTAATCCTTTCGAGCAGAAAACCGAATCGTTCGACCCGCGCGGTGTGCGTGTAGGCGATGCCGCACAAACCCAAATTGGTGGTTTGGTGCGCTACGAACCAATAAAAGGACTTTACTTTAAGTTGCGCGGTACCTATTTCGATAATTTTTATGCCGATTTTCGCCCCGAAGATTTGCAATACGAAAATGCGCAACGACAATCGTGGAAAGTACCCACCTATTATTTGTTCGATTTAAATACGGGTTATTCGTTCAAAGTGTCTAAAGACATTCGCTTAACGGCACGCTTCAACGTACTCAATCTTTTTGATACCGTTTACATTAGCGATGCACAAAACAACAACACCAATGCTATGGGCGTAACTACCGAAAACTTTGATGCCGCATCGGCTTCGGTGTTTTTTGGACAGGGCAGACGCTATAATTTTAGTATTGCTGTCAATTTGTAAAATTTTCTCATTTAAAATAAAACACAATGTTTAAAAAAATCTTTTTGTTAATCAGTTTTTTGGGTAGTCTTGTGGCTTCGGCGCAAGTAGATATTGCGGTAGCGCGCACGTATGCCGAAGGCACTGCCAATATTACTATCGAAGGGATTGTACTAAATGGTCAGGAGCTTGGCCCCATTCGCTATATACAAGATGCAACCGCTGCTTTGCCTGTGTACGACCCTACTATTACTTCCAACTGGAATACTGGCGACCACGTAACCCTTACCGCCACAATGAGCAGTTATCAAGGATTAATTCAATTAATTACTATTACAGATTTTACGGTAAATAGCACAAATAATACACTTCCTGCACCTTTGGAACTTACCCAAGCCTCGGCGGTGGGTACAGCTAACGAAAGCCAGCTTATTCAAGTAAAAGATGCCACTTTTGCCGATGCAGGAATGCCTTTTGGCGTAGGAACATACACATTTTCAACACAAGATGGTAGTAGTTCACTTATTTACATTCGCTCGGGACATCCGCTTGTTGGTACAACAGTACCTCTTTCGGCAGTAAATATTACCGGAATTTCTTCTACTTTTTCCGGCACAGCACAGTTGTTGCCGCGCAGTGCTGATGATTTTGAAATTGCCGATGATTTTTATATCGCAGATTTACCCCAAATAGAAGCCATTAACAAAGACGGATTTACCCTTACTTGGCAAACCAATACCAATGGTACAAGTGGCGTACATTACGGACTTACGCCTTCTTTGGAGTTGGGTTCGCTTACAAACGATACACCCGCTACTTCGCACGAATTTACTTTGACGGGTTTAGATGCCGGACAAATTTATTATGTACAAGCATTTTCTGAAAACAGCAACGGAAATACAGTAAGTACGCCTGTACAAATTCTTTGCACCGAATCCAATTCTTCCGGTCAAATGTTGGTTTATTTCAATCATCTTGCCGATGTACGTGTAGCAACCAGCGACTGGGCAATCTATTTGCCGGGACCGGAAATGGAGCAAGAAATTATCAATTACATCAATAATGCAGAAAGCACCATCGACATTGCCATGTACAACAACAACCGTTATCCGCTTGTAGAAGCACTAAATGCTGCCGTGGCGCGTGGCGTACAAGTGCGTTATGTGTATGATGCAGGTACATTAAACGAAGCATTACAAACCGTAACGCCTGATTTCCCAACTTTGGGTGGAAATGCCGATAATTTAATGCACAATAAATTTATGATTATTGATGCCGAAAATGTGGACAAATGTTGGGTAATGGGCGGTTCTATGAACTGGACAGACGTAAACATTGGTGATGATTATAACAACACTATTTTTATTCAAGACCAAGGATTAGCAAGAACTTACAGACTCGAATTTGAAGAAATGTGGGGTTCTACCGGCGCAAGTCCGGGCATTTTTGGAGCAAAATTCGGTAGCCAGAAAACAGCGAATACGCCCACTCAGCTAAAAATTAACGGCATCAACGTAGAAGTTTATTTTTCACCTACCGATGCGCCTACCAATGCTTTAGTAAACGAAGTAAACGCTGCCAACAACAGTTTGTACTTCGAGATTTTGTCTTTTACCAAAGACGAATTGGGAACAGCTATTGCTCAAGCCTATAATCGCGGCGTGATGGTAGAAGGTATTTTGGAAAATCAAAACGACCAAGGTTCCGAATTCGACTTTTTGGCAAATACAGTTGGCGTAGATTTGTTGCCGCATACGCCGGATTATCAAATTCACCACAAATTTATGATTGCCGATACCGACAATGCCAACTCCGACCCTACTATTGCTACGGGTTCTTTCAACTGGTCGAATAGTGCCGAAAACAACAATGACGAAAACTTATTGGTTATTCACGACCAACGTGTGAGCAATTTGTATTACCAAGAATTTGTGCAGCGTTGGTGCGAACTTACAGGCGGAGCAGATTGCTACACAGCACTGCCTATTTTTGCGCAAATTCAGGGAATAGACTTACAGTTTCAGGCGAATCCTATGCCAAGTAATACTGTATCTTTTAGCGTTGAAAGTGCTGAAAATCATCATTTTGCGTATAAAATATTTGATATGAGTGGCAAATTACTTGTCCAAAAAGTATTGGGAACACAACAAGGATTTTTTACCGAAAAACCTAACTTGAATAATATTGCCAGTGGACAATATTTTATGATGCTACAAGTAGATGACAAAATGTTGGCAAAACCTTTCCAAGTGATAGATTAATTTTTTTTACCTAAAATAAAAATGAAAACCTGATGTTGTAGCAATACGCATCAGGTTTTTTGTTAAGTCTAAAATCACAACAATTATGGCATATAATCAACAATTAGCACAACTCATCGGCGAACAACTTTTGGCGCGACAAGTCAATTTTGAAACCAAAAAAATGTTTGGCGGTTTGGCATTTATGATAAAGGAAAAAATGTGTTTGGGTATTTTGCAAAACGAAATGATAGTAAGGGTAATGCCCGAAGATTACGACACTTTTTTGGCGAGTAGCCATTTCATAAAACCGATGGATTTTACCGGAAAAATAATGCGTGGTTTTATAATGGTAGAAGATGAAGGAATAGATGCCCTGCTGCAAGTGTGTATCGAAAAAGCTTTGGTATTTGCTGAAAAAGGTACGCTACGCTCGCGCAAGAAGTTTAAGCCAAAATAAGTCTATATCTTTCGCAAAGTATTAACGTAATTTTAACGAAACAGTGGGCAACAAATTAAGCGGATTGGCAGTTTAAAGATTAATATTTGAAAAAATTTGAAAAAACTTTCAATCATTAATTCATCAAAATTAAAATAATTTTATTGTATGAAAAATTTAATGTCTTTGTTGATTGCCGCTATTCTGGGTAGTGTTTTTACCTTATACTTTGGCAAATCTTATCTACAAAGTAATGCTACTTATGCCCTTGAAAACACTTCGGCACAAATGGTAAAACCTGTAAATGCTTCGGCATTATCGTACAACACCAATACTTCCGTTCCCGTTGATTTTACCTATGCTGCCGCAAAATCGATGCCGGCGGTGGTTCACATAAAATCGGTACAAAGCGTAAGTGCTTCCGGTGGAAGTATGGACCCGTTTCAAGGTTTTTTTGACGACGACTTTTTCAGCCCTTTCTTCCGCAATGCTCCGGGCGGTAGTGCGCCGCGCCAACGCGAAGCAACGGGTTCCGGCGTTATTATTTCGCCCGATGGCTACATTGTTACCAACAATCACGTTATTGAAGATGCGACCGAAGTGGAGGTGAGCTTGTACGACAACAGAATTTATCCGGCAACGGTAGTTGGTTCAGACCCTAACACGGATATTGCCTTAATAAAAATAGACGACAGCCAACTACCAATTTTAGAATTGGGCAACTCGGACGATGCGCAAGTGGGCGAATGGGTACTTGCCGTAGGAAATCCCTTCAATTTGGCATCAACTGTTACAGCGGGCATAGTAAGTGCCAAAGGGCGTAATTTGGATATTTTGCACACCAATTCAGCTATTGAGTCTTTTATTCAAACCGATGCAGCCGTTAATCCCGGCAACAGTGGCGGAGCTTTAGTAGATGTAAGCGGCAATTTAATTGGTATCAATACGGCTATTGCTACGCCTACGGGCACTTATGCTGGTTATTCATTTGCCGTTCCGGTAAATATTGTCCGCAAAGTGATAAGCGATTTGCGCGATTATGGCGTAGTGCAACGCGCGTATTTGGGCGTAATGATTCGCGATTTGGATAGTAAAAGTGCGCAGGATTTGGGCGTAAACGTTTCGCAAGGCGTGTATGTAGATGATGTAAACGCGAACTCGGCAGCGCAAGAAGCAGGCATAATGAAAGGCGATGTTATTTTATCGATAGACAATGTGCCTGTAAAATCTACGCCCGAATTGCAAGAACAAATAGGCAAACACAATCCCGGCGATGTGGTGAACGTTCATATTAATAGAAAAGGTGCCAGCCGCGAATTGAAACTAAAATTGAAAAATATTGCCGGAAATACCGAAATTTTGAAATCGGATGTGGCATCGGTAGAAATTTTGCAAAAATTAGGGGCGGAATTTGCGCCTGTTTCGGAGCGCACTAAGTCGCAGCTAAGTATTCCGGGCGGCATAGAAGTAAGCAATATTGACCCTAATGGCACTTTGGGTACCCAAACCGACATCAAAAACGGTTTTGTGATTACCCGCATTGACGACAAACCTATTCGCGATGTAAATGATTTTGTAAAAATATTGCAAAACAAACGCGGTGGCGTATTGTTGGAAGGCGTGTATCCGGGACGCAAAGGTGTTTATTACTACGGATTTGGTTTGGAGTAATTTTCATTACTTTCTTTTTTATTGAGGAAGCCGCTTACTTTGGTAGGCGGCTTTTTTTATTTGGCAAAATTTAATAAACATGCTACGGCACAACATATTTTTGCTTAATATTGATGCCATTTTTATTGTATCTATTTTTAAAAAATAACGCATGAACCTCGCCCTGATAGACTGGATAATTATTGTTGCTTTTTTTGTAATAAGCATGCTTATTGGTGTTTTAGCTTCGCGAAAAGCAGGAAAAAGCGTGCAAGATTATTTTCTTTCTGGCAGAAATATGCCTTGGTGGTTGCTGGGTGTTTCAATGGTGGCTACTACCTTTTCTGCCGATACGCCCAATCTTGTTACCAATATTATCCGACAAAACGGTGTGGCAGGAAATTGGGTTTGGTGGGCATTTTTATTTACCGGAATGACTACGGTTTTTATTTACGCCAAACTCTGGCGGCGTTCCGGCATTACCACCGATTTGGCATTTTACGAGTTGCGGTACAGCGGAGCCGAAGCAACATTTTTACGTGTATTTCGCGCGTTGTATTTGGGTGTTTTTTTTAATGTGATGATAATGGCGGGCGTATTGTTGGCAGGTATAAAAATTGCCAGCGTAATGTTAGGTATTTCGCCGCAGCAAACGGTTTGGTTGGTATCCATCATTACAGTTGTATATGCTGCGTTGGGTGGTTTGCGCGGCGTTATTCTCACCGATTTTTTTCAATTTGGTCTCAGTATGTTGGGTTTGGTAGTTGCTGCTATTTATATCGTAAATCTTCCCGAAGTAGGCGGACTTTCTAATCTTTTGCAACACCAGAACGTTGTGGATAATATTGCCGTAATTCCTGACCTAAACGATTGGAATGTGGCAGTGCCGCTCTTTTTAATTCCGCTGGCGGTACAGTGGTGGAGTACGTGGTATCCGGGCGCAGAACCCGGCGGCGGTGGCTACATTGCCCAAAGAATGCTTTCTGCCAAAACAGAAGAAGATGCTGAAAAAGCTACCATGTTTTTCAATTTTGCACATTATGCCTTACGCCCTTGGCCTTGGATAATTATTGCCTTGGCATCAATGGTTGTTTTTCCCGATTTGCAGACCATACAGGCGAAGTTTTTGCATGTAGATGCGGCTATTGTTGCAGACGATTTGGCGTTTTCGGCTATGCTTACGTATTTGCCCAAAGGGCTGTTGGGTTTAGTAATTGCCGCGCTCATTGCTGCGTTGATGTCCACTATCAGTACGCACTTAAATTGGGGCGCATCGTATGTAGTAAATGATTTTTATATTCGTATTATAGAACCGAAAGCTACGGAAAAAACGCAAATTGTAGTAGGAAGAATGGCAACCGTAGTGTTGATGTTGTTGGCAGCTCTGGTGGCTTTATATTTGAAAGATGCGATGCAATCGTTCAATATTTTACTACAAATTGGAGCCGGTACGGGACTGTTGTTTCTGCTGCGTTGGTTTTGGTGGCGTATCAATGCTTTTAGCGAAATAGCCGCGATGCTTGTATCGTTGATTATGGCAATTTATTTTCAATTTTTTTATGTAGGAAATTTAGCAGATTACCAAAAAATGCTCTGGAGTGTGGGTATCACTACTTTTGTGTGGATACTCGTTACTTTGCTTACGCGTCCTTCGGAGGAAGAAACTTTAGAAAAATTTGTTGCTTTGATAAAACCGCACCCTTATGGTTGGCGCAAAATTATTGGGGGTAGTCCGAAAATAGCTGCCCTGTACCAAAACAAAGGTTTGTCGTTGGGGCGAGAAATATTGATGATGTTTTTGGGCGTGTTTATGATTTATGCAGCCTTATTTTTTACCGGATATTGCTTGTATGGAAATTATGTTGCGGCGATTATTACAGGTGCCGTAAGTATAGTTTGTATGTGGTTGTTGTATCGACAGTGGCAGCAGCGGTAGCGCAAAATTTATACTAAAATCGAATAATGATTGCGTAGTAGAAAAGGGAAGTGCATCATAATTTATGGAATTTTCGAGCAGTTTTAGTATAAGCAAAAGGACTAAGAAATCTTTTTTCGCCGTATAGCAGTTTTTTGGCGTTAGAAATTTTTGAAGCCTTGGAAAAAATTCAGCGAAAAAACTGCGATTTTGCCCTGTAAGGGCAAAAATACCTTGAAAAAAGTGTCGTTTCTTTTGCTTCGTTTTCTTTGGACAAGCAAAGAAAATGAAGAAACCCCAAGCATAGTTTTGTACCCAAAGTTGCGGGGAGGATACTTCGCTTGATAATACCAAAACCGATACGTATTTTTCGTGCAATTTTGATATTATTTTATAATATCCGTACGCAACAGTTTGGACAAATCCACTTGCATTTTTATAAGGTGCATTTGGAAGTGTATTTGCTTATCAATTTCGGCTTGGTTGCCTTCTTCCTGAGCCGTTTTTAGTTTTTGTATGGTTTCTTCGCGGGCTTTTTGTAAGTAGCGCAACTTAAATCTATTGAGTAAGTTGTACATTTCGTTGGCATAATTTTCTTCGGGCGAAATGACGTATATTTCGTGCATGCGCTCCCAATTATCGCTTATATGATGCGGTTGTGCCAGCAAATCTACTGCCAATTTCAGCAACTCGGGAAGTTCGTTTTTTTGAAAATAAAAAATATCAATCGGCTGATTTTCATCCAATGCATTTTGTATTATTTCTAACATTTGTTGATGCGTTTGGTGCGAAAACTGAATACCGGAATGTTGCAAATCTTCGAGAATAAACTGGGCGACAGTTTTGTTTTCATTTTCCAAAGTTTTATCGCCATACAGCAGTATTAAGCGCAAAATTTCTCGCTCGGTAAACTGCAAGGCTTGCTCATTGCTCTGGTACGATTGCTGTTTTTTCTCTCCCAAAGGAATATTGGGCGTTGGCGGAGCTTCGGGTTCTTGCGTAGAACCAGTGGCAGCGCGTTGGGCTTGTTTGAGGAGTTGTTGGCGTTGTTTGTTCGATTCCACCACCAGCATATTTTCTTCTACTTCCAAAATTCGCGCACTTTCTTTCATATACAAAGCGCGCTGAATACTGTCGGGAATATGTGCGATGGAAGTAATTAACTCGCGAATTAGTTGCGCTGCTTCGAGTGGTTTGTGTTGCTGTAAGTTTTGGATTTTATCTAAATAAAATAGTGAAAAATCTTTGGCTTCTTTTTCGATAAATTGATGAAAATGCTCATTTCCGTAGGCTTTTACAAAAGAGTCAGGGTCGTGTTTGTCGGGCAATACGGCAAACTGTACTTGCAAGCCTTCGGCTAAAAGAATGTTCATGCCGCGCGCCGTAGCGTTTTGTCCGGCGGCATCTCCATCAAAAAGCAGGCAAATAGTAGAAGTAAAACGTTTCAGCAGTTTGGCGTGTCCTTCGGTGAGCGAGGTGCCGCAAGTAGCGACTACATTTTCGATGCCCGCCTGATGCAGCGAAATTACATCGGTGTAGCCTTCCACAATAAAGCACATTTGTGTTTTGCGAATAAGCGATTTGGCTTGGTACAAGCCGTACAAAATATTCGTTTTGTGGTATAAAGTATTTTCGGGCGAATTGATGTATTTGGGTTGCGATTTTTCGTTGGAAAGGCTGCGTCCGGCAAAAGCTACTACATTGCCGCTCAGGTTTTGAATGGGAAAAATAACCCGCTCTCTAAAAAAATCGTATTGTCTGCCGTTGCGCTCGCTTATCAAGCCCAGTTCGGTGAGATACGATTCGTTAAAGCCTTTTTGTTGCGTTTCGGAAAGTAAAGCGGTACCACTTTTGGGGCTGTAGCCCAAGGAAAAAATGTTGATGCTGTGTTGAAGAAAACCCCGTTCCTTGAAGTAGCTCAATCCAATTTGCATACCTTCGGCTTCGTGCAAGAGTTGATGTTGGTAAAACTCTGCCGCAAATTTGTTGATGATATACAGGCTGTCTTGGTGTCGTTTGTTGTCATCGTAGGCTTCGTCGTTTTCTTCTTCTATGGTAATATTGTAGCGTTTGGCTAAGGCGCGCAAGGCTTCGGGATACGACAATCCGTCAATATCCATCAAAAATTGTACTGCCCCACCAGCTTTTCCACAGCCAAAGCATTTGTATATGTTTTTGGTTGGCGAAACGATAAAAGAAGGTGTTTTTTCGTTGTGAAAAGGACATAATCCAATGAGATTAACTCCTTTACGCTTTAAATTTACGTAGTCGCTTATTACTTCTTCTACGTGGGCAACTTCTACAATTTGCTGTACAATTTCGTTAGAAATGGGCATAAATTATTGCATGAATCGAAAATATGTTCTAAATTACTGCTTTTTTGTTAACCATAAAATTTCACCCTTATTATTATGAAAAAATTTCTCCTTTTATGCTCGTTTTTGGGCATCGGTAATTTTGTCTTTGGGCAATGTCCTCCTTTAACTACTTTAAATTTGGGTACGCCCAGTGATTGTACCACAGCCCCCAACATTTTACCTTATTACCAAGAGTGTAGAAAACTTACGATGAACAGTGCTACTGCCGGATGGGGAATTCCGCAACAAAGTCAGACTTGTGGCGCAGGCGTAGTAAACCACGATTTGTATGTACAAGTGCCTACGCATCCGGTAAATGTTTATCCAAATTTTGATGGTTCGTTGGTACTGGGTTTGTGCGATTATCCGGGTTATCCAAGCAATCCGCCAACCATTGCAGCGCACTTTGAAGCAGATGGTTGTGCAGTAACTTGGGCTTTTGGTTGCCTTGCCGGAAATCTTACTATCGACTGTGCCAATGCTAATGGTGGAGTAGTAGGTGATGGTCCTTTTTTACAACCGAATGTTATTTGTGTGGATCAAACTTCTATTCAGAATAATCATTTGGTGTTATTTCCCGGGTCTGTACCCACTTTAGCGCAGATGGAAACGCAATTTGGCGTGGACCAACTTGATGATATAGCGGTTTGGATACAAGTGGAAGCCTATAATGGTACTTCTACGGGAAACTACTGTTTTGAAGTATCTCCTTATAAAACTGGTTTTATTTGTGGTGATGCTAAAGATGTTCCTTTAACGGTGAGCGGTACTACGGCTTCGGGTTCTACTACTACTTGCTTGTGCGATTTTGCCGGAAATGGTGGTTTCTTCGAGCCGGGCAATGCGGCAGGATTTTCCTCCATTTGTCCTACTACCACAGGAACTGCCGCTTGGTATCACATAAACGTACCTTTTACTACCAGCGATAGCGAAGTGGCAATAAATATTCCTTCTCCCACACAAAATTACAATATGGCATTAATTTCCGGTTTGGTTTGTCCCGATGAAACAAGCCAAGACTTAGCCGGAAATCCGGTTACAAATCCGGGCGATGTAGTAACGGCTTATACGGTAGAAGCCAGTGCTTGTGGCAGTAGTCTTACTTCGGGCTGTTTGCCGGCAGGCGATTATTGGATTGTTGTTTCCGGTCAAAGTACAAAATCTAATTTTACTTTGAATGTGAATGTAACCAGCAACTGTGTGACTTGTGGTGTACAAACATTTGTAAGTCCAAGCGATAATTTGGTAAGCACAAATGATGCGCAAAGCGGAACGGAAATTTATGCCTCGAACTCAATAAGCGGAACCTATGTAGTAGAATATGTAGCAACAGATCTTATTTCGATGGGTGTCGGTTTTCAAGCGACTATTGCAGGTGCCGGTTATTACGAAGCAAGTATTGATCCTGCCGCTTGTGGCGCACTACTTAATCCGGTAAATTATTCCAATATTGAACAAGTGTTTAGCAAAGCGCAAGTAAATTTGAAACCACTCAACATAAACGTAGAAAATACAAGCATTATTCAAGCACTTAGCCCTAATCCGGCAAATGATGTTGCTTCTTTGCAAATAAAAGCTACAGAAAATACAGAAGCTTTGGTGGAAATATACGATGTAACCGGACGATTGATGTACAGTGTGTATGACGAAGAAGTACAAGCCAATCAGTTACAAAGCTATCATTTGCCTTTGGCAGAACTGAGTGCGGGTGTTTATATGGTAAAAGTTCGTTTGCTTAATGGTGAGCAACAAAGCATGAAACTTTTGAAAAGATAGACAATAGTTTTCAAAGTTAATAAGTAAAAATGCCTCCTTTTAATTAAAAGGAGGCATTTTTTATGCTTAGAAATAAATAATTTTGGGCGAATTTTCGCGCAACCATTGCTTTAGTATTTGCCTTGTGTCTTTGGTTTCGGGATAATGCTGAATGTACTGTTTGAGTTTTTTTATGCTTCTTTTGTTGGGTTTCAAAGAAGTATAACCCCAACCTTTGTAGTGGCTGTTTTCTATAAGAATGAGAGCATATTCGCCTTCAGTGCGTCCTTTGTCTATAATCAAAAAATTATCCTGCGAAAAAGCATATTTTTCTACCAAAAGATTTGCCCGTTCATTATAACTTTCTGCCGTTTCTACTTGAATACAGGCACCTAAGCAGGAATGTAAACTGTAATGAAAACACGCCCCTTTGCCCGATGACAAGTGACACAAATAGTCGCAAAGCAAGAGTTCCTCCCGCCAGTATGCCAAAAAACTTTTGGCGGCTCTAAGCGAACTAAACTGCATAATTGCTTGTGGTGCATTTTGGGTGCGCGCCACATCAAAACAAAGATAGTTTTGGGCATTTTGGTACGATACAATTGCCCAAGGATAGCGGCTGCGCCTTTGGGCGCGATTGTACTTAGGCTTGTGCTGTTTTATTTGGTGCGACTCTAAGAGCAATGCCACCAACTCGCTGCCGGTATATTCGGCGTTTATTTGCCAAACCTCCGATTTCATATTCACGGCACGCTCCGTATTCGTATTGTTGAAATGGGCTTGGATTCTACTTTTTATATTTTTGCTTTTGCCAATATAAATCAATTCATTTTGGGCGTTGAAAAAATAATAAACACCACATTCATCTAACAAATTTTCGTATAATTTTTTAAAAGACTGCTTGTTTTCGTTGCTTACGACCGTATTTTGGGTTTGTTGAAACAACTGCACAATATAATCGGCATTTTTTAGCAATCTTTCTTCAAAATGACTTTGCAGATGAAAATGGGCAATCAAATCATGCAGTTTGAAGGAGCTAACATCTTGGAGTTTTTTGCGCCACAGGCGAAGGGTACAAATTTTTTCGCAAGAAAATTCAAAGCCCAAATCGGCAAACAAGTTTTTCAATACTTTAAACACGAAAGCAGCATCATGTGCTACCAAAGTTCGGTTTTGGGTGAGTTCTACAATGGTGCGAGCTACTTCGGGAAAAGTAGGCGTATTGTTTTGCGGCGCAAAATTGTACATACTTGCCTCTTGCGCCTGCGTTTGTTTGTTTTGTATCCAAGACGACCAAGCCTTTTCAAAAGTATGTTCATCGTAGCAAAGAATGGCAATACCCGAAAGGCTCATTTTTTCGGGATAAGCGGGTACAGTTTCTATATAAACAAAAGCGTATTTCAAGCGAAGCGCAAAGCGATTATTTACTTAAAAGAATCCACGCAGCACTTTGCGGAGCTACGGTAAATGTTTTTTGGCTGAAATCAAATTGTTTGTCACTTATGAGGTCTTTTCCTTGTGAAAAATCTTGCAATACTTCCGCAAATCGGTCGCAATGTAGGTTTTGCATTTTATCGCTGGTATTTACAATCATCATAAAATGCTGATTTTCCATACTACGCGCATACACGTACACATCGTTTTGGGGTAAATAATGCTTGAATGTTCCTTTGCGCAAAGCCGGATATTCGGCACGCAATTTTGTCAATTTCTGTAAATAAAAAAATGCTTCATTTTGCAAATCATTGCGCCCTTTGGACGTAAAAAGGTCGGTAGTATCATTTTTCCAAGTGCCTAAAAAATCGGTGCGCACGTTGTCCATTGGCGAAGCTGTACCGCGCATCAGCACTTCGCTGCCGTAGTACCAGCAAGGAATGCCGCGCATACTCAACAGCAAGGCTACAGCAATTTTGTATTTGTACATACTTTGCCCGGTAGCTTCCCAAAGCCGAATGAGGTCGTGATTATCTAAAAAAATGACATTTTGCGAAACATCATCGTACAAATAATCGTAGGCGAGTGTATTGTGGAGTTTCATGAGTCCGCCCGTCCAAGTGCTTGGATTATTTACGGCTTCTATCACGGCATTGTACCATTGGAAGTCCGTGAGTCCGTCAATGGCAGTATGGGCAGTTTGGGCTGCAATGTTGTGTGGATGGAAGAAAGCATGAATAGAAATGTCGTGTACCCAAACTTCGGAGAAAATGCTGATGTCGGGAAATTCGCTGCGAATGGCAGCAGCCCATTTTTTAAGGAAATTTGGCTCGGAATAGGGCCATGTGTCCATACGAAGCGCGTCAATCTGAAAATTTTTAATCCACCAAATATTATTTTGAATAAGATAAGTGGCTACAAAAGGATTGGTTTGGTTGAGGTCGGGCATATGTACATCAAACCAACCGTTGAGGTAAAGTTCTTTGTCAATTTCGGTAGCATAAGGGTCGAGGAGGGTTTCCATGCGAAAGTTGGAATTGGTGTAGGTATCGAAAAAGTGTACCCACGAAGAGTCGGGCAAATCTTTCATCCACCAGTGTTGGTCGCCAATATGGTTATGAATAATATCCAACACCAATTTCATGTGTCGGCGGTGGAGTTCTTCCGATAGTTGTTGGTAAAGAGCCAAATCGCCGAAACGGGCATCTATTTTGTAGTGGTCGGTGGCGGCATAGCCGTGGTACGAGTATTTGGGCTGGTTGTTTTCTACTACAGGATTAAGCCAAAGAGCCGTAACATTCAGCGATTGCAGGTAGTCGAGTTTGTCTATTACCCCTTGAATATCGCCGCCGTGTCTGCCGCCAATATTATCGCGTTCGATGGTCGTTTCGTTCATTTGCGGCACAATGTCGTTGTTGTAGTTTCCATTGGCGAAACGGTCGGGCATAATAAGGTACATAAAATCGTCTTGCGAAATACCGCGCGGAACTTGGTTTTCGGGTGTAGCTTTGCGCAAAGTGTAAGTATAGTGAAATTGATTGTTGGCAGTATCTTCAAAAATGATATCGAAGTTGCCGGTTTTGGCATTTGTGATGTCCAAGTCTAAGGCGAGGTAGTTGTTGTTGGTAAAATGCTGTGTTTGGGTTAAAACAATATCTTTGGTGGCAAGGGTAGGCGTGAAGTTGCCAATATTTTCGCCGTAAACGAGGAGTTGAAGATTTTTATTTTGCATATCAGCCCACCAAAAGGGTGGGTCAATACGTTCTATACTTTGAGCTTTGATAATAAAGCAAGAAAATAGCAAGAGAATAAGTATATACGTTAAACTTTTTTGCATTGTTTTTTGTTGTTAGAAATGATATTGCTTTGCCAAGTTATAAATTTTTGTTAAAATTCTAATAAAAATTTAATATTTGAAAAAATTAACTAAATTTGCTTAGTGTAAAAAATACACGAACCGAATAGACACTTACTTACTATTAATATTTTTTTAATTTTAAAACAAAAAAAAATGATGAGATTATTTACTTTATTTGTAGCGTTATTTGTATTTGCGATGACCGCAAATGCGCAAACTTCTTATTTGAGAATTGTATATGATTCTACCAAAGGAATGGGTGGACAAGATGGTGGCGATTTAGTTGATGGCGGTTTTGCAGCAAGTGCTCCCAACAAAGTGTATATGCACTCAGGCGCAGGTCCTTGGTCTTATTTTCCTGACGGACAAGATTGGGGTGTAGATCATGGCATTGGTGAAATGACGAATGAAGGAAACGGTGTATACTCTTTAGAAATACTTTGGCCCGATTACTACAATGTACCAGAAGGTGTGACTACAGATGCTATCGGATTGGTTTTCCGTAATGAAGATGGTACTTTGGTAGGAAAAGATGCAGACGGAGCTGATATTTATATCAGAGGTTTGGATACACCAGAGCCTTATGTTGAAAACTCAAGTGGAACTATTTTTAATGGCGTAACTGCTACTTGGTTAGAAGAATTTACAGGTATCGAAGACTTTGCTGCGAATACTTCTATCAGCGTAGTGCCTAATCCTGTAATGGATTACGCTACCGTTACTTACACTACCGACAACGAAAACGTGAATGTACGTGTGTACAACACAGCAGGTCAGGTAGTAGCGCAGTTGGCAGAAGGTTTCCACACAAGTGGTACGCATACTATTAGCTGGAACAATGAGCAAAATCTTGCTGCCGGTACTTACATTATCACTATTGAAGGCGCTAAAGGTATGGTAAGCGAGAAAGTGGTTATTGCGCGATAAGAAAAATTAATTTAGTAAGAATAATGTTGAAAGAGACTGCTCGAAAGAGTGGTCTCTTTTTGTTTTTGTATAGACCGAAGTTTATTCATGTATGTAAGAAATTAAAGGCGAAAAAGGAACTCATTACGCTAAAATAAGCCGCAATGCAAATACATTTTCAAGAAATCTACTTTGCTAAAACTTTACCCTTTCTCGCCACAAATCCTTACCTTCGCAGCAAAACCTAAACACACTTTATGGCGCAAACTACCAAAATTATTACCTACAATGTAAACGGCGTGCGTGCGGCGATGAACAAGGGACTGCTTGATTTTTTGCAAACCAACGGCAGCGATATAGTGCTGCTGCAAGAAACCAAAGCTATGCCCGAGCAAGTGAATACTGCTGCTATTGAGGCACTGGGTTATTATCATTATTGGTTTAGTGCCGAAAAAAAAGGGTATAGCGGCGTGGCAATTTGGACAAAACAAAAACCCGACAAAGTAGTGTATGGTATGGACAATGCTACTTTTGATGCTGAGGGTCGTGTTATCCGTGCGGATTTTGGCGATACCTCTGTTTTTAGTATTTATTTTCCGTCAGGGAGTTCGGGCGAAGCACGCCAAGAACTGAAAATGCTTTTTTTAGATGAGATAATGCGCTTTTTGAAAGAAGTGCAACAAACCCGAAAAAAGCTCATTGTCTCCGGCGATTTTAATATTTGCCATCAGGCGATTGACATTCACGACCCTGTGCGTAACGCCAATGTGTCGGGATTTTTGCCCGAAGAGCGCGCTTGGATGGATTACTATTTCTCGCAGGGCTTTGTGGATACTTTTAGGGTGTACAATCAGCAAAAAGACCAATATACTTGGTGGAGTTACAGAGCAGGCGCGCGCGGCAAAAACAAAGGTTGGCGCATTGACTACAACACTTGCACCGAAAACTTAGTACCACAGCTACGGGCAGCCAAAATTTTGCCGCAAGCAATTCATTCCGACCACTGTCCGGTAGCGTTAGACCTCATATTGTGAAAATGAGTCATTATTTCCTGAATACAGTTTTATTCGTTGTTGGTGATTGACAGGATAATAAAGTTAAAAGCAAAAAAACAATAATAAAATATATATTAAGCACTTGGATAAAAGAAAACCAGTATAAATTATTGAATATTGTTTTTGTGTAACACTGTGCTATTATTTGGTACACGAAGTTGCGCTAAGTATTTCACGAAGTAACACAAAGTAATACCAAAATAGTATGAAGGTTGTGTATTGGTTTAGGAATTATTAAAGGTAAGTATCTGCTCCGAAACTTTGGGGGCAAAACTATGCTTGGGGATTTCTTCATTTTCTTTGCTTGCCCAAAGAAAACGAAGCAAAAGAAACGACACTTTTTTCAAGGTATTTTTGCCCTACTCGGGCAAAACCACAGTTTTTGGGCTAAATTTTTTACAAGGATTCAAAAATTTTTAACGCCCCAAAACTGCTATACTACGAAAAAAGATTTTTACCTTTTCTAATACGCAATAGCTATTCGATTTTAGTATAAATGCCTTAGCTCCGCATAGAACACTATGACCATTTTATGCTTTGTTCTACATCGTTTTTGACTATTAAATTATCTTTTGTTATTGTAAGTTTTTGACCTTTTTTTCTCTTGTACAACACCGTAAAAACGATGGCTAAAATTATTGTTAATCCTCTAAGAACATTGGGCAGCAATCCTCCAAGTGCAGTTTCGTCCATCTCAAAAATATGCCACGTCAAATTCATTAAAGAATGTAAAAAAATTGGTACCCATAAATTGTAATTCCATTCGACATACAACCACGCAAAAAGTATGGCTCCCATAAATGTTACCGAAAAGATACCGATTAATTCAAAAAAGTCTTGGCTTTGATATAGATGTCCGCTTGCAAAAATCACCGCTCCAACCAGAATAGAAGAAAGAAACCCTAATCGAGTGTATTTAAAAATTTGCCCAAATAAAAAACCTCTAAAAAACAATTCTTCGACAAAACCAATTACAATAGAGCCTGCTATTAAATTTGGTATCGAAATCTCTTTTTGAAATTTATAAAATAAAAACCCGCCCACAATCATAGGTGTGGAAAATAATAGAGCAATCAAAAATGGTTTTATTAAATGGATGCTCAGCCCTAAGTTTTTTAGTATATTAAGTTTTGGGTTAATTAAATAAGTGCCAATAAATATTGGAATTCCGATTATAAAATAAGTGAGGGTATAACTAAGCAATCCATTATTTGTAAATCCGTCTAAACCTTCTTTGATGGAAGAAAAATATTGCTTTAAGAACAGATAAATAGCGAAGCAAGCGATAGTTAAGATTATTGCTTTATAATTTTGTTTCAATTGCATAATTTCTATTCATTTGCTTCTGTAATTCTGACTAAGGTGGGTCGGTTTCACGAAGTTACGAAGCGAAAACGGAGTTTGCAAGCGAAGTGATTTGGCAAATCAGGTGTTGGACGGAGTAGTCGCGCAGCGACAGCGCAGTCCGACAGCGGATGCAATCCGCCCCGCGTTGGTCAAAATGGGAGCAGAGCGACTATTTTGACCAACGGTTCGTGTAAATGACGTAGTGGCATTTAGCCACTATGAACATTTTACACATTGTGTGTGCCTTCGTTATTTTTTCTTCTTTAACCATTGGTCGAAATATAAATTTTCAATCTTACTTCTACCAGTCGAATCTATGATTTCTTCTAATTTCCATTCTTGATTTACCAATTCTGCTTTGTACCAAATTGATTCATCTTCTCTGTTAAATATAGAGTCTCTTTCGGTGTCTCTAATGGTTCTTATCAAAATTTGATTTGTTTTTGGAATAACCCTAAAAAACTGTAAATCTTCATTCTTTGGAGAAATTCTCGTCAAATTAGTTCCATCTAGTTCCGAGCAAAACAAATACTCTGGGTCTTGATCATTCAATTTGGAATCTTTGTTGTAGTCTTCATCTCCAATCTCATAGAGCACTTTTTTATTTAAAATTTTGCTTCTTCCATCATATTCGTCTCCAATAGCGTGAATTTGAGAAATCCTAACTTTCTTTTCAGTTAGTAATCGGTCTTCCCCTGTTAATCTGTTGTAAAAAAGGACGTTCCAATACTTTGGATAATCGTCAGAGTAATATCCATCTTTGCTGTATGTTTTTCTTCTTTCCAGTAATTCCGTTGATATAGGAATTAGAACTTGGTCTGTACTGTCAATGACAATCGGAAACTCATATTCAAAATTGAATTCAGTTAAAATTGAATCTATCTGTTGAGAAGTTAAATCTTCAGTTTCGATTGATTCAATTTTCGATTTATTCTCGATACAGGAGAGCATTCCAATTATCAATAATATTCCAAATATTTGTTTCATCTATTTTATTGCTAATGAGGCCTAACGCCCCAAATATACAACATCCATTTCTTTTATCTATATACATTTCGCTTATCCAAATAAAATATTTTTCCAATAAAACCGCTATCCATCTTATTTTTAATTACTTATACTGAAATTTGGCAACTAACGAAAAATGGTTAATCGAATGTCGCAGGTAGTTATCCCCAAACTGGGTTCAAAATTTAAGCAAAAGCCGCCCATACAAAGCTACGGGCAAAGCACTACCAAAACTTCTGAAAATTGCTGAACAAAGTATTTTTTAGCAAAGAAATTTCATTATCTTAGCATAAAATAACCCAACATTATGAAACTGCTGAAACTTTTGCTCCTTAGTCTATTATTTGCTCCTACAGCATTAGCCCAAACATTTTCCATCGGCAATACATCTTTAACGCTAAGTGATGGCACTAACAGTGTCAGCACCCAAATTTATTATCCGGCTAATACCACCGGAACAAATGTTAGTGTCGCCGCCGGCACATTTCCTGTGGTAATTTTTGGGCATGGTTTTTCTATTGCTTATAGCTCTTATAGCCAAGTATGGGAAACTTTGGTACCCGAAGGATTTATTGTTGTATTGCCTACAACACAAAGCGGGCTTAGTCCGAATCATGCACAGTTTGGCGTAGATTTGAATACGGCAGCCTACGGAATGCAAAACCAAAACACGCTCTCAGGTTCTTTATTTGAAGGAAAAGTTGCGCCATTTACGGCAATTGGCGGTCATTCAATGGGCGGAGGAGCAGCTTTTTTGGCAGCAGCAGCTAATACTACGCTTACTTGTATGTTCACTTTTGCCGCCGCCGAAACCAATCCTTCGGCTATTGCTGCCGCCGCTAATATCAACATTCCCAATTTGGTAATTTCCGGCACCGAAGATTGTGTAGCACCTACCAATACACACCAAATTCCTATGTACAACGCTACCGCATCGAGTTGCAAAGTGTATTATGAAATTGAAGGCGCATCGCATTGCCAATTCACCAACGGCAATGCCACCAACTGTTACTTAGGCGAAGGTTTTAGTTGTTTTGGCTGGGGACCATTTATAAGCCTTTCGGAACAACATAGTATGGTAAACAATGCCATATTGCCTTGGCTGCGTTTTTGGCTGAAAAATGAATGTGTACAGTGGAGTGCTTTCAATAATTATATTGCCAATGCTAATGGTTTCATTTATCAATCGCCGGACTTGAGTTGTGGGTACGATATTAGTGACCTGGATAATGATGGCATTGTAGCAATGTGCGACAACTGTCCCGATACGGCAAATCCTTTGCAAGAAGATAGTGACCAAAATGGCATTGGCGATGTTTGTGAAGCCTGCCTTGCGGATATAAGTGTAGTAGCCGATATTTCCGCCGGACAAAGTACAGACTATAGTGCCACAAACAGTATTGTAGTACAAAATCATATATTTCCCAATGGCAGTAGCCAAATGCAAGCAGGAAATTTTATCCAATTAGAAAATACTTTTTGGGCGGAAAGTGCTAGTTTTTTTGAAGCTGTCATAGCTCCTTGCAGCAACAAAACAGCCGCTTTTTCACAAATTCCCGCTATGGACTTAGCTATTACTAAAGTATATCCCAATCCTTTTTCAAATAATTTGTTTGTCGAAAATCTTTCTCCCGAAGCATCTGTCATACGGCTTACAAGTATTACGGGGCAACTTGTTTTTCAGCAATCGATAAATTCAGAAGAAGCTAATTCCTCTTGGAATATAAATGTGGACTGCCCCCAATCGGTTTTACTACTTACTATTTTTAAGGCAAATGGTGAAATAATAATGAAAAAATTATTGGTTCATTTACCATAAAAAATGTTGTGTATTTTAACGGTGAGGAAAATGGGAGCGGAGCGACTGTTTTGACCAAGGGTGAGTGTATGAGCAGTTAGGGATTTTACGCCCTAACTTTTCGTTTTATCACTTTCGCCCCAATTGTTTATAGCAAATGTTGAAAGTAGTGCTTTTTAATATTCTTGAATCAAAATTTCTGTCGGAATTCTCAAATTTTGACTTAATTTTCTAATCATTTCAAGCGTTAGTTTACGTTTTTTGTTCATTATTTCACTAACTCTACTTTTAAATCCGATGTATTCCACCAAATCTTTTTGTTTAAGTCCCATTTGTTCCATTCTGAAATTAATCGCAGAAATCGGGTCTGGCATTTCTATCGGAAATTTGTCACTTTCATAATTGTCAATTAACATAGAAAGTATTTCCAATTCGTCGCCTTTTTCGGTTCCACGTTTTGCGTCAAAAATCACTTCGAGTCTTTCAAGTGCTTTTTGATAATCTTTTTCGTTTCTGATAGGTGATATTTTCATTTTAAATCTCGTTTGCGTTTATTTTATCATATTCAGCGTGAGTTCCGACAAATCTTATCCACGCTAATTGGTACTCAAAATTGAATTTTACAACCAGTCTGTAATCGTTCCCTTTGATGTTGAATACAATTCGATTGTCTTTTAAAATACTTGCATTTGGGTAATCAGCTTTTAATTCGTTTATAGTTTGCCAATTTGATTTTTCAGTTTCTCGATACCAAGTTCTTAGTTGTAATTCACAATCATTTTGTCTTAACCAAAAATCTCGTAAAGTTCCTCTCGAAAATATTTTCACATCTTTTATTTGACGCAAATATAATCAAAAAGTTACCAATACGATAACTTTTTGATTTTTTTTTGCATTACTTACAACGCGAGGCGGCTTTGCGAAGTAATTTTGCAAATCAGTTGTTGGACGAAGTAGTCGCGCAGCGACGGCGCAGTCTGGCAGCGGATGCAATCCGCCCCACGTCCAAATATACAACATCCATTTATTTTATCTATATAAATTTAGATTATATAAATAAAATATTTTATCAATCTCAAAACACTAAAGCGAATGATAAAATATTTACCCCCAAACCCACTCTCCACTATATTTTCACCCACAGAATAGAAACCAAAGATTTACTATCTTTGCCACCCTTATTTGTTTTTGTTTTGGATAATAAAAATTATACACCATGCAAAGGTTTATTCATACAGCATTTATCTTCTTCCTTTTTTTAATGAATTTTCAACAAATTATGTCACAAAGTGAAGCTAAATTAACTTGGTCGGTGCAAATGCCCGAGCCTTATACGCATTATTTTACCGTAAAACTTATTATAGAAAACAACCACGCCGACAGCCTGAAAGTGCAAATGCCCGTTTGGACTCCCGGCTCTTATTTGGTGCGGGAATATGCCAAAAATGTAGAAAACTTTCAGGTAAAAAACAGTCAAGGCAAAGTTTTATCCTTTAAAAAATACAACAAAAACTCTTGGCAAATCGCTGCCAACGGAAGCGAAAAAATAGAAATAAGCTACCAATCCTACGCCTACGAACTCTCGGTACGCACTTGCTTTTTAAGCGATGAATACGCCTACATCAATGGTGCGGGCTTGTTTTTGTACCTCGCCGACCAACCCAGCAAAGGCGGAACATTACTGGTAGAAGCTGCCCCGCAGTTCAAAAAACTAAGCACCGCTTTGTCGCACAAACAAAAAGGAAATTCATGGGAAATAGCCGTTCCCGATTTCGATACATTGGTGGATAGTCCTATACTCGTAGGCAACCAAGAGCTAATGGACTTCAAAGCTGCGGGCGTTCCGCACCAATTGGCTATTGTAGGCGGCGGCAACTACGACAGCGCGCGGATGGTAAGCAACATTCAGCGCATTGTGGAGGTAGAAACCAAACTTTTTGGCAGCAATCCTTGCAATCATTATTTATTTATTGTCCTCAATACCGAATCTTCTTATGGTGGCTTGGAGCATTTGTTTTCCACCAGTCTCATTTATCCGCGCTGGCGTTACAAGCCCGATGGTACTTATATGAAATTTTTGGGTTTAGCCGCGCACGAGTATTTTCATCTTTGGAATGTAAAACGCATTCGTCCGATAGAATTAGGACCCTTCGATTATAGCAACGAAAACTACACCGACTTACTTTGGCAAGTAGAAGGCTTTACCAGTTACTACGACGATTATTTTTTGCGCCGTGCAGGGCTTATGAGTGAAGATGCGTATTTGGCAGTTTTAGCCGAAAATATTGCGTATGCCCTCAATACGCCTGGCAGTTTGGTAGAGCCGCTCGCCGATGCAAGTTTCGATACGTGGATAAAATTTTATCGCAAAAACGAAAATAGTGTAAATGCCAATGTGTCGTATTATGTAAAAGGTGCTGCCGTTGCGTTTATGTTAGATGCACTCATTCGCGCCAATTCCGAAGGAAAAAACAGCCTCGACGATGTGCTGCGCCACTTGTATCAACACTATTATCAAGAACTCGGTCGCGGATTTACCGATGCAGAACTAAAAACTACGCTGGAAAAATTTACCCAAACCAATTTAGACCAGTTTTACGCCGACTATATTTATGGAACAAAAGCCTTAGACTATCCGAAATATCTTTCCATGTTAGGTTTAGCCGTAGAAGCAGAAACTATGGACCCCGACAAGGTTTATTTTGGCGTAAATACCAAAAACGAAGGCGACAATATTATAGTAACCGAAGTGTTTAAAGATAGTCCTGCTTGGAAAGCCGGTATCAATGTAAACGACGAACTAATAGCCGTAAATGACTATCGTTTTAAAAGCAATTTGAGCGAAATGTTGCAAAATTTTGCCCAAAACGAAACCGTTAATGTGCTGGTGAGCCGCGATGGCATTTTACAAAATATAAAAGTTACACTTGGCAGCAATCCGCGTGTAAAACTGAAAATTTTCCCTGACCAAAATGCTACTTCGGCACAAAAAGCATATTTCCAAGACTGGATAAAGGCAGTGGACTAATACCAACACCGAGTAATCATTGCATATTAATAATCTTTAGTTCCGCTTGTCTTTTCGACCACAAGGGAGAAATCTCAAAACAGAGCCAAGTGAGATGCCTCACTGCGTTTCGGCATGACAAAGTGAGATAATCATAGTCTTTTAAAAAACGAACTTCATTTTCATTTACGCAGTTTTCTTATCGTTTTAGTATAATGGATTATTGCGAATAAGCCGCGTATTGTCGCAGAAAGCGTTTTTTCTCACTTTTGGCACTATTTTTAGTTAAATTTGAATGTAAAAAATTTGTAACATCGTATTAAAACTAATTTGCGTGGACAAAAAGTGGCTGTTGCTGAATAGTATTTTTATTGTAGGATTAATTTTTTGTTGGCAAAGCGCACACGCACAAGTTCAAGTGCTGCACCGCTGTGGAAGTGTGGAGGCTTTGCGTTTTCAGGCAAAAGAAAATCCGCAATACGCCAAAAATTACGAACAACTTGCGCAAATTTCGCCGCAAAAAAAAGCAATACAAGAAACTGTTGAGCTGCCCATAGTAGTACACGTACTGCACAATAATGTTGACGGAAGTCTTGGCAACAACAACATCAGCGAAGCCCAAATTCAGTCGCAAATACAACGCCTCAACACCGACTTTTCCGCTACCAACGGCGACCTTCCCGAGGTGCCCACACAGTTCCAAAGTGTTCTTTCCGGCGATACAGAAATTCGATTTTGTCTGGCGAAAATAGCCCCGGACGGTAGCGAAACCACCGGAATAACCCGCACTTATACCACCAAAACCTCTTTTTCACATTTAGACAACGATTGCAAAAGTGCTGCCACCGGCGGCGTTGATGCTTGGGACCCTTGTAGCTACATCAACATTTGGGTTGTTCCTGCCTTAGACGAGGGCGAATTGCTCGGTTATGCGCAGTTTCCCGGCGCAGGTGCCGACGAAACAGACGGTTTGGTAATAGCGCACTACGTTTTTGGTGATGAAACGGGTACTGCCGTAAACGGAAATTTCACTATGGGGCGCACCCTTACCCACGAAATGGCGCACTATTTTGGCTTGCGTCATATTTGGGGCGATGACGGCGGTTCTTGCGCAGGCAGCGACAACATAGACGACACGCCCAATCAAGGAGATGCTACTATTGGTTGCCCCAACCAAGTACTCAATTCTTGTGGAAGCGACGATATGACCATGAATTTTTTGGATTACTCCTACGATGTTTGTCTGCTTATGTTTACCCAACTACAGGCAGCATTTATGCAAAATGTACTCCAAACACACAACAAACGCGCTTGTCTTTTGGAGTCCGCCAATTATCTTTGTCAAGGTTTTAATGCTCCTTGCACAGCCGACTATGGCGTAGTAGCATTTCCCAATAACTTAAATGTTTGCAGCGAAGCTAAAAACAAAATAGTACAAGTCTTTAATGCCAATACCGACAATCACGAAACACTTTTTTTGCTCACCGCAGAGCCTTTACACCAAATAATTGCCTATGCCGAGCAAGGGCAGTTTAGTTTTGAAGGATTAAATCAAGGAAAATTTGGTATTGTTCCCCTCAATATTCTTTCGTATCAAAAAAACAATCTCCTCGAACTCATCAATTTCAACCAAACCACTCTGTCAGAACTAATATCCGCTGCACAAACCAACAATCTTTGCATAGACATTATGCAAACCAATTACCCCACATTCACGCATTTAAGTCCTTTATCGTTAAATGTAACAACGAATTGTTTAAGCAACAATCAAGGAAATCCTACGGGCTGGGGAATTGTCAGCGTTACCGTTTCGGGCGGCTTGCCACCTTACACCTTTAGCGGCACAGCCACCAACAGTTTGTTGTCCGAAGGCAGCAATATTAGTGTAAGCGTAAAAGACAATGCTAATTGCAGCAGTGCATACGAAGGAGTTATCGACTGTATCAATACAGGAATTGCGATGGTGGAAAAAACGGATTTTTCGCTTTATCCCAATCCCACCAACGCAGAAAACACCTATTTGCGTTTGCCTGCCAATACTGTCGTAAGCCGTTTGGAAATAAGGTCAAGTAGCGGGCAGATTTTTCCGGTAAATTGGCAAACAACTTCGTCCAATACACTTGTTTTTGGTGCAGCTACTTTGGGCGCAGGAGTTTATTTTTTGCAAATAGAAACCAATGAGCAAGAAATATTTTACCAAAAATTGCTTGTATTATAGCCCTCAAAATTAAAGGAAAAATAATCATCACGCTTTCCTCTGTCTTCCCGACCGCAAGGGAGGGAACTCAAATACATACACTAAGGTTTTTCGCATTGGCAATCAATATTTTTTCACTTTAAAAGCATACAAAATACCAAATCTTCAAATTTTAAACTTCTAAAGGCAACAATCTGAAAGAAGTAATACAATTTACCTCGTGAACTTGCTCAAATATTCTGTCCCGCTAAACAAATAAAACGAAGAATTGTATTTCTATGTAAAAAATGAAATCAACGGGCAAATATTCATCTGTAAAAGAAACATTAGACCAACAATTACACCAACTCAAAAACACCGACTTCATTCCGCAAGACCCTATTAGCGTACCGCACACTTTTTCACAAAAGCAAGACATCGAAATTGTGGGCTTATTTGCGGCAGTTTTCGCATGGGGACTGCGCAAAACCATTATCAACAAAAGTTTTCAGTTAGCCAACTTAATGGACAACGCTCCTTACGATTTCATTCTCCACCATCAGGAAAAAGATTTGTCGCGATTTTCTACCTTTGTTCACCGTACTTTCAATAGTGACGATACCTTGCATTTTATTCGTTTTTTGCAATTTTGGTATCGCCAAAACGAAAGTTTGGAAACTGCTTTTTCCCAATTTATAACACCCCAATCACCTCATATCGAAGCAGCTTTGTGCGGTTTTTACGACTTGTTTTTTAGTTTGCCGCATTTGCCCCGCACCCGCCGACACATTTCCACGCCTGCCAAAAAAGCAAGCTGCAAACGCTTGTGTATGTACCTACGCTGGATGGTACGTACCGATGCAGAAGGAATTGATTTTGGTTTGTGGAAAAGAATTTCGCCCGCACAACTCGTTTGCCCTTTAGATGTACACGTGTTCAGAGTAGCGCAGGATTTACAACTTTTGCCCCTTTCGGCACGCAATAATTGGGAGGCAGCCTTAGTCCTCACAGAACATTTGCGCACATTTGCGCCCGCCGACCCCGTAAAATACGATTTAGCTTTATTTTCGCTGGGCGTGCAGCGCAAGAAACAGCCTTTTGTAATTCCATAGCGTATTATTTGAAAATTCGACACCTTAATTTACGGTTGAATGTGTACTTTTGCACTTTAATTATAAAAAATTAGTATATGAAAGTTGATGTTCTTTTGGGATTGCAGTGGGGCGACGAAGGGAAAGGTAAAATTGTAGATTATTTGGCGGAAAATTATCAAATAGTTGCGCGTTTTCAGGGCGGTCCCAACGCCGGACACACGCTATACTATCAAGGAAAAAAAATTGTACTCCATACTATTCCTTCCGGCGTTTTTCAGCCGCACTTGGACAATGTTATTGGCAATGGTGTAGTGATAGACCCGGTAGTATTGAAAAAAGAAATAGAAACACTCAATGCTATGGACGTAGATATTTGTCCGCGTTTGTATATTTCCCGCAAAGCGCATTTAATTTTGCCTACCCATAAAATATTAGACCAAGCCAGTGAGCAAGCCAAGGGCAATGAAAAAATAGGCTCTACCTTGCGCGGAATCGGTCCCGCATATATGGACAAAACTGGTAGAAATGGTTTGCGTATAGGCGATATAGAAACAGCGGATTTTAGCGAAAAATATGAAAAATTGCGCCAAAAACACTTGCATTTGCTCAAACTTTATGATTTTTCTTTTTCGTTGGAAGAATTGGAAACCACATGGTTCGAGGCAATCGTATTTTTGAAAAAATTTCAACTGATAGATGCCGAATATTTTATCCAAGAGCGTTTGCAAAAAGGTGAGCGCGTATTGGCAGAAGGTGCACAAGGTTCTATGCTGGATATAGAATTTGGCACTTACCCGTATGTTACTTCGTCCAACACACTTACTTCGGGCGTGTGCCAAGGATTGGGAATTGCGCCTACGCAAATTGAGCGCGTTTGGGGTGTGTCCAAAGCATATTGTACGCGTGTGGGTGGCGGACCTTTTCCTACGGAACTTTTCGGCGAAGAAGGAGAAGCATTGCGTGCCGCCGGAAATGAATTTGGTGCTACAACCGGCAGACCACGCCGCTGTGGCTGGATAGACTTGCCCGCTCTAAAATACGCCATTATGCTCAATGGCGCAACCGATTTGGTTATTACCAAAGCCGATGTATTGAATCATTTGCAAGAAATAAAAGTAGGTACGCATTACAAAATCGGTGGAAAAGCTACCCAAAAACTTCCTTATGATATAAACACAACGCCTATTGAAGTGGAATACACCAATTTTAAAGCCTGGGGAGATATAAAAACACCAATAGAAAGTATTGGAGATTTGCCGGAGGCTTTGCAGGGATACGTAGCTTTTCTGGAAAAAGAATTGGACATTCCGGTAAGTATTATTTCCGTAGGGCCCGAACGCAACCAATTAGTTGTTAAGTAAAAAATAAAAAAATCCCCCAAACAGTAGTCAAGCTACCATTTTGGGGAATTATGAAAAGAGATAAAATTCTTTCTTTCGCACAGCCTAAAACTACATCCACTCAGCTAAAAAATTAACATATTCGTGCTTTAGTTCGGAGTATAATTTGTGATAAGTATCTATTTGTTCGCGAAGTCCGTTATGATCTTCAAAGCGCACATGGTCAACGGCAATAGGATTGGCAATGGCACGGTCGAACAAGCGATTTTCGTGCTGCTTGATTTCGTGGCGCAATTCATCGTTTACTTCACCTTCGCGGATAAAACGATTTTGGAAATGCTCTATTTGTGCGGTTACATCATGCCCCGTATTACGTGCAGCAATTTCTTCTAAGCGATATTTAAAAATATCCAATTCATCTTTGTAAAAACGCAATTCGTTAAGCCATCTTTTCAAATCAAAGTGTAAGTCATCAATATACACAAAATTTTGTTTCATATCTGGTATTTTTTCTTAAAAATTAAATGAAAGTTCAAAAGTATAACTTTGTTTTGATTTATTAAAACAGTTTTTGTGGTTCAAAATGCTTTAATTACTTTAAAAATCCTTTACCGCAATTAACCCAAAACTTCTTTTACCTTTTCGGCAGCTTCTTTTAATAGAATAACGGAATGAACTTTCAAACCCGAAGCATCAATCAATTCTTTGGCTTCTTTGGCATTCGTACCCTGTAAGCGCACAATAATAGGTACGTTTATTTCGCCAATGTTTTGGTACGCATCTACAATTCCTTGTGCCACACGGTCGCAGCGAACAATTCCGCCGAAAATATTTACCAAAATAGCTTTTACATTCGGGTCTTGTAAAATAATTCTAAAACCGGCTTCAACTGTTTGTGCATTAGCAGTACCGCCTACGTCCAAGAAGTTGGCCGGCTCTCCGCCCGAAAGTTTTATAATATCCATGGTAGCCATTGCCAAACCTGCACCATTTACCATACAGCCTACATTGCCGTCTAATTTTACAAAATTGAGGTTATATTTTCCGGCTTCTACTTCTGTAGGATCTTCTTCGTTGAGGTCGCGCATCGCTTCAATTGCTGGGTGGCGATACAAAGCATTTCCGTCAATGCTCACTTTCGCATCTACGGCAATAATGCCATCGTCAGAAGTTTTTAATACAGGATTTATCTCTACCAAAGAAGCATCAACGCCCAAGTACGCCTTGTATAAGTTGTCAACAAATTTGGTCATTGCTTTAAAAGCCTTGCCACTCAGCCCTAAGTTGTAGGCAATTTCGCGCTGCTGAAAAGCCTGCAAGCCCAAATTGGGATGTACATACGTTTTGTGTACCAAATGCGGTGTTTTTTCGGCTACTTCTTCAATATCCATTCCACCTTCGGTAGAGTATATAATTACATTTTTGCCGGAACTGCGGTCTAATAAAATGCTCATATAAAATTCCTTCGGTTCACTGGCTCCGGGCGCATATACATCTTCGGCAATCAGAATTTTGTGTACTACTTTTCCTTTCGGTCCGGTTTGGGGCGTAACCAAAGTCATTCCCAGAATTTGGTTTGCTTTTTCGCGCAATTCTTCTAAGTTTTTCGCCAATTTTACGCCGCCGCCTTTTCCGCGACCGCCTGCATGAATTTGTGCTTTCACTACATGCCATTTTGTGCCGGTTTGTGCTGTAAGACTCTCGGCAGCAGCTACGGCGGCATCTACTGTATCAACAGCAATACCCTTTTGAACGGGAACATCATAGGCATAGAGTAATTCTTTTGCCTGGTATTCGTGTAAATTCATATCTAATTTTTATTTGTAATGATTGTTAGCGGCAAAATTATTATTTTTTTAGGGCATGTTCAAGCAAAAACCGATTTTATTCCAAATAAAGGCTTTAATTATCTACAAGATTTTTGAAGGAAGGAAAGAAAAACTAATTTTGCAAGGAAAAATAACAACAGAATAGTCCTATGTTGCCCGATAAATATGCTCAACGCGGTGTTTCTGCCGGAAAAGAAGAAGTTCACGCCGCTATTAAAAATTTGGATAAAGGACTTTTTCCTAAAGCCTTTTGCAAAATTTTGCCCGATTATGTCGGCAATGATGCCGATTTCTGCAATATAATGCACGCCGACACAGCAGGCACAAAAACAGCACTGGCGTATTTGTATTGGCGCGAAACGGGCGATGTTTCGGTGTGGCGCAATATTGTACAAGATGCTTTGGTGATGAATTTAGATGATATGGCAGCAGTAGGTTGTGTGGACAATGTGGTAATTTCCAACACGATTGGCAGAAATAAACATCTGATTTCGGGCGAGGTACTCCAAGAAATAATAAGCGGTACGCAGGAATTTTGCCAATCGCTGGAAAAATGGGGCATACACTTACATCTTTCGGGCGGCGAAACGGCAGATGTGGGCGATATTGTTCGTACTATTGATATTGGTTTTACCACTTTTGCGCGTATGCAGCGTTCGGATTTGGTGATAAACGATATTCAAGCGGGAAATGTAGTGGTGGGACTCGCTTCTTTTGGCAAAACCACTTACGAAAATGCTTATAGCAGCGGTATCGGCAGCAACGGTCTTACTTCGGCGCGGCACGATGTATTGCACAAACACTATGCGCAGCAATATTCCGAAGTCTGCGACCCCGCAACGCCCAAAGATTTGGTTTTTAGTGGTTCGAAAAGTATGTTAGATGCTTCGGATATTGACGATATGACGGTGGGGCAATTACTGCTTTCGCCTACGCGCACGTATTTGCCGGTACTCCAAGAAATTTTGGCGCAGCATCGGTCGGCAATAAAGGGAATTATTCATTGCACCGGAGGCGGACAAACCAAAGTGCTGCATTTTATAGATAAAGTTTTGGTAGTAAAAAATAACTTGTTTCGTCCGCCGCCTGTGTTTCAGCTTATTCGTGAGGAGAGTAAAACGCCCTGGCGGGAAATGTACAAAGTGTTTAATATGGGGCATAGAATGGAAATTTACACGGACGAAAAAACAGCACAAGCCATTATTGCCATTAGCAAAAACTTTGATTTGGCGGCGCAAATTGTAGGTTATTGCGAGGCTTCACCCAAAGCGGAGGTGGTGTTGCGTGGGGAAGAGTTTGAGGAGCGGTATTAGTAGCGGATTTACTAAATTACGCCCCTTGCAAATGTCATTTGTGCGCCGTAACTTCGTGAAGTTGCCCCGCATTGCTGGCAAGCATAAGTGATAATTCTAATTCTAATTAAGATGAAAGTTACATTAATAATAATTCTCTTTTTAACACTAATATCCGCAACTTTAGACATTTCAATGTTTGGGCTTAAAATTGGAGATAGTCAAAAATTACTTGACAAAATTGAGCTTAAAGTTGATGCTAAAGGAAATGATATGATAAAGTTTAAAACAGACAATGGTAACGATTTCTCAATAACTTGCGAAAAAGGGAAGATTGTTTACATGGAAAACGATTGGCTTCAGGATACGATAGCCAGGCAGCCACTATTTTCTGACTTTCAATTTGGAAAAACAACGCTTCGCGACATCAGAAAAAAAATTGGCACCAATGGTTTTGTTTATAAAAGTAAAGATGGATTTACAACCGACAAAGATTTAATTCAATTTAATTGTTTTGAATTCGATTCACCAAATAATGAAATTCTTTTACTCGTTACAAAACTACCTCTAACCGCAACAAATATAACGGAATACAATATTGCAGACAGTCTTAAACTTGATGCTATAATTATCGCTGACAAATCTTATTGCGACAAAGAATGGGGAAAAGGTAAATCTTACGACGGAAATTACAAAAAAATAAAGCCGTAACGACAATGTCTATAAGTACACAGGTTTTGTCTAAGGCAGGCTGGTAGCTGAAAAAACACTCAAATCGAATCCCCAAAACTGCGGTTTTGCCCGAATAGGGCAAAAATACCTTGAAAAAAGTGTCCTTTCTTTTGCTTCGTTTTCTTTGGACAAGCAAAGTAAATGAAGAAGCCCTAAGTATAGTATTGTACCCAAACTTGCTGGGCAGATACTTATCCCTTAATATTACCTAAACCTATACGTAACTTTCATACGGTTTTAGTATAATTCGTAAGAGAAGAAACATTGTGAAGGATAGATAGCTTGGCTTTTTTAGGCAAACTCCTTTTTATTGCCTCAACTTATCCTTGCCAATAAAGAAAGAATGCCTTAATGCTAAAAAGATTTCTACCCAATTTTTTCGTACCTTTGGGCAGCAATTTTATCATACTACATTTATGCAAAATCGTCCGAAATACCAAATCAAAAACCACCTTCGTATTGTCACCGCAGCTTCGCTCTTCGATGGACACGATGCTGCCATCAACATTATGCGCCGCATATTGCAAAGTTCCGGTGCGGAAATTATCCATCTGGGACACAATCGCTCTGCGCAGGAAATTGTAGATGCCGCTATTCAGGAAGATGTACAAGCCATAGCCCTTACCTCTTACCAAGGCGGACACTTGGAGTATTTCAAATATATCTACGACCTGTTGCAAGAAAAAGGAGCTTCGCAAATAAAAATTTTTGGTGGCGGTGGCGGCACTATTTTGCCGCATGAAGTAGAAGAACTGCACCGTTACGGCATTAGTCGCATTTATACGCCTGATGACGGACGCGAAATGGGCTTGCAAGGAATGATTGACGATTTACTGCAAAAAGCCGACTTCCCGCTGACATTGAAGCCGCAAGTTTCTATCGAAAATATTGCTCACGCAGATACGCCACTACTGGCGCGCCTCATAAGTGTTGCCGAAAATGACCGCGATTCCCACAAAAAATTATTTGATAATATATTGCAAAAAGCCGAAAATATTGCCGTTCCTATTTTGGGTATTACCGGAACAGGTGGTGCCGGAAAATCTTCGGTGGTAGATGAATTAGTACGCCGTTTTGAAAACGATTTTCCCGAAAAAAACTTAGCCATTATTTCCGTAGATCCTTCTAAGCGCAAAACAGGCGGAGCTTTGCTGGGCGACAGAATACGCATGAATGCCATCAATCACGCCAATATTTTTATGCGTTCAATGGCTACCCGTCAGGCAAATGTAGCTTTGTCGAAACATATTTCTGACTGTTTAGCTCTCTTTAAACTTGCAGGATTCGATTTAATTATTTTGGAAACCAGCGGCATTGGGCAAAGCGATAGTGAAATTACCGAATACGCCGACCTCGCTTTGTATGTAATGACTCCCGAATACGGCGCAGCCACACAGTTGGAAAAAATAGATATGCTCGACTTCGCCGATGTCATTGCCCTCAATAAATTTGATAAGCGCGGAGCCGAAGATGCCTTGCGCGATGTACGCAAGCAATATCAACGCAACCACAATTTATGGGAAAAAGAGGTAAATACTATGCCCGTTTTTGGTACTATTGCTTCGCAATTCAATGACCCCGGCACCAACAGTCTTTATTTGGCTGTTTTACAAAAAATAAAAGAAAAAACCGCGATTGATTTTCATTCGCATTTGCAAAATAAAAAAGATACTTCTGCCAAAATTTACATTATTCCGCCTGCCCGCGTACGTTATTTATCCGAAATAAGCCACGAAAACCGCCGCTACGACCAATGGGCAAGGCAGCAGGCAAGTATTGCCCAACATTGTTTTGCCCTACAAGAAACCAAACAACTCTTGCAAAAGCAAAACGCCCCCGAAAATATAATTGCCGAAATAGAAAAAACATTTGCCAAAGAAAAGCGCGAACTGAGCAGCGACAACTGGCAGCTAATAGAAAATTGGAACACGCTACGCCAAGTCTATAAAGCCGATACTTTTACTTACCAAGTGCGCGGCAAAGATATAAGTGTAAAAACCTACACCGAATCGCTGGCGCATACCAAAGTGCCGAAAATATGCACCCCTTCGTACCAAAATTGGGGCGATATTTTGTACTGGCAGTTGCAGGAAAATGTACCCGGAAAATTTCCTTACACAGCAGGCGTATTTCCCTTTAAGCGACAAGGCGAAGACCCTACGCGTATGTTTGCGGGTGAAGGAAATCCCGAACGCACCAACAAGCGGTTTCACTATTTGGCATTGGGGCAGCCTGCCAATCGTTTGTCCACCGCCTTCGATTCGGTGACACTCTACGGCGAAAATCCTGACTATCGCCCCGATATTTATGGAAAAATAGGCAATTCCGGCGTAAGCGTCTGCTGCTTAGACGATGCCAAAAAACTGTATTCCGGCTTCAATCTTTGCGACCCCAAAACTTCTGTTTCGATGACCATCAATGGTCCGGCGGCGATTATTACGGCTTTTTTTATGAATGCTGCCATCGACCAGCAATGCGAAATTTATATTCGGGAAAATGGTTTGGAAAAACAGTTGAAAGAAAAACTACAACAAATTTTTGCCAAAAATGAACAGCCGCAATATCACAATCCATTGCCCGAAGGGAACGATGGTTTGGGATTGATGTTATTGGGAACAACAGGCGAGGCGGTATTACCCAAAGAAATTTATGAAAAAATAAAAGCCGATACGCTTCGACAAGTGCGCGGAACGGTGCAGGCGGATATTTTGAAAGAAGACCAAGCCCAGAATACTTGTATTTTCAGTACGGAGTTTTCGCTGAAATTAATGGGCGATATGCAGGCGTATTTTATAGACCGCAAAGTGCGCAATTTTTATTCGGTATCTATTAGCGGCTATCATATTGCCGAAGCGGGAGCCAATCCTATTTCGCAGTTGGCATTTACGCTTGCCAATGGATTTACCTACGTGGAATATTACCTTAGTCGCGGAATGCACATTGACGATTTCGCAGCCAATTTGTCGTTCTTTTTCTCGAATGGTATTGATGCCGAATATGCAGTAATAGGCAGAGTGGCGCGCCGTATTTGGGCAAAAGCCATCAAAAATAAATATGGCGGAAATGAGCGTTCGCAAATGCTGAAATATCATATTCAAACTTCGGGACGCTCGCTACACGCACAAGAAATAGATTTCAACGATATTCGCACTACCTTGCAGGCTTTGTATGCCATTTACGACAACTGCAATTCGCTGCACACCAATGCTTACGACGAAGCCATTACCACGCCCACTGAAGAAAGTGTACGCCGCGCCGTAGCTATTCAGTTGATTATTAACCGAGAATTGGGACTTGCCAAAAATGAAAACCCGCTACAAGGTTCTTTTATCATTGAAGAGCTGACCGATTTGGTGGAGGAGGCAGTATTGCTAGAGTTCGACCGTATTACAGAACGAGGTGGCGTACTCGGCGCAATGGAAACGATGTATCAGCGCAGCAAAATTCAAGAAGAGAGCCTGTACTACGAAACCTTGAAACATACGGGCGAATATCCGATAATTGGGGTGAATACGTTTCTCTCGTCGAAAGGTTCGCCTACCATTATTCCCGAAGAAGTGATACGCAGTACCGAAGCAGAAAAAACTTATCAGATAAATACCGTAGAAACATTGCATGCGCGCAACAAAGAGATTATTCCGACAGTCTTGAAGAACTTGCAGCAAACCGCAATAGCCAATGAAAATATTTTTGCCGACTTGATGGAAGCAGCGAAATACTGCACTTTGGGCGATATGACGAATGCTTTGTATAAAGTAGGCGGGCAGTATCGGCGGAATATGTAGGATTTTTTTTGCAGTAGCTACACGGTATGTTTATGGTCTTGAGAAAATAACTTACCGCCAATTTTTTATACTAAAATCGAATAGCTATTGCGTATTAAAAAGGGAAAAATCTTTTTTCGCCGTATAGCAGTTTTGGGGCGTTAAAAATTTTTGAAGCCTTAGAAAAAATTTAGCGAAAGAACTGCGGTTTTGCCCCCAAAGTTTCGGAGCAGATACTTACCCTTAATAATACCTAAACCAATACGTAACTTTCATACTATTTTGGTATTACATAAAAATCCCCAAAGCTACTTCTCCGATGTAGCTTTGGGGATTTTTATTATTTTTGATAAAAAAACTTATTTCTTCAAACCAATTTCGCGTAAGCGTTCATCTAAGTACTCGCCTGCGGTAATAGGTTCGTAGCTTAATGGTCTTTGTGTAGTAATACAATTTTCCAAGCAATTCAAGCTCATAGTAGAGCGCGGGTGAAGGAAAAAAGGAATAGAAAAACGCGAAGTATGCCACATTTCACGCGGCGGATTCACTACACGGTGAGTAGTAGAACGCAAGCGGTTGTTGGTAAGACGTTGTAGCATATCGCCCACATTTACCACAATTTCTCCGGGCTTTGAAAGCACCGAAATCCACTCGCCGTCTTTGTTCAATACCTGCAAACCTTCGGCAGAAGCACCTACCAAAAGCGTAATCAAATTTATATCTTCGTGCTCTTCCGCGCGAATAGCCGACTTAGGTTCTTGTGTAATGGGCGGATAATGAATAGCGCGCAAAATACTGTTGCCGTTTTTTATTTTATCGTCAAAATAATTTTCGTCTAAATCTAAATGAATGGCAATGGCGCGTAACAAGGCAGAACCCGATTTTTCAAAAGCACGATAGGCATTGTATAGCGATTCGTTAAACTCATCAATTTCTGAAAAAGCAACATTTGTAGGATATTCGGCTTTTATAGGGTCATTATCTTCAACCGTTTGTCCATACTGGTAAAACTCTTTCAAATCGGGTACATTGCTTTGTTTTGCATGTTCCTTTCCAAAGGACGTATAGCCCCGTTGTCCGGCTAAATCTGTTTTCTCGGCTTTTACTTTTTGTTCAAGCGGCAAGCTAAAGAATCCTTTTACTTCCTGATAAAGACGTGCTATTAAATTTTCGGGAATACCGTGATTTACAACGGCTACAAAACCTACATCTTCAAAAGCACTACCTAAGTCTTTTACAAATTGTTTTCTTTCTGCTTCATTCCCTTCCAAGAACTTGCTTAAATCTACTTGTGGAATAGATGACATAATTTTAGTTTTTTTTACTTTTTTTAAAATAAAAGCTAAATTATTTATAACTTAGCCATAGTTAATTTTTATTAATACTGTATTTTTGTCGTTTCGTCACAGTACAAATATACAAACAACTGTCAGATAAAACATATTATCAAAAATAATCACTTTTTTAAAATCATTTTTATTCACGAAAGACAATGTGTTAATTGTAAATGCGAACTATAAGGAAAAAGGTTTTTTACTTTTTTTGAATGTTACAGCAGACATTTAATACATTGCTTACAAAATTATTAAAAAATAATGAAAAAAATTACACTCTTAAGTATGCTTTTTGTGGTGCTAATTGGCGTTTATTATTGGCAACAATTAATACCCTCCACTCATGCTTATCCAAGTAATCCCCCTACAGGTATGACCGGACAGAGTGGCTCTACTTGTGGCAATGGTGGTTGCCATACGCCCGGTACAGTAGGAATGGGCGCGTTTGGCACGGATTTAACGGTTACATTAATGGACTTATCAAACAATGTAGTGAGTTCTTATGTTCCCGGCAATACCTACAATGTAACTGTAAGCAATAGTGCTAGTTTCGTTGATTATGGTTTTGCTATGTCCACTTCGTCTTCAAACGACAGCTTTATTAGTGGCGCAGGCACTTCAACTGCCAATGGACCTGATGGACAAGAAATTCATCACGGAAGTGTTAATACTTCGGGTACTTGGTCGTTCCAATGGCAAGCACCTGCTTCAGGTGAAGGAGATATTAACTTCTACATTGGCGCTATCGGCGGAAATGGCGCAAATGGTGAAAATGGCGAAACTTGGTATCAAGGAAGTTTTACCGTTTCGGAAGCTACAGTTACCGCTACGGTCGAAGTTACATTTTTGTTAGATGGAACTTGCTTAAGTGCTGGTGCAACCCCTTACATAGCTGGAGATTTCCAAGGTTGGGATCCTGCTTTGAGTCCTATGGTTGACTCTAATAGCGATGGTGTATGGGAAGCTACTTTTTCTATTGAAGAAGGAACTACCGTACAATTTAAATATTTGACAGCTGCTGGTTGGGGCAATGACGAAGGTTCTGGCTTGGCTGCTTGTGGGGTAGATAATGGTTTTGGAGGATTCAATCGCTCTTTTACTGTACCTACCGGAGTGAGTGCTGCAAGCTACGGACCCTATGCTTTTAATAGTTGTGAGACTTGTCCGGTTATTCCCCCTGCGGAAGTAAATGTTACTTTTTATTTAGACGGAAATTGCAATGGTGTAACAACTCCTTATATAGCGGGTAGTTTCCAAGGTTGGGAGCCTACTACAAGTCCAATGACTGACGCAGATGGAGATGGTATCTGGGAAGCTACTTTTGCTATAGCAGAGGGCTCAACGGTGGAGTTCAAGTTTTTACACGATGGTGCAGGTTGGGGAAGTGATGAGTCGGTAGATGGCGCATGTGGTGCCGGAAATGGCAATCGTACTTATACAGTACCTACGGGCGTTTCGGATGCTTCATACGGACCTTACGCTTTTGGTTCTTGTGAGGCTTGTCCGGTTATTCCTCCTGCAGAAGTAAATGTTACTTTCTATTTAGATGGAAATTGCAATGGTGTAACAACTCCTTATATAGCGGGTAGTTTCCAAGGTTGGGAGCCTACTACAAGTCCAATGACTGACGCAGATGGCGATGGTATCTGGGAAGCTACTTTTGCCATAGCAGAGGGCTCAACGGTGGAGTTTAAATTTTTGTATGATGGTGCAGGTTGGGGAAGTGACGAGTCGGTAGATGGCGCATGTGGTGCCGGAAACGGCAATCGTACTTATACGGTACCTACGGGCGTTTCGGATGCTTCATACGGACCTTACGCTTTTGGTTCTTGTGAGGCTTGTCCGGTTTGTACTGCATCTTCCGGTGAGATTAGTACCGAAGATGCTACTACATTTTGTGTAACAGATGAAATTGCCGATTTAATTACAGTAAATACTACAGATGCTGGTGGCGAAAATTATATGTATGTGGTTACAGATGAAAATGGAATTATTTTAGCTATTTCAGAATCAAATGTACTTAATTTTACAACTGCCGAACCTGGTGTTTGTTTGATATGGGGACTTTCTTATGATGGGACATTAAGTGGCTTAGAAGTAGGTGCAGACGCTTTTGCCGTTGCAGGTGAATGTTTTGATTTTTCCAATGCCATTACCGTAACGCGCCAAGACTGTACGCCGATATGCGAAGCCAACGCAGGTGAAATTAGTTTGGAAAATACCCTTATTCCTTATGGCGGAAGCAATGAGGCTCCAACTGTAAGTGGCGCAAATGAGAACTATGCGTATGCCTTTGTACTTACAACCGATGTACCCGACAATGAAACAATGTTTGATATTGTAGATTACAACTTAGATGGTGTATTTAGTTTTGAAGGATTACCTGCCGGAACATATTATATTCATGGTATCAGTATTGCACCAGCGGATGTAACAGCAGCTATTACAGCCTTGTCCGATGGCAGTATTACCAGTGGTGAGGCAGCTTTGGCAGCCATAGATGCAGGAATTATTTGTGCAGATTTGATTGTACCCGGTATAGAAATTACGGTTGAAGAAGAAGTGATTGTTGAGTGTAATCTTACAGCAGGCAACATCAGTACCGAAAGTGCAACAACATTCTGTGTAGGCGATGGCGAAGCAGATATAGTGAACATAGCAGTAGAAGGCAGCAGTGAAGGCACTTATGTTTATGTAGTAACCGACGAAGCCGGAAACATATTAGCGATTTCAGAAAGTGCAGAATTAAACTTTGACGAAGCCGCTCCCGGCATATGTCTAATTTGGGGCTTAGTACACGACGGCACTTTAGGCGGTGCCGAAGTAGGCGCAAATGCAGCAGACTTAACAGGCTGTTTTGATTTAACAGATGAATCTATTGCGGTAACACGCCAAGATTGTACGCCTACATTTATAGCAAATGCAGGAACTATTACTACTGAAGACGAAACAACGCTTTATAACAATGATGCACAACTAGACATGATTACGGTTATTATTGATGGTGCAGGAGAAGGTGGAACTTATCAATTTATTGTAACTGACAGCAATATGAATATCGTGGCTATCAGCAGTGAGAACACGATTGACTTTGCGGGTTATGCCGTAGGACAATACCAAATTTGGGGTATCCATTATGATGGAGATATGTCTGGTTTTGAAGTAGGTGCTAATGCAGGAAACATAGCGGGCAATTATGACTTATCTAATGCCATAAATGTTACCGTATTAGAAGAAGTGTTGGTAGATTGCTCAGGCTTCACAATTAATGCTGTTGTATTACCATGTACTGAAGCACAGCAACAAAATGGTTACTACTCTGTAGAAATTACTTGGACTGGCGGCGAAGGTCCTTATACCTTAGATGGTACAGTATCTTACGAAACTTATACTGAAAATAGTATTATTATTAACGATTTGTCGGATAATACCGAGTATTCATTATTTGTGGTTGATGCCAATGGTTGTTTTGTATCTGTTACGGATGCCGGTTATTGCGCAAAATGTACTGCTTTCTCTGTTGCACACGAAACTTTGTGTAACGAAGCAGGTACAGCTTACGACTTAACTATTACGATTAACGGTACACCTCCTTACAATTTTGAAGGAGACTACCAAGCTACTGGCTACAATAGCAATGTATTGGTAATTTCCAACTTAACGGCAGGTACTACTTATACCATAGACATTACAGATTCAAAAGGTTGTAATGATGAAATTACAGGTACAAATCCTTGTAAATTAGACGTGGACTTACTTCGTTTTGGTGTAGCATTAGAAGGAGAAGATGTACTTGTAAATTGGGCAACCGCAACCGAAGAAAATAGTGCCTACTTTATCGTAGAGCGTTCTCAAGATGGTATCAACTTCAGCGAAGTAGGACGCTTAGATGCAGCGGGCGACAGTCATTCTGTATTAGCCTACGCATTTACAGATAAGAGTGTACAAAATTGCGAAACATACTACTATCGCTTAAAAGAGGTAGATGTTTTTGGTGAAGAAGTGATTGTTTCTAAAGTAGAACAAATTAATACACTAAATAAAGATTGTCTAAATGTGAATGTAGCACCCGTTCCTACCAGCGATAAGTTAATCGTAACACTAAGCAGCGGAGTAAGCAGCGACATAAACATCAGCATTTATGACGTATTAGGCAGAGAAGTGAAATTACAAAACGAAAAAGCCATATCCGGCGAGAATATCTACATTGTAGAAGTAGAAGATTTAGCGTCAGGAGCTTATTTTATTAATGTAAGAAGTGGTGCAAATGTAAGTACACTAAAGTTTGTTAAGAAATAATACAAACGCTAAGAGATTTAGAAAAAATATGCAAGCGGCTGCCCATCTGGGCAGCCGCTTTTTTGTGCATTAGACCAAAATTTGTTATTGGTACATGGAAATCGCTTTATATTATCCCAAGTTTTGCATTCAAAGTTTCGCTTGTGGTAATGTAGCGTTCTTCAATCGGCACAAGTAGGTTCTGAATCTCATTTTTATCAATAATTTGTTTTTGATTTTTTACAAAGTCTGTAATATTACTAAAACCGTATAAAAGTTGCGTATTGTTTTAGAAATTGATAGGGCTTTTAAAAGAAGCTTGTTGTACCCCCAAGGGGTGAAATTATAGCAACGGTCAAGCAGCAATTTAACTGTCTTATACAAGCGGTCATACGCAAAGATGAGGATAAAGGGTTCAAGCCAATTCCCAAAAGATGGGTAGAGGAGAGAACCTTTGCTTGGTTTGATAATGATAGAAAATTATCCCGTAATTATGAACTCCTTACACAATCTGCTCAAGAATGGTTAAAATTGCCGCTATAAAACTTTTATTAAATCATTTTTAAACAGGCTCTCAATTACAATCCAAATCAACCGTATAGATTCACTACCCTCGTATCCAAGCTAAAAGGCTATTAAAAGAAAAGCAAAGCAAAAGCTCATACCGTAAAGACGCGGGCTTTGTAGCCCGTGTCGTGTATTGTTAAAAAATTACGACAAATATTTTTGTATAAAACGAATATGTATTAGATTTGTAATATGCATAGAAAGTGTTATTTTATTGGATTAAGTGAGTGAAAACTATTAATAAACAGCAGATTTGTAAAATAATGAAAAGAGATATTACTATACTAAAACTTATTGAGAGATTGAAATTGGTTATCAATTTTACCTTACTTGAAGTAGTAGACTATTGATGCTGATCTATGTGCAATAGGTTTAATGAAAAAAATAAATTAATATATATTTTAACTTATAATTACGCAGAAAATGAAGAGTTGATGTACGATTTTGACTTAGAGATAATTGATAAAAATGATAATGAAAAATTTGATATTATAAGAATTGGTAGGAATGTTTCAGAAGTTGAGCTTGTGAATGAAATTAAGCTATTTTTAAATGTGTAAATACGTTGCTAAAACATCCTTGCTGGCGCGCACCAAGCTGTCGCGAGCTTGTTTAGCTCGTGTCCAAGATAAAAGGCTATAAAAATAGAAGCAAAGTAAAAGCTCATACCGTTGTAGGTGTGGGCCTCAAGCTGTCGCGAGCTTATATAGCTCGTGTCCAAGCTAAAAGGCTATTGAAAGGCAAGCAAAGCAAAAGCTCGTACCGTAGTAGGTGTGGGCTTTTTTTATTAGTCGTTTACAAACTGCAAAAGCTCTTGGAGTTCCTTATCGGTAATGGTGATTTTGTCGGTTTTATCGTAAATGGTAAGCAAAAACAGTTGTATCGGCAAGGAGTACACAGGTAATAATCCTGGCTCCAGCCCTTTTCCCTTTGCCTTTACTGCCAATAGCCAAGCGTATTTTAAAGCAGTTTTTGCTCAAGGGTGTACCTTGTTCGGGCTCATTTTCCAAGCTCTCCAATAAGGCAGAAAAATCGGATTTTAGCGAAGGATATTTTTTAGCTAATCGTTTAAGTTGCTTATCAAAAGGCGGTATAGTAAGAATGTTATAACTCATCCAAGAGTTCTTTAGCAGGTCGTGCCTTCAATTTTCCTTTCCGAACCAGTTTAAGATTTTCCACAGCTTCTCGAATCTCCGTCAAAAGTTGGGCTTTTTCATCGGTAAGCTGCTTCGTTTTAACATAAGGCAAACTTTTGAGTACTTCCAGCAAAGGAAGTGCCATATTGTCCTGTATATCCAATAGCACTTTCATAGAAATATAGTTTTAAAATAAGTTTTATCGTACATTTTATACACATGCAAATATACAAAAAACGACCGTAAAAGAAGCGAATAGAGTTTTGTTATGTTTAGCATATAATCAAGCTATTGCTTCTAATAGTTCCCGATTAAAAAAATCATGGAGCTATTTGTAAGATATTAAGCCTAATAAACCTCAAAATAAGCCCTCAGCACTTCAAATCTCTTATTTCTGCATTAGAACGTTCTATCATTTCCGAATACGAATATACTGCGCGCCATTAATAGAATAATAATCCCCTTGATACATCGCTTCGGCGGCGGCGGGACCCATCAGAAAATCGCCCGGCGAAACGGCGCGTACCAAGTAATATAAGCTCTGCGACTTCTTCGCATCTAAAAACAAAAAGATACGGTCATCGCGAATATCGTAGTGTTGCGCTTTGCTAAAACTTCCCCATTTCAGTTGAGGTAACTGGCTGAGTTGCGGATTTTCAATTTCAAAACCTCCGGGCAACATATCGGTAATCACCACATTGTCTATGTGCGTGCGATTATTCAAATCCAACTGCAACGCCACCACAATCATATCATTTTGTTTAATGTTGCGCGGGTTTATTTTTTCGCCTTTCAAATTGTACAAGGTCTTGCGAATTTTTAGCTCATTGTCGCGCGCAGAAAAAGTATTTTTCATACTCAAACCTTCCATTTCCCAGAAATAATACATTTTTCCTTCGCCGGAAGTTTCGAGCGTATAATCAAAGTTTTGGGTATCTACAATAGACATTTCCACGCTACCCGAAGCATTGGTTTTGGCAACTTCTTGGTTGTTGTGCAATATTTTGCTAAGTGTGCTGGCATTCTCATTGCTGCTGGCTACTTTTCCCAATGCCAACAAAGCAAAAGCGCGTTCTTGGGTGTTCAGGTAAGTGCGACTGCTCATTTCCCTACTTAATTCGCGTGCCAAATCGGCTGCCGTTTTGCTCCCTGCATCGGCATCATTTACACAAAGTGTTGCCAAAGCCAAGTCGCGTACATAAGAACTAAAACTCACATTAGAAAGCGGATCTACATTGTCGAAGGTGTAAGTGGCGGGCATAAGTTCGCGGTACGTTTTTTCATCGCCCAGCAATCGATACGTGGCTGCCAGCAACATCAAGCCGTCGGTGCCGAGTAAATTATGTTTTTCGCGATAAAACTGTAGCAAATTTTGCGGCACATCGCCTACCAAGGTCAAAACATACAAAGAATAAGGAATTTCACGGCTTACCACTTCTTTACTTTGTCCGTTTACGAGTCGGTATGTTGCCATTTTGTTTTCAGAGGCTTTATTGTTTATATAGCGCGTCAAGTGTTTGTAGGCGTATTCATCAACATTATATCCTGCGTATTTTGCTTCGTAGAGAAAATGCAAAGCATAAATACTCACCCACCAATTTTCTTCGCCATTTTGGGGCCAATAAGCAATGCCGCCGTTGCTGAGTTGCATTGCCTGAATTTTATTTACAGCTTGTTGCACATTGTATTGCGGATTGGGGTCGAGTGTGCCGTTTTTAGGATAAAGAGAAGCCATCAGGCTTTTGTAATAAATTTGCGGAAACGCCGAAGAAATAGTTTGCTCGGCGCAGCCATACGGATAGCGTACCAAATAATCCAAGTCTTTGGCAAAAGAAACTAAAGGCGAGCGTTGCAACAATATTTTCCCGCTAACAGAAGCAGGCATAAAATCGTTGGCTAAGTTGATGGTTTCTGTGCCTTTTTCGACTACGCCGGAGCCACTTATTTTTTGCAAAGGCGTAGCAGGGCGCACGGAGAAGATTTGTTTTTGCGAAAATTTCTCTCCCAGAGCATTTACCGTTGCCGTAATACTCGCTTCGCCCAATTGGTCTTTGTCGGCATATACTTCAAGGTACGTTACGTCTTCTTGCTGTGGTTTCAAGGCAAGAGTTGGCGAATTATTGGCCGCAAGGTGCAACGGTCCTTCCAATTGCAGTTGTATTGTTCCGTTGGCATTTTGGTCGGTAGTATTGCTCACATTTACTGCCACTTGCAGCGTATCGCCCGGACTCATAAATCGCGGCACGCCGGCACTTACTACAATAGGGTCGCTTATGGTAATATTCTGTTCGGCACTGCCAAACTGCTCGTTTTTATACGCAACTGCCATCACGCGCAATGCGCCGGAAAAATAAGGTATATCTATTTCTACCGACACATTGCCCAGCGCATCGGCTCTTTGTAATCCGCTCCAGTAAGACACAGCATCAACGCGTCTGTTGCCAAAAGGATTGGCTCTTTTTTCCAAAAAGTTCGATTCAAGGTCTTCGTCACCGCCCGTAAGACTTAGAGAAGGTAATTCGGGATAAAGCGCGGCATACAAATCGAAAGAGTTTATTTCTAAGGCTCTATTTTGGTAAAAAAACTTGAACGGATTGGGCGTTTGGTAATTTTTTAAAGCTAAAATACCTTCATCGACAATGGCTACGGAAACTTCGGCTCCGGCTAATGTTTTTACTTTAATAGTTTGCTTGCGCGATGAGCGCGATTTTTCGGGCGCGTCAATGCTTACTTTGAGTAGTTTTTTAGGATTTTCCGAAACCAATTGTGCCACGCCGTGTGCTACATTCAAAGGAATTTCGCTGTTAGTGTGTGGTTTTATCAGGGTGGCAGTAATGTAGCAGTTGGGAAACATTGCTTCAGTAACTTCAAAGCTTATTTCCCCCGATTTTTTGTCGGTATTGATATAAAATTTCTTGATAATGTCATCTTGTTCTAAGGTAATGAGCATTTTTCCGGTAAAAGGTGTTTTGAACAAAACGTTGGCTTTTTCGCCGACCACATATTTTTCCTTATCTAACGAAATGTCAATGGTGCCGTCGGTATTTACTTCAAAGGCAGTAGTGCTAGTGTTGCCAGGCGAATAGGCGTAGAAATTATTTTTTACATAAGAATCGTTTTCGGGAGTGTAAAGGCGGATTTCGTATTCTCCTGAAACCGGTGGTGTGAACGAGAAATGTGTGTTTTCGCCGCTGATATCAATATTTTGACTGACAAGGGTGATAGCTTCGCGCGAAGATTTGTACGAATATCCTGCACCCGACTTTTCTACCGAAGTACGCCAGTCGTAGCGGATAATTTCTATTTTGGTGTTTACATTGTTAAGCGCTTGTCCTTCTTTGTTCAGGGCAATAAGCGGAATTTTTAGGTTTTGGCGGCTACTTGCCAAATCGTCGAAATAACCGATGCCGGGGTAAATTTTTTGGGTGGAAATATACAGTTGCTTATTGCGATGCACGGCGCGCCCGTTTTCATCGAAAACAGTAGCATAAATCCGCGCTTCGATTATGCCCATGTTGGTGTAGTTTTCAGGAACACTAATATCGAATTTTACATCTCCTTCGGCATTGGTAGTGCCTGTTGCTACAATATCGTCCAAGTAAATGTCTTTGCCGAGTTGGAAACGATATTTGGCGTATTTTTTGGGTCTAAATTCGCGGCGATAGAGTTGTATGCGTACTTCGGCATTGCGCTGCGCGGCAGGCGGACCGAAATAATTGAAAGCTGCAATGGAAACGGGAATTTTTTCTTGTAAATTAAAAGTGTCTTTGTTGGTTTTTACCTCAAAACGAATACGGTCGGGCATAAATGCTTCTACGCTAATATTCATACTGCCGAGTATTTTTTGCGTAGGATTCAGCACATCTAAACGCCAGTTTCCCGTAGGCGCAGCTTCGGGCAGGCTTGCGCTAATTTCAAAAGCACCTTGGTCGTTGAGATTTTTCTTAAAGGTTTTCCATATTTTTCCATTGGGCAAACGCAGTTCCAAAATAATAGGAAAATTGGGTGGCGGTAACATATTTTCGTTGCGCAAAATACCGCTCAAGTGCATGGTTTCGCCCGGACGGTAAATATTGCGCTCGCCGTACAAATAGGTTTCAATGCCTAAATCGCTGCGGCGTTTACCACCCGTTTCAAATTCTGCCATATTTTTGGTATTGTGGTCGAAAAGCAAAATATTGTAGTCCTTGCCCATTCGCGCACTTATCATGCCCACTTCAAAATCTTGGAATTGCGCTTTTTTCAAATCGAAATAAGCCATACCTTCTGCGTCCGTAATGGCAGTGTGCAGTTTTTGGTTGTTGGTGCTGATAAAGTCTATGCTGGCACCGGAAATAGTATTGGCGGTTTTGATAGAATTGGCAAATACATACACACCTTCCGCAGTTTGTTTGGCAATAAGTCCAATATCCGACAAAGCAATGATGCGCGCATCGTAGAGCCATGCTTTTTTAGGGTCGCGCACTTCCAATATATAAATTCCCTCAAATTGCGTGTATTTGTCTAAAAAGTCGAAATGCAAAAGTTTGCGCTCGCCGTATTTTGCCAATTTGTCGGAGCCGATAGTGTCGCTATAAATTAGTTGTCCGGTAGTATTGATGTTAAATTCGCGCCAATCATAGTATTCATCATCTTCTTCGTTGTAATACCATTCGTAATTATAGTTTCTGCGATTGAACTGGTAAATATTGTTTTCAAATACTTTGGAAACGCGCACTTCGAGTTCGGGAATACCATACACTTGCAGGCTCAGGTTTTTAAAACCATCGGCACCTAAGTACATTGCTTTTTCATTGTCGAAAGCTAAGTAGGGTTTTATTTCTCCGAAAGTGAATGATTTTACAAAATTTGTTCCCAGATTGTCGCCAATAATTCCTTTAAGTTTTTTGTCAATGGTAAGTGTGTAAGCATCGTTTACGCTAAATTTATCGCTGACGATATTAAATCCATTTCCGGTTATTTCTACTTCAAACGGAAGCGCGGGTTTTAGTTGGATAAGTGGTTTAATATTAGATTCGGGAATTTGTTGGTTGCACACTACTTGTATTTTGCCGCCCAAGCCGTCGTGTTGGGGATAGCAGGCAATTATTTGTATTTTGCTTTTGTCGGGTAGGGGCAAATTGTCGGCGCGGAGGCTTTCTTTGGTGAAAACATTGTAGCCGAAAATAGGCAAGCCATTTGCGACATTAATATTTATTTCCGCAAAATCCTTGCTTTGTGCTAAATTATAAATTTCGGCGTGGATATTATTAGACACATCGCTGTTGAGCAAGGTGTAAGGCAACTTTTGCGCATTGGCTTCAATGCTGAGTTTGTCGGATAATTCTTTGGGATTTATAGGATAGTTAAAATTGAGCGATGCTTTGAGAACTGTTGCGCCCTTTGTTTCATTATTGCTCAATGCCCAATACAAGTCGGCGGTTTGCATTTGCAAATAAGGCGTATGAAATCGAATGGGCGAAAATTCCAATTTTTTGCCGGATTTATTGCGTGCTAAGTCGAGGAAGTTTTTAGTTGCAGAAATTTCAAAATCCGTTGCCGGAGGCAAAGGTGCTGCCGGAGAAAAAACTAAAGTAAAAGCATCTTCCCAGAAATATTTTCCATTTACTTTGGGCGAAATATCCAGATAAGGTTTTGTTATTTCTTCTTCCGAATCGCCGATGGCTTCACTGAAAACAAATCGCCAGTTTTGCAGCTCTGCCATTTCAGGCGTAATATTGTGGTTATCAATGGTAATTTTATCTTTGGAAGAGCAGCCGAAGACCAAAAAACTAAGCAAAAGGAAAAAAAATACGTTACGCATAAGTTTAAAATAAGATAAGGCTTGGAGAATATGCCAAATCTAACTTATTTAAACCAAAAAGTAAAAATATTTTGCTACAAAAAATATAAAAGTGCCGCTCGCGCTAAAATTTTACGAAAAATCGAAGGATTAGGGCATTGCTACTTCGCCTACAAAAGGATTATATTTTCGCTCCTCGCCAATGGTTGTGGCGCGTCCGTGTCCCGAAAGCACTTGCACCTCATCGGGCAAGGAAAACAACTGGGACTGTATGCTGCGAATAAGGGTTTGATAATTGCCGCCCGGCAAATCGGTTCTGCCGATACTTTGTTGAAAAAGCGAATCGCCCGAAAAAACAACTTTTTCTTGCGGAAAATAAAAACTCAAACTGCCGGGAGAATGTCCGGGCGTAAACAATAGTTCAATTTTGCTATTGCCAAAATGAAGCGTACCACTTTCCGACAAAAACGGCTCCTTCCAGTCCATCGGAGCTACTTTGAAGCCATAATTTTCGGCATACACAGGCACTGCTTGTAGCAAAGGCAACTCGTTGGCGTGAAACTCTGGGAGCAAATTCCACGTTTCGGCAATAAATTTGTTGCCAAATACGTGATCAATATGACAATGTGTGTTCAGCAAGCGAACAGGCTGCAAGTTTTGTTGTTCTATATACGCTTTTAGTTGTTTTTTTTCGTTGGTGGTATAGCAACCCGCGTCAATAATGATACATTCATTGCTTTCATTGTGGACAATGTACGTATTTTCGTAAAAATCATTAAAGGTAAATTGTTTAATTTGCAGCATATTTTCGTCAAAAATATTTTTTTACGTAATACTAAAAAAACTTTGTTATACCTTACAAATAAAATACGCTTTTGGTTTTTGATTACGTTACAAATACATAAAAAAGCCTTGTTTTAAGGTAAATGATTTTTTATACTAAGTTTGAATATGATAAAATTCATTAATTTTTGGTACATAATTTTGGGATATTGTCTGTTGGGTGCTACTACTTCTTGGGCGCAGACGTTCAATATTGAATTTGGAAAAAACAGAGTACAATATCACGACAACGAATGGTCTTTTTACGAAACCGAAAATTATTTGGTGTATTTTTATCAAGGAGGACAAGATTTAGCCAAATACGTAATAACCGAAGCAGAATTGAACAAAGAGTACATAGAATCGAAATTGGAGCATACGCTGCCCAGCAAAATTGAGATAATGGTGTATCACAACAATTCCGACCTTCGGCAAACCAATATTGGCTACCAAACCAACGAAAACTTAGGCTCGGGGCTTACCCAAATCAACGCCAACAAGGTTTTTCTCTACTTCAACGGCGACCATACCGACCTGCGCCGACAACTGCTTACCGGCATTGCAAAAGTGTATTTAGAAAATCTGTTGTTTGGCGTAACGCTACAAGAAATTATCCAAAATGCTGTTTTGCTCAATCTGCCCCAATGGTACATCAACGGTTTGGTGTCGTACATTGGCGAAGACTGGAATACTGAGCTTGACGACAAATTGCGGCAAAGCATTGAAGCCGATAGTTTTGAAAAATTTAATAATTTGGAAGGAGCCGAAGCTACCTTTGCCGGACACGCGCTTTGGCATTATATTGTAAGCAATTTTGGCGAAGCCGCTATTCCCAACATTCTCTACCTTACGCGCATCAATCGCAATGCCGATACGGGTTTTTTGTTTGTTTTGGGCAATGATATGAATGGAATTATCGAAAGTTGGCTCGACTACACACGCCAAATATACACCTTAGATACCACACAACGCGAAGAACTCCCCAACAGCGAAGAGCGCGTAAAAACGGTAAAGAAAAAAGAAAACACATTTTTCCTTGAACATGCGCGCTATCAACCCGCCGGCGATAATATAGCCTACGCTACCAACGAAAGCGGCTTACTCAAAGTGTGTTTGTACGACACCAACACCCAAAAATCGCACAAATTGCTAAAAAGTAGTTTCAAGTCTTTCAACTTACCTATCGAGCGAAACTATCCGATATTGTGTTGGAGCCAAGACGGCAGTATTTTGGCAGTTATTTATGAAAAACGCGATAAAATAATGCTTCGTTTGCAGCAAATGTCGGATAAAAACCACATTACCTACGATATTACCAAGTTTCAGCAAGTAGTAGATGCTTGTTTTGGCGAAAGTAATAACACCTTGTACTTGTCGGCGATGCGCAATGGGCAGATGGATTTGTTTGAATACACCATAAGCAATACCAAAGTGACGGCACTCACCAACGACTTTTTTGATGAGTTGCATTTGCAATTTGTAAACCTAAAGGAAAAAGACCGAAAAGGGCTTATTTTTTCTTCCAACCGCTTGGACGATACGTTGCGCGAGGAGCGTTTCGACTCTATTTTGCCTGCACCAACCTACGACCTTTACTTTTATGATTTTTTGCACACGCCACAAAACCAAGTGCTGAGTCGTCTCACCAACACACCGCTTGCCAACGAAACACAGTCGTTTGCTTATACGCCGGATTATTTTGCTTATTTGGGCGACGAAAATGGTATAAATAATTTGTATGCTTTGCGCTTCGATACTACTTTGGCGCGCATAGATACTTTGGTATATTTTGCAGGCGATTCGCTGATAACTAATGCTACTGACTGGAAAGAATTGGATGCAGCAGGAATGATTGATTCGGTGCGTTACAAGGAAATTTACAAAGAAACAGGATTTCATTTCCCGCTGACGAACTACCAACGTAATATTTCGGAAGTTGATGTTGATGCTATGGCAAAACGCAGATTATTTACGTTTGAGCATAAGGAGAATTATGAAATTTTCTCGCAAAAATATACTGACCTTACGGATACAGATGGTGTAACTACACGCCCTACCGTTTTTAGAAAACGCACCCGACTTGCCGAAGAAAACAAATTGAGCGAAGCAGTCGATTCTAATTTTTTGGTAAAACCGATAGAAGTAGTAAAAGCAAAAGAGGTAAATGAAAGTGACACAAAAAAGGATACATCTACCCAAACTATCCAAGAATCCGCCAATTTTGCCTACGAGTTTCAGTCGAATTTCGATTGGTTGGAAAAATATGATACACTGCGAGATACGAAAGAAAATGATACCGGAGATGGCACAAGTTTTTCGCCCGATGTACTGGATAACATCAATGCTTTGCGCCGTTCGCGAGTGAGAACCTATGCGCCAAGATTTGCCGTAGATTATATTGATGCGGAACTGGACAACAGCATTATGTTCAATCGCTACGAAAGTTTCAACGCCAATGTGCAGGCAGGCTTGTTTGTAACCGATTTGCAAGGACTTATCAAAATAGGCACGTCCGACTTAATGGAAGATTATCGCGTAATTGGCGGATTTCGCTTGCCATTTAATTTTTCCGGTTCGGAATATTTTGTAGAATACCAAAACCTAAAAAAACGATTAGATAAAAAACTCTTACTCTATCGGAAGGTAGATAAAAACAGTTACAGTATTCCCGTAGGCGATTTTGAGTATGTTTTGGAAGCGCGAAACTACAATACCTACATTCAAAGCACGTTTATTTATCCTTTGGATATTATTCGCAGTTTACGATTTTATGTAGCTTATCGAAACGATAAAATTAGTACGGTTTCGCAGGATACACTCACTTTAAATTTTCCTTCCTACGAAGAAAATTGGGTTTCTGTAAAAGCAGAGTATGTATTCGATAATACTATTCAAATAGCCCAAAACATTTTAAATGGTACGCGTTGGAAAATATATGCCGAAGCGCATCAGCAAATGGATATTTCGCTGAACGAATCCGATGTAATTTTCAAAACCATTCAGCCCGGCACTTTGTACATAACAGGCATAGATTTTAGGCACTATCAGCGTGTGCATCGCAATATTATTTGGGCAAATAGACTTGCGGGTGCTTACTCTTTTGGCAATAGAAAAATGGTGTATTATTTGGGTGCAGTAGAAAACTGGTGGATGTTCGACCAAACCAAAAAGTTTGATTACGAAACGCCTTTTTCCGAAACAGCCAATTATGCGTTTCAAGCTACGGCACCCAATTTGCGCGGTTTTCCTTTCAATGTGCGCAACGGTTCTAAGTTTGCAGTATTCAACAGCGAATTGCGTGTTCCTTTGTTTGCCTATTTGGTAAAAAAACCTATACGCTCCGAATTTTTGCGCAACTTTCAGTTAGTAGGTTTTTCCGATTTGGGTACTGCTTGGGAAACGGGTTTCCCTTGGGACGAAGCAAATCGCTATTATACCTATCAGTACGGAAATCCTGCCGAAACTCCGGTATCGGTACAAGTACAATATTTCAAAAATCCTATCGTTTTTGGCTATGGTTGGGGACTTCGTTCCAAAATTTTGGGTTATTTTGTGAAATTTGATAGTGCTTGGGGAATTGATAGTGGAAAACGCAACAACCGCATGATGTACATTTCGCTGGGTACCGACTTTTAAAATAATTCTTGAATTTCTTAATGATGTTTGTCTTTCGCAAAATAATTTGTACTATGTTTCGAGCAAGTAAGTTGACGCGATTTCATTTTTTAATTTTATATGGCATAATACTTAGCTTGGCAATTTTTGAAACGGCTAATGCTACGCACAATCGCGCCGGAGAAATAACGTACCAACACGCGCCACTTTCCGGACAACCGCTTCGCTATTTATTTCGTGTATTTACGTACACACGTACAGACGACCCGCAAAGTTTACTGGCAGACCGCGACTCTTTAGACATTTTTTGGGGCGATGGCAATACTTCTAAAATACTGCGCGTAAACGGACCCGTTGGCTCGAATGGCATACCTTCAGGCGAAAATCTTCCCGGAGGAAACACACGGCTCAATATTTACGAAGCCTATCACACCTATCCGGGAGCTTTTCCGCAATACGTAGTTTCGGTGCGCGACCCCAACCGTATCGAAAGTATTATCAATATCAACTTTGGCGAATCGGTAAATATTCCTTTTTTTATTGAAGATACTTTGTTTGTTCTCAACCCGCAATTTTTTGGCTACAACAATTCGCCTATTTTATACCAGCCGCCCATTGATTATGGGCAAATAGGCGAAATATTTATTCACAATCCCAACGCCTTTGATATAGATGGAGATAGTTTGTATTTTCAAATAATTCCGCCTAAAAAATCTTTGGGTACAGATGTCGAAAACTACCGCTATCCCAATGAAGTAACACCCGGACCCGACAACCAAATAAGTATTCATCCCAACAACGGCGAACTCATTTGGAATAGTCCGCAGGAAGTAGGAATTTATAATATTGCCATTTTGATACAAGAATTTAGAAATGGTGTAAAAATAGGCAGTATGACGCGCGATATGCAAATAACTATTGTAGATACCGACAATCGTCCGCCGGAAATAAGCAGTTTACAAGATACTTGTGTGTTTTTGGGTGATGTGTTGGAAATAAATGTCCACGCAACCGACCCCGATAGTCCTTCACAGTTTATAACGCTTACGGCTTATGGTGGTCCGTTGGAGTTGGCAGAGCAAAATTCTCCCGCTATTTTTACCGCGAACAATAATTTTGGCAGTGCCGATGGTATTTTTCGGTGGGAAACAAATTGCGACCATATTTACAGCACGGATTATATTGTGGTTTTTAAGGCAGAAGACAGCTACATTTACAATGGTGTGCCTATTCCGTTGGTAGATTTGGAAACTTGGCTCATTCACGTAGTAGCACCGCCGCCCCAAAATGTAATGGCAGAGGTGCAAGGTGAAAACGTAATTGTAAGTTGGGAAAATCCTTATACTTGCGCCGATTCTGAGAAATTTTTGGGTTTTGAAGTTTGGCGGAAACCCAACTGTGACCCTGACGCGTTTGATAATTGTACGGAGGGTTTGGATAATTCCTATACTTTGCTGGCAGATAATGTGACCGATTATCAATATACAGACGCTACGGCAATTCATGGACTTACATACACTTACAGAATCGTGGCGCGTTTTGCAGATGTGCAAACTTCCAGCAATTTTCCCATAAATATTTCAAAAAGTGTTGCCAGCGAAGGGGTGTGTGTAGATTTGCCGCAGAATATTCCTATTATTTTGGAAGTATCGGTACAAGCAACTGATGCGGCGAACGGACAAATGCGCATAAGTTGGTCGAAACCTAATTTTGAAGATTTGGACACACTTGTAAACAAACCACCTTATACTTACGAAATTCAAAGAGCGGAGGGCTTAAACGGACAAAATTTTGTAACGCTACAAAGTTTTACGGCAAATTATTACAGCACCGCCAACGATACTGTTTTGCTGGACAACGGCCTCGACACGCAAAATAAGGCTTATACCTACAAGATAAATTTTTATGTGAATAATGGCACATTGTTGGGAAGTACCGAAGCTGCGTCCAGTATTTTTATTACTATTTCACCTACGGATAATCAACTTAATTTGAGTTGGGAGGAATTTGTGCCTTGGGAAAATTACGAATATGCTATTTTCCGCGCCTCAGACGGGCAGCCTTTCGATTCCATTGCCAGTGCTGCGATACCATATTACGAAGATAAAATGCTTACCAATGGCAAAACGTACTGCTATTATGTAAAAGCCAAAGGTTCGTATTACAGCGAAGGTTTGCCATCGCCTTTAATCAATCTTTCGCAGGAAAACTGCGCTGTGCCCATCGACAATATTCCTCCTTGTGCACCTATTTTGTCGGTTGCCAACGATTGTGACGAAGAAAATCCCGAAGAAATATCCGAAACCTACAACCAGAATCGGCTGAGTTGGATTTTGGGAAATATTAGTTGCGTAGAAGATATTGTATCGTATAATATCTACTTTTCGCCACCCGAAGATTCAGCATTTGCCTTGCTTCAAAATGTAGTTGGCGTAAATAATACCTCCTTTGCGCACACACTAACGGGTTCATTAGCAGCGTGTTATTACATTACTGCCATAGACTCCGTAGGCAACGAAAGTGTATTTAGCAATGAAATATGCAAGGAGAGTTGCTTGTCGTACAACTTGCCGAATACGTTTACACCCAACAGCGACCAGATGAATGATTTGTTCGTGCCACGAGAAAACAGATTTGTGAGTAGCGTGGACTTTAAGGTATATAATCGTTGGGGAAATTTGGTATTTGAAACCCAAGAACCTGCCCTAAATTGGGACGGAACTGATTTCAAATCCGGCAAAAAACTAAGCGAAGGTGTGTATTACTACACTTGCGATGTGTTGGAACGCAATAGTCAGGGTATTGAAATTGTGGGTAAATCTTTAAGTGGGTACATTCACCTTTTTAGTAATAGTAATTAAAGCAAAAACAAAAATAATGACGGTTGAAAAAATCATATTCGTAGCTTTATTGGCATTTACATTAAGCAATTGCACCAAAGAATCTTCCACAGCGGAAGAACCTCAACTCAATTTTTCGTTTTCTTTCAATGCCGAGCAAGCAAGATTGAACAATTTCGGGCAAGAAGTAGCTGTAAGTTCCGGCAATGCTGCCCAAACGCCCGACTTTAAGTTGTTGGGTATTCATTATATAGAACTTTCGCAAGCAAATGATATTCCTGCTTACAATGGTACAGTTTTGCTCAATAGTCCCACTACCACGCAAGGCGGCTCTGAAGCCATTGATTTTGATAAAGCACGCTACACTTCGGGCAATGAAAATGTATTTTCTATGTCGCTAAAAGATATTCCTCCGGGCGTTTATCCGTATGTGCGCATTTCACTGTCGTACCAAAAATATGACATTGATTTTTGGGTAAATAATGTTGCTTACAGCGGCACTTTGGCTTCGTTTGTAGGAAGCAATACTTATGTAAAAACTTTTACCATCAACGAAAAAAGTTTGAGTATCAATGCCAACAAAAAACAAGGTTTTTGGGCTTTTGAGCCGCATATTGCCAATGTGAGCGTAATACAAGGGCAGGCTCCGGCAACTACTGTTCCCAATCCTTTGTTTGCTACTTCTGCTATTCCGGCAGGTTCGTGTTTGGTAACGGGCATTTTTGAAACGCCTTTGGTTATTACCGGAAACGAAACGGACAATATTAATATTAACTGCGGCATTTCTATCAACAATAGTTTTGAGTGGCAGGATTTGAATGGCAACGGCTTGTACGAACCAACGCTCAATGAAAACGTGGTAGATATGGGCGTTCGCGGATTAATTCCGCGCATTGAATAATAAAAAACAGACTTTCACGAAAAATATCCGCCAAAATGTGTTGCTTTGCGGCATGTTTTGGCGTTTTTTGTACTATATCATCCAACTGCTGTTGCAATTTTTTATGCAAATAGCGGCTTTTTTCTCCCCAAAAGCAAAACTGTGGGTATCCGGTAGAAAAAAATTACCGCCTTATATTGCTGATGCGCCCTCTGTTTGGATTCACTGCGCTTCTGTAGGCGAATTTGAGCAAGCGCGACCGCTTATTGAACAACTAAAAAAAGAACATCCGGCTTATCGAATAGTGCTTACTTTTTTCTCTCCTTCGGGTTATACGCTGCGCAAAAACTATCCGCTCGCCGATTTGGTGAGCTATTTGCCCTTGGATACGCCGGCAAATGCCGAACAGTGGTTGTCATATATTCGCCCTGCTTTGGCAATTTTTGTAAAATATGAAATATGGTTCAATTTTAGCGAAGCATTAGCGAAAAACAGCATACCGTTTTTGCTTATTTCGGCAAAATTTTTGCCTAATCAAATATACTTTAAGCCGCATGGAAAATTATTGCGCCAAGCCTTGCGACAGTTTAGCTATGTGGTGGTACAAGACCAAATTTCGGTAGAACTTATGCAGCAAATAGGTGTGGCGGAAGAGAAAATTGTACAGGGAAAAGACACGCGCTTTGATACAGTCTGGAAAAATAAGCAGCAAAGTTGCGATTATACTTTTGTGGAAAAATTCAAAAATAACGAATTATTATTGGTGGCGGGAAGCACCTGGCAAGAAGATGAAGATATGTTGTATAAACTTCTGAAAACGTTCCCCCATTTCAAGTGTTTGCTTGTGCCACACGAAATTTATCCCGAAACGATAAAAAAATTACAGCTAAAAATGGCAGAATTTAACAGTATTCGCTATTCGGAAATTACGACAGAAACACCACTACAAAGTGCGCGGGTGCTGGTGTTAGATGCTGTGGGAATGTTGTCGAAAATATATCGCTATGGAGAAATTGCTTATGTGGGAGGCGGTTTTGGCAAAGGAATACACAATATTTTGGAGGCAGCAGTGTACGAATTGCCCGTAGTTTTTGGACCGAAATTCGCTCGTTTCAAAGAAGCGGTAGATATGATTGGGTTGGAGGCAGCTTTTTCGTGTAGTGATTTTTCGGATTTGGAAAATATTATGGCAAAATTGCTACAAGCCGATAAAAGAAATGAAGCCGGACACAAGGCGAAACAATACATTGTTCAAAACTTGGGAGGCACGCAGCAAGTAATGGAATTGGTGGAGCCTTTATTGAAAATGGAAAAGTAGGCATTAAATCTCAAAACTATTGCCTTTTTCTTTCAGTCGCTCGTACTTTTCAGGGTCAAATTCATAAAGTGTAGCTGCACGATGAGCAACGCCTTCTTGTTTTTCGTCTAATTCTTGTAAAATGTTCATTTTCAATATTTTGCGCCGAAAATTTCGTTTGTCCATTTCAATATCCAAAATGGCTTCGTACAAATTTTGAAGCGTAGAAAGCGGAAACTTACGTGGCAAAAGTTCAAAACCAATAGGGTAGCGTTGAATTTTTTCACGCAAACGGTTGTAAGCATCTTCAAAAATAAGGTCGTGGTCGAATGCCAAGGGAGGTTTATCTTTTACCGGATACCATTGGGCAGTTTTGGCAAAAGAGGCGGGCGTAATATTGTATTCTTCAATATTGATAAGGCTGTAATAAGAAACGGTAATAATTCTTCCCCAAGGATGCCGATGCAGTCCGCCAAAAGCTCCTGCCTGTTCCATGTACAAATCGCGCAAGCCCGTAAGCTCCGAAAGCACGCGATAAGCCGCAGCGTCCAAGTCTTCGTCGTGCATACCAAAGTCGCCGGGAACTGCCATAGCACCTTCGTAAGGTTCTTCCCCTCTTTCTATAAGTAGTACATTAAGGGTTTGTCCGTCAAATCCAAAAATAACACAGTCAACCGTAAAAATGGAGTTAATACCTTTTAATTTATCCAGCATATTGCTATAAAATTTCGTTTTTTATATAGAAAGTAAATCTATAAAAAGTAATGATAAAAATAGGTGTGAAAAGGAAAATTTTACTATATTTGGACAAACTATGTTAATGTGAAATGCCATAATAAAACTACCTTCACCCCGTGAAAAAATTAAATAAATCCAAATATAAAAAAGATATTTAGTTAAGGCAAATTAATGAAAAAAACGAACAATCCGATAAAAGAATTTGGTATTATTTTACCCGATTTGGGAAAATCTAATCTTTTTGCACACAACCAAGAGGAATTGATTGCGCTGATGCAAGAAATAGCGGAGGAAAATAATTGGAACTGTTTGGTACAAAAATTTGCCGACACGCCTACGGCAATTCAAGGAATAAAGCAAGTGGCTGTGTGGATATTCGATTTGTCGCAGGCACTGCCATTTTTGTATTATGAATACGGAAAATGTATTGGTAGCGGGCAGCCGAGTATTGCAATAAAAGCAGACGACAGCTCGCAGCAGTTTCCGCAAGATATACAGCATAAGTTGTATTACCCTTCGCATTGGCGGTATCGGCAAGTGTTGCAGTTTAAAAACAATTTGCTTCAGTTGCTCAAAAATAGCTTGGAGATAATGCCTTTGGAAGCACAAAATGAAATTCCGACACAAAATACCATAGCCACAACAGAAGAAACTACCGAAACGCCCCAAGAAGAGGAACTTACGTACCAAACCTTGCCCTCGGCAGCAAACGAACAGAAAACCGAAGCAAAATTGCCGAAAGCCTATGTGTTGCCAAACATTGACGAATTGGAAAAGGAAGCACCTAAAAAGCAACCCCAAAACCCAAATAATAATAAACAACCGCAGGAGCAAAAATATATTTCCAACGAAAAGTTTAAACAGACCTACGTTTATCTGAAAAAATTTATGGAGAAAGAAAACTTGGAAAATCCTAAAGATTTGCGCAACAAAATCGCCCAGATTTTCGCCTTTTTCTTAGACGAAAACTTAGTCCCCAAAGTGTATGAAAACCTCGAAGATATGGAATATACCGTAAATTATGTTTTGGCGGGCTAAATGCGAAGTAGCAAAAAATTTAGTTTACGGCTAACACCATGCGCGTCTATTTTATGGCTGTTTTCAACAATAAAGTATCGCCCAAATACGCTTCTAAGGTATCGCCAATGCTTACAGCACCAACGCCTTCGGGTGTACCGGTAAAAATTAAATCGCCGGTTTGTAATGTGAAAAAGGTAGAAATATAACTAATCAGCCTGTCAATAGTAAAAATCATATCCATCGAATTTCCCTGTTGTACCACTTCGCCGTTTTTGCGCAGCGAAAAAGTAATTTCTTCGGGCGTAGCCAGACTATCTAAGGGTACAAATTTGCCGATAGGTGCGCTATTGTCAAATGCTTTGCCTATTTCCCAAGGTTTGCCGTTTTGGGCACACTTTTGCTGTAAGTCCCGTGCCGTAAAATCAATGCCCAGCGTAACTTCATTGTAGTAGTTTTGGGCAAATTTTTCGTCGATATACTTGCCGTTTTTACAAATTTTATATACCAATTCCAGCTCATAATGAATATTCTGCGAAAAATTGGGATAATAAAAATCTTTGTTGTCTTTTAGCAATGCCGTGCTGTATTTAGAAAAAATAATCGGCTCCGTAGGAACTTGATTGCCCAATTCCTTAGCATGGTTTGCATAATTTCTGCCTACACAAAATATCTTCATAAAATCTTTTGAGGCTAAAATTAAGTTTTTTGCGCCAATATGCTTTATTCTTTGGTCTTTTTTATTATTTTCTAAAAATTTGTACAAGCATCTTTTTTAGTATTATTATTTAATATATAAAAAAGTATAATTTATAAGTAATTTATAATGAGTTAATAAATTATTGATAAATATTAAATGCTAAAATTGGCACGGTATTGGATATACTCTTTTAAAAATTGTTTGAAAAAATATTAATTATGAAAAGAGTTATGCTAATTATCGGAATAATGCTAAGTATGAGCCAAGCTAAAAGCATTGCCCAAAACTACCGCATGTTGGAAACCAAAAACCTGCGAGAAGAAGTGAGAAATGTAGGAACAGATGTAATCGAAAAATCGTATTACGATACAGAAAATCACCTTGTACGCATTCTCAATTACAACGAACAAGGAAACTTGGTTCCCAACCAGTTGGGAATTGCCGCCTACGAGTACAAATACGACAACAAAGGAAAACAAACCGAACAGCGTTTTTATGATACAAGCCTAAACTTGTACAAACCTACCATTGAAGGTCCGTCGGTAATAAAGTATTTGTACGATGATGAAAACAACAAAATGTCGGTAGAATACTACAATAGCAACGAACAACTACTCAGCAACGATGTAGCAGTAGTGCAAACCGAATACGACAAGCAAGGACGCTTGGTAGAAGAGCGTTATTTTGACAACAACAAGCAACTTTTGGATAGCCGCGCGTGTATTATTCGCTATAAATACGACAAAAAAGACCGCTTGGTAGAAGAGCGTTATTACAACAAAATGGACCAACTTAGCTACCGTTTGGGCGATGGCAGCAACGAAGATTATGCAATTAAACAGTATGTGTATAACAACAACAACCGCCTGAGCGAAAAAATATATTTAGACGAAAAAGAAGAACCTATGAAAACAGGTGCCAGCCGTATTGTGTATGTGTATGCCGACAATGGTAAAATGTTGGAAAAAATAAAATACAATGCAGCAGGAAAAGTGATAGATAAGAATTTTACCAACAGACCAAACTAATTTTTTTTCATTTTTTATTAATAAGGAGAGCGAGTTTTTGAAATAAACTTATTTTTTAAGCATAGCTCAATTGGTAAGGCGCGATAATGTAAATATTATCCGCCTTATTTTTTTGTTGAAGATACAAAATTTCATTTCCCACGAAAAATTTTACATTCGGGTGACGATTTTCTCAGAAATATAGCGTATTTTTATATAATAGTTTGCTATTTCGGCTGCATAGTTAAGTTGATGATACATTGTTATGAAGCGTATTTTACTTACAACTGTTTGTGTGTTACCATTTATACTGCCCAATATTTATGTGGCAAATGCGCAAGAAGTATCCGCTTCAAATTATGCTGTTGATACAGACGGGAGTGTTCGCTTAGCAGTAAATTCTACAACCGACAATTACTATATTCTAAAAGTGAGGCACGATGTGAGTGCCGATTTTACATTGGCGACTTCGATGACGCTCGGAAATGCAGGCACAACCATTATCATGGAATCTACAGCAGCGTATCCGATAGAATATTATCAAGTGTTGGAATACGCCATCGACTCGCCGGCAGATACAGACGAAGATGGTATAGATGATGTTGTGGAATTTCAGGATATGCCAAGGCAAAATCCACTCAATGCTGCTGCGCCTATACCTATAAATGATGGATTGGTGGCGGTAGATAATTTTACTACATTTAAGGAACTGTCTGTTACAGAAGATTTTGTTCAGTGGGCGGAATTTTTAAACGGCAAAGTGTATGTAAAATACATTATCACCGACTTTCTCACATCGCAACCCAAAACGTATTTTATCAACTCCAACACGTATGCGCTTCATGCGAATTTCGCCAATGCGATGGGCATAGATTATTTAGGTGAACAGGTAAAAAAAGGAGAAATTATTTATCACCCTACGGTTGCGTCGAGCAATGGTACTTTAGGCACTTTCTCTTTTAATTATAGCAACGGAAACGGCGATGATTTTGCAGTGGTGCAAAAAACATACGAATTACTCGCGGCAAATATGCCTTTTTTGAAAAACAACTTGTCGCACCTGATTACTATTGCCAATATTGATGAATATCAGCGGGACTCAATTTTGTATAAAAACTCCAGAGTTCCCGTTCTTTTTGAAGAAGAGGCAAATGCGGATATCAATTATTTGGGTTTAAATATTGCGGAAGGATTTGGCTTATTTCGTCAGATGGACTTAGCGGAAACACCCGGACCAAAAGATATTGTTTTTTACGAGGCTTTGCCGAATTATCTTCCGCGTGTGGGCGGAATAATAACTTCCGTTATGCAAACGCCACTGTCGCATGTAAATCTGAGAGCCATACAAGATAATATTCCCAATGCGTTTATTCGCAATCCTTTGTCAATCGATTCTATTGCCAATTTATTGGGTCATTACATCTATTTTAAAGTAGAGCAAGACCATTTTTTTATTCGGGAAGCAAGTGTGCAGGAAGTAAATGATTGGTTTGAAGATATGCGACCGGATGAGGAACAAATTCCACCTTTAAACCTAAACTATACTTCAATTCTGCCATTAGCTTCTATTTCTTTCGATATGTACGATGGATATGGAGCCAAATGTGCCAATGTTGCCGAGATGCACACTTTTGGTTTTCCCGAAGGCGTAATACCGGACGGATTTGGTGTGCCTTTTTATTTCTACCAAGAATTTATGCAATACAATCATCTTTTCGAGGAAATAAAAACGATAATGAACCAAGCCGAATTTCAGGCGGACATAACAGTAAGAGAAGAAAAACTAAAGGAATTTAGCGAAAAAATAAATGATTCGCCCATGCCAAATTGGATGATGAACGAGTTGGAGGCAATGCAGCAATCGTTTCCGGCAACGGCTTCTATTAGATGCAGGTCGAGTTCTAATGTGGAGGATTTGCCCGGTTTTAACGGAGCAGGATTATACACTTCAAAAACCCAATATCCCGACGAAGGACATATTGCCAAATCTATCAAACAAGTGTATGCAAGTTTTTGGAATTTGAGAGCCTTCGAAGAGCGGGAATTTTACAACGTAAATCATTTTGCAGGAGCGATGGGCGTGCTATGTCACTTAAATTATACGGATGAAAAAGCCAATGGAGTAGGAGTCAGTATTGACCCGATATACAATACGAACAATACGTTTTATCTAAATTCGCAAGTTGGTGAAGACTTGATTACCAACCCAACGCCCAATGCTATTTCCGAAGAGATTTTGCTGGATAAGGTACGCGTCAGTGAAAACGATTTTATACTTATACGCCATTCCAATCTTGTGGGCAATGATTCTATCCTTATGCAGCCGCAATATCTGAGTGAAATAAGAGCGTATCTAACCGTAATTCACGACCGATTTGCTTTGTTGTACAAGGCGGAAGAAAACGACAACTTTGCGATGGAAATAGAATACAAAATTACAAGTGATAATCGTCTTGTTATTAAGCAAGCGCGTACTTGGGTTGCTTATGTACCCGATAACAGATTAGAACTATTACAGAACAGCCTTCAGCTAAATATTTTCCCTAATCCCGCCCAAGATTATGTAAATATAACGTGCGAAAACTGCAATATTGAATCGCTATACCTTATAAATTCGCTGGGAGCTATACAAAAAATAAACTTTAATCCCACGATAGACTTCAATGCCGAAATTAATACCTTCGATTTTCCTTCGGGGATATACTTTGTTTATGGAATTGCCAAAAAGCAGAATTATATAGGGAAATTTATTAAAAAGTAAAAATAATCAACTAAGACTTATTCATTCCCCAAACTCACCGAATGACAAGCCACCAATCCGGCTGTTTCCGTGCGGAGGCGATATTTACCCAAACTCACCAACTGAAATCCCGCACTTCGGGCGATTTGTACTTCTTCTTCGGTAAAATCACCTTCGGGACCAATCAAAATTACACAATCTTTGCCCGGCACTATTTCCCCAAAAATATGCGGCGGCTTCGACTCGGAATCTATATACGCTATAAATTTTTGCGCCGAATCGTTGGTCGCCCACTGCGCCATAAGTTGCTTAAAAGGCAACATTTCGCCCACAACGGGCTTGTACAAGTGCATCGATTGCTGCATTGCCGAAATTGCCACCTTCTCCAAACGCTCGTAGCGGAGCTTCAACTTTTCGGTGCGTTGGCACAATACGGGCTGAAAATGCGTAAGTCCCAGTTCCGTAGCTTTCTCCAAAAGCCATTCCATTCGGTCTTGGTTTTTGGTAGGACTTATCAGCAAATGAACGGCAGGCTGAGGCGCGCTTTGTTCACTTTCTATGCCTTCTATGGCTACGCCACAATGTTTTGGATGCGCCTGCACAATACGCGCGCGATATTTTTTCCCTTTCCCATCCAACAAAAAAATAATATCACCCTGCCGATGCCGCAACACTTTAATACAATGATGCGAAACTTCGGCACTCAATTCCGAAAAACCTTCTTGAATATCTGGCTGATAAAATACAATCAAAATGACAGTTAATTTTTTTTTGCGAAAAAGTAAAAATACACGTTTTGGCATGAAAAATGTGCGCATGTAGGAAAATTTAAACTAAAGTTCATCTCGCTTGTTCAAATTAGCACAAAAAAATTATAAAATGATAAGAGATATTTCATTTCGCAAGGTCGAAGATATTATATTGGCGGTAGTACCGGAAAAAGAAACAGAAGACGGATTGGCGTTGTTTTCGACTTACATTATTAACAACAAAGACAAAAATCTGCAAAACGTATTGGTCGCCTCGAAAGGTATTGGCGAAGTAGATGGCAAAATGCTAAAAACTACGGCATTTACTACTATTATAGAACAACTCGGAAGCCAAACTTGTGTAAAAATAGATAGTTTTGAAAAAGACGCAGCCGTATTGAGCAATGAGTATTGGGTGAGTTTTCGCCTACACGATTATCTCTACGACCGCAAATTTGTATTTGTACCCGGCAGTATTCATCAAGATAATTTTACAGAAATTCCTATCTTGCAGCAAAAAGGTGTAATGATTGCTTAATTGTTGAAAATATGCAAAAAAAAGGATTGTTTTGGGTGATACTGCCCATAGTTTTGTTGGTAATAAATGGTGGATTTGTTTGGTATCAGAGTGTGCAGCAACTGCAAACGCATCTTACCATTCGCCAACTCCACAATAACGTTACTACACGCATAGAAGCCGATATTTTCTTTGGTGCCAATGGCAGCAAAATGTTGTCACATTTCACGTATCCGCAAGAGTATTTTATTAGTACCAACAACAAAGGCGAGTTCAAAGCCTACGACCCCACCAACAATACGCTGATAAGTGAGCAAAACTTTGCCTTGAGCTCCGATATCAATTTGTTTGCGTATTTTTTTAGGCACAAAACCGCCGACCTTGGCTTGCAAGAACTCGGCTTTGGCTTAATATCTGCCGATGCCGAAGAAACCTATATTATCCAAAACTGGAAAGCTATTCACGTAGATAATCCGGTGCAGCGTGTAGAATTGGTGCATGAAAACGATGCACCAATTTTTATGGCATATTACGATATAAATGAAACCTGTTTGCGCAAAGTATTTTTTGATGTGTACAAAAAAGTAGGAAATTTTACCTTGCCATCAAACATTACCGAAATTAATTACCTCGCGCCCAACGACAGTATGATTCAGAAAACGGTTTACAGCAATTTTCTAATCAACGATGCCGTAGATAGCAAAATGCTCAATTATCAAATTCCGGCAAATGCCAAATTGCTGAAGTAAAATAGGGTGCAAAGTATGAAAGCGTATTACATCAGCATACTCATAATTTTTAGTATTTTTTTTAGCATAAAAAATCTTTCGGCACAGAGCCAGTTTCAATACGATAATCGCGCGTGGTTGCAACAACAATCCGCGCAAGCAACAGCGCACATTACGCAAGTGAGCTACAACAATACTGCTTTGATGGAAAACAAGCAAGTTGGTGCATTTGCGCGCTATAATCCAATAACACTAATGCTGAAAGGAAGTATGTGGATGTACCAAAACGCTTTTTCGCCACAGTTGGGAAAACGCTGCTCTTTTGAAATGAGTTGTTCCAATTTTAGCAAAAATTCTATTAAAGAATACGGCATATTCAAAGGTTTGGCACTCTCCGCCGACCGTATTTTGCGCTGCAACAAAATCTCCTACTTAGATATTTCTCCTTTGGAAATAGACGAACATTCGCACAGAATAAAAGATTTTCCGATAGATTATCGCTGGCAAAAAAGCGAAGTCGCTGCCGAATAATACCAAAATCGAATAATGATTGCCTATCAGAAAAGGGGTAAGAATCTTTTTTCGCAGTATAGCAGTTTTTTGGCGTTAAAAATTTTTGAAGCCTTGGAAAAAATTTAGCCAAAAAGCTGCGGTTTTGCCCGTATGGGGCAAAAATACCTTGAAAAAAGTGTCGTTTCTTTTGCTTCGTTTTCTTTGGACAAGCAAAGAAAACGAAGAGGTCCCCCAAGCATATTTTTGCACCCAAAGTTGCTGGGAGGATACTTACACTTAATAATACCTAACCCGATACGCAATTTTCGTGCAATTTTGGTATAAATTCGCTTAATGTTTGCGGAGGCGTTCCGCCAAAAGATACAAAACTGCCATACGCACTGCAACACCATTTTCTACTTGCTGCAAAATAATAGATTGCTGAGAATCTGCTACATCGCTATCTATTTCCACACCACGATTAATCGGTCCCGGGTGCATAATCACTATTTTTTTCTCCAAACGGTCTAAACGCGCCTTATTTACGCCAAAATATTGGGTATATTCTCTGGAAGAAGGAAAATAGCGAATGTGTTGTCGTTCTAACTGAATGCGCAAAACATTAGCCGCATCGCACCACTGCAAAGTATCGTCAATGTTGTGCGAAATTTCTACACCCAAATCTTCCAAATAGCGCGGAATAAGCGTTGCCGGACCGCAAATGCGTACTTTCACGCCGAGCTTTTGTAGGCAAAAAATATTGGAAAGAGCCACGCGTGAGTGTGCAATATCGCCGATAATGGCTATTTTTTTTCCCGAAAGATTGCCCAAAATCTCTTGCAGCGAAAAAGCGTCCAACAAAGCTTGGGTCGGATGCTCGTGCGTGCCGTCTCCGGCATTGACAATACTTGCCGAAATATGCTGCGACAAAAACATGGCTGCGCCTGCTTGCGGATGGCGCATTACCACCATATCTACTTTCATCGCCAAAATGTTGTTGATGGTGTCGAGCAATGTTTCACCTTTGTTTACCGACGAGGCACTTGCCGAAAAGTTGATAATATCTGCCGAAAGGCGTTTTTCTGCCAGTTCAAAAGAAATACGGGTGCGGGTAGAGTTTTCAAAAAAAAGATTTACAATGGTAAGGTCGCGCAGGGAAGGCACTTTTTTGATGGGGCGTTGCAAAACTTCTTTAAACTGTGCGGCAGAATGTAAAATTAAGCGAATGTCGGCAGCAGTAAGATATTTTATGCCCAGCAAATGCGGCTGCGATAAAAATTTTTGTTCGGAATTTTCTGCGTTGTGCGAAGCCATTACCATTTTTTATCAATTAAAATTACTTGGTCAATTCCATCTTTTTCTTGCCACTGCACCCGAATAGACTGCGAAGAAAGGGTATCGACTCTTTTGCCGATATAGGTGGGCGCAATAGGAAAATGCAAACTAAGGTTGCGCTGTATCAGCACCAAGAGTTCTACCGAAGCAGGTCGCCCAAAATCCAGCAAAGCATCAAGTCCCGAGCGAATGGTTCGTCCGGTAAACAAAACATCGTCAATGAGAATAACCTTTTTGTTGTCCAAATTTACAGAGATGGAGGTAGGATACATTTCAATGTATTTTTGGTTGTGGCGAAAATCATCGCGATACATCGAAACATCTAAGGCACTCCAGTTTATTTCCTTTTGGAGCATGCTGCTCAGGCGGGAAAAAATACGTTGTGTAAGTGCAATTCCGCGCGGCTGCAAACCTATTAGCACCGATGTTGAAAAATCGCCGTGTACTTCTATGAGTTGTTTGCAAAGACGGTCAATACAGATGGCTATTTTCGGTGCGTCATAAATTACTTTTGAAAATTCCACAACAGGCATATTTTTTAGAAACGTAAATCGTGAATGCCGGGCAAGTAATGATGCTGCAAGGCTTCGACTATTTTATGGTAGTCGTTTTCATTATGTACAAAATCAATATCATCGGCATGAACAATAAGAATACGCAATTGGTGTTTGTTGTCTTCAAAATAATTGAAATACACATCTTCTACGTCCTGCAAATATTGTCGGCGTACTACTTGTTCAAACATTCTGCCCCTTTTGCGAATGTTGTGTATAAGGCGGTCGGGCGTGGAGTGTACGTAAATGAGCAACTCCGGCAGCGGAATTTGGTTGTGTACCATATTAAACACGCGCTCGAAAAGCTGGTACTCAATGTCGGGCAAGGTTACTTTCGCATACAACAAAGATTTCTCAAAAACATAATCGCTTATATGCAGCGAATTGTAGAGGGGAAGATGCTGAATTTCTTGTTTGAAATGCTCCACTCTGTCCATTAGAAAATATACCTCATTGCGAAAAGCGAAGGCTTCGGGCTGGGCATAAGAGTCGGCTAAGAAAGGATTGTCGGCAAAGGTTTCCAAGATAAGTTTACCACCGTAATCTTGGGCAAGTCTTTGCGCCAAGCTGGTTTTTCCGGCACCCGTATTTCCTTCTACGGTTATAAAATTGTAGTGTAACATTCCGAGGTAAAGTCTTTTTTTGCCAAAAATAATATAATAATGGCAGTCGGGCGTGGTTTTATGTTAATTAAAAAATTTTGTTTTAATAATTTGCCTAAAGATAGAGAGTAAAGGTCTCAAGGATTTTGAAATCCAAGTGGCTTTAAGCGCAAATGGTATTGCTTTTCGGGTATTATTGGTACGAACTAATTGTTGTGCAATTTTATAGGAGGGGCGGGCATCTAATTTTTTGAGCTGCTTAGATGATATATAAGGTGAGAAATATTGGATAAATACTTTTTTTTCATTTTTCCAATAATTGCAATCTATGTTGTTATAGCTAAAGCCATTGCCATAATAATTAGCGATAATAAGGTTGTTGAAATGAATTTTTGTATTCGGATGACAAAACCATTTGATATTTAGCATATAATCTGCTCGCGTAATGTATTGGGTTTCAAATAAGCCGAATTGTGTAAAAATATTTTTATGATAAAAAATAGCTTGATGCGGTATATTGTTTTGGAAAAGATCTTGGTAAGAAAAATTTTTACCTATTATTCTGTTCAGTTGCATATTTCGGACTTTTCCATAAATAATATCGTAATAAACGAATTTTTTTTGCTTGAAAATAGTGGAAATGATATTGTGTTCTAAGGTGTCGTCGGTTCCTAAGAAAAATAGATAGTCGCCCGAACTTAATCGAATTCCTTTGTTAAAGGCATCATAAATGCCTTCATCGGGTTCGGAAATAAAGTATTGTATATGTTCTTTGTATTTTTCAATAATGTTTAGGGTGTTGGTGTCGCTCCCGCCATCAATTATAATCGTTTCTATATTCGTGTAGTCTTGTGTAAATACGGATAATAGTGTCGCTTCAATTGTTTCGGATTGATTGAAACTTGCTATTATTATGGACACTTTGGGAAGATGGGCGTTCATTTTTTTGATATAATTGTGCTATATTTTGTATCGTATTATCCAATAAAAATTCTTTTAAATCCATGTCGATAGAATAATTTAAATAATTGAGTTGTATTTTTTTAATCGCTTCTGCCAGTTCAATTTCGTTTAAATTTTCTATTACTTCCCCACAATTTTTTTGTCGAATAAAATCTGCTATTCCAATGGTTGAGTTTACAATTACCGGTTTTTTCAAATGTAATGCTTCAATGATAGAGTTGGGATATGCCTTAATGGACTTTCCATGACTACTCAGTGCGATACAAATATCGTATTGAGCCATTACTTTCTCAATGTTTTGGTATCCGGTAATAATGTGAACCCTATGTGCCAAGCGATTTTTATTAATAAAATCTACCGCCTTATCAATATCTTTTCCGCGCCATAAAAAAGTAATATGTGTATGGGGTAAATATTTTAGGGATTGTACAAGGGTAAAAAAGCCTTTTTTATCAAAATCGGCATACGACCAAGGACTGGAAACAACAATAATCTTGAAGTCTTTTGAGGGTATTTTGGCTAAAGGTAGGGTTGCAGAAAAGTTGAAATAACTACCAATTGGGAGGAGGGAAAGATTGTTTAGGGCATTCACATTTTTCAGCAAATCTAAGTTGTTCTGGGTCTGAAGTGTGATTTTTTTTACTTTGCTAAAGTATTTTATATCTAGCTTCGGCAAATTTTGCAGCGTGCCGGTTATAGAAATGAAAGTTTTGTGGAGGTAAGGTTTTAGTATATTTATGGACACCAATGCAGGAGAAAATAGATGAATAAAAGTTGCTTCTTCCAATTTTTTTTTGATGGTACAATATTGCGGATAACCTAAAAAATAGGCGGGAATTTTTTGATAAAAATAATTTCGTTGGGGGCGCAAATAGATTATTTCGCTTTCAAAAGCCTTGGCAATATATTCTAAATCTTTGGACGAAGATTCTGAATCGGGGAAAAAAGATGGTGCTACGGTGGTTATAAAAAGAATTTTAGGTTTTTTCATAAAAAAAATAGGGTTAATTTTGGGTTAATATTCGGGCATCTTTTATTGCTTTGAGGATTGTTTTACTTTTATCGGTAGAAAAGAAAAGAGTATTTTTAAGCCATTTTAAACGAAAAAAAGCCAGCCAGTAATATTTTTTTATTCGAAAGTTGGGAGGACTGTTTAAGTGAAGGTACAACAATCTGTTGCGAACAGTATAGTATAAATTCAACAGTTTTCTGGTGTATTGTTGCGTGTTTTCGCGCGCGTGAATTACTGTGGCTTGCGGACAAACCATAGGAGTATAGTTCATTTTTTTGGCGCGAAAACACCAGTCGGGCCATTCGCCATAAATAAAATATTTTTCATTGAGTAGCCCCACCTTTTTAAAAATATCAATATGAACAATCAAAAACGTACCCGGCGTATAATCTACACTTAAAAGAGTGTTTTTATGCATATTTTGCCACTTTTTTTCATCAATAACATGGCGAGTAATATGATATTTGCTATAATCTCTGCCGCCCAAATGGTAGGAGGTTTTGGTATGTTTGGTTTCCAAAAGAGCAGGAGATAAAATACATTTTGAACCTAAGTCTTTAGCTTTTTCAAGCAGTATTTTTATATTGTTTTCTTCAATTTCTACATCAGGGTTTACAAATATTAAAAAAATATCTTTTTGCGTAATAAAGTGTTGAATGCCTACATTTAAGCCCGCAGCATAGCCTACATTGCTGGTCGAAAAAATTGTTTTTTCATTCGGCAAGTTTTGTTTTATGATGGCTTTGTCCTCTTCTTGTGAGTCATTGTCAATTAATAGGTAATCCATTGGGGTAAAATCCCATGAAATTATTTTTTTTATTAAACTTACATATAGTTCGGCGGCATTCCAGTTTAAAAATACAAATTTAAACATTGTTAAATAATGAAAAATCTTAAAATATCTCTAAAGAGTTGCAAAATTATGTAAAAAAAATATTATATTATACGCTCATAGTAAAATATTAAGAAAATTTGAAATAAAAAAAAGCCGCAATTACGCGGCTTTTTTATTGGGAATAATTTATGTACTAAATCAAAGTTGCAATAACTAAGGCAACTACCGACATCAATTTCAACAAAATATTGAGTGACGGACCCGAAGTATCTTTGAAAGGATCGCCTACTGTATCGCCTACAACGGCTGCTTTGTGTGGCTCGGAACCTTTGTAATACATTTTGCCATTAATTTCTACACCCTCTTCAAACATTTTTTTAGCATTGTCCCACGCGCCTCCGGCGTTCGATTGGAAAATAGCCATCAACACGCCCGAAACCGTAACACCCGCCAACAAACCACCTAACATTTCGGCACCGCCTAAAAATCCGACAGCTACCGGAACGATTACTGCCAAAAGACCCGGCAATACCATTTCCTTAATCGCTGCTTGGGTAGAAATTTCTACACATTTTCCGTATTCGGCTTTTCCGTCCGCATCTTCAAAGGTTTTAATATCGCTGGTACTCCAAGTATCCATCTCCTTTCCTTCATTCTTTTTCATTACAGCTAATGCAGCCTTTAAAGAAGGGATTTCGGCAAACTGGCGGCGTACTTCTTGAATCATCGCCATTGCCGCACGACCCACTGCCTGCATTGCCAAGGCAGAAAATAGCAAAGGAAGCATTGCTCCTACAAACAAACCTGCCATTACGTCTGGTTTTGAAATATCAATACGCTCTAAGTGAGAAGCCGTCATAAATGCGCCAAAAAGTGCCAAAGCGGTAAGTGCCGCCGAACCAATAGCAAACCCTTTTCCAATAGCAGCGGTGGTATTTCCTACGGCATCTAATTTGTCGGTACGTTTACGCACTTCTTTGGGTAATTCACTCATTTCTGCAATACCACCCGCATTATCCGAAATAGGCCCGTAAGCATCAACCGCCAACTGGATACCGGTATTGCTCAACATACCCACCGCTGCAATAGCAATACCGTACAATCCACCAAAATGGAAAGCTCCGATAATAGCTGCTGCAATAATAATAACTGGAAGTGCCGTAGAAATCATACCTACGCCTAAACCTGCAATAATGTTGGTAGCAGCACCTGTTACCGACTGATTAACGATAGTACGAACGGGTAATTTTCCGGTTCCGGTAAAAAATTCGGTTATAATTCCAATCAATAATCCGGCAACCAAACCAATAATAGTTGCATAAAATATACCATTAGCGGTCATTTCGCGTGTCACACCATAAAGATGATCTTTAAAAGACCAAGAACTTGGCAACATCCAAGTAATGATAAAATACGAAGCAATAATCATTACAATAGACGAACCAAACTCACCAATATTCAAAGCAGTTTGTGGATTTCCACCTTCTTTTACTTTTACAAAAAATGTTCCGGCAATAGAAGTTAAAATACCTACACCAGCCAAAACCAAAGGTAATAAAACGGCACTGAGTCCGCCGAAATTATCCGAAAAATTAGTGGTAATAAAAGCAGTACCTAATACCATCGTTCCAATAATAGAACCCACATACGACTCAAATAAGTCCGCACCCATTCCGGCTACGTCGCCTACGTTGTCACCTACGTTATCGGCAATAGTAGCAGGATTTAGCGGGTGGTCTTCGGGAATACCCGCCTCTACTTTACCTACCAAATCAGCACCTACATCGGCAGCTTTGGTGTAAATACCACCACCCACGCGCGCAAAAAGGGCAATAGACGATGCACCAAAAGAAAATCCGGTAAGAACGGTAACTACTTTTTCGATAGACCAGCCCATATTGCTGTAAATAAGAAAAAGCGTACCCAAGCCTAAAACGCCTAAACCTACAACACCCAATCCCATTACCGAACCTCCGGCAAATGCTACTTCTAAGGCTTTGCCCAAGCTCGTACGGGCGGCTGCCGTAGTACGCACATTGGCTTTGGTAGCTACGCGCATACCAATAAAACCCGCCAAGGCAGAGCATAAGGCACCAATAATAAAAGAGAAAGCGATAAGTGGTGATGAATCTGCATTGGCGGACCAAGCTAAAAGTCCGGCAACTATCACTACAAATATCGCTAAAACACGATACTCGGCACGCAAGAAAGCCATTGCTCCTGTTGCAATACTATTGGCGATACGCGCCATCTTTTCTGTACCAACATCTTGTTTGTTTACCCAACTGCTTTTCCAAAATGTGTAGAGCAATGCCAACACACCGAAAGCAGGAATTAAGTAAGTAATTGTTTGTGTCATTGTTTAAAAAAATTATATAATCACTAAAAAATATTGTCAAAATCTGCGCAAAGGTATTATTTCATACCCTTATTTCAAATAAAGGAGATAAATTTTACACGAACTTTGGTGTTTTTTACACGCATTAAGGAAATTACAAGGCGTAAATTGGCTTTTGGAGAGAAAATTTAAATAAATTCCTTGTTTTTAAATAGTAAAAGCACGACTGTAAACTTTACCATTTGTGTCCAAGCGATACACATATTTGCCCGGAGACAAGGCAAGTTGGGCAGGGCTAAAACTGAAAGTATAGCTGCCTCGGTCTTGGTATTCACTAATTAAAGTACGCAAAATATTTCCCGAAGGGTTTAAAATAAGCAAGCGCACATACGCACTTCGCATAATGGAGTATTTTATATCAATCATACCATTTTGGGTTTTGTTGGGATTATGACCTAACAAAACGCTGGGTTCGGCTAAGGAAACCGGCGTAGCACAAGCAGGAAGTAAATTGGGAATAGTATCAAAAGTTCGCCCTAAAATGAAATTGCTAATTTCGGGTTCGGCACAAAACCAATCCTGCAAAATAGAGGCATACACATTGCGAAAATCGGTGCTGCCATCAAAAAAACGATAATACGGGTCGTAGTTCGATAAGTCGGGCGGCGTACCAAAAAAACCGTTTACATTTTCCCCAAAAAGCATCATTGGTGCGCCATTGCCGTGGTCTGTTCCCAAAGAACCATTTTCGTCTATAGTGCGCCCAAACTCCGAAAAAGTTGCCGTAAGAACATTTTTGTAATACCCATTTTCTTGCAAATCATCGTAAAATGCCTTAATACTTTTGCCAATGCTATTGAGCAACTGCGGATGGTATGTAGGCTGATTGTCGTGCGTGTCAAATCCGCCAATAGAAACAATGTAAACTTGTGTACCCAGATTGCCTTTTATCAATCTTGCCACAATGCGGAGTTGTTCGGCAAGAGAATCATTTGCCGGATAATTGCCGATAGTATTGGAAGCATTGAAGGCTTCTTTTAGCGATTCCGAATAGCGAAAAGAATTGTTGGCGGCTTGGCGCAAAAATGCCAAAGAAGTGTCGCGCGCGCAAGTTCCCAAGCCTTCGGTACTGTAAAGTTGTCCGGTTTGCGCAATCTGATAAAACTCGGTCGGGTTATTGAGTACCAACGCCATTTGTTCGGCAGGACCTTTAAACACCAAATCGGAATAATTGCCAATTTGCAAAGCGGGTGGGGTAGTGGGCGGAGCTTCGACAAAAGCAGGCAAAAGATAATCCGTGTATCTGCCAATCCAGCCCGTTGTCCAAAGCTCTTCGGGATTAGAAGCCGTTGACCAAATGTCGGACGAGCGGAAGTGTGACAGATTGGGAATTTCGTAGCCAACATTGTGTATAATCGCCATTTTTCCCTCATTCCATAAAGGCATCAAGTCGGCAATATTGTTGTTCAAGCCAAAATCTTGTGCCACACCATTTACATACAAAGGAGATAAGTTCGCTTCCGTAATGCCAATATTAGGACGAAGGCTGTAATAATAATCGTTAAAACGCGGAATAATCATATTCAGTCCGTCATTGCCGCCTTCTAAGCGTACCAGCACCAGCACACGTCCGTTGTTTTCATTATTCGATTTTAATGAGGGAAAAGGTAGTGCCGAAACGGGAATATTGTTCAGCAAAGCAGCACCCATGCCCAAAACACCACTTACCTGTAAAAAATTGCGTCTGCTCCAAAGCAAATGGTCGCGCTGGTGTTGGGTAGTATGTGTATTGGTGATGCCTTTTCTTTGCGGGCGATTTTTGTTTGAGTGTTGCTTACACATGCAATGTAGGTGTTTTTAGGTAAGTTGAAATTCCGGTAATTTGTACAAATGTTGTAAAAGTAAAAGCACTTGAAAAGGTGCGCTTTCGTAATCTAAGCTCCAAAAATTGTTTAGATAATAATTAATAGGGATATTTGCTTTGAAAATTTCTACGGCAGTTTTTTGCGCTTCGGCAGAAAGATTTACATTAAACAAAGTTTCGACAATGCGTTGGGTAATAAATTCCGGGTCGGTAGCATTGTTGCTCAAATTTTTTGCCCAAGTTCTGAAATGCTCTTGGTTAGGAAAATTGTCGTTATACACCATCCACGCAAAGAGGTCGGCACTGAGTCGCCAGCGATTTACGAGCAAATGTTCGGTAATCCAAGCCTCATGTCCGGGCCAACCCGCTACATTTATCGGCGAAAACAACTGCTGTCCCGTTATGGCAGTCCAGTAATCAATAGCGTTTATTTCATTTTGGTTGAAGTTTTGGTCAAATTTCAGCTCGCACACACGCAAAAGCTGCATAAACATATCATAAGGGCTTTTAATTTTCGCGCCAAGCAGACTTTCTTCAAAAAAATGTTCACTTTTAAAAAGTTGCCGCAACATAGGGTGTATTTCAAAATCATTTTCCAAAAGAGTTTGTGCCAATTCGTCAATAATAGCCTCATTCGTTTCGGGAAAAACAAAATGCTTATACACTTTCTCAGCGATGTGTTGCGCCATTTGTGCGCTGCGCTGCGTAAAAATTAGGTTGTGTACTTCATCATAGTGCCAGTTGCCGGTTTGCCCAAAAATAGTTTTTTGTCCATTATCGTGATGCGGCGGATAAAAGAAGGGCGCATTACACAAATAAGCTTTCCAGCCCGTAAGGGCGCGGGCAATTTCGTAAATATCGGTTTGCGTGTAACCATTGCCCTCACCCAGCGTAAAAAGCTCCAACAACTCGCGGGCGTAGTTTTCGTTGGGTGCACCTACTACATTTTCGTTGTTGTCCAAATAGTCGAGCATTGCTGCATTTTTGCCCATAGCATAGACAAAATTTTTAAAATTGCCGAAGGCGTATTGGTGCAAAAGTTTGTAGTACGCCCACATCCAACTGCTACAACTGTATTCCGCAAACTCGGTAACAAAGTGATTGTGCCAAAAAAGCACCATACGGTATTTTACCGGATTTTCGAGCATGCCGCGCATCCAATTTTGTACCGTTTCGTAGCGATGCTGATATACTTGCTCAAAAAAAGTTGCCTCATCATAATCTTCGCCTACCCACTCGCCCCAATAAGGTGTTGTAGGAATGGGCGTAGCAATCGCGGCATCAATCAAATTGTCAATCAGAACTTCCGGCGACATTGCCAAAGCGGCATTTATTTCGCTATCGGTAGCACCAAAGCCCAAGCGATTGTACACATGTTGTACACGTTTGCGGTTCCAAGGTTTTTCGGTTCGAGGTACAAAAGTGCTTAAATCGGCACTAATGCAATCTTGTATGCTCATCGTTCTAAAAATAATTACTTGTCAAAAAGTAAGAAATGGTAATAAAATTAAGACATTTCGGGCTGTTTTTAAAATTAAATTTTATTTAAATGTCAATAGGTTACAAAAAACAACTAAATACTCAATTTTAAGCAAGAACAAAGTATTATTTTTTCGCGTACTAAGCGAAATTTTGTAATATTGTAAGTTCATAACATCAACTAAAACCATTCGCCATGCCTTTACCTATTAGTAAACTCAAAATAGGCTCTTTTATTTATATTTTTTGCTGCTTGCAATTAAATATATTAGCACAAGATACTTTGCTGTACGACAATTTTAATGCCTGCGTACTAAATGAACAATGGTCTTCGGAAAATACTGCTACGGCAAGTGTTTGGGGAGTGGGAAATATTGAAAATTCACAATCACTTTTTCCCAATATGGACGGTACGTGTATGTTGTATTTCGATGATGATATTGGTGGCAATACGGGCGAAAATTTTAATGTAGAACTGACTTCTTCGGTTATTGATGCTTCATCTTATCACACTTTGTTGCTGGATTTCGATTTTTACTTTCGCTCTACTTGGGGCGGTGAGTATTTGCGCATAAGTGTTTTCGATGGCGAAAACTGGCAAATGGCGGCAAATTATCAAGATAATTGGTATGGAGAAGATTTTGGGCAATATCGACACGCTTTGTTAGATGTTTCGGCATATAAAAATGAAAACTTTCGCATACGCATTACTTTTGACGATAATAATACTTGGGGTTGGTGGGCTGGCATAGATAATTTGCTTTTGCGCGGTTATGGCATAGGAGGATATATTTTTACAGAAAACTTTAACCAGTGTACGCTTCCTTCGGGTTGGCAAATGACGGGACAGAATAATTGGGATTTTGTTATTCCTGACAGCAATTATGATGAACAAATTTGGTGGGAAGGCGGCATTGACGGAACGTGTATGGCAATTTTCAACGATGACCAGTTTGGCGAAGGAGTGCCTAATCAGGTGCAGTTAATTTCACCCATTATTAATACGGAAAATTATGCCTATGTGGATTTGCTCTACGATATTCATTTCAGAGAATACCAAAACAGCTCTTTTCGGGTGAAGGTGATAAGCAATGGTATTTCGCATACAGTTGCCGAGTATTCGGGCGAAAATGTGACAGGCTATATGTTTCCAGAGTTTACCAAAGAAATAATCAATATTTCGCTGTACCGCAGCGCGCAAATGCGCATTGTTTTTGAATATGACGATGCAGGGCAATGGGCTTGGTGGGTTGGTTTGGACAATATAAAAATTTCCGGTGGTGGCATCGCCAACGATTTGTGTGCCAATGCTCTACCACTTGTTTTAGATGGAGATTGTGTAGAAAAAGATAATTATTTTTCGCAAAATACCTCCCCAAAACTAAGTTGCGCCGATAGTCTGGCAGGAACGATGTGGTTTAGTTTTGTTGCGCCAGCCAATGGTAAAGTTCGTATTGTTACCCAAGCGGATTTCAATGAAGTAATCGGTATTTTTAAAGGGAATTGCAGCAATTTCAACTATGCCGATTGTACCAATAAAGATGCTTTTGGTTTTGAAGGTGAAGATTTTTGGGTAGAAAATTTAACACCTAACGCCGATTATCTGCTGGCAATTAGTGGCGCGGCTTGTACTTTTGGCAAAGAAAGAGGCAATGTTTGTGTACAACTCAGTTCCTTTTCGGAAAATACGCAAACACCAGCTGAAAACGACTTCTGTGAGAATGCGCAAAATTTGTACATCAATGATGATTGTGTGGCAGGAAATAATTACCAAGCCAATATGGAAGTGCCGTATCCTTTGTACAGCAGCAGGTCGGTGGCTTCGGTTTGGTATAAATTTACACCTTCTGTAGCCTACGAGCAACTGCGGATAAGCACGCAAGCGGATTTTTCGGAGGTGATTACTGTTTTTAGCGGAAATTGCAATAATCTTGTGGAGGTTGCCGAAAACCGCAACGGCAATGAGCTTTTGCTTACGAATGTGGCAGCTAATGAAACGTATTTTATCCAAATTACCGGAAATTTCGCCAGTATTGCAGGAAATTTTTGTATTGGCATTAGTCCACAAACCGAAGATGTAGCGAATGATATTTGCCCCCAAGCAATTGCTTTGCCCGTAAACGGTACGTGTTATGAAAGCAGCAATGTAAATGCCACGCTTGACGAACCTCAACCAAGTTGCGACATACTGCCACAGGCGAGTGTGTGGTTTAGTTTTGTAGCTCCGGCTTCGGGTGGAGTGCGGGTAGGTGTCAAGGCAGATTTTGAAAATATTACCAATGTCTATGCAGGTGCGTGTGATGATTTGACGGAAATTGCTTGCGCACTCAATCCTACCGTATGCGATGGACAAATTTTATTGGAAAATTTACAAGCGGGAAATACGTATTGGCTGCGCGTAGCATCGGCAAATACACCGTATGGATTTTCGCAAGGCGATTTTTGCGTTTCGCTCTACGATATTGAAGAAAATGTAAATAATACTTCGCTGAGTTTGCAAGTGCAAATAGCATGTAATAGTAACGGTACGGCTACTTTGCATATTAATGCAACTGGTGGTGAGGGCGATTATTTTTACGAAGGAAATCAAAACGGGCAGATTTTGCCGAATGGCAGTGCGTATTTTGTGCGAATAATTGATGAAAATGGCTGTGATGCCAGTGCTTATGGCGAAGTGAGTTGTGTAAACTGTCTTGTATTGGGCGATGAGGATAATGACGAAATTGGCGATGTGTGCGACAACTGCCCAACGGTAGCGAATCCCAATCAGTTGGATTGTGATAATGACGGCATCGGCGATGCTTGCGACACAGACTCGGATTGTACGTATGGCGTTGTGGCGGGCATCAACCCGAATTTTATCAAATACGAACCTATTGAAGATTACCAGACTTTAGTAAAAGACGATGCGGGCATTATAGAAAATGAACTCGATTTATTATATAAAAATGACGTAGCACCTTTACAAAATACCATAGTTTCCGAAACTTTTTCGATGGACATTTCGCCTAATCCCGCCCGAGAAACAACTACACTCTACCTTCGCACCCATAAGTCGGTGAGTTTTTTTGTAGAGCTTATCAATGCGCAGGGACATCGTTGTTGGAGTAGTGTTAAGGTATTGTCGTTGCCTGCCGAAAGTGCGTATCGTCTGCCTATTCCCGTAGCAAATTTAAGTGCCGGAATTTATTTTGTAAGAGTTTATGCGGGCGATGAAGTAAGGCATATTTCGCTGCTGCTTACTCCTTAATAAGTTGTTGCTTTTGGGCAAATGCTTTAGCAAATTCTTTTAGTTTTGTTGCCGTTTCGGTGTCGTTTGTCGCTTTTTGAAAAGTTTCGGCTAAAGTGAAAAGACTCTGAAAGAAAAAATGATTCATCTCTTCGATGGTCATGTCTTTAGTCCAGAGGTCCATTTTCATCGTGTTTTTGGCTTCGCCGTCCCAGATAGAAAGTAAAAAAGCCTTTGCAGATTGTTTATCTTCAAAAGGAGAATTGCTGGCATCCCAGTAAATTTTTTCCGGCAGATTGTCATTGTCCATTTCTATTTCCAATCCGATAGTTCCTTTTATTGCCATAACAGTTTAGTTTTTTTATAAAAAAAAGCCGACCAAAAATATTCAGTCGGCTTTTGTATAATTTTGATTAAAAAAAGGATAAAGTATTAAGCTGAAGCCGAAACACTTGCTTTGTGTGTTTTCTTGCTGTCGCTATATTGAAGAAGGTCATATACCAATGGTGTTGCCACAAAGATTGAAGACAAAGTACCTACTAAAATACCTACCAACAATGCAAAAGAGAAGCCGCGAATAACTTCGCCACCAAAAATAAAGAGAATTAAAACCACAATCCATGTAGTGAAAGAAGTGATAACCGTACGACTTAGGGTAGTGTTTACGGCATCGTTCATTAGATGCATTCTATCGCGCTTAGGGTGCAAGCCCAAGAACTCGCGAATACGGTCGAACACAATTACTGTGTCGTTTAGAGAGTAACCGATAATGGTAAGAATAGCCGCGATAAACGCTTGGTCAACTTCCATGGAAAAGGGTAGAATCCCTGCAAAAATGGAGAATAAACTCAAAATAATTAAAGTATCGTGTGCGGTACAAGCTACGGCGGCTACGCCAAACTGCCATCTGCGGAAACGAATTAAGATGTACAAGAAAATGGCAATAAGTGCGAAAATAGTTGCCCAGTAAGCACTTTTGGTAATATCATCGGCGATGGTAGGACCTACTTTTTGCGAACTTTTGAAATAATCACTTTCAAATTGGTCTTTTGAAGGAGGACTGGCATAAAAATGCTGTACACCGTCATATACCTTTTGCTCTATTTCTGCATCAACTGCCGGGTCATCAACATCAATTTTATAGGCAGTAGTTATTTTAACCTGACTGCCACTTCCGTAAGTTCTCACCAAAGGCGTTAATCCGTTGAATTGTGTTTTTAGATTGTCGGCTAAATCAGTTGTGCTTACATCTTTGTCAAACGCAATAACATAAGTGCGACCACCTTTAAAATCTACGCCCAAATCAAATCCTCTAAAAATAATAAAACCTAAGCCTATTACAATCGTGATTAATGAAATAGTATAAGCCGTTTTGCGATAAGCTAAAATATTGAAGTTGTAATTTTTAGATTCTGACCAAGGGAAAGAAAATTTAACATTTTTATTTTTGTTAATTAATCCTTCCATAATCATTCTACTAAACAATACCGCCGTAAACAAAGAAGAAATGATACCAATAATAAGAATAGTAGCAAAGCCCAACACAGGACCCAAACCAAAATATGCCAAAATAAATGCAGTTATCAAGGTGGTAACGTTGGCATCTATAATTGCCGAATAAGACTTGTTATAACCATTGCGAATTGACCTCCCTAAGGGATTTCCGGCGGAGAGTTCTTCGCGTATCCTTTCAAAAATAATTACGTTGGCATCTACCGCCATACCAATAGTAAGTACGATACCCGCCATTCCCGGAAGCGTTAGTGTAGCACCAATAGCTGCCAAAACGCCAATAATAAACAACATATTCAACAACAAAGCCAAATTGGCAACCCAGCCGCCGTTGTTGTAATACAATACCATAAACAAAAGCACCAAAAGCATTGCACCAATCAAAGAGTACAAACCGTTTTTAACCGACTGCTTACCCAAAGTAGGACCCACCACTGCTTCTTCAACAATACGTGCAGGAGCAGGCAATTTACCCACTTTAAGAATATTGGCTAAGTCATCAGCTTCTTCTATAGTAAAATTTCCTGAAATTTGAGAACTTCCACCGGCAATTTCTTGGCGAACTACCGGCGCAGAATAAACCTGATTATCCAATACAATGGCAACACTTTTATTTACATTCTCTGCGGTCATTTTACGCCAAATAGCAGCACCTTCCGAGTTCATGTTCATACTCACCACTACATCTTGGTTCATATCAAAGTCGCGGCGAGCATCACTTACATAGCCACCGTCTAAGCGCGGCTGAAAATCACCAAAGCGACTTTTTATGGCATAAACGCTCAAGTATTTAGTTTTTCCACCGTCATCATTGCTTATTTCTTGTGGTTTTGCGGAATATACAAAGCGAATGTTTTTAGGGAAAATACTTGCAATATCAGGGGCAGCGAGGTATTTATTTAATTGAGCAGTATCTTTTACCTGCACCAAACCAATTACAGGACCAACTTGGTTGGTTGGCTGAAATATAGCAAAAAACGGATTTTGTTTTCTTCTTTCCGCTTCAGAAAGTGTTTCGGTCGAATCAGATTTTTCGTCTAATACCAAAGACGTACTGTCTGGGTTTTCGGAAACCGTTTCGGTATTTTCGGCTACTTTGGTAGAATCATTTTCTACCGTAGTATCATTCGTTGCAGCAGGTGTTTCTTCTGCAACACCCAATTTTTTTGCCAAAGTAGTATTGGCATTTACCAACCAAGTCATCATATCTTGGTTCACTTCATACGTTTCCCAAAACTGAAGGTTCGCCGTAGCTTGCAATAGCTTGCGCACCCTTTCTGGGTCATCAACGCCCGGAAGTTCTACCACAATACGTCCGGTGTTTTCCTGAAGCTGAACGTTGGGTTGCGCTACGCCAAATTTGTCAATACGCGCTTTAATAATTTCGTAAGTGCGCTGCACCGCTTCTTTCGCTTCAGAACGAATCAAATCCAAAACTTGTGTATTGGTCGAATTAAAGGTGATGCGATTTTGGTATTGCGGCGATGCCGAAAAAATAGCTGCCAAGCTACCATCCGGCTGTATTTTCGCATATTCTCGCCCAAAAAGAGTTACAAAATCTTCTTGCGCATTTTTCTGAGCTTCTTTGGCATTCGATATCGCTTTTTCAAAAGCCGGGTCTTTGCTGTTGTTTGCCATAGAGCGGATAAGGTCTTCCAATGATACTTGCAACACCACGCTCATACCACCTTGCAAATCCAAGCCTAAGTTTAGCTGACGCTCTTTTAGTTCTTTATAGGTCAATTTTTCAAAGCCCAAGTTTAGCACTTCCATATCCGATATGGAATCGATAAAATTTCTTTTGGCTCTTTTGTATGGTGCCGAGTTTTCATCTGAATCTACGGATAATGCATATTGATTGGCTTTCTTATCCCAACTACTGGCAAAATAGCTGAAACTTAATTGAAATAAGCATACCAAAATAAATGCAATGGTAAAAAACCGAATTATTCCTTTTCCCTGCATTGTTGTTCGTTTATAAGTTATTAGTTTAAGTAAAAAATTTTCAAAAATCGTGCAAATATAATCATTATTTGTATGAAAGCCCTAAAAAGACATTTTGCGCTATTTTTTTAGTCAAAAAAATGAAAAGCTACTGTTCTATGCTAATTTTTGTGCCAAATTCTTGCATATCGCCAATTTTTAGAAAAAAAAGAATAAATTTTAGGTAAATAAAATGACCTTAGCTTGTGAATACGCTTATTTTTCTAAGTTTGTTAGCAATTTTTTAAGGAAAAAAAGATACAATTCAATAGTAAGTGAAAAATAATAGTTTGGCAATAATTTTAATGCTGTGTTTGGGCTTGTATTCTTGCAAAAATGAAACACCACCCGAAAACTATCAAATATTTAAGTGCTATCTCAATAGTCATTTGAACAGTTTAGACCCTGCTTTTGCGCGAGATTTGACGGCGATGAATGTGAGTTTGCAACTTTTCGATGCCTTAGTGGCAGTAGATGAAAACAATAATATTGTACCTTCTTTGGCAAAGTCGTGGGAAATTAGTGATGACGGCTTGCGCTATACTTTTCATTTGCGCCCGAAGGTGCTTTTTCACGAAGATGCCAAGGTGTTCCGGCACAATAGCGAACGCCTTGTAACTGCCCAAGATGTAGTTTTTAGCCTAAGTCGTATTACCGACCCTAAAACAGCTTCTCCCGGCGCGTGGATTTTTGCCGACAGGCTCGATGAAAAAGAAGCATTTTTCGTCCTAAACGATTCTACTTTTCAGTTGCGTTTGCGCAAGCCCTTTCGCCCGATGTTGGGAATTTTGAGTATGCAGTATTGCGGTATTGTTTCCCAAAAAGCGGCGAAATACTACGACATCGACTTTCGGGAACATCCTATTGGCACAGGACCCTTCTACGTGAAAGCGTGGCGCGAGGGCGAGTCCATTGTTTTGCGGCGAAATGAAAATTATTGGGAAAAAGATACACTTGGCAACGCTTTTCCGTATTTAGATGCGGTAAAATTTATTTTTTCCGAAAACAAAAAACAGTCCTTTTTAGCCTTTATGCAAGGCGAAATTGATTATTTGTCGGGGATTGATGCTTCGTACAAGGACGAATTGTTGGAAAAAGACGGCTCGCTAAAAAAATCTTTGCGTAACAACATTGTTTTGCACAAAACACCTTATCTCAATACCGAATATTTGGGGTTTTTATTAACCGAAGAGAGCCCTTTTCGCCAGAAAAAAATCCGACAAGCACTTAACTATGGCTTCGACCGACAGACCATGATGCAATACTTGCGCAATAATATTGGTATTCCGGCTACTGCGGGTTTTGTGCCGAAGGGTTTGCCCACTTTTGCGCCGCCGCAGCCTGGCTACACTTACCAAGCCGAAAAAGCAAAAGCACTTTTGGCAGATTTGGGTTATGGGCTCGAAAATCCGTTGAAAATTCGGTTGTTTACTACTTCTTCGTACAAAGATTTGGCAACTTTTATCCAACAGCAGTGGCAGCAAATTGGCATCAATTTGTCGATAGAACTTTTGCCTTCGGCACATTTGCGCGAACAAATGAGCAAAGGTACGGCAACATTTTTTCGCGCTTCGTGGATTGCGGATTATCCTGACGAGGAGTCGTATTTTACGGTTTTTTATGGAAAAAATCCTGCGCCACCCAACTATACACGTTTCAATAGTACATTTTTCGATAAGTTGTATGAGCAAAGTTTGCAGGAAAATAATGACAGTATTCGGCGAAGCCTTTACCGCAAAATGGATAGTATGCTTATAGAAGAAGCACCTATTATTCCTTTGTATTATGATGAGGTGATGCGTTTTTACAGCCCGAAAATACACGGCTTAAAAGACAACGCCTTCAACTTGTTATTTTTGAAATACGTGTATAAAAGTGAAGAATAGCTACCTAAGAGCGAACTGTTCCCAAAAGCCGTTCATAGGCTGTCAGCGCAATACTGTACTGGAGTAAATGAGTGAGTTGGAGGTAAGACTTGTCGTTTTTGTAAATATAAAAAACGCTGCCGTCTTTAATAAGATTAATAATTTCGGCACTTTCTTCTTCACTTACTGCGGGGCAACCAAAACTGCGCCCCAAGCGACCTTGTTGTTGGATAAAACTTTTGCTCACATAGTCGGCACCGTGCATTACGATAGCGCGTTCGCGGGCGCGGTCGTTTATATTTTGTTCAATGCCATCAAAGCGCAGCGAATAACCGTGCTTGCCGGAATAGGTTTCTGCGGTGAGATAAAAACCTAAACTACTTTGGTATGATTCGGCGGTATTAGAAAAATTTTGGGCAAAATTATTCCCACTATTTTTGCCATGTGCCACCCAAGTTTGTTTTACCAAAGTGTTTTTTTGCACATCAATAATATAAAGTCTTTTTTCGGTAGAGGCTTGTTCAAAATCGGCAATGGATAAATACTTTGGAGCAGCAACTTTGTTTTGTGAGAGGAGATTGTAGTAACCGATAAGTCCGTTTTTGTAAGCTTCGTAGTGTAGTTTTTTTTGCCCGAGTTGTAAGTTGTCGTACGACCGCTTTATGTAGGTTTCAAACAAGCCGGTATTGTTATTTGCAATTTTGGTTTGCGATGCTTGCGGCTTCGTATAATTGGTATTTGAGGAAATACCCGAGTTAATCGTATTATTAGAAATGAACAATAAAAGAACAAATGCGAAGTAGAATAATCTTACAGACATCAAAAAAGAAAACTTAGGAGTTAAAAAATCAAATAGAAATAATAAAAAATGTGTAAAAAAGAGGAGCAAATTTAACACAATAAATTTGAAAACAGAATTTGTAGGAAAATATTTTGCCGTAAAATGCTTATTTTCATTAGAAGTAAAAGCTAAAAAGTTGTAACTTTGCTTAATAAATACACATCAATGGTTTTTTTGACGCGTCGCGAAAGATTTAATGCTGCTCATCGCTTATTTAATGAAAACTTATCGGAAGCTGAGAATTTTAATGTTTTTGGAAAATGTGCCAACAAAAACTTCCACGGGCATAATTATGACTTATATGTTACCGTAGTTGGAAAACCGGACCCGCAAACGGGTTTTGTTATCAATGCCCACGAACTGAGCCATTTGATACGCGAATATATCATCGAAAAATTAGACCACAAAAATCTGAATTTAGATGTGGATTTTATGCAGGGAATTTTTCCTTCTTCCGAAAACTTGGCAATCAAAATTTGGGAGCAATTAGCACCGCTCATCAAACACGCCAGGCTACACGCCATTAAGTTGGTGGAAACCGAAAATATTTATGTAGAATATTTTGGTAAAAAATAGACAAAATTTTACAACATAACTAACTTATTATGAAGGCTTATTTATTTACAGGACAAGGAAGTCAATACATTGGTATGTCGCAAAAGCTTGTGGATACTTATCCGCAAGCCCACGAATTTTTTGAATTGGCAAACAATATACTTGGCTACGATATTTTGGATTTAATTTTAAACGGCTCGGAAGAAGATATTAAGCGTACAGAGTACTCACAGCCTGCGGTGTTTTTACATTCCGTTGTTACAGCAAAGGTAATCAACGATTTTAAGCCCGAAATGGTCGCCGGTCATTCGTTGGGCGAGTTGTCGGCTTTGGTAGCTGCCCGCGTACTTTCTTTTGGCGATGGCGTAAAATTAGTGGACGTGCGCGCCCGCGCCATGCAAGAAGCCTGCGATGCAATAGACTCTACAATGGCAGCAGTGATGGGCGGCGAAGACGAAATGATAGAAGAAGTGTGTAAAGAAGCCAAGGGAATAGTAGTACCTGCCAACTATAATATGCCCGGACAATTGGTTATTTCCGGCACCCGTGAAGCGATTAAAGAAGTAGAACCCATTTTAATAGAGCGTGGTGCACGCCGTTTGATAGAACTGAAAGTTGCCGGAGCGTTTCATTCGCCTTTGATGCAACTCGCGCGCGAAAAATTCGCACAAGCCGTTGCCGAAACTACTTTCAAAGCTCCCGTTTGCCCTGTATATCAAAATGTAAGTGCCAAAGGCGAAACCGAACCCGAACTAATTCGCCAAAATATCATCGAACAACTTACGTCACCTGTTTATTGGTCGCAAAGTATTAAACAAATGCACCAAGACGGCGCACAAGAATTTATTGAAATAGGTCCAAAATCGGTTTTGTCGAATATGGTAAACAAAATTTTAGACCGCCAAATGGCATCAGCTTTGCAATAATCGTCTGCCGCGTGATTTTTCGTATTGTAAAATTAGAATTTCGGGAGGATTCCGTTCAAGATTTTTTGACGTATATTCGCCCTTTTCAGGAAGCTATTCGCGCATCGGCAGGCTGTACTTTTTTGCAAATAATACAAGACAACAACAACCCACAACTCATTTTTACGTACAGCCAGTGGCAGTCGGAGCAAGATTTGGAAAACTATCGCCAATCGGCACTTTTTACGCAAGTATGGGCGCAAACCAAACGCTGGTTTAGTGCAAAACCGGCGGCATGGACTTGTATTTCGGCTTTTGAATAATTCGCTACAATGTCGGCAACCTTAGAAAATAATTTCCCGCAGATAGGAAATATTCAAAATTTGTTAAGCACTTTTTTGGCAAAAACAAGCTACAGCCAGTTGGTAGTTTTGTGCGATGAAAATACACACCAATATTGTCTGCCGCTTATCAAAAATATTTTACCTGAAAATACGCTTATTGCTAAAATTCCTGCCGGAGAAGTAAGCAAAAATATCGAAACCTGCCAGCTTGTTTGGGAGCAAATGTTACAAAAAAACTGCGACCGCAACGCTTGTGTACTCAATCTTGGCGGCGGTGTAGTAGGCGATTTGGGTGGATTTGTGGCAGCAGTATATAAGCGCGGCATTGATTTTGTACAAATTCCTACTTCATTGCTTGCACAAGTAGATGCCTCGGTTGGCGGAAAAACGGGCATAGATTTTCAAGGAGCAAAAAACATATTAGGAAGTTTTGCCCAGCCCCAAAAAGTGTTGATTGATGTGGCATTTTTGCAGACATTACCTTTGCGACATTTGTACAATGCTTGGTTTGAAATGCTGAAACACGCCCTAATTGCCGATGCCGCATATTGGCAAGAACTCACTAATCAACGCCCCGAAGATATTGCGGATTGGACATCTTTAATCGAACAATCTATCGCCATAAAGTATGAAGTAGTGCGCCTTGACCCTTTGGAAAAATCTTGGCGAAAAATCCTCAACTTCGGTCATACAGTCGGGCACGCCGTAGAGTCGTGGGCATTGCAGCAGCAAATGGATATCCTTCATGGCGAAGCCGTAGGTATTGGCATGATTGCAGAACTGTATTTGTCGCATAAACTCCTTCATTTTTCGGAAGAAAAAATGTGGACTTGCGCCAAGCAAATAAAAAAATATTTACCAAAAATAATATTACAGCCACAAAGTTTTACCGAAATTTTGCATTGGAGTATGTACGATAAAAAAAATGCGCAAGGTGAAATTATGGCCGCCTTAATCACCGATATCGGAAAAGCCCAGCCGCAGTGCGTTGTATGCGCAGTGGATTTTGAAGCCGCTTTGGTATTTTACAACAAAGTGATACAGTATGAGTAAGTTGCATATTCAAGCTCCTGCCGAGGGTAAAATTTATGGAGAAATTTACTTGGAAGGCTCGAAAAGCATCAGCAATCGCGCTTTGATAATCAATGCCCTGACGGGAAATAAAACCAAATTAGAAGGATTGGCTTCTGCCGAAGATACGCACGTTTTGCAACAAGCACTTTCGCAACTTCCGCCGGAAATAAACATCGGACATGCCGGAACAAGTATGCGTTTTCTCACGGCGTTTTTAGCGTGTCAGAATTTGGGAACATTTGCGCTTACGGGCAGTAGCAGAATGTTGCAGCGACCCATTGGTATTTTGGTAGATGCACTCAATTTTTTGGGAGCAGATATTCAATATCTTCAGCAAAAAAACTTTCCTCCTTTACAAATAAACGGAAAAAAACTGCGCGGCGGCACGATTCAAATTCAAGCAGACGTGAGCAGTCAATACATTTCTGCGCTGTTAATGATGGCACCGCTTATGCAAAATGGCTTGCGCCTGCAACTGCAAGGAAATATGGTTTCGCAGCCATATATCGCTCTTACTTTACATTTAATGAAAATGTATGGTGTGGAGGCAATTTGGCAAAAAAACGAAATTTATGTGCCGCCACAATCTTATCAATACGTAGAAACTTTAAAAATTGAAGCCGACTGGAGTGCAGCAGCCTATTATTTTTCTTTGACTTCGCTCGCCAAGGATGCCCAAATAGTATTACACGGATTGCAACAACAAAGCCATCAAGGAGATGCCGCAGTAGCACAGTTGTACGAAAAGTTGGGGGTAGCGCATTATTTTTCCGGCGAGAAATTAGTACTCCAAAAATCGACAGAACACGTGGGGGATAGTTTTTTCTATAATTTTATTAATTGCCCGGATATTGCACAAACGGTTTTGGTGAGTTGTGCGGCTTTGGGTATAAAAACTTTTGCAGAGGGTTTGCAGACCTTGCGTATTAAGGAAACACATCGTACGAAGGCATTGCAAAATGAATTGGCAAAAATTGGCAAACATTTGCAGTTTGACGAACATTCGGCGAGTTTGGAGAAAGGATTACCGCAATATTCGTCTGAATTGGATTTTGCAACTTACCAAGACCACCGAATGGCAATGTCATTTGCGCCATTGGCATTGCGTTGTCCGCAAGGAATAAACATTATGGATTATGAAGTTGTTAAAAAATCGTATCCAAACTTTTGGGACGATATGCAAACTTGTGGAATGAAGATAACTCCACTTTGAGCAACTTCGTGAAATACTTGGTGAAACTTAGTGCAGCAATTTGGAACACAAAGTACCACAAAGTTCGTCACAATGTTTATGACCTGAATACTTTGAGTAATTTCGTGAAACTTAGTGCAGAAATTTGGAACACAAAGTACCACAAAGTTCGTCACAATGTTTATGACCTGAATACTTTGAGCAACTTCGTGAAATACTTGGTGAAACTAAGTGCAGCGATTTGGAATATAAAAGTTCATCACAAAGTATCACAATATTTATAAACAAAAATGATTTTTTTACATAAATTTTAACCCTCCAAAAACTAAAACTATATGGACTTTACACAAATGTTCAGCAAATTAGGCGAAATGAAAGAAAAAGTAGAACAAAGTCGCGCTAATTTGGAAAATATTCAGGTGCGCGCTGCCATGCAAGGCGTAACGATAATAATGACTGCCGGAAAAAACATCGTAGATATTGAAATAAGCGATGAACTTTTTAATAGCGGCGACAAAGATGCCGTAATTGATGCGCTGATGGCAGCTCTAAAACAAGCGAACGAAAAAGCCTCCGACATTGCCGAAAAAGACATGCGCGATATGGGCGAAGGGCTGTTGCCCGGCTTGAGCGATTTATTGCGCTAAAAATGCGTTATTTAGTTAGTGGTATCGGCACAGATGTAGGCAAAACACTTGTATCGGCAGTGTTGGTGCAGGCTTTTGGCGATGCGTACTGGAAACCCATTCAAGCGGGCGACTTGTACAATACCGACACCCACAAAGTGCAACGTTGGGTAAGCAAAACTTCGGTGCAGTATTTTCCCGAAAAATATGCTTTGCACACACCAGCTTCGCCGCATTATGCCGCCGAAATAGACAAAGTTCACATTTCCCTCGAAGATTTTGTGTGTCCGCAAGTGAACGGAAACCTTATTATTGAAGGAGCCGGCGGTTTGTTAGTGCCTATCAATGATAAAAACTATGTGGCGGATTTTGCGCTACACTTTCAGGCAAAAGTAATTTTGGTGATAAAGCATTATTTGGGTAGCATCAATCACAGTTTGTTGAGTCTGGCATATCTGCAATCGCAAAATATAGCTTTGCAGGCGGTTGTATTTAATGGCGAAGAAAACGAAGCTTCGGAAAGTGCCATTCTGCGTTTTTTAAATCAAAATACGCCTATTGTACGTGTGCCACACTTAGCGGAAATTAGCCCGGAAAGTATTGCCCAAATCGCCCGAAAATTACCCAAAGAAATGTTGTTATGAATTTTATCGCGCATTACAGCTTAGACCGCTATGCAAAAAATGACGCTTACATTATGGGCGCATTGTTTCCCGATTTGCTGCGTATGTACCACAAAAATTTGCGTGTAAAAGCTAGCTCCAATCCGCAAACTGCTTTTGAAAAAGGCATAAATCGCCACTACAAAGCAGATGCTGTATTTCACAATTTACCACTATTCAAAAAAATAAACCACACACTAATTGAAAAGCTGAAAACACTGCCCCAATCCCCGAAATATTTGTTTTTTGTGGCGCATGTGTTGAGTGAACTGTACTTAGATTTTACTTTAATTCAGTTGGAGCCGACTATTGTTTCGGACTGTGATAAGCATATTGATAAGCGAAATATCGACTGGGAGTCACCTGTTTTACAGCCTATTTTACCACATAAAGAAGGGCTAAACGCTTTTATAGATAGCATAAAAGCCAAGCGTTTCTTGCACGCCTACGCAAGTATAGCTGGTGTAACGCAAACTCTCGCAAATGTTTACACAAGCGTTATTGGCATTGCTGTTTCGCCCATATTTAAGCAAAAAATCCCCCACTTTTTACTTGCGCAACATACCGTACTGCAAGACCAACTCCTTCGCTTGTTTAAGGAAACAGCACAAAAAGTGAATGTTGAGCAATAATAGAAAGTTGCGTAAAGGTAGTTTAAATTAGGTTGTCCTGCCGATACGCAGTGAGGCATCTCACTTGGTGCTGTTTTGAGATTTCTCCCTCACGGTCGAAAAGACACGCGGAACTAAGCATTATGAATACACAATGCTTATTCAGTTTTGGTATAAAACATAGGAAAACCTGAAATTTATTGGCATTTTTTGGGAAAAATTAAAAAAAAATAATATATTTGATTTTTATAAATAAAATTTAACTATGTAAATTATACTTATTTACTATAAATCAAAAACATTTTTTAACCCACAAAACAAACAACTATGAATTATCAAATCATTCGATTGAGCAGTGTATTATGTTGCCTGCTCAGTATGGTATCGGTGTCTGCCCAAACATTTATTTTGGATGTATATGGCGATGCCAAAATTGAGGGAAAATTGGATATAGCCACCCCGCAAGGACAAAATATTTACATCGGCACAAACGCCGGATATTTTGACTCTTTGGGTGTACACAATGTCGCTTTAGGCATAGGTGCGCTGTATAAAAACGGCGACCGCAGCGATCTGGTAGCCATAGGCGATAGTGCTTTGTACAACAATGGCATAGGTGCGACACTTCTTTATGAGGCAACAAATAATACTGCCGTAGGTAGCAAAGCACTCTATTCGAACACCACAGGAAATGATAATACTGCCAATGGTGAACTGGCATTATATTCCAATACTACAGGAAATTCTAATATTGCAATTGGTGTCAAAGCGCTATATTTCAACACCACAGGGAAGCATAATACTGCGAATGGTAAACAGGCGTTAATTTTCAACACCTCAGGAAATTATAATAATGCAATTGGTGGCAATGCGTTATATTCCAACACCACAGGAGTTGCTAATATTGCACAGGGTTACTTTGCGTTAGAATCTAACACCACAGGCTGGTACAACATCGGAATAGGAAATGGTGCAATAAAATCGAATACCACAGGAAATGGCAATACAGGAATAGGAACTAATACAGATGTAAGTGTTGATAATTTATATTATGCAAGTGCTTTTGGTTATAATGCCATAACCAATGCCTACAACAAACACGTAATAGGTAGAGATGTAGCCGGAACAGTAATAGGCGGCTATGTAAATTGGAGTAATCTGAGTGACGGTCGTTTTAAGGAAAATGTAAAAGAAGATGTGCCGGGCATGGCATTTATTGGTCAGTTGCGCCCTGTTACTTATACAGTGGACTTAATGAAACTACAAAAACACATTACCGCCCAAATGCCGGATAGTCTTGCGCGCCGCTATTATCCGAGCAAAGAAGAAGAAGCCGCAGCAGCAAAAGAAATCCGTACGGGTTTTATTGCGCAGGAAGTGGAGGCAGTAGCACAAAGCATTGGTTATGATTTTGAAGGCGTAAATGCGCCCACCAATCCCACCGACAATTACAGCATTGCCTACGCGAGTTTTGTGCCGAGTTTGGTAAAAGCCCTACAAGAGCAGCAGGCGGATTTATCTACAAAAACAGACGAGATTAATGAATTGAGAAGCCAAAACCAAGCCTTAGCAACTCGCTTGAGTAGATTGGAAGCCTTGTTGGGCAATGAAACACAAAGTGACAAAACGCATACGCAAACGATTTTGTTGGAGGGAGATACGCAAAATGCGCGTTTGGAACAGAATATTCCCAACCCTTTCAACGGTGAAACCACTATTAGCTACTATTTACCCGAAAACAGCCGCAATGCCGAATTGCGTATCAGCAACACTTTAGGGCAAGTGGTGAAAGTAGTGCCGCTTTCGGAAGTAGGAAAAGGAGAAGTAAAAATTACTACCCGCAATTTACCCAACGGAACGTATTGGTATGAATTGTGGCTAAACAACCAACGCATTGATACCAAAACAATGGTCTTGCAGCAGTAAACATTTTGTTAAAGAAATAAGGAGGCTGCCCATTTGTGGTAGTCTCTTTATTTTAATTGGCATCTAAATACGCGAAAGTTTTCATCACCGCAAACATTTTTTCCCGCAGCAAACTTTTATCGCAGGTGTAGTTATTTACAATAAAAGAAAACGAGAGCAACTCCCCGCAGTTGTTTTGTACAAAGCCCGAATAACTGCGCACGCGTTCAATGTAGCCACTTTTGGCACGCAGATTTCGTTGTGCTTTTGTACCTACAAAATGGTTGCGCAGGGAACCATGGTCTCTGGCATCGCCCGCGTGTGATAAGCTAAAATCGAAGTAAGGAAAATATGCCTCGTAAGAAGTGCTGCGCAAAATTTCCGCCAAATGTTTGGTAGAAACCGCATTTACAGGCGACAAACCGCTGCCGTCCATCATAAAAAAACTGTCGAGATTAATACCTTTTCTTTTCCAAATGCTGTGAATGGCGCGCAAGCCCGCTTCGGCACTTCCGTATTTATATACTTTGTAGCCTATCATTTTTAACAAATGCTCGCAATAAAGATTAATGCTTTTTTGGTTTGCCCAATACACTATTTCATGTAGCGGCGGCGAAAGAATACTGCCGATACTGCTGCGTTGAGCATCATTGGGATATTTTAGTAAATGTCCCAGTGTAGAAGGCTCTAATTGAATATCAATGCCATTTTTTTTGAGGTACTGATGTAGTGTATAAGCCGTAAAAAGTGCCGGGTCGGGAATAGTACCCATAATATAAAAAGTGCTGTCGCAGCGCGGAATACGCCCGCGAATGTAAATAAGCTCGGAGTAAGGGGCACAGAACAAATAAGCCTCATCGCCTGTATTTTCATTGCCTGTTATTACTTCATTTACAAAGGTAATGCCGGGTAAAGCAGGGTCAGTTCCGGCAACAAGCGTAGGTGCACCTGTTTTTTTGCCGGGCTTTAATCCCAAATTGTACTGATTTTCGTGGAAAGTAAGTCCACAAGCTCCTGCGCCATAATAATTGCCAATATCTTCCCATAGCCAATATGGCGAAACGGTAGAGGTTTCAAAAATGCTGGCATCGCCTATTACGGCTCCGGTAATTTTTTTGATACCCGCTGCCCTCACAAATCCGAGCCACGTTCTCAGCACTTTGTCGTAGCTATTGCCCCAGCCATTGCGCAAAAAGCCCAGCGTAGGGTCGCCGCCACCTTTTATATACATATTGCCGTGCAAAACACCTTCGTCGTCTATGAAGCCATCGTATTGTAGCATGGTTTCAAACCTAAAGTTGGCGCCTAATATTGCCAGTGCCGAAGAAGTAGTAACCGTTTTTAAGGTAGAAGCAGGAGCCAAAACCATATCCGAATTATGCTCGAAAACAGTATTATTGGCATCAACATTCAGTATTGTCAAACTCCACGAAGCGGCTTTGAGGCATTTATCATTTTCAAATTTTTCAATAGCATTATAAAACTGAGATGATTGAGCGGCAAGATAAAAGGGTAGGAGGGATATAAATGAAATAAAAAGGATTTTGTGTTCTGAATAAAACATACGTTAGTTTAAAAAAAGCGGAATGTGTAAATAGTTGGTGTAAAAAAATCTAAGGGGCGTAAAAGTACAAAAAGATTGATAAAATACGCTGTAGGCTAATACGAATTTCCCGAAGGCTCAATGAATTTGGTGAATAGGTTTTTGGCGAATCATTCCTCCTTTGGTATCGGCTATTTTGTGCATGCTCACAAAGGCTTTGGCATCAACCTGTCGGATTTCTTTTTTGAGTTTCGCCATTTCCAAACGTGAAATAACCGTAAAAATAATATCTATTTCTTCGGCAGGATTTTGTTTGTAATAACCGTTTTCGCCCTTGTAAATAGTACATGCCAAGCCGAGTTTTTCGGTAATTACCCAACGAAGTAACATACTTTTTTCGGAAATAATGGTAACAGCCAAGTATTCTTCAAAACCATCAATAACATAATCGACCGTTTTGGAAGCAGCAATGTAGGTGAGAATAGCATACAAGGCTATTTCGGTAGAAAATATCAGCGCAGCTATGGAAAAAATAATGAGATTGAAAACTAAAATGATACTACCTACCGAAATGTCTGTTTTTTTGTGTAGATAAATTGCCAACACTTCGGTTCCGTCAATAATAGCACCGCCGCGAATAGCCAAGCCAATGCCCAGCCCCAAAAAGAAGCCGCCAAAAGCTGCAATCAATATTTTGTCGTTGGTAATACTTTTGAAGGGTAAAATATATAACCACAGTGCCAGAATGCTTATTGCCAAAATACTTTTTACGGCAAAACGAACACTTACCGCCTTAAATGCTAACAGCAAAAAAGGAAGATTGATAAGCACAATGAGTATTGCCAAAGGAATTTGGGTAAGTTTTTCGATAATAAGCGAAATACCCGTAACGCCGCCGTCAATAAAACCGTTGGGCAGCAAAAAAGCTTTTAGTCCCCAAGTAGCGGAAAGCGTTCCTGCCAGAATGAACAGAAAACTTACAATTTCATGCCTTATGGCAAGTTCTATTTTTTGTTCGTGTTTTTCAAGTCGCAGATAATTGGCAACAGCCTGTTTTCTTTTTCCCGAATACAGCTTGGTGGTGGCGGCAATAAATTGTTGGAAAAATGGATTCAATACACAAACATTTATGTAAACAAAAACTTTTAGCTACAAAATAATAGTAGTATAGCAAATTTGCAATTAATTTTACATTTTTGTGGTACTACTGAAAATAATAACTTGAAATTATGGCGACCCGACTTAGTGTAAATATAAACAAAGTAGCTCTTATAAGAAATGCGCGCGGCGGCAATGTACCCAACTTGTTGCAAGTTGCCAAAGATTGCGAAATTTTTGGTGCGGAGGGAATTACAGTACACCCGCGCCCCGACCAGCGACATGTACGCTACGAAGATGTGATAGCACTAAAACCGATTGTACAAACGGAACTAAATGTAGAAGGCTACCCTTCGGAACATTTTTTGCAACTCATCGAAAAGGTAAAACCGCACCAATGTACGCTTGTTCCCGACCCGCCCGATGCGCTTACTTCCAGCGAGGGTTGGGATACCTTTACGCATCAGCAGTTTTTGCGCGAAGTGATAGCGCGTATCAAGCAAGTGGGTACAAGGGTTTCTTTGTTTATGGAAACCGATACCGAACTTATAGAAGCGGCTTTTTTAACGGGTACCGACCGTATAGAACTCTACACCGGACCCTACGCCAAAGATTTTACTACCGACCCTGTCGAAGCCGTTGCGCCCTTTGCCGAAGCAGCACAGCGGGCAGTAGATTTGGGCTTGGAAGTAAATGCGGGACACGACTTAAGCCTCCAAAACTTGCAATATTTTCATCAGCAAGTGCCGCAAGTTGTGGAAGTGTCTATTGGGCATGCACTTATCAGCGATGCACTATATTTTGGTTTGCGTGCTACCATTGAAAAGTATAAGGATTGTCTTGATTAGGTGAAGTTGTAGTTTTTTTTGGGGCTTGGGTTTTGGGTGTTTTTTCTTGGATTTTTAGGCGTAGATGAAAAAAGCGCGAACCAACTTACGGTATGGGCTTTTAATTTGCTTCGCTTTTATTAGCCTTTTAACTTGGACACGAGCTATTAGAAGCTCGGGCCAGCTTGTGTAATATTTCCAAAAAAATTAAATACCATTTTATTCGTACACGTATAAAAGTTGCTTAGTTGAACTTTTATCGTAAAAAATGGATTCCGTAGTACAGTAGAGTTGCTATCAATATTTTATTTTTTTGCGCGGTATATTTTCTAAGTATGGATTTGTTATACAACGATTTTGAAATTGTAAGTTCCCCAAACCAAATTGATTGTTATGAAATTACTTATTATCCTATTAAAAAAAAATTGCAATGGAGTATTTTCATGAACGAAAAAATAAGGATAAAAACAGGCAAAAAAGAAATATTCTTTGACCCCAACGACATAACAGAATTTTGGTTTGAAATAGAGCAAAATACGCGAACTTATAGGCGTCGTTCTCGTACAGGTGTTGGGTATATTATTCTGAAGCAAGACAAAGACCCTAAAGAGTTTTTTTATATGGCCATGTTTACGGAAATATTATATAAACCCATTGCCGAAATTGAAGTGTACCAATACTCAGAGCAAGTAATGCAATGTCTTTCGGAAAAATACCAAATTCCTTACTTTTATAAAAAGTTTGTCACAAACGAAGCTAAAATAAAGAGAAATTTTGAAGGCTTAACGGCAATAATTATATTATGGGTGATAATGTATTCTTATTTTATTTTGTCGCTGGATAAATGTAATGTATAATACTTTTAAAGAACTTCCTTCCAAACCCTTCAATTATCACAGAAACGTCATATTTTCAGGCATTTTCTATAAAATTATACTTTTGTATCAATTTTTACTTTAGTTAATTTTAGTACTTTTGTTGCCAAATCATAACTGCTATTCATGAAAATTTTATCCGTTTATTCGTTCCTTTTTGTAAGTATTTTATTGGGATTTTCCGCTTGTGAACAATCTTCCGGTCATCTGCCCGAATCCAATGGTGGTATCAACCAACTTTTGTTGGTGATAGAAGAAAATTTGTGGGAAAACGACAGCGTAGGCATTGTTCTCAAAGATTTGCTCCTTTCGGACTATCCGGCACTGCCTCAGTCGGAAAACAGATTTGATGTGCTGCAAGTAGAACCGGGCGCACTTACCGATTTGCTCAATCGCCAGAATACTATTTTGTGGGTAGCACCGCTCAATGAAAATAACTTGGGAAGTGAAGTATTGACCAAACAACTCAACAAAGTGCCCCAAAATAAGCGCAATGGCGTTATGTTCACTTTTGCCGATGTATGGGCAAAGCCGCAACAAGTAACGTATGTGTATGCCAATTCCAAAGAAGAATTGAAAAACAACATCCGCCAAAATGCCAAAAATATTTTGAAACGCCTTGCCGATACCGAAAATGCAAAAGCATTGCGCGCGGCACTGGCTTCGGGAATTGATGAAAAACGCACCGAGACCTTTAATAAAAAGTTTAATATTAAACTGCCCATTCCCAACAGTTTTCGCACCGTAGTAGATCAGGGAAATGCGCTTTGGTTGCGGCAAGATATTGAGGAGGAAGTTAGCAATGTGTTTATTTTTTCTTCTACTTACGATGAAGGTGCAGCGTTTGCGCCGGGCTATGGTATTGCGGTACGCGATGTTTTAGGACAAAAATATGTGGAGAGCGATATTTCGCATGCGTATATGCGCAGCGATACCATTGTACCTTTTATTATTGACAAAATAGAAGTTAACAAAAAACCTACCTATGAAGCGCGCGGCTTGTGGCGAATGACAACAGATTTTATGGGCGGTCCTTTTGTAAGTTACACCATCAACGACAGCATCAACCAAAGAGTGCTTGTATTAGACGGTTTTGTGTACGCTCCCAACGGCAACAAGCGAAATGCAATGCTCAAGTTGGAAAGCTGGCTAAAAAGTGTTCAGATACCCGAAAAAGCTAATTAACTTTCAGCAATTTTGTAGGTATAAACTGTTGCTGTGTGCCTAATAATTGCAAGAAATAATACCCTTGCGGCATATTTTCAAAAGCAGCGTCTAAGGATAAATAATTCTCGCCTTGTACTAAGTTTACGGCTTGGGAGTGGAACACTTTTCCATCCAATTGTAATAGTTGCAACTGTACTTTTTCTGCTATTGAGGCATCTACTTTTATGGTCAAATTTGTTGTAAAAGGATTGGGCAATGCTGTAATGTTCGCCAAAGGCAAATCCGCTTGTTCACTAAGCCCTACAGGCGTATTAATATGAAATACATCGCCCGGTACGGATTGCATGCTGGTATTTCTTAGTAAAATATCCGAAAGTTGCGTGTTTTTCAATAAGTCTTTTTCTGTAGGGGAAAAGCTCGCATCGTTTTCATACCAAAATCTGTCGCCATCGCGAAGGGCTTCAAATTGTTTTTTCAAAATATACGCCAAAAGTTGTCCTATCGGCTTATTGTTTAAATGTTTTTCTGCCAAGAGTCCTACCCACAAGTCCACGTGGTCTATATCGCCATAAATTGACGCTAAGGCATTTTGCAACCAAATGTTGTCGGTGAGTTCTTGGTACGAATTGTAGGCAGACATACCAAAATCGGTGCGAATGGTATTGTATTCGCTCAAGCCTCGGTCTCGTCCGCGCTGAATATTGATAGCAACCAAATCCATTCCGCCATTTCCCGGCTCGCCAAAGAGAAAATTGCGCAAATCATTTACCACAAAAACATCAATATCCTGCTGCGCCTGTACCAACATTCCTCTAAAAAACGGCTCTATTCCACCTTCATTTTGTAGTATAGTCGGATTAAAAAAAGCATCTTTAATATATACATTGCCCTCGCTTAGGGTATCGCCATTTTCGCTAAGGCGAAGTAATTTTTCATTCACCATTGTATGTCCCAAACGGAATGCCGCCGCCGAAAATACATTGAAAGCTGCCGCATTCATTTGCGGTAAATAAGCTTCGTAGGGCTTAATTTCCACGCCTAAAGTGGGCAAAAATTCTTCAAAAGTAATTACTTGTATCATCGCACCGACCATTTTGCGGGCGCGTTGGTATATTTGTTCGTCGTTCCAATTCGGATGTTGGCTTTTTATTTCATCGCAAAGACGATTGTGTTCGCGCATAAAAAGCGTGTGCATACTTGCCAAGCTCGGCTGTTCGTTGGCGCGTACATCGCCTGCCACAAAGTATTTCACCAATCCCATTTCGGCTCCGTCCATTATAGGTGCATTGGCATCTACGGGACTAAAAAATTTACCATCAATGGTATTAAAAGGCAAAAGATTTTCCTCCGAAGTTTTTAGTTTTCCATCTTGAAAAGTACGCAACCAAGCAGCGCGCGTGGCATCACTACCATACACATTAGAAGCATCAAGGTAAGCCGTGATGTTATTCATAAAAACACGCGGATTTTGCACCGAAAGTCCTGTGCCTTCCATATACTGCGAGCGGCGGAAAGGAATAATAGAAACGCCATTGCAAAAAGGGTCGAAAACTGCATCGCAAAGTGGAACCGCAATAGGCATTTGCTCGCCGGAATTGGGAATGAGATTAATGTCGTGGTCGATAAATTGTCCCCAAAGCCAACAGAAATCACTTATGTTGTGGGCGTTTTGGCGCGATTTGGTTTGGTTAAAAATAACATTGCTTATCAGTCGCGGCGAAGGAAGATTCATACCGGCGGGCGTAGTGCCAATATTGTCGGGAAAATCTAAAGGACAAACGGTTTGTACTTCACCTTTTGCGCTTCCCCATTCGGTGTGTTGCAAGTTGTTGTTGCTGGCATCAATGGTTCTGTTTTCCTGTGCAAAACCAATTTGTGTTAAGAGTAATAGTGGGAGTAAATATTTTTTCATTTGTAAAAAAATAAATGTTCTTCGGCAAATTTACAAAAAAAATAGATTGTAAGTTTTTTTACAATCTATTTTCGAGTGGAGCTGGTGGGAGTCGAACCCACGTCCAGATAAAGTCCCAATATGCTTTCTACACGCTTAGTACTTGCTTAATTGTCGGGTACAATCAGGTGCAAATACAAACCATTCTTATACCGTAGCTTTTATATTTTTCGTGGATTAATCAAAGCATTTAATCCCTTATCCTATTGGTTATGATGCTCTACCTAAGAATCAACAGGCAACTCGCTTAGAGAGCAAAGGCGCGTTAGTTCCTAGAACTAGGCAGCCATGGCGTAGTTATACTCGCCAATTAAAATTAGGTTAGTGTTTTGAGATTTTCGAGCCAAAGTACACCAACGCTCGGCGTGCTTACATACCTGAATCAATCCTGTCAAGTCCGGTCAGCCCCAAGTAATAAAGCAATACCGAAACACGCTTATGGCTAAAATAGTTCCCATCAAAGTAAATCTTTTAAAAAAAACTGCACTTTATGAAACTCCTCTTTTCTTTTTAGTTGCAATTTTATTCTTTTTCCGGCTTTAAGATTTGTTAAGTCTGCCATAATTTTATTCAAAGACAAATCTCCACCGATACCATTGTATTTCCAAATAATATCGCCGGGCAAAACGCCCGCTTCGGCTGCCGGCGATAAGCTGTCCACACGATATACTTCTATTTGGTTGGGAATACTGTCGCTTTGCATCAAAAACATACCACTTTTGTTATACGAAAACTCCTCCTTATAGTTCTTGTTGGACTTCAGGTACATTTTTCGGTGCGGATAATCCATAATAAGCGTAAACCGCCGCAAAACTTCCCCGCCAACTGCCGCAAAACGATGGTCATTCAGTTGTAAATGCTGTATAGACATACTGTCGGGAAAAGCGGTAATTAAGTCGAAAAAATGGTAATTTCCCAGCAAAAAACTGTCTATTCGCGCTATTTCTCCAGCTAAGTCGCCGCTTATTCCGGCACCCAAATACGCGTGAATATTGGGCTGAGGTACGTTCATTTTTTCTTCGGGCGAAGGCATTATAGAAAGTGCCAAACTGGAGCCTGTATCAATAAATATCTTTTTTTGGCGAAAATATTCGTTTCCCTGAAAAATATCGGCGGTGAAATACGGTTTTTTATGTTCAATTTGCAAATCGAAGGCTTGCATTTTGCGCCTTTGGGGCTTAAAAGGATTGTCGGCATTTTCGATGGTAAGCATTTTATTGGCATAATCTATATGTACACGGTAGTTTTTAAAAAAATCGTAACCAAGGATACCATATATTTTTTCTCCAAGAAAACGGTCTAAACCCAAAAGTTCATTATTTAATACGATAACGTCTAAGTTTTGGGCGCGAACTTCTGCTATGGAAAGGGAAATATTGTGCATAAGTACAGCATCTATTTCATCGCCGCTTCCCAAACCTCTGATTTTGATATTTTTTTTCGCTTTTTGCGCAAACATTATCAGGAGTTCGGGATACAAAAAAATGGTGTTGCTCACGCCTGTGTCAATAATAAATTTCAGGTGGGGAATGTGTTCAAAATTCAATTCGCATACCACCAAATTGTTGATGAGTTCGAAGGGTACATAAACCTGTTTTTGTGCCGGCAACGGTAAAAATCCTTTTTGTCCAGTTAAACCAAAAGGGCAGCAAAGCAACAAGTAAAATAATAACTGACCGCGAATATTTTTTTGCTTAAACAAAATATATTGTTTTGAGTAAAGATAGTAAATTTCGACCAAATAAAGATGCCCACAACATAGTTTTTCTGACGGCAAAGCGCGATAAAGAATTGGCTTATTGTAGAAAAATAGTGTACCTTTGTGGGTACTTAAAATACATATTTCGCCCTATGATTCTTATTGACGATAAAATAATAAGTGATGATATTGTTACTGAGCAATTTGTGTGCAATTTGCAGGTTTGCAAGGGTAAATGCTGTATTGAAGGAGACGGTGGCGCGCCGTTGGAAGCAACCGAAACCCAAAAACTGACGGAGATTTTTCCGATTATTGCCAACTATCTTACCGAGCAGGCGCGTGCGGAAATTGAACGACAAGGACTGTTTGTCCCCGGCGAAGAAAATAACGAAATGGTAACACCTTTGGTAGATGGCGGAGCTTGTGTTTACCTCAATTTTGATGAAAAAGGGATTGCCAAATGCCAAATAGAACGTGCTTGGGAAGAGGGGAAAACTGATTTTCAGAAGCCTATTTCTTGTCATTTATATCCCATTCGCGCCGAAAAACATCGAACCTTTACGGCACTTAATTATTACTATTGGGATATTTGTGCTTCGGCTTGTAGTTTGGGAAAATCATTGAAAGTACCTGTATATAAATTTCTCAAGGAGCCGCTTATTCGGGCGTATGGTGAAGATTTTTACGAACAGCTCGAAGGGGCGGCAGCACATGTGGAGAAGTAACTTTTTGTTGCAATCTGTTTAAATTTTAACATTATAAAATCAGTTTATGATTCAACGCATTCAAACCATTTTTTTGTTTTTGGCAGGCTTAATGCTTATCATTTATCCTTGGCTGCCCGATGTAGAAATTAACAATGAAACACTTAATGCGCTGCAAATTCCTTTGCTGGCTGCTGCTGCTTTTATCAGTGCTTTTATTGCATTTATGAGCATTTTTTTATACAAAAATCGCCCTAACCAACGTTTGTGGAGTTTGGTGAGTATTTTGCTTATTCTTGTCACCATTGGTTTGCACTTTTACTACGAATACAGCGATGGTGATTTTATTTTTAATTATGGATTTATCACTTTGCCTTTGGCTATTGTATTTTGTTATTTGGCAGCGCGGTATATTTTGAAAGATGAAAAACTGGTTCGTTCTATGGACCGCTTACGCTAAAATTTATATGAAAAAAATAATTCTGTTGTTTTTGTTGGTAGGGAGTTGCTTTCCTGCCAACGCCCAGTTTTTCCGTGCGGGAATAGTTGCCGGAGCGAATTTTTCTCAAATAGATGGAGACGATGCAAGCGGTTTTTACAAAGTTGGCATGAATACTGGTTTTACGGTAAGTGCCATGTTCAACGAGCGATGGGCTTTGGCAATGGACATTTTGTACAGCCAACGCGGCAGTGCCAATGCTTTTAACGCCGATATGTACTTAGATGATTTTAAAATCGTTACAAACTATGTGGAAGTACCCTTTGCTGTGCAGTATCACGACCGCAACGGTATGATTTTCGGCGGCGGATTGAGTATTTCCAGATTGCTCTTATCACAATTTTACCAAACAGGCGTGCCTATTGACAGTTATTTTCAAGACCGCCCCGCCAGAGAAATGGATTATAGTGCGTTTTTAGAATTTGCGTATCCGCTTAGTAATCATTTGTTGGCGCAACTGCGCTACAGTTATTCGGTGCGCTCGTTTCAAGAAGGTATTTATAGTGTAAACCGCAATAGCATAACCGGACAATATCACAAAGTGGTTGCGTTGCGATTTGCGTATATTTTTCAGGCGATAAAGGAGAAATAGGCTAATTTTTAGTTAAATTTTAAACCTTTAAGCGCGCCGAGTTATTAATATTTTTAAAATAAACATGAAATTTTTCAAATCCTCTTTTGTAAAACTTCCCCAACATCGGCGGTTCAATTATGTGCCGCGCTATTACGACCCTGCCAAAGAAGCCCGCGAAGATATGAAAAACCGTATCCGCTTTGAAAAAGGAGCTTTTTACAAACAGGGAAATAATCGCTTGGTGGGTGCTTTTACAGAGAAAGATTCTTATCGCAGTCACCGCCAAAATACCGTAAATCGCTACTTGCGTATGTTGTATTTGGTGCTGATGATGGGCAGTATTTGGTTGTATTTAATGGGAAAAATTGGCGGCATTTCTACCATTTTTTTGTTGATGGTATTTATGATTTTATTCATCCGAAAAGTGAATGCGTAGTCCGTTATGTTGAGTAAGGGAATTATTAAACAACTGCCCGATGCCATTGCCAATCAGATAGCCGCCGGAGAAGTAATTCAACGTCCTGCTTCGGTGGTGAAAGAATTGCTGGAAAATGCTATTGACGCGCAAAGTACGCAGATTCAGCTTATTGTAAAAGATGCAGGCAAAACGCTTATTCAGGTGGTGGACAACGGAAAAGGTATGTCGCCAACCGATGCGCGCTTGTGTTTTGAACGCCACGCCACTTCCAAAATTTCGCAGGTAAACGATTTGTTCCAGTTGGTGACGATGGGTTTTAGAGGCGAGGCTTTGGCTTCGATTGCTGCTATTGCCCAAGTAACGCTAAAAACACGCACCGCCGAGGATGAACTTGGCACGATGGTGCAAATAGAAGGCTCTAAGGCGCTGAAGCAAGAAGTTTGTCAGACGGCAGAAGGAACTTCGCTGGAGGTTAAAAATTTGTTTTTCAACGTCCCCGCACGCCGCCAGTTTTTGAAATCGGATACGGTAGAGTTGCGCCACATTTACGAAACTTTCGAGCAAATTGCCTTGGCGCACCCCGAAATCAATTTTATTTTGTTTAACAACGATGCCGAAACCTATCATTTAAAATCCGGCAATCTGAAACAACGCATCATTGCTTTGTTTGGCGCAGCCTATGACGAGCGTTTGCTGCCCATAGAAGAAGAAACCGACTTTTTGCGTATTGACGGCTTTGTAGGAAAGCCAAAATTTGCCAAAAAATCGAAAAGTGAGCAGTTTTTTTTCGTGAACAATCGCTATATAAAAAGCACTTATTTGCATCAGGCAGTTATTTCGGCTTACGATACGCTGTTGAACAAAGATAATTTGCCGTTTTATGTAATAAATATTCAAATAGACCCTACCAAAATTGATGTAAATATTCACCCTACCAAGCAAGAAATAAAGTTTGATGACGAGCGGGTTGTTTATACTTTTATCAATGCTGCCATTAAGCACGCGCTAAGTGCGTTTAATATTACGCCAGCTTTAGATTTCGACCAAGAACTATCGCTGCAGTATCAGGAAAAAGAACCTACGACACCTTTGCCGACTTTTACCCAAAAATTTGACAACACACCATCGGGTGGTACACGTTCTAAAGAAAATGATTGGAAAGAAGCCTTCAAAACCCAAACAAGCAGCTCCAAAAACTTTGCCGTAGTGCCGTCTTCACTCAGCCAGTCCGATACTATTGAAACAGATTCGCAGGAGCCTGCCGACCAAGGCAGTCTTTTTGGCAACAAAACTGCGCTTCAGGCAATGCAAATTCATTTGCAGTATATTTTGTATCCTATCAAGTCGGGTTTTATTTTGGTAGATCAGCAAGCAGCGCACGAGCGGATTCTTTTTGAAAAGTTTGAGGCGCGCAACGAGAAAAAAACATTTCCTACCCAAAAACTACTTTTCCCCATTACCCTAAAAATGGGTGTAAACGACAGTCTTTTGCTGCAAAATATTTTGCCCGACATCAATGCACTCGGCTACGAATTGAGCCATTTTGGCGGAACGGATTTTGTGCTTTACGGCGTGCCTACGGATATTGCACAAGGCAACGAACAACAAGTGTTTGAAGATTTGGTGCAACAATTTAAAAATAACACCCAAGACTTGAACCTCGACAAACGCAGCCTTATTGCCAAAGTAATGGCGCGACATTCGTGTATAAAACACGGCACGAGCCTGAGTTTGGAGGAAATGACCAATCTTATAGACCAGCTTTTTGCTTGCAAACTTCCTTATGTCGCACCCAATGGCAGCGCTACTTTTATTAAGTACAGCTTGGCGGAGGTAGAAAAAGAATTTAAGAAAAAATAAAGGCAATTTACCCTTAAAAAAATCTAAACGCTTCACATATTTATGAGTCAGTATCGACCGCAAAATTTTAGTTTTTTACCGCCGATAGTTAAGAATTTGCTGATTATCAATATTTTATTGTATTTGTTAACGATTGCTTTAGGTGGAAGATTAGGCATAAATTTGTATGATATACTGGGCTTGCATTACTGGCAGGCATCACTTTTTAGACCGTATCAGTGGATAACGTACATGTTTATGCACAGCACTCCTTCCCATCTTTTGTTCAATATGTTTGCCTTGTGGATGTTTGGGGCAGTGTTAGAAAATCGTTGGGGACCGAAGCGATTTTTGTTTTATTATATTGCCTGTGGTTTGGGGGCGGCTGCTCTTCATTTTGGTATCGCTTACTACCAAATAAATCCCGTTGTGGCGCAAATAGACCAGTTTGTGGACAATCCTACCTTTGAAAATCTGAGTAATTTTAATGCGAATAACGACATTCTTATAGGCTACAAAAAATTTAACAATATTTACCAACAATTTCAGCTACAGCCACAAGACAATGCACTTAGTTTAGAAGCCTCTAAATTTATGCAGGAATACAAAGATTATTTTCTGAACATGCACGTAGTAGTAGGAGCTTCGGGGGCGATTTTTGGTTTGTTGCTGGCTTTTGGTATGCTGTTTCCCAATGCCTATATTTACTTGTATTTTCTTTTTCCTATCAAGGCAAAATACTTTGTTATTTTGTATGGCTTGGCAGAATTATTGACGGGTATTCGTAATAATCCCGGCGATAATGTAGCGCACTTTGCGCACTTAGGCGGTATGCTGGCAGGTTTTTTGCTAATTTCTTACTGGCGCAGGAGGGGAAATTTATAAAGTATTTTTCAATGCCTCTTTTTTGATGTTTTTCGACTGAACTATTGTTTTTTGTTTTGAAGTACTTCAACTATTTATTTTTTAATAAAAAATAGCCTAATTTTGGCGTAAATTTTCCTTCAAGCTATCTCTCTCATGAGCGACCCTATAAAACACGAATGTGGCTTAGCTTTCGTAAGACTGTTGAAACCACTTGACTTCTACACCCAAAAATACGGCACTCCTTTCTACGGCATCAACAAACTCTACTTGATGATGCAAAAACAGCACAATCGCGGTCAAGATGGTGTAGGAATTGCCAGCGTGAAACTCTACCCGCGCGTAGGCGACAAATATATGTATCGCCGCCGCAGTAGCAGTACCGATGGTTTAAAAGATATTTTTGCCAAAATTCATTCTAAAATCCAAAATGTAAAAGAAAAACATGAGGATTTACTCCACGAAACAGAATATTTGAAATCGAAACTCAATTTTTTGGGTGAAGTAATGCTGGGACACCTTCGCTACGGCACGCACGGAAAAAGCGGGGTAGAATTTTGTCATCCCGTAAAACGCATTAACAACTGGATGACGCGCAGCCTTTTTCTTGCCGGAAACTTTAACCTTACCAATGTAGATGAGCTTTTCGATTTGTTGGTGAACTTAGGGCAGCATCCTATCGAAAAATCCGATACTACCTTAATGTTAGAAAAATTCGGCCATTTTCTTGACCAACATGTGCAGGAAATGTACGATTATTTTAAACATGAAGGCTATGCAAAAGCAGCCATAACGCCCAAAATTATTGATGCTTTAGACCTGCTCAAAGTAATAAAACGCTCTACCGCCGGCTTTGATGGCGGCTACACTATTGGCGGAATGCTCGGCTCGGGCGATGCTTTTGTACTGCGCGACCCCAACGGTATTCGTCCCGCGTATTATTATGCAAATGATGAAATAGTAGTGGCTGCTTCGGAGCGTCCTGCCATTCAGGCGGCACTAAATCTGAAACACTCCGAAGTAAGCGAGTTGCCGCCCGCCCACGCACTAATGGTAAAACGCAACGGCGATGTATCCATAGAAGCCTTTGTAAAAGTACCCAAACCCAAAACTGCTTGTAGTTTCGAGCGAATTTATTTTTCGCGCGGCAGCGACAAAGAAATTTATCGCGAACGAATTGCGTTGGGAAATTTGCTTACCACGCCTGTGCTTGAAGCGGTAAATTATGATTTGGAAAATACCGTTTTTTCCTATATTCCCAATACGGCGGAAATTTCTTTTTATGGTATGCTGCGCGGTGTGGAAGATTATATTAACCAAAAAAGGAAAAAAATAATTTTACAAGCCAAAGAGGAGTTGGACGAAGCTACTTTAGAACAACTATTTTCCCTGCGTCCGCGCGCGGAAAAAATTCCGGTAAAAGATTATAAACTGCGAACCTTTATTACCGAAGATGCGCTGCGTGACGAATTGGTGAGTCATGTGTACGACATTACCTACGGCACTATCCGCCGAAATGTAGATACCTTAGTGGTTGTTGATGACTCGATTGTGCGAGGCACTACTTTGCAAAAAAGTATTTTAGCCATTTTAGACCGCTTAGACCCTGTAAAAATAATTGTGGTGTCGTCTGCGCCGCAAATACGCTATCCCGATTGTTATGGAATTGATATGTCGAAATTGGGCGATTTTGTGGCATTTAAAGCTTTGATAAAATTGTTGGAAAAAAATAATCAAGAATATCTTTTGGAAAATACGTATCACACTTGCCTTTCCGAATTGAAAAAACCTTTTAGCGAAGTCGAAAACAAGGTGAAACCTCTCTACGACTTGTTTAGCGATGAGCAACTGAACGAAGCCATTGCCGAAATAGTGCGACCTCAGAATTGTAAGGCGGCGGTACAAGTTATTTTTCAAAGTGTAGAAAACTTGCACCAGGCAATGCCCGAGCACAGAGGCGATTGGTATTTTACGGGAAATTATCCTACGCCGGGCGGCAATAAGGTAGTAAACAAAGCGTTTATTAATTACTATGAAAAAGTAAACGAACGCGCTTATTAGTAGCTTGGCATTTGTATTAATTTTGCAAAAAAAAGAAATAGAATGGCAGAATTTAAGGAAAAATATATAAATCCTTTTACGGATTATGGTTTTAAAAGATTATTTGGAGAAGAGCCGAATAAAAATTTATTACTTGATTTTCTTAATGAACTTTTAAAGAAAGAAGAGGGAACAATTACAAATCTAACATACTTAAAAAATGAAAAACTTGAAAAATTAGCAGTCGATAAACGAGCTATCTTTGATTTATACTGTACAAATCAGAAAGGCGAAAATTTTATAGTGGAACTTCAAAAAACTAAACAAAAATTTTTTAAAGATAGGACTATTTATTATTCCACTTTTCCCATACAAGAGCAAGCAATTAAGGGGAGTGATTGGAATTTTAAGTTAGCAAAAATTTACACAATAGCTATTTTAGACTTTGTATTTGATGAAGACAAAAATCAATTAAATAAATTCAGATATGATGTTAAGCTCACTGAACAAGAAACTAAAAAAGTATTTTATGATAAGCTGACTTTTATTTATTTGGAAATGCCAAAATTCAATAAGAAAGTAGAAGAATTAGATACAAAATTTGATAAATGGTTGTATGTAATAAAAAATCTGCATAAACTTGATAGAATTCCAGAAAATCTAAGAGAAAGTATATTTTTACAATTGTTTAATACTGCGGAAATTTCTAAGTTTTCAAGAGAAGAATATCAAAATTATGAAGATAGTCTAAAATACTATCGTGATTTAAAAAATTCATTGGAAACTGCCAGGGAAGAAAAGACGATTGAAATTGCAAAAAATGGACTAAAAGAAGGTTATCCAATTGAAATGATTTCAAAAATGACGGGATTATCAGAACAAGAAATTATTGAATTAAAAGATGAATTATAAACTGCTAATAGGGTGTAGAAACTATCGTCAAACTACTTCGCCTGAACCAACCATATTTTTGCGTTAATACTAACCGTAAATTCACTCCCGGAGTTATTATATATGCGAAAAAAATCATTTTTCCGACCCATCTTATTGTTGCTGAGTATTTTAGCTTTGGCAGGATTACTTATGGCGGAATTTGCTCCTTTTGCTCAAGGCGAAAAGTATTGGTTTATAGCATTGGCGGGTTTGGCGTATCCTTATTTATTGTTGCTAAATGTATTATTGATGTGCTACTGGTTGTATCATATAAAATGGTATTTTTTGCTACATTTTTTGCTAATATTTTTCGGCAGACAAAGTTTTAAACAAACGTTTGCCCTCAACGCTTATGCAGCCGAGCGACCTTCTTCTTTGCAAAAGGCAATACCTCTAAAAATAATGTCGTACAATGTGCGAAATTTCGATTTGTACAACTGGAAAGAGAACAAAGCATCGCGTGAGGCAATGTTTGATTTTATTAAAAAAGAAAATCCTGATATACTTTGTTTGCAGGAGTTTTATACCGAAGATGGCGAAAGTGCCGATTTTCAGAACATAAAGGCAGTTATTAATGAGTTGGGCTACACCGACTACCACTTTGAGCGAACCAGTACTTACAAAAAGACGCATCATTTTGGCTTGGCTACCTTTAGCAAGTTGCCTATTGTGGGCAAGAATAAACTACAGCTTACCCAAACCGAGCGAAATTTGGCAATAGAAACCATCGTAGCGGTTGCGCCGAACAAGGAAATATCTATATGGAATACACACTTGCAAAGTCTGCGTTTTGCGCCCGAAGATTACGAATACATTGAAAATATTGGTACGAATACTACCTTAGAAGGTTCGAAAAACATTGTGCGAAAACTGCGTATCGGGTTTCAAAAACGTTCTCAACAAGCCGAGCGTTTGCGCAATGCATTAGACAATACTACGCGTCCGTTTATAGTTTGCGGCGACTTTAACGATACACCTAATTCGTATGCGTACTCGCATATTTCGGCGAGTTTGCAAGATGCTTTTCTGAAAGCCGGTGGTTGGGGAATTGGCAGTACTTACAACGGTCCCATTCCCGCTTTGCGCATTGACTATATCCTTGCAGACAGCACTTTTCAAGTACAAAATTTTGAGCGACATCTTTTTTATTTCTCCGACCATTTGCCCATAACGGCAGATTTGATGTTAGGAGGAAAATAAATGTAATTAAATTTATAATATTTTATTAATTGTAACATATTTGCTTTTCTTTTAGCAAATCATACTCCTTTATAGTGTATAATTTTAGCAAAAAAACTAATTTTAGCCCAATAATTTAGCCACTTAGGCAAATATTGCACACAAAGACCAACGAAAGATTATATCTTTGGTAAAAATTAATTATCAAATACTACTGAATAACTACAAAACGAATGAGAAGAAACAATACACTATGTTTTGGGATAATATCAATTTTTTTCCTATTAAATATAAATGTAATAAAGGCGCAATGTCCAAGTGCGCTTTCGATGTCTGTACAAATTACGCAAATATCTCCCAATGCTGAATTAGTTGATTTTAACGGCACTTTAAATGACCTAACTTTAGAAGTAGCTGCTTTGGGTCCCGGCGAAATAGATATGACGGTTTTGGTAACGAGTGTAAACTATGATGGCGGATCTACCATACAATATCCACACGGTATCTCATTCCAAGCTGGGTCTAATTGGACTGCTGCGGCAGAAATTCCGCCACCCGGTTTTGATTTTTTTGATTCGGTAACGGGTATCTGTACCGGAGAAACCTATGGACCCGGTTATTTTTATGTAAATAATAATCAAAGTAGTTACAATCCTGTAACAGGATTATGCGAAGCGGGTGGTGAAATAAGTAGCCCTCCGACAAATGATGGAGATCCAGGTAATAACTGGGGAGTAAATCCCAATAATTTTCCTACAGATTTTGGTTTTAATTTAACCTACTGTCCGGTGAGTTCTGCGCCGCAAAATTTTTCCGAAACCATCACATTTGTCATCACCGAAGATGGACAATCGGGAGGGTGGGTACTGGGAAGTGGTTGCGCACCTGTTACGGTTACTTTTACCATCGTTATCACCGATGCTTATACCAAGTGTAGTTGCGGGGAGCCTTCGCCCGATGTGAGTTTGGGAAATACACCACCCACGCTTTGCGCCGGAGATGCTTTCGACTTAGCTACCTTAGCCTATGTGGATAATTCGGGCTTAGGTGCAACACCAGTTGAGTATTATGCTAGCTTGCCAATAAATCCTGCAAACCAAATAAGTTCTGTAGTGAATCCCGAAACTACGACTACTTACTATGTGTTATTAGAAGAGCCTGCTGCTGGTTGTACTGATTTTATTGAAGTTACTATACCAGTAACCGAGCCGATAGATGTTATTGCTCCGCCCACAGCCTGCCTCAACGAACCAATTATCTTAAGTTCTACCAATGGTGTAGCAAATTGGTATGATGCTGACCCTAACGCCGGAGGATTTACCGTTCATACGGGAACAAGTTATTCTCCTACGCCTACTGCTACAGGTACGTATCAATACTGGGCAGTTCCTGCCAGTGGTTTGTGCAATGGCATTGCTACCGCTGTAAGCGTTGATGTGTATGGCAATCAGCCCATAGCTTTTGATGAAACTTATTGTTTAAATGATATAGCACAACCACTTACGGCACTTGGCGACCCCGGCGCATCATTTGTTTGGTGGGTAGGCTCGCCTACGGGCGCAGGTAGTAGTGTTGCGCCTGTACCGGATACGCAATATGAAGGAACGTATCCATACTATGTAGCACAATCTATAAATGGCTGTACCAGCGAGCCTTTACTCATTAATGTCACCATCAATCCTTTACCTACGGTAAATATATTAGATAGCCAGTGTTCGGCGGATTTGACAACTTATAACTTAAATTTTGAAGTAGTAGGAGGGTCTGGCAGTTTTAGTATTGATGGAGGTTTGTATATAATAAATGATAATGGTGGAGGGCTATACACTGTACAAGATATTTTGGTAGGCGATGCACCAACTATTACGGTAACAGATAACAACTGTCCCGGAAGTCCGGTAGTAGTAGATGATTTAGAGCCTGTACAATGTCCTTGTCCCGACGTACCCGAGCCTACAGGTGGCGCGGACAATTTTTACTGTGCGGGTGAAAGTCCTACCTCCTTAAATGTAGATCCTGCTGATGCGGAATATGAATTGATATGGTTGAATGGGAGCGATGCAGAAGTTGGTACAGGAAACACATTCACACCATCTGCCGCAGGTACTTACTACATTTTTGCACAGCATACAGTAAATAATTGCAGCAGTGATACTCTTTCTTTTACACTAACGCAAAATCCTGCCATTGATACCCTCAATGTAATGTATAATTGTAACCCGAGTTTTACAGATTATAATATTGATTTGACCATAAATGGTGGCACAGGTGTGCTAAATGTAAGCGCGGAAACCGAAAATGCCGCCAGCCTTACGGTGGTAGATAATGCAGATGGTACTTATACCATTGAAAATATCCCTACCGGAGAAAGTGCCAGTATTTTTGCCCAAGACGAAAACGATTGTGGAAGAACGTTTGTGAGTATTGCCTACGATTGTGGTTGCCCAATAATTTCACCGCCTTCGGCAAATAGTTTAGCCTATTGCGTAGGAGGTGCCATTCCCGCTTTTAGTTTGCCCGACCCGGGAGCAGATTTTGAACTTCAGTGGTTTGATGTTGCTTCGGGTGGTGTGAGTATTTATACAGGCACCGATTTTGCACCTAATGCAGCCGGAACGTACTATGCAGAAATAGTAGAAATCGCTTCTGCCTGTACTTCGCAAAGGATAGAAATGAGTATTGTAGAAAACGCTTTGCCCAATATTGATGCCGGAAATGCTAGCAGTATTGGTTGTGGCGCATCGGCGCAAATTCAATTAGAGGCTTCAACCACAGAAACCGGAGACATAAGTTTTCAGTGGACTACAAGCGATGGCAATATTGTCGGCAGTGCCGATACGGAAGATATTACTATTGATGCAGCAGGAACTTATACCGTTACCATTACTGACAATAACACTTGTAGTAACAGCGATGATGTTGTGGTGACAAGCAATGCCCAACTGCCCAATGTATCTGCCGGAAATGATGCCGTAATTGACTGTAATAATACGAGTTTGAATTTAAATGCTACTACCAGCGATACGGGAAATTTGTCTTTTGTTTGGACCACAATCAATGGCAATATTGTAGGCAATTTCAACCAACAAGATATTGAAGTGAACGCGCCCGGAACTTACACCGTAACTATTACCAACGATGATAATGCTTGTACCAATACAGACGAAGTAATAATTACAGAAAATATAGCTACGCCCAACGCTAACGCAGGAACAGATAAAGTGATTATTTGCGGACAATCAAGTGTAGTCTTAGATGGTTCTTCTACCACACCGGCAGTAACGTATTCTTGGGCAGGACCCAATATTATCAGCGGCGATAATACTGCCACACCAAGTGTAGGAAGTGCCGGAACTTATACGCTTACTGTTACAAATAGTGCCAATGGCTGCACCCAAACCGACCAGGTTGATGTAAGTGTAGATGCAGACACACCAGACGCAAATGCCGGACCGGATTTAACATTGAGTTGTGAACTTCCAACATTGACCTTGCAAGGTGCAAGCAGTAGCGTAGGTAATATTTCCTACGCATGGGTGCCTTCTAATGGCGGAAATATTGTAAGCGACGCAACAACTCTAACACCTACCGTAAACAGTGCCGGAACTTATACGCTTACAGTAACAAATGAGGATAATAATTGCTTTGCAACTGATGTTGTGGAAGTAAGTAGTAACACGAATAAACCCGTAATTAGTGCCGGAAACGATACTACGCTCACTTGTGTAGTTACCCAAATTGTACTTCAAGGAAGTAGTAGTGCAGGGAATATGAGCTATTTATGGACTGCCACCGGAGGCGGATTTATTGTAAATGGAAATAATACCTTAAATCCAACTGTAAATACTGCGGGAACTTATACTTTGACGGTTACAGATAATGACAATGATTGTGAAGAAACTGCCAGTGTAGGCGTAACAGAAGATATTGTATCGCCCATAGCGAATGCGGGAGATGATGATACAATAGTTTGTGGGCAAAATACCGTAACCTTAGACGGAAGCAGCAGTACAGGAAATAATTTGGCGTATAGCTGGTCAACAACAGATGGAAGTATAAGCGGAAGTGCGCAATTAGATACGGTAGTAGCAAGTGCCGCAGGGATTTATATTTTAACTGTAACCAATACAGCAAATGGCTGCACTGCCACCGATGACGCAACCGTAACTGCTGATGCAAATTTACCCAATATAAGCATTGCCCCGCCACAACAATTAACTTGTACCCAATCAAGTGTAGATTTAATGGGCAGCAGTAGTACCCAAGCGAATTTGAGCTATACATGGACAACTGCCGATGGAAATATAAGCGGTAATGCGCAACAAGCAAATATTAGTGTAGATGCTACCGGAACATACACTTTGACCATTAGCAATATTGATAATAATTGCGAAGCAACTGCCGATGTAATTGTCACCGAAGATATTGTATCGCCCACAGCGTTTGCGGGAAATGATGGAATATTGGTCTGCGAACAAAGTTCTGTTAGTTTAGACGGAAGCGGAAGTATAAGCAACACCGGAAATAGTTTGACTTATAACTGGACAACGACAGACGGAAGCATAAGTGGCAATGCCCAACAAGTAATGATAGATGCAAGTGCCGCAGGAACTTATACACTAACAGTAACAGACAGTTCAAACGGCTGCTCTGCTACCGATGAAGCAACCGTAACTGCCGATGCAAATGTGCCGAATATAAATATTGCCCCGCCACAACAATTAACTTGTACCCAATCAAGTGTTGATTTAATGGGCAGCAGTAGCACTCAAGCGAATCTGAGCTATACGTGGACAACTGCCGATGGAAATATAAGCAGCAATGCGCAACAAGCAAATATTAGTGTAGATGCTCCCGGAACATACACTTTAACTATCCTTAACAACGACAATAATTGCGATATAAGCTCCAGTGTAATTGTCACCGAGGACATCGTTTCGCCCGTAGCAAATGCCGGAAATACTGCAATTATAGATTGTAGCTCGCCCACGATTATATTAAATGGTACCGCAACAAACGGAACAAACTTTAGCTATGCGTGGACAACTTCCAACGGAAATATTCTGAATGGTGCTAACGCCAATGCTGCGGAAATAAATGCACCCGGAAATTATACTTTAACCGTTACAAATGAAGAAAACGGTTGTATTGATAGTGATGAAGTAGTAATCACTGCCGATGAAAACTTACCTATCGTAAATGCCGGACAAAACTTAATACTTTGTTCCGCAACAGATACGGTTTCCCTATTAGGAACTGTAACAAGTACAGGAAACTATACCTACGAATGGACGAGTTCCTTAGGACAAATTCTTTCAGGACTTACTTCTCTTACACCAGAAGTGGTTGGTTCGGGACAATATACGCTAACCGTAACCGACTCCGACAACGGTTGTACGAATTTCAGCAGTGTTACCATTACCACCACACCAGAGATTAGTTTTATGGTAACAGACCAAATTTGCTCAGAAGATTATAGCACTTATACGGCCCATTTTGCTTTGAGTGGAGGCGAAGGTGCTTACAATATACAAATTAGCGATGAGCAAGCAAATACTTATACCGCGATAGATTTGGGCAATAATTTATACGAAATAAATCTTATTCCAAGCAATGCGCTACTTACGCTAAATGTAACAGACGATAATAATTGTTCACAAGAATTTACCACCCAATTTGAATGTGTAGTGCCGGAGGAAGAACTCATTTACGATATTTGGTTGCCCACAGCATTTTCACCCAATGGCGATGGTATAAATGATATTTACAGATTGGTAAATGTAGGAGAAGTTGCGGCTATTTATTTGGCTGTTTACGACCGTTGGGGCAATTTGTTGTTTGAATCCAATGCACTTGACTTTGGCTGGGACGGCACCTACAAAGGCATTAATTCCGAACTTGGTGTGTATATGTACTATGCCAAAGCGGTTTTTACGGATGGGGAAGAGCGAATATTTAAAGGAAATGTCACCTTAGTAAGGTAATTTTGTATAAATTTGGACAAAAATAAAAAAATTATGCTATCAGAAACATTAAATTCGCAATACTACATTGAATTAGAGGAAAAACATGGCGCACACAATTATCATCCACTTCCTGTTGTTCTAAGCAAAGGCGAAGGCGTTTATGTTTGGGACGTAGAAGGAAAACGCTACTATGATTTTCTTTCTGCTTATTCTGCCGTTAATCAGGGACATTGTCACCCAAAATTAGTGCAGACGCTACAAGAACAAGCAGCAAAGCTCAGCCTTACTTCCCGTGCTTTTTATAATGATGTATTAGGCGAATTTGAAGCCTACATCACCAATTTGTTCGGCTACGAAAAAGTACTACCCATGAACACAGGTGCCGAAGCCGTAGAAACAGCGATAAAATTATGCAGAAGATGGGCTTACGATGTAAAAGGTATAGAAAAAGACAAAGCGCAAATAGTAGTATGTCGTGATAATTTTCATGGCAGAACTACCACCATTATCTCCTTTTCAAACGACCCTGACAGTTTTGGCGGCTTTGGGCCCTATGTGTCCAATGCGTTTATCAGTATTCCGTATAATGATACCCAAGCCATAGAAAAAGTACTGTCCGAAAATCCTAACATTGCCGGATTTTTGGTGGAACCCATACAAGGCGAAGCAGGTGTAAATACACCCGATGAAGGATATTTGGCAAATTGTTTTGCCCTTTGTAAAAAATATAATGTATTGTTCATTGCCGACGAAATACAAACCGGATTAGCCAGAACCGGCAAAATGTTGTGTTGCGACCACGAAAACGTGCGTCCCGATATGCTTATTTTGGGAAAAGCACTTTCCGGCGGAATGTATCCCGTATCTGCCGTTTTGTGTGATGACGAAATAATGCTTACAATTCAGCCGGGGCAACATGGCTCTACTTATGGCGGAAATCCTTTGGCGTGCAAAATAGCTATTGAAGCATTAGAAATATTGCAAGAAGAAAAACTTGCCGACAATGCTGAAGAAATGGGCGCGTATTTTCGCCAAAAATTAGAAAATATTCATTCTCCTCTGCTAAAAACTATACGCGGCAAGGGCTTGCTCAATGCGATTGTTATAAATCACACCAATCCTGAAGCGGCTTGGGAAATGTGTATGCGCTTCAAAGAAGAAGGTTTGTTGGCAAAACCTACCCATGGCGATAAAATAAGATTAGCACCGCCTTTGTGTATCAATAAAGCCCAAATTGACGAAAGTATTACAATTATTGGTAAAGTATTGACAGAATTTGTAAAATAATTTGTAAATCAAAAAAAAATGTTTTAATTTTAGTGGAAATTAATTTTTTTATTAAAAATTCACATATTTTATGAGGCGAATATTACTTTTAATTTTATTTGCATTACTTTCAAATGTGGTATTTGCACAATTACCTATTGATAATTTTCCCGACTTTGACCATAATGATTTAAATGGGCAAAGACATCATTTTTATCAATATTTAGACGAAGGAAATGTTGTGGTTGTGTATTTCTTTGATATGTGGGACGCTACTTGTCAAGAACGCGCCAGTGCTTTTAATGAAGTATATGAAGCGCACGGACCCGATGGCGACAATACTGCCGTAATTATTGGTATTCAAAGCCAAACAGGAACCAGCGACGAAGCAGCTAAGTCTTGGCCCGCTAATTATCCGGTGATAAATGTACCCAAAAGCTGTAGTGACAAACCCAACTGCGGACTCCCACATTATTATGTGGTGTGTCCCGACGGCTATTGGACAAAAGTAGATGGCAATCCTGCCAATTTAGCAAATAATTTTTCACAAGCTATTCAATCTTGCCCTACTTTCCCCTTAGATGCAAGTATTCTTAGCATTAATAAAAATCAGGTGTCTTGCGAAAGTGAGTACGCGCCAGAAGCATATTTATACAACAGAGGTACAGAAACCTTAAACAACGCAACTTTAGTGGTTCGCCTGAATGACGAAATTGCTACTTTTTATACTTGGAATGGAACTTTGAACCAATATGCCAACACAAAAGTAAAGTTAGACCCTATCCCTATGCCTACGGAAACAGGCGTGCATGACTTGAGCATTGAAGTAACAAACCCGAATGATGGCACAGACCAGCAAGTGGCAAACAATATTAAATCAGAAAAAATATACGTTATTAATCCTGCCGAAGCGGAAAACTTGGTATTGGAAATACAACCTGACGATTTTCCCGAAGAAGTAGTATGGCAAATAAAAACGATGGATGAAGAAGTAGTATTAGCCGAAGGACGCGATTATGCTGGCTACTTCACCCAAGCTCTTTGTGCAGTAAAAGGAGAGTGCTATAAACTCATGTTGTGGGACGAAGGAAATGATGGTTTTGCATTTGGTGGCGGTAGCGTTTATCAAAATGGATATAAATTAATGTCATTTACCTCTGACGACCATAATATAGGCTACACAACGTTTACCTTTTGCTTAGAAACAGAAGATGTAAGTGGTAACGGTCCTACAGAAACAGGCGGCTCTTCGCCCAATACAGGCATTCTTGATAATAATAATATTGCCATGCAACTTTACCCCAATCCTATCAACGATGTTTTGTACATAAATACACCGGAAAATATTACCCAAGTAAGTTTATATAATTTACAAGGAAAAGAAATACTTTCTACTCAAACCAAAAATAATCAGTTGGATGTTTCTGCAATGCCCAATGGTTTGTACCTTATTCAAATACAAACCCGAAGTGGATTATTCACACAGAAAGTATCTATAGCTCATTAAGTGTACATAAAAGACCCCTAAAGCCCGAAGGAAAGCAAATCTTTCGGGCTTTTGTATATTATAAAATGGTGAATTTTTATCTAAATCAAAAATTGTCTGTTATTTTACAACAGATATTCCCAAAAATGAGCATCTTTAATTCATTAAAAAATTAGACCCAACAAATCGTTCTTATGACGAATAAATTCTACCAACTCATTTTTTCGATACTTATCATTTGTATCGCTTTTTTGAATACAGGGGCACAGAAAAACGAAAATTCGCACACCTACAACTATTGTATTGAAAATAAAGAATTTACCAAAACTTTTACCAATAGATGGGCAGTAGATCCGGCGAATGACTATTATGAGGGTATTGTTTATGCTAAAGTAAAAGATAATGTGGCAATAGATATAACTTTGGATGCAACAAAACCCCTTTCGCAGCAGCGTGTATCGGTATTGAAAGATGTGATAGAGTACCACCAAATTTATAGTATAAAACACGCATTTCCCGAACTAAAAAATTTAGAGAAAATATATAAAATCGAATTTTCGGAAGGAAAACTATCGGAAATATTGCAAGCACTACACGCCAGCAACTTGTTTGAATATGTTGAAGGATTGCCCGTAGCGCGTCAGTGTCTTACGCCCAATGATATCAGTACAGAACAGTGGTATTTCGATAAAATATCTGCCCCGCAGGCTTGGGATATTACTACCGGAAGTAACAATGTAGTAGTAGCAATAATTGATGACGCAGTAGCCATTTCTCATTCGGATTTGGCGGGTAATATTTGGCAAAATAATGGTGAAATACCCGGCGATGGCATTGATAATGACAACAACGGCTACGTTGATGATGTAAATGGCTGGGACGTAGCCGATAATGATAATAATCCGATGCCTCCTTCTACGGCATCAAACATTGTTTTTTCGCACGGAACACATTGCGCAGGCATTATTTCGGCAGTTACCAACAATAATTTGGGCATTGCGGCTTTAGGTTATAATGTAAAACTAATGCCCGTAAAATGTAAAACCAACAATGATACAGGCGTGGATTTGCCGTATGTATATGAAGGAATTGCCTACGCCATTGCCAATAGTGCCGATGTGATAAATATGGCTTGGTCGGTGTATCCGTATGCCGTAACACTGCAAATTTTGCTACAAGAAGCCTACAACAATGGCAGTGTGCTGGTAGCCTCGGGCGGAAATGATGGTACCGTAGCATCAACGTATCCGAGTTCTTATCCTAATGTTTTGGGTGTTGGTGCCACAGATGCCAATGATACAAGAGAAGCATCTTCTAATTTTGGTGGAAGTATTAAAGTTTTTGCCCCCGGCGAAAATATTTATAGCACGGTTGCTACTAACAACAATGCGTATGCCGCTTATTCGGGTTCTTCTCCGGCTTGTGCAATGGTTTCGGCTTTGGCAGCACTGATGAAATCGTACGACCCCAACGCTTCACCCAAAAGAATTGTAAAATGTATCGAGCAGAGTTTAGACGATATAAATGCAGTAAATACTTTTCTATTGCCCGGAAGAATTAACGCCGAAGAAGCCTTAAAGTGTCTGAATATTCCGCCGTTTGCTTATTTCACCGCCAATGACTTGACGGTGGAGGAAATTGTAATTTGCCCTGGAGCGAGTGTTACCTTTAACGATATTTCGGTGGGTCCTGCCATTAATGCTTGGAATTGGACATTTCCGGGAGGTACTCCTTCTTCTTCTACGGCGCAAAATCCTACCGTTACTTTTAATACGCCCGGTACGTATGAAGCAACATTGACGGTAACGAGCCCTTTTGGTACAGACAGCCAAAGCCTTACGGTAGAAGTAGGCACACCTACGGCAGTGCTTTCCGGCGATACCATTATTATTAGCGGTACAGGTACAGTTTTGTATTTAGAATTAAGTGGAACGCCGCCTTTTACGGTGAGTTACACCAATGGCACAACAGTTTATACAATAGATAATATTTATGAAAATGAATTGGAAATTCCCATTAATCCTATGGTTACGGGAACAGCAGAATCGCAGGAATATACTTATACGCTGGTAAGTGTTACAGACAGTTTTTGTGATGTTGAAATAAGTGGAAGTGCCGATATTTTGGTGTTGGATATAGACCCTTGTGTGGATTGTCCTTACGATTATGTACAAAATACATTTTTGGGTGGAGGTTGCGTAAATGCTTTTAATGTAAAATTTACGGGAAACTTAGGCAGTATCGGACGTTTTGAGCAAGGTCCGAACTTAGATATTGGCTTTGGTGCAGGCATTTTTATGGTTACGGGCAATCCGTCTGAGCTTTTGTATGGACCTAATAGTGCCGGTGGTACATCGGAGTCTTTACCACCTTTGGGTGGGAATAATTGTTCAAATGGTACTGCTGGTCCAGATGGCGATGTGGACTTGAATTTATTGACACCCGTAGGCATTTGTACCAACGATGCCATTGTGTTAGAGTTCGACTTTATTCCTTCTACTTCCAATATTAAGTTTAACTATGTTTTTGCCTCAGAAGAGTATCCTGAATTTGTGTGCAGTCCTTTTAATGATGTGTTTGGTTTTTTCGTAAGTGGGCCCGGCATCAATGGACCTTATACCAATAATGCAGTAAATATTGCCCTTATTCCCGATACAAATCTTCCGGTACTAATAAATTCAGTCAATTCTTATGCCTCAACTCCATCGGGTTATTCATCTACTGCCTGTGAGTCAATAGCGTATGACGATTTGCATATCAGCAATCCTTTGGGCAGTAATACAACAGAATTCGACGGCTATACCGTGCCACTTACCGCCCGTATCTTTAATTTAATTCCTTGTGAAATTTATCACATAAAATTAGCCGTAGCCGATGCTTCCGATGAAATTTTAGATTCAGGCGTATTTTTACAAGCAAAAAGTTTTACCGGAGGTGGCGCGCCTAATGTTGTAGCACAAGGTTTTTTAGACCAACAAACGGGTCTTTTTGCAACGTATGAAGGCTGCGAAACGGCTTACTTTGAAGTTTCGCGTCCCGATTTAGATGAAATTGATGAAGATGTGGAAATTCAGTTTACGCTTGGCGGTACAGCAGTAGAAGGAGAAGATTATGAAGCGTTCAGCCATACCGTTGTTATTCCCGCAGGAGAAGTGAGTGTCTTAATTCCTATTGAAGTGTATCAGGATTTTGTAGAAGAAGGAAATGAAACCCTTATCCTTAGCTTGCTAAATACTACTTGCGATTGTTCTAATATTCCTATTTCGGCTACTTTGCTGTTGTTGGATAATGTTGTGATAAATGCCGGAGAAGATATTATTGTTTGCAAAGGAGAATCAGTACAGTTACAAGCAATACCCGACAACAATGTTAGCTACGAATGGTCTAATCCACAGTTTTTAAATAACCCAAATATTCCTAATCCGGTTGCAACTATTACCGAAACTACTACTTTTGGGGTACAGTCTGTTGATGAACATGGCTGTCTCGCCGAAGATAATGTTACCGTTTATGTCGTAAATCCGCCCAATATTCCGGCTATCGTTACCGATACGGTAATTTGCGATGGAGACTTGGTGTCTTACCAACTTACGCAATTAGCTCCGGTTTTGGGATATAGCTACCAATGGTCGCCGCCAGATTTATTAGACGACCCAAATGCACCCAATCCTTCTATTTTGTTAAATGGCGAAGATGTGAACTTATCTTTACAAATAACCAATCAAAACGGTTGTGATACCACCATTCAGGTACTCATTCACGCACAAGCCATTGATATTCAAACAAGTTTGCGCGACACCACTTTTTGCTCCGGCGACACGATTTTGCTACAAGCCGAAGAAGGTTTTGAAAAATATATTTGGAGTACTGGCGATACTACTTCAGCAATCAATATTTATGAAGCCGGCACCTATGAACTTACTGTTTACAATGAAGTTGGTTGCAGTACAGAGGCAAGTGCTGTAGTGACTGAAAATCCGGGTGTAAATCCACAAATTATAGGTAATACACATTTTGTTTATGGCGATACTGTTCAGTTGAGTTTAAACAATTTGTTCGATTATATCGAATGGTCTTCGGGCGAAACCACACAAAGTATCGTTATTTCGCAGCCGGGCGAATATATTGTAAAAGTAGCCAACGAATTTGGTTGCGAAGGTTTGGCAAGCATTTATGTTTCTGCCGATTACATTGACCCTTACTATATTCCCAAAGCATTTACGCCCAACGGTGATGGTGTAAATGATGTGTTTCGGGTAATTACAGACTCGGAGCGTATTGTAGATTTGGATTTGCATATTTTCGACCGCTGGGGAAATGAAGTTTTTTCAGGGCAAGGATTAGATACATACTGGGACGGTTATTACAACTCGCTCAAAGCAAATATGGGTGTGTATGTTTATTATGGACACGTAACCCTTGTCTCAGGAGAAAAACTACAGTTTGTAGGAAATATTACCCTTATAAGATAAGGTAAATAAAAACTGTTGATAGTTGCGAAAAAAATACCAAAAACATAATAGTGAACAAAAATTAAAATGAACGATATTTTATTGTTCATTTACAATCAACTCATTCGATTTGTAATATTGTGTTCTTTTGCTGCAATAAGTAATAGCAATCTCCTCACTTTGCTACAAAAAATTAAAATTCTCTTAGCGACTTTGCGTCTTAGCGTGAAAAATAAAAAGCAATTTTACAAAAATATATCAAACAACAATCTCCTCACTTTGCTACAAAAAATTAAAACTCTCTTAGCGACTTTGCGTGAAAATACTGAAAAGCAATTTTCCAGAAATAGGGCAGTTCATTAATTTTTCCCGCACTATCTTTACCCCAAAAATATAGAAATATGAAAAAAGTAGCTATTTTGAGCATTGGCGATGAAGTGCTTATTGGACAAGTATTAAATACAAATGCGCAGTGGATTGCCGCAAAATTGAGCTTGTTGGGTGTGCAAATTGTGCAAATGCTCACCATTGCCGACACAGAAACTGCTATTACACAAGGCGTGAAGTATTGTATGCAGCAAGCCGATTGGATTTTGTGTACCGGCGGTTTAGGACCCACCAAAGACGATATTACCAAACAAACCTTAGCTACTTTTTTTAACAAAAAAATGGCAATGGACAACGATATTTTAGCAATGCTTTCCGAGCGTTATCGCCAGCGCGGGCGCAATCCCGAAGACCCTTCGTTACGCACCATTGCCATGTTGCCGCAAAACATTCACAAAATAATTCCCAACCAAAAAGGTACCGCACCGGCTATGTGGTTTCGGCAGGAAGGAAAAGAAATTATCTCTTTGCCCGGCGTGCCTTATGAAATGGAATATTTTATGGAACAAAATATATTGCCCGAATTACAAAAACTGCTTCCCGAAGCCCAAACTTTTTTCCGCTACCTCAATACTGTCGGTATTGGCGAAACGCAAATCGCCGCCAAGATTGTCGATATTGAAGATGCTTTGCCTCCTACAATTAAATTAGCATATTTACCCTCGTTGGGAACCGTAAGACTACGTCTTACTGCGCAAAATCTGCCCGAGAAGGAGGCTACAAAAGTGCTTAACGAATTTGCCACACAGATAAATGAACGAATTGCTTCTTACGTGTATGCGCAAGAAGATATTTCTTTGGAAGCCGCGTTGGGGAAAATGCTGACCGAGAAAAAATTGACGCTTGCTTTGGCGGAGAGCTGTACCGGCGGCTATATCGGACACAAAATAACGACCATTCCGGGAAGTTCGGCGTATTTTATGGGCAGTATGGTGGTGTATTCTTACGAAGCCAAAGAAAAAGTATTGGGCGTAAGTGCGGAAATGTTGGAAAAGCACGGTGCAGTAAGCGAAGCAGTGGTAATAGCAATGGCAGAAGGTGTGCGAAATTTACTAAAAACCGATTTTGCTGTTTCTGTGTCGGGTATTGCAGGTCCTGGCGGCGCAACGCCCGATAAACCCGTAGGCACAGTATGGTTTGCCGTTGCCGGACCACAAGGAACTATTGCCCAACGCTTGCAGTTTACGTCCTTCCGAGACTTAAATATTCCGCTTAGTGCCAATGCGGCAATGAATATGTTGCGGAAGGTGGTAGAGGCGGTGTGAGTTTGTAGGACTTGATATTCGTTTTAATTGAAAAATGAATATTTTTTTTAATAAAGTTTGGAAATTATAAATAATTAGTTTTAATTAGCATTTAGAAAACATTCCGAGTGAAAATGGGAATGAAAATTGGATCGTCTTTTTATTCTTTTTTTAAATTGCTTTAAAATTGCTGTTGAACTGCGCAGGGCTGCAATTTTGAGTGAAGGAGGGGTGTGTTAATTTTTTTAATATTATAAAAATGCAAACCATGAAACCAACAAAATATTTATCCCATAGAACTTGGCTGTTCATAGCATTGCTGAGTGCGATGTATCTGAACTTTACGGCTTGCAAAAAAGAAAAAGCTTGTGAGTGTACAAAGAGTGCTGTTCATAAAACTACCTCAGACCTACGATGCGTCTGCCAACCGGATAGCAATTATTTGCAATTGGGTACTTTTTTAGATGCTTGTGATTATAATGATGAAGCTGTTTTCAATAAGAGAGATATTTTTCCGGGTGCGTGTGTAAAAAAAGAAGCCTACCGATATTTGGTGACAAATGAAGGCGGTTGTAACTGCTCACCATACACATTATTCGATTCGGTGGTGATAAACTTAACACATGTAGCGGCTTATACTTCTCCACTCAATCATCCTTATCAATTACCTATTTCTGCCTCTTATGAGTACAATTTTTGGGACTTTCTTGATTTTGGTCTTACCAATATCAAAAAAACAAGTACGGAAGGTATGGATTTAGAAATAAGCAAAATTAATTACTACACAAAGCATACGGATTATGGTTATAGTGACTTAAATCCATTTTATGTGCATTGTAATAAAGACAATGCAAATCGGTATGTTGGCAATTTACATTTAAAATTTAATGCCGATAACACCTACGCCGAAGGCAATATATACTGGTATGCGAAGTATCCGGTGTATGAAGAGGATATACCCGTAGATTCTTGCCATTTGGTGTGGCGGAGTTTGAGTACGCTGTAGTATTGTACAAAGAGTAGATTTTGAAAAAGTGCTGTGGTAATTCATAAGAATATCATTCCGCATTTTTCATCAAAATACATCGGTTATTTTTACAAAAATAAGCATCATCTTTTCGATAAAGGTCGGTGTCATTAGGAAACAAAATGGGCGCGGCGTAGCGTAACTCTTTGGGTTTTTCTTTGCCAAAAAAGGAAAAACGCAGTCTTTTTTTACCCGCAGGCACTTCCACAACTGTTTCAAATAAAGCCCAACCGTCTTGAAAAACCTGAAACTTATTGCGGATAGCATCTTCTTCGTAGTTTAGAGTAGGGGCAGAGCCGTTTTCGTCCCAATTTTGGTAGCGGAAATACAATCGCGGAATTTCGTCTTGCGCTACATATAGCCAAACGGAAAACTTATACCAACCGGCAGAATCCAATGCTTCGGGCAAAAAGTCGTCAAGCACTACTGCTTCCGGTTTGGTATGAGCTGCATGTATTTTTTCGTTCTGAAAAATGCCCTTTGATTGTTTGTTTAAATCGGAGTGGGCGAGATAATTTTCTGATTTTCGGTAAGTGAAATAGTTGTATTTATCTTTAAAATAGCGTGTTGTATCAAACTCCGCCAACCAACTTTTTAATTTCTTTTGACACTCATTTTTCCAATAATTTACGGGTAAAGCAGCTAATCGCCGATTTTCATCTTCAAAAACAATAGTTGCTGCATTTGCCATGGAGTTTTCTGCGGGAGTAAGTTCAATTTTTTTATCAATATACAGTAAAATGTCTTTTGCCAATAAGTTTTGTGCAATAGCTGCTGGCGGAGGCGAAATTACTTCGTGCGTCATTTGCAACTGTTGCGTAGTTTGCAGCATAGACGTTCGGCTCATCATCACGGACATTAAAGGTAAATTTTTGTGATAACTCAGCAAAAAATAAGGCACAGGATAAGTGTCAGGGTAGAGCCAAAAATTTTCGGAACCTACATGATAATACGGCAAAGGTAAAATGGCTTGATAATTTTCAACATCCAAATCTTGTATCCATTTTTCGACTTGGGTGTTTTTGGAGAAGCCATCTATTTCATGCAAATTATACTTTTGCGGTACATTAAACTGATAAGCCTCTGTAAAAAGCACAACTAAGGATAAAACAGGAATTATTTTAAGAAATTTGTTGCGGCTTTTCCAACCATATCGGTACAAAAAATAAAAACAAACAATATTGATGGCATAATAAAAAACCCATGCGAAACGCCCGATACTTCTAAATTGTCGCAATGGACCAATATAGTCTATGGTACTTTGAAGCCCCAAAATAAAAGGTAATTCAAAGGTAAAAAGCAGTAACAAACAGGCACTTATAAGTAAGTTTTGTAAAAAATAATTGCTTAGGTTGCTGTCTGCTGAAGTGGTATTGGCTACTTTGTGAAAAAGTGAGGATTTGCGATTAAAGAGAGAATAAAAGAAGTTTCCTAACAGAAATAAGCTAAAGCAAAACGCTACGAAACCTATGTAAGCAATTCCTTCAAATTCTACGCTGCGAATTTTTATAAGATGCGCAGTAATCCAATCTCCCAAGGGAAAATTGATAGGCAAAAATACACTTTCCCAGCAGGCTTTGTATAGCAAATAACCATAAGTACTACTCGGACGGAAAGTGGCTGTGTCGGTAAAATACAACCAAATACTAATGATAAGATAAGGTAAAATTATTGCGGGAAGTAAATGCCATTTTCGTCGAAGTGTATCAAGAAAACCCTTGCGCAACATACTTACAAACAAATAAGCAGCAATGAAAATAACGCCAATTGCCAGATAATACAGGTGCAAACCGGAAAAAATACTGATAGCAGCACTCAGTAAAATAGCGTGAATTAAATTGCTTTTTTGTTCGTAATGCCACAGCAAGTAAAAAATGAGTGGAATGTACATTACATACGCTAACGCAAAGTGCCCACCCAAACGCCAAAGTTGTGGCGAAAGGAACGTAATTCCCAAAGCCGCAGCCACAGCAAACCAAGTACCTACACCCAATTCGGACAATAGCAAAAACAACAGCAAAGCGCAGAAAACAATACTTGCCATCAGCGACAAATGTTTAATTCCCAAAGCATTATTTTTTATTTCGGGAAAAAACTGCCCCCACCACTTAATACTATTGCTCAGTAAAGGCTGATTATCTGTAAAAACAACCTGCTCCCCAAAAGGATAATTCATACCTTCAAAATGACTATAAGTGCTGTCATTATTAATGTGATACAGATAGGTGAAATAATTTTTAATACTATCACCTCCCGGATTAATAAGCCATTTATTGGGTTGAAGAATTAGTTCTTTATGGAAAAAAAGGGTTAAAATTCCTGCGAAAAGAAGCGTTGCGAATATGCCGATTTTAAATTTTGTTATCATAACTACCTGTAAAATAGTTGAATAAAATGCGCAAAAAGTTGCCTAACTCTGTAAAAAGAACTTTAAAACTATAACTACTAAACGCTACATGGTCGCGTAGAATTACTGCGCAAGTGCTGAGTTTTATTTGTTTGTTGCGATTGGCACGTAGCAAAAACTCCAAATCGTATAGAAAACGTTTGGTTTGTGTCGTTAAAAAAACAACTTTCCCTTTGTTATTAAATCCCTTGAGTCCGCATTGTGTATCGCTTACAGGAAGTTGTAGCATTTTTTGCATAATCCACCGAAAAAACTGCGAAAGTGTCTTGCGAAAGGCAGGAACACTTTGGTAATACACTTCATTGCGAAAGCCCGAAACAATATCGTCTTTTTCACTAATGAGCTGATTTTCAAGCGAAAACATACTTTCTAAAGTGTAAGGAAAATCTATGTCGGTTATTAGATAAAAGTCGCTTTGCTTGTGTTGGAGACCGTAGCGCAAAGCATAACCCTTTCCTTGATTTTCTTTGTAAGCATAGTAGGAAAAATTGGGAATATTTTTTTCGAGTAATGCCAAATCGCTTGTAGTTATCGACTTTTCACTGCCGTCATTTATCACCACTAAGTGCAATTCTCTTTGGCTGGAAAACTGCTGATAGGCAAGCATTTTCTCGCAAATAATGGTAGCCCACCTCGCCGAAGGTTTATAACAAGGTACAATAATACTCAGGGTGTAGGTCATTTACGAAAAAACTTACTTAAAAACAGCCTTGCGCTGACTGAAAAATGCCAATTTATAAAACACAAAGAAAGTATTTTACCGTCTAAGTACAAAATGTTTCTATGCAAAATAGCAAAACACAATTACCCTCTTCTGCGTTCCAGCAATATCATCATCATAAAACCCAAAGCAATGCGCGCTTCGTCGTCTGCATCTATTTCTTCCAACTTTTGCAGGGTAAATTTTCTCCCGAAAAAAGAGGCATTTTTCTGTAAAATGGCATAAGGTTTTTGTGCCAAATCAGTGAGAACATAAGCAGGATTGAACATATAACCACTAAAAAAATTAACGATAGGAATTTCTCCTACAAAACCATCCATCACTTTTACCCAAGGATTTTTTTCCCGAATATGATATTGTAATTCTCCGTGCTGGTCAATTAGTTCATACTCGGCTTTCCACAAGCTGCGCCAACCTTTGCGCACTATTTTGCCCAATTCGTTTCCTTGAGCATCTTTAAAAGCATAGGCTGTATTAAAATCTAACCACTTGTCGGCTTTAATAGTGTAGAGAAGTTCGGTTTTTTCCTCATTGTTGTAAATATCAATAGCCTCTTTCAGTTTAAACAACTTTTGTCGTACATAAGCAATGGTGCGTTCCGAAGCGTCTTTGGCAACAAAATCGTTGGCTATGGTAGATATCCGAAAGCGAAAGTGTAAGGGAAAGTGTAAGTTTTTCATAAGGTTTAGCTAAAAATTGAAAGTATTTTACTGTGAAAATAATAATATTTTTTGAAATAGTGCCGATGTAGCAGAAATATAAACACCGATAAAATAAAAGCGACTATTTCAAAAACTGAAATAGTCGCTTTGTGTCTTTCAATTAAAAATCAGTAGCCTTAATGTTGTACCACTAACTTAAGGGTTTTTACAAAACTATTGCTACTATATTTGATGAAATATACGCCCGGCGCATACTTATCAGTTGGTAGCGTAATATAACGCTGCTCTGTTTTGATAGGCAATCTTTCAATTAATCTTCCTTCGAGGCTATACACTTCTAATTGCTCATTCGGCAATTCCTCCGACTGCAACCAAATCACGGTCGTATTATCCGAAGGGTTCGGAATAGCTGTAAGTTCAGCGGCTTCACTTCTCATTTGTAGTGCTGCGCCGTCTTTTGTAGCAAAGGTTTTAGTATTTTGGTTAAGCGGAGTAATTTTAGGTGAATTTAGCTTTAAGTTGCCACAACCGTCAGGGAATGCCGTGAAATTACTTCCGTACTGGGCAAAGAAGCCATTTTGCAACGAAACATATTGGTCAATACCACAATCATAGGTAATGGTTGCGCCTAAACCGACCGTATTGTTGGCAGTAATGATACCATCTGTTTCGTAGTCATTTGTTTCGCCGGATAAATAATCGTCTGTGCCGCTTACAAAATTGTAAGATGCAGGACAGTTGCCGGGAATACAAATATTAAAGTAAGCTCCATCTACAAAGAAACTGCTGGCATTTGTATTGTTGGTGGTTGTTTGGAAGCGAATTTCAATGGTTTGTCCGGCATAAGCCAATAAATCAACCGTTTCCAAAGTATAATTAGCTGTTTGGTTACTTTGGCACAAACCATAAGTAATAAGATTACTGCCATTAATTTTTAAGTAAGCTACATCACCATTGCAATTAGTACTTCCTGAAGTGATGTAGTAGTAATAGGTTAGGGTAGCTGTTGTTGCAGTTGCTGGAATAGTTACGGACTGCCAAATTTGAGAATTTTCATTATTTGCACCACCTAACCAAGCGGACCAAGCACCATCATAATAATAACCACTGGTATTATCTACAATTTGATAATTATTGCTCGAAGACTCCGACCAACCGTTGTTCACACCTAATTCAAAATCGCCATTTACTAAGTAATCATTACAAGTTTCGCCACCGCTGGAGCAACCAGTAGTAGTAAATACATAAGAAGCCGTCCACGCACTGGTAGAGCCGTTCCCACAATCGGTTTGTACTTGTACCTCGTATTCAGTACAAGCGGTAAGACTTGAAACATTTACCGAAGTAGAAGTAGTGCTACTGGTAGTCCATGTGCTGGAAGCAGTTGGTTTTATGCGTACATTGTAAGCACTTGCGCCACTAACTGCCGACCAAGTAATGCTTGCAGAACTTACACCAATACTTGATGAAGTAAGATTGGTAGGTGTAGTACAACTAAGTGTGGTAAAAGAAAAAACGCTCGACCAAGAACCCGTACCACAATCGTTTACGCCTCTTACGCGCCAGTAGTAAGTAGTATTTTCACTTAAAGTAGTAGTAAGGGTATAAGAAGTTGTAGTAATTCCCGTCTGATTTACAACCGTAGTGCTAAAATTGCTTACCGTAGAAACTTGAACGGTGTAAGAAGTTGCGCCATCAGTACCGGTTACTGCACCCCAACTCAAGGTCGGAACGGTAGATTGTCCGGTTGCGCCATTAGAAGGCGAACTCAATGAAGGCGCGGCAGGAGCATTGCTACAAGAGCCGGAGCTACTACAAGCAGGAGAACTCAATAAACTTACTCTTGCGCCACCCGAAGCAAACAAAGATTGTATTCTTGTTTTTTGTCCGGCAGTAAACATGTTCATACAAGCATCGTCGGTATAGTCCATATAGTTCATAAACATATCGCCGCTATTGCTGCACGAAGGTGAAGGGTGCGTAGGACAACCATAGTTTTCATCTGCCTGATTAGGCGTATCGGCTACGGAGTCGCTACCTGTACAAGACGTACCATCGTCGCCCCAAATATGATAAAGGTTTAAGTAGTGTCCTACCTCGTGGGTGGCAGTACGTCCTTTGTTGAAAGGAGCAGTAGCCTGACCTGTATTTCCAGTGTATTTATAGTGAATTACAACACCATCAGTGCTGGCTGGTCCGCCGGGAAATTGCGCATATCCCAAAAGCGAACTACCCAAATCGCAAATCCAAATGTTTAAGTATTGGGAACTATTCCATGCATCAGTTCCACCGGAAGAAGTAAATTTTACATTGTCGTTGGTGCTAAAGGTACTGGTACTGGTGGCTACACGATGAATACCCGTAGTAGGATTTCCGCTTGGGTCTATGGTTGCCAAGCAAAATTCTATTTCTGTATCGGCAGCAACGCCCGTAAAAGCAGAAGGTGTTTGTGAAGCATCGGCATTTAGGCGGCGAAAGTCTTCATTTAGAATATCTAACTGGCTTAATACTTGCGCATCGCTGATGTTTTCGGTTGAGTTTTGGTAAATTACGTGAAAAACCACCGGAATAGTATAAACTACTCGCTCGGTGTTGCCGCCTTTGGCAATAAACGATTCCGTAAAATTTTCAATGTTTTGGCGGTTTATTTCGTATTCAGGATGTTCTTGTAGTTGTTTTTCATAGTAGGGCATTGTAGAACATCTTTCTTGGGCAGTAGCAGTAATGTTTCCGAATTGTAGAAATAAAATACAAAACATTAATACTACAGAAAACCTTTTTTCCATTTAAAGAGTTTTTTTAATAGTTAATAAATAAAAGTGCTTAGATATTTATCACGTGTTTTTACACTTGAAAATGTTTGTTTCAAAATTTTATTTTAAGGGTGGGCTACAAGGTACAACTTTGCAACGGGAAAAAAAAGGATTAAGACATAATTTGTGCCGCAAACTTCTCACATTCTTGCAAAATTTCTTTATTAATGTTTAATGGCACGTTTTTTTCCTCCAAAAAAGCGATTATTTTCTCGGTAGGCATGTTGCCTATCAGTTCGTCTTTTGCCATAGGGCAGCCACCAAAACCTTTTATTGCACCGTCAAAGCGTTTTGCACCGTATTTGTAGGCAATTTCCATTTTAGGTCGCCAGTTGTCGAGGTTGGTATGCAAATGCAAACCCATTTCTAAGTCATTAAAATCCGGCAAAATATTGCCCAATACATTGCCGATAAGTTTCGGCGTAGCAATGCCAATTGTGTCGGAAAGGGAAATAATACGTACATCAATTTCTTGCAAGCGGTCAATCCAGTGACTAATCAAAGCCGTGTCCCACAAATCGCCATAAGGATTGCCAAAAGCCATTGAAAGATAAACCACCAACTCTTTGCCGTGAATTTCACAAAGATTTTGCAAGTTTTCCACCAATGCTAATGAATCTTCAATGCTGCGGTTGGTATTGCGTTGCTGGAAAGTTTCGGAAATAGAAAAAGGGTAGCCCAAGTAGTCTATTTCGTCGAATTGGCAAGCATCTGCTGCGCCGCGCTCGTTGGCTACTATTGCCAGCAGTTGGGTTTCTGTTTCCGATAAATCCAACATTGCCAACACTTCGGCGGTATCGCGCATTTGCGGAATGGCTTTGGGCGATACAAAACTGCCAAAATCGAGTGTGTCGAAACCTACTTGAAGTAATTTATTGAGATAAATGGCTTTAACTTCGGCGGGAATATACTGCGAAAGTCCTTGCATCGCATCGCGCGGACAGTCTATAATTTTTATGGAAGAAGACATAGTGCGGCAAAGTTAATAAATACCTGCGTGAAAATTGTGTAATCAAAAATTATTCGGGAGTAATAAATTTTATGGCATCTTCTAATTGCGATACATCAAAATATCGTTCAAGGCGACCTTTGCTGGCACGTTCAAAAAACAAATTATCAATAGGAACTAAGGCTTTGAGGATTTTGCTGTGTCCTACTATTGCCAAATGTCCCATTTTGGAATAGTTGCGCAATGCCCATACATTATCTTCCAAAAATGCTTTGGCACTGCTGTGACTAATTTTCATTTCATCAAGTTTTACCAGCACATTTACCTGCTCATAACCTTGCGCTAATTTTTGGTTAAAAAACTTTTGACAAAGATTTTCATCTGTTTCGGTAAATCCGTCTATCACTTCAATAGCGAGTGCATTGTTGGGGAATGTTTTAATTTGTTCAATCATGATTTTTTGTTTTAAGAAAAAGTTGGTAGTCAGATTAAGTAAATTTTTTTAGCAATTTATCGGTAACGCGGGGCGGATTTGCGAAGTTACGAAGCGGAAACGAAGTTTTCAAGCGAAGTAATTTAGCAAATCAGTTGTTGGACGAAGTAGTCGCGTAGCGACGGCGCAGTCCGACAGCGGATGCAATCCGCCCCGCGTTGGTCAAAATGGGAGCGGAGCGACTATTTTGACCAACGGTTTGCGTGTATGTGCAGTAGCGGAGCGAATTTTAAGCCACTCAACTGTCTTTTAGCCTCGACAAAGGTATAGTCTTTTGCAAATGTGTATAGATTTTAGCGTTGGCACTATTCTTTCATTTTTTCATTTCCGACTGCAATTATTACGTCATTTTCAATATCATCTATTCGATTTAAAATTACATTCAAATAGTCGTCTCCCAAGCGTCTTCTTAAGTCTTTGATATTCGTTATTAGTTCATCAAAATTTTTATCCTTTGTAGATAACTTTAATTGTCTCAAGGTATATTTTGGAAGCGTTTTGTATTTTTTAATGTCCTTTAAGAGTGTATCAATAAAAGAAACTAATTCTTGGTCTAAATCGTCTTTTTTTTCCTTTAAAAGTGTTTTCAAAGCAATATTTGCTTGATTTTCCAAAGCTAGTTCACTTCGTCCTGATTTATATTTCGGTTTGAATGCTTTGATTTCTTCATAAGAATTCCAAAATGCACTATTAAGTGGTTGCCTTTCCTCATCAGGATTACATTTTACAAATTCAATTAATTCCTCAAATGTTCTTTCAGATGGCTTGTCGTTCGGTTTTTCATTTTCGTATTGATGGACAATAGAAAATAAAGCCATTCCCTTTTTCCGTAAAACAACCACATTGTTTTCATTAAACTGCTTTGCTGTTTTAACTCTGTTCGGTAAATCGCTAATTTTTTTGATTATTTCTGGATGAGATTCCACAATTTCATTGTAATCGTTTCTAATGATTGTGTTTATACTTAACTCCTCATTTTCTTCTGGGTTAATATTTGCTTTAGAATACAAGGCACTTGGTGTTGGTTCTTCGTCCGCATCAAATATTTTAGCATCTTCGCCTAACGCACTATGGATTAAAAACATTTTTTGTTGTGCTATTTCTCTACTTTTTACAATATCCGATCCTTGGTCTGTTGGAAAAAAATTATAAATATAAAGCTCATCAAAAACTTTAGCACTCATTCTGTTAATACGACCAACACGCTGTATAACCCTCGTAGGATTCCAAGGAATATCGTAATTAATAATTAAACCAGCTCTATTAAGGTTAAACCCTTCTGATAGTTTATCACTGGTTACCAAAACATCGTAATCGTCTTCAGGGTTTTTGTCTTTTGCATTAAAATTGGCGTTTAATGTTTTTGTGAATTTTTTAGTTACACCGCCATCACAAAATAGTACTCTTCCCAATAATTCCTTTTCAAAATAGTGTTTAAGATGCCTAACTGTATCGGCATATTCAGTAAATAGAATAACCTTGCGTTTGGTTTGGGATTTTTGATTTAGCACCTCTTTTATGGTTTCAAGGACAGAAACTCTTTTAGGGTCATTGTTTACGATATTGAGGTCTTTAATTTCTTGCTCTATGGCTTCAAATAATTTAATATCGCTTTTTATGTCTTCTAGAAACTTATCCTTTAAATGAAATTTATCAATCTCATATATCTTGGTGTGTTTTGGTGCTGTTTTGTTTACTGCATTTTGCTCAAACTCTTCTAATGCTTCTTTTATAGCTTCATAAGTAAAATCATCTGCGCCATCAGTATCATCATAAATATTCTCAATTACTTTTCGGTCTAATACGTATTTACCAGAATGCTCAACAAAAGACAATACCATTCTATTGGTCTTTAAAAAGCGTTGAATACTTTTATGAAATGCACCAAACGAACTTTCAAAACGCTTTACCAATAAACGCCTCATAAAGTCGTATAAGTTACGTTGTTGTTGGAACGCTCTGTTATCGTCTTCGTTTAGCTTGTCTTCATCTTTAGTTGGATTTTCATATTCAAAAGGCTTGTAAATAGCACCGTGAAAGTTACCGTTCTCACTAAAATAGTCTTGAATAATCTTATTGTAAAACTCTGATTGTTCGTGAGAGAGTTCATAAAATTGCTCTTCCGGGTCTTTGACTTCTGATAAGTTGGCTATTTCTTTTTTATACTCAAAATCTGTTTTAAGGTCTAAACGGTTTCTACGAATCACTACTGGCGTGATTACATTTTTAATCTCGTTAGACATCTGCCTTACATTTTCTCTAACTTTTGAAATGTCTATTGGTGGTGCTTTTTCTCCAAACATTTTTTCATAATCACGTTCTGCTTTTCTTCTTTTTTCAGGATTATTAGAATTATGATTTTTAAGAATATTAGACAATCGTTTAAAACGATAATTATAAGCATTAAAACGACCTTCCAAATCTGCTTCAATCGTAATGCCTGAAGCACCAGGAACAATAAACAGTTTTAATAATGAAAATACATCTGCTGGCGAATTATTAAATGGTGTTGCACTCAATAAAATCACTTGTTTGCCTCTGCAAATATCCATTAATGCTTCATAAGCTGATGTGTCTTGATTTCTAAATTTATGGGCTTCATCAACGATAATGACTTGATACTCCAAATTGTTTTTCTGAATACTCTCTGCAACTGCTTCTAGATTTCCAGAACTTTCGATATCCCAATTGTAAAGTTTAAAACGATTCCAATATTCCCACCAACCTGAATTTTCTTTTTTGCTACCAATCAATCCTGGTGGACACAATATCAAACCTCTTTTACCCAATTGGTTGGCTATCAATGAAGCGATAACGGATTTACCCAAACCAACTACATCAGCAATTATAACGCCATTATAGGTTTCTATTACGTTTAAGGCTTGGTTTACCGCATCAAGTTGGTATTGGTATTTCTCAAAGCCATTTTCTTCTAACAATCTATCTAAATAGGGGTTTATCATTTTGGCTTCTTGTAATTCTATATACGTTTTTAAGATTAAAGCATAGGCTTCAAAAGGTGTAATTAATGAGGCTTGACTTTTATTTTTGAGGAAATCGATAATAATTTTTGTGCCATTTTCTACTTCTGTTATTGGTACTGCGGTTTCCCAAAGTTCATCAAAGTAAGCTTCGGCAGTTTTGAATTTTTGGTCATCCATTGTTTCCACATTAAACTCCTCTTGCCCTCTTAAACCTGCTTTAGTAAGATTACTGCTCCCTGTAATAAAACTTCCTTTCAGGTTGTAGGTTGTCTTATCATCCTCATTGATGTGAAAAAGATACAGCTTAGCGTGATTTGGGTTTAAAGTTTTGCGAATAATCAACCTGCCTTCTTCTAATAACTGAATAAAAAATGCTATTTGGTTATAAAATGCTTCGTTATCCATTTCGGCATTGTTAATGGCAAAACCCATTGATTTCATAAACTGAGAGAAATGCTCTTCATTGCTAAAGCTATCATCTTGCAAGCCTACCTCTACAATGGTACTTAAGTATTTATCTACTTGTAAACCCACCAATATTTTTAAGGTTACTTGATTGTTATCTTGTAGGTTTTTATAAATTTCTTGCCAACCCGAGAAATAAAAAAAGCCCACCAAAAATTTTAATTCTTGACTTGCTGAAATCAATTTCTCTAATCGCTTTTTTAGGGTGGCGTTCTCTGCGCTGTTGGTAATAAAGTTTTTGCTCATTTATTCAAATTTCAATGCGTTGTATTCTTGGGTTGCTTTTTTAACGGTTTCCAAAAGGTCTGTAAAACTTGGGCTGTCTTCTGGAATCATATTAGTTTGCATCGTTTTATAATCGTCTGCCCAAGCTTTTATAAAATTATCTGGTGGAATAGGGTTTAAGTTTGGTGGATATAATGTAGCATATTCTACACCACGCATTTCATTAAAACACGCTCTATGTTTAATTATAGAAACTATGAGTTTTTGATTGTAGGCTTTGTCTTTGTGTCCGCTATTGTAGATTTTAAAAATATCGTACAAATGCCTGCTTAAACGTTCTACACGTATTTTGTCGTTAGGTTTTTTAAACTCCTCGTGTAACAAAAACAATTTTTCCAAATAGGTGCGTTCTGGGTTTACACAGGGAACAGTTATGGGTGAATCAGCAAATGGTTGTTTAGGAAATTGTTCACCTACAAAAGATATGATGTCGCAATTTGTAAAAGGGTCTTTTAATGAGCGACTGCCCAATTCTACTTTTACCCTTGGTAATACATATTCTGAATGTTCTGTAACCGCAGGATAATAAATTAAAATAGATACTGGGTCTTGGTCGCCATCGCCTAAATTTTCAAAATCGAAAGTAACGTCTGTGTAGCCCTTTTCTGCGAATGCCTTTTGTAAGGCTTCATAAAATGTAGTGGTAACAAACTCAAAAGATTGTTCTCTTAATTTTTTTACTTGCGATTTGCTAATTAAGCCACCATCAAAACCTAAATACTCTCTGTTTAGGGCTAAATCTATATCTTCAGAAAAACGCTGTATTAAATGCCACGCTTTACTTAATGATGTACCGCCTTTAAATAATAAATGTTCGGCAACCTCTAATTGCGAAAAAATAATATCGAGCGTTTGTACTACCCACCAATCTTTCTCTATAGCGTAAGGCGGAAGCCCTGTTTTGATTCTTAATTCTTCAAAAAGGTTTATTTTTTCAGCTTTTGGTAAGTTGTAAAATACCTTACTCATTTTCCAATTCTTTAGTTATAGTTTCCGCAATCCATTGTGGTGCTAACAATAAATCGTGTTTTAAATCGTCTATATCTTCTTCTTTTAGAGCACTCATAATTTTATCAATCTCTGTAGGTTTTAAATGGTCTTTACCAATTTCACTCATAGCCAAAATAGCAAGCTTACTTATTTTACCCTTTAATGCCAGTTTTTTGGGACTCGATTTTTTAAATACAATGGTGCTTCTGCCTACTTTTATTTTTCTTGCTTTGCCATCTGTTAAGTACACCATATTAAGCGGTATTTGTGTGCTTAAACCCAATGCATATAATGCAAAGACACCTGTGGGTGTTATTTTGGCGTTGTCTTTACGTGCAATAGCGTGAGCTACTTTATCTAAATTGGGGCTAATGGTTTTATTTAATAGTTTACTGGTTGTAGGCTTTACAAAAAGTCCTGGTATAATGCGTTCTAACACACCTTTTTTTACCAATCTATGCATTGCAACCCTTATAGCTGTTGGGTTGGCAAGCGTGTCAAAATCGTTATATACAAAGATATGGCTGTCTTTATGACTATTTATCTTCTCTAATATTTGATTATCTAAACTATACATTTTGTAACGCTATTTGTATTTTTTTGTAACGTAAAGATAATACTTTTTGTTACAACAATTGTTACTTTTTGTTACTAATTAAGTACTGTAAGTTATTTGCAACTATTTGTGAGTTATTTATGCTATGAAACTTACAAGTCTATGCTCTTCAAATTCAAATAGTACCTTGTTTTTGTAACCTATTTTACAACTATTTGTAACTAAACTATGCTAAAAACGTTACAAGGTGTTACACTTGGTAATTATTATATGCTTCTTCTGTTAAATTAAACGTTGGGTCTATAAGCAATACTTCTTGGTGGGTGAGGTTATAGAGTTTGTAGATTAGGATGTCTAAGCTTATAATTAAATCATCACAATATTGTTCATTTTTATTTCTAATTTCAACAACCAAACTTTCAATTTCATTATTGCTATTATATTTTTTAATTGGTAGCTGCTTCATATGGTTTGGGTAAAAATGTGTTCCATCATAAAGAAGTTCATTTACATAAAACTTAATTAATTTAGAGTTTAATATACCTTGCAGATAATTAAGATTATAATTTTTAGAAATCTCAATTTTATCATCAGTAATTAATCTTTTGACCGTTTGGTAATTAACATTTTCAAAATCTTTCCATAATGACAATATAACAACCGAATCATTACAATAGTAACCATCCTTATCGAAAATAAACCTCAATTTACCTATATCACTTAATGTCCTTAATCCAACTAATTTTATATTTTCAAATAGTTCACTAAACATTGGATTATACATTATATCTGGTCTGTAATCTAAAAAACTATTTTTTTTAATGAGCCAATAACCCATATCCTTTCCTTCAAAGTAAGGTTTATATTTACCATCTTTATTTGAGTCATAAATAAAGGATTCTTTTTTTAATCCTAATTTTTCACTACTTGGCCTTAATCCATAATTAACAGAGCAGATGTCATCAACTCTATATGTGTCAGAAGATATTTTTTTTAATAAATCAATTTTTTCTTTAGTTAAATTTATACGAAAATTATTACTATCGGTTTCTTTAAATATGTTTTGGGCAATATAATTGTAAGTTCTATTATCAAAGAGATATTTGTCAGCCTCAACATTGACGTCTATAACTTTTATATCGTTAATTTTAATAGGTATTTTAGTGATTTCGAAAATACAGGTACGAACAGTAGCTGCATCAAAAACATCAAAATTAAAATTAACTATTCTATTGATTTTAAAATTTAAAAATAACTGCCTTAACTTAAAACCATAGCCTTGAGAAAGGAATTTATTTGAGGTTATATAACTTAAAACACCATTATTGCTCAATAAGTCTAATCCTTTTTCATAGAATAAGACATAAAGGTCATATTTTTGAAATGCTGTTTTAAACTCTTTAATAACACTTTTAATAGAGTTATCAATTTTCTCAACATTTACATAAGGCGGATTCCCAATAACAATATCAAATTTTTCTACACCATACATCCATTGTGGGTCAAACCAAGATGAGGCTTCATTACTAAAAGGGTTCCAGCTAATAAGCTTGTAGCTTCGGCTGTTAGTATCGGCAAATAAATTATGCTCGTTTTTAAATGCCTTTTTTTGTACCCTTAAAAAACGCTCTTTTATCTTTTCTTTTTTCTTACCAGAGCTTTGTAGGTAGTCTGCACGTAGTTGCTCTAAAAGTTGAAGTTCTTCATAATTATCGAACATACTTATTTGTTGTCCTTGTTCTTCAGGCAAACCAATAAGCGTATTGGCGGTTACAAATTTAAACTCCAAGTTAGGCAAGGGTTCAATACCACGGTTTATAGCCGTGTCGTCTATGTTTTCATCTATTACCAAAGAGAGAAAACTACGTAGTTTTGAGATTTCGGAAGCAATGGGTTGTATATCTACGCCATAAATAGAATGTTGTATCACGCCCAATTTACGTGCGTAGTCGCTTGTAGCGGCATCCAACTTTTCTTTAAGTTGGCTACGTATTAGGGCGTTATTTACCTTTTCGAGCTGTTTTTGTTTCCACCATTTTGCGCCTGGGTCTAACTTTTTAAGGGCTAAAATAATTTTATGTAATGCACCCATTGGGAATGCTCCCGAGCCACACGCAGGATCTAAAATCTTAACATCGCTTAATGCTTGTAATATTTGGTCTTTCTCTTTGGTGCTAAAGGTGTCTTCTTCATTGGTTTCTTGACCTTCCTTGAAAAGTCGCTCTAACGCTTCTTCATCCTCAATAGCTGTTTTGGTTTTTAGATATTGCACCAATGATTGTTCTACCATATAATCTACAATCTCTCTTGGTGTGTAAAAGCTACCAGTGGCTTTACGTGCGCTTTTTTCAGTATCTGGGTCTATTTCTGCCAAAAGGTTTTCAAAGATAGTTCCTAACATTTCTGGGTCAATACTTACTTCGGCATCATAAATGCTGTTTTCATCAATGGTAAAGTTGTATTGTTCCAAGACTTTAAATAGCTCTAAAAACCACGAATTAGGAATTTTAAGTCCGAATGAAATTTGATGTATGCCTTGACTATCGGTTGGGAAGAAATCGTCTGGATGCGCTTCAAACAAACCACCGTTTAAGAAAGGGATGATGTTGGCGTCTTGTGGTAGAGTATAGTCTTTACGGTCTTCTTCTCGTTTGTTGAGTACCAAAAAGAATAGTTTTTCCAATACCGAGTGGTAATAGTCGTGTTGCTGATTGTTAACGTCTACTACAGTGTTTGATGATAACCACGTTTCCGGAATTAATGGGATGCCAGCTTCTGACTTTTTATTCTTTAGAAACCAACAGAATATGGTACGACCTATCAAGCGCACTGCAAACTCTTGGTAAATTTTGCGGTTGTCCTTTAAAGGTGTTGATGGTAAAACCAATTGTGGATTATCTGCATTAATGGTTTTAGTGCCTTGTTTGTACTTACCACCAATTAACTCATAAAAGGCTTTGGCTATTTCCTGATAGAACTGCTTGTTTAGTGGTTCTACACTAAAGGCTTCTATAATTTCATCTAAAGAGCTGAAACCACAGCTACCTACTTGTTTAATAAAAGTCTTGTTGGTTTGTTTAGGTGATACAAAATAGGTGTAACGCTTGTATTCTGTAAACTCTCTTTTAGTACCTAAATAATTGGCTTTAACAAAACTGAACCTGAAATTACCTTTGCTGTCAAAAAACACAAATAACGCTGCATCTTTTACTTCGTGTTTCAGGATTTTTTTGGCAATTTCGTATTGGTTTTTCTTTCCTGTTCTTTCGGTTAATGGTTCGGTCGTTTTTGAAGCAATAACAATGAGGTCGTCTTTGTCAACTTTAGCCTCCCCAATTTTGACAATAGATTCGTATTTATTGCAAATATCTTCTGGAAATAAATGGTCTAATTCTTCATTTTCTGGTTTGAATGATGGAATCGAACTTCTCAAAAACGCAATGAGGTTGTCGGAAGAAAAGTTGTTTATAAGTGTATTTGTCTTGTTCATATTGTGGTCGTTATTCAGTTTTTGATTTTTAATCAAGTTTCAAGATAAATATTTTCAACTCATTTTATTCTATTTACTTTACATTTCTTTTTTCAATTCCAGCATTGGCAAAAACCAAATGTGCTGTTTGTGCGGTTGGATTTTTACACTAAGTAATATCTTCAGCATACACGCCGTAAGCATTAACCAAAATGCCTTTGCGTTGGTGTTTTTCAGATGAAATGGCGTACAATATAGAAGAATCATCGGGATTGGAATTTCCCTCAAAGCGAAAATATTTATCTATTGTAAATTCATTGTGTAGCATTTTGGTATCTCTACAAACAAGGGCATCTGTTTGTAAGTTGAAATCTTCTACATAGCCTTGCTTTCTTAGTGCATTGATGGCTTCGGAAAGGGTATCGTAGTTTTCCATAGGTTTGTGGTGTTGTTTATTAGCTAAAGTAATATAACATGGATTGGGAAAAATAGTTGTTGAAATGAGCGTATTTCAAGAAGGTACAATAAAAAAGCCGCCTCAGAAACGAGGCGGCTTTTAAACAAATATTTAATGTTACTTAGTATTTCGGGTTTTGTTGCAAGTTGGAATTGGCAATAAGGTCTGAAGCAGGAATGGGATACAAATTAAGGTGTGCATCTGTAGTTGTTCCTCCTTCTACGCCGCCTTTCCATGGCCAAATACCATTTTCGGTAAATTTGTTAAAGCGTATCAAATCTGTTCTGCGATGACACTCCCAGTACAATTCTCTGGAACGCTCTGCCAAAATAAAATCTAAATTCAAATCGCCCGCAGTAATATCGCCCGAAGCGTTGCCGTAAGCGCGCTCGCGCAACTGATTTACCAAGCCAACGGCAGTTCCCATATCGCCGCCGGAACCACCGCGTACTACGGACTCGGCGTACATCAAGTATGCATCGGCTAAACGGAACATCGGAAAGTCGGTGTCGGTATGTGTTCCATCGCTTCCGGGCTGACCGTCGGAGGTTATGTTGGTGTATTTTACAATGGCATATCCATCGGTAAATTGCGTAAGGTCGGCAATTTCTTTGTTTTGCCCGTTGGTGTAAAACATCGCGCGACTATCTATGGCACCGGTTTCATCGGGAAATTGATTTACCAAAGCACTGGTGCTACGAATACCGCCCCAGCCGCCATTAATTCCGTAATCGGTTGGAATCATACTGCCACCGACAGCTGCGTGAACTAAAAAAGTAGTGCCGCCCCAAGTTTGGGTATGGATACCATCTTGTGTTACAGGAAAAATAATTTCGGGAGAATTATTATTGTCCGCCACAAAATTCAAGCGATATTCGCCGGCTAAACTGTAGTTGGAATTAATAATTTTGTTACAATAAGTAATACATTCGGTGTTTTTGTCCTGATTGATATAAACACTAGCATTTTGGTACAATTTTGCCAACAACATCCAAGCCGCTGCTTTGTCTGCACGACCATATTCGTTTTGACGTGGCTCGGGCAAGCTGTTTTCAATCGCCAACAATTCCGATTCTACATAATTAAAAATTTCTTGGCGTGTAGCTTGTTTGGGTAAAGCATTTCCTACATTGTCATTTTCGGTAATAAATGGCACATTGCCATACAAATCCAAAGCGTGCCAGTAACTAAGTGCGCGTAAAAAGCGTGCTTCGGAGCGGTATGTGTCTATGGTGGCACTCAAATCGCTTTGACCTCTTTCGGCTAACTTAGCCGCACTTGTTTCGCGCAAAAATTCGTTGCAAAGGCTTATTTGATAATAAAAGCGATTGTATAAAGCCGAAACGAACTGATTGGCGGGAGTCCAGTTTTGTAAATGAAAATCCTGAACACCTTCATCGCCCCAAGCTACTACAGCTTCGTCGGTGCTGAGTTCTTGGAGTTTCCAGTATTGGCGAACATAGTTGGAAAAGCCTTCGTCAATACCTTGAATATCGGCACTACCTGCGGGACCTTGTTGTCCGGTTACGGCAAGTCCTGCATATAATTTAGCCAAAAACTGATAATAACTCTCCGGCGATTCAAATACGATATTGGGCGAGAGGGAACTGTAAGGGTTTTCCTCCAAATCGGTGCAGGCATTTAGCGAAAAAACGATTATTGCCAGCAAGGATAAAATTTTATATTTCATATTCATAATATTTTCTTTTTATTTAAATAAGATGACTAAAAATTAGCACTTAATCCAAAGATGATATTGCGTGAACGCGGATATAAGTTATTGTCAATTCCGTTGTAAATTTCAGGGTCTAAGCCGGTATAGTCAGTAATTACAAACAAGTTTTGTCCCGTTACATACAAGCGCAATAAGTTGTTGTATTTGCCAATTTTAGGTATGGTATAGCCAACTGTCAAGTAGTCCATACGTACAAAAGAGGCGTTTTGCACATAGTAATCGGAGAAGTATTGTGGTTTGGTAAAATTGGTTGTAAGTACGTCGCGGTTTAGGTTGTTGGGGACAAGTTCTGTAGCAACACGATTGTAGTATCCGGTAGAAGAAGCTACGTTGTTATATACGTAATTGCCAAAGTTGCCGCGCAAGGCAAAGCTAATGTCGAAATTGCTTACATTAAATAAAGAGCTCAACCCCAAAATCACTTTAGGTGCAGGTTGTTTGTAAGGACGTTTGTCCAAATCGTTTATTTTTCCGTCTGCATTTACATCTACATACATGTCCAAATCGGTACCTTCGTTAATAGGATTGCCATTTGCATCTAATTTATGTTCGTACACAAAAAAGGCATCAATAGGATAGTCCACACGGCGAATTTGGATTTTATTTCCAACACCTCCACTAATATCACCATACAAAATACCTTTAAAATCTGGATCATCATAAAGGGTAAGGTTGGTAATTTTGTTTTTGTTGTAGGCTGCATTGAAGTTTAAGTTCCAAGAAAGATCATTGCGGGAAATAACAAAACCGCCTAATTGAAACTCTATCCCTTTGTTTTCAATATTTCCTACGTTGGTAGTAATACGGTTGGTGAGGTTTGTTCCGGCAGCTACATCAACGGTTGCCAGCAAGTCGTTTGTTTTCTTGTAGTAAAGGTCAATAGAGCCTGTCATACGGTCGCGCCACAGCCCAAAGTCTAAACCGATGTTGGAAGATTGCGTTTGTTCCCATTTAATATTTTCATCGTACCCACTCGGGCGAACAGTAGAAACAAAATCGTCTCCCATTTGCACTTGTGCGCCTACATCGCTGTAAGAATAGAAACTGGAGAAAAGATAGTTGGCAATATCCTGATTACCCACAATACCATAACCCAAACGAAGTTTTAAATTGGAGAAGGTGGTATTGTCTGCCATAAATGGCTCATCCATAATTTTCCACGCAAAGGCTGCCGAAGGGAAAGTTCCCCATTGGTTGTTAGGACCAAAACGAGAGGAACCATCGCGGCGAACCGTGAAAGTGAATAAGTATTTGTTGTGCAAATCGTAGTTTAAGCGACCAAAAACTGAAATAAGTTTGTTTGCATCTTTGGTTAAATAAGTATAATTTTCTTGCGCAGGTGCTGCACTTCCCAAACCTAAAAGGTCAGTACTTAAAGTAGTGCCTCTAAAGTTATCGTATTTATTGGTAAAACGCTGCCAAGAATAACCCAAAGTGAAGTCCATTTTACTTTTTTCAAAATCTCTTTTGTAGTTCAAATAGCTTTCGAGTAATTTATTGAGTTTGTGCGCATTTTCTATTCTTATTTCGCCCAAATTGGAGAATTGTGAACGCAAGTAAGAAGGTTGGAAACGCTCTCTTTCGCCGTTGTAGGTATCGTATCCCAAGTTCAATTTGGCACTTAATCCATCCACAAAAGGAATATTATAGTCAAAAAGAACATTTCCGATACTGCGCGCTACCGTTCCGTATTCTTGGGTAAGGTCGAGTGTAGCGATTGGATTTTTGGTGCCCAAGTCGTTTGCCCATTCCCAATAGCCGCCCCAGTTACTGTTTGCATCGTAAATGGGTTGTGTAGGAGCCATACTAATAGCAGATCCTACCACACCGCCGTCAGAAAAACGGTCTCTGGTAAAAGCTCCTTTAATATTTGCATCAATACGAAGTTGGTCGTTAAACAATTTTTGCGAAAGATTCATACCTACATTGGTCCGTTTCGCATTAGAAGTTTTGATTATACCATCTAAGCTCTGATAGCCTACCGAAGCGCGATAAGTTGTTCCGTCATTTCCGCCGGAAACGCTCAATGCATGATTGATACCGTAAGCGGTTTGGAATATTTCATTGTACCAGTTGGTATTGGCATCTTCCAAAAGCGATAGTTTGTTCGGAGCTTTGTCCGTCACTACAGCTAAAAACTCGTTAGCTGATAAAAAGTCAGGGTCATTTACTTTGTTGGCAACGGAGAAATAAGTGTCGTAAGACAAACTACTTTGTCCACTCGTTCCTTTTTTGGTGGTAATAAGCACTACACCATTTGCTCCGCGCGAACCATAGATAGCGGTGGAGGAAGCATCTTTTAGTACTGTAATGCTTTCGATGTCGCTGGGGTTAATGGTACTCAAAGGATTACGTCCTTTTGCTTGTCCTCCCGGGTCGTGTGGCGTATTATCAATGGGCACACCGTCTATTACATATAGTGGCTCGTTGCTGGCATTTAGGGAAGTGCCGCCACGAATACGCACCGTAGATTGCGCGCCGGGCTCTCCACTATTGGAAGTGATACTTACGCCGGCAACTTTTCCCGCCATTAGTTGGTCGGGTGCAACTAAGGCTCCTTGCTGAAAATCTTTGGTAGTGATTTTGGCAACAGCACCGGTTGCATCTTCTTTTTTTACCGTACCATATCCAATTACAACTACTTCGTCCAAAATCTCAACATCAGGTGCCATTGCAACGTCAATACGGCTGCGATTGTTGATGGCTTGTTCGCTACTAACATAGCCTACAAAGGAAAATTGCAGCGATTTGCCGGCAGGTGATTTGATAGAATAATTTCCATCGAAGTCGGTAACGGTACCAATGGTTGTTCCTTTTACAACCACCGTAGCACCGGGAAGTCCTTCGCCAGTAGAAGCATCGGTTACTTTTCCCGAAATTTCAATATTTTGCCCCATCACAAAGGGTGATGCAAGCAAAATAAGCCACATTGCGCTTATACAACGGAGCCATTTCTTCGTAAACTTTTGATACATACGTTTCTTTTTAGTGTGAAAAAAAAATGTTAATTTTTTGTGATATTGAGCAAATATAGGTATAAACTCTTAATAAGTGTAATTTTGACACTTAGTATTTTATTTCAAAAATTAAAAAGTGCTGTAATCTCTATTTTCTCAAAAGGAGGCGTGTAAAAATAAAGGTGTTTTTTTGTGCAAGCTAAGTGCGAAAACATCATTTTTTTGTATATAATCCCAAAATTGCGTATCGTTTTAGGTATTATTATGTGTAAGTTTCCTCCTCGCAAGTTTGGGGGCAAAACGATGCTTTGGGCTTCTTCTTTTTCTTTGCTTGTCCAAAGAAAGCGAAGCAAAAGAAAGGACACTTTTTTTATTCATAAGCTTTGATTCTACGCAAAGCTAATAACCATAAGCTTTTCAGCCTCTTTTATCCTAATTTTTGTCCATTAAGCCAAAATTTTTAACGCCCAAAAACTGCTCGGCGAAAAAGATTTTTTATCTCTTTTTTTATACAAAAACTGCACGAAAATTCCGTAAATGATGATGCGGTTCCCTTTTCTAATACGCAATGATTATTCGATTTTAGGATAAAAAACAAACCCGCACCGAATGAGTACAACGGTGCGGGTTTAGGAAATGGTATTTTTAGAAAATCAATACCATTATTATATGTAATAAGCAAAACTTAGTTCACCACTTCTACCTTTTCGCTATTGCTAAAAGTGAGTTTGCCATTGGCTGTGTCAATGAAAATGGCTTGGTCGGGCTTAATTTCTCCGGCAATTATTTTTTTCGATAAAACATTGCTTATCTCGCGCTGAATGAGTCGTTTTAGCGGACGTGCGCCAAATTGCGGCTCGTAGCCGAGTTCTGCCAACCAATAAACTGCCGCATTGCTCAGTTCAAGTGAAATGTCGTTTTTTGCCAATAAGTGCTGTAAATGATTTATTTGCAAGTGTACAATTTCCTTGATTTCATTTCTGTTGAGCGGTTTGAACATTATAATATCATCAACACGATTAAGAAACTCTGGTCGAATAGTGCGTTTCAGCAAATCCATTACTGCATTGCGCGTAAGTTCGATGGTATTATCCACTTCAATCGGATTTTCAAAATCTATGTTCTCAAAATGCTCCTGAATAATGCTTGCGCCCATATTGGAAGTCATTATAATAATGGTGTTTTTAAAATTCACTACGCGCCCTTTGTTGTCGGTAAGTCTGCCATCGTCCAATACTTGCAGCAATATATTAAAGGTGTCGGGGTGCGCTTTTTCTATTTCGTCGAGCAATACTACCGAATAAGGTTTGCGGCGAATGGCTTCGGTAAGTTGTCCGCCTTCGTTGTAGCCTACATAGCCAGGAGGTGCGCCAACCAAACGAGCAACGCTGTGTTTTTCTTGGTATTCGCTCATATCAATGCGCACAATAGCGTTTTTGTCGTTGAACATGTAGTTGGCTAAGGTTTTGGCAAGTTCGGTTTTTCCTACGCCCGTAGGACCCAAGAAAATAAACGAGCCAATAGGTTTGTTGGGGTCTTGCAAGCCGGCTCTGCTGCGGCGAATGGCATCAGCAACGGCATTTACGGCTTCGTTTTGTCCTACTACGTTTTGGTGAAGTACATTTTCTAAGTTGAGGAGTTTTTCGCGCTCACTTTCCAAAAGGCTGGTTACGGGAATTTGCGTCCACTTGGCAACTATTTCGGCAATGTCTTCGGCACTTACTTCTTCTTTTACCATACGCTTGTCGCCACTTTTTTCGCTGAGTTGATTTTGCAGCTCTGCTAAATGACTTTGAGCTTCTTGCAATTTACCGTAGCGTATTTCGGCAACTTCGCCATAGTGACCTTCGCGCTCTAATTGTTCGGCATTGAGTTTGAGCTGTTCAATTCTTTGTTTTTCTGCCTGAATTTTTTCAATTATTTCACGCTCGGTTTTCCATTCGGCTTTAAACTCATCTCTTTTTTCACTTAGTTCGGCAATTTGAAGACTGAGTTTTTCCAATTTTGGCGCGTCATTTTCGCGTTTTATCGCTTCGCGCTCAATTTCTAATTGGGTAATTTTTCGATTCAGTTCGTCTAATTCTTCGGGAACGGAGTCCATTTCCAAGCGCAATTTCGCGGCAGCCTCATCAATCAAATCTATTGCTTTATCCGGCAAAAAACGGTCGGTAATATAACGTGTAGAAAGTTCCACTGCAGCAATAATTGCTTCGTCTTTAATGCGCACTTTGTGGTGATTTTCGTAGCGTTCTTTCAAGCCGCGCAAAATGGAAATAGCATCTTCGTTGTTGGGCTCGTCTATCATCACTTTTTGAAAACGGCGTTCCAAGGCTTTGTCTTTTTCGATGTATTTCTGAAATTCATCTAATGTAGTAGCACCTACGGCACGCAGTTCTCCGCGTGCGAGGGCGGGTTTCAGAATATTGGCAGCGTCCATCGCACCTTCGGTAGCACCTGCACCAACGAGGGTGTGTATTTCGTCGATAAACAAAATGAAAGCACCATCGGAAAGGCTCACTTCTTTTACAACGGCTTTGAGGCGTTCTTCAAACTCGCCACGATATTTGGCTCCAGCCATCAGCGCGCCCATATCAAGGGCAAAAATGCTTTTACTTTGTAAGTTTTCCGGCACATCTCCCGAAACAATTCGGTGGGCTATGCCTTCTGCGATAGCTGTTTTTCCTACGCCCGGGTCGCCTACTAAAACGGGATTGTTTTTGGTGCGGCGGCTCAGAATGTGGAGTACGCGGCGAATTTCTTCATCGCGACCAATTACGGGGTCAAGTTTTCCTTCGCGCGCCAGCTCATTGAGGTTGCGGGCATATTTTTCTAAGGCTTGGTAGCTATTTTCCGCTTGTTGGTCGGATACGCGCGCGCCTTTGCGCAATTCTTGAATGGCTTTGAGGAGGTTTTCTTTGTTTAGTCCTGTATCTTTTAGCATGCGCGCGGCGGCAGTTGTAGTTTCAATGAGTGCCAAAAACAAGTGTTCGATAGAAACGTACTCATCTTTCATTTCGGTAGCAATTTGCTGTGCTTTGAGCAGTACTTGATTGGCTTCGTTGGAAAGATAGGCTTGGGAGTTGCCGTTTACTTTGGGCAAACTTTGTATATGTGCCTGCACTACATTGGTAAGGCGGGTAGTATTTATGCCGTTTTTACCCAAAAGATACGGAACAATATGTTCGTCATTTTTGAGTAGGGCATACAAAATATGTTCAGCTTGGATAGCTTGTTGTTGTAGTTCGTACACAAGATTTTGGGCAGCAGCCAATATTTCTTGTGTTTTGATAGTGAATTTATTGATATTCATAAAGAGTGATTTTTTATACTAAGTAATAGAAAAAAGCTATACAATTTCTTCAGCTTTTTGGTTGAGTATGCTTCAAATTTTGTGCCTTTGCCATAAATGCGACAAAATGGCTTTTTTGTTTGTGCTGAATGTCAAAATGTCGCTTTTTTATTGTTTTTAGCTGAAATTATAGCACATTTATTTTTTCTTTTAACCAATTGCTTTTTACAACGGAGGGTGTATTACTTAGTTTTAGTTTCAATTTTTCTAAAGAACGTTGTGTTTTTTCGTTTGCTACAAGTCCTTTTTGCGACTTAATACGATGTGTTGTTTTTACCAAGCGTGCGAAATCGTAGTAGCGATTGAATTTCGACTGGGCGATGAGTTTATTGCGTTTTAGATATTGAATAAATGCATCAACCGCCGAAAGTAACAAGGCATCTTGCTGTGTATCGTAATAAATAATAATGGCTAAAGTGGTGGCATCTAAACGATACACGACATCGGTGTATTCTACGGAGTTGAGGAAATCTAAGGCTTTGTTGTAATCCAACACCATATAATAATAGGTTGCCATATTAAAATTGTAGGCATTGTGCTGACTTTCTTGGGGTAGGGAAGGGTAGTAGTCTTCAATAAATTTTTTCACCCAATCGAATTCCTTGAGCTTTAGTGCAATGCTGGCAATGTTTTTATAATGCCATTCAAATAAAATATTGTTTTCAAAAATGATACGGGAACTGAGTAAGTGTTGAAAAAGATTGAATACTTCGCGCAAGAAAATATTGTTTCCTTTGTTGATTTGGCGAATACAGTAGTTTTGGGCATAATAATAAATGTCGCGGAGTTCTTCGGGCGGAAAAATATCTTTGTGTTGCTCTAAGAGTTGAATAAGTTCGTAGTAATGTTGCGTATTTTCGGCATCTTCGATGGTGTTATACACTTTTAGATAAATCGTAATGGCAGGGTTTTCGGCATATTCTTCCGGCTGATTTTGCAGAAAATCCAAGAGATGAGCGTTCCAAGTATGCTGATATTCCATATCCATAAAACGCTGTCTGTTTTTAATTTCACATAAGTTTTTAAGTTTTTCGATAAAATAAAAAGCGTTCAGGTACTTGTCTTTGTTGGTTAAAAAAGTAGTTTTTTGGTAATGCTCCAAAGAAGCATTCTGAATATCGGCTTGGTTGGTATATTGAATGAGTTGGTAAAAGTAGTCGCTATTTTTCAGCGGATTTTCGGTTAGTTTTTGCATTGCATATCGGTATCTGTTGTTGAAGCGCACCCCTTGCCGAAACTCGCGCAAGGATTCTAAAAGGTATAAGTCGGCGGGAAAATCTTTTTTATCAAACCTTTCAATCATCAAAAATTTTTCAAAAAGCTGTAAAGTATAAGAGAAAATAAGTTTTAAATTGGTTTCGTTGTAAGCCTCTTTGGGGTACAGTTTTTTGTATAAAAATTGCCGCGCTACATTCTTTTCGTGAAAGTTTGGGAAAGAGTGGTCTAATAATTGGATTAATTGTTGTACTTTTAGGTGTTTATTGTGATACGGCGATTGCACGAAAGCAACAAAGCGATTGAATTGGCTTTTGTCTAAGCATGAGATTTGTCTGATAAGGGTACTTTTTAGCATACTTTTTGGTACGTTAAGGTGCTGATAATGATAGTAATGAGTGTAAAATTACAATAAAAATAATCTACTTTTTGAATAAAAAGTTTTTTTTTGTTTTGAAAAAAAAAGATTATATTTGTTACAACTTAGCCTAAAAAGGCGTAAGTATTACTAATTTCAAATTTGTAAAATATGCTGAAATTAAACATAAATAATTTAGTTCGCGCTTATGTGTTTGTATTCTTTGTTTGTGCCGGGCAGTTATTCACAAGCCTCGTACAAGCGCAAATTATCGCACCAATTGAAGAAGATGATTTGACTACTGACCCATTTGAATGGAACAATTTGCCTACGGAAGAGAATTTGTTGATATTGAATCCGGTGTTTGATTTGGGCGATATTGAGGAAGAAGCAGGAAAAGAATGTGCGGTTAAAACGTTTAAAGTAACGCCCTATAATTGTGGAGATGGTACCGTAGATATAATCTTGGATTTTACCATTTCCAATGAGGAGATATTGCCAAACGAAAGTTTTTCATTGCGATTGAATAATAGCTATCCCGAAACATTTACTTACGCTCAGTTGCCGGTAACGCTCCATGAAATTTTGGCAAATAATAAGATTTCGCACCGAATTGAAATTTTCGATGAAAGCAAAAACTGTCGTAGTACGTTTGACATTCCGGCAGTAGGTTGTTTGTATCCCGGCGATATAAATGAAGACGGTTTTGTAAATAACGAGGACATTCTTTATACCGGTTTAGCCTTTGGTGAAAGTGGCATATCGCGCCCTAATGCTACCACCAATTATGAAAAACAAGCGGCTTTTAATTGGAACAAATCGTTTTTGGAACAGAATTATAAGTTTGCCGATTGTAATGGCGATGGCACTATCAACTTGCAAGATGTAGCCGTAGTAGATAAAAACTATCAAAACAACGCGCAATCAATAGGTTCTGCCGTAAATGCCGATGAGGGTAATCCCGCAATTTATTTGGGTTTGGAGCCTTATCTCGAAGCAGGTACGCCTTTAAATGTTCCAATTTACTTGGGAAGCGAAAATTTACCTTTAAACGATATTTATGGGATAGCTTTTACCGTAAATTATGATTTTGAATTAATTGTTGAAAACTCCATAATGGTGGACTTTCAGGATTGCTGGCTTGGAAATTCCCAAGATTTGATAAGCTACTACAAGTCCGATACATTTGGCAAGATAGACGTAGTGGTAGTGCGCAAAACACATACAAATATTAGTGGCTTCGGAAGTTTAGCCAAAATTTCGGCAGTGCTTATCGAAAATGTCGAAAAAATCGGAGCCGAAAAAAACTTTAAAATGGGCGTATCCAATGTACACGCGCTGTCGTTCGATGAAACAATAATTCCGGTGTATCAAAAAGAATTAGACCCATCAATCGTGACAACTCCTACCGGATTGGACAACATCGCAAGCCTCGCTGGCGTAAGTGTTTATCCAAATCCTGTTGCCTCAAAATTGTATGTAAATATACCCGCTGAAATGAAAAATGCACAATTAGTGTTGTACAATTTGAGCGGCGCAAAAGTATTTGATTATAATTTGCTAAAGCAAAATAATGAACTAAATGTAGCAAGTCTCCACCAAGGAGTTTATACTTTGGTATTGCGTACACCCGAAAAAACTACCTATCAGAAATTAGTGATAAGTAGATAATGCTCATAATACAAAAGCAAACAAAACATCTATTTACAAAAGGCTGTTAATATTTCTTAACAGCCTTTTGTTGTGTGTTATTTATACAAAAAATTAAAAATAAACTATTTAAAAACTTCTAAATCACAATGCAGCAATTTTGTTCCTTAGCTTTCGTTCTTTTACTTTTATTGGCAAACAAAGTTACCGCCCAAGACAATTATTGTGGAACAACCATGTCGGAACAACAAATAAAATGGTTGAAAACAATCCAGCAGAACCCACCACAATTTCGCAATAACGAGCTATATTATATTCCGATACAATATCATTTGGTAGGTACAAGCGATGGAAAAGGGCATTACTCCATTCAAAGTGCTTTGAACCAGTTGTGTACGCTCAACGAACAATACAAAGAGACCGGTTTTTATTTCTTTTTGTACAACAATGACATAAAAAAAATAAACAACTCAACATTTTACATTCATACATTTGGCAACACAAACAGCATGATGAGTAATAATGTAGATGGTGCTGTAAATGTGTATATGGTAGAAGACCCTGCCGGAAATTGTGGCTATTTTTCTCCGGGTCCCGATGGATTGTCCGTAGCAAAAAGCTGTGCCGGCGCAAATGCTACTACTTTGGCACACGAAATGGGGCATTATTTCGACTTACCACACACTTTTAATGGTTGGGAAGGGCGCGATATAAATGACCCGCCCAATACAAATTTTATTGAAAACGTAGCGCGAAGCGGATCTTCCTCAAATTGTCACCAGTCGGGCGATTTTTTCTGCGATACGCCTGCGGATTATATTTCGGATAGATGGAATTGCCCGTATAACTTAGATTGGGAAGACCCTACAGGCGTTAAGATAGACCCGGACGGTTCTTTGTATATGTCGTATTCTAATGATGGTTGCCAAGAAAAATTCAGCAAAGAACAAATGGCGGTAATGCACCAAAATTTATTGCAACAACGCAATTATTTAATTACGGACGTAGCTACGCTGAATATGGTAGATATTGCCGAAACACATCAGATTTATCCCGGACACTTATCAACGAATGTACCCATTGCAGAAGTTCATTTTACTTGGGAAGCAGTGCTGGGAGCAAGCAGATACAATTTGTCCATAATAGCACCTTCCCAAAGCCTCACCTACGATTTGTTGGTGGACGGTAACTCGTTTACCTTAACAGATTTAGCACCCGAAACGAAATATTACTGGAAAGTTGCCGCTTTCAACGAAGGAAATTATTGCATAAATTATCCCTCTACTTTTACCTTCGAAACTGCTCCCGAAGGAAATGCGTTCAGTATGTTTCTAAGCGATATTAATACTACAATGCCTTCGTGTAAAGGTGCCAATGATGCGAGTATTGCCATACAAGTACAAGGTGCCGTAATGCCTTATACCGTTGTTTGGGAAGATGGAACTATGGGAACAAGTTTGAGCGATATTACGGCGGGAAGCTATGTTTGTACAATAACAGATGCAAATAATAAGCAACAAACTTTTACCGTAAATATTACCGAACCCGATGAACTAAGTTTAGACTTTTCGTCCATAATAGGCGATGAAGTAAGTATTGATATTGAAGGCGGTACGGCTCCATATTCTATTGTTTGGTCGGATGGTAGCAATGGAAAAGTGAATAATGACCTTCAGGCAGGCGTAAACACAGTAGAAATTACAGACAGCAGAGGTTGTACTATTTCTGGCGAAATAAATCATATTAAAGCAGCAGTTGTTATTAGTTCACCCATCACCTGCGCCGACCTCACAGATGGTTTTGCTATTGTTTCGGGTGTAGAAGGAGGTGTGCCGCCGTATCATTATCTCTGGTCTAATGGCGATACCCTCAGTAATGCAACGGCTTTGGCGGCGGGCATTTACCAAGTACAGATTTCCGATAGCGAAGCCAATGTATCGAAATACAATGTAGTAGTAGAAAGCGTAGAGCCTTTGGTAATTGATAATTTGGAAATTGCAGAAAATACAGGAACAGTACAAATAAGTGGCGGAACGCCGCCGATAAGCATATTTTGGCCTAATGGCGAAAAAGGTTATGCCGCAAACAATTTAGAAGCCGGCGACAACCAAATTATTGTGGTGGTGGACGCGAATGATTGTATTACTACGCAAAACTTTACTGTAAGCACCCAAGTAGGACTTGAAGATTACACAAAAAACAATGCTTTTACGCTTAACAGAAATATTTTGCCGCAGGGCGAAAATATTGAATGGATAAATAAAATGGAATGTGGCGATAAGATACAAATAGAAATCACCAATATCAATGGGCAAATAGTGTATCAGGCAAACCAATATTTTGCGGAAAAAAATACTATTTCCACCCAAAATCTTAGTACCGGCTTGTATTTCTTGCGTTTGCGCAGTTGCGAACAGCAAACCGTAGCAAAAATTATTCTTTTTTAAAAAATGAAATTATACACCATACCCACAGGCTATTTCAAATTAGATGGCGGCGCAATGTTTGGCGTTGTACCCAAAACCATTTGGCAAAAAATAAACCCGCCCGATGCCAATAATTTGTGTACTTGGGCAATGCGTTGCTTATTGGTAGAACACGAAAATCGACTTGTGTTAATAGATACAGGACTTGGCAACAAGCAATCGGAAAAGTTTTTTAGTTATTACGAGCCACACGGCGAAGATTCTTTGTTGGGTTCGCTAAAAAAATTAGGTTTCACACCCAACGACATTACCGATGTATTTCTTACGCATCTTCATTTCGACCATTGCGGCGGTGCGGTGATAAGAATGAACGATGAAAAGTTAGTGCCTCAGTTTCCCCATGCCGTTTACTGGACGAACAAAGCGCATTGGCAACATGCCATAACGCCCAACGCACGCGAAAAAGCCTCTTTTCTCAAAGAAAACTTTATGCCTTTGGAGGCGGCGGGACAGTTGCAGTTTTTGGAAGAAGGGCAAAGTTTGTTCGATGGATTTTCGTTTACATCGGTTTTTGGACACACCGAAGCGATGATGTTGCCGGTTATAGAATATCAAGCTAGAAAAGTAATTTATTGCGCTGACTTGTTGCCTTCTGCGGGGCATTTGCCAGTTCCTTACGTGATGGCTTACGACATTCGCCCCTTAGATAGTTTGCAGGAAAAGGCAAGTTTTTTAGCAAAAGCGCAGGCAGACGATGCTATTCTGTTTTTCGAACACGACCCCAACATTGCTTGTTGTACGCTACAAGCGACCGAAAAAGGCATTCGTATAAGAGATACTTTTGGTTTAGAAGAAATGTTTTCTTAAAAAAGTGCAAAGTTTGTTTTTATAATAAAAAATATAAACTTACCTTTGTCGCGCAATTTTTGGCGTGGTAGCTCAGTTGGTTAGAGCGCAGCACTCATAATGCTGAGGTCGGGAGTTCGAGCCTCCCCCACGCTACAAAAATTTTCTCTCCTTTGGTTTTCCCTTTTATAATATTTGTTATTTTTGCTTAGAAACGAATTAATGTATTTAAGTGTATTTTATGAAATACGATGATAGAATTTTGTGGCATCGTACGGTTCGAGATATTTTACAAACACTAAAGAAAAACACAATTTGTGTATATTAATAATTTTTATAAATACGTTTTAGTAGCAATAGTGGGTATGTTTTTGCAAAAATGCACCCCCCAAAGCACTTTGCCCGTCCAACAAACCATACCCGGCACCAAAGATACCATATACTTAGAGCCACCCAATCTTGAGCTATTTTCGATGAAAGAAAGTGATGACCCTTATGACGATTTGGATACAATGCTATTTCAATTAAACAAAGATACTATTCCCGAACTGCTTATTACTAAGCCAAATAGTGAGTGGTGCGGGGCTACGGGAAACTGTTCTTGGTTGGTAGTTGACAATGCAGGATTTACAAGAGGTTATATTGAGGGCGGAGGTGTAGAAGTAGATACTACGCACACGCAAAACGGGTATTATTACGTTATTTCGTATTGGGGTTCAGGCACTTCTGAATATCGGAAAATAGTAAGTCGTATAGAAGATAATTTAGAATATGAGGCATATTATATTGTTGTTTATCAAAGAAATAATGATGCTTTGGAATTTGAGATTGTGGAGCGAGATACAAACTATTATTTTTTGAAAACGCCATGAGACAAGGTACAAATACAAAAAAATCCGATGTGTAAGTGCATCGGATTTTTTGTTTTTATAAACATACGAATGAATTAATGACTTTCGTCGTCATCGTCTTTCATTTTGGCAACTAATTCCTGTTGCACATTGTAAGGTACTATGGCGTAGTTGTCGAAGTGCAAGCTGAACTTTGCCCGCCCGTGCGCAATAGAGCGAAGGGTAGAGCTGTAATCGTGCATTTCGGAAAGGGGTACTTTGGCAGAAATTTTTTGGTAGTGCCCGTCCGGCATTATTCCTTCAATAATACCACGGCGTGTTTGCAAATCGCTCATCACATCGCCCATATAATCGTTGGTAGTGAGAATGTCCACATGGTAAACAGGTTCCAAAATTTGCGGATTTGCCTTGCGGAAAGCGTCTTTAAATGCCATCATCGAAGCAATTTTAAATGCCATATCATTCGAGTCCACATCGTGCATTTTTCCATCGAAAATACTCACCCGAATATCGCGAACATAACTTCCGGTAATAGGTCCGTTTTCCATTTTTTCCATAATACCTTTGGTAATGGCTCCCATAAAACGCGTGTCAATGGCACCACCCACAATACAGTTTTGGAATACCATTTTTCCACCCCAAGGCAGTTCGTGTACATCTGTGTGGCGAAGATTTACGTGCGGCGTAGGCGGCATATCATCATAATACGGCTCAATAAGCATATGCAGTTCGGCAAATTGTCCGGCACCACCGCTTTGTTTTTTGTGGCGATAAACGGTTTTTGCCTCGTGCTGTATGGTTTCGCGATAAGGAATACGCGGTGGGTCAAAATCGAGTTGTATTTTGTAGTTGTGTTCTACTTTCCATTTGGCAACATTTAAGTGTATTTCTCCCTGTCCGTGCAAAATGGTTTGCTTCAGTTCTTGCGAATGTTCCACAATTAGGCTCGGGTCTTCTTCCACCAAACTATGTAGTGCATTTGCCATTTTCTCCACATCCGATTTGTTGGGCGTAGTTACTGCCACGCGAATATGTGGTTCGGGAAAATCAATGGGTTTTATATGAAATTCGTTGCCTTTGGGATGAAGCGTGCTGTTGGTGTGCGAATCTTTTAGTTTTACGGTAGCACCAATATCGCCGGCGCGCAATTCGTTTATGGCATCGCGGTTTTTTCCGTTCATCAAAAATAATTGATTAAAGCGTTCCGTAGTTCCGGTAATAGAGTTCACCAATTCATCTCCAACATTCACCACACCGGAATATACTTTAAAAAAAGACATATCGCCAAGATGCGGTTCGGAAATAGTTTTGTAAATAAACAATACCGTAGGACCTTTGGGGTCGCATAGCAATTGTTTGCCGCTTTGGCGTTCTACGGGCGGTGTATCAATAGGTGCAGGGGCAATGTCATTCAAAAAGCCCATAATGCGCCCGCTTCCCATATTTTTGGTAGCAGAGCAGCAGAAAAGCGGAAACAAATCGTGGTGCAACATGGCAGCTTTCAAACCACGCGTCATTTCTTCTTCGGTAAGTTCTCCTTTGTCGAAATACAATTCCATAAGTTGGTCATCGTGTTCGGCAACAGATTCTACTAATTGTTTGTGCAATTCGTCCGCGCGGGCAATTTCGCTATCAGGAATAGGCAGTTTTTGGGGTTTGCCACCATCAGCAGGATATTGGTACATCACCATTTTCAATACGTCAATGATAGCATTAAAATCGTTTCCTTGATTGAGAGGATACTGTACTACCAGCACATTGCGTCCAAAACGGTTTACAGCTTGCTCTACGGTAAGGTCAAAGTCGGCTTTTTCGTGGTCGAGTTGGTTCACTACAAAAATCATGGGAGTTTTAAAGTCTTCGGTATATTCCCAAATTATTTCGGTACCTACTTCCACCCCGTGCTGTGCATTGAGCAACATTACGCCCGTGCCGGTAATGCGCAAAGCGGAAATCACTTCACCTACAAAATCGCTTGTGCCGGGAGTGTCAATGACATTTATTTTGCTTTCTTTCCAAGGCAAATGGAGTAAGGTACTAAAAACGGAGCTACCTTTTTCTTTTTCTAAGTCGTGGTAGTCCGAAACGGTGTTTTGACCCATAATAGTTCCTAAGCGGTTTATTTCTCCGGCTTCGAAGAGCATGCTTTCTACAAATGTGGTTTTGCCGCTTCCGGCATGCCCGAGCAAGGTAATGTTTTTGATATGCTGGCTATCGTAAATTTTCATAGGCGTTTTATTAAAAAATTATAAGTTTTTGGAAATTGAACCAAAATACAAAGTCCCCCTTTTTTTTCCAAAAAAAATGCAGTTTTTTTGAATAGGAAAATACTTAGTACCATAGGAAAAAGAAAAAAGAGTAAATGGTGGCAAACGCTGCGCTTGATGAATGTTATAGGATTTATCTTTTCTATATTAATAAAAACAGGAAAATTATTGATAAATTTATTTGAAAAAGCAATAGCTAAATATGACTAACAAATCACCCAATCACTTTCTGCGACAATGCCATTCGGTTGCAAAGTTTGTACAGCACCCGCGCGCCAACATTGGCGTTGTACTCGGCTTGGGGACTTACTTTTTTCTCCTTGCCTACGCTCACTTCGCAAAGGTCGAAGCCAATGATTTTTTTGCCGGAATGGGTAATAGTTTCTAAAAGCATAAACGCTTCATAAAGGCTCAATCCGCCCGGAACAGGTGTGCCGGTAGCAGGACAAAACTCCGGCTTTAGCCCGTCAATATCAAAACTGATGTAAACGTTTTTAGGGAGTAGTTTCACTATTTCTTTACATTGTTGCGCCCAGTTTTTTTGCCCGCTAAGTTGCTCTTTTTTTAAGTTTTCATCATAAAAGTGTACAATTTGTCCATTAGAATTGCCTGCAAAATCAATTTCGGCAGTACAAATGTCGCGTATGCCTACACTCACTATTTTTTTTACCGAAGGAATTTGCGAAGCATTGTACATAATGGAGGCGTGGCTATACGTAAAATCTTCGTAGGCAATGCGCAAATCGGCGTGGGCATCAATTTGCAAAATTCCAAAACTCTTGTGTTTATTTGCCAGTGCTTGTATAAGTCCCAGCGGACTGCTGTGGTCGCCGCCCAAAACCGCCGGAATTTTTCCTTCGGAAAGTAGGTTTGTCGCGGTTTCAAAAACGTATTGATTGAGTTGCGCAGATGCTTCGTTGAGCTTTTTTAGTAAAGATTCGTCGCCTGTATTTTGCGTGTTTTTCTCCAAACTTTCGATGTGTTGGCGCGCCAGAGGGCGCATTTTTTTGTTGAGTTTTTTAATTTTTTTGGGTGTATCCAACATAAAAATGCCCGCTTTCCAAGCATTGGGAATTTCCAAATCGTGGAGGTCTATTTGTGGCGAATAGTCCAAAATAGCCTGTGCGCCGCGCGAAGTGCCGTCAAGATACGAAACCGTCATATCCCAAGGCACGGGAATAACGACAATAGGAGCAGTTTGGTAAGTAAAAGGCAAGCCAAAGATTTTGCCGTTTACAGCACCTACACCGTTGGGGTCGAAGTTGTCAATCTGTTCTTGTTTACTAAGCGTGCTTCGCATAAAAAATGGATTTAAACAAAAAAAAGGCAGACGAAATGCTGCCTTTTTCCAAAATTATTATCAATTAACCTAAAAAAGTTTATTTTTTAGTTCAAAGTTGTTCGTGCCGATTAAGTAACCTTCGTGGTAAATTTCCACTGCGTAAGTACCTTCGTCGTAGGGCGCATCTTGTTCCCAAAACAAGCAATAACTTTCGCGCTTGCGGTCGTAGCTTAGTTCGCCACTGATGGTGTATTGTATCATTTCATCGGTTTCGGCTAATTGCATCGTGCCGGAACCTTGCGAATTGAGCGAAAGCGGCACACCTTCAGGCGTAATAATACGCACATAAATAGTTTTGCTGCCCGAGTCGGCAACTTTGTTTGCCAAAAGGTCAAAACATATTTTGAGTTTGTCGGTTTTTTTGGCGTTGTCGGTTTCCAATTCTTTGCCACTATTGCGATATTTTACGCCCACTGCACTTACGTTGTCGGCTTGCAATACAGCGGCTTTGTTGATGCGCGTAGTTAGTTGTGATTTGGTTTCTTCGAGCTTCGATTTTGTTTCCAACAAGTCGGCTTTGTCTTGCGAAAGTTGCTCTTTTTCCGAAATAAGCACCTGTTTTTCGCTTTCTTTTACTTGTATGGTTTGGTTGAGTTGCGCATTTTCGGCTCTGAGCGCGTTTAACTGACGTTCGTAGTCTTCGCCCGAAGCTTTTAGTCCGGCAATAAGCTGACGTGCGTGGTCTAATTCTTTTTGCGAAGCACCTTGTTTGTTCAGTATCCGGGCAATTTCAGCTTTTTGTTGTTCAATATTTTTCTGCGCCACTACCAACGAACTGTCGAGGCTTACATTCGCAGCTTTCATATTGTCCAGTTCCACTACAATTTCATCATATTGTTTAAGCAACTCGCCTTTTTCGGTTTCAAGCACTTGTACGGTTTCGGTCGTAATGTCTTTTTCCTTGCGAATTTGCATGTATTTGTATAAAAGAAATAAATCTACCAAAAGCAATAATGCAATAAGGGCAATGTAAATATTGCGGTTGGATTTATTGGCAGAAGCAGCAAAAAGTAACATAAGATTTAGTTTTAGGGCGATTATCTTTTAAGTAAAACGGCTAATAAATAGACATTTACTGAATATTAACGCAAATATAGGTAGAAAATGTATTTGTAGCAGGAAAATTAAGGCTTAATGCGTCAAATGTTGTGTTATCGTTTTGTTTCAAAGATTTGTAAATCGTGTATTTTATCTTCCGAAATACTAAATCTTACCAATGTGCGCACCTTATGAAAGCCTTCTTTGCCAAAAGCTCCGGGATTCATGGTAAGCATTTGGTATTGGGCATCGTACATTATTTTTAGAATATGCGAATGTCCACAAATAAATAAATTGGGTTGGTGTGTAGCAATAAGATTTCGCACACTTTGTGGGTACTTGTGCGGATAGCCGCCAATATGAATCATCAGCACCTTTACTTGCTCGCAGTGAAAAATATTTATTTTGGGCAGCACTTGTCGCACATCGTTCCCATCAATATTACCCCAAACGCCTTTGGTGGGTTTTAACTGCAACAGTTGGTCGTAAACGGCAATATTGCCAAAGTCTCCGGCGTGCCAAATTTCATCGCAATCTTTAAAAAAATCGCGCACAAGCGGCAAATCTAAAAAGCTGTGCGTGTCGGAGAGTAAACCTATTCGTTTCAAAATAAAGTAGGACTAAAAATGGTGAAAAATAGCGTAACAAAAAACAAGTATTTTGTGTTTATGGAAGGTATATTATAATATAACATAGATTTTTTGTAACTTTGCCCGCCAAAATTTATGAATTTTTATTTCATTTTATTTATAAAAAACTAACAATGTCAGTAATTGATTTAAACTTAGCTTACAAGGTTAAAGATATAACTTTAGCCGATTGGGGGCGCAAAGAAATTCACCTTGCCGAAGCAGAAATGCCCGGTTTAATGGCACTTCGCGAAGAATATGGCAAAAGCCAGCCGCTTAAAGGTGCGCGTATTGCAGGTTGTTTGCACATGACCATTCAGACTGCGGTATTGATTGAAACGCTTACTTATTTGGGCGCGGAAGTGCGTTGGTCGTCTTGCAATATTTTTTCTACCCAAGACCACGCTGCGGCAGCGATTGCGGCTACGGGCGTACCTGTTTTTGCATGGAAAGGTATGAACGAACAAGAATTTGATTGGTGTATTGAGCAAACTTTGTTCTTTGGCAGCGAAGACCGCCCGCTGAATATGATTTTGGATGATGGCGGCGACTTGACGAACATGGTTTTTGACCGTTATCCCGAATTGGTAAAAGGTATTCGCGGCTTGAGCGAAGAAACAACTACGGGCGTATTGCGCTTGCTCGACCGCCAGAAAAACGGCACTTTGTACATGCCTGCAATTAATGTAAATGACTCGGTAACCAAGTCGAAATTTGACAATAAATACGGTTGTAAAGAATCTTTGGTGGACGCTATTCGCCGTGCTACGGACGTGATGATGGCAGGAAAATTGGCAGTAGTTGCCGGTTATGGCGATGTAGGAAAGGGTTCTGCGGCTTCTTTGCGCGGAGCAGGTGCGCGTGTAATTGTTACCGAAATTGACCCCATTTGTGCTTTGCAGGCAGCGATGGACGGTTTTGAAGTGAAAAAAATGACTGATGCGGTTCGCAATGCTGATATTGTAGTAACGGCTACCGGAAACCGCGATATTGTTACCGCAGAAGTATTCAAAACATTGAAAGATAAAACCATTGTTTGTAACATTGGGCACTTCGACAACGAGATAGATATGGCGTGGCTGAATAAAAACTACGGCAAAACGAAGGTAGAAGTTAAGCCGCAAGTGGATTTGTACAATCTTGATGGCAAAGAAATTATTGTATTGGCGGAAGGTCGTTTGGTGAATTTGGGTTGTGCTACGGGGCATCCTTCTTTTGTAATGAGCAACTCGTTTACCAACCAAACTTTGGCACAAATAGAATTGTGGAACAATCACGGTGAGTACAAAAACGAAGTGTATGTATTGCCGAAGCATTTAGATGAAAAAGTGGCGCGTTTGCATTTAGCAAAAATTGGCGTAGAGCTAGAAGAACTTACCGATACGCAAGCGAAATACATTGGCGTAAGCAAGGAAGGACCTTTCAAGCCGGAATATTACCGCTATTAATCTTTTTTTGAGATAGGTTTAAGTTTAAAAAGAGGCTGCCCGTACTTTTCGGACAGCCTCTTTGTTTTGTTGGATTTTGGTATAATTTATACCTTATACCAAAACCGTATGAAGGTTGCGTATAGCTTTAGGTATCTACCCTGCAAGTTTGGGAACAGAAGTATGCTTTGGGTTTCTTCATTTTCTTTGCTTGTCCAAAGAAAACGAAGCAAAAGAAAGGACACTTTTTTCAAGGTATTTTTGCCCTATTCGGGCAAAACCGCAGCTTTTGGGCTAAATTTTTTCCAAGGCTTCAAAAATTTCTAACGCCCAAATGCTGCTATACGGCGAAAAAAGATTTTTATACTTTTCTTATACAAAAACTATGTACATGAAGAGGGTTTTTACTTTTTTAATACGCAATGATGATTCCGTTTTGGTATTATTTCCCGAAACTTAAATCACTTTGTGATACTTGGTGAAACACTTAGCGCAACTTAGAGTAACAAAAAACACAATGTCATACGAAAAACAATAGCAACTTTATCGCAAAAAAATAAAGTATTAGTTCGTATAGTTTTAACTTTGAACAAAAATACAGTATATGAAAACAAAAAATGTAGCATTAGTCATTACTCCTCCCACTCCGCATTTTGTGGGCGATGGTTTTAGAGTCCACAATTTTATTCCCGGCGACAACAATTACCTGAATATGCAGCGCATGAACCCGTTTATTATGTTGGATTACAATGCCAAATATTATTTTCCGCCCAGCAAAAAGCCTAAAGGCGTTGGCGTACATCCGCATCGTGGCTTTGAAACTGTAACCATAGCCTACAAAGGAAAAGTAGCGCACCACGACAGTAGCGGCGGCGGCGGCGTTATTGGCGAAGGCGATGTGCAGTGGATGACCGCCGCTTCGGGCGTGTTGCACAAAGAGTATCACGAAGAAAACTTTAGCAAAGCCGGCGGCGATTTTCAAATGGTGCAACTGTGGGTAAATCTTCCCGCAAAAGACAAAATGAGTCCGCCGAAGTATCAGGCTATCGAAAACAAAGCGATGGGCAAGGTGCAACTACCCAACAAGGCAGGCGAAGTAGAAGTGATAGCCGGAGAATATGAAGCTGCCAAAGGTGCTGCGCGTACTTTCACGCCTGTGTATATGCTCAATGCGAAGTTGCAAAAAGGCGGTAGTGCGCAGTTTAGTTTCCCTGCCAACTACAATACCGCACTCTTGGTGATAGAAGGCAATGTGGTAGTAAATAATGCGGAAAAAATTCCAACCGATTATTTTGCCGTTTTTGAAAATGAAGGCGAAATATTTAGCGTAAAAGCAGCAGACGATGCTGTAGTCTTGGTATTAAGTGGCGAACCTATAAACGAACCCATAGCCGCACACGGACCTTTTGTAATGAATACCCGCGAGGAGCTTATTCAGGCGTTTCGCGATTTTAACGAAGGGAAATTTGGTTATTTGGAAGATTAGTTCAATAAAAATGTTTAACTTTAAGAGCATTAAGTACTTAGACAAAAAACAGCATAAATTATAATACCGATTAAAAAATGCAAATGAGCGTTGAGCGAAGCCGAAACGCAACTAACGCTGTTAAAAGCACATTTCGGCTTCGCTCAATGTGCGAGTTTTAATTATTTAATAGTAATATATTTTATTTATCAAAAATAATTGTTGGATAAATTATTGAAAAATAATTGACTTCTTTTAGATAGGTACTTAAAATAGCTTTTACCCAAATAAAATTTCGCTTTTCAGCTTAAACAATTCCTGCCTTTTTGCGCTTGTATTAATATGTTCTAAAACAGCATAAAATTTGTACTTTTGCCTTAATTATAAAAAATTTTATCACATAAACACTGTGCAAACCTATGGCATTTGATATTGAAATGATTAAAGACTATTATCAGTCTTTGTCCCAAAAAATGGCGGACATTCGAAAACACATTCAACGTCCCCTAAGCCTTACCGAAAAAATTCTTTTTACCCACCTTCACCCCGACTCGCCAATTGCCGATTACCAGCGCGGAAAAGATTATGTATTTTTCGCTCCCGACCGCGTGGCAATGCAAGACGCTACTGCTCAAATGGCACTGCTACAATTTATGATGTGCGGGCGCAAAACCGCCGCCGTGCCTTCTACCGTTCACTGCGACCACCTCATTCAGGCAAAAGTGGGTGCCGCCGCCGATTTGGCGCAAGCATTGGATACCAACTCCGAAGTGTATGAGTTCCTATCTTCCGTGTCCAACAAATATGGCATTGGTTTTTGGAAACCCGGCGCGGGCATTATTCATCAGGTAGTGCTGGAAAATTATGCCTTCCCCGGCGGAATGATGATTGGTACGGACAGCCACACCGTAAACGCCGGAGGCTTGGGAATGATTGCCATTGGCGTAGGCGGTGCCGATGCAGTAGATGTAATGGCAGGCTTGCCTTGGGAACTGAAAATGCCGAAACTGATTGGCGTGAAACTTACCGGAAAAATGAACGGCTGGACTTCGCCCAAAGATGTAATTCTTAAAGTTGCCGGAATTCTCACCGTGAAAGGTGGTACGGGTGCCGTAGTAGAATATTTTGGCGAAGGCGCGCAAAGTATGAGTTGTACCGGAAAAGGTACTATTTGTAACATGGGTGCCGAAATTGGTGCTACTACCTCTACTTTTGCTTACGATGCTTCTATGAGCCGCTACTTGCGTGCTACCGACCGCGCCGATGTGGCTGCTTTAGCCGATAGTGTTGCCGAGCATCTTACCGCCGACCCGGAAGTGTATCAACAACCCGAAAAATATTTCGACCAATTGATTGAAATAGATTTGAATACCCTTGAGCCGCATGTAAACGGTCCTTTTACACCTGACCTAGCGTTTCCTATTTCGGGCTTAAAAGAAGCGTTTGAAAAAAATGGCTGGCCCCAAAAATTGGAAGTAGGCTTGATAGGTTCTTGTACCAATTCTTCGTACGAAGACCTCACCCGCGCCGCTTCCGTAGCCAAACAGGCGAGAGATAAAAACTTGAAGGTAAAATCCGAATTTACCATTACGCCCGGCTCCGAGCAAGTGCGCTATACTGTGGAACGCGATGGCATTTTGGAAATTTTTGATGATATTGGTGGTGTGGTATTGGCAAATGCTTGCGGACCTTGTATTGGACAATGGGCGCGCCACAGCAACGACCCCAACAAGAAAAACACCATCATTACTTCTTTCAACCGGAATTTTAGCAAAAGGAATGACGGAAATCCCAATACGCATGCTTTTGTAGCTTCGCCCGAAATTGTTACAGCAATGGCTATTGCCGGGGATATGACTTTTAATCCATTGACCGATACGCTTGTAAACGAAAATGGCGAAAAAGTGAAATTAGACCCGCCCACTGGCGTAGAACTACCACCCAAAGGTTTTTCGGTGGACGACCCTGGCTACGAAGCTCCCGCCGAAGATGGCAGCGAAATTCAGGTGAAAGTAAGTCCTACTTCCGATCGCCTACAACTTCTAACGCCCTTCATGCCTTGGAAAGGTGATGACCTGAAAAATCTGCGCTTACTGATAAAAGCTAAAGGAAAATGCACCACCGACCATATTTCGATGGCAGGACCTTGGTTGAAATATCGCGGACATTTGGATAATATTTCCAACAACTGCTTGATTGGTGCGGTAAATGCTTTTAACGATAAAACAAATACAGTATATAATCCTTTGGAAAATACTTTTGAAGCCGTACCCGACTTGGCGCGTTATTACAAAGCAAAAGGAATTGGTTCGGTGGTATTTGGCGAGGAAAATTACGGCGAAGGCTCTTCGCGCGAACATGCTGCCATGGAGCCGCGTCATTTGGGCGTGCGGGCAGTTATTGTAAAATCTTTTGCGCGTATTCACGAAACCAACCTTAAGAAACAAGGTATGTTGGGGCTTACTTTTATAAACAAAGCCGACTACGACAAAGTGCGCCAAGATGATGTGATAGATATTGTAGGCTTAAAAGATTTTGCACCCAACAAAAACCTAACGGTAATATTGCACCACGCCGATGGCACTACCGATTCGTTTGAAGTAGCGCATACGTACAACCAGCAACAAATTGAGTGGTTTAAGGCGGGAAGTGCTTTAAATCTTATTCGGCAGGAATTAGCATAAAGAATTGTTGTGTGCAATTTTGTGAATAAAAATAGCGGAAAACGCCAATGATGCTCACATATTGTACGACTACGTGAAGTATAATGCCAAACCTGACATGTTTTTTTAAAAACATGTCAGGTTTTTGTTTTGGAGAAATCTTATGATGTGTGTTAAAAGAAGCCTTACGCTGTTTTGGTATAATATTCATGAATTGTTTTTCAGTCAATTTTAAATGGTATCTTTATACAGCTATTTAATGATGATACCAAAATGAATATAATTTTCCATACAGCTGCCGCAATTAGTGTGACGGCATTATTGACGGATACAAACAGACTTGAACACACAAATGCTTCAAAGCATATTATATTAACGGCGGTTGTTGCTTTTGTTGTTGGACTCATTTCGCATGCTGCGTTAGATTACATTCCACATTGCTATCCAATCAATTCAAAGATTGATGTCGCTTTTGGCTTGGCAATAATTTTGACGCTAATTTATTTTTCAAAAAAGAAATATCGCATTATAACAGCACTATCTTTTGTAGGGACAATTTTCCCTGATTTGGTTGATTTGTCTTTGCCAATAATCAACAAGCAACTTGGGCTAACTTTGCCAACCTTCAATAAAGTTTTTCCTTGGCATTGGCGGGAGTATTCGGGTTCAATATATAGTGGGCAGTGCAGTATTTCGACACTAAATCACTTTTTACTGCTTGTTGCAATAGCAATAATCTGTTGGGGCAGACGAACAGACTTGAAAACAATATTCGAAAAAAGAAACAGCAAGCAACAACTTATTGATTAACCTATGTGAAATTGAATTATGAGCCGACCAAACATTTACATCTTGTCGGGGCTTGTGTTTTTCATCCTTACTTGGCTTTTTGTCGGAATTTATCGAGATGCTGAATTTTACGAGCCATATTTATTCATAAAATACCGCCCCACACCCAAAATCATTTTTTATTCCCCAACAGGCATGTCTGACCTTACGCTTGATGATCTTTCCAAAGATAAGCAAACCGAAGAAATAGCTTTTCAAGAGTTCGTGTATAGGGAAGACGTTTGGCGCAACCGTATTTTTCCAATGCCGTTATTGTCTTTAATACTTATTCAGCTTACCCTAACACTTTTTAGTTTGGGTATATTAAAAGGTAAACATGCTGTAACTTATAAGCAATGGCATTTGCCGATACATTTTGCTATTGGCTTCATCCCAACGTCCATAAGTATTTGTCTTATGTTGACTTTCGATAATTTGTTTGTGACAATAATAGGAATATTTTTCCTATTGGCAATCAATTATGCTAGCTTGATTTTGCTCACAAAAAATCGACACAAAAAGATTACAAGCTGAAAAGGCGTAATGAAAATTTTGCAATAACAAAATTAGTCTTAGCGAAGAATATCTACCTCACCAAAGTAACATTACCCTTATACACACGCGTATTGTCGCTGTCGTTGAATTTGTAGGTTGCCACGTACATATACACTTCTACTTCTTGCTCTCTGCCTTTGTACAAACCGTTCCAGCCTTGGTCTATGTCGTTGGTTTCAAATATAAGTTCTCCCCAGCGATTGAATATTTGCAAACTGAATACGTTGGTGTCCACATTGCGATACATCGGACGGAAAAGGTCGTTTATACCATCGTTGTTCGGTGAGAATGCCGAAGGAAACTCAAAGAAATTATTGCTGCCTACCGTAATACTTATTAGTGCATCATCAATACACAAGTTGCCATCGCTTCCTTCTACATAGTAAATGGTGTTCGTTTGGGGACTTACCGTAAGGCTGCTTCCTGTTCCCAAAACCGTTCCCACAGCATCGTACCAAGTGTAGTCCGTAGCACCGGAAGCATTTAATTCTACACTTTCTCCCGCAAAAATATGCGTTGCCGAAGCGTAAATATCTACCACCGGCGCAGCATTAATGTTAATGATTTGGGTTTCGCTTGCGTCTGGACAATTTCCTTCGCCTTCCACTACATACGTCAATTCAAAAGAGCCGGAATTATCGTTCGGATTGAGCAAACTGCCAATAATACTAATATTATTGTTATTTATGAGCCAATAACCGCCATTGTCGGTAACAGCCAAAGTTGCCAGATTGAAGGTTTCATACGCACAAATTGCAGGAGGAGCTGCGAAGTTAGCATTTTCCGTACACACACAGTCCTCAACATTGATAGCCAAACTCGCCTGCGCATCGCCACAATTTGGATTGGTAGAAGCAACGGTATAAGTAAGATTTACGATTCCTGCTGACATATTTTCTACATCTAAAATGCCATTGGTAATAGTTCCTCCATCTGCCGACCAAGTACCGTTGGTAGCCGAAGATGCTGTAAGTAAATCGCTTAAAACCAAAGTTGTAGTGCCTGCATCGCTGTGATTGCAGAGCGTATAGGTGGTAGTATTAAATGCTGCGGTAGGTACTACATCAAGGCTAAAATTGACTTCTTGAGTAAGCGTAGGGCAGCCTTGTTGGCTGAAGGTGTAGGTAAAAGTATAATTGCCGGATGTAGCGACATTTTGCGGATTAAAAACTCCTTGTTGCAAGGTTCCGGCTCCGGCATTGGTGAGCCAAATTCCGCCTTGCGGATTTACTACATAATCGAACAAATTTATCGTTGCATCGCCGCTGCAAAAACTATTGGGAATAGGCAATAATTCTATTGTTGCTTCGCAAATATTGCAGTCTATGATGTTAAAACTTGTTTGAAATAAAAAACTGCCACATTCGGGATTTAAAATTTGATATTGTACACTCACCTGAGTAATAGACGGGTCGATGCCATTTACATCTAAAATATGCGTTGTTGCATCATAATATGCCTGAGCGTTAGCACTAATACTCCATGTACCATTAGAATCGCTTGTAACCAAAGAATCCAATAAGATGGCTGTATTTCCGCCTGCGGCATCATTACATAAAATTATAGGTAAAACATCTTCATTAATAGAAGCTTCAACTGTATCAAAAATGACTAATTGTATAGGATTAGAAGTCAAATCTTGCGGACAATTTTCATCAGCCGGAACGGTATATAAAATTTGGAAAGTTCCTTCGGTGTCGGTGATGAGCATATTCTGCGGGTCGCTTATGGTGTTGTTGGGATAATTGTTGGTAGCAGGAAAAATTTCCCAAGTACCCAACAAAGGGTCGCCGCTTTGCAATTGGCTTGTTATATCAATTATATTGTCATTGTTATTACAGAAACTCACACCAAACGGCACTAACACAGGTGCTTCACAGTCCACATCGCAAGAAACTGTAATCGTTCCGTTTACAACAGAACCACTACAACTTCCATTTACAGTAGTCGTGTAGCTAAGGTTTATTGCCATTGCATTTACACCGTCAATATCCAATACATTATCAGCATCTAAAGTGCCTGCGTCCGTTGTCCAAGTGCCGCCCGAATTTCCTAAAACTAAATTGTCAAGGTCTAAAGTCGTTTCGCCCAAATTGCTATCATTACACAAAATATCCGGTAAAATTGTCGCCGAAGAAGGACTATTTACCGTAAGTGCAATACTTTCTTCTGTAAAACACTGGTTGTTAATAACAATGCTGTACGTTAAAGTGTAATTCAAGCTTTGGTTGTCCAAAGAAGTCAAGGAGGCTAAATCAAAACTGCTGGGGTTACTTATGGTTACATTTCCCGGGTCAATAATCCAAGTTCCGTTGGTCGGTGTTCCGGCACCTAATTGGACATTCAAATTGATGTTACCCAAAGAAGTACATAAATTACCAGCAAAAGGAATCAAGCTAATAGTTGGCAGTTCATTCACACCAATGGTTACGCTGGAGTTACAGTTGTCGGGCAAGGTGTAGGTAAGCGAAATGCTGCTAATGCCTGTTGCGCCGTTTACATCTAAAACGTTGCCATTCAAATAAGTACTGTACGCCGGATTTATGGTTTCCCAAGTTCCATTGGTTGGTGTTCCGGCTCCGAGCAAAGTATTCAAATTCAATTGCGCGCCCGCACCTTCCGTACACAAGGTTTGTGACGGATTGAGAATAATCGGAATATTGGTGATGGTGAGCGTAATATTATCCGAAACATTGGGACAGCCGTTACTTCCTTCTACTACATATTGTAAGTTGTAATTTCCCGCTGCTAAAGTACTTACATCATATAATGATGGCAGCAAAATTTGCTGATTGCCATTCGTCACATTGTACCACAAGCCACCCATATCGCCGGCAATTTGGGCAGTTAAATCTATCGTGCCTATGCTGGAACAAACGTTGGAAGCAAAAGGTAATAAACTCGCATCTTCGGTGCAGTTTACAGGAATACTGCAATCAAAATTATCGCTTACCACAATGCTGCAATTAATGCCATTTGCTTGTGCTTCGGTATTGAAAATTTCAAAATTCACTGCCGACATATCGCCGTCTATGTTGGTAGAAATAGGATTGGTAGAGGTGGCACTTACGGCAAAAATATTGCTACAGTTTGTAATCGTTGCCGTAGCGGTACAATTATTATTGCTCAACGTAATTTGTACATCGCTGGCGGTAGGTACAGGATAAATGGTTACGCTTACTGTTTCACTAATTGTCGGATTTACCAAATCGGTGATGCAATATGCGTTGAAGGTATAAGTTTCAGTTTGGCTATTGCAGCCGCTTGTCGTAGTATTTACTTGGTAAGTATTCGCATTTGAAACTACAGCACCACTTTCATCTAACCACTCTACGTGGTCTAAATCTTGTGTATTGATTAAAACAGCCGCCAAATTGTAACTATCGCCACTGCAAATATGTCCGTCAGGACTAATGCTGCTTAGTAAAGGACATTGCGGTAACGTACAAGTGCCATTTTCCATAAAATCGACCACACAGTTCGCCCCATTGCTTACGGCTTCGGTGTTTTGTACGGTAAAATTAGCAGTCCAAGTTCCGTCCGTTCCGGTAACTTGCGGATTGGTGGTAGTGATGCTAAAGTTCGGGCAACTACTCGTAGCTTCAATGCTGCAACCGTCTGCGCTTGGCGTAAAGCTGATTTCATTGCTACTGGGTAGCGGATAGTAGGTAATGGTAAATGTTTCGCTATCCGAAGGTAAGTTGGGTGGGTTGGTGCTACAATAAATACTTGCTGTGTAAGTAAGTTCCAGCGCATCACAACCATTTACCGTTTCGGTAATGGACAAACTTGTTCCGGTGCCTACAATATTCCCTTGTGCATCAAACCAATTTATATTGGTAAAAGTATTTTGCGGGTCGTCATACGTTAGGGTAGCAATTACATTTTCGCCACTACAATTATCCGCATCGGGCGAAATGGAAAGATTCGTGATAGTAGGACAACTTAACTCAGCACAACTATAATTTACCTCATATTCGATATTGCTAAAATCACAATCGGTTGTGCCGCTATAAGTAATTTGCCAAGTAACAGAACCCGCATCGCCCGGATTTACCACCGCAGGAACGGCAGTAAGTGCTGTTATGGCATAGTTGTCACAGTTGCTTTGAATGCTTGGTGGCGCACAATTTCCTTCGGTTGTGCTGATATTGGCAGCGTCAAATTCAGGATAAAGTGTTATGGTTAACGTTCCTGCCGGAACCGGACTGCCACTATTGCACAGCAAAGCTGCATATAAGGTTATTGTTTGCGGACTGCAATTATCGCCTATGTAAATGGGTTGATAATTTGTTTCATCTAAAGGAACGCCGGAAAACGCTGCATTAGAAAACCAAACAATAGCATCGCCCGCCGGAACTTGTCCGTTGGGGTCATCCCAATCTGCTGCGAGTTCGATATTCGCAAAATTAGGGCTACCCATCAAACAATAATTTTCCGTAGCATTAATCGCATTGATAATTGTAGGACAATCTACAGATGGACAGTTGTAGGCTACTTCTTCGGTTGTATTCAAGCAAGTCAGATTGTCATTTACATAGGTAATACCAAAAATTGCCAAACCGGGCGTAATGCCGGGAATTACTTCTGTCGGAACGTTAATAGGCGTTATTATATAATTGGCACAAGAAGTAGTAAGCGTAGGAAGTGCGCAATCGCCGGGCGTTGCAGATACTAAATTGCTGTTGTACTGCGGAAAAACGGTAATGTTTACCGAGCCTGCCGACACATATTCATCGCCATTCAAATTGTCAAATATTCCGTTGCCGTCTTTATCACATTCCAAATAAGCATACAGTGTAACAAGTTGAACGTCACAATTTGTATTGATAAAAGGAGTGTTATTATAAGGCGTTACGGGTCCCACACTGGTAAACCAAAGCAAATTTCCCGCAGTATTGTCCGGGTCGGTTAAAATAGAAAATCCGGTATTGGCATTACTCAAATCTGGAACAGTGTTAGAGCAAATGTCTAATCCATTGCTGGCGGGCTGTACCGTAGGACATTCAAATTCGGTAACACAAGCAAAATTACTTGTTATCGTGTTTGTACAGCTCGGAAAATCATTGTTTTGCAAGCTAAAACTTACGGCACTGTTGTCTCCATTTACATTGGTAGTTTGCGTAGTGCCACCACCACTTACACTAAAATTAGCGCAATCAGGATTGAGCGTTGCCACGCAGCCCGTTGCATCTAAGCTAATATTTCCGGTAGGTTGCGGATAAAAACTTATGCTTAGTGTTTCTGTATCTTCCACTACGGCAGGATTGGTGGTGCAATATAAATTTGCTACATAATTTTGTGTCAGTACATTACAATTGGAAATGCTTGGCGGGCTTATCGTAGCCGTGAAAGTTGTGCCACTTTGGGTTAAATTAATGTTGTTTCCATTTTCCGTTAAAGTAAGATTTTCCAAATTTGTGCTTGTATTTACCGTAATAGTGATGGTTACATTTCCGCCATTTTCACAAACCTGTATAGCACTGGCATTAGTCGATTGAATAAGGGGACAACTACAATCGTTCACCGTTACTTCTACAGTAACAGGTGTGGCAGTACAAGGCGCATTTACCGAAGGGGTAAAAGTAAAGGTATAATTCCCTGCATTTACTCCTGAAAAATCGAATAAGCTACCACTTTGTAAAGCACCGGAAGCATCTGTGTCTGCCCAAGTTCCGGCTACGGAAGTGCTTAGATTATTGTTTAAATTAATACCTGCACCGGCTCCGGCATTGCAAACAGTTGCTGTATTGGGCGAAGCGGTAACATTTACACTTTGACTCACATTTATACTTACCGTAGCAGTACCTGAGCCATTTACACAAGCCCCTGTAACAGTATAAGTAAACACATAATTATTAGCGGCAACACCATTTGGATTGAAACTGCCACCGGCTGCATTAAAACCCGCCGTGGCAGGCGCGACTGTCCAAGTGCCGCTCGTAGTTTCGCCACTTAGCTGCGCAAAAAGGTCGATGGCAGTATTGCTGTCGTTACAAACGCTAGTATTAGCACCCGTTCCGGCATCGGCAAGGGCATTGACGGTAATAGGAATATCGTACGTATTGCTACAACCCGGAATGGCTGTTGTAAGGGTAAATGTAGCCGTAAAATTTCCGCTATTGCCATTTGGATTAAAGGTAGTACCGCTTATGCTTCCACCCGTTCCATTGCTTATACTCCATGTTCCACTTGCTGTTGTATTGATGTAGTCGGCTAAATTTAAGATTTCATCGCTACAGATTGCCGAAGGATTGGAAGTAGTAGGACAGGCGCAATCGTTTACTACTTGTGTTAAGTTGAGTGGACTTCCGCCGCAAGCTCCGCTTGAAGTGAAGGAAAATACATAATTTCCGGCAGTCACGCCATCAAAACTTACGGAATTGCCTGTGCCGGGGCTAATATTTTGCGGACCGCTTACAAAAGCCCAAGTACCTGCGCTGCCGCTTGGTGTAAGAAAACTATTTAAGTTTACCGCTCCCGAACTGGCAGTATTACATACGGCAGGCGGATTAGAAACAGAAGGTGCTGTTTCGGCGATTACCGTTATGGTGGCAAAACAACCCGAACCATTAGGGAAAGTATAATTTATTGTTCCCTCGTGCTGGTTGCTGGCGTTAAGAGGCCAGTTGTTGGGATTAAATATTCCGGTAGTATTGCTTGCGCCACCTACTACACCAGTGCCTTCCCACGTGCCGCCGGGAGGCGTTGCGGTAAAAGTAACATTGCCATCACTTAAACAAACTGTGCCGGGATTGTCAATTACAGGCGTACCAATGATTACAACATCAAAAGTTCCGCCACAATCGTTGCAGTTGCTACCACTCAATCCATACGAAATAGTATAAGTGCCATCGGCTAAATTATCCACATTAAGCACATAGGTATTTCCGCTTAAACTGATATTCGCATCTACCGTAGCATTGCTGCCACAAAACTCTACCACCGTAGCATCTTGCGGGCTTACCAGTGCCGTAAGATTTAAATTGGTATAATCTGCTTGACACAAATAATTAGGATTGTCGCCTGTGTATTCCAATACACCATTTACGGTTATAACAAACTCTACGCGTTCGCTATCGCAAGTGCCATCGTTTTCGGCAACCCAAAAGCTAACATATTGTGGGAAAGCTCCGCCGGCATTTATTTGTGAAAGAATACTCGCATCTAAATCCGGCTCTTCGTCCGTTGAAAAAGGACTTGCATCGGTGCTGGTATAAAACCATTGCATTTCGTGAAGAAAATTGCTGAGTTGTGGGTAAGTTAGTACACCAAACAAACTGCCATTGTCGTAGCAAAGGGTAGGCGTAGGAATTGTTGGCGGTTCGGGTTTGTCGGGAAAATCTATCATTACCGTGTCCAAAACCTCTACCGGACAATCATTTGGCTGAAAACGAATAGTAGCCAAGACGTAAAATGTACCCTCACTGGTAAACGTATGCGACACATCGGCAATGCTTCCGGTAATGGTTTCGGGGGCAGAGCCATCGCCAAAGTCCCAGTCGGTTTCAAAGTTGCCGCAAGCATCGTGCATAAACGAAAAACTTGTCTCATCGCAGGCAGGCATTGCAAGTGTACTGTCGCTATGCGAAACGTCTATGCGCATCAGGTCGATGCAGCCTTCTTGTCCGGGATTGGGTAAGCCGGGTGTATTTGCGGAATTTACATCAGGTGGGTCTGAAACAGGTGTCCCATCCATAAATCCTGTACCTGAACAAGTAGTTGCATAAAAGGTGTGATTAGCTGCACTGCCATTATAAACACTTGGTACGCCGGAACTTGCACTAATATCACCCCAACTTATACCATTTATTAAATTGCCATTATTATCGCGTACTTGTACTAAATCACCGGCATTTCTCAAGTTTATTATTCCTTCAGAGCCACTTGAAGTGGCTTGTGCTGCAGTACCAAAATCGTTACAAGCGGAATTATTGGGAACTGTAGGGTTTGCATTCATTCCAGCATAGCCAATATGATATAAAAAGTCATTATTACTGTCATAAGGATCTTGTGATGCTCCATTAGTAAGCACGATAAATGCGCCACAAGGAACGCAGGCATATTCTTCAACATCCGGAAAGCGCAAGTGCCCTGGAGCTAAGCCAGTATTGCTCTGTCCGCAAGTACTTCCCATACCGCTATTATCGTCCACTATCCAGTTTCGTATATCTAATACGCCTTTGCAACCCGCAGGACAACTAACTAAAAGTTCTACATCAACATTGGAACTATTGGGATAATTTGTTACCTCATTCACGACTAAGGTTTGGGCGTGGGCGTTAGTGGAAAATATAGTGGTTATGAGGCAAAATATAATAAAAAGTAGTTTTTTTTGTTGCATACTATCAGTTATTGTATTCAAAATAAAACGCTTAAAAAAGCAAAAAATGACTAATTTGTTAAATTAGACAATAAAAAGATGACATTCTGCGCCAAAGTTATTAGCATTATTTCATAAAATAAGCAAAATGTTAAAATTTGCACAAAAATAACATGCACATGTTGCCAAATTTAGTTTCAAATGCTATATTTATTGTAATTTTACAGCAATATTTTAATTTTCGCTTCAATCCATAAAATTTAATTAAACAATGAAAAAAATTTTACTAAGTATGCTCATTGGCAGTTTTGCGATAAGCAATGTTGCTGCACAGTGTGATGAACTTTTTATTTCCGGTTATGTAGAGGGCTACGGCAACAACCGTGCCTTAGAAATTTATAACCCTACCCAATCGACAGTCGATTTGTCGCAGTATTCGGTAGGGCGTTTTAGCAATGGCTCTACTTCTCTTACGGCTGTACAGTTACCTGCCGATATGCTTCAACCCTACGAAACGTATGTAGTAGTATTAGATAAACGCGACCCTAACGGTATTGGTTTGGAAACACCTGTTTGGAATGGTTACGAAGGTTATGAACCTTGTATTGACGAACTTACGGGGCTACCTGAAATTGTAGATAATGATACTCTCTATTGTGTGCAATACGACACAACGGGCGTAGTGCTTTACGGCGATGTGTATCACGAAGAATTAGATTTGCAAGGCAAAGCCAATGCCTTTTTGTGTCCTGTGTATGATATAAACAATGCGATGTACTTTAATGGAAACGATGCCGTAGCCTTGATTAAAGGCACAACTTTGGCAAGTGATGGCAGCAATCTTTTAGACGCTATTGGAATAATTGGAGATGACCCGGGTGATACTTGGGCAACACCTGATGGCGAATGGCTTACCAAAGACCGTACGCTAAAACGCAAAAATACCGTAAAAAAAGGTAGCTATGCTATTGCTGCCTTGGGGCAAACTTTTACTGGTGATGAATGGGATATTTACGACAAAAATACTTTTATCGTATTGGGCAGCCATACTTGTGATTGCAATGAAGTGGGATTAAACTACGTTGCCATAAATGGTTTGGAAATGTACCCAAATCCACTTAGCCAACGCGCTGTATTACACATCAACAGTCCACAAACACCTGTTCAGGCGGTGAATATTTATGCCTACAACGGTCAGTTGGTGATGCAACAAAACGGACAACAGCAAATGCAACTCAGTATAGATACGCAAAACTTGGTTTCCGGCGTGTATATGGTAGAAATAATTGGAGAAAAACAAGAAAAATCTTACCAAAAATTAGTAATCGAATAATTTTTTAAGGATAAAAACTTAAACCGTCTTTGTACAATACAAAGGCGGTTTTTTATTTTTCTATGGAAATAACAGATGAGTTGATTGATAAACTGGCACATTTGGCGAAGCTGAATATTAGCGAAGAAGAACGCCCGCGTTATAAAAAAGATTTGGCGCAAATGCTCGATTTTGTAGCGCAGATACAAGCCTTTGAAGTGCCAGATGATACAGCACCACTGCGTTTTATGAGCGAAGAAACCAATGTGTGGCGGGAAGATGTGGCAAAAAAACTAAACACTCGCGCCGAAAGTTTGCAAAACAGCGTGCAGCACAACGAACAATACTTTGAAGTACCCAAAGTAATTGACAAAAAGGATTAAAGCGTAGCGAGGTAGCGCACTAATGAACGCTTGGCTACGGGCAGCAAACTCTCTTGAAAAGGATATTTTTTCGGCGAATAAATGAGAAATGTTGCCGGATTGGGGAGCATTTTGTGGGTTTTTATCAGATTCCATTTCAACGACTCATACGATTCCGTAAGTTTGCGACTCAGCGTTTCTACAAAGTGCGTGTGGATAGCGCGAAACCGTTCGCTGGCTCGCTCAAAAATACTTACTTCGTAGCGATACACAAACACACTGGTAGGTTCGCCGTTTTGGAGCAACATATAGCCGGTTTGCTTGTGTAGCGGCACAATGCCAATGGGTTCTATTTGCAGTTTTTGGTCTATATTTTCAAAAATGACCTTTCCTGTGTGCATATTTTCCTCCAAGCGAGGAATAGCGTAATGCACAATTTGCATCAACTCAATCATCAAGGCTTCGTCTTCCAGCATTTTTTCGTAGGCAAGGGCAAAGTTTTCCACGTCTATTTTTTGTAATTTTTGGGGAAAATTGTCCTGCATTTGTGCGCGCGATTGTTGCAACAAAACCAAGTTTTGATGATGTGCTATCAAATCGCTCAGGAAAGGATAGAGCTTATTTTCATCAAACTGTTTACTCACATACTGCAAATATGCCAAAAGCACATATTTCTTATATTCAAAATCAATGAGTCCGGTAGTAACCCAATTTTTGTCTAAGGATTGCATAATCAAACGTTTTAATACAAAAAACGACAATAGTTTATCTACTATTATAATTGTGCCAAATATAAGTATTTGATAAAAACATACTACAAGAGTAGCCGTATTTTGTAAAAAAATGAGTGAAATAATCGAAAACGTTTGTACTATTCCCCAAAATGTTATATGTTTACATAATATGTTCTTTGTTGGACAGAATTAGGAAGTTTTTTATTACAAAATAATTTAACATTATGAAACAGCTATTACTTCTCATGCTACTAATATTAGTCACTACAAGCACTTACGCCCAAATAGTGGACATACCTGATGCTTGGTTTAAATACGCCCTCTTAAACCACAATCCTCCTGTGGACACCAACGGAGATGGCGAAATACAAGTGAGCGAGGCGGAGGCGGTGGATTCGTTGGATTTGTATTATAAGCAGATTTCAGATTTGACAGGGATTAATTCTTTTGTGAATTTGCAAACTTTAGATTGTTCTTGGAATGATTTTACAAGTTTAGATGTCTCTAATTTACCCAGTTTACAAACTTTAGTTTGTACAAATAATAATTTATTGACAACTTTATATGTTTCTAATTTACCTAATTTACAAACTTTAGATTGTTCTTGGAATGATTTTACAAGTTTAGATGTCTCTAATTTACCTAATTTGCAAACTTTAGATTGTGCTGTTGGTAATCTAAGCAGTTTAGATATCTCTAATTCGCCTAATTTGCAAATTTTATATTGTGGCCTTAATAATTTAAGCAGTTTAGATATCTCTAATTCGCCTAATTTACAAAAATTGCATTGTGATTATAATAGCTTAACAAGTTTAGATGTCTCTAATTTAAACAATTTGCATTTGCAAGAATTGATGTGTTATAATAATAATTTAACCAGTTTAAATGTCTCTAATTTGCCGAATTTACAAAAATTGTGGTGTTATAATAATAATTTAAGCAGTTTAGATGTCTCTAATTCACCTAATTTACAAAGTTTAAATTGTGGTCAGAATAACTTAACAAGTTTATTGATAAAAAATGGAAGTAAGGAGCAAACGTCTTTACATTTTCCTATTAATCCCAACCTCAGTTATATCTGCTGTGATGAAAGTCAATTAGAAGTGGTAAAAAACAAAGCAATAGACTACGGATTAAATAACTGCCAAGTAAATACCTTCTGTTCATTTACACCCGGTGGCAATTATAATACCATTGCAGGGATGGTACAATTGGATATGAATAGTAACAACTGTAGCGAAAATGCAGTACCCTTAAATGCCGAACTATTACAAGTAAGCGACGGGGCTAATATAGGTTATGTTATTTCCAATACCATAGGAGCATATAATTTTTATTGCAGCGAAGGGGCTTTTAGCTTGCAGCCCCTTGTTGAAAATCCTTATTTTTCCATCCCTACCGCTACCGTAACTTTTAATACCGCCAACAACCTCATCAGCACCCAAAACTTCTGCATCACGCCCAACGGTACACACCACGATTTGGAAATTACCTTGTTGCCGGAAAATGCAGCACGTCCGGGCTTTGATGCAAAATACCAAATCACCTACCAAAACCAAGGTACGCAAGTGGAAAGCGGTAGCATTTCGCTGCAATTTGACGATAGTGTGTTGGATTTTGTGTCGGCATCGCCCAATGTGGTGGCGCAAAGCGATAGCTTGCTTACGTGGAATTTTGTTGACTTACAGCCTTTTGAAAGTCGCAGTATTGCTGTTACACTCAATGTAAATTCACCGCAAGAAACGCCCGCCGTAAATGGTGGTGATGTGCTTTCGTTTTTGGCATACCTAAATTACGCTTACACAGACGAAACGCCGGAAGACAATAGTTCCGCCTTGCGCCAAACAGCCGTAAATTCCTACGACCCCAACGACAAAACTTGTTTGCAGGGGGCAGCCGTTGAGGTGAAGAATGTGGACGAATATTTGGATTATGTCATTCGCTTTCAAAACACAGGCTCCGCCGAAGCGATTAACGTAATCGTAACGGACGAATTGACGGCAAACTTAGATGTTTCCACTTTTCAGATGATAGCCGCAAGCCACGATTATCGTTTCCGTTTGGAGGGCAGAACGGTGGAGTTTTACTTCGAAAACATCAACCTGCCCGACAGCACGAGCAACGAGCCGGAAAGTCACGGATTTGTAGCGTTCAAGATAAAACCCAAAGCAGTAGCCTTAGGCGACAAGATAGAAAATACGGCAGAGATTTACTTCGATTACAATTTTCCCATCATCACCAACACTACCGAAACCGAAGTGATAGAAGATACGGCTGTCGAAGTTATCGGTTTGGAAACCTTGCAAAGCAAAGGTCTGCTGCAAATCACACCTAACCCTGCCAGCGAATACATAAGCCTAAACATAAAGCAAAACATAAAACAAGTCGAAATCTACGACAATGCGGGCAGATTGCGCATCATACAAACAAGCCCCGATGCAAGGATAAATATCCAAAACTTGCCGAGCGGAGTTTATACACTAAAAGCCCAAATCGGCGAGCAGTGGTATGCGGAGAAGTTTGTGGTGGGGAGATAGTTTGTACGACTAATAATAAGCACTCCATACAAGACAATAACGCAAGAAGCACACAAGTATAAAATATAAAAATCTTGTGTGCTTTTTTCTTTTTCTGAACTAAATTTAAGTTTACTTGTTATTAAATTTAAGTTTACTTAAAAATAAAATTTAGTATGCAAAATTTTAATTCTATATCCGTAGAAAATTTTATCAAAACTATTTATCAGTTTGAGCTACGCGAAGGAAAAGACACGCGCTCGGGTTCTATTGCCAAAGAATTGGGCATCACCAACGCCGCCGCGACCGATATGGCACGTAAACTTGCCTCGAAAAATATAGTAGCATACCAAAAGTATAAGGCACTGAAACTTACTGCCGATGGCAAAAAAATGGCATTGCACATTGTGAGAAGACATCGTTTGTGGGAAACTTTCTTGCATCAGGTATTGGGCTTGAATATGCATGAAATACATCAAGAAGCAGAACTTTTAGAACATGCTACTTCCGAATTTTTGTTGGATAAAATAGATGCCTTTTTGGGAAATCCTACTACCGATCCTCACGGCGACCCTATTCCCAACAAAAACGGAGTTATTGAGAAGGAAAAGGAAGTGCTGACGCTTAGTGCTGCCAAAGTTGGAGAGTGCTACGAAGTGTGCAGATTGGTCGGCGGGCATAAGGAGTTTTATGATTTTTGTCAGGCGAATAAATTGACGGTGGGAGCATTCATAAGCATAAACAAACAATATCCCCATACCAAAATGACTGAAATAGAAATTGGTAGTTTGCGTATATCCTTGCACGCGGATTTGGCGGGAATGATTTATTTGAAAAAGCTGAAAAAAAGTGCAGAACACATTTCTTCAACCAGTAAAAACGGGTAGATCTATGCAAGTTATAGGTAGTATAATATACACAATACACGGAGAACTGCTATTTGCAGGCATATTGTTACTTGTTTTTGTGTTATGGTTCTTTTTTCCTAAAAAGGGTGGATATGCACTAATTTCTACCGCGATGATGAACAGCCAAAAAGTAATGGTGGAAGATGCACTCAAATATTTGTTCGATTGTGCCTATAAAAATGTTCCTTGTAACCTCAACAGCATTGCCGGAAACCTGCAAATATCAAGTGATAAGGCGGGACGTTTGATAGAAAAACTCCTAAAAATGAACTTGGTAAGGGTACAAAATCAGGAAATAAGTCTAACGGATATCGGGCGTTCTTACGCACTGCGTATAGTGAGAGTGCATCGCATTTGGGAACGCTACTTTGCCGATGAAACCAGTATTGCCCAAAAAGATTGGCACGAAGAAGCCTGCAAAATAGAGCATCTTGTAAGCATTGAAGCCACGGAAGAGTTGGCGGCAAAAATTGGCAATCCCGTTTTCGACCCACACGGCGACCCTATTCCTACCAGCGAAGGCAAATTGCCAAAACCTAAAGGTATTTTGCTCAACGCAATGAAAGGAGGCGACATTGGCAAAATTATTCATATAGAAGATGAACCCCAAAACATTTATGAGCAGTTGGTAGTTCAAGGCTTGTATCCCGGAATGCAAGTGTATGTTACTGAAATATTAGACAATAAAATAGTACTTGCAGCCGATGGTGATGAATGCATGCTTACGCCATTGTTTGCTGCACAGATAACCGTAGAAAAATTATCGAACGAAGAAAGAAAAACCACTAAAAACGAATTGTTGAGTGAACTACGCCTTGGAGAAACCGCCGAAATTGCCGGAATTTCACCCAACTGTCGTGGATTGCAACGCCGCCGCTTGATGGATTTGGGTATTATTCCCGGCAGTAAAATTACGGCGGTGCTACAAAGTGCATCGGGCGATCCCGTTGCTTATAGCGTGCTGGGAACAACCATTGGTATTCGCAAACAGCAAAGCGATTTAATTTTTATTAAACCCAAAAAAGAAAAAAATAATGAGCAATACAATAAATAATAATTGTGAGGGCTGTCCGGCGTACAGCAAATCGAATTTGGTACGGCTGGGTGTAGATATGGAAAATGTGGATTATGTGATAGCTATGGCTGGAAATCCTAATACGGGCAAAAGTACTGTTTTTAATAATCTTACAGGACTGCGGCAACATACGGGAAATTGGCCCGGAAAAACCGTTATTCGCGCCGAAGGTGGGTTTATTTTTAACGAAAAAAAATACAAAATTGTGGACTTGCCCGGCACTTATTCTTTGCTCTCTACCAGTACAGATGAAGAAGTCGCCAGAAATTTTATCCTTTTCGGGCAGCCCGATGTGACGGTAATTGTAGTAGATGCTACGCGTTTGGAGCGAAATTTGAATTTGGCACTCCAAATATTAGAACTTACCAATAAGGCAGTACTTTGTCTTAATATGATGGACGAAGCAAGCCGAAATGGCGTAGAAGTAGATGTGCGCGCATTGTCGAAAGAGTTGGGAATTCCGGTTATTCCGGCGGCAGCCCGAAAAAGGCAGGGAATACAAGAACTTTTGCATACCATAGAAGAAGTTGCGACCGGAAAATATGTGTGCAAACCGCGCAAAATAAAAAGTAACTCGCCCAAACTGAATCATGCCATCGAAAAAATTGCAGCGATGCTAAACAAGGAATTTCCGGGACTTCCGCACGTAAATTGGGTAGCACTACGCTTACTCGAAGGCGACAATAGTATTATCGAAGCCATAAAGTCGGGCGATTTGGGCAATATCAATGTTCAATCACCTCAAATTCAAGTTTAAAAAAAGAAAAATTAGATGGAAGATATAAAGAACACTCCTTCAGATAGAGAAGCGATACTGTCGGCAGCTAATGCAGCGCGCTGGGATTTAGACATGGATTTTCACGATACTGTAATTGAAACCATTTACCAAGAAGCCTCACAAATAGCGCGCAAAACCGTGAAACAAAAAGGCGACAAAGCGGCTTACAGTTATGATTTGAAAATAGATAAAATTGTCACCAGTCGGTGGTTGGGCTTTCCCATTATGTTCTTATTGTTGGCTTTGGTATTTTGGATAACTGTTGCCGGCGCAAATTATCCTTCGCAGGCTTTGTCTTTTTTGCTGATAGACAAATTACACCCGTTGCTAAAAAGTGCGATGGAATTTTTGCACGCGCCTTGGTGGCTTACAGGCGTGCTGATAGACGGAGCGTATTTGTCGATGGCTTGGGTAATTGCAGTAATGCTGCCGCCGATGGCAATATTTTTTCCGCTATACACTTTGCTCGAAGACTTGGGTTATTTGCCGCGCGTAGCGTTCAATATGGACAGTTTGTTTCGCAAAGTAGGCGCGCACGGCAAACAAGCACTTACGATGAGTATGGGTTTTGGTTGTAATGCCGCCGGCGTTGTGGCGGCGAGGGTTATTGATAGTCCGCGCGAAAGATTAATTGCCATTATTACCAATAATTTTTCGCTTTGCAATGGTCGTTGGCCCACGCAAATACTTATCGCCAGCATTTTTATTGGCGGATTAGTGGCTGCACCTTTCGCGGGAATTGTATCGGCGGCGGCAGTAGTAAGCGTGGCGGTGTTGGGAATTTTGTTCAGTCTGTTGGTTTCCTGGGGACTCAATAAAACAGTACTGCGGGGCGAGGCTTCGTCATTTAGTTTGGAATTACCGCCTTACCGACCGCCGCAAGTGTGGCAAACGCTTTATACTTCGCTTATCGACCGAACTCTAATTGTACTTTGGCGTGCGGTGGTTTTTGCTATTCCTGCGGGTATTGTCATTTGGCTGGTTGCCAATGTAAAAATAGGCGATTTGAGTATTGCCGAACATTTTATTCAATGGTCAAATCCTTTTGCGTTTATTTTCGGTTTAAATGGTGTAATCCTTTTGGCATACATTATAGCCATACCTGCCAATGAAATTGTGATACCTACTATATTAATGCTTACGGTACTTAGCAGCAAACTTAGCGGTATAGGTGATGGTGCAGGTGTAATGTTCGAGTTGGATTCGGTTGCAGATACGGCAAATATTTTGCACGCCGGAGGCTGGACATTGCTTACGGGCGTAAATCTGATGCTGTTTAGTTTATTGCATAATCCTTGTTCTACCACTATTGTAACAATTTACAGGGAAACCAATAGTGTAAAATGGACGGCACTTGCCACTTTTTTACCAATCATTCTTGGCTTAATTGTTTGTTTTTTTACTACGCAAATTTGGTATTTGTTGCAGTAAGTGCTTGTTTAACCAATTTATAATTTCCGAGCCTTTGCGTGATAATGCAAAATTAACTCCAAGCAAAGGCGCAAAGTGAAATAATTTTTTTCTAAAACTTTAGGCATTTTATACTTTTTTAAGTACTTGGACAAAAGAAAACCACTACCAATTATTGAATGTTGTTTTCGTGTAATATTATGCTATTATTTGGTACACAAAGTTGCGCTAAGTATTTCACGAGGTCACAGAAAGGAATTTAAAAAGCTAGTACAAATTATACTAAAATAGAATATCTATTGCGTATTAAAAAAGGTAAAAATCTTTTTTCGCCGTATAGCAGTTTTTTTGGCGTTAAAAATTTTTGAAGCCTTGGAAAAAATTTAGCCAAAAAGCTGCGGTTTTGCCCGAACAGGGCAAAAATACCTTGAAAAAAGTGTCGTTTCTTTTAACGTTTTTTCTTTGGACAAGCAAGGAAAATGAAGAAGCCCAAGCAAAGTTTTGCACCCAAAGTTGCGAGGATACTTACATTTAATACCAAAACGGAATCATCATTGCGTATTAAAAAAGTAAAAACCCTCTTCATGTACATAGTTTTTGTATAAGAAAAGTTTAAAAATCTTTTTTCGCCGTATAGCAGCATTTGGGCGTTAGAAATTTTTGAAGCCTTGGAAAAAATTTAGCCAAAAAGCTGCGGTTTTGCCCGAATAGGGCAAAAATACCTTGAAAAAGTGTCGTTTCTTTTGCTTCGTTTTCTTTGGACAAGCAAAGAAAATGAAGAAGCCCAAGCAAAGTTTTGCACCCAAAGTTGCGAGGATACTTACATTTAAGTACCTACCCAAAAGAAATCAAATATTTTCTTCAATAATTTGTCCAACAATTTATCTTTTAATAAATAAAATATATTGCTACTAAATCCTTAAAAACCCGCACATTGAGCGAAACCGAAATGTGCTTTTGGGTAGTGTGCTAAGTTGAGCGTTTACATAATACTTACAAAACGACATAAAAGCAAAACGCCCATAAATCAATGATTTACAGGCGTTTGTTGTTGAGTACCCGAGGCCGGAATCGAACCGGCACGTTGTTGCCAACACAGGATTTTGAATCCAGCGCGTCTACCAGTTCCGCCACTCGGGCAAACGGTGGGCAAATTTAGCAATTTTTTTTATTATTGCGTATCTTTTCTAAAATAAATCTTTCAAAATTTGCCAAATATCTTTCGCCATAATCAGTATCATCAAGGGAATGAGCAATAACATTCCTGCAATTTGCGCACGCTCCAAGAATTTATCGCTAAGTGGCTTGCCGCGCAATGTTTCGATAATTATAAACAGAATATGTCCGCCATCTAAAGCGGGTATAGGTAAGATATTCATAAATGCCAGTACAAACGAAAGCAAACCCGTAATGCGCCAAAATCGCTGCCAATTCCAAACCGAACCAAAAAACTTGGCAATACCAATAGGACTTTGCATAGATTCTACCGGATTTATTTTTCCCGTAAACATCAATCCTATTCCTTTGGCATTGAAATAGATAGCTTCCCATCCTTCTTTGATACCATATTTAAAACTTTCTGCCCAAGAATATGGCTTCACTATATTCACCGCCTTATAATTGAAAAAGGGAAAAAAGCCAATTTTTCCGGTCGAGTCTATGGCTACTTCTACGGTTTGCATTTTTCCGTCACGCTCTATATCCAAAGGCACCGTTTGATTTTTGTAAAGTTCCAACTTAGCTTGCATCTCACCGAAATTTTCGACGAGTTCATCTTTTAATCCTACAACATAATCCCCTTTCTGCAATTTTGCTTTGTCCGCAGCACTTCCTTCCAAAACACCCAATACTTCTATTTTGTGGTTATAAGGAACAAAATAATCTTCACCTTTTCGACTAAACAAAGTATCCGGCAACTGAATATCTACTGTTTGTCCGTTCCGCTCTACTTTTACGTCAGCACCAAACAGCAATTCCATTGAACGATAATCTTCAAACCGATTAGGTGATTTTCCATTGATGGATAAAAGTTTGTCTCCGGTTTTAAATCCTAACTCTTCCCCTGCTTCAAAAGCATAAATACCCTTATCCATAGCCGCTACGGGCAAATAATCTTTATCGTAATGGTGCAGATAAAAAGCAAAAATGACAATACCCAACAGCACATTCATCACAATTCCGCCAATCATTACAATAAAACGCTGCCAAGCCGGCTTCGAGCGAAATTCCCAAGGCTGCGGCGGTGCTTTCATTTTTTCCGTGTCCATCGACTCGTCTATCATTCCGGCTATTTTTACATAACCACCCAAAGGCAACCAGCCAATACCATATTCTGTTTCGCCTATTTTTTTGCTCCAAAGTTTTGTACCCCAAGCATCAAAGAAGATAAAAATTTATCCACCCGCATCTTAAACATCTTTGCGGCGATAAAATGTCCAAATTCGTGAATAAAACCAACAAAGACAAGCTCGCAATTAATTGCAACGCCATCATTAATCCACCCATGTATATTGTACTGTTTTAGAGATTTTAATAATATTTTAGTTTGCCACAGATTGTTTTTAACAATTTGTAAACACAAAAGTCCCAAAAAGGGTTCTTGAAACTGCAAAGATTACACTTTTTTAAGAATTTTTTTACACCAAAGAGTATGCTGCCAACAAAGCACGGCATGTGGCATCTGTTTCTATGTAGTCTGCTAAGTTAGGTTGGGCAATAGCAGGCACTTTGTTTAAGGCATATTCTATCAGCTTGGGTATTTCTACAAATTTTATTTTGTCTTGTAAAAATAGCTCACTGCCAGTTCGTTTGCTGCATTGACAATACAAGGCGCGTTGCCACCTTTTTCCATCGCTTCGTAGGCGATAGCCAAGCAAGGAAACAATTTTGTGTCGGGTGTTTCAAAACTCAAGTTTGCGAACTGCCGAAATCCATTCGCGGAAATTGGGTAACATATCGCTGCGGATAGGATAAAGCGTAGAGAATGGGCAGTTTCATGTCGGGCAAACCCATTTGTGCTTTGATAGAGCCATCGACAAATTGTACCATTGAGTGAATAATACTTTGCGGATGTACCAAAACGTCTATTTGTTCATTTTTAATCAAAAAGCCATTTAGCTTCGATAACCTCCAAGCCCTTGTTCATCATACTCGCCGAATCGATGGTTATTTTCGCGCCCATTGTCCAGTTTGGGTGCTTTAGGGCTTGTGTTTTGGTAACATTTTCTAAAAATGCTTGCGATTTTCCTCTAAAAGGACCGCCCGAAGCAGTGAGAATTATTTTTTCGATAGATTGCGCGCTTTCGCCTGTAAGGCACTGAAAAATAGCAGAATGTTCTGAATCTACGGGATAAATATTCACGCCATGTTGGCGCACCAGCTCGCGGATAAGTTCGCCGGCTACGACTAAGGTTTCTTTGTTGGCTAAGGCTATGTTTTTACCATTTTCGATTGCCGAAATAGTGGGCATAAGTCCCGCTACGCCTACTAATGCCGTCAAAACAGTATCTACACCTTCGTAGGCAGCTACTTCATTTAGTGCTTCGGTGCCGGAGAGTACTTCAATAGGCAAATGCGCTAAGGCATCTTTTACGAATTTGTATTTTTGCCATCGGCTATGTGTACGGCTTTGGGTTGCAAGGTTTGGGCTTGTTGTATCAGCAAGTCGGCGTTAGTATTTGCCGTGAGGACGCTTGCTTCAAAAAGCTGCGGATACTGTGCAATTACTTCTATGGTTTGTGTACCAATAGAACCCGTTGAGCCTAAAATGGCGATGCTGGTTTTCTTTTTTTTAGATGAATGATACATTCCTACTTTTTAGCAAAAAATATTCAATTGTTTGGGCAAGATGAATTAATTTTTTGATTATTCAAAAATAAAACGGATTAAGACAAGTATTATCGTTCATTCGCCTACTCTTGAAATTTAGGGTCTAAAGCCTGCTGAATGGACGAAACATTAAAATACAAGCCTTCTATGCCTTTGGTATTTTCCGATACGCGCAAAAATTCGTTGTTTCCTACGGCTTTTGTTGTCCGTCAAAGCGAAATCCGAGGAAGTCGAGCAACATATATTCGTGTTGTAAAAAAAGAACGTGGTAAGCCGTTTCGGGCGTTAATCCATCGCCACTGAGGCATATTGTTGCCACAATTTTTTTAAATTTATCATAATACGCTACGCCTTGCTTTTTTTTGCCTAAAGATTCATAAGAACGGTAAGCCATCCAAAGCATTTCTAAGTCGAAAGGAAAATCTTTGAGGTTGCGCAGGGCAAATTTGAGGAGCTTTCGCTGGTCGGATTTGCTGCGGTTTTGCTGGTATAAAATAGCTTCAATACTGGTAAAATCAATGTAATATAGTGGGTGATAATTTGGCTGATGGGCAAATCCGTAGTACAAGGCTACATAATCTTCGAGGGTGAGTTGGGTGTCGTTTTGTTCGTAGCGCACAAATAGTGCAGGATAATAAAAAGGCGATTGCGGGTCGTTTATGGCATAGGAAATGGCTTCAAAATCTAATTTTGGTGCAGAAGCCGACTGTGCTTTTAGCGTTGTGAATGCTAAGAGCAAGCAAAATCCTATTTTTGCGATAAACTTAATTTTCATCAATCAATATTTTCTTTCTGCGCAATTCAAACTGTTGCCCCAAGTAAACGCGGCGCACTTGCTCGTCGGCGGCGAGTTCTTCGGCAGTACCCGACTTGAGCAAATTTCCTTCGAAAAGCAAATAGGCGCGGTCGGTTATTGACAAGGTTTCTTGTACGTTGTGGTCGGTAATGAGAATGCCAATATTCTTGAACTTTAGCTTTGCTACAATATATTGAATATCTTCTACGGCAATCGGATCTACGCCCGCAAAGGGTTCGTCTAAAAGAATAAACTTAGGATTTACGGCTAATGCGCGGGCAATTTCGGTGCGTCTGCGCTCGCCGCCCGACAGTACATTTCCTTTGCTTTTGCGTACCTTTTGCAGGTGAAATTCATCTAAAAGAGATTCTAACTTTTCAGTTTGCTCACTTTTCGACAAGGCGGTCATTTGCAAAACTGCCTTAATATTATCTTCTACGCTGAGGGTTCTGAAAACAGAGGCTTCCTGCGGCAAATAAGCAATGCCGTGCTGCGCGCGCTTGTACATTGGCAGTTTGGTAATGTCTTTGTCATTTAAAAACACTTTTCCCGAGTCGGGTTTTATCAATCCTACTATCATATAAAAAGTAGTGGTTTTTCCGGCACCGTTCGGTCCGAGCAAACCTACTATTTCGCCTTGCTCTACATTTACCGAAACACGATTGGCAACGGTTCTTTTGCCATAAGTTTTTAATAAGTTTTCGGATTTTAATATCATTTTTTATATGTTTTGTCTCAGCAGATTTTTTACAAAATTACACTCTGTGTGTGTGCTATTCAAGTTTTCTTACACATAAACGTTTTATACGACAAAAAACAATACGTTTACGTGCTAAAAAATGTTTATTTCAGTTTTTTATAGCGAAGGCGCAAAGAATTACCAATCACAATAACATCGGAAAATGCCATCGTGAAAGCGGCAATCATGGGATTTAAAAAGCCGAGTGCTGCCAAAGGAATTGCCATTACATTGTAGAAAAAATGCCCAAAATAGGTTTTGCTTGATAGTTGCCACGGTGCGCAAACTAAGTTGGTGTGCACTTACCAAATCGGCGAGTTTTCCTTTGAGCAATATCACTTCTGCCGACTGAATAGCAACCTGTGTAGCATCGCCTAAGGAAATTCCTACGGTAGCTGCCGTCAAAGCCGGCGCATCGTTGATGCCGTCACCAACCATTGCCGTAACGTCTTTGCTACTCAAGGCGTGAATGGCAGCTAATTTTTCTTCGGGTAATAAGCCTGCGTTGCGATGTGCAATTTGCAGCGCGTCAGCTGTGTCGTTGGTTTTTTGGCTGTTGTCGCCGCTCATAATGTAGGTGTCGATGTTTTTGTTTTAAAAATATTGTATTGTCGTTTTGGCATCGTTTTTCAGTTCGTCTTTTACATTAACGCTGCCTACATATTTTCCATTTTCAAACAGGTACAAATCTTTTTGCGTGGGAACTTGTGTCTGCGGATACAGTTTGTTGTTCCCCAAAGCATATTCTGTGCCTTCGGTGCTTGTTCCTATAATACCTTTTCCGCTATTTCTTGTACATTTTGCAACTGTAGGGCGGTAGTTTCGGCAAAATTTTCCCGCAAGGATTCTGCCAAACTGTGGGAGGAGTGTTTTTCTAAACCTGCAATAATTGCTTTAAAATTTTCTTCATCAAGAGAAGTTTCGTAAGACGCTACTTTAAAGTTTCCGGTGGTGAGTGTACCTGTTTTATCGAACACAATATTTTGCAATTTCGCCAACACCTCAAAGGTATTGCCGCCTTTGTACAAAATGCCCATTTTGGCGGCGCGTCCTAACCCTACGGCTACGGCAGTAGGCGTGGCGAGTCCCATAGCGCAAGGACAAGCAATGACCAAGACGGCTATTGCATTGAGCATACTGGTCTGAAATGTCCAATGCACCACAAAATATTCCACCAAAAACACCAAGGCTGCAATGCTCAGAACCGTTGGTACGAAATAAGCACTAATGGTATCGGCGAGAGTTTTTTTGAATGTTGGGTTTGAGTTGCTGGGCAGCTTTTACTTGAGCAATAATATTAGCCAAAGTGGTGTCTTTGCCGAGTTCGGTAACTTTCATTTGCATATTTCCTTCCACCAAAATTGTTCCGCCAATTACTTTTTCACCTATGTCTTTGGCTTTGGGCAAAGTTTCGCCGCTTATCATTGCTTCGTTGATGCTGGCAATACCTTTTATAATAACACCATCGGTAGGAACTGCTTCGCCGGAATTTACTTGTAAAATATCGCCTACGTGGAGTTTTTACCATTATTTTTTCAATATGACCATTCTCGTCTATTCTGTTGGCAAAATCAACTTGCAATTTTGCCAAATCTTGCAGCGCGGAGGTGGTTTGAGAAACGGCGTATTTTTCGATAACATTGCCCAAGAGTACCAAAGTAATAATACTGGCGGCGGTTTCAAAAACATGTACTGATGCCCAAGATGATTGAGCCAGCCGTATATGCTGTAAAAAAAAGCTGCCGATGAGCCAATAATAATGAGTACGTCCATATTGGGTACGCCAATTTTGATGGAAGACCACGCACTTCGCCCGAAATGATACATGCCAATAAGCATAACGGGTAGGCTAAGGGCAAATTGTACCGCAGGCTGATGTAAAAAACTTAGCGGTACGAACATTGCTAATATCAAAGGAATAGTGAAAATAGCCGAGACGATGAACATTTTTTCCAATTTTCCCCACTTTGTACTGTGGTCGTGCTGATGTCCGTGCGAAAGTTCGGCATCGTTTTCTTCTTTGGGCAAAACTACTTCGTAGCCCATCGCTTCAATGTCGGAAGCCAACTTTTCTAAAGGAATGTGGGCATCATTGTGAAAAGAAAGGTCGCCGGTAGTATAATTTACTGCCACTTGCGAGGCACCTTTTTTTTCGAGCATTTTTTGAATTCCCAAAGCGCAGTTGGTGCAGGTCATTCCTTCTATTTGCCATTGAATCAATCTTTGTTATTTTCCATGAGTCAATTTTAATTTTTGTCAAATTCCTTTGCAAAAGGCAAGTTTTATTGTAATTTTGTTAGCTAAAACACTTTATTAACGCACTCAAATTTAGCTTATGCAAAAATACAAACTACTTAGCCTATTGGGTTTTTTAAGCCTTTTATTTATTGTGTCATATGTACATCTAATACACAACAAACCGAAAGCGAAACGGTTGTGAAAAGAAGAAAAACCGAAAGAAATAACGCTGACACCTGCGCCGAAATCCGCTGCTTTTGCCGATGCTTCTATTAAACTCGAAGCTCCTTTGCGCAAGGACAAACTAAAAGCCGGAGATGTTGCTTTTGATTTTACGGTAGAAAATTATGAATTGGGCAACCAAACCGCCGATGCCGCCCAAAAACTTTGTGCTAATTCTGCGGAAGGGCAGCACATTCATTTGATATTGAACAATCAGCCTTACAGTGCCTACTACACGGCAGATTTTATGAAAGAACTTACGGACAATTATTATGTGGCTTTGGCATTTTTGTCGCGCTCGTATCACGAGAGTATCAAAGAAAAAAATGCCTATGTGTTGTGGGATTTTGTAGTGGGCGATATGAAAGAAGTTCCGAGTATAGATTTGCAAGCTCCGCATATGTTTTATAGTCGCCCTAAGGGAAACTATGTAGGCGAAGGCAATATCGAAAATATTTTGCTCGATTTCTACCTGACCAATGTTTCGCTAAGTCCTGACGGCAACAAAGTACGCGCTACCATTGACGACAAAGAGTTTATGCTTACTTCGTGGGAGCCGTATTTTATTTCGGGCTTGGGTTTGGGCGAGCATACGGTGAAATTGGAATTGTTGGACAATCAAAACCAATTGGTGCAAAGTCCGTTTAATCCGGTAACGAGAAAATTTTCTTTGTTTGAGGACGAGCCTTTGGTGAATTAAAAAAATGCTTTAACTTTGCGCATCAAAAGTTGGTGGTTGTAGCTCAGTCGGTTAGAGCACCAGATTGTGGTTCTGGGGGTCGTGGGTTCGAACCCATCATCCACCCTTAAAAAAAAAGGCTGTCCGTGTTGGGCAGTCTTTTTTTTTTTATGATATAATAAAAAGAGGAAAGTACATAAAAATTTGTAAAAATGAGCGCATTGATATTAAGCACATTATTTTCATTCATCGCTTGCGTCAATCCTGATTCAAATAAATTTTTGATTGTTGGGAAGTGGAATTCGGTCATTCAGAATTGAATTTTGTCAACAGAATTATTGATTATACATACAACGAAAAAAATGAAAAAATCCGTTTTTATCCCTATTTTTCCTTCTTTTTCAAAAAAATTATTACTTTCGGACTTTCTAAAACAAATAATTTACACATAAATAATCTTTACAAAATAATTTTATGAGTACAAACAAAGAAGCTTGGGGTACCCGTGTCGGACTTATTTTGGCGATGGCGGGTAATGCTGTGGGATTGGGAAATTTCTTGCGATTTCCGGTTCAAGCGGTACAAAATGGCGGCGGTGCTTTTATTATTCCCTATTTCGTATATTTTTTATTAATGGGTATTCCGCTTTTACTTATCGAATGGTCCACGGACGATTTGGCGGAAAATTTGGCAACCACAGTACCCCTTACATTTTAGATACGATGGCAAAAGGTCGCTTGTGGAAATACATTGGCGTTTTTGGTATTTTTACCAACATTGCCGTTGCGGCATACTATTGCTACGATTGAGTCGTGGACAATTTCCTACGTTTTTCACTCGCTTTTTGGTACTTTTAGTGGCAAGTCGCAAGCCGAAGTCGCCACATTTTTCACCCAATATATTGATGTAATGCACAGTACCACGGGCATTCCGTTCAGAGCTATTGTGGTATATATACTTTGTTTGGCGTTAAATACTTACATCCTCTCGCGTGGACTGCGCGGGGTAGAAAATGTTGCCAAAATAGGTATGCCTTTACTTATCTTCTTCGGGATAGTATTAGCCTTGCGCGGACTTACCTTAGGTACTTCCGGTGCTACCGAACTTCATCCTACCGCCAATGCTTGGGACGGTATCAATTTCTTGTGGACACCGCAGTTCGACTCGCTTACCAATCCTAAAGTATGGCTCGCGGCTGCGGGACAAATTTTCTTTACTCTTTCCGTAGGAATGGGTACCGTTCACTGTTATGCTGCCTATCTCAAAACCAAAGATGATATTGCGCTCAATGCCGTATCGGCGGGTTTTATGAACGAATTTGTAGAAGTGGTTTTAGGTAGTATGGTGGTTATTCCTATTGCCGCAGGTTATTTGGGTTTGGATTGGGTGAAAGAAAACGCAGGTTTTGGTATGGCATTTCAAACAATGCCTTATCTGTTCCAGCAGTGGGGTAGCCTTTTTGCCGTAATAGCTGGCGTAATGTGGTTTGGTTTGCTGTTTTTTGCAGGCATTACCTCTTCGCTGGCAATGGGTACGCTTATGGATGGGTTTTATGCAAGATGAATTTAACTGGAAACGTGAAAAATCGGCTTATTCTTTTGGCTTAATTGTTTTGTTGATGGGCTTGCCTACGGTTATTTTTTACCAGCAAGGCGTATTCGATGAATATGACTACTGGGCAGGAACGGTTTCTTTAGTCGTATTTGCTTTGCTCGAAACCATTGTTTTGCGTGGATTTTCGGCATCAACAGAGGTTGGGCAGAAATTAATGCCGGAGCCGATATTCGTATTCCTCAGTTTTATAAATTTGTCATAAAATACATCACACCGCTGCTGTTGTTATTTGTATTTTTGGGTTCATTGCTCACGCCCTTAGGTAACGATTGGCAAGCAGCTTTATCCGGTTTGTTTAGTGGCAATGGTTGGTTATTAGACAATAGTTCCATTATCAAGCAAATAACAAATGCTGCCTTATACGAACAATTAGCGGCAGCTACCGATGTAGCACAAATTGCGGCTTTGAAAAGCAAAATATTTTTTGTAAACTTAGCACGTACCTTTCTTATTCTCCTGTTCCTCAGGATCTGTGTAATTGTTTATATAGCTTATAAAAACGTGTAAAAGAAGGAAGAAATACATTATGAACACCAGCGCACTAATAACCATGATTTTGGTACAAGTACCCGTAACCATTGTTACGATTTATTTCTTTTTAAGGTACTTCGCACGCCGCCGCGTGCCGAGCCGAGACTCGTATATAGATAATGATGATGTTCCGCGTTGATAGGATACCTTAGCGACAGAAGATGCATGCCATAAAATGGTGGAAGATAATTTTTTACTGAAATACGTTTAGCGCAACTTTGTGCAACAATAATATCACAATGTTACACGAAGAACAATAAGCACCTACCCAAAACAAATGAAGCATCGTTTGCCATAATTTATACCGGACTGCTTTTGTACTGATGCTTATAATTTATAATCTCCGCGCCTTTGCGTGATAATACATTAAGCTCGTGCAAAGAAGATAGTTTTTGAACACTTAATGCTGCGCTGCGTTTGATACTTTATCGGCAATTTCTTGCAAACTTTTCGCTAAATTTTCATGCGAAAACCAATGTATTTTTTCATTTTTCCGAAACCATGTAAGTTGTCGTTTGGCATAGCGGCGGGTATTTTGCTGAATTAAGGCAGTCGCTTCTTCTAAACTACACTGCCCTTCAAAATAGGCGAAAAAGTTCCTGGTAGCCTACTGTTTGCAGGGATTTCAGATGTTTAAAAGGAAATAAATTTCTGGCTTCGTCCACCAAACCATTTTCCATCATTTGTTCTACACGAAGGTTAATGCGCCGATACAAATGTTCGCGCGGCATATCAATGCCAACGTACATAATTTCAAAAGGGCGTTCTTGAGACAATCCGGTTTGAAAATGTGCCGGATTTTTGCCGTGTGTAAGCATTATTTCGAGTGCGCGAATAAGCCGATGAGGGTTTTGATTTTCCATTTGGGCATAATAGCTTGCATCAAGGGTGCGCATATTCGCTTGTAGCATAGCGATGCCTTCGGTTTTCCACAAATGGGTGAGTTCGGTACGCAATTTTTCATTGGCAGGTGGCAAATTATCCAGGCTTCGCAAACCGCTTTTATGTACATTCCCGAGCCGCCGACCATTATTTGTACCGGATTTTTTTGGTGTAAAATAGCGATAAGTGCCAGTGCATCGCGTTCGTACATTCCGGCATTGTAAGGCTGATGAATACTAATGTGTTGTATAAAATGATGCGGCACGGCAGCCAACTCTTGGGTGGAAGGAACTGCCGTGCCTATATTCATTTCTTTATAAAACTGTCGGGCATCGCAAGAAATAATTTCGCTGCCGAAATGCTGAGCCAACTGTATTGCCCAAGCCGTTTTGCCCGAAGCCGTAGCACCTAAGACTACCAATAAAACCGGTTTTTTCTTAGCAGACTTAGTGTTCAAATTCACGTAAAAAAGTATTTTTCCTACAAAAACTACTAAGACAAAGTTTCCACATTGTTTAGGTCTTGGAAAGCTTGGGTGAGGCGTTCGTTAAAAGAAAGCTCTGCCTTGCGCAACCACACACGTGGGTCGTATTGTTTTTTATTGGGTTTGTCGTCACCTTCGGGATTGCCGATTTGTCCTTGTAAATAGTCTTTTTTATCCAAATAATAGTGGCGCACACCGTCCCAGAAAGCCCACTGAAGGTCAGTATCAATATTCATTTTTATTACACCGTAGCCTATTGCTCTGCGAATTTCTTCTACCGTAGAACCGAACCCCCATGAAACACAAAATCAATAGGATTGGCGACAGTATTATACTTTTGCTGCACATAGCTTTGTGAATTTTTGAGAATAATAGGCGTAAGTTTCACATTGCCCGGCTTATACACACCATGCACATTGCCAAAAGCCGCCGCAATAGTAAAACGATTACTCACTTTCATTAACTCCTCGTAGGCATAAGCCACTTCTTCGGGTTGGGTGTAGAGGCGCGCATTGTCCACTTGTGTATTGTCCACACCATCTTCTTCGCCACCGGTTACGCCCAATTCTATTTCGAGCGTCATACCCATTTTGCTCATGCGCTCTAAGTAGCGTTTGCAAATTTCGATGTTCTCGTGCAAGGGTTCTTCCGAAAGGTCGAGCATATGCGAACTGTAAAGCGGAATGCCGTGCGCTTTATAAAAATCTTCTCGGCAGCTAACATGCCGTCCATCAAGGAAGGAGTTTTTTGGCGCAATGGTCGGTGTGAAGAATAACAACGGCGTTGTATTTTGCCGCCAACTGATGCACATGATGCGCGCCACTTACTGCACCGGCAATAGAAGCGGCTTGGTTGGTATTGCCAAAACCTTTTCCGGCAAAAAACTCGGCACCACCATTGGAAAACTGAATAATAACGGGCGCATTAAGATTGCGGGCGGTTTCCATTACGGCATTTACCGAATCAGTGCCGATAACGTTGGCTGCCGGTAGGGCAAATTGTTTTTGTTTGGCTAAGGCAAAAATAGCTTGAACGGTATCGCCGGTAGCTACACCTTTGGGAATGTTGGGGGTTTGTTGTGACATACTTTTTGTTTGAAATGGAGGCAGAAGCCTAAGAAATATAAGTAAGTGCAAAGGTAGGGATTTTGTACCATTTGGGCAATACGGAATGGGAGAAGTATTTTGATGAAATACTATAATAGGGAACAAAAAATTAAAATGAACAGTATGTTTCATTAATTTGACATACAATGTTTTTTTGAGCTTGTTGGATGAATTTCTTTTTGTATTAAGTACTTGGACAAAAGAAAATCAACACAAATTATTTACCGAGCGTTGAGCGAAGTCGAAACGCGGCTATACTCAATACACAAGTTTCAACGTAAATTATTCAAGAGAATACTTGATTATTTTTGGGTAGATGCTTATTTCTGTTGAGATTGAAAGAGTAGCAAGTTGATAGTATTTTTTGTGTATAAATTACTGTAAAAAGCTACATAAACTAAAAAAATAGCTTAATTTTATAATATTAAAACTATTTTGCCCTAAGTGCTATCTTGTTTAGGATGTTTTGAATTTAATTTAAGTACTTGGACAAAAGAAACCCAGTATTATAATAATGTTTAGCAAATGCAAAGCGAGCGTTGAGCGAAGTCGAAACGCAACTAACGCTATTAAAAGCACATTTCGGCTTCGCTCAATGTGCGCGTGCGCGTTTCAAGGTTTTAATAGTAATATAGTATATTCGTTAAAAATAAATTATTGGCTAAATTATTGAAGAAAATACTTGATTACTTTTGGGCAGATATTTAACGTTATTAGCGAGATAAACAGTTGTGCATATCACCAACAAATTTCCATTTTATAATGCTCAATCCCTACTTCGGTAAAAGGCACGCCGATAATTTGGTAGCCGTTTTTTAAGTAAAAATTGCCGGCTTCGGCTCTGGCGTGACAAAAAATACAATTCGCGCCTTTTTCGCTTGCCCAGCGTTGGGCAAACTGCAACATCAGTCGCCCGATGCCTTGCTGTTGTAGCGAAGAATTTACTGCTACTTGCCGCATTTTGTACCGTTTTTCATCGTATTTTACCATCGTAAAACAGCCAATAATTTGGTTTTCGCTGTTGTAGCAGGCAAAGTGGTCTTGTGCAACTTCGGCGGCAATATCTTCCGGCGAAAACTGTAATCCCAAAGGTTGTCGCAATATTATATCGCGCAGTTGCAAGGCTTCTTGGTAGGCAGCACTGTTGTAATTTATTTTTTCGATGTACATTTTTTAAGGTAAAAATTTGGTGAAATATTATTGCGCCCAAGCCGGATTTTGCGCCAAGACTTTGGCATAACTCGGACACGTTTCCGTATGTGCTCCGTACAAATAACCACAACTCATCAAAAACTCGTTAATAATTTCACCGCCGGTAAATTTGAAAGTTTTTCTGAAAATTTTTACCCATTGTTCCAATGTTTGCGGATGGTGCTGGTCGAGCCAGTTTTTAAAAGAACCAAATTGTTGCTGAAGTGCTAAAACCTGTTGGGCATTGTAAATTGCCGCGTTTATTTTTAGCTTGTTGCGAATAATGCCCGCATCATTGAGCAAACGATGAATATCTGTGTCGGCATAAGCAGCAACTTTTTTTATAGAAAAATTATCGTAAGCCTTGCGGAAATTATTTTGCTTGTGGAGAATAGTGTTCCACGAAAGTCCGGCTTGATTTATTTCCAAGATTAGCCTTTCAAACAAAGCATCATCGTCATCAATCGGGAAGCCATATTGTGTGTCGTGATAAATTTTGTGTACATTATTTTCCGGTAAAGCTCCGACGTAATCGCAGTAAGTTTGTGCCATAGTTTTATGGTATAAAAATGTTAAGAATTATTATTCCTCCAAAACAACATTATTTTTTAAAATAATTTGAAGAAATAAAAAGCCACATAATCCTGCCACCAACGAACTCAATAAAATAATAAGTTTGGTGTTATTAATAATTTCGGCATTGTCGAAAGCGAGTAGTGTAATGAATATAGACATTGTAAAGCCAATCCCCGCCAAAAATCCTACACCCAAAATATGACTCCACTTAAGGTCGGAAGGCAACTGACATATGCCCAAGCTTGTGGCAATATACGCTAATAAAAAAACACCCAAAGGTTTGCCGATAATCAATCCGAGCGCAATATCAATACTATACGTTTGTGAAACAATGTCCATAAAATTGCCGTGAATAGCAATAGCTGTATTTGCCGAGGCAAAAATAGGCAGAATAATAAAAGCAACCGGTTTGTGCAAGGCATGTTGCAAAATGTAAGAAGTAGATTCTTTGCCACCTTTGCCAAAAGGAATAGCAAAAGCCAATAGTACGCCCGTAATTGTAGCGTGTACGCCCGAATGTAGCATACAATACCACATAATAATACCACCAATGATATAAGGAAAAAGATTCCGTACATTCATTCGGTTAAAAATAAGCAATAGTGCAAAAATGCCGAGAGCTGCCAACAAATAAGCCCATAACAAAGTTTTGGTGTAAAAAAGCGCAATGATAATAATCGCTCCCAAATCGTCGATTACTGCGAGAGCTGTGAGAAAAACTTTTAAGGAAGTAGGCACGCGGCTACCCAGCAAAGACAAAATTCCCAATGCAAAAGCAATATCCGTAGCCATAGGAATACCCGCGCCGGATTGCGTGAGTGTACCGTAGTTGAAAAACAAATATAAGCCCGCCGGAAAAATCATGCCGCCCAAAGCACCGAAAGTAGGCAAAAGCGCATCTTTTAGCTTGGAGAGTTCGCCAATATAAATTTCGCGCTCTAATTCCAAACCAATGAGCAAAAAGAAAATCGCCATCAAGCCATCATTTATCCAATGTTCTACGCTTAGTCCGGCAACATTGCTGTGCCAAAAATGCTGATAAGCCTCGCCCCAGCCACTATTTGCAAGCAGTAAAGAAACGGCGGTGCAGAGAATAAGCACGAGCCCACCAACTTTTTCGCTGTTAAAAAATTCTTTAAATAAAACGGAAGCTCTCATGCGTATAAAAGTGGTTTAAACGTTTCTTTTTAGCAACAAATTTAGCTAAAAGTACACTTTTCCTTCGGTTCGCACGCCAAAAAAATTGCTTATCTTCCACAAAACGCGTTCTACTGTACCATCACTTTTTGGGTAATTGTTCCTTTGCTTGTTTGTACATACAAAATATACAAGCCACTTGTTAGTGAAGTATTTTCCAAATATACTTGCGCCTCATTTGCTACATTTTTCTGATATACCATTTTTCCTTGTGCATTAAGTAGCACAAGTTGTTGAATTTCAGCCGAAGCTCGTATCGAAAAACTTCCGTTATTGGGGTTGGGAAAAATCTGTACCTGCACGTTTTCAGAAAGTATGTTTTCGGAAAGTATGTTTTTCGGATTTTTATTCATTTTTTTCGCAGCATCGGTAATGATTTCCTCAGTATTTCCATTATTTTCCAAAGCAGTAGCACAGCCGCCTATTTGGGCAGTAAAATCGCTTCCTTGCGCGGCATTGAAACCATTTTCTAAAATAATATAGTTGCCCGCAGTATAGCTAATTTGTGTTCCCGCACCAACAGTATTGTTGGCAATAATATAATTGCTTACCGCAAAACTCAAATTTTCGCCTGCGGTGTAATTTGTGCTTATAACATTGGTTGCGGGGCAATCTCCTTGTACCAAAATACCATCAGAACTCACCATTGGCGACAACAACGTAGCGCAGTTTTCCGCCCATACACTTACATAATAAGTAGTACCCGGTGTTAAAGTAAGTCCTGTAAGGCTAAAGGAAGTAAGCAAGCCGTTGTCGGTGGCGGCAACTACATCATTTCCCAAAGGCGAAGTGCCTATTTGGTACCAATATTCCATTATTTCGCTGTTCGCATCCACAGAATCACTCCAATTTGCCGAAAGGGTAGTGGTGTTAGTGGTTACATCTTCATCAACGGCAGTTCCATCATTTACACTTACGGCTGAGGGCGGCGAAAAGTCAATATTTAGCGGCAGCGTAAAAGTATTGGAAAAAATATTATCCGTGTCAAGTACAATGGTTTCTAATTGTCCGGCAGCCTGCGTTGGTGTGCTGTTTTCGATATACAAATCTTCGGTGGTAGCATTACCTACGGTAATAAGTTGCGATAATCCGCGACTTTTATACACTTTCATATTGTCGTAATACGCCAAACAGCCACCTGTGCGGGGCGAAATTCCGCCACCGGAAGTGTGTGGCGTTGGGTCTGTCCACGAACTTACAAATACGTCATCGCGCCATACGCTTATGGTACCCGTACTCTGGTCGAACAAAAGTTTGCAATGATACCAAGTGTTTACATCTACATTTACCGGAACGTCCTGCACCAAAGTCCATGTATCGTTTACTACTTTATAAAATTGTAATAAGTCACTATCAGCGCGAAAATAGATAAAGTACGAATTTCCCCGATTAGGCAAGGAAGGATTATCACTAAAAAAATGGATGCCCGCTCTTCGGTTAGTGCCTGTGCCGCCAATCATCATATCCCAAGTGTATAAATAAGCAAAACCGGTGGCTTCATTTACATTTGCATAAATATTGCTATTGCCGTTGGCAGCATCAGTTTGTGCCAAAAAAGCACCGCTTTCGCTCCAAGTTCCGGCACTACTTGTCCAGTCGCTGTGCAAAATATTGTCGTCAAAATTATCATAAAAAAAACTATTGTTATTATTGGCGCGCCATTCATTTTCTTGATACATTTCAGGCAAATAAAAAGAATACGCAATATCGGCACAAAAAGATTCGTCATTAAAATTGGCTACAAAATCATCGGCAAAGCATACATCAAAAGGCTCTAAATCCGTTTTGGGCAACACACTCCACTGCAATGTCCAGCCATCGCCTAAGGTAGCACCATCCGAAGTGAAATGGAGTGTAAGCGCGTTGGAAGTGGAGGTAATAGGTGGCGGCAATGTTGTTCCGGTATAAGTTCCTATAAGTGGTGCGTTAGTATCAAAGCCATCGTGGATATACACGTAGTCGTAGTTGGCTTCTACATCAAATTCTGTAAAATTAATGCGTACTTGGCTGAGGCTGTTTTCGGTAAATGTATAAATACTGTTTTGGTTGTTGAGATATTGCCCCAAGTTTCCGCCGGTATCATAGTTTATATCGCTGCAAATATTGGCGCAGTCGGTAAAATGATCTTCAATCATCGTCCACAATTCGTTGTAGCCGTCATCGTAGCCCAAAGCCCAAATACCCATACCGCCTAATTTTTTATCGCGAATCATATCGCAGCGTTCGCCCAGCGTGAGTTCATCGTCGTACCAGCATTGTCGCCAGTTGCCGCTGTTGTAAATAATGGCTTGGGTTTTACTGTGGTCGTCCCATATTGGCGTGTAAGTGCCGATGTAGTTGCTTTGTATATAGGCGTAAGTACGCGAACCTACAAAACTGGTAGTAGAAGCAGGAATACTGCTGGCAGTGGTGTTCCATTCTTGACCGTAATAGGGGAGACCTACAATAAGTTTTTCGGGCGGACAGCCTGTATTTAAATAATAATCAACCGAGCGATTGAGCGTATAAGTACTCCAAATACTTCCGTGATACAGCGGGTCGTTGGGTCCTGCTTGAGTGCTTCCCGAATAATGATAGCCATAACCCATAATGATAAATGCATCAATGTAATTAACTAAGTTGGGCATATCAAAAACGCCATTCCAATCGACGGAATAGATTGCCATTGTAACTGTAGAGCCGGGAATTTCGGTGTGCATGCGGTTGCACAAATATTGTAAAAATGCCGTAAAATTAGCAGTTTGGCTGCCCGGCACGCCTTCAAAGTCAATGTTTACGCCGTGTGCTTGGCGATAATTTACCAAAGAAATAAGACTGTCGGCAAGTACCGTCCAAGCGGAGGAATTGCTCAAAAAGGTGGTATTGTTGCTGGAGCCGAAGTTGGTAACGCACAATTCTACCCTGCACCCGTCTGCTTTTGCCAAATCAATGGAAGGGGTAGTTTTCCACGAGTGAATACTGCTGTAATTTCCTGTGGAGGGATTTAACTCGTAGGAAAAATAGGAAAAGGTGGAGAGAAGCGTAAAGTCGTAATTGTTGTAGGCAGTTCCCACCCAATAAGGATGCCAGCCATAAACTTGTTTGTTGAGGGTGCAGTTTTGTTTTGTTTGGTGTTTTTTCCCTTTGGGAATTTTTGCCCAGTTGTTTTCGATGCAGCGCAGACTGTCGGCGGTAGCTTCGGTGGCAAGGGAAAATTGTTGATAGTAGTCGCTCTGCAGTTGGTGGGGCAAAGTTGCATTTTGCAATTCTTCAGGCGTTTGTGCAGACAAGATACTACAAGACAAAAAAAGAAAGAGGTGTAATAAGTTTTTCATATCAAAGTGGTGTTTTTATTGTAAAAAGTAAAGTTTTGTAATAATGGGAAAGTAACAGTTAATCCTTTGTAGTAAAAATAATAGCCTTTAAAAAAAGAACTTAAGTCGTTTGCAACGAGACTCAGTAAATATAGGAAATAGGTGCAATAATACCAAAACAGTATAAAAGTTTTGTAAAGGAAGATTAAATTACTTTGTCCTGCCGAAACGTAGTGAGGCATCTCATATTGTGTTTAGATTTCTCCCTTACGGTCGAAAAGACACGCAGAACTAAGTATTATTAATACGCAATGATTATTCGGGTTTAGTATGAATTTGAATATCCGAGTGGCAAAAACATAAAAAAGCGACTGCTTTATATAAAAAACAGTCGCTTTAAATTATAGGATTAAGTTATGCGAAAACTATTCCGCCACTACTTCAAAACTAAGGTCTAATTTCAGGTTTCTGTGTAAATCAACTACTGCATTGTACGTTCCCAAAGATTTTATTTCATCGGTAATGGCAATTTTGCGACGGTCAATATCCACGCCTGTTGCTTTTTTTATAGCTTCGGAAAGCTGTACGTTGGTCACACTTCCGAAAATTTTGCCACTTGTACCCACTTTAGCACCAACACTAATGCTTGCTGCACTGATTTTGTCGGCAATTTTCTGAACTTCATCAAATTCTTTCGCTTTTTTGGCTTCGTTTTGTTTTACCAAAACATCCATTTGGTTGCGATTGGTACGATTGGCAATAATTGCCAGTTTTTTCGGAATTAAATAATTGCGACCATAGCCGGGTTTCACTTTCACGGTTTGGTACTGCTCTCCTAAATTTTCAATATCTTGCAAAAGTATAATTTCCATAATGATTTCTTATTTTAAAAGGTCAGTTACATAAGGTAAAATAGCAATGTGGCGCGCGCGTTTTATTGCCTGCGACACTCTGCGTTGGTATTTCAAAGAATTGCCCGTAAGGCGGCGCGGTAAAATCTTACCTTGTTCGTTCAAAAATTGCATTAAAAACTTTTCGTCTTTGTAATCAATATACTTAATGCCGAATTTTTTAAAACGACAAGATTTTTTGCGTTGATTGCCAATTTTGGGGGCATTCAAAAATTTTATATCTGATTTAGAAGCTGCCATGATTTTATATTTATTTTTTTATTATTCTTGAATATCCAAAACATCTACTTCGGTGTCGGTAGTCGTAGCTTCGTCTTTCCCGTCTTGAGCTGCTTCGGTTGATTTAGGTAATGGTTTGTTCGCATTTTTTTTGTTTCTGCCTACCAATCCCGCACGTTTGTCAGAATTGTATTTAATGGCATATTTGTCCAAACTTACGGTAAGAAAACGCAAAATGTCCGTATCGCGCAAAAACAAAATTTCGATGTCTTGAATGGCTTTGGCGTTTTCGCCTTTGAACTCGGTTACAAAATAAATACCGGAAGTTTTTTTCTTAATAGGGTACGCGAGTTGTTTTATTCCCCAAAAATCTTCTTCCACAATTTCCATTCCTTTATCTCTGAGAATGGCTAAATAATCGCTGATTTTTTTCTTTACGTCGGCTTCGGAAAGCACCGGCGTAAAAACCAAAACGGTTTCGTAATGTTTTACTGTCATAATTTTATCGCACTTAGGCTTATGGTTAAAAAATAAATTTTGCGGCGGCAAAGATACAAACTTATTCATTTGCAGCCAAAAAAAAATGTTTTTTACGGTACAGCCTCTGGTTATTTGCTGTTTTTTTTAAATTTGTAGCCTTTACTTTGCCTTGCAATATTTGTTTATTTCCAATTGATTATTTACACTTATGGCGGAAAATATATTAAAATCGACCGTAACCGTTGTCTGCATTTTTGTCGGCTTTGACGGCGAGCAACTTCACATTCTTTTAAACGATAAAAAAAAACTCCTTGCGGCGCATCTTCAACAAGACCAAAATCTCGAAACCGCCCTGCAATTGCTTTGTGAACGTTATTTTGCCTTGCAGCCGCAAAATTATATACAACTTTCTGCCAGCAATTTGCCCATCAATGATGTTGCGGACGAAAATACGCTCTGCATCAATTACGCTTGTTTGTGTAATATGGAAAAACACGCCTTGGGCGAAAACAAAAATACTGCCGAATGGGTAGCGTGGCATCAAATAAGCAAACTGTCGCCGGAAGCGTTTTCGTTGGTGAACAGTGCCTACCAATGGTTGAGTGAGCAAATTCGCTACAAACCACTTGCCTTTGACCTTTTGCCGGAAAATTTTGCCTTGCCCGATATGCAAAATTTGTATGAAATACTGCTAAAAACGGATTTCGATAAGCGCAATTTTCGCCGAAAACTAATGTATATGGACTTTGTGGAAGAAACCGATGCCGTGCGACAACTGTACGGACACAGACCCGCGCGCTTGTATCGATTTAATAAGGCACTTTATGAAAAAGCAGTAGAAAATGGTTTCCGGTTTATGTTGTAATTTTAAGCTGTTTATGTACAAAAAATTATGTCGATGAAAAATAAAAAAAAGTTGGGTTTGGAAGATTTGTTGGTGTATTCTACCAACCAAGCATATTACGAATCGCAGCAAAATGAAGCAGAAGAAACACAAACCGTAGCCCCTTCGCAACAAAACTTGCGTATAGTGATAGAAAGAAAACATCGCGGCGGAAAAACGGTAACGCTTGTGGAGGGCTTTGAAGGCAAAGAAGCAGATTTGGAGGCTTTGGGCAAAAAGTTGAAGACATTTTGCGGCTGTGGCGGAAGCGTAAAAGAGGGTGTAATTATTATTCAGGGCGAAAAACGCCAGCGCATAGCCGAAATTTTGCAAAAAGATGGCTATCGTTATAAATTTTCGGGCGGATAAATTAGGATGGACACGCACTATAAATTAGCTATTTTCGATATTGGCAATACACTTTTCGCCATTGATATGGAGGGAATTGTGCGTTATTTGGCGGCACTTACCCAACATAGCGTAGCTGAAGTGAGCCATTTGCTTCGTCCGGACGAAACTTACGCGCTTTTTGAAACGGGCAAAATTTCTGAGACAAACTTCTGCCAGCATCTTTCCGAGCAACTTGGCTATCCGCTCAGCGTCAACGAATTTCGTATGGCTTGGAACAATATTTTCGGAGATATTTTTCCTGAAATACCTGCTATTTTACAAAACTTGCGCTGCCATAAAACACGAATAGTTGCCCTTAGCAATACGAATATCACCCACGAGCGTGCTTTTATGCAACTCTACCCGGAATTAATGCTTTTGTTCGATGAAATTTACTGCTCCCACCATTTGCATTTGGCAAAACCCGATATAGCTATTTACGAAAAGGTTATGGCGTACGAAAAAGCTCACCCCCAAGAAGCTATTTTCTTTGACGACAAAGCAGAGAACGTCCGTGCTGCCCAAGATGTAGGTATTCATTCGGTGTTGGCAATACCAAACGAAAATATTCAAAATCCACTTTTTCATAGCAGTTGATTAAAATTAAATGTTAATATTTTTATTAATTTAAAAGTTATCAATTTATCAACGCTTTACACATTTTGCGATTAGGTATTTATACCTAATTTATAGCGTGTTTATACCCGTTTTGCAGGCAAATGCTTCCAAAAGAAGGGTAGATGCTTTACTTTTATAGCATCGTAAGAATAACAGGGTATTTAAAACTTATCTAGGGTGTGTAAAACGCGGCTGTCGTGAAAGGCAGTCGCGTTTTTTTTTAGGTTGTCATTACAAAATATTTTAGATGACCACAAATCACGCTTGGAGCAAAATACCCCCAATCCGTTCTACAACAAAACTATTATTCAATATTTCTTGCCCGAAAACAGCCGCGATGCACAAATACAAATTAGCAATGTAGAAGGAAAAATAGTAAAAACCTTTCCTTTAAGCACCGGCGGATTTGGTACGATAACCGTAAATGGTGGTGAGTTAGCTGCCGGCACTTATTTTTATACCTTAAACATAGGAAATACTACCATCGCTATCAAACAAATGATTTTGACAAAATAAGTAGTTTAAATGATTTTTTGATAGGATACTGCTCGGTGCTTGCATTGAGCAGTATTTTTTTGGTACAATCTTATCAAACAAAAACATCAACTCAAATTTTCACCTCCGAGCTTTTGCGCTTTAGCTGAATACTTGCCGGAGGCACTATTACACTTTCGGGAGCCGTGTTTTGTACAACTACCGCACCCGCACCTATCAAGCTTTTTTCGCCAATAGTTATATCATCGCGCAAAGTGGCATTTACGCCAATAAAACAATACGCTTCAATATGCGTGAAACCTGCCACCACCACATGCGAAGTAATAAAACAATGGTCGTCTATGCGCGTATCGTGTCCTATATGGTTGCCGCTCCACAACACTACATTATTGCCAATTTTTGCATAGGGCTGAATGGTATTGTCTTCCAGTATAAAACAATTTTCACCACAAGGAAACTGACTCAGAAAATGGCAACGAGGGCTTATGTACGAAGCAAAACCATAGCCCCAAGCCTTGCACTGAAGATATTTTTGCGCCCGCAACTGATTCATTTGCGAATAGCCAATCGCTACAAAAATACTGTATTGCTGAGGAGGATAGTTTTCTCGTAAGTTTTCTAATGCTACTACGGGCTTCCCTTCAAAAGATTCTTCCTTTATATAAGCAGCATCGACGGCGAAAGCCACTACTTTGAATGTAGTATCTCGTTCAAAATAAAATTTTGCCAAGCGGGCATTACTGGTATTTCCTACAATAATAAGCGATAGCGGCATGTTGTCAGACAAATTCATAGAATGGAATATTAGAAACTTCGGGATAACTTTTGAGATAACGCACAGCATTTTTACCTTCATTAAAAAGCAAATCTAACACACTTAGCTGTGGAACAAAAAATGTACTGCCTATTTGCGGATAAGAAGGATAATTTGTATAATTAAAATAGGCTACACGAACATTTTGTTGGGCAAAAGCACTTGTGTGCAAATATGCTTTAGCCGCAGGACCACTCAGATAAGTATCTGCCTGCAAAAACTTACAAATTTCTAACAGGCGCAAACTCGCATCGGCAGTATGTTTGGGAATACTGTTCGACCAAATAATAGGCGTATTGATGTGCAAATACTGTAAAATGGTACGGATAAAATGGAAATTTATTTGTGAAAGTGTCGTTTCTGTCGAATGGAGATACAAAGGCATCAACAGTTCGGATATTTCTTGCCAATAAGGAGCTTTGTTATACGCATGGCGCAACACTTCCCAGTGTGTTTTGCGCCAATTTTGGTCGGAAACCTGTACTTCCTCAATTGTTTGAAGAAATTTTCCTTTTACCGCCACCGGAATACTCAGCCAATGAGGCTTTTGCTGCAACAAAATGCGGTTGCGGTTGCGCCAGTCGCGGCGCGTATATTGCACTTCATCGTACAATACTAATACATCGGCAACGCGAATAGCATCAAAGTAGCCCCGCCACGGAATGTAGTTCGATTGAGTGATGAGTATTTTTTTCGACACGCAGTTTTGCAGGTAAAAGTAGGGTAATTTTTTATTTTAAGCCAAATATATTAACGATTTGATTTTGCTAAATCAGAATAATGATTACCTTTACACGTAAGTAAAAATATTTTTTAAATTATATTATATAATTTTAATTTTAATTCGTTTATTTATATTCCCATTACTAAAAAAACTATTTAACCTCATGAAAAAAAGAGTCTTATTTAGCATTGTTACGGTCTTATTCTGTCTGCTTACACATTATGCCAACGCCCAAACCAATTTGTTCGGCCATTCCCAAAAACCCACTAATGAACAATTAAGCATATTACAAAATAGCTTTACAGCATATCAATTAGTAGCAATTTCCCCTGAGAAGATTTATAATGATGTGAAAAAAATGCCGCAAAATCCTCATTTTTCGATAGAAATAGAAGGAAAATCGCGCAATTTGGTACTTTATCCTCATAATATTATTGCAGATGATTGTGTGGTGCGCGTAAAAACAGCTACCGGAATTGAAACACGTACCATTGATAACAACATTACGTACAAAGGATATATTGAAGGAGAAACAAATTCAGAATTACGCGCCACCATTACGCCAAGGTATTTTCACTTGTGGATAAAAGATGGGAAACAAAATGAATGGTACGTAGAAAATGCTGCAAATATTTTGAAAACAGCCGCAAATGATTTGTATATAGTTTACAACACGAAGAATAAAGTAGCCGGAGCCGAAGTTTCTTGTGCGGCAGATGAGTTGGAAAAGATAAAACCACAGTTTGAAGGAACAAATGAAGCCGCACCTAAATCGGTGACTGGCTGTAGAGTGTTGGAGGTAGCCTTAGCTGCCGATTTTGGTATTTATGATTTTCACAAAGGTAGTCCCGCCGATATTGCCAATGTAGAAAGTTGGCTGGCAACGGTAATGAACTTGGTAGAGTCGGATTATGATGTGGATTTTACGTATGAACTGCAAATGATTATTACTGAAATGTTTATAGAAACAACTACTACGTCTGTATGGACAAGCTCTACCGATGTTTTAGAATTATTAGGAACACCTACGTCCCCTTTACCCAATTCTTTTCGTGTTTGGGCGGCTACAGGTTTTACGACAACCCACGATGTTGGCTCATTGTTTACCACCCGAAACTTGGTATATGGCGGCAATAGTGGCAACTCTGGTTTAGCGTACAACGGTACTGTCTGCCTTACCAACTACAAATACAATGTAATCGAAGATCTGACGTTTACTTTCTCGCCTTCGGCAACTAATCAAGACCAACGGCATAACACAAGCCACGAATTGGGACATGTTTTTAATGCCGGTCATGATACTTCTACGGGTTTTATTATGTCGTCAGGTTTCTTGATTGGCAATCCTTCTTATACTTGGTCAAGTGTATCTATCTCCGCCATTGATACCAAAATGGCAGCTGCTACGTGTTTGTCGGCAACTTGTGCAACGGACACAGATGGCGACGGCGTAGATGATACCATAGATAATTGCATTAATACACCTAATCCCGACCAAGCAGATGCAGACGGAGACGGAATAGGCGATGCCTGCGATACTCCTTCGATTTCGTGCAACGATTCTATAAATATCAATTTTCCCGTTCCTTCGGGAGAAGAATTTTATGCTATTTTTTATATTAAGGCTCTTTCAAGTATCAATACGACAGATGCTATAATCATGGCTTCGGAAAATTACATCAATTTGTCCGATGGGTTTGAGGCACCGGCGGGAACAAACCTTCATTGTTACATTGACGAAAATTTATGTGGAGCAGCAAAAAATAACAAGGAAGAATCAAACATTTTAGTTAGTCATCAAGTTTATCCAAATCCCACCGATGGAATGTTGTATGTCACATTAGCCGATAAAAATATTGCCCATTTAATTGAAATTTTTAAGTACTTGGACAAAAGAAAGCCAGCATAAAAAAAAGTACTTATCTTTGCCATATGAGTAAAAGATATATAAAATTAAAGGAAGCAGAAATAGCCTTGTTGGAAGGGCTAAAAAAAGGAAGTACAAGTGAAAGAGTGCGCCATAGAGCACAAGCACTTTTATTAAGTGACAAAGGCTTTGACATAGCAACCTTGTCCAATATTTTTGGAGTATATCGCGACACGATAAGTGTGTGGTTTTCCAATTGGGAAAGAGCGGGAGAGGAAGGCTTGTTGGATAAGGCGAAATCGGGGCGACCGAGGAAATTCAGCGCAGAAGAGGAAAAAAAATAGTGGAGAGTGCGTCAAGTGAGACTATTCAGCGCATCAGTGTATTTACGGCAGTTCAAAACAATATTTATGGAAAAGCCGCCAGTTGCAAGACGATAAAGAGAATATTGAAAAGGGCAAATTTTGTTTGGAAACGCATGCGTAAATCTTTGCAAAACAAAAGAGATGAAAGTCTTTTCAGGTTCTTTGAAAAAGAAGTACAACTGCTTAAACAAGAGGCAATTAAGGAGGATATAGATTTAGTATATTTTGATGGATGTGGCTTTGATATGAATCCTAGTGTTCCCTATTGTTGGTCAAAAAAAGGAGAGACAGTCTTGCTCCCTGCCTTGCGTTCAAAAGGCTATACGGTACTGGGCTTGTTAAATATTTACAAAAATGAATTTTATGGCAATATCTACCAAGGATCTGCCAATGCCCAATGTGTCATCCAAACATTGGACGACTATGCCCACAAAATACAAAAAAAGACCATTATCATTCTTGACAATGCCTCTATCCACAAAGCAAAAATAGTGCAAGAAAAAATGAAGCAGTGGCGGCACAAAGGTATGTACTTACAATTTATTCCCGCCTATTCGCCCGAACTTAACTTAATTGAAATACTGTGGAAAATGATAAAGCATTTTTGGCTACAACCCAAACACTATTGCTCTATGGATAGCCTCCACGAGTCCATTATCAATATACTCCAAAACTATGGAAATCATTACGCCATTTCTTTTGGGTAGGTACTTAATTTAGATGGGAACTTATTGTATAAAGAGACTGTTGGAAGGGGTGTTTATAATTCGTCAATAGATATTAGTGCTGTCAAGCCAAATACATTGTTGATTGTAAAAATACAAGATGCTAACGGAAATTATTTTTATCGAAAAATATTAAGGATGTAGTCTAATTATATGATACAACTTAGGGGTAGGTTTGTATCAGTGAGGGTATTTACACAATGTAAATACCCTTTTTTATTCATTCTTTTCCAGCGATTTAGGAAAAAAATATCCGAAAATTCGACTGCTTTGGTCTATAATACGTCTGTGAAAAGCCCGCCAAAGGCTGCCATCGTCCATCAGGCGACGGTCGCTGGTCCACACCCGCGAAGTATCGTTTTTTATGCAATAAATTTTGCCTCTTTCCAAAAGTTGCATGCCCATCCAACCATCTTCCCACACCAAACGCTTGGTATTGAAGCCACCTACGGCAATACCGTCTTCTTTGCGGAACGAAAAGTTGAAGCCCATTACATTTAAGTAATCTTTTTTGGAACTGCGCACATTGAAAATAGTAACGGCAAAAAATTCGTAGAGTGCCAATTGCCAGCGTTTGTAGCGACTGCCGGGAATGAAAGAATAGCGTCCATACACACAACTTATGCTTTGGTCTTGCAATGCTGCTACGTGTGCATTTACCCACTGTGGCGGATAAATACTGTCGGCATCGGCATTCAGAACATAGCTTCCCGAAGCATTGTCCAAGCCGCACTGGCGTGCAAAACTAATACCTTGCTTTTTTTCGTGCAGCGTTTTTACACCCAATGTTTCTAAAAGTTCTGCCGTAGAGTCTGTCGAATTATTGTTTACCACAATAAGTTCAACCGCGTGTTGTGTTTCTGTATCTGCCAAAGAAGACAAGGTTTTGAGCAAGTTGTTTTCCTCATTGTAAGCGGGAATAACAATACTTACCATAGCATTGGGCTGGGAAAAACGCAAAAGTTTTTTCTTTATCGTTTGTATTTCCGAAATAGGTATCGCCTTCCAATTACTGAATTGCTGGTGTTTCATTACCCAATTTGGTACAGAAAAATTACGCATAACTAAGTTGGTTATTAAAATCTTTAAGCCTGATTAAAGCTGCTGCACTAATAAAATATACTAAACTATTTGGAACTAAAATTACGGCTTCTTGCGGATAATTGGCAAGGGTAAGCACAAAAATTAAGGTTAAAAAAGCTTCGTAATAAGTCTTAATTTCGGCTTGTGTACACCGAATATAATTGTAAATGCCTGTTTGAAGCACAATAAAAAACATACTGCAATAAATAAACAATCCTAACCAACCCAACTCTACGGCAATGCGCACATAACCACTGTCGGGCGGGAAATTGGCTAAAAAAGAATTGGGCGAAAAACGCTTTCCCCAAGTACCTGTACTGCCTGCGCCACCGCCCATAGGATGCGACTGTATAAAAGGCTGTATCATTTTTTGGTTGTCTAAGCGCACATTGAGTGAACGCTCCTTTTGCGGCTTAAATGCCGACTGAAAACGATATAAATTAGGATTGGAAGTAGGAATCATAATAACAAAACCCAAAAAAAGTATGCCCAGCACCATCAGCGCGAGAATTTGTTTGCGCAAGGTAAGCAAAGCATAAAAAATTCCACCCGCAGGCAACATTACATATGCTGTGCGTGTACCGGAATATATCATACCCAAAAACAATACGATACAGGTAAATCCAAGAAAAATTTTAAAATTTCTGGAGTTTTTGCCCATTAATAGTACCGCACTAAAAATAAGCATATACGAACACAAAATACCAAAAGTAGTAGGGTCGGATAAAAACGAAAACTTGCGAAAACGCCCCCATTGATAAATGAGTTTGAAACGTTGTTCTTCGGCATATATCCAAGCGTACTCAAAACGATTGAACCCCATAAATTCCTGCGCCAAGCCATAAAGTCCTGCCAGCAGCGCCAATATTATGAGAACGAGGCTGAGTTGTTTAATATATTTAAAATCGGAAAAAGTATAGGTAACAATATAAAACAGCAATACAATTCCCGCCAAGCCGCGTACCGTATAAAACCATGCCATGCGCGACTCTGCATACGGATTGGCAACTTCCAGCAGATTGTACATTATCCAGACAAACACAATGACGCTGATAGGCGAATAAAACGCTTTAAGGTCTTTATCGCGGGAAATTTTTACCAACAAGCCAAAAAACATTAAAAATACCAAAAGGTCTAAGAGCAAACCCAAAGGAGCTTCGCCGGGCAAGAATTTCTTTATGCCCAAAATAAAAAAAGATGCCGTAAGCGTAACCACCACACCAAAACGCAACCAAAACACCGAAGCAACCAAAACCGGAACGCCTATCACTACAATAGGCAAAATAGCTCCCAACTTCAGCCCACCTTGCGCAATAAGCCATGCCATCGCAAGACTTACAAGGGCAAGTACCGTCCACAAAAACCAAGTAGTGCCGCTATTTCCCAAAAATGCAGCATTCAGTTGTTGCCACAAACTCGAGAAAGACCGATTTTTTGAGTCTTTGTTGGAGGTAATTATAATATGGTTTGGGTGGTTTTGCATGCTTTATTTTATAAAAAAACTATTTTGACAAAAAATCCCATACAAATCAAAAAACTCAGTAGTATCAACAAAAACTCTAAGAATTTTTGCGTGCCATTCAACTCTTTGCCGCCCCAGTTATTTCTATTGTATTTAAACATCAAATCGTTATTTTTTCCCACATTTGGGTTGTTTTATTATATTGTTTCAAAATTTTAGCCGGATTTCCGCCCGCAATACTAAACGGTGGAATATCCTTTGTGACAACACTGCCCGCCGCAATCACCGAATGTTTGCCAATGCGCACACCCGCCGTAATTACTGCATTGGCACCAATCCAGCAATCATCATCAATAAAAACCGCTTGCGTACTTATCGGCTGCTGGTTAATGGGAACATCAATATTTTGATACTGATGGTTCAAACCCGAAACCACAATGTGCTGTGCAAACATCACATTGTTGCCCAGCGTAAGCGGACCAATAAGTACACAACCAATGCCAACCAAACTTCCGCTACCAATAAGCACATCGCCTACGCCATTATTAATCGTAGCAAAATCCTCAATCGTTGCCTGCGCGCCCAAGTCGAAACGGTTGTACGGAAATACGTCCAAGCGCACCAGCGTACCAATGCGACTTTTTTTACCTTTGTAATGCACCCAAGGATTTACAAAAGTGCGAACCCACCAACGTGGACGCGCTTGGTTCTGGGGTTGCATCAAATAAATTGCCCAAGCCTTTAGCTTTGCGTTTGCTTTTATTTTCGCTTTGAGTTGGGCAATTATATTCATCATTTTTTATCTTTAGAAGCGTTTTTACTTAAAAGTTACGCCATTTAAGCAACATTTGCTGGTAGTGTTTGATAAGATTTTAGTATATCAAAAAACTGTAATCGTCTGTTTTCCCAACTATTTTGTACAGCAATTTCTTTGCCTAAAATATTTGGACTGTTCAGTAAATAATATTTTTTTATAGCCGCCGCGAAATCTTCATACGAATGTGCCAAACTAATGTGTTCGCCAAAATCCTGTAAATCTTCCGAAAATGGCGTACTTACTACCGGAAGTTTGCAAGCCAAATACTCATTTATTTTTAGCGGATAAATACTTTTGGTAAGCGTATTGCAAGCAAAAGGAATAATCCCAACCTGACAATGTTGCAAATACGCTCCCAACTCGCTGATGTGTTTTGTACCTAAAAAATGAAAATTAGGGAGCTGTAAAATCTCGGCAGGCACTACACTTTTTTCACCAATAAACACAAACGAAAAGTCGCGCAAATTTTGGGACAAATATTGCAGCAGTTTGTAGTCCATACGCAAGTTGCTGATGTTTCCGGTGTAAATAATACGCGCTTGTGGTATAGATTCCAACTCTTTGGGTATCGGCATGGGTTTCGTGAAAATATTTACGGCAACGCCACTGGGCAGATACGCTACTTTTTTGCCGCTGCTTGCACTTAGTTTTTGGCACAATTGGCGCGAAGTTGCCAAAGCAACATCTGCTTGCCGAATTTGCGCTTGTTCCAAACGAATACCATGACGCGCTATATAGCTTTCCTGACTGATGTCATCGCGCGACTGATATACGTACAACAAAGGTTTTTCTACCGCTTCCGACCATTTTTGCACATAAAAAGGATTGAACGAATTGATAAAAATGTATTCATTAATCCGGTATTCGTCTATAATTTTCTGTATGCAGCCAAAAAGTCTTTTGTCGTTTATACTTGCTCCTTTTTTATATAAAAAATTGTTCGACAAAAAATTGACAGGAAGCATAATAGGTGGCGTTACAGCAACAAAATTGGGTAGGTCGTCGAATACTTGCCTAAAAGGTTTGCTTTTGCCCAATAACATATTTTTGCGACTGAGTACTTCTTCGTTTCGATAGCCTTTGATGTAATCTTTTGCCGTAAACGGGTGGTCGATGTAAAATACGCGCTGATGTGCCGCCATAGCTTTTGCCATGGACAGAATGGCAGAAGAATAGATTCCGTCCCAACGCGACATGCTTAAAATGATAATATCTGTGGAGGCTAAATCGTACATTGAGTTTTAGGCTTTGGGGTTGAAAAATTTATTTTTTATATATAGAAAAATATTTTTATAAAATAAAAGTGTATAGCTAAAAGTTTTAAATGTTCTGATATTGTAGGTTTTGTATAAATAATACTGATTGGCAATAAACATAATGGTATAAGCCAATAGTGTGCCATAAGCTGCTCCAATGGTATCGTATTTTTGAATAAAGAAATAATTACACAAAAAAGTGAGGACAAAACCTGTGAGTACAAACAAAAAATTGGTGCGCGGCTTGCCCGAAGAGTCGAGAATAGTACCAAACTGTCGGGCGAAAGGAATGTACAGCGTAAACAGTACCGTAATAACTAAAATATGTGCCGCTTCTTGGTAGGCACTTCCGGCTATAATTTCTACAATGGGTTTGGCAAAAATAACGAATAGCAATATGCCCGGAATAACGATTGCCAAAATAGCTCCTACCGATTTTTCGTACAAATAACGCACTGCCTCCTTGCCTTGTGCTTGCGAGCGAATAGCATTTTGCGGATACACCACCGAAGCGATTGCCGTAGAAGGCACTTCCAACAGATTGTTTATTTTAATGGCCACATCATAAAGACTTACTTCGGTTGTAGTGTGCATTGCGCCCAGCATCATACGGTCTAAATTGCGCGAAAGCATCGACACCAAGTTTGTGCCAAATACATATTTCCCGAAATGCAGCAACTGATACAGCCAATGAAGACTAATTTGCTTGCTAAAACGCAAGTAGGGTTTTGCCAAAAAATAAGAAAGGAGTGCCGCACACATTGCTGCAAAGGTTTGTACTTGCGCCAAGGATAGTAAACTTATTTGGTGGTCATGGACAAAACGGTACAGCACATAAAGAAAAAAAATAAGGCGATAACTAATATTGGCAAAGAAAATTCCCTTGAAGTCGAGGTTTGCCTGCTGCATAAAATTGAACTGCGTAAGCGGCGTAAGGAAAATAGTGGTAATGCAATAGTAATGCAACATGGGTGGAAGTTCGGGTACGTTCCACAATTTGCTTAAAGGCGTAGCCAGCCCCAAAAGCAGCAAAACACTAAAAACAGTAAGCCCGAAATTGATGAAAAAAGAGGTAGTGGCAATACGCGGATATTGCTCCTTGTCGGTATACGCCAAAAAGCGCACCAAAGCATTTTGCACCATACCATAGCGCGCCATTTCTACAAAAGAACTTACCGTAAAAAAAAGTACCCACGTACCATAAGCATCTTTGGAAAGACTGCGCAATAGCAAAAAAACGCCCGCAAAGCCCAAAAAGGTACTGATAGAACCTTCTAAAAGCGTTAACAAACCCGACTTGTACCAATAATTTTGGGAAAGTTTAAACATGGAGCGTGTGCAACAGTAGCCTAAAAATATCTTTTTTTCTAATAAAAATTTTCTTGTTTTGCCTTATTCAAAATCAATCCGGCAAAGTGTTTCGGTACATTTTGAAGAAACGATATATTGCTTTTGTGGCGCGATTTGTAAGACGTTTCCGCCGACACCACCATCATTATTGCATCACAAAATCCAATCAGTTCGCGTGTATCGCTGTATTGCGACATCGCCGGCGTTTCTATTAAAATGTAGTCGTAAATATACATTAGTTCTTCCAATAATTTATCAAAATCTTTGCCCGATAGTATTTCCGAAGGCGACAGCAAATTGCCATAGCACCCAATTACATCAACGCCGGCTTGCTCATCTAACTTAATGAGTTTTTGCGAAACAAATACTTTGTCCAGCCCATAGTCTTTAATCAACTCATTGGCGGTAAGATTGGCTTCTTGTTTTTCCTGCATCAGCATTTGCGTAAGCCCATTGTGCTTAAAATTGGCATCTATTACCAACACTTTGTGCTTGTTCAGCGCAAACAAATACGCCAACGCACTGATGATAAAGGTTTTTCCTTCACCTTCTTCGTTGCTGGTAAAAATCCATTTTTTTAGGCGATTATTTTCGATATAAAAACGCAGCTTGCGCAGATTTTGCTTAAAAGTTTCGTCTTTTTCATGTTGGCTCACACTATTAAAGTAGCGTTCCAAATCCAACTGCTGAAACTGTATTTGCGGCACATATTCCAAGATATTTTCTTGCAAAAGACGCTGAATATTTTGCGGCGAGTGGTAGCGTCTGTCAAAAAACACCGAAATAAACAGCAACACACTACAAAGTGCCAAAGTACCCAAGCCAGCCATTGTTGCAATGATACTTTTTTTCTGAGAAATAGGCGTTTGGGCAACTTTTCCATCTTCAATAATATTGAGTGTGTTTTCGGCACCACCCAAAGCTACTTTCGAGTCTTCCAACTTTGTCACCACCTTGCCATATTCTTCCGAAGCTACCGTTACTTGCTGCTCTATGGCTTGTACATTGGCTTCCAACTGCACCAATTCGGCGAGTTTTGTACGCAGGCGCGTTATTTCCGCATCAATAAGCGAAAGGCTTGTTTTGGCTCCTTCCAACTCAATTTCGTAGTCTATTTTTTTCAAAATAAGCTCTTGGTCGCTGCTGGCAGTATAAAGTCCGTTGTCGCTGGCAGTAGCTTTTATTTGGGTTTCCAATTCGTTTTTCACCATTTCCAACTCCAAGCGTATATTTTCATCGTTTTGCCCTGTGGCAATATATTTGTTCAACAAATTGTCGCGCCTTTTGCGCAAATCTTCAATTGCCTTGTTTTTGAGTTGAATAGTTTCATAATCTTTTGTACCTTGCGTAAGGTAAATGTCAATATTCTGAATACCTTTTAAATTTGCTTCAATATTTTTCTTGGCTTCTTCTTTTTGGCTTTCTAATTCATTAATTTTATTGATATAAGCACTGCGTTGTTCCGAAAGCTCACTAATATTATTCATCACTTTAAAGCGATTCAGCTCCGAAATTTTACTATCCATAATATTTTTGCGGTTATCTGCCTGTTCCTCAAAAAAACTTACGGTATTTTTAGCCCGTATTTGTTTAATATTGGTATAATAGCGGATAATGTCTTTGCTTATTTCATTTACCGCAAATGCGGCAAGTTGTGGATTGTGCGAAGTAAATTCCACCCGAAGGTTGTCTGTTTCTTTGTAGCGTTCGGCATTGATGTTGGGTTTTAGCGTATCGGGGTAATAACCCGTTTTTTGCAACATGTCCAACAATATCACATCTTCTGCTTTGTCGGGGTCTAAACTTACCAAAGAATCGGACTTCAGCAAAAAAAGTTCTACGGCTCTGTCAATTTCTTCGGGGGAATAAAAATCCAACAATCGCTCTAAGTTGCTAAAAGGCTTAGGGCTATTGATATCGTGCAGAAAAAGTTTGTATCCCAACCAGTACAAGGCTTGCGGGGACTTAAACTCTTCTTCTAAAGATATAAATTTATTATCAACCGTAAACTCGCGAATATAAGGTCTTTGGAAACCATATTCGTCTATCAAAGTAGATTTTACCTCATCAATAAATCCGGTAGAAATGGTTACACGCGAAAAGTATTTTTTTGGCTGCTGGCTCAAAAAATAATAGGTCGCTATGGCACTTATCAGCGATACCAACAAGATAAGCCACCATTTTCTACTAATAACTTTTAGGAAGTATAATATATCCATGCATTCAGGGATTAAGCAAAATGCTTTTGGTTAATTGAATATTTTTAATAAATTGCATAATATTTGATGCAGCATTTTCATTTGCCATAACATCATCGTGCTATTATGCTAACGTTCAAGCACGCCTGAACTTATTTTCACCATAATCGTACCAAATTATACAAAATTCAATTTTAGCTTGCGTATGAAAATATTTACTGCCGAAAAAACAAGACAAATAGACCAACAAACTATTGAAAATCAGGGAATAAGTTCCGAAGATTTGATGGAACGTGCAGGCAATGCATGTGCGCATTGGTTGCAAACCTATTTTTCGCCGCCGGAAAGCATTTGCGTATTTTGCGGTGTGGGAAACAATGGCGGCGACGGCTTGGTGATAGCCCGATTGTTGCAACAAAGTGGGTACGAGGTATCTGTAATTGTTGTAGCGGATATAGCACAAGCAAGCCAAGATTTTTTGCTGAATTACGAAAAATTGCAAAAAATAAGAACACCTATTTTCGATTTAAATTATTTAAAGGAAAATGAAAATTTGCCTGCCAATACCATTGTTATTGATGCACTTTTGGGTACCGGAACAAATCGTTCGGTAGAAGAAGGCGCGTTTGCGGAAGCTATTCAGTACATCAATCGGCAAAATGCGCTTGTAGTGAGTATTGACGTGCCGAGTGGTTTGTGTGTGGACTATAATCAGGAGCAGCGCAAAGGTGCTATTGTGCAAGCCAATATTACCTTGAGTATTCAGTTTCCTAAAATGAGTTTTTTGTTTGCCGAAAATGACCGATACGTAGGCGATTGGTATTTGATAGACATTGGTTTAGACGCAAAAGCCATTGAAGAAACAGAGCATATTGCTCATTATTTGGATGCCGATTTTGTCGCCAAAATACTAAAACAACGCCCGAAATTTGCCCACAAAGGAAATTTTGGACACGCTTTGCTCATTGCCGGAAGTGAAGGAAAAATGGGTGCTGCAGTATTGTCGGCAAAAGCAGCTTTGTCGGCGGGTTTGGGCTTGCTCACTTGCCTTATTCCGCAAAATGCTAATATTATTATGCAAACTGCCGTTCCCGAAGCAATGTGCAAGTATAACTCAGATGAGGAAAAATGGACAGACGCGCCGGAAATAGATGCGTATCATACATTTGGCGTAGGTCCGGGCATTGGTACAGACGCAACTACCGAATGGGCTTTGTACAAAACCATTGAGCAAATGATGCGTCCGGCGGTTTTTGATGCCGATGCCATTAATCTTATTGCAAAAAATAAAGAATGGTTGTCGGCAATTATTCCGCACAGCATTTTCACGCCGCATGTAAAAGAATTTGAGCGTTTGGTAGGAAAAAAATTTGCCGATAGCGAGTCTCGATTGGAAAAACTACAAAATTTCGCCCAACGCTACGAAATGATAGTGGTGTTGAAAGGAGCGTATTCTGCCGTAGCACTTCCTGACGGTAGTGTGTATTTCAATAGCACCGGAAATCCTGGAATGGCTACTGCCGGAAGCGGCGATGTACTTTGTGGGATTATTATGGGTTTGTTGGCGCAAGGCTATGTGCCAAGTCATGCAGCGATTTTGGGCGTATATGTACACGGCTTGGCAGGTGATATTGCAGCCAAAAAACTGTCGGAAGAAGCGGTTACGGCTTCGCGTATTATTGAAAACTTGGGGGCGGCTTTTGGGCAGATACGGACTATTTAGCCGCTATCCGAAAAAAGGAATAGTAGCATACTTCGGAGAAATTCCAAGTAAATTGGAAGTTGATTTCCAAAAACGAACAGAAAATTTTGTCCATTAGACCTAAGATGATGAAGTACCTTTTATTATTTGTATTGTCGAATGTTATGAATATACTATATTTGATCCTACTAACGATAATTCATAGCCCAAATTATTCTTCTGGAGCAAAAGGTGTTTACCTTGCAATGATAATATTGCCATTTTTTATATATTTGTTAGATTATTCCTCCCTCAAAAAATAATTGTCTTATTCCCGTTTATCATCACCCGCTCCTCAAACACTAATTCTAAGGCGCGCGCCAGCACGGCTGTTTCTACTTCTTTGCCGGCTTTTGCCAGTTCTTTGGCAGTATAATGATGGCTCACATTCATTACATCTTGATAAATAATGGGTCCTTGGTCTAAATCGTCTGTAACAAAATGCGCCGTGGCACCAATAATTTTTACGCCTCGCTCAAAAGCTTGGTTATAAGGTTTCGCACCAATAAAAGCAGGCAAAAATGAGTGATGAATATTGATGATTTTATACGCAAATTGCGCCACAAATTCGGGACTGAGAATACGCATGTATTTAGCCAAAACAAGGTAATCGTAGTTATATTTTGCCAATAGTGTCCCTATTTTGCTTTCGTGTGTTTGGCGCGTTTTTCCTTCGGTGGGCAGGTAGTGAAAAGTCAGGTTGAACTTTCGCACCAAATCGCCTAAGTCAGCGTGATTGGCAATAACCGCCTGAATTTCAAAATTACTTTGCTTGTACAAATTTCGCAACAGCAAATCGCCTAAACAATGGTGCTCTTTGGTAGCAAAAACAACAATTTTTTTCGTATCATTGGTAGAAATATCCACCCTTGCACCTTGCGGCAATACTTGTAGCAAATCTCTTTTAAGTGCTTCATTGTCAGGCACTTGTCCCGAAACCACCGAGCGCATAAAAAAACGTTTGTTTAGTTCGTCCACGTACTCTCCATTTTCAATGATATTGAGTTTTGCACGGAAAAATATTTCAGTAATTTTAAACACCAATCCAATGGCATCTGCACATTCAATGCGAATGATAAGGCTTTTCATTTTACGTATAAAAAATTTGGGTAAAAACTAATCTGCTAATAAATTTTCGCCGTTCATCTCCGCCGGAATTGGAATATGCATCAAGTGTAAAATAGTCGGCGCAAGGTCGCCCAATTTTCCATTTTTGAGATGAGGTTTGTAATTTTTATCGATAAAAAAGCAAGGTACCGGATTTTTGGAATGAGCAGTGTTAGGCGTTCCGTCTTCATTTACCAAAAAATCGGCATTGCCGTGGTCTGCCAAGATAAAAATGGAATAGCCCAAGGCTAAGGCTTTGTTCACTACTTTTTCGGCGCAGGCATCGGTTGTTTCTACGGCTTTTTTCACTGCATTCCAGTCGCCGGTGTGTCCCACCATATCAGGATTGGCAAAATTTAAACATACAAAATTGGGCTTATTTTTTTGCAAAAAGTCTGTCACAGCATCTGCCAAAGGCGGCGCACTCATTTCCGGCTGAAGGTCGTAGGTAGCCACTTTGGGCGAAGGAATGAGAATGCGCTGCTCGCCAACAAAAGGCGTTTCTTTTCCGCCCGAAAAAAAGAAAGTAACGTGCGGATATTTTTCTGTTTCGGCGGCACGAAGTTGGGTTTTGTGTTGTTGTTCCAACACTTCTCCCAAGGTGTTTTTCAGATTGCTGTCGTCAAAAATAACGTGTACATTTTGAAAAGATTTGTCGTAAGTGGTCATCGTTACATAGTACAAATCCAATTTTTTCATTCCAAATTCGGGAAAATCCGTTTGAGAAAGCACTTGTGTTATTTCGCGGCAGCGGTCGGTGCGAAAATTGAAACAAAGCACCACATCGCCATCTTGTATAGTGGCTTTGGGTTTGCCGGAGTCGTCGGTACAAACAATTGGCAAAATAAACTCGTCTGTTACGCCATTGGCATACGATTGCTGAATTGCAGCTACCGGATTTTGTGTTTTTTCGCCCGTAGCCGATACATACAAATCATAGGCTTTTTTGATGCGCTCCCAGCGTTTGTCGCGGTCCATTGCGTAGTATCTGCCGCAAATACTGGCTATTTCTGCCGAAAGTGGCTGAATATAATTTTCCAAATCTGCTATAAAATGTTCTCCCGACTTCGGGTCAGTGTCGCGCCCGTCCGTTATAGCGTGTACAAAAACTTGCGATACGCCGTTTTCGCTTAATTTTTTACACAAATATTTTAGATGTTCTATGTGCGAATGTACGCCGCCGTCAGAAACTAAACCCACCAAATGGATAGGCTTGTTGTGTTGTTTTGCGTGAGCAACTAAGTTTTGAAAGGTTTTTGCATGCACCAGTTCATTATTTTCGATGGCTACATCAATGCGCAAAAGGTCTTGATAAACAATACGCCCCGCGCCTAAATTCATATGCCCTACTTCGGAATTGCCCATTTGGTCTTGCGGCAAGCCTACTTGTTTACCGAAAGTAACTAATTCGGAATTGGGATATTGGTGGTAAAGGCTGCTTACGAATGGCGTATGTGCATTGGCAATGGCATCGGCTTTGCGCACTTGTCCGTGTCCCCAACCATCTAAAATAATTAATGCAACTTTATCGTTTTGGTACATGATTTGTATTAAACTAATGAAAAAAAATTTATTCAAAGGTATCAAAACTTATAAACTCATGAAATTATTGAGAATTTTTTTAGTGGTAATTTTTGGTTTATTGTTATTTATGAAACAAGAAAAAAGCTATTCGCAAACGAATATTAGTGCCATAGGCAAAGCTATTGAGCAAAATGACCCTGAAAAGTTAGGTACTTATATGGCAAGTAATATTTTGCTGACCATAAATGGCAACGAAAACAATACGGTACCCACCGAGGCGGTGAAAATGTTAACAACTTTTTTTGAAAACAATCCGCCACAAAAAGTTACGATAAAACACAATGGCAATTCTTCGGATGGTTCTAAATACGCCATAGGAGAAATGCGAACTTCTAATGAAACACTGCGAACTTATATGGTTTTTGAAAACGATGAGCTCGTAGAATTATGCTTCGATAAGGAATAGTTTTTCATAGTGTGAATTTTTGGTTTGGAGAGGCTGCTCTATTTTGGGCAGTCTTTTTTTTTTTTGTTTTTGTTTGGAATAATATGAAAAAATATTTAATTTAGCTAATGAAAATTTCACATATTAATTCTGTTTTTATGAAAAAGTACTTATTCTTTCTTGTATATTTAATTTTTATCATTCCAACAAATGCTTTTTGCCAGATAGTGAATTTAGATTGGATTTACCAAGTGGGCGGAGAAGGGAAAGATATTGGCATATTCACTGTAATTGATAAATATGAAAATATTATTAATGCCGGTGTTTTTACAGCTCAAGTAAATTTTAATCCTTCCGGTGCGGCTTATCTGCTTTATGCCGAACAATCATTTCATGATATTTATATTCAAAAATTGGATGCTGATAGAAATTTTATTTGGGTAAAACAAATTGGCGGAATAGAGCAAGATATGGTAAATCGTATTACAACCGATACGGATGGAAATGTATATGCTGTAGGGTACTTTACAGGTAAGGCTGATTTTGACCCAAGTCCCGACTCAATTTACCTATATGGCAAAGGGGCAAAAGATGCCTTTTTGCTAAAACTTGACCCAAATGGTAACTATTTATGGGCAAAGCAGTTGGGAGGCGAAGGTGATGACAACATTTCTGACCTAAAATTGGATAGCAATGACAATGTTTATGTGACAGGAAGTTTTGATAGTCCAAGTATTTATAGCGAAAACGGTGTAAAATTATTTGACAATAAAGGTCTTAGTGACGGTTTTATTTGTAAGTTTGACAAAAATGGTAACTTACTTTGGTACAAACAACATGGTGGAAGTGGAGATGATACATGCGCTGAAATTAGTATTAATAGTAAAGATAATTTATTAATTACAGGTTTTTTTTCAGAAACGGCTAACTTTAATACTGCCACCAATCCCATAAATTATACGAGCAATGGGAGCGATAATAGTGATATTTTTATCGAAAAATTAGATGCTAATGGCAACTTTTTGTGGTTAAGGCAAATTGGAGGCACTTACGCTGATGACGGAAAATCAATTACTACGGACGAACAAGGAAATATATTTGTTTTGGGCAGATTTAGAAGTACCGTAGATTTTGACCTCAGTGAAAACGAGGCGATTTTACAAAGTACTTATTTGGATTATATAGAAGATTTATTTGTATTAAAATTAGACCCGAATGGAAACTTCTTGTGGGTTGAAAAATTTGGTGCTTTAACCGGTGAAATTCCTCGCCAAATAATTGCCGACAAAGACGGGAATATTTATGTAAGCGCACAGTATTGGGTTACTTTTGACCTAAATCCTGATGGTACAGACTATGTATTGCTGCAACAAATTGCTAACGGAAATAACAATTTTTTACTGAAATTGGATTCTTATGGCAATTATATTTGGTCTGAGTATTTTAACGTAAACAATTTCAGTATCTATACCGATTACGCCAATCATTTGTTTGTTACTGGCTCCTTTGCGGATTATATTAGCCAAAATGCTGAAATCAATAACAATATTAGTCTTACCTCTATTAAAAATTCTGATGCTTTTATTTTTAGATATACTGACACTACTAGTGGTTTAGACGAAGCCATCGCAAATTCATTAGCTTCCCTTTATCCCAATCCGAATAACGGAATATTTACACTCAACTTTGGAAATAAACCCAATGCACTTTATATCTACAATAGCTTAGGGCAAGAAGTATTGCATAGTACATCAATACTTACGCGATATGAATTTGACACAAGGCTACCTAAAGGCATCTACTTTCTAAAACTACAATTTGAAGAAAAAACCGAAGTCCTAAAATTGGTAATTCACTAACTACACCAACAACTGAAATTCCGTAATTGGCTTCGTCACTTCCGGCAAGTCTGTTTCATCCAGCATTTGCAAAATATCTCTTTCAATACTGCTGCTTATATTGGTAATAGGCACATCGTTATACAAGCCTTCAAAAGGATTTTCGCTGTAATCGCCTATCATTTCCATCATCCAAAACACCCACGACCCTACAACCGAAAACGGAATTGCTACCCAAATGTATGCGCGCCAAATTTCGGTATTAAATACATCTAACATTCCAAAAGGCAATAGTATAATGAACAACAATACAAAAAAGTAATTTACAGTAGCATACTGTCGCGGAAAGGGAAAATTCTTTATACGCTCGGATTTTCCCTGCAATTCATAAAAACTGCGAATATGATTTTGAATTTCCAAATGGCGAAAATGCTCAATAATACCTTCTTTGCGCAAATTCATTAAGGCTTTCGATTGCAAACTCAGCAAATGTGAGGCTTTATTGTCTTTGCTCATTATATAATCGTACTCTTGCTGCGATAAGTAATTTGCCAATTTTTTGTACGAATCGGGCGAGGTCTGTGTGCCTAAATAGGTTCTTAATTCTTGCTCAAAATCACTTTTATGTTCCCAGTCTTTTACCACCCGCAGTTGGTATGTAAGTGCGTACAGCCAAGCAATATGCCTTTGCACTACTTGCTTGCGCAAATGTTGTAATTGTTTTTCACTTTGCGGCGTTTGGGCATCGTCATTATTAATAAAATCGCGGGTATATACTGTAAATGAGCGTGAATCGTTTACAATTCCGCCCCAAATTTTACGCGCTTCCCAGAGGCGTTCGTACGAAGAATTGTTTTTAAATCCCAAATAAAATGCCACGGCAATGCCAATAAGCGAAATGGGCTGCCAAGGAATTGCCATCCAACTCCATTGGGTGAAATAATACAAACTAATAACAATACTATCGAACAGTAGAAACCACAAAATATATTTTCTACCCCAGTTCAGCGTTTGAAAAAGCGAGTACCTTCTTCCTACTTGCATCGATTATTCAAGAATTTTTTAGTTGGATAATGAATGATATTCCACCAAATTCCAAATCGGCTGTTTTACAATATTGCCGATAGTAAGATGATGAATACGCGCTTCTTCGCGCAACAAATCTTGGAAATAATGCGCCACAGAACCTACAAAATGCACCGGAACTTCGCGGTAGTTTTCGTATTTCCAGATGTGGGTAGTAATAAATTCGGAAAATCCTTTGTAAATAAAATTGCGGACAAAATCATCATTGCGATTGTCGGACAAAAAGCGCATAAACGAAGCTAAATATACGTTGGAATTGGGGCGCATATATACGTTTTTAAACACTTCCTCTTTGGTAAGTCCGTATTTCTCGGCAAATTTTTGGTGTATGGGCAGAGGCAATTTTTCGTACAAAAAATAGCTGATGAGTTTTTTGCCAAAATAAGAACCACTTCCTTCGTCGCCAAGAATATATCCCAAGGCAGGTACTTTTTGGGTAACAGTACCATCGGCAGCCACAAAGCACGAGTTTGAACCCGTACCCAAAATACAAGCAATACCGTCTTGGTGTTCAAAAGTAGCATAGGCTGCGCCATCCAAATCGTGCCTTACCTGAATATGGGCGTGTGTAAAAATAGATGCCAAAGCAGTTTCTACCTGTTTGCAGAGTTTTTCGCTGGAACAGCCGGCTCCGTAATAATAAATATGCGTCACTTCCTCCGGCGTAGCAATGAGTTCGGGGTGTTTACGCAATTCTTCTGCAATAAATTCGGTGCTGTGAAAAAACGGATTAAAACCCATTGTACTGCATTTTTCTTGGTCGTGCTTACCTTTCACGCGCACCCAGTCACATTTGGTAGAGCCGCTATCTGCAACAATTATCATAGTATGTTTTTTATTTAAATGGACAATATTTTACTTACGCGAATTAGTTCGGGGTCTATCTCGTTTCGGCTGCGGACGGCTTCTTCAAAAGGCGTGTAGGCAACATGTCGATGAATCATCCCTACCATTACATCTTTTTTGCCCTCTAAGATAGCTTCTACCGCCAAAAGTCCCAAACGCGAAGCTAAAATTCTATCAAAACAAGTAGGACTACCGCCGCGTTGTACGTGTCCGAGTACGGTTACACGCGTGTCGTAGTAACTGAAACTCTGGCGTACTTTGCGCGCCAACTCAAACGAATTGCCACTTTCTTTGCCTTCGGCAACAATTACCAAACTCGAAGTTTTATTGGAATGAGAGCCGCTTTCCAAAACACCAATAAGGTCTTCAACGGTCATCTCATCTTCGGGAATTACAGCAGCTTCTGCACCGCCGGCAATGGCAGTACGCAAGGCGATAAAGCCCGAATTGCGCCCCATTACTTCAATAAAAAACAAGCGATTGTGCGACTGTGCCGTATCGCGAATGGCATCTATAGAATGGAGTACTGTATTGGTGGCAGTATCATAGCCCAAGGTATAATCGCAGCCCGCTAAGTCGTTGTCGATGGTTCCGGGAACGCCTATAATAGGAATTCCATACTCTTCGTACAAGGCATGAGCACCTTTAAAAGTACCATCGCCTCCAATAGCTACTACAGCTTCAATACCATGTTTTTGTAGTTGTTCAAAGGCTTCTTTGCGCCCTTCTTCGGTCATAAACCTACTGCTGCGCGCCGATTTTAAAATAGTACCACCTTGATTAATAATACCACTTACCGAACGAACACCCAAAGGGTTTATATCGCCTTCTATCATTCCTTCGTAGCCTCTGTAAATGCCATAAGGTTCCTTGCCGTAATAGATAGCAGTACGCACTACTGCACGCACACAAGCATTCATTCCGGGTGCGTCTCCTCCACTGGTAAAAACACCAATTTTCTGTATTTTACTTTCTTTTAAATGATCCATTTTTTGCAACAAAATGCTGTTTTTATTTCTTTTTATAAAAAAACATGCTACAAACTTAGTGTTATTTTGACACTTAGCAAATAGTTGTTGGTTTCAAAGCCAAAAATATTTTTGTAAATTTTGCCTTATTGCGCTTAGGTTAATCCAACTGATAGCCCACTTTTTGGATGTTTCCCAACATACGGCTATTGATGAGCTGGGCAATATTGATTACTTTTTCCGACTCGAAATCGGGTACTACCGAATTGTTTTGAAGGGCGGCTAAAAAGCAAGAGCTTATAAAAGCAAATAACATTTCGTCATGGAGGTCGTTTTCGGCAACATTGGGATGCAAAAAATTGAGTTGCCGCACGCCTTCTATGTAATACTTCTCATCAATATTTACAAACATACGTGCAATAAGATAGCCTTGGTCGTGCAGACGATTGTATTTTATGGCATCGTTTAAAAAATTGTACGCCAAAAAAACGCCAAAATAAGAGCGCAATTCGTTTTCTTTGATATAAGGGTTCGCGTTGATGACATGATTTTCGGGAAAGGTGATAATGTTGGAATGGAAAGAAAACACAATTAACTCTCCCGACAAGCGCACCTGAAACTCGAACTCTCCTTTGTCCATAAACTCGGCACTCACCCAAGCTACATCTTCAATGGATTGGTTAATTGCCTCCGTTATTTGCTGTGTCATGTAACGCATTTTATCAAAAATACCGAGACAAAGGTGAAATACTTTTTGTTTGGCGGCGTGGTTATTGCGCAATAATTCCACAATATTTTGGATACTATTTGGTGCTTTGCTCATCGTTTAATACAATTTTTTTGGTAGTTGAACGGCTAAAATAAGTTATTTTTCGTTAAGCAACTGCATTATATCTTCGTAAATTTCGTCCAATTGTTGCGGGCGTTTGGCATTGATATCTACTATTTTTCCTTTTTTGTTCATCAGCATATAGCGCGGAATACTGTTTAGCTGAAAATACGAGGCAGCTTTGGATTGCCAGCCGCCGGGCGAATGTGCCTGAAAACCTTCCATTCCTAAAGTTTCTACGGCTTTTTTCCAAGTTTCGGCATCTTTGTCAATATTTATGTACAAAAACACTATTTTTTCCAATTCTTTTTTGCTAAATTTTTCGTGTAATACTTTTGCATGCGGAAATTGCGCCCTACAAGGTCCGCACCAACTTGCCCAAAAGTCCATATACACTACTTTTCCGTCAAAATCACTCAATTTCACTTCTTTTCCATTCATATCTACCATTATAGCATCGTTGATAGTAGGCTTGCCTTCTTCTTTGGGCTTTTCTTCTTCCACAGGGTCGGTAGCAGCCAAGCGTTCTGCCTGAAATTCTCTGATTATCGCCGCATAGCGTGCGCCATTTTCACGCTCTTCTATTTCCGACACAATTCTGCGAAACATAGACGGCAATACCAAATCGCCATTATCCAACAAAAAACGACTTACATAGTACTGTAATACATTGCCGTCCAATTTTTCGAGAGCCATAGTGTATTTCATTCCACAAGACGAACTCATATCGCTAAACTTCTGAAAATCATTGGCTTGCGAAGCGAGATAAGTGATATAATAATAAATAAACAAGCGATACTCCGAACTTATAAGTGCTTCGGGATTATTTATTTGCAATTTTTCGGTGTCTTCCAGCATAATGCGGGGCAAGGGCTGAACAGTCATAGTTTTGGTGTTGGCATTTCCGCGTACAATAGGATAAGCCATCATCAAATAATTGTAGTGATACTGTATGTGCTGCTCCATAAACTGCGAAAATACTTTGCTAAATTTTTCCTTTTGCGCTGCTTGTTTGTAATACTTCCACTGCTGCGTTTGCTTGCCGAAAGATTCCATTTCAAAAGCATCAATATTGTTGGTTTCGAGCATTTTGTTCTCGGCACTCACGGTGGCGTAATCGGCTTTGAAAGTATTGTTGAAATCGTGCCAAAAGGTATTTTGTGTTCCGGCTTGGTTTTGTATGAAAGTTACCGAACTTTGCAAGGAATCGGCATTGGCGTTAAAAATGAGACTGTCGTTGGGTGCTACAAAAAGATTGATAGATTGCTTTCCTACGGTAAAATCTATGGTTTGCGGGCTTTCGAGGGCAAATTTTGCGGTAAATGTCTGTTTGTCCAGCGTTCCCTCAATTTGCTTTAATCCTTCCAAGACAAATGTAGGCGCGCTTTGCCAAAGTTTTACGGCGACGCTATCTGGCAGATTTTCCAGTTTTGCCTGAAAATACACTTGCTGTGCCAGCGCATTGATGCCGGAAAAAATTATGCTTAATAATAATACGAATACATTTTTGCTTAATTGGCGGTGAAATATCATCTTTTCTTAAAAATTTTCTACTTATGAACAAACAGTTTCTGCCAAAGTTTAATTGTTTTGGGAAGCAAAAATTATTCTGTTTTTCGCTCTCCGCTGTCTTGGTTCATAATTTTGGTTTGGTGGCGAATAGATTCTTTATGAATATTGTTGTACATATTTACAACAAAATCCTGCGACAAGCCCTTTTTACTGCCATCTTCAATGCGTGTCCGCAAAATGGTATCCCATCGGTCTTTTTGCAAAATGGTCACTTTGTTTTTTTGTTTACACAAACCTATTTTTTCGGCGATAGTCATTCTTTTGGCAAAAATTTGCAAAATTTCTTCATCAATCAAATCTATTTCGTGGCGTAAGTGCTCTAATTCTGCATTGAAGTCGGGATTTTCGGCAGCCGATTTTCGCAATACGATATTTTTCTTTAAGGCTACAAATTGTTCGGGCGTTATTTGCTGTGCGGCATCACTTAGTGCTTTGTCGGGTGTGATGTGTGTTTCAATAATTATGCCGTTGAAATCCAAATCGAAGGCTTTTTGCGACAGGTCGAACAACAATTCCCGTTTTCCGGCAATGTGGCTGGGGTCGATGATAATGGGCAAATCCGGTATGCGGCGTTTTAGTTCGATAGGAATTTCCCAGAGCGGAATATTGCGATAGCGCGAGTCGGCGTGAGAAGAAAAACCGCGATGTATGGCAGCAATTTTGCGTATGCCCGACTGCTGCAAGCGTTCTAAGGCACCTATCCACAAAGCTAAGTCGGGATTGATAGGATTTTTTACAAAAACCGGAATATCCACGCCGCGCAAAGCATCGGCAATTTCCTGCACCGAAAAAGGATTGACTGTTGTTCGTGCGCCAATCCACAATACGTCTATTTGGTTGCGCAGGGCTTCGTACACATGTTTGGCGTTTGCCACTTCGGTCATTACAGGTACATTTATAGCATTGCCGGCATCTTTTAGCCATTGTAATCCTTGACTGCCAATACCTTCAAAAGAATTGGGACGTGTGCGCGGTTTCCAAATACCGCCACGCAAAAACTGAATGCCGCTATCTTTCAAACCCAAAGCTGTTTGCATTACTTGTGTTGGGCTTTCTACGCTACAGGGTCCTGCAATGAAAATAGGGCGGTTTTGCGGCAAACCCCAAGTAGTGAAATCCGATATTGCTTCTAACATATTGTTTGTTTTTATACAAATGTAAACTAATTTAACCTAAAATTGTGGGTATATTTTGCTTAAAAATGCTTAATAAGTGTATTCTATCGTTCAAATTTTCGCTTTAATACGGGTTTTATGGCATTAGCTTCTTGCATTAAAGTATTCAATTTTTCTGCATCTGTTTTGGCTATAGCATCATAAAATTGCTGTAAAAAATGGCGATAAGTATCCAAAACGGCTAAAATATTGTTTTTGTTTTGTAAAAAAATGGGTGTCCACATTGCTGCGGAACTTTTTGCCAAACGTACCGTAGATTCAAAACCACCACTTGCCATTTCAAAAATTGCTTCATCACTTTTTTCTTTCTGAAGTACCGTAAGTGCCAACACAAAAGAACTTATGTGCGATATGTGCGAAATATACGCCGCGTGAATGTCGTGTTCGGCAGCGTTCATGTAAATAAGGTGCATGCCGATGTTTCGGAAAAGTGCCTCTACTTGTGCTACGGCTTCGGGATTACTGTCGGCGGCATTGCAAATGATACAGGCTTTGTTTTGAAAAAGCGTGTCGAAAGCTGCTGAAGGTCCCGAAAATTCCGTTCCCGCCATTGGGTGTGCGGCAACAAACTGATTTCTTTTGGGATGATGCGCAATGCTTTCCAAAACTGCCTGTTTGGTAGAACCTACATCGGTAATAACCAAATTTGGCGTGGCTAAATCTAATATTTTGGGCAATATTTTCACCATAGCATCAACGGGAATGGCTAATACCAATAAATTTGCTTGGGTGCAAGCAGTTGTTAAATCCGTTATTTCATCAACCAAATGCAAAGCAAGTGCTTGTTCGGCGTGCGTTGCCGACTCGTCGATGCCCAGAACTTTTTGGACAAAGTTATTTTTTCGGCAACTCAATGCCAATGAGCCTCCAATTAAGCCCAGACCTATTACGGCTATTGTTTTCATTCCTGTTTTTAGTATTTGTGATTAAGCCAATCGTTGCAAAACTTCTTCAAAAACGCTTGTGTCATTGCACAACGAAATACGAATATAACGTTTGCCATTTTCTCCGAAAAGTGTTCCGGGGGTGATAAATACATGTTTTTCCTGTAAAATTTCGTCCACCCAATCTTCTACGGACACAATAGCGTCAGGAATTTTTGCCCAAACAAATAAGCCTGTTTGTGTATAAGTGGGTAGGGTACACGACAGTTTTTGGGCTAATTTTATAGCTACTTTTTGGCGGGAAAGATAAATTTCATTCAAACTATTGCTCCAAGAGGCGGGCAGATTTAAGGCTACAACTGCGCCGGCTTGCAAACCCGCAAACATACCCGAATCCATATTGCTTTTTACCTTTAGCACCGACTGAATAAACTGTGCTGCGCCGCTTACTGTACCCAAACGCCAACCCGCCAGATTGTGCGATTTGCTCAACGAATTTAACTCTAAAGCTACTTCTTTCGCGCCTTCGTACTGAAAAATACTCTGCGGATTTTGGTTTAAAATGAGGGCGTAGGCATTGTCATTTACCAATAGTATTTCGTTTTCTCGACAGTAATCAATTAGTTTTTGGTAAGTTGCTGTTTCGGCAGTGGCTCCGGTGGGCATATTGGGATAATTGCACCACAATAGTTTAGGTTTTTGGGTGGCAATTTTATATAGAAAATCAAAATCCGGCTGCCAGTTTGTGGCTTCCAGCAAAGGGAAATGAATTACTTGGGCTTCTGCCAGTTTTGCGGCGGCAGCATAAGCAGGATAAGCGGGTTCGGGTACTAAAACAATGTCTCCGGCATTGACAAAGGCTTGGGTGATGTGAATGATGCCTTCTTTGGAGCCCATTAATGGCAAAATTTCATTTTGCGGGGAAAGTGACACATTAAAAATATGCTTAAACCATTGCGCCCAAGCATTGCGCAGCGCAGGTGTGCCTGTATAGCTCTGGTAAGCGTGCGCAGTTGGCTGCTGTGCTGTGGCGCACAAGGTTTCTATGACGCTAGCATGCGGTGGCAAATCAGGACTTCCGATGCCCAGATTGATAACTTTTGCTCCTTTGGCCTGCATTTGGGCTATTTCTGCCAGTTTTTTGGCAAAATAGTAGGTACTTACGCTTTGTAATCTTTCGGCGGCTTGTATCATAGTGTTTGTGCTGCTGTATTTTTTTGCTGCAAATTTTTAACTATACAGTTGGCAAAGGTATTGATTTTTTTGCTATAGCAATAAAAATGTAGGAGGTGGGGCGAAGTATATGGTTGGGATGAATATTTATTGTTTTACAAGAGAGTATGATGTCTGTGGTGGGTTGAATATTTACTGCCAACGCGAAAATATTTACTGCCAATGCCCCCAAACGCATAGTACCTTCAATATTGTGTTCTTTGGGGTACACTAAGTTGCATTAAGTATTTTACACAACCAGTATAAATTATTGGTATTCTTTAGCAAATTATCGAAATTAGTACTTTGCTTTTTTTTGATAATAATATTATATGGCTATTAATACTATTTGCTGCGCATCAAGTAGTGCAATTTCGTTCATAAATTTTCGCCAGTCGTCAAATTTTTCGGGAGCTAAAAAATAAGTGGCTATGCTGAGGTTGCGGCTATAAATAAAAAAAGTGCCCGATTAAGGACACTTTTCTATCATTTTAAAATATTGTTAATTAATATTAATTAATTTTTCGCATTTTTCTTATTTCGTCAAAATCATTTGTTTGGTAGCGATGGTCGCATTTGCGATGTTTAAGGTATAAAAATAAGTGCCGGCAGCTAACTCGCCACCATTTACGGTTATCGTACCAAATCCGCTGGTGCTTAAAGGAAAGGTTTTTACTATTTTTCCTTCTACATTGCTAATTTGTATTTGTGCATCGCGGCTGTTTTCGGGCAAGAAATACTGAATTACGGTTTTGTTGTAGAATGGATTGGGGGTATTTTGCTCCAAGCGGGCTTTGCTGTCGTCCAAAATATTTTGAATTTGTGGGCTTCCTTCGTCTTTGCTTTGTAGCGATTGTCCCATAAGTGCATTTTCTAAGGCAGCTAATCTTTGCTCTAAGCTTTCTATTTTCGTGTTTTGCTCCTCAATAATGCTTTGTTGTTCTTGAATGGCTCCGGTTAATATTGGAATTAATCCATCGTAGCGCACGCCTTTAAAGGTTTCGGTGTAGTTGTCGTCACGTGCTTCAGTATTTACATTAAACTCAAAGTCCACATCGCGCACTAATTCCGGTACTACTTGCTCCAATTCTTGGGCAATAAAACCATACTGACGCTCGGTAGGCAAATTCATTTCTTCTAATTTTCCTTCGTGTTTGTAGTTGTAGGTAGTAGGTTTTAGTTTTTTTACTAAATTCAGACTATTATTCAAGGGTTTTACGTCTTCTTTCAAGGCGCGGTCAGAAGTAGTCCAGCTACCACCACTACAATATGCATCACCTATGGCATATACAGAATACTCGTTTCCTGTGGTAGTACCACTGGTAGTAGCATATACGCCATAACGTGTTCCGGTAGTGGTACCCGATGAGGTTGCTGAGGCATAAATACCATATGCGGTACCTGTATATTCAGCACCTTGTCCAACAAAATTACCACCTCTCCAGCCACCTATACCATACACACCATAACCATAGCCACCTGTAGCATTAGGTGTAGAAGTTCCATAAATGGCTCTAATATCCGAGGTGCCAACATAATTCACCGTAGCATTCACCAAGTTTTCCGTATTATCCGTTTTGCCTTGTACATCTAACAAAGCTCCGGGGCTTAGTACATTCACGCCCACTCTGCGAGTTTCCCCATCAAAGGTAGCAATATTGGTTCCGGTTGTTCCATCGTGGTACCACATATTTAGTTTTGCGGCAGTGTTGGTAGCATTCGGTACACGTGCAGCTATATCCCAGTAAGCATCGCCGTTGTCTGGTCCGTTTTCAGAACCATACATGCTTATGCGGGCATACGTATTAGCACTTTGCTCTCTTACAATAATATTGCCACTACCGGCCAAACCGTCGCTGTTCACCATAAGGCTGCCGTTTTCCACTAAAGTTGTGCCGTTAAAACGTCCGGCATAATTATTCGCAGCACCGCTACAAGAAGCGTAAATACCATAACCCGTAGGTACGTTACTTCCATAGCTTCCTAGAAAATAGCCTGCATAAGCATTGGCAGTACCCAGCGAGTTGCAATAGCCATATACGCTATATGCTTGCCCTGAACCATCGTTCCATACGGACGAGTATAAGCCATATTGCGTAAAAGTATTGCTTTTAGTATTGTTTATATATGCACCATACGCAATACCTCCCTCGTAATCATTATTTATGTAAAGATTGTAAGCATACGCTTCGTCACTCAAAAAGCCATACGATTGCGCTTGCAGGATAAAAGGAACGGCAATAAGTAAAAGGGAATAAAATAGGTTTTTCATCATTTTTAAGTTTTAAGGTTGGTTAATTAATTTGGGTTGCTTGTTGTTTATCGTTGCTAAAGTTAATCTAAATTTTTCTAATATACAAATGTAAAGTATAAAAATATCAGAAAAAGGGCTTAAATAAGCCCTTTTTAATTCAATATTTGTTAAAATAATTGCTTTAGCGTTAAAATAAGAAAACACCCACACTATCTACTCCCAAGCGTAGTTTCAACCATTTTCTTATCGCTTCTTCCTCCTTTTTGGGCAATTTTTGGGCGTGCATCAATACGCCCGTTATGGTATCGCAGTTGGCAATACTATCTTTGTCTAAGTGATATATTGCCATTTGCTGCACCGAAAAAGATGTTACTGCCGGAAACAACAAGTGTAATTCCTGCGAAATTTGCGCCCGTTCTTGTTCTACTGCTGTAAGGGCAAATATTTCGTCTTCCAAGAGTTTTATTTTGGCATCTTTATCCGCAAGTGTTCCTATTTGTGTATCGTATATTTTGGCTAAGTACTCCGACTTTATTCTGCCATCAATATCGGCATAGATTTGTTCTTTGTTCAATAGTTCTTCTTCGGGCGGTTGTTGTATTACAAGTTTTGCCTTTTGCAAGCCATACGCATTTTTTTTCTCCTCCAATGCTTGTACAATGCTATCATTAAGCGGCTTGCCGTACAGCATTACCGTAATTTCGCTTTCTTTATAATTTCGGTAATTTATTTCCTTGCTGATAATATAAGTTTCCTTAAAATTGAAATTTTCTTTAAGAAAAGCATTCGTATTTTGGGTAAAATTTATTTCAAAAACCAGCAAATAAGCAAAATATATGCTGGGTACAATAATAAGCAAAGAAATAAAACTTATCCATCGGTTGGTGCGTGTTTCTACTTCCGAGCTTTCAAATTTCATACGGGGAAAATTGAGGTAGCGGACAAAAATGTAGGTGGAAACACCAATGAACACACAATTAATGATAAACAAAAAAGAAGCTCCCCAGAAAAACCTTGCCTGCCACGTAGCCAAGCCATAACCTACGGTACACAAAGGCGGCATCAGCGCAGTAGCTATGGCTACGCCCGGAATGGCATTTCCTTTTTGCGAACTGGAGCCTGCTACAATTCCCGCAAAACCACCAAAAAAAGCAATAAGCACATCGAAAATAGTAGGATAGGTGCGCGCCAAGAGTTCCGACTGCGCTTCGTGCAATGGCGATATATAAAAATAAATTGCCGAAGTAAGGACACTAATGGCACTTGCAATGAGCAGACTGGTAAGCGATTTTTTTAGTAAACTAAAATCGCTAATGCCCAACGCCAAACCCGCGCCCATTATAGGACCCATTAAGGGAGAAATTAACATCGCACCGATAATTACGGCGGTAGAATTTACATTTAATCCGATGGAAGCAACAATAATGGCAAAAAATAAAATCCATGCATTGGTGCCTTTAAAGGAAACATTTTTCTTTATATTTTCAATTATTTTTAAAACACTATCCCTGTCTTCCCGCAAATTGAAAATATCTTTTAGATAATTTCTTATCTCCGCAAAAGCGCGCAACAAATTGTAATTTGCCATATCTTCTTGTCGGAATTTAGGCGTTTTTAGTCGAATTTTCTACCACTTTTTGGCTGCAAAATGCTTCCATAGGTTGCAGCCCTAAATGCGCAAAAAGCTCTTGGTCGCCAACAAAACTCGGATTGGGTGTAGTGAGTAATTTATCGCCTGCAAAAATAGAATTTGCGCCGGCTAAGAAGCAAAGTGCTTGCTCGGCGGCGGTCATATTCACACGTCCGGCACTAAGGCGAATCATAGATGCCGGCATCAATATTTTGGCAACAGCAATAGTGCGTACCATATCCCAAACAGGCACTTTTTCCTGCTCCTGCAAAGGTGTTCCGTCCACACTTATCAGCGCATTTATCGGCACCGACTCAGGGTGAGGCAGCTGATTTGCCAGATTTTGCAACAAAGCAATACGGTCGTTTTCGCTTTCGCCCATACCTATTATTCCGCCACAACAAACCGTAAGTCCGGCTTTGCGCACATTTTGCAGCGTATCCATTCTGTCTTGATAGGTACGCGTACTGATAATATCGCCATAAAATTCCTCCGAAGTATCCAAGTTATGGTTGTAGGCAAACAGTCCGGCTTCTTTAAGGCGTTTGGCTTGTGATTCGCTGAGCATACCCAAAGTGCAACAAACTTCCATTCCCAGCGCATTCACGTCTTTCACCATATCCAATACTTTGTCAAAATCGCGGTTATCGCGTACTTCGCGCCAAGCGGCACCCATACAAAAACGCGAGGCACCTTCGCTTTGTGCTTCTTTGGCTTTTTGAAGTACCGTTTCTTTGTCCAATAGTTTGTGTACCGCCACTTCTGTTTGGTAGCGTGCGGCTTGCGGGCAATAAGCGCAATCTTCAGGGCAACCGCCCGTTTTGATGGAAAGCAAGGAAGAAACCTGTACTTCTTCGGGATTAAAGTACTGACGGTGCATAGTCCCCGCTTCAAAAATTAGTGAAATGAGCGGCTTGTTGTACAAAGCAGTTACTTCTTCTCGAGTCCAGTTGTGTTTTAATGTACTCATTTTTCAATGATTTTTTGGCAGCTAAGATAAGCGTATTAATTGTTTTTTGCCACGAAAAATAGCTAATACCAAAACAGTATGAAAGTTGTGTAAATGAAAATGAAATTACTTTGTCTTGCCGAAACGCAGAGAGGTATCTCATATTCTCACATTGAGATTTCTCCCATACGGTCGAAAATACACACGGAACTAAGCATTTTTATACCAAAACTGCTATACTGCGAAAAAAGATTTTTTACTCGATTATACAAAAACTGCACGAAAATCCCGTAAATGATGATGCGTTTCCCTTTTTTAATAGGCAACAATTATTCGATTTTAGTATAATTTAGCAGAAACACTTATTCTGTAGGGCTATAATAATTGTTCGATTTTTCGGTAATCCTAATAATGTTATCGCAAAATAAAAACTACCATTTTATTAAAAACCTGAGTTCGATTAATAAAACACAGTTAACTGATTAGATTTGAATGTTCCAAATTTCAGGGAAGGTTTTTTTGGCAAGAAGTGATAGGCAATAATACCTGCAATCAGGTTGGTTATGAAGTTGCAGACACTTCTATGTCTGGAATGCTCTACTTGACAGATGTTTTTGAGTTCGTCGTTCACAGTCTCAATAACTGAGCGTTTACGGAGTAGCATTTTATCAGACATAGTCATTAAGCTGTTTTTCATATTGTTACGGATGGTTGTGATTAAATGGATACCGTCCACAAATAGGATTTGTTGGAGTTTTTGGCTGATGTAGCCTTTATCGCCGAAGATTTTACCGAAAACCGCTTTGAGAAAACCTTCATTTTTCAAAGGCTCACGGTCATCTACATTGGCTTGGGTGATGGCAAAACTGATAATTTCACCTTTGTCATTGATAATGATATGCAGTTTAAAGCCATGAAACCATCCATAGTTGATTTTCGGTTGTAGCAAAACCTTTGAACACTTTATTGCGTTTAATCCGCTTGTTTTACAAACCCTAATGGGGTAGAGTCAATAAATGATATTCCGCTACATTTCCCTAAACAACAAGTTTTTGCAAATATAGTCAATGGCATAATGGCAGACTGCATCAACTCAACAAAGCGATTGTAGGAAACCGTATTAGGAAATTCGTTTTCATATGTTTTAGGACATAATAAAGGTAGAAGTGCTTGAAACACCGAAAACCGCTTAAATGAAATAGCAGATAAATGGTCACAACTTCAGAAGTTGTCATTGTTGGTGGGCGTTTGGGTTTGTTTCCAATTATAAAACTTTGGGTAGATTGATGAAAATTAGTGCAAAATTCATCCACAACACAAAAAATATCCGTAATTTTATCGAAATTAATCATAGAAATAGCTGTTAAATATTTGTTGTTCAGAGCATTAAATATACAGCTATTTCTTGCTTTTCCCCGGTTTTTTATGTAGAATTATTAATCGAACTCAGGTTAAAAACAAACGAATGCGTATGTTTGCAATATAAATTTTGAAAATAATCAAGCAATGCGAAAATTATTCGATAAACTTTCTCTTTACACCGACTTTTATGCTTTAGCCTTGTCGCAGGGCTTGTTTTATCAACAAAAACACGAGGATAGGGTCGTATTCGATTATTACTTTCGTACCAATCCCTTTGACGGCGGCTATGTAATTTTTGCCGGATTGGAAAATTTGATTGATATTGTAGAAAATTATCAATACGACACCGACACTTTGCGCTACTTGCGCGAGCAAGGTTTGTACGAGCCTTTTCTGGAATATTTAGCCAATATGAAGTTTCGGGCAAATATTTACGCGCCACAAGAAGGCGAAGTGGTTTTTGCTACGGCTCCCGTAATGCGTGTGGAGGGAAATTTTATTGAAGTACAACTCATTGAAACACTGTTGCTCAATCTCATCAATTTTCAGTCGCTTATTGCTACCAAAGCTTCGCGGGTGCGGCAAGTGGTAGGCGACCGTTTGTTTATAGATTTTGGTTTGCGCCGCGCCCAAGCCTGGAGCGGTATGCACGCAAGCAGAGCCGCAATTATTGGCGGAGCCGACCTTAGTTCCAATACATTGGGTGGTTATTACCACGGCTTGCCTTTGTGGAATACGATGGCGCATACGTGGGTACAAAGTTTTGATGATGAACTCACCGCTTTTAGAAAATACGTTGATTCGCAACCCAACGAACAGCTTATTTTGCTGGTGGACACTTACAATACCCTACAAATTGGTATGCCCAATGCTATTACAGTTGCCAAGGAAATGGAAAAAGCAGGCAAGCGACTTTTTGCGGTACGTTTGGATAGCGGAGACTTGGCATATTTAAGTAAAAAAGCCCGAAAAATGCTCGATGAAGCGGATTTGGCGTATGTAAAAATAATTGTTACGAATCAATTGGATGAATACCTTATTCGCTCGCTCGATTTGCAGAAAGCACCTATTGACGGATTTGGTATTGGCACAAAACTTATTACAGCACACGGCGCATCGGCTTTGGACGGCGTTTTTAAAATGAGCTTGTACAACAATAAGCCCAGTATGAAAATTTCTAACGATTTGTTTAAAAACTCTTTGCCCGGACGGAAAAAACTCTGGCGGTTTTTTGACAAAGAAGGCTATTTTTATCGCGATGGAATTTTGCTTTACGAAGAAAATGAATGTGAAACGCTATACAGTGCCGTTTTTGCCAACCAATACACGCATGTGAGCGGTTTGCCCTACGAAAATATTTTGCAGCCTGTAATGGAAAACGGCAAACGACTGATGGAAAAAAAGACCATTCAACAAATAAAAGCCTATGCGCAACAACGCTTGACTTTATTGCCCGAAGAACACAAGCGTTTTGAAAATCCGCATACCTACAAAGTGGGTATAAGTGCATCTTTGCGCAATGTCCGAGACGATATTTTGCAAAAACACAGGAATTGGTAAAGATTAAAAGGGTAGGAGAAGGTGTTAAAATTTATTTTGGCATGGAAATAGGTGTTGAAAACAAAAAAAATTTGCTGAAAATTAAAAAATAGTATATTTGCTGCTTATGGAACATTTGATAAAAGTGTATAATAATATTAGTAGGAAAAAGGAAACTTTTGTACCTATCAATTCGCCTTTTGTGGGTATGTATGTTTGCGGACCTACGGTGTACAACGACGTGCATTTGGGCAATGTGCGTACTTTTGTTTCGTTCGATGTCATTTATCGTTACCTTCAATATTACGGCTACAAAGTACGCTACGTACGCAATATTACGGATGTAGGGCATTTAACGGAAGATGAAAATGCGGAAGACAAAATGTTGAAACAGGCGAAACTGATGCAGGTAGAACCGATGGAAGTAGCGCAACTTTACACCAACAATTTTCATGAGGTGCTGTATCTTTTCAACTGTTTGCCGCCGAACATTGAACCTATTGCCACAGGACATATTTTGGAGCAGATAGAAATGACACAAGCCATTTTAGCCGCAGGCTTCGCTTACGAAATAGATGGTTCGGTGTATTTTGATGTAGAAAAATTTAATAAAAAAGTAGGCTATGGCAAACTTTCAGGTAGAAAAATAGAAGACCTGATAGCCAATACCCGCGACTTGGACGGGCAAGAAAACAAACGCAACAACCTCGATTTTGCTTTGTGGAAAAAAGCGAATCCCGAACACCTTATGCGTTGGAAATCGCCTTGGGGCGAAGGGTTTCCGGGCTGGCACTTGGAGTGTTCCGTAATGAGTACCAAATACTTGGGTGCTAATTTTGATATTCACGGTGGCGGTATGGACCTAAAATTTCCGCACCACGAATGTGAAATAGCCCAAAACCAAGCAGCTACACACTACGAGGGCGCGCGCTATTGGTTGCATACCAATATGCTTACCGTAAACGGGCAGAAAATGAGCAAATCTTTGGGAAACGGTTTTTTACCCGCCGAACTTATTACCGGCGACCACCCTGTGCTGGAGCGAGGCTATGCGCCAATGGTTATTCGCTTTTTTATGCTGCAAACGCACTATTCAAGCACTTTGGATTTTTCGAATGAAGCCTTAGATGCTGCCGAAAAAGCGTACTTCCGTTTGATGAATGCGTGGGAAAATTTGAACAAGCTGTCGCTAACGCCCAATGCAAATTTGCAAGATGCCGCCGAAATGGAGGAAGTAAACAGACTTTGCGAGGCGTGCCACCAAAGCATGAACGATGATTTTAATACGGCAATGACGATTGCCAACTTGTTTGAACTTTCTCGAAAAATAAATGCTTACAATGATGGAAAATTGGCTTTAGAAAGCCTTGATGAACCTACTTTTGCGCGTTTGCAAGCTACTTACAACGATTTTATACAAGTAGTATTGGGCTTGAAAAACGAGCAAAAAGAGCAAGGCGGCAAACTCACCGACGGGCTGATGGACATTATTTTGGATATTAGAAAAGCGGCACGCGAGAACAAAGATTGGACTACTTCGGACTTAATTCGCGACCGTTTGAATACGCTGAATGTTGTGGTGAAAGATGCCAAGGAAGCGACAACTTGGTCGGTGAATTAATTTTTTATTTACTTTGAAACTTTTATGCAACTAATTGTTGTTACGGAAGTGTTTTTATTTTATAACCTTAAAAAAATAATCAATCAAATGGGTTTATTTTCATTTATTAAAGAAGCCGGTGCCAAAATTTTCGGAACAAAAAAAGCTGCACCTGCTCCAACACCGGAAGTTAAAGCTCCAACATTAACACAAGAAGAAATCAATTCACATAAAGCAGACGAATTGATAGATGTGATTAACGATTTGAATATTCCGGTAGAGAGTTTGTATGTTGCGGTAGATGATGATGCGGTAACTATTGCCGGAAAAACACAATCGCAATCTGACAGAGAAAAAGTAATACTTGCGGTAGGCAATACGTATGGCGTAGCAACCGTAGATGACAAATTGGAAGTAGATGTGCCTGAGCCGGAAGCACAATTCTATACGGTGCAAAAAGGAGATTCATTGTCTAAAATTGCTAAAAGTGTGTACGGCGATGCAATGAAATATCCGGAAATTTTTGAAGCAAACAAACCAATGCTTTCTCATCCTGATAAAATTTATCCGGGACAAGTATTGCGTATTCCTAATCTTGCATAGATATTAGCGAAAATAGCAAAAAATAGGGCGGGCGGCAAAATTTGCCGCCCGCCCTTTTTTTATTATAAAATCGCTTTCCCTAAAATGCCGCCGGAACATCGTTGGTTACGCCCCAACCGAATTTGTATCCGATACATATTTCATGCGAACCATTACTTACGGCATTTAAACCCGAAGTAGTGATGTCGTAGGAATACGCTGCATTAAAACCATTATTTAAAGCCACACCCACCAAAATAGCAATCGCATCTTTCGGACGAACGGAAAGTCCTGCCCAATATTGCTCTTGGTAAATTCCTCTAAGATTTATATCAAATTGACTTTCGGCAGCAGATTTGAACAAAACAGAAGGCTCAAGCGCAAAATCTTCAGCAATATCAAACTGATAACCACCGCTAATAAACAAGTGGCGCGCCAATTCAATCGTTCCTTCGTTGTTTTCGGCTTCGTCGCTCAGACTAATGCTGCGCCCTGCCAGATTATTGATGGACAAGCCTAACCAGTAATTGGCGGAATAGAAATAAGTACCAAAGTTGAAATCAATAGTTGTTTTGGCATCGGTGTTGCTGGCAACAGCAGGGTCGCCGGCTTCGCTAAGGTTTAATTTGTTAAAATCTATGCCATAGTTCAGAATATTGGCACCAATTCCAAAAGATAAATGCTGTTCGCTGTTATTAAAAGGTAAATGATAAGCATAAGCGAGTTCTACGCCCGTTCTGCGCGTAGGTCCTGTTTTGTCGGCGTAGATTAATACACCCACTCCAACAGATTTAGCTTCGTTTAAGCTGGTGTGTCCACCCAATAAAAAAGTAGAAGGCTCGTCGCCGTCAAAACCGCCCGCCCACTGTTTGCGGTACGTAATTTTTGCATCAATAAGTTGTCCGCCTTTTCCCGCAACCGCCGGATTGTAGGCGAAGTCGTTGAGCATATATTGGGTTAGCTGGTAAATTTGCTGTGCTTCTACGGCGGCGGCACTGGCAAAAAATATGATTAGGACAAATAGTAATTTCTTCATGATTGAAAGTATAATATTTTAATAAGGTGCAAGAAAATAAGGGAAGTCTCACCATTTGCGATAAGACTCCCCAATAAATTTTTTTATTTCATCAAAGTAATAGTACCTGTTTGTGGTGTGGCATCTCTATCTAAGTACAACAAGTAGTAGTAAGTGCCATCAGGAAGGTCTTTTCCTTCGGAAGTTCCTTTCCAGTCGTTGTTGTAAGGACTCGCTTCGTAAATAAGCATTCCCCAACGGTTGTAAATTTCAATTCTGTGGTTAGGATAGTTCTCTAAGCCTTGAATAACCCAAGATTCGTTGTAGTTGTCGCCATTGGGTGTAATGGTGTTGGGAACAGAAAGTTCTACTACCTCACAAAGTTCTTCATCTACCGATAATACAAAATCGCCGGTTTTGCCACAGCCATTTGCATCTACGGCTTCTACGTTTAAGGTTACGTCTGTTTCTGTTGTAATAATAGGATTGCTCACATTAGCATTATCCAAAACATTAGCAGGCGACCAAGTATAGCTTACGGCACCATCAGCATTTATTTGAACCGGTGTGCCGGGGCAAACAATAGTATCGTTGGTAATGCTTAGTGGCGTAACTTCATACACTTCCACCAAAAATGCTTTTGACGCACTACAACCACTTGCATTGCTCGCACTAACGTGTACTTGTCCGTTTTGGGTAGGTGTAAAACTTATTTCATTTGCCGCTACATCATTTACACCTTCGGTACTCCAAACTACATCAAATAAACTGCCTGTAGCAATGTTTAGCGTAAGTTCTTCGCCCGGACAAACAGCATGCAATCCTTCAATTTCAATATCGGGAGTCGTAATAACTTCAATGAAGTCGCTTACTTCTAATACGTCTGTATTGTTTCCACAACCTTCTACGGTGAGTTTTACAGAATAAAGTCCGGGTTCTTCAAATACTACACTTGGGTTTGCATCAATATAAGTATTGGTTTGACCTTGTTGGTCGGTAATTTCCCAAGTACTTGTAGTAGCATTAATAGAGGCGTTGATTAAGTTTAAGGTTTCTCCCGGACAAATAGTATTTGCATTGACTCCGAAATCGGCAATCGGCAAGGCATCTAAAGAAACTGTAATTTCTATACTTCCTTCGGAAATACAACCTTCGCTATTGCTTGCTATAGCCGTGTAAGTTGCGTTTTCGGTAGGTGTAATTTCTACGGTGCTTCCTACATAATCCGATAAGCCCGGACCATTCCATGTTACATTACCGCCCAAATCACTGCTTAGTATAACACTTGTTCCCGGACAAATATTATTGTTGGAACTTGCTATGTTTAGGGTTAAAGGGGGATTGATTTGAACCGTTGTTTCTGTTGAATAAGTACAGTCGGTTTCTTGTTGGAAAATGGTATAAGAAATAGTATGTTCGCCCGGCGTTAAAGCAGAAGGGTTTAAACTGTTTGTAGTAACACCATCTACTTTAAAAGTTCCTCCTGCCGGAGAACCAATTAAGTTCACCGCATCGGCACCGTAGCAGTAGCTTTCGTCTAAGGCATTAATACTTATGGCAATAGCAGGGCAAGCCTCCGCAACACAACTGGTACTACCCACGCCACTGTTGGCACAATCAATTTCGCCAAGCGCATATACATTAAACACCACTTCATCGCCTTGATTGAGGTTGTTAAGGGTAAATGTATTGCCCGTAACAGTAGTAGTATTAGTGCCTGTAACTACCAGATAAGAAGTAGCACCAGTCACAGTATTCCATTCTATTTGCAAACTGTTGTCTGTTTGATTCACACACAAAGGTTGCGGTGCTGTTAGTTGGCTATACACTTCTACTTGTTGGGTTACTTGTCGCTGGCAGCCTGCACTATTGGTTACAGTTAAAACAATATTTTTTGTTCCGGCAGTGCTATAATTAATGGTATGCGGTCCGGCAAACGTAGAAGTAGGATTAGAAGCAGCGTTGCCAAAGTTCCAGTTAAAGTTTAAATTGTTGGTATTGCCGTTGTATTCAAATATAATGTTGTTGCCCACACAAGTTGCTTCGATAGAAAAGTCGAAATCTGCGGAAGGAAGTGAAGCTACGGTAACTAATTCGGAAGTAGATAAAGTACATCCGTTGTCATCGTAGGTATAAGTTACGGTATAATCGCCGGGACCTAAGGTGCTTGGTTTAAATTTAGTAGCTGTTTGACCATTTACGGTAAATGTTCCGCCGCTTACATTTGCTTGAAGCGTTATATCGCCATCATCTTCGCAATAGGTATTGTCTAAGTTTTGAATTTGTACGTTTACGGTACTTCCGCCGCCACTGGCAATATTTACATTGCTGTACGTAAAGGTATTGTTGTTATAGCAATCTTCGGTAACAGTTTGTCCGGCGTTTATTTCAATAATAAAATCGTTTGAGCCAAGACCTACATCTAAGCGAGGCGGTAGTGAGAAAGTGTAGTTTTTGCTACGGTCGGGTGTTGCTACGGTTTGGTTTATTTCTACCATTTCAGTACCATCAGGCAATACGCGGGTGATGGTAATAGTTACATCGCCGCTTACTTTACCCAAATTTTCTAAGGTAAAAGAAACTTCAATATCATCACAAGAAAGATTTACCGTAGGTTGGTTCAGATTGGGAGAAGAGGATACATTAGACAGCACATATTCAGGATTTTTCCAAGAATAAGGACGAATAGCCGGGTCGCCAGCCCAAGTAAATTCAAGACTTGTTACGGTTACACCTTCGCCGTACTGATTGGTGGGCGGGGTGTAAATATCTTCAATAGTATGTTTCATTGCTTCACCAATGGTTTCGCCGTAGTGAGAATTGTACAAATGTTCGGAAAGTACTTCGGTGTATTGTTGCAGATAGTCGGGAAAACTCAAGGCTATAGTTGCCAAAAGTCCTATACAACCTCTGTTGTCGGTAAGCACCCAGTTTTCTGCCATAGAAGTAGCATTCTGACGGTGAATTTGCCCGATAAAGCAGGAGTTGGAAATAATCATAGGATATTTTCCTTCATTGTTGTATTGACTGCATTGACCTACGGTATAAGACCAATATTCAGAAGTAGGTACACCTGCGTGACCAGAATAGTTGATTACGCCCAATCCTTGGGTTAAGTAAGTTGAGAATAGTGGTGAAGGAGTTGTACCACCTAAGTTGGAGGCTTGGAAAGTATTTACAATTTCCATGCTTGCCGGTGTACTCGTTTGGTGTGCTGTGTAAGAATCTAAATCCTCCAAGTATTTATTCATTTCGGTGGTATTAAATCCTTTGGCAATATGCAAAGCACGTTGCATCCACTCGCGGTCGGAGAGGTCATTGCAATCTGTAACAAACCACGCTTCATATTCTTTTAGTTTGTCTAAATAAGCGCGAACTTCGGCAGGCGTTTTGGCAGGAACTCTTCCGATGGCTACACGCGGGCGATAGTCGTAATTGGACGGTGCCGCCAAACTAACATCTGAAGGCTGATGCCCCCAAGTAGGAATTAAGCATTTTTCAAAGTTATTCAAGTTCACATTATCCGACTCATTCATCGTATCGTATTCTATGGACTTGCCTAATAGCAGTACGTGCGTTGGTTTTACGCTCCATTTGTCCATGGCGTAATTTATAAAATTGCGTACAGATAGCGGATGCTTGCGAATACCATGCGAAAACTGCATGTACAACTCTTCAATATTTACTACTACTACATCATAGCCGCCGCCTAAAGCACTTTCACGGTATTGTTTGTATTGATTTACATAATCAACCGCACCTGCCTCTAAACTTGGGTGTGTAATAATCACATAATTTCCTTGGTTGGCAGTATTGGCATAGTTGGTAAAGTTCATAGGCGCAATGGCACTGGAAGAAATATAGCTGATTTCGCTACTGTTTAAAATGAGCATTTTGTGTTCATTCGGTGCTCCGGCAATAGGCGAAATTTTAAATTTATATTTGCCATTTTCCACTACGGGAGTCATTCTTCTTTGGGTGGTTTTGTCGTACAGAATAGGACTCGTTCCGCCATTAAAGTTGCTTATTTCTATGTATTTTTCGGTAGAAGCATCAATCGTGAACTCAAACGAAGTAGCATTGCCAAAATTAAACTGACGAGGGTATTTAACCTTGATATACGACAAGCGTATATTGGTTTCCAAATTAAAATTAGTGTTGGCAATCGTCATCACCGAATCGCGCGGCTCTATATAAAACGAAGTTGCATCGCTCATATCGCTAATGTTCATGTTGAAGGCTACATTCGATAAATCATATCGAAAAGACGAACCGTTGTAGAACGTTTTGCTGTTGCTTATTACTTTGAAAAAGTGATTGGGAACTGCCAAAATAGCTTCGCTGGTTCCCACCAAACGCATATTCACGGTGGCTTCGAGGTTGCCTGCGGTGTAGCGATAAGGCGTATTTACGCCAAAAGTACTTAGCAAAGGCGTTGGCTGGTCAGTATTGATGGTACTCGATGCTCTTCCTTCGCCTTTTTCGTAAAGCCCGAAATAACTGATTACGCCCGTTGGGTCTTTGTGCCCCACGCCATAGTTAAATTGTGTGGAAAGGGATAAAAGGCTTTCATACCAAAAATAAGGCTCCGGTGTATTCGTTCCCGAAATGTCCACCAAGGATTGTACATATCGTTTGTTCGGACCATTCGTTACCGTCAAAAAATAAGACGACTTTTTGGTGAACAAACTCTTGTACGGATTCATGTGGTCGGTAGGACTGACAAATATTTGTGTGTCGAAATATCCGTCATTTTCTTCGGCATAAAACTCAATGTAATCCGAAGCACCAAATGTGCCGGAAGTAGATACATAAATAGGGACTTCTGCTCCACGACCATACAATCTGAAATTGGCACCCACCAAAGGAATGCCCATTGATTGCAAAGTGCTGTAAGAAATACGATATACACCGGTTTCTTTAATTTCAAATTGATAATAAGTGTTCCCATAATCTATCCAGTTGTTTCCATAACCGTAGCTTTGGGCAAACACGCCAAAAGACATGAGCAAACATGTCCATGTAAATAAAATACGTAATTTAATCATTTCTTGAATAAGGTTAGTTTTTGACTGGCAAAGTTAAGTGTTTATCTTTTATTTTTAGCAGATAAAATCAAATTTGACCGTTGAAACGAATTTAAAAATGTGTTTTTATGCTAATTGACTAATATTTTACAAAAAAGGTTGGACTAACGATAGATTTCATTGTGATTTATTGTGTATGTTGTGGCAATATTTTTTTAGTATAAATAAAATATTACTGCCTAAACGGTGTTATTTTAGCCGAAAACTTTTGTTTCTTTTATTTATGGAAGAAAAACTTATTTGGGAAGGCAAGCCTTCTCATTGGAAAAACATAGGAACGTATATTTTGTGTACCATCGGTTGTTGGTTGATATTGCCACTTTTTTATGGTTTGTGGAAGTGGTACGAAGTAGAGTCTGTAAAATACAGCCTCACCAATCAACGCCTATTTTTGCAATCGGGCGTGTTGTTGCGCATTACACAAGAAATAGAACTCTACCGCATAAAAGATTACAAAATTGAAGAACCTTTGCAGTATCGTTTTTTTAACTTAGCAAATCTGGTGCTGACAACTTCGGATAAGAATATTCCTATCTTACAAATAGAAGCCATACCCGACGCGCCCGAACTGCGCAATGATATCAGAAGCTATGTAGAAATACTGCGGGAACAAAAACACGTGCGGGAAATTGATATGTAGGCTCGCTTTTTGATGCTAAAATACGTGAAAATAAAATTTAACAACTATATAATTACAGCAAATTTGCGCCTTTTTCTTGGCTTGTGTGTGCTACACGCTTGCGCGCTATCATTTATTCATGCACAAACCGAAGATGTTTTAATAATAAGCGAAATAGAAGTGCAAGGAAATACCAAAACCAAAGCACGCATTATTTTTCGCGAATTGGATTTTGCCGTAGGCGATACTATTTTGGCAGAAAACTTAGCCGCGACACTCGAAGAAAACCGCAACCAAGTCTATAACTTAGGGCTTTTCAACGAAGTAGAAATAAGTAGCAAACCAATGGAAACCGCCCAGCAACTACACTTCATTATTACGGTAAAAGAACGCTGGTTTACCTTGTTTTTTCCGGTATTCGAGTTGGCTGACCGAAACTTTAATGTCTGGTGGAATGAGTATAATCACGATTTCCGGCGAACAAAATACGGCTTTTATTTGCTGCAAAAAAATGTGCGCGGCTTAAATGAAACCTTTGGTTTGAATGTGCGGCTGGGTTACAATCGGAAAATAAATTTTATTTATGATTTTCCTTTTATCGACAGTAAAAAAATATATGGACTGCGTATTAATTTTGGCTATTATTTGGACAAAGAACTGCGTGTAAATACCTTGCAAAACAAAGAGGTGTTTTTTACGCTGCCCGAGTACACCAACCAACGCCTTTTTTTTCAGACCGAAATTACGCGGCGCAAGGAAGTGCATCTTTTGCAGCAACTGCGCTTGAGTATCAACAAAAACTCCGTAGTTCCCGAAGTGCTTGCCGAAAATCCACATTATTTTTCCGAAGAAGAAACGCAGCAGTTGTATCCTTCGCTGCGCTACAAACTCAGCTACGACCAGCGCGATATTCAGGTTTTTCCCACGCAAGGATTTTTGTTTCGCACTACCATAAATTATGAAGGTTTGGGGCTTTCCAAAGACCTGAATTTGCTCAATACCGACTTGCATTTTAGTTATTACAAAGCTTTATCGAAGCGTTTTTTTGCGGCAGTCAATGTAAAACTTGCCAAACAGTGGGCGCGAGAAATTCCGTATTTTAATGTAAGACGTTTGGGTTTTTTGAGCGATTATTTGCGTGGCTACGAGTATTATGTTATCGAAGCAGAGCAGTTTGCGATGTTGCGCACGGCACTGAGGTACAAGTTTTTAGATGTGAAATACAACTTTCCTTGGGTAAAAAAAGCGCAGTTTCAGGATATTCCGTTGCAGTTGTTTTTCAAAACTTCGGTGGAGACGGCGCGGATGAAAAACAGGTTTTACAGCGAGCAAAATCCTTTTGACAATGCGACACTTTTGGGTTATGGTGTGGGTTTGGAGGTGTTTTCTTTTTACGATTCGGTATTTGGGTTTGAGTATAATTGGAATCATCTGGGCGAGCCGCATTTTGCGTTGCAGATAAATCTTACGTGGGATTATTGATAAAATTATTTTTCACGCAAAGGCGCGAAGTGAGAATAAGGTGTATGGTAAAATATTTGTGGACAATATTTATGGAAAAAACTATTAGCAAACAGCAGTTGGCGTTGTACAATGGTACGGACAGAGGTGAAATTTGGAGTTGATAAAATTATTTTTCACGCAAAGACGCGAAGTCGCAAAGTAATGCCAAAACAGTATGAAAGTTGCGGTTGCGTATTGGTTTAGGAATTATTAAGGGTAAGTACTCGCCCCGCAACTTTGGTTACAAAACTATACTTTGGGCATCTTCATTTTCTTTGCTTGTCCAAAGAAAACGAAGCAAAAGAAAGGACACTTTTTTCAAGGTATTTTTGCCCTATTCGGGCAAAACCGCCGTTTTTGGGCTAAATTTTTTACAAGGCTTCAAAAATTTCTAACGCCCAAAAACTGCTATACTGCGAAAAAAGATTTTTACCTTTTCTAATAGGCAATAGCTATTTGATTTTAGTATTATTTGTGAAAATTATTTATGAAAAAAACAATCAGCAAACAGCAGTTGGCGTTGTACAATGGTACGGACAAAGATGAAATTTGGATTGCCTACAAGGGTAAAGTGTATGACGTAACGCACAGCCGCCTGTGGCGCAACGGGCAACACTATTTGCATTGGGCGGGGCAAGACCTTACCGAAGAACTGGCAGACGCGCCGCACACCGAAAAGGTGTTTGAAAAGTTTGCGGTGGTGGCAGTGCTGGAAGGGTAGAGGAGTTGTTAAATGTAGCCGAAGAGTTTTTCTACTGTTAAAACGCACTATTTTTGGGGGAGTTTACAACTCAAAGTTTGGCACAAGGTAACGCAAAGATTAAAAACTTCTCCCCTTTGTGGAACTTCGTGAATTACTTGGTGAAACTTCGTGCAGCAGTTGGTCACGCAAAGTTTCGCACAAAGTCACGGGAAGTACACAATCATAAAGTCATACTTCAAATAGTTACAACTTTGCTAAAATTTCTTTTGCTATAACATCAACCTCACATTCAACTTCAAATAATGTTGGGGTAAAAGCTAAGTTTTTTATAACATCGTGCAGTTCGGTTACAGTTATTTTCTCTTCATTTCCTTTAACGATAAATTCAAGAACATTGAATTTCCATTCTGCGTCATTTGATTGTAGTATTTCAATAATTTGCTGCTGAATATACGCAAATCGTGGCAAAAAATATTGGGCAATTCCATGTGAAACGTCCCAGTGCATATCCTGCGTCCAAGTTAAAAGGCACATAATTTCCATATCCTCTAACTCAGCAAAATCTTTTCTTTCAAGAAATGACAGTGCGTTTATATCGTCTTTGGCGTTGGGTATGTAGTTTTTGTGCAAATTTGAAAACAAAATCTATTTGGATACTACAACTTTTTTTAAGACAGTCTCCTTAGTAATTAATTCTTCTAATTTTAGAAGATAAATTCCCTCTGGCAAATTATCAACCGAAATGATGTTATTGTTATTACGATAAATTTGGACTAATTTTCCTTGCACATCAAACAATTCTATTTTGTAATTAACATTTTCGGGAACAATAATCTCAAGTGTGGAGCTAACCGGATTAGGAAATACTTTAACCTTTAACTCATTTATTTCATGAATAGCCAGAACCAAATCTTCTCCATTACAATCTTCATCTACCATATTATCTGGAATTTCTACGGCATTCGGATTAATATTGGCATTATTATCATCACAATCATCTGCTAAAGTAAAACCATCTTGGTCTAAGTCATCATCTAACGTCAATGGATTACAGTCATCATCAAATCCGTTGTAAGGAATTTCCGCTTGATATGGATTTACAATTACATTAATTTCGGCAGGCTCACTAACACAAGCATTCTCTACTTGCGAAACATAGTAAGTAAACAATCCTTCAATTTGTGTATTAGGCGTTGGGGCAATAAAACTTCCAGTACCTTCAACCGATTCTTCCCACCATAATAAAGTTGTGTTATTATTACCAATTGCAGTTAGAGGTGTTGCCGTTTCATTAAAACAGTAAGCTACATCAGAAACAATTGGCGGATCGCCATACACATCAACGCTTACAGCAGTAGCAGCTATATTACACAAACCTCCTTCAAGTGTTGCCCAATATTGATACGTACCCGTAGCGGTAGGTGTAGGAGAATAACTTACTCCTGTATGAACGATAAGACCTCCTGCATTAGGGTCGGCATCATACCAATTTGCTATGCCATTGGTAGAACTCAGTATAATTGGTTCATTGAAACAAGCGGTAGTTGGCGCGGAAATAGCTATCGGTTCAGTTACAGGAATGGTGACTTCAATTATATCGGCACATCCGGCAGCAGACTCTTGTAAAAGTACGTAATAGGTAGTCGTGGTTTCGGGATTTACCACAGAACTTATTTGATTTCCGGAATTGGCAGGTAAGGTAGCATAATACGAAACAGGTGTTGCGCCTAAGCCCGAATTATCCACATAACTTAGCGTAGCCAAATCAAAATCATTTCCAGCACAAATCGTAGGTGGTGTACTTCCCAAAATTACATCCGGCGAAGGCTCGCCACAACTACAAGTGATATAAGCATTCGTAATGTCGATGGTAAAAGTAACCGTAACAGGTGCGCAACCGCTTCCTTTTGCCCAACCACCTGATTGCCCGTCTTCGGTGATGACAAATGTGATGGTTTCGGAAAATGTCTGCGGGGCAAAACTTGCCGGACAGTACGTTAAGTTAAAACCAAAATCTATTGGAAAATTATTGGGATCTATACCCCAATTATTGCCCGGATCGCCATCGTCTGCCGGAGGATTTGAGGAAGCGAGTCCTTCTACGCAACTCAAAGAATTCGGATTATAGCTGCTTGCTGTACTATTTACATAAAAATAACCGGGTCCATAGGTTTCTCCGGTACAAATACCCGTTACCGAATCAAAAAACTCGAAGCCGGGTGGTGGAATTTCTGCTACAGCCGTCCAGTTAGGTCCTGCTTGAAATGATAATCCGTGAGGCCATTGTTGAGTAGGTCCGCCATCATAATTGATATCTTTTACCAAAACCGTCATCTCAATTTCTCCAGGAGCTAAAGCGGCTACTTCTAAAGTTAGGTCATTTAAAGTACCGTTAAAATCAACTAATTCAGCATTGGAAGATATTTGTGTAATTTGTACAGACATTGAAAGTGTACTTGGACATTGCGCGTTTAGCGAATCTATTTGGATAAAAAAAGACCCTATCATTACCCAAAAATAACTCCATTTTTTTATACTAATTTTTTTCATAATCCCAACTTTTTATAGTTTAAAAAAATCAACTCAATATCTTCTACTTGAGTCTTCTAAACAAATTTACATAAATTTACGTATTATTTCAATTAAATTGAAAATTTTTATGTAAAAAATATTATGCATTAATACCCACCCCCATAATCCATCAATTCATTGGGACTGGTCTGTATTATTTGTAAGCGGGGATTTGAGAATAACAGATTATTGGGGACTATGGCGGTGTAATCAATATAGAGTTTTTCCAAGCTGCGAATTTGTGCTAATTGCGCCGGAATTTGCAAGCCATTGCCACTAAAGCGAAGGTCTAATTCCACCAAATTTTGCCACTGCACTATCCACTGCGGTATTTCCTGCAAATTGTTCCTGCCGATGTAAACGAATTTTATATTTTGCCAATTTTGCAAACTATCGGGCAAGTTTTCGATGCCATTGTTCGATAAATTCACATAAGCCAATTGCGACAAATTTCCCAAACTTTCGGGTAGTTGCTGCAAATCGTTCATTTGGAGTTCCAACTCGTGGAGACGTTGTAGTTTTCCTATTTCGGGCGGCAGTTCTTTCAAGTAATTGTTCGACAGCGATAAGCGTTCCAATCGTTGCAAATTGCCAATTTCGGCGGGTACTTCGGTGAGTTGGTTGGAGCTAACTACTAAGGATTTTAGCGTTTTTAGTCTGCCTATTTCGGGCGGAATTTCCGTGAGTTGATTTTTAAAAAAATAAATGTGCTGAACATTCGGCAAGGAAAATATTGCCTCGGGAATACTGTCTATTTTTTTGTAACTTATCTTCAGTTGCACCACTTTTTGCGGATGACGCAGTGCCGCATCAAAACTTCGATACACACCTACACTGCACGCCTCCAACAAAAGGCACATTATGCTTATAAAAACGACATTTTTTTGTAGTAGCGACAATTTTTTCTAATAAACCAACTGTTCTTTGCGTATAGCGTGATGTAAAAAATTGGGTAGAATGGTGTTGTAAGTAAGAATAATTTTGTCTGTATCGTCTAAGGTATCCAAGATAAAATTGTACTTCTCCTGTCCATAATGTTCTACAATATGCTTGCGTTTTTCGTCGGTGCGCAAATATTGCAACATTCCTATTGGGTCGGCTTCGGGATGAAACTGTGTGCCAAAAAATGCATCATCAAAACGGATAGCCATCGTAGCGCGCTCTAAGGGAATATGCGGGCGCACTTTTTCAATGCACAACACAGCACCTCCTCTTTCATGAATTTTGTGAATATCGGGTTTTACTACCTGATAATCGCGCGAATCGACTATCCAGAAAACTTCGCTTAATTGTTCAAAAAAAGGTTCGCGCATGCCTGCATGTGTACAATGCACAGGGAATACGCCAAAGGAAGTAGATTTACGCTTGTTTACCGTCGCCAATTCGTAGTATCGGCAATAAATTTGAAAGGAGTGACAAATTAAAAAGACATTTTTCTTGTGTTCGGGATTTAGAAAATTGTACTGTCTTATTTTATCCATCAAATCGAAATAGCGTTTTTCCCAAAGCGAACCCTCACTATCTAACGGACTTCCGGGACCTCCGGTAGAAATATATACATCGAAACTCAAGTCGGCAACTTCGGCAGTATTGCGCACATCGTAGGTGATGGTTTCTATTTCTAAGCCATTATTGCGACCGAAGTCTTCAATTATTTCAAAGATACAGCGCATTCCCTGATTGGGTTCGCCCATGTACATATCCAAAATAGCTATTCGTAAATCTGCTTGCATATTGCTTTTATTTATTTATCATGCAAAAATAGTGCAAAATTTAGCAATTTCTAATGGTTTCGGCAGCAATATAGTTTACCACCTCTTTCAAACTGCCTGTTTTTTCATATACATCCAGTTGTCGGTCGGCACCAGAGCCTTCTTCCAAAATTTTGTGCGCATACTCAATGTGCTGGCGGCTGCCTAAATCATCTACCACATCGTCCACAAAATCCAACAACTCTAAGATAAGTTTTCGGGTAGGGACTTCTATTTCTTTACCAAAATCGATGAGTTTTCCATCAATACCATAGCGCGAGGCACGCCATTTGTTTTCATTGATAAGGGCGCGGCTATAAATCATGAAGTTTAGGTTTTGCTGGCGCAAATTGTACAATTTTACTACCAATGCCTGAAACAATGCTGCCAACATTGCCGTTTCTTCCACGCGCATAGGAATGTCGCAAATTCTAAATTCTACGGTCGGGAAAAACGGATGCACGCGCAAGTCCCACCATATTTTTTTGGTATTGTCGATACAACCCGTTTTTACCAAAAGATTTACATAGTTTTGCAAATCGTCGTAGTTTTGAAAATAATCGGGCAAGCCGGTTCTGGGAAAACGCTCAAATACTTTGGTGCGAAAAGACTTAAAACCAGTATTGCGCCCTTCCCAAAAAGGCGAGTTGGTGCTTAGTGCAAAAATATGCGGCAAAAAGTAGCGCATCATATTGAGCAAGTGTACTGCCAAGTTTTTATCTTCAATACCCACGTGAACGTGCAAGCCAAAAATGAGATTGGAGCGCGCGGCTTCCTGCATTTCGTTCACGATATCCTGATAGCGCGGATTGGGCGTAATAAATTGTGTGGACCAGTGGGTAAACGGGTGCGTTCCCGATGCGCCAATGCACAAATTCAAGCTATCGGCTATTTCGGCAACCGCGCGGCGCAGTTTTTTTATTTCGGAAAATGCTTCGTCCACATCTTTACAAACACTGGTGCCTACTTCTACTACTGCTTGGTGCATTTCGGCTTTCACTTGGTCGTCTAATACCTTGGACGCTATTTCTACAATTTTTTGGTCGTGCGATTTCAATTCACAGGTTTCGGGGTCGAGAATCATATATTCTTCTTCTATTCCCAGCGTAAATTGGTGGTTCATAGACATTCAGATTTCAGTTTTTAAACAATCGGTTTCTTGAAATTATTTTGTTTTAGCAGCACTGCTTTTTGCGGCAGTAGATTTGGCTTTGGCGGCAGCGGCAAACATCGCTTTCGCTTCGATACCTGCGGCAGAGCTTTGTACAAATTTACCCCACGACAAATTAGGTTTTCCTTTTTTGTAGCTTTTGGCTTTTTCTACTGCCATTTTTGCGGCAGTATTTACTACCCATTCAAAATTTTCCTGCCCTACAGAATGTACATCGGCATCGGGTGCAGGATTGCAAAAGTCTATGGCATAAGGCACACCATTGCGTACTGCCAACTCTACGGTATTGAAATCGTAGCCGAGTGCTTGATTTATTTTCAAGACAATTTCCTCGCATTGTTGCAACATCTTCTTTTCTACCGGATAATGTCCGTGTACATAGCGCAAATGGTGCGGATTGCGTGGCTCGTATTCCATAATACGCACGTACTTTTGCCCTAAGCAATAGCAGCGAAAATATTGCTCAAATTTTATTTCTTCTTGCAGCATCATTACCAACTGTCCGGTTTTGCGATGTGCATCGAACAACTCTTGAGGATTGTCCACTTTATACACGTGTTTCCAGCCACCGCCTGCGTGAGGTTTCATATATGCAGGAAAGCCTACGTAATCGAATATTTTTTCCCAACTCAGAGGAAAAATCATATTTCTGAAAGAATTATCGCTGGTATCGTCCGGGCGTTCGTGCGAAGGCAGCAATACTGTGTTGGGTACAGGCACGCCTATTTGTACCATTAGTGCATTGTTGAAAAACTTTTCATCGGCACTAAACCAAAATGGATTGTTGATAACTGCCGTTCCGGTTAAGGCTGCATTTTTTACATAAGCGCGATAAAAAGGCACATCTTGCGAAATACGGTCAATCATTACCGCATAATCAGTAGGTGCGCCTTGTTCTACTACGTCCACACGTACCGATTCGGCTGAAATATCTTTTAGTTTTAAGTTGTTTACTGCCTCCACAAATGCTTGTGGAAAGGTATTTTCCATACCATACAATATACCAATTTTTTTCATAGGAATTTTGTTTTATATATTTTTTGATTAAAATTTAATTTACAAGTAAACTCAAATAATGCGGAAACATCCAACGCCAAGCGGGCCAATCGTGAATACCACCTTCCACTACGTCCAACCAGTTGGCAATGCCTTTGCGGTTTAGCAATTCCGACAGGCGAATATTGGCATCAAGGCAAAAATCGTATTCGCCCACGCCCAGCACCACCAGAAAATCTCTGAAATAATCATTCCAGCTATCGGGAATAAAATCCATCGGATTGTTGAAATACACATTATCGTCATAGTAGCCGTTCAGGTGCGACTTAATATCGAAAGCAGCACCCATATTAAACACGTATTTTACTACATCGGGATGGCGAAAACCAAAGTTGGTAGCATGATACCCACCAAAACTACAACCACCTACTGCCACGCGTCCTACACCTGTTTCGGCTTGCATGCGCGGCACTAATTCGTGATACAACATTTTGTCGTACCAAACGTGGTTTTTTACACGGTCCGCCGGATGAATTTTTTTATTGTACCAACTGTACTGATCTACGCTGTCAATACAATAGAATTTTACAAAACCATTTTCGACAAACCACCTTGCCGATTCTATCAGTTTGAAGTCCTTGTTCTGGTAGTAGCGACCAAATGAAGTAGGAAACATTAACACCGGATAGCCGCGTTCGCCTACTATTTCCATTTCAATGTCCATACTCAAAGTCGGAGAATACCATTTTACGTATTGTTCTTTCACGAAGTAAATTTTAGAAGGATTAGTTAAATTGTGTGTGTGTTGTTTTTGTGAGAAAATAATTATTCTTTTGCAAAGATGAACATAAAATAAATGCGTTTACCTATGATACAATTCTTGCGTGATATTTTTTTTAAGCATACGCTAAATATACACTCGTGGCGGCAACAAAACGTCGAATTAAGCTCGAAAAATACAGGCTCAACTTATACCATTTCACTTTTTTTACCTGTAAAACAAGCACAAAATATCACTTTTTTGTTGCTCAACGATGGTCAAGATAGTGTAAAAATGAATCTTTTATCCATTTTAGAAAAATTTTCTGCAAAAAAATTACACACAGCTTTTGCCGTAGCTGCTATTCACGCTGCAAATCGTATGCAAGACTATGGTTGGGGTAGTGAAGGCAACTTGTATAATCATGGCAAAAAAGCTCCGCAGTATCGTCATTTTATCCTCGAAGAGTTGCTGCCATATTTACAAAAAAACTTCCAAGCCGCCGCCGCTAATCATTGCATTGCGGGTTTTTCTCTCGGTGGGATTTCGGCATTAGATATTGCTTGGCAAAGCGATAGTGTTTTCGATAAAGTTGGTGTTTTTTCCGGTGCATTGTGGTGGCGCAAAACGCGCGCAGCCAGCAGCCAGCCCGACCAAGGACGATTGGTTATTGACGATATTTTTAAAAGCCAATACAAGCCGAACTTACAGTTTTGGTTTCAGGCAGGCACCGAAGATGAAACAGACGACCGCAACCACAACGGCATTATTGATGCTATTGATGATACGCTCGACACTTGTCAGGCACTTATTTGCAAGGCTTATCGCCCGTTTTATGACGTACAATATTTGGAAATTCCGCAAGGCAAGCACGATATTGCTACTTGGGCAGCAGCGATGCCTGCTTTTTTGCAATGGGCATTTGGCAAAAAGTAGTTTTTTTGGAGGCGCAAAAGTCATATTATTGTCAAAAATTCGCATAGCTATTTCTTTTTTACCAAAAACACAGCATCTTTAAAGAAAAAAATATTATGAAAGACTTACGCATATTGTTAGTAGAAGATGAGGAAAACTTACAAGAAGCCATCAAACTCAATCTTGAATTGGAAAACTACGAAGTAGTGGCTACGGCTTCGGGCTTGGAGGCATTGAATTTTTTTAAAGAACAGCGTTTCAATCTGATTATTTTGGATATAATGTTGCCGGAAATTGATGGTTTGCAAATTTGCGAAAATATCCGTTTGGAAAATGCCGAAGTGCCTATTCTTTTTTTAACGGCAAAAAATAGTACCCACGACAAAATTGCCGGATTGCGCTTGGGTGCCGACGATTATATTACCAAACCCTTTAATTTGCAGGAGTTTCTCTTGCGCGTAAAAGCACTTATTCGGCGCACGGTAAAACCTACGGCGGAGGAAAATATTTTTCAGACCTACGAATTTGGTGGCAACAAGGTAAACTTTGCTACTTACGAAGCTAATACCAAAGAAGGTTTGGTGCATTTAACCAAAAAAGAGGCGCGTCTATTAAAATTGCTTATTGAACGAAAAGATGAAGTGGTTTCGCGCGAACACATTTTACAGAGCGTTTGGGGCTACGATGTGTATCCTTCTACGCGCACCATCGACAATTTTATTTTGTCGTTTCGGAAATACTTTGAAGAAGACCCGCGCAATCCCATTTATTTTCATTCGGTAAGAGGGATTGGGTATAGGTTTACTGAGAATTAAATTCTTGGGGATTGTGTTATCTTGTATAGGCAGTATCTTAAAATGAGACAAATCATAGCCATACTAATATTGTTTTTAATTGGTTGCAAAACGGAAGTTCAAATAAATTCAGTTAATTTTAAAACAACTGTTTTTAATTTGGACAACCCTAAAGATTCAATTGATTTTACGACCTGGCAGAAAGCTCATTTGTTAGATGAAAATCAGCAAAAAATTGGCATATTATTTTCACAAGAAAGCACTCCAATTGGTAAACTATATTATTCTGACGATGAATTTTTAGTCTATGGATATTGCATGGGAGAATTTGGTGGTGCTTTGATGTTTCAAGACAAAAAATTAAAGGATTCTATTTATTACCTCGAATGTACATGTCCTATAATGATAGACAAAAGACAAGAAGGGTATTACATTACGGAGTCTTTGGCTCATTTAGACGGGTCTGGAAAAGTTCAATTTTTTAAATCGCCCAAAGAGTTAGCTAATGTTCATATAGACAGTCTTAAGACAGAATGGAAACTCAATAAATATCCAAACCTAAGTGAATATGAAATATGGAAAAAACTTGAAAATCAAGGAACTGTTTTAATTGACACTATTGGATTAACGTTTAGTATCTTCTTTCCGTATAATAATGAGAATTACTTAATTTTTTCTGACTACGAGAACACCTACCTTGGACTATTAGCGGCTGACAGTCTAAAAACTGTGGATACTTTACTGAACTTACCGACTTGGAGTTATAACGACATATTGAATGACAAAATTAACGGATATTATCATTACAATTTCAAGCGAAGAAATGGTTATAGCCCGGTTTCTGTGGGAGATATTTACGCAAAAGACGATTCAATAGTAATCGCCTATAAATGAGATAACTGAAAATAAATAAAAAATACTTTAATACAATGTATATATATAATAAAATATTTTGTATAATACATAGAATACAACACTAAGTCGCACAAAATTTAATCCACTAAAACTGCCAACTACAACGCAACTGCCAACTTAGTGTTTGCTTGTTGTTGTAAACAATATTTTCGGGCGCGAATTGCCACTGAAAACGCTGAGAAATAGCATCGTCCACATCAAAATCGTACAAATGTGCATCGACGGTGGCATCTAAAATATTGAGTACGTAAATAGCTGCCGTTACCAAAACTGCCACTTCGGTATTGCGCAAATAAATTTGTCTGCCACGCAGCAAGGTTTCATCATTATAACCCGCTACGCGCGGGTCTGGCACAAAGTCAGCATTATCGCGTTGCTCGTAGGCTTCTTTAAATGCTTGCTGAATGTCGGCATTGGTGTAAATGTAGTAAATAGAAGTACCCAATCCTGCATAAATAATGGGAATTTTCCAGTATTTTTTGTTATATACTTGCCCCCAGCCGGGCAAAACGGTGGATTTAAATGCTGCCAAGTAGGGAGAATGACTTTTAGGCGGATAAGCTACTTGCATACTTTTAAAAATGAACGCATCCAAGACATTTATGCCGTACAAAATGGAAGCAAACGTAAAGGCGGTTTTATATTGTTTTTGCGTTTTTTGCATCTTCAGTCGCAAGGCTTCATCGCTTAAATGGAAAAATGGGTCGTCAAATACACCCGCCAAGCGTTGGTTGTAGGCAGTATTATAGTTTTTATAATCTTTTCGCAATATGAAACCTGCCGTACTTAACGAAGCCACGCCGCCAAAATAAGCTATTCCTTTCGGCATTTGTCCGTTATTTATTTGTCCCAAACCGGGCAACAATGCCGAAGCTATTGCCGCTTGATATGGTTTTTGGAGTGGTATGGGCAATGAATCAATAATTCCCAATCGCCAATACTTTTGTGGAGGAGCTATGCTGTCTTGCACCACAGTGTTTGTAGTATCAGAAACTACCAAAGTTGTATCCGCCTGCACCAACAAGCTATCGGGCGCGAAAGGGCATGCGTGTAAGTTTATCCAAAATACACACAGGAATCCACAAAGAAAAAAACTGCGCAAAAACATGAAAAATTGAAAAAATTACAAATCGAAAAGCTGAAGAATACGGCTGAGGTCTTCTGCTGTTTGAAACGGAATAACGATTTCTCCTTTGCCATTATTGCGCACTTTCAGGTGTACGCGCGACTCTAACTTATCTTGCAAATTGTCCTGAATTTGTTTGTAAGTCCCCGACAAGGCTTTTTTGTCGGATTTGGGTGTTTCACTTGCGTAACTTTTGAGCAGTGCATTCATCAAATCCTCCACTTTGCGCACCGAAAGGTCTTTTGCCAAAATTTCTTTATATACCACTAATTGCACACTGACATCGTCTGTTGCCAAAATGGCGCGTGCGTGTCCCATAGAGATGCGTTTTCCTTTCAGTCCGAGTTGAATTTCGGGCGGAAGTTTTAGCAAGCGCAAGTAGTTGGTAATGGTGGAGCGAGGTTTTCCCAAACGCTCGGCAAGGCTTTCGTGGGTAAGCTGACATTCGTCCAAAAGCCGCTGGTAATTCATCGAAATTTCTATGGCGTTCAGGTCTTCGCGTTGAATATTTTCGATAAGCGCGATTTCCAACATTTCTTGGTCGTTGGCGGTGCGAACAAAAGCAGGAACTTCGGTCAATCCGGCAATTTTTGCGGCGCGCAAACGGCGTTCGCCCGAAATAAGCTGATACGTTTCTTGCGTAAGCTGCCGAACGGTAATAGGTTGCACTACGCCATGTGTTTTTATCGAAGCTGCTAAATCTTGCAAAGCCTCTTCGTCGAAAGCGAGGCGGGGCTGAAACGGATTGAGTTCTATTTTATCCAACGCGATTTCGATGATGGAATTAACCGGACTTACGGGCGGTTCTAACAAAGGATCCATAACGGTTTCGTTGAGGTCGCCCATGTTTTCCAATAAGGCGCGAATACCTTTACCTAAATCGCGTTTGTTTTTGGGTTTATTTTTCAAAAAATATGTTTTATAAAATTGTTTATTATGTAATAAAGTTTAAGACGTTTTAGTTCTTTTTTTTCTGTTTTTAAGGATTATTTCTTTGGCAAGCCCAATATAATTGGAAGCACCTTTGCTTTGAATATCGTAGATAATGATAGACTGTCCATAGCTGGGAGCTTCGCCCAAACGCGTATTACGATGAATAAGCGTTTTGAACACCAAGTTTTTGAAATGGTGGCGCACTTCTTCTACAACCTGATTGGACAAGCGCAGGCGCGGGTCGTACATTGTAAGCAAAATACCTTCTACGGCGAGGTTTTTGTTGAGGCGGGTTTGCACTAATTTTATGGTATTGAGCAATTTTCCCAAGCCTTCTAAGGCAAAAAACTCACACTGTACCGGCACAATTACCGAATCGGCGGCAGTGAGAGCGTTGATGGTGATAATGCCCAAAGAAGGCGAGCAGTCGATGATGATGTAGTCGAAATTTGCTTTTATTTTTTCGAGAGCTTCTTTTAAAAAATACTCTCGGTTGTTTTGGTTTATCAGTTCTATTTCTGCTCCCACCAAATCTACATGCGAAGGCAAAATATGCAAATTAGGCGAACCCGTTTCGCGAATAGACTCCATCAGGTCGGCATCGCCGATAATACATTCGTAAATACTGTTTTCCACCGTTTGGGGGTCAATGCCCAAACCGGAAGTTGCATTAGCTTGCGGGTCGGCATCTATAAGCAACACCCTTTGGTCGAGTACACCCAAGGCGGCACCAATGCTTATGGCAGAAGTGGTTTTTCCTACGCCTCCTTTTTGGTTGGCTATGGCTATTATTTTTCCCATTTATTGTTGTTCGAAATACTGTCTTTTAAAATTTAAAAATACAAAAATTTATGCTACGCTTTCCAATGAATTGTTTCACCTATTTCCAATAACTTCAATTCATACTTTTTATCTCTAAAACGCTGTATAGCAGCCGATTTATCAATTTTTATTGGGTCAAAAGTATTGAAATGCATGCCAATAGTGTATTTGCAATCCAAAAAATCGGCAGCGCGAATAGCGTCGTCTATGCCCATAGTAAATACATCGCCAATGCAAAGAAACATAAAATCTATGTGTGCGTAGGCGGGAATGAGTTTCATGTCCATGCTAAGTGCCGTGTCGCCGGAATAATAAAAATCACCTTCTTTGCTGTCAATTACAAAACCCATGGGATTTCCGCCATAAGTGCCATCGGGCAATACGCTGGAATGAATTGCCGCAACTGCTTTAATGCCCGCTACATCTGTTTGTACTTTTCCGCCAATATTCATGGCAATAGAATTGTTGTAGTTGAATTTCTGGGCAAACCACGTACATATTTCAAAACAAGCAATGATGGTTGCCTTGTTGCGCTCGGCTAAGTATAAGGCATCAGCTACATGATCTTCGTGTCCGTGACTAAGCAAAATATAATCCGCCGCAATGTCGTCAATATTAATATGCTTTGCTAGTGGATTGGGGCGAATAAACGGGTCGAAGAGCAGTTTTTTTCCGGCAATTTCAACACCAAAACACGCATGACCGTAATAGGTAATTTTCATGAAACGATATGCTTTTATTTAACGCAAAAAACCAAATTATTGATTGGCGGCTTTTGTAGATATTCTTTATTTGTTTGCAAATTTATGCAATTTTTGTCAGTGTTTATGAACATTTGTTTGCGAATGTTTGTATGTGCTATTTTACACCCAAACAAAAACAATATGATTTGTATTTTATGTGGCACGAATCGGCTGAATAGTAGCACGGGCAAAATAGCAACAATTTACAGCGAAATACTTAGCAACTTATCGGTAGAACACACTTTGGTGGATTTGGCAAAAGATTTTCCCCAAAATTTTCAACTTTCGCCTACTATGTACCATAAAACGCCGCCCGATTTTGCGGCATTTCAGGAAAAATATCTTGTTCCTCCCGAAAAATTTATCATTTTATTGCCGGAATACAACGGTTTGTTTCCGGGTATTTTTAAGCTGATAGTGGATTTGTCGGATATAAAACGTGTATGGAATTATAAAAAAATATGCTTGGTGGGCATTGCCAGCGGAAGAGGTGGCAATTTGCGCGGATTAGATGCTATGTCGAATGCTTTTCACTACTTAAAAGCACATGTTTTACCTAATAAATTACCTCTTTCCTTAATAAATACACAGCTTGATGCCGAAGGAAACCTTACACAAGAAGCAACGCGTAAGGCGATAGAACAGCAAATTCAGGAGTTTTTGGTATTTTAATTTTCCTTAAAGATTAATTATTGCTATTTTAATCTTTGTTATCTTATTTTTTAGTAAATTTGTATTTTACAAGAAGATAAGTAACAAGCAATTATTATCTTTTACAAAAAAATATTTTTATGATAAAAAAAGTTATCGCTTTTATAGGAATTTTCCTATTAGGTTTGAATTTTACTGCCCAAGCTGCTGCCGGAGATTTGGTTATTACTGGTATTGCTGATGGTCCGCTAACGGGCGGAACACCAAAAGCATTAGAACTTTATGCTGTAAATGCTATCGCCGACTTATCTGAGTTTGGTTTGGGTTTAGCTTCTAATGGCGGCGGCTTACCTGCAACTCCTACCTACACTTTCCCGGCAGTTGCTGTACCAGCCGGAACGTATATTTATGTAGCTTCTGAAAGTCCTAATTTTACTTCATTTTTTGGCTTTGCGCCCAATTATGCTTGGGGGGGATTGACACCAAATGGTAATGATGCAGTAGGTCTTTATTACTTGGGTACGGTGAGTGATGTAGTCGGTGATCCTTTAGTAAATGGAACAGGAACCTCTTGGGAATACTTGGATAGTTGGTTGTACAGAAATACAGGGACAGGACCTAATGCAACTTTTACTGTTTCGGAGTGGACGGCTGCTGGCATAAATCAATTGGAAGGAGGCACCACCAATGCTACTTGTACAGCTCCTTTTCCTTTGCAGACCTATGCGGGTTCTTCATCAACTTGTGCTATAAGCAATATCAGTGCAGGAACGCCTTCGGCTTGTAATCCTGCGGATAATACTTATACAGTTGATATAACAGTAACTTTTGTTGATGCACCAGCTACGGGTTCTTTGAGTGTAAATGGACAAACTTTTGCAATTGGCACAAGCCCGCAAACTGTAACACTTACGGGATTAACCTCTAACGGACAATCTGTAAATGTTACAGCATTATTTACAGACGATGCACTTTGCTCTATGACAGTAAATGGACTATATACTGCCCCTGCGTCATGTGCAAGTTGCGATTTGGTATTGAGTGGATTAGTAGATGGTCCGCTAACGGGTGGTGTACCCAAAGTAATAGAATTAGCTGTAACTGCCGATATTGCTGACTTAAGTCAGTATGGTTTGGAAATAGCCGCAAATGGAACAGGCTCAACCGGACAAGAATATACTTTCCCGGCAGATATGGTTTTGGCAGGAACTTGTTTGTATGTAACCAATGATTCTACCGGATTTTATAATTTCTTTGGATTTAATGCAGACTATATTTGGGGTAGCAATACAATAAATGGCGACGATGCTGTGTTGCTTTATTGCAGTGGTGTTGCGATTGATGAGTATGGAGACCCTAATGTAGATGGCACTGGAACAGCTTGGGATTATTTAGATGGTTGGGTGAGCAGATTGCCCGGCACAGGTCCGGATTTTCCTTTTGATATAAATAACTGGAGTTTAAGTGGAATTAACGCTCTTGACAATGAATTGACCAATGCTACGGCAGCAATACCTTTCCCTACCTGTGGGTATTTCGCACCAGCTTGTCCTGCTACTTTGATGGTTTCGGCTCCTATTACTGATATGAGTAGTACGCAATCGGCAACGAATACGGTAACTGCTACTAATACGGTTACTTTGACGGCAACTGGTAGCAATATAGTAAGCTATGTAGCCGGAGATTATGTAGATTTATTGCCAAGTTTCAATGTTACGGTTGCAGATATGAATCAGTTTGTAGCAATGATTGGTGCTTGTGTTGCTGCTAAAACAGACGGCAAAATTGTAAATGCAGACCCGAACTTCAGTGGAGAAATGCTTTTAGTACCCAATCCGAGCAATCAGCTTTGTAATTTAATTATTCAAGCAGAAATAGATGCCACCGCAAGTGTTTCACTTATTAATTTGCAAGGACAAGTATTAAAAACAACGGAAATACAACTTCAAGAAGGTACTAATAATCTTAGCTACGATACTTCAACATTGCCCAATGGCATTTACTTTGTGCGTTTGCTTACGGCAAGTACACAAGAGCCATTTACTTTAAAGATGGTCGTACAGCATTAGTTTTTCTTTTTCAGTTTATAATTAGTTTTAAAAAGGTTGTAGTACAAAACTGCAACCTTTTTTATTGCTTCCGACTTCAAATTTTATATTTTGGCAGCAGAATAGCCCGAATTTTCGTTTTTTTTTTACACAAAAACTAATACCCAAACCGTAAAAGCCTTGAGGATATAAAATATACGGTGAATTATGTTTTTGTGGGATGAGGTTTAAAAATCTTTTATCAAATTATAGATTTTGTTAGAAAGTCTTTTAAATCCTTCTGCATCGTAATGCACATTATCTGCTTGTAGTGATGTGCCAATATTTGAAATGTAATGAATATTGGGACTTTGCGTTGCCGTATTAATCATAGCTTGATTTATTTTGTTGAAATAAGGAAATGGCACAGTATTATTTAATCCCGACAAAATAAACTGAAAATAGGAATCAGCAGTGAGTCTTGCCAAACGATTGAATAAACTGTCGGCATTGAGGTACAGGTTGTTATAATAGGCATTAGCATCGTTTAAGTTTTGCGCATCAGCCTCACCTTGTATCCAAATAACGCCTTTTAATAAAGGAATTTTACCTAATGATGTCAAATTATTTATAGCATTGCGATATTGTACACTAAAATCATCAAATAACTCTCCGGCGTTTGGCGACCAATCAGATTTTGGATTTACTCTATTATCTGGAGCTAATGATGTCCCGCCTACGGCATATTTCACCAAGTAAAAGGGTTCTTTTCGATAGCTGCGAACCCGAATACCAGTTCTTATTTCTGTGCCAAAGCGAGAATCTGGAATATTGGTTGGAAAACGATTATTTACGCCAACTTGTAATATTTCAAAAGAACTCGTCCAGTTATTCCAAGTATATACCTGATACAATGGACCTTGTAGTGCTTGGGGTAAATTACTGCTTATATTATCGCCATTTAAGCCTCCACCATTGGCGTTGCTTTGTCCGATAAGAATATATACAGAAGCAATATTGTGGTCGCTGATAAGATTATAGCCCGTTGGTGCTAAATCGGCTAATAAATCATACACATCATCATTTATGGTGTGTGTGGTGGGAATGTTATTATCTCTTATTGCTTTTAGTATTTGTACTTTTGAATAAGGAAGGTAAATTTCAATATTATTTTGTCTTCTGAGCTGTTGAGGGTTGGGATTTAAACTTTGTGAAGAGGTAATGTTTACCAAACCGAAAAAACCTTCGTTTTGATAGATATTTAGCCAAGTGTTTACGGTATTTTCTTTTACGCCAAGTTGATCTGCAATAAATGAAACCGTTTTTCCATCGTTAAACATTTTAATTGCATCAAGCCTGCTGCTAATGGCGGAGGTCGCATTTTTTTGTAAGTTTTGATATCTTTTTATATCAAATTTGTGAACGGAAAAAATATTTTCTTTTTTCATAGTAAAAATTATTTGTAGGTTAAATATACAACATTACTCCTTCAACTCCTCCTTAAACAATTCCTCCTTGCTCACTACTTCTACGGCAGTGCTGTCTTTCAAAAATTTAGTAATAGCACGATAAGGCGCCGTTACTACCATTTTGCCCTCCTCAAGTCCTTTTTTTATCTCTATATAATTGTCATCCTGAATACCTGATACCACATTTTGTTCGAGTACAATGCCATTGCTTTCTACAAAAACTATTTCCTGTTTTGCCATATTTTGTGCCGATTGTAGGCTATCTTCTGCCACTTTTAAGGTTACACTTTCAATAGGCACCGTAATAATATTGCGGAGCGTAAGCGTTTGTATATCTGCCGAAGCGGACATTTCAGGGCGGAAAGGAAAACTTTTGCCATTTTGCAGCAAATCGGCATAGGAACTTTTCAACAGGCGAATTTTTACCGTATAATTCGTAAGTTGGTCTGTGCTGGCAGCAAGACTCGCCGTAGAGTTGTTGGTATTGGAAATTTGGGTGACGATGCCTACAAATTTTTTATCTAAATAAGCATCAACTTCCACCATTGCCGTATCACCTTCGGAAACCTTAATAATATCGTTCTCGCTCACATCCACACGCACTTCCATATTGGCGTAGTCGGCAATGCGCAACATTTCGGTGCCCTCAAACTGCGAAGTTCCTACTACTCGCTCGCCTTCTTTCACATTAAGGCGCGAAATAATGCCCGACATAGGTGCGTACAAAGTAGTTTTTCCCAAATTGTTGTTCGCTTCTTTAAGGTTGGCTTGGGCACTATTTATATTAAAATTGGCAGCTTTGGTACTTTCTTTGGCAGCATCTATTTCCATTAAAGTCGATTGGTATAAGGTTTCGCTGTTTTGAAGTTCTACTTGCGACAAAAGCCCTTCGCGATTAAGTTGGCGGTTGCGTTCCAAGTCGCGTTGTTGCTGGTCGCGTTGTACTTCCAATTGTTTAATGCGTGCCTGTGCATTGGCAGCGTTTGCTTTAGCAGAATTTACCGCCGCTTCGGCTTGTTCCACCAGCGAATTGTACATATCGGGCTTGATGCGCGCCAAGCGTTGTCCTTTTTTCACCGAATCGCCTTCTTCCACCAATAGTTCCACTATTTCACCCGATACATCGGGACTTATTTTTACTTCTACTTCCGGCTGAATTTTGCCACTACCACTTACTAATTCAATAATAGTGCGCCTGCTTGTGGCTTCTGTACTTACTTTGGTGGGTTTTGTGGTGTTGATAAAGCCCATTTTTTTGGCGACAATTACGCCTACTATGAGCAATGCGGCAATGATAAGTAAAATGACGATTAAACGATTGGAAGATTTTGAAGCCATTATTTAGTGAATATTAAAAAAAATTATTTGGTTACAAAACACCGCAAAGGCATTGAGGTTTTAGAAAATATGATTTTGTTGTAAAATTATAGGATAAAATTCAACTAAAAGCATCATTATTTTCCACTACAAAATGATTTTCGCGAAAATCGACAATATTTACGGTCGTGTTTTTGGGAATAAAAGCTCCCGAAGTCACAGCGTCAACGCGTTCATTATCCAATAATATAATGCCCGAAGGGCGCAAGTCGGTAATAGTTCGGGCAGTTTTTCCAATCTGTTGATAGTTTTCCTTGTTAATCAACGTATTGCTTGAAGGTAAACTGGTTTCGAGCGACAATTTTTTGAAAGCAGGGCTATTGAGCAAACTTCCACCAAGGCCAAACATTGCAATAATTGCCAATGCCATAGAAATAATAACCGTCCCGAAAGCGCGAATCAAACTCGCACTACTTACCCACTCAAAATTGAAGCCTTGATTTCCTACAAGACTCAAGCCCAATGAACTTATCATGAACGCAATGCCCAAAATTCCGGTGATACCAAAACCGGGAATGACGAATATTTCGAGTGCCAGCAAGACAAGTCCCAAGAAAAATAGTAAAATTTCCCAATTTTCGGCTAAACCTTCCACATAATTAGGCGCGAAATACAAGACCATAGCAATGATAGAAACCAATAACGGAAAACCAATGCCGGGCGTTTGTAGCTCAAAATAAATACCGCCCAAAATAAGCATCAGCAAAATGCCGCTTACAGCCGGATGAAGCAACCAAGCCATAATTTTGTCCATAAAATTGCTTTCATAATATTGCACATTGGACGTATTAGGCTGTAATGTTTCGAGAAAATCCTGCGCATTATCAAAAATACCATCGCAAAAATTGTGTTTAAATGCTTCTTCCGAAGTAAAAGTCAATACTTTTCCGGTATCAATAATTCCTGCTATTTTTATTCTGTCATCCACCATCGCTTCGGCAATCAGGGGGTCGCGTCCTTGTACTTCGGCAGTAGAGCGCATAGTAGCACGCATGTACGATTGATACTTGTCGGGCAACTGACTTCCTTCGGCATCTACTACTGTGGCAGCACCTATTTGCGCGCCTTTTACCATAAAAATACTATCGCAAGCCAAAGAAATAAGCGCGCCTGCGGAAGCAGCGTTGTTGTCAATGAGTACCATAGAAGTCATGGGCGTTTTTAGCAATGCGGTACGAATAGAATCGGCAATGTTCACCAAGCCGCCGTAAGTGTTCATTTCTATCAAAAAAACATCGCTGCCCGCTTCTTGCGCTTCGGTGAGTGCGTTTTTACATTTTCGCCAAGCTGCAGGAAAAATTTCCTCTTTTAGCTCAAAGACATAAACTTTTTTGTCTTTGTAATTGTCTAAATTGGGCAAGTAGCTTTCGTTTTGCGCGCCAACATTTATCCAAAACAAAGTTTGAATTATGAAAAATAGACTGTAACTTTGAAATAATAATCTTATCATGTGATGTGTAATATGTGATGTATAGGTTTGTTTTTAAAAAAATTTACTTGAAATTAGTTGTTTTCAACAAATTGGCATAGTTTTTTTGTAACATGTTCTATAAAAAATTCGCCAAGTTATTTTTTGAATTGATGTATTATGAAAAAAATTATATTTTCTAAAAAAAGTTCCATTTTACTTTTTTGCGCTGTAATTAGCTTGTATAGTACCAATATTACAGCCCAAAATACGAATACTACTCCTAAAACACACCTTGTAGTAGCGGGAGAATCTCTGTATTCCATTGCACACAATTATGGTATAAAACTCGATGCCCTGGCAGCCGCCAATGGTATTGATGCAAAAAATGTGCTTTCTATTGGCACAAATTTGATTATACCCAACAAAACTACTACTGTAGAAAGCGCGCCAATGGCAAAAAGCGAAAAACCAACGGCTACTGAAAAAGCAAAACAACTTGACTTTATTGCCGTAGAAAATAGTCCGACAGCCGACAGCTTTTTTGAACACATAGTGTCCGATGGTGAAACGCTTTACGGTATTGCTAAACGCTACGACGTGCAGTGGCCTCTTCTAAGTCGTTTGAATCCTAATATTCCTTCCGACTTAACTATAAAAGCAGGTGACAGAATAAATATTCCGCAAAATAAATATTATTTGTATCAAAATCCACCGCAAAACACTGCCACTGCTGACTACAATGTTACGGCAAACAACGACAGTAAAATAATTCCTTCGGGAAGGAGTGACGTGTCCGTGCGTATGCCCGACAATTCGTATGCTATTTCGGAAAAAAATGTGACACCTGCTGCTAAATTGCACACCGTTGCCAAAGGCGAAACACTTTTTGCTATTGCCCAACAATACGGACTTTCGGTAGCCGAAGTGCAGCAGTTGAATAATATGCCGGATGTCAATATCAAAATCGGACAACAATTAATTGTAAGTAAAACCGGCGGAACAACTACTGCCACAAGTGCCGCACCGGCCACTTCGAGCAAAAATGCTACTGCCGATTTCGAAAAAATGTATCGCTACCAAAAAGACCACAAAGATTATTATTCGTATCACATTGGCAAAGGAAAAGGAGCGTGGATAAAAGAAAAAGGCGTTTTTTCGGACGATCTGTTGGCTTTACACCGCACCATTCCGGCGCAGACTATTATAAAAGTGATAAATCCGATGAACGGCAGAGCGGTGTATGTAAAAGTAGTGGGCAGTTTGCCCGATACAGGCGAAAATCAAGACATTATGATAAAATTGTCGCCTGCCGCCGTACGTTTGCTCAATCTCCGTGATGACAATTTTAAGTTGGAATGGTCCTATTATTTACCTAAGTAAAAAAACACTAATTACTCATCAATCGGCTAATGCCGGCTTTAGCTTGCTGGTCAATACTGTTTTTATATACGTGATGGGTATATCGCAAACATTCTTTAAAAGCTGCTAAAGCTGCCGCTTCATTTTTTTGTTTTTCGTAAATAAGTCCCATTTGTAAACAAGCTTTTGGCGCGAAATAGTAAGATGTTTCGTAGTTGTTCATTGCCGTAAGTTGCTTGTAATATTTTATGGCTGCGTTATAGTCTTGCATATTGTCGTAAATTCTCCCCATACGATAATAATATTCCCAAATCTGTTCTTGCGCTGCATTGGTGAGGGTAAATGTTTGCAGCGTTCGTTTTGCTTCTGCCAAATACCCGCCATCAAAAAGTAATTGTGTTTTTAGCAGGATTGCGTTGGGAAAAACTTCACTTTCGGCATTCCTTTGTGCTTGTTTGTCAGTATCTACCAAAGCAGCGCCAATGTTTTTACAATTTTTCATCGCACCGAAATAGGCAGTTTCATTGTTTTGCAGACAATAAATCCATGCTATTTTTTGCCAAGCATCTTTGATATAATTTTTTCCTTCAAAGGAGTTGGCATAATCTTGCAAATATATTTTGGCTTGCGACAAATCTTGTTTGTACAAATACAAAGAGCCGAGAAAGAGTTTCAGGTAAGGAAATTGAACTTCATTTTGAGGAGATACATGTGATAAAATAGCCAACGCTTCATCCGCATTTCCGGTACGATAAGCGATGTCGGCGGCTAAAAAATCGGCTAAAATGCTTTGGTGAAGCGGTATTTCGTTGCGAATCATTTGCTGCGCAAGTGCGTAATCGTTGTCCAAATAAATGTAAAAATACGTGCGCGCCCAAATAGCTTCCGCTAAAAAAACTTCCTTGTTTTGCTTCGACCAAGCGATAAAATTTTCAAGTTGCTTAATTCCTGCGGCATAATTTCCCGAAAATCCTAAAATTTTGAGCCCCCACTGATAAGAATCCGGTACGGTTTCAATAAGTGCGTTCATTACGCCCAAACTCTTGTAAGTGGGCATAAATTCGGGAAATTTTTCGGCATTGTCGTGCAAGTTTATGTAAGCGCGGCGCATTTGCCAAAAACCTTTGTTGTATTGGGCGAGTTTCAAGCGCGCCAAAGCTACTTGTAGTTCTATTTCTCCGCGTGCATACAAATAATAAGGGTCGTTTTGCGAAGCATTTTTGTCCAAAATAGCCAATCTTTTTTCGGCATTAGCGTTCAGTTTCTCTAAATTTTCGGTAGTTTCGCTTAGTACTGCGGTGTAAAAATCAATGTAATTGTAGCACAGTAGCGGCAACAAATTATTGGGATTTTGTTGCTCCTCGTTTTGTAAATAATTCCGCGCTTTTTCAAAAGACAAATTACAAATTTGAGCATAAGCATTTTTTACATTATCCGAATAGGCGAAATGCGTTGCTGCGGAAAGATTTAGGCTGACAAAAAATAATATTATCCCCAAAAACCTTAGTCGAAACGATATATTATGTAGCAAAATGATAAAATTTTGGACAAAAATACAGCTTAGATTTGCCAATCAATAGCTTGTTTATTCAGCGAGGCTAAAATTTTATTGGTTTGGGAAAAATGTTTGCAGCCCAAAAAGCCATTGTAAGCCGAAAGTGGTGAAGGGTGTGCAGCTTTGAGAATATAATGTTTTTGGGTATCAATAAGCTGACTTTTGTTTTGCGCAAAGCGTCCCCAAAGCAAAAATACCAAGCCACTGTGTGCGGCAGAAAGTTGCCGGATAACGTTGTCGGTAAATTGCTGCCAGCCAATATTTTGGTGCGAAGCCGCTTGGTTGGCGCGTACGGTAAGCATAGCGTTGAGTAAAAAAACACCTTGCTTTGCCCAAGCAGTAAGATTTCCTTTATTGGGCGGAAAAACAATGCCGAGGTCATCAGAAATTTCTTTGAAAATATTGAGTAGTGAAGGCGGCGGTTTTACACCATCCGGCACTGAAAAACAAAGTCCGTGCGCTTGTCCAATGCCGTGATAAGGGTCTTGCCCCAATATCACCACTTTCACTTGCTCGAAAGCTGTGAGATTAAAGGCGTTAAAAATAGCATTTCCGGGTGGGTAAATTTCAATACCTTGAAGTTTATCTTGAATTATTTGTTGTTTTATAGCAAAAAAGTAAGGTTTTTCAAACTCATTTTGTAGTACGGCAAGCCACGAAGGGTGGATTTGCGGATTGACAGGTTTTATGTTGGGCAAAATTATTTTTTAAAAAAAGGATAAAAAACAAATGTACCTGTTTTTTTTAACAAGGAAAAATGTGTAACTTTGCGCCACTAATTTGGTCCTATAGCTCAATCGGATAGAGCAACTGCCTTTGAGTAAAAATTAGGAGCCTTTATAAGGAAAACAACTTATAAAGTGGACGGCACTATATCGGTGAACCCTTCGTTTTGTAAAACATGGCAATACCGAGGAAAGTTTTTGGAACTTTTGTAAATAAGTAAAATGAAATTGCATCATACTAAAAACAAAGGTGACATAGGTGTTTTGAAGGCTTAGGCTAATATTTTATTTATTAAATCTGAGGGTAAATGCATCAAGAAACAATCAGCAAAAAAACATACATTTTGCGGATGACTTTCTGAACGTTCCGTAGAGACTATACGTGCCGCACCTGAAATGGTGAAGATATAGTCCAGACCATCAAACTTGTCTATCAAGGTGGCGAAAGCCATAGTGGTAAGCTAAGCAGTAGGTTTCAGGTTCGAGTCCTGATGGGATCACACAAAAGCCCAAAATGTAATGCAATTATGTTTTGGGCTTTTTTACATAAGTAAATACTGAATCCAGCCCGCCAATCCTCCCAAAAATGCACCTACTAAAATAAGTTTGGTTTCGTCTTCCTGAAAAACCGGATGCAAAAAACCTACAAATTCAGGCGCGGAAAGTGCTGCCATTTTTTGGTGTAAAGTATTTTGAATATCCAAAGACTTGGCAGTGTAGTCGTACACATCTAAAAGAATAATGGGCAAATCTTCCTTGAAACTATACGCGGCGATATTGCGCATTGCTTCAAAATTCCGCTCGTTGCTAAACAATTTCACCAATGCCATCATTTCGCCTTCATCGCTTATTTTATCCACCAAGTCTTTCACGTGCTTATCGATTACTGCGGCGAAATTGTCGGCAGTAGGACCGTAAACAATCGCTTCAAAAATTTTGTCGGGGGTAAATATTTTCTGTGCAACCAAAGCGGCATAGGCTTCGGCAACTTCTTGCTGGCGTTGGATAAACAAGCCCTGAAACCTTATTTTTCCGATATAAATGGGTTTTACGGGCGAAAAAATTAATTTCAATGCCAACCAATTCGTAACATATCCTACCAAAATGCCCGCCAAAGGCAGCGTCCACCATTGCGGATACACCAGCCAAATGAACATTTGCACAATGCCCAGCAAAAAACCAAAGTAAAAACCCGATTTTTCGATAAATTTAAATTCCTTTTCGCCACATTGCAAAAATATTTCATTCAGTAGGTTTTTATCACTTACCAAAGCCGATACCACCATGTTTTTTATATCAAATACTTGGTTGATATGCTTTTTAAAATCGGCAATAATATTGCTTAATACTTGCGGAAGTTCGTGGTAAATGTTTTGTTCGAGTTCAGTTTTTAGCGAAGGCGGCAGTCGTTTCCACAAAAGCGGAAAGCGCGCTGTACCCACTTCATTGAGTATTTTTTTACTGCTTAGTTGTAGCGAATGTTCTATGTGTCTATTTATTTCCTCCGAATCCAACTGGTCGAAACGCTCCTCTACGCGCAGTAAGTTGTTGGTGATTAAGTCCACAGAAGTTTCTGCCATTTTTTTTGCTTTTGACGGAATAATTCCCTGCCAGCCCAAATAAGGCGGAATACCCCAAAAAGTTAAGGGATAGAAAGTCATTTTTATGGCAATTTTGTTGGTAATCCACCCAACAAACGCCGCAACGAAGGGTATGCTGGCAATTTGAATCCAGTTTTCCGGCAAAATAATTATGGCAATCACCTAACAAAGCTAATAAAATTCGCTTAGTTGGTAAAAGTCGGCTGCAAATAAAATAATCAAAAGGCATTTCCTTACCTTTGTCATTTCGTTGTGAAAGCATTATTTTTTTGAGATGAATTATTTTAAAAACAAAGTCGCTATTGTTACGGGTGCTTCTTCGGGCATAGGCGAAGCAATTGCCGTAGCCCTAAGCGAACAAGGTTGCAAAGTGGTAATTGCCGCTCGCAGCGAAGCAAAACTTCAGTTGGTTGCAGCTAAAATAGAAACGCTCGGCAATGAAGTATTGTCGGTTGTTACGGATGTAAGCCAGCAGGCAGATTGCGAAAATTTAGTGCAAAAAACAATCGCCAATTTTGGCAAAATAGATATTGTAGTTGCCAATGCAGGTATTTCTATGCGGGCACTTTTTAAAGATGTGGACACGCGTGTTTTGGAAAACTTGATGCAGGTAAATTTCTGGGGAGTAGTGTATTGTTTTAAAGCAGCTTTTCCGTACATTTTGGCATCGCAAGGACATTTGGTCGCCATTTCTTCTATTGCCGGTGTGCGCGGATTGCCTGCCAGAACGGCTTATTCGGCTTCGAAAGGCGCACTGAATTTATTTATGGAAAGTTTGCGCACCGAAAATCTTTATACAGGCGTAAAGGTAAATTTGGTTTGTCCGGGTTATACGGCTTCCAATATTCGCAAAACTGCCCTCAATGCGGATGGTGCCGCACAAGAAGATTCGCCTTTGGACGAATCCAAACTTATGAGTTCCGAAGCCGTAGCGCAACATACCTTGCGCGCTATTGCTAAAAATAAAAAGACCGTTTATTTGACGGGTATGGGAAAGCTTACTGTTTTTTTACAAAAATGTTTTCCCAAAATGATGGATAAAATGGTGTACAAGCGGGTGGCGAAAGAAAAAGATTCTCCTTTTTAGAACACTCTGCTCCAAGGAATACCGTATATTATGGCAAGCAAAGCGATGCCAAAATAGATGAGTATTTTCTTGAATTTTCCGTCCGGAGCTTGAGCGCGGCGCGAAAAAGCACGTCCCAAAGTGATAAGCAAAATGGCGAGAAGCATAATGCTAAGGTGTTCTATCGTCCAAAATCGCAAATCAGCATCTTTCATAGTAACACTCATGTCGCTCCATTGTACGGAAGGACTCACTACATATAGTGCAAAGCCGAGCAGTAACTGAATGTGTGCAAAAATCATGGTATATAAGGCAAGTTTTGCATCAAGGAGTTTGTAGGATTGCTTGCTGGCAAGACCCATAATAGCTCTGACTAAGGCAATGATTAATACAATAAGCAAAAACCAACGCACATAAGAGTGGAGGTGTAATAAAAGGCTATAAGTGTTCATATTTTTTGCGTCATTTAGGTTGAAATAAAGTAAGCGAATTTGTTGCAAATGTACGTATTTTATCCTAATTGCAAATACATAGCAAGACTTAGACGCAAAACAATATTTTTTTAGGGATTAATGATGAGTTTTTGAGTAATGCTGTCTTTTTGGGAAAAAACAGTAGCAATAAATACTTTTCCATAATCCATTTCCGATAAGTTGTACCCAAAAGAGTTGTTGCCCAATTTTAATTGGTCGGCACTATATTTTTGTTCAAAAACAGTATTGCCGCGCAAGTCAATTAATTGAAATGTTAAGTTGTCGAGGTAATTCAGACTAAAAGTTACATGCAGTTGGCGGTCTGCCGGATTGGGAAAAATTTGCATGCGCAAATCGGCGATACTTTGAGGATTGAGTTGTGCAAATCCGGTGGTGCTGTCTTTTATGAGCGTTACGGTAAAAATACGATTTTCGGCATCGCTCAGGTCTCCTTCGTTGTTCCAAAAAATATTTTTCGACGAAGGAATAATACCGCCATAAATGTAGCCGAGGAAAGCGGTGTCGGGTAAGAGGTCGTATTGTATTACGCCATTTTCAAAAACAGGGAGATTTTCGGCAGGAATAAATTCGGCACTTGCGCCTATATAATCAGGCATTTCTACTGCCATTTTGTATTCTTTCATCACGCCTTGCGCATCGCGACTTACACAGGCTACGGTTTTTACAAAGGGAACTTCGTCATCTTGAATCATTACGCCCAAACTGTCGTAGTATTGGGCAATTCCGCCGTAAAACAGGTTGTACATTTCTTGTGCTTCGGTACTAAAAAAAGCATTTTTAGCGCAATGATAATGATTGTAAAATTGGGCAAAATCATTGTTTACTTCGTAGTCGTCTGCAAAAATATCCACACTATTCAAAAAAGGCACATCGGCATCGTACTGAAATACGCCCGAAAAAGCCGTATAACCCATTGTTCCGTTGGGAAAAATTTGTGGCAACATATTGTAGTCGCGGCGGTGGAGATTTACGGTATCTTTTATTTCTTCCAAATTGCTTGCGGCTAAGGTATTGTCGGCAAAACTAAGGGTGAATTTGCGGATAGCATTGGTGTATTCCTGAAAAAAGCCCGGACCATGGTCGGGACCCATTGGGTTGTAGCGACCTTCAAACTTTTGTCCGCCTACCAAATAAAAAGTGTCGTTCAGTTTTTCCAACTGCCCGCCTGTTACGGCAAAAAAATCATCTTCTACATAATGGAAAAAGGGAGCGATGTCTTGGTTATTTATAATCGCATTGATGACATTGCTTACGCTAAGTCTTGTGAGCAGCGGAAAAGTAGTATGGTCGCCATTTGTAGGACTATAGCCGTAGCCGCCGACAAGGAACAGATGGTTGTTTTCTTGAAAAAACTCAATATTGGTGGCACTGAGTTGCTCTTGCAGGGCAGTAGGCAAGTCGCCGAGGGTATTGCTCCATATTTGCTGCGTGGCGGGGTCGAAAACAATGAGTTGTGTGTTGTTTCCGGCAGGGTCGAAAGAAGCAAAGGGTTGTCGGCGGTGGAGTCCGTCCGTGCGTCCGCCAATGAGCAGCCACTTGCCCTCAGCTTTTCCCCAAGCAAAAGATTGCAGCCCGCCCAAACCATTAAAGTCTAAGGGATTTATTTGTAAACTAAAATTAGGTTGCGCCCAAAGGCTTATGCTAAGGCAATAGGAGAGTGCTAAAAGAAGTAATTTTCGCATAGTAATTTTGATGTAAAAGTACGCCAAAAAATGCGAATTTGGGTAACTTGGGTTACAGAGGGATTTTAGTAGGAAACGGAAAAGGTATGAACATTTTTTATGTTACCTCATGTGGTAAAGGTAAATCGCAAAATTTACTATACCACTCATATCTAATTCGGTTATTTTATTATATTTTTTGCAATAATCTGCTGTCATTTGTTCAAACTTAAAATCTTTCAAATCTGCGAAGTTGGAGTTAGACTTGCTAAAATATTTTGATTTTGTCTGTAAACTTATTTCACGATATAGGTCATTTTTTAATGTTCGAATATATTCAACTCGTTCTTGAGAATAATCTCCAAGGTTGTAATACTTAATTTTACGCTTGATTTTTTTTTCAATCTCTTTTTTATCAGAAAAATCAAATTCGTAAGCCAAATCATTAAAACACAAAAAATCATAGCTTGGTGTATTATCTCTCTCCATTTTGAATATTTTATTTAGCGGATTCAAAAGTAAATAATACCAAAACCGTATGAAAGTTGCGTATTGGTTTAGGAATTATTAAAGGTAAGTATCTGCTTCGCAACTTTAGTTACAAAACTATGCTTGGGGACTTCTTCATTTTCTTTGCTTGTCCAAAGAAAACGAAGCAAAAGAAAGGACACTTTTTTCAAGGTATTTTTGCCCTTTACGGGCAAAACCGCAGTTTTAGGGCTAAATTTTTTCCAAGGCTTCAAAAATTTTTAACGCCCCAAAACTGCTATACTGCGAAAAAAGATTTTTACCTTTTTTAATACGCAATAACTATTCGATTTTAGGGTATTATTACCAAAATTGCACGAAAATTGTGTAAATGAAGATGCGCTTCCCTTTTCTAATACGCAATGACTATTCGATTTTAGTATTATTATCTTCGCGCCTTTGCGTGAAATATAAACTAAGTTCACGCAAAGGGAAAATATTCATAATTTGTACCTGATTTTTTGAATATTTACTTACCAAAACCGCAATTCTGCCAATGCTTCAGCTACTGTTTTTACCGGCGCAAGGCAGTTTTCTTGCTGACACACATAAATATTGGTTTCGCCGGACACAAACTTATATTGCAAGTTTTCCAAGTTGCTTTGGTCCTCGCTGCTGCCCATAAAAAACACTTGCGGCAAAAATTTCGCTTCATCTGCCTGCGCGCGCAAGGCTTGGGCATTTTCGCCTACAATAGCACATTCGTACAAAGGACTTAGTTGCCAGTAATACAGCATTGCCCAATTAGCGTAATAGGCTCCGCTGGCAATTATTTTTTCGCGGTAATTGTACAACATCTTCTCAGCAATGTTTATGTATTTATTTTCGCTAAAAAAATGCCCCAACATAAACAACAGTTTTGCCATTGCCGAATTGGACGAAGGAACAACATTATCATCTGTCTCTATTTTTCGGGCGATGAGTTGCGGCGTGTTGTCGGCGGTATAAAAAAAGTTTTGCCCATCGGCATTGTAAAAATGAGTCAAAACATATTCGGTTATTTTTCGGGCAATAAGCAAATATTTTTCGGCAAACGTACATTGATATAAATGTACCAATGCATTACCCAAAAAGGCGTAATCGTCTAAAAAAGCGGGAATAGCTTTGTTTTTAGGGGCAAAATTTCGCCACAGTTGCCCCGAACTTTCCAGCATATTTTCACACACAAAATCGGCATTTTTTATCGCTATCGCCAAATATTCCGGTCTTTGGAGTGTACGATACGCTTCTACGTATGCTTCCAGCATCAAAGCATTCCACGCACAAAGAATTTTGGTATCGGTAAGTGGGCGCACGCGCTGATTGCGTACTTGCAGCAGGCGGCTTTTGGCATTCGTTAATATAGATTGTAATGCTTCGGCGGTTTTCCCGTGTTTTGAAGCAAAATCTTGTAACGATTCTGTTTGGTGCAAAATATTGCTATATTCCCAGTTTCCTTCATTTTTTACATTGTAAAATGCCTTAAAAATAGGAGCATCTTCGCCCAAAATAGCATCAATTTCTGTTGCTTTCCACACATAAAATTTTCCTTCCTGCCCTTCGCTGTCGGCATCAATGGCGGCAAAAAAAGCTCCATTCTCATCTGTCATTTCTGCTGCCACAAAATCTAAAGTTTCCTCAATTACCTTTCGATACAGTTCATTTTTAGAAAAACGATAGGCTTCGGCATACAAACTCACCAATTGGGCGTTGTCGTACAGCATTTTTTCGAAATGTGGCACCAACCAAGTATTGTCGGTGGCGTAGCGCGCAAAACCGCCGCGCAAGTGGTCGTAAATGCCGCCCCACGCCATTTGCCGAAGTTGCGTTTCAACAGCGGTCAAGGCTTTTTCATTTTGGCGCAGCAAATAATAACGCAACAAAAAACGCCCATTGTCTGGCATCGGAAATTTGGGCGCGTAACCGTTTCCGCCATAAGTAAAATCAATTTTTGGAAGCCATTTTTCAAAAAGTGTATCCAAGTCTTCTATACCAAATAAAGGTGTTTCAGTCTTAGGTTTTATCCAATCTATTTCGCGAATACCTTGTGTTATTCGTACTGCTTGTTGTTGTATTTTTTCGGGATTTTGTTGTTGTACATCTACAAAAAACTGTAATATTTGCAGCCATTTTTCTTTCGGAAAATACGTGCCTGCATAAAACGCTTGTCCGTTGGGTAGCGCAAGTGCATTGAGAGGCCAGCCGCCGTTTCCGTTTAGCATTTGGCAGGCGGTCATGTAAATTTGGTCAATATCGGGACGCTCTTCTCGGTCCACTTTTATACATACGAAGTGTTCGTTCATCAGTGCCGCTACGGTTTCATCTTCAAACGATTCGCGCTCCATTACGTGGCACCAATGGCAAGCCGCATAACCGATGCTAATAATAAGGAGTTTGTTTTCTTGTTGTGCTTTTTGTAAAAACGCTTCGCGCCAAGGCACCCAGTTTACAGGATTGTGGGCGTGTTGCAGCAAATAAGGGCTACTTTCGGAAGCGAGAGCGTTGGTGTGTTTTTGTGACATAATGTGCGATTGTCGGGTATATTCTGTTTATAACACCCTTGTAGTCCATTGGTTTTAATCAACTTAATCATTCGTGCTAATGGTAAGCTTTTTAGGCGTACTGCTAATTTCAAAGAGTATTCTTGGGTCCGGTAGATCTATCAGTTCGTCTAACTCGTACACATTTTTGTAATTATAACCGTACAAATTTAAGTAAGTGGGAATATTTAGTGCCAGCATTATGGTTTTTTTGCTTTCGTCAAACTCCTGAGGAATGAAAACTTTTGATGCAAAGGCAAAAGGGTCTTTCCCGAAGTTATTATTGCAGTATATCAAAATGCGCGTATTGTTGTCGGGAATTACCTTTTCCAGATTACTTTGGGTAAATTCGGTAAAAGGTAGATTTATGGCACCCTTGATGTGTTTTAGTTCGTACTTGTCTTGAGAACGCGCATCTAAAATGATGGTATTTTCTTCCTGACTCATCTGTAAAAATTCGTCCAAATTTACCAATCTTGCTTTGCGGTGATTTTCTACTTCCGCTACGAGTTGCTTAAAGTCGTCGTAACTAACTAAGGCTTGGGGATAATCTTTTGTGGGGTTTTTGGATTTGTTTTTGCCCAAAAATTGTGCGCTTGCAGATATTCCTACAATAAATACAAGGAAATAAACTGCCCATTTTATGTTTTTCATACCATAAAGTTTTAAAAGAAATAATGAATGATATACTTATAAACTAAATTACGGGAGAAAAAGTATAAGAATAGAAAAATTTTATAAGCAAGCAATAATGGTTGGAATACCACTTTTATTGGTATAAACTCCTTGGGTAAAACAAAAAATACGAAATAAAGTAATTTTTGTTTTGCTAAAATAAACGGATAGAAAATGAATTAGTGGGAAAAAGCAAAGGCAAATGAAAAACCAAAACTGATTTTTCATTTGCACTAAAACATTATTTTTTCTTTTTATGTCTGTTTTTTCTTAGTCTTTTTTTTCTTTTGTGCGTTGCAATTTTATGACGCTTTCTTTTCTTTCCACAAGGCATAAGCTGTAATTTTTAAAATTTATTGAAATATTTGTTGTATATATTTGTCTAATTCTGCATCAAAAGCAGGGTCATTTATCAATTTTCTACAACGGGCAAACGCTGCCAAAGATTTATCTTTTTCACCCATTCGAGCATAAGCATCGCCCAAGTAATACCACGCTTCCGAATTGAGGCTGTCTATAGACGTTACCAAACGCAATCGCTCTATAGCTTTGTCGTTTTGCCCCGACACAATCGCCAACCGCCCCAACAAAAAATTCGCCCGAATATTGTTCGGCTCTTGCTGCACTACCTCGCGCAAAGCAAATATACCCGGCATCACTTCATTGCGACCTTCTATTAAGGTGGCTGCAAAGTTAATTCTATTATCCAAATTTTCAGGCTCTAATTGTGTCAATTTTTCAAAAAAATGGTAAGAATTGTCCACATAATAGGCAAAAAGCATGCTATCCTTCGTTAAATGGAAGGCTTGGTACGACAAATCTCCGGCTTTTTTGAGGTTCTCCAACTGCGAAGTATCTAAGTTTGCGAGTTGGTTGGCGTAGTAAGCTGCTGCCGTAGGAGCTTGGTATTTTTCCCAAAGTTCGCTTAAATTTGCTAAAGTTTTAGGGTCTTTGGGCGTTTTCGACAAGGTATTCTCTAATTGGCGAATACTGTCTTTTTGGCTATCCGGTAGTTGATTTTGCAAGGCATCAATGTGTTGCGTTAGCTGCTCTTTGGGTACCGTAATTGTAGCGGAACTCGAAGAATTTGCCTTATTTCCCTTCATTTGTTCGGCACCTGCTTGCATTTCTTTCATAGCAATTTCCATTGGCTTTTGCCGGTTTCCCCACAGATATAAAAAAACGACCAATAAGCCACACGCTACAACTAAAACTAACTGACCACGCCGCACTATTTGTTACTATTAAGTTCTTTAATGGAGTTTTCTTTTACAATATCTACAAAAACTTTTGCAGGCTTAAATGCCGGAATCATATGCTCTGGAATTTCTACTGCGGTGTTTTTTTGAATATTTCTACCGATTTTTTTGGCTCTTTTCTTGCGAATAAAACTTCCAAAGCCGCGAATATACACATTTTCGCCATTGGCTAAAGCATCTTTTGTTTCATTGAAAAATGCTTCAATAGATACCAGAACATCTACTTTCGGTACACCGGTTTTTTCTGAAATAGTCGAAATAATATCTGCTTTTCTCATGCTTGTTATAAGTAATTATGAATTATTGTAAATAAAAACCTTGCAAAGATAGTGCTAATTTTTAATAAATTGGTATAAATCAGCTATTTATGCAATATTTATTTTTATTCTTTTCGTAAATAATTTTCAGCAGCCCGTAGCTTCTCAATACTGCCAGTATCGAACCACCAATTAGCGGCGGGAAGCGGATATGCACGTATGGACAATTTCTGCGCAGCAGCTAAATACAAATCTATTAAAGAAAAAATTGTTTTTTTAGGAAAAAAGGAAAAAATACTTGGCGACAAGCATTGCACGCCACAAAAACCATAGCTACGCTCAAGCGAATTTTCAGTATGTATGCGTATTTCTTCTTTTGTAACAGTGTTTTGCCACGCGTGCAAATCCAAACTTTGTGCATCAAAAAGCAATCGGCGCGCACTTTGGGTAGGTCGTACCAATAAGCTGGCATCATTTTGTTGGCTGAGGTGTGTTGTAATAAGTTGCCTTAAGTCCACATTGGTAAGTACATCGGCATTATACACCAAAAAACAAGTTTCATTTTCAAAAAAAGCGGCTGTCTTTTTCAAGGCGCCGCCCGTATCCAAAAGTTGTTCACGCTCGTCCGAAATAATGATTTTTATACCCAAATCCGGCAAATTTTCGACAAATGTTATAATTTGTTCGGCAAGATAATGCACATTTATCACTACTTCGCTCACACTGCAAGCTGCCATTTTTTCTAAGGCATACGCCAAAAGTGGCTTGTTGTGTACGTGTACCAAGGATTTGGGCGTGTATGTGGTAAGTGGTTGTAGGCGCGTTCCTAATCCTGCCGCCAAAATAAGGGCTTTCACAAAGATTTTTATTGTAATAAAGAAAAATTATCTGCATCGGCAGTTACCGGAAAATGATGGCGGAAATATTGCAAAGAATTTTGGGCAATTTCAATGTTTGCTACGCTTGTTTGCACCGAATCTTGCGCCGACATTTGCACTAATTCTTCGCCGATGTAGTCATAAGCAGCACTATTGCCTGTGTAAATAATCTCGTTTGCATCAGTACCCACACGATTTACGCCCACAACATACGCTTGGTTTTCGATGGCGCGCGCTGCCAGCAGTTTGTTCCACGCAGTAATACGTTTTTGGGGCCAGTTGGCAACATAGAGCAGCAAATCGTACGAAAAATTTGGCGAAAGCCGCGACCATACCGGAAAGCGCAAGTCGTAGCAAATATTGAGTGCGATGCGCCACTGGCGGAAGCGTACTATTTTTTGTGTAGTGCCTGCCGCGTAAAAATGGTGCTCGCCTGCGATGCTAAAAAGGTGTCGTTTGTCGTAGTATTCGTATTTTCCATCGGGAAAAACAAACCACAAGCGATTGCGGTACGTTTGGTCTTGCGGTTCGAAAATGCAGCAACTTCCGCAAATGGCAAATTGTTTTTCTTTTGCTTGGGCTTGCATCCATTGCAGCGTAGGACTGTTGTGGGCATTTTCGGCAATATTGTGCACGTCCATGCTAAAACCGGTGCTAAACATTTCCGGCAAAACAACCAAATGGGTAGCCGAAGGTAATGTGTTTAATATTTCGCTTAAATGTTGCCGATTGCGCTCGGCTTGGTGCCAAAAAATATTGCTTTGTACAAGGCCGATGTGTAGTACATTTTCTTTGCCGGACATAAGCAAATTACTCATTGGTTAGGCGAAGCACTGTATCGTAGGCGTAATCTAAGCGTACATTGTCGATAATCCTGAATTTTCCATTTTTGTCAATAAGAAAATACGCCGGAATAGTAGAAAAGCCGTAGAGACGATTAATTTCGTCTTTGTTGTTCGCCAATAAATTAATGCCCTCGATGGGATATTGTCGCAAGGCTGTTTCCCAAGTGTTGTTTTCTTTATCCAACGAAACATTTACAAACAATACGCCTTCGCGCTCCAGTTCTTCTTTGAGATGGTAAGTTTGTTTAAAATTTTCGATACACGGCTGGCACCAACTTGCCCAAAAGCTCAAATACACTACTTTGCCGCGATAATCTTGCAAATTGTGCATACTTCCTTTGGTGTCGCTTGCCAAAAAGTCGGGCGCAACAGCACCATTCGATAGTCGTGCGTGGTAGCCATACACTTCTTGCAGGGCATCGGTGTATTCGTAGTACGGATTTTCGCGACTAAAGTCGGCAAAGTTTATTTCGAACAGGTCGAACTCTTTGTTTTTCAAGGTTTTAATTAAATATTTACCCTGAAAATAATATTTGGTTTTGCCCGCCAGATTTTTGCCGATATTATTGTAAAATTGTTGTTTTTGGTTGAGGGTTTTGCCTTCGGCGAAATCGTTGCGGTAGTCGAGTAGTGCCGCGATAAAATATTTGTAGTTATTGTCGGCGAGCATGGATTCGTCCAAAGGTGTTTGATTTAGAAAATCGAAATAATTGCCGGGAATAGTCCAGATTTTTTGTGCAAACAAGTCTTTGTTCCAGCGCAAAAATCCGAGCATATTGGTCGCATTTTGGTAGGCAACATTTTTTTTCATCAGTTCATAAAAAGTACCCGAAATAGTGTTGGTAGAGCGGGCATTTTCCACAAAACGCAATTTTTCTTGTCGGTTGGCTTCCATAGTTCGCATGGCACTAATTACGTCGGGCTGCTCGTTGGCTTTGTTGAGGGTGGAAAAAGAAACAAAATAAAAAAAGTGGTCGTTAGGAATGTACATTCGCTCGTTTTCCCCGTAAAAGGTTTGGTTGAATTTTTGGTAAAAAACATTTTTAGAAGCTCCGTTTCCCGAAAATTTTGCTGTTCCGGCAGGATTATATGACTCAAAGTCAATTTTTATTTTATCGTCGGGTTCTACATAAAAATAAACGCTTTGAATGCCGTATTGCAAACTTAACATTTGGAGATGATTGATAGGTATTTGAAAATAAAACTCATTTCCGTCCACCAAATCGGTAACAATTTGTTCTTCCGATTCCAAGAGGTCGTTATTGGGAATAATGAGTTTTATTTCTTGTTTCGTGGGCTGACTGATGGAGCCGTAAATAAGTACATTTTGGCTCCAAAGTGTGTTGGCGCAGCTAAGAAAAAAGAGTATTGCTATAGTAAAAATCTTCATTTTGGCAATTATTTTGGTGAAATAAAGTAAGCAGGGAGGCTTATTATTTGGTAAAAATTGCTATGCTTGGCTATACAAGGTATAACAAATTTAACGCCAGCTTTGGAATAAAGTTACTTTTTTGCCTAATTTATTCTTTATTTGGCTCGAACCAGCCCAAAATTTCGAGTTCCAGCACCAAACGGCTCACGGGCAAACCCATTACATTGAAATAACAACCCTTAATTTCTTTTATTCCTACCGCTCCTATCCATTCTTGAATAGCATAAGAGCCGGCTTTGTCGAAAGGTTGGTATTGGGCGATATAGTAATTGATTTGCGTTTCGCTGAGTTGCCAAAAACTTACTTGGGTGCTTGTGCTAAAGCTGAAAAGGTTTCCATTGGCTTGTTGAATAGCTACACCTGTAATCACTTCGTGGGTGCGTCCCGAAAGTTGTGAGAGCATGGTTTTGGCTTCGGCAGCATCGGCGGGTTTGTTTAGAATATTGTTTTGCAGTAGCACTACGGTGTCGGCGGCAATAATCCAATTGCTTGGGTGGAGTTTTGTGTATAAATACTGTGCTTTTTGTTTTGCTAAAAAAACAGGCACTTCGGCATGCGGCATATCCGGCGGAAAACTTTCGTCAATATTGGCGGGGCGTACCTCAAAAGGCAAATTTGCCATGTGCATAATTTGCGCCCTTCGGGGCGAAGCTGAGGCTAAAATGAGTTTTTTGTTAAGATTATTCCACATTTGTACTATTAATTGATATTAACGGTCAAGTATAAGCGTAGTGCGGGATTTAAAGGGACTTCGCATTCGGTTTAGCATATATGTTTAATTAGTGCTTTTTCCTTCGTCTTTATCACTGTTTTCCGCATTACGTATAGCCTTTGTTAGCATTCGTTTTAATTCTTTTTCTGTCGGCACTTTTCCTTTTAATTGTTTAGGAAGTTGGTGTGTTAGCGTGTATTCCGAAACGCCAATTGGTTTTGTGTTGGTCCTCAAAGTGTATTCAACTTCAATATTGTCTTTGGTGGGGCAGAGTATTATTCCGATTGAAGGATTGTCGTCTGGTTGTTTTTCTTGCTCGTCCAATAGTTCGAGGTAGAAATTCATTTTTCCTGCAAATTCGGGTTCAAACTCTACTGTTTTGAGTTCAATTGCTACTAAGCACTTTAAAAATCTGTGATAAAAAAGCAGGTCAATGAAATATTCTTTTTGGTTTAATTTCAAGCGATATTGATTACCAATAAAGCTGAAACCGTAACCAAGTTCCAAAAGTAAATCCCTTATATTTTCGATAAGTCGATTTTCTAACTCTCGCTCTAAAACAGGCTTGTTTATTCCAAGAAAGTCAAGGTTGTATTCGCTTTTTAATGCTTCACTTGCTTGTTCTGATAAATGGACAGGAAGCGTATTTTCAAAGTTGCTAAGTTTCGGATTTGTCAAATGATTTTGGTAGGCATTTGCCTTTATTTGGTTTAACAAAACTGCTCTGCTCCAAGCCATCTTATCAGTTGCGTTTAAGTAATATTTACGTTCTTCACGGTCTTTTACTTGGTGCATTATGAGCAAGTTTTGACCCCACGGAATTTTGGTAGCCAATTCTAAAAGTTCTTGTTCGTCTTTATATTCAAGGTAAAACTGTCTCATTCTCCAAAGGTTCTGTGGAGAATAGCCTTTTATTCCGTCAATTTGTTTGTTAATGTCAGCTGATAATGTATCAACAATTGATTTGCCCCAATCATTGATTTCTTGGTTTTTGACTATCAGTTTTCCGATTTCAAAATTCAGTCCTATGTGGTGCTTGTTTAATGATTTATAGGCTTCATATCTCGCAGAACTAATTGTCTGAATTACTTCATTGAAAAAATTGTTGTATTGTTTTAAGTTGCTCATCTATTAATTTGTAATTCTCGCACAGCTGTGCGAGAATCTGTGAAGTCATTATTTTTCATTCTTAATTCCTGAAACGGCATTTGCCATAGAAGTGTCCGTCCCTGAAATATTACCTTTGGACTTCTCGGAGTTGCTTTTCATAGGATACATTGTTGTAGCACGTTTTTATTGTTAAAATGGTAAATCATCATATTCCTCGTCTTTTTTCTTTTCAAACTCTTTTAAACTTAAACCGTCAAGTTTATAGTTCCACGCAATTTCATTGAATTGTTTAAGAAATCTAGTATTTTTTAAATTTTCGTTATCCACAATTTTATCTTGCAGATACTCAACTTTTTCTAAAGGTAAATTATTAATTTTTTTCAAAGCTTCGAGTCTTTCAATTCCTTGATTTGCACTATTTGATAAAAGAATTAACTCGACAAGGGTGTTTAGATATTTTGTTTTGGTTTTTGAATTTGAACTAATGATTTCAAAAATTCCTTCGGCAACTTGTCCAACATTTTTGCCGACTGCTTGAAATCCTTGATACTTTCCTATGAAACCATAAGGGTCAAGTTCTCTTCTAATTGGTATAATTAGAACGTTTCTACCAATAGCTACTCCAACTTCTTGGTCAGTCCAATTGCTATCTTTAAAACCAGGCATTAATACAGCACAAAGTGCATCCATTGAAAAAAGCCCTTTTTCTATTTCATCCTGCCATTCTTTTGTCGGTTCAATATCTTCGTGAGCCACGAAAGATGAGATTCCGTATTTTTCAAGTTCTTTTTTTAAAATGCCAATAGTTTTTTTAAAACTTGCTAAATGACTTATGAAGAGTTTAAAATGTCCGGGTTTCCAAAATGTAGCTTCTCCTTCTTTAATTAATGGAATTGAGGAAACTGCTGGATGTTCAATTCCAAGTTCACTCGCTATTTCAAGGACTATTTCATCTTTAACTTTGGGTAGTACTTCTTTAACGTAAACATATTTACTATTGTAACTCGGTTGATGGTCTGTTGGAATTCCATAGCTTTGAAAATATCCATCGATTTCCACGAATTTCATTCTATCCTGAAGTTCTCTCCCGATTATATCGATTAATTCTATTTTCTCAAGTTTTTTCATCAAATGTGCTACAACGTTTGTGTGCCGTCTATCATTTCAATTCCCTCTATTTCAAAACCTTGTGGTATTTCTATGGTCGGTTCGTTGTAGGTAAGGGTGCTACGCAAAAATAGCAAATATAAAATTCCCATCAACATTAATAGTTTTATCAAAAGGCTGATGTACTTAAAATCCGAAGATTTATCTGCGTAAGGAAGCAAGTATAGAATATACAAAAGCGGAATTTCCAAAAAAGCTACAATAAGCGAAATAGATTGTACTTGCCCTACACTATAAGCATTTATTTGATAAAGTACCAATGCCGCGCCGAACAATACTAACATAAACCAAGCAATAGCCTTAGAAACAGGAATACCCAAAACAATAGGAATAGTGCGAGCATTGAGTTGCAGGTCGCCGGAAATATCTTCCATATCTTTTACCAACTCGCGGATAAGGGTAAGCCAAAACGCAAATCCGGCATAGCCCAAAAAGTATTGCACCAACAAATTGTCGCGCAAATTGAACGGAAAAATAGTACCATCAAAAATTTTCGGTTCAAAAGCAGCTACACTCAGTACAATGAGTGCCGAAAGGAAAGCGATGACAAAATTGCCCACCCAAAACATTTTTTTGAAATACACACTATAGTACCACAACAAACACACCGCCGCCACTTGAATAAAACCTAACTTGGGAGCACCCACTTGGTACGCAAGCAAAAAACCCAAACCAATTCCCAAGCCGTTGAGCAGCAGATGAATAACCATTGCCGTTCGCCGATTGATGCCGCGATTGATATAAATTTTATGCGGTTTGTTTATTTCATCGGCTTTTATATCGAAGTAGTCGTTGATAATGTAGCCCGCCGCCGCAATGAACAAACTCGCCAACACCAAGCCCAAAAACTGTAGGTGCGATAAACTCGGCGACTCGCCCACCAAAGCAAATACAGGAACAATAAGCGCGTATTGCAACAACACTTGCGTAAGTGCCATATAAGCCAAGTTTAAGGGGCGAATGAGTCGAAATAGCGCGTTAATTGTTTGCATTGGCGGAAATTTGCAAGGACAAAGTTGTAAAAAAGTTAGGAATTATAACTTTTGACAAGATAGGTAATAAACGATTTCTTAACTGCAACATGTTTTTAATTGTCCGATAAAAATCTTTCTAACGAAATAATATCGCCAATAAGTACATCGCGGGGCTTGCTGCCTTGATTTGGTCCTACAATACCTGCTTGCTCCAATTGGTCCATCAAACGTCCGGCGCGGTTGTAGCCAAGTTTCAAGCGTCTTTGTATCAAGGAAGTAGAACCACTTTGGGCAGTAACAATAAGTTGTGCTGCTTCTTCAAACAAAGGGTCGCGCTCTTCAAGACTAAGGCTTCCTTTGCTGCTACTGCGGTCTTCGCCTAAGTATTCGGGCAATTCAAAAGGTCCGTTGTAGCCTTGCTGGTCGGCAATGGCATCTAACACTCTGTCCACTTCCGGCGTATCAATAAATGCACACTGCAAGCGATACAAGTCCGCTCCCGAAAGCAACAACATATCGCCGCGTCCTACCAATTGGTCGGCACCGCCGGTATCCAAAATGGTACGCGAATCTATTTTTGCCGTAACCCTAAAAGCAATGCGCACCGGAAAATTGGCTTTTATTGTTCCTGTAATAATATTTACCGTAGGGCGTTGCGTAGCAATAACCAAATGAATACCCACCGCACGCGCCAATTGCGCCAAGCGGGTAAGTGGCTGCTCAATCTCTTTTCCTGCCGTCATAATCAGGTCGGCAAACTCGTCAATAACCAACACGATGTAAGGCAAATATTGATGTCCTTTTTCGGGATTGAGGCGGCGTTTTACAAATTTGTGGTTGTATTCTTTGATATTGCGTACCGAAGCGTTTTTTAACAAATTGTAGCGGTTGTCCATTTCCACACAAAGCGAATTGAGCGTATTAATTACTTGCGAAGTGTCGGTAATAATACAATCGTCCACGCCCGGAATAGAAGCCAAAAAGTAGTTTTCTATTTTTTCGTAAATTGATAATTCCACTTTTTTAGGGTCAATCAGTACCAATTTTAGTTCCGAAGGGTGCTTTTTATACAAAAGCGAAATAAGAATAGCGTTGATACCCACCGACTTTCCTTGTCCTGTGGCTCCGGCAAGCAGCAAGTGCGGCATTTTGGCAAGGTCGGCAATATAATCTCCGCGACTGATGCTGTTGCCCAAAGCGATAGGCAGCTCGTATTTACATTGCTTAAACTCGTCGGTTTCCAATATTTCGCGCAGTGATACAATTTCTTTATGATGATTGGGCACTTCGATACCAATCGTTCCTTTGCCCGGAATGGGCGCAATAATACGAATGCCCAAGGCTGCCAAACTAAGGGCGATGTCGTCTTCTAAGTTTTTGATGCGCGAAATACGCACGCCCGGAACAGGCACTATTTCGTAGAGTGTAATGGTAGGACCCACTTTGGCACTAATGCGCGATATGGCAATGTTGTAGTTGAGGAGGGTATCTACAATCTGATTTTTGTTGCGTTCCAGTTCCTCTTTGTCAATTTCTGCTTCGGCATCTTTATAAATTTCCAACAATTCAAAAGAAGGAAGTTGGTAGTCTTTTAGGTCAAGGTGTGGATTATAGTCGCCTTCGGCGTGGACAATTTCTTTGGGCGCATCGTTTTTTAGATGAATGATTTCAGTTGTTTTTTGCCCGTTTTTATTGCTGGGTTTGCTTATTTCAATATCCAACAAGAGGTCGTCTTTTGCCGAAGATGGCGTATTCGCATTTTTTTTAACGGTAGAAAATTCCAAAGGAAGTATAGAGGGGATAGTTTCTTTTTCTTCAGGTTCCGGCGTTTTTTCTTCGGGTTTGGCGGTATTTTTAGTAATATTTGCCGCAGTTGCTGTTGTAGCAGCAGTACGAGAATTATTATTTTCGGACTTGGTAGGAAATTTCACATTCGGCATAGAAGGAACTTTTATGTGTTTGCCTACACGATTTGCCGATTGGTAAATGTCCACATTAAAATAAAATATGAGCAAAGCGAGAACGGTGAACAACAATAGCAAGCCTGTGCCAAAATAGCCGATGAAACTAATAAGCCAGCCGTTGATAGCTACGCCAATGCCGCCGCCCCAAGGGAAACCACTGCTACTAAAAATAAATGCCAAACTAACGGACAAAAGCAACATTGCCACGAGAATACGCTGGTAAATGCGCGGCAAATTGAAAATGGATTTGTTTTGAAGAAAATTGATGCCCGTAACACTCAATCCAAATATGATAAGAAAAGACGAAATGCCTACCAATTTGTAGAAAAAGAAATGAGAAAGCAGACAACCCAAGCGTCCGAGTGCGTTTTCTACGTGAATATCGGAATTAAAAATAAAGGAGAAAAAATTGGCACTTTGAAGTGCGCTCTGGTCGGCTTTCCAAGTGAAAATATAGGAGACAAAAGCTATAAACAAATATGCTGCCACCAGCAACAGCAACAAACCAATGATTTGGCTGAGTTGTTTGTCGTTCAAAGTGCCGGACGCAGAAGATTTGGACTTGCTTGCTTGTTTTCTTTTTGCCATTTTTAGTTAAATCCCAAAGATACTATTTTTAAGTGATTGTGTAAGTAATTTACAAAAAATTAAGTAATTGTTGAAGTATGTAGCCTTTTTTTGGAGAAATTTGTGCTTTATCGAAGATAATTACTGTATCACAAAGATACACCAAAAAGCGATAATTATAATGAAAACATATTTTGGCGCAGCAAAATAAGTAGGGAGAGTTTTTCTTAAGGTTTAGAGGTTGCAGTTAGGGAAGTTCCACCCATTCTCCTTTTTTGAAATAGACATTGTTGAATTTTGGTGAGTAAAATACCAAATAAAAATGCCAAGTATTCCGATAAGTTGTGGGATTAGTCGATAAAATATGATGCGTAGGCTGTTTCATATTGGTTATAAGTCGCTCTGAACGGTACGATTTTGTAGTCGCGATAGTTCCTTTGTAGGTTTTTAGTATTTTTTCCTTGTCTGTTGGGTGTGCGGTGGGACAGACACACGCTGCCGCCAAGTTTTGGCTTGCGGGTCGGCTGGTGCGACTTGGCAAATGCGAAGCATTCACGAACACCATTAAAAATTAACAAGCCGTGAGTAATTGTGTGGCTGTGATGCGTTGGCATTTCTGTCTGTTTTATTTTAAGTTTTTAATAAATGGTCTGAAAGCATTTTCAAACTTTGGTAAATACTCAAGGAAAAACTGATTCATTCTTTCCCAATGGTTGTCGTTAAAAAGATTTACGTCTTGTAACTCAAATTTAACTCTACTCATTTTATTGTCTGCCAATTCTTCCCATTCTAAAGGGTTGCCAAAAGCTTGTTCAATTGCTTCCTTGCCCTTCATTAGTTTTTTGAAGTAAGCTTTGTTCTTGTCTTTGCTGGATGTTGAAATGCCTAATTCAATTCGGATATGTGATTTTGTTATGATTAAAGTGTAAGCTAATCCCCCAATTCCTGCACCTGTGCTTAGCCAATGGTCTTTTGATGGACTAACATTGTCAAATAGATTTGTGTCGTTCAAAATCGGTAACAGTTGTTGCCAATATTTTTTTCTTACACTAAATCGGTTGGGTTCTGTTTTACTTTCTCCATTCGATGAATATTTAATTAAAAGTTCGTCTTGTAATTCAAATAAGTCAAGCAGTTTTTTCAGAATTGTAAACTTCGAATTGCTGTCAATATTTGATTCTATATACCAACCATTCACAACTTCTTGTGCTGCTCTGAAATCCTTTGTTTCTCTGGTTATTTTGAAAGTGTCCTGATTGCTGATAAGCAATTGTGTGTTTTTCTCGTAGAGTTTACGAATCACATAAAAATACATTTGAGCAACAGTGTCTTCTTCAACTTTTGTGTTTTCAAAAATGAAGTATTCTAACTTTTTATGTGTCGGGCTTTCAGCATCAAAAATATTCTGCTCTTCTGTTTCGTCTGCATCTACAATTTCAATGTCTGGTATCTCCCATATTTTTAAGAAACGCTCATAGATTATATTTAACCTTTCTTCATACTCAGCAACTGTCCATTTGTCTATTGACTTTAAATAAGCATTGAGCCAAAGTCTGCTGTAATTATAGCCTTGCTCGTTTCCGTCAACATTCATTTCCTTTTTCTCTTTAAAGGATTTGTTGCTTAATGCACCGTTATTACCTGATAGTGTTAAGTTGGCAATGGTATTCAAATACTTTTCTTTTAATTGGAAGTAGTCATCGGGTGAAATATCTGTGTTCCAATCTTCACTTGGATTTTTCGGGAAAATATGCTCAATGGTGATAAACTCATTATTGGTATTTACATACTCCCGATTGTTGTAATTCTCCAACATCTCAAACAAATAGTTTCTGTTTTTTGGTTGAGTATTGTAAAGGTCTTTGTCTTTCAGGGCAGTTTTCAAATCTTCGTTGCTCGGAAACTTCGCACTTCCTTTCTTTTTTAATAAAGCTTTTGCAATGCTTTCGTAATACTCTTCTGTATCAACTTCTGAGTAAAGTGTCATAAAGATTTTATTCAATGCATTGGTTGGAAGTCCCACAATAAACCTTCTCCAAGCGTAGCTTTGAACCAATTTCAACACTTTCAATAAATCTTCCTTGCTTAACAACCCGTTCTCTGCATCTTCAAACACTTGCAATAAAAATGGATAGGCAACATTAATCTCCAAACGATTAATGTATTCAAGTTCCTTCTTTAAACTTGAATCAGCAACGGTAGATGGATTTATTAATTTCTTGTAGTGGATAGAAAGTGATTTTATGTTTTCCAATTCTTGATGATATGCCTCATCTTTCTTGTTGGCATAAATGCTTTTAAACTCTGCGTAAACTTTGTTTTTGTTCGGTATTTTCTTGTTTCTAAGTGTTAGATAATCCCGAATAAATTCAGAAACCAACGAACTTTGTTTAATATAATCTCTGGCATTTTCTTCAATGGGATTCCAAATGGATTCAAAAATTCGGTTTTGGTCTTTGGGTGGTAAGTCCATCAAAATGTAATTCCGAATCAGGTCTGATTGCGACAAGTCTAAACCTGTTGAATTTAAACTTTCAAAAATCCGTTGTGGGTCGTCTTTATCACGCTCCAAGGAAATTTCAACGAATATCAGGCGATTCAAACCCCTGAGTATGGTTTCAAAGTTTTCTTCCGTGATAATGCTTCTGAAATAGTTATAATTCTCGGTAACATTAGAGTAGGGCAAAGAGCTATTATATGTTCCCAACAAAATAGCTTTGAACGCCACAGAATTAGCATCTGTTTGTTTCAGTTTTAATTTGCTCGATTCGTTTTTTACATATTGGTTGGTCAAAAACATATTGTAAAGCCTTTCAGCATCTTGTATATTTCCGCTATCTTTTGCAAATCGATATAAAGCAACATACAAAATGTTGATGGTTGTAAGGCGTTGCTGACCGTCTATGATAACTAACTCTTTTACTTCGCAGGTGCTGTATGTGCCTTCGTGAATAAATACAATACTGCCAATAAAATGTGTTCCCCTATTTTCGGTTTCTACGGAAATTATATCATTCAAAAGTTCTTTGCATTCAGTGTTAGTCCAATCATAATTTCGTTGGTAAACAGGTATTACAAACTGCACATTGGGAGCTTGTAAAAAATTATTTATTTGTAGTTCGTTGGCTTTCATTATGCTTCAATAATTTTAATTTCTTCTTCGGTCAACTCATAAAGCTGATAAATCAATTGGTCTATTTGTTTTTCTAAGTCTGTGGTGTCTGTTTTTTCATTCATTTTCTTTTGCTCCATTACTTTTAGTACTAAATCTGAAATTTCATTTTCAATATCTTGGTCAACAGAAGCTGGTAATGGAAACGGATTTAAGTAATTCGTTTTAAACCGTCTTGCATCACCTTGTAGCGTATCACCCGTAGTTTTGAGAAACCACCACAGAAGTTTTGAATTGGCAATTGCCAATAGATACTCATAACTTTCTTTTGTATCTTCTTTTTTGACCCAACTATAAACCGTTGTCGGATGATAAAAATTATCTTGATTAAAAATCACATTGGGGTGTTTTGCACAAATTTCCATTGAAGAAAGTTTGGGCAATTCTACATAATCAACGCCTTGATTTCTTGCGTAACGATACCAAAAATTATCATTAGTGCTTTTATTATCTTTTTTTCGATGTATATCTTCTGTTTCTTTGAGCCATTGATATGCATTTGGATACTTCTCTTTTATTTCGGATTCAGGCATAATTGATGCCTTACCTGATTCAGACAAATTGTAAGGAAACAAGATAAAAAGTTCTTTTGCAGGTGCAGAATACCTTTGAACATCTTTTCCTTTTAAGAATGGTTTCATAATTGATTTTTCAATCTGCCTTTGTTCTTTGTCTTTAATAAAGTTTCCTTTTATGTATGCACCATCTTCTTTACCTTCAAACAGATAAATCTCATCTTTTCCTGTAGCAATCCCCTGTGAAACTCTTGTGAATTTGGTTGAGATACTGTCTGTTTGCTTATAAATCTTTTCAAAAACATTAAAGCCAATTGTATCATCAAACAAAACCCATTGATTGCTTCCGTAAAGTTTAGAGGCCTTATCAATCATTTCATAGGTGATAAATGTGTATTTGCTGTTATCAAGCATCAAATTTTTGAAATCTGATTTAAAAGGGAAACGTTGAAAATAAAATCCTTGACTTGATTTTTTGCTGAATTGAGCTACACAAGTATAGGTATCAGCATCTTCAAAAATCATATTCGCACCAAAGTGGGCGATTTCATCAATAAATTGACCTTGTTTTAAATAGTTTCTGAATACTTCAGAACTTGCTGCATTGAAAAATTTATGAGGAAAAATATAAGAGTTGTTGCTTTTAATACTTGAAATGTTTACCGCTAATTCAAAAAAGATATTGGCTAAATCATAGGCGGCTTTTGCGTTTTGATATTGACTTTCGTAATATAATTTTTGCGTTGGCTGTGATGCTTGTATTTCTTGAACTCGCATATAAGGCGGATTCCCAATCACCACATCAAAACCCACAAAATCGCCATCATCATTCAGCACTTCAGGAAATTCAAAACGCCATTCAAAAGCGTTTTCAAAAATCTTGTTGGCTTTTATTTCTTCAATTTCAGTTTCAAGTTTTTTGGTTTCTGCGGTAAGTTGTTGCACTTTTTTGTTCCAATCGGCTTTTTCCTTTTTGCTCATTTCAAAAAGTTGCCCCTGATTGGTCATTTGATACAAGTCGCCTGAAAGTTTTCGTAGCTTCTTTACTTTCGGGTCGTTCAATGAAATTTCACTTCTAAAATCCGATTTAATGTCGGCAATCAGTCGTTCCATTTCTCTTTTCTGTTCTTTGCTTTCAGCATTGCGGTAAGTATCAACGGCTATTCGGTAGCTGTCAATCGTCCACTTGCTTTTTTTCAATGCTTGTTTCAGGTCGGCATCAATGGCAAAACGGCTCACCAAAGAGTTTCCGCATTTTATATTGATGTCAATATTCGGAAGTGTTTCAAGTTCGGTTGCGTTCTTGTAATAGGCGTTTTTTAAAAGCTCAATCCACAAACGCAAACGGCAAATTTTCACGGAGTTGGCATTGATGTCCACACCAAAAAGGCAGTTTTCAATAATGGTTTGCTTTTCGTGGAAAAGTGTTTCTTGTATGCGTTGACTTTCTTTATTGCTTGGGTTGTATTCAAACAGTTCGCCATCTTCGTCTGTTACAATCAGTTCATCGTTCACCACTTCTATTTCGTAGCGGTGTAAAGATTTACCTTCTTTGTCTTCCAAAATTTTCAAATCATTCTTTACAGCAATTATCTCATTTAAGGCCGAAACCAAAAAATGCCCTGAACCCACAGCAGGGTCGCATATTTTTAGTGAGTTGATAATTTCATTGGCATTTTTTCTTGATATTTTTTGCGGAATCAACTCATAAATATCCTCCATCTTGCTAATCCGATAATCAGGAAAATCTTGGTCAAATTTCTGCACAACAGCTTTGCGAATGGTTTCACGGCACATATACATTGTGATGAAACCGGGAGTGAAAAATGAGCCGTCTTTGTAGCCGTTTATTTTCTCGAAAATCAATCCAAGCACCGAAGCGTTAATCAGTGTTTTGTTGTCTTCCTGAATGTCGCTACCGCCTTCTGCACCAAAGTCGTAAGCATCTAAAAACTCGAACAAATATTGAAGCGTGGAAATATTGCCCGACCGTTTTTTGCCTTGCTGGTCTTTCAGCACGGTTTGCGAAAAAATCGGAATTTCTTTTTCTCTCAAACTGCTTATTGGAAAAGCTTGATGTTCTAAATCCGTTGGTTCAAACAGCGATGAGTTAAGATAAGGAACTTTTTCAAAAGCCTTTTTTACATCTTCGTTTCGCTCGTCATACTTGCGAGCCAACACCTGAAAAAACAAGCTATTCAGGTCATCATAGTTCTTGATTTTATCAAGATTGAGAAACGAAAAAGATTTGTCGCCTTTGTGATAGGTGATAAGTTGGGCTTCCAACAACTTCAAAAACAAAATGCGGTTTATCCAAGTGATGGAAAGTTCAAGAGCAACATTAAAAAGTCGTTCCTCTTGTGTGTTGCCGAATTGGCTTGGTTTTTCCAATCGGCTGAGTTTATCTAAGCTGTCAAGCTGAATGATGGCATCTTCAAGGATTGTTCCCGTGTGGCGTTCACCTGCTTTGTTTCGCTCAATCAGTTTTTTGCTTCCTTCTTTGGTTTCGGTCAAGCCGATAATGTGCAACAACTCGCTATAAAAGCGTTTGTCAAGGCTGTTGCTGTCGTTGGTAAAAGGAAGTTTTAAAAGATGCTCAGGTGATAAAAGTTTGAATAACGGAATAAGGTTGTTATCATCTATAACCCACGAATTAATTCGTGGGTTATAATAATCGTTAAAATTGAAGTATGTAAATTCAATTTCAGAAGTAATGCTATCAATAAACGGCTCGGCAATTTGTTTGTAGAAAAAATCCGTTTTGGTATCTGCCAAACGTCCACCTTCAAAGTCGTTGAATTGTTTTACAAAATTTTTATTTTGAGCAAAAAGTCTATCAAATAGGGTAGCGTCAAAAATGAACCATTCATTGATGTTGGTCGCCACCAAATGTTTTACTTCAAGATTTTTATGTGTAATTCTTTCTCGTAAGTAATACAAAACTAATTCCTGAAATGCTTTTGCGTTCAGTTTTTTGGTTGTAATCATTTCCGCTTTGTTGGTCGGTTTTTTAGCTTCAATGATTACACCAACGGAACTTTTAGCTGTATTGCCATTGTGAATAACAAGGTCGTTTCGACCTTTGGTATTGATGAAATGATTTGGGTCGTAATAGGTTTTCTTAAAAAAGTCGATGACAAGATTTTTATGAAATTCTTCGCTTTCGGTGTCATTTGTCCTGTCTAGTAAAGCAATAAGATTGGTCTTGAAACCTTCAATTTCAGTCCTATTCGGTTTTACTTTTAAAAAGGCTTTGTTCAGTGCCTTTTTTGGTTCCAATTTGTTTAAATTGTTCACGGTTTTTTTTATTTTTTTCATTAGTGTTCACAAATCCGCTTGCGGATTTCATCTACAAATTATATTTTCCGCTTCAGTCGGTTAAGATAAGATTTTCGGTCGTAATAGTGTAAAAATGTTGGTAAAAAAGACTCTTTTGGCTGCGAAGAAGTCGCCAGCGCATTGAAAACGCCACCCAGAATACAATTTGTCATACTAAACGAAGCTGAAGTATTTCAATTTTATCAACAGCTTTGAATTTTTGTTTCAAGACAAAAGAACAACACTTTTGTATTCCCGACCGCAAGGGTGTGAACTCAATCCAAACAAATCAGACCAGTCGAAATAACAAACTTAAAGAAGCAACAAATATCACTCCCGCAACACCAAAACCGCTACATTCTCAATATGATACGTATGCGGAAACATATCCACCGCCTGATACTGCAACAATTCATAGCGGCTGTGCAATAGCGCAATATCCCGCGCCTGCGTTACAGGGTTACAACTCACATACACAATACGCTGCGGCGCAAATGCCAAAATCTGCTCCACCACATCACCATGCAAGCCCGCCCGCGGAGGGTCGAGTACCAACACATCAGCCTTGCCGTATGTCGCTATCAAATCCGCATTTAGCGTATTCTTCACATCTCCCACCAAAAAATCGCAGTTGTGCGTATCATTCAGCAAGGCATTTTCTTTCGCATCGGCTATCGCATCGGGAACAAGTTCTATACCCACCACTTTTCTACAATGTTTTGCCAAAAAAATAGCAATGCTCCCAGTTCCCGTATAAAGATCATACACCGTATGCTGCGCTTCCAAAGCAGCAAACTCCAACACCTTTCTATACAGCGCCAACGCCTGATAAGAATTCGTCTGAAAAAACGATTTAGGACTTATTTTAAAAACATAGCCATCTAAACTTTCTGTAATGTAAGCATTGCCCGCATACAAAATAATATCTTGGTCATACAGCGTATCATTTTTCTTTTCATTTATTACATAATGTAAAGAACTAATGGCAGGAAACTCCGCCAAAACAGCGTCCAGCAACTTTTCGCGCAGCGGATGCGCACTTCCCATACTCACAATAAGCATCAAGCCACCCGTAGTACTACTGCGAACAATCAAATTGCGCAGACAACCCGTATGCGCGCGCGGGTCGTAAAAAGGAATATCGTGGGCAATAGCATACGCATAAATAAAATTTCGGATAGCATTAGCAGGCTCGGCTTGCAAAAAACAATGGTCTATTTGCACTATTTTATAAAAAGACTGAGGCGCGTGAAAACCCAAAGCAGGTGCATCACTTACAGGCGCATCGGTTTGGGCTTCGGCTTTGGTAATCCATCGGTGCGTACTAAACGTAAATTCCAATTTATTGCGATAATATCGGTTGGGCTCCGCACCCAAAATAGGCAAAACCTTTCCCTCATTTATTTTGGCAATACGCCTAAAACTATCCTCTACTATCTGGGATTTGTAGGCAAGTTGTTGTGCATAGTTGAGATACTGCCATTTGCAGCCGCCGCAATCATCAAAATGAGCGCAAAAAGGCGCAATACGCTGTGATGCCGCCTTTTGGAGTGTAGCGACTCTTCCGTTGGCATAGTCTTTTTTGTTTTTTAATACCAAAACATCGGCAACATCGCCCGGCACAGCATCTTCTACAAAAAGCACCTTACCTTCCGGCAATCGGCAAAAAGCCTTGCCTTCGGCAGCAATATGCGTAAGTGTAACGTCAGGAATTATTTGTTTGCGATTTTTTTTGCGCGCCATAATCTTCGATATTAAAAGCTGCAAAGGTAGCTTTTTTGCAACAGATTAGGCAATGGCTTTCAACAACAGAAAAGCAAGGCAGAATTTAACGCTAAACCCCGCCTCGCTGTAGTGAAATGATTACTTATAACCGTTAAAATAAACACCAATGTCAAATTCTGTTTGTATAGCAACTTTCCGACTTGTAAAATTAGAACCAATACTAAGTCCTCCATTGAAGCTAAAGTATTTCCAAAAATTCCGTTTCAAGCCGTACTTAAACATTAGAGCCTGTGCATTGCTTGCTGTGTAAGGACTCCCATTTTCATTAATATGAATACTTAATGTAGGGAAATATTGTAAATATTTTATACCCATGTAGCTTCCGGCATTGCGCCAAGTGTCTTTGTTTTTGCGTATGCGCCTTTGTTTTGAAAACTTGTTATAGCGAAGTTCTGTTTCTATAAAAGCATCAAATAACCAGTGTGGTGTTCCTTTGTATTCAAGTAAAGCAAAATTTCCATCGTAACCTACCGCACATTTTAGCGTCCAATATTCACTTAGCGTATGTTCAATGGCAAAGTCTGTAGTCAATAGACCCAACTCCCAATACACCAAGTTTTTGGGCGTGTTGCGGGTGGGATCGTTTAGTTGTACATTGTTGTATTGTGCCATAAGGTTAGCACTTAAAAAAATGAAAAATAGTAAATAATATTTTTTCTGCATGTCAGTTAAAATGTACATACCACCTAAGTTCCATAAACCCTTTTGCTTCTTTGCGTACCAAATAGCTTCCTAAACTTGCAGTATAATTAAAGCTAAAGTATTTCCAAAAATTGCGCCGAATACCAAACGACAAACCAACATATCTACCGTTAGGTGCAGTTACTTTATTTCCATTAATGTAGTCAATATTAAATTCAGGAAAATTTTGTAGAAAAACAAGCCCTAAATGGCTCCCTGCGTTTCTTGTAATATCTTTTCCTTTGTTGATGCGCCTTTGTTTTGAGAATTTGTTGTAACGCATTTCCAATTTTAGAGTTGGTGTAAACCCCCAATATAGTTCATCATAGGGAAAGTCTCTAAATATAGCACCTTCATAACCCACTCCCGCTTTTGCTATCCAAAAATCACGGAAGGTGTGTTCTAAAGATAGTTCGCTCCCCATAATACCTATTTCCCAATAATAAATTGTTTTAGGATAATGGCTTGTTTCATTTTCCTGTGCAGAAATAGAAAAACCAAATGAAAATAATATAAAATAGGCAAGTAAATTTCTCATGGTTGTAAGTTTTATTAGTCTGCGTAATTAATTAAATTTCCTTTCCACATTGCATGGCTGTATGCAGCACCATAAAACTTTAATTTAAAATTTTTAGCATCTGCTGTTGGCCCAGGAACTGCGGAACCTAATGTAAAACTTCCACCACTATTATTAAAACTAAGAGTTACCGCAAATGGGTTGTGAAAATATTTGTCCAATTCTGAGCAATTTTCACAATGCTCCTTGTAATTTTTTAAATTATACATTGTTATATTTTGTGCATTAATAATAATTTCACTACCATTTACTTCATCTTGCTGAGATAACTGAAATAGAACACTTGTTGCTGCACTCCAAGCTTGTTGCCAAAAAAAATTAGTAACTTGCGCTCCCGTAGTAGTAATTGGTATATTGAAAAGTGGAATATAGAATTGAATACTAAACTCTGGATCAATTAAGCCTAATCCAAAAGGATAACTATTATTAGTTCCAATGGGAACACCCCAAGCATTGTAAATTTTATTGTCATAATAGGCTAAGTAGGTGTTAAATAGGGGGTTAGAGTTGTTGTTTGTGGGTATAGTGGGCATACTAAATCCTGGTTGATGAATTTCATAGTATCCATCTAAAATAGTCATACATAATTCGTTTGTTTTGGTTTTATTCCAACCTAATCCTTTTTTTTGATATTTTACATTGACCATGGCTATTTTGAAAAAGCCATAATTTTGATTCATAAAATGTGTACGCACTCTATGTTTACTATCAAAGTATTCATTACAAATACATTGTGCTCCAAAAACAGAAAAAGCATTGCCATAGGGAGTACATTCTGTAAGTGTATTTTGAATATTAAAACAATTTGTAGGAGGAGGAATTACTACTGGCACATCATCAATCTCCTCATACTCGCTAATACTCGCAGGCAAGTTGCTAAAATGATGAATGTTTATGTTTTCAAAAGAAACGATAGAGTGGTCTTCTCCCGTAGGCACTTGGTAGTTCCGGTACGTATCGCTTTCCAAAAAACGACTTAATATTTCTTCATTAGTCAGAGAGCAGTACCAAAGTCCATTAGGGGTGTAAGCGTAAATACTATCATTTATAACTATTTTTCCCTCCTCATTCAGCAGGGCGGCAAAATTATCATCGCCTATATAATAGGTTTCTTCATCAATGTAAGGAATACCTAATGGATCTGCATTTTCCGCTATTTCAAGATCATAATTTCTTAGTGGTGTAAAGTTTTCATGATAGGTTCGGTTAAAAATCGTTTCTTTTTCCGCATCGGTTGCAACTTTCAACTCTTCATACAAATCTAAGAAGGCAGCCCTATTTTCAAAAGATAAAACATCTTCTCCTACATTTAGTCTTGCACTATTACTAATTTCAATTTCTTGCTTTTTGCAAGCATAGCCAAAAATAAGCACAAAAGCCATTAAATAAAGAAAGATACTACTGGATTGCTGGATTGCTGGATTGCTGGATTGCTGGATTGCTGGATTGCATAGTTCTAAGTATTTAAAATGTTACTAAAAAATTAAACTTAGTGTGAATATAGTTGAGAATTTTTATAATGCAAAATATTTCCCCAAAATATTACACTTTTAAGACATTTTAAGTAAGCAGATATTTGGAGAATAACCCAATCACTTCACCGCCGCCTTACATTGTGCCAGCACATTTTCCAAAATACGCATTCCCACCTTGTTTTCCATACTCAAAACCGACTCCGGGTGATACTGCACGCCCACAATAGGCAGATAATGATGCCGCACCGACATTATCGCGCCATCGGAGCTTGCCCAAGCAGTAGCTTCCAAACAAGCAGGCAACTGCTCGGCAGCTAAGGAATGATAGCGACCTACTTGAATATGTTGCGGAAACTGTGCGTAAATACCTTTTTCGTTATGTTGTAGTTGCTCGGGCTTGCCGTGTACGGGAGTGAGCTGTTGTAGTGTGCCACCAAAAAACTCCACAATAGCCTGATGCCCCAAGCAAACGCCCAAAATAGGCAGTTGTGTATGAAAATGTTGTAGGTACTGTAGCAAAAAACCCGCCTGCGAAGGTGTGCCGGGTCCCGGAGAAAGCACCAACAAATCGTAAGCGTGCGGCGAATGGGTTTCGGGGGAAATGTCATTGCGGACAAGTTGCACGCTGGCGTTTAACTGCAAAAAATAATTTACCAGATTGTAGGTAAAAGAATCGAAGTTGTCCAGCAAAAGAATACGCAAAGACATGGACTTTTTTAGGTGGTCGAGAAAGAAGAGCCGCAACCGCAGTTGGAACTCGCATTGGGATTATTAAAAATAAACCCTCTGTTGTCCAAGCCTGACAAAAAATCGACTTCCATACTGTGAATGTACAGCAAATGAGCGCGGTTGATGATGAGTTTTATACCTTGATAGGCAAAAACATCGTCTTGGTCGGTAGCTTCGTCGAAACGCAATATATAAGAAAATCCGGCACAACCGCCTCCTTCTACGCCTATGCGCAAAGCACTTTCTGCTGGCGAAAGGTCTTTGTCGTACATCAGGTGTTTTATTTCCTTTAGCGCATTTGCCGAAAGGCTTATCGGGCATTTTTCTTGCGATAGTATATTTTCACTCATTTTTTGCAAAATTTTTTCAAAAACAAATTAACGACTTATTGCCTAAAAAAGGTATGTGATGAAACACAAATAAGCCTCGCATGGTTCAATAAGAGTTAAAATGATGCTTAAGATGTGCTAACTTTGTTGAAACAAATTGATTTTGATAGCTTTTATTAAGAGAAATAGAATAGGTGTGTGGCTTTGGTTGTATGCAATATTGTTGTTCCACCTAAGTTGGGTGCAAATGCCCACAATAACGCAGCAATTTGCTACACCTATAAGTAATCTGTTCAATACTTTTACAATACAACTATTGGGGCAGTACGCAGGTTTGTCGCTTGTTTTTGTGTTGTGGTTGGTGTTGGTAATATTACAAGCGATTGGAGTTAATGGCGTGCTTTCCAATGCAGGACTTATTCCACAAAAAAGTGGCGTGGGTGCTTTGGTGTTTGTGCTGTTTATGGCGTTTTTTCAGCAGGAGTATTATTTTTCGGTTATTTTTTGGATAAATTTTCTGTTTATTGCCGCGGCGCACTACGCACTGCAATCGTACAATCAGCGTAATTTTGCCTATTTGTTTAATATGGGACTAAGTGTGGGCGTAGGCATATTTTCGCTTTTTTCTGTGTTGGGTTTGGCTTTTTTGCCCTTAATCTACATTTTCAATACCCGCATTTTTAACTGGAAAGAATGGATAGTAGTGCTTGCCGGATTGACAATGCCTTGGTATTTGAGTTTTGTTTTTTTGTACCTCACCGACCAACTGTATTGGTTTAATAATATTGTTTTTATTCCCCACGAAGTAGCAATTTTTCACCACAAAATCTTTTGGATTGGCGGAGCTATAATGTTGTTTATTTTTGTTTCGCTATTACTTCCTAATCTTTTAATGCAGTATCGGCGGCTAATTATCAAAAACAGAAAATACGTGATGTTTTTCTTGTGGTGGATAATTTTGTTGATAGCCAATCTTATTGTCATTCAGTTCGATAGTGTTTTGGCATATTTACCCTTGTTTGTGGTGCCATTTGGCTTTATACTGGCGGTGCGCATACAAAACATGCCCAATAGCATTTGGATAGAAACTGCACATATTGTATTGCTGCTTTTGGTGGTATTACTGCCGTATTTGCTTTAGAAATTAACTTTTTCCCGCGCCATACTAATTGGGTCTAAGGCGCGCAGGTTCACCTCAAAGCTCATGCGCTGAAAGAAACTATTGCGACTGTTGGTACTATAACTGTTTTTAATGTTAGAAGATGTCACTATGGGAAAATGGAGTTGTACATTTTCATTAAACAAAGAAACGCTTACACCCGCTTCTGCAAGCGTAGTGTCGTCGTTGAAATCTTTTGGATACCAACCATAGTTGCCATAAAGTTTCAGTGGCAAACGAGGACCAACAGGCAAATCGCTCACAAAGCCGATACTGAAAACATATTGATCATTCACACCAATAGGAATGTCCGTATTAAAACCTCCGGTGCGGTTTGTTACTTGCCGTTTGGCAAAATTTTCGATGTCGTTTCTGCCAAAGTATAAGTCATCATACCAGAAGTCGGTGCGCCCCAAGCCGGAGAAATCCAACTGGCGGCTGTTGTTGTTCGGGAGTTTTTCTGCCGAATTATTTTGTAAAAAATAGCCTCCAAAGAAGCGCAAATCTATTTTTCTTTTGCGGGCATAGGTAAAAGTGTGATTTATGTTTGTAGTCGCCAGCAACATTTCGGCTTTGGGTTCGTATTGCAGGGCAAGTTTGTAGCCATAAGGTTTTAGTACTCTGCTATTGGTATATTCGTATGATATTTCACTGACAAACTGCTCGCCAATATAATTGAAAGGTAGTGTGCTGTATTGTTCCGCAGGATTTTCAACGGCAGTATTTACCTCCGTATTTTTCAACCACAAATTTCGCCATACAAATTTGCGCTCCACCTTTGTGCGTGGCGTAGGCGGTTTTAGGTAAAACTGCAAGGAAGGCACCAAGCGATAATATTGAACACTATTGATTTCGTAAGGGGTTTCACCAAAAAAGCCACGCCTGTTTTCGCCAAAACTAAACGTAGAGCCGTCCAAACGCAACTGCCATTTTAGCAGGCGCGAATGTTCGTTTTTGGGCAAATGCGTGTAAGTAATGTGTCCGATGCCCGCGGGTGCTTTCGATTGAAAGCCATACAGCAAACTCAGCGTATATTCAATGGGCGCGTTGGGCAGAATTTGGTTGTAAAAACTAAGTCCTGCCATCCAGCCATCGTAAATGTTGTAGCCAGCAATGAGTGTGAAATACAAACTGCCTCTGTCTGCGGCGGGCAAGCCGCCAAATGCTTTGATGCGAGGAAATTTGTGTTTTTTGCAAAGCGCGTTGGGGTAGTAGTAATTGTTGTGGCGATTGATGTCGAACAATAAATGCTGGTCGTCAAGCACCAATTTGTCGTAATCGCTGTGGGGAAAATGAACGGGCATTGTGCCATTGAAACCATCGTACCAAATGCGTTTTACCAAAGTAGTATCGTTAAAAGCCGCCAAAGTAAACGGTCCGTTAATGCGATGCTGTGCATTTTTTAGTGTAATAATATCAAAACGGTCGTCTCCGATTACATCAGCATCTTTTTCTACTTTTTTTATTTTATAATCAATTTTTTGCGCAGTATTTATTTGTCGGTCAAAAAACCAATCTAAATTTTTCTTGGTGGAATTTTCCATTTCCGCGCGAAAATCGGCAGGCGTAGGATGTTTAAATTCAAAATCAGTGTAATATTGTTGCATTGCTTGGTCAAATTTTTTCTTTCCCAAGTATTTTTCCAAATATTTCAGTACCGAAGCAGTTTTCATATACACAATGCCACCATAGTTTGTAGGTTGATATTGTTCGGCGGGCAATTCTATGGCTTGGTCTTCATTTTTTTGTGCTTTGTAATAATACAAAAACTGGTTTAAATAATTGTATTCCAAGTCTTCAATGCCAATCATTCTGCCAATTCGGTTAGGAATGCCCATCATTTCGCCCAATGAATTATTGTTGGGGTACTTTTCTTCAAAATAGCGGTCTTCGTAATACGAGTTAATACCTTCGTCCATCCAAGGGTGCTGCCTTTCGTTCGAGCCCAATTGTCCGTAAAACCAGTTGTGTCCCACTTCGTGAACAATTACGCGTTCTAAGGTTTTGGCAGTTCGGCTGATGCCTATTACCGTAATCATCGGATACTCCATTCCTGCGCCTGCACTCAAAGCACTTTGTACGGCAGTGCAGTGTTTGTAAGGATAATTTCCAATATTGTTGCTGTAAAAACCCACGCCATCGCGCACATATTCGGCAGCATTTTTCCAAAGATTAGCTTCGGTATTGGTAAACATTGCCCAGCACTTTACCGTATTGCCATCGGAGAGCGTTATTTCGTCATTTAACACGTGAAAACGCTTGTCGGCAAACCACGCAAAGTCGTGAACATTGTTTTGCACATAGTGCAAAGTTTTAAAGGTACTTTCCGAAGGCGGAAAATTAGTTGTAGTATCAAATTTTTCAATCGCCTTTGTTGCGGCAACTTTTTGGGCTAAAAATTTCCATTCCTCTGCATTTTGTAGTTCGCCCGTAGCGGCTACCACATAGTTGGAAGGCAAAGATATTGTCACATCAAAACTGCCATATTCCGAATAAAACTCCCCTTGGTCTAAATAAGGAAACGGATGCCAACCTTCGCTGTCATACACAGCCGGCTTAGGATACCATTGCGTTATTTGGTACGATTGTCCCACGTGTCCTAAGCGCGAAACACTCTCGGGAATTTTCACCGTAAAAGGCGATGCCAAAATAAGTGTATCGTGTGGATAAAGTGGGCGCAGGAGCGTTATTTTGCCAATATCAGGATTCGTTGCATCTAAATTTAGGTTCACTTTCAAACCATTGGCGGTAAAGTCCAAACTATCAATATTGCCGCGCTTAGAGGGTTCTAAATAATAAAATTTGGTGTCGCCATCTTCTAATTTTTGCTTTGCAAAGGCAGTTTTGCCATTGCTGTAAGCGTTGGGCCACAGGTGCATGTAAATGTAGCTGAGTGTGTCGGGCGAGTTGTTGATGTATTCTATTCGGATTTGTCCGTTCGTTAAGCTATTGTTCTCATCGTCAAGTTGGCAACTTATGGTGTAGTTTACGGTTTGCTGCCAAGCATTGGTGGGTTTTGTTTGCGCTTGTGAAAAGCAATTGTTGGATAAAAAAAATATATTTCCAAGCAAAAAGATAAAAGCCGTACGCATAAAGTGTTGTTTTTTGTGGGTAAAGATAAAGTTTATGTGCGTATAAAGCCGTATTGTTAAGTATTATTGCTACTTTTCCGCAATAATTTTTCTTAAGTATCTGCCCAAAAGTAATCAAGTATTTTCTTCAATAATTTACTTTGAAACTTATGTATTGTATAGCCGCGTTTCGACTTCGCTCAACGCTCGGTAAATAATTTATGCGGGTTTTCTTTTGTCCAAGTACTTAATAAATTTGTACAACTCGCGTAAGCAAAAAATTTTGATAAAAATAAAAATGTGCAAAAAGTTACATTTTGCCAAGTCTGCGTCTTTATTGAACTATATTTGTCCTTCTTTTTTAAACTTGTTAAAGACAATAAAAAACTAATAGCACAAAAAAATGAAAGTAGCAGTTGTTGGAGCCACCGGAATGGTGGGGCGCGTAATGCTCGCCGTATTAGAAGAAAGAAATTTTCCGGTAACAGAACTCATTCCTGTATCATCGCCGGCATCGGTAGGAAAACCCATTACCTTTAAAGGAAAAACTTATACTATTTGCAGTATGGACGAAGCGATTTCGCGCCGCCCGGAAGTAGCTATTTTTTCGGCGGGCGGGAGTGTTTCGTTGGAAAATGCGCCGCGTTTTGCCGAAGTAGGCACTACGGTTATCGACAACTCGTCTGCTTGGCGTATGCAACCCGACAAAAAGTTGATTGTGCCGGAAATAAATGCTCATACGCTCACCAAAGACGATAAAATTATTGCTAATCCCAACTGTTCGACCATTCAAATGGTAGTAGCGCTCAATCCACTGTACCATCGTTATGGCATAGAACGTTTGGTTATTTCTACTTATCAGTCGGTTACAGGAACGGGCAAAAATGCCGTAGAACAAATGTATGCCGAGCGCGCCGGAAGAGAAGCACAAATGGTGTACAAGTATCCGATTGATTTGAATTGTATTCCGCATTGCGATGTGTTTTTGGACAATGGCTACACCAAAGAAGAAATGAAATTGGTACACGAAACGCGCAAAATTTTGGGCGACGATAGCCTGAAAATAACGGCTACTGCGGTACGCGTTCCGGTAGTGGGCGGACACTCCGAAGCGGTAAATGTATATTTTAAACAAGAATACGACTTGGCGGAACTGCGCCAGTTGTTGGAAAAAGCCCCCGGACTTACGGTTTTAGACAATACTGCCGAATTTCAATATCCTATGCCGCTTATTGCCGAAGGCAAAGATACCGTTTGGGTGGGACGTTTGCGCCGAGATGAGTCGCAGGAGCGCACCTTGAACATGTGGATTGTTGCCGACAACCTGCGCAAAGGAGCTGCTACCAATGCTATTCAGATTGCGGAGTACTTATTGGAAAAAGGCATGTTGTAGCATATTTTTATCCACTAAGCATATTCGGGCAATTTTTTTGCGATGAAATGTATTTACAATAGAAAATAAACATGCACTATTGGTACTAAAATTCAGCGAAAAAAATATTTTTCTGTTTTAAACAACTTTAATGTTAAATTTTTGTAAAAAAAGACTATATTTGTAATAAGTCATCATCAAAAAACATTGATAAATTCAATGCAACTGGTTTGCTTGCCTATGTCAATAATATCTTTTTTGCAATATTTACAATACGAAAAGCGATATGCGGCGAATACGCGCTACTCGTATGAGTCGGATTTGAAACAATTTGAAGAATACTTAGCCCAAACCTATCAAATAGAAACCGCCGAAGAAGTAAACTACCAACACATTCGCTCGTGGGTGGTATATCTCATTTCCCAAAAAATGTCTGCCAGCAGCGTAAATCGCAAGTTGTCGGCAGTAAAATCTTACTATCGTTTTTTGCTAAAACAGGGTATTGTTACAAGCAATCCTGCCCAAAAAGCTATCGCTCCCAAAAAAAGCCAAAAACTACTTAATATCATTCCGGCAGAAAACCTGATGAGCTTGTTGAACAATCACTATTTTGGTGAAGATTTTGGCGGCTTGCGCGACAAACTTATCATTGCCTTGCTTTTTGAAATGGGCATACGCTTGTCGGAACTGATGGGAATTTGCAACAAAGACATTGATGCGGCGAGTCGCACTATACGCATTGTAGGCAAAGGCAACAAAGAAAGAATATCGCATTTTAGCGAAAAACTCAGCAAAGACCTTGCGGAATACCAAGCGGCGCGAAACCAAACATTTGAAAATGCCTATTTACCCGAAGAACTTTTGCTGCTTACCGATAAAGGAAAACCATTGTATCCAAATTTGGTACACAGATTGTTACAAAAAAAACTGTCGCAAATAAGTACCGCCAATCATTTGCATCCACACGTATTGCGCCACTCGTTTGCCACTACGCTGCTAAAAAACGGCAGTGATTTAAATGCGATAAAAGAACTGTTGGGGCATACCTCGTTGGCAGCAACGCAAGTATATACGCACAATTCTATCGAAAAAATAAAAAGTGTTTATAATAATGCCCACCCCAAGGCATAATATTTTCTAACCTTAAAAAAATAAAGAGCTATGCAAGTAAACATTCATGCTTCCGAGTTTCATGTTGATCAGAAATTAAATGATTTAATTGAAAAAAAAATACAGAAATTAACCCAATATTATAATAAAATAACTACTGCGGAGATTTATTTAAATTTGGAGAATAAATCAAGCCACGTAAAAGATAAAGCAGTAGGAATAAAACTAATTGTCCCCGGAAACACCTTATATGCAGACGAGAAAAGCAAGAATTTTGAGGAGGCAATAGATATGTCCGTAGATTCTCTGCGCCGCCAGTTGAAGCGTTACAAACAAAAATTAGAACAGCAATAAAAAAAAACCAAAAAATTTTTGTAAAAAAAATAAATGTTGTAAATTTGCACACCCTTTTGAGAAGGGGTAAGAGTTTATTGTTTTATTACTTAAAATTAGGTAAACAAAAAAAGCCAGTTTTACACCTAATAATAAAGCCGGTGTAGCTCAGTTGGTAGAGCAGCTGATTTGTAATCAGCTGGTCGGCGGTTCGAGTCCGTCCACCGGCTCTTTATTGTTAAAGAAAGTAAAAGGGGAGATTCCAGAGTGGCCAAATGGAACAGACTGTAAATCTGTCGCGCGAGCTTCGGAGGTTCAATCCTCCTCTCCCACCCCAATTGCTTTTTTTCGATGGTAACGCTGGCAAGGTTTTTGCCTATGATTAAAAGCTTTAAATGAAAGTTTCATAAGCGGGAGTAGCTCAGTTGGTAGAGCATCAGCCTTCCAAGCTGAGGGTCGCGGGTTCGAGTCTCGTCTCCCGCTCTTTTTTTAATAGCAATTTATCAAGCAAAAGCCAATGTAGCTCAGGGGTAGAGCACTTCCTTGGTAAGGAAGAGGTCATGGGTTCAATTCCCATCATTGGCTCTACTTGTGTTGATGTTTCATTTTATTATTTTATTATTATAAAGACACAAAAAATAAAAAAACCTGTCCTATGGCTAAGGAAAAATTTGAACGCACCAAACCGCACGTGAACATTGGTACAATTGGTCACGTGGATCACGGTAAAACAACTTTAACTGCCGCAATTACAACTGTACTTTCTAGCGAAGGTTTGGCAGAAAAAAAAGATTACGATTCTATTGATGCAGCTCCCGAAGAAAAAGAAAGAGGGATTACCATTAATACTGCACACGTTGAATACCAAACAACTAATCGTCACTACGCACACGTAGATTGTCCGGGTCACGCCGACTATGTAAAAAACATGGTTACAGGTGCCGCGCAAATGGACGGTGCTATTTTGGTGGTAGCTGCTACTGACGGTCCAATGCCTCAAACACGCGAGCACATTCTTTTGGCGCGTCAAGTAGGGGTGCCTCAGTTGGTGGTATTTATGAATAAAGTAGATTTGGTAGATGACCCAGAATTGCTTGAGTTGGTAGAAATGGAAATTCGCGATCTATTGAGCTTCTACGAATTTGACGGCGATAATATTCCGGTTATTCAAGGTTCTGCGCTTAAAGCCTTAAATGGTGATGCAGACGGCGTAGCGGCTATCAAAGATTTGATGGCTGCAGTAGATAGCTGGATTCCAGTTCCGCCTCGTCCCGTAGATCAACCATTTTTGATGCCAGTTGAAGACGTATTCTCTATCACTGGTCGTGGTACAGTAGCTACCGGAAAAATTGAGCGTGGTATTGTAAGAACCGGCGACCCCGTGGAGATTGTTGGTTTGCAAGAAAAATCAATGAACTCTGTGTGTACTGGGGTGGAAATGTTCCGCAAAATATTAGACTCAGGTGAAGCTGGCGACAACGTGGGTGTATTGTTGCGTGGTGTTGAAAAAACCGATATCCGTCGCGGTATGGTTATTTGCAAACCCGGTTCAATAAAACCACATAAATCATTCAAAGCAGAGGTGTACGTATTGAGCAAAGAGGAAGGTGGTCGTCATACGCCATTCTTCAACAAATATCGCCCACAATTTTATTTCCGTACTACTGACGTAACAGGAGAAATCGTGTTGCCAGAAGGTGTAGAAATGGTAATGCCCGGCGATAATATTACTATTACAGTAGAATTGATTTACCCAATTGCAATGGAAAAAGGCTTGCGCTTTGCAATTCGCGAAGGCGGTCGTACCGTTGGAGCCGGTCAGGTTACTGAAGTTTTAGTATAGTAAATAGTATTAAAAAATAATACCACATTTGTCAGTTGTGCTTTTCAATTAGTATAGTTGAAATTGCCAACTGACAAATGTATTAAAGAACGGGTGTAGCTCAGCTGGTAGAGCGGCGGTCTCCAAAACCGTAGGTCGAGGGTTCGAATCCTTCCGCCCGTGCAATCCATAAACAATAAGCATGGAAAAATTAAAAATATACTTTCAGGAATCGTATCACGAATTGATGTACAAAGTAACTTGGCCCACTTGGGAAGAGTTGCAGAGTAGTACTGTATTAGTATTAGTAGCTTTGGGGATTTTCTCCTTAGTAATATTCGTAATGGACTTTATTTTTGGCGCAAATCCCGAAAATACCTTGTTTGAAGGTATGTTGGGGCTTATTTACAGAATGTTCGCTTAAGGTTTTGCATTGCTAATAGAAATTCATAAAAAAATGAACAACCCAAACGAAAAACCCTTGATGGACGATATTTACGAAGGTAAAAAATGGTATGTGCTAAGGGTAGTGAGTGGAAAGGAGCGCAAACTGAAAGAATACATAGAACAAGAAATAAGTCGTTCGGGCTGGGAAAATATGCTTCCGCAAGTGTTGGTGCCTACCGAAAAAGTATATCAACCTAAAAACGGTAAGAAAGCATTTAAAGAAAAAAACCTGTACCCCGGGTATATTTTTATTTTGGCAGAAGAAGGAAGAGTGGATGCCAATGTGATAGCAGCTCTGCGAGGAATAAGCGGTGTAATCGGCTTTTTGGGAAAAGAAAATCCCGAACCATTGCACGATGACGAGGCACGAAGGATGTTGCGCAGAGTGGACGATTTACAAGAAGCGGACGAAAAATTAATAGAACCGTTTATCATTAACGAAACAGTAAAAATAATTGACGGACCATTCAACGATTTTCAAGGTACTATCGAAGAAATAAATGAAGATAAAAAGAAAATGAAAGTGGTCGTGAAAATATTTGGTAGAAGAACTCCCGTTGAGGTGGGCTTTATGCAAGTAGAAAAAATATCTTAACAATATGGCAAAAGAAATAATTGGTTATTTGAAAATGCAGGTAAAGGGCGGTCAAGCTAATCCTGCACCACCTATTGGTCCCGCTTTAGGTTCTAAGGGTTTGAATATCATGGATTTTTGCAAGCAATTTAATGCGCGCACCCAAGAAAAACAAGGACAAATATTACCAGTATTGGTAACTATTTACTCCGACAAGACTTTTGACTTTATCATAAAAACGCCTCCTTCTACCATCTTATTGATGGAAAGAGCGAAACTTAAAAAAGGTTCTGCCGAACCTAACCGTAAAAAAGTGGGAAGCGTAACTTGGGATCAAGTAAAGGAAGTTGCCGAAATAAAAATGCCTGACCTAAACGCCTTTACAATAGAGTCGGCAATGAAAATGGTTGCCGGAACGGCTAGAAGTATGGGAATTACCGTAACAGGCGATGCCCCTTGGCAATCTTAAACACATAAATATTATTTAAAAGGGAGTTATATTTTATAACTAACGCTATTACCTTTAATATTTAACAAAAATGAAAATTTCTAAAAAAAGAAAAGAAGCGAACGCAAAATTAGAAAAAGACAAGTTGTACAGCTTGTCGGAAGCCTCTGCTTTGGTGAAAGAAATAACCATCACCAAATTCAACGCTTCGGTAGATGTGCATGTGCGCTTGGGCATAGACCCCCGCAAAGCCGACCAAGCTATTCGCGGTACGGTGAGCTTGCCGCACGGTACCGGAAAAACCAAACGCGTGTTGGTGCTTTGTAGCCCCGACAAAGAAAATGAAGCCGCAGAAGCAGGCGCAGACTACTATGGTTTGGACGAATACGTGCAAAAAATACAAGGCGGCTGGACTGATGTGGACGTAATTATTGCCACACCAAATGTAATGGCAAAAGTAGGCGCCTTAGGACGCATTTTGGGTCCGCGCAACCTTATGCCAAATCCCAAAACAGGAACCATCACTTTCGATGTTGGTGCTGCCGTAAGCGAAATCAAAAAAGGAAAAGTTTCCTTCAGAGCAGACAAATTCGGTATCGTACACAGTTCTATCGGGCGCGTTTCTTTCAATCCCGAGCAAATTACCGAAAACGCACAGGAACTTATCCAAATGTTGGTAAAAATGAAACCCTCTACTGCCAAAGGAACATACATCAAAAGTATTTCATTGGCAAGCACTATGAGTCCCGGAATTTCTATTGATTCAAAATCTATAAGCGGAATATAAGATGACAAGAGCAGAAAAAACAGCGGTAATTGAGGCACTAACCGAAAAGTTTAATGCCGCAAGTACCTTTTATATAACAGATTCATCTACTTTGAGCGTAGCACAAGTAAACAGACTGCGCCGTATATGCTTTGAAAAAGGCGTAGAACTTAAAGTAGCGAAAAATACCATAATTCGCCACGCTTTAGAAAAAGCAGAGAAAAATTATGAAGACCTTTACGAGGTATTACACGGATCTTCCGCATTAATGTTTTGCGAGTCGGGAACCACACCAGCAAAATTAATTAAAGAATTTCGCAAAGATGCACCCAAACCTGCGCTAAAAGCAGCCTATATCGAAGAAGCTGTATTTGTAGGTGATGACCAGTTGGATGCACTTACGAAACTCAAATCTAAATACGAACTTATTGGAGATGTTATCGGTATGTTACAATCACCTGCGAAAAATGTTATTTCAGCACTTCAGTCGGGTGGTGGCAAACTTGCCGGAATTCTCAAAACCCTTTCAGAAAAAGAGTAAAAATATTTTTTAAATTTTAAAATGATAAAACAATGGCGGATTTAAAAGAATTTGCAGAAAAATTAGTAAATCTTACGGTTAAAGAGGTGAATGAACTCGCTGCTATATTAAAAGATGAATATGGTATTGAGCCTGCTGCCGCAGCTCCTGTGATGATGGCAGGTCCTGCTGGTGGCGGAGAGGCTGCCGCAGTAGAAGAACAAACTTCTTTCGATGTAATACTAAAAAGTGCCGGTGCACAAAAACTTAACGTTGTAAAAGCAGTGCGCACAATTACCGGATTAGGACTAAAAGAAGCAAAAGACTTAGTGGACGGCGCACCTCAACCTGTAAAAGAAGGTGTTTCTAAAGAAGAAGCTGAAAGCATAAAAGCACAACTTGTAGAAGCCGGAGCCGAAGTTGAAGTTAAATAATACTTCTGCTTTTTAACCTACAACAACGAATAGGCATAGGGTATAAACTCTTATGCCTTTTCGTTGTTTATAAATATAGATAAAATTTGGACGAAAATACTGTGGGAATTTTAGTCCAAAATATTGCAATTTGCCTGCTATAACAAAGGCTCAATTGCATGCCCACAAACCCATTTACTTGCTTTTTAAAAAATAATAATTTGCCCATGTCAGCAAGCAAACAAAGCCAAAGTAAGCGTATTAATTTTGGAAAAATTAAACCTTTCGGCAATTCTCCCGACCTCTTAGATATTCAATTACGTTCGTTTAAAGACTTTTTTCAGCTAGAAACTACACCCGATAATCGCGAGAACGAAGGTCTGTTTAAAGTTTTTCAAGAAAATTTTCCCATTTCCGATGCTCGTAATAATTTTGTATTAGAATTTTTAGATTACTTTATCGACCCTCCCCGTTACACCATCGAAGAGTGTATGGAAAGAGGGCTTACATATTCGGTGCCGCTAAAAGCGAAATTGCGTCTCTCTTGTAACGACGAGGAACATATAGATTTCAAAGCCGGAGAATCTGATGTGTTTCTGGGAAATATTCCTTATATGACATCGCGCGGTACTTTTGTAATCAATGGTGCCGAAAGAGTAGTTGTGTCACAATTGCACCGTTCTCCGGGCGTGTTTTTTGGACAAAGCGTTCACCCCAATGGCACCAAAATTTATTCTGCAAGGGTAATTCCCTTCAAAGGAGCTTGGATAGAATTTGCTACCGATATAAACAACGTAATGTACGCTTATATCGACCGTAAGAAAAAATTTCCCGTAACCACTTTGCTCAGAGCCATTGGCTTCGATACCGACAAAGCTATTTTAGACCTTTTCAATTTAGCCGAAGAAATTCCTAATACGCCTGAAACACTACACCAAAATATTGGTAAAAGATTAGCCGCCAGAGTACTCAAAACTTGGATTGAGGACTTTGTAGATGAAGATACCGGCGAGTTGGTTTCTATTGAAAGAAATCAAATTATTTTGGAAAGAAATACCGTGTTGGACGAAGACAATATTTTACAAATATTGGAAACCTCCGTTGACAGTATTCTTATCCAAAAAGAAGACTTAGACATTGATTATAGCATTATTTATAATACTTTGCTTAAAGACACTTCCAATACAGAAATGGAAGCTGTACAGCATATTTATAAACAACTGCGTGGCTCAGATGCGCCCGACGAGGAAACCGCACGCGGAATTATCGATAAATTGTTTTTCTCCGACAAACGCTACGATTTAGGTGAAGTAGGAAGATACAAAATAAATAAAAAATTAGGCTTAAACACCAGCGTTGATGTAAAGGTACTTACCAAAGAAGATATTATCAGTATGGTAAAATACCTTATCCAACTCACCAACCAAAAAGCCGAAGTTGATGATATCGACCACTTGAGCAACCGTAGGGTAAAAACAGTGGGAGAACAGTTGTATGCACAGTTTGGTGTAGGCTTGGCGCGTATGGCGCGTACTATTCGCGAACGTATGAATGTGCGCGACAACGAAGTATTTGCACCCATCGACCTTATCAATGCACGTACCTTAGCTTCTGTAATAAACTCGTTTTTTGGCACCAGCCAATTGTCGCAGTTTTTAGACCAAACCAATCCGCTCTCGGAAATAACCCATAAACGCCGTATTTCGGCATTAGGTCCCGGCGGTCTTTCGCGCGAACGCGCAGGTTTCGAGGTGCGCGATGTTCACTATTCGCACTACGGTCGTTTGTGTACTATTGAAACACCCGAAGGTCCAAACATTGGTCTTATTTCTACCTTGTGTGTACACGCCAAGATAAATAATATGGGTTTTATTGAAACACCCTACAGAATTGTAAAAGACAGCAAAGTGGATTTGTCGCCCGATGCAGTTCGCTATTTATCCGCCGAAGAAGAAGACGATAAAGTAATTGGGCAAGCCAATGCGACCATTAATGCAAAAGGCGAGTTTTTGGGCGATAAAATTAAAGCGCGTCATCAAGGGGAGTTTCCCGTTTCGCAGCCCGATGAGTTGCAATTTATTGACGTAGCCCCCAACCAGATTGTAGGCGTTTCGGCATCACTTATTCCGTTTTTGGAAAATGACGATGCCAACCGTGCACTAATGGGTTCAAACATGCAGCGTCAAGCAGTTCCATTGTTGCGTCCCGAGTCGCCCATTGTAGGAACAGGCATCGAAGCCAAAGTGGCGCAAGACTGTCGCTTGTTGCTCAATGCCGAAGGTCCCGGAGTAGTCGAATTTGTAGATGCCAACGAAATAGTAATTCGCTACGACCGTACCGAAGAAGAAAAATTGGTAAGTTTTGAAGGCGATGTACGCCGTTATCCTTTGGTAAAATTCCGCAAAACCAACCAAAATACCACCATCAATCTTAAACCTATTGTAAAAAAAGGCGATAAAGTAGAAGAAGGACAAATTCTTTGTGAAGGTTATGCTACCGACAATGGCGAGTTAGCACTTGGACGCAATCTGATGGTTGCATTTATGCCTTGGAAAGGGTACAATTTCGAAGATGCTATCGTAATTTCCGAGCGCGTGGTGCAAGAAGATATTTTTACCTCCTTACACATCGAAGAGTTTAGTCTTGAAGTACGCGAAACCAAATTGGGAGAAGAAGAACTCACTTCGGACATTCCCAATGTAAGCGAAGAAGCAACCAAAGACTTAGACGAAAACGGCATCATTCGCATTGGTGCACACGTACAAGAAGGCGATATTCTTATCGGAAAAATAACGCCTAAAGGCGAAACCGACCCAACGCCCGAAGAAAAACTATTGCGCGCTATCTTTGGCGACAAAGCCGGTGATGTGAAAGATGCTTCCTTGAAAATGAAACCTTCGGTAAAAGGAGTGGTTATTGACAAGCAACTTTTTGCCAGAGTGAAAAAAGACAAAGATGCAAAACGCATTGAAAAAGAAACTATTGCGAAGTTAGATGAGATTCACGAAGAAAAAATGGCAGAAATAAAAGCCGTTTTGATGGATAAACTGAGCATTATTCTTAAAGACAAAAAGTCAAATACCATAAAAAGTCTTTACGGAAACGAGTTAGTACCCAAAGGCTCTAAATTCTCTCCAAAAGTATTGTCCGGTATTGATTATCAAATCGTTTCTCCATTCGACTGGACAGACGACAAAGACATTAATACTGCCATAAAAAGACTATTGCACAACTACGACATTAAGAAAAATGAAGAATTAGGTCGCCACAAACGCGAAAAATTCAGCATTAGCGTAGGAGACGAATTGCCCGCAGGTGTATTGAAATTGGCAAAAGTATATATTGCCAAAAAACGCAAACTCAAAGTGGGCGATAAATTGGCAGGCCGTCACGGAAACAAAGGTATTGTAGCCAAAATCGTGCGCCGCGAAGATATGCCGTTCTTAGAAGATGGAACACCTGTTGATATTGTACTTAATCCACTCGGCGTACCTTCTCGTATGAATATTGGGCAAATTTTTGAAACCGTATTAGGTTGGGCAGGCTTAAAATTAGGCGAAAAATACGCCACACCTATTTTTGACGGAGCTTCTGTAGAAGAAATTGACTCGAAAATACAAGAAGCAAAATTGCCTTCTTTGGGCGTTACGCACTTGCTTGATGGCGAAACCGGTGAACGTTTTCACCAAGCAGCTACCGTAGGCGTTATTTATATGCTAAAATTAGCGCACATGGTGGACGACAAAATGCACGCGCGTTCCGTAGGTCCGTACTCGCTCATTACCCAACAACCACTTGGCGGTAAAGCACAGTTTGGTGGGCAGCGTTTCGGAGAAATGGAAGTGTGGGCACTACAAGCCTATGGCGCAGCAAGTATTTTGCAAGAATTGCTTACGCTAAAATCGGACGATATTGTAGGGCGCGCCAAAACTTTCGAAGCCATTGTAAAAGGCGATAATTTGCCGGAAGCCAATGTGCCCGAGTCATTTAATGTACTTATTCACGAATTGAGAGGTTTAGCCCTCGAAATGGTATTCGAATAGGCACGCAAATTTTTAACCAATTTCAAAATCTTTAAATAAATCGCCGTATGGCTTTAAAAAAAGATAATAAAGTAAAAAACGACTTCACGCAAGTAAGTATTTGTTTAGCCTCTCCCGACTCTATCTACGAACATTCGTACGGAGAAGTGCTAAAACCCGAAACCATCAACTATCGCTCCTACAAGCCCGAGCGCGATGGCTTATTTTGCGAACGCATTTTTGGTCCGGTAAAAGACTACGAATGTGGTTGTGGAAAATACAAACGTATTCGTTATAAAGGTATCACTTGCGACCGTTGTGGGGTAGAAGTAACCGAGAAAAAAGTGCGCCGTGAACGTATGGGACACATCAAATTGGTAGTACCCGTAGTGCATATTTGGTACTTCAAATCACTGCCCAACAAAATCGGTTATTTATTAGGCTTGTCCTCCAAAAAATTGGAGCAAATAGTTTACTACGAAAAATTTGTCGTTATTCAGCCCGGCGTATTGGCAAAAGACCCATTTGGCTTAAAACCAATGGATTTGCTTACCGAAGAAGAGTACAACGACTATATGGATTCTGTTCCGGCTACCAATCAACATTTGGACGACAGCGACCCGGACAAAGTAATTGCCATGATGGGTGCCGAGGCAGTGAAAAAATTACTTTCGCTCATAGACCTCGACCAACTCTCTTACGAACTGCGCCACGCCGCAGCTACCGAAACTTCGCAACAGAAAAAACAAGAAGCCCTAAAACGCTTGAGTGTTGTAGAAGTATTCAGAGAAGGAAATGAACGCCGTGAAAACAAACCCGAATGGATGATTGTGGATTATTTGCCCGTTATTCCGCCCGAATTGCGCCCTTTAGTGCCTTTAGATGGTGGACGTTTTGCGAGTTCCGACCTTAACGACCTTTATCGCCGCGTAATTATTCGCAACAACAGGCTCAAAAGGCTTATCAGTATCAAAGCCCCTGAGGTGATTTTGCGCAATGAAAAAAGAATGTTGCAAGAAGCAGTGGACTCTTTGTTTGATAACTCGCGTAAATCCAATGCCGTAAAAGCAGACGGAGGGCGTGCTTTGAAATCTTTGAGCGATGTGCTGAAAGGAAAACAAGGACGTTTCCGCCAAAACTTGCTCGGAAAAAGGGTAGATTATTCCGGTCGTTCGGTAATTGTAGTAGGTCCCGACCTTAAAATGCACGAATGTGGATTGCCTAAAGGAATGGCTTCCGAACTATTCAAACCATTTATTATTCGCAAATTATTGGAACGCGGTATTGTAAAAACTGTAAAATCTGCCAAAAAATTAGTAGAACGCAAAGATGCCGTAATTTGGGATATTTTGGAAAATGTATTGAAAGGACACGCCGTACTTCTCAATCGTGCCCCAACCTTGCACCGTTTGTCTATCCAAGCGTTCCAGCCAAAACTTATCGAAGGAAAAGCCATTCAGTTGCACCCCTTGGTGTGTTCAGCTTTCAACGCCGACTTTGATGGCGACCAAATGGCAGTACACGTACCTTTGAGCAATGCTGCTGTTTTGGAAGCACAAATGCTGATGCTCTCTTCGCACAATATATTAAGTCCACAAAACGGAACACCAATAGCACTTCCTTCGCAAGACATGGTGTTGGGACTGTACTATATTACCAAAGGAAGACGCAGTGACGAAACAAGAAAAATGAAAGGCGAAGGCAAAATGTTTTATTCTGCCGAAGAAGTTATCATTGCTTTCAACGAACAAAAACTGGACTTACACGCTTGGATAAAAATAAAAGTGAACATGCGCCAAAAAGATGGCAGCATTAAGCCCGAAGTAATAGAAACTACCACCGGACGTGTTATTTTCAACCAAGTAGTACCCGAAAAAGTAGGCTTTGTAAACGAATTATTGTCAAAATCAACCTTGCGTAAGGTTATCGGAAATATTATTCGCCTTACAGATGTGCCTACTACTGCCGCTTTCTTAGATGATATCAAAGATTTGGGTTTCCGCTGGGCATTCCGCGGAGGCTTGTCGTTTAGCTTGTACGATTTGCACACCCCTGACGACAAACAACATATCTTGGACGAAGCGCAAGAAGAAGTAGATGAGGTAATGACCAATTTCTACTCAGGGGTAATAACCAACAATGAGCGTTACAACCAAATTATCGACATTTGGACGAAAGCCAACAATAAAATTACTGCCAGTTTGATGAAGCGTTTGGAAAATGATAATCAAGGCTTCAATTCTATTTACATGATGTACCATTCCGGCGCGAGGGGTTCAAAAGAACAAATTCGCCAGTTGGGCGGTATTCGTGGATTGATGGCAAAACCGCGTAAGTCTGGTAGCAGTGGTGGCGCGGAAATTATTGAAGACCCTATTTTATCGAATTTCCGCGAAGGATTGTCGGTATTGGAATACTTCATTTCCACACACGGTGCGCGTAAAGGTTTGGCGGATACCGCCTTGAAAACTGCCGATGCAGGTTATTTAACACGCCGTTTGGTGGACGTAGCGCAAGACGCTGTTATTACTTCGGAAGACTGCGAAACGCTACGCGGTATTTCTATTTCTGCCTTAAAAGATAATGAAGAAGTAGTAGAGCCATTGAACGAAAGAATTGTAGGGCGTACCAGTTTGCACGATATTTATAATCCTATTACCGATGAACTAATTATTGGCGCAGGCGAAGAGATTACAGATGATATTGCGCAATATATTGAAGAAGAAACAGGTATTGAAACGGTAGAAATTCGTTCGGTACTTACGTGCGAAGAGCGCAATGGTGTGTGTGTAAAATGCTATGGCAGACACTTAGCTACCAATAGAATGGCGCAAATTGGCGATGCCGTAGGAATTGTGGCAGCACAGTCTATTGGTGAGCCGGGAACACAGCTTACCCTTCGTACTTTCCACGTGGGTGGGGTTGCCAGCAACATTGCCAACGAGTCGCAGTTGCGGGCGAAGTTTGAAGGGGTGTTAGAGTTTGACGATTTGCGTGCCGTAGATTTCAAATTCGCCAATCCCGACGAGCAAATTGAAATATTGGAAGAAGGCGATTTGAAAAATGTGCGCATTGTGTTGGGAAGAGCTACTGAGGTGAAAATTATTGACCCGAAATCCAAAAAAATATTAGCCACCAACCACATTCCTTACGGTTCAACACTCTACGTAAAAGAAGGACAAGCCGTTAAGAAAAACGACCTTATTTGTAGTTGGGACCCTTACAACGCAGTAATTGTATCGGAAGATGACGGAAAAATCTCTTTTGAAAATATTATTGATGGTGTAACATACCGCGAAGAAGCTGATGAGCAAACAGGCTATCGCGAAAAAGTGGTAATTGAGTCGAGAGATAGAAAAAAAGTGCCTACTATTCACATTGTCAGCAAAGGCGAAACCGTTCGCAGCTACAATATTCCCGTAGGAGCACACATCAATATTGACGACAACACCGAAGTAGTAAAAGGACAAATTTTGGTGAAAATACCACGTGTAACCAGTAAAGTACGTGATATCACAGGTGGTCTTCCGCGTGTTACCGAGCTATTTGAAGCGCGTAATCCTTCTAATCCTGCCGTAGTGTCGGAAATAGATGGCGTAGTAAAATTTGGTAAAATAAAACGTGGAAATCGAGAGATAGAAGTAGAATCGAAAGATGGTGACATAAAAAAATACATGGTGCCACTTTCCAAGCACATTCTGGTACAAGATGGCGACTTTGTGCGTGCCGGCGAAGCACTTTCCGATGGTTCTATTACTCCAGCCGATATTTTGGCAATAAAAGGACAATATGCCGTACAGGAATATTTGGTAAATGAAGTACAAGAAGTATATCGTTTGCAAGGGGTGCGTATCAATGACAAACACATTGAGGTAATTGTACGCCAAATGATGAAAAAAGTAGTAGTGGACGACCCAGGCGATACACGTTTCTTGGAAGGAATGGCAGTGAATAAATTTGAAGTAATTGAAGAAAACGACCGCATTTTTGACAAAAAAGTAGTTGTAAATCCGGGCGACTCCAACAAATACAAAGCAGGACAAATGGTTTCCTTACGCCAGTTGCGCGAAGAAAACTCCTACTTGCGCCGCCACGACTTGAAACTTATAGAATTTAGAGCCGCTACGCCGGCAACTACTTCACCATTGTTGCAAGGAATAACGCGCGCATCTTTGGGAACTGACAGTTGGATTTCCGCAGCATCGTTCCAAGAAACCACCAAAGTATTGAGTACCGCCGCCATTGGCGCACAGATAGACGGCTTAGATGGTTTGAAAGAAAACGTAATTATCGGTAAAATGATTCCTGCCGGAACCGGACAGAAACGTTTTACGAGATTGTTGGTTAAAGAAAAGTCGTAAACGCCGATAGTATAAAATAAAAACTTTAAAGGCTTGTTGTTTTTTGCAGCAAGCCTTTTTTTGTATATAAAATTAAAATTTAATTAATATATCTACGCCGACATCGTAATTATTGGAACAATTTATTTTATTTACAACCAAAAATAAGCCATTATGAATTTGAAAAAATACTTTATCATTGGAGGAATATGCGCACTTCAAATCACGTTTGCTTTTGCCCAAGAAGAAGAGATTTTAGTTGAAAATGCAGCTGAAATAGATACGTCCGCCCTAATAAAAATGTACCGGAACTATATAGACAGTATAGACCAAACGCTACACTACGAGCAAGGGACTATAAACTTGAAAAATAATATCGCCACTATTGACGTACCACGAGGCTATAAGTACCTGAATGGTAATGATAGTGAAATGATTTTGACGGATATTTGGGGAAATCCGCCGAGTGAAAGAGAAGAAGACAAGTCTTTGGGTATGTTAGTGCCAATAAACATAAGTCCCTTGCAGGATTCTATCTACACCATTAATATAACCTACTCCGAAGAAGGCTATATTGATGACGAAGATGCACAAAAAATTGACTACGATGAACTACTTGCCGGCATGCAAGAAGATGCAAAAGAATATAACAAACTCCGAGTAGAAAACGGATATCCTACCATTGAGTTAGTGGGTTGGGCTTCGCCGCCATATTACGACCATGAAAATAAAAAACTACACTGGGCAAAAGAACTAAAATTTGGCGAAGGTGAAGAGAATACCTTAAATTATAACATAAGAATTTTGGGCAGAAAGGGTTATTTGGAACTCAATGCTATTGGCGGAATGTATGTATTGCCCAAAGTGCAACAAAATATTGCGGATGTGCTGCAAAGCGTAAATTTTACCGAAGGCAACAAATATTCGGATTTTAACCCTAAATTGGACAAAGTCGCTGCCTACGGAATTGGCGGACTGATAGCGGGAAAAGTATTAGCCAAAGTAGGTATTTTAGCGAAATTAGGTGTTGTACTTGCCAAATTCTGGAAACTGATTGCCTTAGGATTTGTGGCACTAATGGGTACAATTAAACGGTTTTTCTCTAAAGATAAAACGAAAGAAACCACTGCGCAAGGTGGGGAATAAGTAAATCTAATGTACCATTAACATAAGTTTTGTACTATAAATCAAAGCCCATTGCATTGCAGTAATGGGCTTTTTTACTTTTTTTATGTTACTAATAAGAGGAAAAAGGCTTCGTAGAAATATTTTATGGAAACTTTTAAACTTTTAAGAGTTTCCAGCGTTTCTTTGCAGTAAAATTTGATAAAAAAATACTCCTTCGCAGTTTGCTTAGAACGGATATTTTTATGTTAGAAAACATTATTTCGCTTAGCTCCGATTATTTTCTCCGATACGGCATTCGCAATGTAAGCATGGACGACATTGCGCAGGCTTTGGGTATTTCCAAAAAAACGCTGTATTTGCATGTAGATAACAAAGAAACTTTGGTACACATGGTTGCCGAAAAATTTATGTGCGAAGATGAACAATTTGCGCTAAAAATAAAGGCACAGAACCTCAATGCCATTGACGAAATGTTGCAAATTGCCGAAAATGTGTACCTAAAGCTAAAAAATATTAATGTAGCCAGCTTGTACGATTTGCACAAATATTATCCGCAAGTGTGGAATATGTTTGAGCAGCATCGCCATAGTTTTATCGCAGCCATAATCCAAGAAAACTTATCCAAAGGCATTGCCGAAGGCTTGTATCGGCAAAATTTACCGCCGAAAATCTATACACATTTTTATCTCACCTTAGCCGGAAGTATTACCGACATGAAAAAAGGCACTTGTGAAAAATGTAAGCCCGCCGAACTTTTTATGGAATTTTTTAAATATCATATTTTAGGAATTTCTTCCGACAAGGGCATTCAATATTTGAAAAAAAACTTAGATAAAATCAAAGCAATAACGCATGAAACAATTGTTTAATAAATTAGTATTAGTTGCAACTACATTTTGTATGTTCGGAAATATTGTTTCGGCGCAAAATGTAATGAGTTTTTCTTTAGAAGAAGCACAAAACTATGCAGAAAAGCACCATCTTACTTTAGAAAATTCTGCCCTGAATATCGAAAAAGCCAAAGGACAAGTGAATGAAATAAAATCTATAGGTTTGCCGCAGGTAAATGCCAGTTTGCAATACATTTACAATCTGAAACTGCCCGCCCAACTTATTCCTTCCGATGCTTTTTCTTTTCCGCCGCTTTTACCTTTAGCCAATGGCGACACTTTGTATTTGGCACAAAGTAGCGGCGAAAGTTCGGAGGAATTTACCAAACTTACTTTTGGCACCAAAAATAGCTTGGGAATAAGTTTAGAGGCTTCGCAGTTGTTGTTCGATGGCAGTTATTTGTTGGGATTGAAAGCGGCAAATTTGTTTGTAGCACAAGCCAAGCAGCAAAACAAATTAGATGTGTATCAAGTGCGCAATGCCATAGCCGAAGCCTATACAACCACTTTGCTGGCACGCGAAAGCATAACGCTGCTGGACAACAACATCAATCTGTTGCAAAAAATATTTACCGAAACCCAAGCCTACTACCAAGAAGGTTTTATAGAACAGTTGGAAGTAGATCGTTTGGAATTATCTTTAACCAATCTCAAAACCCGCAAACAGTCGGCACTGCGGGCAGCAGCACTTTCCGAAGCTGCTTTGAAATTTCAAATGGGTCTGCCCGTTTCTCAAGCCATAGAACTTACCGACAACTTAGAAGGTTTGTCGTCCGAAACAGCTGCATTAGTGGCAACCGATGTGAACGTTTTTCAGGAAGAAGCGCAAAAAAATCGTTTGGAGCTGCAATTATTAAAAACGCAAAATGAATTCAGAGATTTGGACATACGCCAGATAAAAGCCAAATACTTGCCCAATGTTGCTGCTTTTTTTCAGGCAAATTCTAATTTTCAAGATGACGGATTTCACGTATTCAACGGACAATACTGGATTCCTTCGTCCTTAGTAGGTTTGCGCGTGAGCGTACCCATATTCGATGGAAACCAAAAAAAAGCACAAATTCAGCAACGAAAAATACTGCAAACCCAAGCATTTAATCAGGAAAATCTTTTCAAGCAGTCGGTGGCATTGGAAGTAACACAATCTTATACACAGTTTGTTTCTGCCTACGAAAACTGGCAAACTCAAGTGAAATCTATGAAATTAGCGCAGAAAATTTATGATGTAAGTGTAGAAAAATACCGTACGGGCGTGGGTTCGAGCTTGGAAGTAACCGATGCCGAAAGCAAATTATTTGAAACACAATCTTTGTACATTCAGTCGCTGTACGAACTTTCGGCGGCACAAATTTCTTTAGAAAAAGCAACGGGCAATTAAGCCAAAAATACTTTTGATTAAACAATAGAATTATTAAAAAATATAAGAAAAATGAAAAATATTACTTTACAAACACTGCTAATGGCAATACTACTGCTAAGTATAAGTGCTTGTGGTTCTAAATCAGAAGACCCTATAGCGCGTTTGCAGGAACTCAAAAGTCAGCAGCAGGAAATCGAGCAAGAAATACAAGAATTAGAAAAACAAACCAAAGACAGCACGAATGTAGTCGAGAAATTTGTCGCCGTAGAAGTACAGCCGCTGCAATCCCAGAAATTTAGTCACTTCTTGGAAATTCAGGGAGAAGTAGATGCGCCCGACAACATTGGCGTAAGTGCCCGCACGCCCGGCATTGTGGAAAATGTAATGGTGGTAGAAGGGCAACAAGTAAGCAAAGGCGATGTACTGGCAGTATTGGACGATGAAGTATTTCAGCAAAGTTTGGAAGAGCTACACAATAGTCTTGATTTTGCGCGTACCATTTACCAAAAACAACAAACCCTTTGGAACAAAAACATCGGCTCGGAAGTGCAGTATCTGCAAGCCAAAAACAATGTAGAATCTATAGAAAAAAAATTGCTTACCCTACAAAAGCAAGCCGATTTGTATAAAGTAATTTCGCCTATAAGTGGCACCATCGACCAAGTAAATGTGAAAGTAGGTGAAGGTGCTGCCGTAGGTATGCCCGCTTTTAGAGTGGTAAACTTGTCGGGCTTGCGGGTAAAAGCAGACATTGCCGAAAATTATGCCGGAAAAATAAAACAAGGCGACCCTACAGAAGTATTTTTTCCCGACTTGGAAACAACCGTAAACGGAAAAATAAGCACTATATCTAAAATAATAAATCCTATTAACCGCAGTTTTGAAGCCGAAGTAAAAGTGTCGGGTGTACAAAATCTTCGCCCAAATATGATGGCAGTAGTAAAAATTAAAGATTACAACAAAGATAAAACCTTGGTTATTCCCATCAATAGTATCCAAAACTCAGAAGAAGGCGACTATGTATTTGTTGCCGAAAAAACCAACGACCAACGCTACATTGCCCGCAAAAAACTTATTGAAACAGGTTTTACGCAAGGCGATAAAGCTGAAGTTAAGAGCGGACTCAATGAAGGCGATTTGCTTATTGTGACAGGATACCAAGACGTTGCAAACGGGCAAGCGATTAAATTTTAAGAAAAAAATGCGAAAAAAAGAGCATTATGCAAAACAAATCATTTAAAGAATTTTTACCTACCAGTTGGAGCATTGACAATCGTACCAGTATTTATATTATTACGATAATTATCTGCATTTTCGGTATTTCTATTTACAATAGCTTGCCCAAAACCCAATTTCCTGATATTGTTATTCCTACCATTTATGTAAGTACGGTATATCCGGGCACTTCTCCGGCAGATATGGAAAATTTGGTATCGCGCCCTATCGAAAAAGAGATAAAATCTATTTCCGGCGTAAAAAAAATAACCAGCAATTCTATTCAGGATTTTTCTAATGTTATAGTAGAGTTTAATACCGATGTGGATGTAGCCGAAGCCAAGCAAAAAGTGAAAGATGCTGTGGACAAGGCGCGTAGCGAACTGCCGCAGGATTTGCCCACAGAACCCAATGTGTTGGAAATAGACTTTTCGGAAATTCCGATGATGAACATTAATATTTCGGGCGATTTCGACTTGAATAAATTGAAAAAATACGCCGATGAAATTAAAGACCGCATAGAACAACTGCCGGAAATAACGCGCGTGGACATGGTTGGTGCGCTGGAACGCGAAATTCAGGTAAATGTGGACATGTACAAAATGCAGGCTGCCAATGTGAATTTTGGCGACATAGAATCGGCGATTGCTTACGAAAACATGACCATTTCGGGCGGAACCGTAGATGTAGGAAATATGAAACGCGCCATTCGGGTGAAAGGGCAGTTTAAAAATGCCAACGCATTGCCCAATATTATTGTGCGCTCGGGACAAGGCGGTACGCTGTATTTGAAAGATATTGCCGATATAAAAGATACTTACAAAGAGCAAGAGAGTTATGCGCGTTTTAATGGGAAAAATGTAATAACCCTTAATGTAATTAAGCGCAGTGGCGAAAACTTGGTAGCGGCTTCCGATAAAATAAACGGATTGCTGGCAGAAATGAAGGAAAATAAATTGCCTGCCCAACTCACCTTAGACATCACTGCCGACCAAGCCGACGAAACACGCACCACTCTCAACGATTTGATAAACTCCATTATCATCGGTTTTATTTTAGTAACCTTAGTGTTAATGTTTTTTATGGGCGTTACCAATGCTTTTTTCGTAGCATCGGCAGTACCCTTATCCATTTTCTTGGCGTTTATAGCAATGCCCGCCATTGGTTTCGAGCTGAATATGATTGTGCTTTTTGCCTTATTATTTGCGCTCGGAATTATTGTGGACGATGCCATTGTGGTAATAGAAAATACGTATCGTATTTACGACAACGGAAAAGTACCCGTAGTGGAGGCAGCAAAACGTGCGGCGGGCGAGATATTTGTGCCGGTTTTTGCCGGAACACTCACCACACTTGCACCTTTTATTCCTTTGGCATTTTGGCAAGGCATAATAGGTAAATTCATGTTTTATTTGCCCATTACGCTCATTCTTACCTTGGTAGCTTCGCTTATTGTGGCATTTATTATCAATCCGGTTTTTGCAGTAACTTTTATGCAAAAAGAAGACCACGATGGCAATGTATCGAAAACGCCTTGGAGAAGAATACTTATCTGGAGTGGCGTATTATTAGTAATAGCTGCTGTTGGGCAGTATTTTGATTCGCCTTTTGTCCGCAATCTTATGTTGGTATTTATTGGGTTGATATTTTTGTATCATTTGGTGCTAAAATATGCTATCGAAGGCTTTGAGTACAAATTATTGCCGAAGCTAATGGATTTTTATGAAGCATCGGTAGGCAGATTGATGAAATCTTGGGGACCTTATGCAGTATTTGTTGGAACAGTTTTATTATTGGTTGCATCTGTTGTTCTTGTATTTAAAAAACCACCACCAGTAGTTTTTTTCCCACAAGGCGACCCTAACTTTATTTTTGTCTATCTAAATTTGCCCGTAGGAACGCACCAAGCCTACACCGACTCTATTACGCAAGTAATAGAATCACGTGTTACAAATATTTTGGGCGAAGATAATCCTTTGGTAGAATCGGTTATCTCAAACGTTGCCGTTGGTGCCAGCGACCCTATGAGTGGCGACCGTTCCAGTGCTTCAAATCGTGGAAAGGTGAGTATTGGTTTTGTGAAATTTGCAGAGCGTAATGGACAATCCACCGCAGCATATTTGGATGAAATACGCAAAAAAGTGAAAGATATTCCGGGCGTACAAGTAAGTGTGGCACAAGAACAAAACGGACCCCCTACCGGCGCGCCGATTAATATTGAAATAAGCGGCGAAGATTTGGACGAATTGGTACAAGCATCAATGGATTTAGAGGCGTATTTGGAAGATTCGCTGCAAATTGCGGGTATTGAAGAGCTAAAAACCGACTTTGTAAACAGTAGCCCCGAAGTAATTGTAGCCGTAGATAGAGAACGCGCTTCGCGCTTAGGAGTTTCTACTGCTTTAATTGGCAATACTATTCGTACCGCCGTTTTTGGCAAAGAAGTATCGAAGTTAAAAGACAACGAAGACGAATATCCGATTGAATTAAGGTATAAAAACGACCAGCGCAATGACCTCAATTCGCTCCTAAATCTAAAAATAACTTTTAGAGACGTAAACGGACAGTTGAAGCAAATTCCATTGTCTGCTGTAGCCGATATAAAATACAGCAACACCTACGGCGGTATCAAACGCAAAAACCTAAAACGTGTTATCACCCTTTCGTCCAATGTATTGTCTGGCTACACCGCCAATGCCGTAAACGATGAAATAAAAGCCGCCGTAGCTGGCTACAAATTCCCGCAAGGCATAGACGTAGATCTCACAGGCGAGCAGGAAGAACAAGCCGAAACAGCTTCGTTCTTAATGAAATCTTTACTCATTTCTTTAGGCTTGATATTCTTAATTTTAGTAACGCAGTTCAATTCCATTAGCCGCACGCTCATCATTTTGTCGGAAATAATATTTAGTGTTATTGGCGTGTTATTGGGTTTTATTTTAACCGGAAAGACTATATCCGTTATTATGACAGGTATTGGTATTGTAGGATTGGCGGGAATTGTCGTGAAAAACGGTATTCTTATTGTAGAATTTGCCGATGGTTTGCGGGCGCAAGGACACGACCTTTGGCATAGTGTAGTACAAGCCGGAAAAATACGCCTAAAACCTGTATTACTTACGGCAATTTCAACGGTTCTGGGGCTTATTCCTTTGGCAATAGGACTAAACATCAACTTCTATACCTTGTTCAGCAATTTCGACCCGCAAATATTTATTGGTGGCGATAGTGTCGTTTTTTGGGGTCCGCTTTCTTGGACTATTATTTACGGATTATTATTTGCTACTTTCTTAACCTTAGTAGTTGTTCCGGCAATGTATATCATTAGTGAAGAATTAGGTCCTAATTTAAGGAAACTCGGAAATAAATTATTGGTATTTTTTCGCAAAGTATGGAAAAAAAAACGTCATTCTCTTCAGTAGATACTTAAAAAACACTATTGGGTACAACAAAGAAACTATTACCGAATCGTAATTGATACAGTCCCAAACAGCATAAAGCTTTGTGTATTTAGCGCGTACACAGAGCTTTTTTTTATGTCCTAAGTATTTTGTTTTTATCTTTGTGGCATTGGTGCGGCGCATATTTTTGATAATACTACCTGTACCAGATTATTTGCAAACATATCTTTTTATGCTAAAAAAAATCCTAATAGCCAATCGTGGAGAAATAGCCCTACGTATTATTCGTACTTGTAAGGAAATGGGCATCGAAACAGTAGCCGTATATTCTACTGCCGACAAAAACAGTTTACACGTACGCTTTGCCGACGAAGCTGTATGTATAGGTCCGCCCTCTTCTTCCGATTCGTATTTGCGTATTCCCAATATTATGGCTGCCGCCGAAATAACCAATGCCGATGCAATTCATCCGGGCTATGGTTTTTTGTCGGAAAATGCAGGTTTTGCCGAAATTTGTAAAGAATACGGCATCAAGTTTATTGGTCCTACGCCCGAACAGATAAGGCTCATGGGCGACAAAATGACGGCTAAAGAAACAGCCAAAAAAGCAGGTGTTCCCATAGTTCCCGGCTCAGAAGGTTTGCTTACTGACGTGAAGCAAGGAAAAAAACTTGCCGAACAGATTGGTTATCCTATTATACTCAAGGCTACTGCCGGCGGCGGCGGACGCGGTATGCGTATTGTACACAAAGAAAGTGAGTTTGAACACAACTGGGACTCGGCGCGCAAAGAAGCAGGTGCAGCCTTTGGCAATGATGGTATTTATTTGGAAAAATTTGTAGAAGAGCCGCGCCATATCGAAATTCAAGTAGCCGGCGACCAATACGGAAAAGTATGTCACCTTTCCGAGCGCGATTGTTCTATTCAACGCCGCCATCAAAAATTGGTAGAAGAAGCCCCTTCGCCCTTTATTGATGAAGCCATGCGCAAGCAAATGGGCGATGCAGCGATAAAATTAGCCAAAAGCATCAACTACGAAGGCGTAGGTACCATAGAGTTTTTGGTGGACAAGCACAAGAATTTTTATTTTATGGAAATGAATACGCGTATTCAAGTGGAACACCCCGTAACGGAAGAAGTAATAGACTTTGATTTAATAAAAGAGCAAATAAAAATTGCGGCGGGTATTCCTATTTCCGGCAATTCGTATTATCCCAAAGGGCATGCCATTGAGTGTCGTATCAATGCCGAAGACCCATTTAATAACTTTATCCCATCTCCCGGAAAAATAGACGTACTGCATACCTCAAAAGGTCCGGGCGTGCGCGTAGATACGCATGTATATGCTGGTTATGTGGTGCCACCTTACTACGATTCTATGATTGCAAAAGTAATTTGTCGCGCACAGACGCGTATGGAAGCCATTGCAAAAATGAAGCGCGCGCTGGAAGAGTTTGTGGTAGAGGGCATCAAGACAACAGTTCCTTTTCATTTGCGCCTGATGGAAAATGAACAATTTATCGAAGGAAATTTTACGACCAATTTCATCAACGAGTCGCATATTTTGGACGATAAGGAAGAAAATTAAGTCCGTTTTTGGCTATCGTTTTTCTCTTTCTTGGCAAAGTTCTACCAAAACGCCATTGGTTTCTTTCGGGTGCAAAAAGCAAATCCACTTGTTGTCCGCACCGACTTTAGGTTCGCTGTTGAGAAGTTTAAATCCTTTATCGGCAAAATATGCCATAGATGCCTTAATATCTTCTACCAACAAAGCAATATGGTGTATTCCTTCGCCTTTTTTTTCGATATACTTTTGTATGGCACTTTTATTTTCGTTGGCTTCCAAGAGTTCTATTTTGGTTTTGCCCACTTGAAAAAATGAAGTAGTTACATTTTCGGATTCTACAAATTCCATTTTGTAAGCAGGTATGCCCAAAATTTCGTTAAATAACTTATTGGACGATTGTATATCGGCTACGGCAATGCCAACGTGTTCTACGGATAAAACTTTATGTTTCATAGTTCGTTTATCTAAGGTTGAAGAGTGTACGGTAAAAATAAAAAATATTTGGCATTAAAATTATTTTACTTTAATTATTAATATTATTTAATATAAAATGTGCTAAAGTGTACAAAAATGTACATAAAATAGCGGGTTAAGTAATGAGGCTATCTCAACAATTTTCACCATACGTGTAACGCTCCAAAAGTGAAATTTATTTAAAAAATGAAATCTTTGCGACTAAATCAACAAAAATATGGTGACAAAGATTATAACTCACGTATAATTATTCGATTAGTTTACGTTAATTTACTGTATTTTCGCTGTTTCATATTACGTAATTCACCAAAAGTATTATCACATAAAATAATAAGAATGAGGATTAAAAAAATTTTTCTTTTTTTAGGAATAGCAATTTCTGTTATATTTTTTTCTTTTTCTACCGAAAACTTTTTTGAAATAAATAAAAACATCGGCTTGTTCATAGACTTGTATCGAGAGCTGAATAATTCTTTTGTAGATCCTTTAGACCACGACAAACTTGTTCAATATAGTATAGATGGTATGTTGGAAAGTTTAGACCCCTACACCAATTATTTTTCTGAAGAAAACGAAAGTGATTACAACAATCTCGTTACCGGAAAATACGGCGGTATAGGCGCAATTATTCACCAAAACGAAGATTATGTAATAATTGCCGAACCTTATGATGGTTCTCCTGCTGCAAAGGCGGGTTTGTTAGCCGGCGATGAAATAATTGCCGTTGACGGTAAAAATATGAAAGGCGCAACCACCGAAGATGTAAGCGACCTTTTGCGCGGACCTGCCAATACTACCGTAAAACTTACCATAAAACGACCCGGACAGGACAAAAACATGGATTTTGACCTCAAGCGAGAGGAAATAGTGATAAAAAGTGTTCCCTATGCCACGGTTATCAATGTCGAAACAGCGTATATCCGCCTCACCAATTTCACCGAAAACTGCGCCCAGCAGGTACGCGATGAATTGAAAGAACTTCAAAAAAACAACAACATCAAAAATTGTATCTTAGATGTGCGCGACAATCCCGGCGGTTTGCTCAATGAAGCCGTGGACATAGCAAGTATTTTTTTACCGAAAAATGAAAAAGTAGTTACTACGCGCGGCAGAGATTTTGAGCAAGCAAAAATTTATACAACACATATAGAACCACTTTTTATCGACCTGCCGCTCGCTATTTTGGCAAACAATGCTTCTGCTTCGGCTAGCGAAATTGTGGCGGGTGTAATACAAGACTATGACCGTGGTATTATTGTTGGCGAAAAAACATTTGGCAAAGGTTTGGTGCAATCTACCAAAGAAATGGGCTACAATTCGCACCTCAAAATCACTACCGCCAAATATTATCTTCCCAGTGGTCGCTGTATTCAGGCAATAGACTATTCCGGCAAATACAAAGACGGCGGTCATCACATTCCCGACTCTTTGCGCACAGCTTTTACTACGCAAAACGGCAGAGTAGTGTACGACGCCGGCGGCATTGACCCCGAAATTGAAGTAGAAGTAGGTTATATGTCCGATATCGCTGCGAGTTTGTTTACCAAGCAACTTATCTTCGAATACGCTACCCAATATGTGCAAAAACATCCAAGTATTCCGCCGGCTTTGGAGTTCAAACTCACCGATACAGATTACAACGATTTTGTGCAATTTCTTTCCGATAAAGAATACGATTATGCCACTTCGGCAGAAATATTATTGGAAGATTTAGAAGTTGCTTCACAAGAAGAAACAATTTATAACAACCTATCAGCAGATATTAATGAATTGAAAAATACCATAAAACACGATAAGCAACAGGACTTACAAACACATAAAAAAGAAATAAAACGCTACTTACAAGAAGAAATATCCTCGCGATACTACTATCAGAAAGGGCGCATTGAAACTTCTTTGCTCGAAAATCCTTTCATCAAAGCTGCTTTAGATGCTTTTGCGAGTGATGTGTATAAAAAATCTTTGCAGCAACCTAAGTAAAAACAAGGACTAAACTCATTTTTTGTAAGTTGAAAAAAAATAACGAACGACATAATGAAATTAATTAAGCAAAAATATTTTTGGTTTATCGGCATTATTGCCCTTTTCACACTCTACGCTTTTTCCGATAGCACTTATTTCAAGCTATCGCGCAATTTTGAGCTTTTTGTCAATTTGTATAAAGAAATAAACCGCTCTTATGTGGACGATGTGCAGCCCGCAGGACTCATGCGCAACGCCATAGAAAGCACGCTCAAAAAATTGGACCCCTACACCAATTTCTATTCCGAAGCGGTTATTGAAGACTCTCGTCTGCAACGTGCCGGAGGGCAAGGCGATATTGGCATTACGCTCATAGAAAAAGACAAGCATTTTTATATAGAAACCGTCCTCACCGACCAACCCGCCGACAAAGCAGGTTTGCGTCCCGGCGACGAAATTGTAAGCATTGAAGGAAAAACGCTTCAAGACAAAACCCTTGAAGACGTGAACTTGGCAATAAAGGGACAACCACAAACCGTACTGAAAATACAAGTACAAGCCTACAAAAGCAATCAGCCGAAAGCCTACGAAATTTTGCGCGAAGAAATAACGCCCGAATCCGTAACCTATTCGCAAATGGTAAACGACACCGTAGCCTATATTAGCCTTAGCAGTTTCACCCAAAACTGTGGCGAATTTGTTGCCAAAGAATACGAAAAACTCCAAAAAGATAATCCCAATTTAAAATATCTCGTGTTCGACCTTCGCTACAATGGTGGAGGTTTGCTCAAAGAAGCCATTACGGTATCCAATATTTTTGTAAATAAAAATGTAGCTGTGGTAAGCACGCGCGGCAAAATTGAAGAATGGAACAAAACTTATACAACCAATGCCGACCCACTCGCGCTAGATATTCCTTTAGTGGTACTTATTAATAGTCGCTCCGCTTCGGCAAGTGAAATAGTTTCGGGTGTGATGCAAGACTTAGACCGTGGCGTGATAGTAGGACAACGTTCTTACGGCAAAGGATTGGTGCAGCAAACTCGCGAAATTGGTGAAACGGGCTACAAAGCAATGCTAAAACTCACCGTAGCCAAGTATTACATTCCCAGCGGACGTTGTGTGCAGGCAGTAGATTATTCAGGACGATACACCGACGCAGGTGCGCACGAAATTCCCGATTCGCTGCGCAGTGCTTTTAAAACCGCCAATGGACGAACCGTTTATGACAACAGTGGCGTAACGCCCGATATTTTTATCGAAAATCTCCAAAACCAGTCGCTTGTGCAGCAACTGCAAAAAGAACTGGTACTTTTCAATTTTGTAAACGAATATGTCGCCAATCACGAAAACATTGCTCCGGCAGAGTCGTTCCAATTTACCGATGCGGATTTTAAGCAATTTATCAATTTTGCCCAGCAACAACACTTTCAGTTCTATACTCAAACCGATTCTTTGGTAAGTCTGTTGGACACGGTTGCTACGTATGAAACATATTATCCGTCTGTAAGCAAAAACTTAGATAATCTTCGTGAGAAACTGAAAACATTGCACGGCAAAGAAATTCAAAAATACGAACCGATGCTGCGCAATATGTTGAAAGAAAGTATTATTGAACGCTACTATGGACAAAGCAGCAAACTCGCCACAGGCATTCAGGACGATGCCTACATTCAGGAAGCGGTAAAACTTTTTGCCGATATGCCCCGTTATAACAAAATATTGAATAAAAAATAAATTTATGCCCTCAACCAAAGTTATTTTTACCCTTAAAAACATGCAGTGTATGCACTGTGTACGCACAGTAAAAAATATTTTTGAAGAAAATCCTGCCGTTGTTGCTGCGGAGGTGGACTTATCTAAGCAACAAGTAGAAATAACGTACAATCCGCAAAAGATAAATGTAGCACAGTTGGCCGAACTTACGCAAGATTCTATTTACGAAATTGTAAGTACGCAAATGCTCGCGTAAATTTGTCATTTATTTTCATTTCAACGAATTGGTTTCAAAATGTATTTTTTGAAAAAGAATATGCTACCCGTTTTTGCTTTGTTGGGCGTTTTGTTGTTGCTCAATTTTGTAGCGCAAAGACTATATTTTCGCCTCGATTTAACCAAAGAAGGAAAATTTTCGCTCACGCCTGCGAGTAAGCAGGTTTTAGCAGATTTGGACGATGTGGTTTTTATAAAAGTGTATCTCGAAGGCGATTTTCCGGTAGGATTTAAGCGTTTGCGCAATGCTACACAAGATATGCTGGACGAATTGCGCAGTTATGCCGGAAACAATTTGCAATATCAGTTTATCGACCCGATGGCAGACGAATCGGATGAAGTTAAAAAGCAAGTTGCCGAAGAATTGATAAAAAAAGGACTGATTCCCCGCCGACTTATTGAAAGCAAAGATGGTTATTCCGAAAAAATATTTTTCCCCGGAGCTATTGCCACATTTCGCGGACGCGAGTATCCTATTATTTTGCTGCAAGAACAAATGAACCAAGCTCCCGAAACGGTTATCAACAATTCGGTGGCGCAGTTGGAGTATCAGCTTATTAATGCTATTCAAAAACTGCAACGTACTAAGCGACCGCAAATTGCTTTTTTAGATGGACACGGCGAATTGGAAGAACCTTATGTAACAGATATTGCTTCGGCTTTGCGTCCGTATTACGAATTGCATCGTGTAAATTTGAGCCAGACTTTGGCAATTTCGCCCGCCAAATACGATGCGCTTATTGTTGCCAAGCCTACTAAAACTTTCGAGGAAAGCAATAAGTTTAAACTCGACCAATATGTGATGAACGGCGGCAAAATATTTTGGTTTATTGACCCGCTCATTGCCGATATTGACAGCCTCAATGCCTATCACGGAGCTTTTGTCACTGCCGATTACGGTTTGAACTTGGACGATATGTTGTTTAAATACGGCGTGCGTATTAATCCGAATCTTATACAAGATTTGCAGTGCAATCCTATTCCTGTAGTAACCGGCACCGACAAAGCAGGAAATGCTACGCAGCAAAACCTTTTGCCTTGGGTGTATTATCCTATTTTCACCCAACACAACCACGAACACCCTATTACGAAGAATTTGGGTGGCGTTGCCGGATTTTTTACTTCGAGTATTGATACGATAAAAACCGAAAATCCGCAAAAAACAATTTTGCTCACCAGCTCGCCTTATACCAAATTACCTTTTAATCCGGTGCAAGTGCGCTTGGATATTGTGAAAGAAAAAAACAATCCTGCCTTGTTCAACAAAGGCGAACAGCCAGTGGCGGTAGCTTTAGAAGGAAAATTTAGTTCAGTATTTAAAAATCGTTTGGCGGGCGAAACCATGCAAATGATAGACACCATAGAAGGCTTGAGCTATCGCGAAGAAAGTGTGCCGACCAAAATGATTGTTTGTGCCGATGGCGATTTTATCCGCAACGAATACGACCCGCTTACTTCGCAAACCAAGCCGCTGGGATACTATAAATTTACCAAAGAAACATTTGCCAACAAAGATTTTATTTTGAATGGTATAGAATGGCTGATAGACCGTGCGGGCGTAATAGCGGCGCGTGCGAAAGAAGTGAAAATGCGCTTATTAGATACGCAGCGTTTGCAAAAAGAACAAACCTACTGGCAGTTTATCAATATTGTAGTGCCTTTGGTGCTGTTGGTGGTTTTTGGTTTGTTGTTTAATTTTTGGCGGCGGCGGAAGTTTGTGGGGTGATTTGTAAAGGGTTTTTCTATAAAAGCAAATAGCCCGTCTGTTCGAGACGGGCTATTTGCTACAAGTTTTTTAAAATTATGCACTAATTTTTGGGTGATTATGGAACAAACAAATCATTGAGTTGCTGCTCAAACGCTTCGAGAGTTGTAGGCGAAAAACTTAAGGTGTCTGTCTGCCCGTTTTGAATGGTAATATCTTTGAAAGCAGAAACCCACTCATCTTCTCCAATTTCGGAAATACCTACTAAAGTAACTTCTTCACCAATAGGAGCTAAATAGCTGACTCCTGCCGTGAAATAATTGTAATCAGCCGGACTTTCAGCGACAAAATTGTACATACCTGCCACAGCGTTAAGATTTTTAAAAGCAATAAATAAGGCAGTATTTTGGTCATTATGTTCTTTTGGTACATACGTTTTGATGTCCGTCAGGTTTTCTAAGCCTAAAGGATAAAAGTAGTCGCAATTTATCCAGCCGATGCTGTCTGTTTCAAGTTCGTAGCCAAAAATTATAGTGCCATTTTGGGTGGTAAAGGGTTCAAAAATATTTACCTGATTAGTGGAGACACTATCCCAATTTACATCACCATTGGGAGTTTCTGTTCCGTAGAACAATAAATAATTAGGAATAAACGGCGACTCAATGCTATAATATATTAAAGATAATTGCGCACCTTGTTTTAATGTTAGTTCTTGCCCATTTTGGGTAACAGAAATATGAAACTCGCCTCCCGAACCCAACAATTTTCCATTAGAATAGGTTGGTTTGTTGCTCATTATCATTTCGGCACGGTTCAGAATTTCTATGATGTGAAATTCAATATCGCCCGTAGCAGTAGTGCCGTCCGGCAAAACAAAATCGTTCTCATCAAAGCATATTTGTGTGCCTTTGGGTGTGTATATACAATTTGTAGTTCCTAAAGTAGCAGTTAAAGTAACGGGCTTTACCGCCAAGGCATCGTATAGTTTGCTAATATCGCCCACAGACGGTACAATTATTGTAGAATCAATATTAGAAGGTAGTTCTGTAGGAATAAACACATCTTTGTCTTTGCGGCAAGCGGCAAGACCAATAATTATTATTAGGCAAACGCCAAGAAATTTATTAAACATAATGATTAAACTTTTTAAAATTTACGAATTGAACTTTTGCAAGTAAACTGTTCCGGAAAAATGTTTCTTTGCTTCATAAGATACCGTTAAGCAAGTTTTTGTTGCCTTAGAAAGCATATTTTATTCCGAAATTCAATCCATAGAGATTATATTTTTGCGTAAGCGGATGCTTGTTTGGATTGCTAAGGTCTTTAAACATTTTGCGTCCTTCTACGCCCAAAACCAATGCCCAGTTTTTGTGAATATTCGCCACATAATTTATTCCCAAAGATGCCGACAAACCCGCCGACTGCTTGAAATAAGCCGCTTGTTGCATATTCGCAGGCAAGTTGGTTGTATAATCTATCATTGTGCCGCGCTGCTTGTACCACACATTAAACCAAAGTGCCGATTCTATTTGCAAGGCAGTGTTTTTGGTCAATTTTTTCTCGTAGCCCAACATTAGCGGAATATCCCAAAACTGATGTTTGTTGTAAGTCGTAATTTGCCGAACGCCATTAATATTGGCAGCTTGCTCATAAGTTTGCGTACTTGTTGTGCCGTCAGGCTGCACCGTAGTAATCGTTACGGTAATAGTAGTGCTTTGCGTGGCAGGCGTTTCGTAGGTAAATGTTTCGTGAATTTGCGAAAATGCTACCCCCGTGCGCAAATACAAACCACTGCAAAACTTACGTCCTGCCAAAATGCCGCTACTCCAAGCAAATTCGGGTTTTTCGGTGTCTTTTCGGGTTTGTAAATAAGTTTCGGCGGCGGTTTCGCTGCTGTTATTTCCCGAAATACTCAAATGTCGCTGTGGGTACAAAACTTTACCTAAGCCTACAATCTCCCATTTTCCACAGTTGCTTCGCTTGTCTTGCGGACATTCAAAACCACCTACGTCATTATCATTATTGCTTGGCGGCAGTAATTTTGCCGAAAAATTAGAGAAAACTGTATGGGGAAGTTGTTTTTCTAAAGAATTAAATGACGGGAATGCCATTTTGGGTAAATGATACGCCGAAACTTGTGTTGTATTATGGCTTGTAGCGGAAGTTAGTGCATTTTTCGTATTAAAAAAACTATTAAAGTGATTGTCGAGGGCGTTTAAATTTTCTTTTTTGGCTAAAGTAGTAACGACCGTTTTTTTGTGTGAAATAGTTTTAATATCATTTTCCGCCGAAACAATATCTTCGGTAACGGGCAAAATATTTTGCTCCAAATTATTTGCTACAGCAGTATCCACAAATTCGTTGATGGCTTCTTCAAGAATAAGCAATTTGTTATTAGTTTTAGCAGTTTCCGTATTAGAATTTGGCTGCGAGTTCAAAAACCATATACTGCCCAAAATTCCTAAAGGAAGCAAAATCCACCAAGCCACCCCAAAATCAAATTTCTTTTTGTGGCGCGCATGTTCTATTCTTTCCCACATGTTTTCGGGAACAGGAGCGGAAGCGTTTTCCAAACGTTCTTTCCACAAATTATCTATTGCGTCAAAATTTGGCTGTTTCATAAATTAATTTTTTGCATCGCTAAAATCCATGATTGTAATAATTGTCGTGCTTTGTATAGCTGCGAGCGCGAAGTGCCGGCATCAATAGTAAGCATTTTGGCTATTTCTTCGTGAGTGTAGCCTTCTATTACATACAAATTGAAAACCATTCGATAACCGTCCGGCAATTTTTGAATAAGATGGAACAATTCTTCCAATGACAGTTGGTCGAAAATAGACATATTATCGGTAGGAATATTTGCGGCGGCTTCTATGTTGTATTTTTCGTGTTTGTACAAAAAGCGTTGATACTTGCGCAAGGCAATGGTAAAAACAATGCGGCGCATCCACCCAATAAAACTTCCTTCGTATTTGAACTGCGGTAGGGCATCGTAAATACGCACAAAAACATCTTGCATAATGTCTTCGGCATCGGCACTATTGCGCGCATAGCGTAGGCAAGTCGCCATTACTTTGCTACTGTAACGAAGGTAAAGTTCCTTCTCGGCAGCTTTGTTTTTTTGTACGCAAGCGCGAATGAGTTCTTGTTCTGTCATATACGTTTTGCCAAAGGTATCTATTTACGCTTTAGTAATAAGAGACTTCGAACTTTTATAACGTTGCTTTGCGGATAATTTTTTTGATTTTTAGGAAAAAAATCAGTCGAAAATAATTGAAGGGAAATAAAAAAAGCGTTGGTATGAACTTGCAACCAACGCTTCACTATGAGAAAACTTAAAAAACAATGTCTATGGGAGAGATGTCACTACGGCAATACAGTAGATAAGGCCGGAATAAAATATTTGCTTAACAAGCTAAAATTGATATACGCTACCAAAACTACCAATAGGAGCAGAACAATAAATTTTAAGTAAAACATTTCATTGCTTTGTCGCAAGGATTTTTTTTGATTCGGGACGCGTATATAAAGCATTTTTCGTATTTTTTACTAAGAATTATCAACTACTATGCCAAAAACATAAATTTTACGCCAGATAGGTTTTATTGAAACGGAAAAATGCTAAAAACAGTATGCGAAAGCCAATTAATTTGTAAAATGAAGGGCAAATAAGTAATTTTGTGCAAAAATTTTTATTCCTGTCCGTAAAAAATAGATAGTTTGGGGTCAAAAATAAAAGGGGCATTAAAAATCGCATTGTTTTTTGCCATAGGATTAGCCTTAATCTGGCTATCGGTCAAAGACATTTCTCCCGAAAAGCGCAGCGAAATGTTGCAAGTATTCCGGCATGTAAATGTTTTTTGGATGTCGGCTTCTATTCTTATGGTGCTACTTAGTCATACCAGCCGTTCCATACGCTGGCAAATGTTGCTGGAGCCCGTAGCCCACAAACCCAAACTCTACAATACTTTTTTGTCTTTGATGGTAGGATATTTCGTCAATTTGGCTCTTCCGCGTGTAGGCGAAGCCACACGAACAGGTTTGGTAAGTCGCTATGAAAAAATACCTTTCAACAAAGTACTCGCCACTATTGTCAGCGACCGAATTTTAGATTTGGTACTTTTGGCAATGCTTACTTTTGTAGCGGTAGTAGCGCAGTTCGGCAAGCTCGGCAATTTTGCACACGAAAAACTCGTTCAGCCTCTTCAGGAAAAAGTAAACTTATTTCATCCAAGTAATTTGTTGTTGTTTGGGGCAGTGTTGGTGGCGATATTTTTGCTAGCTTATTTTTTGAAAAAAAGTAAAAAATTAGACGGTCTTTTTCATCGGTTGCAGCAACTTTTTCAGAGTTTTGGCAAGAGTTTATTTTCTATTAAAGATGTGCGCCAACCTTATTGGTTTGTGTTTCACAGCATTTTTATTTGGGTAATGTATTATTTTATGATACATTTTGGCTTGCAAGCCATCGAAAGTACCTCAAACTTAGGTTTTTGGGCGAGTTTAAGTGTTTTGACATTTGGCACATTTGGTTTTATTCTTACACCCGGCGGCATTGGCGCATATCCGCTTATGGTTTCCGGCTTGCTGCTACTCTACGGTGTGCCTTACGAAATGGGACTCGCCTTTGGTTGGGTTATTTGGTTGGTGCAGACGGTTCTTATTGGTATTTGTGGCTTCATTTCTTTGTTATTATTGCCTGTTTTCAATAAAAAACCACTACAAGCATCAGTCACCGTTGCCCAAGGTGAAGTAACAAGCAAAACACCTACTTCATGAATACCGAAACACGCATAGCACAAAAAATATTTAAACTTTCTCCGCTCGCAGAACAATGTAATATTTGGCGAAGCCAAAGGCAAAAAATTGTTTTTACCAACGGTTGTTTCGATATTTTGCACATAGGGCACATACACAACCTACAAACCGCCGCCGACCAAGGCGACAAGCTAATAGTTGCTATTAATAGTGACGCTTCGGTACGTGTGTTGAAAGGGGAAAATCGTCCGATAAATACGCAAGAAAACAGAGCCATGATTTTGGCTTCGCTGGCATACGTGGCGGCGGTAGTTATTTTTGATGCGCCCACGCCGCTACAATGTATAGAAGCATTAACGCCCGATGTGCTGGTAAAAGGCGGCGACTATACCAAAAATAATATTGTAGGCGCGCAGTGGGTAGAGCAGCACGGCGGACGGGTACTCATTATTCCGTTTATACATCAAATTTCTACCACCCAACTCATTAATCAGATGCAAAACAAGGAAAAAGAATAAAATATTTTATCAAAATGCTTATTTTGCCTTTGTATTGCTACAAGTTTTTAATTTTGTTACCCAAAACAATACTCCATGCAACACCTTTCAGACGAAGAAATATTGGCGCAGTTTGCCCAAGAAGATAAGCGCGAGCAAGCCTACACTGCTTTAGTAAAGAAATATCAGGAAAAATTGTATTGGCATATTCGCAGAATGGTAATGGTTCATGATGATGCCGATGATATTTTGCAAAATGTTTTTTTGAAAATATGGCTACACTTAGATGGTTTTCGACAAGACTCAAAGTTATATACTTGGCTCTATCGAATTGCTACTAACGAAGCGCTTACATTTATCAATAAGCAAAAAAGCAAAGCAACTACGCCGATGGAAAAAGAGGAATACGACCTTAGTGCAACTCTTCGCGCCGACCCTTATTTTGAAGGAGACGAGTTGCAAATTCGTTTGCAAGAAGCCATTGCCTCTTTACCCGATAAACAGCGGCAAGTTTTTTTGTTGCGCTACTACGATGAAATAAAATACGAAGAAATGGCGGAAATGCTGGGTACATCTGTTGGTGCGCTCAAAGCTTCGTATCATCATGCGGCTAAAAAAATTGAAAAATATCTTTTAAGCGAGGACTAAAGATAAAATGTGCGTATAAAATGCTTAATTTTTTAAAAACTGTTAAACCTATTTTATGCGATTATATCAAAGTTCGTAGTAATTAAATAGTTATGCAACTTGAGTGGAAAAATATACTAAATGAGTTATCGGCAATAGCACCCAACTTGGCAAAAATGCCACGCGAACAAGTGTTTAAAGTGCCGGACTTTTACTTTGAGGCATTTGCTGACGATATTGTAAATGTTGTGCAAGATAAAAATGACGAAATAAGTAGTCAATACAAGGAAAAAGAAGTGTTTAGTGTGCCGCAAAACTATTTTGCCGACCTAAGTGAAAAATGTTTGAAAAAAGCAAAGGAAATAGAACAAGCCAATGTTGATGCAATAGACAAGATGCAAATGCAAGAAACATTTGCCGTACCCGAAGGGTATTTTTCACAACTTTCCGATAAAATATGGCAGAAAATAGAAGCTGCCGAAAGTGAAATTATCGCCTTGCCACAAGATGACGGCTTGCGCGTTCCAGCCAATTATTTTGACACGTTTGAGGTGAAATTGCACGAAAAAATACAACCTGCCGGAACGCCCGAAAAAGAAAACACTGCGCCGCCAAATTCGGCGAAGCCGCAAACAGGAATTGTACGCAAACTGTTGCGTCCGGCTTTGGCAATAGCAGCAACTTTGGCGTTGTTTTGGGTAGGTGTGCGTTGGTACGATGGCAGCCAATTGTTGGTTGCGAGCCAAAACTTTAATATAGACAAGCGTTTGGCACAATTATCCGATGCACAATTAAACCTTTTGTTGGATGAAAATCTAACAGACGAAGATTTGTACAGTTTAGTAGAAGGTAGCGACCTGAATATTTTTTCGTTCTCTACTTTGCCAACTTTGCACGAAGATGATGTGGATTTGTTTTAGTTAGATATTCTTGCTAAAATTGTACAGAGAATCAGCAAAAATTATTTTACCGTAAACAATAAGAGTAGTAATATGAAATACCTTAAAAAAATGTTGAGCGGATACTTTATGGCTTTTATTTTATATTTGTTTGCATTTCAAACGGCTTGGGCACAAGGTGATAGCAAAGACCAAGTAAATTCTGTAAAAGTGGGATATTTTACCCAAGAATTGGGACTTAATACCCAGGAAGCAGAAAAGTTTTGGCCAGTTTATTTTGAGTATCAAGATAAAAAAGCTGCTTTGCGCCGTTCGGGAAGCGGACCTATTGAAATTCAAGAACAAGAATTAAAACTCAGCAAAGAGTACGACCAGATGTTTAGAACTATTTTGCCTTCGGCTAAAGTAGATAAATTGTACGAGGCAGAGAAAGCCTTTCGACAAAAACTGATAGATGAGGTAAAAGACCGAAAAAGTCAGGGTAGAGATTAGAGCTTTGGTAAGTACAGAGAAGAAAAATGCGAATAACGAGGCTTGTTCGCATTTTTTGTTTTTTGAAAGAGATGAGATGCCATAAAACATAGAATTTGCGTATCTTTGTAAAATAAATTTTACAATAAATAGTAATTTTTAAAAAATGAAATACCTACACTTTGTATTTTTACTCATAAGTTTTAGTTTTTTGTCAGCTTGTGGTTCACAGCAATCATCTCAAGAAGGTGCCGCAGACGTAATGCCCGACCATACCGTAGATAGAACCGGACCCGAATACACTTCCGCCTACGTGTGTCCTATGCACTGCAAAGGTAGCGGTAGCGATGTTGCCGGAAAATGTCCTGCTTGTGGTATGGACTACGTCCTCAACGAAAAAACAACTACCGAAATGCAAGAAAGCAATACTCCCGAATCAGATACAGAAGAAGAAAAAAACCACCACGAACACTAAAAATAGTCGCAGAAACATTAGGGAATAAGGGCTTGGAAATTACACAAAACATTCAAGTCGCTTTTGTTGTTGTATGGCAAAACTTAACATAAACTATGGGTATTTTTGACAAACTTAATGTACCGAAAGAAAAAGAACTAACACCAGATATTTGGATTCCTTTAGAAGACGAGAACCTTCTCGAAAGTTTATTTTCCCAACCCCAAACATTTGCTATTTTTAAGCATAGTACACGTTGCTCCATTAGCCTAATGGCAAAAAAACGCTTAGAGCGAGAGTGGGCAAATTCCTTTTCCCAAGAAAACTTACCACTATACTATCTTGATTTATTGACGTATCGACCCATTTCCAATGCCGTTGCCCAATTAAGTAGTGTGGAACATCAGTCGCCGCAACTAATCGTAATCTATCAAGGCAAACTTTTGTACGCCACATCGCACAACGATATTTCGGCAGCTGACGCGGCAAATGCTTTTATGGCAGCAATTACGAAATAAATATGGCGCGCTATTTTTTGGAAATAGCCTACGAAGGTGCAAATTATTCCGGTTGGCAAATACAACCCAATGCGCAAACAGTACAAAATACATTGGATACAGCACTATCAGCCTTACTCAGCGAATCCATTCGAAGTGTAGGCTGTGGCAGAACTGATTCCGGTGTACATGCTTCCCAGTTTTTTCTTCACTTCGATACGCTTAGTGCGCCGCCTTCCGAGTTGGTTTACCGACTCAACAAAATGTTGCCAAACGATATTTCGGTGTTCAGGCTCATTCCAGTCGCCGACAATGCCCACGCGCGCTACGATGCCACCTATCGTGCTTACAATTACTTCATACACTTCGACAAAAATCCTTTTCTTCGGTATCACAGCTTCTTTTTTCCATGGACTCCCTTGGACATGCAAAGCATGCAAACAGCCTTGGAAATGTTGGCTCATTTTAACGATTTCAAAGCTTTTGAAAAGAAAAATGATGCTAAAACCTCCCTTTGCAATATTTTCAAAACAGCCCTTATTTACGACGAAATACAAGGCAGAATGCAAATACACATTGCCGCAAATAGATTTTTGCGCGGAATGGTACGGCGCATAGTCGGAACCCTACTTTGGGTAGGTAAGGGCAAAATTAGTCTCCTCGAATTTGAAAATGCGCTAGCAAAAGGTAAGTCTTTCAAGATTACAATTACTGCCCCACCACAAGCCTTGTCATTATGTGAGGTGAGGTATTCTTACATATGAAATAAGGATAAAACCTACTCTTTTTTCAAAAAATACCTTAATTGTATAATTGAAAAGTATTGATATGGATTAGTATGTTTTGTAGTGTAAAGTTGCCTTAAAAAATAGACTACTCCTCTCTATATCATCTTTTTTCCTCTTATATAAAGACAGATGGTGTCCTAAAATACTTCCAAAAAAGAAATCCTTTAAACGGTTTTTTTGTTCGTAAATTATTGATAATTAATTTTTTGTGTCCATTTTAATAACAAATGGTCTTATTGTCATTACAAATTGTAGGGGATATTTTTTTTATATAGAAATTTTGGGAAACATTGGCAAAAAATTTGCTGCAAATCAACAGATACCCATTTATAGCCTTGTTATAAGGAGCTATAAGCTATAATTTAAAATTAACATAAAATATATATTTATAATATAAAAATCATTGATAATGAAAATGAAAAAAAATTACCATTATTTCCTTGGCATCTACTTAACAGAATGGCCAAGATATTTGATGCGTTTTAATTATTTGTTTAAAAATAAATGTATGAAGAAAAAGTTACTTCGGTCAGTTACTAGTTCAGTGGGGCTAGTAAAGTTGCGAAACTACTATTCAACATTAATGTCAATTGCCTTGATGTTAGTGTTGCCACTTACAATTGTCTCGGCTCAAGAACCGTGTGCTGATCCATATCCATTGTGCGTAGGCACTAATGATGTGTATCAGGCAACTGTTCCGGCAGAAATTACTAATATTCAATGGACATTCGACGATGGTTCGGGTGCCGTAGATATTGCTGCTGCTGACGGCGGTAATAGTAGCGTGCTACAAATTACAGAACCAGGAGTTTATGTTTATACTGGTTTAGATGCTGGAGGTTGTCCGGTGGAACTTTGCTGTCCTCTGGAATTTTATCCAGCTTGTTTCGACTTAGCCTTGATGAAGGTATTGAGCAGCGCGGGCCCATTCATTCCGGGCGATGACGTAACCTTTACGATAACGCTATACAATCAAGGGAACATAGACGCGACGAGTGTGAGTGTAATCGACTACATTCCTGCGGGAATGAGTTTGAATGACGGAATGTGGACAGACAATATGGACGGAACGGCGAGCTACACAGGCGGTTTGAGCAATCTGTTGGCAGGCACGAGCGCGAGTGTTGACATCACCTTGAGTATAGACAGCAATTTCCAAGGCACGAGTTTGGTGAACTATGCAGAGATAAGCGGAGCGACCAACGCTTTGGGCTTGAGTGATGTGGACAGCACACCTGACAGCGACGCGACGAACGATGCGGGCGGCCAGGCCGACAGTCCATCAGACGATGCGTTGAACGGCGACGGCAGCGGTGTACCGGGTGATAATGTAGCGGTAACAGACGAAGACGACCAAGACCCTGCGAGTGTTGAGGTAGGTCAGGTATTCGACTTAGCCTTGATGAAGGTATTGAGCAGCGCGGGCCCATTCAGTCCGGGCGATGACGTAACCTTTACGATAACGCTATACAATCAGGGGAACATAGATGCGACGAGTGTGAGTGTAATCGACTACATTCCTGCGGGAATGAGTTTGAATGACGGAATGTGGACGGACAATATGGACGGAACGGCGAGCTATACAGGCGGTTTGAGCAATCTGTTGGCGGGTACGAGCGCGAGTGTAGACATCACCTTGAGTATAGACAGCAATTTCCAAGGCACGAGTTTGGTGAACTATGCAGAGATAAGCGGAGCGACCAACGCTTTGGGCTTGAGTGATGTGGACAGCACACCGGACAGCGACGCGACGAACGATGCGGGTGGTCAACCTAATAGTCCTGCGGACAATGCGGTAAATGGTAATGGAACAGGTATGGTAGGTGGTGGTGTCGCTTCTACAGACGAAGACGACCAAGACCCTGCATTAATTCCTGTAACAATACAAGCATCTTTTGTTGATATTGAATTGGATAAATCGGTGAGTACTGCATTTGTAAGTGTAAATGATATTATTACTTATACTATTACGGTAGTAAATAAAGGTCCAGACGTAGCAACAGGCGTAACTGTTTATGATATGTTACCTGCCGGATTGCAATATGTAGGCGATAATGGCTCTTACAATCCTACAACAGGTATTTGGACAATTGGCATATTACCGGTAAATTCTCCAATATCTTTAGATATTTATGCAAAAGTAGTATCAATCAATGATCCAATAGTAAATGTTGCCGAAGTAGAAACTACTAACGAAACGGATATCGACTCTGAACCAGGTAATAATAATGGTAGTGAGGATGTAAACGATGAAGATGATGAGGACAGTGTTCCAATCTTCCCTGTAGACATGCCACAAATAGATTTAGAATTGTCTAAAACGGTGAACTATCAGGTGGTAGAAAATGGTGACATTATCACTTATACTATTAGTATCGTAAATAAAGGTCCAGATGCAGCTACAGGTGTAAGTGTATATGACCAATTGCCTTACGGAATTCAATTTGTAGGCGCAAGTGGTAACTACAACCCCGCTACCGGAATTTGGTATGTTGGGAATCTTGGTGTAAATCAAACAGCAACTTTGTATGTTTATGCTTTTGTGACCAACATTACCGGACCAATTACGAATATTGCCGAAGTGGAAACTGCCAACGAAACGGATATTGACTCTACACCGGGCGATAACAACAACAATCCTAATGTAGATGACTACGACGATGAAGATAGTGCTACTATTATTCCTACGCAACAGTACATCGACTTGGAATTGACGAAAGTTGTAAATCAAACCCAAGTACAAGTGGGCGATGAAATTACCTATACATTATCCATTATCAACAAAGGTCCAGATGCCGCAACAGGTGTAAGTGTATATGATATGCTACCTGTCGGATTAGAATATATTGATTCTGATGGAAATTATAATCCTACAACCGGAATTTGGTACATTGGTAATTTAGCCGTAGGCGAAGAACTTAATTTAGACATTGTTGCTACTGTATTAAGTATTAATGGTAATACTGTTAATATTGCTGAAGTAGAAACAGCGAATGAACAAGACATTGACTCTACGCCTGGCGATAACAATGGTAGTCCTAATGTAGATGATTTCGACGATGAAGATAGCGCAATTATTACACCGATGATTCCTATTGTAGATGTGGAATTATCCAAAGAGGTGAATCAGCAAGTAGTAAGTGTAGGTGATATGATTACTTATACCATTACGGTATGGAATAACGGACCTTCAACGGCAACAGGTGTAAGCGTATATGATATGTTACCAGCCGGATTGAATTACATTAGTTCTGATGGAAATTATGACCCATCAACCGGAATTTGGTACGTTGGTACAATCGAAAAAGATGCTTCTTTCTCTTTGGATATTGAAGCAGAAGTTGTAGCGATTAACGGACCGATTACCAATATTGCCGAAGTAGAAACTACGAATGAGCAAGATATAGATAGCTTCCCTGGCGATAACAATGGTAGCCCTAATGTTAATGATTATGATGATGAAGACAGTGCTATTATCGTTCCTTCGGAAAATCCTACCATTGATCTTGAGTTAGTGAAATCGGTTAATACATACAATGTATCCGTAGGCGATATGATTACCTATACTATTACCGTAGTAAACAAAGGACCGGACAATGCGACAGGCGTAAGTGTTTACGATATGTTACCTGCCGGATTGAACTATGTAATTTCTGACGGAAATTACGATCCTATAACCGGAATTTGGTATATCGGTGACTTAGCGGTAAATCAGACAATGTCTTTAGATATTTATGCCGAAGTAGTAAGTATCAGCGGACCAATTGTGAACATAGCAGAAATCGAAACAGCGAACGAAACGGATATCGACAGTTATCCAGGTGATAACAACGGTAATCCTAACGTAAATGATTACGATGACGAAGACGATGCAGTTATAGTTCCAAATGCAGAACCTGTAATAGACCTCGAATTGACAAAAGTTGTAAACGTAAGCCAAGTTAAAGTGGGCGATGTTGTAACCTACACTATTAGTGTAACCAACAACGGACCAGACGATGCAACAGGTGTAAGCGTTTATGATATGTTGCCAAGTGGATTGCTTTACATTGGTGCAAATGGTAGTTACAATCCTGCAAATGGTATCTGGCCTATTGGTAGCTTAGCTGCCGGAGCAACTGTAAACTTAGATATTTACGCACAAGTACAAAGTATAAGTGGTGATATTGTAAACATAGCCGAAATTGAAACAGCCAATGAACAAGACATTGACAGTAATCCTGGCGATAACAATGGAAGCCCTGTAGTAGATGATTATGACGATGAAGACGATGCAGTTATTTCTCCTGAACCTACTGGTTGTCAAAATGTACAAGTATGTTCTGAAACAATATGTGTTGATGCTGCATCTACTACTACCATTTGTCCAAGTACTTGTTTAGGTAGCGGATTTGTATTCAATTCAGTTGAATCTGCATTCGGTCAAATTGGAAATATCCAAAGCGGATGTTTCAGCTATACTTCACCAACTACAGCCAACGATGTAATTACAGTACACGCTACTTCTTTAGATGGTAATACTTGTGTAACAGTAACTATTAATGTACAAGTGGGTAACTGTGGAAATACTTGTGATAATCCGATTGATTGTAACGATATGACAGTATGTACGAATCCACAAACACCAGTTCAAATTTGTCCTGACTTCTGTTTACCTGGCAACTTTACAATTATCGAAGCGAATTCAACCTACAACTGTAGTATTGAAATTGAGGATGACTGTATCGTTTACACACCACTTCCGGGTATGGAATTAGTGGGCGTAGATTATATTGACATCGTAGCATCGAATGGCCAAAACTGCGTACATATTTTGGTACACGTAATTATTGGTTGTAACAATCCACCAGTAGCCGTAAATGATACTGAAGAAAGTGATGGTACACCAGTAACAATCTGTGTATTGACAAATGATAGCGACCCAGACGGCGATCCATTAACCGTATGTGACTACGAACAACCAAGTGTAGGAAGTGTACAATTAGTAGGCAACTGCTTCATTTACACACCACCGGCAGGTTTTGAAGGAGTAGCCAACTTCGACTACACAATTTGCGATGGTAATGGTGGTACAGATACAGCTACTGTAACAGTAACGGTTGATATTCCAAATACACCGCCTATTGCAGTAAATGACAATGAAACAGCACCAAGCTGCGATGCAATTACTATAGATGTATTAGATAACGACTTTGATGTGGACGGCGATGAACTTACAGTATGTAATTACACACAACCTGCACACGGTACTTTGAGCTTGAACAACGGCGTATTTACTTACACACCTGAAACAGGTTATGTAGGAACTGTTACCTTTATTTACACCGTTTGTGATGGTAATGGAGGAACCGATACAGCAACTGTTACTATTTATGTAAATTGTCCACAATGTACCAACGAAACAATGTACGAATGTACAGGTATTATGGAACCAATCGTTCTTTGTCCTGACTTCTGCTTGTTTGAAGGTAGCAACGACTACGCAATTACTGAAGTAAGCACGGTTTACGGTCACTGTACAGTATTTATGCTCAATGACCAATGTTTCCGCTACACTCCGGTTCCTGGTTACACAGGTGATGCAATCATTACTGTAACCGCTTGTAACAACGCAGGTGTATGCGACGAAGCAGTTATTGTAGTTACGGTTACAAGCAATTGTGGAACACCTAACTCTGCACCATTAGCTTCTGACGATAGCTATACAGTACCAGAAGGAGGAACTTTAACCTTGCCTGTTACTGAAAATGACGTAGATCCAGACGGCGACCCATTAACTATTTGTGGTATTGCAAGTGCGCCACAATATGGAAGCCTTACTATAAGTGGAAATAGCTATGTGTACAGTGCTTATCCGGGCTACACAGGTACCGATTCATTTGTGTACCAAGTATGTGATGGAAATGGCGGAACAGATACGGCAACAGTTACCTTAACTATTGAGTCTTCTTGCGCAATTCAAACGGTTTACTGTACAGAAGAATTTACCGCAATTGAAATTTGTATGGATATTTGTCAGCCAGGTTATGTAATAACTGATGTGGACAATACATACCACTGTAGCATTAAAATGTTAGGTTCTAATTGCTTCAGATACATGCCTGTACCATTGTTTAGTGGTGATGATCCGGTAACAGTTACGATGGAAAATCCAACAACTGGCGATGTTCAAGTGTACGAGTTGATAGTTCACGTAGGCGGTTGTAACGAATTTGGTGGACGTGTAGATACTACCGATGATACTACCGATGATGTTGAAATAAGCAATGGATTGTCGCCTAACGGTGATGGTATCAATGATATCTGGTCAATCAACAACATCGAAGATGTATTTGGCAAAGGTGCTAAAGTTCAATTAACCATTGTAGATCGTTGGGGTCGTGTACTATACACTTCCGATAAGTTAGATGAATTAACTTGGAACGGACAAGTTTACAATGTAGGCGAGCAAGTACCAATGGGAACATACTTCTATGTATTGCGTGTATTCGATGCCGAAGGCAAGATTATTAAAAGAGCAGGTTACATAGAACTACGCAAATAAAAGAAACTCTTTCTTTTTAGTTTAAATAAATAATTTAAGAGGTTGCCAAAACTGGCAACCTCTTTTTTTATATCAAAAACCAAATCATTTTGTTATATTGGAAATGTTTGCTATCTACTGTACTTTTGTAGGCGAAAAGTCGTTCACTTTATCTAAAATTTACAATAAATTGAAAAAAAATGAAGTTTTATTAAAAGATGCATTGCAATCTTTTTTTACCCAAAATCAACTCACCGACAAAATAACCGAAGCAAAAATTAGGAATGAGTGGAAAAATATTGTGGGCGAATTTATTGCCAATCATACCCAAGATATTAAACTAAAAGATGCTCAACTTCATCTTACAATTACTTCTGCTCCTTTGAAAAAAGAATTGGCTATGTTGTCCAATGAAATTATTGCCAAAACAAACACCGCCATTGGGCAGGAAGTAATTACTAAAGTAATACTGCGCTAAATATATTATTTTTGCAGTGAAAAAATATTATTGACAATTTCTATATCATATTCCCGAAATGAAACTTTTTATAAATAGCTTATTCTTCCTTTTGTGTGTATTGAGTACCACTACACTTGTCGCACAGATTGGCGGCAACGATTTTGAAATGTATGGCAACAATTCATCTTCAAAAGATAAAAAAGTATCGAAAGATAAAAATGCTGCTAAAGACAAAGAGAAAGACAAAAAATCGAAAAAGGATAATAAAGTAAAAGAAAGTCCCACCAAAACAGTTGTACAGAGTCAGGGACATCCGATAGAAGCTACCAAAGAATCGGAATTGACGACCACCAAAGACGGAAAACTCATTATGAAACTTGATTTGGGCGACATTTACTATACCGCCAATATTGATACGGTTTATGTAAGTAGCTCGCGCAAAAAGCTAAGCCTGCGCGACGAAGAAAGCATTAAATATTACTACCGCGAAGCGATTGACCGTATTGATGAAGAAGACTATGAATCGGCGGTAAAAATGTTGTCGTGGTGTCTTAAAAAAGACCCGTACAACAAAGATTTACTCCAACTGCGCGGCAATTCGTATGTAGAATTGGATATGCTCAAAAAAGGACAGCGCGACTTGGAAAAAGCAGCCAATTACGCCCCCAAAGACCCCATAATCAATTACAACTTAGGGGCGGTAAATGTGAAATTGGGTAAAACCGAAGCCGCCATTCAGAATTTCACCAAAGCCATAAACGAAAAACCCGACTACGTATTAGCGTATCAAGGGCGTGCATCTGCCAATATTTCTGCCCGAAACTTCACCCAAGCCATTGCCGATTTTAATCAAGTGATAGATTTTAACGGACTTTTTGCGCCGGCGTATCAAGGGCGCGGCATTGCCAAATGTATGGTGGGCGGTTATTACGATGCTATTAAAGATTTTAGCACCAATATCGCTTTAGACCCCAACAACGGACTTGCTTTCTACTATCGCGGCTTGGCGTATTTGGGTATTAACGAAAGAGACGAAGCCTGCAAGGATTTTCAGACTGCTTACAAATTACGTATTCCGCAAGCGTTTAACGAAATAAAGGAAAATTGCGGCTATTCGCCGGAGAGTTATTAAACAGTACCCAACGGATTTTTTTTGCTACGCTGATACACAAAAATGCCCAAAATTATTCCCAGCGTTACCAATAAAATAGCAATACTTTGCGCTTGCGAAAGCTGAAAACCTAACACATCGTAGCGGTCGTTTACGCGGATAGTTTCTATACAAAAACGTTCAATGCCATTGAGTACCATATAAATAGCAAATAATATTCCCGGAATGGGCGTAAGTTTTTTGCGCAGCGACCAGAGAATACCAAAAATAGCCAATGCCATAAAAAACTCATATACCGAAGTAGGATAAACGGGCGGGTCGAGGACAAAACAATATGGTCCTTCGCAACCCGGAATAGGTACACCTTCGCGCGCTACATTGTTTGGATAATGCAATGCCCACAACCAATTCGGCAAAAAAGAAGGTTTGGGTGCGCTGTTCACAATTCCCCAGTCGCCATCGCCCGAAAAATGACAGCCCAAACGTCCCACACCATACGCAATAATCAAAGCCGGAGCCGTACTGTCCATAAATCGCAGCAAAGGAATATTTTTTCGTTTGGCATATACTGCCAAAGCAATGGCTGCTACAATAAGTCCGCCATAAAAATTTAAGCCCGAAAAAGATAATAAATGTCCTATAGGGTCTTGTAAAAAAACGTCCCAGTACTCGAAAAAAGAGAAAAATTTTGCCCCCAAAATACCAAAAACCGCCGCCAAAATCACCAAATCGAACACGCGCGTATGCGGATAAACCTGCGCTTCAATAACTTTAGGTTGCGGCAAAGCTGCTTTTTTCTGGTTGTAATACACATAAGCACCATACAAAAGTGCGCCCAACAAACCGCCGAGCATATTTCCGTTGGTATTGGCTATATACGCTTCCGAATTGCGAATAAAATCGCTCCAGTTTAGCAAGGCAAAAAGAATTTTGTAACCCAGCACAAAACCCACAAATGCGTTTATAAGCACTTCGCTCCATTTTACGCCGCCGCCGATAATGGTTTTTTCCGTCCAACTGGGAATAAATCCTGCTTTTTCGAGGCGTTTGAATTCCGAAGCCAGAAAATAAGCGGCTACTAAAAACGCCAAAGCAAAGAAAAAGCCAAACACTTTTATGAGCGAAAGTGCCGGAATATCAATGCCAAATAATTTTTGAAAGAGTTCGTAAAAGGTAGCGTACATGATTTATTGCGGAAAAAAATTAGTAAATGAAAAATAGCTTATGTAAAAACTACAAAAGAGCAACATCTGTGGGTTGTAGCGCAGAAATAAAGGCAATACCTTCGGCATCAACGCCATCAACTGTAATGGTTTGCAGTGTATTGATAAGCGAAGCATCGTAAGGCGTTTTTACTTTTACATAGTTTTGGGTAAATCCGTGTAAAAAATTACCTTCTTGGCGTTCGGCTTCCCACAAAACCTGTTGCATTTTGCCAATATTTTGGGTATAAAAAAAGCGTTTTTTCTTGTCCGACAGAATACGCAACATTTTGCTGCGCCGATTGCGCTCGTTTTGTGCTACGGCTGGCCGAAGCGTAGCCGCAAGCGTATTGCTGCGCTCGGAATAGGTAAATACGTGGAAATAAGAAACGGGCAATTCGTTCAAAAAATGATAGGAATTTAAAAATTCTGTTTCAGTTTCTGTCGGAAAACCCACCATAATATCCACGCCAATACAAGCATCGGGCATTTTTGCCTTAATGGCAGCAACTCTTTCGGCATAAAGTTCGCGGCGATAGCGGCGGCGCATCAATCCCAAAATACGGTTGTCGCCCGCTTGTAGCGGAATATGAAAATGTGGCACAAATCGCTCCGATGCCGCTACAAAATCAATAATATCTTCCGAGAGCAAATTCGGTTCGATAGACGAAATTCTAAATCTTGCTATGTCTGTTACCTTATCTAAAGCTTGAATAAGGTGCAAAAAACTTGCCTTGTTTTCTTCCGCCAATCCTTTGCCATAGTCGCCAATGTTCACGCCTGTAAGCACAATTTCGCGCACCCCACTTTCGGCAATTTCGTAGGCGGTGCTCACAATATTTTCGATAGTATCGCTTCGGCTGTTGCCGCGCGCTAACGGAATAGTGCAAAACGAACAACTGTAATCGCAACCATCTTGTACTTTCAGAAAAGCGCGTGTGCGGGTGCTGCTGGCGTAGGCGGTTTTAAAATCGGCTACATTATCAATATCGCAGGCAATGTAAGTGCCTTTGTTGGAAGATTTTTCGTATAAATTGGATAAATGTTGGGGAATATTGAATTTTTCTGAAGCACCCAGCACCAAATCTACACCCGGAATGGCAGCAATTTCGGCGGGTTTTAGTTGCGCGTAGCAGCCCACAACAATCACTTTTGCTTCGGGAGCCATGCGGCGCACTTGACGCAATACGTATCGGCACTTTTTGTCGGCTTGGTCGGTTACGGAGCAAGTATTGATAATATACACATCGGCAGGATTTTCGCCAAAAGCTACTTCTGTAAATCCCTGCGACTGCATCTGACGACTTATTGCTTCGGTTTCGGTGTAATTGAGTTTACAGCCCAAAGTATAAAAAGACACACTCGGTGTAGAGGAAGAGTTCATTTTTTGCTTGCGCAAAGCATTTTTATACAGTAAAATAATAGGCAAAGATAGGTTTTTTTAGCCCATTGAAACGATAAATTTACTCATCTAAAATTTCCACGCGGCGTTCTACCAACTGCGATAGCGGAATAATGATAAGGCGGTCGCTGGTTTTTAGCGTCATAGAAGTGCTGTCGGTGTTCACTATTTTTCCTTGTACATTGTCAAAACGAATAGTTTGCCCTACTTCAAATTTTCCTTTGCTGTAAAAAGCTCCGAGCATATTGGACATCAGTGCTTTAGAACCTAAGGCGTAGCCGATAGCCAAAGAAAACAGCATAGCACCCAAGATAATTTGCATGTTTTCGGTAATAATTTCGGTGTTTACGCCGGCTTGATTGAGCGAAGTAATGGCAACCATTACCAACAAAAAGTAGAACACAATATTGCCAATAATGCGTCCTGTACTTAAGCCGAACGACTCGGCGGTAGTCGTGATGAAATTGCGGATAAGATTGGCGATAAAAGTACCAATAATAAAAAAGCCCATAGCACTTGCTAAATAAGGCAAATAACCAAACAACTTGCCAATACCATCAGAAACGGAGTGCAGCCCTAAGGTTTCGGAAGCCAATACAACAAAAATGAGGATGATAATCCAGTAGAGAAATTTTCCGATAACCTTACTTAGTTCAAAATTGAAATGAGAAAACAAATCGATCGTTTTTAGCTTGTCGAGTAGTTTATCCACTTGGGCTACTTCCAAAAGTTTGGTAATACTGCGACTTACAAATTTGGCAATAAAATAACCGACCAATAGTATGGCCAATGCGCCGAAGAAAACGGGTGCACCATTCGCAATTTTTTGGATAAAACTATTGAAAAAAAGAGAAATTTTGTCGAATATTTCTATTTGTAAAAGGTTCATAACATTGGTATTTGGTCGTAAATGTAATAAATATGCTTTAGTATTAAATATCTTCTTTTTTGCTGGACGTGGTTTGGGTGTCATCGGTTTTTTGCTCGCTGCTAAGTCCTTGTTTTTGTTCAAAGTCTTTTAGGAAATTCAGCCCCACAAAGCCGAAAAAATTAGTCAAGTTGTCTAAAAAACCAAATATGCCGGAAATAGCTTTGTAGCTACCCTGTACCTTATTGCGCAGGTCTTTGGGTGCTTCAAACTTTTCTTCTATTTTTTCTATTTCTTTAAAAATATTGTTCATATAGTTTACACATATTCTTTGTATTCTTTTATATATAGCATCTGTACTTTTTCTTTGGCACGTTTTATTCGCATTTTGGTAGCACTTTCCGAAATATCAAATATTTCCTGAATGTCCTTAATACTCAAATCTTCTTGGTACTTCATCAATAAAATGGTTTTGTCTTCCAAACTTATTTCATCTAACAATTTGTGCAATCTGCTCGCTTTCATTTCCAAAGTTTCATTCCAGTCATCGTGCACATCTTCGGTATCTTTTAGCTCGGTATCCTTGTCCGAAACAATAAATGCATTCTTATTGCGCTTGCGAATATAGTCAATACAATAATTATAGGTAATAGAATATACCCAAGTAGAGAACTTTGATTTACCCTTAAACGAAGAAAGGCTCAATAAAATTTTTAAAAATATATCGTGCGTAATATCTTCTGCTAAACTGGTTCTTTTTACAAACGACAGAGATTTGCGATAAATTCTGTTTAAGTACCGATTATATAATTCGGCAATGCACTCATCACAAGATTGCTCAATGATAAGTTGCACTAAATCTTCATCAGTTAAATGCTGTACGGAATTTTTTAAATCAACTGCCAAAATCGTAAAAAGGTTTAAGCTACTTTAATTTAAAATGATAAAATATATAAAAAATGGACATTTCAGGGTTTTATAGGTGTTTTAGTTGTTATGTAATGTTTTATTTGTTAAGAAAAAAGTGTTTATAAAGTTGGTTTTCTTTTTGAAAAACGGCTTGCAAATTAATCATTATTGCGCACAGTATATTTTATATAAGCAAAAAATATGCTAAATATACCTGAAAATGAAATATTCGACTAATTTTTATAAGTTTTCGCTCAGGTGTGCGGCTATATTGGGTTTTGGATAGCTTACACGAATATGAAATTTACTTTTAAGCATTTTTTTCATTACTTTTTTAATGGTTTGTATGTCTTTAAATGATAAATCGCAGTGAACAAACTGCCCGCTATCTATTTTGCCTTGTACGATATTATCTACCAACTGTTGTATTTGCAAGTCAGTAGGGTTTTTCAAACTGATAGATGCGGCTTCCAGCGAATCGGCTATCATTACAATAGCTGTTTCTTTAGAATAGGGCAGAGGTCCGGGATATTCAAAATCTTTAATGTCTATTTTCTCATCAGGGTACATTTTTCGGTATTTATCCAAAAAATAAGAAACCGTAGTAGTGCCATGATGTGTGCGTATAAAGTCGATTACCAAGTCGGGGAGTTTGTGCTTTTTGGCAGTTTCTACGCCAAGGCGTACGTGTTCTATAATATAGTACACACTGTCGCTGGGACTTAGCTCGTCGTGTGGATTGATGTTGGTGGGTTGGTTTTCAATAAAATAAATAGGGTGTTCCATTTTGCCAATGTCGTGATACAAAGAGCCTACTTTTACCAAAAGTGTATTGGCACCTACTTCGTAGGCAGCGGCTTCGGCAAGGTTGGCTACTTGCTGCGAGTGCCAAAAAGTACCCGGAGCTTTGCCCGACAGTTCTTTGAGCAGCGGTTTGTTCAAATCGCTTAGTTCTATGAGCGTAAGGTTGGATACAAAACCAAACAACTGCTCGAACAAAGGAATAAGCGGATATGCCAACAAGCACAAAAAGGCGTTTACCACAAACATGGCAAATATTCGCCAATCGCCGAGAGAAACAGTGCCGTATTGTATTAAAGATAAGCCCGTGTAAGAAAAAGTATAAGCCAATAAGATATACAACGCCGACAAGAAAAACTGCGACCAATAGTAAGTGCGAATAGTACTGAGAATAGCTACTAAACCCACTACAAATTGCATAAACAAATACTCTAAGCCCACCGGAAGCATAAAACTACTGAGCAACAACACCAAAGTATAAGCATAAAGCGTAAGCTGATTGCCCATAAAAGTACGCAACAAAATGGGCAAAATACCAAAAGGAATAGCATATAGCACCAGCGTTATATCCAAACTTACCACCAAACGTACCAGCAATAAAAATAAAATAATGAGGATAAAAAGAAAAGATAAATGCCGATTGTTTTTGGCAACTTCGGGGCGAATTTGTATAATAAAACGATAAAAAATACCAATAGCTAATGCCGAAACAATTAAGTAGCCGATGAACATCCACCAAGGATGCTGCCTGCTCAGATTTTTTTCTTCGTAAGAACTGCGCAACGAAAGGAGTTTTTGAAAAGTGGCTTCGTCTATCAAAGTTCCCTGCGCCACAATTTCTTCTCCTTTTTGCACTACACCTTTTGTGGTAGAAATATCGGCTATAGATTGCGCCAGAAATTTGTCGCTTATCGTCACATCATAGCTTATGTTGGGCGACAAAGTGCTTTGTATAAGCGGCGTTAAAAATCCTTTTACAATGTTCGGGCTGTCGTTTATTTCATTTTCTATTATCTGAAAAGCCTGCTGCAAATTGTAAAAAGAACCAATAGGGTGGAGGCTCGAAACATTTTTTTCGATTACATAAACCTGATTGAACTTTTGTTTGTGGTTTTCTGCCAGATTGATGATGCCCTTGCGGTAAATTTTTTCGATTAAATCAATGCCCGTTTTGTAGTAGTTGGCAGAGTCTGATTTGTGTACCGTTACGGTACTATCCAATCGCAGTTCTACGAAGTGTGTTGCCAATTCTACGGCAAACTTTTTTTCAACCTCATCGCCTACTTGGGTTTTTATTTTATAATAAGGAATAAAATTTTTTCGGGCATTTTCGCGCTCCTCTTCTACTATTTTTTTGTCCTTTTGAATGGCAAAAGTGTAAGGTGCATAGAGATTATCGTATCGCCAAGGTCGTCCCAACTCAAAATCGTACTTAAAATTATTACTCGGATAAATAAGTGCTATAATTACGGTTGTAAGCACCAGTAATACATAACGACTTATCACCAAATAGCGATTGACGATAAATGGAAAAAATCTTTTTAAGTTTAGTTTCATTGGTTTTTATAAGCCATGCAACACAAAATCCATTATGCTATGCAACACTTGCGCTAAATATGAACAAAAAATGAGTAAAAAGTAAAAAAATAGACACTAAAAGTTACCTAAAAGTAGTCAAAAATACAATTAACGGCTATGTTTCTCTCAAATATATGCTTTGCCGATAATGCTATTCATTAGAAATACAGTTGCCCTTAACGCATATTTTGCCCCAAAACTGAGACTTATTCCCGTTTGTTTTGGCGTTGTGAAACATTTTTTGCTAAAAATTAAGATGCAATTGTACCAAAAAATTTCTACCGGCTTGTGGAAAATATCCCGAACCTTCGTACAGCGTATTTCCATTGTCGCCTTCCGCAATATAGCGATACACATACGCATTGGAAACATATTGCGCATCAAAAAGGTTGTTTAGCGCAAAATCCAAGCCGATTTTAGGAAAATTGCCTGTTTTTTTACGCTGTAAATGAAATATCAGATTCGTGTAGCTGTATGCCGAAAGGCTGCGGTTATTTACCGAAGTGTTGCTTATATACGAAAATAAGTCGCCGTTTTCGTTGGAAGTGTTGTCAATATATTGTTTGCCTACATATTTGGTTTGCCAGTCCACTGCAAAATGATACTTCGGTTTGTCCAATACCACATAATTTACTAACAATGCGGCAGTAATATTAGGCGAAAGTGCCAAGTCTGTATTTTTGTAGGTGAGCCGCACTTTTTCAGCGTAGTTGGGTGGCACAAAAGCATCAATTACCTCCGTAAAACTTTTTATTTTGTTTTGGCTAAAAGTAACATTCGCATTGCATTGCCATTTCGAGTTTATTTTCCAAGCACTTTCCCATTCTATGCCCGCTCTATAACTGTCGGAAATGTTTATGCGCGTGTATTCGCCCACATCGTTTATGCCTCCGTCCAAAGCCAATTGGTTTTTGTAACGCATATAGTAGCCATTTGCGCTCCAGCTAAATACCGAACTTTGGTGGCGCAAGCCTGCTTCCAAGTCATTCATTTTTTCCGACTGGGGCTGTTGGTACAAAGGTGCATCTACATAATCGTTTCGGTTGGGTTCGTGCTGTGCCACTGCCCACGAAGCATAGGCCGTAGTTTGTGGTTTCCATTGGTAGGAAATACCCAATTTCGGATTGAAAAAAAAGTGGGTGGCTTTTTGCGTTTGCGGCGCAAAAGTGTTGTCGGCAATGCCTTCGTAGGTATAGGCGATGGAACGAACTTGCAAATCGGCAAAAGCAAACCATTGGGCGGTAATTTTGCCTTCAGCTTTGACAAAAGTGTTGAGGTCGGTTTTTTTTGCATCATTATCATAGTAAATAACACTTCCGGGCAAATTCACCGAAGATATTAAATCAATTACTTCGCCAAAATGATTTCCCCAATATTGGTTGGCGGCAAGGCTGTAAGTATATTTCCAACCATTTTTTTGGTAAATAAGCGCGCTGTTAAAGCCAGCAAAATAGTTGTCTAACCAACGCCTGCGTATCAAATCGTAAGTATCAGCAACTGTATCAAAAGGTGGATAAATACCATAATCTTCTGGTTCTACATCTTCTTTGTATTCTTCGTAATATCCTTTGCCGCGCGTAAAGTGTAGTGCCGACTGCAAGCGCAAGCGAGGACTAAAATGATACGTATGCAAAAGTTGTGCGTGTGTTTGGATATAATTATCCGTTTGATTGTCGTAATAAGTGCCATCGCTTTTTTCGCCCGCAGGATTATACGTCCTGTGTGTTTGCAAATATTCCAAAGGAACACCATACCAAGCCTGATATGTTTTTTCTTTTCCCGAAAATAGGTTCAATGCAAAGTTTTGTTTGTCTCTTTGATAATTGATGCCGCCAAAAAACGATAGCAAATTCGACTTTGCTCGGTCAATATATCCATTAGATTGTATTGCCGAAATACGTCCGCTAAAATGCCAATATTTTCCCAACTTGCCACTGCCCAGCGACAAACTATTGCGAAAAGTAGCAAATGAGCCTGCGCCGCTGCTTATGCGTACATACGGTAAAGACGAGGATTGGTCGGTTTGCAAGTTCACGCTAGCACCAAATGCAGCAGCTCCGTTGGTAGAAGTGCCTGCGCCGCGTTGTATTTGTACCGACTCGGTGGATGCCGCAAAATCGGGAAGATCTACCCAATACACAATTTGCGACTCCGAATCATTGAGCGGAATACCATTAATGGTAACATTGATACGACTTGGGTCGGAGCCGCGTACACTAAAACCTGTATAACCTACGCCATTTCCGGCATCGGAGGTGCTTATTGCCGAAGGAGTCCAACTCAGCAAAAGCGGCATATCTTGCCCAAAATTGTTTTTTTGTAAAAATTCCTGCGAAATATTGCTAAAGGCAACGGGTGTTTGTGTTTTTGCCCGAAGGGCGGAAATGTAAACAGGCTGCAAACCTAATTCTTCGGCATGTAATACAACACTCAGAAATTTGCTTTTGTCGGAAGATTTTAACGCAATATTTTCCGAAAAAGTAGCATAGCCAAGATACTGTACTTGAAGGGAATAAGTTTGCGGCGATAAATTGCGAAAGAAAAATTGACCCTTGTCGTCTGTTACAGCAATTTTTTCCAAAGGCTGCAAAATAGCGTGTGCGCCAACCAAAATATTTCCTTCGGCATCTTTTACAATACCTTCAAGGCTTGTCTGCGCGCTAAGTGGCAACAAACAAATGATGTTCATACAAATAAGCCAATAAAAAGAATAGAATTTCATAAAAATTGCTTTTTACTGTTGCAATGGGGTTGCACAACAGTGGATTTTGAAAACAATATTGTTTAAAAAATACCAAGCATTTTCCCTTCTCAGCATTACCTGAGCAGGTTCAAAGGGTATAATCTCAGCCCGTTGGAACAATTTTTACGGTTAAGTGAAAATTTTGGGCACCCCAAATGAGTTCGCGGCAAAGTTAGGAATTTTCTTTATTCTTCGCTATCAAAAAGTAATAAGTTATAGGCGTTTTGCAACTCCGCAAGTGCGTGTGTATTGTTCTGTGCTTTGGCAAGCGAAATGCCTTGTTCGTAGATGGCTAAGGCTTGTTGCGGATTTTGTTTGCGTTCCCACAGTTTTGCTAAGTGATAATACATGGGCAAATAATTGTTTTGGGCTTTTTGCAACAACTCGAACTGCGCCAAAGCATTGTCATCTTCTTTTTTTTGCACATATTCCATTGCCAAAGCATAGCGCAAAAAAGCGTTGTCCGGCTCGTTTTCTAAAAAGGAAATTAAATGTGGAATTTTATCGAGTTTGGATTGCATAAAGTAGCCGTTTTTGCTCAAATAATAGACTCGCCATTGAGATTAGTAGTGAGGACTTCGCTCATATAGTCGAAAAATGGGCGAATGTTCACGAAAGTAGCAACACACTTATCCAAAAAGTCGGGCGCAAGCACTTCTTTGTCGGAAAATGCGCGCATAGCGTACCACTGTTTCATGCGAATAAGTTCAATGTTTTCGTCAGAAGGTTCAAATCCTTTGGGAGCTTTTTTCAGCGCATCGCCTTGTAGGCTGCCAAATGTTTCTACAAATCGCCTGTCGGAAAGAATTTGCTGAATGCGCTTCGGTTCTGCTTGAAACTCCATGCGTACTCGTTGGAGGTCGTGTTTTTCGGGTCCATAAAATCCGCCGCCAATTTGCGTATGGTTGGGTTCTATGCCCACCCAGTAGCCGCCGCGGCGCGAAGCACCTTCACGTTTAAGATAGGCATGAAAGTAAGTTTTGTAAGGAGTTTTATCTTTAGAAAAACGTATGTCGCGATAAATACGGTACAGATGATACGAAGCAATAACATCGGTTGCATTTAGGCGTTCCATCAAAGCCTGCATAAAAGTTTCCATGTTTTGCTTGGCACTTTCGTAAGCGTCCTTATGTTCATTAAACCAATCTCTTTGGTTGTTTTGGGCAATGTCGCGCAGAAATTGTAGGGTGTTGGCGTGAATATTAGTCATTTTGTCGTGTTATTTTTGCTTAATTCATAGAAAAGTTAGTCCGATTCTTCTATTTAGCCCTTGTTCAAAAATCCGAATTAAAGTAGAAAGTTGAATATTCCCTTTTCCGTTTTCAAGTTTGGAAATATAACTTTTTTGGGTTCCCGCCTTTTCTGCTAATTGTTTCTGTGTCAGTTTTGCTTCTTTTCGGGCGGCTTTCAGCATTTCACTTACTATAAACATCTGTGCGCCTTCTTCATATTTGTTTCGGCTTTCGGTTCCTATCTTTCCGTGTTCGAGTTCAATTAATTCGTCAAATGTTTTTATGTTTTTATAATTTTTCATATAGCGTCATTTTTATTTTGAAAATAATCTTTCATCAATCGTTTTGCTTCCTCAATTTCTTTTGGTGGTGTTTTTTTAGTCTTTTTTTGAAACGCATTAAAAAGCACTACAAGTTGCTCATCATCAAAGCAGCAGAAAACGCGATAAATATTAGATTCGGATTTCGTACAGTCCGTTGGTTCCGGTCAAATGTTTTAAAAATTTCTTGAGAACTCGGTCAACTTGTATAATCAACTCGAAAACATATTGGATTTTTCCTTTTACGTTTTGGTCTAAATTTTGGTAAAATTCCATGAAATGGCTTTCGTAGAAGATTATCTTTCTTACCATTTTGTAAAGTTATCTTAAAAGATAACACTTTCCAAATTTTTTGAAATATTATTTTAGCATGAACTAAAACCTGTAATGACATAATGTTTACCCAAGTTTAGAATAATTCTCAAAAAAATAACATAAATTTTCTTCACCCAGCGAATTTTCGCTAATTTTGCCGCCATATAATTAAAATAGCTTGTATGAAAATTTTAGTATGTTTAAGTAAAGTGCCGGATACAACTACAAAAATTAGTTTTACCGACAATAATACCAAGTTTAATGCACAAGGAGTAACTTGGATTTTAAATCCTACCGATGAGTGGTACGCTTTGGTGCGCGCCTTAGAAATTGTAGAACAACAAGGTGGCAGTGTTACCGTTATTCACGTAGGAAATGCCGAAGGAGACCAACTTATTCGCAAAGCTTTGGCAATAGGCGCAAACGATGCTGTACGCATAGATGTAGAGCCGCAAGATGCTTTTCAGGCAGCTGCCAATATTGCACAATACGCTGCCCAGCAATCGTACGACCTTATTATGACCGGAAAAGAAACCATCAACTACAACGGTGCTATTGTGGGCGGCATAATCGCCGAAATTTTGGAACTGCCCTATGTTTCTTTGGCAAGTAGCCTTGATGTAAATGGTAGCACCGCCACTATGAAATGTGAAATAGAAGGAGGAGAAGAAACCGTAGAAGCCTCACTTCCTTTGGTAGTCAGTGCCAACAAAGGAATGGCAGAACAACGCATTCCCAATATGCGCGGTATTATGACAGCACGCACCAAACCGCTTAGTGTAATTCCTGCTTTTGCTAATACGCAAACGCAGGTAGAAGTAGTAAAATTTGAAGCACCTCCTACACGCGGAAATGTTCATTTGGTAGATCCCGACAATATGGACGAATTGGTGCGTTTACTGCACGATGAAGCAAAAGTTATTTAGTATCAAATTTTGATTTTATTATTGAAGAGAAAATAATTTCGCAATTTCAAAAAAATAAAAATAATGGTAATTTTTTATATAGAACACGAAAATGGTAGCCTGAAAAAAAATTGTTACGAAACCGCCGCCTATGCAGCCGCTTTGGCGCAGCAAACACAAAGTCAGTCGGTAGGTATTTGCTTGGGAAGTGTTTCGGCAGAATCTTTGGCAGCCTTGGGCGAATACGGCACCAACAAAGTATTGCAAGATACGAATGCACGCTTTGATACAGAAGTAGATGCAGGCGTATTAGCCAAAGCGGTAGCCGCACAAGCCCAGCAACTCAATGCCCAATATGTGATAATTCCGCACAGTTATTTAGGAAGAGCCTTAGCTCCACGTGTGTCGGTGCGCTTGAAGGCAGCACTTGTGCCGGCAGTAGTAGAAATGCCGGATACCGAAGGGAAATTTTTGGTAAAAAGAGGCGTTTTTTCTGGCAAAGGATTCGCTTATTGTACGGCGCATACGACAGTAAAAGTATTAACCGTAGCAGCTAACGCTTTTCCGGCAATTAAAACGGGAACAAGTGTAGCGGAGGTGCAAAACTTTACGGCTGAAACGACAGACACGCGCGTAAAGCGTATTTCGGTTGAAAAACTAAGCAACAAAGTATCTTTAACCGAAGCAGATATTGTTGTTTCTGCCGGACGTGGACTTAAAGGTCCTGAAAACTGGGGAATGATTGAAGAACTTGCCGATGTACTGGGCGCAGCAACAGCTTGTAGTCGTCCGGTAGCAGATACACACTGGCGACCTCACCACGAACACGTAGGACAAACCGGCGTTACGGTAAGTCCCAATTTATACATTGCTATTGGTATTTCGGGGGCAATACAACATTTGGCGGGTGTGAACAGCAGCAAGGTGATTGTTGTGATAAACAAAGACCCCGAAGCTCCTTTTTTCAAAGCCGCCGACTATGGCGTGGTAGGCGATGCTTTTGAAGTAGTACCCAAACTCATTACAGCACTAAAAGCGTACAAAGCAAGTTAATTGTATTTTGCGAAATGAAAATAACACAAAAGCGGTTGTCCTTACAAGGGCAGCCGCTTTTTGCGTTGTAAGCGTGTTTTTGTGGATTTCAAATTTTACCGACAAAAGTTGCTTTGCTTTTGCTAAATTTGCAAAATAGTGATAAGCATTACTGCTTGTTTTCTTTTTCTGTAAAATAAAAACACCTACAGAATTGTTTAGACCGAAAGTATGATAAAAAAAGTATTAATAGCCAATCGTGGGGAAATAGCTTTGCGTATTATGCGTAGCCTGCGCGAAATGAACATTGCCACCGTAGCAGTATATTCCGATGCCGACCGTCTTGCGCCGCATGTACGCTACGCCGACGAGGCGGTGCATATAGGCGAATCTCCTTCGGCAAGTTCGTACCTCAAAATGGACACCATTATCAATACTGCTTTGCGCGTGAAAGCAGATGCTATTCACCCGGGCTTTGGTTTTTTGTCGGAAAATGCCACTTTTGCCCGAAAAGTAAAAGATGCCAGAATTATTTTCATCGGACCTTCGCCCGAATCTATCGAAATAATGGGCAGTAAGCTCGCTGCCAAAGAAGCCGTAAAAAAATACAATATTCCCTTAGTACCCGGCACCGAGTCTGCTATTCAAGATGCAGTGGAAGCGGCGGAAATTGCGCAAAAAATAGGTTTTCCTGTGCTTATCAAAGCCTCGGCTGGCGGTGGCGGCAAAGGAATGCGCATTGTACACCAAGCCGAAGATTTTGCCGAACAACTGAAAATGGCACAAAGTGAAGCCCTTTCTGCCTTTGGCGATGGAAGCGTTTTTATGGAAAAATATGTGCGCTCGCCCCGTCATATCGAAATTCAAATTTTGGGCGATATGCACGGAAATATTGTGTATCTGCACGAGCGCGAGTGTTCTATCCAACGCCGCCACCAAAAAGTAATTGAAGAAGCTCCTTCGGTGGTGTTGTCGCCCGAACTTAGAAAAGAAATGGGCGAATGTGCTGTAAATGTTGCCCGTTCGTGCAATTATTATGGTGCCGGAACAGTGGAGTTTTTGCTGGACGACCAGCACAATTTTTATTTTTTGGAAATGAATACGCGCCTGCAAGTGGAGCATCCTGTTACGGAAATGATTACGCAAATAGATTTGGTGAAACAGCAAATAAACATTGCCGAAGGGAAAAAACTCAACTTTACGCAAAAAGATATTCCGCTTATGGGGCACGCCATTGAGTTGCGCGTGTATGCCGAAGACCCCGAAAACAACTTTTTACCGGACATTGGCAAATTGTTGCGCTACCGCAAACCCGAAGGTTTGGGCGTACGCGTAGATGACGGATTTGAGGAGGGAATGGATATTCCGATTTACTATGATCCTATGCTGGCAAAACTGATAGTACACGCGCCTACTCGTACTGAAGCACTTGCGCGTATGGTGCGCGCCATAGATGAATACAAAATTGCGGGAGTAAAATCCACTTTAGCATTTGGAAAATGGGTAATGCAGCATCCGAAATTTGTTTCGGGAAAGTTCGATACACATTTTATTCCGCAATATTTTAAGCCGGAATATTTGGCGGAAGCCGATGACGAATTAGAAAAAATAGCCGCACAAATGGTGGTATTTATAAGCGAAGCCGCCGCAAAATTGAATACAAAAAATAATAGCGCGCCAGCTTCGGCAACAATGAGCAACTGGCGGAAGCGGAGAGGTTAAGAGCTTTATTTTACATGAAAAAAGTGAATCTTAATTGACTTGTTGCAGAAACTCTACCGTAAAATTTTCGGGAATAGCCGGCAGCAATATCCAATGAATACTGTCTATCAATTCACAAGTTTCGTCTTTGGTCGCAAACACAGAATAAAAATAAGTTTTTGTGCGGGAATCCACGCTTACTTCGTAAAAAAAGTACGGATTACAGGCTTTAAAAACGGTACGTTGCCCCAAAAGACTTTGTGCCGAAAAATCTATTTCGGGTAAGTCGTAGCTTTCGCAGCCTTCGAGCGTATCTTGTGCCGCAAAAATGGCGCGATAAGTGCTGTCGTTCTTAATCAGCCAGTTTTCACCTGAAAAAGATTCACAAGTATTGATAGAAATAGGACTTATGTTTTTTATTTCTACTAAATTATCGGTTTTGCAGCCTATCCACTGGAAAATTAATAATGTGCTAATAGGAAGGATAAAATTGAGCGATGTTTTCATTTTCATACTTTTTAATAAGAAAAAATGTTTTGTGTAAGCGTTGTATTGCAAGCCTAAACTACAACTTCAACGCAACTTTCACACGATTTAGCATTTTTAAGCCCAAATCCGTCAATTCGGGCGTAATGTTAAAGTAATAAATGCCTCCAATGTACAAAATAGTAACAATAATGGAGCGATACAACAAATCAAAAACAAAAAAACCACCAAGCGGAGGCAACACCAAACCCACCGCTAAAACGGCTATCATCAAGAGCAACATTTTAAAGGTATTTATGCTAAAAGGTTGTATGTGCATTTTTTTCCAGACATAAATAGTTTTTGCCGTGTTGAAAATAAGCAAAGTAAGCACCGTAGCGATTGCCGCGCCCGTGAGTCCGTAAATAGGAATAAGCCAATAGTTGGTAGCAATGGTTACAAGCACCAACAGTACATTAAACACCACTAAAGTTTTGTAGTAAGGCGACATTACGATAATGCTACCGTTAAGTCCTGTTGCCAAATCTATCATTTGGCTCAGTCCAATAAGCACCGCCACCCAAATTCCTTTGGCGTAAGCCGGTCCCGTAATCGTAATAATATGATTTAGGTTAATGCAAATGCCAATAAACAGCAAACCGCCCGTAGCCATTTGGTTGATGGACGTACTTTTGTACAAATTTTCGATGCGCGACAAATTATTTTCCTTAGCAGCAGCAGCAATAAGCGGCACTGCCATATTCGCAATAGCCTTGCCGGGCAAAAACACTACATAACCAATAAAAAACATAATACCATAAATTCCACCATCGGCTAATTGCCCTTCCGAAAGCATGCTCACCATCAGTCGGTCGGTATTTTCGAATATATAAAAAATAGCTCCCGAAGAAAGCGTATAAAACGCAAACGAAAATATCTCACGCAACTTTGTACCATTAAACGCCGACAAGTCCGAACCCAACTGCCACTCATCAATCCAACGCAAATACAGCATAATGGAAAACAACTGTATAAAATACATCGCCACTACTAAGAGTACGTAAGTATTAAAACCAATAGTGCTATAAAAAATAAGCAACAACAAAACTGCCCCAATACTTTTGGTAAAAACATCGCGCAAAAAAATATTTACCGCCGGCTTGTACAATGCCGAAACATAACTGCTAAGAATATCGTAGTAAGTGAGCGCAATAAGCAAAGGATAAATACACCAATAGTAATTTTGAATAAGTTCCCTACTTTCCGGTTGGTCGAAAGCGCGAATAATAATATCTTTGAAAAAATAAACAATTACAAAGACTACACTCAAGCCCACAATAGGCACTAACAATACAAAACTCAGATAACCATTATGTTTTTTAGCTTTATCTTTGAAATAAGGAAAATAGCGTATATTCACCGAGCGCATTCCCATTTGCGAAAACAAACCGAAAATACTGGCAACTGTAAGTAAAAACTGTATAAGTCCCAACTGCGCCGTAGTCAATGCCCGCGTGGACAAATACAGCATAGACACAATAGACAACAGCAAGTTGATAACCAAGTAAAAGCTAGAGAGTACCGTTTGTTTTTTATACTCGCTCATAGTATTGTTTGCAACAAAAAATTTATGTTAATTCCGACCAAAGGTATTGTATTTAAATCAATAAAATACGCCGAAAGTACACTTATCTGCAAAATATATACCCAACACTTAGGCTTGCGCACCTACATTGTTCCCGGCGCAAGGCGCAGCAAGGCACGCAACCAAGCCGCATTCCTGCAACCGCTCAGTTTGGTAGAGTTCGTTGCCTACGAGCATCCGCACAAAAATATGCATCACCTGCGCGACCTCAAAGCCGATGTCGTTTTCTCGTCCATTCCTTTCGACGTAGTAAAAAGCGGATTAGCCCTTTTTTTCGCCGAAATATTCACCAAATGTATCCACGAAGAAACCGAAAACGAAGCCTTGTTCCGGTTTTTACACCAAAGCATTGAATATTTGGATACAACGTCTGCCACAAAACTAAGTTTGCTGCCCGTGCAAGTATTGGCAACTTTAAGCCGACATCTCGGTTTTTTTCCACAAATGAATTTCTCCGCCCAAACCCCTTTTTTCGATTTGGTAGAAGCCTGCTTCTTGCCGCAAAGCAGCAAGCACTGCGCCGATATTCACACCGGACAACTTTTATACGATTATGTAGAAAAAAAAATTCCCCCTGCCAGTTTAAAAGAAAAACAAGCCCTCCTCAATTTGTGGATAAACTACTACCAACACCAAATAGAAGGCTTTGGCGAAGTACACGCCTTAGCTATTTTGCGCAGCGTTTTTTATAGTTAAAAAAATAGCCTACAACTCCCGCACCTTCACCAAAAGCCAAGTTTTGTCCGCCAAGTTGGTTTGCTGGGAAAGTTCGTTGGCTAACATTTCAATTTTTTGCTTGCTGTTGTGGTATTTGCATTTGCACAACTTTTTCAAATATTTAATAAAATTTAGGTAAATAACGCGGTTAAAATCACTCACCACTTTTTTGCGCCGCAACAAAGCCGAAAAACTCTCCATCAGCGCGTACAAAGCTGTCCACTCGTCAAGGTCGTAATACACTTTTAGCAGCAATGTTTTGGCATCCAACTGATAAAAAGGGTCGTTATAAGTTACTTGCAACAATAATTGCTGACACACCGTATATTTTTTCTGCGCATACAACAAGCGCGACCTATTGTACAAATACGCATTTTCCTGATGAATTTTGGGCAAATAATGTCGATATTTTTCAATAAAATTATCCGCCCAAGCGTAGCGTTCCAAACGCAGCGACAGCGTAACAATATTTTTAAAATTAGAAACCGAAAGTTCGTTGTTTTCAAACAAAAAAGCTTGCTGTAAGCCCGTTTCGTAAAGCATCAGCAAATCCGACAAATACGCTAATGCACCACTATTGCATTGTCTGATGGCGTAGTTTTGCAAATACGACAAAAACTCGCGCGCGTATATCTGCGGCAAGGAAGCGAGGCGCGCACTAAGACTATTGCGCAATTTTTGGTACCAAATTTCGGCATTTTCATCATTCAAAAGCCGGAAAATATGCCAGTACGTATCAATTTCCGGCAAATGAACGTAGGGCGACTGCGCAATAAGCTGCGGAATTTCCTGCAAAAACGGTGGAGCTTCTTGTTGTAAAGGAATATTGAGAATTTTTTGGTAGTTCAGCCACGCACAGCTTTGCCGCAATTTTTCAATACAGTAAAAAATGTCCAAATATTGGTGTGCTGCCTCAAAGTTTAGTGCCGCTTGTCGTCCGGCAATTTTTTCGTTGAGCGAATTTTGCGTGCGGACAAAATGGAAGTTGTCGTAATAAAAATCGGCGGGCTGTGCTGCCAAAGGATTGTGTTTTTTGAGCGTTTGATGGTATTGATACACACTCAAATCGGCGAGTGCTATGGACGTATTTTCCACGGCAAGTTCGGCGAGATTGCTCGCCAAAAAAAATGCCTTTTTGTACTCGTTTTCCACAGCTTTGTACTGTTGAAAAAGTTGCAACAAATCGGAAGTCAAACGCCTGAATTTGAGGTCGTTGTAAGACGTTTTTCCAAACATTTTTTGCCAAACTTGCTTTTTGTTTAAATCTTTGTCGGGCTGCTGCTCGCACAAAATAACCAAAAGGCGTATTAATTCGCTGCGATGATTGAAATAAGGCGATTGCAGAAACTTTTTAAAACGATTTTGTTCATAATTGTCAATTTCGCTAAAAATGATTTGTATCTTTTTCATTATATTTTTTGTACAAATAAAATTTTAATAAATTTAAAATCAATTATTTATAAGATAAATTTATGAAATAAAATTGTACAAAATGTTAAAAATATACTTTTTTTTCCTACTTTCTTGTTGAATTTTTGTATCATTAAATAATGTTTATCCAAATAAAAATGACAGAAGTATGAAAAACGATATGTTAAAACTGATTTTTGGTGTGATAATGTTAATAGCAGGAGGACAAATTTTTGCCCAAAATACTGTATCACAACAAGCATACGAAAAATTGTGCGAAATAAATGCCCAATGGCTATTGCACGACCAACCCAATATTACAGAAGATATTTTGTCGGTTTTAGAGACGGATACGGACTGGATTCAGTGGCACTTACTGCAAGTAGAGGAGTCTTTGCGGCAAAACCCACCGCAACAGTTGAGTGCTTCGCAAATGACGCATAGGCTTCAGTGCTTAGATTATTTGCACAATTATGCTCTGGCAAAAACTTTTCCCATAAACACGTATCACAAGCACGGACGGCAGCCCTATTTCAAAGATATTTACGGAACAAACTGTGCCGTAGGGCAACTTATTGTGGACTCCGGCTTTGGCGATTTTGCGCAATACGTAGCCGCCACCAACAACTACGCCTACATTGAAGAAATGGATTATCCGCAACTATATGCTTGGGCAGATGATTATGGTTTTACGCTAAATGAATTGAAGTGGATTCAGCCTTCGTACTATCCGTCCGTTTTGGTAGAAAGTACGGTACAGAATGCTTCTTGCCAGCAATCGAATGGCAGTATTAGTGTAAGCGTCAGCCCGGCTTGGACTCAGTTGCCGCCAAGTGGCAGTTTCACACTGCAATGGTATGTGGGCATTCCTTCGCAAGGAGATATGATAGGAAACGGCGAGGTTTTGGAAAATGTAGCTGCCGGATTTTATACGCTCTTGGTTTTGAGTGACGGAATTGCCATTCAGGAAAATTACTACCTGCTTTCTGATGATGATTTTGCTACAACACCTTACATAAACCTCACCAATCAAACTTGTCCCAATGTAGCCGATGGTGCTATAAGTGTTGGGTTTACCGATAATTCGGTTTATACTTACAAATGGTACGATGCACAAGGCAATTTTTTAGGCAATAATAGTGCTGTCCAGAATTTGCAAGGAAGTTATCCTTACAGCATTATGAATGCACCTTTGGAATACAATTATCGTGTGGAAATAACGAATGTTGCCGGCTGTAAATACAACCAATATTTTTTGGTAATAATAGAAAACGAAGCTCCGTACGTTGCTACTTTTCAGCAAAATGTCACTCCCGCTTGTAACGAAGCAAATGGTGCCATAAGTTTAGGAACAATTTACGCCGCCGAACCATACACCGTTTCTTGGAGCAATGGCGCAACTTCTGCCAATATCAACAATTTATTTGCCGGAACGTATGACTATACGGTAACTGATGCGAATGGTTGCAGCACAGAAGGAGCAGTAATTGTTCCCGAAGATTGCGGCACAACTATAATAGAATGTGACCCGACAAATTTGGCGTGGTTGGAAGAAATAATTCAAACCTTAGAAATGAGTGCATCGCCTAATTGTATGTGTATTTCGCAAATTTTGCAGGTAGAATACAATGGCGAAGTTGCATATTATGTGGACAGCGATTGCAATGCTTTTGACGCACCGGATATTATGTACAACTGCGAGGGAGAAGAAATTTGTTCCGCTTTTGGGCTAACACCGCCGCCTTATTGTGGTGAGTTTGATACTTTGCAAGTAATTTGGACATGTAGTGGAGGTTCGCAGACTTGTTATGTAAGCAATCCTTTAAATGAATTGGCTTGGTTTGGTGCTATCACAGAAGGAAGTAGTGTTATGGAATACAACTATGGTGGACAAACAGTATTTTATATTGCGCCTTGTGAGGTATTTCCCGATGCGATGAGTATGGTAATGGACTGCGAGGGAAACTTTATTTGCGGTTACGGCGGCATAGCTGGTTTGAACGGTGAAGGTTGTCCCGACTTTTTTGAAACGGCTATGCCCATAAATATTTGGAAAACTTGTGACGAAATTCCTTGTGATATTTATCCGATGTACCAAATTGTTAGCGCAACGGGCTATGGCACAGACGATATTCCGCAATCTATGGCAACGTTTGAAATTTGTTTTAATGATAGTTCGGAATTGGATGGCGAAATAAGCAGTTACCTCTGGACGTGTAGCAACGGACAAACTGCCAACACCGAAGAAGCTTGTTTTACCTTTGCTTCCATCGAAAATGGTGTTTCTATTACTACCCCCTACACACTTTGTTTGGAAATAACTACCACAGACAACTGTTCGGCTTCTTATTGCCACGAATTTTACTTGGGTGGCGGCGAAAATTGTGTAAATCCTAACAATATTGTACTAAATGCGCCTTGCCCCGAATATTATCAGCCCGTTTGTGGTTGCAATGGAAAAACTTATGATAATCCTTGTTTTGCTGAAGTAGATGGTGTAAACGCTTGGACAGACGGATTTTGTGAAACTACAACCGACTGCGGTAATGTGGAAGATTTGCAATGGTTGCAAGATTTGATAAACAATCTTCAAAACCAAGACCCTGCCGACCCATACTGGTGCTATTGTTCTGTGCAGCAGTGGGCGTATCAAGGCAATACTTATTTCGTAACGCCTATCGAAGGTTTGTGCTTAGATACACCTTCGGTGGTGTATAATTGCGATGGCTCGGTAGCTTGCGTAAGTGGTGGACTTATTATTGAAAACCAATGCAGCGAGGTGTTGCCGGGATTTTGGGAAAATGCCGTTTTTGTGGGCGAAGTGGCTCCTTGTAGTATTATAAACAACCAACTTAACTTGCAAATGGATGACGTTTGGGTGGACGGTTTCACAGCAACGGTAAACATTGATGTATTGGAAAATGATATTTTGCCTTGGAGCTGGTGGACAGACGATACCAATATTTTCGGAAAATGGAAACTTACTGCCATAACGGGCGGATTTACCGGAGGCGGTACGCCTGTTACGCAGCTGATTATGTTGGATTTTATTTCTGCTACCGAAGTAAATATTTATTTTGAAGGAGAATGGGTAACTACAACGTATAATATTTACACCGAAAATAACATGCAAATTTTGCACATAGACCCTACAGGTGTATCGGGAATTGACTTAGGCGCTTTCGATTATAGCTTTTATATTCAAAACAACGTTTTGTATTTCAATGCGTATAATGTTGCCGATGCGTACAATTATGAATTTACCAGACTGCCTGCGTTAGACAATTTATACATCGAAAATTATCCTCAAACAGGAAGTGTCACCATTTTGCCGGATTATAGTATTGTTTATACCTCAGATGTACTGCCAATAGTAGGCGATATGTTTACTTACTGCGTAACGGCTTCCAATCCATTAACCGACCCTATTCCTTTAACAGACTGTACAACTGTATTTATAAGCGGACCAGATGTGCCACCTTTGGATTGTACGCCTTATTTTACCGAAACTTTAAACAATCTCATTGCGCAAGCAAATAATGGCGACTGTTGTGGGATTAATGAAATTAAAACCTATTCTTTAAATGGCGAACCCGTTATTATGACCATTCCTTTGCCCGAAGGCTCGCCCAACTGTCCTGCTGATTTAGGCGTTGTGTTGTACGACTGTCAGGGAAATATAATTTGTACTACGGGTTTTGTACCAATAGAGTTTTATTGCCAAGCAGAAATTTTGAATAACTTAACTAATGAAAACTTGGTGTGGACTTGTGGCGATACGCCGCAAACTTGTAATCCGCAAGACTTGGCTTGGTTGCAAGAAGAACTGGCAAATTTGCAAAATGGCTCCGACAACTGCGTGTGTACCGTAGCGCAATACGTTTATAACGGGCAAACTGTTTTTTTCTTTGACGGTACAGAAGAATGTAATGCCGTTGATTTTCCCGACTGGGTAGTAGATTGCGATGGAAACGTGCTGTGCTACACCAATGGCGAAGTAATGGGACCTTGGTGCTATAATTTTGCCGATGCTACTTTTGTAGGAAATATTTGGACTTGCGAAGACAACGGACCTACGTATTACTACACTATTTGCGAAGGAGAAAGCATAACCATTGGTTTGTTAGGACAAGAAGGCAACACCATTTATACTTGGTCGCCAAGCGATAATTTGACTTGCGCCGGCTGTTACAGCACAGTGGCAACGCCTACCGAAAGTACGGTTTATACCTTACACAAATTTACTACTATCGGCGAAACAAATGAGTATTTTTACTTTAATATTACGGTAGAACCATGCACGCCTTGTGTCAATCCTAATTTAATAGACCCAAGTGTTGTTTGTCCTGCTGTCTATGACCCCGTTTGTGGGTGCAATGGTGTAACGTATAGCAATGATTGCGAAGCAATGAACTATGGCGGCGTTACTTCTTGGACTCCGGGAGCTTGTGGAACAACTAATTTCTGTTATCAAACCAATCCGCTCAATGAACTGACTTGGTTAAGCAATATAAGCGAAGGAAACAGCATTGTCGAATATTTGTACAATGGCGAAAGCGTATTCTTTGTAGAACCTTGCGAAATAATAGAAGACGGAATGTCTGTTTTGTACAGTTGTAATGGTGAATATATTTGTGGTTTTGGAGGAATAATTGGTGCAAATGGGGAAGAATGTCCCGATTTTCCCGAAAATGCTACTTTAGTAAATATCTGGAAAACTTGCGGCGGCGAGTCGCCTTGTGGCGAAAACCAAAGTTGCGTATGGCCCGGCGATGCCGACAATAATACGCTTGTAAACAACTTCGATGTACTGGCTTTGGGCTTAGGATACAATTTTTCCGGTTATCCGCGCGCCAATGCAAGTTTAGTTTGGGAGTCGCAGGCTGCTCAGGCTTGGAGCAATAGTTTTGCTGTAAATAGTTTTGACGAAGCAGGTATCCCTATTGATTTCAATACCGTTGCTGCCGAGCATGCCGATTGCAATGGCGATGGTATCATAAACATTGCTGACGTGGCGGCTATTGATATTAACTATGGCTTACAACACGGTAAAACAGAAGCGTCATCGCAGCAAAATACCGTGAACAGCAACTATAGTCTGGCATTTGAAATTGCCAATGGCGATAGTTTTGCTCCCGGCGATACCGTATTGGTAGATGTAAATTTGGTAAACAATGACGTAACTGCCAGTTTTGAACTATACGGACTTGCTTTTAGCATTGATTACGGACAATTCAACACCGAAAACTTCATTGCCTTAGACAATACCGTGAGCCTTACTTACGACAGCAATAGTTGGTTTGGCAATGGCAGTACGCCTATGCTTAATTTTAGCAAAAAATTTGAGACAACGCATTTGTTGCATGCAGCCTATTCGCGCACCAACCACCAAGCTATAGCAGGAAGTGGAAAAATAGCCACGCTACGCTTTGTAATAGACGACAACTTAGCCGGGAAAACCGCTTCTTCGCTGAACTTTACCATCAATGCCTTCGATGCTTATACCATTACTACTTCAGGAAACTTACAACCGATGTCCGTCGAATCTGTTTCTTCCGAAATAATTTTGGGCACCTCATTTTGGGAAATGAATGGCTTGGAAATTTATCCCGTGCCTGCGCAAAACACGCTTCAACTTCAATGGCAGTCAAACGAAACGATAACCAACTTGACGATAATAGATGTTTTGGGCAAAAAACGCCTCGAAAAACAAGGAACATTTGTACACAATACCCAACTTGATGTTTCGGCACTGGCTTCGGGGGTATATTTCCTTAACATCAATACTGATGCTGGCGAAGCGGCGTATATGCACAAAATTCAAATTGTAAAATAAACGAGGAAGGTTTTTGTAGTATTCAAGCAGAAAATACAGGACTTTGCTCAAAAATAAATGAATTGTTGATAGGCTTGAGATTTTCAAATCGGTATCCTTTTGGGGGATTTAAATTCATTTGAAAATTAACGCCTAAAACACTAATATTACCGCACATTTTCGCTGTATTATATGCCTTTTCGCTGGTACAAATCGCCTTGGTGGATACCGAAACTTTTGCCGCAAATGTTTTGGCAACTCCCTGCGCCCCATGCTGAACCGCCGCAAGTTTTTCTTACCTTCGACGACGGACCCTTTCCGCAAGTAACCGACTACGTGCTGGACACTTTGGCAGCGTACCAAGCGAAGGGGAGTTTTTTTTGTGTGGGCAAGCAGGCACAGGCGCAGCCGCAACTTATTCAAAAAATACAGGCAGCAGGGCATTGCGTGGGCAATCACAGTTTTTCGCACTTGCACGGCTGGCACAGCAACACCGCAGTTTTTATGGACGATGTAGCAAAAGCTGCCGAAATATTGCCCGCTACTACTTGGTTTCGTCCGCCTTACGGCAAATTGGATTATGGCAAATACAAAGCAGTACGGCGGGCGGGTTATCGCATAGCTATGTGGGACATACTCACCTACGATTTTGATAAACAACTTTCTGCCGAAGCCATACTTCGTAAAACCTTGCCGCTTATCGCCAACGGCAGCATTATTGTACTCCACGACCAGCCCACCTGTTTCGACAAAATGCAAATATTGCTTCCCGCCTACTTAGATTTTGCTCAGCAACAAGGATTTCGCTGCGCAGCATTGCCTTTTTAAAGTAAAAAAAATTATTTTTTGTGTAGCTCTGCGCTTCAAAACGCAAAAGAGCAGAGTTCATTATTTTACCCTAAAGGTAAACTCGGTTTATGTTAAAGGTAAAATTTTGCGCTTTGTTTTATAGTGGTTTGCATTTTGGGCATATAGCGTGGAATAAAAAAATTTCTGCCTATTACACAATTTTTTTATAGTAATAGTCGAGGATATTTTACTATCTTTGAGAAGTTCGTTTGTGCTTGAAAAGGATGACGGCTTTTTTTTAGGAGCAAAAGAGAAACTAAAGTAGATACAATATGAAGAAAATGTATTTTTGGGAGATTTGGCTACCTTTAAGTAGTGGCGTATTTGGGCATTACATCTCCGGCGCAAAATGTACTGTAAATTATTCATTAATTAGATTATTCATCATTATTGCAATATTCAACAACTATACAATATGGGCGCAAGATATTACAGGAATGGTAGTCAATTCGGCTAATGAGCAAGCCATCGAATTTGTAAACATTGGCATTGTAGGAAAAAATATTGGCACGGTATCGGACGAAAACGGACACTTTAGTCTTTTTATTGATGCCCATTTGGATAACGACTCTATACTATTTTCGGCAATAGGATATGCGCCGCAGTGGATAAAAATAGCAGACTTGCGAAGGAACAGCGATGCGACAATACGCTTGGAAGAAAAAGTTTACGAATTTTCGGAAGTGGTGATAAAGCCCAAAACATTTAAGAAAAAAATACTGGGCATTACGGCTGATATAAAACAGATAGCTGCCGGTTTTCATGACAATCTGTTGGGCTATGAATGTGGAATAATGATAAAAGTAAAAAAGACCGCCATTTTAAAACAGCTCAATATAAACGTTTCCTCTTGCACCTACGATTCCGTATTTTATCGCTTAAATATTTACGAAGATAGGGGAGAAATGGGTTTTGAGAATATTCTCAAAGAGCCTATTTACATAAAATTGTTGAAGGAAGAAGTTGAAGACGAAATTCAAATTGATTTACGCGCAAAAAATATTGTCGTGAGCGGCAACGCGCTTATAACCCTCGAACACATAAAGAATTTAGGCGAAGGACATCTTGATTTTTGCGCCGCATTCGGAAAAAAAACATATTTCAGAGAAACAAGTCAGGCTAAATGGGAAACCGTACCCGTAGGAATTAGCATCAATGTATTTGCCGATGTGGAAAAGTGAGGGCGAAAATGCTAATTTCTCCCCCCAAAAACAACGCCATACAAACCGAAAGCCCATTTTTTCAATCCCTAAACTATTTTCCGTAATTTTGGCGGCAGAACCGACCGCTTGTTATGATTAATATCAACAATCTTTTTATCCGCTACGGCGACCGTACACTTTTCGACGAAATATCTTTTACCATAAAAGACCGCGACCGAATGGCATTGGTAGGCAAAAACGGCGCGGGAAAATCTACCCTACTCAAAATTATTGCCGGACAACAACTGCCCGACAGTGGCAACATAGACATGCCCTCCCAAACCAGCATCGGCTATTTGCCGCAAGAATTGCAGCACCAATATCACCGCACCGTCTATGAAGAAACCGCTACGGCTTTTGAAGAGATAAAACGCTTGGAAGAAACCCTCGCACAAACACACACGCAAATAAGCGAATACACCGAATTTACTTCGGCGGAGTACATGAAACTGTTGGAACAGCAAGCACATATTACCGAACGCCTGCATTTGCTGGGTGTAGCCAATATGCGCGCCGATACCGAAAAAGTGCTGAAAGGACTTGGTTTTATGGACGCAGATTTTGAAGTACCCCTGCAAAACTTTAGCGGCGGTTGGCGCATGCGCGTAGAGTTGGCGAAATTGCTCCTGCAAAAACCCGATTACCTCCTGCTCGACGAACCTACCAACCACTTGGACATTGAATCTATTTTATGGATTGAAAAGTTTATGGCAGATTATCCGGGCAGTATTATTGTTATTTCGCACGACCAGCGTTTTTTGGATACTATTACGCAACGTACCGTAGAAATAGTAAACGGAAAAGTGTATGATTATCCCGTTTCTTACACGCCTTTTGTGGCACTGCGCGAACAACGCCGCGAGCAGCAAGTTGCCGAGAAAAAACAGCAAGATAAGTTTATTGAACACACCGAAACACTTATCAACAAATTCAGAGCCAAGAAAAACAAAGCCGCATTTGCCCAAACCCTTATTACAAAGTTGGACAAATTGGAAAAAGTAGAAATTGATGATGTTGAAAATGCGAAAATAAAATTCCGCTTTCCGCCGGCACCCCGTTCGGGGAAAATAGTTGTAAAAACCGAAAACTTACACAAATACTACGACCAGCTACACGTATTGCGTGGCTTGGATTTTGAGTTGGAGCGCGGCGAAAAGGTAGCCTTTGTAGGCAAAAACGGCGAAGGAAAATCGACTTTTTCCAAAATAATAGCCGAAGTAGAAAAAGCTACGGAGGGAAATTTGGAAATTGGCTATAATGTAAAAATGGCGTACTACAGTCAAAACCAATCGGACAGCCTAAACAGCGACGAAACCGTTTTTGCCACCATCGACAATGCCGCCACAGGCGAAATGCGCTTGCAGGTACGCAGCCTTTTGGGAATGTTTTTGTTTAGTGGCGAAGATGTGGACAAAAAGGTGAAAATGCTTTCGGGCGGTGAAAAAGCGCGTTTGGCATTGGCGAGAATGATGCTCGAGCCCGCCAACCTTTTGGTGCTGGACGAACCGACCAACCACTTGGATATGCGCTCCAAAGAGATGCTAAAATTTGCCATAGAACAATTCGATGGAGCGGTGATTGTGGTGTCGCACGACCGCGAATTTTTGAAAGGACTCACCGACAAAGTTTACGAGTTTAAAAACGGAAATATTCACCAGCATCTGGGCGATATTTATGCCTTTTTGGCAAGTAAAAACATCAGCTCCTTAGACGAACTCCAAAGTACCATTGTCCGCAACAGAGAAAGCCTTTCCGAACAAAGCAATACGCCCACACTAAGCAAGCAGGCATTGTACGATTTGGAAAAAGAAATAAAAAAACAGCACAACAAGCGCAATAAAATAGAACAGGAAATAAGCAAACTGGAACAACAAATAGCCAACTTAGAACAAGAAATGAGCGATGACGCATTTTACAGCACCGAAAATATAGCCGCCAAGTTGGAAACATACAATAATACCAAAGCACAGTTAGATGAAAATATGAACTTGTGGGAAAATATTTGCTTGGAAATAGAAGATTTGGAAGCGCAACGACCTGCGTAAGATTTAAATTTAACAAAAATTTATTATAGAAAGTAAGACATACGTTAGATGTGCTAATTACCTTTGTAGGTTTTTACACCTAATTTTTATTCTTTAAATAATAGAAATGAACTACGGTATTACGGACTTTTTAATGCTTTTAGGCTCATTGGGCTTATTTATTTATGGTATGCTTATCATGAGCGAAGGCATCCAAAAACTTACAGGAAGTAGGTTGCGCCAAATATTGAGTACCATGACCTCCAACCGTTTTTTGGCTGTATTTACCGGATTTTTGGTCACGTCGCTGCTACAATCATCGTCGGCTACTACCGTAATGGTGGTGAGTTTTGTCAATGCAGGCTTGTTCTCGCTCGCCCAGTCGATGGGTGTAATAATGGGCGCAAACATTGGTACTACCATCACGGCTTGGATAGTGTCGTTTTTTGGGTTTAAAATGCACATCATGAACATTGCCATCATTCTGATAGGTTTGGCATTTCCACTCATTTTTCTCAAAAACTCCAAATACTACAACATTGGCGAATTTATCATCGGTTTTGGTATTTTGTTCATCGGCTTAGATTTTCTCAAAAACTCTGTTCCCGACATAAAAGCAAATCCCGAAATTTTATCTTTTTTACAACACTACACCAATCTGGGCTTTTTGTCCACCTTACTTTTTATTGGTATTGGTACGTTGCTCACTATTATCATTCAGTCGTCGAGTGCTACTATGGCAATTACCCTCATTATGCTCGCCGAAGGCTGGATTACGTTTCCTATTGCCTGCGCTATGGTTTTGGGTGAAAATATTGGCACTACCATCACCGCCAACTTAGCTGCCTTGGTCGGCAATATTCATGCCCGAAGGGCAGCACGCTTTCATACTATGTTCAATCTCATTGGTGTGGCGTGGATGTTGCTAGTTTTCCCTTATTTTATTGAGTGGGTGGACAAGGTGATGGAGTGGTTTTCGCCTTCGCATGTATCTATCTTGGACAATACTGCCACCGCACGCGCCAATGCTACTTTGGGCTTGTCGCTTTTTCATACCATGTTCAATATTGCCAATATGCTGTTGCTTATCGGATTTCTACCCCAAATGGAGCAACTTATTTTAAAATTTGTGAAACCGCGCAAAGTTAAAAATGCTGCCAATGAAGACGACGAAGACTTCAGCCTTAAACACATTGCCCGCGGACCATTTGCCACACCCGATATTTCAATTGCCGAAGCGCAAAAAGAAACCGAAAACTTTGGAGAATTGATTGCCAAAATGTTTCACAACGTACAAACACTCTTGTTTGAACGCCCGCAAAATGCCAAAAAACTCATTAATAAAATAGCCAAACGCGAAGGTATTACAGACGACTTGGAAGTAGATATTGCCGACTTTTTAGCTAAAATCTCTGAAGAAGAAATAAGCGAAGAAGGTACGCACAAAATTAAGAGTATTCTGAGCATGATTAACGATATGGAGCGTATTGGCGATATTTTGTTTGAAATGACGCTTACCAATGAAAAAATTGAAGAACAAGGCTTGCGTATTGGCGAAAGCAATCGCAATGAAATAAAAAAACTATTCGACTTGGTATTCGACCAGTTGCGCCTGATGAATATAAATTTGAAATCGGGAAAATCTAAAATAGATATGAATAAAGTTTGGGAAATAGAAAAAAATATCAACGAAACACGCACCAATTTGCAGGAATTGATATTCAAAAGCATTGAAGCAAAAACCCTCAATGCCCGCGAAAGTATTTTTTACTACAACATTATCAACAGTGCCGAGCGCATAGGCGATCATATTATCAATATCAACGAAGCAATAGTAGGCATCAAATAAAACTTTCGTGCGACTAAGGTGTTTTTATCTCGAAAAAAATTCCCCAAAAAATTATGCAACAGAATAACGAAGAAAATAAAAACACAAAACTTCAGCCTAAAACACCTGCCGAGTCTTTTACTATAATGACCGAAATGGTACTCCCCAACGATACCAACGTACTCAACAACCTAAGAGGCGGCAAAATTTTGCACTGGATGGACATTGCCTCTGCCATTGCCGCCGGCAAACATGCCGAAACAACGGTTGTTACCGTCTCGGTAGATCAGGTGAGCTTTTACAATCCTATAAAACTCGGCGATGTTGTAACCATCGAAGCAAAAGTTACACGCGCTTTCAATACTTCCATAGAAGTATATCTTACCGTAAATGCCGAAAACATTCCTTCCAAAACCAAGTATTTTTGCAACGATGCCTACTATACTTTTGTCGCATTAGATAGCAATAGCCGCCCGCGCAAGGTAGCTGTCGTAAGTCCGCAAACAGCCGAAGAAATTGCCCAATACGAAAAAGCCTTGAAACGCCGCGAATTGCGCCTTATTATTGCCGGACGCTTGCAAGCCAAAGATGCAGAGTCGGTGAAATCGCTTTTTGTCTGAAAATTTGCTAAATTGCACGCCAAAAATTTCGGACGATGCAAGAAAAATTAGCAGCACTTCATAATCTCCAATCCCAAGCACTATTAGGTGGCGGCAAAAAACGCCTCGAATCGCAACACGCCAAAGGCAAACTCACTGCCCGTGAGCGGGTGGATTTGCTTTTAGATAAAAATTCTTTTCAGGAAATAGGTATGCTGGTGCGGCATCGTTCCAGCGACTTTGGCTTAGACCAAGAAAAATACTACGGCGATGGCGTAATTACCGGCTTTGGCACTATAAACGGGCGAAAAGTATATGTTTTTTCCCAAGATTTTACCGTTTTTGGTGGTTCACTTTCCGAAGCGCACGCCAAAAAAATATGCCGTATTATGGATTTGGCAATGCAAAATGGCGCACCTGTAATCGGACTCAATGATTCGGGCGGGGCGCGTATTCAAGAAGGGGTTTTGAGTTTGGGAGGCTACGCCGATATTTTTTACCGAAATACCTTAGCTTCCGGCGTAGTGCCGCAGTTGTCGCTTATTATGGGTCCTTGTGCCGGCGGTGCTGTGTATTCGCCCGCTATTACCGATTTTATTTTTATGGTTTCACACACCAGTTATATGTTTGTAACGGGTCCCAATGTAGTAAAAACCGTTACCCACGAAGAAGTAAGTTCCGAAGATTTGGGCGGCGCACTCGCACACGCCAGTAAAAGTGGTGTTACACATTTTGCCTGCGACAACGAAGTACACTGTATTATGCAAGCCAAACAGTTGCTTTCGTATATTCCGCAAAACTGCGAAGAATTGCCGCCCGCCACAGCTTACGAAACGGCGGACGAACTTCGTCCAAAACTCAATGATATTATTCCCGAAACTGCCTCACAGCCTTACGACATGCGCGAAGTGATAGAACACCTTGTCGATGAAAATTCTTTTTTGGAAACGCATCAAAACTATGCCGAAAATATTGTGGTAGGCTTTGCGCGTATTGGCGGCAAAAGTGTAGGCATTGTGGGCAATCAGCCCAACCATTTGGCGGGCGTATTGGATATAAATGCTTCTAAAAAAGGCGCGCGTTTTGTGCGTTTTTGCGATGCGTTTAATATTCCTTTGTTGGTGCTGGTAGATGTGCCCGGATTTTTGCCCGGCACCGACCAAGAATGGCACGGCATTATTAGTGAAGGAGCGAAACTGTTGTACGCATTTTGCGAAGCTACGGTTCCCAAAGTGACGGTGATAACGCGCAAGGCTTATGGTGGAGCCTATGATGTGATGAACTCCAAACACATTGGCGCGGATATGAACTACGCTTGGCCCTCTGCCGAAATTGCCGTAATGGGTGCCAAAGGTGCGGCAGAAATTATTTTTAAGAAAGAAATTGCGCAAGCTGCAAATCCCGAAGAAAAACTCACCGAAAAAGTAGCCGAATACACCGAAAAATTTGCCAATCCTTATCTCGCTGCCGAATATGGTTTTGTCGATGAAATTATAGAACCATCTAAAACACGGCAAAAGTTGATGGAAAGTTTTGCCATGCTCGAAAACAAAGCCCTGAAACTGCCGCGCAAAAAACACGGCAATATTCCACTATAAAACGCGGGGCGAAATTTAATTTTTTGCCAAAAGAAGCATAAGTATATTGTTTTGGATTTAGTATTGTATATTTACGCAAAGCAAAATTTACCCCTGTGTTTTGCTTTTTTATAGGCACGAAACTAAATAAATCTTGAAAATACTCCTCTTTTTATTATATGCCCTCTTGCTGGGATATTACTTGTACACGCAAGGGAACAAGTGGGGCGGAAAGTCTGCTGCACGGGGAGTGCTGGCTTTGTTTGTGCTAAAAATAGGCTTGGCAATATTGTATGTAATACTGCATGTGCGCTGGTATGGCGGCACCGATGTGGTAAATTATTTCAAGAAAGGTATGTACATCTACGATAATCTGATGCCGCAGCGGGCTTACTTGTATTTTCGTATGGTTTTGGGTCCCAATGGTACTGCGCCAACGCCCGAACTGGCAGAAATGATTGAAGGCGTGGGCAGTTGGTACAACACCAACGCTTATACCGTTATTCGGCTGAATGCTTTTTTAGCCTTGTTTTCGCGCGGATATATTTACACGCACGCTTTGTTTGCCGCATTTGTTTCTACGGTAGGTCTGTTTCGTTTCTACATTGCTTGGGTGGAAAACTATCCTAAACTCCGCAATACTTTCTGGATAGGAGGACTCCTTTTTCCGAGTGTTTTGTTTTGGACATCGGGTATGCACAAAGAGGCTTTGAGTGTTTTTTTGTTGGGAAATATTTTTTATTTATTACAAAAAACAAAAGCCTTTTCGTGGCAATATGCGCCACAACTGTTTTGGTTGTTGTTGTGTCTTTGGGGCGTGTATTTGGTGCGCAATTATTATTTTCTAATGCTTTTGCCCTTGGTTTTTGCGTATTTTCTGGCGCGTTTTTCTCGCTTAAAAAAATACAAAGCCACCTATGTTTTTGCCGCAGTGGTGTTGGTGAGTTTTGGGTTGGTAAGTGTTTTGGGCAATATTTTTCCTTCTTTCAATATTTTTGCGCGTATAGCCTATATCCAATCTTTGTTTTTGCAATATTACAATGGCAACAGCGATATATTTTTGTCGCCGATGGCTCCCACTTGGTACGGATTTATACAAGGCATTCCGCAGGCGATAAACAATGTATTGGGTTTTCCTACTTTGGACTATGGTACAAACAAATTGTACTGGTTGTTTTGGGGCGAAAATATAGTGCTAATTTTTTTAAGTATAACGGCAATAGTTCGCAGAAAAAAGTTGCTGCTACAAAGTACTGCAATAGTGTGTTTATCTTTTTGCTTGGCAATGGCTATTTGCCTGCTCATTGGCTTGACGATTGACAATTTGGGAGCTATATTTCGCTACCGTTCCATTGTACTTTGCTTGTTGTTTCCGGTATTGATGAGTTTTATTCTTTACCCACAAAGCAAACAAAATGCGAACTAATGCTGTTACATAGCCAAAAAATGTTAGGAAGTATCATTCATTTTATTGAGAAAAATATGAACTTAGGAAAAACACCCCTAAAAGTGGGCGATGTTGCGCCTGAATTTTCGGCACAAGACCAAGACGGAAACATTCACCAGTTAGCCAATTACTTTGAACAAAAATTGGTGCTGTACTTTTATCCCAAAGACAATACGCCCGGCTGTACGGCACAAGCCTGCAATCTCCGCGATAATTACCGCACGCTACAAGACAAAGGCTATGTGTTGTTGGGTATCAGTCCCGACAAGCTGAGTTCGCATCAAAAATTTGCCCAAAAGTTCGACTTGCCTTTTCCCTTATTAAGCGATACCAACCACGAAATAGCGAGCAGTTATGGTGTGTGGGGTACTAAAAAATTTATGGGAAAAACCTACGAAGGAATTTACCGCACTACTTTTGTAATAGAAAAAGGTATTATTACCCACATTATTGACGAAGTAAATACCAAAGACCACAGCGAGCAAATATTTGCGTTATAAACCGGTATTCGCCATTTTTTAGCTGTATTTTCGCCCGATGAATTTATATCGTACCTTTTGGGCTTATCTGAAACCCTATCGTTTTTACGCATTGCTCAACATGTTGTCCAACTTGTTTACAGTCGTTTTTTCGCTGTTTTCGGTATTAATGGTTTGGCCCTTTTTGAACTTGCTTTTTGGTACACAAGATTTGGTGAAAAATGCCCCGCCTTTAGCTTTTAACAAAGAAAGCATTTCCCAAAACTTCAATTTTTTTCTGAGTAATATTATTGCAACACGCGGCACGGAACAAGCCTTATTGTTCATTTGCGCGCTGATTATTGGTATGTTTTTCCTAAAAAATTTAGGGCGATACATGGCTTTGTTTTGGCTGGCTCCGCTGCGCAATGGTATTGTGCGCGATATTCGCAACAAGATTTACGACAAATTGCTTTCGCTTCCTATCGGCTATTTTACCGAACAGCGCAAAGGCGATTTGCTCACGCGCATTACCGCCGATGCGCAAGAAGTGGAGTGGAGTATGCTCAGTATGATAGAAATTATTTTTCGTGAGCCTTTGATGATTATTCTCTCGCTGATATTGATGTGGATTATAAGTCCCAGCCTCACGCTAATGGTGCTGTTGGTATTGCCAATAAGCGGCTGGATTATTGGCAGTTTGGGAAAAGTGCTGAAGCAAGCCTCACTGCAAGCACAGGCGCAACTGTCTGCACTGCTCAGTATTGTAGAAGAATCGATTGGCGGGCTGCGTATTATAAAAGCACAGCATGCCGAAACTTGGATGAAAGCAAAAATGCAGACCGAAAACGACCAACATTTTGCCTATCAGACTAATCTTTTTCGCCGCCGCGACCTTTCTGCGCCGCTTTCCGAGTTTTTGGGTGTATGTGTGTTTGTGGCAATTTTGTATTTTGGTGGTTTGGGCGTACTCAACAAGAGCAGTAGTTTAGATGCCGCGATGTTCATCACTTTTTTGGGTATATTTTTTCAAATGATTACGCCCGCCAAATCTTTTGCTACGGCTTGGTACAACATTCAAAAAGGGATGGCTTCGTTGAACAGAATCAATGAAATTTTGGAAACGCCTATTCGTATTAAGGAAAATGATAATGCGGTTGCAAAAACACATTTATCCGATAAAGTTGAATTTAAAAACGTAAACTTCACCTACAACAACGAGCGCGCGGTCTTACAAAACATCAATTTTACGCTTCCCAAAGGAAAAACTATTGCCTTAGTGGGACAGTCGGGTTCGGGAAAAACGACTATTGCTGACTTGCTGTCGCGTTTTTATGACATTGCGGAAGGCGAAATTTTGATAGACGACATTAATCTTAAAAACATTCGCACTGCCGACTTGCGCCAACTCTTGGGTATTGTAAACCAAGAAGCGGTTTTGTTTAACGATACCGTTTTCAACAACATCGCATTTGGTATGGACAACGCCTCGACCGAAGCAGTAGAAAAAGCTGCCCGCATTGCCAATGCTCACGAATTTATTGAAAAATTGGCGCAGGGCTACCAAACCAGCGTAGGGGAGCGCGGCAGCAAACTAAGTGGTGGTCAGCGACAACGCATTACCATTGCCCGCGCTATTTTGCGCAATCCGCAGCTACTTATTTTGGACGAAGCTACTTCTGCCTTAGACTCCGAATCGGAAAAATTGGTGCAGCAATCGCTTACCGAACTGATGAAAAACCGCACCAGTTTGGTTATTGCCCACCGCCTTTCTACCATACAGGCCGCCGATGAAATTTTGGTAATGAATAACGGCAAAATTGTAGAGCGCGGCACCCACCAAGAACTGATAGACCTGCAAGGCGAGTACAGCAATTTGGTGAAGTTGCAGGCGTTTTAAGGGCAGAAGCCTATTGCTTGTTTTGAGGGAGAAACAGGTACTAAATATTAGCAAAATAGTAAAAACAATAAAATAAGTAGGGATTGTGGCTCATTTTTTATAAATAAAATACAATACTTTAAATAATTTGTAGTTGTTATTGATAATTGCGGATTATGGCTTATGAAAACATTAGAGTTTATATTAATTTCCTTTTTTTATTTTCTACCAAAAGTTTTTTGTCAGGAATTACCTGCTAATTCGTTTTGTCAAACGCAGTTTGACTTATATGTTGAAGTTTCTCCAAACTATGATTTTCCTAAGTGCATACAAGAACAAATAGTAACCCAATACAATGAACATTTTAACGATAGTGCTATACAGACAAATGAAAAAAATACTAATTATCCTACTCATATTTTGCTCCACAGCACTTTGGGGACAATCTTCGCTGTCTTTGGATAACTCCAACTTATCTCTAAGCGAGGGAATTGGTAAATATATTATTAGTGCAAAATATATTAAAAATGAAATTAAGGCATTTCCGCACCTAAAACTTACTTTTCCTAAGGGAGATAGTCTATTAATTGACGGAACAAAATACCCTCAACTTATAGAACCCTATAATAGTTTCAACAGTAGATATTTGTATTGGAACGATAGCATTTTTTTGAAAATTTCTAATGAACTTGGAAGTAGCATAAACCTGTATTTTTTTAAATACGATGTAAACAATAAATCAATAGAACAAATTGACTCCTTAGAACTTACGAAAAATAGTCCTTCTGGACTTGGATGTAATTGTAATTTGAAGCAAATAGAGGTGGTTAGTGATGAAGTTTTATTAATTGCATATTATAGAAATAAATCTTTGCTTAATTACAGACTATTAAAAATTAAGAATGACAAAATAGAAATTATTGACTTAGCAAGCAGTAGCAGTTTATTATTAAAAGAACCATAATTTTATGAAATCAATTTTATTCTTGCTTTTAGTTCCATTGATATTGAACGGACAACAGGTAAACTACCAAGCTGATATGAATAGGAAATTTATACACTCAATTTGTAAGGTGAGTTCTAATTCAATAAATATAGATTCATTGCAAAGAGAATCCTACTACCCTTACGATTTTTCAGAATTATTTCAGCGTTGTCCATTACATTTCATCAATGTAAAGAATGATACCGTAAAAGATATTTCAGCATATCGCATCAATTCTACTCTTACATTTACAAACAATAATTCTGTTAGAATGGAAAGATATATTCCCTCCGACAAATATGTGGAGTGGAATGATAGTGTTTTTTTTAATTTCGGCACTAAAAAATGGCAGGAATATTTTGATTATTACCAAGACTATTTTCTTTCACACATTAATTTTTATTTTAACTTTTGTGATTTTAGTAAGCAACAAATTGCAAAAACAATAAGCTTGGATTTCGAAGAATACACCAAAACCCACCCCGACGGCATTTTACAAAGCATCGAAATTTTCAGTCCCGATATGATATTTATCTGTTACCGCGACTGGCAGGAAAAACTAAACCGCTATGTACTTCTACAACTCGTAGGCGACAAAGTAGAAATACTACCCGTAGCTACGGCATTTCCTTTTTTGCCGCCCGAGGCGTATGAAAAAAACGATACAGATACGCACTAAATGTTAGCAAAATGGTAAAAACAATAAAATAATTAGGCATTTTGGCTTATTTTTTATAAATAAAATGCAATACTTTAAATAATTTATAGTTGTTATTGATAATTGCAAATTATGGCGTATGAAAATTCATGAATTATCTTAATAAACCCCGTGTAATAAAGACAATGAAATTAAATTTTCGGAATTTACTTATTAGTTTTATAATCTGCTTGTTTGGTATGCAGTTATTAACTGCCCAAAGAGCAGCTATAAACAACACTTTCACCTTCGATAGCCTGCTGATAGATAGTGCCAGATATGTACAGAATGTTCCTTTGAACGACAGTATTTCGGTACTTAAATTCAAGAATGGGGATAGCTTGCGCGTGAGAAATATGGAATACTTTGGACATGAATATTATAATCTTTATCGGTATTATGATCTTTATTCGTTTAATATGAATTTTAGTTTAATTCAGTGGTCGGATTCTATCTTGTTTACGTTCAATTTTGATAATTCTGCTTTCAACGAAAGAACTAATTCAAGTGGGATTGTTCTGTATAAATACAATATAGAAAAAGGAGAATTTTACAGGCTTACAAGTGTTGGCTTCACTACGTTTAAACGCTGGAATCATGAGGGGAATGGCATATTTTATTCCTTAGAACTAATAAACGACAACACGCTCTTAGTTAGTTATGGCGAAGAACGTTTTGGTAGAATTAGGTATAGAATAGTACGTTTCAAAGAAGACAAAGTGCAAATTTATAATCTGATGAGTACCAGCCCCGATGCTTTTTTTCTTTTAAATCCCAGCTTTAACCGGAATAGTATAAACCCCAAAAAATGAAAACAATAATTGTAATTTTTTTATTTGTTTTTGTGCCTTTAAAACTTAGTGCACAATTTGCCGGATATCTTCCACAAGAATTAGCACATTTGTTTGTTCCCGGTTTTGTGCATTATCCGGACTCGAATTTTTTGTACAAAAGAATGAATGACATTATTAACAGCGAAATAAAAATGCCTATTTCGGTGGAAATAGTACCAATAACACCCGAGCCAGCTACCGACCCAAAAAACAAAAGAAAACACAAGGATGATGAAGCAGACGAACCCCATTTTGTGAATTTTACCATAGAAAATCAACCAACGATACAGCTACGTTCTTTCTCTGTTTATGAGACAGACTTAGCCCCTTATTGTGCAACAAAAATTTGGAATGATAGCATTGTAGTAGGAATATGTAGTAGTATGGGACTACGCACGCTCTACAAGTCTAATTATGAACTACTTTCAAAATTAAGTTGTATGTTTTACAAATACGACACCATTAACAACACACTTGATGCTTTAGAAGCCTGTTGTCTGGATTTCGAAGAATACACCAAAACCCACCCCGACGGCATTTTACAAAGCATCGAAATTTTCAGTCCCGATATGATATTTATCTGCTACCGCGACTGGCAGGAAAAACTAAACCGCTATGTACTCCTACAACTCGTAGGCGATAAGGTAGAAATACTGCCCGTCGCTACGGCTTTTCCTTTTTTGCCGCCGGAGGCATACGAAAAAAACGATACAGATACGCACTAAATGTTAGCAAAATGGTAAAAACAATAAAATAAGTAGGCATTTTGGCTCATTTTTTATAAATAAAATACAATACTTTAAATAATTTGTAGTTGTTATTGATAATTGCGGATTATGGCGTATGAAAACATACTTACTAATTTTATTTTTCCCTATAACGCTTTTTGCACAGAATGATACGTTAGCGTTGAAAGACTATTTTGTTTTCAACAAAAATTTGCTCATTAACGATAGTATAAAACCCTTTGTTACTGTAAACAGGTCAGAAAACTACGAAGAAAATAAAAAAAATATACTTATTCCTCAAAATAAAACCATCTACAACTATTCCGGATCTTTACCTTTAGTAGATTATTCGACAGGTTTTGGAGCCAGAGAGAATTTAGAAGAAGATGTTATTGTCAAAATTGGAGAGAACTTATTACAATTTTCTAAATGGTATGGCATTGGTTATGAATTTAATGTTTTTCTATATCCTATGGACAAAGGGAATGTACCCAAGACTTATGCGAGTAGGAAATTACTGGTCGCCACAAGTGACTCAGATTATAGTCATATTATAACAATAAAAAAAATTGAGATTATCTCAGAAGATACTATTTTATTTTTTTATGAAGAAGATGGTTCTTTTTTACGAAAGAAAATAATAACCATAGAGGAAAACGAATTAGGTGTGTATTTGCTTTCATTTATTGGGGAAAATTATAAATTCTAAGCTATATGTATAAAATTTATCTAATTTTTATTTGTTCCATATTTTTTATTGGCAATATATGTGCACAAGTTTCATCTGTGCATTTTCCAGCATATTTTTTAGAACAATTTTTTATTGTACCCTTTGCAAAAGATAGTGTTTCAGATTTTTTATATACTTCGTGGGATGATAATTATGAAATTACGAAAAATCTTGAATTTATTCATCCTACAATATTGGAAAATAGAATAAATATTGAACAAGCAACAACACAAACATTTGCGTCTTCTGTCTTCGTAAGATGGAATGATACTACAATTTTATGTTTTAAGCCAATTTATAATTTTCTCATTTCTAATGCTACTTTTGGTGTCTATATAAAAAATGTGATTAACGATAAAGAATATAATCAATCTGATAAAATAAATTTTAAAAAAATTATAACACAAAATAATGACGGTTCGCTAACAGGTATAGAAATAATAAATTCAAAATTATTGATAATTTATTACCGCGACTGGCAGGAAAAACTAAACCGCTATGTACTCCTGCAACTCGTAGGCGACAAAGTAGAAATACTGCCCGTCGCTACGGCGTTTCCTTTTTTGCCACCCGAGGCGTATGAAAATAACAACCCTAATCCATCTTCTAATGAATAGGTACTAAAAGCAAAGAAATGAAGTATCGTTTTCTATAATTTGCTAAAGAGTATCAATAATTTATAACCTGAGTTCGATTAATAATTCTACATAAAAAACCGGGGAAAAGCAAGAAATAGCTGTATATTTAATGCTCTGAACAACAAATATTTAACAGCTATTTCTATGATTAATTTCGATAAAATTACGGATATTTTTTGTGTTGTGGATGAATTTTGCACTAATTTTCATCAATCTACCCAAAGTTTTATAATTGGAAACAAACCCAAACGCCCACTCAACAATGACAACTTCTGAAGTTGTGACCATTTATCTGCTATTTCATTTAAGCGGTTTTCGGTGTTTCAAGCACTTCTACCTTTATTATGTCCTAAAACATATGAAAAACGAATTTCCTAATACGGTTTCCTACAATCGCTTTGTTGAGTTGATGCAGTCTGCCATTATGCCATTGACTATATTTGCAAAAACTTGTTGTTTAGGAAATGTAGCGGAATATCATTTATTGACTCTACCCCCATTAGGGTTTGTAAAAAACAAGCGGATTAAACGCAATAAAGTGTTCAAAGGTTTTGCTACAACCGAAAATCAACTATGGATGGTTTCTGATGGCTTTTAAACTGCATATCATTATCAATGACAAAGGTGAAATTATCAGTTTTGCCATCACCCAAGCCAATGTAGATGACCGTGAGCCTTTGAAAATGAAGGTTTTCAAAGCGGTTTTCGGTAAAATCTTCGGCGATAAAGGCTACATCAGCCAAAAACTCCAACAAATCCTATTTGTGGACGGTATCCATTTAATCACAACCATCCGTAACAATATGAAAAACAGCTTAATGACTATGTCTGATAAAATGCTACTCCGTAAACGCTCAGTTATTGAGACTGTGAACGACGAACTCAAAAACATCTGTCAAGTAGAGCATCCTAGACATAGAAGTGTCTGCAACTTCATAACCAACCTGATTGCAGGTATTATTGCCTATCACTTCTTGCCAAAAAACCTTCCTGAAATTTGGAACATTCAAATCTAATCAGTTAACTGTGTTTTATTAATCGAACTCAGGTTTATACTAAAATCGAATAGCTATTGCGTATTAGAAAAGGTAAAAATCTTTTTTCGTAGTATAGCAGTTTTGGGGCGTTAAAAATTTTTGAAGCCTTGGAAAAAATTTAGCCCCAAAACTGCGGTTTTGCCCGAGTAGGGCAAAAATACCTTGAAAAAAGTGTCGTTTCTTTTGCTTCGTTTTCTTTGGACAAGCAAAGAAAATGAAGAAGCCCTAAGCGTAGTATTGTACCCAAACTTGTAGGGCGAGTACTTACTCTTAATAATACCTAAACCAATACGCAACTTTCATACGGTTTTGGTATTATACCAAATTTCTTTTGTTCAAACACTTTCCCCCCACAACAAATCTATTCCAAAAACAAAGCAATTTCCGCCAAATCCTTGCGGAAAATATTGGGAACAAGTGCATCTTCGGCAGGATAACCTACGGGAATGAGCAAAAAAGGCTTTTCATTTTCAGGACGTTGGAGTATTTTTTGCAAAAAATTCATAGGACTGGGAGTATGTGTAAGTGCTACTAAGCCTGCTTGGTGAATAGCTGCCAACAGAAAACCTACCGCCAAACCCACCGATTCATTCACATAATAATTGAGGTGTTTTTGTTGCCGCTCATCTATTTCGTATGCCCGCCGAAATACAACTATAAGCCAAGGAGCCGTCTCCAAAAATTCTTTGTGCCAATCGGTTTCAAATATTGCCAAGTCATTGAGCCATTCCTCGCTCATACGCCCGTGATAATTGCGGTATTCTTCTTCTTCGGCGGCTTCGCGAATGGCTTTTTTTATTTCCGTATTAGAAATTGCTACAAAAAACCAAGGCTGTTTGTGTGCACCCGAAGGAGCAGTTCCGGCAGTTTTGATAATGGTTTCAATAACTTCCTTCGCTATTTTTCGGTCGGAAAAATGCCGCAAACTTCGCCGCAAATTCATTTGTGTATAAAATAGCTGCACTTGCGCCAACATTTCTTCCTCCGAAAATGTCTTTGCAAGGGTGTAAGGAATAAAATTTTCTTTATTCATCGGTTTAGTTTTTAATATCCCCAAGCCGCGTCGTCGCCGCGTTGGTCGGCTCCTGCTTCTAAAGTTCCCTCATTTTTTACCAAAATAGCATCTACTCTGCCAATAGGCTCACGCGCTACACACTTGTAACCCATTGCCTGAAGTTGTGCCAACACATTTGCCGAAAAGGCATTTTCTTCCATATACACTACATCGGGCAACCATTGGTGGTGAAAACGCGCCTTGTTCACCGCTTCTTGCATATTCATACCAAACTCGAATACATTGGCAAACACTTGCCACACCGAAGTAATAATGGTAGAGCCGCCGGGCGTTCCCAGCACCATTTTCAGCGCATCGTTTTGGGTAACGATAGTGGGAGTCATAGAACTGAGCATTCTTTTTTCCGGCGCAATAGCGTTGGCTTCATTTCCCACCAATCCAAACTGATTGGGTACGCCGGGCTTAATGCTAAAATCGTCCATTTCGTTGTTTAACAAAAATCCGGCTCCGGCAACAAATGTTTTTGCGCCAAAATTGCTATTGAGCGTAGTTGTGAGCGATACCGCATTTCCTTCGGCATCTACAATAGAAAAATGCGTTGTCTCTTCCGATTCTTGCGGAAAGTTCGGCAGTGTCCCGGCAGCAATCTCTGCGGAAGTATTTGCTTTTTGCGGCGAAAAATTTGCCATACGTTGGTTCAAATAAGTTGTGTCCAGCAACTCAACCACAGGCACTTTTACAAAGTCGGGGTCGCCCATAAAAACAGCGCGGTCGGCATAAGCGCGTCTTTCGGCTTCTACCGTTGCGTGTACCACTTCGGCATTTTGCCACTGCCATTGTTGCCAAGGCATTTTTTCCAACATTTTTGCAATTTGCAGCAACACAATTCCTCCACTCGAAGGTGGCGGCATAGTTATAATGGTGTAATTTTTGTACGTGCCAACCAAAGGTGTGCGCCATTTGCAGCTATAACTTTTTAAATCTTCGGCAGCAATCCAACCGCCATTTTGCTGCATACAGCTTACTATAAGTTCGGCAGTTTTTCCGGTATAAAAATCGGCTGCGCCAAAATCTCTGATGCGCGTAAGTGTTTGTGCCAAATCAGATTGTTTCAATACATCGCCGGCTTTCCACGCACTTGCGTTGGCGAAATAGTTTTGCGTGTTCAGGGCTTCAAATTTTTCCTGAAATTTATTTATCAATTCTGCATCTTGCGCCGAAAGCGGGAAACCATTCTGTGCCAAATCTATTGCCGGCTGGATAAGAGTTTTCCACGGCAATTTTCCCCAGCGTTGGTGCATTGCTTCGCAAGCTGCGACTGTGCCGGGAACGCCCGCCGCCAGCGCACCATCTAAGCTGAGATTGGGAACAGGATTTCCGTCCGCATCTAAGTACATATTCTTGTGTGCGCGCATAGGAGCTTTTTCGCGAAAATCTAAGGCAAAGTTTTCTTTTTTTGTATTTCTATAAATCATAAAACCGCCACCGCCCAGATTTCCCGCTTGCGGATGCACTACTGCCAAAGCCATTTGCACGGCTACGGCAGCATCTATGGCATTGCCGCCTTGCTGTAGAATGTCCACGCCTATTTTGGAGGCTTCAATACGCGCCGAAACAACCATTGCTTCAGTGCTTGTATAAACATTTGTTGCCATTGGGGTATTTTTTGCAATATTTTTTTGTTTGATACAAGCCGAGACAAATATTGAGAGCATTATTATGCTAAAAAAAGGCAGTATTTTCGGACTGTATTTCATCAGATACTGTGTTGGAGTGAAATAATACGAACAAAAGTAACAAGGATTTGGATAAAATTTTAGCTCCTTTGTAGAATTGCGCAACTGGGGAAGTTTTCTATGCAAAATAGCTTTTCAAAAGCATTTTTTAGTACATTATGGCGAAGAAAAATTCTCTTTCGTTATATCATTCCAGAAAAAATTGCGTTATTTGTAGTAGATTTATTTTTTCATTTCATAAAACACTTCGTAGAATGCCGCCAATGTTTACCAAGCGTTTGGGTATTTTTCTCTGTTTGTTTTTTTGTACTTGCTTCTATCAGTACAGCTATGGTCAGCAATACGAAGATGCCTTGGCTATTGCGTATGTAAGCAAGTACAAAGATTATGCTATTGCCGAAATGCACCGCACCGGAATTCCGGCAAGTGTTACTTTGGCGCAGGCACTACACGAAACCGACTATGGCAGAAGCAAACTCGCTACCATTGCCAACAACCACTTTGGGGCAAAATGCCACAACACTTGGTTGGGCGAAACCATTAAACACACAGATGATGCGCCAAATGAGTGTTTTAGAAAATACGCCAATGTTTATGATTCGTATGTAAATCATTCGCAGATATTAGATAAAAGTCGCTACGATTTTTTGTTTAAACTCGACCAGCGCGACTACAAATCTTGGTGTCTCGGACTCAAAAAAGCAGGCTATGCTACAGCTCCTAACTACGCTTATCGCCTTATTGATTTGATTGAGCATTATGCACTGTATGTATATGACAAAATGGAGTATATTCCCGACAATTTATTGGTAAGTAATACAGAACCCGAAAGAATAAAGTACGAATACATAGTGCTTACTGCTACGGAAATGGACGCGCCTTTGCCACAACCCACTCCCGAATGGAATATTCAACAAGCAATAATAGTACCCGAAGACATTGCCAAACAACCCATAAGTGTTCTCAATAAAGCGAATATGGTTGCTTATTCCCATCCGGTTTATCCGCAACAAATTGCTTCGCTGTATCAGGTGAGTTTGTCTAAAGTTGTTCGCTACAATAATTTGTCTTCGGAAAATGAGATTATTCCTGCCCATACCAATATATTTTTGAGCAAAAAAAGAGAAAAAGCGGTTCGCAAGCAGAAATATCATTTTGTAAAAGAAAACGAAACGCTGAAAGAAATAGCTGCCCAATATGCCATAGATTTGGACAAACTATACAAAAACAACTGGATTCGCTACGGCGAAGAAGTGAAAAAAGGCGAGGTAGTATTTTTGCGCGGCAAAGCACCTTTTCCTCCCAAAGTGTATATGCCTAACAAAAAGCCTACGGCTCCAACTGAAATGCAGTACCAAGAAATGGAAAATCTGGTAGATATAAGTACGCAAGAGGCAAATTTTCGCCTGATAAATCAACTTGAGCCGGAGCAAAGCCACGAAAAACGCACTTATGGCTCGTCTTTTATTCTCGACAAAAACAACGTAAACACTTTAAACACAGAAACAAAACCAATTGAAAAAACACCTGTTTTAACTTCTGTTTCAGTTCCCAAAAGTGAAACTCCAAACATTGCCACAACAGAAATAACTTCTCCCAAAGCATTTGCAACATACGAAACGACCGAAACAGCGAGCAGTGCAACCACTCAAGTCTTGGAAAATTTAAGCCTATCTGCAAATACGAATGCGCAGCACAATATTGCGGAAAACGAAACGCCACAATTTCACCAAGTGACTTATGGCGAAAATTTGTACCGCATTTCCCTAAAATACAATACCAGCGTGGAAAATCTCCGCCAACTAAACAGTCTGAAAGGCAATGATATTTATGCCGGAAGCACGATACGGGTTCGATAAGTAAAAGAAAAATTATTGACGGTTTTGGCAGAAAAATACATTTTTACTTCTGAAAGACTCGGCTTTCGCAATTGGTTTGCCGAAGATTTGGAAGAACTTGCTGCCCTGAATGCCGACGAAGCGGTAATGGAGCATTTTCCGGCTACATTGACCACCACAGAAACGGCTGCATTTATAAGCCGACTCCGGCAACATTTTTCCGAAAGAAAATATACCTACTTCGCTACGGAAATTTTGTCTTCAGGCGAGTGGATAGGCTTTATTGGCTTGGCATATCAAACATACGAAACAACGTTTACGCCCGCTACGGACATAGGTTGGCGGCTGAAAAAATCGGCTTGGGGAAAAGGTTATGCCACGGAAGGAGCCAAAAAATGCTTGGATTATGCCTTCAACACTTTGCATTTGCCCAAAATAATTGCCACCTGCACGGCGCAAAATGTAAAATCGGAAAATGTGATGCAGAAAATAGGCATGCACAAAAAAGGATTTTTTAATCACCCGCGACTAAAAGACTATCCCGCCTACGAAAAGTGTCTTTGGTACGAAATAACAAAAGAGCAGTTTTAAGCAAAAATTCACCCGCATATTTTTAGCCTAATAGCAAAAACACACAAGGTTTTTTGTTAATATCAGCTTGGTTTTTGCGCCAATCACCTATTTTTTGGGTGAAAATATATTCATCGGGCAGAGACAAATTGGCGGCAATACACAAGTGCGTATGCTCGCCACAAGTGCGGACAATACTTTCAAACATTTGTAAATTTCGATAGGGCGTTTCAATAAAAATTTGGGTGGTGTTAAATTTTCGCGACATGGTTTCCAACGCCTTGATTTTGCGCGCGCGCGCTTCGGCTTCTATGGGCAAATAGCCGTGAAAACTAAACGACTGCCCGTTGAGACCGGAAGCGGCTAACGCCAGAAAAATAGAAGAGGGTCCCACCAACGGAATCACTTGAATGGATAAGTTGTGCGCTTGCTCTACGACAATTGCGCCGGGGTCGGCGATAGCAGGCAAGCCCGCTTCAGAAATAAGTCCTATGTCCATACCTTTCAGTGCCGGAGCCAGCAAAGATTTATCGAAATGTTGCTTTTTGTGATGCTTATCTAATACGGCAAAGTGCCACGAATCTACTTTTCCCGAAGTACCTGAAAGTTTTATCAAATATCGCCTCGCATTGCGCTCATTTTCTACAATAAAATGTTGAAGTTGCGGCACAATTTTTAGCACGTCACCACTCAAAACGCCTAAATCGTCTCCACCCAAAAGATTAGGAATTAAATATAACTTGCCCGTTTTTCGCATTGAACTACATATTTCTGACAAAAGTAGCAATATTTTTAGCCCGCCACAGCAGGTAAAAGTAAATGCGCACGAATAATTTGTAAAAACTTTCGGCAATAACGTATCTTTGTCCACTTATGGAAAATCACTATACACATGTTCAAATGGCGAGCGATTATATTCGCCAACGCTTACAAGCATTCAAACCTACTATCGGAATAATTTTGGGTACCGGCTTAGGTAATCTTATTCGCGATATTGATATGATATACGAAATTTCTTACAACGAAATTCCGCATTTTCCTGTTTCTACGGTAGAAAGTCATAAAGGGCGTTTTGTGGCAGGATTTTTAAGTGGGAAACCCGTTTTGGTAATGCAGGGACGGTTTCATTATTACGAAGGATATTCTATGAAGCAAGTTACCTTGCCCGTGCGTGTAATGAAAATGTTGGGAATTGAAACTTTGGTAGTTTCCAATGCTTCGGGTAGCGTGAATCCTACTTTAGAAATTGGCGATTTATTGCTGATAAACGACCATATAAATTTGCATTTGGAAAATCCGCTTACGGGCAAAAACTTAGACGAAATGGGACCTCGTTTTCCCGACATGAGCGAGCCTTATAGTGCGCGCCTCCTTCAAAAAGCCGAAGCAATTGCCCAAAAACATGCCATTCGCTATCAATGTGGCGTATATGCCAGCTTGTCGGGACCCAATCTCGAAACAAAAGCCGAGTACCGTATGATGCACATTATTGGAGCCGATGCTGTAGGAATGAGTACCATTCCCGAAGTGTTGGTGGCAGTGCATTGCAACATGGAAGTAATGGCAATATCGGTTATTACGGACAAAGGCTATCCGGCAGAAGATGTGAAAAAGGTTTCGGTAGAAGATGTAATAGCCGTAGCCGGCGAAGCCGAACCCAAAATGACGCTTATTATAAAAGAAGTGCTGGAGCAACTATAAAATACTAAAAAAATGAAAAACTTAGCGTACCTACTTTTATTATTGTTGATGCCCAACTCGCTATTGCAAGCACAAAGCGAAGAACCCGAACTCATTTACCAATGGCAAGATACTACTTTGGTAGGCTCCGGTTTTTACAACAATACGTACAACGAAATATGGGGTGCTGCGTTAAACGAACGCGAATACGCTATTATTGGCAGCACGATGGGTACGCACATTTTTGATATTACCGAAACAGGCGAAGAATATCAAGCCGCTTTTATAGCGGGCGGTTCGCAAGGCGCGCAAATTGTGCATCGTGACTACAAAACGTATCAGCACTATCTTTACGCCGTAAGCGATGAAGGGCTTAACAGTGGTTTACAAATAATAGACCTTCAGTATTTGCCCGATTCGGTGCAAGTAGTATATGATAGCAAATTATTAATCCGAAATTCGCACAATATTTATATTGATACTGCTACGGCAAAATTGTATATCTGCGGTGGAAGATTCAACGACAATCAATACTACGATTTTCTGGTTTGCTCTTTAGAAGACCCCGAAAGCCCTCAATTACTCTTGAACTACGATGGTTTGTATTATGCGCACGATGTTTTTGTAAAAAACGACACCGCTTACCTCAATTGCGGAGAACAAGGCTTGTATATAGTAGATTTCACAAATGTTTCCAATCCGCAAATATTGGGTTTTATTAGCCAATACGGTGCTTTTGGGCAAGGTTACAACCATAGCGGCTGGGTTTCGCCTGATGGTAAATACTACGCTTTTGCCGATGAAACTTGGGGCTTACCCCTCAAAATTGTAGATGTGAGTAATATTTATGACCCGGAAATTATAAGCACCTTCAGTTCTGAGACCAATCCGCGCGCTATTGCCCACAACCTTATGTGGCGAGACCATTATATTTTTGTGTCGTATTACTACGATGGCTTGCGTGTTTTTGATGTGCAAAATCCTGCCGAACCGGAACAAATCGCGCATTATTCCACCAGCAAAGACGACGATTACCTTAGCTACGAAGGAGCTTGGGGCGTGTATGCTTTTTTGCCCTCACGGAAAATATTGATTTCGGATATGCAAGAAGGTTTGTTTGTAATAGATACGCACCTTCCTTTTGATGGAGAAGAAGAAGTGGGTTTGGAAAACGAATTTTCCAACTTATCGCCAGCGCGCCTATTCCCTAATCCTGCAAGTGTCGGCGGAACGGTACAAATTCAGTTTAGCCAAAATACACCAAGGCTGCAAGCCGGCATCATAGATGTAAACGGAAAAACTATCCTTCGTAAGGAAATTACTGCCACAAACGGCAACGCTTCCATAGTATTGCCTACAAATTTGCCTGTCGGAAATTATTTTCTGCGCCTTCACGGGCAAAATACTACTCAGCTACTGCCGTTGTGTGTAGGAGGAAAGTGATTTTTTTAAAACTACTTGCCTCGCCGAAAGGTAGTGAGGCAACTCCAACATTCTCTTTGAGATTTCCCCCTTTCGGTCGAAAAGACACATAGTACAATTACGATTTTAGCATTAGGCTATTTTTTAACAAACAGGAATAAACCTTGCAGTTAATCCAAGTTCATTGTTGTAAAGGCTGTTACATTCACCCTATTCCCTTTTTTATTGTAATTTTGCCTTTCGCAAAAACAAACTGTATGTCAGCACCCGAAATTTTGTACTTCGACAATGCCGCCACTACTGCCGTTGCGCCACAAGTATTGGAAGCTATGTTGCCTTATTTTACCCACACCTACGGCAATCCTTCTTCCGTACACCACTTAGGACGACAGGCGCGCGCAGCTATCGAAAAAGCACGCAAACAAATTGCCCAACACTTGCAGGCATCGCCCTCCGAAGTGTTTTTCACCTCTTGCGGCACCGAAGCCAACAACACGATACTGTTAGGTGCCGTGCGTGATTTGGGCATACAGCGCATCATTTCTTCGCCGACCGAGCACCATTGTATTTTACATTCTTTAGAAGATTTGCAACATCGCCACAATATTGAAGTAGTGTATCTAAGCGTAAACGAAAAAGGGCAAATAGATATAACCGAGTTGGAAACATTACTCTACCAAGCCAATGCGCCTACTACTTTGGTGAGCCTTATGCACGCCAACAACGAAATAGGCACGATGATAGACTTAGCGAAAATCGCTACTTTGTGCAAAGCGGCAGGAGCGTATGTTCACTCGGATATGGTACAAACCTTTGCGCATTACCCGATTAATTTGCAGGAAATTCCCCTTGATTTTATGGCAAGTTCGGCACATAAATTTCACGGACCCAAAGGTGTGGGCTTTATGTACATGCGTACCGGAAATGTGGTAAAATCTATGATTTTGGGTGGCGCGCAAGAGCGAAACCTCCGTGCAGGCACCGAAAACATTGCCGGAATAATGGGAATGACTGCTGCTGCAAACTTAGCGTATCAAAATTTGGAAAAAGACACACAGTATATTTTTTCTTTAAAAAAATACTTGCAACAGCAATTGCTTCAAAACTTCCCGCACATCCAATTCAACGGCGATGTGGACGGCAATAGCTTATATACGATACTAAATGTAGGTTTTTGTCAAAAAAATTATCCTACCGAATTATTGTTGTTTCAGTTGGATGTGGAAGGAATTTGCGTATCGGCAGGCAGTGCTTGTAGTTCCGGCTCCGACATTGGTTCGCACGTACTCAAAGCCATAAAATCTTCGCCAGCACATACGGCAGTACGTTTTTCTTTATCAAAATTTAACACAAAATCGGAAATAGACATGCTTATCCAACGCTTGCAAGGTATTCTTTTACCCGAAAAAATGGTCGCGCACAACAGTAGGTAATTTTGCGAGCTTGCTTTTACTTTTACAAAAAACTTGTGTGTGAAAATTATTGAAAAATGCGGTAATTTCTTTTTTTAATTGTTACTTTTCCATACATCATCGTCAAGTAAGTATGGAAATCTACTGAGCATAGCTGCTTTTCAATTGTATATTTTTAGCAACAAATACATTTTTTTGATGTAATTTTATTTTTTTATTAATTAAATACCTTAAAACAAATTAAAAATCATGAGTAAATTTGATGAAACTTTAGCTCAATACCATGCCGAAATGAAAAAATTAGGCATTAAGTATGACGAAGCATTATTTCATGCAGTAACTAAAGGCTTGGGTCCCTCTATCTATTTAGCGGATGCATCTAAAGTATCTTGTTCAGATTCAGCCGAGTTAGACCGTGTGAAAAACAACTTCTTAATCAAAAAATTAGGAATGAAAGATGCTCCGGCTTTAGATGACGCCATTAAAGGCGTATGCGAAAAAATGGGTTCAGCTAATAGAAATAAATTCCGTGCTATTTTTTATTACTTATTGGTAGAAAAATTGAGTAAACAATCATTTTACGCAAAATAAATTTTCGTAATTAATTTTTGAAAAGCGGGTAGTAAGATATTTACTGCCCGCTTTTTTATGAAGAAAATAGCAAGGTTTTTCAATAAAAAACAGGCAGTGAAAATAATACCTAAACCGATACGCAATTTTCGTGCAATTTTGGTATAAAAACAAAGCCTTCAAAGCCTTACTACTTCTTGGCTTTTATACTATTCCAAGTACGGTACAATATTTCCTGCGGAAGTCGTTTTTTCGGAATTTTCCGCAAGGGTTCGCAGGCTTCAAGCTCGCTGAGACATTCGCCTGCCAGTAACTGATACAAACGCGTACCTTCTGTTTTCCAAGCAATCATTTCATCGCTAACTTGCTTGATTATTTTTGCAGGATTGCCTACCAACAAACTCCGTTGAGGAATGTGCATATCCGCTGCTACAAAACTCAATGCGCCTACAATACATTCATCTTCCATTAGCACATTGTCCATTATCACACTGTTCATACCAATAAGACAGTTTTTACCAATCGTTGCCCCGTGAATAATCGCTCCGTGTCCAATATGTGCCCCTTCGTGCAAATGTACCCTCACGCCCGGAAACATGTGAATGGTGCAGTTTTCTTGTACATTACAGCCATCTTCAATAATTATTTCGCCAAAATCGCCACGAATTGCCGCTCCCGGACCAATATAAACATCGCGCCCAATAATGACATTGCCCGTTACCGTAGCTTGCGGATGCACAAAAGCCGTAGGATGTACTACCGGAATAAAACCTTTAAAAGCATAAATCATCTGTCTGAATTTTTTTTATAACAAACCTTCGCGCAGCAAATCGTGCAAATGCAACATGCCTTTGTAAATGCCCTCGTCTGCTACCAAAAGTTGATTGATGTTGTATTTTTTTAATAACTGCAAAGCATCAACCGCCAACGCATCGCTGGAAATATATTTGGGCGAATGGCTCATTATTTCTGCGGCAGTTTTGGGTTGTGCAAGGTCGTTTTTTTGCAACATACGCCGCAAATCGCCATCGGTAATAATACCGCAAACGCGCATTTGCGCATCTACTACCGCCGTTGCCCCCAAGCGTTTGCTGCTTATTTCTACAATAAGTTCACTCAGCGAAGCCGAAGGCAGTACTTGCGGCATTCCGGTATGTTGTTTCAGCAAATCGGTCACTTTTAAGTAAAGCTGCTTGCCCAAACTACCGCCCGGATGCAGCAATGCAAAATCGTTGGCAGTAAATCCGCGCAAACTTTGTACACACATAGCTAAGGCATCGCCCAAAACCAATTGGCAAGTAGTGCTGGCAGTAGGTGCGAGTTTGTTGGGGTCGGCTTCTTGTTCAATAGGACTCAGCAAAACAAAGTCGGCAAATTGTGCCAAACTGGATTGTTCTTGCGCCGTAATAACAATTAAAATATTGTCGTTGCGTTTGAGCAAAGGCGCAAGTTCTTTTATTTCGGGTGTATTGCCACTTTTGGATAATGCCAAAATTACATCGCCCGACTGTATCATACCCAAATCGCCGTGAATGGCATCGGCGGCGTGCATAAAAAGTGAAGGCGTACCGGTAGAATTAAATGTTGCAGTAATTTTTTGACCAATTATGGCACTTTTTCCTATTCCTGTTACTACAACCCTACTTTTGCAGGTTAAAATAGCTTTTACCGCCAAAACAAAATTATCGTTTAGATGTTTTGGTAAGTTCGCAATGGCATTTAGTTCGGTTTGGATTACTTCTTTTGCGAGCTTTATGATGTTTTGATTGTCTTTTGCCAAAAAAATATATTTTAGAAATAAAAATATCATTGAAAAACTAATACTATTACAAAGAAAAGAAATCTTTGTTTTGTAAAAAACGATTTAAAATTTATAAATAAAAAGTGTATCTTTAATAGCTTTTTAAAAAGAGCCTTTGAAGTCTATCATACCCTAAATTTTAATTATTTATTATTCTATGGAAATAGAAAACAAAAATATAAACCTTACAGAAGCCTTACAGCAATATTTTGGCTTTAATGTATTTAAAGGAGAACAAAAAGAAATTATTGAAAGTATATTGTGCGGCAGGGATACTTTTGTAATAATGCCTACGGGCGGCGGCAAGTCGCTTTGTTATCAACTGCCGGCATTGGTAAGCGAAGGTACGGCTATTGTTATTTCGCCGCTTATTGCCCTGATGAAAAACCAAGTAGATATGGTGCGCGGCTATTCCAGCGACGACACCGTAGCGCATTTTTTGAACTCTTCCTTGAGCAAAACACAGATAAAAAAAGTGAAGCAGGATTTGGTAGATGGCAATACCAAAATGTTGTACATTGCGCCTGAAACCCTTACCAAAGACACTACTTTGGACTTTTTGGGGGAGCTAAATATTTCGTTTGTAGCAGTGGACGAAGCGCACTGTATTTCGGAGTGGGGACACGATTTTAGACCCGAATATCGCCGCATACGCCAAATGATAGACGAATTGGGCAGCGATATTCCTATTATTGCGCTTACGGCTACGGCTACGCCCAAAGTGCGTACCGACATTATAAAAACGCTAAAATTAGAGCAACCGAACATATTTATTTCTTCGTTCAATCGCCCCAATCTGTATTATGAAATACGCCCAAAACTAAAAAAGAATGAAACCCTCAAAAATATCATTCAGTTTATTAGTCAAAATAAAGGCAAGTCGGGCATTATTTATTGCTTAAATAGAAAAACAACCGAGGAGATTGCCGAATTGCTGCAAGTAAATGGTATTAATGCCGCCGCGTATCACGCAGGATTGGAAGCCAATGTGCGCTCTACGGTACAAGACCAGTTTATTATGGAAGAAATTGATGTAATTGTAGCGACGATTGCATTTGGAATGGGCATTGACAAACCCGATGTGCGTTTTGTAATACATTTTGATATGCCCAAAAGCCTCGAAAACTATTATCAAGAAACCGGACGTGCCGGACGCGATGGTTTGGAAGGAAAATGCGTGGGTTATTTTAGCTACAAAGACATTAATAAATTGGATAAATTTTTGCGCGACAAGCCTGTAAAAGAGCGTGAAATTGGTGCCCAACACTTGCAAGAAGTGGTAGCTTACAGCGAAGCTGCTTCGTGCAAACGACAGTTTATTCTGCATTATTTTGGCGAAGATTTCGATGATAAAAAATGCGACAAAGGCTGCGACAGTTGTGCCCATCCAAAGGAAAAAATAGAAGTAAAAGACAGTATGCGCCTTGTACTCAGGGCGGTGCGAGATTTGGGCGAAAATTTCCAAATAGGACACATTGTCGATTATTTGATGGGCGTATCGAACCAAGAAATTGTGACGACCAAACAAGACAAATTAGAAGATTTTGGCGCGGGAAAAGAACACAACAGTCATTACTGGAACTCTGTAATCCGACAAGCCTTGTTGCTCAATTTGCTCTACAAAGACATTGAAGATTATGGCGTGATAAAATTTCACGAATCGGCTGCCGCTTATATCGAAAAGCCGTATTCTATAAAAATGGCGATAAATCACTCCTACACCGAAGAAGACCTGAACGCGGCAGATGACAGCGGACCCGACAGAGGCGTAGCCTTAGATGATACCTTGTTGGATATGCTGAAAGACTTGCGCCGCAAGGTGGCAAAGCAAAAAAATGTTCCTCCTTTTGTGGTGTTTCAAGATGCTTCGTTGAATGATATGGCAACCAATTATCCGATTACGGTAGATGAAATGGCAAATATTGTGGGCGTTAGCAAGGGCAAGGCACTAAAATATGGCAGTCAGTTTTTGGAATTGATTAAAATTTATGTAGAAGAAAACGAGATAGACCGTCCAAGCGAGTTTGTAACCCATCAGGTAGCCAACAAATCGAAGCAAAAAATAGCTATTATTCAAAATATTGACAAAAAAATAAGCCTCGACGAAATAGCCCGCGCCAATCAAATGAGTATGGAAGAACTGATTGTAGAAATGGAATCGATAGTTGCTTCGGGAACGCGTCTAAATATTGATTATGTGTTGGAAGATCTTTTGGACGAAGAAATAAAAGACGAGGTGTTTGAATATTTTATGCAAGCTGATACAGACAATCCCGAACTTGCCTTAAAAGAATTAGAACCGGACGATTATGATTTAGACGAAATACGCTTGCTGCGGATAAAGTTTATGTCGGAATTGGCGAATTAGTGGGGTTAGGGTTGGCTTGAACGTTTATTACCTAAGTCTATAATTTTTCGCTCATTTCACAGCTAAATGTTAGCGTTCCTCACCAATGTTGTATTGTTCATACACTTTTTGGGCGGCGTTTTTTTGGGCACTTTTTTTGGTCATTCCTTGTCCAGAGGCTACTACTTTTTCGTTGAGTAGCACCGTAGCAATGAAGGATTTTTCATTGTCGCTTAGCTCCATTTCTTTTACGGAAAAACTGATGTTATAGTTGTATTTCTGTCCCCACTCCAGCAATTTACTTTTGTAATTAATGTCTTCGTAAGGGAGTTTGTTCACATCAATATGCGCGCTTACAATTTTGTTAATTACAAAATGATAGGTAACATGATAACCTTTATCTAAATAAATAGCCCCAATAAGTGCTTCGAGCGTATTTCCCAAAACATTGCGATTGGCGTGCATACTGTCTTTGTTGTATTGGAGGTATTTTTTTAATTCTAAACTTTGTGCAATACTACCCAAGCGATGGCGATTTACTATTTTAGCTCGCATTTCGGTGAGAAAACCTTCTCCTTGTTTAGGAAATTTTTTAAATAAATACGCGCCAATAATAGCATCTAAAATAGCATCGCCCAAATACTCCAAACGCTCATTGTTTTGCAGGGAAGTTTCGGCTACCGAACTGTGGCGCAATGCTTGCTGGTACACCGTAATATTGTAGGGTGTAAATCCTAAAAGTTGTTTGAATTGTCGGTAAAGTTGGCGTTGTGGGGAAAAAAAACGCTTATAAATTAATGTAGGTTTTGTAAAAATCAATCGTTGCTATCGTCTTCTTCGTATTTTGAAAAAATGAGAGAAGCATTGTGTCCGCCAAAGCCAAATGTATTGCTTAGTGCGTTGCGTACTTCTCGTTTTTGTGCCTTGTTAAAAGTTAAGTTGAGGCGACTATCAAAAGCCGGGTCGTCTGTAAAATGGTTAATTGTAGGCGGAATAATATCTTTGTTTATTGCCATAATACAGGCTAATGCTTCTACTGCTCCGGCAGCACCAAGCAAGTGTCCGGTCATAGATTTGGTGGAGCTAATATTAAGATTAAAGGTATTTTCGCCGAATAATTCTTGAATAGCTTTTATTTCGGCAATATCGCCCAAAGGCGTAGAAGTGCCGTGTACATTGATGTAATCAATGTCGGTAGGAGAAAGTTTTGCATCTTTTAAAACAGCGTACATTACTAAGCGTGCACCTTCGCCTTCGGGATGTGGTGCCGTAATATGGTGTGCATCAGCCGACATGCCGCCGCCCAATACTTCGGCATAAATGCGTGCGCCGCGATTGAGGGCGTGCTCAAGTTCTTCGAGTACCAAAGAGGCAGCACCTTCGCCCAATACAAAACCATCGCGGTCTAAATCGAAAGGGCGGGAAGCGGTTTCAGGACTTTCGTTGCGCTCGGAAAGTGCTTTAAGCGCATTAAAACCGCCAATTCCTGCTTCGGTAATGGCGGCTTCGGAGCCTCCTGTAACTACCACATCTGCCATGCCTAAGCGAATGTAGTTGAAGGCATCAATACAAGCATTGGTAGAAGAAGCACAAGCGGCAACTACCGAAAAATTGGGTCCTTTAAATCCGTTTTTGATAGAAATATGCCCGGCGGCAATATCCGAAATCATTTTGGGAATAAAAAAAGGATTGTACTTAAACGGTTGGTCGAAACCCGCCAAAGTATGCTCGCGTATTTGCTCCTGAAAAGTAAGCAAGCCGCCAATACCGGACGACCAAATTACACCTACGCGCTCCCTGTTTACCGAAGGATTATCCAAAAGCCCTGCGTCATTAATTGCTTCATCGCTGGCAATAAGGGCATATTGGGCAAAAGGGTCGAGACGGCGAAGCTCGCGGCGGTCGATATAATCGCCGGCATTGAAATTTTTGAGTTCGCAGGCAAACTGGGTTTTGCAGTAGCTTGGGTCAAAACGTGTAATTATAGCAGCACCGCTTACACCTTTTTCTAAGGCATTCCAATAATCTACCAAATTATTTCCAATGGGCGTTAATGCTCCTAAGCCGGTTACAACTACACGTTTTAATTTCATATCATATTAAAAATAAATAAACAAAACAGCTTATTTCCCACATATGAAAGAAATAAGCTGTGTTGTTCGCTAAATAAAAATTAGAGATTATTTTATATGTTCTTCAACGTATTGAACTACTTGTCCTACGGTTTGAATTTTTTCGGCATCTTCGTCTGGAATAGAGATGTTAAATTCTTTTTCAAATTCCATAATAAGTTCAACGGTGTCTAAAGAATCGGCACCTAAGTCATTGGTAAAGCTGGCATTGTCAGTAAGTTCGCTTTCATCAACGCCCAATTTGTCAACAATAATTTTTTTTACTTTTGAAGTGATATCAGACATTTTTTTTAAATTTTTATAATAATAAAAGGTTTTTTTAGCGCACAAAGATACATAAAAAATATTGCGTTTTACGTTCTTTTTTAGATGAGATATATTTTTTCAAAAAACGATTAATTTTTGGTGTAAATGATGTACTAAAAACTTTACTTTCTGAAAATGTATGTCGAAAAACGTTTAGGCTTTGTCCTTTGTCGATTTGTCGTCGTCGGTCAAGTCGTCAATCGTATCTTCAATGCCATCTTTAATATCTTCTACGGTATCGGCTACTTTTTTGGCAATATTTCCGAAAAACCCACTGGCTTTTTCCATTAAGTCTTCCGCTTCGTCCATAAGATTGTCCACTATTTTTTTTCCTTTTTCTTGTAAGTTTTTGCTTGTTTCTTCCGCCGCGTCCGCTACATCTTCTGCTTTGTTGCTAATATTTTCTTTCATTTCGGCGGCAGCGTCTTTGAGGTCTTCTACTTTTTCCTTACCTGCTTCGGCTAAGTCTTCTGCTTTGTTGCTAATATTTTCTTTCATTTCGGCGGCAGCGTCTTTGAGGTCTTCTACTTTTTCTTTACCTGCTTCGGCTAAGTCTTCTGCTTTGTCGCTAATATTTTCTTTCATTTCGGCGGCAGCGTTTTTGAGGTCTTCTACTTTTTCTTTACCTGCTTCGGCTAAGTCTTCTGCTTTGTTGCTAATATTTTCTTTCATTTCGGCGGTTTTATCTGTTAAATTAGTGGAAGTTTCCTCTGTATCTTGGGCAATTTTTTCTAATTGTTTTTCTGCTTTATTGCGCTCAGTCTGCACTTTTCCCATTTCTTTTTCAAGGTTTTCCATGGTTTTTTGCATATCGTCCAACTTTTGTTGTTTCGATTTCAGGCGCATTTCAATCATTTGCATTTTAGCTTCGCGCAGTTGCATTTCCAACTGTCCTGCGGCAGGGCTGTCCATGCGTTTTTTCTGAAAATTTAGCTCCTCTATGTCTTTGTTCAATGAAAACTGCATGCGCTCAATAGCTTTTTGCAAACCTTCCATACGATTGTCCAAACGCGACTCGTAAGATGATTTTTGTTTTAGTTTTAGCTCTTTGAACAGTTGGTCAATGTTTTTCCACAAATCGCGGCGATTACTTTGGGTAAGTTTCAAGGACTTAATATCACTTTGGAATGATTTTAATTCATTGAAAAGTTTTTGCACATTTTTGTTCTCGCTTAGTCGGTTGAAATACGCCTGAATGGTGGCGGCGGCTTTTTCGTAATTTTCTTTGGCTTCGGCTTCAAACTGTTCGGATTCGCTGCCGATAAGTTTTTTCATTGAGTCGAAAATATTGTTGATAGTGCTGCGCAGGTCGCTGGCTTGTGGGCGCGATATATTTTGTTCTTGGATATGTCCCAAAATTTTATCCCAATAACTTTTGGCAGTATCCCAGATACCTTTGTCGTAGCTTTGGAGTTGATTTACTTGTGTATGCAGGGCATCGATTTCGCTTTTGAGATTGGTGTACAACTGCTGCGAAAGTACCTTGAAGTACCATTCTTTTTCGGCGCGTATAATAAGGTCGGTTTTTTCTGCTTTTATATTTTCGGGCAGAAGTTCGGTAGCCGTAATTTCGCGTTCGATGTGTGTGTAGCCCGGCGGAAATGTTTCAGGGGCAATATTTTCCCAATCTTGAAACATTTTTTCTACAAATTCTTGGTCTAAAATTTCTTGCAAGTAAGTCCAAATGTCAATTTTTCTATCATCAGGACGAAGGCGAACAATTACTAAAATGCGTTCGTCTTTTTCATTGGTTCCCCAAAATACGATAATGTCTTTCATGTAAAAATTTCTTTTAGTACGATAATAATGGCGGTGAAACCATCGTAAATGATTGATAAATGTTTAAGTAAAATGTAAATAACAAAAAATAGTCAGGCTAAATTAGGTTCCAAAAATAAGTACAAAGTAAAACAAAAATTAGTTTTCAAAAACACATAGGGCGAATAAAGATACGTTATATGCGAAAATTTTGGTAGTTTTTTGGGAAAAATAAGTCACTACAAGTCAAGATATAAAGGATTATGGCATAATAGGACTAACTTTTGACATTCCGCTGATGTTACTTTTTTCGATTTTAGGCGAGCCTTTGTAAGTTACTTTACTCGCTCCGCTAAGACTTAGCGATAGTTGTTTGCTTACGTTCACATCGGCACTACTCGCGCCGCTGAGGTCTAAGTTCATGTTGTGTGTGTACATATTTAAGGCATTGATAGACGATGCGCCTGAAGATGCTATGTCGCATTGGTGAACATTGCCTTTGAGTGTTATGTCAGAAGCTCCGCTGAGGTCTAAGTTCAGTTGTTCTATTTGTATATTTTCGAAATTGCTCTTTGTCGCGCCGCTCAAATCTACGCTAAGCTCTTCTTGCTGAAGATTATAAAAGTAGAGTTTGCCTGCCATTGAGGCGGTTACTTTTTTTAATTTCGGTGTTTGAATAAAAATCCACACTTTATCGCTGCTGTTGGCATTTTTCCAGAAATTTTTCCAAAAACTATCGTCTTCTTCAAATGTAATTTCGAGTTGGTCGCCGTTTTGATGTAAACTAATTTTTTCTACAGCCTGCTTATCGCCTTCTACGCGTACTTGCCATTGTTCGCTTTGTTCTATTTGCACATTAAAGGGACCTTCTATTTCTAAGGCATCAAACTGCGTAAAAGGATACGTTTGCACAAAAGAAGTATTGGGCAATCGGCGTGTTGGAGGGCTTATCCATTGCTGTTGGGTGTTTTTTATTTGCAAACTGTCGGTGCGCTCCGAAGATTCTTGTACCGGCGGAGGCGGGCAGGAAACACAACTTAATCCGTTGGGAGTCATCAACCAGATTTTGTTTCCCATATCGTGGTCGTATGTGTTGGTTACATTATCAATGTTGTACAAAATATCGGCACTGGCATCAGATAAAAACACAGCAGTGCCTACGGGAATTTTTAGCGTAAGGTCAACGGATTGATTGCGCCATTTGTCGGCGGCATTTATTTCAAAAAACGGACTTAAATTCAGTACCGTATCTTGCTGACTGAAGGTATATTGTACGTTTGCTGCCAATTCTTTTGCGCTTTTGCGGGTTTTGCCGCGTGCTTGTATTGTTTGTATTAGTTCAATGCGCGGATTTTCATTTTTTTCAATATTAAAAGAAATATCATCGCTTAAAATACGCCCATTTCCCAATGCCAAATTACCAAAATTGACACCATAATTCATACTGTCCTGAAGGTCTTCAAATGCTTGTTTGCCCAGCATTTCTATATACAGCGTATCCGTAGAAACGTAAAGTGTTTGCGATTTTTCAAAATTAGCTTCATTTTTAAACTCACTACCAAAATTGAAAGCTAAAAATCCTGCCATTACTGCTGCGGCAAACCAGCCTATAATCATAAGTCCTACTGCGCGCGAGCTGAGTTTGTAGTGCATATTTAAAACAAAACGTCCCAAAAAATAAGCTATCAACGCCAAAGGAATAGCCGCTAAAACAAAGGCGCAAAGCCAAGCTAAAAAGATAAGGAAGGGCGAACTGATGAAATAATCGTTGATATAGCCGAAGGTAGTAAACAAACTATAGGCAAGACTGATGAGCAGGACTAAAAAAGTGACAATAAGCGCAATCCCGAGCAGCCCTACGGTAGCTTTGGCAAGAAAAAACAAAACAGTGGCAACTAATTTTAGTATTTGATAAATAACATTGCCAATTTTATTAACCATTCCGCCCGAAGAGCTACTCAAGGCACTGAATGAGTTTTCTACATTTTTCAGATTTTCCCGAAAAGATTTTTCCAAATTGGAAATATTAATCGGTTCGCCGCGCATGGCTAATTTTTCGGCAGGCGTTTTGGCAGGTGGCACTATTACCATTAGTAAAATGTAAATGAAAAGCATTGTCCCAAAAGAAACGAATAGTAGCACCACGAACAAAAGGCGAATCCAAAGTGGGTCTTCGATGCCCAAGTACGCGCTAATACCCGCACATACGCCTGCAATTCTTTTGTTTTGCTCATCTAAATACAAGCGATGGGTTCTTTTTTGTCGGGTATTGCCACTATATTCATTTTGGTTCGCAGAAGTTCCATTGGTTTGTTCCTGCGAAAACGCGCTACGTTTTTCCATATCAAAATCTTCGGGCCAACCCATAAGGTCTATGGTATGATTTACATCGGCGTGCGTTACTACACTTGAGCCTCTTTGTTTTAGATTTTCGGAAAAAATTTCGCCAATTCGGGCTTCTATGTCCGTCAGAATTTCCTCACTTCCTTCTTCAAAGCGGAAATGACTGCGAATAGTTTCTAAGTAGGATTGCAACAAATAATACGCTTCTTCGGTAATATTATATACAATGCCGTTTAAATTGATGGTTATTGTCTTATCCATAAAGCAATTTGTTTTTTGTTTTTATAAGAAGGTTTAAAGCAATTTTTTTACTTTCCGTTGTTGGAAAAAGATTGAAGAATATTCCCTACCGAATGTACCAATTCGTCCCAAGAGATTTGCAAAGCAGCAAGGTATTCGCGCCCGTTTTCGGTGAGGCTGTAATACTTTCGCGGCGGTCCCGACTTCGACTCTTCCCACCGATACGTGAGCAGTGCTTCGTTTTTGAGGCGGGTGAGCAAAGGATACAAAGTGCCTTCTACGATAATAATATTGGCAGTTTTCATTTCTTCAATAATATCCGATGGGTACATTTCTTCGCGAGCAATGATTGCCAAAGTGCAAAGTTCCAATACGCCTCGGCGCATTTGCGCTACCGCATTATTGAGTTTGTTTTGAGCATCTATTTCTTTCATATCAATTTTATGGTATTTGTTTTGCAACAATAATATTTTACGCAAAGATATAGTTAATATTTGGTACTATGTAGTGCATAATACTATTTTTTACAAAAAAATTCCCAAAAACTAATTTTTTGTGACAAAAAAGACATCAATCGTCCTAATTGCTACATCTTTAAAATTTAAAAACTATCTATTGTAACAATGAAGAAATTATTAATTAGTACCTTAATTTTGGTGGGTTCTATGGGTTTTGTGCAAGCACAATCCGTAGCCGAATACAAAGCACAAATCGACAAATTAAAGGGAGACATTAAAACTGCCGAAGCAGGAATTGCTGATTTAGAAAAGAAAATTTTGGAATATCCGGGCTGGCGTTTTGGTGCAGCTGGTTTAATTGGACTTAATTTTTCCGGCTCCAATAATTTTGTAACCAATCCTTTGGGGCCACAAGCTACTACTACCACTATTGGCATTAATCCCACCGCATTTGCTTACTACAATGCCGACAAATACTTTTGGCGGAATGATGGATTGTCTATACTTACTTGGCAAAAAATTGACACAGGCTTGGGTGTTACTGACGGAACAAACGACTTGCGTCAAACATCGGATTTGTTAAAAATAAACTCGCTGGGAGGATATAAACTTACCAGAACTATTGCCTTGTCTGCCAACGCAGCTTTTGAAACGCCTACCTTTATTTCTCCTAAAGAAGATGTGGACAAAGTGGCGTATTTGGATTTAGGTGCGGGAGCTACGTATATTCCTAATGAGAAATTTACTTTGATGGTACACCCACTTTCGTACCGTTTTGTATTTGCCGAAGAAGGTTCGCAGTATGAGTCAAGTGCCGGTTGCAAAATTCTTGCAACTTATGCTACTGAGCTTATAAAGGGCGTTAATTGGACGAGTGGTTTAGACGGTTTCCTTAGCTACAAAGGCAAAGCCGATTTGACTAATGCTGATAATACCGTTACACCTGATGTAGGATTGCACAGCCTTATGTGGACCAATACCTTTGGATTTAAAGTTTTCAATGGCATTGCCGTAGGGATTACTTCTGCGCTGCGCTACAACGAGCAGGAGGTAAACTCTTTTAATGTAAATCCTGACAATGGTAACTACGAAGACATAAAATTGAATGTATTGCAACACAACTGGTTGGTAGGAATGAGCTACAACTTGACGTTTTAATTTTGAGTAATAAATTTTTCCATGTTTTTACAGCCGATACGGAATTTTCGTGTCGGCTGTTTTTTTGCCGCCCGAAGCATACGAGAATAATACTAAAACAGCGCAAATATTGCGTATGGATAATTCACCCGAAGAACGATGTGTCTTTTCGACCGTAAGGGAGAAATCTCCACATAATACTAAAATCGAATAGCTATTGTGTATTAACAAAGGTAAAAATCTTTTTTCGCCGTAAGCAGTATTGGGGCGTTAGAAATTTTTGAAGCCTTGGAAAAAATTTAGCCCCAAACCTGCGGTTTTGCCCCAACAGGGCAAAAATACCTTGAAAAAAGTGTCCTTTCTTTTGCTTCGTTTTCTTTGCTTGTCCAAAGAAAACGAAGATACCCCAAAGCGTAGTTTTGTACCCAAACTTGCAAGGCAGATACTTGCTCTAATAATACTTAAACCAATACGCAACTTTCATACTTTTTTGGTATAATATGAGATGCCTCACTGCGTTTCGTCAGGACAAATTGAGATAATCATAGGTTTTTGAAAAAGGAACAATCTTTATTTACGCAATTTCCCAATCGTTTACAAATACGCACTAAATGTCAGTGAATTGTAAAAAAATAAAATAATTACGGATTATATTTGTTTTTTATAAATAAATGCACTATACTTGCATAAGTAACATTATAAAAAGTAACATAAAACCACGTATGCTATGAAGCTACCACTATTTTTCCTGAGCTGCCTCACCTTACTAAGTGCTTATGCGCAGACCCCCCCCCCCGAGAGTTTAGTTTTTGAATATGGGGAAGAAGTTTATAAACTAAATGAAGTTTATTTTCACGCCCCGCCACCACAAGACTCAAAGGAGAGCCAAGAATGGATAAAAATTGCTAAAGATGAAACCGGAGAATTATATTCCGAAGAAGATTCTACGCTTGCGTGGAAGGCTGTCCGCCAAAACCCTGTGGCGTATGTAAGCGGTGCCACGCCTTATACTTCTGCTTTTTTTACCATTGAATGTGACAATGGTGGGCAGATGCAGGAAAAAAAAATATATGCCTACGCCAAATCACCTGATGGTTATCATCTGCCTACCCGACAACTCCAAAAACAAACCGATGGCAGCTATTACTACCCCAAAACGGCAGCTACCAAGGCTTTTACCAAAGAAAAAGTAGATTATTTTGAAAGTTACAAACTCCAATGGTTTATTGCTTTTTCGGAAAGCGGACCTTGGCAGGAAATAGCCGTAAGTGATAATTATTTGTATGTGACTTGGAAGGCACCTCTGATAAATCAAAATATTCCCATGGATGATAAAAACATTTATAGTGAAGGTGGTTACTTTAGAGTGCATCACTCTTCTATCAACTTTGCTTGCAAATACGCAAAAGGCAAAAAAAATGCAGACCCTATTGTTGATAGGATTTTTGATTATTTTAAAGAAACCAAATGCCAGGACTTAGCTGGCGATGAATTAACTTATTGGGGAAATAAAGAAGACTCTTACTGCACAATTTTAGAGAAGTTTTTTGCGGGAAACGATGGTACTTGCGGCACTTGGGAGGTATATATGAACGAAATGATAAGAATTCAGGGAATTCCCGCAAGCTATATTGCCATACGTCCCTCACCGACCAATTTTTCATACAATGATATTACCTCGTATACATATTATATAGAAACACTGCATCCTGGCTATAAGGCATATATTTATCATTACACAACCCCAAATGGAAACACTATTTTTCCAAATAATTTTTTTGTAAAAAATTGGGATTACGATAAGTTTATTTTTTTAGAAAATGTATCCAGCGTATATGCACCAAGTGCTATTTTTGCGAAAGGTGGGGAAGAAGAAGGTAAACGAGGACAGAATAATCCTGACCCCATTTCTATTTTTAATGATCACGCATTCGTAGTATATAAGGCAAAAAACTTACTTGGAAACGAGAATGTAATTTACTATGACCCTTCTTATGGTCTTAAAGTAAATCCCCTGCTTTCATCAGCGACCCAAAAAGATTATGAAGATGAGGCATTAGACCTTGTGAAAGGTATGGTATTCTATTTAGTTCCCAACAACCCATCTGGTCAACCAATTAAGGCAATGGCTTTTATACTTAAAACTAACACAAAAAATGTACAAGACAATGAAATTAAATTTTCGGAATTTACTTATCCTTATTAGTGCTATAGCTTGCACATTATGTTTGCAACTACTAAATGCACAGAGAGTACCTATAAACAACATTCTTGCTTCCGAAAGCCTGCTGATAGATAGTAGTAGATATGTTCGAAATGTTCCTCTAAACGATAGTATTTCTGTACTTAGATTCAAGAATGGAGATAGTCTGTGCGTAAGAAATTATGATTATCCTTTCGAGTTTAATGGAGATATTGATTTAATCCAGTGGTCGGATTCCATCTTATTTCGGATAATTTTTTTTGATATTGATAGCTCGCTCATATCATATAGAACAAGTGGAATTGCTCTATATAAATACAATATAGAAAAAGGAACATTTTTTCGATTTACAGAAGCATTCATTGACTTTAAACAGGGAGATTATGGGCAATCCACCCCTTCTGAACTAACATTTACCTACTATAAACGGATAGGGAATGGTATATTTTATTCCTTAGAATGTATAAACGACAATATCCTGTTGGTGAGTTATGGCGAAGTGGTATTTGGTAGAATTAGGTATAGATTAGTACAATTAAAAAATAATAAAATACAAATTTATAATTTATTGACTACCAGCCCTGATACTTTCGATTTTTCATACACCAATTTCTTAAAATACCATCGTAAAAATTCGACAAAATGAAAATAATCTTAATTTTTACAATTACTATTTTTACTATAAGGCTCAACGCACAATACCGTTCCCTTCTTCCGCAGGAATTAGAACATTTATTTATAGCGAGTTTTGAGCATTATCCCGATTCAAATTTTTTGTATAATACACTACAATACGATATTCAACGCAGCAAAATAAAAATTCCTATTTCGGTAGAAATACTACCTGTTCCTATTGAGCCGGAAGAACAAAAAAAGCGTAGCAGAAAAAATAACGAAAAATCTCACTATGTTGAGTTTGCAATAGGAAATACGCCTCCTGCACTATTGCGTTCGGTTTCTATTGGTGAAACAGACATTGCCCCTTCTTTTTTTAAAAAAAAATGGAACGATAGTATTGTTGTAGGAATATCAAATACTAATTATGAACTACTTTCAAAATTAAGTTGTATGTTTTACAAATACGATACCATTAACAACACACTTGATGCTTTAGAAGCCTGTTGTCTGGATTTCGAAAAATACACCAAAACCCACCCCGACGGCATTTTACAAAGCATCGAAATTTTCAGTCCCGATATGATATTTATCTGTTACCGCGACTGGCAGGAAAAACTAAACCGCTATGTACTCCTACAACTCGTAGGCGATAAGGTAGAAATACTGCCCGTCGCTACGGCTTTTCCTTTTTTGCCGCCGGAGGCATACGAAAACAACAATTCTAACCCATCTTCCAATAAATAATAAAACTAAACTATAGGCTATGAAAAAACTATCCTTCTCATTGATACATTGGCAAAAAATCTTACTGTTCGCAGCAGTTTTCTTTATGCTTGGCGTATGCCACGCCCAAGAAGATAATGTAATAATAAACTACCAAAATGCCAATGGTACTTGTGCCGATGGCTGTATAGATATTAGCATTGTAGGCGGTTACAAACCTTATAAAGTTATTTGGACAGACCATCAAACCGAAGAAAAATTTGTTCTCGAAAACCTAAGTGGCAATGATGGTACGGAAGACCTTTGTAATATTCCTTCGGGTTGGTACACGCTCACCGTCCACGACGACCATTGCGGGCAACTCTCTGCGATACTGTTTTTACCTGCCAACGAACTACACGAAGAACTGATAGAAGTAGTGAGTATGCACGAAGTAAGCAAATGTACGCCAGCCCCTGCCATAGAGGCTTGTGATGGCAGTATAGAAATTGCTGTAGATTATCCTAACGGAGAATATACCGTAAAGTGGACCGCATCGCTTAATGAAGGTGAGTTTAGTGCTGAAGGTGAAAAACTAAGCGATTTGTGTGTGGGCATTTACACAGCGAAGGTATATAACGAAAATGATTGCCTTATTGGTACTACTACCGTTACGCTTTGCTGTTGTAGCGGCTATTTGCCTTACGCGCCATATTGCGGGTCTGTTGCCGATGCCGAAACACCTATTGCTATATCTTCTAACCCTCAAATAAATAATCCGTCCTCGCCTGATGCGGCAGATGGCAGTATTAGTGTACAAGTATATAATCCGGACAAAGTACCACTTACCTACACTTGGACGGGACCAAATGGGTATTTCTATAGTTCTGATTTGCCTTATATAAACGATGTAAGTTTCGGCGGAAGTTACTACACCGAATACTGTGTAACTGTTTCTAGCGCTTGTCAGGAAGTGACGGAGTGTTACCTTTTGGTAGATTGCTCGGCAGTAGAGTTTACAGTAGCGGCAGATGTTACCAATACCTGCACGCCTATCTATAACGAAGAAACATACGATTATATGGAAGAAATTCCATGGGTATCGGGGAGTATTATTTTTAATCCGATAGATATTAGCGGTGGGGAGCCACCTTATACTTTTTATTGGACACACAATGGAAGCAATACTACTAATTTAACTGGTTTGTGGCCTGGCACGTATTGTTTAGCCATAACAGACTTTAACGGGTGTAGTAATAGTGTTTGTTTTGAGATAGTGGAAGAAGGACCCGGCACCACCTTTAATTGTGTGGACTACTACTGTAATAATGCGACACAAGAGGTGCAGCCCTACGGAATGACACTTGAGTTTCCTCCTCGATTCTTTTTGGGCTGCCAAGAAGATGGTTTTCAAACCCTCAATGCCTATTATTGTAGCACTTGCTTTTTTTGTGGAAAAGAAATGAGTGAGGATTTAATATTTATTTATAGTGGTCATATTAGTTATTACTATATTCCGGAATTAGATGTAAGTTATATTATAAATGTATCTAATGGTGGAACAGCAGTTGATGATGATAATGTTGGAAATAATTGTTTATACTCTATATATAATCCGTGTAATAACGATGAAAATGTAGGGAGTTTCATGGTGAAAGACCTAACTTGCGAACAAGTTCTATCCTTCCCTTTTGGTGATTATGGCGTAAGAGAAAAAGAGTTAGACATTATTAAAAAAGATGATATTGTTAAAGGAAATATTGATTTTTTATTAGGTACACCTGAAACACAAGAAATTTACGAATGTGATGCTCCAGAACCCTACTACAATGCTGTTCTTTACCAAAAATTAGAAAATTATGTAGGGCTTTTGGACAAAGAAATTTTAGAGGCGGATGATTTGGGAATAGATTGTCCCTATGATTGTGGTATTTGTTCAGGAAAAAAATCTCCAGAAATAGAAGCAATTGCCAAAAAACAACATCAAATCAACTTCTATCCCAATCTCACCAACGAAAGTATCTACGCTGACATGCAACTTGCTACTGATGCACAGTTACATATTCGCTTGTACAATGCTACGGGCATACTCATTTGGGAACAACATTACCAAAAATCTGCCGGAAACAGTAGAGAACGCATCAATATTAGTACTATTCCCGCCGGGATTTATTATATTAGCACCTACATAAACAATACGCCTTATGCTATGCAAAAAGTACTCAAGTATTAAAACCCTTATACTTGGATTATTGCTCTTTGTTACTAATTCTTCTTATGGGCAATTAGATAACTATAGCCCTTTTTCTTACTACTATAGCGATTTAGCATCTATGGAAGTAGGGAATAATGATTTTTACAAACCCATTCATGTCTGTTTGGGTGATACCATCACTTTTATTCATAGAGGCAAAAAAAATATTGAGGGCTTCATTTATCCTATAGATACGGCGTATATGCGGCAAAACTACACCGTATTGGATATGCCCAATGATTCTAGCATTCGCATAGTAATTGACCAAATATATAATGAATATGGCGACTCTATTTTTGTAAAAGCATTATACGACTCTACTTTAATAAATCCTTCTCTCCGAGGCTATTACTTGGAAGCGAGATTTTATATGGAAACCGAATACTGCGATATGCCCTTTAGTGTGAGTCAGCAACTGCTTTGTGAAGGCGATTGTGTGGACTTTGGCGATGTAGCAGTGCCTAACAGTAGCTTTCATTTCTGGCAGTTCGAGGGCGGAAATCCCGAAACTTATAGTGGCGCATCTCCACCGCCTATTTGTTATGAACAAGCCGGACATTATACTGTCACCCTCAAAACTATACACGCCAATGGCGATTCCAGCATTTTCGCCTATCCCGAAATGATAAATGTACACAAGCGTGCTGTAAGAAATGCAGATTATCCAGAAGATACTATTTACAAACCATATTTTATTTCCAATGAAACAATTGATGACTATTACGATATACGACGCCCTTCAGACTATACTTGCTGTGGCTTAGATATTGAGTATTATCCAAATAGTGGTCAAGTTTCCGCAATACATGGCAACTGTATGGGCATCAATAAAATTTATGTGGAAGCTACCCATGTCTATTTTTTATCGCATAATAATTTCGATGAAATAGACACACTCATCAATTACGGCATTAGCTATTATACCAACTTGAAGTGTGCCGATACTTGCTATACGGTTTTGTACCAAGCACAATTAAGCGATGCCTTTGCGCCCAATACTTTTACCCCAAACGACAATAACCGCAACGATTATTTTCGCATACTTTTTAGCGATTATGACAAGCAAGATGTCGATTTCCTAAAAGTGTATAACCGTTGGGGAGAACTTATTTTTGATAGCGTAGAAGAAGGAACTGTTTTTTGGGATGGCACGCGCAAAGGCGAAGCCTGCAAGCAAGGTTTGTATTTGTACTACGCCCAATACACCAACCGAGCCAACCCCAACTTAGTAGGCACTATCAAAGGTAGTGTGCTGCTTTTGCGATAATTTTCCTACAAAAATACGGAATAGTACCTGCGCTAACATTTTTTATCGAAAAAAACTAAAATTTATTGAAAAAAAATGCTACTTTTGCGCTTTATTTTTGAAAAATAAATATCCCGTTCCTTGAAACCGTTTCAAAAATACGATATACCTGTTGTAGGTTTAAAACTCGGAGCACACGTTTTTACCTACGATATTGATGCAAATTTTTTTGCACAATTCGAACATTCGCCCATTGATAAGGCACAGATAAATGTACACTTGGACCTTAACAAAAAGGCTAACTTTTTTATCTTAGACTTTCAATTGAGTGGCGTAGTAGATACCGAATGTGACCGTTGTTCCGACCCCTTAGCCTTAGACATTGAAGGGGCTTTTCGCGTATTGCTAAAATACGAAGAAGATGCCGCAAAAAGTGATGTAGAAGAAGATATAGTATATATTAGCCGAAACGACTATTATTTCAATGTGGCACAGCTCATTTACGAATTTGCCGTATTGAGTTTGCCTACCTACAAAATTCATCCGCCTGATGACAAAGGCGCATCAACTTGTAATCCGCAAATAATAGCCTTGCTAAATAAAGAAAAAGAATCGGATACAACCCAAAACGATATAGACCCAAGATGGGCTGCATTAGAAAAATTTAAAAAAAATAATAAAAAATAACTTAAAAGATTATGGCACATCCCAAACGCAGACAATCTAAAACCAGACGTGACAAGCGTCGTACACACTACAAAGCAGCGTTACCCAATGTAGCGGTTTGTCCGGCTACAGGCGAGTATCACCTTTGGCACAGAGCCTATACTATAGAAGGCGATTTGTACTATCGCGGCAAAAAAATAGTAGAAGGTTTTGGGAAAATTTAGTCGTTTTCCCGTAAAATAAACAAGCTATCTGCTTTGAATGTAATTTTGAAGCAGATTTTGTTTTTTATACCAATCCATAAATTTTAGCTTTTGTCCTTACCAAAATATTAAGGCTTCTTTCATGAAAAACTCTCCTATAAAAGCAGCTATCACAGGTGTGGCCGGATACTTGCCCGATTACATCTTGTCGAATGTTGAACTTGAAAAAATGGTAGATACCAATGACGAATGGATTAAGTCGCGAACCGGAATTTCGGAAAGACGTATTTTGAAAGGCGAAGGCTTAGGAACTTCCGATTTGGCAACACCTGCAGTACAAAAACTCTTAGAAAAAACAAACACCGCACCAACGGAAATAGACTTGCTCATTTGCGCTACCGTAACACCCGACCATCTTTTTCCCGCAACTTCCAACATTATTTGCGACAAATTGGGTATTACCAATATTATGAGCTTTGACATTAGTGCGGCTTGTTCGGGTTTTATTTTTGCACTGCAAACCGCGCGTATGTACGTAGAAGCCGGATATTACAAAAAAGTAGTAGTGGTAGGTGCGGATAAAATGAGTTCCATCGTGGACTACACCGACAGATCTACCTGCATTTTGTTTGGCGATGCCGCAGGAGCAGTATTAATAGAGCCGAGTTCCAACGAGTTTGGCATTATTGATGTAATAACCCGAACCGATGGCAGTGGGCGGGAGTTTTTGGTGCAAAAATCCGGCGGTTCAGTAAGTCCCTCTACCGAAAAAACTGTTGCCAACAAAGAGCATTATATTTATCAGGAAGGAAAAAATGTTTTCAAATTCGCCGTGACACGCATGGCAGATGTGTCGGCAGAAATACTGGAAAAAAATAATGTTTCGTCCGACGAAATAGCTTGGTTGGTGCCGCATCAAGCCAATATTCGCATTATCGAAGCTACTGCCAAGCGTATGGAGTTGTCGATGGATAAAGTAATGCTCAATATTCAAAAGTACGGTAATACTACAGCGGCAACTATTCCACTATGCCTTTGGGAATGGGAAAATCAGTTAAAAAAAGGCGATAAGTTAGTATTGACTGCCTTTGGTGGCGGATTCACTTGGGGCGCAATATTATTGGATTGGGCATATTAATTTTTTATAATTTTATTTTATATATTTCGATACAAAACAAGCATACACAATGGCAACAATAACAACCGCCGATTTTCGCAACGGATTATGTCTTGAGTTTAACAACGATTATTTTCAAATTGTAGAGTTTCAACATGTGAAACCCGGCAAAGGTGCCGCATTTGTACGCACCAGACTAAAAAGTATGACCACCGGAAAAGTACTCGACAATACTTTCCCTTCCGGTCATAAGGTAGAATCTGCCAGAATAGAACGCCGACCGTTCCAGTTTTTATACACCGATGGCGAGCATTTTCATTTTATGAACAATGAAACTTTTGAGCAAGTAGCAATGGAGGAAAAATTGATTAACAATCCTGGTCTGTTGAAAGAAGGACAAGAAGTAGAGGTGGTTTATCACGCCGAAAAAGACTTAATTCTGGGCTGTGAACTACCACAATTCGTAAGTTTGCTTATTACTTACTCAGAGCCCGGCATAAAAGGCGATACTGCCACCAACGCTTCAAAACCCGCTACACTCGAAACCGGTGCCACTATCAATGTTCCTTTGTTTGTAAATGAAGGAGAAAAAATAAAAATTGATACCCGCAGCAATTCGTATGTAGAGCGTGTAAAAGACTAATTTTTTCGATATTGAAAAATAATTTATACTTAAACCGGCATCAAATCAGTAAACGATGTCGGTTTTTTTTATATTTGCCCATGCTTTATACCCCAAACAGTACGCTTATCTTAAAAATTGACTTATATGGAATTTAAAGAAATTCAAGAACTTATCCGCCTAATTAACAAAACCGATATTGCGGAAGTAAAAATAAAAAATGGTGACTTTGATATTACCATTCGCAGCAACGCTTGCTACACACCCGACACCACCGTAGCCAATGTATTGCCTTCGTATCCATCGGCGGTGCCTACGGTGATACCATCACCAATAATGCCCGCAGCCAATGTAGTTGTTGCAGAAACTTCGGCAAATGTTGAAAAACCTGCCACACCAAAAGAAAGTACTCCGGCTACTGACGAAAATTATATTACCATAAAATCGCCTATGATTGGTACATTTTATCGCTCGCCGGGTCCCGAAAAACCATCTTTTGTAAAAGTAGGCGACACCATCAACAAAGGAGATGTGGTGTGTATTATAGAAGCAATGAAATTATTTAACGAAATAGAAGCCGAAGTGAGCGGAACTATCGTAAAAGTATTGGTAGATGATGCTTCGCCCATAGAATACGACCAAGCAATATTTTTGGTAAAACCATAATAATAAGCACTTTTCCATAGTTTTTCCTAACTTTGCAGCCTATTTTTCAATACTCAATTTAAAATATTAACAAATAATATGAAAGTAACCGTAGTTGGCGCAGGAAACGTTGGTGCTACCTGTGCGCAAATAATTGCCGGTAAAGATTTTGCCCACGAAGTGGTGCTATTAGACATTAAAGAAGGTGTTGCCGAAGGAAAAAGCCTTGATTTGTGGCAAACTGCTCCTATTAACTCATACGGAAGTCGTCTTACAGGCGTAACCAACGACTACTCCGCTACTGCCAATTCCGATGTAACGGTAATTACCTCCGGTGTGCCGCGCAAGCCCGGAATGAGCCGAGACGACCTTATTTCTATCAATGCAGGTATTGTAAAATCTGTAACAGAACAGGTAGTAAAATACTCTCCCAACACCATTATTATCGTAGTATCAAATCCTTTAGATGTGATGACATACTGCGCTTATTTGGCATCGGGCTTACCTGCCAACAAAGTGATGGGTATGGCAGGTATTTTAGACACTGCACGCTATCGCGCATTTTTGGCGACAGCCTTAAAGGTATCTCCCAAAGATATTCAAGCCTTATTGATGGGCGGACACGGCGATACAATGGTGCCACTGCCGCGCTATACTACTGTAAGTGGTATTCCTGTTACCGAACTTATTGATAAAGACCAACTTGATGCCATTATTGAGCGCACAAAAGTAGGTGGTGGCGAATTGGTGAAACTAATGGGAACATCGGCTTGGTACGCACCCGGCTCGGCTGCTGCACAAATGGTAGAAGCTATTTGCAAAGACGAAAAACGTATTTTCCCTTGCTGTGCTTATTTGCAAGGCGAATATGGTTTGCGTGAAATTTATTTGGGCGTACCTGTAAAATTAGGGAAAGAAGGCATTGAGCAAATTGTAGAAGTACATTTGGATAAAGATGAAAAAAACTTACTCGACGAATCCGCACAAGCCGTAAAAGGTGTGATGAGTGTGCTGGATAATATGAAACTATTTTAACCCAAATATTCATACTATAAGAAAGAGGCTGTCTGATTAATAGGCAGCCTCTTTTGCATGATAAATAATACAAAAGTTTTTCATATAACTAAAAATAGCTATATACTCTAATAAGGCTCGTTTTTTAAACCTTCTATAAAAGCTGTTTTTGTATAAATGTAAAATGTATGTCCAAAATAATTTGCCTTGAAACTTCCGGGAAAGACTGTAGCGTAGCCTTGGCGCAGGCGCAACGAATTATCGTCCGGCAAAGCCAAAGCATCGCCCAATCACATTCGGCAAGCATCAATATAATGCTTCAGGCGATACTGCAACAAAGCCAAAGCCATTGGAACGAAATAGCTGCTATTGCCGTAAGTATAGGTCCCGGCTCTTACACAGGTTTGCGTGTAGGCTTGAGTACCGCCAAAGGAGTAGCGTATGCGTTGAAAATTCCTATAGTCGGCATCAACACTTTGCGTATTATTGCGCGGGCGGCACAGCAAAAGGCACCCAATAATACAATATATTTGCCTATGATTGATGCGCGGCGCATGGAAGTTTTTTGTGCCGCATACACTACAAAAATACAGGAAATAATGTCGCCCAAAGCCTATATTCTGCACGAAAATTCCTTTGCGGAACTGCGCGAAAAATGGACTGATATTTGTATCTGTGGTAGTGGTGCCGAAAAAGCAAAAAACTTTTTGACAGACCCGAAGTTCTCTTTTCAATCGGCAACAGAATACTACTTAGACGCTTTGGCAGAACTGGCTTTTGAGGCGTATTCCCAGCAACAATTTTTGGATTTGGCATACGCAACGCCTTTTTATCTTAAAGCATTTGGCGAGCAAACTGCCGCTTCAAAATATTAAATTTTATTAAACTTATTGTGCTGTAATCAACAAGCCTTTGTGGTAACATTTACTTGTTATAAATTTGACACGAACAAAATTTTAAAAAAAGTATAATTTATGGGTATTTATACCAAAACCAAAATAATTGCTACGGTAGGACCTGCCAGTAGTTCCGAAGAAATGCTGCGAAAACTCATTTTTGCAGGTGTAAATGTGTTTCGCCTCAATTTTTCGCACGGAACGCATGAAGACAAAAAAAATATTATTGAAAATATCGTAAAGCTAAATGCAGAACTAAACACCAACGTAGGCATTTTAGCCGACTTGCAAGGTCCTAAAATTCGAGTGGGCGAAATGGAAGAAAATACGGAACTTGCAATAGGCGATAAGGTTATTTTTACCACCGAAAAAATAGTAGGTAATGCAAAAAAAATGTATGTTTCGTATGATGCTTTTACGCAAGATATAAAAGTTGGCGATAGAATATTAATTGATGATGGGAAAATAGAGCTAAAAACTGTACAGATATTAAATGGTTCGGAGGTAATGGCGGAAGTGATTTTTGGCGGTATAGTCCTACCCAAAAAAGGTATCAACCTGCCCGATACACAAGTTTCGGTTCCTTCTATTACTCCAAAAGATGCGCAGGATTTAGAGTTTATACTCTCGCAAAAAATTAATTGGATAGCACTCTCTTTTGTTCGGCAAGCAGATGATATTGTGAAACTAAAAGGCATTATTGATTTAAAAGCTCATCCGGCAAAAGTAGTTGCCAAAATAGAAAAACCCGAAGCTGTTGCCAATATTGATGCCATTATAAAAGCTGCTGATGCGGTAATGGTTGCGCGTGGCGATTTAGGCGTAGAACTTCCGGTAGAACAAATGCCCATTATCCAAAAAAATATTGTGCGCAAATGCAACGAAGCAGCAAAACCCGTAATTATTGCCACGCAAATGATGGAAAGCATGATAGAAAACGCTACGCCTACTCGTGCCGAAGTGACCGATGTAGCCAATGCTATTTTTGATGGTGCCGATGCCGTAATGCTTTCTGCCGAGACGGCTTCGGGCAAGCACCCCGTGAAGGTGATTAATATTATGCACAAAATATTGGAAAAATCGGAGGAAGACCCCATTATTTACAACAATGAGTATCCGTTTGATAAAAATTCTAAAAAAATTCTTTCCGATGTTATTTGCTACAATGCCTGTAAAATTGCCGAAGGTGTAAAAGCAAAAGCCGTTATCGGACTCACAAAGTCGGGCTATACCGCCTACAAATTGTCGAGTTTCCGCCCGAGAGCCAATATTTTTGTTTTTTCCGAAAATCCCGACTTGCTCAATGAAGTGAGTTTAATTTGGGGCGTGCGCGCATTTTATTACAACAACTTTGTCAGCACCGACCAAACCATTTATGATGTTCACCAAATGCTTTTCAACCGCAATCTGCTTTCTGTGGGCGATATTGTACTCAATACCGGAAGTATGCCCATTCAGGAACGCGGAAGCACCAATACGATTAAAGTGTCCATTATCAACGGCACTTGGTAAAAACGAAGTGTAAACCTTATTCCTAAATATTGGGTATCTTTGTACTAAAATAACTTTTATGAAAATAGATTTTGAGCTTTTAGCCACTACTTGCAAACTTGCGGGTACGTCGGGCTACGAACAGCGCGTGCGCGAATTTGTCATTAATACTGTTTCTCCTTTTGCCGATAAGGTTTATACGGATCACATAGGCAATGTAATTGCCGTAAAAAAAGGGAAATCGGATAAGCATCGCTTAATGCTTGCCGCCCACATGGACGAAATTGGCTTTTTGGTGACGCATATTGACAAACGCGGCTTTTTGCGTTTTCATACTATTGGCGGTTTCGACCCTAAAACACTTACTTCGCAGCGTGTTATTGTGCATGGTAAAAAAGATATTCTTGGTGTAATGGGCAGTAAACCTATTCATGTAATGACCGCCGAAGAATTAGGTAAAAAATTAGAAACAACGCACTTTTTTATTGATACAGGCTTGCCTTACGAAGAAGTAGTAAAATACATTTCCGTAGGCGATACCATTACGCGTGTAGGCGACTTGATGCCTTTGGGCGATTGTGTAAATGGCAAATCGCTTGATAACCGAATTGCTGTCTATGTCTTGTTGGAATACTTTAGAGAAATGAAAAATCAACAGCCCGACTATGATGTATATGCGGCATTTACGGTACAAGAAGAAGTGGGATTACGCGGTGTGCAAGTAGCGACCTTGCATATAAATCCCGATTTTGGGATTAATCTGGACACTACTATCGCTTACGATGTTGCCGATGCCAAAGATGAAGAAATGATAACACGCTTGGGCGAAGGTACTGCTATAAAAGTGATGGACTCTTCCGTAATTTGCGACTATCGAATGTTGGCATTTTTAAAAGAACTTGCCCAAAAAGAAAACATCCGTTGGCAAGCAGAAGTGCTTCCACGCGGCGGAACGGACACTGCCGGAATCCAACGCTTTGCCTTAGATGGTGGCTGTATTACCGGAGCTTTGTCTATTCCTACGCGCCATATTCATCAAACCGTAGAAACGGTACACAGAGACGATGTGCGTGCTACGATAGAGCTTCTGAAAGCCGCAACCATGCACATTGCTGGCTATAATTGGGATTTTCGGTAGGGAAAATAATAACTGAACAACTTTTGAAGTTACTACAACTGGCGTATTTTTTGCCCGTATGCAATACATTATGAACGACCAACGCCCCACCAATAAAACGCGCCGATATTTGTATTTGATAAAAGAACCTGTTTCGCCGAGCTTAAAATTTTTGCTCAGTTTGCTTATTATCGAAACTTCTTTTATCGTATATCTGCTTTATGGCGAAATTTTGGTAATGTATCTAAGTGTACCTTTGGTTGTTTTGGGCTGGTGGTTTGCCAATTGGTTTTATGGCATTTACAAAATAGGCATAACCCAAAACTTAGATGCCCGCCTTACGGCAATAAACAATGGCAACGCGCGGGAAGTATATTATGTTTTTAAAAAAGAAATAGACCGTGCCGGCGAGATTGAGACAAAAATTCATCGCAACTACACCCGCAAACGCCGAAGTGGCGAATGGTTCGCTTTGTATTTCTGGCAAATTGCTTGGATTTGGATGCGGTATTTTAGATGAAATATAAAGGCAATAAATATTATAATTTTATTAATAAAATTTGCATAATAAATACAATATTTTTTACATAATTATAATTTAGGACGTAGTTTTCGTACAGAATTCCCTGCCTTCCATAATTCAGAATTGCGAATTTCAATAAGTTCTTGCTCTAATTTTTCACGATAATCAGGCTTGCTCCCTTCTTCAATTACTCTTTTTGCTTCCTTTCCCGAAGCCACACTAGCATATAGTTCTTCAAAAAGAGGAATGTTTAAGTCACGAAATTTATTTTTCCAATCCAATGCTCCTCTTTGTGCGGTAACAGACGTATTGGCGTACATCCAGTCCATTCCATTTTCGGCAACCAAAGGCATCAAACTTTGCGTAAGTTCTTCTACTGTTTCATTAAAAGCCTCTGAAGGGGAGTGTCCATGATTTCTTAATACTTGGTATTGTGCCTCAAATAAGCCTGCTAAAGCTCCCATTAAAATTCCGCGTTCACCCGTAAGGTCTGAATATACTTCCTTTTTAAAATCTGTTTCGAACAAATAACCTGAGCCAATGCCAATTCCCAAAGAGATTACTTTGTCGAACGCTTTTCCGGAGTAATCTTGGTAAATAGCATAACTGGAATTTAATCCTTGTCCTTTCAAAAATAACCTGCGTAAGGAAGTGCCAGAACCTTTGGGCGCAACTAATACAACGTCAATATCGGACGGTGGTATTATATTCGTTTGTTCATTGAAAGTAATTGCAAACCCATGAGAAAAGTACAAGGTTTTTCCCTTGGTTAAATGTTTTTTAACGGTATTCCAAGAAGCAATTTGCCCTGCATCAGACAATAAATATTGAATAATACTGGCTTTTTCGCAAGCTGTATCAATACTAAAGAGTGTTTCTCCCTCAATCCAGCCATCGTCAATTGCCTTTTGCCAACTTTTTCCACCTTTGCGTTGTCCTACAATTACATTAAATCCGTTGTCTCGTAAATTTAATGCTTGTCCGGGACCTTGTACACCGTATCCAATAATAGCAATTGTATCATTTTTTAAAATTTCTTTTGCTTTGGACAATGAAAATTCTTCACGTGTTATTACATTTTCTTGTTGTCCTCCAAAATTTATTAAAGCCATTTTTCAATATTTTGATGTTATAAAATTATGGTTGATTCTCTTCAATTTCTTTTAAGTAGGAACTCAACTCCTTCATTGGTTTTGTAACTGCCACTCTCCCCGAACGTACAAACTCCAAAATTCCATACATTTTCAGTTTGTCAAAAAGTTGTTGTGTTTCGTGCGTATGTCCGGTTTTTTCAATAACAATATATTCGGGAGAAACCGACAATACGCGCGCATGATTTTCTCGAATAACTTTTTCGATATCACTTTGGATAATTAATTGATTTTTTAGCTTGTACAATGCAATTTCTTGATATATAATATCTTCGTCCTCGTGTACAAATACTTTTAGAACATCAATAAGTTTATCAATTTGGGCTATTACTTTTTCAACTTGCCAATAGCTTGTTTTAAGTACAATAGTATAGCGATGCACATCTTTTATTTCTGACTCTGAAGCGGTAATACTGTCAATATTTAAATGCCTACGTGTAAATATTACCGTTATTCGATTTAAAATTCCAATATGGTTTTCGGTAAAAATGGAGATGGTAAATAGTTTTTCTTCCATAAAAAATTAGTTTAAGCGTATTTCAGAAACCGAAGCACCTGTGGGAACCATAGGAAAAACATTTTCTTCTTTTACAACCACTACTTCTAATAAATAGGCTTGGGAGTGTGTTAATAAATTTTCCAAAGCTGTGTCTAAGTCTTGCCGCCGTTCTATTTTTTGGGACTCAATATTATAGGCTTTTGCGATAGCGACAAAATTCGGATTTACCAAATCGGTAAAAGAGTATCGCTTATCAAAAAAAAGCTGTTGCCACTGACGCACCATTCCCAAGAAATTATTGTTCAAGACAATAATCTTAACCGCTATATCCGATTGTAAAATGGTGCCTAACTCTTGCATCGTCATTTGAAAACCCCCATCACCTATAATGGCAATAACGGTATCGTTAGGTTTAGCAATTTTCGCGCCTATGGCAGCAGGCAATGCAAATCCCATTGTACCCAACCCGCCTGAAGTAATATTTCCATTCCGTTTGTTGTATTTAAAATATCGGGAAGTTACCATCTGGTGCTGTCCTACATCTGTAACAATAATAGCATTACCGTTTGTTTTTTCGGAAAGTAAATGGATTACTTCTGCCATTTTCAAAGCCCCTTCTTTTACATTGATTTCACTACGAATAACCACTTCATATTCTTTTTCTTTAAGGGCATTAAATTCGTTTATCCATTGTGTATGATTTTTTATTTCTATTTTGTCGATCAATGCTTCTAATGCTTCTTTGGCATCGGCGTGGATGGCTACATTTACAGGAATAATTTTATTTATTTCAGCCTTATCAATATCAATGTGAATAATTTTTGCCTGCCTTGCATAATCGTTTATATTTCCTGTAACTCTGTCATCAAAGCGCATTCCTATGGCTATTAAGACATCACATTCATTTGTTTTAACATTCGGGGCATAGTTGCCGTGCATTCCCAAATATCCTACGTATTGAGGATGATGAGCCGGAAATGCCCCTAAGCCCAAAAGTGTTGCCGCTACGGGAATTCCTGTTTTTTCGGCAAACATTAATAGGGCTTTTTCGGCTTTGCTTAGAATAACGCCTTGCCCTACAAGAATATAGGGTTTTTGGGCTTTATTTATTAAAGCAGCTGCTTCTTCTATTGCTTGAATATTTAATGACGGTACAGGTGAGAAACTTCTAATTTTAGTACATTTCTCGTATTTGTAGTGCAGTTTTCCAAATTGAGCATCTTTAGTTATGTCAATTAAAACCGGTCCGGGTCGTCCGGAACGAGCAATATAAAAAGCACGTGCTAAGGCATCAGGAATGTCTTTGGCATCGGTTACTTGTAAATTCCATTTTGTAATGGGCATTGAAATTCCAATTACATCAGTTTCTTGAAAAGCATCTGTTCCTAAAAGATGAGAAGCTACTTGGCCACTTATACAAACCAAAGGCGTAGAATCTATTTGTGCATCGGCTAAGCCCGTAATAAGATTGGTAGCACCGGGACCTGACGTGGCAAAACACACACCCACTTTTCCTGAAGCACGAGCGTAACCTTGAGCAGCGTGAATTGCACCTTGTTCATGACGTACCAAAATATGGTTTACGATATGGGTATAATCAAAAAGAGCATCATAAATTGGCATAATTGCGCCACCAGGGTAGCCAAAAATGGTATCTACCCCTTCTTGAATCAGAGAACGCATTACAGCTTCGGCACCAGTAATAAAGTTTTCTTGCATAAAAATTTTTATTTTTGTTATATATCTGTAACACAACCGGTTGAGGCAGAAGAAACTGATTGAGCATACTTATACAATACTCCTTTGTTCACTTTTAGTGGAGGAGCTTGCCAATTATTTCTTCTTTTTGCTAATTCTTCGGAAGTTATCATTAAAGAAAGTGTATTGTTTTTCGCATCAATTACAATAGAATCGCCATTTTGCACCAAAGCTATATTTCCGCCGTCTTGTGCTTCCGGACAGACGTGTCCGACGACAAAGCCGTGTGTGCCACCTGAAAAACGCCCGTCAGTTATCAGCGCAACTTTATTGCCCAAACCAGCACCTATAATGGCAGAAGTAGGCTTGAGCATTTCGGGCATTCCGGGAGCACCTTTAGGACCGCAATACCTTATTACAAGTACGTTTCCGGGTCTTACTTTACTATTTTCAATCGCTTTTATAGCTTCAAATTCGTCTTCAAATACAATGGCTATTCCCTCAAAAAATGTACCTTCTTTACCTGTAATTTTAGCAACAGCACCTTGTGTGGCCAAATTTCCATATAAAATTTGAATATGTCCTTCAGATTTTATCGGATTTGTTAAAGGAAAAATTACATTTTGTCCTAAAGATAATGGGCGTACTTTATGGAGGTTTTCTTTCAGTGATTTTCCTGTAACAGTTAAACAATTTCCGTCTAACATATTTTCTTCCAGCAAATATTTCATTAAAGCCGGTGTGCCGCCTACTTGGTGTAAGTCCTCCATCAAATATTTTCCACTAGGTTTTAAATCTGCCAACACAGGAGTTATATTACTTGTTTTTTGAAAATCATCTATGGTAAGTTTAATATTAACAGCATGCGCCATTGCTATTAGATGCAAAACTGCATTTGTTGAGCCTCCTAAAGTGATAAGTATCTTTATGGCATTTTCAAAAGATTCCTTGGTCATAATATCTTTGGGCTTGATATCATGTTTTAATAAGTAACGAATTTGCTCACCAGCTTGGATACATTCTTCTTTTTTAAGCGGGTCTAAAGCCGGCGTTGAGGAACTGAATGGCAAGCTCATTCCCAATGCTTCTATTGCACTAGCCATTGTATTGGCGGTGTACATTCCACCGCAAGCACCTGCGCCCGGGCAGGCGTTCTGAATGATACCTAAAAAATCTTCGGGTGTTATTGCTTGTTGAATTTTTTTTCCTAATGCCTCGAAAGCAGAAACGATATTAAGTGGTTCATTTTTCCATTTTCCCGAATAAATAGTTCCTCCATATACCATAATGGCGGGTCTATTAAGTCGTCCCATAGCAATAATAGAGCCGGGCATATTTTTGTCACACCCTGCCAACGCAATGATGGCATCATACCATTGCGCATTTGCGACCGTTTCAATTGAGTCTGCAATGATATCTCTTGATACCAAAGAGAATCGCATACCTTGCGTTCCGTTTGAAATGCCATCGCTAACACCAATAGTATGAAATATTAAACCAATCAAATCAGCATTGATCGTACCTTTTTTTACTTCTTTTGCTAGTTCGTTAAGGTGCATATTACAAGTATTCCCTTCGTAGCCCATACTCACAATACCTACTTGCGCTTTTTGCAAATCTTCTTGTTGTAAGCCTATACCATACAACATTGCCTGGGCGGCTGGCTGCGTTGGGTCTTGTGTTATTGTCTTGCTGTATTTGTTCATTTCCATAATAAAGGCATCATTTAAGAAAAAAATAAATGACAATTATTTTGCATGTATAAAACAGATTGATTATATGATTTACTTTGTTGTAGAAATTAATTCCTTTCAAAAAATATCAGAAATTATTGATAGAGCATAAATTATTAAGTACCTACCCAAAAGAAATTAAATATTGATTTCAATAATTTGCCAAGGAATATCAATAATTTATACTGGTTTTCTTTTTGTCCAATTACTTAAACCAAAAGCCTTCCCAAACATTTGGAAGGCTTTTGGTTTAATAATTTTATATGAAATTCGCCATCGAAAATAAATAAAATTTTATATAATATAAAATATATATTAAAAAAATAAAAACAATTATTTTTTAATTAGTCCAAAATTAATTTGCCCAAGTTCCAACATTTGGATTACATACTGGTGCAATACTAACCGCCGCATCGTCCACATCATCTTCTCCGGCGGGGTCTCCTAATGTAGTGTTTTGTGTGCCGTCGGCATCTTCTGAGCCAATGTTTCCAGAAGTAGCTACATTATTATTGGGTGATGAATCCGGGTCGAATTGATCTACAGCTATGATTTCGGCGATGTTTATATAAGAATCGGTAGCTGTTACAGTTGATTGAAAACTCAATACAGCATCTGCCCCAACTGCTAATGATGCAATATTCCAATTTATAGTTTGCCCTGTTAAACTTCCCGAAGGAGTGATTGACGTAATATTGGTGTAACCCAAAGGTACTACATCTTTTACGGTAATGTTAGTTGCTGTATCTGGTCCTGCATTATGAACTGTTATGGTAAATGTTACTACATCGTTCACATTTACTGTTGAAGCGGATACTGTTTTAACCAAAGATAAATCGGATTGTAATGGAGTTACCAATGCATCATCTACGTCGTCTTGGTCAGTAATATCTTGGGTTCCGTCATTATCAACCGAGCCAATATCTCCACTTGTCTCGGTGTTGTCATTTGGGGTAGAGTCGGGATCTATATTGCTAGAGGCGGTTATTTCGGATATATTTACATAGGTAACTCCATTTAATGGTGCAGCAATTTCCGCCATAAAAGTAAGTACTGCATCTGCACCATTGGCAATACTTAAGCCACTCCAAGTAATATTATTGCCGGATAGGCTTCCGGCTCCGGAAATACTTTGAATATTGGTGTATCCATTCGGAATTGTATCGGTTACAGCTACACCTGTTGCATCGTCAGGACCATTGTTGTGAACGGTTATTGTAAATGTTACTGTTTCGCCCACATTGGGTGTAGCATTGTTTACGGTTTTAATGAGTTGAAGGTCGGAGGTGAGTACGCAAGACAAATGATTTAAAGTTAGCACTACCGAAGAACAATCTACACAAGTTGCATCTCCTCCGTCAGGATTATTATTATCAAGTGCTGTTATATCTATTGTAGCCCCAGAACTATACGTGATAGCCGAACTTGAAACCGTACCTGCTCCATAAGTGTAAGAAGCTACTCCAGGAACGTTTGTAATACTATAAGAACCAATACCCAGTTCTTCCGGCAGTCCACCCGTTACATTCGTAACATCAATAAAAAATGTTCCGTCCGGTACTGCGGGGCAACGGGTTGTTGCTTCAACAACTATTGGGTTTAAAACTATGGTGCTTATTGCACCGGTAGATAAAGAAGCACATTGTCCGGCGGTTATATTTGCTTGATGTGATGATAATGTTTGACCAACTGCCGGAACAGGTGAATAAGCATCAGCTATGGGAGCAATTCTATAGCTAAAGCCATATACGGTATAAGTATCCGGTGGTAAGCTATTTATATCAAGGTCTATTAAGGTATTTACTGCCGGAATTTCCGCAAAGTTAGGAATACCGTCACCGTCCGTATCTCCATTAATAATCTGAACAATAGTTCCCGAAGAATTTACTACTAAAAACACATACGTATAATCGGTTAAAACACAAGGAGAAATCCAAGAAGATACGCCGGTAACATTAAATCCTGCATTGCCCGATGCTGCTGCCGGAACGGTGCTTCCGTCGGCACAAAAATAAGTACATCCGGCAATCGTAATATCTGCTCCTCCCGAAGCCTCGCAAAGGGCAGCACTAAACGGACAAGCGGAACTGGCAACTAAATTGGGATTGGTGAGGTTACTTCCCGCACTTCCCGGACTGGCACAATCTCCGGCTACTCCATCTTGTACAACCGTAGTGCCGGGGTCGGTAATAGTTGGTGCTGTTCCTACTGCTCCATTTCCACAAACCAATGAATTGGTGAGGTTGGAAGCACCAGAGAATGCAGTAGTGCTTCCTGTAATGGTAGAGTTTGAGAGTGTAAATGTTGGCGCATCGCTATATAAAGCGTGGGTATCATTATTTTCAAAAAGGCAATTGTTTAGAGAAATATTTGCTGAATTTCGTCCATAAATCGCTCCTCCTTTTGCACCTACATTGTTAGAGAATATACAATTAGTGAAAGTAGCGGAGGGATATGTGCCTCTTAAATTTACTGCACCACCACAACCATTTGTGCCTGCGCCGCTTGTTGTAGTATTCGATTCGAAAACAGCATTGTCGCATTGAAAATAACCTGTATTCCCTGTATCACCGCTATAATATATCGCTCCTCCACCTTCTGTACCTGAATCAGCAGTAGAATAGTTATCTATAAATGTGGTACCATCTATTGTCAAAATTCCTTCTGTTCTAAATCCTATAGCTCCGCCACTACCTGTATTCGTTGTAGATCTATTGTTTTCAAAAGTTCCCCCTGAAATATTCACCCTTAAAAAAGTGGTAGTTGCGCTGGGATCTACCTCCGAAATCCATAACGCTCCACCGGCAATACCTTGTCGTCCATTACATTTAAAATCTGTATCAATAATATCTACGGTTAATTGACCGTCAAACTCTCCTTGCAATATTTCTACTGCGCCCGTAGATGGCGTTTCGGAAACGGGAGGATTATTGGCAAACAAACAATTGCTGATGGTTACATGGTGTGTGTTGGCATCGCTATCTGTATCAATGCGCAATGCTCGCTGAGTTGGGTTGCTGTCGAATATACAGTTATCAATTACGGCATTATCCATGTCTGTAAGTAAAATGGCATTAGCATTATATCCTTTAAATGTAAAGTTTTTAATCGTCCAATTATCTCTATTAACTACGCGTATCCATGAGGCAGCAGCAGCGGAGTTTGTTACAACCGAGCCTTGCCCGTCAATCGTTACATTATTAATGCTTGCATTTACAAATTGGTCTGTAAAAGTCATATCGCCGCCAGCAGAGGCACTCGAATAATTACAATGCGGAATAAAGCGCATTTCTACATTACCGCTACAATCGTTTATGGCATCCATTCCACCATTGGAAGAATTCCAGTCTGTTAATGGATTGGCAAAAGAACCGAGAGGAGCTCCTGCATTGGTAACGTCTGAAGCCAATCCAAAATAAATAATTTTTTGTCCCGAAGCATTTGTCCCATCGCCGGGAGGGCAAGCTGCGTGTACAACATTATACCCAAAAAAGAACATCGAAAACAATAAATACAGTATCGGATTTGATATCCTTAAGATGTAATTAGTTGCTCCATTCAACAACAAATAGTAAGATTTTTTCATAAATAATGAGGTTTGGAAAATAATTTTTAAAATAATCTTGTTTAAAATTTTATGTTACAAAAAAGTGCCTTATATCATATAATCTTAAAACTCAAAAATAATTAAAACGTATCAAAAAATAAATGCTCCTTAGCAGCAGTCGAAAATCATTTATCCAAAAAAGAGAAAAGAATACTTGATTATTATTAAATATCTAATTGAAAATGAATATTTTATAGTTGCTGATTTTAATTAATTTGTATGATTGAGCATTTTTTTGACATTTGTCCTATATTTTTCCAAGTTATTTTATCAATTTTTTGATAATTGTGTAAAAAGAAAAACATGCAAAGGGGATTTAATTCCTTCCGGAAGTGAGCCTAAAGTCATTGTTGGATTTTGTAACAATTTGCGATATACTTTTAACAAAATGGTAGAACTTTCGCAAGTGAATGTTAAGAGCTTATGCTTTAGTAGTGATTGTTTTATTCTCTCCAACAAGGAAAAACATAAGCGCAAATTTCCCAGTTTAAAATTCACATAAAATTCTATCAATTTTGACCAAATGGAAATATAGAAATTACTCGCATAGCTCAATTCTTGAAAATAATGTACGGTTTTTTCATATTCTCCTTGATTTATTAGAGAAAGAACCTGAATAAAATTAATAAAATACTGGTTTTCATTTCTAAAAAATAAGGTTTTATTTTTTTGCAGTTCAAGTTTCATTTCATTATGCTTTTGGTTTGCAAATAAATACAGCAAATAAAATAGAAAGCCAAAAGCATCGGCAAATTTGTATCGTAAGTTTATAGCATGCATTTTCTGGCTTACTGCCAACATCTCTTGTACGTCGTAGCCAAAATGAAAGCCCGATGTTATTTCTAAAAAATACAATCTTCGCAATAGCTTATTTTTGCTATCTGTGTTCATTTTTTGCGCATAAATATAGTCCTTAGCTTCTTGCGTATAAGATTTAAGTAGCGGTTCATCAAAAAATACAAACCGAGCCTTTGTAATTAAATAATCCGCTACAAAAATTGTCGAAGGGGCTTGCTTAATTTCCGCATCAATTTTTTGCAATATATTCGACTCATTACTTCCAATTTTTTGTAATGACAAGCCGTCTAAATGCAAGTTTGACAATAACCTGTAAAAACTACTCAAATCTGCTTGGTGTGCATACTCCAAGCTTGTGTATCTTTCCGCTATCAGTTGTTTTACTACTGCTAAAATTTTTGAATCCTGAATACTTCCGTTTATATTAATCATTCTATCCAGAAGATGCCCTTTTAAGTGGTAATCTTTTGATTTTTCAGCTTCTTTTAACGATTTATCCAAATACATTTCGTATAAAGAAAAATTTTTGTCTTTTTCATACATTAGCTAATAATAAACTCCTATATTTAATTTCTTTTGATAAATATTTTAAAAAGCTTTAAATCTTCAATTTGATTGTTTAAAAATTATAAACACGCCTGATGAACAAATCTTTTCTTTTTCATTTTTTGTGGAAAATATTTATTTGTAAGTAACCAAGCGCTGGTTCATTTTCTCATTATCCTCGAATTTTTGTAAAAATCTTTAAATACAAAATCTTTTATCTTTCGATGCTTGCTATTTTCAATAGCTGGCGTTTTCTTTATCAGACAAAGACTCAAATTGGCTAAAATATTTTACCTTTCATATTTTAATATATTTAATATAAATATTTATCTTAATGATTTTTAGCTAAAGTCAATAAGACAAATTTTAGCTAAAATAAAGAAACCAATTTTATTTTTTATAGGCGTAACACTTCTTTGCAATTTATCCTTCATTTATTTTATAGGACAAAAGGCTATTATTTTTTTTTTTCTTTAGTAATCTCAACTATTATTGTTACATAAATTTAAATCAAATAAATTGTATTTATAAAATATGATAAGTAAGTTAAATAAATATTTTTCAATTTTTTTCAATATTTTTACCTTTTCACCTTTTCGCTTTGACATTCAAGTTTTCTTTAGTATCAATGACCGACAATAAATGGTACTTATAGCTTTACGGTAGAAATGTGGAAGGTAATACCGCTCAAATTTGACCCTCTTTTAGATGAATTCAAATGATGGTTCAAGGGCAACAGTTGTTGCGGGTAGTGTTTCTCTACTGTTTTTAACCTTTCGCTATGATTATAATATGACATTACAAGCAGGAAATACCGTAATCAATTATTACTCCTTCACTAATTGGATAGGACTTGGTCAGACCTTGTTTGCAAATTAGTTTCACTACAAACGGATTACCCTCAGCACTAATAGGAGCAACGAATGTCTGGAACTGCATGGAATGTATCAATAGAACCATCGTTATTGAGGAGCTATTTCAACTAATTGTACGTCAACACCTATTTTACCGATCCGAGGAAATGGTAATTATCCGCAAATATGCTTCAACTACGACTATTTGTCAGATTGCCTGGTGGAACTGTCTCTGTTGCCTTTAGTTCTTTTGACATTGATGATGTCTTTGAAATATTTGGATCAACTGATTATATATAATGGTTCTTCACCTGTTAGCTCAAATATTTTAGGAGGTCCTTTTTGTAATGCCAACTATCCTGAAACCAAACTTTTTATCCACAGTATAGATGGATGTTTAACATTTCTTTTCAATCAGATGGTTCTAGTTCGTTCCGCTGGAGTGCTACTGTAAGTTGTACAGGAGGCTGTTCAGACCCAATTGATGACGGAAACTGCGCTAATGGCACGATCTTGGGATAGTAATTTTGTCATGTTCCCGGTACCGCCCGTTAACGGGCTGTAATGACGGATTATGGCAGAAACTTGGACGGTTGTCACACGCCGCCGCAGATCAGGCTGATGATGGCGATTGCGCAATGGGTAAAGCCTGGACGGCTGTCAATGCATTCGCACGCCGCCCGTAGATCCAGGCTGTAATGACGGCGATTGTAGTAATGGCATAAAACGTGGGACGGCGCCAATGCGTTCCGGCACACCACCAGTTAATCCGGGCTGTAATGATGGCGATTGTAGTAATGGGAAACCTGGGACGGCTGTCAATGCATTCGGCACGCCGCCCGTAGATCCAGGCTGTAATGACGGCGATTGTAGTAATGGCTGAAACCTGGACGGCTGTCATCATTCGGCACGCCGCCCGTAGATCAGGCTGTAATGATGGCGATTGTAGTAATCGTGAGAAACCTGACGGCTGTCAATGTATTCGGTACCGCCCGTAGATCCAGGCTGTAATGACGGCGATTGTAGTAATGGGTAAAACCTGGGACCTGCCAATGCGTTGGCACGCCACCCGTCAATCAGGCTGTAATGATGGCGATTGTAGTAATGGAGTAGAAACCTGGGACGGTTGTCAATGATTCGGCACGCCGCCGTTAATCCAGGCTATGATGGCGATTGTGTAATGGGTAAACCTGGGACGGCTGTCAATGATTCGGCACGCCGCCCGTAGATCAGGCTATTGATGGCGATTGTAGTAATGGGTAAACCTGGGACGCTGTCAATGATTCGCACACCGCCCGTAGATCCTGGCTGTGATGATGGCGATTGCAATGGAATAGAGACTTGGGACGGTTGTCAATGTGTTTGCACGCCGCCCGTAGATCAGGCTGTAATGACGGAGATTGTAATGGCATAGAAACTTGGGACGGTTGTCAATGCATTCGGCACGCCGCCCGTAGATCAGGCTGTAATGATGGCGATTGTAGTAATGGGTAAAACCTGGACGGCTGTCAATGTATTCGTACGCCCGTTAATCAGGCTTAATGATGGCGATTGTAGTAATGGGTAAACCTGGGACGGCTGTCAATGATTCGGCACGCCGCCCGTAGATCCAGGCTGTAATGACGGCGATTGTAGTAATGGCGTAAACCTGGGACGGCTGTCAATGCGTTCGGCACGCCGCCCGTAGATCAGGCTGTAATGATGGCGATTGTAATGGGTAGAAACCTGGGACGGCTGTCAATGTATTCGGTACCGCCCGTAGATCCTGGCTGTAATGACGGCGATTGTAGTAATGGGTAAAACCTGGACGGCTGCCAACGTTCCGCACGCCGCCCGTAGATCCAGGCTGTAATGACGGCGATTGTAGTAATGGCGTAGAAACCTGGACGGCTGTCAATACCTCGGCACGCCGCCGTAGATCAGGCTGATGACGGCGATTGTAGTAATGGCATAGAAACGTGGGACGGCTGTCAATGATTCGGCACGCCGCCCGTAGATCCTGGCTGTGATGACGGCGATTGTAGTAATGGAACCTGGGACGGCTGTCAATGATTGGCACGCCGCCGTAGATCAGGCTGTAATGATGGCGATTGTAGTAATGGCGTGAAACTGGACGGCTGCCAATGCGTTCCGGCACGCCGCCGTAGATCAGGCTGTAATGATGGCGATTGTAGTAATGGGTAAACCTGGGACGGCTGTCATTATTCGGCACGCCCGTAGATCAGGCTGTAATGATGGCGATTAGTAATGGTAGAAACTGGGACGGCTGTCAAATTCGGCACGCCGCCCGTAGATCCAGGCTGTAATGATGGCGATTGTAGCAATGGAATAGAGACTTGGGACGGTTGTCAATGTTTCCGGCACGCCGCCCGTAGATCAGGCTGTAATGATGGCGATTGTAGTAATGGGTAAAACCTGGACGGCTGTCAATGTATTCGGTACACCGCCCGTAGATCCAGGCTGTAATGATGGCGATTGTAGTAATGGGTAAAACTGGACGGCTGTCAATGTATTCGGTACACCACCCGTAGATCCAGGCTGTAATGATGGCGATTGTAGTAATGGAGTAGAAACGTGGGACGGCTGTCAATGCATTCCCGGCACGCCGCCCGTAGATCCAGGCTGTAATGACGGCGATTGTAGCAATGGCATAGAAACTTGGGACGGTTGTCAATGCATTCCCGGCACGCCACCCGTAGATCCTGGCTGTAATGACGGCGATTGTAGCAATGGCATAGAAACTTGGGACGGTTGTCAATGCATTCCCGGCACGCCGCCCGTAGATCCTGGCTGTGATGATGGAGATTGTAGCAATGGCATAGAAACGTGGAACGGATGCGAATGTATCGTAACTCCTTCAGTTTTGGGATGTACAAACCCAACGGCATTAAACTTTAATCCATCCGCCACTTGTGATGATGGCTCTTGTATTTTCTCTTGTCCTGACCCTGGCAATTGCGATGATGGCGATTGCGCTAATGGTATCGAAACTTGGGACGGTATTGCTTGTCAATGTATTCCCGGCACGCCGCCCGTAGATCCAGGCTGTAATGATGGCGATTGCAGCAATGGCATAGAAACCTGGGACGGCTGTCAATGTATTCCTGGCACGCCGCCCGTTAATCCAGGCTGTAATGATGGCGATTGTAGTAATGGAGTAGAAACCTGGGACGGCTGTCAATGCATTCCCGGCACGCCGCCCGTTAATCCAGGCTGTAATGATGGCGATTGTAGTAATGGAGTAGAAACCTGGGACGGCTGTCAAGTGTTCTGACGCCACCAGTTAATCCGGGCTGGATGACGGCGATTGTAGTAATGGAAAACTTGGGACGGTTGTCAATGATTGGCACGCCGCCCGTAGATCAGGCTGTAATGATGGCGATTGTAGTAATGGAGTAGAACCTGGGACGGCTGTCAATCTGGCACGCCACCCGTAGATCAGGCTGTAATGACGGCGTTGTAGTAATGGGTAAACCTGGCGGCTGTCAATACTTCGACGCCGCCCGTAGATCAGGCTGTAATGATGGCGATTGTAGTAATGGGTAGAAACCTGACGCTGTCAATGTATTCCCGGTACACCGCCCGTAGATCCTGGCTGTGATGACGCGATTGTAGCAATGCATGAAACTGGACGGCTGTCAATACATTGGCCACCGCCCGTAGATCCTGGCTGTAATGATGGCGATTGTAATGGAATGAAACGTGGGACGGATGCGAATGTATCGTAACTCCTTCAGTTTTGGGATGCACAAACCCAACGGCATTAAACTTTAATCCATCCGCCACTTGTGATGATGGCTCTTGTATTTTCTCTTGTCCTGACCCTGGCAATTGCGATGATGGCGATTGCGCTAATGGTATCGAAACTTGGGACGGTATTGCTTGTCAATGCATTCCCGGCACACCGCCCGTAGATCCAGGCTGTAATGACGGCGATTGTAACAATGGCATAGAAACCTGGGACGGCTGTCAATGCGTTCCCGGCACGCCACCTGTTAATCCTGGCTGTGATGATGGAGATTGTAGCAATGGAATAGAAACGTGGGACGGATGCGAATGTATCGTAACTCCTTCAGTTTTGGGATGTACAAACCCAACGGCATTAAACTTTAATCCATCCGCCACTTGTGATGATGGCTCTTGTATTTTCTCTTGTCCTGACCCTGGCAATTGCGATGATGGCGATTGCGCTAATGGTATCGAAACTTGGGACGGTATTGCTTGTCAATCGGCCCGCCGTAGATCAGGCTGTATGATGGCGATTGAGTAATGGGTAAACTGGACGGCTGTCAATGTATTCCCGGCACGCCGCCCGTAGATCCAGGCTGTGATGGCGATTGTAGTAATGGGTAGAAACCTGGGACGGCTGTCAATGCATTCCCGGCACACCGCCCGTAGATCCAGGCTGTGATGATGGAGATTGTAGATGGAATAAAACGGAACGGATCGAATGTATCACCTTCAGTTTGATACAAACCAACGGCATCTTTAATCATCGCCAGTGGCTCTGTATTTTCTTGTCCTGGCCTGTTATGATGGCGATTGATAAGTAAGTTAAATAAATATTTTTCAATTTTTTTTTCAATATTTTTACCTTTTCACCTTTTCGCTTGCGACGATTCAAGTTTTTCTTTAGTATCAATGACCGACAATGGAAATGGTACTTATAGCTTTACGGTAGAAATGTGCTTGGAAGGTAATACCGGCTCAAATTTTGACCCTCTTTTAGATGAATTCGAAATGATGGTTCAAGGGGCAACAGTTGTTGCGGGTAGTGTTTCTCCTACTGTTTTTAACCTTTCGGGCTATGATTATAATATGACATTACAAGCAGGAAATACCGTAATCAATTATTACTCCTTCACTAATTGGATAGGACTTGGGTCAGACCCTTGTTTGCAAATTAGTTTCACTACAAACGGATTACCCTCAGCACTAATAGGAGCAACGAATGCTTCTGGAACTGCATGGGAATGTATCAATAGAACCATCGTTATTGGAGGAGCTATTTCAACTAATTGTACGTCAACACCTATTTTTACCGATCCGGGAGGAAATGGTAATTATCCGGCAAATAGTGCTTCAACTACGACTATTTGTCCAGATTCGCCTGGTGGAACTGTCTCTGTTGCCTTTAGTTCTTTTGACATTGATGATGTCTTTGGAAATTGTTTGGATCAACTGATTATATATAATGGTTCTTCACCTGTTAGCTCAAATATTTTAGGAGGTCCTTTTTGTAATGCCAACTATCCTGGAAACCAAACTTTTACATCCACGAGTATAGATGGATGTTTAACATTTTCTTTTCAATCAGATGGTTCTAGTTCCGGTTCCGGCTGGAGTGCTACTGTAAGTTGTACAGGAGGCTGTTCAGACCCCGGCAATTGTGATGACGGAAACTGCGCTAATGGCACCGAATCTTGGGATAGTAATTCTTGTCAATGTGTTCCCGGTACACCGCCCGTTAATCCGGGCTGTAATGACGGCGATTGTAGCAATGGCATAGAAACTTGGGACGGTTGTCAATGCATTCCCGGCACGCCGCCCGTAGATCCAGGCTGTAATGATGGCGATTGCAGCAATGGAGTAGAAACCTGGGACGGCTGTCAATGCATTCCCGGCACGCCGCCCGTAGATCCAGGCTGTAATGACGGCGATTGTAGTAATGGCGTAGAAACCTGGGACGGCTGTCAATGCATTCCCGGCACGCCGCCCGTAGATCCAGGCTGTAATGATGGCGATTGTAGCAATGGAATAGAAACCTGGGACGGTTGTCAATGTATTCCCGGCACGCCGCCCGTAGATCCAGGCTGTAATGATGGCGATTGTAGTAATGGAGTAGAAACCTGGGACGGCTGTCAATGTATTCCCGGTACACCGCCCGTAGATCCTGGCTGTGATGACGGCGATTGTAGCAATGGCATAGAAACCTGGGACGGCTGTCAATGCATTCCCGGCACACCGCCCGTAGATCCTGGCTGTAATGATGGCGATTGTAGCAATGGAATAGAAACGTGGGACGGATGCGAATGTATCGTAACTCCTTCAGTTTTGGGATGCACAAACCCAACGGCATTAAACTTTAATCCATCCGCCACTTGTGATGATGGCTCTTGTATTTTCTCTTGTCCTGACCCTGGCAATTGCGATGATGGCGATTGCGCTAATGGTATCGAAACTTGGGACGGTATTGCTTGTCAATGTATTCCCGGCACGCCACCAGATTGTAGTAATCAAAATTGTTTGCAAATAATTAACTGTGATGATAATGATCCTTGTACTGAAAATGATGTTGCAATCATAGCCGCCAACGGCGATGTATGTATCCCTTGCGAAGGACAATTAATAAATATCTCACCGGATACTTTAAATATCATTTGCAACAATGACAGTATAGGAAATATTTCATTTAGTTGGAATGATATCGGCACAGAGGAATATGAACTAATTGTAAATGTAAACAATAATATTGACACAATTTATCAAAATTTAAATACCTATACAATTGTTAATTTGGTAAATAATGAAAATGTTCAATTTTCTATTTATACCTCCGTAGGATGTACGCTTGTAAGTGAAAGCATTAATTGTACAGCCGAGGTCTTAGATACTAAAATATATGTTCCCAATGCTTTTTCTCCTAATAATGATGGTATTAATGATACCTTTAACGTATTTATCACGAATAAAAGTATTATTAGTAATTATAGAATTGTAGTATACGATAGATGGGGCGAACAAGTATTTTTCTCTCAAAATTATGATGAAGGTTGGGATGGCTTTTATAAAGGTTATCCCGAAAATATTGCTGTGTATGTATACTATATAGAAGTAGAATTAACAAATGGAAAAAGAATTTATCAAAAAGGGAATATTACGCTAATTAGGTAAGTGTAAATTGAAAATGAAATATAGCTAGAAAACGAAAAACAAATCCCCAATGTTGAAGTAAACACTTGTACATTGGGGATTCGTTTTTTAGGAAATAGTATCTGCGTTATGCAGCATTACATTTTTTGAAAATTAAAACTTAGCTGCGTGTTTTTATTACTTACTTGTATAAAATACTGTCCTGCGGGCAATTTTGTAATATCAACCGAGAAAGCTCCTTTACTTTGCGGCGTAACGTTTTGAGTATATTGGGCTAATGTTTCACCCAGTAAATTGCAGACTTTTACTTGCAGCGTATTTTCTACCAAAGTGTTCGGATAATTTACCCAAACCTGTTCGGTGGCAGGTAGTGGACTTAGTTTCCAAAGAGAATTATTGGCAGGTGTATTTTCAATTCCTGTAAAATCGCGCTCACCTTGCGCAAACCAGTAGGGCCACTTGGCTTCACCAATTAGTAAACTCGCGTTGCCGGAACTGTTTATTTTATCCGCTTGCATATTGATAACACCAATTACTTCTTGTCCATTATTTTCGGTAGTAAATACTACTTTGTTGTCATCAGCAGAATAGGAGGCGTAGCCAAGGTCATTATTTTGAAAAATAGCCCCAATGTCGCCCGTTTCTAAATTGGTGGCAAGTACATAAGCATCGCCGTCCGCATTGAAATAGTCGAAAGCCAGAATGTAAGGAGAGTTTTTTGCCAAAACAGGATTTCCAATACTTTCGCCTTCGGCTAAATCCGAGAAAATTTTATAAATCTGTCCATCGGCGTAGTTGTTGCTACTATTGCTCCACGCGTGCAAAATGCCCATGTCCCAATAATCTAAGTTGTCGTTAGCAAGGTTGTTGTCTATTTGGTTGTAGGCATCATAAACAACGTATTCGCCGGAATAATCCCACTCAAAAGCATCAGCGTATTGCACACCGCCTACGGTTTGTCCGCCTGTTCCGGTAGTGGGATTATACAACTGATACTCCGCCCAATCTTCCACATCAAAATCATACACATAAATATAAGGAATAGCTGCATCAGGAATGGCTGCCAATCTTTTGCCATCTTTGGAAATAGCTACCGAACTCCAGTAATTGTCGTTGGTAAGTACATATTCGCCAATAGGATTTTCCGTAAGGTCTATGGCGTGAATATTATTGTCGTCTCCTACAAAAAATATTAGTGAACCATCATCTGTAACCGAAGGTTTGCGATAAATTCCGGTAGTGGTAAGTGGCGTAAAACTATTGCCCGAAGTATTGCTCAGATACAAAGTGTTGGGGTCGGAGGTGCTAGTATCCAAACACAAAATATATTCTTGTCCTGTATTAGTATCAATGTCTGTTTGATAGTCGCCTCCTTGTCCGTTGCCTATACCCACTTGGTCGAAAGCACTTTTTGCCGCTTGCACTTCGTTAGAACTTGCGCCGTAAAGGTCGGTTGCCGCTTGAATAATTGCCAAACGAAGGTCGATAAACTGCGAAGATTTGGTAAGATACTGGCTCAAGGCTCTGAAATAAACTTTTTCGCCAACTTCTTTGGAAGTAGCAGTTGCAAACAAATAAAATGCGTAATTAACGATGCCGCTGTTTATGTGCACACCACCATTGTCTTGTGAGCCGGAATAAATTTCGCTCATGTTGGCAGGTTGCCAGCCGTTGCTGTTTAGTCCGGTGCCGCCGTTGTGCGGATTTGCCATGTCGCGCATTTTTCCGGTAGGGAAAATTTGGGTTTTAACCACATCTTCGCCCAATGCCCAGTCGTTTCTATCCACCATTACGCCAAAAACATCGGCAAAGTGTTCATTTATCGCGCCGGCTTGCCCTTGATAAATAAGGTTAGCGGTGTTTTGTATCACGCCATGTCCCATTTCGTGTGCGCCTACATCTAAGCCTCCGGCAAGTTTGGTAAATGCCACATTACCATTGCCATAAAACATATACTCGCCATTCCAAAAAGCGTTGTCCAAGCCGCCGCCGTTGTCGTCTGCTACATTTACAAACGAAACAATATCGCCTCCTTGTCCATCAATAGATTTCCAATTGTGGGTATTTCTGAAATAATCATAGCTTTTTCCGGCATTGTAATGTGCCGAAATAGACAAAGGCGACCAAGTGTTGTTGCCGGAACTTATATCCGAAAATTGCGGATTGGAAGTTGTGTTGTTTTGAAAATCAAGCGTAACAATTACGCCATCTCCCGCTTGCGGTTCGGTGGTATTTCCGGTGTACATGTCTTTAGAAGTGTCGTACATATAATAAGTGCTGCCCACTTTAAAAACACCTACGGTTTGGGTAATACCGTTCAAGTCCACGCCCGAAGCAGTAGCAGGACCCACCAAGTTGCAAGTATGGTTGTATTGATTGAGAATTTCACCACTTTGCGCATCAATAAAATAATCCCACCATTCTACAAAATTGGGTTTTAATTGCACATGCCAAGCCAATTTGTAAGGACCCGCCACAAAATTATTGGTAGGCAAAATAACCAACTCGGTTTTGGGTTTTGTATGATGCAACATTGCCAATTCTGCTTCGCTGAGGTCTTTCCAAGTAGTTTTGGCAGAAAGGTCATTTTTTGCAATAGCATAAGCATTTGAAGCGTCCAGTGCCGGATTGGTAGAAGTAATTTCTTGCGGCGGTGTTTGCAAGCGACCGTTGAGCGTTATATTTCCTTGGAGGTTATAATGAAGCGTTGCTTCGGCACCAAAAATAGGAACACCCTGCCAGTTTTGTTGGAGTTTTAAGTGTGTATAGCCGAGTTCGTCTTTAGAAGAAGTATCAAAACTGATATCTTCGGTTTTAAGCCCCTGCGGAAGCGCATCGGACAAGGCATTGAGTGCAAGAGTTACACTTTCTTTGTCCGAAATATTGCTTTTGGGAAAGCTAATACTGGTTTGAAGAAAAATAGGCAAATCGGTTTGCGGGTCGTGATAAGCACCAATAATATTGGCAACACGCTGCGCAGGTACGCTAAAACTTTGGCTTTGCAATGTACCAAATACAGTCCGCGAACTGTTGGCGGTATTCCGCAAACGATGTTCATTCGGATGAAAATCTATTGGTGCAAGTGTAGTAGGTGGCGCATTATTTATAGTTTTTTGACGCATTTTTTGCTTAAAAACATCATTTTGCCCTTGCGCCAAAGGTGCAAAAAAACTTGTACTTACAAGGCAAGTACAAAAAATAATTGATTGTAATTTGGATAACATTTGTGTAAAATTTATACCTGAGATTATGGATTATTTTCTTTCAACTCACTTATAATTTGCATAAGTTCGTTGCGAAAATCTTTAATATTTTCGGGAATGTGTTGTGCGGGGTCGCCCCACGTAATCTTATGAACGCTACTATCGGGCATTTGGTATGCCAAATAGTAATACATATTGCCGGGAGCATTCATTTCTAAGCTGTCAATAGAAAGTGTATCTGCCTTAGAAAACAATGGATTTACTTGTTTTTTCTTTAATTTTCCTAAAGAAACGTAGGTAGAATCGAAACCTGTTTGAGAAAAAATTTGCCCATTTTCCAATAAAAAATATGCACTTTCTACGCCCGAAAATCCGCCGCCGCCGCCAAAAATAAGCTGACGTTTGGGGTAATTGGTCGGCAAGTAAGACTTTGTTTTACAAGAAGTGAATCCAATCACGATTGCGGCAATTAATATACCTGATATTAAAAGTTTCATTTGGATAAGTGTTATAATTAAAATCATAAAGTTAGCAAAAAAAATGAGCTGACTTACAGAAATTTAGAAAAAAAACAGCTTTGCATTTATCGAAAAGATGACAAAGCTGTTTTGAAGGGAGGAGCAAAATTATTTTCTATTTTCTTAGATAATCGGGAACATTAATGTCTTCTACAACATCAATAAGACCCGAACCATCTTTTACTTTAAGTTCCACACGGCGATTGTACTGTCTGCCTTCGGGAGAGTCGGTGCCATTTATTTCGTTTTTTGCTACCGGCGACTCTTCTCCGTGTGCAAAACTTTTAATTCTGCTGCCATCAATGCCATGATTTTTAAGATAATTGATTACCGAGTTTCTGCGTCTTTCGGATAAGGCTTCGTTGTAAGTATTAGTTCCTTTGGCATCGGTATAAGCGTGTACTTCTACAAAATAATTTGGGTTTTCGTTGAGAATACGCGTGAGAATATCTAATTCGTGGCGCGATTCGCCGCGCAAATCGGAACGGTCAAAATCGAAGAATATATTGCGTACTTTTAGTTTTTCTTCTAAGCTCATAGTTTGCGGAACGCAGGCACTGGCACAAGTTTCGCGAATGGCAGTCATATTCATTACATAAGCGTTAAATCCTAATGCCGCAGCTTCGTTGCGCGCCGCTTGGGCAGCACTTTCGCTATTGTACGGACCGGAAACATAGCGATAAAAATTAGCACTGGGCTGCAAATAAACATTGTTTAAACCGCGGCTACTAAAATAATTGCTTTCCACCGCTTGGTTAAATGCAGCAACTTGTACCAAATATTCTTGGGCAAATAAATTACTTGCCGACAATAAAAAAAGCAAGTAGATAATTTTTTTCATGCGAAAAGGTTTTAAATTATTAAAAATATAAGCATCGTAAATAAAAGATGACTTAAATAATTTTTGTTAGTTTAACAAATCACTACCCCCTCCAAAATCTATGGTTTGGTGTGGGATGAAAAATTACAGCCAATCAAGGCTACTTTTTGACGATTTTCTTTCTTAAAATTATACAAAAATAATGAAGTTGCTCAAAACATACAAATATCCGTTGCACCCGTCCCAAAGTGTAGTGCAAAAATTCTATGAAACAGTTGGCATTTAACCAACAAGTAATTTGCATTCCCCCTCCAAAATCTATGATTTGGTGTGGGACGAAAAATTACAGCCAGTCAGGCTTACTTTGGTCTTCTATGTATTTTTGATAAAAATTTTTCCCATCGGCAATGAATATTTTCCCGTCCGAAGCAATAATATCATTGCCTTTCCCACAAAATCACCTCCCAAAACATTACAAAATCCCTCCAACAGAACAATTTATCGCAAAAGCCAATTAGTTTTTACAAAAAAATTGTAATTTTCTTGCGTGAACAATAATCAAACAAACTACGGTGCCGAACTAAGTGCATCGGAAATCGAAAAATTTGTAGCCCAACTTTTTCGCGCCAACGAAATAGCCGTCCAACAAGGAAAAATACCCACCACTTTGTGCATTTGGGGCAGAGCAGGTGTAGGGAAATCCGAACTCGTAGCACAAATAGCCCAACAACTCGGCTACGCCTTTTGCGAAGTATCGCCCGCACAATTCGAAGAAATGGGCGATTTGCTCGGAATGCCTCAAACCGATGGTAAAAATACTTATTTCGCGCCTCCTTCGTGGATTCCGCAACAAAAAGGTCCCGGCATATTGCTCTTAGACGACCTCAACCGCGCCGACGAACGTATATTGCGCGGCTTAATGCCACTTTTGCTCAAAGGCGAAATGCTTAGTTGGCAACTCCCGCAGCATTGGTACATTATCGCTACCGCCAATCCCGAAAACGACCAATACAATGTAAGCACTTTCGACGAAGCCCTGCACAGCCGTATGATGCACATTTATTTTAAAACAAACCTGCAAGACTGGCTGCGCTGGGCAAATACGCAAAATATAGACAAACGCGCGACTAATTTTTTTATTCATTTTCCCGAAACATTCGACAATGTTGCCAACAGTCCCCGCAGTTTCACGCAACTATTCCAAGCACTTGCTCCGATACAAAATTGGCGCGAACATATTTCGCTGCTGCAAATGTTTGCCACCGCCTGTATTGATGAGCAAACCGCCGCAACATTTGTCGCTTTTGCCCAAGATGAAATGATGCATGCTACCGTAATGAGTCATTGGTTGGATACCGATAATTTTTCGGAAGAAGTAGAAAAACTGCTTTATCAGCAATGCATGAAAGAAAATGTTTTGCGCAGCGATATTTTGGCAGCTTATTGCAATAAATGGCTAAATGTAGTGGCAGCAAGCACTGCCCTAAACCCAAAACAACAACAAAATCTTAGCAGTTTTTTAAACATAAGTTTTATTCCCGGCGATTTATTAATGCTGCTATTTAGAAAACTATCCGCCTTAGAAAATCGTCCTGATGTAGCCGCAGTTTTAGCGCAACCGCAGTGGAGCAAAAAATGGCTTATGTAGTATTTTCTTTGAAACCTACGGCAACCACGCTTCGCGAATGTGCTGTGCCGTAGCCATAAATTCTTCCCAAATTTCGGCAACAATTTCGGCAGCGGGTTTTATTTCGTCAATAGAACAACTCACTTGCCCTATTTCCAATTCGCCATTTTCCATATCGCCTTCGTACATACCTTTTTTGGCGCGCCCTCGTCCCAAAATTGTTTGCAATTTTTCGGCATTTGCGCCACTGTTTTCGGCTTCGGCTATTTGTGTATAAAAATCATTTTTGAGCAAACGCACCGGCACTACTTTTTTCAGACTAAGCATAGTGTCACCTTCTTTGGCTTGCACTACGGCTTGTTTGAAAGCAATATGCGCCGATGATTCTACGCTGGCAACAAAGCGCGAACCTATTTGTACGCCTTCGGCACCAAGTGCTATTGTAGCCATCATCGCTTTTCCCGAACCTATACCGCCCGCCGCAATGAGTGGAATGTGTACCGTTTGGCGCACTTTGGGAATAAGACAAAGTGTGGTCGTCTCTTCGCGTCCGTTGTGTCCGCCTGCTTCAAAACCTTCCGCCACCACAGCATCAACGCCCGCTTCTTCGGCTTTGAGGGCAAACTTAGAACTCGAAACTACGTGTACTACCTTTATTCCTTCTTTTTGCAACATTGCGGTATAAGTTTTAGGATTTCCGGCAGAAGTAAAAACAATAGGCACTTTGTAGCGAATAATACTTTCAATATGTTTTTCAATATCGGCATAGAGCAAGGGAACATTTACACCAAAAGGTTTGTCGGTAGCTTTTTGTATTTGTTGGAGTTGCTGGGCAAGAACTTCGGGATACATAGCTCCTGCACCAATAATACCCAAACCGCCGGCATTACTTACGGCTGCTGCCAGTTCCCAGTTGGAACACCAAATCATTCCCGCTTGAATGATGGGATATTTTATACCAAAAAGTTTGCACACACGGTTTTCCATAACAAAAGCCATTATTTTATCGCCCAAATAATATCCGACAAGGCAGAATTTCCTTGCGGACTGTGTAAAGTTGTTAATTTATTGGGGGCAAAATTAACTAAATATTGGTTAATACATTTTTGCAACAAAAGAATTTCCGCTTTGAGATGCCAGTGTTGTTTATCATTGTTATACAATACAATAAACAGCCGATTTTTCCAGTGAAGGCGTTGTTGTTGGCTTTGGTTGTGGTACAACCATTCGATAAGGTCTTTTTTGTGACGCATTGCCTCGTACAATGTGGTGGTGTAGGCGGCAGGATAAACGCTTGTTTTGTGGTCGAAGGGGATATTTTCAATAAAAAAATCGCGGTATTTGTCTTTGCTGTCCTGCATTTTTACTACGCCGGGCTGCGTACCAAAAATATATTCCACACATTGTGCCGACCAGAAGTTGTACCAACGATTGAGGGCATACGCTGCTTTGGGCGAGGTGAAGTCGTTTTTTAAAACTTCTTGTAAGTCCGCAAACTTTTCGGTTCGATAAATAAAATTCGTGTCTTTGTCGAAAGCATTGTTTTGTTTTCGTCCCCACTGATAAGGAAATTGCCAGCGTTTTTTGAGTTCTTCTTGCCAATAAAGTAAATCCATAGTGAAATAAAATCAGGGAATATATCCTGTATAAATCATGGGCGCATTCATTGTAAAAATGAGTGTGCCTTGTTTTCTTTCAATAACCCACGCCTGCCGAAAATGTTTGTTGGCTTTGTTGGTAAAAGTAAACCACACTGTTCGTTGTGGACTTTCAAAACCGTAGTCGTAGGTATTAAAAACAATACTTTCGCCTTGTTTTAGGTTTTTTTTGTAAGGGAATCCTTCTCCAAAAGAAATATCTGCTTCGTAGTTCAGATTAAACAAATCCTCGCCAACATTGGTAATGCTTATCAAATACACTGCTGTATCGTTGGTGTAAGTTACCTTTGAGTGTATTTGCAAATTGGGCGGAATAATGCTGATATTGTCTTTGAGGTGGGTATTTTTTTTACGCGTTATGGTATCTGGCACATTATCAATTTTCTGCCCGGCATCTTTTTCTTTTGCCTGTATTTCCTGCAAAGCATTTTCCAGAATATTCAGGCGATGTTCGTGCGATTTTACGAGTTTTTCTTGAGTTGTATCGTCATTAAACAAGTGCTGTTGAAAGGAAGTATTGACTTTTTCCTGCTGATAAAAACGTTTTGAAAAAGTAATAATAGCCCCACACACCATCACAAATGCCAAAAATGACATAAGCAAGTGAAATCCTTTTAATGAAATAAAAGAATGTACGCTACTCCTATTATTGGCTTGTAATTTCATCTAAAAATGCATTCCTATCGCTAAGGTAAAGTTTTTCGGGCGTAAAATATTGCTTTGATGTGTATCAATGTGTAGCAAGTGACACCTGATGTCCAAATTGTAGGTTTTTTAGGACGTATTTGAAAATAAATTGCTAAGATTAAAAGGCGGGAATGTTTTTAAACGTGAAAATTATCAACAATAGAATAACCTCCCAACACTAAAAATTTTCTCAAGTATAAGCTCCTTTTGTTAATTTTGTGCTATGAACAAAAAAATTGTACTTTTCGTACTCTTGCTCGGCAGCTTGTATTATATGAGTGCCTGCAAAGCCTCGCGCGAAGCGAAAAAAAATACCACTGCCGAAAAAGAAACCGCACTTATTCAGGCGCGGATTAATGAACACTTGTTCGATGCCAACAGTTTTTCTACTAAAATGAAAGTGAAATTTGCCGAAAATGGCAAGTCGCAAATTCCCGTAAATGTAACGCTCCGCATGCAGCGCGATAGTGCTATCTGGATTTCGGTTGCGCCGGCATTAGGCATCAGCATTGAAGTAGCACGCGGACTTATTACGCCCGACTCGCTTTGGCTTATCGACAAAATAAATAAACGATACTACGCCAAAGATTTTGCCTATATCCAAAATTTTATTCAATATCCGCTTGATTTTGCGCAATTACAAGCCTTGTTGTGGGGCGCGTATTTGCCGATTGATGCAAATTTTTCCCGCAATAAAATTGCCGATGGAACGTATGTATTGGAAAACGAAAATGCAACTTTGTTTGCCAATGCCGAAAATTTTGCCATAAGTAGTTTTATGGTAGAAGAAAAAGCAAAAAACCGATTCCTCCAAGCGCAATACAGCGACTACGAAAGCATTGACAACAAGAATTTTGCTACCGAACGGCATCTTATTTTTACCAATCAAAACAAATACGATTTGTATTTAACTTTTTCTAAAATAGCAACCAATTTATCTTTAGAAATGCCTTTTAAGGTGAGTGATGGATACACGAAAATGGATTAAAATACTGACTTTTTGCATATTGTGTGGCGTTTTTGGGTTGGTATTTGCCTTTCCCACAGACGATACGCAAAGACTGCGCTCGGAAAAAGAAAAATTGCAGCAAGAAATTGCGCAAACCAATCAGTTGCTACAAGAAGTAGCCGCCAAAAAGGAAAATACGATGGGCGAATTGCGTATTTTACAAAGCCAACTCTCCTCGCGGCAGGAATTGCTCAATACCATTAAAAAAGAAATTACCGACCTGCAAAGCATTATAAGTTTAAAAGAAGATAGTTTGGATTTGATGCGAAAAGATGTGAAACTATTGCTGGACAACTACGCACAGTCGGTGCGCTATGCTTATAAAACGCGCAAATCGTACAGCAATCTGAGTTTTGTGTTGTCGGCGGCGAACTTTAATCAGGCGTATAAGCGACTCAAGTATTTGCAGTACATCAATCGTCAGCACAAAGCGCGGGTGGCGGCTATTGAAGACAAACAGGCGTTTATACAACAAAAAGTAGCGGAACTTTCGGAGGAAAAAGCGGCGCAAGAAGTGCTTTATGCCGATGCGGACAAGGAAACGGACAAAATTCGTACGAATAAGTCGCGGCAAGATGCGATAATGTCGAAACTAAAAAAAGAAGAAAAAACGCTAAAAAAAGAAGTGGCGGAAAAGGAAACGGCTATTCGGAAATTAGATGCAGAGATAGCGAATATTATCAATGCAGAAATGGGCAAAGATGCCAACTTGGCGGCGGCTCCTTCGGTGGCTTTAGAGAAGTTATCGTCTTCGTTTAGCAAAAACAAGGGAAAACTGCCTTGGCCCGTAGAAAGTGGAATTGTAACGGGTACTTTTGGTAAAAATAAGCACCCTTTTCTCAAAAACATTTTCACCACCAACAACGGTGTGAACATTGCTACGGCGAAAGGTGCGCAGGTAAAAGCTATTGCCGACGGTACAGTGAGCAGTATTTTATTTAATCCTACTTTTCAGTCGGCGGTAATTGTGAAGCACGGCGAATATTTTTCGGTTTATACCAATTTGAGCAAAGTATATGTAGCGCGCGGTGACGAGGTAAAAATTGGCAATATTATCGGCGAGGTATATACGGACGAAGCAGAAAACAAAACCGAAGTGCATTTGGAAATATGGAAAGGTACTAAAAAATTAGACCCCAGCACTTGGATTGCGCGGAGGTAGAGAAATTTTGCAACTAATTTACTTTTCGTAATTCTTCATTTATAATTTGGCTGATTTCCTTTGCGCTATCCACAATCATAAAATGTGTACCGTTTTGGATTAGTGTGCTGTCCTTACTTGGCGGCATTAGTTTGTCTTTGGTGCCACTAATTTTCAAGGTTTTATTGTTCAATTTTTGTGTATTTTTCCAGTTGAGGAGTGCATTAATTGCCCATTTTGCAAATTTTGAATCGGTGTCGGCTAAAATCTGGTGTAGCAATTCTTTTTCTTTTGCGCCAAACAAGTAATTTGAAGCAAACTTTGGCGGAATAAACAACTTTTCGGGAATGAATTTAACGAGTTGTAATTTGCCAATTATGTTATAAATTGGTCTTAATTCACTTGTTGTTTCTGCCGAAGAAATCAGTATTGTTAGGGCGGGATTCATCTTTTTACTCATTTCAACAGCAACTAATCCGCCAAAACTTACGCCTAAAATGCCCATTTTTTCGTTTGTGTTTTGGTTTATTTTTCGGACGAATTTATTGGAATAACTTTCAATCGTTTCATTTTTTTGGGGCATAATCCATTTAAGCGGAACGAGTTCGCAGTTAAGCGTTAGGTACTTAAAAACCCTTTCATCAGCACCAAGTCCGCTTATTGCATATAGTTTCATTAAAATTTATCAATTATCCCCCAAAATAATCGGCAAACCATCTTTGCCCGAGCCAATCACAATCACTTTGGTGTTTTCCGACTTCGCGAGGTCTTGCGTAGCCTCAATACCTTTCCAACGCAAATAACCTTCGTTGATGCCTTGCGATACTATTTCCTGAAAAGCGCGAATACCTTTGGCTTCAATTTCCTTGCGTTCGGCTTCTTTTCTCTCTTGGGCAATGCGGTATTCGTATTGAAGTTGGCGTTGTTCCTGCACGAGTTTTTCCTGTATGGCTTCTTCGTATTTTTGCGGCAATTTCACCGAGCGAATATCAATACTTTGGAGTGTTAAATAGCGATGTTTCAGTACAGGTCGCACTTCGTCCACAATCATTATTTTAATAGAATCGCGTTGGGTAGAGTATATTTCCTCCGGCGAAAACTTGCCCACCACTTGTCGTACGGCAGCGCGCAGTGCATTGCGGACAATAATATTTTTGTAGTCGGGACCCACTTCGTCGTGGAGGTAGCCAATTTTTTCCGGCTCGGGATTAAAGCGCACCGCCACATCAATGGTAATATCCAAACCATCGCGCGAAAGTACGTCCATAGTTTCTTCCATCAGTTCTTCGCGCACGTTGTAGATAATCATATCGTTCCAAGGCAATACAAACTTCAAGCCCTGCCCGTAAATGTAGTCTTTTTCCAGCCCGCCGCCGAATTTTTTGAACAAAATACCTTTTTCTCCGGCTTTGATGGTTATTAAGGTACTGGCAGATAAAATGATAATAAGTACAATAGCTCCCACAAAAGGAATAAGATACTTCATAAGTTGTAATTGGCGTTGTTGTGACATGAGAATTAAAGTAGTATTTTTAGGTTAAAATGTAGTTACAGTTATCCATTATTTCACGATATAACTTTTTTTTGGGGTAAATAATTCATTAAGTACATAAAAATTGCTCTTGGAAGAGCGTTTGGTTACTTGATTTTATCATTAGGATTAAAAATAAAAAATGAACAGGCAAATAGTGCAAATATTAGTACTTCTATGGGCTATAAATGTCGAAGCGCAAGAAAGTATCGCTGTATTTGATGGAGCAATAAGTAAAATTATGGAGGGAAATGAAATTACGAATGAGTTATCAATACATTCTATGGAAACCTATCATAAAACATTTCAAAATGAAAACTATTTGTGCGTTGCGTATTGCGCATATTTAAACGCATACAAGAAAAATAGTTCCATCTATACGCAAAATGAACTGCGTATGCCCGATAAACGATATTATCAGACAAATGTGCTAATTTTTGATAATAAGGGGAAAGAAATACAAAATGTAAAATTAAATAACATAAACTGCCAAGAAATTGTATCTTCTATTGATGGAAGGTACATCGCGCTAACTTTTGGTGATGTTTATGATGGCGGTGAGTATATTCATCCCGGACATATTATATACGATACATTGTGTAAAGAAATAATTGTAAACAACGGTGAATGGGGACACCTTTCTATTCTTCATAATATGATTTTTATTGGTAATTTTATTTATGATTTAGAGAAAAGAGAAAAATACACGATTAAACTTAGCGATGACCAAGTCAAACAAATAAAATCTTATGAGCGACAGGGCATTATACTAAAGGATGGAAGTATGCTGATTTATGAAAAAAAATTCCCAACGAATACATTTTAATAAGCAAATGAAAAAAATTATAACAATAGTGCTGTTGCTGCCAGTGTGGCTTTGGGGGCAGAACAAACCAAATGCAGCGAAGAAAAACCATCCGTTTGATGTATCTACAGCTATCCCTTACCAATACCTCGATACGGCTACAGAAAATTTGCTTTTAAGACAACAAGGGATAGAATTTGTAGAGCGGCAAGGGCGGCAAGTTTGGCTAGGTCTAAACCATTTCGAACTTGATCACATCAATCCAAACATTAAAATTAGAAAACTCCAAAACCCAACTACAAAAAAATACTGGTGCGAAAGTGTAGAGTTTTATCAAAATGATGCGTTTTGTAGTGAATTTAATGTTCGAGAGAACAATCCTTATTTATTCGAAGGCGTACTTTATGACTCCCTCGTTCAACAACCACTACCAAGAAAAGAGCTTATCCGTTTGTTTCGTTTAGAAAATACACCCATTCCTATTCCCGACGATTTTGTATTTGGTAAAATAAATTCCCGATTCGGGGCAACACCTTACATAAACGGACTTACGGTGGTAGGATATTGGTTGACTATTACCAACTGCACACGACCCGAACAATATAGCTGTGGAAATGCACTAATGCTACAGCACTATACATACTATGTGCTGGATGAATGTGGCAATATTATCTGGCAACTCCTGCACGACCACCCCGGCGGCGAATTACTACTTACCGACAATGGAAAATATGTTTGTATTAATTATGGCGGTATTGCCGAAGATTATGCCATAGACTATCTGTGGCCTACTGGCATAAAAATATACGATATTGAAAAAAATCAACTGCTCTATTACGAGGATTTAAATCAAGCGAGTTCTATTAGTATTTCAGGAAATGATTTTTCATATGAGAAAATTGATAATAGCCAGAATACAAGAACAACATATAAAATTCGACCCAAAGATAAAATTATTTATTCTTTAACACACCAAATGTGGTGTGACATAATAGGGTTTTCTTATAAAAACGAATCTTCTTCAAAAAAGCAATGCACTTGAAGAAATGGTCTGCAAAATAATCCATTACTTCAGAGCGATTTTTAATGTCGGATTTATTTAAAATGCTGATAACCATAGTTCTACAGAGTGCTATTGTCTGATTAGTGTGCGTGATAGTGCATCTCAATTATCTTCTCTTAAAATACAATCTCTAGTGTTATTGGCTGTTTCCACTTGCCAATGACAACGAATAACAGTATAATTCCATTGCATCTGCCTGATTTTGCACCTTTTATTGGTTAAAAGTAGGCAATTTGCTTACTGTGGGTATGGCTATTGCAAATAGTTCGTTCTCGTTGTACCTTAATAAGGTAGTTAAAATTTGCTCTTTTCCAGCGTTTATCCACATAGGCTTTCTCTATGTTATAAGAACAATAACTACGCCGCTCCTCTCTACCGTGTCCTTTTTTACACCTGAATCATAGGCATAAATCCCTGATCCTGCTCGCTTCAAAATCGCATTTCAGCTAATAACTCTGCTTGATTGTCTTTTAAACCAACCAAAAAATACCGCCTGCTTCAGCTATGGGTATCAAGGAGTTTGGCTTTAAATGCAATCGTCCATCGTTATTTTTGACTCACTAATGGGGATTTAAGCATTGTTCGTACCACTTCTACTTCGCTCTCTTTGGTGCCATTGAAAAGGACATTCTACAAACTGACCTGTCTTCATATTGACGGCTAAGGCTACTGCTTGCCCTCTATTGTCTCCTGCTAAAATGCTGCCTTTCAGTTCTTTACCGTCAAGTGCAAACCATTTCTTCTCTTTTCAGATAGCGAAACACCATAGTACTCATAAAGCAATTTAGCCAAGATGCTCCATTTACTTTGCTCAATGGTATGGGTAAATGAGATCTTGATACCGTTTTTTGCGCAACTTTTCCATACTTAATTCCTTTACAAGACTCGAATGGTGTGCGCTCATGTGACGGCATATTGAAGATAAATTCCATCTCGATTACACAATAGTGCCACTATAAACTCTACTAAGATTAAGCATAAATCATGATGTTTCCCTCTGTTGTCTCGTAAATCTAATGTCTCTTCATTTTGTAGGGCTTCTAAAATGTTGTACTTTTTGTTCATAAGGTAAGTTTGAATTTGGTATTTTTTTCTCACTCTAATTTACAAATTCTTGCTTACCTTTTTTAGTTGCATTTTTTTTATAAGAAAACCCTATGTGACATAAAAACAAAACAGAAACAATGTAAAGGCATTTCAATTGATGACAACGAGTGGAATTGGCTAATTGATGGAAAACATTATTCTTATACAAATTGGAAACAAACTCCATTCACCATAAAAGGCAACAAATAATTATGAAAAAGATACTGATATTTTGCTAAAGGATGGGAAAACAGTAAAATACGATAGCTTCCCTAATAAAAAATTTTAGATTATCGGCGTAATTCCATCACAAAATCATTCATAAAATAACCACTCCCAATATCAAAATCTTCTACCGAAGTAATGACAAATCCATTTTTAAAGTAAAAATTGATGGCTTTGTAGTTTTGTCTGTTCACGGTAAGTCTGAAACATTTGGCTTGTGGGTAGCTATGCATCAATAGTAGCATTGCTTGTGTGCCAATACCTTGGCTGTGTTGGGAAAGTTGCAGGTAAAATTTGTGAATAAATAAACAAGCATCATCTTTCCACGACACGGCAATATAGCCGAGCTTTTCCTCATTTTTTTCGATAAAATAAAAACTACAACCCTCTTCTTCCATTTGCTGAGTCAAAACCGCAACGCTATACATTTTTTCCAGCATATATGCCACTTGCGCCTCGCCAATAATTGGCACATAATGCTTTTGCCAAATCTGCTGTGCCATTTGTTGCACAAGTGCAAGTTCAGATTTTGCAGCGGGTTTTAGTCGAAGCATGGCTTAAAATTAAGATTTTGCCTCTTCTTTTTCCACTTCTGTAAGTCCAAAACCATATACAAGCTGATGCCCAAGGTCGTGCGGATATTTTTCCATACCCGGAAATCCCAAACGAATATCTCTGCCATTGTAAGGAATATATGCCGTGCCGAAAATATAATCCCAGCAACTAAGCGTAAGCCCAAAATTGATGCCTTTGGTATGTTGCGGCGGCAAATCGTAAGCGTGATGCCAAATGTGCATTTCGGGACTATTGAAAATATATCCCAAAAATCGCCCGAAAATACTAGCGAAAATAAGAGCGAAAACGAGTGTGAATAAAACGGCAAAAATCGTAGCCGACATGCCTGCACTTACCGCCCAAGATTGTACCGTAGCACTTTGGCTGAGATACGCGCCCAAGGCTGCGCCCAGCACCAAACCTTTGGTAAAACCACTTACGGTAATATTGGAATGATTGAAATGTCCTACCAAAAAACCAAAAATATACACCACAAAAAAGTCGTCAATACCAAAACCAATCATTGCCAGCGGCAAATACTGTACCGCATTATACACTATATTTTCCATCCAATGATAGCGCAAATGCGCCGCAAACCCCATTTCTTCTACGGAATGGTGTACCTTGTGAAACTCCCACAAGCGTGGCGAGCTATGCAACCAACGATGCACATTCCACTGAATAAAATCGCGGACTACAAAAAGAATAAGCAACTGCACCCAAACCGGAAGACTTGCTACCGAAATAGCCACCAAATTCTTGATGCCGAATAAGCCCAGAAAATCGCGGAAAAGATTGACCACTACTTCCGAAGCAGCATTATAGATAATAAGCGAAAACAAAAAGAAATTGAAAAACATATAAAAAAAATCAAGCCAAAAGTCTTTGCGAAATTTAGCTTGATTTTTTCGCCAAGGACGCAATAATTCCAACAAAAAGAAAAATGCCGAAGCACCAATAAGCCAATAAAAATAATTGTGCCACGAAGGGTGCAAAATTTCGTTCCACAACCACGCAGCATAACCCGTATAAGCGTTTTTTATAAGATAAATGTACTTCATTGTAAGGAAAAATAGCGTCTTTTTTTGGTTAAATAGAAAATGCGGTTTTAGAAAGCATATCCCAAAGAAATACCAATTCTGAAAATAGGTACCGGAATGCCTTTGGCTTGCGCCCAAGCGGAATTGCTATTGGCATCGGCTTCTATTTTATCAATCACACTGTTCAGAATAAACACATTCACTTCCGTATCTTTGTTATCTTCAATCGTTTGTTTTATTTCGGCGTAGTCAGCTTCGTCTAAGTTGGGGTCCATTACTTCCAAGCGCACATTTCCGTTGGCGATACCTGCTCCGGCAAAAATGTCAATCACAAAATGCTCGCCCGAAATAATTTGCCCGCCAATGTTCAGTCCACCGCCAAAAGCTTTGGCATAGCCCGTAGCATTGCCGTTGTAAAGGGTATTGTCTTTGTCGTATTCATAAGGCAATTCAATGTCGTAGTTGTAATAGCGCAAAAAAGGCTCTAAATAAAAACCCCGAATTGCGCCCGAAGGATACCAGCGCAAAAAAGGTGTGAAGGAGACACCATTTACTTTTAGGTCGCCGGTGTAGCTATATTTATCGCCATCGGTTTGTTCTGCCAAGGCATCAACCGAAATAGTAGCCGGCAGTTTATAGCCTATACCTAAGCCAAAAGAAAGTTTGCTTCCCGAAGAATATTCGTACTGAATATTGGAATTGAGTGCCGCCCAACCCAAAAGATTGGTTTTGATAGCTTGCGTTTGTGCTTGTAGCAAGTGGCTGCCTATAAACAACATTAGCGCAGCCAAAAATACTTTTTTCATACGATAAAAATTTTAGCAAAAAAATAAATGCTAAAGCTAAGTATTTTTGATAATGCTACAAAAATAAATTGTTTTGGGATAGTGGAAGGTAAACTTGGTTACATAGTAATTGTTTCAATAAAAGAACATAGTGAAAAAGCAAAAAAAACACCCTCAAATCACATTTTTTTTATAAGTGAAGCAGCATACCAGTTATTTTAAAGTACTGAACCTAAATTTTTATTTATCTTTGGAAAATCAATTTCTGAAATAAATTATTAAGCAATAAAATATCGCGCAAAAAATTTCTTATGAAGAAAATTCTAACACTAATATTGGCACTATTTGGCTTCGGTACTGCAATGGCACAAGGCTGTTTTGTGCAGTTTTACCCCTTTGTAGTGCAAGGAACTACCACGGTTTCGTTTTCTACTACCTCCAATCCTTCCGCAACAGAAATAAGCACTTGGGCGTGGGACTTTGGCGATGGCACTACTTCTGCTACGCAGCAAAATCCTCCGCACGTATATTCTGCGCCCGGAACTTACACCGTTTGCGTGTCTATTGTCACCAATACTGGCTGCACAGACGACTACTGCGAGGACATTGTAATTCCCGGAACTACAACTTGTACGGCTGCTTTTTCAGCAAGTATCTCAGACCTTAGCGTCACCTTTAGCGATAGCTCCGAAGGCGCAAATACGTGGTCTTGGAACTTTGGTGATGGCATTACTTCTACACAGCAAAATCCTACGCATACTTTTTCCGCAAGTGGTACATACAATGTGTGCTTAACTATTACGGGCGATAATGCTTGTACCGACCAAACTTGTAGTTCTATAAGTGTAGTGGCTCCGGCAAGTTGTATGGCAGATTTTTTAGTGAGTGCTTCAGACCTTGCCGTTACTTTTAGCGATAATTCCGAAGGCGCAAATGCTTGGTCTTGGAATTTTGGCGATGGCACTACTTCTACACAGCAAAATCCTACGCATACGTATGCTTCAGGCGGTGCGTATAATGTATGTCTCACTATTTCCGGTAGCAATGGCTGCTCCGACCAAACTTGTGTAATGATTTCTGTTTCACAGCAAACAAACAGCGGCTCTATTAGCGGCACCGTTACCGACAATGAGGGCAATCCTTTAGCTAACGCAACGGTTACGCTTACTGTAAGCGGCACTTCTACCGTTGTTGCCAGTGCACAAACCAATGCCGATGGTACATATAGTTTGCAAAATGTTCCTTTAGGCGCATATATTTTAGATGTAAGCTTAGAAAATTACTCTTATGGTTCGCTTACTACCGTTAATTTGTCTGCATTAATTCCCAATCTTTCAAATATTGATTTAGAAATGCAAATGGTAGATGGCATTCAAAATGTTCATTTAGTAGAAAATATAAGCATTTTCCCTAACCCTGTAAGTTCATTTGCCACAGTATCTATTATGAGCAAAGAAAATATGCCCGCCTTGCTTGATGTAATAGATATGCAGGGAAAAATAGTGAGTAGTCTTGCAATAAACTTGCAAATTGGAGAAAATAACGTAGAGGTATCTGCAAATAATTTGCCTTCAGGCATGTACTGGATAGCTTTGCATAATACAAATGTAGTATTTGCTACAACGAATATGTTTGTAGCGAAATAAAAAATTGTAAATAAAATAGAAAACAAATTGCCATGAAAAAGATTTTGTTGGTATTGACTTTGGCACTAAGTGTAAATTTTGCGATAGCGCAAACTATTCCTTGTGTAGGTGGTATGGCTGGCTCGTACCCTTGTGACAATATAGATTTGAAGAGTTTTATTCCTTTGAGTACCTTTAATGCTACGGCGGCAAATGATATTTGGGGCTGGACAGACGCTACTTCCGGCAGAGAATTTGCCTTGATGGGACTCAACAATGGAACTGCTTTTGTAGAAATTACCGACCCCGAGTACCCAATATATTTGGGAAAATTGCCCACACACACCAACAACTCTACTTGGCGGGATATCAAGGTTTTCAACAATTATGCTTTTATTGTAAGTGAGGCTTCAGGACATGGCATGCAAATTTTTGCCCTAAACCAGTTGCTTAGTGCCAGTAGTCCGCCGGTTGCTTTTTCCGAAACAGCGCACTATGCAGGCTTTGGCAACTGCCACAACATTGTCATTAACGAAAATACAGGCTATGCTTATGCCGTAGGAACAAATACTTGTTCGGGTGGCTTACATATGATAAATATTAATAATCCGCTTGCGCCAACTTCGGCGGGTTGTTTCTCTTCGGACGGCTACACCCACGATGCGCAATGCGTAACCTACAATGGTCCTGATACAGCTTATCAAGGACACGAAATTTGTTTTTGTTTTAATGAAGACACGCAAACTATTGTGGATGTTACCGATAAAAACAATCCGATACAAGTATCGAAAACGGGTTATGCAGGCTCTGCATATACGCACCAAGGTTGGCTTACCGACGACCACCGTTATGTTTTGTGTGATGACGAATTAGATGAATACTACAATGGTGTAAACACGCGTACTTTTTTGTGGGATAATGCCGATTTGGATAATCCCTTATTGTTGGGTTACTACTCAGGAACTACTACGGCTATCGACCATAATCAGTATATTATAGGCGACTATTCGTATCAGTCAAATTATCGCGCGGGGCTACGCATTTTGGATATTTCCAGTATTCCTTCTCCTAATTTCAATGAAGTGGCGTATTTTGATGTTTATCCAAGTAGCAATTCGCCTAATTTTAATGGAGCGTGGAGTGTATTTCCTTATTTCCCCAGCGAAAATATTGTCATAAGTGGCATTGAACAAGGTTTGTTTGTAGTGCGTACCAATTTTGGTACACCAGAAACAGACGATGCCGGAATTTCGGCTATCAATATGCCATCGGGAGATGTATGCGATAATTTTGCTATAAATGTAAGCCTAAAAAACTACGGAACATCAGCACTTACCTCAGCTACAATTTCTTACGATTTTGGTGGAAGCACCACTACTTATAACTGGAGTGGTAATTTGGCTGCGGGCAGCAGCACCAACGTAACTATTGCAATAAATGTGAGTTTATCGCCCGGAAATTATACACTAACGGTAACAACATCTTTGCCCAACGGAAATACCGATGCCAATACTGCGAATGACACAAGTTCTCTCACTTTCAATGTTTTTGCCAATGATGCCGATGGCGACGGAGTTTCGGTTTGCGATGGCGACTGTGATGACAACGACCCTAATAACTGGACAAGTTGTGCGAATTGTAGAGATTTGGACGGCGATGGTTGGTACATTGGTTGTGACGCTTATGTGACCATCAATGGTCCAGATTGCGATGACAGTAATTCGGCATTTAATAATGGTGCTGATAATGATGCAGACGGATTTAGCAGTTGTGAGTTGGATTGTGACGATGACAATTCCGGCATTACGCCTAATGTGTATAGTCAAAACTTTAATAACGGATTTCCGCCCACATCTTGGACTATCAATAATCCTGACAATGCTACAACTTGGGCTAACTACAATACCAATTCTTGTTCAAAAGGTGTATCTGCGTATTTTAGCAATTATTACTACAATGCTACAGGACAGCAAGATGCCCTTATTTCGCAAGCGTATGATTTATCTTCCGCCGTTTCGGCAATACTCACTTTTGAAGTAGCCTACGCATACTACAATCTTACGCAATACTACGACCAATTAGATGTTGCCGTTTCTACCGATGGCATCAACTATACAACTTTGTACAGCAAAAGCGGTTCCACACTTTCTACTTATGGAGCAGCTACAAGTTCGTGGGTGCCTTCGTCTTGTAACCATTGGCGTAAAGAAACGCTCAATTTAGATGCGTATGTGGGAAATGCTACGGTATATGTAAAATTTACCAATATTACCGGATATGGCAACAATTTGTACTTAGACGATATGCGCCTGATTTATTTGGAAAATGCCTGTGGTGCTTGTCCTGATGCCGACAGCGATGGTATTTGCGATGAAGACGATAATCTTTGGTCTTGTTTGAGCAATCTCAGTATCACTACTTCTTTCACCGCTACGGGCAATATTCACTTTGAAAGCAGCGACATTATCGTAGCCAATTCGCTGATACCTGCGGGTGCAAATATTCAGTACGATGCCGCCGATTATATAGATTTATTGGCGGGTTTTGTAGCAGAAACGGGCTGCGACTTTACAGCAGTTATTGACGGTTGTGGAAATGCAAAACCTTTGGATAGCAACGATGCTGCGGACGAGGCAATTATTCAGCAATTTGAAATAGCCGATTTTTCTGCGGCGGAATCCTTAAGCACTTTACAAACGTTTAATTTTACAATATATCCCAATCCGGCAAAATACAGCACCACCCTAAGTATTCAAGCAAGCCACGACACAAAAGCATTGGTAAAAATAATTGATACAAATGGCAAATCTGTTGCGAATGTGTATTACGATAGTATCCATAAAAACGTGCCGTACCATTTGCAAATAGAAGTACAGCATCTTCCGCGTGGCGTTTACTTTGTACAAATCATCAGTCAAGAAGGAGCGCAATATGTAGAAAAAATGGTGGTGGAGTAGAGTGGTACTTTTTTATGTATAGAGCGAATAATACTTTCTTCTCCAATTTCGTCTATTTAGGCGTTGGTCAAAATAGTCGCTCCGCTCCCATTTTGACCAACGCGGGGCGGATTGCATCCGCTGTCGGACTGCGCCGTCGCTACGCGACTACTTCGTCCAACAACTGATTTGCAAAATTACTTCGCTTGCAAACTTCGTTTCCGCTTCGTAACTTCGCAAATCCGCCCCGCGTTAGCTTAAATTATATGATTATTGGCAATAAAGAAGAATTTGCAGTTCAGATAGAAAATCCAAAATCTGAAAGGACGAAAATTGCTTTATGGATTAATAACTTACGAATAGGAAACTATATAGAAGAAGAGTATTCCAAGATAGTGTACAATCAACTTTATAGATTGACAAATTTAAAAATTGACAAATACACAGGAGATTTTAATTTAATAAGCGTGGATTTATTGATTCGGGATGAAGAAACAATTGAAAATCAAATAATTTTAAGTCTTGGGGAGTCTTTTGATGACTTTTGTATAAGGATTATGTTTGCTGAACAAAAAATATACTTTTTTTGGAAATTAAATGATAAGCCTTTTGGGGGTTATGATGCCTATGATAAAAAATATAAAAATCGAACTTTTAAGAAAGAAATATCTTGGTTCGAATATGAGCTGGTTCTCAAAGAATTCATAAAGTCTATCTCATAAGTCAAAGGCAAATGAAAATTTATAATAAAAATAAATTTTGCATATAATTAATTTTTATTTTATGAATGCCAAGTTTAATTTTAGCCTGCTTTTTGCGCTAAAAATAAATTTATTATCGGCGGGGCTATAATTTTATAGCGGTTTTTATACGCCAAAACATAATATTTTATCGAAACCATACTACCTTTGTCCCCTAAAAAATTACCCGTTTTTACCAACGGCATCGGTTTTAAAATATTATTTATATGAACAATCCAAGTTATATCAGCAACGCTAATCCGGCTTATATCGAAGATTTGTACAAAACCTATCTTCAGCAACCTCAAGCCTTAGACGAAGGTTGGAAACGTTTTTTTGAAGGTTTTGATTTTGCCCTCCAAAGTGGCAACGGCAAAGTTGACGCTACTGCCACTACTCCTGCTATTGATGCAAACCTCAGCAAAGAAATAAGCGTGTACGCACTTATATATACCTACCGCAAAAATGCACATCTAATTTCCGATACCAATCCTATTCGCAAGCGCAAAGACCGCAAGGCACGCGTGAGTTTGGAAGATTTTGGCTTAACGCAGGACGACCTGAACACGCACTTTGAAGTGGGAAATTATTTGGGTTTGGGAAATGCTACGCTGGGCGAAATTATAGATTTTTTGCAACGGGCGTATTGCAAAAAAATTGGCGTGGAATACGCTTATATCAACGACCCCGAAAAACGCCACTGGATTCGCGAAAAATTTGAACAGGCTCCCGAAGACTTCGGCTTTGACATGGAAACCAAAAAACGCATTTTATCGAAACTAAACGATGCCTCCATTTTTGAAAAATTTTTGGGAACAAAATATTTAGGCGAAAAACGTTTTTCTTTAGAAGGCGGCGAATCTACCATTCCGGCTTTAGATGCTATTATAAACTACGGTGCCGAATTAGGCGTACAAGAATTTACCATGGGTATGGCGCATCGTGGACGCTTGAACGTTTTGGCAAATATTTTGAAAAAAACCTACCGTAGTATTTTTAACGAATTTGAAGGAAGCCTGCCGAATGATTTAACCATGGGCGACGGCGACGTAAAATATCACTTGGGCTACTCCTCTATTTTGCACACTACCAGCGGGCGCGATGTACACGTGAAATTAGTGCCTAATCCTTCACATTTAGAAGCCGTAGATTCTGTATTGTTAGGTTTTACCCGCGCCAAAGCCGATTTGATTTACAACTCGAACTACGACGATATTCTGCCCATTTTGCTACACGGCGATGCCGCTATTGCCGGACAAGGTATAATGTACGAAATTACGCAGATGTCGAAACTAAAAGGATATCTTACCGGAGGAACGATACATTTTGTTATCAATAACCAAATTGGTTTTACTACCGACTTCGACGATGCGCGCTCCTCTAACTACGCCACTTCTTTGGCAGCAGCTATCGAAGCACCTGTTTTTCATGTAAATGGTGATGATGTAGAAGCAGTGGTGTATGTAGCAAAAGTAGCGACTGAATATCGCCAAAAATTCAATAGCGATGTTTATATTGATATGGTTTGCTATCGTCGACATGGACACAACGAAGGCGATGACCCTAAGTTTACCCAACCAAAAATGTACGATATTATTTCGGAACATGCCAATCCAAGAGATTTGTACATTCAAAAGCTAACCCAAAGAGGAGAAGTAGAAGCAGAACTTGCGAAACAAATGGACGAATCTTTTTGGGCAGAGTTGCAAAATAGATTAGACGAAACACGCCAAAATCCTTTGCAATACCAATACCAAGAACCCGAAATTGCTTGGCGTAAGTTGCGCCGTAGCCAGCCCGAAGATTTTGAAAAATCGCCTGTTACGGCAGTTAGTGCAGAAGAAATTCAGTATTTAATAAAAGCCATTGACAAAATGCCCGAAGGATTTAAGCCCTTGCGTAAGGTGGCGCGCATGCTGCAGCAAAACTTAGAGAATACTTTACATAAAAAACAAATAGACTGGGCAACTGCCGAATTATTGGCGTATGCGTCTTTGTTGGTAGAAGGTAAAAATGTGCGTATGAGCGGTCAGGACGTAAAGAGAGGTACTTTTTCGCACCGACACGCCGTAATTACCGACGAAGAAACCAATATAGAATACAACCGTCTTTCGGATTTGTCGCCAACGCAAGGAAGGTTTATGATATACAACTCTCTGCTTTCCGAATTTGCGGTTTTGGGCTTTGAGTATGGTTATGCAATGGCTTCTCCCGACCATCTTGTATTGTGGGAAGCACAATTCGGCGATTTTGCCAACGGCGCACAAACTATTTTCGACCAATTTATTTCTTCGTCCGAAAGCAAGTGGCAACGTATGACAGGTTTGGTAATGCTGCTTCCACATGGTTACGAAGGACAAGGTCCCGAACACTCCAGCGCGCGTTTAGAACGCTACTTGCAAGCCTGCGCCGAGTATAATATTTTCGTTACTAATATTACCGAGCCGGCAAATTTCTTTCATGCCTTGCGCCGCCAGTTAGCCTTGCCATTTCGCAAGCCGCTTGTGGTGATGTCGCCAAAATCGCTGCTGCGCTATCCTAAGTGTATTTCCGATATCAGCGAACTAAGCGAAGGTGGTTTTAAAGAAATATTAGAAGATAATAATACCGTAGCTGCCGCCAAAGTACGCCGCGTATTAGTTTGTAGTGGTAAAATATATTACGACCTTATTGAGGAGAAAAATGAAAATAAACACAAAGATGTAGCTATTGTCCGTTTGGAACAATTGTATCCTTTACCCGTAAAACAATTAGATGATTTGGTAAAACGTTACAAAAATGCCGAATGGGTGTGGGTGCAAGAAGAACCGGAAAATATGGGCGCGTGGACGTTTATCCTGAGCCGCTACCGCAAAGTCGATTGGCGGGTAATTTCACGCAAATACAGTGCTTCTACGGCTACGGGCTTTAAGAAAATTCATATAGAAGAACAAGCGCGTATTGTGGCCAAAGCGTTTGAATAAAAAGAAAATAGTGTCCGACACGCGCAATAATACTTCGCCTCCCCAACCCGTCATTCGATGGTATCTTATGCCTTTTACCTTGTTGTGGGGAATGGTCTTGAGCATAAGACACTTTTTGTACGACCACAAAATCCTGAAAAGTGTTTCCTTTGACTTGCCACTTTTTTGTGTGGGAAACCTTAGTGCCGGAGGAAGTGGCAAAACACCTTTTTCGGCATATTTGCTCCAATTTTTTCAGGAAAAAGAAATAGCAGTAGGCTTAATAAGTCGCGGCTACGGACGCAGCGCAGCAGGATTTGCAGAAGTACAAACCCAAAGTACCGCCGCCGAAGTAGGAGACGAGCCTTTGTTACTGAAGCAGCGTTTTCCGCAAGTGCCTGTAGGAGTAGGCGCAAAACGCATTTTTACGCTGATAGAACTTTTGGCGGAATATCCGGACGTAGAAACCATTGTTTTGGACGATGCTTTTCAGCACCGCGCCATCGCGCCTTCATTCAATATTTTGTTGAGCAGCTACCACCGTTTGTATTGCTACGACCAACTTTTGCCCGCAGGTTATTTGCGCGATATAAAAAAAGCTGCCCGCCGCGCCGATGTGGTGATAGTAAGCAAATGTCCTGAAAATTTGAGCGAGGCAGTACAGCAAAAATTACACACCGACTTAAATATATTGCCGCAGCAAAAACTATTTTTCACCCGTTTACAATACGAAAAACCTTATTTTATAAGCCAAAAGACTTGTACCATAGATAAAAATACGCCTATGGTGCTGGTGTGCGGAATTGCCGAACCTGTTTCGTTGGTAGAATATGCACAAGCTCATTTTAAAAAAATAATTATTCGCCAGTATCCCGACCATTATCGTTATACAGAAAAAGACTGGCAAAGTTGGCGGGATTTGTATTTTAAAGGAGAAAAAGCACAAGACACAGTACTACTTACTACGGAAAAAGATGCCGTAAAAATTTTACCCCTTCTACAAGCGCAACCATTTGATGAAGCTAAGGTGGCGGTTTTGTCTATAAAAACGGTTTTCCTTCACAGCGAAGCAATATTTCAGCAAATTTTGTTGCAACATATCAAAGCAGTAAGTAAAAAAGATTGATTTTTTTCAAAAAACGACTTATTAAGAATATTCTAAAAGTATTTTAACCCCAAAAATTTAGATACTTCTTGAACTTTGTTTATTTTTGGAGAACCTTTATGTGAAATCAAAAATTTTGGCTTATGCAATCAAAAATACGAATTGGTGTGGTAGATGACCACCAGCTTTTTAGAAAAGGATTGATAGAACTGCTGACAAGTTTAGATAATATGGATGTAGTTTTTGAATCATCGGGAGGGGCAGATACTTTGGCGCGTATAGAACAAGTGGATATGGACGTACTGCTTTTAGACCTAAAAATGCCGGATGTAGATGGTATCGAAGTGTTTAAAGCCTTGCGAGATAATCACTATGACTGCAAAGTAATTGTATTGTCTATGCACGACGAGACACAACTGCTCAATTATTTGATGAATGAAGGAGTGCACGGATATTTATACAAAAACTCTGAGTGGGAAGAAGTGATGCATTGTATAGAAGAAGTATATACACACGGTCGTTATTTTGCGCCGGAGCAATTAAATCGTTTTTTTCAGTCGAATAGCCCACATGGGCAAGTTCCTTCCTTTCAAAAAGAAGCCTTTACCAGCCGCGAATGTGAAATAATGTACTATATTGCTTCGGGATTGACAACGGTCGAAATTGCGGACAAACTGTATCTGAGCAAACGTACCATAGAAGGGCATCGCCAACGAATGATGGATAAATTGGATGTTAAAAATACCGCCGAGTTGGTGGCAATGGTTATCAAAGGTAAGTATTGTACAGAAAAATGGAGTGAAATGGGCTTTGTGCCAATAGATTTTTAAGATTGTGTAAGCGTATTGTAAAATTCTGTGAAGCTCATTACCTCTTGCACGCCATCGCGCATATTTTTTACACTAATGGTATTGTTTTTTAATTCTTCTTCGCCAATAATAAGCACATACTTGGCATTTTTGTCATTGGCAAATTTCATCTGCTTTTTCAATTTTGTTTCGGGGTCGGGATAAATGTCGGTACAAATGCCCGCTGCTCGCAACTGCTGCGCATACGCAAACGCCATACGAAGTGTAGCGGCATCAAAACTGATAAAAATAACTTCCACTTGCGAAAAAGCGGTTTCGGGAAAAAGTTGTAGCTCTTCCAACACATCATAAATACGCTCTGCACCAAAAGAAACGCCCACGCCCGACATATCCGGCAAGCCAAAAAGTCCGGTCAAGTCCGCATAACGCCCGCCGCCGCCTAAGCTGCCTATTTGCACTGCCGGCGTAAGCACTTCAAAAATAGTTCCGGTGTAATAATTTAGTCCTCGCGCCAAGCTAATATCAAAAACAACTTCATTTTTCAAGGGCATAGTTGCCAAAAACGCCATAATTTCTTCGTATTCGGCAATACCTTCGAGAGCAAGTGGCGAAGATTGAAGCAATTTTTTAATTTGCTCCATAGAAGAAGTTTGGATTATTTTAAAGATAAATTCGGTTGCTGCTTCGGGAATATCGCGTCCTAAAAGTTCCTTTTTTACCCCTTCGACACCAACTTTATCCAATTTGTCCAAAGCAATGGTCATTGCCATAAACTTGTCGGAAATATTGGCAACTTCGGCAATACCTGCCAAAATTTTGCGATTGTTCAAGCGAATTTGTACCGGAAGATGTAAGTTGGCAAATACTTCGTCATAAATACACACCAATTCGGCTTCTTGCAACATCGCATTGCTACCAACAACGTCCACATCGCACTGATAAAACTCCTGATATCGTCCTTTTTGTGGCTTATCGCCGCGCCAAACGGTTTGAATTTGATAGCGTTTGAAAGGAAATGTAAGCGCGTGGCGGTTCATAGCCACATAGCGTGCAAAGGGAATAGTGAGGTCGTAGCGCAGCCCTTTTTCACAAATTTGGAATGCCATTTTTTTGTAATTGTCAAAAGCATCGGCTTTCTCCAAAAAATCGCCGTTTTTCAGAATTTTAAACAAAAGTTGGTCGCCTTCGTCGCCATATTTCCCCGAAAGGGTACTCAAAAGCTCCATCGCGGGCGTTTCTAAAGGTAAAAAAGCATATTTTTCAAAAACTTTTTTTATAACCGAAAAAATATAATTTCGCTTAAAAACTTCTTGCGGACCGAAGTCGCGCGTACCTTTGGGAGTAGCTGGTTTCATCATTTTTTATACAAATAAAGCCGCAAATGGGTTAGGAATAGTGTTGAATAATAGCATCGCAAGCATCATCTAAAAGCAAAAACACCTGCTCAAAACCATGGTCGCCGCCATAATAAGGGTCGGGTACAGCTCTGTTTTGTTTGGGAAAAGATTCATTCAAAATCATTTTTACTTTTTCCTTATCGGTTTCGTTGCGCGCCAGTCGCCTTACATCATTGTAGTTGGAAGTATCCATGGCAAAAATGAGGTCGAAATCGTCAAAATCTTTTACCGAAAACTGTCGTGCGCGCAGCATACTTATATCAATTTGGTGGTTTTGCGCCGTAGCTTGTGCGCGGGTGTCGGGCGTTTGTCCAACATGCCACGAACCAGTTCCACACGAATCTACTTGCCAAGCTAAGTTTTTTTCCTTTATTTTTTGCCGTAAAATGCCTTCTGCCATAGGCGAGCGACAAATATTGCCCAAACAAACCATCAGTATTTTCATCGAAAAAACTATTTTATGTTGAGGGTTAAAACGGAAGGCAAGTGGTCGCTGTAATCGCCAATGTATTTGGGACCTGCGTAGGTGCGACTTGGTTTCGGACCATCTTTAGCGTGTTTGTACATCATCCAATCTTCTTGAAAAATAATGACAGAATTGGGTGTTGTAAAAATTCCTTTTCCTTCTAACAAATGCCCCGAAACAATAATTTGGTCGAGCATATTCCACTCGCCTTGATAGTTGTACGAACCTTTCCCTTGTTGTTTTATTGGATACGTGAGATTGTACAGCGTTGCAGCTTGCGGCGGCGTACTTTGGTCGGGAGCTTTGGCACCCAAAACTTCGGTAATGCTTTTGTTGGTAGGTTCGTCATTAAAATCGCCAATAATAACAATGTTGGCATTTTTGTCGTTGGCTTCAATGCGGTCGATGCGTTGTTTTAGCGTATTGGCTGCGGCGAGGCGTTTTGGTTCGGAGACAGTTTCGCCTTCGCGGCGAGAGGGCCAGTGATTCACGAATACATACAATTTGTCGTTGCCTATTTTTCCTTCTGCCATCAAAATATCGCGGGTGCGGTCGTTGGAGTAAGGCGGCGGAAGCGTAATAGTCAAAAATTCTTGCTTTTCTAATTGAAAAATATCTTTGTCATATACCAAAGCTACATCAATGCCGCGTTCGTCGGGCGAGTCTTTGTGTACAATGCCAAACGATTGTCCGGGGCTGGCAAAATGTTTTACCAAATCTTCCACTACTTGCTTGTTTTCAATTTCGCACAAACCCAAAAAAGCAGGCGTATCGTTATTGCAGGCGGCTTTTATTACTTTGGCTAAGTTGCCCAGTTTTTTTTCGTAGCGCGTTTCGTCCCATTTCAATTCACTTTCCGGCAAGTATTCATCATCGTTTGTGTTGGGGTCATTTTGTGTATCAAAAAGGTTTTCTACATTATAAAACATCAACTTTATTTGATCGGTTTGTAGTTGTTCTAATGGTTTTACGGGGCGGCAGTTTGAAAAAAATAACAGTAGGGTAGTTATAATAATCCAAAAAAATGTTTTGTCCATTAATTTTTAAGTATGAAATTTTAAGTGTAATGTGAATATAACCCTCGCAAAGGTAAAAAATTGTATGAACAATTATTTGTTTGCTAAAAAAGAGTGGGGGCAAAGCAATTTTGGTGGATAATGAGTTTTTTCATAATACTTGGGGAGCTATTTTTTGCAGAAGAGCTTTAAGTTCGGCTAAAATAGCAGCTGTTGCACCCCAAACTACTTTGTCTTGTAACGCAAAATAAGGCACATTGGGCAATAAAATTCCACGAACTTTAAGGCTTGTTTGTTGTACATTTTCTTCGTTCAGTAATTCTTGCAAAGGAATAGAAACAACGCTTGCTACTTCATTTTTGTCGGGTATAAAACTTGGCGCAGAGGGTAAATAAGCTAAAACGGGTTGCACCCAAAAATTGCTGGGCATAATATATAAGCCACTCAGATTTCCTAAAACTTGTACATCGTCAGGCGATATGCCTATTTCTTCAAAAGTTTCACGCAAAGCGGTTTCGGTAAGGTTTTGGTCTTTGTCGGCTTCAAAAGCACCGCCGGGAAACGCCATTTGTCCGCTGTGTGTACCATCGTAGGTGGGGCGTTCTATTAAAGGAAAGAAAATATCATTTTCGTGTGGGTAAAGCAACAGACAAACCGCACTTTTGCGCGCTTTTTGCAAAGTTGTTTTGTCATAATTACCACTTCTTCCCAAAGGACTCATCTGTGCTTGCGCCACTTGTCCGGGTAAGTCTGCTTGTAATAGCGAGGAAAGTTGTACTATAAATTTATTAAAATCCATTTTTTGCGCATTATTTCGCAGCAGGCATACCGGGTTCTGCTTTGAAAGCGGACATAGAACCTAAAAATTTTACGCCATCAGCAGTAAGTTTTTGATAGTACGATTTGCCATCTGCCGTAACTTTTACAAAAGTACAGGCTTGTTTCAGGGCATAGTCCATGGTCATAATAATATCTCCGGCAGCATTTTTGAAAACAATCCCGCCATCAAAATCACATTTAGTAATAGTTGCATTTTCGGGAGATACGAAAAACAAGAAGTTGGCAATTTGCTGCTTGCTTTCTGTTTCGGAAGAAATTCCCTGCTCATAAAACTGAAACTCTATTTTTTCGGCAGCTTTGAGGTATGGAGTCATAACTCCGCCAATATCAACTGCATCAACATTTTTGCTCGGCGTATTCGCAGGTGTTTGTTCAGTATTTTGCTTAGTTGTTTCGGATGTCGGATTTTTTTTGTCTGGCGTGTTGCACGCATATATTCCTAATAGGAAAAAAATAATTAAAAAGTATCGCATTTTCTTTTTTATGTAATAAACGTTAAGTAATTCTATTTCGTTATTAAAAAACAAATAATTCCAACTTAAAGAAACTTCTTGCCACAGCATATACGTTGTTATTGGTGGCAAAGTTGTAATTTTGTGTCAGGAAAGTAATTTTGGTATTTCTTTCAATGCAAATATAATGGAACATACCTTCTTTTTATAACGCAACAAAACCTTACACGCTTAAAATTTCGTTTACCTTAAAATTAAGTTTTGTTGGAAGCTGTTTTCCTTTAAACTTCCCGAAAACAAAAACACCAACTTTTTTGTTAGCTACAAACTAAAAAAATTATTCAATAAATATGGCAAATCAAGAGCAACCCACTAATCCCAAACCTCAATACAGTTACTATTGGGTGTATGGTATATTATTGGTGGGTATTTTATTCCTACTAATTTCTCCGTTTCAGGCTAATATGACCGAAATCTCGGCAAATAAGTTCTACCAAACTTTACTTCCTTCCGGTGATGTGGATAAAGTGGTAGTAGTGAACAGAGAATTAGTAGAAGTTTATATTAAGCCTGACAAGTTGAACGGGGAAAATTATAAAGACATTCCCGAGAACCAATTTTCAGGTATTAACAAAGGGCCTCATTATTATTTTACCATTGGCTCGGTCGAAACCTTTGAAAAAAACTTTAGCGAAATACAAAAAGCCAACAGCATTTCGCCGCCCATAGGTATTGTTTACGACAATAATCGAACCGATTGGCGCGCCGGATTTATTGGTTATCTAATTCCTATACTGCTACTTTTAGGTTTATGGATTTTCTTTTTCCGCCGTATTGGCAGCGGAATGGGTGGTGCCGGTGGTCAGATTTTTAATATTGGCAAATCGCGCGCTACACTTTTCGATAAAGATTTACACGTAAACGTAACTTTTGACGATGTGGCGGGCTTGGAAGAAGCCAAAGAAGAAGTAATGGAAGTGGTGGATTTTCTCAAAAATCCAAAAAAATACACCGCTTTAGGCGGTAAAATTCCGAAAGGTTGTTTGCTGGTAGGTCCTCCGGGTACCGGAAAAACGCTTATTGCCAAGGCAATGGCTGGCGAAGCAAAAGTACCCTTCTTCTCCATTTCCGGCTCCGACTTTGTAGAAATGTTTGTAGGCGTAGGAGCTTCGCGCGTGCGCGACTTGTTCAAGCAGGCACGTGAAAAAGCTCCGTGTATTATTTTTATTGACGAAATAGATGCCATAGGGCGCGCTCGTGGACGCAATGTAGTACAAGGTAATGACGAACGCGAAAATACACTCAATCAACTTTTGGTGGAAATGGACGGTTTCAGTTCCGACAAAGGTGTAATTATTATTGCTGCGACCAATCGCCCTGACGTATTAGATTCGGCTCTTTTGCGCCCCGGACGCTTCGACCGACTTATTTCGGTGGACAAACCCGACCTTAAAGCGCGCGAAAAAATATTTTCGGTTCACCTAAAACCGATTAAAATTTCTACCGATGTAGAAGCCGAAAAACTCGCAGCGCAAACGCCCGGTTTTGTAGGAGCCGATATTGCCAATGTGTGTAACGAAGCTGCCCTTATTGCGGCACGCAAAGGCAAGAAAAAAGTAGAAATGAAAGATTTTCAAGATGCCATCGACCGTTCGATTGGTGGTTTGGAAAAGAAAAATAAGATTATTTCTCCCGACGAGCGCGAAGTTATTGCTTACCACGAAGCCGGACACGCTATTTGTGGTTGGTACTTGGAACATGCACATCCTTTGCTAAAAGTAACTATTGTGCCGCGCGGAGTAGCTGCTTTGGGATATGCCCAGTATTTGCCCAAAGAACAATACTTATACACCTACGACCAACTTTTGGACGAAATATGTATGACTTTGGGCGGGCGCGCTGCCGAAGATATTATTTTTGGTAGAATTTCTACCGGAGCACAAAACGACTTAGAGCGTATTACCAAAATGGCTTATGCAATGGTTGCCTACTACGGTATGAACAAAAATGTGGGCAATGTGTCTTTCTATGACGGGCAAAATGAATATAATTTTCAAAAACCCTATTCCGATGAAACCGCTAAGTTGATAGATGAAGAAGTACGCATCTTAATTGAGAAAGCCTATGAACGCACCAAAAAACTCCTAAACGAGCGCAAAGAAGAACTGATGACAATAGGAAAACAGTTGTTGGAGAAAGAAATTTTGTACAAAGCAGACTTAGAGGTACTTATCGGAAAACGTCCTTTCGACGAACATCCTCCCCAAGAGCCAGCATCTAATTTGGTAGAAAATAAAACGCCTACATTATCGCCTACCGAACCTACCGACAGTTCGGACAACGAAGAGAGCGAGTAAATTAAGGAACTTTTTTAAGTATAAAAAAATACAAAGCCGAAGCTGAAATGAAAAAGAGCTTCGGCTTTTTTACACAACTTTTTTAGCTTAAATTGTAACTTTGGGCGTTTAAAAATGTAGAAAAACAGTTGACAACAGACGATATTCTTAGCATGAAATATACAAAAAACAATCCCATTGTTATTGGTACACGTGGAAGTAAATTGGCACTTTGGCAAGCACATTTTACCCAAAAAACTTTAGAAGAAAATGGTTTCGCCGTCAAAATCGTCATCATAAAAACACAGGGTGATAATATTCAACACCTCAGTTTCGATAAATTGGAAGGTAAAGGATTTTTTACCAAAGAAATAGAAACTGCCTTGCTGCAAGGAGAAATAGACTTGGCAGTACATTCTCACAAAGACTTACCCACAACGCCCACGCCCGAATTAGAAATCGCCGCTTGTTCTTATCGCGAAGACCCTGCCGATATTTTGCTTATTAAGCCCGAAAAAGTGAATACCCAAAACGTATTTTCATTGGAAAATAATACATTGGTTGGCACTTCTTCGCCACGCCGCAAAGAACAACTTCTGCTGCTAAATCCAAGTCTCCGCATCGAAAATTTGCGCGGAAATGTACCTACGCGCATCAACAAACTCCGTGAAGGACAATACGATGCCATTGTATTAGCAAGTGCCGGAATAAAACGTTTGGGAATAGATTTGTCCGATTTTTTTGTGCATCATTTGCCGCTACACGAAATGATTCCCGCACCCGCACAAGGCGTGCTGGCGTATCAGATTAGAGAAAATGATGCCGATTTGGCAAGAATTTTACAGCAATATTTGCATAACAGTGCCGTCCAACAAGCCATTGCTGTAGAACGAAAAATACTCAATTTATTAGAAGGCGGCTGTCAGTTGCCCGTTGGTGTTCATTGTCATTTAGCGGAAAATAATGCGCAAGTTTGGGCTTGTTTTGGCGATGAAAAACACACTTTTAAGCGCGTGTACAAATCTTTGCCTTATGAACCAAGTATTTTGCCCCAAAAAATAGTTGCAGAACTGACTACTTCTGCCAAACGAAACATATTCATCTCGCGAAATTTACAAGAACATAGCTTGTTCCGACAACTTATAGAAAAAGCCGGACATTCGCTGCAAGCCGAAAGTTTACTCCAATTCGAACCCATAAATACTACACTTCCTCAAATATTATGTGAATGGGTGTTTTTTACCAGCAAAAAAGCCGTACACTTTTGGGCAATGAATCATCACGAATATTTAGCCGATAAAAAACTTGCTGCCATCGGGCAAGGAACAGCAAATGCGCTGCAAGAAGCAGGTTTTTCGTGTCATTTTATCGGTAAAAGCGATGATGCGGCTATGGTAGCAGCAACTTTTCTAAAAGAAACAAAGGCAAAAACGGTTTTATTTCCCCAAGCACAACATTCCGTACAAAGTATTCAGCGGCATTTGCCGGAAAGTGTTCGCGTTTACAATTTTCCGGTATATAAAAATACAGCCCGCAAAAATGTGCTTATCCAGCCTTGCGACATAGCAGTGCTTACAAGTCCTTTAAATGCTGCCGCGTTTTTTGAGCAATATACCGCGCAAAATTCGCCCGAAATAGTGGCTATTGGCAAGACTACGCAGGCGTATATTCAACAGAATGGCACAAAAAATTGTTATAAAAGCTATGCTACGCATGAAGTAGCACTGGCAGACACTTGTTTAGGTTTAGCAACTGCAAAAAATTAGTCGGCATTTTTTGTAAAAGGCGAGTATTAGGAAGGAAATTTAGCTGTTTTTTATGAAAAAATAAGGATTTTATATGCAAACAACCAACAAAATAGGCATCGAACATTTGGCACAAATTTGTGTCGAAAATGGCGTAACCCAAGCTGTTTTTTCGCCCGGTTCTCGCTGCGCACCTTTGGTGTTGGCATTTCATCGAAATAGCCAAATTCGGTGCAAAGTAATTGTAGATGAGCGTGCTGCGGCTTTTTATGCCTTAGGATTTGCCCTCAAAACGCGCAAACCCGTAGTGCTGGTGTGTACTTCCGGTACGGCGGTACTCAATTACGCACCGGCTATTGCCGAGGCGTATTATCAGCAAGTGCCTTTGTTGGTTTGTACCGCCGACCGTCCCGTAGAGTGGATTGACCAAGCAGATATGCAAACCATTCGGCAGCAAAATATTTTTGCCAATTATATCCAAAAAAGTTTTCAGCTACCCCAAAATATTATTTCGGACGATGATTTGTGGTACAACGACCGCCTTATTTGCGAAGCATTGCACGCTTGCACTTTTCCGCAAGCGGGTCCTGTACACATTAATATTCCGATGCAAGAACCTTTGTACGGCTCTTCGGAAAAAGAACATTTTGCTGCCCCAAAAAATATTTCCTTGTGTGCCACACAACGCCAATTATTACCTGAGGAGCAAGCAAATTTATTATCACTTTGGCAAACTGCTCGGCGCAAACTTATAGTTATAGGACAACACGCACCGGACAAGCGTTTGCAAGAAATTCTTTCCAACTTACTCGAAGACCAGTCGGTGGCTGTTTTTACGGAACACACGTCCAATTTTCATCATCCGCGAAGTGTTGATACCATTGACCCGCTTATTGACAGTATTTCGGCGGAAGATAAGCAGTGGTTTTTGCCGGATATTTTGCTTACGGTAGGCGGAATGATTGTTTCTAAAAAAATAAAATCTTTTTTCCGCCAAAATCATCCACACTATCATTGGACAGTAAACGCGACAGGAAATCACTTAGATACATTTAAGGCACTTACGCACATAATTCCGATGGAAGCAAGCGATTTTTTAGCCGTTTTGGCGCGAAATACGGTTATTGATACGCAAGCGAATTATCAAGCAGCGATATTAGCGCGTTACACAGTACAGCAGCGTTTGCAAAAATCATATTTGGCAAGTTTGTCCTACAGCGATTTCGTCGTTTTTGAGAAAATTTTTGAAAAACTACCTGCTAGAATGGTCTTGCATTTTGCCAACAGTACGCCCGTGCGTTATGCCAATTTGTTTTCCTTATCTCCCGAAAAAAACTTTACTTGCTATGCCAATCGCGGCGTAGGAGGTATAGACGGTTGTAGCAGTACTGCTGTCGGAATTGCCGATGCTGATCCACAAGCACTTCACGTACTTATTACGGGCGATTTGGCGTTTTTTTATGATAGCAATGCCCTTTGGAATGATGCTTTTCCGACTAATTTGCGCATTATTTTGATGAACAATAGTGGCGGAAATATTTTTCAGATTATTCCCGGACCCGAAAAATTGCAGCCGCAGGAGTTGCACCAGTTTTTTAGTGCTTCGCACCAGTTGGAGGCAAAGTATTTGGCAAAGAATTTTGGTATTGCCTATCATTGTGTAAGCGATGCATCTTCTTTGGAGGAAGCATTGACGATGGTTTTTGGTACATCGGGCGAAGTGCAGTTGTTGGAGATAAAAACGGATGGAGAAACAAGTGCGACATATTTGCGCGCGTACTTCAACTTAATACAAAATGCTGCGAATATTTAAAGTAAAAGAGATTTGTTAGGAATTTTTTTTACTTTAGTGTTGAAATCTTGAAAGGGAATGTATTTATTTTTTTGAGGTAAAAAACATTGATAATATGTTGCGTATTTTGTACTTATTTGTTTTTTTAGGCTTAACAATGTTAGAGCTTTCGGCGGCGGGCAATTTTTGTGAAGATGCGCAAGATGAAGTGCATATTTTTTTGCAAAACAGAAATGCACAATATTTCAAGCCCAATACAGCTGTTTTTATCCAAAATGAAGCAGATTTGTGGCGTTTTTTGCCAAGCTATTTCGCCCAAAAAAACAATTTTTCCGAAGGAGAATTACTATTGACAAATACGCGAAAAACGAAGCATAGCGTACATTATACTTTCCAACAAATACACGCACAAGTGCCTGTGTACAATGCAATGCTGAAAGTGAACTGCACAGCGCAGGGGAAAGTACTTTCGGTGGTGGAAAACTTGTATAACTTTTGTGAACTTTCGTTTGAAAATGATAATACGCTAAAAGCAAATAGTGATGCTGTTGTGCAGCATTTTTGCCAACAGAACAACTATGTTTTGCAGGAAAATGCCCAAAAATATTGGTTGCCCGTAACAGAAAACAAATTAGTGGCGGCGATTCACTTTCAGGCAGAAGACCCTGAAACTTCCTTGACGTATCATTTTTTTATAGATGAAAATGAAAAAATATGGAGTAAATACGTGGCAGGTTCTTTTTGGCAGCAAGTTGTAAGTGCGGATGCGAAAGTGTTTTTTCCCGACCCGCTTACTTCGGCGCAAGTGTTGTATGCCAATCCTTATACCGACCAAAACGATGAAGATGTAGCGGTATTGAATGATGAGCGCAAAACGGCAGTAGTTCTTTGCACAAGTAGCAACGGAAAACTTATTGCCAGCAACGAGTATGTGAGTATTGCGGAGTTTTCGCAGCCTTCTACGGAACCGGTTTCGGAGGATAGTAATGGACTGTTTTTTACACGACACCAGAGTCAGTTTGAAGATGTAAATGTATTGTTTCACGTTGCGGCTTTCCAGTTGCTGCGGGTGCAGAATTTGGGTTTTGAAGATTTGAACGAAAAAATAACGGTAGATGCCCACGGATTGGGTGGCGATGATAATTCGTACTTTAATTATACCAGCAATGGTGGACGTATTATTTTTGGTATTGGTGGCGTGGACGATGCCGAAGATGCCGATGTAATAATTCACGAATATGGACACGCCTTATCGTATTTTGCCTCGCCCGGCAGCAATGACGGCATTGAACGCCAAGCAGTAGATGAGGCGATAGGCGATTATTTTGCAGCATCGTACTCACGCGATATTAGTGAATTTGGTTGGTTTAGAATTTTTAGCTGGGACGGTCACAATGAATACTGGGAAGGGCGTTTGGCAAATACAGACCTACATTATCCCGAAGATAACGAAGGCAGTATTTATGCGCGTTGTCCTATTTTGTCATCGGCACTAATGGAATTGTGGGAAATAGTGGGCAACGATGATTGTGATGCGCTGGTGTTGCAATTTTTGTATAATTTGTCGCCCAATATAAATATGCCGCAGGCGGCGCAGTTGTTGTTGGATGCCGAAGAACAGTTTTTTGGCGGAAAATACCACGCAGATTTGTCCCGAATTTTGTACTTGCGCGGCTTAATACCTTATGCTGTGAGTTTGCCCGAAAGTGTGGATATTTGTTTTTCCGACAGTTTGCTGCTGGGCGAAAGTCTGATTGATGTTGAAGGTTTTTCGGTGCTTTGGTCGCCGGCAAATTTGGTACAAAAACCCAATGCATTTCGGACGCTGGCATTTCCTTTGAAGTCGCAGCTGTTTCAAGTGCAAGTTACTAATACCAACGGGGAAGTCTATACCGACAGTATTCAGGTAAATGTAGAAATGTGCTTAGACGATATTCCTGTTGGGGAAAATATTCGTGTACTCAATACCATTGGTTTTACTACGGGAAATTTTCCTATTGTTGTACAGTTTTCGCAAGAAACCGAGCAAGCGGAAATATTTTTGTATAATGTAAGTGGTGAAATTATAAACACTTGGCAACACGCCGGAAACGAAATGTGGCTGTCGCCTACATTAGTATTGCCTCCGGCTTGTTATTTTTTACATATAAAAACCAACAAAGCAGAAACTACCATTCCATTAATACGTGCTTACTAAGCACTATTGCGGTGGTTTGTAGCGCGATTTTTGCAGAATTTCTTGTCCATCTTCAATGGCAAACAGTTCTTGGAGCGTAGTTTTCGGAAAGTTTTCCATAAAAGTTTCCACCATACGTTTTCCTAACCAGTTGGCTACACGCCCCGGCGATTGTGGCGGCATTCCAGAAGTAGTTGGCGCATCGTTTATGTACTTGCTTATTTTTATGGCATCGGTTTCGTAAAGCAACTTTTCGCCGATAATAAAACTCCAGATATTTTTTTCATTTTCTTCGCACCATTCCAACTGTTGTGCCGTAAAACCTGTTTTTAGCGTGTCGGCAGTAGTGGGCAGCACCAAATCTAAGGCATAAAGTAGTTTTCCTTCGTACATCATTTGGTCAATAAAACGCGTTTGCTTTTGCGGCTCGGGAAATCTGCCTTTCAGCCAACTCATCATTGCATTGGGAACAATGTATTCGGGGCTTAAGCGATTGCTTACATAATGTGGAATTTTTATGAGCGGATAAACGCCGAAATCTTTGCCCAAGTACATATCCAAGCTAATGCCCAAGTGCGTATTGCCAAAAGTAAAAGCTGCCGTGTTAAATGCCGAAACAACGCTCACTACTTGCGGAATAGATTCGCCTTTTCCCACATAATACCGATAATATTTAAAGGCTTGGGACAAGTCTTTTTCCAACCAATCTAAAGATTTAAAATGTAGCTGAGAGGTATCATACACGCTGCGAATGTCTTTGTTATAAATAAATGCCTTAATTTCTTTTTCTGCCTGCAAACTGTCATTAAGCATTGCCAAACGCATCAAATCTTGGATATAAAAAGGAAAAAATGCAGGATATTTAGTAGTTAAGTTTTTTAGTGCGCCCTGTATTTGAAGCGTATCTATCGAAAAAAGGTCTTTTTCAAAACGCTGTATCTGTACTTCGCCGTCTATTTGTGACACATCGGGCAGTGCTTTTTTTTGGGTAGAATCATGGCAAGCAACAAAAAATAATAAAGTGACAAATGAAAATACTATTTGTCTATAAAGTGGTTTTTGGGATATTGACATTGAAACAAAGAAAATATTTGAGGAACATTTGCTATAAGATAATGCGAATAAATGCAAATTGTTGTAATAACGAATAATTTTAGTAAAAGTATTAACACAAAATAATTTTAAATTAACTTTACCTTCAAAAAATACGTTTTATTAAAAAAATTAAATGGAAAGAATTCTTTTACATAAAAAATAAACAATCAAGTATGAAAAAAATTATTGTAGCAATTTTACTGCTTGTAGGCATAGCAGAATACAGCCAAGCACAAGAGTTTAGAATGGGATTTCACATAGACCCGGGGATAGGTTATATGAGACCCGATGTAAAATATATGGACGGCGGAAGTCGTGGTTCATTTGGTTATGGCGCGTTGATGGATTATTATTTTCACGACAGATATGCCATATCTTTGGGTGTAAATCACTTGTTTAATGGTGGAAAACTTACTTTAGCGGACTCATTAGCTCAGAATGAATTTTCCATTCAGTACATTGAACTTCCTCTTGCTATAAAGTTGCGCACCAACCAAATGGGTTCGCAAGGACTTTCTTTTTATGGACAAATGGGTTTAACGCCTGCCATAAACATTAAAACCAAAGTAAACGGAAATAAAGCCAAAGATACCGCAAAACCCCTTAATTTAGGTTTTAGCATTGGTGCCGGAGTTCAATATCCAATAGACGACCCTACGGCATTATTCTTAGGTATTTACTTTACCAATGGTTTTACCAATGTAGTAAAAAACCTTCCTAAAGAGTCTAAAGTGACTTTAAGCAATATTGGGTTTAAAGTTGGCGTTATTTTTTAGTATAAAAATAAATTAATAATATAAAATAGTAAAAAGGGCTTGGGGCGATGACCTAAGCCCTTTTTTGTTAAACAAAAAAAATATGTTTACCGGAATTATTGAAGCGTTAGGTGAAATAGTAGCCATTCGCAAAGAACAAGAGAACATACATTTTGAAATAAGTTCGCCTATTTCGGCACAGTTGCGCATAGACCAAAGTCTCGCCCACGATGGTGTTTGCCTTACGGTAATAGCACTTGGCGAAGGCACACATACAGTAACTGCTGTTTATGAAACACTTCAAAAAACCAATCTTGCACTGTGGGAAAAAGGACGTAAAGTAAATCTTGAACGGGCGATGCGCTTGGAAGACCGTTTGGACGGACACTTAGTGCAAGGACATGTAGATATAACGGCTGTTTGCGCTGCCATTCACGATGAAGAAGGAAGTTGGCGGTTTGTTTTCAAGTGGCAAAAAGCACCGCCGAAATTGTTAGTCCCTAAAGGTTCTGTTTGTGTAAATGGCGTGAGCCTAACGGTAGCCGATTTGCAGGAAACAAGTTTTTCGGTGGCTATTATTCCTTATACCTTCAATCACACCAATTTTTCTACAGTAAAAATTGGGGAAATAGTAAATGTAGAATTTGATATAATAGGGAAATACGTAGAAATGCTATCGGAAGTGTATATAAAAAAAGACATAAATTAGGCATTTAAAAATAAATTTGAGGAAATAGGTGCAAAATGTGGATAATTATTGTATCTTGTTAATGGTTTTTTCTTGGTTTTTAGAAAAAATGTATTATCAAACTTTAAACTTTTTAAGTGTATGAAAAAATTTTTATTATTAATTTGTTTGATGTTGCTTAGTGGAAGTATAGTATTAAAAGCTGCTACTTGTACAACAACATTTTCCGGAACTGCCAGCGAAGATGGCTCGGGAACACCGGGAACGCCTTTGGTATTTGATTTAACTACTGGTTGCGCCTATTGTGACAACCTCAATTCCATGACTATTACAGCACAATCGCTTGGGGGATTCTGCAATTCATGGTACACCTTTAACATTACTTATAATGGAACAGGCGGAACAACTTTAAACAATGTGTGTTCCATTGGTACATTGCCACTTACATTACCCTTAGATGCTACCACTATTTCAATAGCTGCGGTAGATTGTTGTGGTGATGCTCTTAGCGATTCTCCTACGGTCTCATTTACCGTTGTGTATGATTATGTTGCCAGTGCAGGCAACTGCCCTGCCGCACCAACATTGACAAGTTGTGCTTCGCCTTTAGTAATTAGTGCTATACCTTACACACACACTTCCACAACTTGTGGACAAGGGAATACTTCTATTGCAGCACAATGTGGTACTTCTTATGGTGGTGGAGAGGAAGCAGCTGTGTATTCCTTCACACCTACAAGTTCTGGAAATTACTTGGTTAGTTTAAGTAATGTTACGGGTACTTACGGAGGTGTGTTTTTCCATGATGGAAGTTGTACCGGTGCTTGTGTAGGAAGTAATATTACTACCAGCAGTGGCACTTCGGCTTCGGGTACACAAACTCTAACAGCCGGAATTACGTATTATATTATTGTAACTACTTGGGCATCACCAAGTTGTAGCGATTATACACTTAGCATTACTCCTCCTCCGCCTCCGGCAGTAAATGATGAATGTACTAATGCTGTCCCACTTAGTGTTGGTTCCGGTGCCTGTGCAAATCCTGTATTGGGTACGAATAGCGGCTCTACTGATTCACCAAGTACCAACCCGACTTGTGCTTCTTATGGTGGAAGTACATTGTATGGCGATGTGTGGTATTCGGTAGTAGTTCCTGCCAGCGGAAATTTGGTTTTAGAAACTTCTAATGCAAGTGGTGATTATGATACCGGAATGGCGGCATTTTCAGGTACTTGTGGAGGAACCTTAACGGAAATAGAGTGTGATGATGATGATGGTGCTGGATTATTTTCAAGACTAGATTTAACCGGACAAACGCCGGGCGCAACGCTGTTAGTAAGTGTTTGGGAATATGGAAATAATGCGTTAATTTCGTTTAATGTATGTGCGTATGACACCTCTGTAGCAGTAGTGTACGACTGTCCGGCATTGATGCTGAATATCGGCAGCCCTTGTGATGACGGCAATCCCAATACTACAAATGACACCGTTACAGCAAGTTGCACTTGTGTGGGTACTTTCTCGGGAACTTGCCCAGCAGACTACACGCTAATAGGAACCGAAACCGGAACAGCTGACTACGAAACAGACGGACAAATTCTATCATTACAAGTAATAGAACCCGGTGCCACGATAGATTACGATTCGGGTACTTACATAGACTTGTTGTCGGGCTTTTGGGCAAAGGCGGGTTGTACATTTGATGCCTTTATAGATGGCTGCAACGGCAGTGGCGGTGTAGTGCTAATGCCTGCAAGCGAAGAAGTACCGATAGCATCGAAAACAGCCGCAATGGAAAATAGCTTAGAAGACTTGCGCGTAGGTGTAGCTCCAAATCCTGCGCAAAATGAAGCGATAGTATATATCACCTCTGCGGAAGGCACAAACGCGAGTATAACGGTATATGATGTACAAGGCAGAATAGTAAATACTTTGACAAACAATATGTTGGAAAAAGGCAATGTGTATCAAGTGAAACTGAACACCGAAACATTGCCCAACGGTATATACCATTTACAAATACTCACATCGAACGGCGAGCAAAAAACCGAAAGATTGTTGATACAGCATTAGTGTTTTTGTAGCGTAACGATAAAAAAGAAAGCGACTACCCTTTTCGGTGGTCGCTTTTCTTTTAAAGAAATAGGAGTTACGCAATCATACTATTAAGTATCTGCCCAAAAGTAATCAAGTATTTCCTTCAATAATTTAGCCAACAATTTATTTTTAACGAATAAACTATATTACTATTAAAACCTTGAAACGCGCACATTGAGCGAAGCCGAAATGTGCTTTTAATAGCGTTAGTTGCGTTTCGACTTCGCTCAACGCTCGGTAAATAATTTATGCGGGTTTTCTTTTGTCCAAGTACTTAAAAAACCAGCACGAACCTTCTTGCCCGCGCTGGTTTTGAAACTACGGTGTTTTGGGCGAAGATTTTCGCTTCTTTTTAGGATGCAATCTTTCCGCTTCAAATTTATACATTAGGTAATACACTGGTATTTTTTCATCTTGGTCTGGTGCACCCATAAGACGAATGCCATATTTTTCGTAAAAACAACTTGATACAAAAACAGCGGGACCATGGTTTCTTTGTAGGTACTGATAATCAATAAGTATGTCATATCGGTATTTATTGGCTATTTCATAAGTAGTTTCATCTTCTATAATTAATTTTATTGCATCAACCTGAAATCCATAGGCATAGTTGTATGCCATTTCAATTCTATCTAATATTTCATATAAATAACCTGTAAAGAAAAAACCATCCAGTTTGCAATCCATATCATAAATAGGGTTATCAGGATACATTCTGTTTTTATACAAGATGTTCGTATCAATCCTTACTTTGTAAGCATGCCGTACAAGCGTATCAGGTACTAAAACGAGTTTGTGTTTCCTTAAAATAGAATCTAGTCTTTTAGGGGATATAGAGTCGGGACTTTTAATAAAGCCCGGAAATCTTTCAGCACCATTTGTCATACCAAGTAATATTACTCTCCGTCCATCTATAGTATCGGGCAATTGCGATGATAGCTTACCTCCTATATTACTTAACTCGTTTAAGTCAATTTTTGCTTTTGTAGTTCTACAACCACTAAAAACAAAAATGATTATAAAAAACACTAACACTACTTTCCAATAATTTTTCATAGCTACAGGCAACTTGAGGCGGTTTGGAAATTTACCCATTCCACAAAGGCATAAATAGGGTCTTGCTCAAAACTTGCTCCATCAAAATTTACATAGTAACTAGTATGCCTTCTAAAACAATTACCTCCATCAATGGTGCCAGGGGGTGGTTGAGCAGGATAGTATGTTATTCCCTCACAACCACTATTATTGTCGTATTTGTCCAACTCTTCCTTCAAGCATTTTTCAATTGCTTTGTGAAGAAACGATTTTAATGTATAGTTCTCTGGTTTTCCATCAGGAATGTAGTTATTATCACTACTACCCCCTACCTTTCCAGTCAAGTCAAATTGAAATTCAGTAGTATTACAATCCGAAACAGATAGGTTGGCATTTATACAAAAAGCATATGCACAATTAATAGCCGAAGCAACATCTTCTGCCATTTGGGTTTTTGCATAATTATCATCAGTGTTGGGGCAATAATAATCCCTATCAACCTGAATAACCATATTGTCGATGGTGCAATTTATGGAATTGATATTAAAACTTAAATTTTTCAACCCGATGAACATTGCGGGCGTACAATTACTTGGATAAGGTTTCGGTTCTATGGCGGGTTTAAGAATAAGCGGGTTTAGTTGGCAGTCATCACTAATGGCTTGCCCGCTATAAGTGCCGTCCGGTAGTGTTTGGATAAAAGCAGTAAGCGCATTTTGAAAATCGTTCGCATCGCACACCGGATTGCCGTATGCGTTGAAAATACTCGTAAAATAATTCGCTTCAAAATCTTGGTGTGCCGAGTTTATAATGTTGGTAGTAATATAATCCACTAATCCAAAAGTACTACACAAGCCCTCATCTCGGCTCATACCACTACAAGCACCATTGTTGCTCGCCAGTATTTGGTTCAACAGTATATCCGCCAACGTCTCATTCTCCACCAAAAACGCCGTTTCCGTTATGTCTATTCCCAAAGCAGTCGCCAGCAATACGCGTATCGCATCCATTCGGTCGCCTTGTACATCAAAATTGTCGTAGTAGAGTTCGTTGGTAAACATATACTCAAACACACACAAAGGATCGGCACAGCCGCGGGTGTAGGTGTCGGTAAGTTCTGTGCAGTCCCAACCACAATGGACAATAGCTCGCTCCAAAATATTTTCTATAGAATTTGAGAAGTCCCCTTCCGGCGGTCCTTCTATGCCCAACACTTTCAGTTTGTCGTGGTACCTGCCCACCATATTCGCCAAAATATACTCACAAGAATGCTTACTAAACAAACCGTAGGTATAAATTCCTTCGGTATTCACATGAATGTCTTCCAAAGGCTCTATTGCCAAAGTGCCATTGCTCATACTTACATTCGCCAAACCATCCAAGCGCAAGCGGTATTGGCTCAGGTCTGTTACATTTGCTGCCAGCAAATCCGACACTTTGTACAAGAGTGCCAGTTCGGGCGTTACAGGTTCGGCATCGGCGTATTGGGTTTGGTACCAATAATCATTGTCCGATACAAAAAATACCGAACCATCAGCGCGCGTGGCTTTGAAGTCGGTGTGGCGAAATGTTCCTTCAATCGGTTCAAAGCTTGCATCCAAGCCGCCTACGCCTATACAGCAAGCTGTACCCGGATTATCCGCGCAGCACTGAGCATCTACTCTTATATGAATGGGATTTATTGGCGTAAAACAAGTAAAATCGGATGGAGAAAAAGAAGCTATGTTATGCAAGCCGGCGTTAAAGCAAAACGCTTTTTCTAAGGCTTGGTACTCACAGCAAGCGTCTCCATTGTCCAATCGAAGATTTTCATCGAAGGTAGTGTTTTGTTGTTCAAAGTCGTCTTCGCGGCAACTGCTGTATGCCAGCATAAAACAAAATAAGCTCATCAAACTAATTAATTTCCAGTTTGTTTTGCGGGGGGTAAAATCTCATAATGTTACTTTTAAGATGATAAAATAAATATTACAGAAATAATTTTCCTGTTGTTACTTTCTAATACGCTAAAATAACACATTTTATTATCCAAAAGTAAAAATGTCAGCACTTTTTTACAAAATACTGACATTTTTCTATAGAAATGGGGAAAAACCTCAAACTGAGAATTAATCCGAAATAAGTTCGAAATCGGTGCGGCGGTTTTTGGCACGTCCGTCATCAGTAGTATTGGGCGCAATAGGATTGTCGCTACCGTTTCCGATAATAATAAAGCGATTGCGCGAAAAACCATATTGAGAAATAAGGTAGTCGGCAACAGATTGTGCGCGTTTTTGCGAAAGTGCTTTGTTGGCGTTGTAGTCGCCTACGTCGTCGGTATTGCCTTCTACACGAATGCGCGCATTGGCAAAAGCCTTGGCAATATCACCAAATTCTTTGTCAATAATGTATTTCGCATTTTCATCTAACTGGTATTCTCCCGTACGGAAATTAATGCGAAGGGCTTTGGAAGAAATGGCGGGTGCATTTTGTTGGTTGTTGGCTGCCGGTGTAAATTCTTTACTGCCTTCAGCTTCGTGTTCCGTACCGCGAATAGCAAAAGATTTTACGGCAATAGGATTCGCCACCTGTCGCCACGAAGGTATATTAAGAGGCGCGTAATTGAGCTTACTATAAACCAACGCCATTTTATTGTATAAATCTTCGCCTGTAACGCCTTTATAATCGCCTTTTAGATTAAAGAAGTTTGCATTGTCGCCATAATTGCAAAGACGCACGTTGTTGATTGCTTGGTAGGCATCGGCTTCAGGAATATTAAGTCCATCGGCTAAAATTCGTGCTGCTTTGCGTTTGTTGGCATCGGAGGCATTAATTTCGGCAGCACCGCGCATCCAACCTTCAAAAACTTTGTTCATCACCTCGCGATTATTTTCTACAAAGCTTTTTTTGGCAATAAATACATCGGCAATAATATGCGAAGCAGAGCGCGTGCTTTCTAATACTTTGGAACCAATTACTGCGCGTACACAAGCGTCATCGTCGGGACTCCACACTACTGCGGCATCAACTTGGTTGGATTTGAACGCCGTAGCGGCATCAATGGCATTGGGCACTTCTTTTATTTTTACATCTTTAATACTCAAATCGCCGGCATCTAAAAGCCAGAGCAAAAAAGTGTGCGAGGGTGTCATCGGCGCAACGGCAATGGTTTTGCCTTTGAGATCGGCAACGCTATTTATACCACGGCGCACTACTACGGCATCGCCGCCGCGCGACCAGTCGGCTTGAAAAACAATTTGCGGGTCGTAATCTTTGAGTCCTGCCACTTCGGTAGGAAACGCATCAACGGTAGCCCAGAGCAAATCTACATCGCCCGACTTAAAAGCAGCGCGCGAAGCATCGAAATCGTCTAATACTTTAAATTCGAGCGGGAAGCCGTATTCTTTGAAAAAACGAGAATTTTTGCTGGCAGCAAAACCTTCGTTAAAGTATTGTCCTCCGGCGTATCCGCCCCAAGTAACCACGCCAACTTTTACAGCTTGTCCTTTTTTGTAGTCTTCGGAAGTGGTAGTGGCAGAGCTACTGTTTTTATCTTCTTTCATCATACCGCGCACATCTTCTTGTTCTTTGGCTTTGGGGGCTATAGATTCTAAATAGCCTTGATTATTTAACCAGCGAACTAATAAAGCAATTGCGCCAACGATGAGGAGGGTAATTAAGAATTTTGAAAAGGTGGTAAGTCTTGTCCGTGCCATAATATTGTATCGTAATTGTTATTATTTAATAAATTTTAAAAATCGAAAAGTTGCGAATATTGGTTTCCACTATTGCGATTAGCATGCTTAATGGGTGCGTCTAAATCCAAATTGGCGGAAGGATTATTGCCTTCCATTACCAAGAGGTCTTTGTCGTTGCCCAATAACATAGAAGTACCTTCTTTTTCCCATTTTTCGAGCATTTTAAGTCCTTCTTCTTCAAAAACACCATTTTGGAGGTCAATAGAATCCATAAACGTACTGGACATATCCATAAATCGTTCCATTTCGCCAATTTTCATACTCACGTCATCGGCGATAGCTTCGAGGGCGCGGTCGAACATATAACGGCGGTCGGAGTTTCCGGAGATGATATTAATGGCAGATTTCATTGCCGAGTGACTGGCGCGAATAACGGAGCGTTCTTGTTTTTTGAGTTCTACTTGGTCTTTTACATCTTCCAAAAGCACTTCGGAGTTTTCGTACATTTTTGCCAATACACGGTAAAGCACTTCCATTTTGCGATACAAGTCTTCGAGTTTTAGATTCGATTGTTGCAATCTGCCCGCTTTGCGGGTTTTTAAAATCATAATGTTTTGTTTGTCGCTTTCTTTGGCTTTGTTGGCAAGTTGAAGATTGCTGCTTATCTGGGCTTTGTTTTGGTTAATGAGGTCTTTGAGTTTGCGCATTTGTCCGCGCAATACTTCTACCTGTTTTTCCATTTTGCGCAGATTGTCCTTGAGGTCGTCCACATACGATTCCAAAATACCGATGGGGTCTATTTGAATAAAAATACCCGTTATGGCGCGCATAATGCTTTTGTAAATATAGGCGACGAGGTTGCGCATTTTGGGGTCGAGAATCATATATACAATAGCAGCTAAGGCTACCAAAAGTATTGCCAGATAGAGTGTATTGGAAACCAAGGAAATGAGAATAGGCAGTATTGTATAAAGCAAATATCCGCCGCCCAAGATAATAGCGATGAGGAACAGCATACCTGTTTTTCCTTCGGGTCGGTTCCAAAACGATTTAGGTTCTATATTTTGCATGTCCATTTTGCGAAAAAAGGTTTTATTGTGTCTAATTAATGTTTTATTTCAAATATTCGTTCATTTTTTTTATATCTCCTTCCAATTGTGCGGCAATAAAGTCGTACGAGGCTTCAAAATTGAGGCGTGTCGTTTCCAATTTGTTGCGCACATCGGCAATGTCGGTATCAATGCTTTCTATTTTGGTTTGGAGGGTCTGTATTTCTTGGGTGAGTTGCTTAATGGCTTCGGATTTTTCGGCAATGCTTTTTTGCAGCGATTCTTTTACTGCTAGTTTTTGCTCTACGCCATCATTGTTTTTGGCGCGAAGTGCTTGCTCAAACTGGGCTTTTTCCTTATTTAAAATTTGCTGGTAATAATTGGCAGTTTCTATGAGTTTGGGAAAAGTGAGTCCCATGGTGGAAGCCGTTGCAAAAGCGGTTCTAAATTTTGTCGCCTCGTCAATAGGCATTTTGGCAAGTGCTTGCAGCGATTTTTTGTATTCCAAATAATCAAAACCTTCCAAATTATTTTTTTCAAAAGCCTGCAAAAGTGTATTGATAATGTTATCGTCAATGCTGCCCTGTGTAGGTGGCGCATCTGCGGATTGCGGCGTAGTAGTTGTATTTTCCGGAGTATTTTCCGACTGGTTTTCGCTGGTTTTATTTTCCGGTGTGGCGACTTTATTTTCGTCATCTACGACAAATAAAGACTTGAGATTTTTAAACATAGGCGTATGTTTTGTAATAAATCGTTAAATTATAAAAAGTGTGCTTAAAATTATAGCTTCGTAAGTTTTTTTCGCTACTTCCTATCGTTTTCACAGGTAAAAAAGGCTTTTCAAGCCAAAATCACGCAGCTCCTTCATCAAACACTTTAATTTTCTTTACAGTTTCATTTACTTCAGGAATGTCGGGTTCTTCGAGCGTAATGAGTTGTTCTTTGGTAATAGGTGCTACATTTACCAAGCGATTGGCTTGATGCTGCACACATTCTTCAAACAAATTGCGGGCGGTGCGGGCATTGCCAAAACTGAAATGCGGCTTATCGCACAAGGCTTCAAAAATGAAACTGAGTTTTTCCTCCGCATCGGTCGATAACTGAAAATCTGCCTTTCGGGCAAAAAGTTTAAATATCTCCAACAACTCGCCCGCCGTGTAGTGGTTGAACCAAAAATAACGGTTGAAACGCGACTTGAGCCCCGGATTGGAGTGAATAAATTTTTCCATTTCGGTAGGATAGCCCGCCACAACTACTACCAAACGGTCACGGTAGTCTTCCATGCGTTTTAGCAGCGTTTCGATGGCTTCGTTGCCGAAATCTTTTCCACTGTCGTCTCCGCGATTGAGGGCGTAGGCTTCGTCTATAAACAATACGCCATCAAGTGCAGACTGCACTACTTCGTCTGTTTTTAAGGCTGTTTGTCCAATAAATCCGGCTACCAATCCGGCGCGGTCTGTTTCTACACAGTGTCCTTTTTGCAAAATACCTAATTGCTTAAAAATGCGCCCCAACATACGCGCAATGGTTGTTTTTCCCGTACCCGGCGGTCCTACAAAAACCGAATGTAGCGAAGGCATAGCTGCCTGCAAACCTTGTTCTTTGCGCATTTGGCTTACTTTTAGCAAATTGATGAGCGATTGTATTTCATGCTTGATATCTTGCAAACCAATCAACTCGTTCAGTTCTTTCATCACATCGTCGAGGGTTTCGTTGGTGGGTGCTTGCAGTTGTTTCACATTAGGCAAATTTACCGCTGGTTGGTAAGCAGTTTGCCATATTTGCGCCAGTAATTTTTCTTCATCACTATCTATTTCGCCATTGGCTTTGGCAATAAGCTGTGCAAAGCGATACACTAAAGCTGCTGCTTGCTCGTGTGCGGGGTGTCCCATTCTTTTGAGCAACATGGGTAGCAAAGGCTGGTTTTTGTACGTATCGGCAACGGTAAAAAAGTTGGCATTTTTTACGACACCTATTTTTTCCTGAAAACTCGGATTTGTCACCATTTGGTTAATGCGCGGTAGCGAAATACTTGTTGCCATATCGGCATTTTGCAGTTTTTCGAACATATACGCCAGCGCAAATTGTTCTTTGAGGTGTGGTGTTTCGGGTTTTAAAGCTTCAAATGCTTTGTAAATATTGATAAAATCCTGCATCAGTACGTGCCACGCTTGGTATTCGTGGGCTTGGGGCGTACTTTTTTGCAGCATGTTTTGGAGGTTTTGGCGGAAAGTTTCGTTTTGCGCCAGCGAGTTACAAAGTTGTAGGGCTTGGTCGCCTTCATTTTGCAAAATATCTATCAATGCTTGGTCTATGGGTCCTTGCTTTTCATTTATTTTTTCTTGCAATCCCTCCGCTTTTTTTACCAAATCATCTAAGCGATTTTTTTCTAAATCAAATTTTTGGTCGCTTATTTTTTCAAACAAAACGACTAATCTGGCTTTAGTATCGTCCGAGAGTTTTCGCAAAGGGAGTTTTAGTTGCTGGTTTTCAACCAAGTTGGTATAGATATTTTCAAGTAAAATTATTTGCTCGCGCAGGTCTTCTGTTTGGTAGTAAAAGCGTTTTTGCGTAAGCACAAAACCATAGTTGCGCGCTTGTTCTACATCTATGTGTGCCAGCACTATTTCTTCGTTGGCTAAATTTAGCGAAGGATAATCTTTGGAAATGCGCGGAATGAGCAAAAAAGGAATTTGCCCGCTTTTGAGCAATAAGGTAGGCGAAAAGTCGGCGGGAAGTAATGTTTGCTCAATCAGTTTTTCGAGGGTGCGTGTATAGTGCGTCATGATAGTTTTGGTGTACAAAATTTTGGTAAAGGTAGTTTATGAAAAAACATGTTGGTGCTGTTTTAGGAAATAAGGCAAGTTTTTAGCACAAAACCAATTTCAGGGAGCTAAAATTCCTGCATCGGCAAAACTAAAAAAGCGGTCGCCGGCAATAATAATGTGGTCGAGTACGGGCAAATCCAGAATTTTGCCGCTTTGGTGCATGTTTTTGGTAAGTGTTTTGTCTGCCTCGCTTGGTTGTGCGTTGCCGGAAGGGTGATTGTGCGCCAGAATAATGGAAGATGCCAATGCCTCAATGGCACGTTTGAAAATAACCCTACTGTCGGCGATGGTGCCGCTAATGCCGCCAATGCTGATGCGTTCAGTACTAATTACTTTGTTGGCGCGATTGAGGAGTAAAATCCAAAATTCTTCGTGCGGCAAATCGGCGAGTAGCGGCTGAAAAATAGCTACTACGTCTTTGCTGTTGGTTATTTGGGAGCGATTGATGGCTTCGGAATGTTGGCGGCGGCGACCGAGTTCTAAGGCAGCAGCAATGGTAATGGCTTTGGCTTCGCCGATACCTTTGAATTTGCACAGGTCGTTGATGCTCAGGCGTGCCAGTTCGGTGAGGTTGTTGTTGGCGTGGTTCAAAATACGCTTGCTCAAGTCCACCGCCGATTCTTCGTCATTGCCCGAGCCGATAAGAATAGCTATGAGTTCTGCCAGACTAAGGTTTTGCCTGCCTTGCAGCATCAGTTTTTCGCGTGGACGGTCTTCTTTTGCCCACGATTTTATGTCTAATTTTCGCATACTATAGTTCTACACTGCTTAAAGTTAAACAGAATTGGTATATTCTGCTTCTTTTTGGGTATAAAAATACAGCCACGTTAGAGGTAGCGAATAAAAATCGTTGATGGCATAGGCATTGTACTGTTGGGTAATGTTTTCTGCTAAATGTTGGGGGAGAACTATTTTATATTGGAAATTATTTAGTTGCAAACGAATCACTTTTTTGAATAAAATAACAAATTCTCGAAGAGATGCATTTTCTATTTCGTTATAGCGCAGGTGCTGGGTAATATTTTTGAGCCAAGTTTCTGCCAACTCCATTTCTTTCGCCACAAAATGTAAAACCACTTCTACAAGTTTTAGATAGAACTTCGCCAGTTTATCTAATTCATTTTGTTGGAGGAGTTGGAAAAAGTGTCGTGTTTTTGCGCTGTTGTTGGTGAAAATATTGTACCACAAGCTAAAAAAGTAAATTCGGATTCGATAAGGATTCGGCGAAGAGGTTGTTTCTAACTGTTCTACTAAGGCATGTCCGTCGGCAAAATTGAAAGTTTTTAGGCAATAACTCAGCAAGTTGAGCCGCATTAGGGTAATATATCCTATCGAAACATTTTCGGAATTGACTTGGCATTGAGATATTAGTTTGGGCAATATTTGCTGAACAGGTGCGTAATTTTTTTGGAATATATGATGCAGAAATAAGTTGTTGTAGGCTGCCAAAAGATCCTGTTCGAGCATATTGCTGTGTTTTTTTTCCAAAAAAGCAACATTTTCTTCTAACAGGCTTATTTTATCAGGATAGTTTTTATCAAAAATTTTTTGCTTTCGTTCTAAATACTGAATAAACTCATTTTCTGTAAAATTGGAGGTAGAATACTTTGCCATTAACTCATACGGTGGTGTGTCGGACGATATATGCGACTGAATACCTGCATTGTAAAAGGCAATAATGGTATTTCGTTCGGTAATGAGTATTTTCATGGCAGTATCGTAATGTAGTGCTTGCTCACATAGATACGTGTAGGCGTTTTTGAAACGATTTTTTTCATCTAACGAATCCAATAGTTCGTATCGAAGTTGTCGGTTGCTTAGGTACACATAGTGTTGGTAGTCGTGTTGGACAAGACTTTTTTCTAATTCTTCGTGCAATAATTTTCCATACAATTCACTCGCTTGTCTTTTTTCTAAGGCATCTAACAACATTAACTGCTGGTACTTGGTACTTTTGTAAGACGAAGTATTAAACTGCTTTTCGATCAAAATTTTTTTAGCCTCTTCCGTTAGCTGGTGAAAAAGGTTGCGCAAATTATTGTGTGCTTTTTTGGTGTATTTCTGCTTGTAAATACTACTTATCAAGCTCTTCGCATCGGGAAGCGGCGTTTTTTGATTTAGATGATACTGTACTATTTTCCATACTTGTATGAGATAAATATTTGCACGTTTATCTAAGATTTTTTTTAACAATTTACGCTCGCTGGACGATAAGGTTTGTAGGAGGTCAAAGGCTTTCATCTATGTACAGGCTAAAAGTGTTTTTCCATATTTTGTTTCCAAATTTTATAACATCCTATTATTTCTTTTTTTACCAAATTTCTTTTTAACAAGATAGAAAATATTGTGCAAATAATTTAAAAAATTTCACAAGCCTCGCATTTGTTAGTATTTGCACCAATATATTTAGCAGTAATACATTCTTTGTAAGTTTATCATAATCAATATTTTATACATAAATTATATTTAAATATTATTCATAAAAATCAAAAAATCATTTTTTTTTATTTTGACGGATACGTTTTTTTTGACCCGAAATAAATAACAAGCACTATTTATTAAATTTTTTTTTCACACAAAATTTTTAAGTCATGAAAAACTATTATCGTAAATTTTTATTTTTTGCTGCACTTATGGGTATAACGTATCATTTGCACGCCCAGCAAGTATATATTGACAACTCTAACGATTTGAATGCTGCCAGTATAGAAGCTTATACCTCCAATAATACTATCAACAGTTTTGGTGCTATTCTTTATAATACGGGCTCCAGTGACTATAGCAAATATGGATTATACACTTACGTGTACAACGATGGTGCTGCCAATAGCTTTGGTGTTTACAGCAACAACAATTCTTGGGGTACTGCAGATGCTTTTGCCGGATATTTTACCGGAAACTATAACGGTAACGTACCTACCGGTTTTGGTATCTATGCTTCTTCTGTTGGCGCAATAAACAACTGGGCAGGATACTTTGACGGCAGATTGGGTGTTTCGGAACGTGCTATTATAAGCAGCCTATCGTTAGACAATAATAAGTTGGTATTGTGGAATGATGGAAGTGCCATTACCTCAACTTCTACCAATTGCTATAGTTTGGGTATAGCTTCAGAAGAGTTTAAATTGAATGTGCCGCTTTCCAGCAATATTTTCACTTTTAATCACGGAGATATTCCGGACGGAACAAAAACTTATGTAAAAAGGCTACAAACTGGGGCAGTTGGTGCAGTAGGTTCAGGGGCAGTTGGTATTAACTGGCTTTATCCGGGTTCTGTTACTTACAATATAGATGTGAATGGTAATGGCTGGATAGCAGGTGGTACATGGACAGGTTCCGACCGCAATTTCAAAAAAGACATTAAAAAATATGATGATGCACTAGAAAAAATTCAACAATTGCAAGCCTATACTTATCTGTACGACCAAAGCAAAGCTCCTGAATATAACTTCGACGAACGCGAACATGTAGGCTACTTAGCCCAAGAATTACAAAAAGTAGTGCCACAAGCGGTAATGGAAGACGGTAAAGGAAGCGGCTACTTGGCAGTAAATTATGATATGATTATTCCCGTAATTTCGGAGGCTGTGAAAGAGCTATCAAACCAAAACAATGCAATTAAAACTGAAAATGACGACTTAAAAAATAAAGTCGCCGACTTGGAAACCGAACTTACCGAACTGCACTCCATGCTCCAAAAAATGAGCAGTGCCATGCAAAATTGCTGCCTCAGCGAAAAAGTGGACGATATAAAGGTAGCTAGCGTGAACAACAGCGGCGCACGCTTGGAGCAAAACGCACCCAATCCGTTCTACAACAAAACGATTATTCAATACTACCTGCCCGATGACACCCGCAATGCCAACCTACAAATTGTGAATATAGAAGGTCGCGTAGTAAAAACCATCGACCTAAACACAACGGGTTATGGCACTACCACCATCAACGGCAACGACTTAACTGCAGGAACTTATATTTACAGCTTAGTAATAAACGGACGAGTTGCCGCTTCCAAAGAAATGATTTTGACTAAATAAGGAAAGATGTTTCATATCAATCATATTAAGTATCTACCCAAAAGTAATCAAGTATTCGCTTGAATAATTTACGTTGAAACTTGTGCATTGTGTATAGCCGCGTTTCGACTTCGCTCAACGCTCGGTAAATAATTTATGCGGGTTTTCTTTTGGCCAAGTACTTAAAAAGCTACTCCTAAAAAGTAGCTTTTTTAATTTATTTTTTTGACCCCAAATACTTTATAAGTTATTATTTATAAATCACTTACAAATAAAATAAGTTGTAATATTTTTCACAAAATCGAAAATTTCAATTTTTTTAATTTCACAAAATAGTTTTCTTTTGAAGTATAATAAATAACAAGCAATATTTATTAAATTTTTTTTAACTTAAACCCTTTTAAATCATGAAAAAATTTTATAGTAAATTCTTATTCTTTATTGTACTTTTCAGTATAACATATCATTTGCACGCCCAACAAGTATATGTACAAAATGCAGATAATCTAAATGACAAATCTGTTGAAGCCTATACTTACAACAATCAGACTACCAGCTACGGAGGATATTTTTGGAATAGCGGAAGCGATGCATTCACTAAATATGGTTCTTATAGCGGTACATACAATGATGGAGCCGGTGATAGTTTTGGTGTTTATGGTTATAACAATTCTTATGGTACAGGCAAACCGTATGCAGGTTATTTTGCAGGATATTACTCAAGCAGTATCCCCGTTGGTTATGGTATTTATGCTACGTCTCTATCCGCTACCGACAACTGGGCAGCACATTTTAATGGGAAAACACTTATCAGCCACGCCGATAGTATTCCCTTAAATACTTTTGGCACCCTAAATGTTGAAAATAGAACTGATTCTCCTACCAATTATACTGGTGCTTTTAGAAGTAACTACTTAGGCAACTCTGATATTAGAGGCGTATTTGCCACTTCTATTTGTTCAGATGGTTGGGGATATGGCGGTGAATTTTATGGCGGTTATCGTGGTGTGTATGCAGCAGCACTGGGAGGTGCTTATACTGGTGGTATTTACAATTATTTCAGTGCTGGTGGTGTCGGTACTGGAGCGCGTTATGGCGTATATGGCTCTGCTTCGGGCAGCACTGGCACTGTAGGAAATGGCGTTACGGTGGCAAACTATGGCGTGTATAGTTCAGGTGCGGCTTATGCTACTGCCTATTATACTTCTTCCGACCAGAGTTTAAAAACAGATGTAGAACCACTTAGCGGCAGTTTGGCAAAAATAATGGCACTCAAAGCTTATACCTACATGTATAAACACGATAGCGAAATAGAACAAGCCATGAATTTGCCGGAGAATGAACAACTCGGCTTTTTGGCACAGGAAATGGAAACGGTGATTCCGCAGGCAGTAGCCAATGTTCCGGTGGAAATAGGTGCCAGCACGCCCGAACGTGAAGATGACCGCACCGAGTGGATTAAAGGTATTCAGCCGGACTTTTTGCTACCTGTAATTGTGCAGGCTATGCAAGAACAACAAGGTATTCTTGAGCAAAAAAATGAAAAAATAGCTGCGCTTACCAATGAAGTAGAAGATTTGCAAAACCGCTTAGATGCCTTAGAAAGTACGCTACAAAAAATGAGCAGTGCTATGCAAAACTGCTGCCTCAGCGAAAAAGTGGACGACATTAGCACAGCGACCTTAAATAACAGCGGCGCGCGCTTGGAACAAAACGCTCCTAATCCGTTCTACAACAAAACCATTATCCAATACTACTTGCCCGAAGACACGCGCAATGCCAACTTACAAATCGTGAACATAGAAGGAAAAGTAGTAAAAACCATCAGCCTTGACACCACCGGCTACGGAACTACCACCATCAACGGCAACGACTTGGCGGCAGGAACTTATGTTTACAGCTTGGTGATAAACGGCAAAGTTTCCGCATCGAAAGAGATGATTTTGACGAAGTAAAGAAGATTTTTTCAGCTTATATCGTGAAGCTACCCTAAAAAGGTAGCTTCTTTTTATTTATTTTTATTAGTATTAAATACTTCTTAAGTTTATTGATTATTAGGTATTTATAAAACAAATAAGTTGTAATATTTTTCACAAACCTCAAAAATTCAATTTTTTTTATTTCACTAAATAGTTTTCTTTTGACACATAATAAATAACAAGCAATATTTATTAATTTTTTTAACCCCAATCCTTTTTATCATGAAAAAATCTTATAATAAACTTTCATTCTTTGTTGTACTTATGGGTATAACATATCACTTGCATGCCCAACAAGTATATGTACAAAGTCAAGATAATCTAAGCGATAAAGCTGTAGAAGCCTATATCTACAACAACCAAGCGACCAGTTACGGCGGTTATTTTTGGAATAGTGGTAGTGATGCCTACGCTAAATCTGGTATTACTGCCACCACTTACAATGATGGAACGGGAAACAGCTATGGTGTTTATGGTTATAACAATTCTTATGGTACGGGTACTCCTTATGCTGGTTATTTTTATGGAAGTTATAGCTCCAATGCTTCTACTGGCTACGGTATCTATGCAAGATCTTCAAATGCGAGTAGCGTCAATTATGGTATTTACTCTACAGCTACCGGTTCAGCCGCTATAAATTATGGCATTTATGCAACAGCTTCGGGTGCAGCCACTAACTATGCCGCGTATTTCAATGGTATCACTCGTTTAGATGGCGGAACTGATGTGGGTGCTGCCTCTGGAGGAGATGTTGTGATTGGTAATTTTGCAGGTCAAAATATAGGTATGGATAATAATGAAATACAAGCCCGCAATGATAGTGTTGTCAGCACGCTATACCTGAATTGGGATGGCGGAAATATACAAATGGGTGATGGAAATGTAAGTATCGGAAAAATTGCAGCACTTCGGGATTTGCATATCAAACAAAAAGTTGCCAATGTCGCCATTCGAACTGAGCATCAAACAGATGCTGATTATTGGGAAACAGGTATTGGAACAAGTACTAAAAATTATAAATTTTACTATAATGGTGCTATAAAAGCAGATATTGCCAGTGCGGATGGTGCTTATTTGCAGTCTTCAGACCGCCGCCTGAAAACAGATATAGAACCTTTGGGCAATACCTTAGAAAAAATAATGCAGCTCAAACCAGCCACTTACTATTATACCGATTCCAAAGAATTTGCTACTTCTAAATCAGTAGGTTTTATTGCCCAAGAAGTTGAGCAGGTGTTCCCTCAAAGTGTGCGCGATGTGGACAATGGTTACAAAGGAGTAGTGTATGACCATTTTGCAGTATATGCCATTGCTGCTATTCAGGAGCTTAATGGAAAATTGGAAACTAAAACATCTGAAAATGAAGATTTGAAAAAAGAGCTTACAGATGTAAAAAATGAAATAACAGAACTTCGCGCTATGCTCCAAAAAATGAGCAGTGCCATGCAAAACTGTTGCCTCAGCGAAAAAGTGGACGACATTAGCACGGCTACGCTAAACAACAGCGGCGCACGCTTGGAACAAAACGCTCCTAATCCGTTTTACAACAAAACCATTATCCAATACTACTTGCCCGAAGACACGCGCAATGCCAACCTACAAATTGTGAATATAGAAGGAAAAGTAGTAAAAACCATCAGCCTCGACACCACTGGCTACGGAACTACCACCATCAACGGCAACGACTTGGCGGCAGGAACTTATGTTTACAGTTTGGTGATAAACGGCAAAGTTTCCGCATCGAAAGAGATGATTTTGACGAAGTAAAGAAGATTTTTTCAGATTATATCGTGAAGCTACCCCAAAAAGGTAGCTTCTTTTTTAGGACTTAGTTCCTTCCATAACATAAAAATACAGCCACGCTAAAGGCAAGGAATAGAAATCGTTGATGGCGTAGGCTTGATATTTTTGGGCAATATTTTGCTGCAACTTGGCGGGAAGTTCTTCGTTGTCGAAATAGTGCTTTGATTTCCAGTACATCACTTTCCTAAACAATTTTACAAATTCCTGAAGGGCAATATTGTCCACTTTGTTGTAGCGTGTGTATTGGCTTATATTAGAAATCCATGTTTCTACCATTTCCAATTCTTGCATCAAAAAATACTGTATCAGTTCAATAATTTTTAGGTATAACTTTCCACTTTTGTCTAACTCGGTTTGTTGCAGCTCTGTCACAATAGCTTCAATTTTGGGTGTGTTGTTGGTAAAAAAGTAATACCAAACTATCATCAAATTGGTCCGTACCAAATAAGAACTGGGCGTTTTGTTATTTTCCATGGTTTGTATTATAGTTGCACACTCCTTTAGTTTAAATCTTTTTAAGCAAAAGCTCAATATATTCAAGCGCATTAAGTGGATCCTACCCGAAGTAACACTTTTTTTATTGTTTACAGCTTGTTGTATTAGTTGGGGTAATATTGCTTCTACTTCGGCATATTTTTTTTCAAAAATTAAAAAAATAAACAAATTGCTATATGCTACAAATAAATCTTGCTCAAATACTTCATTATCATTTTTTTCTAAAAAAGCGACATTTTCCTTTAACAAGTCTGTTTTGTTGGGAAAATTTGGGTCAAAAACTTTTTGCCTTTTTTCTAAATATTGCACATATTCATTTTCTGGAAAAGAAGAATGATACGCTTCTACCGGCAAAAAAGTTGACAAAGTATGTGTTTCTGCTCCCCGAACCGTAAAATTATACAAACCTATTACCACATTCCTTTGCGCAATTAAAGATTTTATGGCAGCATCGTAGTACGGAGCTTGTTGTTCCAACATAGCCGATGCCTGATAATACTTCTTTTTCTCGTCTTTGCCCGCTAACATCTCGTTTAGTACCTGCATATTTCCCAGATTGGCATAGTGCAGATAATCGTGCTGTAGGAGCGAATTGTCCATTTCTTCCTGCAGTAGTTTTTCGTACAACTCATCTGCTTGTCTTTGTTGCAGTGCTTCCAGCAATATCATTTGTTGGTATTTGCGTGTTTTAGGCGAATGTGTACTGAGTTGTTTGTGTACCAGTATTTTTTTTGCCCCTTCATTTAACTGAAAAAACAAATTGCGCAATCGGTTGTCCAACTTCGCACTATACGCCGCACCATAAATACTATTAATCAATTCCTTCGTTTCGGGCAGCGGTGTACCTTTCCTCAAATGGTGTTGTATTATTTTCCACAGTTGCAAAAGCTCTGCATTGTCTTGTATTTTAAGCTCCTTTTCAAGCTGTTTTTTTTCGGAAACAGTCAATAACTCCAAAAATTTCAAAGCTTTCATATCAATTATAAAATTTACGCCTAAACGATACCACCGTATCTGTTTTTACCTCATTACAAGATACACAATAAACTAATATCCAACAAAAACTTTCTACAATTCTAAAAAATATGACATAGGAGAAATACGGTTTTTTATAAAAAAAGCACTTTTTTGCTTTCAAAAAGTAAAAATTTCAATCAATATTATCGCAAAAAATACGGTGAACACTTAATTAAAAATAAAACAATATTTATTTTATTTTCAATACATTACAAATTAAATATTATTTAAATATAATTAACAAACGTTCAAAATTCATTTTTTTTATGCTATTACATTCTTATTCTTTTGTGTTCGATGAATGACAAGCAATTATTTATCAACAAATTTTTTATTAACTTTTAAACTGTAACAAAATGAAAAGACATGTAATTTTTTCAGTACTAAGTCTGATAATGATAGTACTGGCGCACGAGTTGTCCGCACAGCAAGTATATGTGCAAAACATAAACAACCTAAACGCCCGCTCTATAGACGTGGTAACGCAAAAAACTAATGGAAATAGCTACGGAGCGTATATTACCAATACTGGTACGGATTCTTATGTAAAAAACGGCTTGTATAGTTATACTTACAATGATGGAACGGGTGTTTCTTATGCTCTTCGTAGCTACAATAATTCTTGGGGTAGTGCCGATGCTTATGGCGGATACTTTACGGGTTCGTATATCAGCAGCGTGCCTACTGGTTACGGCATTTACGCTTCTGCCACAGGGGCCAGCAACAACTGGGCAGGGTATTTTGATGGAAAAATAGGTATTTCCGAACGAATTATTATACAAAATAGTACAGCTAACAATAATATGTTGGTTCTTTGGGAAACTGGTTCTGGCGTTACCAATACTTCTACCAACTGTTATAGCTTAGGAAACGATGTGAGCAATTTTAAATTTAATGTACCTTGGCCTGAAGATTATTTCACTTTTAATAATGGTGGTAGTAGTGCCGGCACTAATGGAACTGTCATTAGAAGACTTCAGGCTGGATCAACAGGAACACAAGGCACTCCGGCAATAGGCATAGGCTGGTTTCCAACATCAGTTGCTTACAACTTAGATGTGAGCGGAGTTACCTATTGTTCTAGCGGCGCGTGGACAGCCTCCGACCGCACTTTCAAAAAAGACATCAACAAGTACGAAAACGCCCTCGAAACGCTTAATGAACTACAAGCCTACACCTACCATTTCGACCAAAGCAAAGCTCCTGATTACAACTTCGATGCACGCGAACACATTGGCTACATGGCACAAGACCTGCAAAAAGTAGTGCCGCAAGCAGTTATGGAAGACGGCAGAGGACATTTGGCAGTAAATTACGACATGCTTATTCCCGTAATTTCGGAAGCAGTAAAAGAACTCGCCAACGGAAAAGAAGATGTCCGCAACGAAACCAAAGCCCTCAAAAGCAAGGTAGCGGACTTGGAAAATGAAAATGCCAAACTACAAAATCGCTTAGATGCCTTAGAAAGTTCTCTCCAAAAAATGAGCAGTGCCATGCAAAACTGCTGTCTCAGCGAAAAAGTGGACGACATTAGCACTGCGACCTTAAATAACAGCGGCGCGCGCTTGGAACAAAACGCCCCTAATCCGTTCTACAACAAAACCATTATCCAATACTACCTCCCCGAAGACACGCGCAATGCCAACTTACAAATTGTGAATATAGAAGGAAAAGTAGTAAAAACCATCAGCCTCGAGACTACCGGCTACGGAACTACCACTATCAATGGTAACGACTTAGCAGCAGGAACTTACATTTACAGTTTGGTGATAAACGGAAAAATTTCTACTTCTAAAGAAATGATTTTAACGAAATAATATACATTTTTTATCATAACCCCTATCGGTGATTTTATAGTAAAATCACCGATATTTTCTTTTTAAAACATTTAAACTATGAGATACTTTTTATTCCTTCTTTTATTCGCTGCGCAAATAGGTTTTGCACAATCCGGCACCACAGGCACGGGCAGCGTAATCATTGGCACGAACAATCGTACTTACACTTATTATCTACCTGTCGATTTTGATGCTGCTTGTTCTTATCCTTTGCTTATTGCCTATCATGGTAGTGGCGGTACCGGAAATGGCATGAAGAATAGCACCGATTTTGAAAGTGTAGCCGATGCGGAACGTTTTATTGTAGTCTATCCCAATGGCACTTGCGCCAACAACGAGTGGAACACTAATTGCGGTAGCTGCTCCAACGATGATATTGCTTTTACCCAACAACTTATTACTAAAATGAACACCGATTTCAACATAGACGAAAGTCGTGTCTATTTGGCTGGAATGTCTAATGGTGGTTTTTTTGTAAATTATCTTGCTTCGCAAAACAGTAGTGGCATTGCGGCACGTGCTGTGGTGGCAGGCAATTTGTGTGGCTATTGGAATCCGGTGCTTACGGCGGGTATTCCTTATATACATTTTCACGCCATAAACGACCCCGTAGTACAATACTACGATGACGAACCCGATGGTATAATAGATTGGCCCGTGAGTTATTTTGCTTATGGCTGGAACTTTGCTGATGTTGCTTGTACTGGTTATACTGTTACCAACAATTCGCCTGTTACTGGCACAGATAAAATTACGTTTACCAACTGCCAAAATGATAATGAGGTAGTCGTAATTCGCTCTGGTACTTCCAGCCATTCGTGGAATATTGGCGTGGCAGCACTCAATACAAACCAAGAAATTTGGAATTTTGTAAAACAATACGATATAAATGGCTACAATCCATACACGCCGCCTTCTTGTAGCGCACAGCCCGAACCGACCATAGACCACGACCATTTTTGCATAGACCAGTTTGGCTATCGCACCGGCGACCAAAAAATTGCTATTATTCGCCAAGCCGCCACTGGTTTTGACGCGCCGGACAGTTATACGCCTGCCGAATTTTATGCCCTTCGTCGCCAAAGTGATGGTGACACGGTTTACATACATGCAAAAACATATTGGGAAAGCGGCGCAGAACACACGCAATCCGGCGATTATGTTTGTTATTTCGATTTTTCAAACATTACCACACCCGATGAGTATTATATTTACGACTCCGAAAATAATATTCGCTCGGAAAGTTTTTGGATAAACGATGATGTATATGACGAAGTAATGGTAGAAGCCTTGCGCACATTTTATTATCAGCGTTGCGGTACTGCCAAAACTACGCCTTATGCACCTTCGCAATGGACAGATGCGGCTTGCCACGTAGGCGCAGGGCAGGATTATGCGGCTTTGGATATGAGTAATCCTATACCTTCTACTGCTAAAGATGTAAGCGGTGGCTGGCACGATGCCGGAGATTACAACAAATATGTGCCTTTTGCCTACAATGCTGTACATCACTTATTATTGGCTTATGAGCAAAATTCTTATATTTTTGGTGATAATAATAATATTCCCGAATCGGGAAATGGCGTGCCGGATATTTTGGACGAAGTAAAATGGGAGTTGGATTGGTTGCTGAAAATGCAAAATACGGGCGGCGGCAGCAACGACGGTGGTGTACACATTAAAGTATCGGTAAGCAATTTTCAGGCAGCATCTCCGCCCAGTACCGATAATGCTGCGCATTATTACGGACCTATTCATTCGGCTTCTACGCGCACCACTTGTAGCATGCTTGCGCACGCGGCAGTAGTTTTTGCTACTATTCCGGGTATGAGTAACTACGCCGATACGCTTCGCAACCGTGCTATCCGTGCATGGAACTGGACGGTAGCTCACCCCACAACGCCTATTTACAACAATGCAGGTTTCCAAAGTGCCAATCCCGATTTTGCGACATGGAGTACAACTGACCACGACTATTGGCATCAAGCCATAAAAACTTGCGCTGCTGTGTATTTATTTGCCGCAACCGGTAATACTACTTACAAAACTTACTTTGACAACAACTATACTGCCTTACATTCTTATGCTTGGACGTATTGGTATCCTTTTGAGCCTATTTTTAATGAAACGATGCTCTATTATTGTGCATTAAGCGGAGCGACAACTACGGTGAAAAACAACATTCAAAACAACTGCGTTTCTTCGGTAAGTACGAATAACAGCGACTTATTGCCTGCATTTTTGAACAATACCGATGCCTATCGCGCTTATTTGAAAGACGATGATTATACTTGGGGTAGCAATACATTTAAAAGTCAGGCGGCGCATTTGTTTCAGAATATGAATTACTATTATTTAAATCCTGCCAACTATAACAACTACCAAAACGCTGCGGCGGGTTTTTTGCACTATTTTCATGGCGTAAATCCACAAGGCTATGCTTTTTTGAGTAATATGGACGAATTTGGTGCCGAAAAATCGGTTAATGAAATTTACCATAGTTGGTTTGGCGATGGTACTGACTTCGATAATGCACAAACCTCTCTTTACGGACCGCCGCCCGGATTTATGCCCGTAGGCGTGAACAAAAACTACGCGCCCGATGCTGCTTTTTACAGTGCGCCTTATAATGGTACTGCCGCCGACCTTACACCACCGCTGAACCAACCCATTCAAAAAAGTTACCGCGATTTTAACACAAATTGGCCCCAAAACTCTTGGTTGGTTTCCGAAGTAGGTATTTACACACAAGCTGCGTACATAAAACTACTGTCGCATTTTGTAACGCCTCCCGAATGTTTTCCGATTTATTATGATGATTATGCCTATGGTACAAATGGCGTATATACCTTAGAAGTTTCGGATTATATTAACTCATCTTCGCAAGTAAGCGGGAGCTATACACTCAACTACGATGCTGGCAATTATATTGATTTGATAGATGGTTTTTGGGCGCAGGCGGGTTGTAATTTTCATGCGTATATTGATGGATGTGGTGGCGCAAAAAATGATGGTTCTATGGCAAACACAACTACAACTGTCGAACTACCAACGAACAAAGCAACCATTAGTGTATTGCTCAATCCGTTTGAAAATGAAATTACTTTCAGGGCGAGTCAAGCCGTTACTTTATTGCAAGTATTTGATGTGCAGGGAAATATTTTGTGGGAATGTTCGCATTTTTCGGGCGAAAAAAATATACCTGCGAGTCATTTTCCGGCAGGAATGTACATTGCCAAAGCATTTTTACAAGATGGTAGTGTACAAAGCTTGAAAATGGTGAAGTATTAATGAACATTTAAAAAATTAGGATACTACGTTTTTTTGAAAAATACTGTCCTCATTTTGTTTAAATGTTGCCCCTCATCTGCTTTTGTAGGTGGGGGGTGTTTTTTATAGTTTTTTTAGACTCTACCGTTATTTCCGAGCCTTCGGCAAGCATTACCGAATGTGGTTTCATCAAATTAAGAAATTCAAAACTTTTGCCATAAACTGCGCCAAAATCTACATTTATTTCAAAGTCTTTTACCTCATAAACATTCCATCTCGGATGGGTTACTTCATACTCATTCGATTTTTTGCTGCTTATTTTCGCGTATCCCCAATAATGCTCTGTTATAAATTCCGTTTCGCTGCCTGGGGCTATTGTATAGCTTTCTTTACTTGCATTTACTTTAAAACTGTGTTCTGCTCCATTCTTTTTCCAAGAGTACTCAATTTCTTTTGAATTTTCGTTTTCGCGCCAAATATGGTTCATTGGCATAGTTTCATAATTTTCGTTGTAAATTGTATTTGCAACAAAGGTTAATGCTCTTTTGGGGACAATTTCTTTGATAAAAACAACGCCTCGTTTCCATGTATTATTTTCCAATCTCTTGACATAAAATCGCAGATTTACCTCTTCAAAATCAATGTGATAAGGAATTTTTACGCCCAACAATTTTGTGTTTTTAAACATAAATCCCACCAAACTGACAAAGCAGTTTCCATTCCATAAATCCAACTCCGTACCAAAAGGAATGAAGTCGGTAAGTACGCTTTTATCAAGGGTATAATTCGCGATTGCAAGTTTTCGCCATTCGGCTTTTAGGAAACTCATTTGTGTTCTGGGGTAAAAATACGTCACTTGTAACTATTCATTTCCACCAAAGTCCGCACCCGCGCCACCAAAGCCTCAAGCGTTTTGGGCGCATTTCCGGCAAAAACTTCTCCTTCTATATAGGCAACCGGACGTTTCAAAAACGTATATTCCGATAAAATGAGCGACCGTATTTCTGCTTCGGTCAAAGTTTTTTCATGCAGTCCCATTTCCCGATACTTGCGCGAGCGTTTTGAAAAAAGGGCTTCGTAACTTCCCGCAATGTCTTTCAAAAAATCCAACTGTGCTGCACTCATCGGTTCGTGCTTTATATCCTGAAGTTGTAACCCATGCTGTGTGGGCAACTGCGCCAACAAACGTTTGCAGGTAGTACAAGTAGAAAGATACCAAAGCGTATTTTGCATATTTTGGCTTATTTTACGGCTTTCCCGTTGCGGTATTTGGTTTCTATGGTCACTTCGCCTGCTTGATTGTACCATTTCGATACGCCTTCGCGTTCGCCATTTTTAAAAGTGCCCTCTTCCATCAATTTTCCATCATCGTAATAAATTCTGCGATCGCCTTCCAATTTTCCATCTACAAAAAACGATTCTTCTTTTATACGGCTGTGCTTATACACAATACGGTTCCCGTCGAGGGCATCATTCGTAAAATTCATCATCACATCTAAGTTGCCCATATCGCTAAGTTGCAGCGAAACGCCTTGTTTTTTTCCTGCGTGGTAATTTGTCACCGTAGCGGGCAATCCATTGCGTACGTGAAATGTTATCCATTGTCCTTCTCTTTCTCCATTGTACAAATAACCTTCTTCCACCAATTTGTCCATTTGGTCTTTTGAAACAGCCTTTTCCCAACCGTCTTGTCCTTCCAAAGGTGTTTTTGTCCAGCCACCACCTTTTGTAGTTTCTTTAGGTGTCAGCACTTTTCGTTCGTCGGGCGCGGTTTGTTCCTCAGCTACGGTTCGTTCTTCGGGCGTACTTTGTTGTTTACAGGCGGTAAAAAAAAGAATACTCGTCAATAGAATAAAAGATAACTTTTTCATATTGAAATGTAATAATTTTATTAAAAAATATCGGACAAATGTCTGTGGTATTTTTTTATGCTAATTTGCCAAAGCCTTTGCAATCGCTTCAAACGAAGGCATTTCTCCGGCATTTTCCAAAATTTCTTCGTGTATTACCACGCCATTTTCATCAATCACAAAAGCCGAGCGTTTAGCAACGCCTTTCATTCCCAACACAAATTCGGGATAAAGTGCATTGTAAGCCGCCGCCGTAGTTTTATTGAAATCGGAAAGTAAAGGAAAATTCAGTTGCTGTTCTTCCTTAAATTTTGCCAAGGTAAACACCGTATCTACCGAAATAGCCAAAATTTGCGCATTTAGCTTTTCGTATTGGTGCATATTGTCGCGGGCAGAACACAATTCTGCGGTACATACCGCCGTAAATGCTAAAGGGAAAAACAATAATACGACCTTTTTTCCCTGAAAATCACTCAATGATACAGCTTCTTTTTGCGTATTGTACAAGGTGAATGATGGAGCTGGTTTTCCAAGTAATGAACTCATAAGTTTGTATTTTTTTTGAGGCAAAGATAAAAAACTTTTATGGACAAAAAGGATAATGTACATTGCCCGGCGATGGTGCAAAGTTTATACCGCCACTTACGCTGCCGCAACCCAATTCGTCTAAGCCGGAATTGGTGAAATTGGGAATATTTATTTCATAACGTGTACGCGCACCAAACAAGCCCAAACCATTGGTAATATTGGTAAACTCAGGCGAAAACTGTCCTTGCGAAATACTGGTCTGCGCCGCCAAACCTATATCAATAAAGTTTTTCACATCTTGGGTAGCTACATCGGCTATAAAATCAATAGAAGTAAGGTCTCTGTACACCATATCGTTGGCTGCAATGTGTTGGCTCATATACAGCAACACGTCCATTGCATCTAAGTACTTGTACTCTTTGCGCGTAAGGCTACTGCCTGTATCAAAATCGCTGTTTTCAAAATTAACAAAAAGCGGCATTTTCAATACTTTAGCCTGTACATTGCCGGAATTGGCAATTTCGGTTTCGTTATAATTTATAAGCAAAAACATATCGTATATTGCGCCATTGGTGGGGGCATCAAACTCTACGCGAATTTGCGGCGGTGCTACATTTGTAGCAGTTGGCAAAGTAAAATTGATTTGTGTAGTAACGCGAGGCTGACGAAAAAAGTCGTTGGCTTGTCCTCCTACGCTGGGTTCGTACACCAAAGGTGTGGTAGCCCAAACTTCTTTGCCCGAGTCGGTAACAATATGCAAACGATACGCACGATTGTCTTGTAGCGCATTTTCGCCTTCGGTATCGAACTTATAAACAAAATAAGGCTCTGTGGCAAAAAAACCATCTTCTTTCTCAATTCCTTCATCGGCAGCATTTACTTTTTCTAATGAAAATATGCGGGACGGATTGCCATAAACAGTAGTTAAGCCTTCTTTGCTTACATCATACGAAGTATATTCCTCTACCGTTACTATTGCATTTTTGTAATATAGCGAATCGGCTATTTGCGCTATTTGCAAGGCACTGGTATTGGCATCTAAAAATGCTTTATTTACCCGAATATATTGTGTGGGCAGTCGCTGGTCGAGCAGACCATAAACAATGGTGTTTTCTTGCCAGTCTGTATTAATATCTACATCCGTAGAACAAGAAGAAGCAAAAACGAGTAATATTAGGAGTAAGATGAATTTGTTTTGCATAGTCGTAAAAATAGCTATATTGTGGGCGAAAATACCTTTAGTTTTTATTTTTTAAGGTATAATTAACAAATTTTGAATTTTTTTTGACAAAAAGAAAACAATGTCCGTACAAAAAAAGGAAATAAAACGCATCACAACCCATATCCTACGGGAAATGAAAGAAAATGGGGAGAAAATATCCATGCTTACCGCTTACGATTTTTCAATGGCGCGTATTTTAGATGATGCCGGAATTGATATATTGTTGGTGGGCGACTCGGCATCGAATGTGATGGCGGGACACGAAACTACGCTACCCATTACCCTCAATGATATGATTTATCACGCTTCGGCGGTAGTTCGTGCGGTAAAACGCGCTTTGGTAGTAGTAGATTTGCCCTTTGGTACTTATCAGGGCGACTCGAAGTCGGCACTAAAGGCTGCAATTCGCATTATGAAAGAATCGGGCGCGCACGCCGTGAAGTTGGAAGGCGGCAAAGAAGTGAAAGATTCGGTAGAGCGTATTCTTTCGGCGGGTGTTCCGGTAATGGGACACTTGGGACTTACGCCACAAAGCATTTACAAATTTGGCACTTATACGGTACGGGCAAAGGAAGACGAAGAGGCGCAAAGACTTAGAGAAGATGCTATTTTGCTGGAATCTTTGGGGTGCTTTGCTATTGTATTGGAAAAAATTCCTGCCACGCTTGGCAAACAAGTCGCACAAAGTGTGGGCATACCCGTAATTGGTATTGGCGCAGGTGGCGGCGTAGATGGACAAGTGTTGGTGAGCCACGATATGTTGGGAATTAACAAAGAGTTTCGACCACGATTTTTGCGCGTATATTTAGATTTGTACGACGACATAAAAACTGCCGTAGAACACTACATCCGCGATGTAAAAAGCAATGATTTTCCGAGTGAAAAAGAGCAGTATTAAAGGTTTGGGGAACGTAGGTTTTATTTTATGCCTTATCTTCGCGTTAGGGCAGAATGAACCTTGCTGATTGGAAAAAAAGAAGTTATGTCTTCGTTTTTATATAGAACGCGCCGCACGACTGTTTTTACCGCTGGTGTGATATTGATTACTTTTGAAAATGAACCTTAAAATAGGAAAATTTGTTTTGCTTGTTTTATTTTTCAAACAATCAATATTTCGTTTTCCAATAATGGTGTAAAATCCTTTATAAGCCTAACATTATTTTTATTTCCAAAACGACACTATTTTTATGATGAAATTTCTTACAACTTCTATTGTTTTTACAAGCCTACTGCTTTTGCAGGCTTGCACTTCTACCAAAAACAGCACACTTTGGGTGAGTGGAATAAAAACCGAATGTTCGGCAGGTGCCGGGAAAATGGAATGTCTTAATGTTTACAAAGGCAATGACATTAACAATCCTCAATGGGAAAATTTTTACGCACCGATTGAGGGATTTAATTTTGAAGAAGGTTTTTTGAAAAAAATTGAAGTAAAAGAAGAAAAGTTAGATCCAAAAAATGCGCCCGCCGATGCTTCGAGCATAAAATATACGCTACTGAAAGAAATAGAAAAGAAACCCGACACGCGCGTACAAGTACAAGGCGATTGGTTACTTGCTTCAATAGACGGCGGACCTATTAACCGTATGGAAAAATTGCCCAACATAAGTATAAACCTCTCCCAAAAAAGTATTTCGGGCAGCGATGGTTGCAACAATTTTTCGGGCACTATAAAAAATATTACGGAAAGTAAACTTGATTTGGGTACGCTTGCCGGCACCAAAAAAATGTGTGTAAAAATGACCACTCCCGACCAGTTTAACAAACTTATGAGTACAGTGAGTGCTTATAAACTAAAAAGTCATACCCTTGAGCTATTGGACGCTGAGGGGAAGGCGGTTTTGAGTTTTATTAAATATGATAAAAACGAAGCAATGAAACGACTTCACGACATTTGGATAGCCACACGCATTAACGGTAATCCTATTAATCGGATGACTCCTACACCAAGAATGGAACTAAATCTTACCGAAATGACCGTTATGGGTTCTAACAGTTGCAATGATTATAGTGGAAAAATTGAAGCAGTATCAGGCGATGAATTGCGTTTCGGACCTATCGCCGCAACCAAGAAAATGTGTCGAAAAATGGATGTCGCCAATGAATTTGATAAAGCCTTAAATAGTGTAGCAAGTTATAAATTGGAAGATTTGAACCTAATACTACTCGACAAAGACGGCAATGAAGTCCTTTCCTTTTTGAAAGGCGACTAAGTATATATTTCAAATACTCATACACCTCAAAACAGCAATGATACTTGTGTATTATTGCTGTTTTTATTTTGTATGTTTGCTAAAAAAAGCACCCTAAATTTTTGACTATGACCACAAACCGATTAGAAGCTTTTAGCGATGGCGTATTGGCAATCATTATTACGATAATGGTACTCGAAATGAAAATTCCCGAAGGAAGTGATTTAGAGAGTTTGCGCCCTATTTTACCCGTTTTTTTAACCTACTTAGGAAGTTTTGTTTACTTGGGCATTTACTGGAGCAATCATCACCATTTGATGCACGCCGTTTCCAAAGTTAATGGTAAAGTTCTTTGGGCTAATCTCAATCTGTTATTTTGGCTTTCTTTGTTTCCTTTTGTAACGGGCTGGATGGGCGAAAATAATTTTAAAAAAATTCCTGTAATTCTTTATGGCACTATTTTGCTAATGGCTGCTCTTTCTTACCGCCTGCTCACGCAGGTTGCGATAAAAAGTGAAGGCAGTAATTCTATTATTCGAAAAGCGATAGGTAAAGATAGAAAAGGTATTTTGTCTATTTTTATTTATATTGCTGCATTGGCAATTTCTTTTTTCCAACCCGCCATTAGTGTGTTTTTATATCTTTTAGTTGCGCTCATTTGGTTTGTACCCGATTCTCGCATTGAAAAAGTTATTTAAATCTTAGCAATTATGATAACATTTGTACAAAAAGACAGCGAATCGCAAGGAAAATTCATGCTCTACGAAGATGATATTTTTGCCGGAGAAATAACATACAGCCACGCAGGCGAAAGTATGCTTATTATTGCACATACAGCAGTAGAAAAAGCATTTGCGGGCAAGGGCTATGGCAAAACTTTGGTGATGAAAGTTGTGGACTTTGCCCGCCAAAACAAGTTCAAAATTTTACCACTCTGCCCATTTTCCAAAAAAGTTTTTGATACAGACAATAGCATTAGCGATGTTTTGTTTGAGCAATAATTTTGTACACATTTTCTATAAAATATTTACCTTTATCCAAACACTTTTTCACCATAAAAACAATACAAATTATGAATGCTGCACATTTTCATCTCATTGTCAATCACTTTCCTATTATTGCTCCCATCATAGGCATCTGCGTGATGCTTGGAGGCATTATTTTAAAATCCGAAACCGTAAAAAGAACTGCTTACTGCATTTTTGTAATAGGAGCTATCTCGGCAATTTTTGCTTCTTTGAGCGGCGAAGGTGCCGAAGAAGTAGTAGAGCATCTACCGGGAATAGACAAACATTACATTCACAATCATGAAGAAGCCGCCGAAACGCTGGCTTTTCTCCTTTATATACTCGGAGGTTTATCTATTTTTGGCTTTTATGCCAGCCTTAAAAACAAGGCTTTTGCAAAATTTATGCCCTTGGTAACGCTTGTTTTTTCGTTGGTGGTGTTATTTTTTGCGCAAAAAACAGGCACCACCGGCGGCGAAATAAGACATATCGAAATAAGAGCCACCACCAATACGGGCAATATTCCCGCCAATAGGAACGCACATGAAGAAGACGAAGATTAGTTTGGGCGGCAACTTGTGTCAAGTTTTGTTTTTGTACCAATACCAAAGCAATATTTTACCACAAATTGCGTAATAACATTTTATTGCTTATTTAAACCCAAATCCAAAATACACATCCATAAATCAAAAAAAGTATGAAAAAAATATTCGGATTAATAATGCTTTCCTTGTTTTTTGTCCCTACTTGGGCACAAGAAGTAGTTAATAATGAAAGTGAAAACTTCGATTTCGTTTCCGAAGAATTAAAATTAAACAAAACATTTCAGGATGCATTTTACCCGCTTACAGAAGTGGAACGCCTTCAAGCCAATTCCGATTTTATTCCCGCTTTGGTAAAATTTCTAAAACACGACAATTCATTTAACTATCCTTTCAAAAACTTAGAAGGAATGTCTATCATTGCACCGCCCGATAGCAGTTTTCGTATTTTTACGTGGGCAGTTCCGCTGGGCGACAAAACCGACCAATTTGTAGGCGTAACCAATGAAGATAAAACACGTCTTACAGAACTTCCCGACAACAAAATAATAAAAAACGACAACTTTAAATACTACGGAGCTATTCAGTTTAATATGCCTAACCTAAAACTGATTCCATTGTTCGATAAATCTGCGGATATTAAAAATCCCGAAGACCAAGTACTAAAATCCGACAACTGGTTTGGTGCGCTGTACTACAACATTACCGAAAACGAGTATCGGGGTACTAAATATTACACCTTGTTTGGTTGGGACGGCAACAGTCCTACTTCAACCATAAAACTGGTAGATGTGCTATATTTCGATGCGGAGCAAAATGCTATTTTTGGCGCGCCTATTTTTGAGGTGTATCGCGATAATATCAATTTGGGCTTTAAAAACCGCATGTTGTTGCAATTTAAAAAAGGTGCCGGTGTTGCCCTCAATTATTTTCCCGAAAGAGAAGCCATTGTTTACGACTTTTTGGCTCCCGAAGACGAAAAAGCTAAAGGCAATCACGAATTTTATATTCCCGATGGCACTTACGAAGGCTTAAAGTTTAAAGATGGCGTTTGGAAATATCAGGACAAAGTGTTTTTTGAAACCTTAAACGAAAGCCAGCTTTCTAATGTGCGTCCCGACCAAAAACGCGGCAAAAAAGCCAAAAAAAGAGTAAAATCTAAATACGGTATTGATTAAGAGCTTGGGCAAAAGAAATCTCCGGTATAAGTTCTTATTGTTTTCGTGAAATTTTGTGCAAAACATTGTGTTCTCTTCGTTACACAAAGTTGCGCGAAGTATATTTCACGAAGTCACTCAAAGTAATTAATACTAAAATCGAATAGCTATTGCGTATTAGAAAAGGTAAAATCTTTTTTCGTAGTATAGCAGTTTTGGGGCGTTAAAAATTTTTGAAGCCTTGGAAAAAATTTAGCCCAAAAACTGCGGTTTTGCCCTGCAAGGGCAAAAATACCTTGAAAAAACTGTCGTTTCTTTTGCTTCGTTTTCTTTGGACAAGCAAAGAAAATGAAGAAGCCCTAAGTATAGTATTGTACCCAAACTTGCAGGGCAGATACTTATCCCTTAATAATACCTAAACCTATACGCAGCTTTCATACGGTTTTGGTATTACTTACTTGAAAAAAGGAATCTGGTATTTTCTTCAATAATTTTCCAACAATTTTTCAATGCGTATTCGCAATAAAAGCTGCTAATAATAAATCGAAAGTCTGGGTGATTTTTATGTTTTCGCGCAAGCCTTCTATCAAATGAATAGTATGCCCTGCCGCTTCCACTACTGAGGCATCGTCTGTAAACAAAGGACTTTCTGCTTGTAAATAGGCTTTTTTCAGTAGGTGTAGTTTAAAACACTGCGGCGTTTGCACAATTCTAAAATTATTTCGGTTTACACTCCACGATTTTTCGTTTTCTATTTGTCGAAGGCTGTCGTTGGGCGATATAACGGGAATAATTGCGTTCCATTTTTCGGCGGCTTCGAAACATTGTGCAATAAGTTGCGGTGTGACAAAAGGGCGCACAGAATCGTGAACGGCTACGAGGGTATTTTCGGAAGAATCGTTTAAGGTGTTTAACGCATTTTTCACCGACTCAAAGCGACTTTTTCCGCCTTTGCAATAAGGAATATGTTGTAAATTGTATTGTTGGCTAATATTTTCCCACAAAGAAAAATACGCTTCGGGCAAGGCTATTATACATTGTATTTCGGGCGATGCAGCTATAAATTTTTCGAGCGTATGAACAATAATGGGCTTGTTTTGCACATTTAAAAATTGCTTTGGCAAAGCACTGCCTATGCGCGTGCCACTTCCTCCGGCTACAATAATAGCATAGCGATTAGTTGGTTTTTTCATGCGCTTGTTTTTCAAACCAAACCGGACGTGTGTCGTCAATATCGCCGTTGTAATTAACGGTAATTTCTTCTCCGGCATTAATTTGCCGTAGGCTCACATAAGTAAGGGTTTGCTTTTTGTAATCGGAAAAATACTGCGCATTGGGCTGATAATGATGGTTGTAAATAGAACCCAAGCCCAAGGCAATAGCTATTTGTGTATCGTTTTCTCCCCAAATAAAATAGTAATCGTAGAGGAGCGTTTTGTCCAAATGTATTTGCTGCTGTTGCGGCAATACCAGCACAGGACAAATTTCGATGGTTTCTTCGGCAGCAATATCATGGGCGGCATATACGCCACGACCTTTTTCGGCGGTTTTGGCAACAAAAAGATGCGGGTGCATAATGTGTGGAGGAATAATTATTTCCATAAAAAATACTTTTGTAAGCTAAAAACTTACTTGTGCCACGTTTCTTCAAGTGCTTTTAATTGTCGGCGGTCGTGACCGTAAATATCATCTCTGAACTCAAATTCGCCAGTCTCATTTGCCCAAGCGGTAAGGTAATAAATGTACACCGGAAGTTGCTTTGCGAGATTTACACGCATTTCGCTGCTGCGTTTCATTGCCGACTGTATGCGTGCATCGTCCCAGCCGCCCACATCTTGCAACAAATAATGCGCAAATTCCACCGGCTGCGATACGCGTACACAACCCGAACTGAGTGCGCGGAAGTGTAGTTTGAAATACTTTTTGTCGGGCGTGTCGTGGAGGTAAACGGAGTGTTTGTTGGGGAAAATAAACTTCACATCACCCAAGCTGTTTTTTTCGGTAGGTTTTTGTTTAAAAGTCCAATTTCGCCAATCGGCTTTTGCCGCTTTCCAGTCCACCGTCCAAACGTCCACTTTTTTGCCTTTGTAAAAAGCTTCTACATCTGCCAGTACCAATAGTGCCGGATTTTTGTCCACCCAAGCCAAAATTTCATCGCGGGCAATACTTTGCGGAACATTCCACACCGGACTAAAAACAAGATATTCCATATTGGCGTAGAACATTGGCGTTTGCGTAACTTGGTCGCCCACTACTACGTTCATATCCAACACATTGTGGTAGTTTTCAAAAACGGACATCCAAAATTCCGGCGCATTTACAAACACATATTTTTGTCCCATAGAGTCGGGCAGCCAACGATACCTTTCCAAATTCAGCAGCAGTAGATTTATCATTTCTTCGGGTGTTTTGTTCAGCCACGCAAGGGTTTTACCGTCCAAAGTTGCGGTAGTTTCCAAGCCGTGCCGCTCCTGAAAATGAGTGATGGCATTTTTAAAATCATCATTCCAACTCAATTTTTCGGCATTGCTGCGTTGCAACAAATCGCCAGTGAAAAACAAAATTTTCTCCAAGTTTTGGAGATTTTCGGCATTGCCGGTGCTTGCGTTAATTTTGGCAAAAGTGCCATTGGCTTTTGCTTCGCGGTATTTTTGTAATTGACTGAGCATTTTGGCGTAGCCCGAATGTGTTGGCAATACAATATCCGAAGCGGTGCTTACTTTTTGCGTTTGGGCAAGTGTTTGTAGGCATTTTAATAAGTCAGGTGCTTTTTGTGGAATATCCCAGCGCGAAATTTCCAAGCGTCCTGCCGACAAATCTGTCCAATATTTGAACGCCGCGGCGGTGAGCGATATATCAAACTTGGATAACTGAGCCAAGCGTTCTGCGGATTTAGTGACCTTATTGGTCGTATCAACATCTAATTTTTGGGATAAAAGACGCAACTTGTCGGGCGCATACCACTGTGAAATTAATCCTTGCAGTTCGGCATTTTCTAATACTTCCATCATTTTCAAGGCGATAGGTGAAACTTTTTGTTGGCTTACATCTACCCACCAGAGTTTTGTTTCGGGTGCGGGATACGCCTGCGCCAAGATTTTTGGAAGTGTGTCGGAAAATTTCCCTTCTTGCAATAGCGCGTACAAGCTACTGTCGGCGAGTGATACGCGAATTAAGGAATCTTGAAAAGCCGCTTGTTCGTATTCCGGGGTGGAAATAAGTGACTTTCCAAAGGAAGATTCTTTGATGTATTTGCAAGCTGAAAAGTGGAGTGCAGTCAGCAAAAAAAGCAGACTTGCGGAGAGGAAAATATTTTTTCGGAAAAATTTTTTAAGAGGCGGCAATAGTTTGTACATCGTTTGGCTACTACAATATAATATTGGTGAAAATAAATACGAATTTCAACGGTAAAATTATAACAAATTTTTTAGCTAAAGGGTAGGAAAAATTTTGGTTCGCTTCAACTATAATTTTCAAAATTAATGCTCTATATCCTTAGAGCTACCCAAAAAAGCAATACTTTGTTGTACTGCTTGTGCCATTCCCGAAGGCAAGTAGCTGAATTGCCAAGGATGTTTTGCATCAAAAGTATGCCCTTCATTAGGCAACGAAAGTAGCGTGGACTGCTTACTTCCTTTGTGCAAATCCTCTGCTTCTGCAAATGCTACGGTAGTGTCGGCGGTGCCGTGAATTATAAGGTGAGGAATACGCACATTCGCCAACTGTGCAGCAATGTTCAAGCGTTTTTCATTTGCCCGATAATCCGCAACAATATTCCATTTCATAGGCAATTTTTGCTTAGTACGCGAATTTTCTACATACAAAACACCTTCTTTTTGCCAATAATCCAATATTTCGGGCGTATTGTATCGGTCGTGTCTGGCAATACTCGCCCAAGTAACAATTTTTTGTACACGCTTGTCTTCTGCTGCTTTTAGTATCACATCGCCGCCACCGCGACTGTGTCCGACAAGATAAATTTTATCCAAATCTACTTCCGAAAGCGAAATACCAATATTGCCATTGGCAACCCAATCAATAATATACCCGATATCGTCGAGTTCTTTGCTAAAAGTATTGGCAGAAAATGCTTCCAAATCCGTCAGTTCGTCCGTAACAGGAAGTTGTATGCCATTGTGCGATAAATTAAATTTGATAAAAACCATTCCCGCCGTGGCAAACTGCTTGGCAACCAAATCCCAACAGCCCCAATCTTTAAAACCCTTAAACCCGTGCACAAAAATTACAACAGGCTTGCGTTTATTGTCCGCGTTAAAAAACAAATCCGTAAGCATAGGACGATTATCGCTGCCATTTACCACAATATTTTTTAGTTGATTCATACGATGTTTTAGTGCAATATACAAAAATGATTAATTCTTCAATATCTTTGTGACGATTATAGACATTAACGGTTTCAAATTACATTTCTACTAAACAGAACATAGCCAGCCTTGTTTATTTAAAGAAATACCAAAATAATGGCACTATCGCTAAAGCAAATTCAAAAACCTATTGAAGCAGAACTCAACGCGTTTGAGAAAAAGTTTAGAGCCTCCATGCGTAGCAATGTGCCACTTTTGGACAAGGTAATGCACTACATCGTACAGCATAAAGGTAAGCAAATGCGCCCAATGTTTGTATTTTTTTCGGCATTGTTGGCGGGCAATATAGGCGAAAAGGTTTATCGTGGTGCTACGCTTATTGAACTCTTGCACACTGCCACACTCGTACACGACGACGTAGTAGATGATGCCGACAAAAGGAGAGGTTTTTTTTCGATTAATGCCCTGTGGAAAAACAAAGTAGCTGTTTTGGTAGGCGATTATTTGTTGTCGAAAGGCTTGCTTTTATCCGTAGAACACAAAGATTTTTCACTCTTGGAAATAGTATCTACGGCTGTGCGCGAAATGAGTGAAGGGGAATTGTTGCAAATGCAAAAAAGCCGCCTGCTTAATATTACCGAAAGTGTTTATTACGACATTATTCAGCGCAAAACTGCCTCGCTTATTGTAGCGGCTTGTGGCATGGGTTTTGTAGCTGCGGGCGGTGCGGAGGAACAACTCGCACAACTCCAAAGTTTTGCCCTCAATGCGGGCATAGCTTTTCAAATACGCGATGATTTGTTTGATTACGGTGCTGTGGGAATTGGCAAACCTACGGGCATTGATATAAAAGAAAAGAAACTAACGCTTCCGTTAATTTATGCTTTGTCGCAAGCATCGGACAGCGAAAAACGCAAATACATTTACAAAATAAAAAACGAAACCCACCAAAAAAACACTATTACCGAAATAATAGATTGGGTAAAAGCAAAAAATGGTATCGCTTATGCTCAAAACGCTATGCAACAGTACCAAAATGCTGCTTTGGAAGCATTGAAAAGACTTCCGCAAAACAGTGGCAATCTTGGCTTAGAGCAATTACTCATCTTTACCATCGAACGGAACAAGTAGTAATTATTTTATATATGCTAAAAAATGCAAAAAAACGCCCCAACTTATACGAAACATTCGCATAGTAAAGTTTTTTTTACATAACTTTGAACTAAATGTTTCAACTTATGATTTTATCATAAAAAATAATAGATAATATGGCATCAATAAATTTTAAAGAAATGGTGGTCCAAAATTCCGCACGCCTTACGCCTTTCGCGCTTAATCTCACGAAAGACTTTAGCGATGCGCAGGACTTAGTACAAGAAACAATCTACCGTGCCTTAGTAAACGAAAATCTTTTTCGTCCCAATACAAACTTGAAAGCTTGGCTTTTTACGATAATGAAAAATATTTTTATTAATAATTATCGCAGAAAAGTAAAACAAAATACCATTATAGACACTACTGATAATTTGTTTTATCTGAACACCAAAGCCGATGGTAAAAGTATTGGCAACCAAGCTGAGGCAAATTTTATGATGGAAGATATGCAAAAAGCTATCTCAGAGCTTGCCGAAGAGTATCGTTTGCCGTTTCTGATGCACTACAAAGGATACAAATACCAAGAAATTGCCGACCAACTGAAATTGCCTTTAGGTACGGTAAAAAGTCGCATATTTTTTGCCAGAAAAGAACTGAAAGACAAATTAGCCATTTATAGCCACTTAGTTTAAGTGGCTTTTTTTGTTTTATGGTAAATGCTTTTGCAAGCCGTTTTCGCAAAAGAAAGTACCCGACTTTTCCGTTTGCTGGTAAATAAGGTCGTTTTGTGCCAAGCCGACTTTGCTGGGATTTTCGGGGTGAAATAAATGATAACCCACTGCGGCAAACTTTAGATGCAATCGCCGGATGCCCGCCCGATATAAACGCAACGCCAACTCGCTGTCTTCGCGCCCCCAACCCACAAAATTTTCATTAAATCCATTTACTTTTACTAAATCGTCTTTCCAACAACTCATATTAGCACTACGTACTTTAAAAGGGTTGTTGTTGTAATACGAAAAAATAGGCGACAAAATAGGCGCGTGTAAGCTATTTAGCCGATTTGTAATACCTTTTTGCCAGAATGAAAATTCGTATTGCTCATGTTGCATTGCCCAAAGACTTGTTTTTTCCGACAACAAAACTCGAGAACCTTGAATCCATTGGTTTTTTTTTGCCTTATTAATATGTGAACGTACAAATTCCGGATGCAATATCATGTCGCCATCTAAAAAAATAAGATAAGGATAATTGCTTGCAGCGGTTGCTAAATTGCGCCCGCGCGCTGCGCGAAAACCTTTATCTTCTTGCCAAACGTGCCGCAAAGTTGTAGGAAAATTCTGTTGGTGTTGTTCAATGAGTGTGCGTGTTTCTTCGCCGGAACCATCGTCGGCTATTATCACTTCTTGGGGCAAGGTGTGCTGCTGTGCCACACTTAGCAATACCAAATGTAGCGCGTCAGGACGATTGTAGGTAGTGATGATTAAACTCGCGGGAGTCAAAAGGCTTGTTTTTTAAAAATTTTCTTGATGGATTAAAAATAAAATGCGTTCGTCGGGCCCCATACCGCCTTTCAGCCAACGATTGCCCATAAGCGTAGTATGCGCGCTTTGATTTGCTAATACAAACTGGTGCGGATTTTTGTTTCGTGCCAAAGCCTCCTCCAGATTGGTTACAATATCGGAGGTATATGCAACAATTATTTGGGTGGGTGCCAAGGCAAACAAACCTTCGGTAGGACTATCTTGGTCATTGAATAAAACGCTACCACTTTCGGCAATAAGCGCGCTACTGAAAGTAATGCAAGCATCGGGTTTGTACAGTTTTTTGCCAATCCGGCAAGTGCGCAACCCGTAATCTATAAGCAATTCGGCAAATTCTCTGTCCCAGCAATACACATTGTCCCAAGCTCTGCTTTCGTTTAAGACAAGCATTTTTCGCCCAAAATCTATTGCATTATCACAAAAAATAATAGTACCGCCCTGCGCCAAAAAATTCTCGGCAAATAGCAGTTCTTTTTCGAGCAATGGTGTTGCAGTTTCCGGCGACTTAGCATGAAATTTCGCTAAAGGAAATTGTTGCTGATGTGCGCGAATATTGTGTAAAATATTTTCTTTGGCAGAGGACATAATTAGAAAAACATTTATTCATTAACCACTTTTACCATTACATCTTCCACCTCGTGTACCAATTCGATAAAACGCGCCTCACGTTTGGTTGCTCTGGTGCGCTCAAAAGGTAAATCTACTGAAATATGCTCGACAATTTTTGAAGGCGGACGTTTCATAATATAAATATCATCGCCCAAATATACTGCTTCGGAAATATCGTGGGTGACAAAAATAATGGTAGGATTAAATTTTAGCCAAATTTTGGTCAGCAAATCTTGCATTTGTAGGCGCGTATTAATATCCAAAGCACCAAAAGGCTCGTCCATGAGCAAAATAGAAGGATTGGCAACCAAACTGCGGGCAATAGCTACGCGCTGTAACTGTCCGCCGGAAAGATTGGGGTATTGGGCATATTTTTTTTCGTGTCCTTCTAAGCCTACCAACTGAATCATTTCCATAGCGCGTTCGCGGCGTTCTTTGAGCGGCACGCTCTGATACTGCAAACTTAGGGCAACATTATCCAAAACCGTCATCCACGGCAGCGAAGAATATTGCTGAAAAACCATACTCACTCTATTGTCGGCACCAACTTTTTTATCATTTACCAATACTTCGCCGGAAGTGGGTTCTTGCAAACCTGCGATGTAGCGCAAAATGGTAGATTTTCCACAACCGGAAGCTCCCAAAATAACTACAAATTGTCCTTGCATGGGCTTGTCTTCTACCAAAAAGTTGAAGTCTTTCAGCACATGTATGCGTCCGTTGTCATAGGTCTGTTCTATGTTTTTCAAAGAGATAATGTTGGGCAAGTCTTTGTTGTCGGTAAAATTTACTGGCATGAATTAGTTTGTATTAGGCGAGTAAAATTAGTCAAATCTACGCATTTTTCCGAAGGAAATTTTTAATTGCGCATAATCAAATAGGCAGTATAAGTAAAATAAGAAACGAGCAATATGCCAGCCTCTAAGCGACTTAGTTGGTGGCGCTGTTTTCCTAAAAACATTGCAACAAACAAAAAGATAGTTCCTGCGGCAAGTATTGTTAGGTCGAAATTGAAGGACACATTGTATTTGAGTGGAGCTACAATAACACTTACGCCGAGAATAAGCAAGAGATTGAAAATATTAGAACCTATAACGTTGCCTACAGCCAAATCATCTTTTCCGCGATAAGCCGCCACTGCCGAAGTAGCGAGTTCGGGCAAGGAAGTGCCGATAGAAACAATGGTGAGACCGATGAGTTTTTCGCTTACGCCTAAGTTTTGGGCTATCATTACGGCATTATCCACAACAAGTTTTCCGCCGAGAATTAGCGCAGCCAATCCACCCAAAATAAAAACAAAAATTTTGACATTACTCAAGTCCATTATTTCTTCTTCAATATGTTCGGCGGCGGACTTATCTTGTATCATATTCCAGGCAATATAGCCCAAAAACAAGGCAAAAAACACTAATAAAATAATGCCATCGGTTCGGTATAAAAGCGGATGATGACCATACAAAAAGCCATTGCCCAACAAAAATACCAATATTGCTACCCAGAGTGAAAAAGGAATTTCTCTCCAAACCGTACTGCTCTGCACCCGCAAAGGGGTAATGAGTCCGGCAACGCCTAAGATTAAAAACAAATTGGCGATGTTGCTACCAATTACATTGCCCAGCACAATGTCGTGGTATTGGTTCATTGCGGCAATGACATTGACGATAAGTTCGGGAGCCGAAGTGCCAAACGATACGATGGTTAAGCCAATTACCAACTCCGAAATCTTAAACTTTTTTGCCAAAGCCGATGCACCATTTACCAAATAATCGGCACCGTATAACAATAAAACAAAACCTGCAATAAGCAGTAAAAATGGAAGCATATTTTTTTAATTAAATGGGTAAAAAGTGGACAAAGATACACTTGTTGAAACTCGCAACAAAACAATGGCAGTAGTAGAATTAGTTTCGCGGCGGGAAGAAATATTTTTATGGTAAAAAAAATTTGTTTGAACTATTGTGAATATAAAAAAATAAGTTATATTTTTATAGTTAATAAAAATCGATTGTGGGAATTAGATAATCTTTCGAAAACTATTCGCTAAAATATATCATTAAAAACACCACACTCATATACGCCCAAAATGAGGAAAAAACAAAATGTACGGTCGTTTCAAACTTTTTGCCTTTCCATAAGGTTTTTGAGTAGGTAAAAAATTGCATACCAAGTCGTATGGTCCAAAATATACCAAGTCCGAGACATATTTTTTTACCAAGATGAGTTTCGACTAATTCCGTTGAAGAAGTCAGGCAGAGAATACCCATTAAAAAAACAGTAAGCGCAATAAAAAAAGTATGCACTTTCATCATCTGTTGGTTGATTAAACTTAGAGAGGGAAGTTCTTTGTGCCAATGAAAATACTTTGGGAAAATGATATGAATTAATGCCAAACAAATTGACAGGCAGCCTATAATCTTTAAATGAATTTCCATAACTATTTGCAATTAAAAATTGACATAAAAGGCGTAAACTTTGTTTCGTGAAATGAAGTAAATCCAGCTTCTTCAAATGCTTTTCTCCAAGTTGTTTTAGAGAAAAAATGGGTAAATCCGATGGTAAACGCGGCAAAATTGGGAAAATCTCTCAAATGTTCTACCATAATCACGCTGCCGGTTGGCTTACAAACTCTTCGACATTCTTTTAAAAATTGTACTTTTTCATCTTGCCTGCGAATTTCGTGTACTGCCGACAACAGAAAAATATTATCTACAGAATCGTCCGCTAAAGGGATTGCGTTTGAATTTATCGCTTGGGTATTTGGATAAACCAAACTCACTTTTCTTGCCCGAACTATCGCTGGCTCTGTGTGTTGCTTGGCGTTGTAAAAATCATATACCTGCAAAGTTGATTTTGGAAGTATTCCTTTTATGATGTAGCTCGTTTCGTCAAATCCGGCATTGATATTCAAATTGAGTTTATCTTTTGTATCTTCAATATTCATTTTTTTTAACCAATCGAAATCGTAAAAACCCGAAAAATCATACACATACGCTGAAACAAGCAAAGGCATTATCAATCCATACAAAAAAGCCAAAACAACGAACCAATACAAGCTGTCTTGCCAATTAAAAACAAATTTACTGCCGATAATCAATGCCAAAGCTACCAAGCCAAAGACATAAAAATGTCGGTTGAAACTTAAAATATTAAGCACGCCCTGAAAATTCTGTCTTTTTAGTTCCATTGCTCTACTTTTCCTTTTTTCCAATAGTACGGAATATTTCTCACGACAAAAGCATTTGCCAAAACCGAATTTTCGAGCGGAAGTTGCCGCAAAAAACCAATATCATAGTCAATCACACGCACTGGCAGAGGTGTCCAATTTTGCCTTACGCCTTCAATAATCAATACTTCTTTTTTTTCCGAATTCACCGTAAATGTAAACGGCAAAGGTCCGGCAAATCTTCTCGCTTCTTTCCAGTCGGCAAATGGCGAATGTGTGGGCAAGGCTACATTTGTCGCCGATTTATCAATCTGCAAAGCAAAGTTTGATTGAACAGACGATATTTTATCCATGCTTTCTGTTTCTATTTTCGCAATATCCGTAGTTGTATAGTTGTAATGCGTAAAAAGATTACCCATTATTTCCATTTTTTTCTTGTCGGTTTCCGACTTTAAAATGTATAAACCACGATAGTTTTTGCCTGCCTTAGTTGTGTATCGCACAAATACACGATAGCCGATAAGGAAAAAGTCGTTGCCCATAAACGTTGGAAAACCTTTGGGTCGCAGGTCTTTGGTTTGTACCATAGCAACGGCTACAAAAGCCCACTTGTCTTGAAATGTGTCCAACTGTAAGCAGGCTGGAATTAAAGGCTTTAGCTGTTCTTTGGGAGCGGCAAAAGTCAGCACCAATGAACTTTCAAAAAATGCTTCAACGGCAAAAGGATGATTTTTTAAGCATGATAGCATTTGTTTACTTACTTTTATTGAGATAAAATTCGTTGAGATATACAACTATAATAAACAAAAATGCAAACAGTGAGTTTAATTTCCCCCAAAGTAATAAATCCGGTGCAAGAAAAAACTCTATACAATTCATTGCAGCTACCACTACTATCTGAACAATGACATTCAGTTTAGATTTATAAGCACTTAAAATCCAAATTGCCATAACTATTTCAGCGAATCCAATCAAAATGGTGAGAATGCTTGAATATTGTTCGCCTAAAATTCGCGCCACAATTTGTTGGTGTCTTGGCACAAGATGAAGCACCTTACAAAAAAGTCCATTAACCATCCAAACGAATGCTATGCAAATGGTTAAAATTTTATGCAGTCGCTTGTGGTTCATTGATTGAATAGTGTGTTGTTGTCGTCAAGGCTTATATGCCGTCCAGCACAAATTGGCGGGGCTTCTTTTTTTGTCGCCCAAAATTTTATCTAAAACCAAAGATGAAATATTTAAAAAGCCTACTAAAGGGAACAATAATAAGGCTCGAATGGCTGAAAATTTTTGGAGCTGTCCTTCTTTACGCTTCGACAACATCCAATCCATTGACAATATCAACGCAATAGCCGTATAAATACCGCCGCTACCTTCGATTTTAATATTCGTAAATCCGGCATTTTCTAATAATTGCCTAACGCCTAAGTCCGTAAAACGTCTGAAATCATAAGGTTCTAAGTGTACAGGACTTAAATGTGGAACAGAACCAATATATATTCCGCCACTTTTAAGTACCCTAAATTTTTCTTGTACTGCCTTTTGTGGGTCAATTACATGTTCCAAAACCTGATTGGATAAAATTACATCGGCGTAATTATTTGGCAGAGGAAGCTCTTCGGCAAATGCTGTTATTTGTCGAATCATGGGGCGCGTTTCATTGGGAGGTAATGTTCCTTCCACGTCTATTGCTACATATTCTTTCAGAGAATCCTTAAACCAAGGATAATAAGGACTTTTTCCGGCACCTACATCTACCAAAACATTTTCATTACCCTTTTCTTTTATAAGCGGTATCTGCTTTTTCAAAAAACGATTAATGTGTCTTACATTATGATAGTTGAAGAAGAAAAACTTATTATTGGGGTGTTCTCCCATTATTAATTTGTAAATAACTTTCATATTTGATTACAAAAAATAATTAAGTTAAGTGCAATTATAACAATTACTCTGAACAATAAGAAACAAAATATTCCTAACATCAAAGTCGTATTTCTAATCCCATTTTCCACAAAAAATTGGTATTTTTGCAGCCGAAATATTAATTCTTATTGCAAAATTATGAGTACGGCTTACGTAAACTATACCCTCGAAAAACACATTGCGCGCATCACTTTTTTCCATCCGCAAAGCAATTCCTTGCCCGGACACTTATTGCAACAACTCGCCGATACGATTACCGACTTGGGCAATCATTCGGAAGTTCGCGTAATTATTTTACAAAGTGCCGGCGAACGAGCCTTTTGTGCCGGCGCAAGTTTCGACGAACTCGTAAGCATCAAAAACGAAACCGAAGGACTAAACTTTTTTTCCGGCTTCGCCAAAGTAATTAATGCAATGCGCACTTGCCCTAAGTTCATCATCGGGCGCGTACACGGCAAAGCCGTTGGTGGTGGCGTAGGTATTGCTGCTGCCGTAGATTATTGTTTTGCCCATCAAAATGCAGCCATCAAACTGAGCGAATTGGCAGTAGGCATTGGTCCTTTTGTGGTAGGTCCTGCCGTGCAACGCAAAGTAGGACTATCCGCTTTCAGCCAACTTGCTATCAATGCTACCCAATGGCAATCGGCAAGTTGGGCGCAACAAAAAGGACTCTACGCCGAAGTATTTGATACCACCGAAGCCTTAGACGAAAACATCAATACTTTAGCCCAAACCTTAGCCGACAGCAATCCCGAAGCGATGAAAGCCCTCAAAAGCATTTTTTGGGAAAATACCGACCACTGGAACGAACTCCTCGCCGCACGCGCTGCAACGAGCGGCACTTTGGTATTGTCCGATTTCACCCGAAACGCTATCGCTGCGTTCAAAAAAGCATAAGTTTATTTATAAAAAAATCAAAATCAAAAACAAAAGCATAAATGTCTTCCCAATTTTATCCTTTAACCGTAACTGCCATCAAAAAACTTACTCCTACCTCCGTAGCACTTTACCTCTTGCCCAATGCCGATGCTGCCCATAATTTTTCCTACACACAAGGGCAATATTTAACCTTTAAAGCACAACTCAATGGCAGCGAAGTGCGCCGTTCTTATTCTCTTTGCAGCAGTCCCGCCACCGCCACCGCACTTTGTGTAGGCATCAAGCAAGTCCCTAATGGCGTTTTTTCTACTTACGCTTGCACCCAACTAAAAGTGGGCGATGTATTAGAAACACAAACACCCACGGGAAATTTTTTCACTAAATTGGACTCCTCTCAACAAAAAAAATACGTAGGAATCGCTGCCGGAAGTGGTATTACGCCCATTTTATCTATTCTAAAAACAAGTCTTGTTACAGAACTACAAAGCAGTTTTACTTTGCTTTATGCCAATAAATGTGCTGATGAAATAATGTTTAAAGAAGAATTGGCGGACTTGGCAACAAAATTTCCGCAGCGGTTTAAAGTACATTACCTTTTTAGCCAAGAAAAAACTGCCGACCCGCTTTTTAGCGGAAGAATTAATGCCGAAAAATTTTTACAATTAGGGCAAAAAGATAATAATTTGCTTGAAGCTGACGATTATTTCTTGTGCGGTCCCTACGATATGATTCAAAACTTGCAAACGTGCTTCACCGATTTAGGAAAAACAAAAAATCAAGTGCATTTTGAGTTGTTTACTACGCCCGTAAGTGCGGAAGAAGAAGCCAAACCAAGTCCGCAAGCAAGTTTTGAAAGTGAAGTAAGCGTAGTAATTGACGACATTGAATATAATTTCACGATGCCCAACGAAGGAACTTCTATTTTAGATGCCGCCATTGAAGCCGGAGCCGATGCGCCCTTTTCTTGCAAAGGTGCCGTTTGCTGCACTTGCCGCGCCAAAGTGATGGAAGGAAGCATACGCATGGAAAAAAACTACGCCCTCAGCGAAGACGAAGTTGCCGAAGGTTTTGTGTTAGCGTGTCAGTCGCACCCCAACAGCGAAAAAGTAGTATTGAGTTTTGACGAATAATTTTTTACAGAAAAACTAGCTCCTTAAACGCAAAAGTTTCTACTTGTTCGCGCGTATTTCGCACCAAAAGTCTGCCATAAGTATCAATTCCTTGAATAGTCCCTTCAAAAACCAACCCATTGTCGCTTCGGCGAAAAGTGGCTACTTGTTGGTACAAATACAACGCCTCCAAATACTGCTGTTTTAGCAAGTCGTATTGCCCGTTTTTTAGCAAAATATAATACTTTTCCAACAAGGCAGTCAGTTTTTGAAAAACAGTTTCCACCTCTAACATTGTTCCATTCTGCAAATACAAGGAAGTTGCCGAAAGTTCGTCCGAAAAATTGGCTTGATTTACATTTAGCCCAATTCCCAACACGGCGTAGTCAATTTTGTTAGTTTGGCAAATATTTTCAATCAACAATCCGGCAATTTTTTGTTTTTCGCACAAAATATCGTTGGGCCATTTTATACAAATATTTTGCGCAAGCGGCAAAAAGTTTTTTACGCACGTATATACTGCCAAAGCCGCAATTATAGACAAATAAAACTGCTCCTTGAGCAACAAAAAATGCGGTTGCACCACAAAACTCGCCGTTATATTTTGCTGCGGCGCACTCAGCCAAATGTTGTCACGTTGCCCGCGTCCTGCGGTTTGCGTAAGCGCGCGTATGCGCACGCCTTCGTAGCGTGGCAACTGCTGCTGCCGAATAAATGCCAAGGCGTAATCGTTGGTAGAAGGCAATTCCTCGAAACAGTAATACAAATGGGAAGAAAACACCAAATTTTCTAAAATCATAAACTTTGCTTAACTTTGCCAATGTACTAAAAAAGCAATTTTATTGAAAACCATTTCGAGAAAAAAGGAAACTCTTGCTACAAATTATTCATTGGGTGAGTTAATTGTAGAAGGAATAGAGGACAAAAAAGGAATAAAAATAGTGCGTTTGGATTTGCGCGACATCAGCGATGCCGTTTGCAACGAGTTTATTATTTGCGAAGGCACTTCTACCACGCACGTAAACGCCATTGCCGACAGTGTGACCGACAAGGTAAAAAAAGAATCCGGCGAAATGCCTTTTAGCATGGAAGGTATGCGACAAGGTGAGTGGGTTTTGGTGGATTATGTGGATACGGTTTTGCATATTTTCACCCACGAAAAACGCAACTTTTATCAGTTGGAAGACTTGTGGAGCGATGCGAAAATTATTAGCAAAAGTGCGTAGTTTTACACAAGCAGAAAAACAATAACATTTGAAGGATACAAATGATAAAAAAAGCCGAAATATTATCCTTTTTAAGAGAGAAAAAAAACGAATTATTCTCTGATTATCAATTAATTAAAATTGGTTTATTTGGTTCGTTTGCAAGAGATGAAGCAACAGAAGATAGCGACATTGACCTTATCGTTGAATTTCAACCAAACACAGAAAATTTGTCAGAAAAGAAATTGAGAATAAAAATGTTGGTTGCCAAGAGATTCGATAGAGAAGTTGATTTATGCAGAGAAAAATATATTAAACCTTATTTTAAGACACAAATCCTCCAATCTGCAATTTATGTCTGAAAAAGATAAGGGTAATCTTTCGGCGATTATTGACAGTTGCTCAAAAATTGGAAAATTTACGAATGACCTTTGGGATGCAGATGCTTTCTTTGCAGATGAAAAAACATTTGATGCCGTACTAATGAATTTTGTTATAATTGGGGAAGCAGTAACAAGATTGAGTGATAAACTTAAGGAAAAAGAAACCCAAATTCCGTGGACAAAAATAAAAGGCTTTAGAAATATTGTGGCGCACGATTATTTTGGAGTGGATGCAGAAGAAGTATGGCAAATCATAAAAAATAATCTTCCTGAATTAGAAAAAGAAATTAAGAAGATTTTTAAAAGGCAGTAATAACGCTAGATTTCTTTCTCAAGAAAAACTTTCCGGCACAAAATATTCCCTTATTTTTTCAGGAATAAAATTTCGCGCATCACCTTTGTTGAGCATTATTTCGCGAACAATAGACGAACTTATGTGCGAAAAGTGTGGAGAACTTATCAAAAAAATCGTTTCTACACGCGTATCTAAGGCTTTATTGAGTTGGGCAATTTGCTTTTCATAATCAAAATCCGCCGCCGACCGCAAGCCGCGAATTAAATTAAAAACACCACTTTGTTTGCAATATTCGGCGGTAAGTCCCTGATAAATTTCGCACGAAACCTGCGGCGTATCTTCAAACAGAATATTGATGAGGCGTTGGCGTTCTTCTACGGGCAGCAAAGTTTTTTTCTGTGTGTTGTGTCCTATGGCTACAATTATTTTATCGAAAATGGGCAAAGCACGCTGCACAATTTCGTAGTGTCCAATGGTGATAGGGTCGAATGTTCCGGGAAAAATAGCGGTTTTGGACATAGCTTTTTTAATGACTTATTGGGGTGAAAATACTAAAAATAGTCGTGCCGTAGTTGCGTTTTTGCCAAAAGTACGGGTGCGCATCAAAGTTGTGATTGGGATTGTGTTCCAAAACAAACCAGCCTTCGGGCAGCAGCAAGTCGGCTTTCATTACAATATCGGGAATTTTCGCCAGCGTAGGCAAAGGATACGGCGGTCCGGCAAAAATAAAATTGAACTGCTGCTTGCATTGCGCAATAAATTTAAACACATCACTTTTCAAGGCGACAATAGGCAAATCTAATTTCTGAGCAGTTTCTTTGATAAATTGTACATTTTTGCCGTAAAGTTCTACATTGGTAATGTTTGTGCACCCGCGCGAAGCCAATTCAAAACTGATACTTCCGGTGCCACCAAACAAATCCAAAGCGGCTATTTCCGAAAAATCGAAATTATTTTCCAAAATATTAAAAAGCCCTTCTTTTGCCACATCGGTTGTAGGACGCGCCGGATTGTTTCTCGGAGGATTAAAACGATAACCTTTGTATATTCCGCCAATAATTCGCATACAATGCTGTAATTTATTTTGGCAAAGATAAAAAATTCACCGGAGGCAGAAAATGCAGCATCAGCAACTAATCTTGCAAGCAAAGCATGGTACTTATCATATCTTTGCGAAGTTTTTTCACTTCATTTTTTATGCGCGTTGCCACATCATTGTTCACATTTGCCAAGGGCAAACGCAGTGTGTTGGTATTGATAATGTTTAAATTGTTCAGCACTTCTTTTACACCCGCCGGATTGCCGTCTTCATAAATCATTTGCATAATATTGAGCAATTTGTAATGATGCTGATTGGCGGTTTTGAGGTCGCCGCTAAGGGCAGCGTGTACCATCGAATCATATTCGCGCGGAAAAGCATTGGCTATTACGGAAATCACGCCGTCCATTCCCAGCGACAAATAAGGCAATGTAAGTACATCATCGCCCGAAATAACCAAAAATCCTTTGGGGCGGCGTTTGATAATATTCATGCACTGCTCCATACTTCCCGAAGCCTCCTTGATACCAATAATGTTTTTGAAGTCGCGGGCGAGTTGTAGGGTAGTGCTGGCAACTATGTTGGAGCTGGTGCGTCCGGGTACATTGTACAAAATAATGGGTTTTTTACACCCTTCGGCAATAGCGGCATAGTGTTGATAAATACCGCGTTGGTTGGGTTTGTTGTAGTACGGACTCACCGACAATATTGCCTCAATGCCATTCAAGCCGTACTGGTCGATGGAGTCGAGAATGTGCTGTGTGTCGTTGCCACCAAAACCGGCTACCAAGGGAACTCTTCCGCGTACTGTGCCAATAATACAATCTAAAATAGCAAAACGGTCAGCATCACTCAGCGTTGGCGTTTCGCCGGTTGTACCCAAAGCGACTAAGTAATCAATTTCGTTTTCTATTTGGTATTCTACCAATCGCACTAAGGCATCAAAGTCAATTTTTCTATCGCTTGTGAAGGGCGTTATTAATGCTACGCCCGTTCCGCGTAAAATGTCAGTCATAGGCTACTACTAAAGTATGAAGGTAATGATTGATGGCATCAAAAAATGCTTGAATATTTTGTTCGGGTTTCATTTGTACCATAAAATCGGAAATTTGCTCGTGAATTTGCTGATATGCTCCTACTCGAAACTTGGCGCGCGACAAAAGAGAGATGTATTCCAAAGAAAGATTTTCTTCAAAATAGGCATTAATTAAAATGTCAAAGCTATTTTCGATAAAGGATTGAATGTTGTTTCCGGCAGGAATGTGATACCAGTTGATATTTTTATTTCCGAAGGCATCAAAATTAAATACGGCATTAGCGTTTCCGTGAATATACCCTAAGAGTTTTACTTGTTTTCCTTCTTTTTTCAGCGAATCGGCAAATTTTATATAGACATTGTGTTGCGTAATGTCGGTCGCATCAAACAAAATTCCGACATTTTTTGCTTCTGCAAGGGTAGTCATTTGTCTTTGTACCGACTGATGTGCAAGTTCTTCAGCCAATTTTTTTCGATAAAAGTATCGTCGTATTTTTTCAATAATATTCATAAGATATATCAACTCATTAAAACAGAAAAAATTGTACTGAGTTTATGAACTGGTCTTAAAATGTCCTATGGAGGCATAGTGTTCAATACGTTTTTGTAACCGCGCTTGTGGTTTTTCTTTTTGCACCTGCTGCAAATGTTCGAGCAAGTATTTTTTTACAATTTCCGCCGCCAAGGTCGGATTTCTATTAGCTCCACCCAATGGTTCAGGAATAATAGCATCGACAATGCCGTATTTTTTCATATGTTCTGCCGTAAGTTGTAATTGTTCTGCGGCAGTTTCTTTAAAATCCCAGCTTCGCCATAAAATAGAAGAGCACGACTCGGGCGAAATAACTGAAAACCAAGTATTTTCCATCATCAACAATCGGTCGCCAATGCCAATACCCAAGGCACCGCCCGAAGCACCTTCGCCAATAATAACACAAATTATAGGAACTTTTAGGCGCAACATTTCAAAAAGATTGCGCGCTATGGCTTCGGCTTGTCCGCGTTCTTCGGCTTCAATGCCCGGAAATGCGCCCGGCGTATCTATAAAAGTAACAATAGGCTTGTTGAATTTTTCGGCTAATTTCATCAGGCGCAAGGCTTTGCGATAACCTTCGGGATTGGGCATACCAAAGTTGCGGTATTGGCGTGTTTTGGCGGTAGTGCCTTTTTGCTGCCCGATAAACATTACAGTTTGTCCGTCCAAATTGCCAAATCCGCCTACCATTGCCTTATCATCGCCGTGGCAGCGGTCGCCGTAGAGTTCCAAAAAATCGCCTTTACACAATTCGTTGATATAGAACAAAGTATAAGGGCGTTCTGGGTGACGCGACAATTGCACGCGCTGCCAGCCGTTGAGGTCGGCGTATATTTTTTGGGTAGTGGTTTCAATTTGCGCTTCGAGTAGTGCCACTTGTTCGGAAACATCTACCCTTTGGGTTTCGCCCAACTTTTGCACTTTTTCTATTTGCACATAAATATCTTCAATAGGTTTTTCAAAATCAAGAAAGAGTTTTGACATCACTTAGGTGTTTTAAGTTGGGAGAGAATATTTTATATCGCGTGCAAATTTACATGAAAATGAGCCTATTATCATGCTCCAAATTTATTATCCGAAAAAAAACATTTTTTTTATTAAAAAGTTTGCAAATTAAAAATATGCGCGTAAATTTGCAGTCACTTTTAAAACAACTACCAAAATGGTCCGGTAGTTCAGTTGGTTAGAATGCCTGCCTGTCACGCAGGAGGTCGCGAGTTCGAGTCTCGTCCGGACCGCAAATGGAGCCTCATCGGAGGCTTTTTTTGTGTTCTTTTTTGTACCTCACTATGTTTTATCGCTACATCATTTACAGCCACAACTTTGACAGATATTACAAAGGCTTTTCGCAAGACCCTTTGAAAAGATTGCTACAACACAATAATGGAGAATCTCGTTATACCCAAAATTTCACTCTTTGGTGGCTGGTATATGTTGAAGTTTTTGAGACAAAAAAAGAAGCATTGGTAAGGGAAAAGATCCTCAAAAAGTATGATAAGTCGCAAATACAGCAATTGCTCCAATCTCCTAAAAATCAAGTGTCTTTATTTCTATGAACTACCTGCCTGTCATCCCCCAAGTGTACTTGGGGACGAGTTCGAGTGTTTTTTACTTTGGTGAAAGACCGTGAGATGAAGCCTAATTTATGCCTTTTTTGTACCTCACTATGTTTTACTGCTACATCATTTACAGCCACAACTTTGACAAATATTACAAAGGCTTTTCGCAAGACCCTTTGAAAAGATTGCTACAACATAATAATGGCGAATCTCGTTATACCCAAAATTTCACTCCTTGGTGGCTGGTATATGTTGAAGTTTTTGAGACTTTTTTGCAGCTAAAAAAGAAAAAAACGCAATACATTTTTTGCCAAAATGGTAATCCCGCGCTCGCGCTCAAGGTCGTTAGAGTCGAGAATAAGGTCGTCAACTTCTTGGTTTTCGCGGAATAGTTGTGCTTGGTGTAAAATTCTGTCCACCAAAGTTGTTTTACCATGATCTACGTGCGCTATGATGGCAATATTTCTAATTTCTTGCATAAAAACTGCTTTCTTGTCGGAAAAAAGATGCAAAGGTAGCGTATTTTTGGTTTGAGCGTATATATTTGGGGAAATGAAAAAAGTTATAACAATAGTGCTGTTGCTGCTGATGTGGCTTTGGGGGCAGAAAATCGCAGATAATAGCGATAACAAGGAAGATAATTCTTGCGAAGAAGCATTTTTTCAATGCTGGGAAGAATACAAGCAAGAAATAATAGCGACTTATCCTAATGTAAAAATCTTAGAACAACCTATTATTTTAAAGGAAATTGACCAGCAAGACATTTGCAGAGCTTACGAAAGTATAGTATTTGACAAGGGAAAAACAATCTTTGAAATAAGTGATGGAAATACTGTTTATACAAGAATAATAGATGGTTCGTCCACACAATATAGATTGGGAAAAAATATCGTGTTTAGCCCAAATAAAAAATATTATATCCAAAAAGATTGTTACAACAAAGATTGTCAAAGCGAATATCTTTATCTTCGGCTGTTTAATAATCAGCACCAACTACTAAATTCATTTCAATTGAAGTGGATTTGTTTTGAAAAAACAGACCAAATAATACCTTTAAACGATGGGGAAAGTTTTTTGCAGAGCTGTTTTAATGGTTATGGGTCCAAACTCATAGTGTACCAGATTAGCAATACGTCTTTGCAGGAAATTGAAACAATTGAAAAAGCAGATAATGAAGGAAATGATTATAGTTTATTTTTTGATAACACCTCTGATAACTTTCTTATTTCAAAAAGTTTTATGGATAAACAAATCTGGAATGGAGTTTCGTTGGAGTATTTTGTAAAAGAAATTTCGGGACAATACAAAGTTGCGTGGAAAAAGACAGTAGTCGGTGGTCGTGCTAAAGATATTAGGAACGTTGTAAATGAAGAAAATGGTTGGCTTGTTCGACTTACAAAAGACGGCTATTCGGATATTGATCAATTATACTTCGTGAATGGTGGCAAAAATGAAAAAATTGCTTCTATACCATCTAGATCTATGCTGTTTTCCGATAACAATAATCTCGCTACATTCAATTATTACGACTATGAAAAAAATGAATTAATATCACTAAAAAATCCAAACACGCCTATCTGCAATTTAGCATATTTATTTCGAGGCGATGACATAAAATTTACCCTAAATTCCTTGTTCTACGATGAAAACGAAGTAAATCTAATTTATACGGCAACTGCTGAGTCCGAATATTGTCGTTCATTTTTTCAAAATATAGTAATATCATTTGTGAACAATATAGTAAAAATACAACTGTTTCCAAATTATAAAAAGTGCCATAATCCAAAGTTTGAAAACAAGGAAATAATTTTTATTGGAGACCGATATTATACTTATGATTAAGTTAGTGGAAAGTGCATTTTTAGTGGAACTGTGATAAGGCAATTTATCTTTTATGTTATGGTGAGAGAATTGGAATTTTTAAACGCTATAATTAGCAAAAAATGAAAAAAATTATAACAATAGTGCTGTTGCTGCTGCCAGGGTGGCTTTTGGGGCAGAACAAACCAAATGCGGCGAAGAAAAACCATCCGTTTGATGTAATAAAGAAAGAAGAAATAAATTTGAGCGTAACGGCGACAAAAATTTATGAGACAAAGTTTGGTAAAGTTTATTTTTATACTACAAATAAAGAAGTAAAAAATATAGAACAAGGATACTTTAAAGGCTTTCGGATAGAAGAGTCTCAAAATGGTATTAAAATAAAAAATAAGAATATAGGATTATCAAGCCAAGAAATACCGCTATTCATAAATGGCAGTTTCCTGTTTACTAAAAAAATATTTTTGGATACCACTTATTACACAGAGTTAAGAAAATATTCTATAGGAAAAACAGATATCAATTTGATAGATAAAATCCGGATAAATAACATAGAAATTAACTTATTAGTTGAAGAAAAGAATGGACATATTGCAATTTCAGATTGTAGTGAAGGATACGGAACTTATGTAAAAGTGTATGACGCTAATTTCAAGGAAATACTAAATTATTTTCCTTTCAACAAAGAGGGCTACGCTGATGTTCATTATAGTTTTGATGGAGATAATATTGGCATTGTTAGCACTAATAATGATCGCACAGAAACAAAAATATCATTTATCTCATTGTGTGATAATGAGCTTATTTTTGAGTCTTTTTTAAATACAAGTTTTGTATCGAATATCAAAGTATCCTCAGAAAAACTACTAATTTATTACGCTGATGCAGAAAATATACGCACTATTTCTTGTTTTGAAAGCACAGGAAATATATTATGGAAAATATATAAAAATACACAACAGCATATTATAGCCCCGTATGTATGCAACAATTTTTTATACAATTATAATCAGGATACCCTTTCCGTCATTGATTTGAAAAATGGAAAGGAAATTTGGAAAAAGTCAGTAAGTAGTTATTTGAAAAATAAAATAGAAAATCAAAAATACCTCCTTTTAGATTTAATCTCTGAAAATAATGATGATATATTTTTGATTGTAGGCAAAGGAAATACTAATAATAAAAAAGAGATATTTTTTGACGATCTGATAATGATACAATTAAATGAATTTGGAAATAAAATAAACTCATTTAATATAGATGGACACACAAATAATGCTTATTTATCCTTTTTTGAAAGTAAGTTATACTTACTAATTGATAAAAAATTAGAAATTTATGAAAAAAAATGATATAATACCAAAATCGAATACTCATTGCGTATTGGAAAAGGAAATCGCATTATCATTTATATACTTGGACAAAAGAAAACCAGCATAAAACTGTTTAACAAACTCACCTTACGCGATGAATAAAAAAAGAGTTAAATTGGAGCTATTATGAATCATATATTAGATCTTTATTCAGATTATCTATTAGCGTCATTTTCGCAGACATCAGCAACAGGTTTGAGCAATTTGTTAAATGGGGAAATCAGTCACGACCAAGTTACACGATTTCTTTGGCAAAACAAGCAAACGAGCAAAGATTTGTGGCGCAGAGTCAAGCCGTTTGTCAAACAGATGAGTTCAGCGAAAGGGGTTTTGATTCTTGACGATTCTATAGAAGAGAAGCCATATACAGACGAGAATGAAATCATTGCTTGGCATTATGACCATAGCAAAGCCCGCAACGTCAAAGGCATCAATTTTGTGTCGTGTTTGTATCAAAACAGTTTTGAGAACCAGTCATTGGCATTGCCCATTGGGTTTGAATTGGTTGCCAAAACCGAGAAATACGTGGACAAAGAGACCCAAAAAGAGAAGCGTCGTTCGCCCACAACGAAGAACGAAATGGCGCGCACAATGATCGCACAGGCGGTCAGAAATCAAGTTCAATTCGGTTATGTGTTGTTTGATGTATGGTTTTCAAGTGCTGAAAACATTAAGTTTATTAAACAAGATTGCCAAAAAGAGGTGATTTGTCCCCTCAAAGCCAATCGCCGGATAGCCTTGAGTTGGGCAGACAAAAAACAAGGTCGTTGGAAACAAGTTTCAACCCTGGATATGAAAGCAAATACCGTCTTGGAAATATGGCTCGAAGGAGTCGAATTTCCCCTTTTGTTAAGCAAACAAGTCTTCACAAACGAAGATGGTTCAGATGGTATTTTGTATTTAGTCACCAGCGATACAACACTTCTTGCCGACCAAATCACCACAATTTATCAAAGACGATGGAGCGTAGAAGTGTATCACAAATCATTGAAACAAAATGTTAGTTTGACAAAATCGCCAACGCAAACACAGACTACCCAAACAAATCATTTTTTCGCCGCCTTGTGTGGCTATATCAAATTGGAAATGCTCAAAGTACAAACCAAAACAAATCACTTTGCCTTAAAAACTAAACTTTATCTCAATGCCATACAAGCTGCTTTTCAAACTTTACGAAAAATGAACACTATTCATTTTAACGCGTAAGGTGAGTTATGTAGTAAAGAGTTGGGCATTTTAGCCTAATTTCTACATTTTGTCCACTGCCTCTATACCCAACAAGTGTAATGCCTGCGCCAAAGTATCGCCCACACTTGCCGATAAGTAAACCCTAAAGTCGGTTATTGCCGCATCGTCATTGTTTAGAATAGGCAATTCATGGAAAAAGCGATTAAAGTTTTTAGCTAAATGATAAGCGTAATTTGCAATGAGGGACGGGTCGTATTGCTGCGCCGCCTCTTTTACAACCGCAGGAAACTGACTGATGGAAATAATCAATTCGCGCTCAATATTTTCCAACTGAGTAATGTCAAAACTTGTGGGTAGCGGCTTGTTGTACTTGCGCAAAATGGCGCGCGTGCGTACGTGTGCATATTGAATGAATACAGCCGAATGTCCATTAATATTTATCGAATCTTCAGGATTGAAGAGCATGGTTTTTTTCGGGTTTACGTGCAAAATGTAGTATTTTATCGCTCCCACACCTAATTTTTCGTACAAATTGGCGGACTCGGTTTCGCTGAGACCCACACTTTTTTCCGCCAACTCTGCCGCAGCACGTGTTTTGTCTATTACCTCGTTTACCAAATCGTCGGCATCTACGGTTGTTCCTTCGCGCGATTTCATTTTTCCCGAAGGTAAATTTACCATGCCATACGCCAAATGGAAAATACCTTCTGCATAGGGTTTGCCCATTTTTTCCAACACTTTTTGCAATACCTGAAAATGATAGTTTTGCTCGTCTGCCACTACGTAAATAGACTGGTTCATGTGGTAATCTTCATAACGCGCTTCAATAACTGCCATATCTTGCGTAACATACATAGACGTACCGTCACTGCGGAGCAGCACTTTTTCGCCCAAGTTGTTTTCGTTCAAGTCCACCCAAATAGAAGTATCGGGTTTTTGGTAAAAAAAGCCTTCTTTCAGCCCTTCGCGTACCATTTCTTTACCACGCTCGTAGTAATCCGATTCCTTATATTCTTTTTCAAAATCAATGCCCATTTTGGCATACGTTTCATTAAAACCTTCATACACCCAATCGTTCATCATTTTCCAAAGGGCTACTGTGTCGGCATCGCCGGCTTCCCAAAGTTGCAGCATAGTACGCGCTTCTGCGCCGAGAGCACTATGGTGATTGAAGTATTCGTTTTTGTATTGTTTAAAAAAGGCAGTTTTATCTAATTTGTCGGTCTTGTCATTTCCTTCTTCCATATAGTTATGGTAAATTTTTATGGCAGTTGGCGTATGTTGCCATTTGGCATATTCTGCTTGCAAAAGCGTATCGAATTTTACATAGTAAATGCCAATGAAATGATCGCCTTTAATGCCTGTAGATTGTGGCGTAGCTCCGTAGGCTGTTTTTTTCCACGCCAACATAGATTTGCAAATAGCAATGCCGCGGTCGTTCAAAATATTCACTTTGTGTACCTTGTTTCCTACTGCCGCCAGAATATTTGCCATAGCATAGCCAATCATCATCGTACGCAAATGCCCCAAGTGCATAGGCTTGTTGGTATTGGGACCACAGTATTCGAGTACAATTTTTCGAAGCTGGCTTTCGGAAAGAAAAAAGTCTTCTTTTTGTGGGCGTTGCAATAAAGTTTCGCTCCAGAAATTGTCTTTAAGATAAAGATTTAAAAATCCTTTTTGCACATTAAAACGCGCAAGTTCGGGAAGATTTTCTTGTAAATATTCTCCAATGGCTTGTGCTATTTGCTCGGGCGCACGGCGAATATCGCGCACAAAAGCAAAAACGACTATACTAAAATCGCCTTCAAATTCTTTGGGTGTAGGATTGAGCGTTATTTTTTCGGGTGTTGTTGCTACACCAAAAAGCGTTTGCAATGCTTTGGTGCTGGTTTCACGTATTTTATTTTCTATTTGCATAAAAAAAAATGAATTTGGAACTGCAAAGTTATTATTTTTGACCCACTCAACAGCCAATGGCAGGTTTTAATTTATTTTATCTATAAAAAAAGTAGTTTTTCATTGAAAAATACATATTTTGACCTCATTAACCAGACCTATTATTTCCCGCAGGCTGGTTTTGCACTTACAGATGACCATTTGCTTTTTAATGGCATAGATATTATGGATATTATTGCTAAGTACGGCTCTCCCTTGCGTATTTTTTATTTGCCTAAAATAGGCGCGCAAATTCAAAAAGCGAAGGAACTTTTTAATAATTCTATCGAAAAACTCTCTTACAACGGCAAATATTACTACTGTTTTTGCACCAAAAGTTCGCATTTTTCTTTTGTGTTAGATGAAGTGTTGAAAAATAAGGTGCATTTGGAATTGTCGTCGGCATTCGATGTGGACTTGGTGCGCAAACTGCATGCGCGCGGCAGTATTTCTAAGGAGCAGTTTATGGTGTGCAATGGTTATAAACCCAAAGAATATACCGACAAACTGATTGGTTTGATGAAAGATGGTTACAAAAATGTGTTGCCGGTGCTGGATAATATGGACGAGTTAGATGCTTACACTACGGCAGATGTTGATGTGAATTTGGGGATTCGTATTGCGGCGGAAGAGGAGCCCAATTTTGAGTTTTATACTTCGCGTTTGGGCATTCGCTATTCGGATATTCATAATTTTTACCTAGAAAAAATAAAACCCAATCCGCACCTGAAACTGCGTATGTTGCACTTTTTTATTAATAAAGGCATACAAGATACGGTGTATTACTGGAGTGAATTGAGCAAAGTGCTTGGTGTGTATTGTGAGTTGAGAAAGGTAAACCCCGAACTTACTATGCTTAATCTTGGCGGCGGTTTTCCTATTCAATATTCGCTGGACTTTAATTACGACTACGAATATATGATAGAGGAGGTGGTGCGTCAAATTCAGCATCGATGCAAAGATGAAGGCGTACCTACACCGGATTTGTTTACCGAATTTGGTAACTTTACGGTGGGCGAAAGTGGTGTGCTGGTGTTTAAGGTGTTGGGCGAGAAGTTGCAAAACGACCAAGAGCGTTGGTATATGATAAATAATTCGCTTATGACCACTATGCCGGACATTTACGGTATTCAGCAGAAGTTTATCATTTTGCCCATCAATCACTGGTTTAGACCTTTCCAGCGGGTGAACATTGGCGGGCTTAGTTGCGATGGTTCGGATTATTACAATTCGGAAGTGAGTCAAAACCAGATAAATTTGCCCGTTTTTGATAAAAAAGAGTCTTTGTATGTCGGCTTTTTCCATACAGGCGCGTACCAAGAGTCCTTGTCGGGTTATGGCGGAACGAAACATTGCCTTATTCCCTCGCCCAAGGTTTTGCTTATCAATCGTGATGAGGTAGGAAATCTTACCACCCAAGTATTCCGCGAAGAACAGCAAGCGGCGGAGATGTTGCAGATTTTAGGGTATTAGTATGTCGCAGTTATTTCTTGAATTTAAGATTTTTCTATTTTTTATAGGCTCACACTAAGTTTTTTTCACTACTGTTTGACAAATCAGCAATTTGAATTCCCCTTCTAAAATCTATAATTTGGTATGAAATAAAAAATTACAGCCTGTCAAGGCTATTTTGATTTTGTATTGAAATACAAAAGACTTAAATTTGCTTATCGCTCCTTAAAAGGTTGAATATATGGTTCTATTCGATAGTTGGATAGCTAATACCAAAACCGTATGAAAGTTGCGTATTGGTTTAGGAATTATTAAGGGTAAGTACTCGCCCTACAAGTTTGGGGACAAATCTATACTTAGGGCTTCTTCATTTTCTTTGCTTGTCCAAAGAAAACGAAGCAAAAGAAACGACAGTTTTTTCAAGGTATTTTTGCCCTATTGGGGCAAAACCGCAGTTTTTGGGCTAAATTTTTTCCAAGGCTTCAAAAATTTTTAACGCCCCAAAACTGCTATACTACAAAAAAAGATTTTTACCTTTTCTAATACGCAACAGCTATTCGATTTTAGTATAAAATTCAAAGTGTAAAAAACACATTTTGTGAGAACCAAGCAAAAAATGTAAAAGAACGAAGTGGTGAAATTCTATCAGTATTAGGCGAGGGCATCGCCTCAGTTCGCCAAGATGAAGCAGTAGCTTGTGCTTACTTGGAATCTTTCTGCCTTTGGGTAGAGAGGTACTATAAAAACGAATAAAGACATTCGCCAAAATAATAATCCAAATTTTTAGCCGAAAAACTTTTTATCATAGGTTTCGTAGATATAGACAAATGGCAAGAAATAGGTGCAACATTAAGCAAACATAAGTTGCGCACCGCACTTACTGCTTTGGGCGTTGGTTGGGGCATATTTATGCTCGTAATAATGCTGGGAGCAGGTACCGGCTTAGAAAATGGCACAAAGCATCAGTTTAGTAAGTTCGCCAATAATATGATGGGTTTTTGGGGAATGAAAACCACCAAAGCATATATGGGTTACAAGCCTGGCAAAAGAATTCGGTTTAACAATGATGATATTGCTGCCTTGCAACGCTCCGTACCCGAAATAGAATATTTAGCCCCGCGCGCTTATTTAGAGTCGCAGTTTCAAGTAAAATTTGGCAACGAAAAAGGCACCTTTCAAGTAAGCGGCACTACACCCGATTTAGCCAAAATTTTGCCCGTAACAATTCCGCAAGGACGATTTATAAACGCCAAAGACGAAACCGAAAAACGAAAAGTAGCCGTAGTAGGCGAATACGCTCGCAAATTGCTTTGCAAAAATGACGAAAACATGGTGGGCAACTACATCAGCATAAAGGGTGTTTATTTCTTGGTAATTGGTATCCTCAAAAGTGCGCGCGATGGCGACGATGGACAAGAAGATGAAAACGCTATCTATTTACCTTTGTCCACCTTGCAACAAAGTTTCAACCAACCCAATAGCATTGCTTGGTTTCTGTGCAACATAAAAGAAGCGCATAATCCCGACCAAGCCGAAGAAAAAATAAAAGCGACCCTTCGGAGTTTACACCAAGTTCACCCTGAAGACAATCAGGCGATAGGTTCATTTAGTTTAGCCCGCGAATCCGCCGAAATTCAGTCGGTTTTTACGGGCATCAAACTCTTTACATGGATTGTGGGCTTTGGAACTATCTTGGCAGGAATAATTGGCGTGGCAAATATAATGCTGGTGGTAGTAAAAGAACGCACGCGCGAAATTGGCATCCGAAAATCGCTGGGTGCTACGCCCAACAGTATCATTAGCATGATATTACAAGAAGCTATTGTGCTTACTTTTGCTGCCGGATACATTGGTTTGGTGTTGGGTATTGGTTTGTTGGCACTATTGGATAAGTTTTTGCGCGCCACACAATCCGAAAGCATGTTTTTTCGCCAACCCGAAGTGAATATGGGCTTTGCCTTGTCGGCTTTGGTATTATTGGTTGTTGCCGGAGCACTGGCAGGATTTTATCCGGCGTGGAAAGCGGCTTCCGTAAATCCGGTAGAAGCACTATCGCACGAATAAAATGACTATTATACAATAATGAAAAAAAAGATTTGGCATATCCTTTGGGGAATAATATTTTGTACGCAACTTTTGCAGGCACAAAAACACCAAAATTATTATAAATACGGTATTGATACAACACAAAATGTGCCGCAAGGATTGGAACTATACACACAAGCTCCCGACTTTACGGCGAGCGATATTTTCGGCGAAACGGTACATTTATCCGATATCTTGTCCGACAAATACGTTGTTTTGAGTTTTTATCGGGGCGAATGGTGTCCTGTGTGCAATAGATACATGCAAAATGTGCAAGATTCTTTGGCAATGATTACGGCTAAAAATGCTGTTTGGATTGCTATAACGCCCGAGCCGATAGAAAATGCAGAAAAATTTGTACAGAAAAATCATTTAGACAATATTGTCATTGCTGATACTACGACAGCTATTATGGAAAAGTACGAAGTATTGTTTTCGGTAAATGAAGCCTATCAGCGAAAAATAAAACTTTTGTTGAGAACAGATATTGCCGAACACAATGGACAAACAACAGCAGAATTGCCTGTACCCGCAACGTACCTTATTGCGCCTGACGGCAAAATTATTTACAAACATTTCGACCTCAATTATAACCATCGTGCTTCGGTAAGCGAAGTGCTAAAACACTTACCCTAATTCCTAAAAAAATCTAAAAAACATTTCGTGAAACGTATTTTAATCTGGGCAACGGTCTTATTTTTTCTGCTCGCTTCGGTGGGTTTGATGTATTATTTTTACCAAAAAAGCAAAAAAATACCTGAAAACTACGAAATTTTGCACGCCGCCAAGCGCGATATTGTGCAAAAAACTTTGGCAACAGGTTCTATTGTTCCCGAAAAAGAAGTCGCTATTATTCCGCGTGTGTCGGGCATTGTAGAAAAAATATTTGTAGAACCCGGACAAAACGTACAAGTAGGACAGGAAATTGCCAAAATAAAATTAGTTCCCGATGCCCTTTCGCTCAATCGTGCCCAAGCAGAACTTAGTCAAGCAAAAATTGCGCTGGACAATGCGCGCAAAGAATTGCAACGGCAAGAAAACATGACCCAAAACGGCGAACTTACTCAACAGGCGAAATTGAATTTTGAACAAGCCCAAAAAGATTGGCAACGCTACCAACAACTTTATACCGAAAAACTTATTTCGGAGCAGGAATATTTGCAGTATAAAAATGCTTTTGATATTGCCAAAAATGCGTACGATGTGTCGCAAACCACTACCAATCGCAGCCTCAGCACCTACCAAAATGAACTTGACTTAGCCCAAAGTCGCTACGAAACCGCTCAAAACAATTTGCAACTGCTCAAAGAAGGGGCTACCAAAAATGTACAGCAAGTATCGAATGTAGTGCGCGCTACCGTAACAGGTACTGTTCTGGAAGTGCCGGTAAAAGAAGGAACTTCGGTAATAGAGAGCAACACTTTCAATGCCGGAACAACGATTGCCAGTATCGCCGACTTGAAAGATATGATTTTTAAGGGTAAAATTGACGAGTCGGAGGTGGGAAAATTGAAATTGGGTATGGATTTGATTCTCACTATTGGTGCTATTCAGGACAAAAAATACAATGCCAAACTTACTTATATCGCGCCGAAAGGTATAGAAGAAGAAGGAACGATAAAGTTCGATATTGAAGCAACCTTAGACCTTTCGCCCGAAGATTTTATACGCGCCGGATACAGTGCCAACGCCGACATTGTGCTGGAACAAAAGAAAGACGTACTGGCAATAGAAGAAAGTGTGGTGGAAATGAAAAACGACAGCTCGTGGGTTTGGGTTGAAACTGCGCCACAAGAATTTGAGAAAAAACTAATAAAAACAGGTTTGTCCGATGGTATTTACATCGAAATTAAAGACGGATTGAGTGAAAACGATAAAGTAAAATTGGCGAAAGAATAAATTGTAGAAAGCGTAAAAAGGTCTAAAACACTATTCGCCTTTAGGTACAAATTCCCACATGCCTTCAATTTGTTGCCGCTCAAAAAAGTACGTTATTTTTTTGCAACCCTCTATGGTGTCGTTTACAATAAAACTGTCGGAAGATACATTGCCGTCATAGCTAAAATCGCTGTTTTCTGTCCACACCATTTTGTCCTTGCGCAATTCGTCAATCTCAATAATTTTATTGTTCACGTAACTTATGGGAACACCATTTTCCAAAATATTTGCCGTATTTATCTCCGGAAAATTAAGTAACATCAAGGAAATCTTATCTTTTTGACTATCCATCCAAAACCACTCGCTTTCGGTTACAATAATTTCGCCATCTATTTGATGATTACTCACATCGTCATAATAATTATAATAGCCACTTACGGTGTAATGATTGTCTTGCTTTATTTCCAATTCAAAATTAAAATCAATATCAAAATTGCGGCTGTTGCCAATACTTCCTTCTGCTTCGGTAATTTTGGCAATTAAATTATCGGTAGCAAACTCATTTTCAACATCGGTAGAAAGCAAGGTTTCGCCCGTTTCATTCAATTCGTCGCACTTTATGTTGTTAAAATGAATATTAACACCAGAAGAATTTTTTTCCTTGTACTGATAAGTAGCGAGTTCCCAAGTATTAATTACGCGTGCATCGCGCGAATTAAACGAAAAAAACGGGTCATTGGCACCACGCTTGCATCCACTCCAAATGGTAATACCCAAAAATAATAAAACTACAATACGATATTTTGTCATAAAAATCATTTTTTAGCTAAAAACAAAGGATTAGTCTTGCTTATTGGTTAGTTTTCCCAAATCGACGGCGCGCGTGTGTGCCGCCAAAATCCCTTCAATAATATCTTTGTCAATGTTTCGAGTATTAAAAATTTCCAGTGCAGCTTCGGTAGTACCGCCTTTAGAAGCTACTTTAGAAATCCACTCGTTGGGCGTAAGGTGTTTTTTCGACAACAAGTGCACCGAGCCCATAAAAGTTTGCCACACCAACTGTTCCGCTTGCGATTCGTTGAAACCCAAATTAAGGGCTGCTTGTATCATATTATCCATAAAATAATACACGTAGGCAGGTCCCGAACCCGAAATAGCCGTAGCAGCATCTATTTGGTCTTCGTTTTCAAAATATAGCACCATTCCCGTAGTTCCCAACAAGTTTTGTACTACTATCAATTCTTGGCGATTTACTTCATCAGTAGCCGTAAATGCCGTCATTCCCATGCCTATTTGCGCCGGCAAGTTGGGCATTGCACGAATAATTTTGCTAAGTCCTACGCCTTGCATAATCGTGTCCATTTTCACCCCTGCCATGATGGAAAGAGCTACTTGATTGGGTTGTACAAATGGACGGATATGCTCAAAAGCCGCGTGAGCATCTTGGGGTTTTACGGCAAAAATAATCAACTCTTGCGAAGCAATAAAACTATCCGCCTGACCGTAAATAGTACCTAATTTGTTTTGAATCAAATCTTCGTGGAAGGAAGGATTAATTTCCAATATCGAAAGCTCGCTCCAACGAAGCACACGCGTTTCCAAAAAACTGCGTGCGTAGGTTTTTCCCATGGTGCCGCCGCCTATAATTAATGTTTTCAATATGTTTGTGTTTGTGAAAATACAAAACGCAAAGGTACGTGATATTTTAACGAATATCAAGCCATAAAAGTCAATTTGTTTTATACAGGCTAAATATGATTTGTACCATTGAAATGCAAAAATTAAGACGGTTTTACTAACTTTGCTGCAAAATAACAATTAAAAACGTATGATCGAACTTGCACAACATTTTGAGAGTATGGTGCCTTATCTCATCTCAATAGCCGGAAGAATAGTATTGGCAATTTTACTATTTATTGTAGGATATGGACTCATCAATTTTTTCTTAAAAGTGATAAAAAATGCTTTTAACAAAAGAAAAATTGACCCAACACTCAGCCCTTTTTTACTCTCAATTATCAGTATTTTTCTAAAAATTTCTTTATTTTTGGCTATTGCTGCTACTTTGGGTATTCAAACAGCTTCTTTTTTAGCCATTTTGGGTGCGGCGGGTTTAGCCGTAGGCTTGGCACTACAAGGAAGTTTATCCAATTTTGCCGGAACTACACTCTTGTTGTTTTTCCGCCCGTTTAAAGTAGGCGATTATATAAAAACCCAAGACGTAGAAGGCACCGTACGCGAAATTCAGGTGTTTAATTCTATTATTGAAGATAACGATAATGTGCGTCATATTATTCCCAACGGCATCATCGCCAACAATCGCATGACGGTAACTACTGCCAATAATCATATTCGCCTGAATGTGCCTATAGGTATAAGTTACGGCTCAGATATTGCGCAAGCGCGAAATGTTTTGTTGGAAGTGATGAAAAATAATCCTTTGGTATTAGATAGTCCTGCCGCCGAAGTAGTGGTGACGAATTTGGCGGATAGTTCTGTCAATTTAGCACTTCGCCCTTGGGTAAATCCCGCCAACAAACCAAGAGTGACGGTAGATTTGTTGGAGACAGGGAAATTGGCGTTAGACAAAGCTAAAATCGAAATTCCGTTCCCGCAAAGAGTGGTACACTTACACAATAGTTAATTTTTTCTTTTTTCAAATTCCGAAATAACTGGCTTTGTACATGAACAAGCTCGTATTAAAACCCAAAAAAGAAAAATCGGTACGCAATTATCATCCTTGGATTTTTTCCGGTGCTATCGCAAAAACACCCGAAAATATACAAAATGGCGATTGGGTAGAAGTATGTGATGCACAGCAAAATACGCTTGGCTTCGGGCATTACTACAAAGGAAGTATAGCAGTGCGCATGTTGGTTTTTGGCGAAAAAAAGCCCGCCGCCAATTTTTGGGAAAATGCTTTACACAAAGCATTGCGCCAACGCCTTGCTTGGGGTTTTCCTTCACAGTTTACCAACTGTTTTAGGCTAGTTCACGGCGAAGCAGATGATTTGCCGGGGCTGGTAGTGGATATTTACGACCGAACTGCCGTAGTACAATGTCACACCGAAGGTATGCTGCGCAGCCAAAGTGAGTGGTTGCCTGTTTTGAAAAATTTGCCGAATCTGGATTTGGAACTTATTTATGACAAATCATCGGAGAACGATGCTGCTGTATTGTGGCACAAAAATGCTGATTTTCGGAATGAAAATATTGTGTTGGAAAATAATTTACGGTTTAAAGTAAATTGGGAAACAGGACAAAAAACAGGGTTTTTCTTAGACCAACGTCTCAACCGAGCCTTGCTGGGCACAATGACCGAAGGCAAAAAAGTACTCAATGCTTTTGCTTATTCCGGCGGTTTTTCGGTGTATGCGCTGGCGGGCAAAGCGCAAATGGTTCATTCGGTAGATGTGTCGGAAAAAGCAATTGCCTTAGCCAATGAAAACGTAGCCTTGAATTTTCCGCAAGCCAAACACGAAGGAATTGTAGCCGATTGCTTTCAGTTTTTGCGGCAAATGCCCGAAAAATATGATGTGTATGTATTAGACCCTCCAGCTTTTGCCAAACATCGTTCGGCGGTGAAACAAGCGGCGCAAGGCTATAAACAAATAAACCTACAAGTGTTTCGGCAAGCTCCCGAAGGCAGTATTTTGTTCACTTTTTCGTGTTCGCAGGTAATAGATAGCGATTTGTTTCGGAAAATAATTTTTGCCGCCGCCGCCGATGCACATCGCGAAGTGAAAATACTGTATCAGTTGCATCAACCCGCCGACCATCCTATTAGTATTTATCATCCCGAAGGCGAATACTTAAAAGGCTTGGTGTTGTATATTGGCGGAGTTTTGGGATAATAAAAATTACACCCTATTTCGCATGCTGCCGATAGCGCAAACTGATAAAAAATCCGATAGACATAATAATACAGCCCAACCACAAGAGATTTATGAAAGGAAATTTTATCACCTTCATAATCACATACTCCGGCTTTGGGGTTTGCGATATAAATTGCAATTTTATCTTTCCTTTGTCGGGATATATTTTTTCAAAACGCGCCGTAAGCCCTAAGTCTTCTACTTTATCTTCGTAGTGCGTTTCTTCCAGATTGCGAATTACGTACAAAGGCTCCAGCCTATAATTTTTTTCGATGCCCAGCACTTGTAATTTCGCGCCGGCAGCAACATCGCCTGCCAAAGGAAAATAGTCTTCCTTGCTGGGATTTGGGTCTATGGCTTCCAGTATAATTAAAGCATTATTTACCGCAACTGTATCGCCTACACTAAGCTCTGCCTCTTTCAGCGAAAGCCCTTCTTCCGATTCGGCAGTGCGGTCGGGAACGGAAGAAATGAAACTAAAAATGTCTTTGTCCCAAAAATGACGTGTGTCGGGATTAGAAATTAAGCCCATTTTAGGATTTATCTGTGCAGACGGATATAGGGTAAATGTTCGAGAAGGGACATCGCTTTGGTTGGCTTTCTGTTGGTATTGTATAGCATAATACGTATCAAAACGTTGCGTGGAGTCGGACTTGTAAGTTACCCAATAATCGCCCATTTGGACGGGCATATTTTTGGAGAGTAAAATGTTTTCGCGCTTAAACTGTTCGTTTTCTACATCTTTAAAATCGAAAAGGGTATTAATAGAAAGCACTTCTTTTTTCCCCGCCGAAAATAAAACGCCTAAAATCATTAAACCAAAACCTACATGCGCTACGGACGCACCCGAAACTTTGGCTTTGCCTTTTAATACTGTAAAGAAATACTGAATATTGGCAACAATAGCAAATATGGACGAAAACATCAACAACATATACACCGACAAAAATGGTACTTCAACGCTATTGAAGAGTTTGTAGGTAATAAAAAAGCTGAAATCTGCCGCCCAAGTAATAATAATGGTAAGCACTGCACTTATTCCCAAAGGAAGGGCAAGGTCTTTCGCCCATTTGGCAGTATCGGTATTTTTAAATTTGAAATATTGCGTAACCGCTACAAAAATTAAAATAGCTACCGTAAACCACGCACTATAGCGATTGTAATGGCTAATAGGGTCAATAATGACACGCGAACCGCCCGTAATTTTATTAATAGCGGGCCAAGAAGTATCAATACCAATCATAGTTGCCAGAATAACCGCCACCAGCGAACCTACAAAAAGCCAAAGTTCGCGCGAGTAAGCACTTTCTTCTTTGGCAGGTTGCGGCAAAGAAAGCAATTTTACTATAAATAAAATGGCAGAGGCAATGATAAAAGTGAGCATAAATACCAAGAGTTGTCCACTCATTCCCAAGTCGGTGAAAGCGTGAACGCTGGTATCGCCCAGAATGCCGCTTCGGGTAAGGAAAGTAGAGTAGAGTACCAGCCAAAAACTTCCCATCAGGAAAAATAAGGTAGATTTTAAGGCGTGTCCCGTGCTGCGATACGCCATTAAGGTATGCAATCCGGCAATACTAAAAATCCAAGGTACCAAAGAAGCATTTTCTACGGGGTCCCAAGCCCAATAGCCGCCAAAACTAAGCGATTCGTATGCCCACGCACCACCCATGAGAATACCAATTCCCAAAATAGCACTGGTAAAAAGCGTCCAGCGCAAGGTAATATTTGCCCAAATACGACTAAAATCGTTGAACAACATTGCAGCGATACTGTACGCAAAAGGAAACAAACTTGCCGAGAATCCTAAAAACAGTACCGGCGGGTGAATAACCATCCAGTAGTTTTGCAAAAGCGGATTTAAGCCGTTGCCGTCTTTGATGAGGCTGACGTATTCTGGATTCATAAAAAGCGGATTGGCGGGCATATTCTGGCGCATAAGTGCGAAAGGACTGCTACCCAATTTGTAGCTGCCTATATAAATGCCAATAAGCATTGTCGCCAAAAATACTTGTACCCAGCTAACCGTAGAAAGTACGGGAGCTTCCCATTTTCCGCCTCCTTTTATGATAATAATGAGCGATAATACCGCATTCCAAAACGACCAAAGCAAAAAACTTCCTTCTTGCCCTTCCCAAAAGCAGGAAAGCATGTAATATACCGGCAAGTCTAAAGAAGAATGTTGCCAAACGTATTGGTACTCGAAGTAATGTTTGAAAATAAGGTAAAAGAGAATGGCTACAATAGCGAAAATAGAAAACGCGTGCGTAAAAAATCCGGCGCGTGCCAGTTTTCTCCACGAATTGGCTACAATTTCATTTTTGCGGTGGGAAAAACTAATGGCGTAGGCTATTGCAGCAAGCAAGGAAGCAGCCATACTGAGTAAGGTGAAAAAATGACCTAAATTTCCCAGCCAAAGTCGCTCACCTATGTACTGGATTTCGTTCATGAAGAAAAGAAAATGTTTAAACCGACAAAGGTAGCAAGATAATCGTTAACCTAAAGGTAAAAAAATAGACAAAGTTTCGTTATGACTTTGCTTCGAACGTTTGGGTTTCCAATTTTCCGTCATTGTACTTAGAAGGACATTTGAGCAAAATTTTGGAGGCTTCAAATACATCGCCGTTCATTTTTCCGGTCAGTACAATGTCTTCTGAGCGGGCAAAATCGGCGGGCTGCGGACCTTTATACACTACTTTGGCTTCTTTTCCTTGCTTATCTTTCATATAAAAAGAAAAGAAATTCGGGTCTTCTTCCGGCTTATAATACATTGCGTCGGGACGCGACAAATTTCCTACCACCTGAAATTCCTTACCTTCTTTGGAAATAGCCGTAGTGAAATTTTCGTAAGTGCTGTAATTGCTTGAAGTGCTGATGATATAGGTAATAGCAAGAGCAATAATAATGAGAATGGCAATATGTGATTTGCGCATGGCTTCTGTTCGGTTTTTAAATTCTAACGCAAATTTACACTATTTGTTTCAATGAAAGACTGCAAGCCTGCGGATATGCTGCAAAAAGAAGTATTTTTTTCATAGTGCTGAAATTTAGGCGAAAAGTGATGATGGGCAAATGAAAAATGCTGGTTAATTGTAATTAATCTATACAAGTGCTACCTTTGTGTTTTAAAAAAAATAAATATTGTTAGTGAAAGTTACCGAATATATAGCGCAAGCGGATAAAACATTGGTTTCGTTTGAAATATTGCCGCCGCAAAAAGGGCAAAGTATCAAGGAGTTGTACAAAATGTTAGACCCTTTAATGGAGTTTAGTCCACCTTTTATCAATGTTACTTATCATCGGTCGGAGTATATTTTTAAGCGCAATGCCGATGCTACTTTTATCAAAGTGCCTGTACGCAAGCGTCCCGGAACGGTGGGAATTTGTTCGGCTATTCGCTATCGCTACAAGGTAGATACGGTGCCGCACCTTATTTGCGGAGGCTTCACCAAAGATGCTACCGAAGATGCGCTGATAGATTTGCATTATTTGGGCATAAATAATGTGTTGGCATTGCGCGGCGACCCGATGAAGTCGGAGAATGAGTTTATTCCTACTACGGGCGGGCATAGTTATGCTTCGGAATTGGTGCAGCAGATTGCGTATATGAATAAGGGCGTGTTTTTGGACGAAAATTTGCGCAGTACCTTTAAAACCGATTTTTGTATTGGCGTGGCGGGTTATCCCGAAAAACATTTTGAAGCACCGAATATGAAAACTGATTTGCGGAATCTGAAAGCCAAAATTGATGCCGGCGCGCATTATATTATGACGCAAATGTTTTACGACAACCAGAAGTTTTTTGCTTTTGTACAACAGTGCCGCGAGGAAGGAATTACGGTGCCCATTATTCCGGGTTTGAAACCGATTACGAGCATAAGACAGTTGAGCAGTATTCCGCGATTTTTTAAAATAGACATTCCCGCCGACTTGGCAGACGCGATGGAAAAATGCAAGGACGATGCCGAAGCCGTAGTAGAAGTGGGCAAGGAGTGGTGCATTGCGCAATCAAAAGAGTTGGTGGCAGCGGGCGTGCCTTGTGTGCATTTTTATACGATGGGGCGTGTAGATACTTTTGTGGATATTGCGCGGGCAGTGTTTTAGGTGTGTTTTTATTTTTCAATCTTGTAAAGCAATAATTCCTCGCTGTCATTAGGCAGTGTAATGGTTTCGGTGCATTGTAAGCTCAGTTTTTCCAAGAGTTTTTGCGAAGCAAAGTTGTCTTTTGTGGTAATGGCAAGAAGTCTATGGATACCGAATACGTCAAAGGCGGCTTCTTTTATTTTAGCCGCGGCTTCGAAAGCATATCCCTTTTTCTCGTATTGAGGCAAAAGTGCAAAACCAATGTCTATTCCGTCCAAGCCTTCTCTGTGGTACAAGCCGCAAGTGCCAATTTTTTGTTGGTCATTTTTCCTTATTAGAGTATAATTCGAGTAGCCGCGTTGCCGGAGTTGGGGGAGCATTTTGTTTTTGATGTAGTTTTGGGCATCGCTAATGGTATTAACGTTTCTGTCGCCTATAAATTTAATCCATTTGGGCGTGTTTAGGAGTTCCAAAATAAATGCAGCATCGTTCTCAGAAGTTGGTCGAATGAGGAGTCTTTCGGTTTCAAAGGAATGGTGGTGGGTCATTAATGATGCATGGTTTGTCTCAAATTTAGCTGTTTCAGGTATTTTGTTCAATAGTCAGGCAATATTTTTCATTTTATTTTTTACATTTTCAATCCAATTTTCGTCAGTAGGATCAATAATTATTGCCTTGAAATTATATCTTTCACTTTCAATGCCAACACCTTTTGAATCATCAATATGCAAATCAAAATTGAAAACAGGAGGATATTTTGACGAACTAATACATTGAATTTTTAATTTTTTCTGATTTTCTGTTTGGGTTATTATTCTTCCAATGCGAATACCATAGTATTGCAAAGTGATTCTAATTTTTATCTTGTTTCGAAAAGATGTAGTGTAAATATGAATGTTGTGGTTGTGCTTTTGCAAATCAATAATCAATTCACGTGCGCCTTTTCGTATTTTCTCAATCCCCAAAAACTTAGCAATTCTGCTTCTCTTTTCTGTTTCAAATTCTTCTTCCTTAGGAATTAGCGTGCCATCAAGATCAAAACTAATATTCATATTATATTAAATGTGGACTAAAGAAAAAATACAGCATAAGTTGTCGCTATTCATTACCATCACCACTTTTCTCCATCTTCTTCGGCGGTAAATTTTTCTTTGTAGGCAAGGCGGGTTTCTACTTTTTTAAGCTCGCGGGCAATAATTACATCAGCTAATTGCAAATATACATCGTCATTTTCTTGCTTAGGCGCGCGCAACACTTCGGCAACTTTCTTTTCGCTTATATCCATAATGTACAGCATATTAATAAATCGTTGCGGGTCGTGTTCGAGCATATTTTCTACTACGCTTCGCACGCGTTGGCGCAATGCCTCAAACGCATCAACATCGGCAAAGGTGTTGTCGTCTAAGTGCAGCGATTTTACAATTAATGCCGCCGTAGGTTGTAGCAGTTCGTTATTGTTCATCACAAAAAGTATTTATCGCACCGTCATTGTCCGATATTTTGCAAACTTCTTCTACCAAGCAATGTGCACAAAACACAGCGCGTCCGCTACTTTCGTGTTCGTAGCAGAGAGTTTCGTATATACGCAACTTATCTTTTTGGGTTTCTAACAAAGGTGCCGATATTTCTGAAGCTGTAGCCATTCCCGCCCAAAATACCAAAAAACTTGCCCACGCCAAAACCGAGCGTTTGAGATTGAAATGCGATGTAGGCGGTTGCAAAATATGTGAAATACGTTCTTGCAACAAGTGGCGATTGAAATAACTGATGCCGCTTACCGAATATTGGCTGCGCTCTACTTTTAGGAGCAAGAGGGCATAATTTTTTCGCTGAAAATTGAAATGTCGAAGGGCAGTTTCATCGGCAATAAATTCGCTGATGCGCTCAAATTCGTTGCGCAAATAATAAAATGCCGGATTGGCAAACCAAAATCCTTGCAACACTTTTAGAGCTATTTTCAGCCAAGTATCGCCTTGTTGTATGTGGGCGCACTCGTGCCACAACACGGCGTTTTTTTCTTCTTCAGAAAGCTCGTTTAGTGCATTTTGCCAAATAATGTATCGCCGCCACAGGCGAAAAGAACCTACGGGAATTTGTTTTTGCGAAGGCGTGAGCAGGCAAAGACGCAAATTATCTAAGTAAAAATGACTTTTTTGACAGCTTTTTATAAGAGTACTGAGTTTGTACAGTTGTAAAACCAATAGCAGAAGGGTTAAAATCGAAATAAAAATCCACAAATGAGGAAGTGCATTTTCCTGCCATACCAAAAAATTGTACCAAGGACTGTTGTGGTAAATAATAAGGTTATGTTTGCTCAGTTGATGGCAGTTGCAAAACTGCGGCACTTCCTGTGCAATAGCCATACAGGCATCAATGGTTTCGGGCTGGGGACAAAACTCGCTGCAAATATCTTCGTTTAGTGTGGCTTGTTGTTGCACCACAAATGCTTGCGGCGGACGATATTGGTAATGATAAGTAAAATACGCCGGAAAAGCCAAGCTACCTACAACGATGGAAAGCAAGAGAATTTTTCTTTCGGAACTGTTTAAAATCCGGCGCAATAAAAAATGATAGACCAAAAGCCCTAACAGCAGCAACAAATTGGAAAGTAGTAAGAATACAAACATATTGCACACGGAGGTTTAGGTAGCAAAATACAAAAAATGCTTACGATTTATCAATCATTGCTTTAATTTCTTCCCATTCGGTATCACTGAGATTTTGGTCGGTATTGCCCATCAGCGCAGAAATAAGGCTGGTGTGCGAGCCACTGAACACATTTTCCAATACATGCTGAATATGTATTTTTTGGTATTGCAATTTGCTCATTGTCGGAAAATAGCAATGCGTTCTGCCGTGCGCTTCGTGGTCTATGTAGCCTTTTTCTTCCAGAATGCGTACGGTAGTAGAAACGGTGTTGTAGGCAGGCAAAGTCTCTTTGTCAGACCATTGGTCTAAAATATCTTTTACAAATGCTTTTTTCTTTTTCCATAATACATTCATCACCTTCAGTTCTAATCCGGTCAGTAGTTTTTTAGACATTTTCAATAAAAATTTACACCTTTTTGTTTAATTACAGACAAATGTAAGCCAAAAAGTAGTATTAACTAAACTTTTAGTTATTAATTAACGACTTAAAGTGTTTTTTTACTATTAAAAAAAGTTAAATCACTGTTTTATAAGTTTTTGTACCGCAATCAATTTGCCGGAAGGCTGCTCGCTGATGCGCAAAAAATACATACCCGCAGGGCAGTTCTCGCAGGAAAAACGGAAACTATCGCCATACTCCCAACGCCATTTTTGTATTGCCACGCCATTTATATCCCAAAGCGATATTTCCCAAATTTGGGCGGATTTTTCGGGCGCATAAAGGGTAAAATATTGTTTGCCGGGGTTGGGGCTAAGTTGTAATGTTTCGCGGGAAATATTTTCTATTCCGGTACTGATAAAAACAACAAAAAAACTATCGCTGCGGCTACATTCACCATCGCTTAGTGTGAGCGATACATAAGCATTTTGGGGAGGAATATACACGTAAGGTTCGTGTATTTCTTCAAACAAATCTGAAATATACCGCCAGTCGTAAATGAGAGTATCGGGCAATTCCGGGTCAAAAAGAATACCTACATCGCCAATTTCGAGCGAGTCGGGAAAGTTCAGTTCCGGCACCAAGTTCGGCACTTCTGTCACTTGCCAGTCAGCAGTTTCGCGGCAAGCGTTTTCGTCTGTTACGGTTAGTATATAATCTCCGCCCTCATCAATGTCAATGACTTGGTTTGTATCGCCCGTATTCCATGCATATTGCACAAAACCTGCCAAACCTTCCAAACTAATTTGCCCTCCGCTACACAGTATGCTGTCACCGTTTATCGAAGGGCGTGGCTGAAAATTTACTTCTACGGTCTTTTTTAACTCGTATTTACAACCCGTAGCATCATCGGTGTAAGTATAAGTAATAATGTGTTGCCCCAAGCCTGCCTTTTGGGGGTCGAAAGTAAGGTTTTCGGAGTCAATGCCGTTGCCGCTTAGCTCGCCACCTGCGGGGAGGAGTTCTATTTGCACTATATCATTGTTCAGGCATTGTTTTTCGTTAAGATTATTAATACTCACTTCCACCGGAGCGCAACTGAGCGTTTGTGCATTGATGGTATTAGAGGTCGCGCCAAATCCGCAAGCATTTCCCAAACTGGAATTTCCGGTAGCATATACGGCAATGTCGTAGCTTTGGTTTTCGGCGAGATTTTTCACCGTTAAAGTGGTAGAAGGTGCATATACAGCACCAAAAGGCAAGCCGTTTAGATACACGCCATAAAAGGTAGAAACGGCTTCGCTGAGTTGCAAGGTAATGCTGTTGTTGCTTGCCGAGACAAAACTGATACTTACGTCTTGCAGCGCATTGTCCACATAAATATTGCGACTAAGACTGTTGCTGCAAGCGGTTTGGTTGATGGAAAGTTGTACCGTTTTGCTGCCGGAACTGCTAAAACTTACTACGTGTGGTCCCGCGCCTTGTGCCGTAGCGGGCTGTGCATCGGCACCAAAATTCCAAAAAATGAGACTGTCGGCAAGATTGTTGGGATTTGGGTACGCAAAACTCGTAGGTGTGTTGATACAAGTGCTGGTAGCTGCGTTGATGCTTACTTGGGCGGCTGCTTCAAAATGGAGTGTGGTGTGGGCAATGTAAGAACATTCGTTGTCGGGATTGGTGTATTCGTAGCTGAGAATATATTTTCCGGGAGAAAAATTTTCAGGAGAAAAAGTGTTGCCTATGGCGTTTTCATTGATATAAAAAGTGCCACCTTGAGGCGTAGCTGTTAAGGCGATAATACCGTCATCGTCCGTACAGTAGGTGAAATTACTTAAAGCAATTTGCGGACTGATATTTTCACATGTGTTTTCCGAAAAATTTAAACTAAAAACGGCAGTATTGTTGTCGATGCAAAGTTCTTCGAAACTGTTTTCGGGATTTAGGTGAATAGAAAAAAAATGTTCACCGGGCATTTGTGCATTGTCGTTGCTGATGGGTAGCATAAGCCATTCGTTTGCCGAAGGCGCAGCAATAGTAAAATTGTATTCCTGCTCGGCATCGTTGGGCAAGGTGCGGATTATTTTTACTTGGATAGAATCATCAAGGTATTTTCCCAAATTCAGAAGTTTTATTTTTAATAAAAAACTTTCATCGCTTACGTTTACATTGTTGGGAATGGCGGTAATATTTTCCGAAAAAATAGCAAAATCCGGCAAGTTCCAGTGCGGCAACACAAGCGCAGGGTCGCCCGTATAGACCAAACTCTGGCATTGATTGATGAGTCCGTTGTTGGTAGTGCTGTAAATTTGGTGGAGCGCGTTTTTCATACTATTGCCCACACTTCCGTCAATATTGTTGCTGTTTATTTGTCGGTTAAATGCTTCGTTAAACTGATTGAGATAAGAAGGATAACCAAAATTTACCACCGCCATATAGCCAATACAGCCGGCTTGTTGCGCCAAAATGTAGTCTTCTGCCATTACTTTGCCCACATTGTTGTGGATATTCCCGCTAAAGCAAGAATTGGCATTGATAAAAGGATATTTGCCCACATTGTTGTAATTCTGTGGTGGTCCAAGGTCAATGTTCCAGTAAATGGGCTGCGTGCTGGTGGGGTGTCCCAAATAATTGATGTATCCTACGCCTTCGCTGAAGTACTGCCCGATGAGCGGATTGGGAACAATGCTCGCCGAGGCTTGTTTTATTTTGTCGATAACTTTCCAGCCGAGTGCACTTTTTTCGTAATCGTTTACATAATTATCCAAAAACTTGGCATAAGTTTCGGAATCGTTATTGTTGTAGCCACTGGCTAAATGCAGCACTTTTTTTTGCCAAGGAAGTTCTTGCGGCGTGCAGTTGTTGGCGGCAGAAGCAGCATTTTCATATTGCATCAATTTGTCGAGGTAATGCTGGATATCGTTTTTATTTTGAACGGGCAACCTACCAAGTGCAATTTGCGGACGATAGTCATAAACAGAAGGAGCTACGAGCAAAAAATCGGAAGGTGGTGTGCCGAAAGTAGGCACTAAACATTTTTGGTAGCCGCCACTGCGAAAATATTCATAACTCACCGATTTTCCCACCAACAACAAGTACTCGGGCGGCGATTGCCAGTTGGCAAGAGCGTAGTTGATGAAATGCCGAACTGCCAGCGGGTGTTTGCGAATACCCCAAGCAAATTGGTCGTACAAATTTTCTACGTCCACCAATAGACTTGTATAATTGCCACCTTCGGCACTGTTGCGGTAGGCGAGGTAATTGTTTAGGCTTTCGCCAAAAAGAGAAGTTTGACTTAGCAGAATGAAATTCCCTTGATTTTCGGGCAGTGAGTAGTCTATAAACTGTACTTCGTCAAGGGCTTCGATGGTGCGTTTATTTACCGTAGTTGTGTCTATTATTTGCAAATCGCGTGCTGTGGCATTAGAGGCAAAACGATATTGTATATTGCTGCCCCCAACGGGCGATACTATTTCAGCAAGGCTGTTGTCGAGTATCAAAATATTATCTTTGTCAGTTGTCGTTTCTAAATTAATAGCCGTGTTTTGGGTGATATTTTGTTGCCATTGCAATTCTTGCCCTTCAAAAGTGAAATCGCGCGGATAGCTAACTTTTATATAACTCAGCACAAATCGCTCTTCTTCGCCATTGTTGTTGTCGGTTACGGAAAAGGTAAATTTTGTTTGCGGCAAAATATGACTCACGGGTACTTTGAACTTTGCGGTTGCGGTATTAAAACCATCAAAGCGGAGATTGTAGCAATAGACATCGTTGATAAAAATTTGCGCCTCGTGGTCGGGATAGCTAATAGGCGTATCGTTTCTGCCCACTACTTTTATTTCAATTTCGGCTTGCGTGCCGCAAGCGTAACAAGCGTTGGGCGCGTTTAGGGTGTAAGTATAAGTGTTGTTTTCATACAAATCACCGCTTACATAGCCTTCACCTTCCCCAAATTCGGCAATGCGTTCCAAGATATTACTCAAAGTAAATCCTTTGCCATGATTAAACTGATTGGCGAAAAGAAGCCTTTCGGTATGTGGGAAATGCGTGAGAACTGTATCTATTTCGCTGGCGGAAAGGATAGGGGCGTTGGTAAAATGTTTGGGCTTTTGGGCGGCGGTGGTGTCCCAAGTGAGGAAATAGTGGAGGGTGTCGGTGAACAGGCTACTTTGTTGGTGAAGTTGCCATGTAGGATTTTTGAAAAGCAACGCATCAAAACTGCCATCGTTGGGCGTAACCCAAGCCTCTAAGTAGTCGTTGTCTGTCCACGCGCCTTCGTTGCTTACGCGGATAGGAATTTCCTTGCCCCGCGCATATAAGCGCAAGCCGGCACCATTAAGCGGCAGCGAAGTTTGCGCCAGTGTGCTGTACGGAATTTTTACCCAAGCCGCTTCTGCCACTTTAAACTTGCAATAGTTTTGGTTGAAGTGTATCCACTCGTTTTGGAAATTGGTTTGGGCGGAAATTGCTGTAAGATGGAGCAAGCCGATAAGTAGGAGATAGTGAAATTTTTTCATGATAAAAGCCAATAAGCGAACAAATATACTTTATTTGTTCGTGATAGTGGATATGGGATGTTACTCTTTCTCACTAGTTATTTTTTTATGACTTGTTTTTCAAAATCTTTTTCATACCAATGACCGTACTTTTTCTATCGGGCGCATAGAGTATAAAGCCATCGGTTGTTATTTCTTTTAGGCTCTCTCTCTGCTCAGAGAAATTGTTTTGCATATATCATATTTTTTGAAAAATCAAAGTATTTAAACTCTACCCCTCTTTCATTAACGTAAAGTACATTTATGTAATAGCGCAAGATCAATTTTCCATTATACACAAAGGAATCATTTATTCCTTTACCACTCATTTCTTTGTCTTTGCAAACAATTTCTCCTATAGTAGTATCTATTATTTTGATTCCCCATTCCTTATTATCTCCGATAATACAATCACCTTCAAATATTGTAAAATAATATATTCAAATGCCCTGTGCTGTTCATTATATGTAAATACTGGGGAGTTTATACCATTATTGTGAAAAAATTTTACCATTATTTTGAAATTATATTTATATGTATTTTTTTTCGCATTCATCTGCCTCACTACCGCTTTCTCCAGTCAAAGTGGTTGAATAAATTAGTAAGATAAAACTTGAGTCTATATTGGCGATATAATAGTCAAAACTTATAGTGTGGTATGCTTTGCAATTTACCGTTTGTTCTGTTCCTTCTAAGTAGGGTAAAAAGTTTCTTACTACTTGCCCATAAGCAATTTTACGGAGATTGAAATGGGGGTAGCCTGTATAGGACATTCCTTCTGTAATAGTAGGATAGTGTAGCGTACTGAAAGGCCAGTTTGCTTTTACATCTATAGAGTTACAGATGTCGTCGCTGGCTTTGCTTCCAAAATTAATCTTTAATGGTCGGTATTCCTAATCCGTAGTGACTACAATTTCATTGTTTTCGGTAGTGTTACTCAACTGCTCAAGTTGAGTGATAATAACTTTCTGCCCCCAAAGCCACACGGGCAGCAACAGCACTATTGTTATAATTTTTTTCATTTCCCCAAATATATACGCTCAAACCAAAAATACGCTACCTTTGCATCTTTTTTCCGACAAGACCGCAGTTTTTATGCAAGAAATTAGAAATATTGCCATCATAGCGCACGTAGATCATGGTAAAACAACTTTGGTGGACAGAATTTTACACCAAGCGCAACTTTTCCGCGAAAACCAAGAAGTTGACGACCTTATTCTCGACTCTAACGACCTCGAGCGTGAGCGCGGGATTACCATTTTGGCAAAAAATGTATCGGTACGCTACAAAAACATAAAAATAAACATCATCGACACGCCCGGCCACGCCGATTTTGGCGGTGAAGTAGAGCGCGTATTGAATATGGCGGACGGCGTATTGCTGCTCGTAGATGCTTTCGAGGGCCCGATGCCGCAAACGCGTTTTGTGCTGCAAAAAGCCTTAGAACTTCAACTAAAACCTATTGTGGTGGTGAACAAAGTGGACAAACCCAATTGCAATCCCGATGAAGTAGTTGATGCCGTTTTCGACTTGATGGTGAGCTTAGATGCCAATGACGAACAACTTGATTTTCCGGTAGTATTCGGTTCTTCCAAACAAGGCTGGATGGGAGAAGACTGGCAAACGCCAACCCAAGATATCGCTTATTTGTTAGACACAATTTTGGAATACGTCCCTGCTCCCGAACAAAAAGAAGGTACGTTGCAAATGCAAATCACTTCTTTGGATTATTCTTCGTACGTAGGGCGTATTGCGGTAGGGCGTATTATGCGCGGAACTATCAAAGCCGGAATGCCTGTATCTATTGTGCGCAGCGACGAAAGCATCATAAAATCAAACATAAAGGAACTTTATACTTTCGAGGGTTTGGGCAAAGAACGCATCAAAACCGAAATCGGAGCCGGCGATATTGCCGCAGTGCTATTGCCCGATGATTTTAACATTGGCGATACCATTGCCGATTTTGAAAATCCCGAAGCCTTAACTGCTATTAGCATTGACGAACCTACGATGAGTATGCTTTTTACCATCAACAATTCGCCGTTTTTTGGAAAAGAAGGAAAATTTGTCACTTCGCGCCACATACGCGAACGCTTGCTCAAAGAAACCAAAATGAACCTCGCTTTGCGCGTAGAAGATACTGAGTCGCCGGACAGCTTTTTGGTGTATGGCCGCGGCATTTTGCACCTTTCTATTTTGGTAGAAACTATGCGCCGCGAAGGCTATGAATTTCAGTTGGGGCAGCCGCAAGTAATTATTAAAGAAATAAACGGCGAAAACTACGAACCCGTAGAAATGCTCACTATTCACGTACCGGAAGATTTTTCGGGAAAAGTAATAGAACTTGTAACGAAGCGCAAAGGAGACATTACGCACATAGAAACCAAAAACGACCGTATTTCGTTGCAATTCAAAATTCCGGCGCGCGGACTTATTGGTTTAACAAATCCTGTGCTTACTGCTTCGGAAGGAGAAGCAGTGGTAGCGCATCGCTTTTTCGACTACGAACCTTGGAAAGGTGAAATACAAGCTCGCCGCAATGGTGCGCTTATTGCCATGGAAACCGGAACAGCGATTGCGTATTCGATAGACAAGTTGCAAGACAGAGGCAAGTTTTTTATTGACCCGGGAGACGAAGTGTATGTAGGACAAATTATTGGTGAGAACTCGCGCGCCGATGATTTGGTGTTAAATGTAACCAAAACCAAAAAGCTGACCAACGTGCGCGCTTCCGGTTCGGACGACAAAGCCTACATTGTTCCCGCCATAAAGTTTTCGCTGGAAGAAGCGATGGAATACATTGCCGACGACGAATATGTGGAGGTAACGCCAAAATCTATTCGCTTGCGCAAAATATACTTAGACGAAAACGAGCGCAAACGCCGCAAAAAGGCAGCAGAGGCGAGTGCATAGTTATTAAACACTTTTTTCGTTTTAGCGAATACTGTTTTCTATTTCGGCAATTCTGAAAGATACAATTTCGCGTACCAAATTAAGCGGAATTTTTTCTGTTAGGGGAAATTGAATGGCTCCTTTGCTTGTTTTGTAAGCTTTTAGTTTAGTGGCAAATGCTGTATTGGTCTTGGGCAGTGCATAAAAGCCAATATGATTTTTATAGGCAGCAAAATACACAACTACTTTGCCTTGCCATTTAAAGGCAGGCATATTATAGCTAATTGTTTCGCTTGCCTTTGGTGCATAAGTTTGAATACATTGCCGTATTTCTTCCAATTTTGTAGCCACTCCTTGTGGAAAATCGCTCAGATAATGGTCAATGCTTGTATATTTTATCGTAGGCATAAAATTTATAGTGAAAAACCTGCGCAGCAAACTCGCTACGCAGGGTATGAATTATAAAAAATATTCCTATTTCGCTTCGGCAAAACGGCGTGCCACTTCTTGCCAATTTATCACATTAAAAAATGCACTAATGTAGTCAGGACGGCGATTTTGATAATTAAGATAATACGCATGTTCCCACACATCTAATCCCAAAATAGGCGTTGCATTGCAAGTACCTTCTATGTCCATCAAAGGATTATCTTGGTTAGCAGTAGAACAAATGTTCAGTTTTCCGCCCTTTTCCACGCAAAGCCACGCCCAGCCACTGCCAAAACGTGTAGCGGCTGCTTTCGAGAACTGTTCTTTAAAGGCATCAAACGAACCAAAATCGCGCTCAATCGCTGCTGCCAAATCGCCAGTAGCTTGTCCGCCACCATTGGGCGACATTATTTGCCAGAACAAACTGTGATTATAAAATCCGCCGCCATTGTTGCGTACCGCCGCATTGGTCGAAGCTACTTTTAGCAGTTCTTCTATCGTTTTTCCTTCCAATTCGGTGCCGGCAATAGCCGCGTTCAAGTTATTGGTATAGCCCGCATGATGTTTTCCGTGGTGAATTTCCATGGTTTTAGTGTCAATGTAAGGTTCTAAAGCGTTGGTTGCATAAGGTAATGCGGGAAGTGTAAAAGCCATATAGTAAGTTTTAAAATAATGAAAAAATAAAAATTATATTTCTCTAACAAGCTAATGCTTAGGATTGTTTCTCTTTTGTTGAAAAAAAACTTGCAATAATTCCCCTGCTTCTTGTGCAAATGTACCGTGCGACACTGCCGTTTTGGGGTGTAATACATTGTGTGCCTTCATGCGAAAACCTTGTTTGGAATCGGTAGCGGCAAATACCAAACGTCCCAACTGTGCCCAGTACAAAGCTGCTGCACACATAAGGCAAGGCTCTAAGGTGACGTACAGCGTACATTCGTTTAAATAGCGGCTTCCCAAATGATTGGTAGCTGCCGTTATTGCCAGCATTTCGGCATGTGCGGTGGGGTCGTTGAGGGTAATAACTTGGTTGTACGCCCGACCAATAATTCGGTTATTAATCACTACAACAGCACCTACGGGTACTTCATCGGCTTCAAAAGCTAATTTTGCCTGCCGCAGTGCTTCGCGCATAAAATATTCGTCTGAAAAAAAATCAAGCATTGGATTATTTTATGACAAAATTCTTAAAAATCATTAAATAGACACAATTTAAGGTTTCTTTTTCCTAATTTTTTCACCTCAAGGCAGCTTTTTATTCATTTTTGCCTAAGTTAAATGAAAAATTGTTTCAAACTTTGTCCAAGTTTAGGTGTGCACAAAAGGAATATGCGCTGTAAATTTTCGCACCTGTGTCTAAACTATTTTATCCTTAATTCTATTAATATCAAAAAATAAATGATGCGCTATATTTTCTCTTTAAAAACCTTAGTACTCATTTTTATACTGTGCAGCAATTCTGTTGTAAGCCACGCACAAGAAGTATGGAGCTTGAAACAATGCTTGCAATATGCCGAGACACATAATTTGCAGTATCAACAAGCCAAAATAGCAGGTTCTTTGGGCGAACTTAATGTACAATCTGCCAAAAATGCGCGCTTGCCTGAAGTAAGTGCTTCCGTTACGGAGTCGTTTAATTTCGGTCGCTCCTTAGACCCTACCACGTACAATTTTGAAAACCAAAATATCAACAATACTTCGCTTGGTGTAAATGTGGGTTCGCTTATTTACAGTGGCAATCGCCTAAACGAGTTGATAGAACAAAGCAAACTGAACCTTCGGGCGCAATTGTATGATAATGAACAACTAAAAAACGACATTGCGTTGAGCATTACTACGGCATATTTGGCGGCTTTGCAAGCCAAAGAACAAGTGGCAATAGTAGCGCAGCAGTCGGAAATATCGCAGGCGGAATACGAGCGCAGCCAAAAATTGGTAAAAGCGGGCGTATTGCCCGAAGCGAATTTGATACAGTTGGAAGCCCAACTCGCCAACGATGCACTTTCGCAAACCACTGCCGAAAACGCCCGCGCACAAGCATTGCTAACCTTAGCGCAGTTGCTGGATTATTACGAAGATTTTGATATTGAAACACCGGCACTCGAACTTCCTGACGTAGCAAGCCTGAAAGCAAGAAACCCCAAAGGAATTTATGATTATGCCGTAAAAAACCAGCCGCAAATAAAAGCAGCCGATTTCCGTGAACAAGCTGCCGAAAAAGATATAAACATCGCGCGCAGCGGCAAAATGCCTTCTTTGTCGTGGTTTGCCGGACTAAACTCCAACTATGTGAGCGTAGCGCAGGAATTAGTGAACAAAGACCGCATTACGGCGATAGTTCCCATTGGTTATGTAGGCTCGCTTAGTGGCGAAGCAGTGGTGAATAGTTATGAAATACCTGTGAGCGACGAACTGCGCCGCACACCTTTTTTCAACCAACTTTCCAATAATTTTAGTTATAATTTTGGCTTGAGTTTGCGAATCCCTATTTTTTCGCAATTTGAAAATAAACTCAATGTCCAGCGTGCGCAGTACAATGTGGAAAACACGCATTTACAAGCACAGCAAAGTATGCGCAACCTTCGCGCCGATATTGAAACCGCGTATTTGCAAGCATTGGCGGCTGCCAAAAGCTACGATACTGCCGCCGAAAACCTCCGTGCGCAGAAGCAGGCATTTGCCAACACACAAAAACGGTATCAGTTGGGAATGGCAACTATTTTTGAGTTTAATACTGCCCGCAACAGCCAAACCGTAGCAGAATTGAACCTAAATAATGCGCGCTATGAATATCTTTTCCGGTTGAAAATCTTAGATTTTTATGAAGGAAAATCCTTAGGATTTTAAGTTTTTTTAAATGCTAAAATTTAGTTTTAAACTGAAAATATTTTATCTGCCAAAAACACAAGTATTCTGGTGAAATACATTAGCCGCGTTGTCTGGATTTTGTCGTTGGTAAGTCTTTTTACCGACACTGCCAGCGAAATGCTTTATCCGATAATGCCGCTTTATTTGCAGCAAATAGGTTTTTCGGTTTTGTACATTGGCATTTTGGAAGGTATTGCCGAAGCCGTGGCGGGTTTGAGCAAAGGATATTTTGGCAAATGGTCGGACAATGTGGGCAGGCGTGTACCTTTTGTGCGTTTGGGCTATAGTCTTAGCGCATTGGCAAAACCTTTGTTGGCGGTTTTTAGCTATCCGTTGTGGATATTTTCGGCGCGTACGCTCGACCGTTTGGGCAAAGGTATTCGCACAGCAGCGCGCGATGCACTGCTTGCCGAAGAAGCTACGCCCAGCACCAAAGCAAGGGTTTTTGGTTTTCACCGTTCTATGGACACGCTTGGAGCAGTGCTTGGTCCTTTGTTTGCCTTAGCGTATTTGTACTTTTATCCCGAAGATTATCGTACGTTGTTTTTGCTGGCATTTTTGCCCGGACTGCTCGCTATTGCCGCTACTTTTTTCCTTTCGGAGAAAACTAATGCTGCGCATAAAACTAATTTGCAGCCACCAAAATTTGGCGATTTTTTGGATTATTGGCAAAAAAGCCCGCTTGCTTATCGAAAACTACTCATCGGACTCTTGTTTTTCACCTTGCTCAATAGTTCGGATATGTTTTTGATGCTGAAACTCAAAGAAATGTCTTGGAGCGACAGCCAACTGATTGGCGTGTATATTTTTTATAATCTTGTTTATGCCTTATTCGCATTTCCTTTGGGTATGTTGGCGGATAAGTGGGGCATCAAAAAAATATTTTTGCTTGGCTTGTGTGTGTATGCGCTGGTGTATGTGGGTATGGGCGCGAATGGAAGTCATTTTATTGTTTGGGGTTTGTTTTGCTTGTATGGTTTGTATGTTGCGGCTACGGAAAGTCTTGCCAAAGCGTGGGTAAGCGAAGTAGTTACGGAAAAACAAACAATGGCTACGGCAATGGGTACTTTGTCGGCTATGCAAAGTATTGCAGGTATGTTGGGAAGTGTGCTAATGGGCGCAATGTGGTATGCTTGGGGCAGTAGTTGGGCGTTTGTGCTTACGGGCGTGTTGGTGCTGCTGGTAGTAGGATATTTTTGGGTAGCGGTGCCTATGGTGGGAGAAAGGAATTAAGATAGTATTTTATTTTGCAAAATTGTTTGTATTTTTAGCAGCACTAAAAAATGCTTGAGATCATGCCAAAACAATTCTTTTTTATCGTCATGCTTTTGTTGTTGTCGGCGCAGGAGATGTTGGCGGGTTATGGACATTTCATTATTGCGAAAATAAAAATTGATAATAATGTCTATTATTTTTCACTTGAAAATCCGGCTTGGAGAGTTGGAAAGGATTATTGTTATTATACTTATAATTGGGAATATGTAGGTGAAGTAGAGCAAGTAATTGATGACTTTTTTAAAAATAGTAAGTGGGATGTTGCCTACAAAGAATTACACATGATAAATCTGCAAAAAATTAAAACAATTAAAACAGATTACTCCGGAATTAATGATATTCGCAAAGACACCTTATTTGTTTTGCGCGGATATGTGTATAGCGATGAGATAGCATTTGATGGTAACTATGAAATTTTGGAAGTGTATGAAGGAAATAATATTCCTGGTTATAGTACAAATATTAATGAAATAGATAATATTTGGATTGAAGAATATGAGATTGAGTTTTTGTTTAGTTTTGAAAAAGAAATTTGTCTTAATGAACTATTTGCCATTAAAAATAATCTCGATGAAGCAGGTAAAAAGGCACTAAAACTACAATTAGAACAAATGGACAATACTCGTTGGAAGGAAGAACAAGCCAATTTGCGGGAAAGGAATATTATTGTATTTAGTAGTTGCTCTTGCTGAAAAAATTTCCCAGCCTAAAGCCAACCCCAAATAGTATTATTGCATCTTCCAAAAGAATTATGTGTGTTTAAAGATGTCTGCAAAGTCCCAAGTACAAACTATTTTCAATAGCAATATGCCTTACTATTTGCTCGCGGCAAGTATTTTTTTAGGATTAAGTACCTATCCAAAATAAATCAAGCATCGGTCGCTATAATTTGCTAAAGAATATTAATAATTTATACTGGTTTTCTTTTGTCCAAGTGCTTAATACCTTATACACACATTTTTCGCTTCCGTAAAAAACCGCAAGGCTTCTAAGCCGCCTTCGCGCCCTACGCCGGAATGTTTTGCGCCGCCAAAAGGGGTACGCAAATCGCGAAGCATCCACGTATTTACCCAAACAATACCTGTTTGCAACTTTTCCGCCACACGGTGCGCCTGCGACAAGTCACTCGTCCACACACTCGCCGCCAAGCCGTAAGTGGAGTCATTCGCTAAGGCAAGTGCTTCCGCTTCATTTTCAAAGGGCTGTAAAGTTACTACCGGACCAAATATTTCTTCCTGATTGGTACGACAATGGTTCGGCAGATTTTCAAAAACCGTAGGTTGCACAAAATAGCCTTCGGCGCATCTTCCGCCCAAATAAACGCGCTCGCCCCCACAAAGCAGAGTGCCGCCTTCCTCTTTTGCCAAGGCTATGTACGATAGTATTTTTTCCAAATGCGCCTCCGAAACTACTGCGCCAAGTTGCGAGCCATTTTCTAATGGGTCGCCTACGTGCAAGGCTTTTACTTTGGCAACAAAGGCAGTTTTAAACTGCTCGTAAATGCTTTTTTCTATATAAATACGCGAACTGCACAAACATATTTGTCCTTGATTGGAAAAACTGGCGCGCGCCACTTCTCGAACAGTTGTATCAAAATCGCAAGAGGCAAATACCAATGCCGGATTTTTGCCACCCAACTCCAACGATACTTTTTTAAACATTGGTGCTGCTATGCTGGCAATTGCTTTTCCGGTAGCCGTACCGCCCGTAAACGAAATGGCTTTTATTTGCGGGTGCGCTACCATAGCACTGCCAATTTTGCTGCCCAAGCCGTGCAAAATGTTCAACACACCTGCCGGAAGTCCCACTTCTGATACAATTTTCGACAATAAATACGCAGTACGCGGCGTAATTTCCGAAGGTTTGGCAATCACACAATTTCCCGCCGCCAAAGCAGGCGCAATTTTCCATGTAAACAAATACAAGGGCAAATTCCAAGGCGAAATACAAGCCACTATGCCTACGGGCTGGCGCAAAGTGTAGTTTATTACCTGCGGCGTAGCGTGCGATTCGGAAGAAAATTGCGTAATGGCTTGCGCAAAAAAAGTAAAATTCAAAGCCGCACGCGGAATATCCACACTTTTGGCTACTTCCAAAGGCTTGCCATTGTCCTCACATTCTGCTAAAGCAAATTCATCTAAGTTTTGGCTAATGGCATCGGCTATTTGCAACAAAAAAGCTGCCCGTTGGTTGGGCGAAGTATTTGCCCAAGCCTGTTGCACACGCGATGCCGCTGCCACGGCTTGCGCAAGGTCTTGCGCATCAGAGTCGGGAATTTGGGCGTAGGTTTGTCCTGTGGCAGGATTTACATCGTCTAAATATTTGCCTGAAACAGGCGCGCAAAATTTGCCGTCAATATAGTTTTGAAAAAAAATCATGGGCTATTTTTTGCCCTAAATTACAAACAATCTCAAAGAATAAAAACTATGGAAGAGGGAACAAACACAAGGCTTGCGTTAATGCGCATTTATTTTTCTAAAAAATAACGAATTGCCGCATCTTCTGCCTGTCGCATTTGTTGTTGTTGTGTAGTGGTTTTGTCGGAAAACCCCACCAAATGAAGCAAGCCGTGCGCCATTACACGATACAGCTCGATAGCAAACGTTTGTTGCAATTGCTTGGCATTATCGCGAATACGGTCAATGCTCAGGTACAAGTCGGCATCAATGCATTTGTTTTTTGCATCGGTTCTTTGGTCGAAAGTGATGATGTCGGTGTAATAGTCGTGTTGAAGAAAATTCCGATTTATTTCCAACAGAAAATCATCTGTTCCAAAAATATAGTTAATATTTCCTGCCTGATATTTATAATGCTCCAGCAGTTGATGTAGGCATTTTTTGGTATGTCGTATTTTTGTAGGTTTAAAAACCAGCGGCTCTTCTACAAAAAATGCAATGGGCATATTTTACAAATTATCAGTTATCCTTGTGTTCGTTGGTACGGAACTCTATTTCTACTGCACGTCCTTGGTGGTGAAAGCGCATACTGTGCGATAGACGGCGCATGAGAAACACACCGCGCCCGCAAGGTTTATCCAAAAAGTCGCGCTGAGTAGGGTCGGGCAAATGCGAAGGGTCGAAACCGGCACCTTCGTCTTCTACCCAAAAGCGGATGTGGTCGGATTCTATTTTACACTCAATAAGCACATTTTTTTCGGGATTGGCACCATTTCCATGAAGCATACAGTTGGTTACAGCTTCGGTAAGTACTAACAAAATGTCGTGGTATTGCTGGCGATTTATTTTATTGTCGCGCAAACAATTATCCAAAAAAACTTCCATTTTATTAATGTTTTCCGGCTGCGATGGTATGTTCAAAAGATATTTTCGTGCAATCATACTAATCAAGAGGCTCAAAAAATTTCAACCTTTTATGGAAACAAAAAGTTCATTAACAGTAAAAAAATAGACAGATGCTGTATTTTTGACCCACATAATGTATTAGGTAACGCTATTTTAATATTTTTTTTATATTTAATCTTAAAAATATTCACTTTTATGGCACATTTGCAAACTATTGCTACTAAAACAGCTCCCGCACCTATCGGTCCTTATAGCCAAGCTGTATGGGCGGGCAATCTTCTTTTTGTTTCAGGACAAATAGCCATTCATCCACAAACGGGAGTTTTGATACAAGAAAGTCTCGAAGCCGAAACGCGGCAAGTAATGGCAAATATTGCGGGTATTTTGGAAGCTGCCGGGCTGGATTGGAACAATATTGTAAAAACCAGCATTTTTTTAAGTGATATGATTTTTTTTGCTACGGTAAATGAAATATACGGCAGCTTTTTTTCCAATGAGTACGCTCCTGCGCGCGAAACGGTACAAGTAGCGGGTTTGCCCAAAAATGTGCGTGTGGAAATATCTGTTATTGCCTGTCGATGAAAAGTTGTTTTACATTCAAATAAAAAATATTCTATGCAATTTATCGCCGAAATTACCATTATGCCTTTGCGCGATCTTTTAGACCCGCAAGGAAAAGCCATTAGTTTGAGTTTGAAAAATTTGCACTTGTCGCAAATTGAAGAGGTGCGTATGGGAAAACATATTCATCTGCGCCTGCAAGCCGATAGTGCCGAACAAGCACATGAAATAGTGGAGAATGCTTGCAAACAACTGTTGGTAAATCCTATTATGGAGCAATACTCTTTTTCGCTTAAAGCCGAAACTGCCTAAAAAAGGCATATTATTTGCTTTTGTTTATGCGTTGAAAAAATATTTTTTGGAGTGATAATTGGTATTCTGATAGAATAGTTATAGCTTTAAGAAAGATTTTGCCATTTTGAATATGGTGTTTGTTTATAATTGACCAATGATGAGAATTTGTTTACTTTATTGCTTTTTGGTATTGAGTAGCCTACAACTTTTTGCCCAGCAAGATGCGCAATACACAGGCTATATGTTTAATACGCAAGTGTATAATCCGGCTTATACGGGCAGCAGAGGCGTACCTTCGGTATTGGCGTATTATCGCCAGCAGTGGCTGAATATTAATACAGCACCGCAGTCTTTGGCGTTGAGTTTTCAGTCGCCTATTAAGGACAAAAACATGGCTTTGGGTTTTCATGTCGAAAGCGATTGGATAGGCGTACACAACAGACTTAGTGCCTTTGCCAGCTATGCTTACATCATCAATACCAACAAGGGGAATATTGCCTTGGGTTTGCAGGCGGGCTTGCTCAATACTGCTTCTAATTTTTCTAAGGTAGAAACCCTTGATGGCTACGACCCGATTTATGACAGCGATGTAGATAAACTCAGTCCTAACTTTGGGGCGGGCATTTACTATTATTCCGACCTATTCTATATTGGTGCTTCTGTGCCGCATTTGCTGAATCAGGACATTAGCGTTGCCGATGCCAAACAAAGTCGTCACTACTTTTTTACGACAGGATTTTTGTTGTCGCCGTCTAAAAACTTTCGGATAAAACCTTCTGTTTTGGTGAAAGTTGTTCCCAATGAAGCACCTGTGTCAGTAGACGCTACGGTTAATTTTATAATCCATAATGCCTTGTGGTTGGGCGTTAGTCATCGATGGAAAGAGTCGGTTAGTTTTTTGGCACAATACCAAATAAACAAAAACTTACGCCTCGGCTACGCTTACGATTATCCCTTGAGCAAATTGTACAATTGGTGGGGTACACACGATTTTTTTATCGGCTACGAATGGGGCTTTAGCAATGACCGAGTTCTTACGCCGCGCTATTTTTAAGGAAAGCTATTTACTACGCTTATTACCTTTACTTTTTCATTTTAAATCACCTTATTATTACACAATAGCCGTAATTATATGAACTATTTTCCCAAAATTACCAACATTTCGGAACTACAACTTATTGCTACCCAAATTCGCCGCGACATCGTACGCATGGTACACGCTGTGCAAAGTGGTCACCCCGGCGGCTCGTTAGGTTGCGCCGACTATTTTACCGCTCTTTACTTTGGCGTAATGGACTCAAAAGAAAATTTCGATATGAATGGTATAGAGGAAGATGTTTTTTTATTATCCAATGGTCACATCAGTCCTGCTTTTTACAGCACTTTAGCCCGAAGAGGTTATTTTCCTACATCAGAACTGGCGAGTTTTCGCAAAATAAATTCCCGTTTGCAAGGACACCCTGCCACACACGAAGGCTTGGAGGGCATTAGAATGGCAAGCGGTTCTTTGGGGCAAGGATTGTCGGCAGCTATTGGTGCGGCACTCGCCAAACGCCTCAACAACGACCCACACAAAGTATTTTGCCTCACCGGCGATGGCGAGTTGCAAGAAGGGCAAATTTGGGAAGCGGCTATGTTTGCAGCACATCATAAGGTGGATAATCTTATTGTAAGTATAGATAGAAACGAGCAACAAATTGATGGACCCACCCGCGAAGTGATGAGTTTGGGCGATTTGGCGGCAAAATGGGAAGCCTTTGGTTGGCAGGTACATCAAGCCAATGGCAATGATATGACGGAAATTTTGAGCTTATTGCAAAAACTAAAAGAACAAACCACCACCGGAAAACCGCAAGTAATTATTATGCATACTGTTATGGGCAAAGGCGTGAATTTTATGGAAAACAGTCATCACTGGCACGGCATTGCTCCCAACGATTCTCAGTTGGCTGATGCGCTGGCGCAACTGCAACCCGGCTTAGGCGATTATTAATATTTTGCCCAGCATATTGAACTTTTGTACGTTTGAAATTGTATAGTATAACAAAAATCTATCGGGGAAATGACAGCAATTATTAAGTTCATTTTAATACTAATGCTTATTTATTACGGACTGAAATTGGTTTTTCAAGCTGTAATAGGTCGTTTTTTAACGCAAATACAAAACAAACAACAGGAGTTTTATTATCGCCAAAAAGAACAAAACCACCAAGAAGGAGAAATGACCGTGCATACCAATCAGTCCGTCAATACAGAGCATACAGCAAATATGGGCGAATACATTGATTATGAGGAAGTAGCTGATTAACAATTATTTATGTTTACACAAAAAGAAGATTCTTCAAGCGAAAAAAACACATCTTCTCCCAAACAAGAATGGTTTGTCGAATGGTTCGATTCGCCTTATTACCACATCTTGTACGACCACCGAGACTACGACGAAGCGCGCGTTTTTATCCAAAATCTCAGCAAATTTCTACAGCTTAATGCCAATGCGCGGGTACTTGATTTGGCTTGTGGCAATGGCAGGCACGCACTTGCACTACACCAGCAAGGCTTAGACGTTACGGGAATTGATTTGTCGGAAAATAATATCGCTCAGGCGCAAAAATTGTCGCGCGATGGCTTGCAATTTGCCGTACACGATATGCGCGCGCTGTACAAAGCGCATTATTTCAATTATATTTTCAATTTGTTTACCAGTTTTGGCTATTTCGACACACTCGCCGACCACCAAAAAGCTATTGAAGCAATGGCAGAAGGCTTGCAGCCAAATGGTTATTTGGTAATGGATTACCTAAATATTTCCGTGGTGATTCAACACTTGAAATCCGCAGAAAAAATTGAAAAACAAGGCATAAATTTTACTATTTCCCGCCAACAGAAAAATGGGTATATTATAAAAAATATTGACATCGAAACGGCTACACACACACTACATTTTCAAGAACGTGTACGCGCGTTTACACAACAAGATTTTGCTAAAATGCTCGAAAATTTTTTTACCATTGAGCATTATTTTGGCAATTACCAATTACAAAATTTTGTAGAAAATACTTCCCCGCGCTTAATTTTGGTGGCAAAACGCAAATAATTTGCTACATTCACTAATAATTTTTCCAGAAAATGAAAAACAATTATTTAGAAAGCATTGAAAAACAATTTGCTTATTATAAAATATTGGGCGATAAGACATTTGTTCAGATACCCGATGAAAAACTTTTTTGGCAATACAACCAAGACAGCAACAGCATTGCTACCATAGTGAAACATCTTTGGGGAAATATGCTTTCGCGTTGGACGGATTTTTTAACCTCTGACGGTGAAAAAACATGGCGCAAAAGAGATGCCGAATTTGAAAACGATATAGCCTCGCGCGAAGAGCTTTTAGCCAAATGGGAAGAAGGCTGGCAATGTCTATTTGACGCACTACGTCCACTTTCGGAGCAAGACCTTGATGCCATTATTTACATCAGAAATCAAGGACATACTGTTACCGAAGCCATTAATCGACAGTTGGCACACTACGCTTATCATGTAGGGCAAATTGTTTTTTTGGGAAAAATGATTGTTGGAGACCAGTGGAAATCGCTGTCTATTCCCAAAGGCAACTCGCAAGCCTATAATGCCGAAAAATTTGCCGCAGAAAAGCAAAAAAAGCATTTTACAGATGAGTGGACAAATGACCGGAAAAGCTAATACTTTGTCATTTTGCAGCGTAAAAATATTTTGACGAAACCTTTTTTTAGAAAATACCGTATTCAATTTTCCTATAATAAATACCCAATATGTCGTCGATAAAAGTAATAATAACCGGAGCTACCGGAATGGTAGGAGAAGGCGTTATGCTCGAATGTTTGCAAAATCCTGCGGTGGAAGAAGTGCTTATCATCAATCGGAAGCACTACGACTACCAGCACCCAAAACTCAAAGAATTGCTTGTTCCCAATTTTATGGAATTAGAAAAATACAGCGAAAATTTGGAACAATATGATGCTTGTTTTTACTGCGCAGGCGTGAGTTCTTTGGGAATGAGTGAAGCCGATTACACCAAAATTACCTACGATACAACGCTGCATTTTGCCAAAGTGCTGGCACAGAAAAATCCTAATATGGTATTTGACTATGTAACGGGCAGCTACACCGACAGCACTGAAAAAGGTAAGTTGATGTGGGCAAGGGTGAAAGGCAAAACCGAAAATGACTTGATGAAACTCCCTTTTCAGGGACAGTACAATTTCCGTCCCGGATTTATGAAAGCTTTTCCTGAACAAAAAAATGTAAAAACAGTGTTCAAAGTTTTCGGCTGGTTTTATCCAAAACTTTTCCCTAAAAGTTCGCTTACCTTAGCCGAAGTAGGCAGGGCAATGATTCATTCCGTAACCCGCACTTATCCCAAACAAGTACTCGAAATAAGCGACATAAAAGTCTTAGCCAAGTGAACTACCCATAAGCTAAAGACTTATGGGCTTCGGGGGTCGCAGACTTGCCCAATGGCAACGCCTCATCCTGTTTTTTTTTTTGTCCGACTGCGTTCCACAACCAGACAGTATTTTTATGCCTTCTTGCAGGATATTCTTTGCTGCATTTACGTCCCTTTCGTGATGCGCACCACACGCGGCACATTCCCATTTTCTAATGGACAGCGTCAAATCTTCTTTCACCCAGCCACATACCGAACAACTTTTACTACTCGGAAAAAAGCGGTCTATCTTTACAAAATCCCGCTCGTGCCAAGCTGCCTTATATTCCAGCATTGCATAAAATGCACCCAACGATACATCACTCATTGCTTGGGACAAACAATGGTTTTTTAGTATGTTTTTTACTGCCAAGTCCTCTACCGAAATTACGTCGTGGTTTTTGACTATTTCGCTTGATACCTTGTGCAAGTAATCTTTTCTACTATTGCTTATTTTTTCGTGCAATACGCCTAATTTCCGCTTTTGTCTGTGTCTTGCTGCACTTCCTTTTTGCTTCTTGGAAAGCTGTCTTTGCACATATTTCAGCCGTTTTAGCTTTGTTTTGAGCGATTTGATATTTTCATAGCTGCTACCGTCCGACAATATCGCCAATTCTTTGATGCCCGTGTCCACACCTACCGATTTACCTGTTTTGGCGTGGGGACTATGCGCTACTTCGCAGGTCAGCGATACATAGTATTTGCCCGTAGTGCTTTTCGATACTGTGGCAAACAATATCTTTCCTTCCATTTCGCGGTGGACTTTTGCCTTTATTCCTTCTCGAAATTTGCGCAATACAAGTTTGTCGCCCACTAAAGACACATTTTGCGGTACTTTGAAACTTTGTCGGTCGTATTTCGACTTGAAGTGCGGAAAGCGATTTTGTTGCTTGAAAAAATGCTTATATGCCGTATCAAGATTTTTAGCGATGCTTGCAAACATTGGCTGTTCACTTCCTTTAGCCATTCAAAGTCCGCCGTTTTTTTAAGTTCCGTTAGTGCCGCCGCATTGTCGTAATAATTCAGACTCGTTTTGTCTTTGGCGTATTGTTCCTTGCGTGTGTGCAAAAAACGATTGAACACAAACCTGCAAGAACCGAAATGCTTTTGCCAGTAAGACCGCTTGTGTCTCACTTGGATATATGCGGTATTTGTAAGATTTGTGTATCGTTTTCATTGTTTAAAGTTAATACTTTTTAGGAAGATATTTTAGTTTTGTAATCAAAAAATATACTGTGAAATAATCATCTTATATCTCAACAAATGGCACAAAACATTATTTGAAATGCCATCTTATTTTTGTGTGTAAGTATCGCAAAAACTACTTGTTGGGCAGTTGAAAAACGATATGCACGCTATAATTCTAAACATTGCTACTACGGCAGATTTTCAAATTGAAGTATTTGAAAGCGATTTAGACCATATTCATTTTCTTATTCGCTATATTCCCCGTTCATCCGTCACACAAATAGTGCGCAAACTGAAACAGGAAACTACTTATCATATTTGGCGTTCTGTTCATAGAAACTTTTTGTTTAGTCACTTTTGGAAAGAACATACCTTTTGGACAGACGGATTTTTTGTTTGTTCTATTGGCGAAGCATCGCCTGACACTATCCGACAATATATCATCTCTCAAGGGTAGGCAGGTCGCTTACATCCCACAGGCTAAAGAACTGTGGGTTTTACGCTCCTTTGTATAAAAACCTTACAGCGAATTTAAAAAAGCAAGTACTGCTTCACGGTCTGTTTTCGACAAGTTGGTAAAAAAGTTTTTCGCAGTTTCAGCTTCGCCGCCATGCCACAAAATAGCTTCTTCCAATGTTTTGGCACGACCGTCATGCAAAAAACCCGTTTTAGGATTTACCACCAGTGTTAAGCCAATTCCCCAGAGCGGTGGCGTGCGCCATTCGCTGCCCGAAGCTGAAAAAACCGGACGCTCGTCCGACAAATCTTCGCCCATATCGTGTAGCAATAAGTCGGTGTACGGGTAAATGGGCTGATGTTCCAGTGCTGTAATAGAAAAATTGTCGGTGGTGAGTTTTGGCACATGACAAGTAGCACATTTTGCTTCTACAAAAAGTTCTTCTCCGCGTATTACATCAGTAGCTGTATAATTTCGCCGCGCGGGTACTGCCAAAGTTTGAAAATAAAAAGCAAACATTTCTAAGGTTTCGGCATCTACATCATATTCCGTTTGCAAGCCTTCTTGGCAATTATCTTGTCCTACGCAATGCTCTTCAGGAAAATAATGGCTCGTTAAGCCCATATCATCGTGTGCAGCACCCGCCGATTGTTGTAAGGCAGAAGGCTGCTCTGCTTTCCACCCAAAACGCCCCAAAAGCATACTTTGCGATGGAATATCCCAAACCATATTGGGCTTGCCGCTAATACCATCATTGTCCACATCGTTTTCGTCTGCCAATGCCAAAATACTCGCTTCAGGCACTGCTTCCAACAAGCCTAAACCATACACGGGAGGTGCTATTCGCGGCGACAAAAGTACGCCCGCAGGTAAGGGGATATAAGTTTCGGTAACTGTAAAAACAGGTTTGCGTAACGTCACTTCTTCGCCATCAAGATAAGTAATTATTTTTTCGGTTTCGGTAATACTTATTTTTCCTTCGGGCTGCACGCTAAAAATAGCTTTGTTTTGCAATTGACCACCAAAGCCCGGCACAGGCACAATTCCTTGATATTCGCCCACACCTGCCATGCTCATACGCAAAAGCAAGCCGCTATTAAAATCTTGCCCATTTTCGGGTACAATACCTCTGCCGTTTCTGGTATGGCAACTTTCACAAGAATTTTGGTTGAACAAAGGACCTAATCCATCAAAGTTTTCCGCAGGTGCGCTCACAAAATGTTGGGCAAAAGCAGCATCGGCAACAAAGTGTTTGTTTATTTCTTCGGCATTTAAGTTGGCAGATGGAAAGGTATAAGCGTCAGGACCGCTACTGAAAATAGTTGTTTCGCCTCCGGCTAATATATTCTCGGGTTCGGAATTTGTATTATCCTCTTTTTTGCAAGCGGAGTTGGTTAGAATTATTCCTAAAATTATTGTGACTAAAATGGAATAGTGCTTCATTTTTTATAAATTAGAAATAATGGGTAATACTTGTTCTTCTAAGGTCATTTGCAAATTGCGTACTGCCGTTTGCGCAAGACTAACTTTATCGGAATGGGCAAATATTGCTGTCGAAAAAGTACCGGGAATGGTTTCAATGGCTTCGATGGCTGCGGATATTTCGAGCAACACTTGTTCATTGAGTGCTTCGTTTTTTTCTTGTATAATGGTACTAATGGATTTGCCGTTGCCGTAATTGCCAAAAGTTCCGGTGTAAATGTTTTGAATGCTGCGGATATTGTTGGCAAAGTCTGCTTTTGAATTAGCACTAAAACGCGACTCTTCCAAACTCAAATCTTGTTGGGCAAGTGGGTCGTTTATTTTTCCATTGGCTACTTCATCGGCAATAATGATGAGTCCATTGGTCATTTCCTCCAAAGCCGATTTTTGACTTATATAAATAATGCTGCCATTTCCGGCATTTATCACTTCATCGATATAATTTCCACCACCATGATTCCACAAATTATATAGCTCCTGAGCATCTTGGGCAAGTATTTCGCAGGCTGCCACCAAATACTCAAATTCGCGTGTACTTATTTGCGCAACTGTTTTATTCCCATTTTCACCCCAAAGCAAAAACTCTATGGTATGAAATCCTTTAAGCGTACCCTCTTGCTGAGCAAGAAAATCAGCCGTAATAGCATTGCCGCTATTGAGTACATTACTGAGGTCTATCACATTTACGGGCCAAGAATCTAAAGCAGGATCTAAACCTTCTTGCTCAACCGGACCAAACAAAAATCCTTCCGCCTCTTCCCAAGGTTCGCGGGCTGCTACCCAAGCATTTTTGCTTGCCATAAGATTGGTTTCGCTGGGCGTTTCCGCTAAAATTTTGGCTGCATTTTGCAAGTTCACTGCCTTTGTGGCTAAATCTTCGTAAGTTTTTAGAATTACATTTTCTCCTATATTGCCCAGAATATCATTGTAGTCCACAGTAGGTGCAGGGTCTTCTTTGGTGCAAGAAGATATCCATAACAAGGCAAATAACACAAAACTATTGAGGAGTAATTTTTTCATTTTTATAAAAATTATTTAATTAATTGTATTTATTTTAAAAGTGAAATCCCAAACCCATCGTAAAAGTATTTTCCTGTTCGCCGGAACCTAAGGCGCGCCAAGCGTAATGTGCTTTTAAGGCTATATTGTATAACGGCAAATAATTAAATCCTGCCGTAAAAATTTGTCTTTCGTAACGCGGATTGTCCGACACAGTGCCTTCTGTTTGCAACATAGAATCGTACCATTCGGCTCTTCCAAAAAGGTATAGTTGTGCTTGTTCGTTGACAGTTGTGAAATTAAGTATATCGTAACCTGCCTCAACATAAGCACCTCCCGCAACTTTGGCAACAGGGGTACGTTTTACATTGAGGTTGTTGGATAGGTTTCGGTTGGCGGCACTGAGTGCTTCGCTGTTTTGTATTTGCCCGTACATGGTAAAAGCGCGCGTACGCCAAGGATATTTTTCTAAAGCAAAATGCACATCGCCATACGTTATCCACGAAGGAGCCGTAAAGTCATTTTTAGGGCGATTGCCCGTAGCATTTCCGGCATAAATATTAAAACCTAATTCGCTATCGTGACCAAAAACATAATCCAAACGGAAAGCATACGCCAAATTGTTGGCATTGATGGTTTCAAAACGTGTTTGGTAGCCGCGACGAATCCAGTTTTGGGAACTAAAACCCGAATTGTCTAAACCACTTACAGCGTAGAGTTTGTAGGAAAGAAAAGGGTAAGTTTGGTTTTTCACTAAAGGCAAATCACCGCTTATTTCAATACCTGTTTCGTACCAACCTAAAGGCAAAATAGTATTTTCCACTTCGGAGCGATAGGCGGTAAAATACTCGGCAGGCTCGTCCATTTTGGAAGCATTTCCCATATAAAAACGCATTTTTCCTACGCGCACATGCAAGAATTTGTGCAACTTAAACAACAAATTTAGCTGCTCTACAACCACCTCACCACCTTTCTCTATTTCCTGCTCAAACTCGCCAAATTCTTCAAGCGGATCGAATGACATTGTAGCACCTGTGCCGCCGTGTTCAAACTCTATCTCCGATTTCAACATTATTTTATCGCTAAAGGCGTAGTAAAAATAAAAGTTGAAGCGTTCCGGGTCAAAGGCATTTCGCTTGTCAGGCAGTGTTTCCCAATTGAAAGTGTAGTAATTTACCACACCGTAAGCGTTTATGCCAAATTTGCCAAAAATGTTGGGATTTTCTATGGTGTTATCAAAGAAAATAGGCTCATTGTGTAAACTGTCGGTTTGTGCAAAGACATTATTTTGTAGCGAAAAGTACCCCAAAATATAAACGAGTAGTAGTTGCTTTTGCATTATTTATATTAAGATTAATTCTAAATAAGAACGCAAATGTAGAAAAACATTCCTTATTTCGCCAACTCTTTGTGTAAAAATTAGTTTTTTCCTTAGCTTTTCTTAAGTCTAAACATCAAGAATATGCGCATTGTAGCTAAAATTTGCCATTGTGCCGGCAAAATATTTGGGCGTTGATAACATTTTCCAGAACCAACAAAGTAGATTTGGAGTTATTACTTCTTTGATAATCTTTTATACGATGCTACAATGGTCTGATGTGGTGAAGTTTGCTACGCACGGCAATCCAAAACCAGCCCGAAAAATACAAAAGTCGCCCGAAGAATGGCAACAGTTGCTCACGCCTGAGCAGTATTATGTTACGCGCAAAAAAGGCACCGAACGAGCGCATAGTTCGGATATGTGCAGTTTATTTGCACCGGGAAAATACGCTTGTGTTTGTTGCGGAACGGTACTTTTCGATAGTGAGGAAAAATTTGAAAGTGGCACGGGCTGGCCCTCGTTTACACAGCCACTTAGCGAAAATGCCGTTGCTTATCACAAGGATATTTCTTTTGGCATGTACCGTATTGAGGCAAGTTGCAATATTTGTGAAGCACATTTGGGACATGTTTTTCCCGACGGACCTCCGCCAAGTGGTTTGCGCTATTGTATTAATGCCGTAGCCTTAGAGAAATTGGGTGATGAACTTTCCTAACAGCTACTTTCTATGCAGTATCTATCGACATGAGATTACTTTTTAGCATATACATTTCTATAAACCAAGGGTTTTGTTGTAAATTTGCCCTAATATTTTTATACAATGCAAAGCACCGTCTTATCTTACAAACTCAGTACTTCGCCCATCTTGCTTTTCGATGGTGTGTGCAATTTGTGCAATGGCGTAGTGCAGTTTGTACTAAAAAACGAAGCAGAAAATTCGGAGCGACCCTTGTTGTTCGCGTCTTTGCAATCGCAATTTGGGCAGCAAATTCTTCAGTCGCACAACTTGCCGACCGATAGTTTCAAAAGTTTTGTTTTATTGGATAACAATCAGTTATATTTTCGGTCTTCGGCGGCATTCCGTTTGTGTAAATACCTGAAATTTCCTTGGAGTTGGTTGAGCGTTTTACAAATAATTCCCACCTTTTTGCGCGATAGCGTGTATCAATTTGTTTCCGACAATCGCTATCGTTGGTTTGGCAAAAAAGAACAGTGTTGGATTCCTACGCCCGAGCTAAAAAGCCGCTTTTTGGATTAGCTTCGATTTTTAGCAGCATGTTGAGAAAAGTATTCATGTATCTCGGATTTTTTCTATTTCTTTTTGTTGCTTCTTGTAAAGTTCCGCAAAATTCGCCGCAAAAAAATTATTCTTCTGTCGAAAGTTCTTCCCCAAAACTTTATTTTCCCGACACTACTTGTACTCTTTTAGAGTGGATATTGGCGATAGAACAACGCGCCGAACTGCCCATTGCTGCCGCTACTTGGCAAAATTTGGCACAATGGCAAACGCTGTGTTCCCAAACGCACACACCTGAACGCCTTGAAGATTTTTTGGAACAAACCGACTCCCTTATCCAAAAATTTCGCTTGCAGCAAACCAGTTACCACAATACTTTGTCTATGGGACTTTCGTACCGAATGTTCGACTGTGATATTCAAAGTTTTCTGTACATCAGCCGCGCCGAGCAATTTTCATCTTATGAAATACAAGCAATGTTGGCACCAAATCACATGTTTTTGGCATGTACCGATACGCTAAAAAAGGATACTATTTTTTGGGAAACTACTATCGGAAAAAAAGAAAACTTAGCTTTTTATTATCAGAAATACCAATTATCTCAACAAAGAGCTCAGAATGGTTTTATCTTTATACCTTTGAACAATAAATCGTTAGTGGCAGTAGCGTATTACAATATTGCCAAAGAATATTTCGATAGTTCGCTTTGGGGAAAATGTGTGCATTATTTGTATCAATCTTTAGCGTACAATGCGCAGTGGGTAGCTCCTTACGAACTTTTGGGGCAATGTTTTTTACAACTCAATCTGCCTGAAAATGCTTGTATTGCCTACGCCCAAGCCTGGGAACTTCGCCCGGACTGGACAAACTTGCAAGCGCAATATGCCGCAGCCTTGCGAGCAAATGGCTGTCCTTACGAAGCAGGTATTTTAAGCTACGATAATTAGCCTTAGAAAATGTCTTTTAAACAGAAAAAAAATATTCCGGCGGAAGAAGTTTTCCTAAAAATGCAGCACTACTGTGCTTACCAAGAACGCTGCGAAGAGGAAGTGCTGCAAAAACTGCAAGAATTTGACGTATCGGAAGAAAGCAAAGCGCAAATTATAACCTTGCTTATTGACGATAACTTTGTGAACAACGAGCGTTTTGCCAAAATATACGCCCAAAGTAAGTTTCGCTTGAAAAAATGGGGACGACTTAAAATACAGCAAGCACTTAAAGGTAAAAAAATTGCTGCGCCTCTTATTGTCAAAGCACTGAATGAAATAGATGAAATAGCTTATAGCGAATGTTTGGAAAATATACTTGCCACCAAGCAAGCACAACTTTCACAAAAAACAGACGAACTTTTTGTGATAAAGCAAAAAGCCGCCGCTTATGCTCTGAGCAAGGGATTTGAATCCTCATTAATTTGGGAAATTTTGCGCTAATTTTTTACCGATAATCCACCAACTGTTCTTGCAATAGCCCGCGCGCTTTGTTTAGTCGCGAAAGTACTGTACCGTAAGGTATGTCTAATATTTGCGCAGTTTCTTCGGTAGAATAGCCTTGTACCAAACGCAAAACCACTACGGCGCGCATTTCGGTACTCAACTGCTGCAAGGCTTTGTCAATGCTTTCTTTCAAATCGCTATCGGGCGAAGGCAGTACCGTGTCTGCAATTTGCAAAACGGGCGATGCTTCATCATTTTTGTGAAAAAAATACAGCCACGACCGCCGTTTGCTGCGCGCCAATTCATTGAGCGAAAGATTCATGGCTATGCGCGTCAAGTAAGTTGCTAATTGTGCATCGCCTCTAAATTGGTGAATGGATTGATAAAAACGCATAAAAACCTCCTGCACTACATCTTCAACGGCTACATTTGCCCCCAACATATTGCGCACCACCGACACCACTTTTATTTGGTATTTCGATACAATTTCTCCAAATGCCTGCGTATTTCCCGCACGCACTTGCGCAATGAGTTCTATGTCTGGGGTAAATGATTTTGTTTTGCTCAAACCCTATTTTTGTATGATATAGACAATATTATCCCGAAATACATTCAGAAAAAATATAAAATTCTGTAAAATTTAAGCAACTTTGCAGGCTAAAATTTTATTTATCGTAATTTTTTTACAATGAAAACATATTTTTTCCACTTTTTGGCAGTAGTATTTTTGCTAACACTAAACTTAACCGCTTGCAAAAAAGCTGCAAATTCTCCCTTTGAAGAAGATGCCAAAACCTTAGCCAAAGCTTTTAAAGATAAAGACGCGCAGACCATCAATGATTTTTTGGATTATAACAGATTAATTGCTCAGGTAACGCAAGATGTAGATGCACCCGCAGATTATGCAAAAGATTTTGCTCAAAATTTTGAACAAACTTTTAATGTAGGCGAAATTTTGACCAATCCAATGTACGGCGAACGTCAATACGATTTTGTACACATGAAAAACGATAGCGTGGCTTTTTTTAGAGAAGAAAATAATGAAGGCTTGAATTATGTAGAATTTACCTTCGGTAAAAACGCCGACCAAAAAACGGTGTTGCGCAATTTTTATTCGTATATGAGTGGCGAGTCGTTTACCGACAATCTTCGCCGCATGTACATTATGCGCCTTGCCGATGAAATAGATACTTTTTCGAACCCTTACACCGATGCTATTCCGCAAGTGATGGAAGTAGTGAAAGTAGCCCAAAACGGCGATTATAAAACTGCATACAATATGTTGGATTCCTTACCCGAAGTTTTGCAAACCGACCGTATGGCAATGTTAATGCGCCTCAATCTTGGACACGCCATTGACCCTGCTACCGAAGCAGATGCGATGGCGGCAATGCGCAAAAAGCTCGGCGATGACTGGATGATTGATTTCAAAAACATGCAAATGCACTTAGCCGACAGCACACTCAATACTGCTTTGAAAGGAATTGATGATTTTGATAAAAAAATTGGTGGCGACCCCTATCTAAATCTTATGCGCTCCATTGTTTACCAAGAACACAAAGATACAACCAAAGCCTTAGAGTATAGCCTAAAAACCTTAAAGAGCCTACCTGATAACAAAATAGCTTCTATTCAAACAGTGGCGATTTATTTGGGACAAAACAACTTTGACAAGGCTGCCGAACTTTTCCAACAGTATAAAACCAAATTTGACGAAAATTTGGCAGACATATTTGCTCCTACCACTTATCCCGAGTTTTATGCTTCGGAAGTAGGCAAAAAATGGTTGGAAGAAAATCCGACACAAATGCCTTCACTTCCCGACGATTATAACTTGGAAGAACTACTAAGAAGCCTGAATGCCGACTCTTTGATGCAAGAAGAAGCGCACGACCATTCAGACCCCAACCATCAACACTAAAATAAGATTTTGGATACATATCCTATTTGGCATCCATTTACTTCTTTACAAAGCCCGCCTCCCATTGAAATTGTCAGCGGAAGGGGGGCTTTGCTTTTCGACAAAAACCAAAAATCCTACCTTGATGCTATTGCCAGTTGGTGGGTAAATCTGCACGGACACGCACATCCGTACATTGCCCAAAAAGTATTTGAGCAACTCAATACGCTGGAACACGTCATTTTTGCCGGATTTACACATCAGCCTGCCCTACAACTTTCGCAAGCACTATTGGCTATTTTGCCCGCCAATTTTGAGAAAATATTTTTCTCCGACAATGGCTCTACCGCCGTGGAAGTAGCTTTGAAAATGGCAGTGCAATACGCTTTTAATCAAGGCGAACAGAAAAATACTTTCTTAGCCTTAGAAAATGCCTACCACGGCGATACTTTCGGTGCTATGGCAGTAGGCGAAAGAAATGCTTTTAGCGCGCCTTTTCAAGAAATGCTGTTTCGAGTAGTACATATTCCTGTTCCTACCGAAGAAAATTTACCGCAAATTTTTGAAAAAATAAATCAATTGCAAAAAAACACGCCCCTTGCAGGATTTATTTACGAACCCTTAGTACAAGGTGCCGGCGGGATGAACATGTACACGCCCGAAGCGTTAAATTCGCTTTTACAGTTTTGCCAAAAAAATAATATTTTGTGCATTGCCGATGAAGTGATGACGGGTTTTGGACGCACCGGAAAAATGCTGGCAAGCGACTATTGTAGCACGCCGCCCGACCTTGTCTGTTTATCGAAAGGTATTACGGGTGGAACAATGGCTTTGGGCGTGACCGCTTGCAGCGAAAAAATCGTATCGGCTTTTCGGAATAGCGATAGTGCTTACACTTTTTTTCACGGACATTCTTATACTGCCAATCCTACGGCTTGTGCTGCTGCTTTGGCAAGTATGGATTTATTAATACAAGCCGAAACACAGGCAGCCATTCGGCAAATAAGCACTTGGCACAAGGAATTTATTGGCGAAATTGCGGCGCACCCGCGTGTAAAAAACGCCCGAACTTGTGGAACTATCGCCGCTTTTGAGTTGGTGTCGGACGAGGCAGATGGCTACTTTAATACAAAAAGGCGGCAAATAGAGGTTTATTTCTTGGAACGAGGCATTCTACTTCGCCCTTTGGGAAATACCATCTATTTTATGCCACCTTACTGCATCAATTTGGTGCAAATACAACAGCTTTACAGGGGAGTTAAAGGTTTTTTAAGCAATTCTATACTTGCAGCCTAACGAATAAGAAGTACTCACTTCTTCGCAAATTTGTATAAGCGCAAAGTTAGACCTTTCAACACATTTTGTGTAGCGTGATTATACCTTACTTATTTTTTGCGTATAAATACCTAATACGGATTCCTATCAACTTTGTGAAAAACTTAGAGAAACTAATTGTACCACAATGCTACACAAAGCACAATGACAGTTTTAGCTAATACCAAAACCGTATGAAAGTTGCGTATTGGTTTAGGTATTATTAAGGGTAAGTACTTGCCCTACAAGTTTGAGGACATATCTATACTTAGGGCTTCTTCATTTTCTTTGCTTGTCCAAAGAAAACGAAGCAAAAGAAACGACACTTTTTTCAAGGTATTTTTGCCCCGTTGAGGCAAAACCGCAGTTTTGGGGCTAAATTTTTCCAAGGCTTCAAAAATTTTTAACGCCCCAAAACTGCTATACTAAAAAAAGATTTTTACCTTTTCTAATACGCAATAGCTATTCGATTTTAGTATAAATACAAATCTTTCGCTTTCAACAGAAAGTAGCTTACTTTTGTTACTAAAAAAACTTCGTTTATTTTTATTGTTTATGTCAAACAACAAATACGCACAACTCAAATCGGAAATATTTATTAAAGGCGCACGCCTACACAATCTCAAAGATGTATCGGTAAGTTTGCCGCGCAATAGTTTTATTGTACTCACAGGCGTATCTGGTTCGGGAAAATCTTCGCTGGCAATGGATACGCTTTTTGCCGAAGGACAACGCCGTTATGTAGAGAGTTTGTCGTCCTACGCACGGCAATTTTTACAACGTATGAACAAGCCGGATGTGGACTATATTCAGGGTTTGTGTCCTGCTATTGCCATAGACCAGCACAGCAGCAATCGCAATGCGCGTTCTTCGGTGGGCACACTTACCGAAATTTACGATTATTTGCGGCTGCTTTTTGCGCGTGTAGGTACTACTTTTTCGCCTATAAGCGGACAAAAAGTGGAAAAGCAGCAAGTAACGGATGTGGTAGATTATTTGTGCGACTTGCCTATTGATACCAGAGTGCAAATTTTATGTCCTTTTATCCACACTGCCGACCGTAGTTTGGCGCAAAATGTGGAAATTTTGTTGCAAAAAGGTTTTTCGCGCTTGGTGTATCAAAACAAAACACTGCGCATTGCCGAAGAAGTATTGCCCAACATAGCCGATTTTACGGATACCGAAGCATTGTTTCTGCTTATTGACCGCTTGGTAATTCCTGCCGAAAAAGAGGACTATTTCCTGAGCCGTGCAGCGGATTCGGTGCAGACGGCTTTTAATGAAAGTGGCGGTTTTTGTATCGTACATTTTCCCGATTCGGCAGAAAAAACATTTTTCTCCAACCGCTTCGAAGCCGATGGTATGCAGTTTGAAGAACCCAGCGATGCTTTTTTCAATTTCAATAATTCGTATGGTGCTTGCAAAACTTGCGAGGGTTTGGGCAGTATTATTGGTATAGACGAAGATTTGGTTATTCCCAACAAAAATTTGTCGGTTTACGAAGGAGCTGTGGCGGCGTGGAGCGGCGAAAAAATGAGTCTTTGGAAAGATAATTTTATAGCGCAAGCAGCCAAATACAATTTTCCGATACACAAACCCATTCGCTTGCTCTCCGAGCAGGAATACAATTTACTTTGGAAAGGAAATAAAGAAATAGAAGGTATTGATGATTTTTTTGCGATGGTGGAGCAAAATTTGTACAAAATACATTATCGCATTTTGCTTGCCCGATATCGCGGGCGAACGGTTTGCAAAGATTGTCAAGGTACGCGCTTACGCAAAGATGCCCATTATGTAAAAATAAACGATAAATCTATCATTGATTTGCTGCTATTGCCCTTAGATGCGTTGCAAGATTTTTTTAAAAATTTATCTTTAAATCCGCAAAAAACAAAGATTGCTGCGCGTATTTTAATCGAAATAAACAACCGATTGGAATTTCTCATTCATTTAGGGCTTCCTTATCTAAACCTCAATCGTTCTGCGGCGAGCTTGTCGGGCGGCGAAAGTCAGCGCATACAACTTACGCGCAGTTTGGGCAGCAATCTTACGCAATCGCTTTATATTTTAGATGAACCGAGTATTGGCTTACATCCGCGCGATACGCAAAAATTGATTGAAATGCTGAAAAAACTTCAAGCCTTGGGCAATACGGTAGTAGTGGTAGAACACGAAGAAGATATTATTCGGCAAGCGGATTATTTGGTGGATATGGGACCGCTGGCGGGACACTTGGGCGGCGAAGTGGTTTTTGCAGGTGCTGCCAAAGCGATTGAAAAATGCGAAGAAAGCCTTACCGGCAAATATTTGACGCAGGTTTTGGAAATTCCTGTTCCTGCCCAAAGACGAAAATTTACAAACAAAATTCAGCTTAAAGGCGTGTATCAGCACAATCTCAAAAATATTGACGTTACGTTTCCGCTCAATACGCTTACGGTGGTGAGCGGTGTAAGCGGTTCGGGAAAGACATCGTTGGTGCTGGAAGTGTTGTATCCGGCAGTGCAGCAGCATTTGGGCAATGCCGCCCCAAAGTTGGGCAAGTTTGCCGAAATTTCCGGCGATTTGCGCGCGGTTTCGCAAATAGAAATGGTGGATCAAAATCCTATTGGGCGTTCTTCGCGCTCCAATGCCGTAACTTATGTAAAAGCCTACGACCACATTCGCGATATTTTTTGCCAACAAAAATTAGCTAAGGTGCGCGGTTATAAAGCCAAACATTTTTCGTTTAACACCGAAGGTGGTCGCTGCGAAACTTGTAAAGGCGATGGTGAAGTGGTGGTAGAAATGCAGTTTTTGGCAGATGTGCATTTGGTGTGCGATGACTGTAAGGGCAAGCGTTTTAAAGACGAAATTTTGGAGGTGCAGTACAAGGGGAAAAGCATTTCGGACGTGCTGAATATGACGATTGCCGAAGCCTACGATTTTTTTAAGGATATAAAAAACATTGAACAAAGTTTGGCTCCTTTGGTGGAAGTGGGCTTGGGCTATTTGCAAGTAGGACAAGCCAGCAGTACGCTTAGTGGCGGCGAGGCGCAACGTCTGAAATTGGCTTCTTTTTTGGGGCAGAGTTCGCGCCAAAAGGGGATTGTGTTTATTTTTGATGAACCGACTACGGGTTTGCATTTTCACGACATTTATATTTTGCTTAAAGCCTTTGAGGCATTGATTGACAAAGGGCATACGGTGATACTGATAGAACACAACCTTGATGTGATAAAATACGCTGATTGGGTGATAGATATTGGTCCCGAAGGTGGAGCGGAGGGTGGACATTTGATGTTTCAGGGTACGCCGGAAGATTTGTGTAAGGTGGAAAACTCGCATACGGCTACGTTTTTGCGGGAGAAAATGAAGTGAGGCTTGGTTCTTTTGTCTTGAAACAGGAGTTCAATCTTGATGAAAAATTGAGATACTTCACTTCGTTCAGTATGACAAATTGGTTATAGGCTACGTTCTTCAAACAGCATTTATTTTTTAACGCTGCGCTACTGCATTTTTCTTAACGCTTTTTCTCAAATGCCAAGGCTTCGAGCTTGCGGGCGTTTTGTTTTTAGCTTTGTCCTTTCGACTGGATGGGAGAAATCTAACGGCTTGGGTTTGAGTTCCTTCACTTGCGTTCGGGAGGACAATGAGGAGCGTGTTGTGTTTTCTCTCTTAGTTGTAATAAAATACTTTTACACATATACTCTAAATGTGTCATTTCGACCGAATGGGAGAAATCTAAAATGCTTGGTTTGAGTTTCGCTCAACGCTCGGTTGGAACTTGCACATTGAGCGGAGCCGAAATGTACTTTGGGTAGTGTTGGTTGCGTTTCGACTTCGCTCAACGCTCGGTTGTTGTGCTTGCTTAGGGGGTATATTTTTTTAGCAAGTTTATAAAATCTTCATCGTTGCGGTAGTTTTTCCAATCTTCATCTTTTTTTACAAAGTCAGGCGTTATTTCTTTTTGGGCGAGGCTGTGAGCTAAGTAATGTAAGGTATTTTCTTTGTCTCCTCGTAGTGCAAACAAGCAAGCAAAAAACACACTACCGGAAGTATTGCCAAAACCTGTTCCTTCTATGGTTAGAATTTCAAAATTTCCGGCAACAATGCTTTTAGGATAAAAGTCCGTTATACTACCAGTCGTACTTTGCGTTTTAATTATTAGCTCATCTTCTTAGTATTTGTATTATTTACTTTCCCAAACAGACAGTTTTGGACTATAAGCGGTTTAAATTATTTTTCAATAAACTTATTCCTTGTCGCATCTTTGAGATGGGCTATAGATATTTTTTGTTTGTAAAAAGGATAGATAATATTTATGAGAATGAAATTATCTATTGTAACTCCCAAACCATTGAAAAATATCGCCAACCCTCGCTATGTTGTGCAAAAAGTTTTCCACAATAAGTGGATATCGTAGTGGAATACGGCAAAAAAAGCTGTGCAATTCCCCAAAGTTTCTCATCTCGCTCTCACCAAATCCCGCAGTAGTTGGTTTTCGGATTGAAGTTTTTGGTGTTCTGCCTGCAAGGCATCTATTTTGGCTTGCAGGGCTTTCTCTTTTTGGGTGGTGTAGTCCACGGGCACTTGCTCGCCTAAGTGTATCAGAAAATTATAGCCCAAAATGTTGCTAATGCGCCACACAATAGTAAGCTGCAAAGAGTTCTTTTTTACGTAAGTATGCACCACTCCGGCGGTTACATTGAGTTGTCTGGCAAGAACCGATTTGTTCATTGCCCTTGTTTGTAAAATACGTTTAATCAAATTGCCTACATGCGGCGGTTGATTGTTGCCAAGCAGATATTTTTTCTGTGTTAAGTGCATAAAAAGTGGTTTGAGGTAGAGATAATAAACAAAAATACTAAATATTTGAGTGAAAGAATTAAATCTTGCGTGTAAAAACCCCAAAGTTTGAGGGAAAGAATTAAAATTTGAAGAAAAAAATATTAGGACTTAGACAATTTTCTTAAAAGGATAGGTAGGCGCGGTGGTGGAAGTGACTTGTAACTATTGTTGTGGGTGATTTTATGGATGAATAGTTTTTACTATTTCAGTCAGCTTAGGTGTGAAAATCAATGCACCGACAATTAAAGCAATAATTGCGGAAATCAACACAGCTCCGGCGCAGTAATCTTTAATCAGTCCGATTTTTTCATTCCTTTCGGGTTCGACAAAGTCTGCAAGTTGTTCTATAGCCGTATTAATTAGCTCCGTCAGTATTACAAGCCCTGAAACTATCGTAATTGCAATCCATTCGTTCAAGCTGATTTTAAACAATATCCCAAATCCTATCGCACCCATCAAAGCAACAAAATGTATTCTCGCATTGTGTTCTTTTTTAATGAGATTGCATATACCATTGAAGGCAAAACGGAAACTCTTCAATCTTTTTAAGGGAAAAATTAGCAGACTTTTTCATTATTTATGCTAATAAGTATTTACCTAAAAGAAATCAAGTATTGGCTTAGATAATTTGCAAAGGAGTATCAATAATGTTTATACTGGCTTTTTAAATTACTTTGTGTGACTTAGTGAAATACTTAGTGCAACTTAGTGTACCAATAATAGCACAATGTTACACAAAGTTCTGCACAAAGTTACACAAAAACAATATTCAATAATTTATACTGGTTTTCTTTTGTTCAAGTACTTAAAACGCTTGTGTCTTCATCAAATAGCTTGTGTATGACAACACTGAAAAGAACCAAAAAGAAAAAACAATTTTCCCCCCTTAGCGCACTATCTCCTTCAATACCTTGCCTTCGCTGCCACTGGGATTCATTATATGCAAAAGTTGGGCAATAGTAGGCGCAATTTCCGTAATGTAATGCGCTTCGGCACTATTGCCTTTGGGAATATGCCAGCCATAAAACAAAGCCGGAACGCCCGTATCATAGCCATAAGGCGTACCGTGCGTAGTACCTGTACTGCCATATTCCATATAGCCCGGCTCGTACAAAATTACGAGTTCCCCGCTCAGTTTCGTATTATAGCCTCTGCTAATGGCTTGCAGCAAAGGATCTACCACACTCGGATTAAGTATTTCCTCTTGCGTATAAACGCGCCGAATGGCAGCATCTTCCTCCAAAAACGTTTTTACCCCTTGCATCACAGTCGCGGCATCAAGTCCGGCGGAGTCTATTTTCTCAAAATCGAAATAGATGTTCTGGTTTTCATAATATTTTATAAAATTTTCCCCAAAGTTTTCCACCGAAAAATCCATCAGTTGCTGTTTCATTGCCAAAAAACTCACCGAAGAAACCTCGTATTTGTGGTCGTGCAAAAACTGTGGATTTTCCGCACAAGCGTGGTCGGCGGTAAGAAAAACAACATATTGCCCTTTGCCCACTTTTTTATCTAAAAAATGCAGCAAATCCGCCATATTATTATCCAAGCGCAAATAAGTGTCCTGTATTTCCATACTGCGCGCGCCCATCGCGTGTCCAATATAGTCGGTCGAAGAAAAACTAATTGCCAAAAAATCTGTGACATCATCTTGCCCCAGTTGCTCGTGTTCAATCGTTTCTTTCGCAAAATCCAACAAAATATCATTGCCGTAAGGTGTAACTTTTATGAGTCTGGCTCCTATGGTTTCGTACCCTTGCCAAAGATTGTAAGGAAATATTGGGTCTAAAACACCAAAAATTTTTGCTTCATAAGGATTGCTATCCGTCAGACTTTCGTTGTATTCGCCAGCATCTTTGAGCAGTTGCCAACCTTTTTTTAGATAGGTTTCATAATGCTTTTGGGCATTAAAATTATCTACCCATTCGGGCAAAGCATCACCGTAAAAACTACTCGAAATAAAGTTTCCGCTGTCCGAAAGCCAATAAGCAAAATCGGCAAAATGCCCCGCCGGAAGAATTGCGCCACGGTCTTTAATGCTCATACCAATTACCTTGCCTTCAAAATTGGTGGCGAGTTTCAGTTCGTCAGTCACGGTAGTGGTCAATAAGTTTTTCGGCGACATCGCACCTTCCGTTGGTACGGCAGCCACGCCCAGCACGTGTACGCTATCGTCTTGCGCACAGTACATTTCGCGATAGCCCTGCTTAACAATAAAATCGTTGCCTACAATACCATGATACATTGGCGTAGTGCCGGTATAAACCGAAGAGTGTCCGGGCCCGGTGTAAGTAGGCATATAATTAAACTGCATATTGTTGTACACAAAGCCGTTTTTCATCAGCCGTTTGAAGCCATCTTTGCCAAAATCATCATTAAATCGGTACAAATATTCGTTGCGCATTTGGTCCACCACAATGCCCACCACCAATTTGGGTCGGTCTATTTGTGCGTTAACAATTTGGGTAAGAAGGAAAGAAAGAAGGAGAATTTTTTTCATGACACAAAATAAATCATTTAGCGAATAAACGCGTAAAAATAAGCAGTTTGTATAAATACTGTTTGAGGTGAAATTTAAAAGGTATTAAGTTAATGGCAAGTAGTTTTAGGGAAACTTTTTATGAATGTATGATGACCTAATTTGAGTCGAAACATCTCTCACCCACACCCAATTTTTCCTACGCGCGTAGCGTGTCGTCCGGCTTCAAAAGAAGTATTCAAAAAAGTAGTCATCATGGTTTGAGCAAGTTCCCAGGCTACAAAACGCGCCGGAATACACAACACATTGGCATCATTGTGTTGGCGGGCAAGTTGCGCCAGTTCGGGCATCCAACTTATGGCAGCTCGGATAGCTTGATGTTTGTTGGCAGTTATTGCCACACCATTGGCACTTCCGCAAAACAAAAACCCCAGCGCAGCTTCACCATTTTCAATCGCTTCTGCCAAAGGGTGCGCAAAGTCGGGATAATCGACCGAATCGGTAGAAAAAGTACCAAAATCTATTACTTCGTAGCCCAGTTCATTCAAAAAAATGCAAGTATTGTTCTTGTACGCAAATCCGGCGTGGTCGCTACCTACGGCGATAATGGGTAATGTTGAAGTCATATTATTCATTGATTTTAGTATAATAGGCAATTCAATTAAACAAAAAATATCTATTGCCCATCTCAAAGATATGAAAAGGAATAAGTTTATTGAAAAATAATTTAAACTGCTTATAGTCCAAAGTTGTCTGTTTAGGGAAGTAAATAATACAAATACTAAAAAGACGAACAAATGATTAAAACGCAAAGTGCCACTAGTAGCGTAATTGACTTTTATCCTAAAAGCATCATTGCCGGAAATTTTGAAATTCTAAACAAAACCAAACCATCTCACCCAAGTTCCCCCACAAAACCGGCATACTCTTTTTCCACCTTATCCAATACCGCCAACAGTTGCGGGAGTTCTTGCAACTGCACTAATTCCAAGCGGTACGGTTTTATATTGGGAAAACCCTTGAAATAATTGGTGTAGTGGCGGCGCATCTCCAAAATGCCCAACACTTCGCCTTTCCACGCTACCGAACTTAGCAAATGTTGTCGCGCTGCGGCTACGCGTTCTTCCGTTGTTGGTGGCGGCAAAAGTTCGCCCGTTGCCAAAAAATGTTTTATCTCCCGAAAAATCCACGGATAACCAATAGACGCTCTGCCAATCATTACACCATCTACGCCGTAGCGTTGTTGCATGGCTAAGGCTTTCTCCGGCGAGTCCACATCGCCATTGCCAAAAACGGGAATGTGCATACGCGAATTTTCCTTCACTGCCGCAATAAGCGACCAGTCGGCTTCGCCCTTGTACATTTGCGTGCGGGTGCGTCCGTGAATACTTATCGCCTGAATGCCCACATCTTGCAAGCGTTCCGCAACTTCTACGATATGTTTGCTTTGGTCGTCCCAGCCGAGGCGCGTTTTTACCGTTACGGGCAAGTGTGTACTTTTCACTACGGCTTCCGTAAGTGCTACCATTTTGGGAATATTGCGCAAAATACCCGCTCCGGCTTCTTTGCAAACTACTTTTTTTACCGGACAACCAAAGTTAATGTCCAAAATTTCAGGATTAGCTTCGGTCACAATTTCGGCGCTGCGTATCATAGAGTCGAGTTCTCCGCCAAAAATCTGAATACCAATAGGACGCTCGTTATCATAAATGTCCAACTTTTGGATACTCTTGGCAGCATCGCGAATAAGTCCTTCGGAAGAAATAAATTCGGTAAACATCAAATCTGCACCATATTTTTTACACAACGCCCGAAAAGGCGGGTCACTTACATCTTCCATCGGTGCCAGCAATAAAGGAAAATCCGGCAGACTTACCTTACCAATTGTAATCATTTTTCTAAATTTATACGCAAATAATGTTTATGGTGGCAAAATTACGCTATTTTTTAGGACAGAAAGCATTTGTGTTTTCGCTATATTTTCAATTTTCTATGGACGAATACATTTTTTTTAAGCATACAAATGATAAAATCATCTAAAAGCCGTTACTTTTGTGTTGTAAATGTTTTTACGAAAAAAGAATTAAAATTTACCATATCGTCAGCCTATGAATTATCTTAATGATAATCCGAAAAAAAATATCCCACCAAATCCACATAAAGAATCGCCGCGTTATAAAAAAATAAGACGCATATTGCTTTATAGTGTGTTGGGGCTTGTATTTACTTTTTTATTTTTAATGCTAAGTATCAACAACGCGTGGTTTGGTTTTTCGCCACTGCCTACTTTCGAGCAGTTGGAAAATCCCAACAGTGCCCTCGCTACGGAAATATACGCCGAAGAAGGCGAGTTGTTGGGCAAGTTTTATATTGAAAATCGTACCAATGTGCGCTTCGAAGACTTGCACCCACAGTTGGTAAACTGCCTTGTTGCTACCGAAGATGTTCGTTTCTATCGTCACTCAGGCATTGATTTTTATGGATTAAGTACTGCGATTTATCGTACCATATTTCAGGGAAATACCTCTGGTGCTTCTACCATTACACAGCAATTAGCCAAAAACTTGTTTCATGAGCGTTCTTATGAGCCCTTTCAGCGTATTATTCAAAAACTGAAAGAATGGATTATTGCTATAAAATTGGAGCGCGCCTATACCAAAAACGAAATCTTGACTATGTATCTCAATACGGTTCCATTTAACTATGGCGTACATGGTATTAAGGCAGCAGCCAAAACATATTTTAACACCGAGCCTAAAAACCTAAAAGTGGAAGATTCGGCGGTTTTGGTAGGAATGCTTAAAGGAAGTACGTTCTACAATCCTGTACGCAATCCCGAAAATGCTACGCAAAGACGCAATGTAGTGCTAAACCAAATGGAAAAAGCACATTTTATAACTGCTGCGCAAAGCGATTCGCTTAAAAAAACGCCTTTGATTGTAAACTTTACCCGCTCTACGCATGACGAAGGTTTGGCAACGTATTTTCGAGAACACTTGCGCCTTTGGCTAAAAGATTGGGCACAAAAACGCTCAAAAATTGATGGCAACAACTATGATATTTACACCAGCGGACTCAAGGTTTATACCACTATTAATGCCAAAATGCAGGAATATGCCGAAGAAGCTATGTGGAATCATATGAAAAAATTGCAGGAACAATTTGACAAACACTGGGGAACCCGCGACCCTTGGTATGACGATGAAGATTCTAAATGGTGGCTTGGCGAAAAAGTACTCATTGAGCGTGCCGTAAAACAATCGGAAAGGTATCATTCTCTAAAAAGTGAAAAAATGACCGACCTTGAAATACAGCGCAATTTCAAAAAACCTATAAACATGACCATTTTCTCTTACGATGGTCCGAAAGATACTTTGATGAGTCCTTTAGATTCGCTCAAATACTACAAACGCATTTTGAGTACAGGATTTTTAGCTTTAGAGCCAGAAACCGGCACCATCAAAACATGGGTTGGCGGCATTGATTACAAGTTTTTGAAATATGACAATGTGCGCGAAAGTTCCAAGCGTCAGGTTGGCTCTACTTTCAAACCTTTTGTTTATACCGTAGCAATTCAAAACGGCTGGTCGCCTTGCCAAAAAGTACCCAATGTACCCGTTACTTTCCTCAAGGGCGAATATGGCTTGCTCGAACCCTGGACACCCAAAAACTCAGACGATAAATTTGATGGTCAAATGCTCACCCTCAAAAAAGGTTTAGCCAATTCTGTCAATTTCATCACCGCTTATTTAATGAAAGAAATAGGTCCTGAACCCGTGCGAGAACTCGCCAAAAAAATGGGTATTCGCAGCCACATCGACCCTTATCCGTCTATTTGTTTAGGTACGCCCGATATTTCGCTGATAGAAATGGTGGGTGCTTATGCTACTTTTGCCAATCAAGGCACTTACATAGAACCCAACTTTGTAATGCGCATTGAAGACCGGAATGGGATAGTTTTAGACGAATTTATTCCCAAACAAACGGAAGTTTTAAGTGAGCAAGATGCTTACACCATGCTCAATATGCTGGAAGAAGTAGTAAATAATGGTACTGCCATTCGTTTGCGCTATCGCTACAAATTTGAAAATGAAATTGCCGGAAAAACAGGAACGACCAACGACCACTCAGATGGTTGGTTTATGGGTGTAACGCCCAAATTGGTTGGTGGCGTGTGGACCGGCGGCGATGAAAAGAAAATTCACTTCCGCTCTATAGATTTGGGACAAGGTGCTAACATGGCATTGCCTATTTGGGCAGAATTTATGAAAAGTGTGTATGCCGACTCAACGCTTAATGTAAAAACTGCCGACAAATTTGTCGAGCCGCCTTATATGAGTACCGAACTTGATTGTAGCAAGTATTCGCAAAAATACGAACCAACCAATCCTTTCGACAATTCGCAAGGTGAAACACAACCCGAAGGAGAATACAACTCCAACACACCTGTTATTGAGACCGATGATGACGAATTTTTCTAAACTTTTTTGCCCCAACGATGCTTGTTTAAGAAAGCGATAAAAATAATATCACTTTTTGTGAAGAATGAAATAAAAGCAATCAAAAACTCTTAGAAATATTTTTAAAGCGTATGAATAAGAACCATTATGCGGCAATTATGGCTGGAGGTATTGGCAGTCGTTTTTGGCCCGCAAGCCGCAGCGAAATGCCCAAGCAATTTTTAGATATTTTAGGCACAGGCGAAACGCTGCTGCAAACAACTTTCAAGCGTATTGCCAATATTATTCCCGCCGAAAATATTTATATTGTCACCAACGACCTCTACGCCGATTTAGTCCAAAGCCAGTTGCCGTTTATTCGTTCCGAGCAAATTGTTTGTGAACCCAATCGCCGGAATACTGCTCCTTGTATTGCCTACATAAGCTACAAAATTTTTCAGCAAAATCCGCAAGCAATTATGTTGGTAGCACCTTCCGACCATTTGATATTGGATACCCAAACGTTTAAGGAAGTATGTCATACTGCTTTGAATTATTGTAGTCAGCACGACGATTTGCTCACTTTGGGTATAAAACCCAACCGACCGGATACCAACTATGGATACATTCAATACTTTATGGAGCCATCCGATACTACTGACGCTATTCATAAAGTAAAAACCTTTACCGAAAAACCCGACCTTGAATTGGCAAAACAGTTCCTACAAAGTGGTGATTTCCTTTGGAACGCGGGCATTTTTGTATGGCAACTAAAGACTATTATCAATGCTTTGAAAAAATATCTTCCCGAAATTGCATACGCATTTGAAGAAAATACCGATGCCTTTAACACAGACGAAGAAGCTAATTACATCAAAACGGTGTACTCGCAGTGCATCAATATTTCGATAGACTACGGCATATTGGAAAAAGCCCAGAACGTAAAAGTAATTCCCGCCAATTTTGGTTGGAGCGATTTAGGTACTTGGTCTTCGCTTTGGGCACAAAAGGAAAAAGATAAGAATGGAAATGCAGTTTATCCGCAAACTATTTTGACCAACAATGCTCAAAACAACATTGTTTTTGCACCGGAAAATAAAACCGTTATTGTAGAAGGAATCTCCGACTTTTGCATTATAGACACCGAAGATGTATTGGTGCTTTGTCCCAAAGAAAAAGAATATCTTATAAAAGAATATATGCAGCAGCTAAAAGCAAAAGGCAAAACAGATATATTGTAAAAAAAACGCGGGTTTTAATGGAAAAATGGCTGAATAAGGTAATCCTCGAAGGAAACTCAGTAATCTTAGAACCTTTAAGTGAGTCGCACGAAAAAGGCTTGGCAGCAGCAGTTTCCGATGGAAATTTATGGGAACTTTGGTTCACCTCTGCCCCAAAACCGGAAAATGTTTCAGCCTACATACAAAAAGCATTACAAGAATACGAAAATGATATTTCGCTGCCTTTTCTTGTAAAAAACAAAAACACCTTGCAAATAATTGGTACCACTCGCTACACAAACGCTACGCCCGCACACAAAAGATTGGAAATAGGTTACACTTGGTATGCAAAGTCGTTTCAGCGAACAGGCGTTAATACAGAATGTAAATACCTTCTTTTGCAATATGCTTTTGAACACTTGCACTGCATTGCCGTAGAATTCAGAACACACTTTCACAATTTCGATTCGCGTGCCGCCATTGCACGCTTGGGCGCAAAACAAGACGGCATTTTGCGCAATCACTCCATCGACAGTACAGGCTGTCTGCGCGATACGGTTGTTTTTTCTATCATAAACAATGAATGGCAAACGGTAAAAAAATCCTTAGAATATCGTATGCGCAAATCTTATTATACGTAGCAGCGTAAAAAACAATTCTTTTTTCTAAACTTACTACGTAAAAAATTATATATTTGCCCCCCAAAGCATTTTTCTGATATATTTACCCATTTTTTGAAATGAACAAACAAGCCCTACAATCTTGGCTTAATACTCCTCGAAACATTGCTATTACTACGCACCATAAACCAGACGGCGATGCTTTAGGTTCTTCTTTGGCACTTTACAACGTACTCAAAGCACAAGGTCACGAAGTAGCGGTAATATCTCCTTCCGAGTATCCGCAGTTTTTGATGTGGCTTCCGGGCGAAGATAGTATCATTCGCTTTTCGGACAATCCGAAAGAAGCCGCAAACAAAATGCTGCATGCCGAAGCTATTTTTTGCCTTGATTTTAATGCCCTCAGTCGTATCAACCATTTAGAACAATTTGTGCGCCTCAACAAAAATGCCATCAAAATACTTATAGACCACCACTTAGAACCCGAAGATTTTGCCCAATACGTTTGGTCAGATACTTCGGTAAGTTCTACTTGCGAGTTGTTGCTGCAATTTTTTCGGGAAATGAATTATGAAAATTACATCACCGCAGACGTTGCCGATTGTCTTTATACAGGTTTAGTTACCGATACGGGTCGTTTCAAATACGCCATGTCGCCCAATGTGTTGCAATCCGCAGCATATTTGCTTGAAAAAGGTGCCGATATTGGGCGCATAAATGATGAAATTTACGATAGCTATTCCGAAAATCGCCTTCGTTTTCTTGGCTACTGCCTTAACAATCGTTTGGAAGTGATGCCCGAATACGCTACGGCAATTATTGCCATTCCGGCGCAAATATTCAAGGATTTCGACCACCAAACGGGCGATAGCGAAGGACTTGTGAATTATCCTTTAGGCATAAAAAACATAAAATTTGCCGCGCTTATTACCGAAAACGAAGGAATGGTAAAACTTTCATTGCGTTCTAAAGGCGATTTTTCGGTAAATGATTTTGCCCGGCAGCACTTTGAAGGCGGCGGACACAAAAACGCCGCAGGCGGGCGTAGCAAAGATTTGAATCTGGCGCAAGTGGTACAAAAATTTAAAGATTTGTTGCCACAATACGCCGAGCAACTCAACAACAATAGCTAATTTCTTTTATCCAAAAATACACAAATCTTGAGTTTAATTACATCTATATCCGGCATTAGAGGAACTATTGGTGGAAATCCACAAGAAAATCTTACCCCTCCCGATTTAGTGCGTTTTGCCAGTGCTTATGGGCAGTTTTTATTGGAAAAAAATGCGCCAACAGTAGGTACTATCGTCATCGGCAGAGATGCTCGCCCTTCGGGAGCTATGCTTTTCCAATTAGTAAGCGGTACGCTTAATGCAATGGGCTTCGATATTATAGACTTAGGACTAAGCACAACGCCTACCGTAGAAATGGCGGTAAAACAACATAAAGCCGTAGGGGGAATTATTTTGACCGCAAGCCACAATCCGCAACAGTGGAATGCGCTAAAACTCTTAGACCACGAAGGAAATTTTTTGAATGCCCAAGCCGGCGAACAAATATTAGCTTTAGCAGAAAAGGCTCATTTTTCTTACGCTTTGGTAGAAAATTTAGGAAAAATAACGACTGACAACAACGCCTTGTCGCAACACATCGAAGCAATACTGCAATTAGATTTGGTTCATGTGGAGGCTATACGCCAAGCTAATTTTACCGTAGCTTTTGATGCGGTGAACTCTTCGGGAAGTTTTGCTGTACCGCAACTGCTCAATGCTTTGGGTGTAAATCGTATTCACGGTATTCACAACGAAGCTAACGGCTGGTTTCCGCACAATCCCGAACCACTGCCACAGCATCTCGGCGATTTGTGCCACTTAGTACAAAAAACTGCTTCCGACATTGGCATTGCCGTAGATCCTGATGTGGACAGATTGGTGCTTATTACCGAAAAAGGCGAACCTTTGGGCGAGGAAAATACGCTCGTTTGTATTGCCGACTATATTTTGCAGCATACGCCCGGTGCCTGTGTTTCCAATTTGTCGTCTTCGCGGGCTTTGGCAGATATTGCCCAAAAATATCATTGCCAATATCACAAAGCCGCCGTAGGCGAAGTGAATGTAGTGGAAAAAATGAAAACAGTAAATGCGGTAATTGGTGGCGAAGGCAATGGTGGGGTTATTTATCCACCGCTTCATTACGGACGCGATGCATTAGTGGGCATAGCACTATTGCTTTCTTATTTAGCCGAAAGAAAAATAAGTTTGTCGCACTTGCAAGCCGAATTGCCTCATTATGCTATTGTAAAAGACAAGTTTGAAGCCTCAGCACAGTTAAATCTTGCAGAGGCATTACAAAAAATAGAACAGCAATACGCCGATTATCCACTCAACACAGTGGATGGTTTGCGCATTGATTTTCCCGACAGTTGGGTACATTTGCGCCGCTCCAATACCGAACCTATTATTCGTATTATTGCCGAAGCACCTAAGTTCGATAACGCCCAAAATTTAGTAAATTCATTTAAAAACAAACTGCAACATCTTTTGTCGTAGTGTTTAAAATAAAAAATATGTGTACCGAACCCAATGAAAAATTTATGCACGAAGCCATCCGGCTATCTGTCGAAAATGTAGAAACGGCAAAAGGCGGACCTTTTGGGGCAGTAGTGGTAAAAAACGGGCAAATTATTGCGAGCGGGCAAAATCAAGTTACTGCCACCAACGACCCCACTGCACACGCCGAAGTAGTGGCTATTCGCAATGCATGCAAAGTGTTGGAGTCGTTTCAGTTAGATGGCTGCGAAATTTACAGCAGTTGCGAACCTTGTCCAATGTGCTTGGCGGCTATTTACTGGGCGCGCCCCGACAAACTCTATTTTGCCAATAGTAAAGAAGATGCGGCTGCCATTAATTTCGATGATGCGTTTATTTATGAAGAAATAGTAAAACCTATTAGCGAAAGAAAAATATTTACCCGACAATTTATGCGCAATGAAGCGATAACCGCTTTTGAAAAATGGCAAAATAGTCAAAATAAAATTGAATATTAGTTCGTTTGCGTATTTTGTTCGCCAATAAATAATTAACAAAAATCTTACCTCAACAAAAAATTTATTCATACATTTCACCAATGAATCTTTTTTACCATATTTGAACCTTTGAAATATTTCCAGTTCTTGCATAATAAATTTCTCCTTTTGGTGTTAAAACTATTTGCACACGCATTCATTAATTAAATCAGCTCATTTAAACCTCATATGATTACAGTATTATGGCAAAATTTTACCTATTAGCAGTAGTATTGATATGGCTAAACTTGCAGATGAATGCCCAAAATTCTTCCGAACAGTTTTATTTAAACAAAGCGAAAGAATATGAAGAAAACTTAGACTATCAGCAAGCGCAAAACACCTACAAAGAACTACAACGCCTTCAACCCCAAAACATTCAATATGCCTACAAAGTAGCCGAATGTGCTTACAGACTCAAAGATTATCCCCAAACCATTCAATTAGCGCGCGACCTTTTGGCGCGCGATTCGTCGTATGTGGACACCTACCGCCTCTTGGGAAACTGTCTTGATGTTAGCGGCAATTATTCCGAAGGTGTACGTGTTTTAACGGCAGGTACGAAAAGATTGCCCTACGAAGGAAGCCTTTATCTGGATTTGGGCATTATAGAACTGTTGCGCAATAACTACAACGCTGCCTTAGATTATTGGGAAGCAGGCATTGTTGCTGCACCGCGCTATGCCGACAATTATTATTTTGCGGCAAAAACATACGCCACTACCGACGAGCCGCTATGGACAATAATGTATGCCGAAATATTCTGTAATATCGAAAAATCGTCCGACCGTTTTACGGAAATGAGTAGGTTGTTGTATCAAAAATATTTGGAATTTTTGGAAATAGAACCCGCGACTTCGCCGGAAATTTATTTAAATCGCACAGGCACCAATACGTTTAAAAATGCTTTTTACGATGTGTTAAATACGATGCGCAAAAAAAATCTTATTACTTTTAACAAAGATGTAGGCTTAATAAAAGAAGGAAGCTACCTCAATTCGGTAAGCATTATTCGCATGAATTTTATTAAACTTTGGAATGAAATGTACGCCGACCAGCTAGATGTGCCGCTATTCGATTGGATGGGGCTGATGTACAGTAGAGGTTATTTACATGCTTACAATCATTGGCTTTTTGGTCCCGCCGACTCGCGTTATGTAGTTGCTTGGCAAGTATTTTACAAAGATGAATACAATGCTTTTATCACTTGGTTCTTAGCAAATCCTTTGATTATTAATCCAATGTCATACTTTGTACGCAGCAAATATCAGAAAAATAACTAAGTTCTTGCTCGCGCATTAATGATTGAAAATAAGATATAACTTCCCATAATAAAGGGCAAGCTCGTACTCCGAAAAACAATAGCTAATAAGACACTTGTTGCGAGAAAAAGGTAGCGAATGGTGTTTTTTTTCCATGAAAAATCTTTAAACTTCAGTGCCAGCATCGGAATTTCACTCACCATCAGCACCGAAAGTACAAGGCAAAGTATCAGCCAGAAATAAAAATTTTGGGTAAGTTGCTGTTGCCAAGCGATGGTTGAAAAAGCCCATGGCAAAAAACCAATAACCGCCAAAGTTGCTGCCGGTGTAGGCAAGCCCAAAAAACCTTCTTGTTGGCGCGTATCTAAGTTGAATTTTCCCAAACGATAAATAGCCGCTACCGCAAAAATAAAAGCCACATAACAAAGGTAAGTATTCAATTCGGTACTAAAACTTGCCGTTTGGCACATTTGCAAATACAAAATACTCGCCGGAGCTACGCCAAAACTTACGGCATCGCAAAGCGAGTCGAGTTGTTTGCCCAATTCGGAAGAAACTTTGAACAAGCGCGCCGCGAAACCATCGAAAAAATCGAAAATCGCCGCCAAAAGAATGAAGCCCATACTGGCGTAAAAATTCCCTTCAAATGCTTGCACTATTGCCAAACAACCCGCAAAACCATTGCTAAGGCTTAGAAAATTAGGAAAAAACTGTCTCATTGCTTCACGCGTTCATAATATCTTCTATCTCCTCCACTTCGCGTGGAATCGCTGCCATTAAATCAACAGGCGCACTGTCTGTAACAAGTACATCATTTTCAATGCGTACGCCAATTCCTTCTTCCAAAATATAAATTCCCGGCTCTACCGTAAATACCATTCCCGCCTGCATAGGCAAATTGCGCAAGCCTACATCGTGTACATCTAAGCCCAAAAAGTGCGAAGTGCCGTGCATAAAATATTTTTTGTAGGCGGGCCACTCAGGATTTTGCTTGGCAATATCTTGTTGGCTAATCAAGCCCAACTGCAACAATTCGCTTTCCATTACCTTGCCTACTTCTTTGTGGTATTCATCTAACAAAGTTCCCGGACGAAGCATTGCCGTAGCAGCTTTTTGTACGCGCAGTACCGCTTCATACACCGCTTTTTGGCGCGGCGAAAACTTGCCACTTACAGGAATGGTGCGCGATAAATCGGCAGCATAATTAGCGTATTCGGCACCAAAATCCATCAATACCAAATCGCCATCTCGGCACACTTGGTTATTGGCAACATAGTGCAATACACAAGCATTCGCTCCCGAAGCAATAATAGAACCATAAGCAACACCCGTAGCGCGATTGCGAATAAACTCGTGCAAAATCTCCGCTTCAATTTCGTATTCCGTCACGCCATTTTTCATAAAACGCATCACACGGTCAAAAGCTTTGGCAGTAATGTCAATAGCCGTTTGCATAAGCGAAATTTCAATATCCGACTTCACGGCACGAATTTTATGCAAAATAGGTGCCGCACGCAAAAAAGTACTCAACGGAAACATTTCTTTCAGTTTTTGTGCCATACGCAAATCTTTGTAAGGCACATCCGAGTCGTAGCGCGTGTGTTCATTTAAATTTAAGTAGCAGCCATCTGCCAAAAACATCAGTTCGGGCAAAAATTTATCAAAGTCATCTAACCAACGCACGTTTTTTATGCCCGAAGCCGCCCGTGCTTCTTCTATTGTATATTTGTGTCCTTCCCAAATGGCAATATGCTCGTTGGTTTTGCGCACAAAAAGCACTTCTTCAAAACCTTCTTTTTCACAATCGGGAAAAAGTATAAGTATAGTTTGCTCTTGGTCAATGCCCGAGAGATAAAACAAATCCGAATTTTGGCGAAAAGGATGCAAACCGTCTGCACTGCGTGGTGCTTCGTCATTGGCAAAAAATATTGCCATTGTGTTGGGCTGCATTTGTGACGTAAATCGTTTTCGATTATGAATAAAAAGTTCGTTGGAAATAGGAAGATATTTTTTCATGGATTTTTTTTTGCAAAGGTAGTATTTTAAGGCGAAGCCGTAAATTAAACTTTACGCAACTTAGCAGCGTTATGTAAATTTGCATTTTTTTCATGAAAATACCATAAAATGGTCTGTTTGCTGTAAAATAAGCCCAAAAAGTGAGTTTTGTCACAAAGAAAGATTTTCATGGGGAAAGCAAAATTTTTCTTTATTAATATCATAGCGTTTTTTAGATAAATGGTACATAAATCTGAACACAAATATCAACTACATTTATATCCGAAAGATATTTTTCAAAAATTAGAATTTGATAAAGTACAGCAAATTCTACACGAAAACTGTCGAAGTACTTTGGGGCAAGATTGGGTGCAAAGGATACGTTTTTTTACCCAAGCCGAACCTTTGCAAGTGGTGCTAAAACAAGTAGTAGAGTTTAAATCTATTGTTGAAAATCCAAGTTTTCAGTTTCCCGAAGACAATTACCTGAACTTGTCGGAAGAACTCAGCTTTTTGAAAATTGAAGGCTACGCCCTTAGTCAAGAACAAATGTTTCGCTTGCTCAAAGTGTTGCAGACGGTTAGTTTTATCCAATATTTTTTTGAAGAAAACAACGGCGAATACAAAGAAACGTTTGCCGAACTGTACAAATTAGTACAACACTGGGAAATTTCCAAAGAACTCATCAATGCCATTAAGCAAGTTTTAGACGAAGATGGCAAAATTCGCACCAATGCCTCGCCCGAACTGGCGCGCATTCGCAAAGCCATCAACCACAAGTTTATCGACATCAACAATCAGTTCAAGCATATTCTGAGTGAATTGCGCAAAAACAACTGGCTTACCGACGAAGGCGAAAGTATTCGCAACGGTCGCCGCGTATTGGCAGTTCCTTCGGAAGTAAAGCGAAAAATTAATGGAATTGTAGTCGATGAATCCTCCACCGGAAAAACTACTTTTATAGAACCCGCCGAAACTTTGCAGCTCAATAACGAACTTTTTGAATTGCAGCAAGAAGAAAAACGCGAAATTTATCGGATATTAAAAGAACTAACCGCTCAAGTGCGACCTTTTGCGGCAGATATAGAAGGTTATCAGCGAACCTTAGGTTTGTTAGATTTTATTCGGGCAAAGGCACTTTTGGCACAAAAAATAAATGGCATCGCTCCCGACCTTTCGCGCGAGCGGGTTTTGGAGTTGCACCACGCGTATCATCCATTATTGTACTTGCGCAATTTGCAACAAAAACGCCCTACCATTCCTTTGGGTTTGCGTTTGTCTTTGGCAGATAGAATTTTACTTATCAGTGGTCCTAATGCCGGCGGAAAATCAGTTGCACTCAAAACAGTTGGCTTGCTACAACTCATGTTGCAAGCCGGATTGTTGGTACCCGTAAGTCCTGTTTCGCAAATGTGCCTTTTCGATAGCTTATTGGTAGATATGGGCGATGAACAATCTTTGGAAAATGACCTCAGCACCTATAGTTCGCGTCTTACGAATATGCGCCACTTTGTAAATTTTGTCAATCACAAAAGTTTGTGCTTAATTGATGAATTTGGCTCCGGCACCGACCCACAATTTGGCGGAGCCATAGCCGAAGCGATTTTAGAGACCCTCAACGAGAAACATGCGTATGGTGTAATTACTACGCACTACTCCAATCTGAAAATTTTTGCCGCCCAAACGCCCGGAATTATCAACGGCGCAATGGCGTACAACCAAGAAGCACTTGAGCCGCTGTATCGTTTGGAAACAGGGCAAGCGGGAAGTTCGTATGCTTTTGAAATTGCCAAAAAAATAGGCTTACCTGCGGCACTTATTCAAGCGGCTCAGCAAAAATTGGGCGATGATTATCGTCAGTTCGACCAATTGCTTACCAATATGCAGCGCGAGCGCAACGCTATTTTGGAAAAAGAAGCCGAATTAAGCATTTTATTGAAAAATAATAAGCAACTCAAAGCTGACTACGAAGAAAAGAACAAATATTTGGACAAAAACACCAAAAAAATAATTTTAAATACCGAAAAAGAAATGGCAGAGGCGCAGCGCGAAGCAAAACGTAATTTGGAAAATATGTTGCGTAGCTGGAGCGAAGAGGAGAAGCGCACAAAAGAAGAAGCCGAGCAAATTCGGCAGAAACTGCAAGCCAGCATAAAGCAGCACGAGGCAAAAGCCCAAGAACTTCACGAAGATGTGTTCACTACCGATACCTACGAACAAGTGGAAGTAGGCTCGCAGGTGCGGCTGCGCGACAGCCAACATATAGGCACTGTTGCCGAAATTGAAGGAGAGACGGCTTTGGTAGAAATGGGCAATCTCAAAACGCGTATTAATTTGAAAGAATTGGATTTGGTAGCAAAAAAGCCTACAAAACCTAAAGTACAAGTAAAATACAATGCCTTAGACGCTTCGCTAAATTTTGAACACACCATTGATGTGCGCGGATTGGGCGTAATTGATGCCTTGCGCGAGGTGGACACACTCGTAGATGCTGCGCTAATCGCAAATGCCCACCAGCTAAAAATAATTCACGGCTATGGAAATGGTATTTTGCGGAAAGAAATTCGCAAACATTTGAAATCGTATCATTTTGTAAAAAAGCTAAGTCACGAAGACCCGCAATATGGCGGCGAAGGAGTAACGATAGTAGATTTGGGTTAATGAAAGCCTTTTTATAAGAAAAAAGTTAAATATTTCTTAATTTTAAAAAAAAATTAAAAAAATTTTAAAAAAAATTTCGCTAATAAAAAAAGATGTTTTAACTTTGAACCAACTTAAATGTTTAGCCAACGATCTTTCCCATCTCCATCCTCTTACGAACTCCCAATTCTCCTCCTGTTACTAATAGTTGCGCTAAACATTTTAAGTTGAGTTTTTTCATAGTGGGGTAGGTCGGACATTTGTCCGACCTATTTTTTTGTCCTAACTCGCAAAAATACTGGCACTCTCCATTCTGTTATTCACAGCTCGTTTTACTTCTTCCTTCGTTTTTGCATTATCAATATCGCTCAACACTTTATCAATCCACAACACCACTTGTTCCATATCATATTCGCGCAATCCGCGCGTAGTGATGGCAGGCGTACCAATGCGAATACCCGAAGTTACAAACGGAGAGCGCGCATCGAAAGGAACCATGTTTTTGTTTACAGTAATATCCGCTTCGCCCAAGGCTAATTCAGCTTGTTTTCCGGTAATATTTTTATTGCTCAAGTCTATCAACATACTATGGTTGTCGGTTCCGCCCGAAATAATATGATAACCTAAATCCGTCAGCCCGTTTGCCAGAACATGCGCATTGGCAATGATTTGTTTGGAATAAGCCTTGAAAGAAATTTGTAGTGCCTCATAAAAAGCTACTGCTTTGGCGGCAATTACATGTTCCAAAGGTCCGCCTTGTGTACCCGGAAATACAGCACTATCCAGAATGGCACTCATCGAGCGCAACTCACCTTTTGGCGTTTTCAGGTTCCAAGGATTGTCAAAATCTTGCCCCATCATAATCAATCCGCCGCGCGGACCGCGAAGCGTTTTGTGCGTAGTGGTAGTAACTACATGGCAGTAAGGCAAAGGATCATTGAGCAGTTTTGTAGCAATAAGTCCCGCCGGATGCGAAATATCTGCCATTAAAAATGCACCTACTTCGTCCGCAATTTGTCGGAAACTTTGATAATCCCAGTCGCGCGAATAAGCCGAAGCCCCACAAATAATGAGTTTTGGTTTTACCTTACGGGCGATAGCCGCTACATTTTGCATATCAATGCGTCCGGTTTCTTTTTCTACGCCATAAAAATTGGCTTGGTACAATTTTCCCGAAAAATTTACCGGAGAACCGTGTGTAAGATGTCCGCCGTGCGAAAGGTCGAAACCCAAAATAGCATCGCCGGGTTGCAAAAGTGCCAACATTACTGCTGCATTGGCTTGCGCACCCGAATGTGGTTGCACATTTGCCCACGCCGCACCAAACAAGGCTTTGATACGCTCAATAGCAAGCGTTTCTATTTCGTCCACAAATTCGCAACCACCATAATAGCGTTTGCCGGGCAAACCTTCGGCATATTTATTCGTAAGAATGCTGCCCATTGCTTTTAGCACCTGCTGGCTCACGTAATTTTCCGAAGCAATTAGTTCTAAACCCGACTCTTGTCGATGTTTTTCACGATGAATAAGTTCAAAAACTTCTTGGTCTTTTTTCATAAAAAATATATTTTTAAACAAAATGAATACAATTAAAAAAGGCTTGCCAATACTTTGGGAAAGTGTTCGTATTCCAATTGATGAATTTTTCGTGCCAGCGAATCGGCTGTTTCGTCCATTTCGATAGGGCATCTTGCCTGAAAAATAATAGCACCTTCATCATAGGCTTCGTTTACAAAATGAATGCTAATACCACTTTCCGTTTCGCCCGCAGCAATTACGGCTTCGTGTACGCGCATACCATACATGCCTTTTCCGCCATATTTGGGCAAAAGCGAAGGGTGAATATTCACGATTTTTTTAGGATAAAGTGCAATTAATTTTTCGGGAATTTTCCAAAGAAATCCTGCCAGTACAATCCAATCAATTTTAAGAGAAATAAGCCAGTTTTCCACCACATTTTGTTGATAAAGGCTGTTTTTGTGGATAAGTAGTACCGGAATGCCCAAATTTTGCGCGCGCGCCAGTATGCCTGCTTGCAGATTATTACAAATTATCAAAGAAATTTCAGCAATTTTGTGCTGCGAAAAATAATGAAAGAGATTTTCAGCATTGCTGCCGTTTCCCGAGGCAAAAATAGCGATACGTGGCATTGAAGCGAATACTTGTTAAGATGACAAATCAATGCACAAAGGTACATTTTCCTTGAAAAAGAAAGTGTTTTCTGGCGTGGGAAAGTTTTACGGTTTTAATAGCTACCAAAAGCACTATTTGGCGCATACCTTCGTTTTTTTATAAACCATTATAGCATAATTGCGTCATAGTTGGCGTATGATGATTAAAAATATGTATAAATTCAAAAAAATTCACTTAGCCGTTTTAGTAGGCGTTTTCATTCTTTTGGGCGTGCAAAATCTTGTGGCACAAACACAAACTTATCGAACCGATGACGAATTGATTGCGTTGCTGAAAAAGAAAGATACCAAAGTTTTGGAAGGTATTATATTGGAAGACGATACGCTTGCGTATTATGATTTGCCGGAGGTGAATATTTCTGCCAACAAATTGACCAACAGAGAGCGTTTTTTGTACAACAAAATGAAACGCGATGTCCTAAAAGTGTATCCTTATGTTACCAAAGTGAGTGCATTGATTACCGAAGTGGAAGACACTACTGCTTCAATGGATAAAAAACGTATGCGCAAGCGTTATGTAAACGATTTGGAAAATACACTGAAAGACCAATTTAAAGATGAATTGAAAAACTTGACCGTAAATCAAGGAAAAGTGATGATAGAATTGATAGAACGTAACACAAATCGGACATTTTACGATATCTTGGACGATTATAAGAGCAAATTTTCTCTCTTTTTCTACGAAACTATTGGGAAAAAATACGGCTACGATTTTAAAACGCCTTACAATCCTGACGATAATCCTTTGTTGGAATTAGTGGTACGCGAGGTAGAAGGTAGTAGTTGTTCGGACGCGGCGCAGTAGCATTTTTGTTAAGGATTTGCCTGTTTTTCTTTGAAAATGCGCCATTGTTTTTCGGATTTTGTATTGCCCAAAAACAAATACCATAACAAAAACAAAATAGCTGGCAGTAAAAAGTAACCAAATCGGCTTTCGAAATTGGTGTACTGTCTTTCTTCCATTAGTTGTTTGTCCATTTGCGCTATTTTTTCGCTTATTTTTTGCACTTGTGCGGCATTGTTGTTCAGGCTGTAAAAAAGTCCGTTGGTTTGGGAAGCTATTTTTTTCAAGAGCGAATTATTTACTTTAGAAATAACCTGTTCGCCGGAAGCATCTTTTTTATAGCCTATTTTTTGTTGTCCAAAAAATTCAGGCACAGGGCTTCCGCCTTCGCTACCAACACCAATAGTATGTATCACAATTCCATTTTGTGCAGCTTCGTCCAAAGCGGCGTTTAAACCCGTTTCGTGGTCTTCACCATCGGTGAGGAGCAAAATCACTTTTCCCGTAGCACTTGCATCATCAAAAGAACTAATGGCTAAATTAAGTGCTTGCGCCAATGCCGTGCCTTGCGAAGGAAGTAAGTCGGGTTTTGCATTTGCCAAAAACATACGCGCTGCGGCGTGGTCGAGCGAAAGCGGCATTTGCAAGTAGGCTTTTCCCGCAAAAAGAATAATACCCAAACGGTCGTCTGCCAACTTATCAATCAAATCGGAAAGCACAATTTTTGCGGCTTGTAAGCGATTGGTGGGCGTAATATCTTCGGCGAGCATGCTATTAGATACATCTAATACAATCATCACATCAACGCCTTGTCGTTGTACGCTGTAGCTTCGTTTGCCAAATTGCGGATTTGCCAAAGCAATAATCAATAATACTAAAGCGAAGACAAAAAGCAAATTTTTTTGAAAAATGCGCCCAATAGACCACAATGGCAGTAGTGTAGGCAGCAAAGTGAGTTCAGAAAGTTGTTGGCTTTTGTTTTTTTGCCATTTTTTATGCCAATAACTCAATACCAACAAAAACAAAGGTATGAGTAAGGCATATAACCACTGAGAATTTTCAAATCGAAACAAAACATAGATTTTTTGGCTGCGTCAAAATTACTAAATGCCGCGAAATCGCTTGTTTTTTTAACAAATTTTATAGCGGTAACAGAATACGAACTACTTACCTTTTCCCTGAAACAAAATCAAAACAGTATAAATCATCACCTTAAAATCGTTGGCTAAGGACATGTTTTCGATGTACAATAGGTCGTATTTCAGGCGATTAATCATTTGTTGCACGTTTTCGGCGTAGCCAAATTGTACCATTCCCCAAGAAGTAATGCCGGGCTTTACTTTGTAAAGGTGGCGATATTCGGGAGCTAAGGCAATTATTTGGTCGGAATAATAGGCTCTTTCGGGACGAGGACCCACCAAGGACATTTCGCCTTTCAGCACATTAAAAAACTGCGGAAGTTCGTCCAATCGCCATTTGCGCATAATGCGTCCCCAAGGTGTAATGCGCGGGTCATCTTGGCTGGAAAGTGCGGGGCCACTTTGCTCGGCATCAACGTACATAGAGCGGAATTTTATTATTTCAAAACTTTTGCGTTGTTTGCCTAAGCGCGCTTGTTTGTAAAAAATAGGACCCGGCGAAGAAAACCGAACCCGCAAGGCAATGTACGCCAACAGCGGACTTAGCAATACCAAAACACATATCGAAACGATAATATCGAAAATACGTTTCACTTTGCGCTGCCACACGGGCATTAGGTCGGGAAAAATAGCAATAAGCACCGCACCATTTGGCACCGACATTTTTACCGAACCGGAAAGAATATTATACAGGTCGGGAATAATTTTGATGATTACGTTGGTTTCTGCCAAATCGTTAATAATCTTACTTACATAAGCGTGGTCTGACGGTTCGGGAGCCAACAATACTTCATCTATTTTTTGCAAATCGCACAACTCGCGAATATTCTCCACCGTACCCAAATAAGGCATGTATTTTTCCAAATTTCCTACGCTACTGCGATTTGCCGCATCGGTAAATCCCACAAAACGATAACCAATAGATTTGCGTTTGAAAACAATGTCTTCGTACATATCCACGGCACTGGCATTGCTGCCAACAACAATGGTTCGGTAGCTTACTTTCCCGCTGCGGAGTTGGTATTTGGTGTAGTTTAGGATAATAATTCTAAACAAAGAAGTAATGCTAAAATGCAGACTGAACAGCAGTATAAACGAATAATAATAATCTTGGTAATGCACTACTACATCATCTAAAATAACGATGAAAAAAAGTACAACACTACCTAAAAGTGTAGTGAAAATAGTTTTGGTAAATTCCGCCAAACGCGATTTTCGGTAAACATCGGTATAAGAACCGCTTAGAAAATACAGCAAAATCCAAAACAAGGGAATTACGGCAATACCAATGAAAAAGTTGGGGTCGTTGAAAAGGCTTTTGGTGAAATAATACTGCTCAATATAAACTTTGCGAAGCGCAAAAAATAAAGCCCAAGCAATAAGTGCCGACAGATAATCGAACAATACATACACAAAAATTGCCACTTTCCGCACTTGTCCCATATGAATATCAGGTATATCCAAGTGACTTCCAACTGCCCAAGAAGGTATTTGTTTTCGGAAAGATACGGTATGACTACTCTGCATATTATTTAGTCGCAAAAATACGCCTAAACGTTGGCTATTTAAGTCTTATTTTTATAAAAAATAGTTTTTTTTAACAAATTAGTAATTTGATTCCCCTGCAAAATCTTTGATTGGGTGTGCGATGAAAGATTGTAGCAAATCAAGACTGCTTTAGTTTTGTATTATTTTTTGTATTGAAACGCAAAAGTGTGTTTTGTGCATTTTTCTACACATACTCCGGCACTTTAGTATAGTTTTTTCTTTTTTTGAGGTATTTTTCGATGAGCTTTTCGGACTGGAGAATTTTTTTGTTAAAAATGCTATAGTTTTCTAATTCCTGCGCCGAAGGAGCGGCATTTTTGTCGAAGTAGCCGTAAGCAACAAACTTTCCATCGCGAATTTGTACAAAGGCTTGTTCGCTCAGGTTTCTGCCTTCTTCTATCAAGTAGCCGGAAAATAGGTTTGTTCTTTGCGCTTTTAGCATTTGATGAAGCATTAGCTGCGACAATTTTGCATTTTGAATGGCGTGGGCGTTTTGTTCACAAATTGCGCCATTGTGTCTTGGACAGTTAGGCAATTTTATATTTTTTACCAGACTTTTGCACAATCCGTATTGTTTAAATTTTTTTTGTATCCAGTTCATGGCATCTGCTCTTCGCACAAAAGTTTGAATAGGTTCGTCTGCTCGGTTTTTTATTTTGTCGTACCACAAATACGATTTTGTGGCTTTTTCTTCTATAAAAATACCGAATTTATCCAAACTTATTTGGTTGTTAAACAGCGGGTTTAGGTTTATTTGTTCGTGTTGTTTAAGCAACAAACCTATAAGCTCGCTGCCTGTATAAACGTGGCTTATGGCTGCTGTAGCGAGTTGCAACTGTCGGCGTTTTTCGCTGTTGGGCGCATTAATCAATAATTCTTGCGCCCGTTGTTTTATATCCGGCGAAAACTCTACATAAATCACTTCGTTTTCGCTATTGTGCAAATACAGTAAGCCCACTTCTTCGGTAAGCAACTCAAAATCTTTGCTACTCAGTTGTGGCGTTTGCGTGGCATTGGGTACTATTTTACCATTTATTTTGTGTTCAATGTATTGGGGAGCTATTTTTTGCAACTGCTCAAACAAACTTACCGTAGCCAGTGCATCGCCAGTGGCGCGATGGCGTTTTTCGATAACAATGTTGAAATGCTTGCACAAACTTCCCAAATTGTAGGTGTTGAGTTGGGGAATGTGCTTTTGGGCTAACTGTAAAGTACACAATTTGGGGCGGTGATAGTCGTAGCCCAAACTTTTGTAGGCGTGGCGAATAAAACCATAGTCGAATTGTACATTGTGTGCCACAAAAACGGCATTTTGGGTTATTTCAACAACTTTTTGGGCTATTTCATAAAACTTTGGCGCATCGCTTACCATTTCGTCCGTTATACCCGTGAGTTTACTCACAAATGGCGGAATGGGCATTTCAGGATTTACTAAAGAACTGAAACTATCAATAATTTTGTTTCCATCGTGCAAAAAAATGGCAATTTCTGTAATAGCTCCATTGTTGTAATTTCCACCAGTCGTCTCAATATCAATAATGGCATAATGCATAAGCTATTTCAGGTTTCTTTTTTGCAAGTGAAGATAATAATTTTTTATATTCTAAAAATCAAAAATATTTTGCGTCCGGTTTTCTTGTAAAATATTTCGCTTTTTATTTTCTATGTAGCCTAATAAAGTATTTATTTTACATTTGTCCAAAAGAAAATATGGGATACAATATTGCAGGTTTGGTGGTAAATAAAAATTTTGACAGAAATGTGCAACAACTTGCTACTGCTTTGCGCTGGGGAATTGAAATAATTGATGAAATTACTTTTGAACAAGCTACGGCAAACTGGCTGCCCGAAGGAGAATTCCGATTGTATTTTTCGGATAAAGCAACGATGATTTTTTTTCCGCACGAATGGTCGGTCGAAGGTTATCATGTACAAGGTGCGAAATCTTTGTGCTATGCTTATTCGGCTACGGCGATGGTATTTGTTGTCGATTACCTTGATGAAAATGGCACAGCAAGGTATTTTATGGAAAATGAAGGAAAAAAAAGTTTGGAAAATGGCGCGCCGCTTCCTTACGAACAGCAGTTTCCAACAGCTTCGGGCTTGATATTCAAATTGTTTGACGAATTGCTCGGCGAAAGTTTTCATGCCATAAATTTTGCCGACAAGGCATACCGATGTCGAAAAATAGCGTATAAGGAAAAGGATAATGCACCATATAAAAATGCTCTTTTCACCGAAACTGTTGCTAAAGAAGAAAAAAAGGCACAAACTTTTCAAGAAGAACCCAAAATTACAAGATTATTTGTGAAACGAGCGGGCGTAGATATATTGGCGGATTTGGAACTAACGCTCGAAGAGTGTTACAAAGGTGTCACCAAAAACTTGTTGTACAGTCGGAAAAAGCAATGTACTGCTTGTAATAATCCTAAAAATTGTAGTACATGCAGCGGCAAAGGCTATGTGCTGGAAGAACATACAGAAGCTGTGAATTTTCCGGCAGGCATAGACGATGAGATGACGATAAAAATAAAAAATAAAGGTAACTGGTTTCCTGCAAAGCACAGTATCTGGACTTATTGGAAAATCAAACTGCAAAAAACTGCACCGACTTATGGCGACTTAGTTTTGGCTATTTCCTTGCGAAAACACAAGCATTTCCAAAGAAACGGACAGAACTTAATTTGCGAGTACACATTGCCCAAAGTCGAAGTAATGGCGAGAGATGTGGTAATTCAGTTAGCAGATTTGGATAAGAATACGCTAAAAATTAAAATTCCTCAAGGCACCGAAAATGGCAAAGTGTTCCAAATAAAAGGAAAAGGTTTTAGAAACATAAAAGACAATAAGGTAGGCAATTTATTGATAATTATTAAGTTGATATAATGCCTTTGCAGTCAAAAAATATACCCTTCATTTTCTACATTTGAAAAAAATGCCGTTCTTGTAAAAAAATAATTTCAGCAATTTAGATTAAAAGCAAATTTGATACGGGAAGAAAATATACGCCTCATTTTTGGGCTTAAAGTGAAACAACTGCGCGAAGCAAAACAATTTTCCTTGGCGGCTCTTTCTAAACTTTCGGGCTTGTCGGCTTCGTATTTAAACGAAATCGAAAAAGGGAAAAAGTACCCCAAAACCGAAAAAATTATTGCCTTAGCCAACGCGCTGGACATCAACTACAACGAACTCATTTCCTTAGAATTGCCCCCAAAACTCGAAAAACTCGGCGATTTGCTTACCTCCAACCTCATCACCGATTTGCCGTTGGATATGTTTGGGCTGGACTTCGGGCGTATGATAGAATGGATGACCAACGACCCCGTAAAATTCGGCGCATTTATTGGTACTATTACCGAAATTGCCCGCAAATATGACTTAGAAAAAGAACATTTTTACTTTGCCGCCCTGCGCTCGTACCAAGAGTTTCACGACAATTATTTTCAAGAACTCGAAGATGGTGTGGACTTTTTTATCGAAAAATATCAAGTGGACACCCAAAATTTGCATTACGAGTTTTTCGAGAATATTCTCAAACAAAAATTTAACTACAAAATTCAAAACTTTTCTCCGGAAAAATATCCTGCTCTCGCCGACGTGCGCTACGTTTTTCTGCCCGATGGCAAAAAAAATTACCTCTTTCTCAATCCGCGCCTCAATTTTCACCAAAAATCCTTTGTAATTGGCAGAGAAATTACTTTCAACATTCTCAAAGCTACCGACCGACCGCAGGTTTCTGTAATGATTACGGTGCCTTCGTTTGAGCACGTACTCAATAATTTTAAGGCTTCGTATTGCACCGCCGCTTTGCTTATTCCGCGCCAGCGTATTTTGGATAAACTAAAAGACTGGCTTGCGCAAAAAGAGTGGAACGCAACGTATTTTATGGAAATGATGGCGGAATTTCCGGTTTCGTCCGAGTTGTTTTTGTTTCGATTGGCGAGTATGTTGCCCAAGTTTTTTGGGATAAATGATTTGTATTTGCTGCGTTTTCAGCACCACACCGAATCAGACCACTTCGACCTCACGCGCGAGTTGCATTTATCCGATTTGCAGCGACCGCTGGGTACAGAAATGCTGCAACATTATTGTCGGCGGTGGGTTTCTATAAAAACACTGCAAGCCTTGCAGCAGGCGCAAAACGGCAACAACGCTACGGCGCAGACCAATATTCAGGTTCAACGGTCGAAATTTATGGACACCGGCGATGAGTTTTTGAATATTTCTGTTGCGCGTACGATGGACCCTACGCCTTTTACCAATTCCAGTGCTACGTTGGGATTAAAATTAAATGACGAACTGCGGCGACAGTTGCGCTTTTACAATGATGCGGCTATTCCGCAAGTACAAGTGAATCATACTTGCGAAACCTGCCCAATAACCGATTGTAAAGAACGCGTAGCTCCGTCAAGTATTTTTGAAGAGGAGCAGCAAAATCAGCGCATCAAAGTTGCTATTCAGAAACTGAGTGGAGAACTGCCGTAAATTTTTTTAGGTAAAAACAAAACTTAATATCCACCAAAATACTTGCGCAAAAACCATTCTAAGGCAAAAACTACCAGCAATAAGCCAAATATCCAACGCAAATTAATAGCAGCCTGCGATTTGTAGCTGTTGTACATTACGGGTTTAATGTTTTCGTTGGTTTTTATCAGTTGCACAATACTGTCGGTTTCATTGGGATACAGCATTTTTCCGCCATATTTTTCGCTCAAACTGTACAACACTTGATGGTTGGCGGTTGTGTTGGCGCGTTCTATTTCTAAGGCTTTGATGGTAAAATTTCCCGAAGCAGTGTAGTTTTGACCATTGTATTGCGCTTGTCCGGTATAAGTATAATCGCCGGGCGGCAAAATGCCTGCATCAAGTGTATAAGCATCGGTGGTGCGGCTAAAAACAAAAGGGTAGTCTTTGCCATCGCTGTTGCGAATTTCCAAAGAAGCCTCGGGCGTGTTGATGCGCTCGTAGCTTTCGTTGTAGAGTTCGGCATCGAAGCGTATTTTTTCGTTTTCGTTTAGCAATTTTTTGGCAATATTCACTTTAAATTTGCGCTTGTCGCTTTTTACCACCAAGTATTGCACCACCTTGTTCACCAAAGCCGAAAGAATGTCGTTGTTGTTGGATTTTTCGTATTCGTACATTTTCCACCGCCAAAGCCCTTCGCCGCAGAGTACGGCACTTTTGTAGCCATTGGCATCTGCCAGAATCCAAAGCGGATATTGCGTGTTTACGCTGCCTATTTTTTGGTTCATCAGTACGGCAGTATTGTTTCCGGCAGCATATTCGCCATAAGGAACAGCAAGCGGCGGCAAATTTTCTAAAACCTGCCACCAATTATTTTCGATGGTAAATAAATTGAAATCTTTTGCCGGAATAGCTTTGCAATCGTTCATTGCTTGGGTGCTGCCTTTTATTTGCAACATTTTTTGCGCCACATTAAAATTTGCTGCCGAAGTTTGCGCCGTCAAAACAAACCAAATGGGAATATTGCTGCGCTGCGCTTGGCTGATAAGTGCTTCGGCATTGTTGCGCGCGCTGGGCAAACCGTGTAGAATGAGCAAATCGGCATCGGCGATGGACGGATTGGCGTTTTTTCCGGTAAAGGCTTCCGTTTCTATGTTTTCGTTGTTGTCCAAGAGCATGCGCAGTGCCATTACGTCAGGGTGCGGGCTGGCAGCAACGATTATTACTTTTTGTTTTCCTTCTAATACTTCCACAAAAATACTTTGGGAATTGTTTTGCGTGTTTTCCTCTCCGCTTATGGGCGAAATTGCCAGCGTATATTCCTTAATGCCCAATTCTTTGGCTTCTATTTCAATATCTTCGGAAAAAAATGCGCGTTCGTTTTTGGCAGTATAACTTTTGCTAAAAATTTTGCGCCCGCTATTCACTTTTCCTTCGTAAACGCTTAGTTGAAGATTGCTGCCTTGCGCATTGATGGCAGAAAATTCGGCGCGCAGCATAAATTTGGCATTTTTATAGACAATATTGTTGTGCAGGGCACGGTCAATGCGTACATCTTTTTGCGGCGTGGTGTCGCCGAGCGCGAGGGTGTAAACGGGAGCTTGCAGTTGCCAAGGCGTGTAAATAGGATTATTGCCTTGATTGTAAATGCCATCGGAAGCCAAGATTACTGCACCTACATTTTGTCCGGCGTAGCGGTCGTTCATCGCTTGCAGGGCGGCGGAAAGGTCGGTAATTTTTTCGTCAAAATTATTGTTGAGTCCTTCGGCTACATTTTCGCCAAAGTGATACGTGCGTACTTCGTAATTGTCGCTCAGTTGGTTTTGAAGTTGTGTCAAGCTCTGCGACAAGGTAGTAGTATCGTTTTTGTAAAATTTCCCTACCGATTGGCTCACATCTTCAAGCAGGAGAATGTACGGTTTTTTTATATCGGTAAATTGGCGTTTCAGCATAGGCGACAGCAATAACAGCGCAATTAAAAATACGCCCAAGCCACGCAAAAAAGCTAAAAACGGCAACCATCTCGAAAACTCGGAAGTAGCTTCTTTGAATTTGCGGTCGCGGAAATACAAAATAAGGGCAAAAGCAATACCCAGCAGCAAACACAAAAAAATAAACCAAGTGGGATACTGTAAACTAATCGTATTGTTCAAAAGTTGATAATTTTTATAAGCAAAAAGGTCTTTGCAAACACAAAACCTAAGTCATTAAACACAACGCAAAGTAAACGATTTAATGTGTGAAACCGTATTTTTGTTTGCGCCAATGTTATTTTTTTCGATAAAATAAGTACTTGGACAAAAGAAAACCCGCATAAATTATTTACCGAGCGTTGAGCGAAGTCGAAACGCGGCTATACTCAATACACAAGTTTCAAAGTAAATTATTGAAGAAAATACTTGATTACTTTTGGGCAGATACTTAATGCCAAAATATATTGCTTAGGTGTGTTTTAAGGGACGTGGTGAAATATTTTTATTTTTTATGGGATAATGAATAAAACATACCGCAGGTATTTTATATATTTGTTTTTTTTTGTTCGTAGTTCTTAAGAATAAGCATTTGTGTATGAAAATTTTGAACCTAATTTTTATTTTCTGTCTGTCAGGCTTTTGTTTCAGTTCTTGCCAAAAAGCAGCTGAAAAGCAAGTATATATCGACTATTGCTACCAGCTAAACCAAAGCCTGTTGCATTGTGCGCAAGGCGATAAAGAGGCAGCTACCGAAAATTTAGGGAAGCCCAAAAACTATTCGACCAGCAAACAAGTATTCCGCAGCCGTATTGGTTGAATATAGCTCTGCTGAATAGTTTTGCTTCGCCACAAGACGAAGCATTATTAGCGTTCGCCAGAGAAGTGAAAATACGCCCGAGCGAAAAGGAAAAATACCTTCAGAAACTGAAAAAAGATAGGGTAGAGGTAATGGCAAATTTTCAGGAAGTTGCTGAAGAAGTGTATTTTGTAAAAATTACGAAGCCCTCGAAAAAACGATAGATACCCTTATGGCTGTGGACCAAGCATTGCGCGGCAATGTTTCGGACGAAGATGCCGCCTTGCTGAACGACCAACTTTGGGCATTGGCGAACGATACGGATTTGGGGCATCGTTATTTGCGCGACAAAGTATTGAAATACACCAAAGCTATGGCTACGTTGGGAGTTTTCGTGTGCAAATTGTGGCTTGCTGGTTGCGCCGTACTTGCATCTTGCCGATAGTCACTATTTTGAAGATATAGCCGCGTACTTACATCAAGCCTTGCTGAAAGGATATTTAGATGCAAATACTTACGCCCTAACGATGAACCGCGCTACGTATCGCGAAAGAGGAAAAGATGAATTTTATTACTACTTCAATTTTACGAGAACATAGCGACAGAAGAAAAACCCAACTTTAAGACACTGGCAAAACTAAGCGAAGCGGAGCAGGCGGAAGTGAATGAGCGCAGACGCAGTATAGGTATTCCCGATTTGCCATTTGTATTTATCAATTTTGTTAAAATAATGGATTGTTATAAAGAGTAATAATTTAATTCATTTCATTTCATTTAAGTTCTGCACTTCCTCCCCAAATTCCGTACCTTTACCGTCCTTTTTCATTCACCCAAAAATACTGTATGAAAAACAAAGATTACACGCACTTGCGCATAGTGTATATGGGTACGCCCGAGTTTGCGGTAGCACCTTTGGCGCATTTATTGGAAAATGGCTGCCAAGTAGTTGGCGTTGTCACTTCGCCGGATAGACCTGCCGGACGCGGCTACCACTTACAACCATCGCCTGTAAAAAAATACGCCGAACAGCACCAAATTCTCGTACTCCAACCCGAAAAACTGCGCGATGAAGCATTTTGGCAACACTGCAAGCTCTCGCTGCTGATGTTTTTGTGGTGGTGGCATTTAGAATGTTGCCCGCACTTGTGTTTGAAATGCCGCCTTTGGGTACATTCAATCTACACGCTTCGCTTTTGCCGAAATATCGCGGCGCAGCACCCATTAATTGGGCAGTTATCAATGGCGAAACCGAAACAGGGCTCACCACTTTTTTATTGAAAAGAAATTGATACGGGAAAAATAATTCTCCAAGAAAGCGTGCCTATTGGCAAAGATACTACCGCCGGAGAGCTACACGATACGCTAATGCAAAAGGAGCGGACTTAGTGCTGCAAACCGTCAAAGCTATTGCCACAGGAATGTGCAAGTACGCGTGCAAGATTTGCAAGGCGATTATCCTAAAGCACCCAAAATTTTTCGCGAAGATTGCCGTATTGACTTCTTCCGCGAGGCGGAGCAAGTGTATAATTTTATTCGTGGTTTGAGTCCTTATCCCGGTGCTTTTACCGAATTTCAGGATAAAGCACTCAAAATTTTAAAAGCAAAATATACCTTAGAAAGTCACCGAATATTGCCCGGAAAGTGGGTGACAGACTACAAAACTCACCTTAGTTTTGCTTGCGAAGATGGCTTTATTCACTGCCAAGAAGTGCAAGCCGAAAACAAAAACGTATGTCGGTAGTCGATTTTTTGAATGGAATATCGCCGGATTAAGTTATATCGCGCCCAAAACAATTTCTGGCGGAAGATTGTTAATCCGTACGGTAATATTTCTTGTTTTTAAATAAATTTAAACCCAAAAAATTCTTTTTATCCTTTAAATGCTTTTAATTTGGATAATGGTAAAATAATACTGACAAAAAAGAAATGCCTTTTGCCTATGTGAAGTTTTGCCTTGTCTATAAATTTTGTTTACTAACTTTGCCCTAATAAAAAAAACTGAATGGCATATAACGATGACCGTGACGATTGGATGGACGAAGGTCTCCAAGAACTCATTGACATGTATGAAAGAATGGTGGCGGAAAACAGCCATCAATATTTCGACCACAGTAACTTAGAACACATTTTAGAATATTACTTAGAATGTTTTGATTTTGATAAAGCCGTCCAACTCATTGCTTTAGCCTTAGACTTATTTCCGCAGTCGGCATATTTTAAGCTGAAAAACATAGAAATAAGCTACGAGCAAGGTAGTTTGGTGTTTTCGCAGGCTTTGTTGCAAATAGACCAGTTGATTGAAGAAATTCCCTACGATACAGAGCTTTATTTTGTAAAATTGGAATTTCTCCTCAACGAATCGCACAGCCAAATGGCAATAGACACTACCGACATTGCTTTGCAATACGCGGACGAAGAAGAAAGATTGAGCTATATCTTTTGCGTGCCGAAGCCTATCAGCAAATGGAGGAATATCGCCGCGCTTATGCTTCTTTGGAAGATGCCCTGCGCATAGAACCCAACTATAACGATGCTTTGGAGCAATACGAATTTATGTTGGAAGAAACCGACTGGAATGATGAAGGAAACATAGATTTTTTAACAGAATATCTTATTCAAAACGACAAAAAATGCCCGCGCATATAAACTTATTTTGGGCAATATTTATAAGGCACAACAAAACTATCCCGCAGCACTTCATAAGCTTTTTATCAAGCTGCCGACCTTACCGAAAACTGGGCAATGCCTTGTGCTTGTATTGGCGACACTTATTTCGACCAGCAGGACTACGAAAAAGCATTGTATTGGTATTTGCAAGTAATGTACAATCAAGGTCCCGATGCCGAAATATTGCACATTATTGGCGTTTGTCATTTCAATCTTAACCATTTTATCAAAGCCCAATACTATTTCAAACGCGCTACCCAGCAAGATGCCAATCATGCCGAAGCCTGGTTTCGCTTGGGCGTAGCGGAGTTTGAACTGAAGCAAAATGAAAAAGCACTGGCAGCTTTCAAGCGAACCCTTCAACTCAACGACAACAACAGAGAGGTGATTTTTGCATTGGCAATGCTCAATAATTTGATGGAACGCCCCGCCGAAGCCATCGAATATTGTTTGCAATACTTACAACAAGACCCTCAAAACAAAAAAATTTGGTTGCTACTTTCCGGTATTTATTTCGAGGAAGCATACTACGAAGAAGCCGTTACGGTAATATTGCGCGCCTTAGAATTTTTTGGCGATGATGCCGAAATTAATTATATGGGCTTTTGTTATTTGCACTATCAGGGACTCAATGCGCAAGCACAGGCATTGTTGGAAAAAGCCTTGCAAATCGACCCTTCGCAATACGAAATGATATATAAAATTCTGCCCAATCTTCATTTTCATAGCGAAATTCAAAAATTAATTAACACTTACTTATAAAAAATACCTTGAATGGTAGGAAAATATTTTGGCTTAAAAAATATTCCCGAACGCACGGAAAAAGTACGTCAGTCAGGACTAACGATGGTTATGGACAAAGGCTTGTCGCTTCGAGAAGCCGAAGATTTTGTAGATAGTGTACATCAGTACGTGGACATTGTGAAACTCGGATTTGGTACTTCTGCGCTCACCACAAAACTTAAAGAAAAAATAGCACTTTATCGTCAAGCAAATATTCGCTGCTATCTGGGCGGAACACTTTTCGAAGCCTTTGTAGCGCGTCAGCAAATGCACGACTACGAGCGATTGGTAGAAAGTTTGCAGTTAGATTTGGTCGAAATTTCGGATGGTTGTTTGGAAATAGACCATGCGCAAAAATGTAGCTATATCCAGTATTTTGCTAAAAATTTTACCGTTTTGTCGGAAGTAGGCTCCAAAGACAAAGATAAAATATTACCTCCCTACAAGTGGATTGAACTGATGAATGCCGAGTTGAGTGTGGGTGCGTGGAAAGTAATTGCCGAAGCCCGCGAAGGCGGAAATATTGGTATTTACCGCTCCACTGGCGAAGTGCGTATGGGTTTGATTGATGAAATCCTTACCAAAGTAGCTGCCGAAAACATTATTTGGGAATCGCCCATTAAAGCGCAACAAGATTGGTTTATAAAACTATTGGGCGCGAATGTAAATTTGGGCAATATTGCCCCTTCCGAAGTTATTGCCTTAGAAACCTTGCGTTTAGGGCTTCGAGGAGATACGTTTTTTCAGTATTTAGATAAATAAAAAAATGCTCACTAATAAGTTTTTGCACCATATAAAACAGGCGACAGTATGCGAAAAATAGATTTGTTCGTAGAAGGAATTAAAAACATGAAAACAGTCGGTACCATTACGGCTACGTCTAAGTATGCTATTCGTAAAATGTTGAAAAACATTGACTTTTCACAAGTGAGCTGTATTGTAGAATTAGGTGCCGGAGATGGCTGCATTACGCGAAATATTTTGCAAAAACTGCCACCCAATGCCAAGCTCATTGCCTTTGAAATTAATGAAAAATTTTGTGCCGTATTGGAAAAAATAGTCGCCCAAGACCCGCGCCTTATTTTGGTAAAAGACTCCGCCGAAAACATTGAGCAATACTTAGAAAAATACGAAGTCGAAAAAATAGATTACGTGGTTTCTGCACTACCTTTAGCTCTTTTGCCCGACAATGTATTGAAAAATATTCTGGCAGTAGTAAAAAACCTGTTGCCACAAACAGGCGCGTTTATTCAAATACAATACTCACTTTTGTCGTACAAAATGCTAAAATCGTTTTTCAATTCTATTGACATTCAATTTGTAGCGCGCAATATTCCGCCGGCACTTATTTACCAGTGTAAAAATATTTGAGATAAAATGGAAAAAATACAATTTGGCTTAATCGGCTATCCGCTAAGTCATTCTTTTTCCAAAAAATATTTCGACCAAAAGTTTGCCGCCACATCATCTTCAGCCCCACTAAGTTATGCGCTTTTTCCCTTAGCACATATTTCCGACTTGCCGGAACTCTTAGCCGCTATGCCAAATTTGGTGGGATTTAATGTAACCATTCCTTACAAAGAAAAAATAATTCCTTATCTCAGCGCACTTTCGCCCGAAGCTACTGCCATTGGAGCGGTAAATGTAGTAGTGCGCCACCAAAACAAATTGCTTGGCTATAATACCGATGCTATCGGTTTTGCGCAAAGTATTCAGCCGCTCCTGCGGGCGCATCATACAAGTGCATTGGTGCTGGGCAATGGCGGCGCAGCAAAAGCGGTTTGCTACGTATTGCAACAATTAGGCATTCATTATACTATTGTTTCGCGCACGCCCACTTCCCAACAACTTCATTATGCTGCACTTTTGCCCGCATTGCTACAAAAAAACTATCTAATTATTAATACCACACCTTTGGGAATGTATCCTAATGTAGAAACCGCGCCCGAAATTCCTTATGAAGCAATAAGCGAAAAACATATCCTCTACGATTTGGTGTACAATCCTGCCGAAACACTTTTTTTGCAAAAAGGAAAAAAACAAGGAGCCGCAACCCAAAATGGCTTAGAAATGCTACACTTGCAGGCAGAAGCCGCTTGGGACATCTGGCAGCACAAAATTCCACTTTATTTATAATTACAAAATATATTCTCAAGAAATACATGTATTTTTGAAGTGATTTTAAAGAAAGAAATAATTTCATTTCGATGAAACACCTCAAAGACTCCGCCCGCGATAGTTTGGAATATGTAAGTTGGTATTTGGTGAAAATTGATACTGAAATATATAATAATAGCTTGCCAATTTACAACGGCAGTAGTATTGGGCAACACACGCGGCATATTTTGGAATTTTACATTTGTTTGTTGGAGCAATATCCTTTGGGCGAAATAAACTACGACCTTCGCCGCAGAAACACAGCCTTAGAAAATAATCCCGCCGTCGCCCGCGATTGCTTACAACACATTGGGGTTGGCTTAGAAAATCTTCCGCAAGAAGAAGTGCCTTTGCGCTTAAAAGCTACCTATAATAGGGAGCTAATTGCTACAAGTTTGTCGCGCGAAATTTGGTACAATATTGAACATACCATTCACCATTTAGCTCTTATACGCATCGGTTTGCAATATTGTTTGCCGCAGTTAATCATTCCTCCAACATTTGGCGTAGCACCTTCCACCATATTTCATTCGCAAAATACAAATGCTTCCTAATGTGTACCGTAACCTTTTTCCCTTTAGCTAAAAAAAATAATGCTTGGGTGCTTACATCAAACCGCGATGAACAAAAAATGCGCCCCACATTATCGCCCGAAATATATGTACACAAAGACCGCGAACTTATTTATCCCAAAGACCAGCAGGCAGGCGGTACTTGGATTGCTTGCAGCAACAAAGGCACTGCGGCTTGTCTGTTAAATGGTGCTTTCGAAGCACACGTGCCACAGCCGCCTTATCGGCAAAGTAGAGGCTTGGTGCCAATACACGCTTTGGAAGCTACTTCTTTCGCATCTTTTTGTGCGCAATATCTGTTGGAAGGTATAGAGCCTTTTACGCTTATTTTTATCGAAAAAAATGATTTGTACGAACTTCGGTGGAATGGTGAAGAGCGTTTTTGGCGAAAATTAGATGCGCAGCAAGCCTATATCTGGTCTTCGGCTACTTTGTACGCTGCTGCGGTGCGCCAAGCTCGCGAGCAACTTTTTGCTTCATTTGTTGCCCAAAATGCAACTATAAACCCCGATTTGATGGAGTGTTTTCATACTTTTGGAAAAGTAGGAAGCGAAACAAACGACCTTGTAATGCAGCGCAATTCTTTACAAACACTAAGTATTTCGCAAATCGTTTTTGATGAAAATGAAATGGCGTTCGGGTATAAAGATTTAATTCACCAACGAAAAAGTTGTGTATCTTTCGACCATGTTCGCACAAAAATGGACTGAAAAGTGGCGGCGTTTTACGATAAAACTAAGGCACTGGGAATATTGGAATTTTCATTTTTTTTATACACCTGTTTATTTGTATTGGATTTGGCTTTCGCTTCGTGCGCGCCATTTTTTGTTTTTTACGGCAGCTAATCCTGCTATTGAAACGGGCGGATTTCTGGGAGAATCGAAAAACCATATTTATGAAATGCTGCCGCAGCAGTTTGTACCTCAAACCATTTTTATTGCCCGAAATACGCCATTTGCGCAAGTAGTGCAGCAAGCAAAAGTTTTAGATTTTCCTTTAATAGCCAAGCCCGACAAAGGTGAAAGAGGTTTTCTGGTAGAAAAAATTGATACAATCGAACAATTAGAGAAATATCACGCCAAAACGCCCGCCGATTTTTTATTGCAAGAATTTTTGGATTATTCGGAAGAAGTAGGCGTGTTGTATTTTCGTTTTCCGCGGCAATATAAAGGGCAAGTGAGTTCGCTTACGCTAAAAGAGTTTTTGCAAGTAACAGGCGATGGAAAAAATAATGTTCGCGGCTTGATGATGGAAAAAGATAGGGCTTTTTTGCAAATTCCTTTTTTTGAAAAACATCAGCCGGAATTGCTGGAATATGTACCCGCCGTAAGCGAAAAAGTGGCGTTAGGAGCTATTGGCAACCACAACAGAGGCACTTGTTTTTTGAACGGAAATGAACTGATTGACGAAAACTTGACAACAGTTTTTGATGCGCTTACGCAAAATGTAGAAGGTTTTTATTATGGGCGTTTTGACATAAAATGTGAAAGTATAGCTGCTTTAAAACAAGGGAAAAACTTCAGAATTATAGAATTAAACGGCGTAAAATCCGAACCAACACATATTTATCAACCCAATTATTCGTTGCTGCAAGCCTACCGCGATATTTTTTTTCATTGGAAAACCATTTGGCGTATTGCGCGGATAAATCATCAAAATGGCGTAGCTTATATGTCTTATATCGAAGCCTATCAACGTTTGCGAAAGCTGCGGCAATATTGGCACGAAGTGGAGGTGGCGCAAGCAAAACAGCCTTAGTTTTGTGCGGCAAGTGTTGCTATTTTTTCCGCATTGCTTGCCATTTGTCGGATAGAAATGCCACCTGTATAGTTGCCAAAAAGTCGGATAGCACTAAAACTGCTATGTAGAAATTCGTGTATTTTGTACCAAGCATTAAATAGTTGCGGACTGTAAATAGGAATGCCGTTTTTCCAATGAAAATGCTGTATCTGTATGGTATTACTTTGTATTGCAAATAAGCGGTCGATTTCTTGCTGTACTTGCTGCAACAAATTGCTTTCGCTTATATTGCTAAAACTTCCATCAAAATCGCGCATAATACATGTAATACTGATAAGGTCTTTTGAAATAGTGCGATTGGGGAAAAGTTGGTCGTTGAAAATAGCTCCCAAAATATTAAAATTTTGCCCGCGAGGAATTAAACAACCGAAACCTTGTGGCTGATTTTGCCAGTTTTCGCGTGGAATAAATACGGTGAATGTATGAATGTCGGCATAGCGAATGGCGGAAAAATCATTGTACAAATAAGGCTCGTCAATAAGTTTTTGCGCTGCTCCAGCCGGACAGCAAAGCACCCAATTTTCGTGCGGCGTACATTCTGTGATGTTGGTGTTAAAGGCAATGTCGTTTTGTAAATGTTTTTGCAGCGCATCAATAAGCGTTTGCATACCATTTTCAAAGCTCAGTGTTCCTTTGTAAGCAGCCGGAGCGGCAGAAGTATTGTTTCTCATTTGTAGCAATGCTTGCAAAAGGCTTCTTTTTTGTGTAAGTGCTTTTGCCAGTGAAGGAAAAATAGCCGGAAAACTCAGTTCTTCGGGCAGCGCGGCATAAATACCCGAAAGGGCAGGGGAGAGCAAGTTTTGGGTAATTTTTTCGCCCAAAAAAGCATTGCCCCAATCGGCTACTGTTTCGTAGGTTTGTATTTTGTGCGGGCGCAAACTGCGCAAGCCCGCTTGTACTACCCACTGCCAAGAAACAGGCAAAGGACGCAGATTTTTTTGATAATAAATGTATCTTTTTTTGCTGATAGTGCTTGGTGGAATTATTTTTAGTTTGAGGTGTTCGCAGATTTGTACAAGGCTATCGCTCCACAAAAAACCATTGGCGGCTTTTTCGGCAATGCCGTAAGGCGTTTGTAATGTGCCGAGCAAGCCTCCGGCAGTGTCATTTTTTTCCCAAATTTTGAAAGGAATACCTTGTTTTTTTAAGAAAAAGCCCAACAATAAGCCGGAAATACCCGCTCCTACAATATTGACAGGACGGCGATTAAGCGATTTTCCCAGAAAAGGAGCCTCCACAAACGAATAGTTCATCAGGGTTTTTAGCGGCAAAGCTACGGCAAAATGGGTATTTCTTTTAGTTTTTGGCTAATGTATTGATTCCATTTTATTTGCGTAGCGCGATTGAGGCTATTTTGGGTAGTTCTGTCGTATTTTTTTTCTACTTCGCGCCACTCGTCTATGTATTGATTGGCAATATTTTCTACCTCATTTACTTCGTTACAGTTGTATATTTTTTTGTTCAATTTTTGACGCAATCTGCGTGCATATACTTCTGTAATGTCAAAATGCAGTTGTTCGTGTTCTAAGTATTCGCTGGTGCGGGCTTCGTTTCGCACATAGGATTCCGACTTCAGAAAAATAGCGGTTACTTCTATTTCCAAAAAATTGTGTTCATTGCAATAATATCGGTATTGTATTAAGGAAGAGGTAAGCGCGGCAATAGAAGGATTGTCGTAGGCTAAGTTCCCTTGAAAATCATCCCAATTCAACAGTCTTTCCGCATTCCACTCAATTCTGTCATTTTCCAAATTGTTGGCGTGGGGTTCGTGATGAAATAAACTTCCAATAATACCAAAAATTGTCAAAAATAAAAGCGGGAAGTGCTGCATAATTCAACGATTTTTGAAGGTGAACAAATTACAACAAACAACGAAAATATTATGCCAAATATTATATCATCTTATTCATTTCTAATACATCTTACTGGCAGGTACGTCATTTTTTGCTGTTGTGTTTCAATAAAAAAGTCACTATTATCATTCATAAAACGAACATAGGCTTGTGCCGTAAGGCTATATTCGGTGGTTGACCAAAAGTAATTAGTGGTACCAGTATTTAGTAAGCCGTAGAGTGGAATGTAGTAGCCTGCTAAAATTGCGCCAAAGCCGGAAGTATTAGTTCCTTGACCCGCGCCACTACCTTGGTCTTCTCGTTTTAGTGCATTGCTACTTCCTCCTACGGCGGTGTTAAGGTTGGTAAGTTCGTCTTTTGTAGGTACATGCCAACCAATAGGACAACTCCCTTGAATAGTACCCGGAACGCCGTTTTGGGTTAATGCACCTTGCAAGGCACCGTTCCAATTGTAATACAAACCAACGGAATCGGGTGCATAACTCCCCGTGCCAGCATATACATTATTGCCGGGGTTGTAGCGCAAGTTTTCGGCTAACCAACAAACACCGCCAATTTCTACTGTAGTATAAATTTCTCCATCACGTATATCAACAAAATCTTGTCCACAAATGTGTGCTGTTGGGGCAGTATTTCCACAAAGTTCTTTCCATTCGCTGCCATCAAAATAGTTAAGACAGTTGGAAGTAGTGCAGTAAATCATCAAGCCCGTTGCTGGATTTAAAATAGCATCTCGTTCTTGGGCACTAAGACGTGGAGGCAACATTCCTTGATTGTTTGATTGGATTTCTAACATAGCCGAAGGGTGGGGTACATTGGTATTTATACCCACACTTTGTGCTTGGGCAGAAGGCAAAGAAATAAAAAATGAAGCGACTAATACAAGCAATTTTTTCATAAGGTGTAGTTTTTTATAAGTAAGAATGTAAGAAATAACACAAGATAAAAACTTTTTACCAATAAAAAATAAAACGCCTACTTAAACGGATTTCTCGGAGTCCATTCGTGTTGATTGAGCCACTGGAATAGCTTTTGCGAAGCGGCGTGCAAAACAAGATTTTTCGACCAGATAAAATTGTTCATCGGAACGCCCGTAGCACCAATAGTGCTTTTCACTTCTAAGGCTGTGCGCCCAAGGGCAAGCGTATTGGTTTGCTGTGCAATACCTTCGGCGACCATATCGTACAAAATGTTTTGATAAATTGCCCAAGTATTATTGTCTTTTTCGTCGAAGCCGATAAAATGGGTTTCCGTTACTTTTTTTTCGATAAAATAACTGATAAAAGCCACCAATTCGCCTTGATAAAAGTAGGCTTTAAGTTGAAAATCGTTGTGAAGGTGCTTTTTGAGGGTAAAAAAATAATTGGGCGAGATACTCAATAATTTAAAACCGGCGCGGTCGCATACGTTTTTGTAGAGGGCGTATATTTTTTCCTGATGTGCGATTATTTCTTCCGCCGACAAGTTTTTTCGCGTAAGCATATCCGCTTTTTTGATAATTTTTTTGGCTCTTACCCTGTATTTCGAAGTGAGTGCTTGCAAATAATCGTCGAAGTTTTGCCACTCGGCAGGCAGACGCAAAAACATGCTGGGGTCTGCTTCTACTTCTTTTAGTCCTATTTGTGCCAGTTCGCGGGCATTTTCGATATTGTCGGGGTGAAAATCTTTTACCAAAATAATATCAATGCTTTGGGCATTGTGGTCAAATTCGTTTTTGATATTTTCAATGGCTTTTGCCAGCGCATCATAACACCATTTTTCGGAAAGAGACGATGAAAATGAAAAACCATGCTCGCCGGTAAGTAGCGGATTGCCGCTAACCAACACGCGGAGTTGTTTTTGATTGATGCGTTTTTTTATTTGGTTTTTTAGCTTTTCTGTCCACGATAATTGTTCCCCTTCTTCCAGTTTTAAGCCATCAATAACCCTGAATATTTGAAAATAAGCAACGCCTACAACTGCATCGTTTCGGTAAAAAATAACATAGCGAAATTGCACGAATGTGCCCAAACTTTCTTCAATGGCTTGAAGGTAGGGAATGGCTAAAAATACAGATGGAGCATTGATTTGTTTTTCCCATTGTAAAGCAGGAATATGGTCGGCTTTTGTATAAATTTTAAAACTGACGGGCGTATCATTTGCTTTAAAAGTATTGGAAAGTACACAACTTTGTTCTTTGGGACTTATGGTGACGCTCATGTAAATAATTTATTTTACTAAAAACTAAAACTCCCTAAACTAAGAGAATTTTTTGTATTATCGGCTATTTGCCGACGATACTACAATACGAGGTTTTTTTTGAACGGGAAACTATACACTACATAAATGAAATAAACGGTATAAAGTTCAAGGATAAGTGTAGCTTATCGGATTATTTTGAGGTTTTGTAAGCATTGATATCAAAAATATGCTGACACATAGTGTATTCTTCGCGGCGATTGGAGGCAATAATTATCAAGCGATTGTTGCCGTAGTCTTTTAGTAGTTGCTGATACCACTCAATTCCGTTTAGGTCTAAGTTGGTGCAAGGCTCGTCTAAAAGGAGTATTTCGTTTTGGGCGCAAATGCTGCTTATCAGTTTCACACGTTGTTTCATTCCCGAAGAAAAATATTTAATGGGTTTGTGCTGTACATGCGTAAGCGCGCACAAGTCTATTAAGTGGTCAATACTTAAATTATTGACGGTTTTTTTAAAAGAAAAATGAAACTGTAAGAACTCTTTGAGCGTAAATTCTTCTACAATATCTAAATACGGAGCCGCCCAGCCCAAATGTTGGAAAACGGCACTTTCGGCTAATGGGGCATCGTTCAAAAAGTAGCTTATTTTTCCTTTGCTGAGGCTTTGGTAGGCACTAAGTACGTGCAACAGCGTGGATTTTCCGGCACCGTTGGCTCCTACAATAGCATAGGCGTTGCCACTTTCAAATTGATAGTTTACGGCTTGAAAAATCCAGTCGTTAGCAAATTTTTTTCCCGCATCAAGCAACGTGCACCGAACCATTGTTTATGCTATGAAATCCGCGCATGATGCCTTTGTCGGAATTGGAAATAAAACGGAGGATGAGTTGTTTTTCTTCAGAGTCGGGTATTTGGGTTTCTATTTCGCGCAAGCCGTTAGAAATATTTTGGCTTTTGATAAATAGAATACGATAAATTTCCTCGATAAGTTGAATACGCTCTTCGGAGAAGTCGCGGCGGCGCAAGCCTACCACATTTACGCCGGCAAATGCTAAAGGTTCGCGAGCAGCTTTTACATAAGGGGGAACATTTTTGCGCACCAAGGAGCCGCCTGCCACAAAAGCGTGGTCGCCAATGTGTATAAATTGGTTTACGGCAACTAATCCTTCCAAAACTACCCAATCGCCTATTTGCACGTGTCCTGCCAAGTTTACACAATTTACCAGTACGCAGTTGTTGCCAATTACGCAATCGTGGGCAATGTGGCAATAAGCCATAATGAGGCAATTTTTGCCGACCGTAGTTTTTTTGTACGCATTCGTACCTCTGTTAATGGTTACGTACTCTCTTATAGTAGTGTTATCGCCTATTTCTACGGTAGTGTACTCATTGTCGTATTTGAGGTCTTGCGGAATAGCAGAAATTACGGCACCGGGAAACACTTTGCAGTTGTTGCCCAAGCGCGCGCCGTTTAGAATAATAGCATTAGGCCCAATTTCGCAATTATCGCCAATAACCACATCTTCGTCAATATAAGAAAAGGGAAATATGTTTACATTTTTTCCAATGCGCGCATTCGGATGAACCGCTATTTGTGTATTGTTTAATAGCATAATAGGTTATTTTTTTTCAATTTTTGCGGTTAATATTGCCTCTGTTACCAACTGTTTGCCAACAAAAGCTTCGCCGCGCATTTCACAAATTCCTCTTCTTATGGGGCTTAATAGTTGTAAATGAAAAAGTAGTGCATCGCCGGGAACGACTATTTTTCTAAATTTTACTTGGTCAATTTTTAGGAAATAGGTTAAATATTCTTGTGGATTATCTACAGTGCGCATCAACAAAATGCCGCCTGTTTGTGCCATTGCTTCTATTTGCAATACGCCCGGCATTACAGGTTCTCCGGGAAAATGTCCCTGAAAAAAGGCTTCGTTTATGCTCACCATTTTGGCACCAATTACTTCGGTGTCGCTTACTTTTAGTATTTTGTCAATGAGCAAAAAAGGATAACGGTGCGGCAACATATCCATTATTCCCTTAATATCTACCACCGAAGGAGCATTCATATCTACCACAGGTGGTTGTTTCGATTTTAGGTATTGGCGCAGATGCTTGGCAAATTTTACATTGGAAGCATGTCCCGGACGCGTAGCAAATATTTTTCCCTTAATGGGCATACCTACCAAACACAAATCGCCCAAAATATCCAACAGTTTGTGGCGGGCAGCTTCGTTGCGGTAGCGCAAACGCGTATTGTTGAGAATACCATCGGAATAATCTACACTCACGGCAACATCGCCAAAGTGGGCAGAAAGTTTGTGGAGTTCGGTTTCCGACAGTTGTCTTCCGGCAAAAACGATGGCATTGTCCAAGCTACCGCCTTGAATAAGATTTTGTTCCAGCAAACCTTCTATTTCGTGGAGGAAACAAAAAGTGCGTGCGGGAGCTATTTCTTCGGCAAAATCTTGCAGGTTTTTGAGTTCGGCGAATTGTGTTCCCAAAAGATTGTCGCTATAATCTATAGAAGTATGCAGCGAAAAATGGTCGGCGGGAATAAAGGTATATTCGGCATTTTTTTGCTCATCAACAAAAGTGATTACTTCGTTTATAGAAAGGTATTGGCGTGCTGCTTTTTGTGCTTGAATTTTTGCCTCAGCCAAAATGGCTAAATAAGGTGCCGCACTTCCATCTAAAATAGGTACTTCGGCATTGTCTATTTCAATAAAAATATTATCAATTTCAAACGCGTGAATACTCGCCAATAAATGCTCAATGGTATGAACGCTTGCTTTTCCTTTTTGTAGCACGGTACAACGCGAAGTGTCGCAAACATATTCGGCAAGTGCCGGAATAGGCGTAGGTTCGTCCAAATCGGTGCGTATAAATACAATTCCGGTGTTTTCGGGAGCAGGTTTTAGGCACACATGCGCATACAAGCCCGTATGCAAGCCAATGCCTTCGAAGGTAACGCTATTTTGTATGGTTTTTTGAAACGCCATAGCTATAAATATTGTTTTTAGCCTATAAAAATGAAATATGCTATTTCAAATAGTCTTAAAAATTCTTTTTGCTAAATATATTATGATACATTATAATAGAGTTAGAACGAATTTTTTTACAATTTGGTTGATTTTAGCATGCAAAGTTAGGGTATATTTTTTGCCTAAAAGAATATAGGTGGCATAATTTCCTCCAAACTATGGATATGCGATGAAATAATAGTTGATTTTTTGGTAAAACTGTGCTTCAAACTCTTCGGCAGTGAGGGCGGGAAGTTTTTGCAGCCAACGCTTCATGGTAGATACCTTCAACTGACATTCTTGGTTGAGTAAGGTATATATTTGTTCCGGCGAAGTGCCATAATAATCGGCAGCACCTATGCCGTGTTCAAAAATAATGTAGGGTTTGTATTGTTGAATCGTTTGCCGAGCACCTTGCAAAACGCCTAATTCGCCGCCTTCTACGTCTATTTTTATAAAATGAATGGCTAAGTCTTTGGGCAAAATATAGTCCAAACAGTCGGTTTGTACTTCAATGGTTTCTACTTTTTCCGCTTCATTTGCGTAGCGGCGTTTTTTTAAACCACTGTAAGAAGGATTTTCTACAACTAACTGAAAATGTGTTGTTTCCTTGCGGTTGCTTAAAGCAATGGGCAAAATATAACACTGGGGCAAGGAGGCGTATTTTTGTACTAAGTTTTGGTATAGTTGGGGTATGGGTTCAAAGCCGAAGTGCGTGCCTTGCGGTGCGACTTTAAGCATTTCGTCCAGTACTTCTCCTTTGTGACAACCTACGTCTATGCAATTGCTGTGGGCGTGGCAAACAAGTTTAAGGATTCTTTTGGTTTGTTGGTCGTAGCGTTGGTTTTGGGTAAATGCTATGGGCAGCTTTTTTATGAGTGCTTTTAGATGATTTTTCATAAAAGATCCATTGCAAATGATGGATGGTACGTATTTTTAGTAGTAGGGCAAAAGTAACACTTTTTGTTGGGAAATAGGAAAAATAAAAATACGATTGTTGCAAGTGCAACAATCGTATTATGAAATATAGTTTTTGTGAATTAGAGCCTAAATTTTACCATTTAATAAACTAATGATAAAGGTAATAGCCGCGCCAGTAATAGCTCCTGTAAGAATGTCGTCAAGCCAAAGTCCGGTTTGCGATGCAATGACGATAAAAAACAATGCGCCCACAGCAGCTCCTATTAAGTATCGATTTAGTGCTGCGTCGGTCTTTGTTTGTACAAAACCAATGAGCGCGCCGAGTAAGGCGGGAATTAAAAGCAGTGCGTAGCTCCAGTGAAACAGCAACATTTCAATCAGACCTACAACAAGTCCGGCAATGAGTCCTACAATGATTCTTTTGTCCATAATTAATTGTTTTTAAGTAGAGAAAAATAAGCACCTGCTAAACAAATACTGTATTATTGGCAATGAAAATACAATGATTTTCACTTGTGAAGATAAAAATTTAAGGAATATAACGATTCTATCACCCCAAACTACACTTTCACCTGCGCCAGTTCGGTGGCAGCTTTGTTTAGTTGCCCTTCTACAGTGCCGATGCGGTCGTTGAGTTGTTGCAGGGCGGCTGTTTCTTGGCTAATGTGTATATCCAAGGGGTCGAAGTTTTGGTCGAGGCGGTTTTTTATTTTGTGGCTGTACTCTTTTACTTTTTCGTTCAGGGCAAAATTGAGTTGCTCGCGTCCGTTGGCAATTTCTTGGTCGAATGACTTGAGTACTTTTCCGCGCTGAAAAAAGAGCGTAGCTCCGGCAATAGATAAACCCACTGCGGCGATAATTCCGCCTGTAATATCGAACACCATCGCTTGTGATGTTCCGGCAAGAATAGCACCAATTACTGCCAAACCGCCCCCTGCGGCAATATTGGGTGCGTAGGACGAAGTAACGGGAAATAGTTTTCTATCGACAAAATTTTCGGTATTGTTTACAAACTCGTAATAGTTCTGCTGAATAGCTTTAATGGCTTCTTGTCTTTTTTCGGCAATATCGCCAAAAATTTCGTTGTCGGTAGCTAAAATGGTTTTGCTGGCATTCATTTTCAAATCCACAATTTTCACCATTTGTTTAATACTGTCCGAAATGTCGTTCATCCTGTTTTCCAATTTTTCCTGAAAATTGCTGCGCAGTTCCACTTCCAATTTTCGGGTAAGGCTTGCAAGCCATTCCTTCACATTTTTTTCATCGCTGGAAAATACGGATTTGAGCGAGCGTCCGGCAAGACTAAAGAAATTTAAGCCCGAGCTAAATTCGTAGCGAATGTTGGCAGTAATGCGGTCGTAGTCGGTAAGGAGTTCTTTTACCATACCGTCAATGCGCTGATACGATTTGTTTTCCTGCTCGTTCATCGCGCGTTCTATTTCTTCGCGAAAATCAATATCGGCTTGGAGTTGCTGCTGGCGGGTTTGGGTAGCGGCACGAATGTTCTCCACAATGCGTCTGGCGGTAGATATGTTGCTTTCCAACTTTAGTTTTCGGGCATTGCCGCCCGTAATATTGTCGGCTATGTATTGACGTAGTGGCAAAAATCCGCTTACCTTGTGGTAGCCTTCGAGTTCCATTTTGGCAGAAACAGCAAAAATAATGGGTTGGACAATTCCTTTGTCTGTTGCCATTTTTTCAACACCTTTTATATTTACTGCCAAGTCTTCGGGCGACATAAGGTCGGCTTGTTGGAGAATAAAGATTACCTTTTTGTGCCACTCTTTGCTGATAAAATCGAAGAAGTTCCACGCCGATTGCCGATAAGGGTTTTTGGCTTCAAAAACAAACACGATTAAATCGCTTTGCGGTACAAATTCTTCGGTAATTTGCTGGTGGTATTCGGAAATAGTATTGGTGCCCGGCGTATCTACAATAGAAATTTGTTGCAGAATTTCTACGGGCAGACTTATTTTTTTTAAATTAGGATTAATAACATATTCTTGCTGGGTATCACCATAAATTATTTGCTGAACGGTGTCGGTACAAGGGTCGGGAGCCACTTTGCATATTTCTTTTCCGGTGGCTAAAAGTGCGTTGATAAAACTACTTTTTCCGGCTTTTACTTCGCCTACAATCACAAACAAAAAAGGCTCATTCAGCTTAAAGCGAATCGCATCTACCGTTTGGCGAAGTTCATCGTTGCCTATTTTATTTAATAAGGTGGAAAGTTGTGTATAAGCCTCTGCCACAACAATTTGTACTTGACCTAAATTCTCGTCTATCATTTCTTTTTCTGTTTAGCCAATGAAAAACAGCAAAACTTAAAAATAAGTTGCATGCTGTGAAAATACGAAAAACTACAAGGATGCCGCATGTTTCTTATTCATTTTTTGCAAATAATAAATAGAGCAAACCAATAGTATCGCCCAGTAAATAAGTTCGGCTAACCAAACACTGCGCAGTTGTAGATGCCAAACATTTACACTTAAATAAGCATAGGAAATATAAAAAACTACGGCTACTAATTCTATTAAAAAAGAAACATTGGTTGCGCCACTACCTATAATTGCGTTGAACATAATGGTAGATACGGCGCAAATCATTAATATTATTACCAAAAGATGAAGCAAAGGCTGCGCTGCTGTTGCCAAATGCGCATCGTTGGTGAAAATATAAGCGATTGGTTCGGAAAAAATCCATAAGCACAGCGCGAGAACAGCCGTAATACTTACACTTAGGATAAGTGCGTTGCGGAGGCTTTTCATGGCATCGCCGAAATTGTTTTTGCCCAGCAAATGGCTCACCGAAGAGTTTACCGCCGAAGCCAAACTCCAAATAGGAATACCCCAGAAAGTATAAACCCAGCGCGCAATAATAGACACGCCTAAAGCAGTGTTTCCCATATTTTCAATAAAGGTAAACAACATAAACCAGCCGCCCATACCCACAAAATATTGGAGAATAAGCGGCAGCGAAATATTGCTTAAATCACGCATATAGGTGCGATTTATAGAACGCATTTTGAAAATTTTTATGGGCTTAAGGAAGGGGTCGAATATTAAATATAAAAAACCAATGCCCGAAGAAACCGCTTCGGAAATAGTAGAAGCCAATCCTGCGCCAGCGATGCCCATAGCCGGTAAGCCGAATTTCCCGAAAATTAATCCGTAATTCAGCACAATATTTACACTTGCCAAAATAAGCGTAACCCACAAAATGATGCGCGTTTTGCCCAATCCGGCATAAAGAGCCAATAAAATGAGTGCCGCCAAACTGAAAAATATACCCCACGAACGATATTTTAAATAACTCAGTCCCGCCTGCAAAATACTTTCTTCTTGTATAAAAAATGGCAAAACGTAAGGCGAAAGAAAATATAAAACAACAAAAAGAAAAATGCCTAAAAATGCCATTAGATAGACGAAATTGTCGAACAGCGTACCTATTTCGCTGTATTTTTTTGCACCAGCCATACGCGCAATAAGTATTTGTGCGCCACGCGAGCAGCCTAAACCCAGCATTACCATTATCAAATAATACAAGGATACAATACCACAAGCACTAAACTCTACCAAACCCACTCTGCCCAAAAAAATAGTGTCTGTAAATCCAATAATGTTTTGTACAAACTGAAATGCCATAAGTGGCAAGGCAATGCTCAACAGGTTTTTTATGGTAGGTTTTATTTCCATATTTTATTAAAAAAATTACAACCAATTGTTTTCAACAGCATCTTTGGCATGGTAGCTAATAAGTATATCGGCACCGGCACGGGCAAAAGCGTAGAGATTTTCGCGTACAATTTCCGCTTCGTTAAGCCAGCCCATACGCGCAGCAGCTTTTACCATAGCATATTCGCCCGAAACATTGTAGCACGCCAAAGGCGCATTTGTTTCGTTGCGGAGGTCGCGGATAATATCCAAAAAAGCAAGCGCAGGTTTTACCATAATAATATCGGCACCTTGCGCAAGGTCTAAGTGCGCCTCACGCAGTGCTTCGCGTCTGTTGCGAATGTCCATCTGATAACTTTTGCGGTCGCCGTAGCCCGGCGCGGAGTTGGCAGCTTCGCGAAACGGACCGTAATACGCCGAAGCATATTTTACGGCATACGACATAATGCCTGTGCGGTCAAAACCATTTTCTTCCAATAATTGGCGAATAGCACCCACGCGCGCATCCATCATATCCGAAGGAGCTACAATATCGGCACCTGCCTCCGCGTGGCGCAGTGCCATTTGGGCAATAAGTGCCGCCGAAGCATCATTGTTCACATACTCATTGTGTACAATGCCGCAATGTCCGTGCGTAGTATAAGCACATACGCACACATCGGTAGCTACGAGCAAGTCGTTGCCAAAGGCTTTTTTCAAACTCCTCACCGCTTCGGGAACAATACCTTTTTCGTCAATCGCGGCATCCGCATTTTCGCTTTTGGGTGCGCCTACGCCGAAGAGTAATATTTGATGAATACCCTTATTTAGCAGTAATTCTACCTCTTTGAGCAAATTATTTACCGAAAAATGATACACATTTGGCATGGAACTAATTTCATTTTTAATATTTTTGCCCTTGCAAACAAACATGGGGTACATCAACATGGAAGTTTGCAACTTGGTTTCGGCAAGCATATCGCGCATGACTACCGAATTGCGCATGCGTCTGGGTCTGTTTATGATATTCATAATATGCTATGATTTGAACCCACAAAGGTAATAGCTTATTTTAAATGAAATGGTGCAATTTGTACACAAAGAATTAGTATGATTTGCAAAGCCAAAAGACGGATAAAGTACTTTTTCATGTATCTTTTGTTAAATAATTTATTACAAAAAAAAAATTCTTTATAATTTAAGCCTCGAATTTTTAACATTAATTTTTAAATAATTTTTATATAAATAAAATTTTAATTCGTATAACCAATGAATGTCATCAGATTAGTAATTACTGTGCTGTTAGCTTTGTTAGCTATTTTTTTAGGATATCGTCTATACAAAACGATACAAGAGCCTATTCTTTTCGAAAAAAACAAAGTAGTACGCGATGAGGCTAATATTGCGAAGTTGAAAGATTTGCGCAGTTTAGAGTTAGCGTACAAGTCGCGCTTTGGAAGATTTGCCGGAGGAATAGACACCTTGAAAAGTTTTGCCAAAAGTGGAAAACTACCTATTCTGAAAAGAATTGGCGACCCCAATGACTCTACCAAAGTTTCGCGTGTAGATACTTTGTGGGTAACAGTTATAGACTCTTTGTTCAAAGGAAATGTAGCCTGGGTAGATACTTTAGGACGAGTGCCTTATACAGGCGGCGAAAAATACGATGTCCGGTCCGGCATAATTAACAAAAATGACGTGTTGATACCTGCTTTTGAAATATCGGCACCTTATACCACCGTTTACAAAGGCTTGATTCAGAAGTATTATACCGACAAAGTGGGCAAAGATATGAGAGTTGGCTCAATGTTAGATGGTACTACAACCGGAAACTGGGAAAATTAAGCCCCGGTACATCTGATTATGACAATAGAAAAAAACTATAATCAATCCCAAACTTACCAAAGTGAGGCAGCCAAAGACTTGAGTTTTGCTACCAGCAGGCTTTGTTTGTATTGTACGCAGCGTTTTTTGGCGTATATTGTAGTAGATGCAAAAGATGAAGTGCAGGCTTTTCGTTTGGAAGAAATAAGCGATTTGCACGGAAATGAAGTAGATATTGTACAAAATATTATACGCTCAGATACATTTTTGCAGCAGGCAAATTTTTTTGACGATATAACAATTGCTTTTTCCGACCAAAGTTTTACCTTAGTACCCAACGACTTTGTAGCAACGGAAAATATAGCGGAATTTGCCCGGCAAAATTTTCAGACAGGAAATAATTCGTTATTGACCGAAGAAATAAAAAATACGGGTTACAGCATAGTTTACGCTTCGCAAAACGCAATAGTTCGGGCATTTGAAACTGCTTTTCAGCACCAAGTAAATATTAAGAACAGTCTGGCGAGTTTTGTAGCGGGTTTGTTGAAAGAGTGGTACTGGAACTCGCTTACATTAGTGGCAAATCTGGAGGACAACTTGCTTCAGCTTGTCGCCATAGACGATAAAAAAATACGCTGGATGCAGTCGTACAAAGTCACTTCGGCTGCTGATGTGTTTTATTATATAATGTCGGTGGCACAAAGCGTTGATTTTAATATAAAGCAACATCCTTTGTACTTGTGGGGCGACTGGCAAACGCAGGGAGAAGCCTATGCTTTGTGTAAAAAGTATTTTGGTAATATTCATTGGGGTTCGCGCCCGCAGCGATATACGTACAGCAAAGTATTAGACGCGCTTCCGCAGCACGCTTATGTTAATCTTTTTTTGATATAAAAAAATAATTTTTTACAATACATGAAAAATCTTGCATGGATAATTTTGTGGAGTATTGGCGGTTTTTTCACCCTCAATGCCCAAAATAATGCTTCCGTAGTTATTGGCGATAATATAGTAATGGCGGTTCATCATTACGAACTAAACTATTATGATGCAGCACAGCGCAGCCAAATGCCGGCAGCCGTAATGGTTTTGCAAAATGCTAAAAATGAGCCTATTGGTGAAATCTTTTTCTTTGATAGTAGCGTGTCGGCTTCGCAGCAGACAACTATGATAGAAAAAGCCAACAAAAAACAAGCAATGGTGCGTTTGGCGTATCCGCTAAGTGAGTTGAATATTATGGCAGAGATGTTTTACGAAGGAAAAATGGCAATTTATCACCACAAAGCGGACGACCGCACGTATATGCACTTTGAACCAAAACAAAACACCAACAATCGTTTTTCGCAACCTAAAACCATTTCGCCTAACCCGCGCTACGAAAATATGCGCCGAGATTAATCAAGTGCTTTCCACAACGGTTAAATTTATCAATTTGTCATTTTTGGGCTATATTTGCCTAAAATATACTTTCTCATGAAAAGCAATAAAACTATTTTTTGGGTAACGATGCTAATTTTGATAGCAGTAGTATCCCGTTTTTTTATGTTTATTCCCAATTTCCAACCTATTATAGGCATTAGTTTGTTGGGTGCAGCTTACTTACAGCGCAAATATTGGGTATTTTTAGTACCTATTGCCGCATTTTGGTTGAGCGATGTAGTGCTAAACAATACCGTTTATGCGGCGTATTTTCCTGAGTTTTCACTGATAAGTTACAATTTTATTTTTGCCGCTTTGGCGATGATATTGGTTGTTTTGATAGGAAAAGTAATGCTCAAAAACAAACGCTGGAGCAATATTTGGGCAAGTGCCATAGTAGGCGGCTTGTTGTTTTTTGTGGTATCGAATTTGGGCGTTTGGCTCTTTTCAGGCATGTATCCGCCCAATGGCGCGGGCTTAGTTGCTTGTTATGTAGCAGGTATTCCGTTTTTGCAAAATGCGCTTTTAGGCGATTTGTTTTATACTACTTTCCTTTTTGGTGCTATGCAGTTGGTGAGCAGCCAACAATTTTCTTGGTCGAAATAAACGAAATACCGATTATTTTTCTTTAAAAAAATCACTGTCAAAACTATGCGTAATTTACGTTTTATACTTGCTTTGTGGACTGTTTTGGGCGTGTTGTGTGCTACACAAACGAAGGCGCAGTCGTTTCAAGAGGGAAACCTTATTCTTAGTGGCGGTACTTCTTTGGGTTTGTACGGCTATTCGGGTTTCGATTTTACGATTCCTATTTTCATATCCGGCGAATACGGTATCACCGATGAAATTGGTATAGGCGGTTTTTATGCTTTTTCGCAGCGCGCTTGGTCGTCCGACAAAGATTATCGCTATCGTTTTACAGCCTTGGGTGTAAGGGCAGCGGTGCATCTTACTGATATTTTAAACCGTTCGTTAGATACAGATATTAATGATGATGAATGGGATTTTTATATTGCAGCGTATATGGGCTTGGAGTACAATCGCATTAAATACAGTGGCAATAATTTTTTGAATAATGAAATCAATGCACGCGTAGTTATTGGTCCTACTTTGGGTATTCGATATTACTTTAAACCTCGTGTCGGCTTTTTTGCAGAATTAGGACGCGGTGCCGTTGGATATACCACGCTCGGCTTGTCGGTAAGAATGAACTAAAAATAGTAGCCCCACTAGGAATCGAACCTAGATTTAAAGTTTAGGAAACTTTCGTTCTATCCATTGAACTATGAGGCCCCCCTCTTATTCTTTTTCGGTGTTGTTTTGTGGAATAAAGGTACGTTTTTTTGCAAAAATTACGTATTTTAAAACGCTTTTTCGATTTTCGGTGTTGTAGAACACAGGATAATTTCGTTTCCTTCATTTTATAACTTAGACGCAATGACAAATATTGAACACTTTTTAAAAGAATCCGACAAATTAGAAGTAGTACAGACGATAAAGGCGATGGAAAAACGCACTACGGGCGAAATTGTGGTGCGTATTGAGGCAAATTGCCCGGAAGATAGTATTGCGCGTGCGCAGCAAGTGTTTAAGCAACTGTATATTGACCAAACTGCTGCCCGAAATGGCGTGTTGTTGTACATTGCGGTAGAGGACCACTGCTTTGCGGTCTTAGGTGATGAGGGGATTAATTCAAAAGTGGAAGAGTGTTTTTGGGACGATGTGTGCATTATTTTGGGTGATTATTTTGCACAAAGCGAATACGGCAAAGGTATTATTGCTGCGGTGGAAAAAATAGGCGAGCAGTTGGCACTGTACTTTCCGGAAAATAGAGAACCCGGGGCAGATATTAATGAATTGCCGGATGAAATTTCGTTTGGGTGAAATGATAAATATTTTACCGTAAGCTATTTATAGTAAAAACAATAGCCGAAATCACGCACTTCTACGTTTGTTTTTACCTGATTTTTCTCCGAAATTGTAAAATTTTATAACTTAGTGCTTTCGTTTTTATAACACTAATTTATTAAAACTTTATTATGGCAATTCGCAGACCTTTTAATTTGCAGCAATGGATTGACGAGCATCGTCATGAACTAAAACCTCCTGTGGGAAATCGAAACTTGTACAAGGATGCCGGAGATTATATTGTAATGATAGTTGCCGGACCCAATGCGCGCAAAGATTATCACTTTAACGAAACCGAAGAACTTTTTTATCAGTTGGAAGGAGATATTATGGTAAAAATACAAGAAGATGGCAAAGCCGTGGAAGTACCCATAAAACAAGGCGATATGTTTCTGTTGCCTGCCAAAGTGCCTCATTCGCCTATTCGCTCCGAAGGTTCTATTGGCTTGGTAGTGGAAATAAAGCGTGTACACACTGGCGCAATGGACGGATTGATGTGGTTTTGTGATAATTGCAACCACAAACTCTACGAAAAATACTTTGAACTTACCGACATAGAAAAAGATTTTTTACCGGTTTTTCGATACTTTTATGGCAATGAATCTTTGCGCACTTGCAAAAAATGTGGACATGTAATGGAAACCGACCCTCGTTTTGTTTGATGTAAAAAAATTATTATCGTTAAGCAATGGAAGAACATTTTCATAAAAATCTTTCGCATCTGCGCCGCGATTATGCCAAAGGAGATTTGCATAAACACCAAATCGCTGCCAATCCGTTTACTCAGTTTTCGCAGTGGTTTCAGGAGATGCAGCAAGCGGGTTTTGTAGAGC